>CAVQZO010000004.1:0-190450 GCA_963718545.1 uncultured Solirubrobacterales bacterium | reverse complement strand
CTACGTCAAGATGTCCGGACATGTCCTAGCGTTGGCGGACAGCTCACGACTCACACGAGGGCTAGTCCGTGGATCATCCGAGGGACCGCTGCAGCCAATGCAAACGGTGTCCGTGCGCGTGGACCTGTTATCTCGCACGGATGCGAGATCGCCGCGACCGTGTCCGCGCGCGTCTGACCTCCCGTTGTTCCGATAATGGGAGTGGGCTGAAGGCGCGCGGGGGGATCGGCCGAGCTGGAGGCAAGGCAACCAATCAGCGCGCGACGGAAGGATTGGTCCGAAGCTCACCGAGCTGCTCGTTGCCCTTCCCTGGGTGCGTGGTTTCGGCTGGATGCCGGACCGCTCGCCGGCTGCTGCTTCTCGATCAAACCGGCTGCGACGCAGAGGCCTGCCTTCGATAAGAGCAGGTCTCCGGGTCGACTGTTGTGTCTAGCCCATTGTGGAAGGCCTTGGCTCTAGCGCTTTAGGTTTCGGATAGCGTTCGCCCATGTACGACGCCAAGGTCCTCGAAGTATTCATCGCGTCTCCGAGCGATACGACTCAGCAGCGCGGGGCCATCCACGACGCAGTCATCCGCTGGAATGAGACGGAGTCGCGTCACCTCGGCGTCGTGCTTCTGCCGGTGATGTGGGAGACGCACGCCTACCCAGACCTGAGCGAACCGGCGCAGCCAGTCATCAACCAACAGGTCGTCGACCGAGTGGACATCGTCATCGCTACGTTCTGGACCACCGTCGGGTCGCCGACTTCTTCAGCTGAGTCCGGAACCGTGGAAGAGATCGAACGAGCCCGCCACGCAAAAAAGCACGTGCTCCTGTACTTCTGTGATATGCCCGTCGCGCCGCTTGACAACGACACCACGAAACTCGATGACCTCAAGGCGTACAAGGAGCGCATCAAGAGAGAGGGCCTATTTAGCTCGTACAGTTCGATCGACGAGCTACGCGAGAAGGTGCGCCAGGACCTCACGAGGCTGGTGCACCGCCGTGTCGAAGAGGGCGACCTCTCCCCTGTAGGGCAATCCGACGAGCCAGGCGACACGAGTGGAGCGCCGGCGGCCGAGGGTGCTGCCGCCGCGAGCGCGCTAAGCCCGATCCGAAGCGAGCTACGAGGTTACGTGGCCAAGTGGCAGAGCATCGTCGACACGTTTGAGGACGATTACAGCGCCGACACGCGGCGACATCTCGCGACTGAAGTGGAGCGGGTAATCCAGAGCGTGGTGCAGCACGTGGCCACGGTCGCGCCTGAGGCTCCCATCCTTCAGCAGCTTCCAGCTTTGGCGCGAGCAGCCCATGCGGTCGCCGCGACCATGCTGTTTCTCGACGGCGGGAAGTCGTTTAGGGAACTGACGGACGGCTGTGTCGAGCTTGTGCAGCGTGCGTCCACTTTGGTCCAACAGGACTGGAACGCGACTGGTTCTATGACCCCCGCCTCAGGCGCCGCCTGATCAACCACTTGCTGTCGAGTGGATCGAGACGCGGGACTCAGAGGGCCTAGCGCGCTGTTCCCGCCGGGGGTCCGCTTCCAGACGAAGCTAGGGCCGTCCAAATCCTTGAGCCGTTGGAACGGTCGCTTCCGCTTCGCGCTTGAAGCGGCAGTCCGAGCGCGTACCTACGAAGTGTGAACTCGGGCTCGAGGTAATGATCTCCGCAGCGCGGCAACCCATGCCCCAAGGACAGCGCGGGAGGGCCCGTCGTTCTGACTGTCAGAAGCGGAAGGCTGCACCGGTGCTGGGGTGACGTTCAGTCTTTGACGATCGATTTGAACGCGGCGGTGATGATGTTGTTGAGCGCGTCGACCTCGCCTGGGTTGAGCGATTTTGAGGACCGCAACAAGGTGGTTATCTCGACAAGGGGCTTGTCCTTCTTTGAGGAAACGTGGGACGACTCCCCTTTTAGCTGCGTGTACTTGTCGGCTGGCATGTCCAGCCAGTGCAGCAGCGTCGCAAAGGTGTCGATGTCCGGTCGCTGTCCTTGGGCAAGCCGGGTGAATGTCGATGGGCTCAGATCTAGGTCCTTAGCTAGGTCACGCCAGCTGACCTCGTGCTTCTTGCGCTTCTCGTCAAGGGCGCTGTACAGCGCGTCGACATCCACGACGGTCTTCGGCATTTGCTCTCCTTCGGGAGGGTTGTGTTCGAGGTCATGTGTGCTGTCCGAAGTTCAAACTGAGGAGCTGCTACCGACGCGGTCCGCATGGATCATGTTCGGGCCACCCCGATCTGTCATCAGGCCGCTGGGAATTGCCGGGGTCCCCCGTGTGGATAGCTCGGTGCGGTTGCATGCCAGCAGGGCTTCGTCAGCGAGGTCAAGCTCGGGATCGTGCTGTCGAGCACCGCTGCCACACGCGTAATCGCGGTCGGCGTCTAAACAGCAGCGCGTGCATTTCGTGCCGCTGCAGCAAGGCAGCGGGTGTTGGAACCTGCCCTCACGCGGGGGTCCCATCAATGGCCGCAGCGGGCGTATTCTTCCGCTCCACTGTTCGACAATCGCACTTCTGTTTGACATTCGTGCCCAAGTGGGTACCCTTAACGGTCAAACGATGTTCGACGATTGTGAGGATACCTCATCATGAACACCAACCCCGAAGAAGCGCATGGTCCGAAGTACCTCATCAACATCGAGGGGACCGACTACCCGTGGGATCACGACGTGATCACCGTCCCGCAGATCCGCGAGCTGGGCGGCATCCCGCCCGACCAGGCGATTCAGGAAATCAACCTGAAGACGCAGGAGGAACGCACCCTGGGCGAGGACGAGATCGTCACACTCGAGCCAGGGCACGGTTTCTCGAAGAAGGTCAAGTTCCAGCGCGGATGACTACCCGCCCGGAGCAGGAGCTGGCGCTGCTCGAGCGCCACTGGCCCGACCTGGAGCACGTCCAGGCCGCAGACGGGCGCTGCTGGGTGCGGCTGCGGTCGTACCCGGTGCCCCCTGGCTGGAACAAGGCCATGGTCGAGATCGCCTGCTGGATCCCGAACGAGGCGGCCACGGCACCGTACGGGTTCTACGTTCGGCCGGCACTGATGCTGAAGAGCGGTGAGACCGAGACGCAGCCGCTGCATTACACGAACCCCGCGCAGGGAGTGCCCGCTGAGCTTGGAGACGGCTGGGCGATGTTCTCCTGGTCGCCGCTGAACGGCTGGCGCTCCCACGAGCAAATCGAGCGCGGGGACAACATGGTCCACTTCGTCAGGTCGTTCCGCGATCGCTTGGAGCAGCGCTCATGAGCGGTATACGCGTTCGAGTCTCGAAGGACGACTTCTCGAGGCTCGGCAAGGTTTTGTCAAGGCCCGAGGAGGTCGTCTTCCTCTATGCCACGTACACGCGTAGCGTGTTCGAGGTTGACGGCATTGAGGTCATGGTAGGGGCCGACATTGCCAGCCAGAGCAAGCTCCATGTCGAATTGGACGATGCCGTCCGACCGCGGGTGATCAAGACCGCCTGGGACACCGGACGCTCTCTGATGGAGGCCCACTCCCACGGCGACCGGGGTCGCGCCGAATTCTCGCCAAGCGATCTCCACGGCTTCGAGGACTGGGTGAAGCACGTGCGCTGGCGCTTACGAGGCCGCCCTTATGTCGCCCTCGTCAAGGCAGGCAAGGCGTGGGATGCACTCGCGTGGATCTATGGCGACCAGCCTAGAACGATCGATGCGATCGAGATCACCAAAGATGGCAGCACGATCGAGACCGTCGTGCCGACGAACCTAACCGCGGCGAAGCTCGCCGCAAGCGGTGGCCGGGATGACTGAGAGCCGCAACAGCCGCAACGTCGCGCTCTTTGGCGAGGAGGGCCAAGAGCGGATCACCGGAACGAAGGTAACGATCGTCGGGCTCGGCGGGCTTGGCGCGCCGGTGGCCGAGGATCTCGCGTACCTGGGGGTTCTGGACTACCGACTCATCGATGGCGACATCGTCACCGCGTCAAGTCTGAACAGATTGAAGGGCGCGACGACCACCGATGTCGGCAAGAAGAAGGTGGTCGTCGCGAAGACCATGATCGAGACAATCCAGCCCGCGGCGGACGTGAAGGACATCGACGGGTGGCTCGCGGAGGCGCCGCCGGAGGAGATCGTCCAGGGAGATGTCGTGTTCGGCTGTTTGGACAAGGACATCCATCGCATCGAGCTGATCAAGCTCTGCAGGCAGGCCGGCGTGCCGTTCTTCGACCTCGCCACAGACGTGATCAACCACGACAACAAGCTCGTCTACGGCGGACGCGTGCTCTGGAGCGGCCACGGCGACCGGTGTCCGTATTGCATGGACCTACTCGACCAGGAGGCAATGCGCCGCGACAATCTGACGCCTGACCAGCGCGCCGACTACGACAAGGTCTACGGCGTCCCAAAGACTGAGCTTGGCGGGACCGGGCCGAGCGTCGTGTCGATTAATGGAGTGGTAGCTAGCGCGGCGGTGACAGAATTCATGGTGTGGGTGACTGGGCTGCGAGCGCCCAAACCCCTCCTTACGTACCGCGGCGATCAGGGCTCGATGCGAGTCTGCGTTGACCCGCCTGCGGAGGGCTGCCCGTACTGCAGTCGTGGCTGGGATGATGCCGCGTTGGTCGCGAGCCCGCAGATTTAGCCGGACTAGTCTGCCCACTTGTTGCGCTCCGCCCCCACGTACCACCTAAGCCGCCCGCTCCGGCCAGGTGCCAGTTGGGCGGGCGAACACACGGTCATGTCCGAGCTGTGACTCCTCATCTCGTTGATTCGTATGCTGCGGGCTGGAGGATTGCTAGCCCGCCCCCGGCTTGAGGACGCGTACGCCCGCCCGGTCGTTTTCACCCGCCGGCCTGCGCCGCTCGTTGTATGCCCAGCCGCTCTGGTGGCCACGCCACCCCGCGCGACGTGCTGCACCGAGCTAACCGTGGTCGGAGCCGGCACTCGGTTTTGCTTTGTTCTTCTTGGGCAGAAGCTCCACGCCCTTCTTCCGAGCCTCGTATTTGCGTGCCTGCTCCAACATCGCCGCGATCTCTGGCTCCTTCGCGAGCTGTTCAGCATGCGCCTCGACGACCGGCCGGAGGAGTTCAGTCATCGACTTGCGTTCCGCGACGCATCGACCTCCAGGATGCGGTGGGCGTCGCCTGAGATACGCGTCAGAACCTGCTCGAGGTCTTCGTTCTTCGATGTGCGTGGCATTGTCCGGTGTACTTTGTACATTGTTCATCATTCGGGAGTTCGATGAGACTCACTGTGGCCCAGTTCAGTAGGGTCCGACTGTGAGCGGAGGAGCGGTGATGGCCGTCGACAAAGAGGGGGAACGCAAAGGAGAGGGTCGACCTCGACAAGCTCGCCAGAGTGCTCAACAAGAGCGTCGATGACTCTGGCCGGTGCGCTACCACCGGAGCAGCGGGCGGCCTAACGAGGCTTCCCGTGATTCGGTCACGAAGGCGCGACGCTCAGCCGAAAACGTCGAAGGCCAGCTCCGCATAGGCTGAGACGATGTGGGCGCGATGACGCCCTGGGTCGACCCAGATACTCACGGGTGGGTCCATCATCCGCACAACGACGCGGAGTGGAGCAGCCTTCTGGCTGAGTACGGGGCGGGCGCCGGCCCATCCACTCGCGAACGTCTTCGAGGGCCGCGCGCGCGAATCGGTGCCGGACCGTGATCGTCGAGAACCGGTACGTCGATCCCGACTATCGCAGCGAGTACTCAGCGTTCTGGTCGCAGCGGTTCCTTGACCGCCCAGCGTTCGCGCGACGGCTGCACTTCTTCCGCCGGCGGATCACCGATGCCGACGTCCATCGGCTACCTGCCAACCACGGCTACCTCGGGTACTGCACGCTGCGTCCCCTCTCGCCCGGGTTGGTCGGAAGAACGATGATCTCGCCACCGGAACGCCTCGCGGCAAAGGCAACGCTCACCCTCGCGACCACAGGCTGTCGTTGTGGGGCAACGAGCTGGAGGTGCGCGCGGCGCCGTTTTGTGAGCAGGATGTGGAGTACCTGCGTTGCGCGCACGCCGCAGCGTGGGTCTGTCACTACTACGCTGCCTGCCAGGGGCTTGTTGGGCGTAGGCTGACGGCGGAGCTAGTTGACCTTACGCCTCGTAGCGGCACCGTTGATCGCGCGCTCCCGTCGAAGGGCCTGTACCCACACCAGCTCCAGTCAATCTTCGGTGCGACCGGCCAGCCCGCATTGTTCTATGGGATCTCCAACCTTCCGAGCGTTGAGGGGGTCGAAGATCCTGCGACCGAGTACATGCCCGACGGGAAGACGCCCCGCCCCGCGGGGCTCTACGACACCCGGATCTTCAGCATCATATGCCGCTACCTCAACGCGGGCTTCCCCGTGCTTGTCGGCACAGTCGACCATGCCTTCGTGATCGTGGGGTGGTACCGCGAAAGAGGCGATCGCATCCGGTTCGTGGTTTGCGACGACCAACATGGCCCCTACGAGATCATCAGCTCCCCGTTCACTGACCGACGAGCCCCATGGCAGACGCTCCTCGTCCCTCTGCCACCGAAGGTCTACCTCAGTGCCGAGGTCGCAGAGAGCACGACGCATTTCCTCATCCGCGCCTGGGCATCGAACAAGATTGCGCTCGCAGGCTGGAAGTCGCTTGCGAACGGGCTCGTCGCCGGAAACATTAGCTTGCGCACTTTCCTGCGATCCAATGTCGGCTACAAGAGCAAGCTTGTCCAACAGAATCGTGGGCCGGACGCTGTGCGCGCATTGCGGCTGGCCCGCCTGTCTCACTGGGTTTGGGTCGTCGAGGCCCACGATCGCAAACTCCGCGATGCCGGAAAGCCCTCGGTCCTCGCCGAGGTGGTCTACGACTCCACCTCAAGTGACGGGCGGCCATACTGGCTTGCGATGAGCCTGCCTGGGTTTACGCTCACAAGCCCGCCCGACGACGGGAAGCCCGCTGCAGTCACGACGCCGCACCGTCCCTGGCGCAGCCACCTGTGATCCGGCTCCCGCGCCGCCGAGATGACGCGGTGTAGCCGCGGGCGTGAGGAACAAAGATCTGCTATCGGAGCCGCTTGATAGCGCCGCGGCTTACCCCGACCACTCGACTGAAGCCCTCTGGCGATACCGCCGGACGATCGTTTTTATCTCGAGACGTGCCTCGATTAGCGCTTCTCGTTTGGAATCAATCCGAGCACTGCGACTAACCGCTTCGCCCAAACAGGGTCCGGATTCAGACGAACGGAGGCTGTCGTCTCCTAGAGACGCCGGAAGCTTGGGATCGTCCGTGCGAGTGTTCTTGGGCTGGACGTTGCCTACACGCGGGAGGCAGCCAGATGGTTCGTTGGAAGCCAGACGATCGCGGGGTACCAGACCGTGTCCCGAACCGTGTCCCGAAATGCGCGATTCTGCCCTGTGCTAACTGCACTGAGTTGCACTGAACTGCCCGTGTTTGCGGCAGTTGTCCTGCAAAGGAGCAACTTTTAATCCGTTGGTCCTGGGTTCGAGCCCCAGCGGCGGCACTACTACTGCTGAAATCCCCTTGTCGACGAGAGCAGGGCTTGCGAGCCGGGCTGCAGGATCCGCAATTGCCTAGGTGCGGGCCGACCGGGTCGGCCTTGAGATTGGTGAATACGGGGTCTGTTGCATCGCGTGCTGAGAGCCCTGCTCATAGGTCAACCTGTGGTGGCCTCGACCGCCGCCGGGGGAGGGCAGAGTCCAGGCGGTTGATGGCGGTCAGTAGGCGCGGCGCTCGGCGCGCTGTGGTGACGATCAGCCGGTCGCCGAGTCGCGGCTCAGGCGGCTGCGTGGGCACGGGTGGTGTGGTCGTGCTGCTCGTGCTCGCAAGGAGCTCCAAGTCGCCGGGCACGCCCTTGAGCTGATGGATCCCGCGTGAGGCGAAGTTGAGGCCCGAGCCGGCGACCAGGTCGCTAACCATCCGCGAGACGAGCGTTTCGCCGGGCCTGGCGGCTGCCCCGATCCGGGCAGCGATATGGATCGCCAGGCCCGACAGGTCGTTGCCGATCCGCTCGCAGTCGCCGGTGTGAATGCCGACCCGCAGCTCAAGATCCATCGGACGTAGGAGCTCATGCAGCCGCTCGGCGCAGCGGATCGCGATCGCGGGGCCGGGCAGGGTGGACATCGAGCCGTCCCCGGCGGTGGACACCACCCTTCCGCCGTGCTCCTCCACGCAGTCCAGCACCAGGCGGTCGCGACGGACTCGAAGCTCACCCCAGGCGTCGTCGCCGATCCGCGAGACGAGCGTGGTCGAGCCGACCACATCCTCGAACATCACCGTCGCCAGCAGGCGGTTCGAAGGCATCGTTGCCCGGCCGCGTACCAGCTCGGCATTGTGTTCCCAGACCGGGGCGAGGCTTTCGCCCCAGGACATGCCAGGCTGGGTTGGCCGCAGCACACGAAACTCGCCCTTCGGAAACAGCTCCGCAGCATGGCGGCTAACTGCCTCAGGCAACCTATTGGTCGGCATGTGCAGAACCCGCACAGGACACTGCACCTGAGCGGCGATCCGTGACACGTCGGTCCGCATCGCAGCCTCCACATACGCCCGCGCAACAGGCCGGCTAGCGGCAGTCCGCTCGAGCACGCCCAGCTGGCGGTAGTTACGGGGCGATGCGAGCGCCGGATCCCACCCGTCCCCGATGATCCCACTCCCCCAGCGCTCGACGTTCTCCAACCACCAATCAGCGAAACTACGCGCCGCGCCCGGCTCCCAGCCGGTCAGGTCGGGATCGTCAGCCAGCGGCATCGACAAGTACGGACAGTTGAGCACCAGACCGTCGACGCGGTCCGGATACAAGGCGGCGAACACGACCGCGCCGGGCGCGGTCGCGCCGGACGCGAGGACCTGCGCCCGCGGCAGCCCGGCCGCATCCATCACCACCGCAAGGTCGCTTGCCTGCTCCTCGAGTGTCGGCCGGCGGTCTACCGGCTCCGACAAGCCGATGCCGCGCATCTGAAAGAAAACCACCCGCCACAGCTCACTGAAGCGCTCCGCTTGCTGAACCCACGCCGGATCGGTCCACATCAGATCGAGATGTACGCCGAGGTCAAAGTATCCAGCAAACGGGACCGCGCCCGACCCCATCACCTGATAGGCGACATCACGCCCACCGCAATCGGCGTAGCGAATCTCGGGTAACTCGGCCACGAGTCAAAGCCTAGCCGCGCGACCCTCAGACTCCCCCGCCCGTCAGCGCGACCGATCGGGCGGAGCTACAGGCATCCGACACCGCCTCCCAAACACGCCGAACGGAGCGATCTGGCGACGGCGACACTGCTGCTCTCAAAGCCGCGATCGGATCAGGCGTAAGCCCTGCTCTGACTCCAGGACGGGCACCTCAGTCATCACGCCCACTGCCCTCCGTCGCGCGGAAAGCGCGATCGAGTCGTTGCTGCCGAGGCTCTCGGGGCGGACTTCTGTTCCGCCTTAAGCAGGGCCCACGCGACGGCGTGCAGACTCCGGCGTTGCCTAGGTAGAGCTGGTCGTCAAGCGCGTGCAATGTGGCCCGGTGCTGGCTGTCCGGAGTCATGACCGTCAGCGAGCGGAATGTCGCCAGAGGAGTCGTCCCGTCCGACCGCGCCCAGATCGTGAAAGCGGTCATGAGGTGAGATGCTCACTTTCCGCGCTTAAGAGGTCTCAGCGCGCAGCGGCTTGACGTACCGCGGCGCCAGGAAAGCGGGGCTCGCGACTGCTGCTTGCCAAGCAAGCAGCAGTCAGGGGTCAGCGCTGGTGCTCGATCTAAGCAGCTACGCGACCAGCAAGGACGACGGCTGCTGCTCGGCCGGGCGAAACAGTAGCCGCGCCCTCCCTTTGGCGACTTGCAGGTACGGGGCGCAATGCGAGTCGAGACCCCATAGGTCATCCTGGTGTGGCCTCGACCGCCGCCGGGAGAGGGCCACGAGACCTTGCCCGTGTGGAGGGCCAAATGCGGACTGGCCCGTCCCGGCGGTGGTGAGGTGCCGGCAAGCGGCAACAGGACGTAGCCCCGTTGAGGGCCTTGTCTATGGGGTTCCGCAACGGTACCTCCTGGTCGGGGCGCTGTGAAGCGATTCCCGATGGTGAGGAGGACGAATGGGTAACTGCGCCGGCGTCGATTGGGCGGCGGAGAAGCACGATGTGCGCGTGTGCGACGAGGCGGGCGAGGAGCTGTTGGCGGCGACGTTCGCGCACGACGAGCGGGGGCTGCGAGCGCTGTGCCGCGCGCTGCTGCGGCTGCGGGTTGAGCTGGTGGCGATCGAGCGGCCGGACGGGTTGTTGGTCGAGCGGCTGCTGGACGCGGGGCTGCGGGTGCTGCCGATGCATCCCAATCAGGTCGCGGCCGCGCGAGCCCGGTTCCGGGCGGCGGGCGGCAAGTCCGACCGGTTTGACGCGCGTTCGTGGTGTGCGAGCTTGCCCGCACAGACAGCCACCGCTTCCGGGTACTCGAGCCTGATAGCGATCAGACGAAGGCCCTGCGAGCGCTGACCCGTGCGCGAGAGGATCTCGTGCACGCCAGGGTGGCGCTGTCAAGCCAGTTGCGCGCGGAGCTCGAGCGGTTCTGGCCCGGTCCGATCGGCTTGTTCACGAAGCTCGACAGCCCAATCTCGCTCGCGTTCCTGGAGCGTTACCCGAGCCCTGCCGAGGTGCGCGGTCTGGGCGAGCGGCGCCTCGGAGCGTTTCTGGAGCGCCAGCGGTACTCCGGTGGCCAGAAGCCCGCCGAGCTGCTCGCGAAGCTCAGGCGCGCGCCCGAGGGGCGCGTCGGCGAGGCCGAGCTCGCCGCCCGCCGGGCGCTCGTGCTCGCGCTGGTCACCGCGATCAAGCCACTAGTCGAGCAGATCAAGCAGCTCACCGAGCAGATCGCGACCGCTATGCGCGAGCACCCCGACGGCGAGATCTTCCTGTCGCTGTTTCGCGACCCACGCAGCGTCGTGACCGCCGCCGAGCTGCTCTCAGAGATAGGCGACTGCCGGGCGCGTTACCCGACCCGTGACACGCTCGCTGCCGACGCCGGCCAGGCTGCCGTCGCGGTCGAGTCCGGCAAGCGCAAGACAGCGTCCTTCCGCTGGGGCTGCAACAAACGGCTGCGCGGCGCGTTCTGCATGCTTGCCGACAGCACCCGCCACTGGCACCCCTGGGCGCAAGACCGCTACGCCGCCGCCCGCGCCCGCGGTCACGAGCACCCCCGCGCACTACGCACCGTCGGCCGCGCCTGGTGCCGCGTCGTGTGGCGCTGCTGGCAAGACCGCACCCCCTACGACCCCGCACGCCACCGCGCCCTGCAACAACACTGCACGGGCACCATCCCCACGGCGTCGGGCTCCCTGCCCGACCTCGCCGCCACCCAGCGGATGCTCGGCGCCGCCGTCACCGACACGGCGGCCCGCAGGGCCGAGCGCGCAGCGCTTGACGGCAAGCCGACATCCGCTATTCCGCCCGGAGGTTGACACAGGACGTCCGCATTGGTGCTCGCGCGGGCACAAGAGTTGTGCGGGTTTCGTGACTGCCTGGGGCAGTCGCTCCACCGACGTGTTTTCGGCGATGGCGAGGCTGCTCCCCTCGTCATGTAGTGGTAGAGATCGTCAGCATTGCAGGCGCGCGATGTGAAACCGTACGAGTGTGTGACCTCCGTACGACGACAACCGCGCGAACTTTCTGAGCTGGGCTCGTTCGGTCAGTGGACTGGTTGGTTGGAGCGGATCAGGTCGTCCGGATCGAGGGTCTGAGCCCCGCGCGAGGTCCGACTGACGGCGACCCGGGTCAGCGCTTGAGCGAGGACGGCGAGAGCAGGCCGAGCTCGCGCGCTCGCGTCACCGCGTCTGCGCGGCTGTGCACTTCGAGCTTGGCGTACACGTTGCGCAAGTGGGTCCTGATCGTGCTCAGCGAAACGAACAACTCGGCCGCGATTTCCGGCGCCGGGAGGTTGGTCGGCAGGTAGCGCAGCACGCGCAGCTCGCTCTCGGAGAGGGGTTCCTGGAGCGGCGCGGCGTCCTTGGGCCGGGCCGCCGGAGCGTGTCCGGAGAGCAGGTTCAGGATCTCGGCGATCAGCGAGGCGTGAGTGGTCCGAAGTCGCGCCTGGCGCTCGAGCAGCTCCGCGGTCGGGTAGAGAACGAACGGAAGCAGCAGCCCGTCGGGCTCGGCGACGTCGAGCGCGCGCTCCAGCGCGCGCGACGCCGCCCCGGGATCGCGAAGCGCGTCGCGCGCGATCGCCTCCAGCAGCAACGCCTCGATTTCCCACACCGACGCCATGCCCGGGCTCGAGTCGTCGAGGAGGGGTGCGAGGACCTCCACGGCGGCCTCGGGATCGTCGCGGGCTAGTCTCAGAGCCGCGAGTACGACCCGCATCTGGCTCGTTTCGCGAACCTCTTGGTCCATCTGCGCGAGGGCTCGCTCCACCCGTTCGGTCTCGCCCACGCGGATGAGCATCCGGAGCTTGAGCGCTTGCACGCGCGCCGTGAGCATGTGCGGCAGGACGAGCGCCCCCTCCATCCGCTCGGCATCCCGATAGGCTGCAGCCGCCTCCTCGTACCGGCCACGCGCGCTCTCCAACAACGCCCGTATCGCGTACAGCATCAGCGCCGGGGTCGGTTGGGCGTCGCGCTCGAGGACGCGTTCGCCCAGGTCCAGCCACGACTCTGCCTCTCGGAGCCGCCCGCGCCAGACCGTCGCATGGACGAGCACGACGTAGGCGGTCGCGGCCGCTGGTGCGGTCTCCTCCCAACCGTGCTTGCGGGCCAGCTCGATCGCCTGCGTGGCGCGCTGCTCCGCCGTCGCCAGAGAGTGCTGAAAGGAGCTCAGGAGCGCCCAGTTTGCCAGCGCTTGGAGCTCGAGCATCGGTTTGGAGATCCGCCGGGCCTCTTCCAGCCCTTGCGCGAGGTGGCGCTCGGCGTCCTCCAGTCGACCGGCCCACGTCTCGGCGATCCCGAGGTCGGTCAACACGCTTGTGCGCACCTCCTCGCCGAGGCCAAATTCCGTGGCCTCGGTTGAGGCGAGCAATCGCTGCGCCTCCTCGGCAACGGCCCGAAGGTCGTTGCGGGCCCGAGCGAGCGACAGTCGCTGGATCCCAAGCGCGATCGTAAAGCGCCCGCGACGGTCCTCGAGCACCGACTCGGCCATCCCCGTCGCGCGCTTCAGGTACCACTCAGACTCACGCAAGGACCCCGCCGCCCGCTTGTCGCCCGCGGCGAGCACTGCTAGCTCGGGATCCGCTGCGACCACGTCGGCCGGAAACGCAGACAGAAGCTCGCGGCGGGTGGCGAGCCGCCCATCGAAGTACAACCCGAACCAATTGTCCGCAAGCAGCCGCGCCGCCAAGCCCCAGTTCTCGGCCGCCTGCGCGTGGCGAATCGCCTCGACCGGATACCCGTGCTCAGCCCACCACTCGGCCGCGATGGTGTGCAGGCCGGGCACCTCGTGCGGGGCGGTCCGCCGCAGCTCGAGCGCGAGCAGGTCCCCAAACAGGTGGTGGTAGCGAAACCAGGTTCGCTCCGGATCCACAGCGACCACGAACGCGCCCGCGTCCTCGAGCCCGGCAAGAATTCCGTAGGAGCCCGAGCTCCCCGTCAGCCGATCAGCGAGGGGTCCGCTGACCCGCTCCAGCAGCGAGGTTCGCAACAGCAGCTGCCTCACTTCCGCCGACTGGCGCTCGAGCACCTCCGCCAGCAGGAACTCGGCCACCGCGCGCTCACGCCCCGAGAAGCTGACCGCGTAGCGCTCGGGATCCGGGTGGCGGCCGAGCGACAGCGCCACCAGTCGCAGCCCGGCCGCCCACCCTTCGGTTCTCGCGACCACCGACTCGAGCGCGCCGTCGGACAGCCGCACACCCGCCGCCTGCAGCAGCGCGCGGGACTCCTCGAGCGTGAAGCGAAGGTCCTCGCCCCGGATCTCGGTCAGCTCCCCCTCCACCCGCAAGCGGTGCAGCCCGAGGCGCAGATCGCGGCGTGTCAACAGCACGAATCGCAGCTCAGGCGGTGCGCGCCCGAGCAGCACCTCCACGTGGCGGATGGCCTGGTCCGCCTCGAGCTCGTGCAGATCATCGATCACCAGCCATAGCGGCTCCCGGAGCGAGCTCAGATCTTCGAGCAACCGTCCGACGACGTTCGCGCCGTCCAGATCAGGAGAGGCCGTCAGCTCCCGCACCCGCTCCGATCCGGCGCCGGTCTGGCGCAGCGAGTCGAGAACCGAGAGCCAGAACACTTGCGGATCGTGCTCCCCACGCCCCACCGACACCCACGCCGTGCGCTCGCTCAGACCCGCCGCGGCGACCCACGAACGCAATAGGAACGTCTTCCCGCTTCCCGCCGGCGCCGTCACGTGCACCACCCGCTCCGCCGCGCCCAGCAGCTCGAACAGGCCGGGCCGGGGGATCAACCACGCCCTCACGCCGGAGTCGGCGTGTTCGACGGCTGCTCCCGAATCGGCCACGACACACACATGGTTGCACCCCGCCGGCGTTTAGCCGGAGGGTCGAATTCATCGCAACGAGACGATGCGCGCTCATCCTCCGGACGGCGAACCTAATCGCATGCCAGCCAGGAACCGAGCGACCGGCGGTCGCGAGCCCCAGCGCTACGAGATCCGCGTCCGCGGGCCGATCGGCCCGACGATGATGCAAGCGTTCCCGACGCTGGCCGCGGCGAGCCGCGGCCAGGACACGCTGCTCACCGGCTCGCTCGCCGACCAGTGCGCCCTGTACGGCGTCATCCACGAGCTCGAGGCACTCGGCCTAGAGCTGCTGGAGATCCGCTGTCTGCCGACCGGCGTCAGACCGGACATAACCAATAAAGCACCAACGACCTAATGGAGCCCCTATGAATACTGCTTCTCATACCCCTGCAAACAGCGCAGCCGTGACACGGCGCATCGACTTTCGCCCAGGCCAGGATATGCGCTGGGAGATCGTGCGCAACGGCGAGGACACCGATGGTGAAGTCCTCGAGGCAAATGCCTGGCTCGGTCCCCACAGCCCCAGCCCCCCTGTGCACGTGCACGACAATGTTGAAGACAGTTTTGAGATCGTCGAGGGCCGACTTGACGTGAAGCTCGACGGGACTTGGCGTACCTATGGTCCGGGAGAGCGCGCCGCAGCGGCTCCCGGTCACCGGCACACCCTGCGAAACAGTCACGATGAGCCGGTTCGGTTCATCAATCGCCATCGCCCCGCCGCCGATAACGAGGGGTTCTTTCGCGACATGGCGTCGCTGACATCGACCGGGAGGATGGGCGCCGGAATACCTCACAGTCCGCGCCAAGCGATCTACGTAGCGATGCTGTTCAAAGCCCACCCGACCGCGATCCGCACCTCGCGCGTGCAGCGATTTGCCTTCGCGTCGCTGTCGGGCGTGGGCCGGATGCTGGGGATGAGCCTGTGACCGCGCTTACACCCCGCACCAAGAATCTCGCGCTCGCGCTGCTGGCGATGGTGCAGTTCGTGATCGTGATCGACGCGTCGATCGTGAACGTCGCGCTGCCGTCGATCGGCGCTCACCTGCACTTCTCCCGCGACAACCTGACCTGGGTCGTGAATGCCTACACGCTGACCTTCGGCGGCTTTTTGCTGCTGGGCGGGCGGATGGCCGACCTGCTGGGGCGACGCCGGATGTTCATGCTCGGTCTGGTCGTCTTCTCGTTGGCCTCGCTGGCCGGCGGCTTGGCGCAGTCCGAGACGTGGCTGATCGCCGCCCGCGCGGTCCAGGGCCTCGGTGCGGCGATCGTCTCCCCCGCCGCGCTGTCGATCATCACCACCACGTTCGCCGACGGGGCTGAGCGCAACCGCGCGCTCGGCATCTGGGGCGCGGTCGCCGGGGCCGGCGGCGCCGCCGGGGTGCTCCTGGGTGGGATCCTGACCAGCGGGCTGAGCTGGCGCTGGGTGCTGTTCGTCAACGTCCCGATCGGGCTGATCGCTGCCGCGCTGGCCCCGCGCCTCCTGCGCGAGAGCCGCCGCGAAGAGGCCGGCAACTCGTTCGACATCCCTGGAGCGGTGGCCGTCACCGCCGGGCTGGCGCTGCTCGTATACGCCGTCGTCGACGCGGTCAACGTCGGCTGGGGCGCGACCCGAACGATCGTCTGCCTGGCCGCGGCCGTGGTGCTGCTGATCGCGTTCGTGGCGATCGAGCGACGCCAGCGTGACCCGCTGATGCCGTTCTCGATCTTCCGGCTGCGGACCGTGCGCGGCGCCAACATCGTCGGGCTGCTGATCGGCATGTCGCTGTTCTCGATGTTCTTCTTCATCTCCCTCTATCTCCAGGAGGTGCTGGGCTACTCCCCGATCAAGACCGGGATCGCCTACCTCCCGCTGGCGGGGGGGATCTTCATCGCGGCGGGGGCCGCCGGCCAGCTGGTCACGCGCGTCGGCTTCAAGACACCCCTGATCGCCGGCATGCTGCTGGTCGCCGGCGGGCTGCTGTGGTTCTCACAGGTACCAGCGACAGGCGGCTCGTTCGCCGCCGACGTCCTCGGCCCCTCCCTGTTGGCAGCCGTCGGATTCGGACTGGCGTTCGTGCCCGTGACGATCGCCGCCGTCACCGGGACCAAACCACACGAGGCGGGCCTGGCCTCCGGTCTGATCAACACCTCCCAGCAGATCGGCGGCGCGCTCGGGCTCGCGATCCTCGCGACCATCGCCAACAGCCGCACCCAAAGCCTGTTCCACGCCGGCGTCCACAGCTCGGCCGTGGCGCTGACCAAAGGCTTTGACCGAGCGTTCCTCGTCGGCGCCGGCCTCGCCGTCGCCGGAGCGATCCTCGCCGCCGTGCTGATCTCCTCACGCGACAGCCAGGAACACTCGAAGGCGGCCCGCAGCGGCGAGACCGAGGCGGCCGCAGCCGACGCCGATGCCGCAGCCGACGCCGATGCCGCAGCCGTTCCCGTCATCGCGGGCTGAGCGCTCCAATCGATCTGGCGCTCATAGACGCCAAACGAGGGCACCCGGCCCACCGTCTCCCCGCCCCAAACCCACCCCGAAAACAAACCCACCCCGAAACAAGCCCACCCCGAAACAAGCCCACCCCGAAAAACAATCTCAAACCAAGGACCAGAACTCATGATTTTGATCACCGGAGCCACCGGCAACGTCGGATCGGAACTCATCACAGCGCTCCTCCCCACCGAGGCAGGCCAGATCCGGGTGCTCACCCGCAATCCTGACGCGGTTTTCCCCGATGGGACCCAGAAGGTCGTGGCCGACCTCACAGACAGCGACCTGGCACCCGTGCTCGACGGTGTGCACGCGGTGTTCCTGCTCACCGACGGGCTCAACATCGCCGCCCACGATCACCGGCTCGTAGCCGCGGCGCGGCTAGGAAGCGTGGAGCGAATCGTCAAACTGTCGGTGCTCGCCGTCGGACACGGCGCCGCCGACCCAATCACGACCTTGCACCGGGCCGGTGAGGAGGCGATCCGCGACAGCGGCCTCGGGTGGACGTTCCTGCGGCCGACCGGGTTCATGTCCAACGCGCTCAACTGGGCGCCGATGATCGCGGCCGATCAGGTCGTGCACGCCCCGTTTGCCGCTGGCCGGGCCGCTGTCGTCGACCCGGCGGACATCGCCGCGGTCGCCGCGGCCTGCCTCACCCATGACGGCCACGACGACCGGGTCTACGAGCTCACCGGCCCCGAACCGCTCAGCCCCGCTGACCAGGTCGCGCTCCTCAGCCAGGTGCTGGGCCGCGACCTGCGCTACGCCGAATCCGATCCGGCCGACCTGCTCGCGCAGATGGTCTCCTACGGCATGCCCGAGGAGCTGGCGCAAGCCGTCATCGAGCAATTCCGCTCCACCCTGGAACCGTTCAACTCCGAGCCGACAGGCGACATCACCGCAGTCACCAGCCGCCCGGCACGCAGCTTCACCGACTGGGCCCACGCCCACCGCGCCGAGCTCCTTACGCCCGCCAGCTGGTGAAGATACTGCCGGCGACAGCGTGCGCCCGGTAGACGGTCGTCTTGACCTCTCACGCGCGGACATGCGACGCGAACCCCCACGGCCGATCGAGCTCCCCGCGGAGCTCGATCGGCTCACACCACGGACCAACCTCCCCGACCTGCTCGCCGAGGCGCACAACTGACGGGGTTCACCAGCTACTCGACGCACGCAGCCAACGCGGACCCGAGGATGGTTGATCTGCAGCAACATCTGCACGCCGCGCTGCTCGCGTAGAGCCTGAACATCGGGCCTACGCGGATGGTCGAAAGTCCGCCTTCACGAACAAGTGGAACTTTCAGGGGCCGCACCGATCGGGCTGGACAATGCTGCCTCAGTCGGCTTGCGGCACAAACGCGGTCGGCCTGCACGCGGACCGAGGCCTGCATTCGCGTCGCGACGCAACTCCACCGAGGATCGCCAAGAGACACGCTTCGCGCGGAACGGAGAACCGCGTGCCGCGGCAGCTACCCGATTCGCTCGTCGATCCGCACGTGAACGGCGTCGCCTGCTTCCTTGCCGATCGTCTTCCGTAGCGCCGCCTTGACCGGGAGCCTGTGTGTCCCGTCGCCCTGGGCCATGAGCGCGCCGGCGAACGGCTCGCCATCGATCGCACCGCGGATCTTCACGAGCCCACGGGTACCGAAGAGCTCGGCCACGTCGTCCATCACCACGCACGTCCACGCACCTGGGTTGTCGCCCTTCTGAAGTTGGGCGGCGAACTCTTTCAACACGACTCTTCAGACTCTCGCACGCGGCGAGACTCATCGCCGAGCTGCTCAAGTCGCTCTCGCTTTCGAGCGGCGGCGAGCATCTCGACGCCGTCGACGAGGAACCCGCAACGCGCGGCATGTAGGGCACGGTCGCTGCTTCCCTAGGTGAGCGGCAGCTGTCGTCGCGGCTGAGATCGTCGCTGCTTCGGGCTATAACCGTCGATGTCGCCGCGAACCCGATACTGGTGCATTCGCCTGCCGTTTCAGAAGTCCACGCGAGCGTCCTGCGCACCGCGCTAGGCAGGGCCGCTGTTCGGCAGTAGTACTGCACGTGTTGCGACCGAAGCACGCTCCATAAGTCGATCCCATTACGAGGCGCTGCCCGGGTCAGCATCGAATGCTGCGGCAATGAGGTCAGTCAGTGGTCCGTCACTGCCGCCGGGGAACGCCACTCGGGCGCTCGGGGCGGTCACGGCGAGCGTCGTGCCCGTGTCGGGGTAGCTGACGATGTCGGGGAAGTTCACCTCGGATATGAAGAGGAGCCGGCACGGCTCCGACGATGCGTTGCGCAGCCGGTGTGCGCCCTCAGGACCGCGCCGGAACGAGACGACCTCCCCGGGCGGCAACTCACGAAGCCCGTCGGGCGTACGCAGCTCCGGCGTGCCGCTGAGCACAATCAGCAGCTCCTCGTTGGCGTGATGAAAGTGGTACGGGCTGCTGAGCGTGCCCGGCGCGAGCTCAACGATGCTCGCGCCGAGGTGCTGCGAGCCGGCGGCCGCGGCCACCCTCGCGACGGGGTTGCCGCCTCTGTCCCCCTGCCACTCGGGTTCGTATGCGTTGCTCATGCGCTGGCACCTTACGTCGACCGAGATACGCGCGCCACAGCAAGAGCAGGTCGTCGGAGTGGCCCGGTCGCTCACCTGCTCGTCGCCATGAGCAGGTCTGCGTGCGGCGATCGTGGAGTCGCCAGCTCGATCCTGAGTTCCGCCGCGTCTGACCGCACACCGCGGTTGTCCGCGGGATGCAAGCTGGGCTCCAGGCCGACGAGCGCGCGATTCGTGTCGGCGCCGTACGCCGTCGTGCCAGCGCACGCAACCAGCCCAGGTCGAGCGGGCACCGGGCTCAGCGAGCCCAGGGACCTACGCCGCCGACCCGCTCCACAGTTATATGGGTGATGTATCCAGCGGGTGGGTCATCCATCGGCGGGAACTTGACATCGGGTCCTAGATAGATCCGCGCTAGCTCCTGGAGGAGTTCGGCCGCGCCGCCCTCGGTGATGTGAGCGCTTCCGTGGATGACGATGTATTCATCCAGCCCGCTCTCGTTCCGGGTGCCGGCCTCAACGGAAAGAGCGACCCTGGGGTCCCGACGAATGTTGCGAACCTTGCGATGCTCGGGTAAATGTGCCGCGACAAGTTCGTCTCCGTCCACGCCGACCCACACGATTGATACCTGCGGACGACCGTCCGGCTCGAGGGTGACAAGATGTGCGAGCGCAGGGCCTTCAAGCACTGCCCGAGCGGAGTCCGGGATCATCGGCACGCAGCCAACCTACCACCGGAGCTCCGACGGTTCTCTTGATTTCGCGTCACCAGCGAACGCTGAGGCCGCCGCCCGGACGAGCGCTTTGCACCGGCCGAGGCCCGGCGCCGCGCTATCGCTTCGGCGACGATTGGGTGGCCCGGTCGCTCCGGTTGCGCGGCTAAGGTTGATGTAACGGGCCGCTGGGCTTGCGGCGTAAGGGGTTGGATGAGCCGTTCACAGCGATCCGATGCCGAGCTGATCCTTGCTTCGCGCCAGGACCCGGCAGCGTTCCGCGAGCTTTATGACCGCTGGGCCGAGCGTCTGCTGGGTTATTTCTTTCGCCGCGTCCTCGATGCCGAGGTCTCGGCTGACTTGCTGGCCGAGACGTTTGCCGTCGCGTTCGAGCGGCGCAGCCGGTTTCGAGATCTAGGCCGCCCTGGCGGCGCCTGGCTGTACGGAATCGCCGCGAAAGAGCTATCTCACTATTTTCGCCGCCAGTCGGTGGAGATGCGAGCCGCCCGGCGCCTTGGCCTTGAACGGCCTGGGCTCGATGCCGAATCCGCGGCCAAGATCGAGGCGCTCGTCGATGACGATGACGTGCGGGCGTCGCTCACCGCGGCCATGCGCCAGATGTCGGGTCGGGAGCGTGACGCAGTCGAGCTTCGGGTGATCGCGGAGCTCGACTATCGAGAGATCGCGGCACGGCTGCATTGCAGCGAGGCGGCAGCCCGCACCCGCGTGCACCGTGGTCTTGCCCGCCTTAATGACGTGATGGGGGCACAGGCATGAGTGAGATCAACTTCGTCAACTTGCTTGGTGACGCACTCGAGCGCGCCATCCAAGCCGAGACGGCCTCCAGTACCCCAGCCAAACGAACGCGTCGCTGGCTGCGGCCCCCCGCCGGGCGCGGACGGTTGATCCTCGCCCTTGTCACGCTCGTGTTGGCAGGCGGCGCGCTGGCGGCAACGCTGCAGAGCCCGACTCGCCTCGCGGCGGGCGGGGTCTCCTGCTCCGAGGGAATCTCGAACACCAGTCCGGGGCCCGAGGGCGTCCCGCTGAACGGCCTCTCTCCAGTTGCGGCTTGCCTGCGGGAGTACCGCCGCGAGGGCGTAGCCGCGCTGACGCACCCAGGCGTGCGGTTCGTGGCCTGCCAGCAGCCCGGCTTGCTGGTGCACGTGATGGTGGCCGACGGACGGCCGGACCAATGCCAGCGCCTCGGCCTCCTCCCCCTCCCACCCGGCTACTCGGAAGCCACCTCCCGCGTAGCCAAGCTCGAGCAATCGCTCGGGCGCCTGCAGCGGGGGCGCGACTGTATCGCACCCCGCATCCTCGCCAGCGAGATCCGCGGACTGCTAGCGCGGCTCGGCTTCGCCGGCTGGCGGCCCGAACTCGGGCCATCATCGCCCTTCGCCTCCTCTGGACCGTGCGCCCAGTACCCAGGCTCCGATACACAGCCGTCCGATCCGTACCTCTCGCTCGACCCGACCCGCCGAGTGGTGATGATCGGTAGCGGCCCACCCCTGTCGGTGGAACGGCTCCGCGATATCGCCGAGCCCCGGCTGATCAGTCAGTCG
The DNA here is from genome assembly GCA_963718545.1 of uncultured Solirubrobacterales bacterium. Classification (GTDB taxonomy): domain Bacteria; phylum Actinomycetota; class Thermoleophilia; order Solirubrobacterales; family Solirubrobacteraceae; genus Palsa-465. The sequence goes on along the minus strand of CAVQZO010000004.1, from coordinate 168,811 downwards.
GGCAGTCGCTGCCTCTCGCTGCGTGAGGCAAAAATGCTGGCAGGCAAAGCGCTGACTCACCGCGGCTGGGCCGTAGGATTCGCGACCACCCGCCAGCTGCGAGGCGAGCAGTTCGACCCCGCACGCCAGCGCCGGTACGACTCGGGCTGCACCGTCGCTGTCACCGTGCTGGCGGTCACAGCCGCGCGAACGATGGACGTATGGCTGAACAAACGGTCAGCTGCCGCGCTGCCACCCGGCGAGGCCACGCCGACGCCCACCGCGTACCGGAGATGAGCGGTCGCAGCGCACATTCCAGGGTCTAGGCTGACCCGCGACCATCATGTCGTGCGGGACGTCCGCCTTGCTCAGGGCACGCCCATCTTCTCGACGCGACGCGTACACGTTTTGGGCGAACACCGCTCATCTCGCGGACGTCCGGTTTTGCGAACTCGGCATCTCAAGCGCGACAACTCTTTGAGCGACCTGCGCTTCGCCAGCTGACCGGGGTACCCGGCGGGCGATTGCTTGCCTGTTGGTGGCCTAGGTGTTGCGCGATCGCGTTGGCGACGACCGCATGGCGAGATCGCCGCCGGCGCCAGCTGTTTGCTGATCGTCGGTTCAGAATGCGGGAAGGTTTCTGTCGCGTGGGGCACAATCGGGGCGTGACTGGCGCAAGCTCTCCTCTTTGTGAGTCCGGCTTCGTCTGGATCCGGTCGGCGTTCTCTACTCCGGACGCGGCGTTCGCTAGGTCGCGGGAGCTGATCGAGGATTGCGCTGCGTCGAACGGCGAGGACGGGCTGGTCGTGATCGGCGACTTCATCCTCCCGCCGAGCGACGGTGAAGTAACCCGGGACTTTCAGACGCTCCACTTCGACTTTGGCGTCCCCCTCCACCCCCTCCGCGATCAGGATGTCGCGCGATACACCACACTATTCATTCCGTGCTCCGCGGTCGGGGTCACGGCTGTGACGCGATTGGTGCCGCTGGACCGTATTTTGGCCCAGGGGCGTTGGCCGGACCGGACGACGCTTCTGGAGAACCTAGTTGCGTACGGTGAGTCGCACGGGGCGTGGGATGACGCGGATGGCTACTGCGAGGGCAGCCTCGGGCGCGTCATCGAGGGCGCGGCCGGTGCGCCGCGGCTCCCGAGCGTCAAGTCCACACCCGGCTTTCTCTGTGGCATGGAGTTTGACGATTTGGCGGCTGAGCGGAGCTTTTTCAAGTCTTTCGGTCTGGATGTCGGCGCCGTCGAGGTTGAGGTTCCTCTGCGAGCGGGCGACCTGCTCGTGTTCGACAATCTGACCTTGGCCCATGGGCGCCGCGGGAGCCGGAGGCCGGGCGAGCTCCACCAGCGGGTCTACGGTCACCGGTCCCTGCACCCGGCGGCTCAGTGCGCACTTCGCGACCAGTTCCTCGCAGCTTTCGGAGGGCGTCAACCGGCTCTGCCGCGGTCGGCTGTCTCCGTGCCGTAAGCGGCGATGAAGTGTCCGTGCTCGCCGTCGAGCCCTGAATGCAGCACCCGCCGTCGAGCCCTGAATGCAGCACCCGATTTGACGCAAACGCCAAGCCGTGGACCGTCGTGCCGATGCGGGGCGGGATGACTGCGACTCGGGCACGCGTCAGGAGCCTCCCGGGATCCTCGGCTCGAACGTAGGATCCCTCCGAGGTGAGGTTGGTGGCCCGCGGATCCACATCGAGGTAGCGCAACTCCCGCTCCCGCCGGCTGCTCAGGTTCAGGAGCAGCCGTAGGACCTCTCGTTCGTTCAAAGTGCCCACGTCACCGGTCAGCGCGGTGGCGGCATCCGAGTCCAGGTGAAAGGCCGGGTCGGCGCTTTGGCGGACCAACGAGAGGCGAAGGAAGTTGAACCGGAAGGACATCCTGCCGTACGAGATAGCGGGAAGGGCTTGGGCGAACACGCGACACGCCGGCAGATCGCTGCGGATCGCACTCATCCCGGCCAGCGCGGGGAAGTACCCGCAGCATCGATCCTCATCCTCGATCGCTGCAACCCTCAGCTCATGCTCGGCTGCGCTGATCACATCACCGATCACGTCCAGATCGAGCCCAACAGATTCCGGACGAAACCTCGCCTCGAGTGGCGCGAGAAGCTGCCCGGACATAGCGCCGATCCTACGTCAAGCCATCCACGCCTTGGAACCCGCGCAACGGCGAGTGTTCTCGCGATCCGGACGCTGTGGGCGGACGCCTACTTTGGCGACGAGAAGCAACAGGTTGACCTTAGCCATGCTGACGACCGGGTGGTGCGAAGAGCGCTGGCCGGCGTTGACGGGGCGGCAGCTGGCGGGACGATCGGTGGGTCAACCATTGTCCGAGGGAGGGCGCATGCCATCCACCACATCGCTGGACATCTGCGGCCGCCGGCGCTCACCGGCGACACTGTCTGTCGAGCTTCCACCAGGGCCGGCCGCCGCGCAATAAGGGTCAGCGGTATCCGGCAGACCCGCCGACGGTTGAGGAGATCATCGCGGTTATGCACGCCGCCGGCGATGACGCCGACGCTATTCGTCTTCGTGGCCTGATCGTCGTGCTCTGGAGAGCCGGGTTGCGGATCAGCGAAGCGCTCGCGCTGAGCGAGAGCGACCTTGACCCAGACCGCGGAGCGATTCTGGTGCGCCGCGGCAAAGGAGGCAAGCGGCGGGAGGTCGGAATGGACCGCTGGGGATGGGAGCAGCTAAGGCCGTGGCTCGGGCTCCGCGCAGAGCTTCCGGCGGGCGCGCTGTTCTGTGTGCTGCGTGGCCCAACAAGAGGACGTCCGTGGGCGCCTGCGGGCGTCCGGGCGGAGCTTCACGCCGCGGCTGCTCGAGCTGGCGTGCGGCGTCGTTTCGCACCACACCAGCTGCGGCACGCTCATGCCGTTGAGATGTCGAGAGAGGGGGTGTCGCTGCTGGTCATCCAGCGCCAGCTCGGCCACGCCGATCTCGCGATCACCTCGGTGTATCTGCGCGGGATCGATAACACAGAGATCGTCCACGCCGTGCACGAGCGGCCAGCGCCGATGATCCCTGCCAGCCACGGGCTCTTGTAGGTCCGCCGCTCCGGGCTTATCCCCGGCGGGTCGAGCGGGACCTCGACCCGCCGAAGGTGGCTGCTCATCACAGGCGGCGCGATGTCGCCGTTGCGATGGCGCGACGCGAGGCGGCGAGAGGATGAACCCAGTCGTGGTGGCAAGCCTCGGGGCGCTGGTACTGGTAGGGAGCGAACACACTGGGAACGAGCGCAGTGGCCCTCACAACCCGGATACAGGTCGCCGGCGTCGGCTCCTTGACTTGATCGACCTCGGTTTGTGGCGACGGCTACGTTGTGCAGATGAGCGACCTGCGAATCCGAGCGATGACGCGGGCGGAGTTCGATGAGTACCGTCGCCGATCGGCTAGGAAGTACGCCGATGAGCATGTGCGTGCCGGTACCTGGAGCGCCGAGGGGGCCGAACAGCGCGCCGAGAAGGAAACAGACGAGCTTCTACCGCAGGGTCTCCACACGCCCGAAATGGTCTTGCTCGTTGCTGAGGCAGCCGGTGCGGCTGTCGGCTTGGTATGGGTCGGGCCCGCACCGGAGAACAGAGCCGGCTGGTGGATCTACGACATCGAGGTCGTCGAGGACCGGCGCGGGCGAGGGTACGGCCGCGCGCTGCTCGATGCGGCGGAGGGCGAAGTCCTCGCCCGGGGTGGAGACTCGGTCGGTCTCAACGTCTTTGGCGGCAACGCAGTGGCCAGAGGCCTATACGAATCTGCAGGCTATGAGGTCGCGGCGCTCCTAATGCGCAAGACACTGACTAGCTGATTCGGGAGCCGGCGGCGGCCGAATGCAACCGTCGCTCCAGCGCGTTCGGGCCACGGCCGGCGACCGGTGCGTCGCCGAAGCGCTTTCCTGACTCACCTCCCTGGGGATGACGAAAGGCATCGCGCCGATCCGCTTGCCGAGTTCACGCTCGACCCGGATAGGCTGCCGCAAGTGGATGAGGTCGTTGTCTTCTGTGCTGACGTCGGGTCGGTCAAGGCCGGGAACTTCAGCTGGGCGCGAGGCGAGGTTACGTCCGCTGCTCCCGTTGAACACGACCAAGCAAGCCCGCAGGACCTGGCATCGGCTGTAGCCGCCGAACTCGTCAATGGTCGTCCCGTAGCGCTCGGGTTTGAATGCCCATTGTTCGTACCTGTCCCGGAGGATGCATTACAGCTCGGGATGGCACGGCAGGGAGAGGGGTCCCGACCATGGTCCGCTGGCGCGGGCACAGGAGCGCTCGCCACGGGTCTTGTTCAGACAGCTTGGGTGCTCAGAGCCATCCGAGCGTATGCGCCGTCGCATGATCTGTACTTGGATTGGGAGAACTTCGCCCGAGCCGGCCGCGGTCTCTACATCTGGGAGGCGTTCGTGACAGCTCAGGCGAAAGGCGCGACTCACTACGACGATGCGGCCATCGCCGTCGCCGCATTCGCAAAGGCCCTCCCGGATCCGCCTGCCGCGTCCGCCGTGACTGCCGCACGACCGCTGTCTCTCGTCGGTGCGGCTGCGCTCTGGTCCGGGTGGCTCAGCGACCGAGCCGCTCTTCATTCGTCGCCGGTCGTGATCCGCGCATAGTCAGATCTCGAGTGTTACGCACGATTGGTCGCCAAGGCGATGGCCCGTCCGGCGTCCGCGCGAGCACAAAAGAAGTCGCGGGTCCCGACAGCCACGCCTGGATCTGGGCAGGCGCCGCGATCCGCGCGCTCGCAAGCGTGGCCTCAAACACCACCTAGACCGAAGGAGAGCGCGGGTCGGTCGCGAACCAAGATGGAGAAGTCGCGACGATGCGCAATAGGTGAATTCAGCCGTCGGACTCGCCGCTACACCGGATCTCCGATTCCCAGCGGTGCGTCAGCGATGGGTCGACTGAGCCGACACTCGGACGCGGGGCACCGAGGACCGCCCGGCCGCGCGAAGGCGCTTCGGTCCGAGCATGAGGGACCGGCGAGCCCGGCTCGCACGCGAGCCGGCGCGGCCATCCGAGGAGTCGATTCATCTCAACCCAGGGAAGCTTTTCGCCCGCCCGGCGTTTTCACGTTTCGAGCAGGCGGCCGACAGCTCGCTCGAGCTCGGCGCCATCCCAGCGCCCGATCGACAGACGAGGCACCTGCAGCGGGTTGCAATCGGCTGTCACCGCCTCCGCGACCGTCGTGAACGCGATCTCGAAGCGGGCGCGACGCACGAAGTCGACATGCCTGAGCCCATGCTCGCCATATGGATACGCGAACGCGCTGACGGGCCGCTTGAGCTCGGCTTCGAGCCATGCCTTGCTAGCCCGTATTTCCTCGCGCGCCGCCTCGTCGGTGATTCGTGGGAGGACCGGATGGGTACACGTGTGCGCCCCGACTGCCACGAGACCGTCCTCTGCCAGCTTGGCGATCTCCTCGGCGGTCAGCGAGCGCTCCGCCGGCAGCACGTCGCAATCCAGTTGAGAGCGGACTTCGGCCAACGCCTCCATCCGGCGACCGTGGTCCAGTGATCGGAGCAGCTCCCGCAGCTCGCGATGGACCTGACGCAGGCTCGCCGGCTCGAGCAGCCAGCGGCCCGACCCGCATCCGAGCTCCAGCGTCAGCTGCTTGCCGAGGTTACGGTCGCTGAAAATCAGGTGGTTCATCTGATCCCACCAGAACGGCACGCCGCCGACGAAACCAGTGGCGACGAATACCGTCGCCGGCACGCCATACCGCTCGAGGATCGGCTTTGCGGTGTGGAGGTTGTTGGCGTAGCCGTCGTCGAAGGTGACCGCGAAGCACACATCTGGGAGCTTGCGGCTGCGGATCCGCTTGCTCAACTCGGACACGGTCAAAACCGGACCCATGGCCGACAAGGTGCGCATTTGATCCGCAAACCGGTCAGGAGGCACAGCGATCTCGAACGGGTCCGCCACCGGCACCCCAACGTGGTGGTAGGCCAGCACCACCGCTCGGCTGCTGTCCGTTGGTGATCGTCGCCCCCGATGGCGCCGAAGCTCCGGCACCCGCGCGCGCTCTCCCAACCGCAGTCGCAGACGTCTGGCCGGCGGCAGGAGGAGCCAGTCGCGGAATGACGCGTTGTTCCCAGGCACGCCGACCCGCGCATGGTAAACGAACGATGCCTACGAACTACAATCCGGCGCTGTGCAGGGCCCTTCTCAGCTGCCCAGATTGGCCCTCCACCCGCCGGACGTGTCGGTCGTCATGCCTGTGCACAACAGTGAGCTCTTCCTGGAGGAGAGCGTCAGCTCGGTGCTCGACCAGGAAGGAGTCTCGCTCGAGCTGATTTGCGTCGATGACTGCTCGACCGACTCCTCCCGGCGGGTGCTGAAACGCCTGCGGCGGTGGGACCGGCGAATGAAATTGATCCGCCAGGACACCAACTTGGGTGCGGGAGCTGCCAGGAACGTGGGAATCGAGGCCGCGAGAGGACGTTTCGTTCAGTTCACCGACTCGGACGACATGCTGCCGCCGGATGCGCTGCGTTCGCTGTACGACGCCGTCGGCGCGACCGGTTCCGAGGTAGCGCGAGGGTTGCTCAAGCGACTCGACGACGGCGTGTGCCGACCGTGGAACGGGGAGATCGCGGGCGTGGTCCGCGCCGAGGCGTCCAGTTTGCCGGAAGTGCGCGGCCGACGAGAGGCCCGGGTCGGCTCGCTGCTCGAACTGCCCGAGCTTTGGATTCCATGGTTTCATTACTGCTGCTTGATCTCGACGGATCTGCTGCGCCGCTGCGGGATCCGCTACCCGACCCCCCCGAGCGGCGAGAATCCTGCAGTACTTGCCGGCGAGGACCCTCCGTTCCTCGCCGAGGTGCTCAGTTCGGCGCGGCGCATCTGCGTGGTTCCGCAGCCAACCTATACGTACCGTTTGTGGGCTCATCGACCGATCGGTTTCGCACAGATTCGAGATGAGCTCGCCAGTGCCGAGGCGGTCAAGCGGATCTACGGGTCGCGGTTTGCGGTGTGCTGGGAGACCTACGGGCCGTACATCGCGCTCAACCTCCAAACGCGGATGCAACAGGCAGCGTTGGACGACGAACAACGGAGCTGGTGCCAGCGTCGCCTGGACCGCCTGCTCGACGCACGCGCGGTGTTAGCGGACGAACGCGCGGTCGACTAAGCGTCGGGATGCCTGGACGGCGCGTGCCAACGGCGACCATCGCCCGGACTGCTCGAGCCGCGCAATGCACTTTCGCGCCAGCCTTATCGCCAGCTCGTTCCACGTCTGCTCGCGCTCTTCTCGCAGTCTTGCGACCTCGGCCCGGAGCAGCCCAAGATCGGCCTCGATGCGCCAGTGATCTTGCTGGAGTAGGTATTGCGGCTGAATCTCGGCCCATTCGTAGCGCAAGTCGCTGGCGACCTCGACGTCGTAGGCGGCGTACAGACAATCGAGGTAAGACGACTTCGGGGGCTTGATGTCCTTCACGATGTTCGCGAGCCTGAGGATCCCAGTGGAGAAGTGCATGAACGTCGCTGACGCGATCCGAGCTTCGATTTGTTCGGTCCGCGCCGGGTCGAAAACCGTCAGAACCTCATCCCACCTGAGCGGGTATACGTCGTCACATGCCCAGGCGTGATCCTCGAGGCCCAGCTCACGGACAAGTTCGGTGACGAGCATCGGTCCGATCTGAAGAAAGGCGATCTCGCTCGGATCCCGGAGCGCGCGGGTTGCTGCTTGCGCCAGGAAGGCGCTGTCTGGAGGTGCCTTGAGGACGCCGCACGCGTACGTGTGTTCGTCCTGCTTGGCGAACACGTAAGGCGGGTCCGGAATGTCGTGCTTCAAGCACAGCACATCCGTGTCGACCCACCAGCCGCCCCGTGTGCGCAGCAATTCGTATCGGAACTGGTTGCTGAACGTGGATCGGCTACCGGTATGGATGCCCGATCGCTGCATGAAGACCGCATCCTCGCCGAGGATCGCGCGCGCGTCCTCGATCGCGCAACCGGGGGGCACGTTGTCGACTTCGTCGTAGGCATATAGGACGAACGTGTGGCCGTGCCTCAGGAACGATTTGAGGCACAGGTGCTCCAGCGGCGACAACCGCGTGCCGAGCCAGAGCGACTGGAACACGTGGGGGACCGCGGGCGTCACGGGCGGTGAAGGTACCGACTCCACATCGTGAGTGCGAAACAAGGCCATTCTCCAACCACTATCCGACTCGCTCACTGGACCTCTAATCCCGAACCGCGCAGGTCCGTCCACGGCCAGTCGTCCGTGATCGACGTCTGCGGACGACCGCTTCGCTCGAACCGACTCCGCCCGGCGCGCGAGCCTCTCGGCGACATCTGAGTCGTCACGCTTGGACAGCGAGCGGCGACGGCAGTGCGCACCGCCCCAGCCGTCGATCGGCTCTGCCTAGGCAAATCGGCATTTTCTGCACGCGTCACTGTCGGCCCTGCTTACGGCGAACCGCAGGTCTGCCCCGGGGGGCCTCCCCCGCGTGCGCGTTCTCTACCTGTCGGCTGAACCATTCGATCGCGCATTCCGCGCGGAGGAGGTTCGTCGACGCAGTCGGGCAAGAGACCCGTCGCGGAACGGAAGCAGGTCCGTGCCGCGAGCGGTCAGTTGTGGTGCAGCGGTCTGGACGGAGACTTCGCTCGCCGGCGCGGTTACGACCCCGCGGAACCGATGCAGCCCCTTTACTCGGCGTGCTGGACGGCCAGGTGGCGCGATGCGGAACGGAGGTTGCGAAATCAGCCGTGCCGGCGCATCCGCTGTATGTGCACTCGGGCGCTAGACATGGTCGAAGCGTCCTCGGGAGGTCAGCGGCGTGCTCTGGGCTACCTCGGGCAGGTACTCGTCGAGGAATACCCGGGCGACGAGTTCCTGGCGCGAAGCGACGCCGACCTTGTTGTAAAGGCTCTTCGTGTGGTCCTCGACCGTGTGCGGAGAGAGGACCAGCGACTCGGCGATCTCGACGCGCGACAGCCCGCGTGCGAGGAGCGTGGCGACCTCACGCTCGCGGGCGGTCGCACCGAACGCCTCGAGGCGGACGGTCGCTGAGCGGGCCGCGCTGGCGCGCTCGATCACGATCGCCACGCGGCCGTCGGACGCCGAGCCCGGACGGGACGCGTGGAGGGTCACCCAGCCGTCATCGGCCGGCACGGTGACGACGTTCGCGCCGCCCTGGGCGGCGTGGGGTGCGCTGCGGACGAACCCTGCCAGGGAGAGCACCGCGGCGGGCATCTCGTCATCGGTGTAGGGGATGTCGCTGGCGCCGATCGAGGCGAGCAGCTCGCGGGCCGGCGGGGTGATCATCTCCACCTCGTCGCCGGGGCCCAGGACGACGAGGCCGGGCGCCTCGAGCCCATTTACGCGCCGGGCCGCGTCGAAGCGCAGCGACGTGCGGATCCCACGGGCGACCGCCGCGGTGATGGCGGCGAGGGCGTCGGCGTCCTTCGGATGGAACGGTCCGCTCGACGCGCGGCGAGCGATGTGGACAGCGCCCCACACGCGCCCGCGGATGACGAATGCGGCACGGAGCTCGTGCGGGATGTCGGACGGCAGGAGCAGATCGCGGTAGCGCGGGCTGCTCTCGGGATTGCCGCGGGTGGCGTGGTCGAGGATCCCGACCGGCACCCGCTTGGCGGCGAGCCCGGCGAACGTGTTGACGTCATCGATCATGTACTCGCTGCGGATGATCAGCTCGCCGGCGCCGGGGGTCTGCTCCGGGCTGAAGATCCCGCGGCCGATCAGCTCCGCGGGGTCGTCGCTGGTCAGCAGACGCGTGTGCGGGTCGAGCGTATGCCAGCAGCTCGCGTCGTTGTCGACCACCGTGCGGACCCTCGGAGCGAGCTCGGCGAAGAACTCCTTGCGCGGAAGTCCCCTGGACGCGAGGAGATCGATCTCGTCGATCAGCGCTTCGACGGACCGTGCCATCGCCCCAGTCTCCCACGGCGTGCAAGAAAGATCCCCGCGGGCGGGGGATGGTCGCGCAGAGCCACGCGGAGCATGCTGCGCACATGACAACTCTCACCCCCATCGCACATCAGCCCGGCACCGGCGAGCACCTCTGGTTCTTCGGCGGGCTGACGACGATCAAGGCGGCCGGCGACGGCGCCATGGTCACCGAACAGACGGCCCCACGCGGAAGCGGCTCGCCGCTCCACGTCCACCACAACGAGGACGAATGGTTCTACGTCCTCGAAGGTGAGCTCACGATCTGGGTCGACGGCGAGACCCATGTCGCACCGGCTGGCTCGTTCGTCCTCGGGCCGCGCGACATCCCGCACACGTTCATCGTGAGCTCCGAGATGGCGCGGTTCCTCCTGGTCACCGAACCTGGTGACTTCGCGGGCTTCGTCCGCGCGCTCGCCGAGCCCGCCCCCGGGCCGGAGCTCCCGCCCGGTCCCGCAACGCCGCCCGATATGGAGCTGGTGATGAAGACGGCCGCCGAGTACGGCCTCGAGATCCTCGGCCCTCCCGGCATCCCGGCCTGACACTCATAAAGGAGCCACGACGAGCACCCAGACAATCAGCAAGCCGGCATCGGCCGGGGACAACAGGCTGGCTGCGCCAGTGGATCGACGCCTTCAACGCCCGCGACGACGAGGGCGAGGCCGGCGCGCGAACCGCCGGCTACACCGCGCACGCTCCCGAGAGCATGCATCTGCCGGCACTCGACAGCGACGCCTGGGTTGAGTTCCTCGGCACCTTTCTCCAGGGCTTCCCCGACCTACACCTCGAGGTGCAGGACGTCGTAGCCGACGACGGGATGACCGCGGCGGATCCTCTTCACCGGAACTCACGCCGGGCCCTTCCCCGCGCTGCCACCGACCGGCCGCGAGGTCCGTTTCTCCGGCATCGAGATCAACCGAATGGCCGGCGGGAAGGTCACCGCGCACTGGTTCCAACTGGACGCGCTCACGCTCTTCGAGCAGCTCGGCCTGCGCGTTGTCCCGGGCCCGCGATTGGTGCCACGGCTCATGACCGCGCCCCTCATAAGGCTCTCGACGAAGTGGCGGCGTTGAGCTGGTCAACTGCCGGTTTGAGCCCGCGCTAGAGCACCCGTCGGGCGATTGAGCCGCCCCTGCGACGCGAGCACCACCGCCGCCGGCGAGTATCGCGCCGACGCGATAGCAGGGCACTCACCGCAACTGGCGAACAGACCCGCTCGTCGCCAATCTCAAGGCCGACTCGGTCGGCCCGCACCTAGGCAATTGCGGGATCCTGCAGCCCGGCTCGCAAGCCCTGCTCTCGGCGAAGCGCAGGGAGATCCGAGAGCTTCTGCGAATGCCATCCCCCCTTGTCAGACGCGACAACCCGGGTTGCGGCTTCCGCGCGCGAAGCGCGTCTGTTCTCGCCTGGGCCGAGATGCACGTGCTGCAGGCCGCTCGTCGTCCGTTACGAGATGCTCGTCGCCGAGTGAAGGCAGGTCTCGCTGGTGATGGGGCGGGGTCGGTGTTGGTGTCGCCGGCCGGTGAGGCCGCTCGATCACCGGGGTGATGCTTCGAACGTCACGGTCGTTCCCACCGCGCATTGCACGAACGCCTCGGGCATGGCGTGGGCGATCGCGTGGACTGCCCTCCAGCCCGAGCAGTGCGCGGGCAGGACGCGGCTAACGCGGGCGGTGCGCAACGCGGCGACCGTTGGCTCGATACGCGCTTCGAACAGTCCACCGGTGAGATGCAGGCCACCGAGAAGGCCAGCCACCCGGGTCTCCCCGGTCAGGCGCTGAGCGTGGAGGAGGACGTTGATCGCCCCCGCGTGCGAACACCCCGAGATGATCACCAGCCCGCGGTCGCGCACGTTGACCACGAGTGCTTGGTCATCCCAGATCATCGGATCGGGCTGCCAACCACCCTCGTTCCGCGCCTCGTGGATCGGAAAGCCAGTTTCGAACTCGGTGACCCGCTCGACCTGCCCGGAGACCAGCACCGCGCCGTCGAGCAGCAGGCTGGGCGCGCGCTCCTCGGCCACCTCCAGCCCCTCGGCCTCAAGGTCGTGACGGCTCGGCGGCGGCAGCCGTAGCTCGCCGCCCGAGGGAAAGGCGATTCTTCGTTCGCGCCAAGCATCGGGGTGGATCACCAGCGGCAACCGGGAGCTTCCCCTACGGCGGATCAGCCCTTCAAGGCCGCCATGATGATCGGCGTGGCCGTGGGAGATGACGATCGCACGCAACTCGCCCACCGCCACCTGAAGCACGTCAAGGTTGCGAGCCAAGGCGTGCGGCGTCAGGCCGGCGTCATAAAGCACAGTGCGCCGGTCGCCGCCGTGCTCGACACTGACCAACGCGGAGAAGCCATGCTCAGCAACAAGCTGCTCATCCGTGCCGAAGTCCCGCGCCTGGTAGCGAACCACCCCCTCCTCGCCAGCCATCAGCACATCGAGGAAGTTGTCGATCACGACCGTCACCTCGACGCGATCAACCGGGGCGAGCACACGCCGATCCTACGCCAGCTGGGTCGCGGATCCCGCGCAAGGCGGGTGCGCGCGATCCGATGGCACACTGTCGGCGTGGCCGTTGACGTGCTGACCGGGATCGAGATCGATCGTCCGCGAGCCGAGGTCTCGGAGTTCGCGGCTGATCCCAGCAATGCAACGGCTTGGTACAAGAACATCAAGGCTGTCGACTGGAAGACTCCGCCGCCAGCAGTCGTTGGTTCCAGACTTCGCTTCAGCGCCCAGTTCCTTGGGCGGACGCTCGACTACACATACGAAATCCGGGAGCTCGAGCCGGGTCGCCGCCTCGTCATGGCGACGGCCCAGGGCCCGTTTCCCATGGAAACGACTTACACCTGGGAAGACGCGCCTGACGGCATGACCAAGATGACCCTCCGCAACCGTGGAGAGCCCTCGGGCTTCGCGGCGATCGCGGCGCCGGTTATGCGCCGAGCGATGCGGCAGGCAAACGAGGCTGACCTGCGACGGCTTAAGTCGCTCCTTGAACGCTAACCAGGGGACAAACCCGGGTTCGAGCCCCAGCGGCGACACCGGGGTGGGTGATTCATGGCGGTTGATTGAACGGGACGGTCGTGATCACGATCCCCTCGTAGGCGATCAGCGCCGCGCGCAGGCGCGCGCCGATCTGGTTGTGAAGGATCCGTTGCCAGCTGCGGACCACGACGATCTCGGGCACCACGAGCGTGAGCGTCACGTCGGGCCGCTGGATGTGCAAGGCGGCGATGTAGTTCGCGAGCGGCGCGACGGTCGCGCGGTAGGGGGAGACGACCAGCTCAAGCGGAAGGTGATCGCCCCATGCCGTCCACGCTTGCCGGAAGCGCGCGGCCTCTTCGTCGGTCGGGCTGACGTGGACCGCCAGCACGGGCTGGCCGAGCGAGACTGCGTAGGCGAGCGCGTGCAGCGCTGCGAGGTCGAGCACCGCGACCGGGACGACCGCGAAGCTGTATCTCGTCGGGTTCATCCGCCGCCTCGACCAGGCGTTGTGAGGCGCCCGGGGCGAGCCGGGGCGGCGCGATCCTGACCTGTGGTGCGGGGCCGGCACTCTCGGGCCGCGGGGGTGGCCGCCCGGGCGCTCTCGTAGTGTGCGTGGACACGCCGGAAGGCCCACACGAGCAGCGGGACGAGCACAACGACGATCCAGGCTCCCTGGGTGAACTTGGTGAGCGCTGCGATCACCACGACGATCCCGGACAGGACAGGCCGAGCAGATTGGTGGCCAGCGCTGCGCGCCAGCCCCGCTCGCGGTGGCGCCACCAGTACGCGACCATGGCACTCTGCGCGAGCGTGAAGGCCAGGAACACCCCGATCGCGAACAGCGGGATCAACGGATTGGTCTGACCGCCGAAACACGACGTAGATCACCGCCGCCGGGACGGCCAGAACGAGGATTCCGCTCCTGAATGCCAGACGGTCACCCATCCGCAGGAACAGTCGGGGGGCGAACCCGTCGCGCGCGATGAAGTAGAGCAGCCGGGGAAGCCGTTGAATCCCGAGTTGGCCGCCACCAGCAGCACAAGCGTGGTCGTCACCTGCACGAACCCGTATGCGGCCCCGCCGCCGACGCTGCGGTGCGCGATCTCCGAGAGGACCGTTTGGCTCCCGACCGGGGTGGCGCCGTCGAAGTGGGCAACGAGCACAACGCCGACGAACATCGCGATCAACAAGCCGATCATCACCCCGAGCGTCTGGCGCGCGCGCGGCTCCTCGGGTGGCCGGAACACCGGGACGGCGTTGGAGATCACTCAATTCCCGTCATCGCGGTTGCTCCCGACGCAAACGCGCGCAGCACGAGCAGCACCCCGAGCGCCTCGGTTGCCCGGTGCGGCGCCGGCGGCACAGCATGGAGGCCGTGCGAGGCGGCTTTGACGAGGCCGGCGATCACGATCACGGCGATCGCGACAACGAACAGGTACGTCGGTGCGGCGAACGCCGCACCGGCCTCGCGCGCCCCGCGGAGGTTGCCCGCGACGAGCAGCACGATCACGACCAGCCCGATCGGCACCGTCGCCGAGGAGACCGAGGGAATCGCCGACGTGACCGCCGCCACGCCCGAGGCGACCGAGATCGCAACGGTCAGGATGCAGTCGGTGATCAGCCCCGCGCCAGCGAGTAGTCCCCACAGCCGTCCGAGGCTGTCGCTGGCCACGATGTAGGAGCCGCCGCCGTGCGGATAGGCCCGAATGACCTGGCGGTAGCCGAGCCCGACCGAGAGCATCAGGACCGCCAGCGCCGCGCCGATCGGCAGCGAGAGCTTCAGCTCAGCGGAGCCGCCGGACCGATCAGCAAACGGCGCAGGCCGTACGAGGCACGTCCCGACCGCGAGTCCCCCTCACTCGCCCGAGCCGTCGCCTCGAGCTCGCCACCATCGCGTTCCCGCGCCGCCACACTGCGGATATGGACGAACCGACCCGCCTGACCGCGCTCCGGGCCTACGACACCATCCCCGGAACCCTCGGCCGGTGACTCAGGCACCCGCGCCACCCAGCATCACAACACTCCTCACAACCCGAAACCGCGACAGTCAGGGCCTCCCATGCCTGGTACGAGCGGGGTCATCGGCCAGCAAGCTTCTCACGTCGATGAACCATCACCCCGAGCCGGAGGCGAGCCGGCCGAATCTACGCGCGCCCCGGAAAGTTGATCGCCACCTCACACAGTGGCTGACTGCCCATCCTCGGATGCCTGGTTTCGATGGACAGAAGTCTGTGAGCGACCTTCCTAGAACGCGTCGATCGTGGGAAACGTCGATTCGGCGTTGAGACAGGCTTGGAGGTACATGGCGACCCCGACATCACCGGTCCAGAGCGTGTAGCGCCCGCGGCCGTGCTTAGCTCTGTCTCGCTCGACCTGCTCGGCTGCGTGCATGGCGAAGCGCCGCGCCCGTTCCAGCCAGTCTGGATCGCCGGTCAGATCGTGCAGCTTCAGAAAGGCAAACCCATTGCCGGCGGTGCCGTGACAAAGCCCGCTTCCCTTGCGCAACGGTCCGGCTTGCCAGATCAACTCGCCAGCTCCGAGCGCAAGCTCTAGCGGGATCAGGTCGCCCACCGTGCTGACGACTCCAGGCGCACCGTGGCACCACTGCACGCGGATCCGCGACTCCGGCTCGCCCAGCGTGGGCGGCCAGTTGATCAAGCCCTCCCGCTGTAATGCTGTCTGCGTCAGAGTTCGCGTTACACGCTCACGCAAGATGTCTTCCTTGACGTAGCCACGCAAGGCGTGGACATTTCCAGCGAACCCGTGTGCGGGACCGAGGTACTGCTTGCGATGGCCGTACAGATCCTGTGTCCATAGCTCAGTGGTCCTGTCCCACACCGCCCAGAGCGCGCTTGCGCTCTCCTGACCCTCGTCCGCCAAACCGCAAGTCCTGGCGGCGAGCATCGTGCCGGGCGAGCCCCACATCAGCTCCCAGGTCGGATGCTCGCGATTCTTCCGGACCAGCTCGCGCAAGCGTCCGTAGTCTGCTGCGGGAGAATTGACCGCGGCCGCCACCGCCAACAGTCCCGTTTCACCCATCCACAGACTCGGTGCGTGCGCATCCGCTCCGAAATCCGGCGCCGCGTGGTACTGCTCGATCGCCGAAGCTAACGCTGCGGAGGCATCCAAGGAAGAACCCAGCTTCCAGAGCCCCCAGATCATTCCGGCGCTCCCGAGATACAGGGAGCAAAACCGATCAGTCGCATCGACATCATCGAGCGGATGACCCGGCCAGAAGCCACCCGATTCCACCGCCTCGGCGTCGACCACGATGCGATCGATCGCACGGCGGGCGAGCACGTCGTCCCATGGCGCCTCGGTCAACGCCTCATGCTCATCAACGCGCCACAGCATACGCCCGGTCATGATGAACAAACCTCGGACTGAACAAGACAAAGGCGAACATCAGCCAACACCCCAGAGGGGGGCTTTTGCTGTGATCGACACGCAGAAGCGACGAACCGCCGGCGATTAGGATCCGGCCGTGCTTGGGTGGCGGATGGGGACCGAATGAATCGGAGTGGTAAGCCTCAGCGGACAGGCCGCGCGTCAGCCATGTACTTGCGGTCGACCGGCCGGGACAGCGGCAGCGGCTTGCCGTTCGCGTCCACGGGCCTGGTCGAGTTCTGAGTGGCGATTGCGGCTTCATCCATCCGCACCACTCCGGTCCGATCCGGGGGCAGCCCGTCTCCCTCAACGCGTTCCGACCACCCGCTGACGTTGTCATACCAGCGACGAGAGGCGGCCCCGAACGGATCTGGATACCAGCCTCCGGAATGCTCAGCCTGCTTCGGCGCGTGGACCACGCCTCGATGGAAACCAAAGCGCATACGATCTCCTTCCACCGTGATTTGGCCTCACGGCATGGGCGACTTCAGGCCGGGCAGACCGTAGTCGCGGGTGCGGGCAACCAGCCCGAGAAACGAATGTACTCCTATGCAACGCGCCCATCCCAAACGCTGCATGCAATAGCCGCGCCAAACCCGGCGACAATGCCGCTCTGATCGACTAGGAGCAGCGACTGGTCGTAGCCAGGTCCACTACGCCGCACCGCAGACGGCGAGCGTGCTCCTTCCATGAAAGGAGCGGTGCGGAGCCCCTCCCCTGAGGTGACGGGGCGACAACTGCTTCCAGAGGTTCAAGCTGGTTTCCGACACGAAGATCATCGTGGTGGCACCGGTCCACCGTGCCGAGCTCGTGCACGTCAGGGTCGTCGATCCAGGAGGAGTCAGCGCGCCGGGCGCAGCATGCAAGTTCAGGTACAAAAAGTCTGCGTAGGGCCGGGATCGTCACTCAGACCATGGCAGGAGCCGATTGCGGCCCGCGCCTTCACCACGGCGCCTGTGGTGTACGATCGCCTCGCGTGATCGAGCAGGTAGGGGCTAGGGGGCGCAGTCAACGACGGGCGGGGTTCCTCGCCAGTCTTGTGGTTCTGGTCGCTCTCGTGTGCGCGACGTCCGCTTCGGCTGCGGTCGACTACTCGTGGAGTGGCGCGGTGCTGCCGGCTGATTGGAGCCAGAGCGGAAACTGGACCACGTCGGCGCCAACCGGAAGCGTCGGGACGCTCACCTTCGGGCCGCTGACGCCGAGCTGCTTGACCTCGCCCTACAACGGGAGTCACGCGTGCTACGACAGTTACAACGACGTGGTCGGGATCTCCGCGACTGCGCTGTCACTCGACGACGCGTATCCGTACTACATCAGCGCGAGTCCCTCAACGAATGCGCTGACGCTGGGTTCCGGCGGCCTGACCGCCACGACGACCAATGCCAACCCGTCGGGTGGGACCCCGTCGTTCGCCGCGCCGATCACGCTGGGTGCGACGCAGACGTGGACCATCGATGGCGGCCCGGCTCAGGCGGCCGGAAATTCCCCTGCAGGGCTAGCGTGGCGAGGCCCGATCGACGGTCCCACGACTGACGATTTGACGATCGACCTAGAGCGCTACACCTCGCTCAGCATGTTCGGCCCCGTCGACAGCGAGCTCGGACCGGTGAGCTTCGTCAACGAGGACGCAAGTCAGGTGAGCCTTGAGCTCTACAAGTACGACATCAACAGCACCAACGGAGAGCCTGTGGGCATCTCTGGGATCGATGTCGCCAGCCTCTACAACAACTCTGTAGGCCCCCTGACCCTGGCCGGCGGCCGCCTCGAGCTCTACGGGTTCACGTCACCGACGACCCCCGCGCTGCTGAGCGTCAACGGTGACGCCACGCTGGAGTCGGGTGTCAGCCTCACAACTGACATCGTCACCACGGCCGGCTCGCCTACCGCCGGGACCGACTACGCGCAGCTGAATGCCACGGGAACCGTCGATCTGGCGAGCGCGAGCCTCAGTATTCACGATTCCGCCGCTACGGGTCAGCCGTGTTCGGCACTGCCGATGGGAGCCGTCTACACGCTCGTCTCGGCTGGCGCGATCAGCGGAACCTTTTCCAACGCCCCCGCAGGCACGGTGCTCCCGGCGGGATGCACCAGCACGACGGCTGCCTTCCAGATCAACTACACCGCCGGCGCGGTAACAGCGACCGTGGTCGGACCCGATGCACCGACGGCGTCGATCAGCGCCCCGGCCAACGGCAGCACCTTCGAACAGGGGCAGAGCGTGCCGACCAGCTTCAGGTGCACCGAAGGTGCCCGTGGGCCGGGCATCCAGTCATGCGTCGATTCAAACGGATCAACGAGCCCCGGGCACCTCAACACCTCCACGCTGGGAACACACACGTACACCGTCACGGCCAGGTCGAGCGATGGACTCACTGGCCACGCGATGGTCAGCTACACGGTCAAGCTGAGGCCACCGGGTCGACCCAAGATCAGCAAGGCCAAGATCAACAAGCAGAAGCGCACAGCATCGTTCAGGTTCACCGCACCCGGCACGGTGACCAGCTTCCAATGCGAGCTTGTCGCGCCCAAACACCACGGAACCCGACCAAAGCCGGTGTTCCGCAAGTGCAGGTCGCCGAAGCTCTACAAACGCCTGAAGAAGGGCCGTTACAAGTTCGAGGTAAGAGCGGTCAACTCCAGCGGGTCAAGCGCCGCGGCGGTAAAAGCCTTCAAGATCTGACGGCCAGCGGTTCGAGTCCCAGCGGCGGCATTGGGAGCGAGAGCCGTTGTCAGCTGCGCAGGGTAGCCGGGATCATCAGAGCGTAAGCGCGGGGTGCTCCACCCTCCGGGTTAGTGGCTCAGGCTCGAGCAGCGGCATGACCTGGGTGCCGGGCAGCGACGTCGCGGGGCGTGAAGAGCATCCGGTGACCCACGTCGCCTACGAGGCCTGGGCGAACTGCCAGGCTGTGGATCGTGGCTCAGTCCACCTGGATGCCCTTGGCCCTCAGCTCGGCTATCGCCCGCTCGCTCTTGCCGAGTGACTCGAGCTTCATCTCGCGGAGAACGGCCGAGGTCTTGGTGAACTGGACGTCTCGGTAGTCGACAACCTGGACGTGGTTGCCCCAGGGGTCCTGGAAGTCAAGGGATCCGCCGGCCTGGACGGCGATGCCCTGCTCGCGGAGACGCTCACGGGCGGCCTCCTTGTCGTCGACCACCAGTCCGAAGTGCCGCGCAGCGTCGGCCGGTTGCGTACGACCGGAGCTGAGGGCGATGAATTGGTCGCCCATATCGATGAATGCCATCCGGTAGCCGCTGCGCCCGCGCAGCTCGAACTCGAAGACCCGTCCGTACCAGGCGAGCGCTTCGTCGATGTCGCCGACCTCGAGCGCGATGTGGTTGATCCCGACCAGTCGTGTCATGGGCTGAGTGTGACACCGCGGCCGTGCTCAGACGCGGCCACCCGCGGCCGGTGCGAAACGTTAAGCTCGCGCGCGATTCGCCCAGCCCGGCATCGGGTTGTGGGAGGATCGTCGAGAGTGTCTCCGTTTGGCAGGAATCGACCGTCGCCGCCCACCGATGAGGAAAGGCGGGCGGCTGAAGTCGACCTCGAGCGGATCCGGCAGGGCGGGATTCCGCTCGGTGCCGAAGAACGGTTGAAGCGGGTCGCCGCGGCGAGCACCCCGTTCTTCACCAGCGATCTGAGCTCCAAGGAGTACGCGCTGGCCGAGGCGTCAGGGCTGCAGCCCGTGGCTCAGGTGATGGGCTCCTCGGTGGTGCAGCACGGTTGGATGGGTGCGCAGACTGCTTATTACGCATCGGGGGAGATGCCGGCACTGGCCGAGCCATGGAATCTGGCCCGAAACCGGGCGTTTGACCGCCTGCGCCAGGAGGCGGAACTGGCGGACGCTGACCTCGTGATCGGCATCGATATGAGGACGGGTTCGCTCGGCGACGCCGGGAACGTGGAGCTGGTCGTGTTCGGCACGGCCGTGCGGGACCGGACGCTGGCGCCTCGAGCGAACGGCCGGCTGGGCATGTGCACGTTGTCCGGTCAGGATGTCGACAAGCTGCGGCGGATAGGCGCTGAGGTGTGCGCCGTGGTCGGGCACACGACGGTCCTCTCCGTCCAGCTCGGCATGAACTCGGCCTGGGTGATGAACACGAGTGGCATGTTCGGCGGAGGCGCCCGGGTGAACGCCGAGATAACGGAGATTTCCCGCGGGGTCTACGACGCCCGGGATCTCGCCATGGCCCAGGTTCGCCGCCAGGCGAGCGCGGCCGGCGCGAACAACATCGTGGTCTCGGCGCTGCGGCACACGATCCAGCACTACGAGTACGAGCAGGCGGCGTACAGGTACCACTATTTCCACGTGACCATGAACGTTCTCGGGACCGCAATTCGGCTCGGGGCGCGTGAACCGCAGCCAGGCCCGTTATCGGACCCGGTCTTGTCGATCAATCTCGGTCACTAACCCAGGACAAGGAGCGCAGCCCATGGCGAATTACGATCCAGCCAGCACGGAGGGCCTGGCCGAGCACGCAAGCGAGCGTCTGCAGATGAACGCTCGTGGGTTGTTCACCTCGGACCTTTCGGTGAACGAGTACCTGTGCGTGGAGAAGGCCGGGTTTGAACCCGTCGGGCTAGTCGTTGGATCGAGCATCTATCACGTCGGCTACCAGTTCGGGAGCCTGCGGCAGAACCAGGAGCTCGACGTTTTGAGCCAGGCCATGTACCAGGCCCGTGAGTTGGCCATGACCCGGATGGAGGAGGAGGCCGATCAACTCGGCGCCGACGGTGTCGTGGGGGTGCGGCTTGACATCGGTCGTTACGAGTGGGGCGCCGACATGGCCGAGTTCATCGCGATCGGAACGGCGATCCGTCACAAGGAGGGCAAGCTGCACCGGGCTCCGAACGGCCGCCCGTTCACCAGTGACCTGTCTGGCCAGGCCTTCTGGACGTTGATGCAGACCGGCAAGCGCCCGGTTGGAATGGTGATGGGCAGCTGCGTGTACCACGTCGCCCACCGCGGGATGATGCAGTCGATCAGACAGACCGGCCGCAACGTCGAGCTGGAGCAGTACACACAAGCTCTGTATGACGCGCGCGAGTTGGCGATGGAACGGATGCAGAGAGAGGCCGAGGAGATCGGGGACGGAGTCCTCGGAATCGTCGAGGTTAAGCTCAACGAGAACAGCCACGGCTGGGGGAGTCACGTGATCGAGTTCTTCGCGTTGGGAACCGCAGTGGTCCCCAACGAGCACGTGGCCGATGGGCACAAGCTCCCCGACATCACCCCTGTGCTCGACATCAACGACTGACCCGCTCGGGCTCCAGAAGCGCCGTGCCTACCCGGGCGTGGTCGGTGAGCTTCCGATCTTGGATAGGACCCCAAACGGGTCGTCACTGGTGACACCGCGTGTAACGGCCCTGTTATGGGGCAGTCGGTAGACCTAGGCTCGGTATGGAGAAGCTGCTCACGCACGCGAGCTGGATCGGCCTCGCTGCCGTCTGCACGGTGGCCATTGCTGCCTGCGGCTCTTCGACCAAGTCGGCCTCGTCCGGCAAGACCCTCGGAAACACGATGGTCAATTACTCGAGGTGCATGCGCGCACACGGGGTGACTGACTTCCCGGACCCGAGCAGCACCCAGGGCCCGAACGCTTTCGGCATCGACGGATACAACTTCAACCTCCCCGCGACCCTCAACACCCAGTCTCCCGCATACGAGTCCGCCAACCAGACATGCCAGAAGGTGATCAGCGCCGCAACCGGCTCCGGTCACGGCCTACCGGCCCGGGCCAAGCAAGCCGCCCTGGCCCACGCGGAATGTATGCGCCAGCACGGGGTCCCCAACTTCCCGGATCCGACCTTTAGCCAGGGAGGCCAGGGTCTCACGGTCTCCTCCGGAAACTCCGCAGCCAACGCTCGAGCGCCCGCCTTCCAACGGGCCCAGAAGGACTGCGCCAAGGCCGGGCAATGACCTGAGTGGCATCCTTGCCGGATGCCCAGCGTTCATGCGCTCGTCTCGTTCGGGTTGGTCGCTGGCGCCCTGATCGTGGTGCCCGGGCCCAGCGTTCTGTTCGTGGTCGGCAGGGCGGTGTCGGCGGGCCGGCGCACGGCCCTGGCCAGCGTCGTGGGCAACTCCCTGGGTATCTCGCTGCAGCTGGCCCTGTTCGTCGCAGGACTCGGCGCGGCAATCGCCAGATCGGCGCTTCTGTTCGAGGTGCTTCGCGTCGTCGCCGCGGCCTACCTCGTGGTGTTGGGACTACGGTCGATCGTCGGACGCGAGCGGATGGTTGTGACCTCGACCGCTCCGCGCTCCACGGCCCGCAGCGTTCGGGAAGGATTCACAGTCGGCGCGACCAATCCGAAAGGCGCGGTGGTGTTCGGAGCACTCCTGACGCCGTTTCTCGATCCTCAGCGAGGTGCGATTGCCTTACAAGTGCTGGTGCTGGGGTCGATGGTGATCGTTCTCGGCCTGGTGACGGATACCGGATGGGCGCTGGCCGCCGGTCGCGCCCGGGCCTGGCTGTCACGCTCGCCGCGGCGCACGGAATCGCTGGGCGTGCTCGGCGGGCTGATGCTGATCGCACTTGGAATCCACACGGCGCTGACCGGCCGCCGGAGCTGAACCAGCGCTTAAGCGAGCTCCACCGGCTTGATCAGCCTGGCGTAGCCAGCTACCATGCGACGCATGGGACCAAGTGGCGAGAAAACCATCTCTCAGCTCAGAAGAGGGGTCCTGGAGTTCTGCGTACTCGCGCTGCTCCGGGAAGGTGAGCAGTACAGCTTTGACCTCGTTCGGGCGCTGGGAGATGTCGAGGGACTGGTCACCAGCGAGGGCACGCTGTACCCACTTCTCGGGCGCCTGCGGCGGGAGGGCTGGGTGGCGAGCACCTGGCGCGAGTCGAGTGCAGGACCTCCACGCCGCTACTACCGGATCACGCACACGGGGGAGGCTGCGCTCGACGCGTTCGCCACACATTGGGCTCGGTTTCGGGACTCCGTCGATTCACTCCTCGGACAAGGGGCAACCGCATGAGGGCGAGGACGTTGCATCCGCTGGCGGAGGATTACCTACTCCGGCTGCGCGAGGCCGGACAGCATCTGCCGCGCGATCGCCGGCGGGAGCTGATCACCGATATCGAGCGCCATCTAACCGAGGTGGCGCCGGCCGGCGCGTCAGATTACGAGGTTCTGGATGCACTCGAGAGGCTCGGGCCGCCGGGGGACATCGTCGAAGCCGAGCAGCCGGCCGGCCACGTGCCGACCGACCAGCGCGGCATTCGGGAATGGGGCGCCGTGATACTTCTGCCGCTCGGAGGTTTTGCCTTCGGAGTCGGCTGGTTGGTTGGTCTGATCCTGCTGTGGAGCTCGCGGATGTGGACGACGCGGGACAAGCTGATCGGGACTCTGGTAATCCCGGGTGGACTGGTTACGGCCTTCTATATCGCCCTGATCGCGGGGACCAACGCTCAAAACGAGAGCTGTAGCGGGACGGCCGCCCCGGTCAACCCCTCCACGGGAAAACAAATCGGCCACGCCACGATGCACTGCACGCGTACCGGCGGACAGAGCACCGGGACCACGATTCTCCAGATCGCGCTTGCCGTGATCCTTGTCCTCGGGCCGATCGTCTCGGCGATCTATCTGGCCCGCCGGGCTCGCACCGCCCCACGGCGACCCGTCATGGCAGGGCGTTAGGGCGCGAGGTCGACCGGCGCTCCCGCAGCACAGGCTCTATCACCACTCGCCGCGGCCGCCGGGTGCCATCGATCGCGGCCATCACCATCCCCACCGCTGCCCCTATCAGCCGCTCGGTGTCCCAGCTGAAGCTGGTGAGCTCCGGGGTCAGAAGCGATGAGACGGGATGGTCGTCGTAGCCGATCAGCGACAGATCGTCCGGGATCCTCACGTTCAGCTCGCGGGCGGCCGCATAGACGCCGTAGGCGAGCGAATCTGAGAAGCAGAAGGCTGCGGTCGGTCGATTCGGACCGGCCAGCACGGTTCGCGCAACCTCGGTGGCCTCGGGAAGTGCGTACGGAGTGCTGTGAATCGACACGTCGATGCCGAGCCGGAGCGCCTCGGCGTCCACGAACATCTCCGCCGGGCGCCCGGTGGTCGGCGAGCCCGGCGGACGAAGCACGGCGATCTGGCGATGACCGAGCGCATACAGGTGCTCGAGGGCACATCTCACCCCGGCACGGTTGTTGAACAGGACCTCGCCGGCGGTGGCGGCGCCCGGCAGTTCGTCACCGATTGACACGAGCGCCAGGGTCTCCGCCAGCTCGGGCCAGAAGCTGTCGGTGGGGTCGATCGGGGAGACGATCAGGCCGTCGACCTGTTGATCGCGGAGTTGTGCGGCCAGGGACCGCTGGCGAGCCGGGTCGCCACCCGCGTCCAGGATCAGTGCGTACTGGTCCCGCTCCAGCAGGGTTCGACCGGCCTCGGCCATCAGGTGCTGCTGCCAGAGATCCTCAAGCGACGGACCGAGGATCCCGATCATGCCCGTGCGCCCGCTGGCCAGGGCCCGGGCGATCGGGTGTACCTCGTAGCCGAGATCGCTGGCCGCTTGGCGCACCCGTTCCTGCGTCTCCTCGGAGACCTGGATCCCCCGAAGCGCGTACGAGACCGCCGCTGGCGAAAGGCCCACTGCGTCCGCCACCTCCCGGATCGTCACGCGCTTGGCGGCCGGCACCAGCAGAGCGTACCCGTCCGCGCAGCGTCCGGGGCCAGGCGTACGCTTGACAAACATGTTCTGAACCGTTTCACTGAACCGGTTCATGAAACGGTTCACAACATTGGTCCAAATGACTGAGTCACGCGCCATGACCATCGATGTGCACCAGCACCTGATGCCTTCGCAGCTCCTTGAGGTCCTGCGCCGCCGGACCGCTCCTCCGAGGATGCGCGGGTGGGTCCTGGAACTTCACGGTGAGCCCGAATATCTTGTGGACCCCGAGGACCACGATGTCCAGGCGCGGGTCGCGCAGACCGTTGAGGACGGGCTGCAGCTGGCGCTGGTGTCGCTGTCGAGCGCCCTCGGGGTGGAGCAGCTGCCCCCGGACGAGGCTCGGGAGCTGATCGACGCCTTCCACGAGGGCGCCAGCGAGCTCCCGAGCCCGTTCCGGCCCTGGGCGGCCGCGTGTCTGACCGAGATCGACCCCGGAGCCGTCCATGAGGCGCTCGAGGAGGGTTGCGTTGGCCTGCAGCTTCCCGCCACCGCCCTCGCTACGGCGGCCGATTACGAGCACGTGGGACCGTTGCTGGAGGTGCTGGCCGACCACGACCGGCCGCTGTTCATCCATCCCGGGCCGTCCGCTCCGGACAACACGGGTTCCGAGCCCTTCCCGGCCTGGTGGCCGGCGCTCGTTCCCTACGTGCAGCAGATGCACGCGGCTTGGTTCGCATTCCGCCTGTATGGAAGGCCGGCGTTTCCCGACTTGCGAGTGTGCCTCGCGCTCCTGGCGGGGCTGGCTCCATTGCATGCCGAGCGGCTGGCCGCACGCGGTGGTGGCCGGAGCGCCGTGGACGAGGATGTCTTCCTGGAGGTGTCCTCATACGGCCCGCGGGCCATCGACGCCACGGTGCGCGTGCTGGGGGTCGACGTGCTCGTCAACGGCAGCGACCGGCCATACGCCGATCCAATTTCCCCGGAGCTCGGCGACGCATTCGATGCCGCGCTAGGCCTGACCAACCCGCTTCGTCTACTCGACCTGGAGGAGGTGATGGATGCACGTGAAATCGTTGCCGGCGCGGAATCTCGAGCGCACTGAGCTGGAAGAGCTGGTCAACCGGTTGGCCGCGGAACCCGAGCTGTGGCGTGAGCACGTGGACTTCCCGGATGACCGGCGCCTGTTCGTCTCGCTGTACCGCGACGACTACGTCGACGTGTGGGTGCTGTGCTGGACCCGGGAAAGCGACACCGGCTTTCACGATCACGACATCTCCTCAGGTGCCGTACGGGTGGTGGAGGGTGCGCTATGCGAAGCGACGCCCCGCATGGGCGGGACTCCGTCCGTGCGCCTTGCTGCGGCAGGCTCGACGTTCTCCTTCGGCCCGGAGCACATTCACAGGCTCTCCGGTGAGCAGACACGGTCCGTGTCGATTCACGCGTATTCGCCGCCCCTGTGGCGGCTCGGCCAGTACTCGATCGACCCGGATGGGGTCATGCGTCGCGTGCCGGTCAGCTACGCCGACGAGCTGCGGCCACTCGAGGCACCTGTCGCCGCCTGATCGCAGGCGGCACTGCGACCCCGCCGCCACGCCTCCAAGACGGTCGTAAAGACGAGCTTAACTTGACACGCGGGCGCCCGTTCTGAGAGAACACCAAGATTCCATCGGTCGAATGTCTTTCAACCGGCGGATCTACCGCGATGCGGGCGACTCTCCATCCCGACCGGGCTCCTCGACCGAACAGCGCGTCTGCTGACCGCTGGTCGCTGCCCGGTGGGCTGGAGGCGACGGGCTGGTTCACTCCATCGCGCAACTTCCATTCGCACAGAGAGGTGGGCACATGATCCGGCGCAACCAGGAGCTCGATCGGCTACGCGAGGGACGCAACGAACTCGAAAACCACTACATCGACGAGTTGGTGGCCGGGCGCGTCAGCCGGCGGGACTTCCTGCGGCGCGGGAGCATGATCGGCATGTCGGCGCCGCTGCTGGGCGCCATCGTGGCCGCCTGCGGAGGATCCTCCGGCGGCAGCGGCAGTCCCAGCACCAGCAGTTCCACGACCAAACCGAAGTCCGGTGGCACCCTCCGGGTGGCGATCAGCCAACCGGCCGCAGCGGTCAATCCGCTCACGGTCGCCGACGCCGGTGGCCTGTGCATGCTCAACCAGACCGGCGAATTCTTGATCTTCGACAGCAACGAAAAGCTGGCGCTGCAGCCGATGCTCGCCACCAGCTGGACCCACAACGGGGACGGCACGATCTGGACGTTCAAGCTGCGCACCGGCGTCACCTTCCACAACGGCGCCTCGATGACGGCCGATGACGTCGTCTACACGTTCCAGCAGCTGGCAGACCCCAAGAACGCCTCCAACGCGCTGTCGACGTTCACCGGCGTGCTCACGCCGGCAGGCGTCAAGAAGGTCGACGCCTCGACGGTAGCGTTCCACCTGGAGGCCGCCAACGGCAACTTCCCCTATCTGGTCTCCTCAGACAACTACAACGCCATCATCGTTCCCAAGGGGACCGACTACGGCAAGTGGCAGAGCACCTTCATGGGCACCGGCGCGTTCAAGCTGTCCAGCTACACGCAGGGTGTCGGAGCGGCGTTCGTGGCCAACCCGAACTACTGGGGCACCAAGGCCCTGCTGGCGGGGACGAACTTCAAGTTCTACACCAGCCAGGCGCCGCAGATCCTCGCTCTGGAGGGCGGGACCGTGGACGTGGTCGGCCAGTTCGTTCCCTATGGAGCCACGTCGCTGCTGAAGAACAGCTCGTACAAGATCATCGCGCTGAAGTCGGCCAACCACCGTGAGCTCTCGATGCGCAACGATCTGGCCCCGTTCACCGACCCGCGCGTTCGCCAGGCCGTGGGGTGGGCGCTGGACCGCAAGGGCATGGTCTCGGCGCTGCTGGCCGGGTACGGCTCGGTGGCCAACGACTATCCGTTCGGTCCCCGGTTCCCGTCCACCGACACCAGCGTCGCCCAGCGCTCGCAGGACATCGCCAAGGCCAAGCAGCTGCTCTCCGCCGCCGGCCATTCCGGCGGGATCTCCACGACGATGAAGACCGAGATCTACGAGGAGGTGCCCCAGCTCGCGCAGGCCATCGCGGCCGACTGCGCGAAGGCCGGGATCAACATCAAGGTCGACACCGAGCCGCAGTCCACCTACTACGGCAAGGCGACGTTCGGGAACTCCGACTGGCTCGACGGCACGATGAGCCTCGTCGACTACGGCGACCGCGGCGTGCCGAACGTGTTCCTGGAGGCGCCGCTCACCTCGAAAGGCCCGTGGAACGGGGCCCGCTTCCACAACTCGACCTACGACGGGCTGGTCAAGCAGTACGTGGCGGCGCTCGACCTCTCCGCACAGCGGCAGGTCGCGGGCAAGATCGAGAATCTCCTGCTTCAGGAGACGCCGATCGTCTACCCGTACTGGCTGGACGGCCTGACCGCCTCGACCCCGAGCGTCGGTGGGCTGAACCCGACGTCGATCGCGCAGCTGTACCTAAACACCGCCTACAAGAGCTAGCACCACCGGCCGGCCGGGAGCATGGGCAGGTACATCCTCAAGCGGCTGGGCCTGGCGCTCATCACGCTGTGGATCCTGAGCGTGATCGTGTTCTTCGCCGGCCAGGTGTTGCCAGGGGATCCGGGGCGATCGGTCCTCGGACCTCTGGCCGCCCGCAGCGCCGTCAGGGTGCTCGATCACCAGCTGGGCGTGGACAAGCCGGTGCTTACCCAGTACTGGCACTGGCTGACCCACTTCCCCGGCAACTCGCTGCAGTACTCGGCGCCGATCGGGCCGCTGCTGACGACCGCGCTGGGGAACTCGCTGAAGCTGGCCGTGTTTGCGTTCATCGTCGTCGTCCCTCTCGGAATCGTCATGGGCGTCGTGGCGGCACTGAACCTGAACAAGCCGATTGACCGCATCATCAGCGTCGTGGGCCTGTCGGGCACGACGGTGCCCGAATTCGTGTCCGGGATCATCCTCATCCTGGCGCTAGGCATCGGTCTGAAGCTGCTGCCGATCACCGCCAGCGCGCCGCCGGGATCGGGCTTCTTCACCTCGCTGAAGTATCTGATCATGCCCGTCATCCCACTCGTGCTGGTGCTGTTCGGTTACATCATGCGGATGGCTCGGGCGGGGACGATCGAGGCGCTCGATTCCGACTATGCCCGAACGGCGACGCTCAAGGGCCTGCCGCGGGCGCAAATGATCCGTCGCCACATCCTGCGCAATTCGCTGTTGCCGACGATCACGGTCGTTGCCACGCAGACCGGGTACCTGATCGGCGGTCTGGTCGTGGTGGAGCAGCTGTTCGACTACCAGGGGATCGGGAAGCTGGTGGTGACCGCTGCGTCGCAGAAGGACTTCCCGATGCTGGAGGCGGGGGTCCTGACGATCGGCGTGGTGTACATGGTCGTGACGCTGGCGGCCGACGTCGCCTTCTCGCTCCTCAATCCTCGCATCCGTTTGGCGGCCGCGGAGTGAGCGTCGGCGCGGTGCCCATCGAGTCGGCCGGCGCCCTGCGGGCCGGCCGCAACCAGGTCCGGCGCGAGCTTCTGCGGGAGCTCGTCCGCTCGCCGCTGTTCCTGATCGGCGCCTTCGTGCTCCTGTTCTGGATCGTGTGCGCAATCTTCGGCGGGGTCATCGCCCCGCACAGCCCGTACGCGCAGAACCTGGAGAACATCAACCAGGCGCCGTCGGGTGCCCACCTGTTCGGCACCGACAGCTTTGGCCGGGACATGTTCTCCCGGGTGATCTACGGTTCCCGGAGCATCCTCACCATCGCCCCGCTCGCCACGCTGCTGGGTACGGTGGCGGGTACGGCGCTGGGTCTGGTGATGGGCTACTTCCGCGGGGTTACCGACGACGTCATCGGCCGCTTCGTGGAGGCGTTCCTGGCTCTGCCGGTGGTCGTGACGGCGCTGTTGGTCACCGACGCGCTGGGTCACTCAGACGCCATCATCATCCTCGCCATCGGCATCGTGTTCACGCCGGTGATCGCTCGCACGGTCCGCGCCGCGGTGCTCCAGGAGCGTGAGCTCGACTACGTCGCGGCTGCGCGCCTGCGCGGCGAGCGGGCGCCGTACATCATGTTCGTGGAGATCCTCCCCAACATCCTCGCTCCGATCGTGGTCGAATTCACCGTGCGCGTGGGGTACGCGATCTTCGCCGTGGCCACGCTGTCCTTCCTCGGGCTGGGGATTCAGCCGCCATCGCCCGACTGGGGTCTGGAGATCTCCGGGAATTACCAGTTCGTGATTGCCGGAGACTGGTGGGAGGTGCTGTTCGACGCCCTGGCGATCGCGTCGCTGGTGATCGCGGTAAACCTGGTCGCAGATACGATCGAGCGGGTGCTCGAGCGATGAGCATGGCCACAGATCCGGTCGCCGGAGCCGCGCCGGCAACGTCCACCGCACTCGCGGTGGAGAACCTCGAGGTGGCCTACCGGGTGCGGGGGAGGCCTCAGAGTGTCGTGCGCGACGTCTCGTTCCGGGTTGGCCGCGGCGAGTCCTACGGCCTGGTCGGTGAGTCCGGCTGCGGGAAGTCGACGATCGCGCTGGCAGTGGTGCGCTATCTGGCTCGCAACGGCCGCGTGTCGGGAGGACAGATCGAGATCGACGGACGCGACGTGCTGGCCATGAACGGCGGGCAGCTCCGGCAACTGCGAGCCAGCACGGTCTCGATGGTCTACCAGGAGCCCGGCCGGGCGCTAAACCCGACGATCCGCGTGGGCCGCCAGGTTGCGGAGGTGTTCGAGATCGCCGGCGAGTCACGTCCCCAGTCATTGGAGCGCTCAGAGGAGATGCTGCGCAAGGTGCGGATCGCCGATCCCGGCGACGTCATGCGCCGCTACCCGCACCAGCTGTCCGGCGGCATGCTTCAGAGGGTCGTGATTGCCATGGCGCTGGCGGCGCAGCCGTCATTGCTGATCCTGGACGAGCCGACGACAGCGCTCGACGCCACCGTCGAGGCCGAGGTGCTCGACCTGATCTCCGCGCTGCGCGACGAGTTCCAGACCTCGCTCCTGTTCATCAGTCACAACCTCGGCGTGATTGCCAAGATGTGCGACCGCGTCGGTGTGCTGTACGCCGGCGAGATGGTTGAGCAGGGACCGGCTCGCACGATCTTCAACGATCCCCGTCACCCCTACACCGTTGGGCTCCTGCGCTGCATTCCCCGGCGGGACACGCTCAAGGCGAAGCGGGCACTCGACACGATTCCCGGCTTCCTGCCCGGGCCGGGCGAGATGGCGAGCGGGTGCATCTTCGCCGACCGCTGCGGCCTGGCCGAGGCACGGTGCCGGGAGGAGGCTCCGCCCCTGTATGAAGCCGCGCCGGGTCGGCAGTCCCGCTGCCACTTCCACGACCGGGCGCAAACGCTGCCCCGCGCGACGACGGCCGCCGCCGAACCCGCCGCCGATCGTTCGTTGCAGCCGCTGCTCCGGGCAGAGAACGTGTCCAAGACGTTCTATAGCACGGGCGAAACGGTCCACGGCCTGGTCGATGTGGACATCGAGTTGCGGTCCGGCGAGACGCTCGGGCTGGTCGGAGAATCCGGGAGTGGCAAGACCACGCTGGCGCGAGTGCTCATGGGACTGAACGAGCCGGACAGCGGGGCCACGATCAAGCTGGATGACCAGGACCTGGCCGGCCTGGCCACCAAGCGCACACACGAGCAGCAGAAGGCGCTTCAGATCGTCTTCCAGAACCCCGACTCGGCGCTAAACCGCCGCCACTCGGTGAGGCGGTTGATCTCTCGAGCCCTGTCCAAGCTCGGCGGCTACCACGGCGAGGCTCTGCTCGAGCGCCTCGGCAAGTTGGTCGCCGAGGTCCGGCTCTCGGAACGCCATCTGTCGATGCGCCCGGTCCAGCTGTCCGGCGGACTCAAGCAGCGGGTGGCGATCGCACGCGCGTTTGCCGGCGACCCCCGCATCGTCGTCTGCGACGAGCCCACCTCGGCGCTCGACGTCTCCGTCCAGGCCGCGATCCTCAACCTGCTGACCGACCTCCAGCGCCGCGAGCAGGTCACCTACCTGTTCATCAGCCACGACCTCGGGGTGGTCCGCTACCTCTCGGATCGGATCGCCGTGCTGTATCTGGGGCGAATCATGGAGCTCGGGCCCGCCGAGCGGGTGTTCAGCGGTCCCCACCATCCGTACACGGAGGCGCTGCTCTCCGCAGTGCCGACACTCGAGGACACGGACCGAGAGCGCATCCGCCTGGAGGGAGAGATCCCCAGCGCGGCCCACCCGCCCAGCGGGTGCGTGTTCCATACGCGCTGCCCCCGTTACCTCGGCAGCATCTGCGAGGAGACCGAGCCACCGCTGGCGGAGTCCGAGCCGGGACACGCGATCAGGTGTCACATCCCGCTCGACGAGCTCAGGCAGATGCAGGTCCCGGATGCGGCGACCGCTCAGCCTCCGGCGGCCTGAAATGCGCCAGAGCTCCTTGGTGGATCTGCCCGTCGGCGTGCCCGCGAGCCTGTCGATGGAAGCAGTCGTGCTCCGCGAGCCCGGTGGGCCGGTGGCGCTGGAGACCGTGTGGCTCGATGCGCCGCGGGCGGGTGAGGTGCTCGTCCGGGTGGCCGCGGCAGGGGTCTGCCATTCCGACGTGCACCTGGCCGACGGCCTGCTGGGTGAGGGGCGCTGGCCGGCCGTCCTCGGTCACGAGGGGGCCGGAATCGTGCAGGCCGTGGGCAACGAGGTCACCGGCCTGCGGGCCGGTGACCATGTGGTCTTCTCGATCGTCCCTTCGTGTGGCTCGTGCATCTACTGTCGCTCGGGCCAGCCGACGCTGTGCGAGCCGGCCGGGCGCAACATCACGACCGGAACGCTGATGGATGGCAGCTCGCGGCTTCATGCCGCGGACGGCAGCATGCTCCAGCACGGCTTCATGGTCGGATGCTTTGCGCAGTACGCGGTGGTGCCCGCGGCCGGAGCCCCGCGGATCCCGCTCGACATACCGCTCTGGGAGGCGGCATTGGTCGGCTGCGCCGCGGTCACCGGCTTTGGCGCGGTCACGCGGGCCGGCGTGAGCACCGGCGACAGCGTGTGCGTGATTGGGTGTGGCGGTGTCGGCCTGCAGGTGATCGCCGCCTGCCACCTGGCCGGGGCGGCGCGGATCATCGCCGTTGACCGCAGCTCGGAGAACCTGGAGCGGGCGCGGCAGCTGGGAGCCACGCACACCGTGAATGCGCTGACGCAGGATTCCGTCGAGGCGGTCGTCGCCATCAGCGGCGGAGTGGACCGCGCGTTCGAGGTGATCGGACGGCCGGAAACGATCCGCCAGGCCTGGGATGTACTGCGGCCCGGCGGCACGGCCGTGGTCGTCGGGCTGACGCCTCGTGGCGCCGAGCTGACGCTTCCGGCGATCGAGTTCTTGAGCGAGAAGACGATCACCGGCAGCTACTACGGCTCGGGCGACGTCGCTGCAGCCGTGGATCGCATCGGGCAGCTGGTGGTGGAGGGACGGCTCGATCTCCCCCGCGCCATCTCGCACGTCGTCCCACTCCGGGGCGTGCCGGACGCCCTGGAGCGTCTGCGCCGGGGCGAGGGAGCGCGGACTGTGGTCATCGTCGATGAGGAGCTGGCAGGCCGGGGACCGGATGGCGGCTGACCTCGATGGCCGCGTGGCCGAGGGCTGGGGCGGCGAGGCGGGAGCCAACGGCAGCCACGTCAATGTGGTGCTGGCCACGCGAGGAACGCCCACCTGGGCCGCGCTCGTCAGCACCTTCACCTCCCCGACACCGGGCCACACGCCGATCCTCGTGGTGGTCGGCGAGGACCAGCCGAGCTACGAGCCGGTGTGGCCGCCCACGATCATGATCAACAAGGCCACGGCGGTGGAGGAGCGCCACCAGACGATCACCTGGGGGGCCGGGCAGCTGGGCATCGCGCAGGGCGTGCTCGATGCCGTGGCGGACGGTGTGATCGAGGCGACCGGGGAGCTGCTGGTGCTGGTCTGCATCTGGATCGATCCCGCAGCAGATGACGAGACGGCGGTCCGCGACGCCAGCCGCCAGGCCACCCGCAAGGCGCTCGGCGTGGCCGTGAACGGTCGTGATCCGCAGGCGGCGCGGGCCCTCGTGGAGCGCCGCGACTCGCTGACCAGCCCGTTCTACGGGGGCCGGCCCTGAAGATCGCGGCGATTCGCTGCCAGCGACTGCGCCTGGCGCTCGATCCCCCGTTCCACGCGGCATGGGATCCCGCCCCCCGCCGGCATTTCGATGCCACGATCGTGCGCGTCGAGACCGACACCGGACTGGTGGGGATCGGCAGTGGCGACACGATGGCGGGATTCGAGGAGTTCGAGCATCTGTTCCTCGGCGCCGATCCCCGGGCGATCGGTCGTCACGCCCGGGCGCTGGAGACGATCTCGTTTCATGCCGGCCGCTTCTGGCCGCTGGAGGCGGCGCTGTGGGATCTGCTCGGCCAGGTCTGCGGCCAGCCGGTGGCCAAACTGCTGGGCGGCAGCACGGATCGGCTCCCGGCGTACGCCTCCTGGGGGGAGCTGCGCGATCCCCGGCAGAGGGCGGAAGACGCTCAGGCCCTGCTCCAGGAGGGCTTCCGCGGTGTCAAGATCAGGATCACCCGAGATCGAATCGACCAAGGGATCGAGGCTGTGGCTGCGGTGCGGGCCGCGGTGGGCGACCGGCTCGACGTGATCGTCGACCTCAACCAGGCGTGGCGCATGCCCGGCGACATCGACCGGGGCCTGGGGCCGGCCGATGCACGCCGGATCATCGAGCGGTTGCGTGACCACGGGGTGTTGTGGGTGGAGGAGCCGCTGGACGGTGACGATCTCCGCGGCCTGCGAACGCTGCGCCACAGCACCGGCGTGCGGATCGCCGGCGGCGAGATGGCCCGGACGTTCGAGGACCTGCGACTGGCGCTCGAGGAGGACAGCCTGGACGTTCTTCAGCCGGATGCGGTGCTGGCGCTGGGTATGTCGGGAGCCAGAACGCTGGGCGAGCTGGCCCTCCGCCGCAACCGCTGGTTCACCCCGCATACGTGGACCAACGGGATCGGGCTGCTGGCGAACCTGCACGTTTGCGCCGGCGTGGGCGGTGGGCCGCTGCTCGAATTTCCCCATGACCCGCCGGGGTGGACGGCGGAGCGGCGAGACTTCATGCTCGCCGAGCCCGTGAGGATCGACCAGGAGGGGATGCTCAGGGTCCCGGCCGCGCCCGGACTTGGGGTGCTCCTCGATGAGGAGGCTGTGGCGTTCCACGAGATCGGCGCCGGCAGCCTGGCAGGATGAGGACTGAGACCTTCATCGACGGGCAGTTTGTGCCCGCTGCCGACGGACGCACCTTCCCGGACATCTCGCCCCGCGACGGGAGCCTGATAGCGGAGGTGGCACGAGGCTCGAGCGAGGACATCGACCGGGCCGTCCGCGCGGCCCGCCGGACCTTCGAGGATGGCGGCTGGGCGACCTGCGACCCGCTTCAGCGCAAACGGGTGCTGCTGCGCCTGGCCGAGCTGATCGACGAGCACGCCGATGAGCTGGCCCACCTGGAGTCCACCGATGTCGGGCATCCGATCGGTGACGCTCACCGGGTGGACGTCCCGGGCGCTCGCAACTGCTTTGCCTGGTATGCCGAGGCGATCGACAAGGTGTACGGCGAGATCGCTCCGACGGGAGCCGACGCGCTGGCGCTGATCGGCCGGGAATCGATCGGCGTGGTCGGCGCCGTCGTGCCCTGGAACTACCCCCTGATCGTGACCGCCTGGAAGCTGGCGCCGGCGCTGGCGGCGGGCAACTCGGTGGTCCTCAAGCCGGCCGAACAGTCGCCGCTCACCGCGCTGGCGCTGGCCGAGCTGGCCGCCGAGGCCGGGGTTCCAGCGGGCGTCTTGAACGTGATCCCTGGATACGGAGAGGACGCGGGCGAGCCCCTGGGCCGGCACCCGGATGTCGACAAGGTCACGTTCACCGGATCGGTCGAGGTCGGGCGGCGCTTCCTGGTCTACGCCGGGCAGTCCAACGGCAAGGCGGTGTCGCTCGAGCTGGGCGGGAAAAGCCCGCACGTCGTGCTGGCCGACGTGGCCGACCTGGAGGCCGCCGCCCAGGCGATCGGCTGGGGCATCTTCTACAACAACGGTCAGACCTGCCATGCCGGCTCTCGGGTGATCGTTCATGACGCGATCGCCGATGAACTGACCGAGCGTCTGATCGCGTTCGCGCGGACGCTCACCCCGGCCGACCCCGCGCTGCCGGACACCGCGCTAGGCGCACTGGTCAGCGACGAGCATCTGGCCGGTGTCCTGAACCGAGTGGAGCGGGCCGCCGAGGCGGGCGTCCGCGTCCTGACCGGCGGCTCTCGCGCCGAGCCGGTGCCGGGCGGTGCCTACATGCTGCCGACCGTGCTCGAGGCTCCCAATCCCGACGATCCGATCATCCAGGAGGAGGTGTTCGGCCCGGTGCTCGCGCTGCAGCGGGCCGCCACTCTGGAGGACGCGATCGCGCTGGCCAACGGAACCGACTACGGGCTGGCCGCGGCGATCTGGAGCTCGAACATCACGACTGCGCACCGGACGGCCCGACGGCTGCGGGCGGGCACGGTGTGGGTGAACACGTTCGACGTGTCCTCGCTGATGACGCCGTTCGGCGGCTTCAAGCAGTCCGGCCACGGACGCGACCGGTCGCTGCACGCGCTGGATGCCTACACCCAGCTGAAGACGACCTGGGTGGCCCTGTGATTCAGCGCGTGGGGTTCATCGGACTGGGGAACATGGGCGGCCCAATGTGCCGGCACCTGGTCGAGGCGGGCCTACAGGTCACGGCCTTCGACCTCGACGCGGGCGCCCTCGACCGGGTCGCGGCGGCCGGGGCGGGCGTCGCCAGCTCGGCGGCGGACTGCGCTCATAACGCGCAGGCGCTGGTGACGATGCTGCCGGCGCCTCCGCAGGTGGAGCAGGTGCTGCTGGGCGACGGCGGCGTAATCGCCGCCCTGCAAGCGGGCGCGCTTGCCATCGACATGAGCACGAGCTCCATCTCGGTCGGCCAGCGGGTGCTGGCCGCGGCCCGCGACCGGGGCGTGGAGGTTCTGGATGCCCCGGTGGCCGGTCAGTCGGTCGGCGCCGACGCGGGGACTCTGTCGATCTACGTCGGAGGCTCCCAGCCGGCGTTCGATCGGGCCCGGCCGTTGCTGGAGGCGATGGGGAACCCGGAGCGGATCTTCCACGTCGGCGACAACGGCGCCGGCTACACGGTCAAGCTGCTGCTCAACCTCCTGTGGTTCATCCAGTCGGTGGCCACAGGGGAGGTGCTAAGCATGGGCGTTCGCGCCGGCGTCTCGCTGGAGAGGCTGTACGAGGCGCTGGTCGGCTCCCCGGCCAACACCAACTTCCTGGAGCACGATGTGCGCTCAGTGCTGGACCACGGCGACTACGACGAGGCGTTTCCGATGCGGCTGGTGACGAAGGACCTCGGTCTGGCGGTGGACCTGGCCCGCGAGGTGGGAGTTCCGGTCGAGCTGTCGGCGCTCGTGGAGCAGATCCATCGTCGCGCCAGAAGTCGCTTCGGCGATCAGGCCGGAGAGATCAGCGCGATCCGCCTCTACGAGGAGCTGGCCGGCGTCGAGCTGCGGCTGGCGACCGGCCCCAGCTCAAGCTCGAGCGACCCGGGCTGAGCCTCCGGGGGCACGGGTGGGCTCTGCGGAGCGCCGACGTGCGCTCGGAAGGCGTACAGCGCGGCGATACCCATGGCCAGGCAGGCGAGCTCAAACGGGCCGCTGACACCGGTCGGTCCGATCACGGCGCCGCCGGCTGCCGAGCCGGCGGCTATCCCAGAGATCAGCGCGCCGGCCACCCAGCCGAACGCCTCGGTCTCACTCCCGCGCGTGACCGTGCGGCTCACCAAGGCGTACTGGCAGGAGAACATCGGCGCGGTCGTCAGCCCGGCCAGCAGACTGCCGACCAGACCCACGGGCACCGAGCGGGCGAAGATCAGCGGCGCCGTGCAGACCATGCCGGCTGCCAGCAGGCTCTGGTAGCGAGTCGGCAGCGAGATGCGCCAGGAGCGGCTGCCGTACCACAGGCCTCCGGCGATGCTTCCCACGCTCCACAGCGCCAGCAGCGGACCGCTCGCCCACCGGGCGTGGGCGTGGAGCGCGAGTGACGGGAGCCCCACCTCGACGGCTCCCAGAGCCATACCGACCAGGAACACCGGGCCGAGCAGGGCGCGGAGGCCGGAGCTCCACAGGGCGGCTCGGCGGTGAGCGTGGGCAATCGTAGACGCACCGCCTCGAGTCAGGGGGGAGCTGACGAACACCAGGCCGCCGACCACCGCCAGGCCGGCCACCACCAGCACGGCTCCGGATGGTGACGTGGCGCTGACCACCAGAGCCACGAGCAGCGGACCGGTGATCCAGATGAGTTCCTGGGCCACCGAGTCCAGCGCGTACGCGGACTCCCGGGTGCCGGGATCGCGGATGACCTCGCCGAGCAGGGCGCGGACGGTGGGGGCGTAGGGCGGCTGAAGCCCGCCGGCCAGCCCGCACAGGAGCACAAGGACGACCGTGGGCGCGTGGGCGTGGGCGGCCAGGACGAGCACGCACAGGAAGGCGCCCTGGGTGATCCCGCTCGGCACCAGGATCCGGAACCGGCCGAATCGGTCGACGAGGCGGCCCTGCCACGGCGCGATCAGCGCATTGGTCAGGGCGTAGGCACCGACGGCCACACCGGCCGCCGCATACGAGTGCGTGGTTCCGTGGACGAGCAGCAGGATGGCCAGCGACCCCATTCCCTGGGGGAGCCGAGCCAGCAGGCCGCTGGCGAACAGCCGGGCGGAGCCCGGGATCGAGAGCACGGAGCGAAACGAGGTCATCCCAAAATGCGATGCTAGTGCCGATGATCCGCATCGACGGCGCCGCTCTGAATCCGGCCGCAGTGGCCGCCGCCGCCCGAACCGGTGAACGGGTGGAGCTGGCCGCCGAGGCTCGCGAGCGCAACGCAGCGGCACGGACCGCGATCGCCGAGCGACTCGACCGGGGGAAACCGCTGTACGGCGCCAGCACCGGCGTGGGCGCGCTGCGCGACCGTTCGATCGACGTGGCCGATCGCGAGCGGCTCCAATGGAACCTGCTGCGCAGCCATGCGCACAGCGCGGGACCGGCAGTTCCACCCGAGCGGGTGCGCGCTGCCATGGTGGTGCGAGCCAACCAACTCGCCGGCGGTGGCGCCGGCGTGGCACCGGGTCTTCTCGATGGCCTGATCGACGCGATCAACGACGGCACGGCGCCGTTCACGCGTGAGGTGGGGTCGCTAGGCACGGGAGACCTCGCCGGACTGGCCGATGTGGCCCTCGCCCTGCTGGGCGAGGGCCGGGTGTGGGAGGGTGACGAGCTCGTTCCCGCCGGGCCGCCTCATCGGGAGATCCGGCTAGGTCTCCGGGATGCGCTTGGCTTCATGAGCTCGAATGCATTCACCACCGGGCACGCGGCGTTGATCAGCGTCGACTGCCGGAGCCTGCTGGGGGCATGGCTGGCGGTCGCGGCGCTCACCTTCGAGGCGCTCCAGGCCGATCCGGTCGTGTTGGACGAGCGCGTCCAGGTGGCGCGGGGGGTGCCGGGCCAGATCGCCGTGGCCCGGAGGATGCGAGAGCTGCTGGACGGCGCCCAGCTGGGACGGGCGGACCCCAACCGCCTGGTGCAGGATCCCTACCCCTTCCGGGTCCTCCCGCAGGTGGACGGGGTCACGCTGGAGGCGCTGGAGGCGCTGGAGGTCGTGGTCAGCCGCGAGCTGAACTCGCGGCCGGAGAACGCGCTGATCGACGGTGCCGACGCGCTTCCCAACGGGAACTTCCATGCCGCCGAGCTGGCTGCGGCGCTGGACAGGCTGCGCGCGGCGCTGGCGCAATCGGCGTCGCTGATCGCGGCGCGGGTCTCAGCGCTGCTGGAGCCGCGGATGAGCGGGCTGCCGCCCTTCCTGGCCGAGCATCCGGGAGTCGACTCCGGCGTGATGATGCTCGAATACACCGCCCATGCCGCCGCGGCGGAGGTTCGCTCGCTGGCCACGCCCGTGGCCGGGCAGACCGCCGCCGCCTCGCTCGGGGTGGAGTCCCACTCCAGCCTGGCTCCGATCGCCGCCCGTCACACCGCCCGCGCGCTGGAGGCGCTGCGGTTGCTGGTGGCTACGGAGCTGGTGGTCACCGTGCGCACGTTGACGATGGCCGGCCGGGCGCCCCAGGGAGCCGGAGCCCGGTCGCTGTTCGATGCCGCACGCGCCGCGCTGCCCGAGGGTCTCGCCGATCGCCACTTCGGAGACGACGTGGAGGTGGCGGCGGTGGTTCTCGATGACTGGATTCCCACCTAGCCCCACGTGACGTGCAGCTCCGGCGGCTTGCGAAACACCAGGCCCCGTGCGGCCGCGGACCGGCCGGGCTCGAGTCTGAGCTTCGGCAGTCGCGTCAACAGCGCGCGAACGCCCAGCGTGGCCTCGAGACGGGCCAGGTGAACGCCGAGACAGACGTGCGGACCATGGGCGAAGGCCAGATGCCGGCGCACGCCCGGGCGCTCGGGATCGAACCGGTCGGGGTCGGCGAACACACCGGGATCCCGGTTGGCGCCGGTGATCGACACGTGGAGGAGGTCCCCGGCGGAGATGTCGGCCGAGCCTAGGCGCGTGTTCGCGGTCGCGTAGCGGTCGACCATCGCGGCGGCCGGCTCCAGCCGAAGCGATTCCTCCACGCAGAGCTCCACGGCGCCTGGCTCGCTGACAGCCCGGGACGCCCAGCCTCCATCGGCCAGAACCTGTAGCACCACGTTCAGGATCATTCCCTCGGTCGTCTCGATGCCGCCGAACAGCAGGACAGCGGCGTTGGAGACGATCGCGTCCCGGTCCAGGGACGAGCCTGCGGCCGCGTCGCCGAGCAGTGAGACGTGGTGATGGTCGGCGATCACTCGCTGGAGGCGCGCGTCCAGCTGCTCGAAGGCATCCGTGCCGCGCTGGGAGGGGGAGCCGCCGCCGGTGATCTCGGTGACCGAAGCCACGATCGCCTCGTACCAGCGGAGCAGCGACGCCACCTCGTCCGGATCCACGCCGAGTGCGCGGGCAATCGTGATCGCCGCCAGCGGACCGGCGAACGCGCGCCGGAGCTCGGTCCGCCCGTCCGCCGCGAATGCGTCGATCAGTGTCCCGGCGTCCGCGGCAACGGTGTCAGCGAACCGTTCGCGCACCGCCAGTGGCCGGAACGGGGAGGCGAACGGGCGCCGATGATCATCGTGCGGGCGTCCGTCCAGGCTGAGCATGCTCGGCCCCACCACCTGGGCGGTCGAGAAGCGCGGGTCGTCCACGGTGAACCGCGCGGCGTCGCGCATCGCCTCCACGGCCAGGTCATGTCGGGTCACCAGCCACCCGTCCAGGACGGGGATCCACGACACCGGCTCGGTGGCGCGCAGGCGGGCCAGGTGTGAATGGGGGTCCTGCTCTAGCTCGGCCAGCGTCGTGGCCGCTCCGAGTGGAAAAGCGCCGCCGTCAGGAATCCAGCAAGTCAAGCACTCCGTCATGACCGTGGGGACGGTGGAGGCTGCCCCGTGCGACGAAAAAGTCCAGAGATGCTTGACAAATTCGTCGAGCAGGCGATGAGACCAAGCACGGGTTCGGCCGCTCTGGTTTGATGCTCGCGTGCGTCACCGCCGCTTTCGCTCCGCTCGGGTCGCCGTTATCTTCCTGGCCGTAGTCGCGTCGTTCGTCGTCGGCTTTGCCGCGACCGCCCCGGCTGGAGCCCGGATCATCCGGGCCACATCGGTCCTGCCGCCCGGTGAGAGCGGCTACGTGTCGCTCACCTGCTACATCCGCGGCACCGAGTGCACGCACCTCTACGACCAGCAGAAGCTGTTCATCCACTTCCGGCGCAAGGACGCGATGCTGGGCCAGCGGGGAGTGGCCACGACTCCGATGGCCGGTGTCCGGATCGTCCGGGACCGGTACGGCGTCCCGTCGGTGACCGGGGCCACCAGCGCCGATCTGTGGTGGGGGGCCGGGTGGGCGACCGCCCAGGATCGCCTGGCGCAGCTGGAGGTGTTCCGCCTGACCACACGCGGTGAGCTGGCCTCGGTTCTCGGGCCCAGCTATCTCCCCATGGACATCGAGGTGCGGCGCGACTTCTACACCGAGAGCGAGCTCCAACGGATGTTCAACGCGCTGCCGGCGGCAATGCAGCAGCGCTACGAGGCCTACGACGCCGGCATCAACGCGTGGGTCGATCACGTCAACGCCGATCCGGCCGCTGAGCCGGCGGAGTTCGTCGGTCTGGGCATCACGCCCACCCATTTCTCGCTGGAGGACCTCGTGGCGATCGGCGCCTACCTGGCGCGCACGACGCCGAACAGCGACGGCTCGGAGCTGGTCGACATGAAGGCGATCCAGCGGAGCGGCCCGCGGAAGCTCAACCGGATCCTGCCTCTGCGCATAAGGGGTCAGGTCTCCACCATCCCAGGCGCGGACGGGCGATTCCCGTCCGACCCGGGGCAGACCCGGGCGCAGGAGCGGGCGGCACTGAGCCGCTCCTATTCCTACGTCCGCCACCTCCCGGTTCCGGCGCCGAGCAACCTGGGCACCGAGTATGTGAGCGGGACGCTGCCGAGCAGCTCGGCCGCCGACGTGCGCAGGGCGGCCGACGACGGAGCCGGGGTGATGAACCCGCTGGCGGCGATCCACCGCGGCGGCTCCTACATGGTGGCGATCGGAAACCGGCACACCCACCGCGCATATTTCTTCAACGGCCCGGAGCTGGGCTTTCAGGCGCCCGAGGAGCTCTATGAGATCGAGCTGCACGGGCCGGGTGTCGATGTTCGTGGCGTCACCGCCGCCGGGGTGCCCGTGGTGGTGATCGGTCACAACCGCCACATTGCATTCGGTGCCACCAGCGGCCTGTCGGAGACGAACTCTCTGTACGTCGAGCACCTGGTGCCCGGGCATCCGTACGAGTACTACTACCGCGGTCACATCTTGCCGATGAGCTGCCGGAACGAGACCTTCAATTACGGCAAGGGTGCCGTGACCCTGCGCCTGTGCCGCACGATCCACGGTCCGGTGCAGGAGCGGGTTGGCAACATCGCCTACGCTCGTCGCTACGCCACCTGGATGGACGAGGTCGGCACGATCACCGGGTTGGCCACGATCGATGGGGCGTCGACGGTCAAACAGGTCAACCGGGATGCCGGGCTGCTGACCTGGAACGAGAACCTGATGGTGGCCGATGACCACGGCAACATCGGCTACTGGCATCCCGGGCTGCTGCCGCGGCTGCCCAAGCGCTGGGACCAGCGCCTGCCACTACCCGGCAGCGGGGATGCGGAGTGGAACGGGGTCCTGTCGGTGCGCCAGCGCCCGCACGTGGTCGATCCCAGGCAGGGTTGGCTGGCCAGCTGGAACACGCTGCCCTCCCAGGGGTGGACGACCGGCAACGATCCGGCA
This sequence comes from uncultured Solirubrobacterales bacterium, assembly GCA_963718545.1. GTDB lineage: Bacteria > Actinomycetota > Thermoleophilia > Solirubrobacterales > Solirubrobacteraceae > Palsa-465. The sequence continues at coordinate 125,527 of CAVQZO010000004.1, read as the reverse complement.
CCGGAACGGGTGGCGGGGCCATGGTTCCGAGGCCGCCGGCTGGACGAGCTGGCCGCGAGCCTGGCCAGGCATCCCTCATTCGCCGGGATGGACCATCTGATCCACCAGGCAGGGACGATCGCTCAGCAACGTCCGCTGGCGGGCCATCCTCTCCGCCGCGCGCTGGCCGGCGCACGGGGCGGCGCGGCGAAGGTGCTGCGGACGATCCTGGCCTGGAACGGCTCGTACACCAGGACGTCACATGAGCGGGTCAGTCCCGGCGTCGCGGCGTGGCAGACGTTCAAGCGCCAGCTGCAGCGGCTGGCCATCAGGCCGCTGGGCGCCGCCGGTCGCTTGATCGGGGGCAGCGGACCGATCTCCGAGCATGTCTTCGACGTCAGCCTCGGGCAGGCCTACGCTCTGCGCACGCTCGGCCCCTCGGGCTGGCGGCGCGCCGCCGCGGCGACCTATACGGCCCTGGTTCACCGGTTCAAGTCCGGGCAGCCACGCCACTGGCGGGAGCGCCGCACGTTCTACTCCCAGACAGCGCTTGGGGCCGAGAAGCCGCCGCCCATGCCGTTCTTCGATCGCGGCACGTTCGAGCAGGTGGTGTCGCTGGGCCGGTGAATGCGGTAGACTAGTGACCTATTGGATAGGTCATCAGCCTATCCAACCAGGCGACCATGAGTACCTCAGGCGCACGGACGTATGTCTCCCCCCTGCGGGAGGCCGGCGCGGCTTCCACGCGGCGGCAGATCCTCACCGCGGCAGCCGAGGTGTTCGAGCAGCGTGGCTGGTCGGGCACCACGCTCGGGCGCGTGGCCGCTCAGGCCGGGGTGTCGCCGAAGACCATCCAGGCCCAGTTCGGGACCAAGGCGGGGCTGCTGGCCGACACGGTCGATTTCGCCATCCGCGGCGAGTCACGTGTGGAGGCGAGCGCCGGGCGGGGCGCGGCCCAGGCCATCCGGACCGCGGGCACCGCTCCCGAAGCGCTGGCACTCCACGCCAAGATGATCACCGAGATCAACGCCCGCGCCGCCGGCCTGGCCGCGGTGGTCGAGGCGGGAGCCGCCGGAGATGCCGCCCTCATCGCGCTCTGGCAGCGGATGCGGGAGAACATGCAGTTCGGCGTCCGCTGGGCGGCCGAGACGGTACGGGCCAAGCCGGGCATTCGGGAGAGCCTGAGCTCCGATGCTGTCGAGACCGTGTTCCAGATCGCCATGGCCTGGAGCACCTACCGGACGCTCGCGTCGGCTCGTGGTATGAGCCGGGAGGAGATAGAGCGTTGGATCTCGGAGCTCTACGAGGGGATGCTGCTGGGCTGACGCGCCTCGGCGCCGATTGTCGATTTAAGTGCCCAGGAGGCACCTAAATGACAATGGGCGAGAACAGCTTTGAGGGCTGACGCAGCTCATCGCGAGGAAGGCCCCGCCGGCTCGGTGCCGTATCGCCCCGGCTCAGTGATCGCGTACGGCGATCGCCTCCAGCGCCGGCTGGTAGGCGGTGTCGGGATTGCGGGTGGCGCCCGCGGCCACGTCCACGGCCAGCGCCAGGAATTCGGGGATCAGCGGGTGGCGGGCATCACGGTGGTGGGCCAGGACGAGCGTGGAGGGCGGGGCGTCCACCAGCGGGATGAACGCCACCTCGGGCCAGGCGTAGTACCGGGAGATGATCGCCGGGCAGGTGTCGATCCCCTCGCCCCGCCCGATCAGGTGCAGCCACTCCTCGAGCTTGTCGCCCACGTACGGGCTGACCGGCGGCCGGTGACCGAGCTCGTCGACCAGCATCCAGAAGTCTCGCCACTCCTGCGGGGTCGACTCCTCCGGCTGCATGACGAAGATCTCACCCTCCAGATCGCTGGGGCGGAGCTCGGCGCGGGCGGCCAGGCGGTGGGTGCGCGGGACCACCACGACGCGCTGCTCGCTGAGCAGCGGCGTCAGCACCAGGTCCGGCTCGTGCAGCGGCGCGTAGAGGAAGGCCAGGTCAGCGCGGCCCTCCCTGAGTCCGGTCAGGGTGTCGGTGAAGTCGAACGACCGGATCTCCACCCGCACGTCCGGGTGGCGGCCGCCGAAGCGGGCCAGCAGTGGCGCCAACAGGGCGCCAGGAACTGGACCGAGCGACCCGATCGCCAGAGCGCTGGCCTCGCCGCGGGCGAGGGCACGCGTCCGGCTCATCGCGGCGTCGACCGAGGCGAGGATCGCCCGGCCATCAGCCAGCAACGCCTCCCCGGCCGGAGTCAGCGAAACCCTGCGCGTGCTGCGCACCAGCAGCGGGCCGCCCAGCTCTGCCTCCAGCTGCCTGATCTGAGCCGACAGCGCGGACTGAGCCAGATGCAGCCGCCCCGCCGCGCGTGAAAAGTGAAGCTCCTCGGCAACGGTCACGAAATACCGAAGCTGACGCAGATCCATCCTCATCAATTTATCGCGTCAAGCGCACAATCTTGCGCAAGTCCGGGTTGTAAGTCGCCCGCCGCAGGCGCGACCATCAGGGATGTGAGCGACAGGAGAGTTCGCGTCCTTCTCGACGGCCAGCCCGTCTGGGGTACGCGCCAAGAAGACACCGTTGTATTGGCGGATGGGAGGCGGATTGCGGAGCCGGACGCGCACTATCTCGCCCCGGTCAACCCGAGCAAGATTCTCGCCGTCCACCTGACCTACCGCAGCCGGGTCGAGGAGTACGCGGCCCGGATCCCTCCGGCGCCGTCCTACTTCATGAAGCCGCCGAGCACCCTGAACGGGCACCGCGGCGAGCTGCGCCGGCCCCGGGGCGCCCGCTTCCTCAACTACGAGGGCGAGCTGGCGGTGGTCATCGGGCGGCAGATGAAGGGGGTGACCGAGGATCAGGCCCTCGACCATGTCGCGGCGTACGCCCCGGCGAACGATGTCGGCCTGCACGACTTCCGCCATGCCGATCGCGGTTCGATGCTCCGCGTCAAGGGGCAGGACGGGTTCCTGCCGATCGGTCCCGAGCTGACTCCGGCGGGCGAGTTCGATCCCACCGATTTCACATTGCGCACCTACCTCAACGGGGACGTGGTCCAGGAGGCGAGCGCCGATGACCTCATCTGGGGCGTCGCCTACCAGCTGGCCGACCTGAGCCGGCTGATCACGCTCGAGCCCGGTGACGTCCTGCTCACCGGCACCCCGGCCAACTCGCGGCCGATGGAGCCCGGCGACGTGGTCGCCGTGGAGATCACGGGGCTGGGGAGAGTCGAGAACACGGTGGTCGACTGGGACGTGGATCTCACCGCCGTCGGCGAGCAACCCGCAGTGTCCGCCAACACCCTGCATGTGGCTCTGGCCGTCCCCGAGGACGAGGCGGAGCGAATGGTCGAGAGGAGCAGCGAATGAAGGTCAACGTCGACATGAATCTGTGTCAGAGCCACGGCGAGTGCGTGCTCGTAGCGCCCGACGTGTTCGACCTGGGGGACGATGACGTCCTCACCTGGAAGGAGGACGTTCCCGACGACCGCCGGGACGACATGGAGGCGGCCGTCAACGCCTGCCCGATGATGGCGATCAGCCTCGAAGACTGAGTCTCAGATGCAACGCCTGGTCATCGTCGGTGCCTCGCTGGCCGGTCTGCGGGCCGCCCAGGCCGCTCGAGCCGGCGGGTTCGAGGGTGAGGTGTTGGTGATCGGCGACGAGTCCCACCGGCCCTACACACGTCCACCGCTTTCCAAGGCCCTGCTGGGCGGCGAGCAGACCGCCGAGCAGTGCGCACTGCCGCACGGGACGCTGGACGCCGCCTGGCAACTGGGCGTGGCCGCCGCAGGGCTGGACCGGGAGGCGCGGCAGGTAATCCTCGCGGACGGGAACACCGTGTCCTATGAGCGGTTGATCATCGCCACGGGCTGCCGGGCCCGGAGCTGGCACGGTCCGGGAGCGTCGCTGCCCGGGGTGCATACGCTGCGTCATCTGGACGACTCGCTGGCCCTGCGGGCCGCATTCCAGGACAGCCGGCAGCTGGTCATCGTGGGTGCCGGATTTATCGGTTGCGAGGTGGCGGCCACGGCTCGCAAGCAGGGCCTGCAGGTGACGCTTCTGGACATCGCCTCCCATCCGCTGCTTCCGCTCGGACCTGAGATCGGGGCGCGCTGCGCCCGGCTGCACCAGGACCACGGCGTTGATGTGCGGTGCGGCACGAGCATCGGCGCGGTCCTGGGTGATGAACACGTTCGGGGCGTGCAGCTGGACGATGGTTCGGAGCTTCCGGCCGACCTGGTGCTCCTGGCGCTGGGCGCCCAGCCCAACACGGAGTGGCTCCAGGGGAGCGGCCTGGAGCTGAACGCCGGAGTGGTCTGCGACGCCACGCTGACCACGACAGCCGATCAAGACATCCTGGCCGCGGGAGACATCACGGAGTGGCCGCACCGGCTGGCGGGAGGCGCGATCGTGCGCGTGGAGCACTGGACCACCGCCGCCGAGCAGGGCCAGCTGGCCGGACGCAACGTGCTGGTCGACCCGGCGCAGCGATCCCCCCACGAGGCACCGCCCTACTTCTGGTCGGATCAGTACGACACCAAGATCCAGTCGGTCGGGTTCCCCACGCTGGCCACCCACATGGAGATCCTCGAGGAGGACCCCGCGGAGGGGCGGCTCGTGGCCACGGGATCACGCGACGGCCGGCTGGTGGCCGCTGTCACCTTCAATGCGGCCAAGCGCCTGATCGCCTACCGTCGCGAGCTCGCCGCGTCCACCGTGGGAGCAGCTGGATGACCGCGGCGCTGATCCTTCAGCACGGCGACTGGGGGCCGCCGGCGCTGCTCGGCGAGTGGGCCGAGGGTCACGGCATCCCGTACGTCACCCACCGCGTCGATCTCGATCATCAGCTGCCCGAGCTGGACCGGCAGCCGTTCGTCGTGTCTCTGGGTTCCGATCACAGCCCTCGCCACAGCGATGTGGCCGACGTCTCGGTTGAGGCCGAGTTCGTCAAGCGGGCGGTGGACCGCGGCATCCCGGTGCTCGGCCTGTGTTACGGCGGCCAACTTCTGGCTCACGTGCTGGGTGGCAGCGTGGAGGCTGCTCCCGAGCCCGAGCTGGGTTGGTTCCGGGTGACCAGCCGCGCCCCCGAGGAGGTCCCGGAAGGGCCGTGGCTCCAGTGGCATTACGACCGCTTCACGCTTCCTCCCGGAGCCCAGGAGCTGGCCCGGTCTCCACGGGCGCTGCAGGCCTTCCGGCAGGGCCCGCACCTGGGCCTGCAGTTCCATCCCGAGAGCACGATCGAGATCGTCAAGGAGTGGGCTCGCCTGGACGGCGCCCGCCTGGCCGAGCTGGGGATCGAGGACGGCGAGGCGCTGGCCGAAGCCGGCCGCACGGAGGAGGAAAGAGCCAGACAGGACGCCTTCCGTCTGTTCGACGGTTTCTGGCACAGGGCCTCAAACACAGAGAGAGGAGAACCGTGAACACCACCACCGACTCCGTCCCGTGGACGAGTCTGGTTTCGGACGGCAGCGCGCCGATCACCTCGGTGCGGGTGCTCTATCCGGATCTGCACGGGATCGCCCGCGGCAAGGACGTCCCCGCCCGTGAATTCGACCACGTCGTCGAGAAGGGCCTGTGCTTCTGCGCCGCCGTGATGGGCACAGACCTGCGGCATACGCCGGTGGTCGGTGGCGAGGAGGGATATCCGGACCTGATCGCCCGGCCCGACCTGAGCACGCTGATCAGCCTGCCCTGGGAGCCCGGCGTGGCCTGCTGCCTGGCCGACCTCGGGCCGGCCGAGGGCGGAGCGGCGATCTGCGACCCCCGCGGGGCGCTGCGCCGCGCCATCGAGGGGTTCGCGGAGCTCGGCTACGAGCCGATCGTCGGACCCGAGCTGGAGTTCTTCCTGGTCACTCGCGACCCCGAAGCCCCCAACGGGGTGCGCCGGAACGTCGACAACCTGAGCATGGTCTATACGGTCGGCCCGCAGGCCGACCCGGGCGGGATCGTGCGCAAGATGACCGAGGACCTGGCCGAGCTGGGGCTCAATGTGTTCGCGGTCAACCACGAGTTCATGAACTCGCAGTACGAGATCAACCTCCGCCATTCGGAGGCGCTCGACGCGGCCGATCGCGCATTCCGGTTGAAGACGGCGGTGAAGGACATAGCCGCTCAGCACGGCCTGCACGCCACTTTCATGGGCAAGCCGTTCAACGACCAGGGCGGCTCCGGCACCCACCTGCATCTGTCGCTCGACCAGGACGGGCAGAACGCGTTCGACCAGCCCGACGGCGATCACGGGACCGCGCCGCTGATGCGCGCGTTCGCCGCCGGCGTGCTGCATCACGCGCCGGCGCTGATGGCCTTCCTCAACCCCACGATCAACGCCTACCGGCGGATCCAGCCTGACTCGCTTGCCCCCACCCACGCCAACTGGGCCTGGGACAACCGAGCCGCGTTCATCCGCATCCCGCCCGAGCGCGGCGGCGCCACACGGGTGGAGATCCGGGTGGGAGACGGCGCGGCGAACCCGTACCTGGCGATCGCCGCCGTGCTGCTGGCGGGAGCCCATGGCATCCGCGAACAGCTCACCCCGCCCGCTCCGGTCGCCGGTGACGCCTACCGGGCCGACCCGGACGTGATCGGTGCCGAGCTGCCCAAAACGCTGGAGGCCGCGCTGGATGCGCTCGAGGCCGACGAGACCCTCTGCCAGGGCCTCGGACCGGAGATCGTCGGCACCTTCCTGGCCATGAAGCGCTTCGAGATCGAGCGCCATCGGTCCTGGGTGTCGGACTGGGAGATCGCCGAATACCTCCACCACCTGTAGAGGGGAAGCCATGCCGCAGACGACCGAGTTCATCGACCTCTCCGACCACGACGCATTCGTCGACGCGGTCCCGCACGAGGCGTTCGCTCTGCTCCGCCGCGAGGATCCCGTGCACTGGAATCCCGAGCCGGACGGCCGTGGCTTCTGGGCGGTGACCCGCTACGAGGACATTCGGGCCGTTCACCGCAATCCACAGGTGTTCTCCTCGGAGATCGGTGGCACATCGCTGGAGGACCTGGAGCCCGAGCACATCGAGGCGCGCAAGGCGATGATCGACATGGATCCCCCGAAGCACGACGAGCTGCGGGCGATCGTCAATCGCCGGTTCACGCCTCGGGCCGTGACGGTCTGGGAGGACCAGGTGCGCAAGGTGGCTCGCGAGGTGCTGGACACCGCCCTGCCCAAGCAGGAGTTCGACTTCGTGGCGGAGATCGCCTCCGAGATCCCCATGCAGGTATTCGCCGAGATCCTCGGGGTGCCGCAGTCTCAGCGGCGGGAGATCATCGAGATCGGCGACCGGCTGCTGGGCACCGCAGATCCCGAGTACGCCCACCAGGGAGACGATGACGCGCACCGTCACCTGCCGTTCTCCAGCCCGGCCGCGCTGGAGATGTTCGAGTTCGGGCGCCGGTTGTACGACGAGCGCCGTCAGGAGCCGCGAGACGACATCGCCACCCAGCTGGTCCAGGCCGGCCTGAGCCAGCGCGAGCTGGACGTCTACTTCGTGCTGCTGGCCACGGCCGGCAACGAGACCACGCGCCACACGATCAGTCATGGCCTGCTGACCCTGATCGAGCACCCCGACCAGCTCGAGCGCTTCCGCGCCGATCCCGAGGGGCTGGGCAAGACCGCCACCGAGGAGATGCTCCGCTGGGCCACCCCGGTGCACCACTTCCGCCGCACCGCCGCGCAGGACACCGAGCTCGACGGCACGGAGATCCGGGCCGGGGACAAGGTGACGACCTGGTTCGTCTCCGGGAACCGGGACGAGTCGGTGTTCGAGGAGCCGGATCGCTTCGACGTCGGGCGCTCCCCCAATCCGCATATGACGTTCGGGCCGGGAGGGGTGCATCACTGTCTCGGTGCACATCTGGCCAAGATGGAGATCCGCATCACGTACGAGGAGATCGTCCGGCGGGGAGTGTGGTTCGAGCTGACCGGGCCGCCCGAGCGGCTGCGCTCGAATTTCTTCAACGGCATCAAGCGGATGCCCGTGCGGGTGGTCGGCGGATGATCCGCCGTCTGGATCACGTCGCCCTCGGAGTGGAGCGGGTTGGGGACGCCGCCGAGCGGTGGTCGGTGCAATTCGGCCTCAGCGTCCGTGACTGCACCGACACACGCGCGCTTCTCGCCTGTGACGACGAGCCGTACTGCCTGGAGCTGCTCAGCGGCGTGGCGATCGGGCTCAACCATGTCGGGTGGGAGCTGATGCCCGGCGTCTCGCCGGAGCGCTTTGGCGAGATGGGCGAGGACGGGTGTGCGTGGATCAGTGACCCGGACGGCAACGGCATCCAGCTGATGCCCTACCGCGAGCCGGCCTCGCGACTGGTGGCCCATGCGCGCACGGCTCTGCCGGACCTCCGGCCCGGTCACCCGCGCAGGCTCGGTCACGTGAACTTCCTCACCGGAGCCCTCCCGGAGCAGCTGGCCTTCTACACCGACACACTCGGGATGCGCGTCACAGACTGGCTCGGTGACGACGGTGTGTGGCTGCACGTGGGCTCAGATCACCACGTGATGGCGCTGATCGACAAGGGCTCAGTTCACTTCCACCACCTGGCCTTCGACGTCGTCGACATCGGCCAGATGCGCATGGCGCTGGATCACCTGGGCCGGCATGGACGCTGGCTGGGATGGGGTCCCGTGCGCCACGGGGTGGGCGGCAACATCGCCTCCTACGTAAGGATCGTGGAGGAGGAGTGCTTCGTCGAGCTGTACTGCGACATGGAGCAGCTCGAGGCCGGTCACGAGCCTCGGCGCTGGCCGGACAACCGCTACTCGTCCAACACCTGGGGTCCGCTGCCCCCGCGCTCCTACTTCCGCTTCGACGAACGGGCCATCGAATCCGAGCGGGAGTCGCTGGAGATGCAGGGGGTGCCGCTGTGAGCCTTCGCGGTTACACGATCCCGCGCACGCCGGCCGGACAGGCCAGCCTGGTCCCGCCGCCGCCGTGGCACTACGTGGCCGACTTCCTGGTCGTCGATTTCCATGCCGATCCCGACGCCGCTGTCTCGCTGCTCCCGGAGGGGCTCGACCCGCATCCCGATCCCGGCCGCTGCGCCGCCGTATACGCCGACTGGCAGTCGTGCTCGGAAACCGGGGATGAGCTTGTCGACCCGGTGCGCGGGCACTACCGCGAGTTCTACATCGTGGTCAACGCGCTGCTGGACGGCGAGGAGGTGACCACCTGCCCGTTCATCTGGGTCAACCAGGACTTCGCGCTGGCGCGCGGCTGGATCCAGGGCTTCCCCAAGAAGTTGGGCGAGGTGTGGATGACCCGCGCCTACGCGCTTCAGTCGCGGGCGGCCCCCGGAATCGCACCCGGATCGCCCTTCGGCGCTACGTGCTCGGCCCGGGGACGAGCCATCTCCCGGGCCAAGGTCACCCTTGCCGAGCCCAGCGACAGCGGCTCGCTCCACACCGCACCCCCGATCGTCAACGTGCGCTACTTCCCCCGCCTGGCCGCGGGCCACCACGACGATCCGGCAGTGCACGAGCTGGTCCGCTCGCGCAGCCGCGACCGGAGCGTGTCGGAGATCTGGCAGGGACCGGCCGAGCTGGAGCTGTTCGATGCCCCCGGCGAGGAGCACACGATGCTGGCTCCGGTCGGCGTCGAGCGGGGCTACCGGTTCACCTTCGCCTACACCGTCGACGACCTCGAGACAGTGAGGGAACTATGAGCGCCGTGGCCGGAGTCGACGTCTCGCCAGACCACTTCATCGGTGGCGAGCGAGTCAGCAGCCCCCGGCGCTTCGAGACGATCTCCCCGGTCGACCAGTCGGTGCTGGCCGAGGTGGCCCGTGGCGACGCCGAGGACGCCGATCGGGCCGCACGCGCCGCCGCCGAGGCGTTCCCGGCCTGGGCGGCGCTCGGCCCGGCCGGCCGGGCGCCGTATCTGCACCGATTGGCCGACCTGATCGATCAGAACGTTGAGCGCCTGGCCCAGGTGGAGTGCGCGGACATGGCGATGCTGCTGCGCTCGCTGCGCGCCCGGGTGATCCATCGGGGGGCACGGAACTTCCGCAACTACGCGGATCTGGCGGTGGCCTACGAGGAGCGGGACTGGCACTCCAACAACACCTGGAACCGCGTACAGCGGATGCCGGCCGGGCCCGCCGCCGTGATCACGCCGTGGAACGCGCCGTTCATGCTGTCCACCTGGAAGGTGGCCCCGGGCCTGGCCGCCGGGTGCCCGGTCGTGCTCAAACCGGCCGAGTGGTCGCCGCTGTCCTGCTCGCTGCTGGCCGAGCTGGCCCAGGAGGCCGGGTTCCCCCCCGGGGTGTTCAACGTTCTGCAGGGGATCGGTGAAGAGGTCGGAGCCGCGCTGGTCGCGCACCCGCTGATCCGCCGGATCTCATTCACCGGTTCACCGGAGGCCGCTCGCCAGATCGGCGTGTCGGCGGCGCGCAACCTGGTGCCGTTCACCGGCGAGCTGGGCGGAAAGGGACCGCTGATCGTGTTCGAGGACGCGGACCTGGAGGCGGCGGCGGCAAAGGCCGCCGGCCAGTACGACGACGCGGGCCAGGTGTGCCTGGCCGGCACCCGGCTGCTCGTCCAGGAGAGCATTCGCGAGCAGTTCCTGGAGCGATTCAACGCCGCCGTCGACTCGCAGGTGCTCGGTGACCCGACCGACGAGGAGACCACCATCTCGCCGCTGATCCATCCGGATCACGTGGCGCGCGTGGAGGGTTTCGTGGAGCGGGCCAAGGCCGAGGGCCAGCGGCTGCTCCGTGGCGGCAACCGGCTGGACGGGCTGTTCTTCGAGCCCACCCTGTTCGAACCGCTGTCGAACGACGCCGAGATCGTGCAGCGCGAGGTGTTCGGTCCGGTGCTCACTTTCCAGACGTTCACGGACGAGGAGAAGGCGATCGAGCTGGCCAACTCCACTCAGTACGGCCTGAGCGGCATCGTCTACACGAGCTCGATGGGCCGCGCGGACCGGGTCGGCCGGGCCGTCCGGGCCGGAATCGTCTGGGTGAACACCTTCCTGGTGCGCGACCTCACGGCGCCCTTCGGGGGGGCCGGGATCTCCGGCATCGGGCGCGAGGGAGGCAACTACGCACTCGACTTCTATTCGGATCTGAAGACGTTGCAGATCCTGGACGGAAGCGTTCGCTGAGGGGCAACACCAAACCAAGGGAGAGGGTGATGGAGGAGAAGGGACACCTGGGCGAGCGACGCCTCACGTCGATCCACGCGATCGGTCAGTCGCTGGCCATCGGCCCGATGTTCTCGGCCGGTCTGCTGACCGGCCTGGTGGCGAGCGTCGCCGGCTTCAGTTCGCCGTTGTCGGTGCTGCTGGGCGCGATCGGCGCGCTGTGCCTTGCTTACGTGATCTCGCTTTACGCGCGCCGCTTCTCGGGCGCCGGCGCAATTTACGAGTACCTCGTGCACGGCGCCCACCCGAGCGTCGGCGTGTTCGGTGCCGGGCTGTACGGGCTCGGCGTGCTGTTCCTGGGCGGCGGTGGCGTGTTCATCGCCAACGGGTTCCTGGCCGAGAGCTTCTTCCAGACCCATCTGCACTTCGATGTGACCTGGTGGATCTGGGGCGCCGTCGCGCTGATCATTGCTGTGGGCCTGAACCACCTGGGCGTCCGGCTGGCCATCCGTGGTGTGCTCGCGCTGGCCTGTGTGTCGGCGATCCCCTTCCTGATCCTGGCCATCTCGATCATCGTGCAGGGCGGCAACGCCGGGAACACCCTGTCGGTGTTCGGCACCGCCCACAGCTCGGTCAACGGTGTGTTCCACGGGATCCTGTTCGCGGTCACGCTGTTCATCGGGTTCGAGGCCGCCGCGTCGATCGGCGAGGAGTCGCACGACCCGCACCGCTCGATCCCCATCGCCCTGATCGGCAGCGTCGCGCTGGCCGGGCTGTTCTATCTGCTCGTCACCTACGCGGCGGCCGTCGGATTCGGCGCCACGGCGGCCGCCACCGCGTGGCCGTCTGATCCGTCGCCGATGGGGGCCCTGGCCCAGCGCTACGTGGGCAGCGGCCTGTCCACGCTGATCGACCTGGTGGTCCTGCTGGACTCGATCTCTGTGGCCATCGCGTTCGTGGTCACCGGCTCGCGGGTGTTCTTCGCGCTGGCCCGGGACGGCCTGCTGCCGTCCGTGTTCGCGCGGACCAGCCGGCGCGACACGCCGCTGGGCGGCAACCTGATCATCCTGGTGGCCGGGATCGTGGCGCTGCTGTTCGGAAGGCTGTCCAGCTACGGCGCGGCGGCCAAGCTGCCCAACAACATCGAGGCGTTCTCGATCAGCGCCGCGGCCGGTTCGTTCCTGATCGAGGCCGTCTACGCGCTACTTGCCGTGGCCGCCTTCGTGCTGATCTGGCGCAGCAGCACGGGGATCGCGCGCCTGTGGAGGCTGGTGGTGGCGGCGGCCGGCCTGGCCACGCCGGTGCTGGCCTACTACGGCTCGCTGCACCCGTTCCCCACCTACCCGAGCGACCGGGGGATCATCTTCGCCGGGGTGGCGGCCGGGCTGGTGGTCGTCTGGTTCGCCTACCTTCAGATCGCGCGGCCGCGGAATGTGGCGGGCGCCGCCCGACAGGCCGACCAGCACCACGGGGTGCCGCCCCTGGACGAGACGCTTGACTACACGCCGGCCCCTGAGGGCACGATCCCGGGGTAGTTGCTCGAGGATCAGGCGCCTTGTAGGAGGACGTCCGAGACCTCTCCCACCACATCCGGGATGGTTCGGACGTCCGCCTCGGTGGTGCGATGGTTGACCAGGCAGGCCCGCAGCCATGTCCGGCCGTCGGCCTGGGCGGGGGCGATCAGGATCCGGCCGTCCCGGGCCACGGCGGCGGCCAGCGCCTGATTGTGGGCGTCCTCGGTGGAGTGGTCGGGCAGCACCCGCCGGAAGCAGACCACCGACAGCGGCGGGTCGCACAGCAGCTCGAAGCGGGGATCGTCACGCAGCAGACCAGCGAGGAACTCGGCCTCATCCAGGTTGCGCTCGATGGCGGCCCGGATCCGAGCGGCTCCGTGGACGCGGAAGGCCAGCCAGAGCTTGAGTGCGCTCAGCGGACGCGAGTATTCGAGCGTGCGGTCGACCGCGTGAAGCTCCTCCCCATGCGGGATGTAGCCCTCGAAATGGGAGAAGGCGAGCTCGAGCGGGGTCGGATCGTGGACCAGCAGGACGCTGCACGACTTGGGCACGTACAGCCACTTGTGCGCATCCACGGTGGCGGAGTTGGCTCGATTGAGACCGCGGAACAGCTCGGCCCGCTTGGTGCCCGCGGCCGGCAGCCCGTAGGCGCCGTCCACGTGCAGCCACACTCCGCGCTCGCCGCACACGCTGGCCAGACCGTCCAGGTCATCCACCGCCCCGGTCAGGGTGGACCCCGCGGTGGCCACGACCGCCATGGGAATCACTCCGTCGGCCAGATCGCGGTCGATCGCCTCGGCGCACAGAGACGCACGCATCCGGCGGCGGTCATCCAGCTCAATCGAGCGTACGTTGACGGCGCCGATCCCCAGCACCTCGGCGGCCCGGCGGACGGAGTAGTGCGCTTCGGCCGAGCAGTACAGGGCCAAGCGCCGGCCTGCGGTGCCCTCCTGGCGCACTCCCGGGAGTGCGTGCTCGCGGGCGGCGGTCAGCGCGGTGAGATTGGAGATCGTGCCCCCGGCGGCCATCAGCCCCTTGGCCTCGGAGCTGAACCCGACGAACTGACCGACCCACCGGACGGTCTGGGCCTCCAGCAGGTCGGCGGCCCCGCTGCTGACGGCGACGTTGACGTCGTGACTGGCCATCAGCGCGTCGCCGAGCACGCTGATCTCCAGGCCGGAGGACCCGATGTAGGCGAAGTAGCGTGGCCGCGCCTGGGCCAGCGACACGTCGAGCACATCGGCGGCCGCATCCAGCGCGGCCGCCGGGTCAGAGCTGTCTTCCGGAAGCTTCTCGTTGAGCAGCTTGTGATGGCGCTCGGTGGGCAGCGGCTGGCCCGGTCGCGCGTGGTCGAAGCTCTTCCAGGCGCTCAGAATGAGGCCGCACGCGTGCTCGAGCACCTGCTCGCGACCGGGCAGCCCGAGCGATGGCTCCCCGGCGGGATCCGGCCGGTCCCTGTCCGTTCCGTCTGAATCGAGCGGCGGTCCCGGCGCGTCGGTGTGCTGCACACGAGCAGCCTAGATGATCGATTCGCCGTGCTTGTCCCGGCGGGCATGGCGGATGACGCAAATCATCCATGCCTCGGACAGACCAAGTACTAGAGTCATAGCTCGATGTCGCCGGCACCTCAGTCAGTCTCGACGGGTGGGCGCGTGGCGTTTCAGGTCGACCAGCTGGAATTCCTGGCTGGTGGCCGCTGCGAGATCCGCGGCCGCTGGTCGGGTGTACGCGGGCGGCGGTTCATGCGCCCGGCGCTCACCGTTCTGGCCGATGGCCGCAGAATCCGCCTGCTGGCCGATCTGGAGCACAAGCCGTGGGCGGCGGAGGACGGCGAGCCCTGGCTGGCCGAGTTCCCCTGCGCGTTCGATCGCTCAGCGGTCCAGGAGGCCGAGCTGACCGTGGCGCCCGACATCACCGTGGCGCTCCCGATCACGAGTGCAACCCGATCGGCGGGCAAGCGCGGACGGTCGAAGCCCCCGGTCGCCGAGGCGCCGGCGCGGTCGCCGGTGACCGTGGCCCCGGCCGCCCAGCGGGTGGAGCGGCCGAGCGGCGAGTCCAGCTCCAGCCAGACCATGCGACGCCGGCTGACCGAGGAACAGCAGGAGCGTCGCCGGCTGGCCGATGAGGTGGAGCGTTTGGCCGCTGAACGAACCGCCGCGGAGGAGCGGGTGGCTGAATTGTCGGCCCAGCTCGAACAGCTGGTTGGCGAGCGCGACGAGCTCCGCTCCACACGCGCAGAGGAATCGGCTCGCGCGCGCGACGCGCGCGTGGCTCAGGACCGGATGGCGGCCGAGCTGGAGACGGTGAGGCGCGAACGGGCCGCCGCGCTCGGCTCAGCTGAAGCCGCCCGCGAGGCCTCCGACAGGTTCCTCAACGAGCGGGCCGCTGCGCTGGCGGCTCAGGGGCGCGCCGAGTCCGAGCGCGAGGAAGCGGTGGCCTCGCGAGACCAGGCGCTGGCCGAGCGGGATACGGCGTTGGCTGTCCGCGACCACGCGCTGTCCGAGCGCGATGCGGCTACGGTGGCTCGCGACAAGGCTTTGGCACAGCACAACGGCCTGGTGCGCACGAACGACCGGCTGCAGAGCGAGCTGGCCGATCAGGTCTCGGCTCGCCGGGGAGCCGCTCTGGTGATCCGCCGGGCCGCTCAGGAGCCGCCCGCGTCCCGGCCGTTCGCGATGCTCCTACCCCGGGCGATCGCGCTGGTGGTCCTGGTCCTCATCGTGCTGGTCGTCCTGGCGGTCATCAAGGTCATCTGATCGCCGCCGCGGTGCCCGGGGCCAGCGCCGTCGGCTCACAGGCCGACGGCGCCGAGGGAGTCAAGGTCATCGATCGCGGCGGCGACTCGACTGATCAGCGTCATGGCCATCCCGGTGGCCTGGAAGCGAGGTTGCAATCTCGAGCGGCCGAGGGTGTAGATCCAGGCGAAGTACGGATACAGCGTGGCCCGCCGGTAGGCCAGCCAGGCGTCGTCCGCCGCCGGCGGCGCCCCTCCGGCCGCGGCCAGGCGCGCGAGGTAGAACTGGAGCAGCTCGCGCTCCCAGGCCCGGCGATCCTCGATGCTCAGCGCCGTGATCAGCAGGTAGCTGACGTCATGGGCCCAGCCCCCGCGCAGCCCGACCTGCCAGTCGCAGACACCGATTCGCCCGTCACCGGTGACGTATGTGTTACCCAGGTGGAGGTCGCCGTGCAGGTAGGTGTGCGGCGGCTGTCCCAGCCAGGACAGCGATCGCCGCATGCCCTCGAACAGATCGGGCTGGCGGCGGCGGAGGCTTGGCGGAAGGACCGGTGCGGCCCGCCGGGCCCCGGCCCTGGTGCGGTCGGCCAACCCGATCAGGGTCTCGATCAGCCGGGCCTGCTCGGCCGGGGTCCGCAGCCAGCGCCAGGTCGTGACCAGGTGGGAGCTCTCCCACAGGGTCCCGTGCCACCGGGCGACATTCGCGATCAAATCCTCGATCTGCCGACGCGACAGCGGCTCTGCACCTCGGAAGCGGGCGCCGCGGGTGATCGCCACGTCCTCCATGACGACCACCGAGCGCCACGACTCAGGGTCGACGGTCCCGAAGTAGCCTGCCGGGGCCTCGATCTCCAGCTCGGGCCGGATCTGCTCGTAGAAGCCCGGCTCGCCGCTGATCAGTCCGCCCATGCCGAGCATCAGCCTTTGGGGCACGGAGCTCGTGCATTTGGCGAACACGTCGCAGGGCAGCCCTGCGGCGGTGCCCGCCTGGTTGTAGGTGAGCTGGAGCGCCGCACGGGTGGTCGTCCCCGAGCTGGACCCGCCGCGCGCGGACACCGAAATCACCTGGGCGCCAGGGACCTCGCCGCACAGGGCGCGGGTCAGCCAGTCCGATGTGAGCCGAGCCGGCGTTCGAGGCAGCGGCCCTGTTCCATGCGAGGGACGCGTTTCCCGCGCCCGCAGCCGGGCCTCGGCCAGGAGCACACGACCGACCCGGGCCAGCGCGCCCCGCTTCGTCGGCACCGGGTCGGCCGCCGGGATCGTTGAGAGCACGGTCTCGCTCGGGCGTCAGGAGCCGGCCTGGCAGTCACCGGCGGCAGCGAGGGGGAGCGCCGGCAGCCAGCCGGATGCCGGACCGTCCGTGCCGATCACATCGGCGACCACCACGGAGATGTTGTCGTGTCCGCCCTGCTCGAGCGCGACACTCACCAGCCGCTCGGCTGCCTCCTCGCGTGAGGCGTGACCGAGGATGACGGCGATCTCTTGATCGTCCACCACGTCAGACAGCCCGTCGGAGCACAGAAGCAGGCGATCTCCGGCCCGGCCGCGCGTGCGGACGATCTGCGGCGGTGAGTGCCCGCCGCCGTCGAGTGCCTCCAGCACCACCGAGCGCTGCGGGTGCTGGCGCGCCTGCTCCGCTGAGATCGCACCTCGATCGATCAGCGCTTGCACCAGGCTCCCGTCCCGCGTGAGCTGCTGGAGGTGCCCGCACCGGGACAGGTAGGTGCGGCTGTCACCCACGTTAGCCACCAGGTAGTAGCCGTCGTTTGACAGCGCCACCGCGGTCAGGGTGCTGGCCATGCCGGTCAGCTGCGGCCGGCAGGAGATCACGAAGCCGAGCCACTGGTTGGCGGTGAGGACCGCCTGACCGAGCTCGTCCTGGAGCGTTCCCGACAGCCGGCGCTTGTCCAGTCCAGCCATCTGGTCGATGACCATCCGGCTGGCCACCTCGCCGGCTGCGGCTCCTCCCACTCCGTCGGCCACCGCCAGCAAACGCGGTGTCGCGAACAGGGAATCCTCATTGTTGCCGCGTCGCCCCAGGTGCGTCCGCAGCGTGCTGCGCAGGGTGAGCGCCGGCTCGGGCATCGCCAAACCCTACTCAGTCAAAGTGGATGAGGTGGGGCCACAGCCGGCGCCATGGAGCCGTCGTCCGGCACAGCATCACCGGAAGCCCCTGCTCCTGGTTGTTCAGTCCAACCCCGTTGTTCACGCGAGCCAGCACGCGGCAGCCAGCGAACTCCGGCGCCGCGTCGGCCGGCCCGTTGAAGCCCAGGAGGAGCACGTGGTGATCGGTCACCGGGGGCTCGCCCCACTCGCCGAATCCGTTATGTCCGCTGAATGTGCGCGGAAGGTGATCCGCCCGGCCGAGCAGATCGACTGCACCGGCCTCGCCGTAGTTGGCGGTGAAGATCGCGGTGCTGGCTCGCTCCGGCACTGGGAGCAGCTGCCAGGCCCGGTCGACCGTGGCCACGAAGCGCGGCCAGCCGACCATTTCGCCCTGAGCCGAGTTCAGCGCCATGACCACGCTTCCCTGGAGGTCGCGCTCTGGGAGCAGCGGCAGCGCGATGATGGCGCTGATCGCGGCACTGATGCCGATGGCCAGGGTGAGCAGCGCGGTTCGGCGGCTCCCTCGCAGCGTCCAGCGCCCGACTGTGGGCGCACCGAGCCCGAGCAGGGTCGGGTACAGGCTGGCCAGATAGTAGGCGTGCCCGTTGCCCACGAAGTAAAGGATCGCCAGGGCGATGTAGGCGACAGTGATGAAGCGCAGCGGGCGCAGCTCCGGCCGGCGGAACGGCGCCCGCAGGCCCGACCACCAGACCGGCACCAGCACCGGGCTGACCATCACGAGCTGGAACGGAAAGAACCCGGCGCGTCCGCCCTCCTGGCTGCCGGCGATGTTTCCCGCCACCGTCAGCTGCGGCCACCCGTGAGCCTGCTGCCAGACGATGTAGGGCGCAGCCAGTGCAGCGGCGATCAGGGCGCCGGCCGCCGCCCCTCGCGAGCGCAGCCGGGACCGTGGGCCCACGGCGCCCAGCGCCGCCACCATGACGCCGGCGACGAGCCCCACCTGCGGCTTGGCTTCCACGCCGAGGCCGACCACCAGTCCGGCCAGCAGGAGTGAGCGCTCGCTGTCCCACAGCACTGCTCGGATGGCCAGCCACCCGAGCAGCGTCGTGCTCAACATGTCGAACGTGGTGGTGCTGACCAGGTGGGCCACGGCCAGGGCAAAGCCGGAGCAGGCCGTGGAGGAGGCGGCGATCAGCTGGGCACGGCGGCCGGCGCCGAGCTCGCGAGCGATGAGCGCCGCCAGTGTCGTTGTCGCCGCGGCGGCCAGCGCCGACGGAGCTCGGAGGAGCAGCAGCGAGCCGGGCGCGATCGCGTTCATCGCCCAGGACAGCAGGGGCACCAACGGCGGCTGGTCCGGATAGCCGAAGGCCGGATGGGATCCAGCCACGACGAAGTACAGCTCGTCCCGGTGATAGCCGTAGCGAGAGGCAAACGCGAGCAGGACGGCCAGCTCCACGGCGGCGATCGTGCCGACCCACGGGGTGAGCGCCATCCGCCGCGGCGAACGTGCCGTCAGCCGGTACGGGGACGCTGACCGCTCCCTCGTCGCCACTGGGCCAGCGCTATCCCGTGCCGGGTTGGTTTTGTGAACAGCCGGGTACACATGAGCCAGGCATGGGGAGTGCACCTGGAAGCGTCATGTCGAAATTTGGGCTCAGGGTCCTGTTGCTGGCCTCGCTGGTGGCCGTCATGATTCTGCCCGCCGGGACGGCGATGGCGCTGACCGGCGAGCAGCGCGCGGAGAACTTCGCCAGAGCCGAGGTGGCCCACTACGCGGCCAAGCTGCCGCCGTCCTTGCAGGCGCCAGGCTCCAGTGCGATCGGCACGAGCGTCGATCGCAGTTGCTTCTCCCCGACGGATGACCGCGTCGATCCGCAGACCAACTCCAGCGGGACCCCGACCAGCCCGGCGTGGTACGAGCGCGACTACCTGAACCAGTACTGCGCCACCCTGCGCCTGCGAGACCAGTACACCAGTCCGGCCTTCGGCTACGAGGACGTCGTGCAGGGCGACTCTCTGTGGATCGATCAGCTGGGCAATCAGATCTCGTACGCCCCCGGTCACATCGACGGAGGGCTGACCACCCTGGTCCCGGGATCCCAGGCGGCTGACGCCTTCCGTGCGGTCAGCGAATGGAAGCAGCGGACCGGAGGCAACGTGCTGCCCGTGTCCTTCAAGGCTCGCGACGGAGCGGTGCTGCGGGGAAACGTGTGGCTTCCGCCGCCCGGCACGCCCATCCGGCACGGCCGCTACCCCGGGGTCGTGATCACCGACGGCTCGATCCAGGCGTATCAGAACCTGTATTACTGGGCGGCCGAGGGCCTGGCCCAGTACGGGTATGAGGTGCTCACCTACGACGTCCAGGGGGAGGGGGACTCCGACCTGCTGCCGGCCGGCTGCCCGAGCCTGTCCCATCCGAGCGAACAGTGCGCGGGGGTGCCCTACCAGCAGGACTACAACTTCTTCCAGGGCGCCGAGGATTCGCTCAGCTACTTCCTGTCCACGCCGTCGCACCCCTACCGGGGCACGTACAACCCGGGCTGGCGAACCCTGGCCCGGAACGACGTGGCCATCGCCGGTCACTCGCTGGGCGCCGACGCGGTCAGCTGGGCCGGCCAGTGCGACAAGCGGGTCAAGGCAATCGTCGCCTGGGATGACCTGTATCCGGCCAAGATCTCGCAGTGCTCGAAGAACCTGACCGTGCCGAGGGCCGACCGGGCCAAGCGGCTGCACGCTCCGGCGCTGGCCTTGACCAACGACTACGAGTTCAATATTGCGCCGCAGACCAAGGTCCCCAATCCCAACGGGACCGGAATCTCGAACGGTGGCGGCATCGACGGGACTGCGGGATATCTGAGCCTCGCCCGTCACCGGATCGACTCCGAGGTCGTATCGATCCGCAACGGCACCCACCTCACCTACAGCTACATCCCCTACGTGCTGCCCGCCAACGAGCTCGGTGAGCGCGTGGCTTTCTACTACACGCTGGCCTGGCTGGACGAGTACCTGCGACGTGGACACGATCCGTTGCTCCCGGCGGCCGACAGCGCCTACCGCCGCCTGACCGCACTGGGAACGTTCGACCGCAGCTCTGACTACAACGACAACCGCCGTGACCATGCCGCGGCCGACATCTCCTTCGGGGCCGGCACCTACAGCGCCAGCCAGGCGGCCAAGAATCCGACCAATCCGGCGGCGGGCAACGTGCCCTACGAGATCCGCGGCCTTCCGGTCCGAGACCTGCTCTCGTTCTATTACTACTCCGAGTACCGGATCCACGATCCGCTGGTCAGGCGCCACCCGGTCCGGCGCTGCTCGGACATGCTGGCCGGCTGTCCGCGCCACCAGCCGGCCACCCCGTAGCTGCCCCCGGGTCGGCGCTCAGAAGCGACGTTCGCTCGTCAGCTGAAAAGCTATGGGGGTGCCCGGCACCGTCCCTGACTTCGTGCACCCTCTCCCGGTCGAGGAGGTCGGGCCCTGGGTGAGGGCGATGAGCACCACCTTCCTGCATGATCCTCACACTCCGGATGTCCAGGGATGGATCGAGCAGCTGGCCGCGCGGTGGGATGAGGAGCGCGCCTGGGGCTTCCGTGACCGGGGTCGCTGGGTGGCCACGTCGCGCACCGAGCCGCGCCGCCTCACCGTACCGGGCCCTGAAGGGGAGATGGCCGAGGTGGAGGTCGATGCGCTCACCAACGTGACGGTGGCGGCCACCCACCGCCGCCAGGGTCTGATGAGCCGGATGCTCGAATCCTCCCTGCGCGCGGCGAGCGAGCGCGGCGACGCCCTCAGCGTGCTGATCGCTGCGGAGTGGCCGATCTACGGACGCTTCGGATACGCGCCGGCCACGCTGACCGCTGACTACGTCCTGCATCGGAACCAGCCCGGTGCCCGGTGTTCCGGCGAGACCGGCGCGATCCGGCAGGTGGAGCTGGAGGAACTGGCCGGGATCGCCCCGTCGCTGTTCGACCGGGCTCGGCGCCAGTGGGCGGGCCAGATGAATCGCGACGCCGGCTGGTGGCAGCGCACGCTCGGACTGGACGGCAACACTCCGCGCAATCCGGTGGCCCCCCACTGGTTCCTGCACGAGGGCGGCGACGGGATCGACGGGCTGCTCGGCTGGAGCGGGACCGGCTCGCCCAACCTGCTGGCGGCCGAACAGCGGGTGAAGGTGCAGATGCTCTTCACCACCAGCCAGGCGGCGTACCGGGACCTGTGGGCTTACCTGACCTCCGTCGATCTGGTCGATCAAGTCGGGCTGGAGGACCGTCCGGTGGACGAGCCCGTCCGGTGGCTGCTTGAAAACCCGCGCGCACTGGTCCAGACGCGGCGGGTGGATTTCCTGTGGGTGCGCCTGCTGGACGTCCCGGCCGCACTGCGGGCGCGGAGCTATCCCGTCGCCGGCGAGCTCGTGCTCGAGGTCGACGACCCCGGTCCATACGGGTTCGCCGCCGGGCGCTACCGGCTCCTCGCCGGCCCCCAGGGAGCCGAGTGCACGCCCACCACGGCCGATCCGGACATCCGGATCCAGCAGCGAGCACTGGCCTCGGCCTACCTCGGCGCCTTCCGGCTGGCCGAGCTGCAGCCGGCCGGCATGGCCGAGGAGCTGCGGCCGGGCGCCCTCGCGCGCGCGGATCTGATGTTCTCCTGGCCGCGCGTGCCCTGGAACGCCACGTGGTTCTGAGCGGAGCGCATTTGCTTCTGTGAGCCTGAACACAGTCGTTTACTGGAGTGTGCGCTGGGTAGCAAATAAACATGGCTACACAGACACGAACACAGCGAGAGCAGGCAGGAAAAAAGGCGGCGGCCACGCGTAAGCGCAACGCCGCCTCGCGTTCGGCCGCGGCTACCCGCCGGTCCGCGTCTCAGACCGGACGGACGGTCAGCCAGACCCGGCGCACCGCTAAGAACGCGGGACGCCAGGCCCGGACCACGGCTCGCACGGGCTCGACGACCTTTGGTCGTGAGCTGGATGCGACCGGGCACCGGATCGAGGCCCTCACCCTGGGCGCCCGCCGAGGCGTGGCGATTCAGGTTGGTGCTGCACTTGAGGCGCGCGACGCCATGGTGCGCACCGTCGAGGTTGCCGTCGGCACCGCGAAGCGTAAGCGGACGCTGAACCGGCTCGAGCGGCGCGGTGAGCGCGCGCTCAACTGGAGCAAGCGGCGCTAGCCGCTGAGAAGTAACTCAGGGACCGGAGCAGTGCCGGCCGCCAAGCGGCTGGCCTGAGAGCCACGGGCGACCGCCTGAGTGACCTGCGTGTCACTTGGGTTGGTCAGCCGTGGGCTCGACCAACCACCACTCGATCAGCGAACGAGCGATCGACACAGGCGGGGGCAGCAGCAGTTGGCCCTGCGGACCGCGAGCCGGCGAAGACCAGTCGGCCGAAGCCGCCCAATCCGCGTCGGAAGACGCCGCCGCCGCCACCTCCTCGTGCGTGAACCACCGGACGTCATCCAGTTCGCCGTCCACGCATCTCGGGACTCCACCGCGAGACTCGGCGCAGTAGCCGAGCATCAGCGATGCCGGAAACGGCCAGGGCTGCGACGCGATGTAGCGCGAATCCAGCACCTGAATCCCGGACTCCTCCAGCACCTCCCTCGCCACCGCCTCCTCCGGCGTCTCGCCGGGAGCGACGAAGCCGGCCAGTAGCGAGTATCGGCCGGGGGGCCAGACCGGCCGGCGACCCAGCAGCAGCCGTCCCTCGTGCTCCACCAGCATGATCACTACGGGGTCCGTGCGCGGGAAGTGAGAACGGCCGCACCGGGGGCAGTGCCGGGCCAGGCCACCGTCCGTGACGTCCGTGGCCGCTCCGCAGTTCGGGCAGTGGCTGTGATCGCGGTGCCAGTTGGCCAACGCGACGAGATAGGCGGCCAGTCCCCCTTCCTCGGCATCCAGCGCGAGCGCCGCCTCGCGCAGGGGCATCAGCTGCGATCGCCGGACGAGCTTCTCTCGCTCGCGGTCGTCGAGCCACCGCAGCTCGACACCGAACAGCGCGCGGCCCGGTTCCAGACCGAGCAGCAGCGGCACATGCTGTGTCGCATCGGGCACCGCGAATCGCGCGAGCGTACGGCCGTCTCCGGAAACCAGGACCCCGTCGTCCTGCGCGAACACGGCTCGCGCGGCCGGGTCGCGGAGCAGTCGGTCAACCTCCCGCGGATCCGTGCGCAGCTTGGCAGCCCGGTCGAGCCGGGCGCCGCTCAGCGCCGTCGAAGGGGCTACGGCCAGCGCCTCAGCGATAGTGGATCACCTCCGGCCACTCTAGATGGTTGGTGCGCCGTCACTACGATCGAAGACGTGGCCGCCGTCCGAACCACCGCGCCCCGCCCCGGGCTGCTGTCCCGCGCGCCGTCGCCCGCCCTTGTGGTCGGCGGCATCGCCTCCGTGCAGTTCGGATCCGCGCTGGCTGCCACCCTGTTTCACCGGATCGGTCCCGGCGGGGCGGTGCTCCTGCGCCTGCTCAGCGCGACGATCGCGCTGGCGCTCATCTGGCGGCCCCGCGTGAGCCGGATCGCCCGCCGTGACCTGTGGCTGGCCTGTGCCTTCGGGCTGATCCTGGCCGGGATGAACCTGACCTTCTACCACGCGATCCAGCGCATCCCCCTGGGCGTGGCCGTGACCATCGAGTTCATCGGCCCGCTGGGAGTCGCCGTGCTCGGCTCCCGCCGTCCGCTTGACCTGGTCTGGGTGGGGCTGGCCGTGGCCGGCATCGTAGCGCTCACGCACGGTGATGTGCACAGCCTGAACGTGCTCGGCGTGGTGCTGGCTCTGTCGGCCGGCTGCCTATGGGGTGCCTACATCCTCGTCAACGCCCGCCTGGGCCGCGCGTTCGCCGACGGCACCGGCCTCAGCGTGGCGATGGCCGTTTCCACCGTGTTGGCCCTGCCTGTGGGCGTGGTGGAGGGCGGCTCTCACCTGCTGTCGGCACACGCGCTGCTGCTGGGAGCCGGAGTCGGAATGCTGTCGTCGGCGATTCCCTACTCGTTCGAGCTCGAGGCGCTGCGCCGGATCGCCACCCGGGTGTTCGGCGTGCTGATGAGCATCGAACCAGCGATGGCCGCACTGGCCGGGTTCGTCGTGCTCGGTCAGGCGCTCAGCGCCCGAGAGGGCATCGGCATAGGGCTCGTGGTCGTCGCCTCGGCCGGAGCATCGCTGGCCGCACGCCGCGCCGCGGCGGCGCCGGTCGACGTTTGACGCCGGGGAGCTCCGACGCGGCCGGCTGTGGGCACGGCCGCGTCGATCAGGCGGTGGCGAGTCCGTTCAGACGGCGGGCGTGGCCGTCTCGGGCTGCTGCGTCGTCTGGACCCACTTGGAGACGCACGGGATCTTCGACGTGTCGCAGCGGCCGCGGTAGCGGCCGGCGATCTCGGTCACCTCGGTCAGCAGGTCGTCCTTCAGGGTGATCGGCTGCAGCCCGAGCTCGAGTAGGTGGTCGTTGGCCACGAACAGGTCGTTCTCGGCCGCCTCCTTGCGAGGGTTCTCGACGTAGTCGATCTCGGCGCCGGTCAGGTCCGACACGAGCTTGGCCAGATCACGGACGCGGTGGGTCTCGGTCATCTGGTTGAACACCTGGACCCGATCACCATGCTCGGGCGGGTTCTCGACAGCCAGCTGGATACAGCGCACCGTGTCCTGGATGTGGATGAACGCGCGGGTCTGACCGCCCGTGCCATGCACGGTGAGCGGATACCCGACGGCCGCCTGCATGAGAAAGCGGTTGAGGACCGTGCCGTAGTCGCCGTCGTAGTCGAACCGGTTGATCAGCCGGTCGTCCAGGCGGGTCTCGGCGGTCTGGGTGCCCCACACGATGCCCTGATGCAGGTCGGTCACCCGGGTGCCGTCGTTCTTGTTGTAGAACGAGAACAGCAGCTGATCCTGGGTCTTGGTCATGTGGTAGACGCTGCCCGGGTTGGCCGGGTAGAGGATCTCCTGGCTGATCTGCTCGCCGGTGTCCGTGTCGATCTTGATCTCCAGGTAGCCCTCGGGGATCTTGATCCCGGCGGTGCCATACCCGTACACGCCCATCGTGCCCAGATGCACGACATGGGGATCGATCCCTGACTCGACCACGGCGGCCAGCAGGTTGTGCGTGGCGTTGACGTTGTTGAACACCGTGTAGCGCTTGTGCCACGAGCTCTTCATGGAGTAGGGAGCGGCGCGCTGCTCGGCGAAGTGCACGATCGCGTCGGGTTCGTAGTCGCGGATCAGGTCGAGCATCACCCGGTAGTTCTCAGCCACGTTGAACCGGTAGAAGGGGATCTCCCGGCCGCTGACCTCGCGCCACGCGGCCAGGCGGGTGCCGATCGGCTGGATCGGGGTAAGTGACTCAGCCTCGAGCTCGTTATCGGCGTTGCGCCGGGCCAGGTTGTCGACGATCGCCACGTCGTGGCCGCAAGCGGAAAGGTGCAGTGACGTCGGCCATCCACAGAAGCCGTCTCCACCGAGAATCAAGATGCGCACAGATACTCCAGAGTGTCGATTGTGTGAGACTCGCCGCCGAGGCGCCCGTGAGAACTCGTCGAACCAGGTAATGGTACGAGGTCCGGCGGCAGTCGCCTGCACCGTTCGCAACAGGCGGGGTCCGCGCTCTGATGCACGGGTCGAGTCGTGCTGGCCGCCATTGTAGTCTGGCGCGCTGGCCCATGAACCGTTCGCCTTCTCATGAACTCTGACGTAATCCTGATTGTGGTCATCGTCACCGCGGTGGCCTTCGACTTCACCAACGGCTTTCACGACACGGCCACGGCCGTGGCCACGTCGATCTCCACGCGCGCCCTGCCGCCTCGGGTGGCGGTTCTCGGCGCGGCGCTGTTGAACTTCGCCGGCGCGTTCCTGTCCCTGAAGGTGGCGGCTACGGTCGGCAAGGGCTTTGTGTCGACCGGAGCGGTGACCGGCACCGTCGTGTTCGCCGGCCTGGTGGGGGCTATCGCCTGGAACCTGATCACCTGGTACTACGGGCTGCCGTCCAGCTCCTCGCATGCGCTGATCGGCGGGCTGGTCGGCGCGGTCCTGGCCTCCACGGGAACCTCGGCGGTGTCGGCCAGTGGGTTGTTCGGCAAGCTGATCGTTCCGGCCATCATCGCGCCGTGTGTGGCCTTCCTGATCGCCGGCGTGGCCATCGTGCTCATCTACCGGGCCGTGGGACGCATGCGCCCCGGGCCGGTCAGCCGCGGCTTCCGTCTCGGTCAGCTGCTCAGCGGCGGGGCACTGGCTCTCTCGCATGGGACCAACGACGCCCAGAAGACGATGGGAGTCATCACCCTGGCGCTGGTGGCCAACGGCGATATCTCGCCCCAGCACTTTCACGTGCCGGTATGG
This sequence comes from uncultured Solirubrobacterales bacterium, assembly GCA_963718545.1. GTDB lineage: Bacteria > Actinomycetota > Thermoleophilia > Solirubrobacterales > Solirubrobacteraceae > Palsa-465. The sequence continues at coordinate 98,847 of CAVQZO010000004.1, read as the reverse complement.
GTCGTGGTGCTGGGTGCCACCGCGATCGGATTGGGGACGTTCAGCGGTGGCTGGCGGATCATCAAGACGATGGGCTCGCGGATCATCAAGATGGATCCCGCCCAGGGCTTCGCCGCCCAGGGCGCCGGCGCCGGCGTGATCCTGACTGCCTCGGCCATGGGTTATCCCCTGTCCACCACCCACGTGATCTCGGGCGCCGTGATGGGTTCCGGCGCCGCCAAGCGGGTATCCGCGGTCCGCTGGGGAGTGGCCGGGGAGATCGTCCGGGCCTGGCTGCTCACGCTCCCGGCGGCCGCGCTGCTGAGTGCCGGGGTGTACGGGCTGGAGTCCCTGTTCGGATCCGGAGCCACCGGCGCGCTGGTAATCGCGTTCGTTCTGCTGGCCATCATCGCGGCCGTGTTCGTGAAGCGCCTGCAGGAGCCGGCCCCCGCGCCAAGTGCGACGTGAGCACCGGGAGCTGACGCCTCCGCCCGAGGGCGGTCGGCTGTTCGAGCTGGTCATGTGGCCCGGCTTGGCCGATTGTGCGCCGTCCGGCCGGATCCGCCTCGACGCGCTGGCCCGGTGGCTTCAGGACGTGGCCTACGCCGATGTCGAGGATGCCGGACTGGAAGCGGCCGCCGTTTGGGTGGTCCGCCGCACGCGGATGCGAGTGGATCGCTTCCCCCGGTTCGCGGAGCGTTGCACGGTTCGGACGTTCTGCAGTGGGATCGGCCGCATGTGGGCCGAGCGCCGGACCACGGTGGTTCGGGCGGGTGAGGAGTCTCCCGACGTGGAGGCGATGTCGCTGTGGGTCCATCTGGACCCCCAGCTCCGCCGGCCGACCCCGCTGACCGAAGCCGAGCTGGCGACCTACGCGCATGCCGGCCACGATCGGCGCATCTCGGCCCGGCTGCGCCATCCACCGCCGGGTGAGACCGACCGGCAGTGGGACTGGCACTTCCGGGCCACCGAATGCGACCTGGCCGACCACGTCAACAACGCGGCCTACTGGCAGCCCCTGGAGGAGGAGCTGCTCGCCGGTACGGACCCGGCATCGATCGACGTGGAGATCGAGTTCCGCAGTGGCGCTCAACCCGGTGACAAGCGGATCCTGGCCAGCGGCGAGCGGCGCTGGATAACGAGTGCTGACGGCGAGGCACACGCGTCGCTGTTGCTGCTCGGCCGCGGCTGACTGATCGTGCGCTCCTGCGGGTAGGGCTCCCGGCAGCGAACTCGCCCTGTTCTCGGGACAGGACGGCACAGGAGGATTCGGGATGGCAACTCCAATCGAGGAGCCCGAGGGGCTTCCCGGCACCGACGTGTACAACCAGGTCGGCGAGCAGATCGGGACGGTGAAGCAGATCTACGGCCCCGGGGGCGACGGTCCGCCCAGCTGGGCCGGAGTCGCCATCAGGACGGGCATGGTCGGACGCCGCCTGGTGATGGTTCCGCTGGCCCGTTTCAAATATGAGGATGGCCAGGTCCGTGTTCCCTACGACACAGCGCATCTGCTCGATGCCCCGGACGTGGACGGGGAGGATGGGCTCTCGGAGGAGGACGCGGCGTCGCTGAGCGACTACTTCGCGGTGGGCCGGGGAGACCAGGCGACCGGAGACAACCCCGACTCCTACGCATCCCAGATGCCCGACGCGGACGACCCACCCGAACCGATCGACTCGGCCGGTTGATGGAGCATCCCGCCGGCCGGCAGCCTGCGCTGCCTGCCGGCGACAGGACCGTCCGCCGTCGCGGCGAAACTAGCCTCCGTGGGCACGGCGCGTCGTCCGAGACGCTCTTCGCGGACCGCGTCCGCCGGGGGGACCCGGCGGAGCGCGGGTCGCTGGCGCTGGGCGCTCGTGCGCTATGTCGCCCTGACTCTGATGACGGTCGGCCTGGTCGTGGTGACCCGGCATCACACGGTGTGGCTGGTCATCCTCATGCCGGCGGTGGCTGTGGCGGCGGTTCTGCAGGAACGGGCCGGTGTCCAGCGCGAGCGGGGAGAGCTCCTGCGGGCCGCGCTGACCGATCCCCTGACGGGACTGGACAATCGCCGCTCGTTGCTCAACCGGGCGGGCTACGAGATCGTGCGGCACCTGCGTGACCGGCGCAGCTTCGCCCTGGTGATGGTGGACCTGGATGGCTTCAAGGCGCTCAACGACCGGTTCGGACACGACGCCGGAGACGAGCTCTTGTGCGACGTCGCCGATGGTCTGCTGGCCGGTCTGCGGGCACAGGACACCGTGGCCCGCCACGGCGGCGACGAGTTCTGCATCCTGGCCCCGGATACCGATCCGGGTGGCGTCTCGGCTCTAGCGGCGCGGATCACCCGCGCCGTGGCCCAGGCCAGCGCCGGCGTCGAGACCGTCCAGGCCAGCGTGGGGATCGCTCTGTTCCCCCAGGACGGCCGCAGCCTGGACGAGCTCCTGGGCGCGGCCGACCAGCGGCTGTTTGCGGCCAAACGAGCCCGGCGGGACCGCACTGTCCGCCGAGCCGCCTGAGCGCCGGGTCGATCACTGACATTCCGGCGTGTGCGCCCTGGTCGCGTGGGTAGCCCAATCCTCCAGAGCTTTTCCCGAACAGGAGGCCGTATGTCACCAAACGAACTCTCCGAGCAGATCGTCAAGTACCTGACCGACGCCCACTCGATCGAGGAGCAGGCGCTCGTCCAGATGAAGGCCGCTCCCGGACTGGCGGGCGACCCTCAGATGGCCGAGATCTTCGAGCGCCATCGGGTGGAGACCGAGGAGCACGAACGGCTGATCGAGGAGCAGCTTTCGGCCCACGGCGGCGAGCCGTCCAAGCTCAAGGATCTGGCCGGCAAGGCGACCGGTCACGGCTTCGGGATGTTTGCGGCCGGCAACCCGGACACCCCGGGCAAGCTGATCGTCCACGCCTATTCCTACGAGCACATGGAGGCCGCCGCCTACGACATGCTGGCGCGGATCGCCGAACGGGCCGGCGATCAGCCGCTGGTGGAGGCCGCACGGCGGATCGAGGCGCAGGAGCGCGAGATGGCCCAGCGGGTGGCCAGTTGCTTTGACCAGGCGGTCGGGCTCTCGCTGCGCGATGTGCGCAGCGATGACATCCAGGAACAGCTCGGCAAGTATCTGGCCGACGCGCACGCCCTGGAGGGACAGTCGCTGCAGCTCCTGGACAAGGGCTCCGATCTGATCGGCTGCGAGCAGCTGGCGGCAGCGATGGAGGAGCACCATGCCGAGACCGAGGAGCATCGACGGCTGATCGAGCTTCGCCTCCAGGACCGCGGGCAGTCGACCAGTGCGATCAAGGATGCGGCCCTGAAGCTCGGAGCGCTGAACTGGGGCGGGTTCTTCGCCGCCCAGCCGGACACTCCGGTAAAGCTGGCGGCGTTCGCCTACGCCGTGGAGCACCTCGAGATCGGCGCCTACGAGATGCTGCGACGGGTGGCCGAGCGAGCCGGCGACGCCGAGACGGTGACCGTCGCCGACCGGATTCTCGCCCAGGAGCGAGAGGCGGCCGAGACGGTGCGCTCGTTGTTCGACGAGGCCGTGGACGTGACCCTGTCAGAGCACGTCAGCGCGTGAGCGCTTCGCTGGCGCGGCCGCCGGGCCGCGCCAGCGGCGTCATCTGATGGGCCACGACCTCGCCGGTCTCGGCGCCGCGCGGCGCGGTGAGCGTGAACCACACGGTCTTGCCGGCGTCGACGTCGTAGCGGACCCCCCAGCGGGCCGCCAGCAGATCCACGATGCGCAGACCGCGGCCGCTGACGTCCTCGGGCGACGGTGAGCGCATCGCCGGGCGCCCCCCGCCCTCGTCGCGGACCTCGACGTGGTAGGAGTCCCCATCGCGCTCGATGGTCACCTCGAAGCTGGCGTTCACGTGGCGGACGCAGTTGGTGGCCAGCTCAGACACCATCAGCTCGATCGTCTCGCGCAGCTCAGCCGAGCCCTTGTTGACCAGACCGGCCGCGAACCGGCGGGCGTTGCCCACCGATTGAGGTTCCGCCGGGAACGTGCGGGTGAGTCTCATGCGGTCAGCTCCATGCGCCCGTCGAGCCCCATCGCGGTGAGGATCCGACGCAGCAGCGGGGAGAGCTCCCTGACCTCGAACCGCTCAACCTCGCGGGACCAGCGCAGCCACAGAGCAATCGCCGAACTGTCGGCAAACTCGAGGCGAGCGGCCTCCAGGATCAGGTGGCGCGGGTGGCGCGCCAGCTCGGGAGCCAGCTCGGCCTCGACGCGGTCCACGTTGCTGAGATCCAGCTCGCCGGACAGCCGTACGCTGAGCGTGTCGGCGCTCGGCGCGGTGACCTCCACCTCCAACAGCGATTCTGGATCTACCTCGTCCACCTGAGTCCTACGATCGCAATGTCGTCCTTGGCTTCGTCGGCCGTCAGCTCGGCGACGAGGTTACTGAGCAGATCGGGAAGCGCAAGCCGGGAGCGCAACGCGGCGTTGCGCAGGCGCTCCAGGCCCGCGTCCAGCGCCTCTCCCCGCCGCTCCACGAGCCCGTCGGTGAAGGCCAGGAACGTGGCCTCATCGCCCACCGGCACGCTGATCTCGCGGTAGGTGGTCGTCGGCTCCACACCGATCGGAACCCCGACCGGGAGCTCCAGGAACCCGGACCCCTCCGCGTTCCACAGGAGCGGGGGCAGGTGGCCCGCGCTGGCCGCCGTCACCTGGCGGGTCTCGGCATCGATCCGGGCGCACAGGACGGTGGCCAACTGCCGCTCGCGACTCAGGCTCAGCAGGGCGGAGAGCTTGTTCAGGATCCGTGCGGGCGAGCTCTCCTCGGCGGCGTAGGCGCGGATGGCAAAGCGCAGCGAGGCCATCGTCGTGCCGGCGCGCAGTCCCCGGCCGGATACGTCGCCCACGACCAGCAGCAGGCTGTGGTCGTCCAGCGCCATCACGTCGTACCAGTCACCGCCTATCTCGGCGTTGCGCTCGCCGGCCCGGTACTCCCCGGCCGCCTCAATGCCCGGCAGCTGCGGAAGCACATCAGGCAGCAGCGCATGCTGAAGCGTCTGGGCGATACCCCGCTGTTCCGCGTACAGCCGGCGGTTCTCCGTGGCCACCTCCTCCAGCTCACCGGCCAGGCCCTCGGCGGCCAGGCGCCGCTGGGTCAGCCGGAGCACTCCGCTGGCCGCGGCCAGCGAGAGGATGATGCCGGCGACGAGGATGATCCACGGGAGGTCACGCGGAAGCGTTCCCTCCAGCGGGCCGGCGCTCGCCATCGTGACGATGAAGCGACTGGAGCCGAAGGGCACATGTGTGGTCAGTGCGCCCTGGATGGGCAGGGAGTGCACATCGGTGGCGAGCAGATCCCTGGGCGTGTCCCGCCCGAGATAGAGCGCGTAACGCATGCCGGCAAATGGCGAGCCCTTCTGGACGGGCGCGTACCGCGTGCGGCTCAGCAAGCCCTCGGCGTAGGCCGCGTACCGACCGGCGCCCGGGGTGGCATACCCGTAACCCAGCCGAGCCTGGCTCGAGCTCAGCAGGCCGATCACCCTCAGCTTGGGCGAGTGCTCGACGTCGGCGAAGAAGGGGCCGATGCTGGCCGGGTGGCTGGCCAGCTGCGGGGGCAGGCCCACGTAAGCCAGTGGCCCCCGGCCGGGGTTCTGCACATCCCAGATCGACAGCGAAGCGAACTCGCCATGGGCGCCCACGTAGGCCATCGCAAAGTTGCGGAACTTCATCGGTGATCCGCCGGTGGCATCCGCCAGCTCGGCAGCGGACGCCAGAGGCGTCTGGATTGCGGGCAGCTGAGCGGTGACCAGCGCCGTGGCATCTCCTACCCTCAGGCGCAGCAGGTGGCGCTCGTTGCGCGTGTACACCGTGTTCGAGAGCACGGTCAGAACGACCGTCAGCGCCAGCCCCAGGACCAGGGTGGACACGGCGAGCGCGTACATTGCGCGACCGCGGCCGGCCAGTCGTGAGGCGAGCGCCGCCCTCAGACCGCTCCGGGCCGGTTCGGGCTCTGCTCCGACTGCGCTCGTGTAGCCCGTCAATGTGTTTCCCTCACCCCAGGATGTGGACCTCGACCGCGGAAAGTCTCCCACACGCAGGGCTCATCCCGAGGCCGGTGCACGCGGCCGGCCGTGCTCAGAGCCGGCCGGCCGCGCGCCAACGCTGACTACGGCGCCGTGCAGCTGGTGGTGTAGGAGCAGTCGTTGAACGACTGCCCGTCCGCGGCCAGGGCCGAAGGCGTGGCCTCGTCGAACCCGCCCACGGGTGAGGGCGAGAGGTCGATCTGGGTTGGACTACCCTGCGCGATCGTGTGCGTGGTGCCACCCTGGGTGTAGGTGGAGGTGGGCCCGAAGTGCTGGGTCCCCACGTTGGCCAGCAACGTCTGGGTGACCAGCGTCGGAGCCTCCAGGATCCACTCTGCCGATGACTCCGAGGAGGCGTAGGTCACGTTCTGGCTCCAGCTCCACTTCCCGGAGTCGGTGAGCGCCACGCTCCACGTGTTGCCGGAGACGTTCTTGATGTTCACCGTGATCGTGTCGCCCGGCGTGACCGTGCAGTTCGAATCACCGGTGCAGTTCGAGATCTGCGTCTCGGAGTTGGGGAGCAGCTCGTACCACGCGTAGTACTGCGGTCCCAGGATCGGGTTGCTGGGCGTCGAGTCCTCTGCGGTTCCGGCCTGAATCAGGTCGCTGGTGTTGTAGCCGCCGATGCCGGTCCAGGTCGCGGCGAACCCGGGCGGATCGAGCCCTGCGGAGGGCACCGTGTAAGTCGACGACACCGCCGTGATGCCGCTGCCGGGCGTGACCGCATAGCCTGACCAGTTGAGGCTGTCCACCGTCCCGCCGTGGGTGGGCAGCAGCTGACCTTTGTGAGCCGGGATCAGTGGGCCGATCCCGGGCGACCCGCTGGCGCTGGCCGGGCCGGCGGCGGTCAGGGACAACGCTGCCACGCCCAGACCGAGCACAACTCTGCGAAACATCCTTACCTCCTGCCGGTAACGGGGTCCTCTGACCCCACGTGCTAACGCGGGCTGCCTGGAGGCAGCCCGACACCTGGATGGCCTCGTTTTAGCACCTTGCCCACCCCCGCGCGCCGGTGCTAGATTCGCTCGCGATGTTGCTCCACCGGTGACCCACCTTCCACCAGAGCCGAGCCCCGCCTCGGTGACTGGTCCCTGGCCACCCGTAGCTGATTTCAGGAGCGACAGTGCAGGCAGTTGACGTAATCCAACTCGAGAAGCAGTTCGTCCGCCGCCACGGCCGGCGCCGGCGCCGGGTGACCGCGCTCAGCCCCATGACGTTCGGGATCGAGCGGGGCGAGTGTGTGGCCGTGCTGGGGCAGAACGGCTCGGGCAAATCCACCCTGGTCCGGGCGCTCTCCACGCTGCTGCTGCCCGATGGCGGCACCGCCCGGGTGTTCGGGCACGACGTGGTGCGCGAAGCGCCGGCCGTCCGGCGACTGGTGAACCGCGTCTCCGTGGAGGCGTCCTTCTTCAAGCGCATGTCGGCGCTGGAGAACCTCAGCTATGCGGCCCGGTTCTATGGCCTCACCCCGAAGCTGACCCGTAAACGCATTCCGGAGATCCTGGAGCGCGTGGGCTTCGCTACGGGGCGCGCCGGCGAACCCATGGAGGACCTGAGCCGGGGCATGCAGCAGAAGGTGGCGCTGGCCCGGGCGCTGCTGACCTCGCCCGTGCTGCTGCTCCTTGACGAGCCCACCACCGGACTGGACCCGCGGTCCAAGCGGGAGGTGCAGAGCTTCATCGCCGACATCCGGGCCGAACACGACACGACCGTGCTGCTGTGCACGCACGACATGGCCGAGGCCGAGGTGCTGGCCAGGCGGGTGGGGATCCTGCACGCCGGGAAGCTGCTGGCGCTGGAGCCGCTGGACGAGCTGCTGGCGCGGTTTGAGTCCGCCACCCTCGAGGACGCGTTCTTCCGGGCCACCGGCGCCGACATCGAAGAGGACGAATACGAAGAGGAGGAGGTGCTGTGAGCACTCCGGCTCTGCGCGACGGCGTGCGCGGCGGCTTGCGTTCCCAGCTGATCGGGCTGGGCGGGATCGTCGAGCGCAACACATACCTGATCAAGCGCTATGGCTGGTGGGAGCTGGCCTTCTTCATCTGGACCGTGGCCAACACCCTGACGGTGGTGTTCATCGCCAAGGGCGTGAGTGCCACTGGTGGCCACCTGAACGTGGCCCGGGAGACGACCACCCTCCTGATCGGAGGTGTGATCTGGGCCTACCTGGGGATCATCTTCGAGATCCTGACCGAGACGGTGGCCTGGGAGCGCTGGGAGGGGACGATCGAATACACATTCATGGCGCCGCTGTCCCGGGCCGTGCACCTGGGTGGCATGGGCCTGTTCGCCGTCCTGTACGGCGTCGTGCGAACCGCCCTGCTGTTCCTGGTCGTGGCGCTGTTCTTCGGGCTGCACCTCGGGCAGGCCGATTTCGGGACGGCGCTGCTGCTGCTCGCCGTGGCCTCGGTGTCGTTCGTGGGCGTGGGCATGATCACCGCCGTACTGCCGCTGATCTCCCCCGAGAAGGGCGCCCAGATGGGCTTCATCGCCCAGGGGCTGCTGCTGGTGGTCAGCGGCGTCTACTACCCGGTCAGCGTGATGCCGCAGTGGATGCAGTGGCTGAGCACGATCTCGCCGGCCACCTACGCGCTGCGCGGGATTCGTGCCGCGGTGCTGGACGGAGCCGGCGTCGGCTCCGTGTGGGGCGACATCTGGCCGCTGCTCGTGCTCGGGGCTGTGTCGATCCCACTCGGCCTGCTCGTGTTCCGGACCGGTGAGCGTTACGCCAAGCGGCATGGGAAGCTCAAGCGCTCGGGCTGAGCCCGGAGCGGGGTCCCCGCCTGGGTGGGCGCCGGGCCGGTCAGCCGGGCGCACGAGCCTGGATCCACCGAAGATCGGCGGAGTCTCGGTGCCGGGCGGCAAGGCAGACGACTTCCGGTGAGCATCCGAAGGGTGAACCCTCGGAGCGAGGCGGAAGTCGTATGACGCCGGCGATCCGGTGACGAGGCGACCCGAGGTTTGGTGGATCCAGGCTTAGAATCACCTCCAGGCCCCCATGGTCTAGCGGTTAGGACGCCTGCCTTTCACGCAGGAGATCGCGGGTTCGAGTCCCGCTGGGGGTATGTATGCGTCGGGCCGCCTTCCGCTCTTCAGCCGGCGGCCAGTTCGCGGACTGCCTCGATCAGGCGCTCCACGTCTTGCTCGTCGTTGTAGAGGACGATGCTGGCGCGGACCGCACCGCCCTGGTCGTGCAGCCCGAACCGGTTCATCAGCTCATAGGCGTAGTTGTCGCCGTCCCAGACGGCGATTCCCTGCTCCGCCAGGCGCCGGGACACTTCGCCGGGGGCGCGACCCTTCACGACGAACGACAGCGTCGACGTCCGCCGCTGGGCGTGACCCAGCAACCGGACGCCGGGGATCGCCTCCAGGCCTTCCAGCGCCTGGGAGAGAAGCCGGGCGAGGTGCTCCTCAACCGCACCCAGTGCCTGATGAACCCGCTCGCCCCGGGAACCCCCGATCGAGCTCAGGCCGGCGATCCAGTCCACCGCGGCGGTGATTCCGGCCAGCAGCTCGAATGCCGGCGTGCCCCACTCGAAGCGATCCGGTACGGCATTTGAGGCCGGCGCCAGCTTGGGCGGGACCAGGGTCTCCAGGAGGTCAGGCGAAGCGCCGAGGATGCCGGCGTGAGGCCCGAACAGCTTGTAGGCCGAGCAGGCGTAGAAGTCGGCGCCCAGCTCCCGCACGTCGATCGGACCGTGCGAGGTGGCGTGCACGCCGTCCACGTAGAGGAGCCCACCCGCGCCGTGGACCCGGTCGCCGATCGCCCGCACATCCGGCCTGGTCCCGATCGCATTCGAGGCGGCCGTCACGGCAACCAGCCGGGTCCGCTCGCAGATCAGGGAATCGAACTGGTCGAGCGGGAGCTCGCCAGATTCCACATCGAACTCGGCCCACCGAACCTTGGCCCCCGCCCGCTCGGCGGCCAGCACCCAGGGCCGGATGTTGGCGTCGTGATCCAGGGAGGTGACGACCACCTCGTCGCCAGGCGTCCAGCCCGAGGCCAGGGTCGCGGCGATGCGGAAGGTCAGGGTGGTCATATTCGGCCCGAGGATGACCCCGCGGGGATCGCCACCCAGCAGGTCGGCCACGGCCCGGCGCGCCTCGTGCTCCGTCTCCGTGCTGGTCTGGCTGGCCGGGAACACGCCGTGGGTGTTGGCCATCGAGTCGTGCAGCGCCCTGGTGATGGCGTCGATGACCGCCTGAGGAAGCAGCGTGCCGGCGGCGCCATCCAGGCGCACCGTGTCCGGCTTCAGCCCGGGGAACTCGGACCGGATGTCCGGTACGGACCGGCTCAGCCCGGTTGCCGTTCCCGTGAGGCCCACTAGCGAGCCGCCGGGCTTGCGTTCGGCGGCTGCTGAGTGCCTTGAAGCCCGGGCCCTTCGGTGAGCGGCGTCTCCGCCTGCAGCGGACACGCCGGAACGAAGCCCGGAAGCTCGACCGCGAACGTCGAGCCGGACGAGCTTGACTCGACGGTGCATCGCCCAGCGTGCGCCTTGGCGATGGCGTCGACGATGGCGAGGCCGAGGCCGACTCCTCCGGCGGATCGCCCGCGGGCCGGGTCGGCTCGGGCAAACCGGGCAAAGATCTGTCCAAGCGCCTCCTCGGGCACGCCCTCGCCGTGATCGGTGACCTCCAGGCGCAGCCGGCCCTCCCAGGTCAGCACGGCCCGGAGCTCGATCACATCGCGCTCGCCCGTGTGCTTGACCGCGTTCTCGAGCAGCGCGTCCAGGGCCGTGCGGATCCGATCAGGGTCGACGCGGATGCGACCCTCGGGAATCGATCCCAGGCGCCAGGTTCGGGCAGCGATATCGACCCAGCGGACGAACACATCGTCCAGCAGGGGCCCCAGATCCACCTCCGTGAACCGGACGAAGTCGGGCTGGCTGGCGGCCGCCAGGAGCAGCAGCCGCTCGATGATGCCATCGAGCCGCGTCATCTCCTCCAGGGCAATGTCCAGGTCGTGATCGCCGCCGGAATGGGAGCGCAGCAACTCCAGGTGGCCCCGGGCGATCGTCAGCGGCGTGCGCAGCTCGTGCGAAGCGTCCTGCACGAATCGCTCCTGGCGCTCGAGCAGCGAGGACTGCTGCCGGGACAGGAGCGCGGCGCTGTGCAGCGCATGCTGGTGTCGCCCGACATTCCAGACGAGCACGAGACACATCAGGGCCATGACGGGCGGGTCGTCGACCGGGCTGTTCCACAGGTGGATGACGTGGCCCGCGTCGAGCAGCATCAGGAATCCGGTGCCGACGCCAACCAGGAAGACGACCTTCAAAACCCGGTCCGAATGCAGGACGAACAGACCGTAGGCCGCGACCAGACCGATCCAGACCAGGCGGTACGGCATGTTCTCCCAGCTCTGCCACGTCAGAGCGGCGGCGTAGTTGAGCAGGGCGACCCCCACCCAGATGTACTCCAGCCTGGTTAGCCGGCGCGCGGAGGGTGGGCTAGGCAGCGGCGCGGTAGCCGACATTTCGCACAGTTTCGATGGGGGCATCCGGTCCGAGTCGGCGCCGCAGCCGGCGGATGCAGACGTCGACGACGTTCGAGCCGGGATCGAAGTCGTAACCCCAGACCTCCGAGAGCAGACGCTCACGGCTGACGACCTGACTGTTGTGGGTCATCAGGAAGTGCAGTAGGCGGAACTCCCGGTCGGAGAGATCGACGCTGCGATCGCCCAGCTGCGCGTGTCGTCGGGTCACGTCGAGCTCGAGACGGCCGACGCACAACAGATGGATCCCGTCATCGGTGGCCTGGACCCGTCGAAGCTGCACGCGGGAGCGGGCCAGGAGCTCGTCGAGCGAAAACGGCTTGGCCAGGAAGTCGACTGCTCCCAGCTCGAATCCCCGCAACCGAGTGGTCAGGTCGTGGCGAGCGGAGAGAATCAGCACGGGGAGCTCCGGGTGACGGCGGTGCAGCTCGCGCAGGACGTCGAGGCCGTCGCCGCCGGGGAGGAGCAGGTCAAGGACGATGAGGTCATAGCGCGTGCCGAGCGCCCGCTGAAGTCCCTCCTCGGCACTGCCGGCCCGATCCACGGCCATGCCCTCGGCCTGAAAGGCACGAGCCACGAAGGCCGCGATCCGCGCCTCGTCCTCAACCAAAAGAATCTTCACGTGGTCCTCCCGGATCCGAGAGCGCCATTCGCACTTGTTCAGATTACCTGCAGATGACGCGTAGATGACAATGCCGTCATCTACGCCTCTCCGTCCTCTCGGGCGAATGTATAACACCGCCCGAGGAGAGGAACGGTGAGCCTGAACGCAAAACGCGCGATCGTGGTGAGTCTGGGCGTGGTCATCGTCGGCCTGGCGATTGGTCTTTACGTCGGGCTCTTCCTGACGAGCGCCCCGGGCGCCGCGAGCGCATTGCAAACGTCGGCGGGAACGAACCTGAACCTGGCCGTGGTACCTGCGGCCAAGGGCAACGATCCGCATCCGACCTGGGTCTCCTATTACTCGGTCGAGCCGGGCAACGCCAACTGGCGCACGGCCTGGAAGCACGACACCACGTACATCCTGCCGGCGAACAGCCTCATCCACGTGACGATCTACCAGTACGACTCTCCCTCCGGGCTGCGCAATGGGTTCATCTCGCAGGGCACGGGCATCGGCGGCAACAGCTTCCAGCTGAACGGCAAGACCACCCAGGCGATCAACCCCACCAACGCATCGCACGTGTTCGCAATTCCGGAGCTGGGCGTGTCGGTGCCGCTCGAGGGCGTACCGGCCACCGCCAAGAACCCGTGTGCCAATGCGCCGTGCTCGCCGAGCATGGATCACGAGACGATCTCCTTCACGTTCCGGACGGCGGGCAAGGGCCTGTACCGGTGGCAGTGCTTCGTACCCTGCGGCGCGGGCTACATCGCTGGCTTCGGCGGTCCCATGCAGACCGTCGGCTACATGGATGGCTTCATCAAGGTTGTCTGACCAGCGCGGATGAACGACCAGACGAATCATTTCCGCCGGGTCGTCCTCCTGTGGTTCGTCGTCAGCGCGATCTTCACGCCGATCGTCGTGCTGGTGCTGGCCCCGGGGATGCCGCCTGGCAACGGTACCGTCGAGTCATCGGGGCAGGTGGTCGACAACACGGTGTTGCTCGGGCTGTCCACGCCGGTCACGGTGGCGGTCCTCGTGTATTTCGGCTATGCGCTGTGGAACTTCCGCGAGCGCAACCCGAAAGGTCCGGTCATCGACGGTGCGCCGATCCGTGGGAACACGCAGATCCAGACCTGGTGGCTGATCATCACCACGGTCATCGTGCTGTTCCTGGCCGGCTACGGGAGCATCCGCCTCCTGGCCGACGGCTCGGGTGGCGGCCAGGGGCCAAACCCGATCGCCACGCCCGCCGCCGCACAGACGGGCCACGTGCTTCAGGTCCAGGTCGTGGCTCAGCAATGGCAGTTCGACTACCGGTTCCCCGGCTACGGCGGGTTTGAGACCAACCAGCTCGAGCTGCCGACCAACACCACCATCGAGTTCCACGTGACCTCGCTGGACGTGATCCACTCGTTCTGGGCCTATAAACTCGGGGTCAAGGCCGACGCCAACCCGGGCATCGACAACATCGCCTACGTGACCACGAAGGCGCCGCTGAAGTTCACCGTGCGCTGCGCTGAGTTGTGCGGCGTCTGGCATGGCTACATGTTCAACAGCGGCACGGTGGTCCCGCAGTCCCAGTTCATCTCTTGGGTCCACCAGCAGCAGCAGCACTTCGCGCCGGCCACCAAGAACCTGTCGCCCTACGCCAAGCAGTACTTCCCGGTACCGACGAGGAGAGCAGGATGAGCACGATCGCAGTGGCCGCTCCAGCCCGCAGCCCCGTGTGGCGACGGTTCATGGGCTTCAACCTGCTGACCGGCATCGTGCTCGGCATCGGTGGCTGGTTCCTGGGTTACTTCATTGGCGGTCGTGCCAGCGCACCGAGCCTGGCCTACTACTCGGCCGAGGCAGGGATGAACGACATCGCGATCATCTGCGGCTACGTGCTGGGCGTGGTCGGATTCCTGATCGGGCTGGGGTTCGCCAACTATCCGATCAGACGCATCCTGGGCCACCCGCCCACGCTGGCCGAGCACGAGGCCGAGGCCGAGGGGATTGGCCGCTACTTCCGCCTGTGCACCGACCACAAGGTGGTGGCGATCCAGTACCTGTGCGGCATCGGCCTGTTCTTCTTCGTGGGCGGCCTGAATGCGATGTTCATCCGCACCGAGCTCCTGCAGCCCAACGTCCACGTATTCGGTCCCAACCAGTACCTGACGCTGGTGGGCATGCACGGGACGATGATGATGGGGATCATGACCTCGGGGATCCTGGGCCCCTTCGCCAACTGGGTGGTGCCACCGATGATCGGCGCTCGCCGTATGGCGTTCCCGCGCGTGGAGTCCTTCACGTTCTGGCTGCTGATGGCCGCCGGCGTGATTCTGGTCACCACGATCTTCTTCGGTGGCTTCCAGACGGGCTGGACGGGCTACCAGCCACTGGGCGACCAGGGCACAGCCGGCTACGACTGCTACATCCTGTTCTTCGCCCTGGTCGGCATCTCGATGACCCTGCTCGGGCTGAACCTGGTCGTCACCATCGTCACGATGAGGGCGCCGGGGATGACCTGGTCGCGCCTGCCGATCTTCTGCTGGGCGGTGCTGGCCACCGGTGGGCTGATGTTCCTGGCGGCGCCGATGCTGATCGCCACCCTGCTGATGGCCACGCTCGACCGGACGGCCCAGACATCGTTCTTCATCGCCTCCAACGGTGGCAGCGCCTACCTGTTCCAGAACCTGTTCTGGGTGTTCGGACACCCGGAGGTGTACATCCTGGCCATTCCTGGTTTCGGGATCGTGCTGGAACTGGTGCCCGTGTTCGCGCGCAAGCCGCTGTGGGGCTATCGCCTGGCCGTGGCCGGGATGTTGGGAGTGGCGCTGCTCAGCTTCTTCGTCTGGCAGCACCACCTGTTCGTCAGTGGCATCGACGCCGACCTGCGCCCGTTCTACATGCTGTCCACCGAGCTGATCTCGCTGCCAACCGGGTTCACGTTCCTGTGCTTGATGGGGACCTTGTGGAGAGCCCGGATCCGTTTCACCGTGCCGATGCTGTTCTGCATGGGCTGGGTGTTCAACTTCCTGTTCGGCGGGATCTCCGGCGTGCTCCTCTCGGATGTGCCCAGCGATGTGACCACGCACGGCAGCTTCTTCTCGATGGCCCACTTCCACTACACGATCATGGGTGGGCTGGTGTTCACCTTCTTCGCGGCCATCTACTACTGGGGCCCCAAGATGTTCGGCTTCAAGTTCAACGAGCGTCTGGGCAAGATCCACTTCTGGTCGATGTTCCTGGCGTTCAACTCCACCTTCGCGCCGCTGTTCGCGCTGGGCTTCCTGGGGATGCCACGGCGGGTCGTCACCTACGCCGCCAATCTCCAGGGACTCAACGATTGGGTGTCCGCCAGTGCATACGTGCTCGGCCTGTCGATGCTGGTGTTCCTCGCCAATGTCATCTATTCGCTGGTATTCAAACGCGAGGTGGCTGAGGCAAATCCGTGGCATTCCAAGTCAATGGAGTTCCAGCTGCCGACGCCCGTGCCCGTGCACGACTTCGACAAGATGCCGACGTTCGGCCCGGATCCGTACCCGTACGGAGTCGACACCGTGCAGTCGCCGGCGCTGACACCAGCCGGAGGAGGTGCGTAGCTCATGGAGTACTCCGCCGCCTCGGCGCCACTTCATCCCTCGATCGAGCCGGAGCCCCCAGGCTGGCAGCCGCGGGCGTTGTGGCTCAACGCACGGCTCCTGTGCGGCTCGATCTCGTTCTTCTTCATCTCGTTCGTGTTCGCCTACTTCTACCTGCGCTCGCTTGACCCGGACAAGGCCTGGAAGATCGGCCATGTGAGCCCGTCGGTGGGCTACGGCACGGCGGTGATGGTGCTGTTCGTGCTGAGCGGCCTCGCCTTGCGGCTCGGCCGGGGCCGTCCCGCACAGACGGTCGTAACCAGCTTCGCCGCGGTGGGCCTCGGGCTCGTAGCGGTCATCCTGCAGTGCCTCGAATACACGTCGCTCGGTTTCGGTCCTTCCAGCGGCGGTTACGCCAGCGTATTCGTGGGCTGGACGTCCCTGTACGCGCTGTTCGCCCTGGCCGGGCTCGTCTGGGTGGAGATCCAGGCGGCCAGCTTGTTGCGAATTCGCCGGGTGGGCGTCACCCGCGAGGTGCGCGAGGGCGTCCCCTCGCATGACGAGGCGCTCCTCCAGTCCGGTCTGGAAGCGTGCTCGTTCTACTGGGCGTACTTCGCCTTCATCGGCTTCGTCGCCTGGGTGATCCTGTACCTGCTCTGACCATGGGTCGGAGGAGGAACTGATCATGCATTGGACGGCCTGGTCGCTCGATCCGTCCCTCATCTACGTGATCCCGGCCGGTCTGCTCTACTGGCTGGGGGGCCGGAGACAGTACCGGTTCGCCCACGGAGAGTCCTGGCGTCCATACGCGTTTGCCGCCGGGCTGCTGACGATCGTTCTGGCGCTGGACTCGCCGATCGACAGCTACGCCGACCAGCTGTTCTGGGTCCACATGATCCAGCACATCCTGCTGCTCACCGTCGCGCCTCCGCTGATCCTGCTCGGGCGGCCATGGCCACGCATGTGGCGGGCGCTGCCTATGCGTGTGCGGGTGCAGACAGGGCGCCGCATGGCCCGAGCGTCATGGACCGCGCCGTTGCGATACCTGGCCCGCCCACTTCCGGCCTGGATCCTGTTCAACGCCACGATCATCCTCTGGCACATCCCCGGTGCGTACAACCTCACGCTGACCGACCAAACGGTGCACAACTGCGAGCACGCCACGTTCTTCTTCACCGGTCTGCTCTTCTGGGCCCACGTGGTCAATCCCGGTCCTCTGCGCCCCCGCATCGGATGGGTTGTGCGTGTGACCTACGTGGTCGGCGCGATGATCGTCGGTTGGGTGCTCGCCATTGTCCTCGTGGTCGTCCAGCAGCCGCTCTACGGGCACTATGCGGCGCTGGTCTACCGGCCGGGCGGCATCTCCGCCCTCACCGATCAGCAGCTGGCCGGCGGCATGATGTGGGTGCCGGGCTCCATCTCGTACACAATCGCGGCCTTCCTGGCGTTCTGGCGCTGGCTCGAGCCTGAGCGAGGCAAGCCAGGCAGGACCGTCACGGCGCCCGCCCCGACCGAACCCGGACCAGTTCTGACGCCGTCTGACCCCTTCGAGCCGGGTCCCGATCGACCCCAGCCTGTTCCCCCGGCCGTCATCACCACCTGAGGGAGCTCACTATGCCTCTGACACTCGCCACATTCCTCGCCGGTTCGCTGCTCAGCATGCTGATGCCGGTGCTGCTGTTGATCACGCTGGCATCCCTGCTCGTGCGCTATATCAGGCACATGCCGGGAGGCGATGCCAGCGCCTCGCGCCGGGCGACGCCGGCCGAGCACACGGCGCCCGCCTCAGCCTCGCCATCCACACTCAACCAGCCGTCAGGGGATCCGCCGGTTAGGGAGCTGTGATGGGTCAGGGGGCAGCGCTGGGGCCGAGCGCGCATCCGGTCAGGGCCGACCGGCCCACCCGCCTGCGTCCGGAGCGGCGGCCGCGGGTGCTGCTTCTCGGCGCCCTGTCCGGCCTAGCCGTCGCCGTCGCCGCCGGACTGGTCATCGGGAACAGCCTCCGCTCCTCCCCCGCCACCGGAATCACTTCGACCAACCACGCAAGGGACTAGCCGGTGACGCTCACCAACACGTTCGCCGAGCCCGTCCCGCTCCCCGCGGCGACCGCGGCTCCGGCGATCTTGGGGGATGCCCGTCCGGCGCTTTGGCGGGACTACGTGACGCTCACCAAGCCGCGGATCATGTCCTTGCTGGTCCTGACGGCCGTGTGCGCGATGGTGGCGGCCGCCGGTGGCCACCCGGGAGCGCTGGCGCTGCTGGCCCTGACCGTCGGCGGCGGCTTGGCCTGTGGCGCCGCCGGAGCGTTCAACCACGTCCTGGATCGCGACATCGACCGCGTGATGGGTCCCCGCACCGCCACACGGCCGGTGGCCGCCGGTCGCATCTCGCCACGCCGAGCGGTGCTGTTCGGCGTGGCGCTCGGCGTCGCCTCCTTCCTCGTCCTGACCGCCTTCACCAACGTGCTGGCGGCCGCTCTGGCGCTGACCGGAGGCGGCTATTACGTGCTCATCTACACCGTCTGGCTCAAGCGCAGCACGACGCAGAACATCGTCATCGGAGGAGCGGCCGGAGCGATGCCGGCGTTGTCGGGCTGGGCCGCCGCCCACGGCCAGCTCGGGCTGGGCGCGTGGCTGCTGTTCGCGATCGTGCTGGTCTGGACGCCGCCACACTTCTGGGCTCTGGCCCTCCTGCTCAAGCGTCAGTACAGCGCGGCCGACGTTCCGATGCTCCCGGTGGTCAAGGGTGCGCGCGCCACGGTCAGGCAGGTCCTGGCCTATACCGTGCTGCTACTCGCGGTTTCGGTGGTCCCCGTCGTCACGGGCACGTTCGGGCTCGTCTACGCGGGTGCCGCAGTCGTGCTGGGCGCGATCTTCGTGTGGCTGGCCGGACGCTTGTGGCGCCGCTGCACACCGGCGGCCGCCGGCATCGTCTTTCACTACTCCCTTCTGTACCTGGCGCTGCTGTTCGTCGCGGTGGCCGTCGATGCCACCGTGCGCTGAAACTCTGGCTCACGTGACTCCCAGGCCCGGGCTGGCCAACCCGGTGGGGGTCGACTGCGTTCTGGCAAGGCGGCGGTGAAAGAGACCTGAACATGAGCTCGACCGGTACGCGGGTGCTGATGGCGGTCGGCCATCCGGCCCGGCGCCGGACCCTGTCCGCCGGCCTGCGCGACGAGCACATGCAGGTCCTGGAGGCCTCGGGGGGCTCGGACGCTCTCGGTCATCTGCGCAGCGCCGGGGTCGATGTCGCGGTGCTCGACATCGGTCTTCCGGAGATCGACGGCCTGGAGCTGGTGCGGCGTGTGCGCCGAGAGTCGACCGTCCCGATCATCCTGCTCACCGGCCGCGGTGAGGAGGCCTGCGGGATCGTGGGCCTGGAGGCCGGGGCCGACGACTACCTCCCGGCGGGTTGTCCGTCCAGCCAGTTGGTGGCCCGGATCCGGGCCGTCGTCCGGCGAGCCAGGGCCTTTCGAGACCTTCCCAGCATCCTTCGCGCTGGGCCCGTCGAGCTCGACCTGACCACCAGGCGCTGCCAGCGCGACGGCCTGGCGGTCCCGCTCACGCGGCGCGAGTTCGATCTCCTGGCCGCCCTGCTGTCCTACGAGGGGCGCATCCACACCCGTGGCCAGCTGCTGGCGCTGGTCTGGGGAGACGCCACCGCCACCGCCCGCACCGTCGACGCGCACGTGGCCTCGCTGCGGCGCAAGCTGGCGCCGGGCATTCAGATAGTCACGCTTCGCGGCGTCGGCTACCGGCTCGACGCCGAGGAATCGCCGGTCCAGCCGCGTGCCTGAGACGCACCGCCCCCGGGGCAGGACTCGCGGCTGCGCGTGCTCACATCGCGCCGCCGATGGCCGCGGCGTTCGGCAGCACGTTCTGGTGGGCGATGGGCATGTTGGTGGTCGCGTTCCTTGGGTCGCTGGCCCTGCCCAAGCGCCGCGTGCTCGCTTCGGAGGCAGCGTCGGCGCCCATGCCGGTCTGACCCCGGTTCGCCGCTGTCTGAACGGCCGCTATGAAGGGTGAGCGGGGCGGAAAAACCTGGTCCAGCGAGCAAACCGTCCTTGAGCGCGCGGGTCTGCGCGCCCAACCATGAAAAACCTGGTGGGGCGAGCAATTCACCTTCGCTAGGTCCGGTTTGCTCGCCTGACCATGTCCTCGGGCTCCAGCTCCGCTTCGGTCGCCGATCATCGCGGCGGTTCGTCGCTAGCCTCCGCAGCGAGCCCGTCGCCCAAAAGCAACGGCGCGAGGACGGCCGGGTCTCATCGACCAGGCCGTCCTCCCCAACCATCCGCACCGTCTACGGGCGCGGCTATCCGGACCGGCGCCTCCTATAGAGCTCCGGACAGCGCTGCCGCCTGCAACGAGCCGATGCCCGTGCAGTAGTCGTAGCCCGCGCGAGCCACGCAGCCACCGTTGGTGCCCAGCGTGATATCGCGGAATCCCTTCACCGCCGACGGATTGGCCGCCGGGATGTAGGTCGGCCCCAGCGGCCCACTCTCCACCGTCGCCGGGTTCGTCTTGTTGTACAGCGAGTAGAAGTCGTAGGACGCGAGTCCCAGCCGGTTGCTATGCGCCGACTGCACCGAGGCGAACAGCCCCATCGTCACCGGGCTGGCCACGCTCGTGCCGCCCACGCCGCTGGGCGAGCCACTGGTGGAGTCATACACCAGCACCGGGGTGTTCTCATCGGCCACGGCGGCCACATCGGGCACCGAGCGCCCACCCTGGTTGGTGTACTGCCAGCCCTGTCCCACGCCGTTGGCCTGAAGCGTCCACGGCGGCGCCGTCTCCCACGGCGAGATGCCGCCGCCGCCACCGATCCAGGCCAGCTCGTCCTCGACGTTGCCATTCTGGTCGGCCAGGAGCGTCGTGCCTCCCACGCCGGCGGTGTAGTAGCCGTCCGACGGCCAGCTCACCCCGGGAGGACCCTCGGGCACGCCGGTGGAGGCTCCCTCGGGGCAGGCGTACCCGTTGTCTCCCGTGGAGGCAAAGGTGCTCTGGCCCTGCAGCGCGCCCTCGGCGAGCGCCTCGTCGGTGGTCAGCATCGCCCCGTCCAGGAACGCGATGTAGTCACACTCGCCCAGCGACGCGGACAGCAGGTTCGCCTTGTCCTGTGAGACGAACAGGTTGATGCCGCGGGCCACCTCGGGGTCGGTGAACGTGCCGACGTCGTAGATGTCGAGCGCCCTCACCGCCTTGGGCACCATCGTGGAGTACTGCGTATCCAGATCCCATTCCAGGTTCCCGGTCAGCGGGTTGTCGTTGACGATCCCGGCCTGCGGGCCGTCGTAGATGACGTTGACCGGCACCTGCGGGAACTTGAACTGCTTCTCGGCGTAGCGCAGATGAGCGATCGTCGAAGTCATGTTGCCGCTGGCGATCACCGCCACCGTCGTCCGGGTGGCGGCCGCCATCGACGCGTCGTCGTAGGCATTGGCCACCGCCTTCGGGGTGAACCCGCCCGTGTACGGCGCGGTCGGAGTGCTGACGCCCGGAACGGACAGCTTCGCCGGAGCGTTCACCTTCAGCTGGGGAACGCCCATCGGGATCGCGGACAGGCCGAGTACCGCTCGAACCTTCCCGCTCAGCGCGGCCGGCACGCGAGCCGCGTCGACGTTCGCATACACGATCCGCCCGTTCAGCCGGTACGCATCGAGCTTCGTGTCAAATGCGTGCTCGGCCTGCGCCACGGTCGCCCGGCCGCTGACCAACAGCCGGTTTCCGGAGATCGTCACCTGCTTGAAGCCGCGGCTCTTCAGATACCGCGCGACCGCTTTCGCCGAGGACGTGCTGGGACTGAACCGCGCCACCACCTGCCGGTGGCTGAGGATCGTGCGCGACTCGATCAGGCGGTTGATCTGGCTGCGGTCGCGCAGCGGCAGCACGGCGCTGATCTCGAGCCGCTTGGTGGACGGGGCGCGACCGAGCAGCGTGCCGCGGAGATGCAGCGCGCGAGTGTGCGTGGTCGCCCAGTGGGTGGAGGCGGCAGCGGCTGGAGCCAGTCCGCCGGCCAGAGCGGCGGCTCCGGCCACGGCCAGCACGGGCTTGATCAGATGACGAGAAATTGCGGACACGTCGGGCAGTCCTCCGTGGATGCGGTTGCGGATGCGGTCGATCGGTGACCGCGTGGAGGTGAAAACGGCCGGCGAGCCGTTTTCTTGCGCTAACTGCGACCGACTGCCGGCAGCGTGTCCCGCAGCGCTTCGATGCCGCTGTACGCGGGCTTCCAGCCCAGCTGCGTCCGCGCCTTGCTCGTGTCCATGATCGCGGGATGGCTGAGCGCCTCCACCCACTCGGCGGCTGGTGGCACGATCGCCGGCCACGGGAGCCGCGCCAGCGTCCGGGTGGCGGCGTACACAGCGCCGGCCGGGATCGGCATCGGCGTCAGGCCGAGCTCTCGCACCACGTCCGATCCGGTGACCACGCCGTCGCCGGCGATGTTGTAGGCACCGGGCGGACCCTCGCCGAGCACGCAATGGAGGAGCGCCTGTCCGACGTCGGCCTCGTGGATGAACTGCAGCGGCACATCTGCGGCCAGGGCCGGGATCGGCAGCTTCAGCCGATCCGCCAGACCTAGGACTCCCAGCGCGGCGCGGGTGAGCGGTTCAGGGATCGTGCCCTTGGCTCCCGTGGCATGGGGACCAAGCACGATCGGCGGACGCAGCAGGTAGAGCTCGGGGCGGGGCGCCGCCGCGGCCTCCTCGGCCAGCAGTTCCTCCAGCTCGGCCTTCTCCTGGGCGTAGAACAGCCGGGCCGCCGGGCGGATCGGCCAATCCTCGGTCATCCCGACGGGATTGTCCGGATGGAAGCCATACGCGGCCACCGACGAGGCGTACACGAACCGCGCCACACCCGCCTCCCGCGCGGCCTCGAACGCGTTGCGCGTGCCCTCGACGTTGACCTGGCGGATGTCCTCTCGGCGACCGGTCCCGGTGATCAGGAAGGCCAGGTGAACGACCACGTCGGTACCGGTAAACGCGTCGACCAGAGCGTCGCGGTCGCGGACGTCGCCGCGGCGGTACTCCAGCTTGCTCCAGCCATGTTGGCTCGGGTCGAACGGGCGCCGGGCGATCCCCACCACCCGCCGCACCCGCCGCTCCTCCTCCAGCAGAGGCAGCAGACCGTGGCCGAACGTGCCGGTGGGGCCGGTGACGGCAACGATCAGGCCTTCTCGTTCGGGTGGCATCGGAGCCCGGATACCCGCAATCAGCCCGCGGGACCCGGGGGCACGCGAAACAGCGAGGTGAGCCGGGCCGCCTGCATGATGTCCCCGCGCAGCGACAAGCGGCCGGCGAGGTAGGCCTGCATGGGGCTGGTCCGGCCGGTGACCAGCCGCAGGAGCTCGGTCGAGTCGAGGGTGATCGTGACCAGCGGACGCGCCTCGGATGCCCCTCGAGTCACCCGGCATCGGCGCTCGGCGATGATCAGGTCATACACATCAGGTTCCGCCTCGTCCCCCGGTCCACGCACCCTCCAGCGGATCGCCATGTCTAGGCCAACGGCGCGTCTGCGGTCCAGGTACCTGGGCATGATCAGAAAGATCGCCTCAGTGACCACGCGCCGCGCCGGCGTGCGCATCAGTTGCTCGAGCTGCCGGTCCGGGACGGCTCCGGCCAGCCAGGCCAGCCTCTGGGCCACCTCCTCGGCGGCGGTCACCGTGACGCCCAGCAGCGGATCGACGAGCACATGCGGGACCGGCACCAGATGAAGGACCTTCCCGGGAACCGATGGCAGAAGGCGCATGTCGGCGACAGTAGCCCACCGGCGGTGGCGCCGTGCCTCCCTCGCTTCGGCTTCGGGAGGCGCCGTCAAACGGCGTTCGAGGCTCCGCCGTCGACCAGCAGCGCGGTCCCGGTGATGTACGCGGCCGGCTGCGAGCATAGGAAGGCCGCGGCGGCGGCGAACTCCTCCACCCGTCCGATGCGCCCTGCGGGAATGCCGATGGTGCGGTCCGGAGTATCGGAGCCGAGTTCCTTGATCCGGTCCGTCGCGATCAGCCCCGGCAACAGGGTGTTGACCGTGACGCCATCGCTGCCAACCTGTTTGGAGATCGTCTTCAAGGCGCCCAGCAGAGCCGAGCGATGAGCGGTCGAGAGCACCAGCACAGGGCTCGGCTCGCGGACCACGCTGGAGGACAGTGAGAGGATCCGGCCCCACCCCCGCTCCCGCATGCCGGGCAGCGCCGCCCGGATCAGCTCGAGCTGTCCCAGCATTAGCATCTCGTAGGCCTCCCGCCACTGCTCGACCGAGAACGACAGCGCGTCAGGCGAAGCCGGCGGGCCGCCACTGTTGGCCACCAGGATGTCCAGCGAGCCGAGCTCATCCCGGACCCTGGCGACCAGCTCGCCGGCCCCGCTCACATCGGCGGCGTCGTGCACGAATGCCGTGGCCTTGATCTCCTGCGCCGCCTTGCGGATCCGCTCCTCCGAGCGCGAGCTGATCGCCACGCGCACGCCCTCGGCGGCCAGCGCGCGAGCCACCCCGAACCCGAGCCCCTTGGAGGCGCCCGTGACCAGAGCCACCTTTCCTTCGATCCCGAGATCCACCGTGACCCGCACTCTAGCTGCCTAACATCCCCTGGCCGGGCGGTTAGCTCAGCTGGTAGAGCACCTGCCTTACAAGCAGGGGGTCGGCGGTTCGAGCCCGTCACCGCCCATGAGCTGGAGGCCCGCAACGGCGGGATTTCCGCAGCGCGCTAGGTACACGAGGTCGGTGAGCCGGGGCGACTTACGCAACGTGAGCGCGAACAAGCCGGGTGAGAACCTCGGTTCCGCTCGGAGCCGGGGCTCCTTCGTGGCGTCTCGTCCTGATCAGCCGCAGCAGGCGAAGCCGACGCCGACTCGCTGGCGCCTAAATTCGTTAGATAGTGGACTCAGGATTCTGGAGCACGCGGGGCGTAGCGGTGGTGGAGCATCAGGGCGTTGCCGTCCGGATCGGAGAAGAAGCTCATGTAACAAACCCCGGTGTCGAGCGTCTCGCCCTGGAATTGCACACCGCGTCCTTCGAGTATCTCTCGCGCCGCCGCCATGTCGTCGACGTGCAATGCGAGCGCGATGGTGTTGAGATGGTGCCCGATGCCCATTTTCTCTCCATCGACGATGCTGATCGTTACGTTGTCCGTCTCGAACTCCGCGTAGTTGCGTTCCGGAACATAGACCGACCGCGACAGGCCCAGCGTGGTTCCATAAAACGCGCAGGCAGCATCGATGTCGCGTGTAGAAAACGGGACGAAGTCGACGCGCGTAATGAGCTGGGAGGTGGTGCTGGCCACGAGATCACTCCTTAGGTCGACCTGAGCGGATATGGCTATTCGATCAGATCCCTCAGGGGAGCGGTCGGCGGGGAAATTACTCCAGCCGATAGATGTACTCGAGGACATCCTCACCCATGCCGGCAGCCCAAGACGTCTCCTCGCCGATCTTCACGAATCCGTTGCGCAACAGCACCTCGCTCGACCCAAGGTTGTGCGCCGCAACGCGCGCAAAGAGCGGCCGCTGAGTCTCACACCCGACGAAGGTCCTCACGGCCCCAGACGCGATGCCCCGCCCCCAGCGCACCGGATCAATCCAGTACGTCACCTCCCGGTCGCCCTCAACAGCGAAGCTTGCGATCATCCCGACAAACACGCCGTCCTCTTCGATCGCCTGGGTGGTGTTACCCGGGTCGGATAGCACGTGTTGGTAGTGAGCGTCGAACGCGGCTCGGTCCGCAGGGTCAGCACGCGTGAACGCCGCCATGCTCGCCGCCTTCGGATCGCTCTCCCATCGAAAGAGATCATCCAGGTCGTCCTCATGCAGAGCTCGAAGAGTGATCGTCACGACCAGAAAGCTATCCGGACAGCATCGCGGGGCACCGAGCGACATGCCCGAGCCGCGGGAGAGCAGGTCTCCTGAGAAGACGCGGTCGGCACCCGCTCATCGCCTGGCACGATGCGCTCATGGTGCCGCTCGTGGTTAAACGAGGCGCGGAGGCTTTCGGCCTGGACCCCGACCGGCTGGTCCGGCTTGGGGGGAACTCCGGCTCTAGCTGGGGCATCGGAGATCGGGTATTGCGGGTCGGACCGCGGCTTGACGACGAGACACGCGCGATGGGTGCAGCTGCGGGCGCCCTACCGGTTCCCCGCGTGCTTGACCGGACCGATCTTGGAGGTTGCACCGCAGCGCTGATGGAGCGGCTGCCCGGGCAGCCCGCGGGCACGGCGGCCATGGCCAGACCAGAGCTGGCACGAGCCATAGGCCGTGCCTGCGGCGAGTTGCACGCACGGTTGTCTCAGATCCCCGCACCCGCAGGTCTCGGCATCGTCGGCACCGGCGAACAGCCCCGTCACCCGCGCCTGCTTCACCTCGATCTCCACCCGTTCAACGTGCTCGTTGATGACGCCGCGAGAGTGACTGGCGTTATTGACTGGGCCAACGCTGCCGCGGGTGAACCGGTGCTCGACCTCGCCAGGACCTGGAGCATCCTGATGCTTGATCCCGCCGCTATGGAGCGAGGATCCCACAGCGGATGGCGGAAGCTAACCAGCACATGGATCAGACAGGCGGCGCTGACGAAACTCCCCGCGCATGCTCGGGCCTGGGCGTGCGAATTCATGCTTCGCGACCTTGCTGGCCGCTATCCAACAGCGGCCCTGAAGCACGTCGGCGGCGCTTTAGCCGCCGCACGAACACAGTCAGCGGGCTAGCAGCCGGTTCGTCGGAAGCCGCGGGCGCCTCGTCGCGATCGCTTCGGCTGGAGACGGCTGTCCCGCCGCGCTTCGGCTAGCCGATGGATAATCGGCTCGAATGCCGGTCTCGCTGAACACGGCGTTGTGTTCCCTACTCGGCTGTCGGTTGCCGGTGTTATCGGCTGGGGTCGGGTCCGGAGCGGGCCCGGAGCTCGTCGCCGCGGTCTCCAATGCCGGTGGATTCGGGGTGCTCGGTGCGAGCGGCATGCCGCCGGAGGTCATTCGTGCTGAGGTCCAGCGGACTCGAGGATTGACGGGCCGGCCGTTCGGCGTCAACCTGATCATCGCCGCGGACCCTCCCGAGTACCTCGATGAGGACCGGGCCTGGTTCCTGTCGCAGATCGCGGCGGCAGCGGACGCCGGCGCGGCCGCGGTGGTTTTGTTCTGGGGGGACCCGGCCCCGTTCGTCCAGGCAGCGCACGCCGGTGGCCTGAAGGTGCTTATCCAGGTCGGCTCGGTCCAGGAGGCCGAGTCGGCGGTCGCTGCCGGCGTGGACGCTGTGATTGCACAGGGAATCGAGGCAGGGGGCCATGTTCGTGGCACCACGTCCATCTGGGAACTCCTCCCCACGACCGTCGCGGCCGTGAGCCCTACCCCGGTGCTCGCATCCGGAGGCATCGGCGACGGCTCCGGGCTAGCGCGCGCGCTCGAACTGGGAGCGCAGGCCGTCTCTCTCGGGACGCGGTTCGTCGCAAGCGAAGAGGCCTGTGTTCATCCCGAGTACAAACGGCGGATTGTCTCGAGCAACGCGTCCGAGACGGTCCTCACTGCCGATCTATTCGATGTCGGCTGGCCCGATGCGCCTCACCGGACGCTCCGCAACAGAATCCACGAGGAATGGGTGGCTGCGGGGCGGCCACCCTCGGGCCAACGGCCGGGTGAAGGGACAGCGATCGGATGCAACCCGAGCTCGTCCGGTGTGATCCGAGACTGGCCGCGCTACGCCGTCGGGGTAGCCGCCCCCGAATTCGACGGCGATATCGAGTACGCCCCTCTGTGGGCTGGAGAGTCATGCTCGGTCGTTAGCGACATCAAGCCCGCGGGAGAGATCGTCAAGGACCTTGTACGACACGCTGCGGACACGCTCGCCGCCTCGGCCGCGCCGGCGGATAACGGCGCCAGCTAGCCACCCCCTCCGGACCGGGACCTCTTGTCAAATCTCCCCAATCACCCCTGATTTCACGGGAGATCACGGGATCTGACCCGGAGCGCCGACGGCCGCGCGCATCCTACAAACAGGCGATCGACGAGTTCATGGCCCGCCAGGATTGTCGCGTAGCTCGTTGACGTACTCGCTCCTGGCGACGGTTAAAAGTGCCGCGGCCTATCTGAGACGAACTCAGATAGGCCGCGGGTCAGGGAGGGTTTTAGTTCACGTCGGGCTTAGCGTCCGTCCTGTCCGTCCCTTCCTTCGTTGCGGTCGCGGCCCCGGAACGCGTGGCCGACCACGAAGGCGGCTACCTGAGTACCGAGCGTCTGTCCGGCGTTTTCGTCAAACCGGAAGTGCTGGCCGGCGAGGATGCGGCTCTCAGACGCCTCCTGGGAGGCTCCTGAGAAGGTCGTGAACGACCGGGTGATCCCCACGCCCGCATTGCTCAGAGAGGACGAGAACCGGTCGGTCCCGAAGTAGTCCTTGAGCACGGTTGCCGCCGACTGGCTGAAGTCAGCATGGGCTCCGGGATAGCTCGGATCGTTCGCGGTGTTGGCGAACGGAACCCAGTTGGGGTCTGCCGTGGTGTTCGGATTGCCGTGTTTCCCGCGGTGATCGCGGTGATCGGCCGCCACCGGGTCTCGCGTAGTGGGCGGCTTTCAGCCTGCTGCTGCGGCGGGCTGGAGGCCGGACGTTGGCGTGGGTAGGAACAGTCGGCCGCGCAGCGAGCTGTGGGCGGTGCGTGTGGCGACGGTGAGCCAAGCCCCGACGAGTAGCGCGTAGAGGGTGACACTTGCCCAGGTGAGGAAGTTGGCGTGGGTGTGGAGCGCGAGTTGTGAGGTGCCTGTGACGAGTGTGCCGACAGGGAATGTGAAGCTCCACCAGGTCAACGAGAAGGGGAGGTGGTCCCGGGCGGTGCGCAACGTGATCGTGGCAGCGAGAACCAGCCAGATGATCGCGAACCCCCAGATGGGGATGCCGTAGAGCACGCTTGCCGCCGCCATCAGGGTGGAGTCGGGCTGCGGCATCACGGCGTGCGCCGCGTTGCCGAGCAGCCCGACCGCGGTGATGGATTGTCCGAGGGGTCCGAGGACGATCCAAAGGGTGGGGACGGTGCGGGCGGGACCGATGCCGTTGAAAGCGAGGCGTCCCCAGAGCAGGGTGATGATGATCAGTGATGCGAACAGACTGATGCCGAACATGGCGTAGCACGCCAGCAAGAGGGCCAGGCGGTCCTGGCCGGCGGGCAGTTGCGCGATCAGTCCGGCTCCGGTGGCGGCGGAGACCATCGGAGGGACGATCGGCATCAGCCAGGTGGCGAGGGTGTCCTTGGGCTTGAGGTCCAGGCGGGTAAACATCAGGTACGGGATCAGGATCGTGCTGGCCAGGCCGGCGAGCGTCCCGAGCGTCCACAGGACCTCGTCGACGGTGATGGCTGCCGGCAGGCCGATCAGGTCCCGGCCCACGAGCAGCGCTCCGGCGCCGACGGTGAGCAGGGCCATCGGTGGCGCGCCGTAGAACGGAGCCATCGTCGGATCGCGGTGATGGCCCCGAGCGGTCTCGGTGTATAGGAGCCAGTGGAGAGCGGTTGCGAGTGTCAGCCCCACCAGCAGCGCGGCGGCGAGCACCCAGACGCCGAGCGCGAACGCGTGCAACGCGGCAGCGTGGACGGGCAGCAGCGCGGCGGCGTTGGCGACGATCCCGGTTCCCATGATCGACGCGTACCAATTAGGCCCGAGATAGCGAATGACATCGCCGGGGTGCGCGAGCTCGCCGAGCACTCGTCCCAGGGCGGGCAGTCCTTGTGCGGCAGCCGGTCGTTGATCAGACAGCAGCCTGGAATGGTTTGTGAGGGTCGGCGCCTGGTTCATGCCTCAGATACTCGCGCTCGCGGTTGCCCAAAACCACTCCGATCAGGCCGTGATCCATTCCATTTCGGAATGCTAAGTTGCCGGTGTGACCGGATCGGGCACCGTGGCCAACCCGTTGGCCGGCAGTGAACTGGCGGCGTTCGTCGCCGCGGTCGAAGCAGGGACCGTGCACGGGGCGGCCGACGCATTGCAGCTGACGCAGTCGGCGGTGACCAAGCGGATCCACGCGCTCGAGCGGCGCGTCGGCGGCCGGCTGTTCGAGCGCGGCCGGTTCGGGGTGCGCCCGACCGAGCTCGGCCGTACCGTGTATCCGGCCGCGAAGCGTGCGCTCGAGGCGCTCGGCAGTGTCGCCGAGTTAGTGGAGCTCTCGCGAGCGCAGGGGAGCATGGATCTGAGGCTGAGCGCCAGCCACACGATCGGGGAGTTCCTACTTCCCGGCTGGCTGGCCGACTTTCGCCGGGAGCGCCCGGATGTTCACCCGCAGCTCGAGATCGTCAACTCGCAAGGCGTACTCGACGCGATCCGCGAGAACCGCAGCGAGATTGGGTTCATCGAAGGACCGGACTATCCCGCCGGCCTCCACACAATCACAGTCGCGCGCGACGAGATCGTCGCGGCCGTGGCGGCCGACCATCCGTGGGCACGGCGGCGCGCCGTCACAGTCCGCGACCTCGTCGAGGAGGCGTATCTAACCCGCGAGGCGGCCTCGGGCACGCGCGCCGTTGCCACCGCCGCGCTCGCGCGTTCGGGCGTCGAGTTGACCCCGGCGCTTCAGGCGGCCAGCGCCCAGGCACTCAAACGCGCCCTGACCGGCGGTGGCTTCACGCTCATCTCGCGGCTCGCGATCGAGACCGAGGAGCGCGCCGGTGTTCTGCTCGGCCTACCCGTCCGTGGGATCGACCTTCGCCGCGAGCTTCGCGCGATCCGTCGTCGACGCCCGGCGCCCAGCGCCGCAGCTCGCGCGTTCTGGCGCTGGATCGCGAACCACACCGACTGATCCATGCTGCTAGGAACGGCCACGTAGGACGTCGGAGCGGCGGGTGCACAAGATCGCGTGCGCATAGACGATTAGTCGCTGTCGAGATGGATCACCAGAACCCGAGCTCCCTAGAGCGTCGGTGAATCGGCACCTGTGCCCGCTCGGCACGATCGCATTCACGTCGAGGACGCCACGGATGGCGCGATTGGTTCGGCGACGTGTCGCTTGAGTCGACCAAGCGCTGCGCGTGCCGTTGTGGGAACCGGCTCATTGCCCTCGCCGTTCCGCGCCCGGTCGCTAGGCTCCGAACTCATGGATCTACGCACGCTCGGGAGCACCGGTGTGAAGGTCAGCCCGCTGTGCCTCGGCGCGATGATGTTCGGCGCCTGGGGTAACCCCGACCACGAAGACTCGATCAGGATCATCCACCGGGCGCTCGATGCGGGAATCAACTTCATCGACACGGCCGACGTGTACTCGCGAGGGGAATCCGAGGAGATCGTCGGCAAGGCGCTTGCCGGCGGCCGGCGCGACAACGTCGTGTTGGCGACAAAGGTCCACGGCACGATGGGAGAGGATCCGAACGAGTTCGGCAACTCACGCCGCTGGATCGTCAAAGAGGTCGAGAATAGCCTTCGTCGCCTGGGCACCGACTGGATTGACCTCTACCAGATCCATCGCCCGGAAGCCGATACCGACATCGACGAGACCCTCGGCGCGCTGAGTGACCTGATCCGCGCGGGCAAAGTCCGCTACGTCGGCTCATCGACGTTCCCGGCCAGCCAGATCGTCGAGGCGCAATGGGTCGCGCAGCGCCGTGGACGCGAGCGGTTCGTGTCCGAGCAGCCGCCGTACTCGGTTCTGGTGCGCGGGATCGAGAGCGACGTGTTGCCGACCTGCCGTCGTTACGGGATGGGCGTGATTCCATGGAGCCCGCTCGCCGGCGGCTGGCTCTCAGGGCGGTACCGGCTCGGCGAGGAGCTCCCGAAGTCG
The DNA here is from genome assembly GCA_963718545.1 of uncultured Solirubrobacterales bacterium. Classification (GTDB taxonomy): domain Bacteria; phylum Actinomycetota; class Thermoleophilia; order Solirubrobacterales; family Solirubrobacteraceae; genus Palsa-465. The sequence continues at coordinate 67,458 of CAVQZO010000004.1, read as the reverse complement.
CACCGAGCCGAGCGGATCCCGAGTCGCTATGACATGTCACTGCCCGGCAACCAACGCAAGCTCGAGGTGGCCGACGCTCTTGCGCGGCTCGCCGAGGAGGCTGGGATCACGCTGATTGAGATGGCGCTCGCGTTCGTGATCCGACATCCCGCGGTGACCGCGGCGATCATCGGCCCCCGGACGACCGAGCAGCTGGAGTCCCAGCTCCCGGCTGCCGATGTCGAGCTTTCCGACGAAATACTTGACCGGATCGATGAGATCGTCCCACCCGGGGTCAACGTCAACTCGGCTGACGGAGGCTGGCCGAACCCAGCGCTCGAGTCTGCAGCCCGCAGACGCTGATAACCAGATCCATCCAGCCGAGGCGCGTCGCGCTATCGCGTGGGGGACGGAGCGACCGTCAGTGCCCGCTCGCGATAACCAGCAGGTGAGCACTCTCGGCGTCAACCGAAGAGATCGACCGACGCTGGTCATCGTTCATGCGTGCCTACGGGCCTGCGCCCGCACCGTGTCCATCGTCTCCATAATCGAGATCGTCTCGTCCAGCGGCATCAGCGGACTTTCCAGCTCACCAGCTGCAAGTCGACGCGCGACCTCTTCGGCCTGGTGGCGCAGGCCTCGGCCCTCATGCACCGCCGCGACGGAGGTCGGGTCGCCGTTCCTCGGCACGAGGGTCACGGTCGTCGGAGCGTAGAAGTCGCCCTCAACCTCGATCCTGGCGTCGGTGCCGACGATCGACGCTCGCGTCGGGCTCTTCCCGCGCAGGGTGCATGTCAGGACGGCTTGAGCGCCGCTGTCGTAGCCCAACAACATCGATGTCTGGGCGTCCACACCGGTAAAAGCCGGGTCGCTCATGGACACGATCCGGTCCGGCCGGCCGAGGACCATCGACGCAAACGACACCGGATACACACCGAGGTCCAGCAGCGCGCCGCCACAGAGTTCAGGTGCAAACAGCCGGAAGCCGGGATCCTCGACGAACCACTGACCGTGGTCCGCGGTCACTGTGATGATCTCGCCGAGCACACCCCGTCCGAGCCAGTCGCGGATCACGCCGACGTGCGGCAGGAACCGCATCCACATTGCCTCCATGGCGAACCGTCCGTTCTCCCGCGCGACCTTCGTGATTTCGCGGGCCTCGACCGCGTTCATCGTGAACGGCTTCTCGACCAGCACGTGCTTGCCCGCGCGCAGCGCCAGGATCGCATTGCCATGGTGCATCGGGTGTGGTGTTGCCACGTAGATCACGTCGACGTTCGGGTCGGCCACGAGCGCCTCGTAGCTGGCATGCCGGTTCGCGATGCGAAACTCGTGCCCGAAACGGTCCGCGGATCGCTGACTTCGCGACCCCACGGCGGTCGCTACTCCGGAATCGCTCAGCTGGAGATCGGTCACGAACGTGCTCGCGATCCCACCCGTTCCGAGGATCCCCCACCGCACTGGCATGTGCTCCATTTTCGTCCCCTGAGAACCGGCCCGCAGAATCAGCGGTCGAGCTTGACCGCCACGTCATACACCTCGACCGAGCGACGGCTATCCGAGCTTCCCGGCCCCGGCGGATCCGTCGTATTGAGGGCTGCATCCCCCTGACGCAGGTCCTCTTCGGTCTCAAACAGAGTGATCGACAGCACCTTCGCCTCATCTGCCTTGTGCCGCGCTCGGCTTGGATCGGTCCCTTCAAATGTTGCTACCCGGGCGTACACAGCGCACTCCTTTGTCTTGGGAGGCCCAGCCTACGAGATCAGCGCCAACGGCTCAGTGGCGCGCCCAGCACCCCCGGCCGGGAGGACGTTGGGGTTATCGAGGTGGCGCGACGGTGGACGAGCGACACCCGGCCCCATGTTGCAGATTCCGCTCAAACCAGCGTGCGTAAAGGCGGGCGGCCGGTGCGCGGATCGATCCGTGACGGGCAGCGAATCCCTTACGTGTCAGGCTCTCGGAAAGCCTGACCGGCGTGCCGAGAAAATTGTGGTTACCGACCGGCGCGCTCGGGTACTACGACCCGGTTGGGTCCTAGTCGGAGAGAGAGGAAACAGCCCCGGGTGATGCGCCACGTCGGTGTAGTAGTGGGACTTCTCGCAACGACGCTGCTTCTGGCTGCGTGCGGCTCATCGAGTAAAGGGCCGGTGACGGTGAACTGGTACGTGTTCCCAGAGCCGTCAGGATCGTTCGCCAAGGCAGCCTCGAACTGCTCCGCTTCCTCAGGCGGCAAGTACAAGATCGCGATCAACTTCCTCTCGAACGCGTCGGACCAGCAGCGCCAGACGCTCGTGCAGCGGCTCGCCGCGGGAGACCCGTCGATCGACATCCTTGCGATGGACGTTGACTGGACAGCCGAGTTCGCGTCCGCCGGCTGGATTCGACCGTGGACGGGTGCCAACGCAGCCGCCGCCTCCAAGGGGGTGCTCCCCGGCCCGCTGAAGACCGCGACGTACAACGGCAGGCTATGGGCGGCGCCCATCAACTCCAACACAGAGCTCCTCTGGTACCGCAAGGACCTCGTGCCTCATCCACCCAAGACCTGGAACCAGATGATCGGCGACGCGATCCAGCTAGCCAAGGAGGGCAAGCCGCATTACATCGAAGAGCAGGGCGCGAAGTACGAGGGCTTGGTGGTGTGGTTCAACTCGCTCGTCGACTCGGCCGGCGGCGGGATCGTTGGTCCGGGCAACCGGGTAATCGTCGGCCCGTCGACCAAGATCGCGGCGGAGATCATGAAACGGTTGGCGACCTCCCCAGCTGCGGACCCGGGCCTGAACACGTCTGAGGAGGGCCCTGGAAACAACGTGTTCGACGCGGGCCAGGCCGCGTTTGAGATCAACTATCCGTTCGTCTGGTCGGCTACGCAGGCGACCGCCCCGAGCATCTACAAGAAGATGGGGTACGCGCTATTCCCCGAGGTCGTCCCCGGGATGGCGCCGAAGGTCTCGATCGGCGGCTACAACCTCGGTGTCTCCAGCCACTCCCAGCACCCGCAGCTGGCGTTCGACGCGGTTCGCTGTCTGATCGCATCCCAGAACCAGATTCGTGACGCGGTCAAGGGGGGCTTGGCGCCGGTACTGGCCAGCATCTATAACGAACCTTCGTTCGAGAAGGCATATCCGTTTCACCAGCTGATCAAGGACCAGTTGGAGAACTACGGAATCCGCCCGCAGACGCCCGAGTACCAGGATGTGACGCTGGCGATCCAGGACACGCTACAACCCGCCTCAGCCATCGACCCGAACGGCATCGTGACCAAGTTGCGCAACGAGATCAAGACAGCGCTGAAGGGAAACGCGCTGCTATGAGCAGCGGGGCGATCGCAGAGTCTGCCGCGGCCTCTGAGCCGGGCCGCCGACCGCATTTGAGCGACCGGACAAAGTCCGAGCGAAGGCTGGCGTTCTACCTGGTCGCGCCGGCCGCGATCGTGATGATCGCTGTCACCGCCTATCCGATCATCGACACGATCGTCCTGTCGCTCCAGAGGGCCAGCCTCGACCAGCCGGGCAAGAACAAGTTCATCGGCCTGGACAACTACGGCTCGGTGTTCAAGGCCCACCTGTTCTGGATGGACCTGATCCACACCGTCGTGATCACCGTGGTCAGCGTCAGCATCGAGTTCACGCTCGGGATGCTGCTCGCGCTCGCGATGCATCGGGTGATCTTTGCGCGCGGGCTGCTGCGCTCGATCGCGCTCGTCCCGTATGCGATCGTCGCGGTGGTGGCCGCGTACGCGTGGCAGTACTCCTGGTCGCTGGACAACGGCGGCTGGATCCCCCGGCTGCTCGGCCTGAGCGGGGATCCGCTCAGCCATCAGTTCGGCACCTACGTCGCGATCATCATGACCGAGGTCTGGAAGAACACGCCCTATATGGCGCTGTTGCTGCTGGCCGGGCTGTCGCTCGTGCCCGACGAGCTCCTTGAAGCCGCCAAGCTCGACGGCGCAACGACCTGGCAGCGGTTCATCCGGATCACGGTGCCGCTGATGAAACCGGCGATCCTCGTCGCGGTGCTGTTCCGCACGCTCGACGCGTTCCGGATCTTCGACGTGATCTACATCTTCAGTCAGGGCGCCAACAACACTGCGTCCCTGTCGCAGCTGAGCTTCAGCACGCTGCTGGAGCGCCTCAACCTCGGCCTCGGCTCGGCGGTCTCAGTCGTCCTGTTCTTGATCGTCGGGTTGATCGCAGTCGTGTTCATCAAGGGCTTCGGGGCAGCGGCCAACCCGGCGGAGGCGACAAACTGATGAGTGTCAAGGTCAGGCAGCGCACCGGATGGTCAGCCGCGTTCGTCGTCGTGGTGGTCGTGTCGTTGGTCCCGGTGTTCTGGCTACTCATGCTTTCGCTCAAGACGCCGGCGTCCGCGACGGATGGCTCGTTCATCCCGCACCACTGGACCCTGGACAACTACCGGGACATTTTCAACCAGAGCGTGTTCACGGCGGCGCTGCGCAACTCGATCGGCATCGGGTTGATCTCGACGGCGCTGGCGGTGCTGCTTGCGTCGTCGGCGGCGTACGCGATCGCTCGACTCGATTTCCCTGGGAAGCAGACGATCCTCGCGGTCGCCCTGATGGTGACGCTCTTCCCGCAGGTCTCACTCGTCGGACCGCTGTACAACCTTTGGCGACAGATCGGGTTGTTCAATACTTGGCCGGGCTTGATCATCCCGTACCTGACGTTTGCGCTGCCGCTGGCGATCTACGTGCTGTCGACGTTCTTCAGGGAGATCCCGTGGGAGCTCGAGCAGGCGGCCCAAATCGACGGGGCGACGCCGTTCCAGGCATTCACGAAGGTGATCGCGCCGCTGGCTATGCCGGGCCTGGCGACGACTTTCATCATCGTTTTCCTGATCTGCTGGAACGACTTCGTGTTTGCGATTTCGCTGACCGCGACTAACGCCGCGATGACGGTCCCAGCGGCAATCGCGCAGTTCCCCGGCGTATCGCAGTTCACCCAGCCGATTGGCGACATCGCCGCCGCCGCGATCGTCGTGACCGTACCCGTTATGGTCCTCGTGCTCCTGTTCCAGCGGCGTATCGTCGCCGGCCTGACCGCAGGTGCCGTCAAGGGATAAGGAGGAGCAGCCAATGGCCAGGATCGCCCTGGAGCACATCACCAAGCGCTACGGCGACGGCTTCGAAGCCGTCAAGGATCTCAACCTCGACATAGCCGACGGCGAGTTCATGATCCTAGTCGGGCCGTCGGGCTGCGGGAAGTCGACCGCGCTGCGAATGGTCGCGGGCCTGGAGGACATCACCGCCGGCGAGCTGAAGATCGGCGATCAGGTCGTCAACGACAGGACCCCGAAGGACCGCGATATCGCGATGGTGTTCCAGAACTACGCGCTGTACCCACACATGACCGTGCGCGAGAACATGGGCTTTGCCCTGAAGCTCGCCAAGGCACCCCAGGACGAGATCGACAAGAAGGTCAACGAGGCGGCGCGAATCCTCGATCTCGAGCCGCATCTCGAGCGCAAGCCCGCGAACCTGTCTGGCGGGCAGCGCCAGCGCGTGGCGATGGGCCGCGCGATTGTGCGCAACCCGAGCGCATTCCTGATGGACGAGCCACTGTCGAATCTCGACGCGAAGCTGCGCGTGCAGATGAGAACCGAGATCTCACGCATCCAACAGCGGCTCGATACGACCACGATCTACGTCACCCATGACCAGACCGAGGCGCTGACGCTGGGTGACAGGATTGCCGTTATGCGTGCCGGCGAGCTCCAGCAGGTCGGCCCACCGAGCGAGCTGTACGGCCGGCCCAAGAACCTGTTCGTGGCCGGCTTCATCGGATCGCCCTCGATGAACTTTCTGGGCGGCGAACTGGACGGTGACAACGTCAAGCTGCCGATCGGGGAACTGAGAATCCCCGACGTGCTGCGCGGACGGCTTCAGTCGGGCCCCGGCGGCGGCCGCGGCGGCGTGATCGTCGGCCTGCGACCCGAGGACTTCGAAGATGCCCGGTTGGTGGGCGATAAATCGCGCGGGATCACGTTCACGACGAAGATCGACGTCTTGGAGTCGATGGGCTCGGAGTTCTACGCCTACTTCAACCTCGAGTCCGAGAAGGTCTCCTCCAAGGAGCTCGAGGAGCTGGCCCACGACGCCGGCGCCGCCGACCTGCCCACGCAGGAAGGGAGCCAGGTCGTCGCCCGGTTGGAAGCAGCCAGCCAGGTGCGCCAGGGCCAGGAGGCCGAGCTGTGGTTCAACAGCGAGCACCTGCACCTGTTCGACCCCGAGACCGGCAAGAGTCTGCTCGGTGCAGACCCCGGCAATGGCGGCTCCACTTCGCCTGGCGCGGCCGACCCTTCTCAGACTCAGGGATAGAGCGTCGAGCTGGCGCTAACCTCGGCGCCGATGCCCAATGCCCGGCGCTCGACTGGCATGCCCGGCGTCGACGCGCAGCACGACTTCATGCGCGCGCGGCGACGCGCGACGCTGGCGAGGTTGGCCGCGCGGCTGCGTGGCGTTCCTGACGACGTCGGGGTGATCCTCCCCTACGAGGAGGTGGTGGCGGCGCTCGGCTTCCTCAGCGAGCACAGCGCCGGCTACGCGGTCGTGCCGCTCGATGCGATCGTCGGAACCGTCGACCGCGGTCGTGAGTTCGATCGCAGATTTCGCCCCACCTCGGGCCGAGCCCGATCACGCTGGGAGCAGATCGCCGCCGCCATGCGGCGTGGTGAGTCGATGCCGCCCGTCGATCTCGTCCGAATCGGCGCGATCTACTTCGTTCGTGACGGTCACCACCGTGTTTCGGCGGCTCGTGCGCTCGGACGCACCGACATCGATGCGTACGTGACCGAGGTGGTGACCCGCGTCGGGGCTGAGCGGACCATCACGCTCGCCGACCTTCCCCTCAAGAGCCATGAGCGGGTGTTCTTCGAGCGCGTACCGCTACCCGATGACGCGCGCGCTGAGATCAAGTTGTCCGACCCGTGGGCGTACGGCGAACTCGCCGAAGCCGTGGAAGCTTGGGGCTTTCGCAGCATTCAGGATCGTGGCGAGGCGATCAATCGCCGCGAGGCGGCGTACATGTGGCTCCAGACCGAGTACCGGCCCGTCGTTGAAATGCTCCGCGGCGCCGACCTGCTCGGTAAGCGGACCGAGACCGAGGCCTACATGCGGATCAGCGCCGAACGTTACCGACTGCTCCGCACCCATCACTGGGACGAAGAGATCCTGGCGCGCGTGATCGAGGATGAGGGACGCCGCCGACGCGGCCGACGCTGATCCGCGGGGGTTCTAGGCCGCCTGGGCTGGCGTCGTTCCCGCTGGACGGGGCGTGATCGAGCATGGGTCGGTCGCAGAGATGGCGGCGACTCCCGGCGGCCGAGGTCATATGCCGTGTCCCAATCGGCGTGCGTGCTGCTAACCGCCAAGGTCGCGGACGAGGACGCGCGGCGTTCACCTGCTCACGAAGATCGCCTGCTCGAGGCTGGTCCCAGCGAGCAGGTTGTCTGGCAGCGGTATCTTGGCGAAAGCGTTGCCGCGCGGCTCGAGGATCCAGAAAAGGCCGCGTGGGGATTCCGTGCCGACGATCACATCGCCCGCATATCTGGCGAGGGAGGCCGCCCGCGCCAGGTAGGTGTACCCCGTCTTGTCGTCGTCGACGTATAGGCCCGGAAGAGGAGCGCGTCTCCCGCCGGTGCTGCTCGGGAGCGTCGGGATCGGAGCGATCGGATCCGGACCGTACGGGAAGGTCGCGATCGATCGGGTCCGTCCGCTGCGGTTCAATGCGACGACCGCGCCGCCCCTCGGGCCGGCGTCGACCGTCAGGAGGGCGTCTCCGGCGATCGAGCCGAACCGAGGAGGTGCGATCACGAGCTGATCGGCGCCCCCCGGCCCGGCGTAGCGTCCGACCTGCCGTACGTGGCCGAGAGGATCGATCGTGTACACCACGCCACCGGCTGGTTGAGTGCCCCCGGAGCGCCCGGTCGCCGCGACAAGCCGGTAGCCGAAGCGGCCGACGCTGTCGAATGCGAGTGCCCCGTCCGCCGCGGGCGGGTAGGGCGCGGGAAGCGTCGCGAACACGGTCTTGTGTAAGCCGTCTGGGCTGATCTCATAGATCTTGTTGTCGGGCGAATGGCAGAAGATCACGCCGCGCGCGAACCCGTGACTCCCGGGCGAGAGGATGCAGCGTGTCTCCTCCACGTGTCTTGGCATCGTCGCGAACTGATGCAGCGGCCGCCCTGCCGGCGGTGCAGCCCAGATCGTGTTCGCGGTGTTCTGGACGTACAGGAACTGCCTGCCAGTCCAGACGATGCTGTCCAACTTCTGCTTCGTCTTCGCGATCACATGGAAAGTCAGCGCGGTCCTCGGCACGGCTGGCCGCGGGGCCGCGGCCGTCGAGCCGCAGGACGACAGCGCGCTGGCGAGAATGCGACCCCGGGGGCCAGCATGCACCTTCCACGGACTCGCGTCATGCCCTGGTCACCGCTCAGCGGCGGGCGCAGACTGAGCAGCCTCCTGTCCTTGGGGCGCCTCGGCTGGCGGCCGGACCGGGGAAACCATCTCATGCGTTGTGCGAGAACTCGCATATCGCCATACTATCGTGCGTAGTACGCGCACGCTAGTAGACCGTACACGCACCGGCCCGTCACGCGTCAGCTTTCTTCGGCGGCAACCGATCCACGGATCAGCATGTGAGCGGCGGGCGGGGGAGCTGGTTGTACCGAGCGGACGCCGGGCCACCTGCCCCGTACGCGGAGCGTAGGAGTCGGTTTGTCTATTCTGGTTGTGGACTCAAATTTCCAGTTTGATCGGAGCGGACCATGGCGAAGAACATCTACACCGCGCAAGCCACCGTGACCGGTGGCCGGACACAAGGACATGGGACAACCTCTGACGGCGCGCTCGACGTCCAGCTGCGCGCGCCTCTTGAAACGGGAGGTCCGGGTGGGGGCACGAATCCTGAGCAGCTGTTCGCCGTCGGGTATGCCGCTTGCTTTGAGAGCGCAATCGGGGCCGTGGGCCGCCGAGAGCGCGCCGAGGTCGGAGACGTCTCAATCGACAGCCGGGTCAGCTTGGTAACCACCGAGAACCGCGCGTACACAATCGCCGTTGAGCTGGATGTGTCCTTGCCGCAGATACGCGACACAGACCAGGCCGTACGGATTGTTGCCGCCGCGCACGCGGTGTGCCCGTACTCGAACGCGACACGGGGCAACATCGATGTCAGGTTGACCGCAAATGGGCGTGACGTCACCGTACGTACGCCAGCTTGAGTCCAGCGCCCGGAGCACCGCGCTGATGTTGTATCCAGGCTGGACCAGCTCGTGGCCCTCTAATCGCGCGACCGCGGGCTCATCCCATCACGACGCGCAGAGGAGGTCACTTTGCATGACAACCAGATTGCGCTGATCACGGGGGCAAACAAGGGGATCGGACTCACGATCGCCAAGAATCTCGCGAAGCACGGCCTTACCGTCCTGGTCGGCTCGCGCGACCTCGCAAACGGAGAGATGGCGGCACGGGGCATCGACGGCGACGCGCACGCGATCCAGCTCGATGTCACCGATCAGGCCTCGATCGCTGCCGCCGCAGACCGGGTTCGCGAGGAGTTCGGCCGGCTCGACGTGCTCATCAACAATGCGGGCATCTCTCACGCGACACCCTGGGAGGAGATGCCGGGAGACACGTTTGAGGAGAAGGCGCAGTCGGGTCAGCTCAGCAAGGTGTCGCTCAACGAGTTGCGCGAGATCTTCGACACGAACGTGTTCGGCGCGCTCGCGGTTACACAGGCAACGCTTCCCCTGCTTCGCGAGGCGCCATCTCCCCGGGTCGTCATGGTCTCAAGCGGGGTCGGCTCGCTCGCGGCTGCCTCCCAACCCGGGAATCGCTACCGCGCGATGTTCGGCGCCTACTCGGCCTCGAAGGCCGCGATGAACGCGATCGCGGTCGGCCTCGCGATCTCCCTCGAGTCTGAAGGAATTCGGGTGAACGCGATCTCACCGGGGTTCGTCGCCACCGACCTCAACAACCACAGAGGGGTGCTACCCGTGGAGGAGGGCGGCAGAGACGCGATTCGGCTCGCGCTGCAGGAGGGCGGTCCGACGGGAACGTTCACCGATCAGGACGGCGACGCCATTCCCTGGTAAGCCTCCGGGGGATCGGGTTCCGCCGGAGCCGGACTGCCGGTCACATCTTGCGTCGTATGTGGTTTCGGCGCCTCAGAAGCGATGCCTGGTGTGGCTAAAGCCGCCCTTGGTGAAGGCAAGGACTTTTGCCGTGTGGACGGCGAACACGAGGGCGGTTCCGGCGTCGTGTCGAAAGCCACCCTGACTAACCTCGTATCGCCAACGCCCGTCCCACTTTTGTGCCCAGGCTGCGGCGAGCCGGTCGAGTTGCTGTGCGTCGGTGACGCGGGCCGCCTCACCCTCGACGACCACGTCGAGGCCGCTCTGCCAGTCGTTGGTGCCCGTGGTCAACGCGACGCGCGGGTTGCTGACGAGGTTGCGCGTCTTTTGCTCATCTGGGCCTGTCGAGAAGTGCAGTGCGTCGTTCAGCCAAACGGCGACGAGCGGGGTGACGTGTGGCCGGCCGTCTGCGCGGACGGTCGAGATCCAGAAGATCTCGGCCTGCTTGATCGCCGCGAGCGTGTCCTCCCAACTGGTGGGCTGTGCTGCTGAATCGCTGAAGCGGGTGTCGAGCTCTGTGTGGGGCGTCGTCGTTACGTGGTTTTGTCCTCGGGGTTGGTTCTCAGGACAAAGACCGCCGCGCCGTGAAGAACTCATCGGTTCGGGTTGGGCTGATCTCCCGCTCACCGGACACCGCCCGGTGCTGGGATCAGCCAGCAGCTATGTGTGCACGTTGGTGTAGCGCGTTTGCCGTGCGCTTGAGGATCTCGTCGGAAAGCTCCTGGTCGTCGACGGCGCGTGCCATCGCGACCGCCCCGACCAGTGCGGAGAGGGTCAGGATCGCTTCATCCCGCTTGGCGTCGGGCTCATCACGTTGGATCAGGCCGACGAGCCGGTCGATGTAGCGTCGTACCTGCCGGCTGTAGGCGTGGCGCGCTTTGGGACCGCAACGCGAGACGTCGGCCGGGAGCGCCGCCACCGCGCAACCGACCTGCGGGTTGTCCCGGTGAGCCTTGCTGACGTAGCCATCGATGATCTGTGCGAGCTCGGCGCCGGGCTCCAAACTTTCTCCGGCGTCGGCTTGTCGCGAGCCGTCGGTGAGCGCGGCGTCGATGGCCTCGTCGATGAGTTCCTCGCGGGAACCGAAGTGACGGTAGAAGCCTCCGTGGGTCAGCCCGGCTTTTCCCATCAGTTCGGAGACCCTTACGGCGTCAACGCCGTCCCGCCGGACTTGGGCCGCGGCGGCCTTAACGATTCGTCTGTGGGTCGCTTCCTTCTCGGCCTGCGAGCGAGCCATCTTCCCCCCTTTCGGCGTTCGGACTTGACATTGAGGATGACACACGTCATCTTAGATGTGGATGATGTACGTCATCTACTGCCCGCGTCAGGGCCCTGAATGGAAGGAGCAGGCTGGTGTCTGACCTGAACCTTGATGTCCACATCGCCCCGATGAGGCCGATGAGTGGCGCGCCACCGCAAGGGCCTGGCGATGAGCCGATGTGGTCTCCGATGAGCGCAACGCTGATTCACGGCCAGGAGGAGGCGGTGCTCGTCGACACGCTCGTCACGTTCGGTCAGGTCGACGCGCTCGCTGACTGGATCGATGGTTTCGGCAAACGCCTGGTCGGCATCTACATCACGCACGGGCACTCAGACCACTGGATCGGGCTCAGCCGGCTGCGCGAGCGGTTCGGGGACGTGCCCGGATGGGCGAGGCCCAAAGTGTTCGAACGTGCCGTGTTCGAGGCGACGAACCCCGGCCTTTCCGGCTACTGGCAGGGCGTCTTCCCGGGCGAGATCCCGGAGAAGCCCGAGACGCCGGACCGGCTCGAGACGACCTCGATCGACCTCGAGGGCTCCCAGATCAGGGTCATCGACGTCGGCCAGGGCGACACCGAGCATTCCACGATCGTGCACGTGCCATCGATCCGTGCGGTCGTGGGCGGCGACGTCGTCTACAACGAAGTCCACATGATGACCGCCGAGACCGACGCGCACTCTCGGCAGGACTGGATCGACAATCTCAACCAGATCGCGTCATTGGACCCGCAGATCGTCGTTTCCGGACATCACCGTGTCGGAGCCCCGAACGACCCCAAGTCGATCGGCCAGTCCCAGCAGTACCTACGCGACTTCTCCCGCGTGGTCGCGACCGAGGAGACCGTCGAGGACATCGTCAAGGCGATGCTGGCGCTGCACCCCGACCGCGACAACCCTCGCGTCGTGTGGCACTGCGCGCGAGAAGCCGTCAAGAAGCGCGAGCAGGCCTAATGGCGCAGCGCTATGAGACGCATCCCCGACAAAGAATGACCCTGCCCAAGAAAGGCTCACCATTCGTGACAACCGAATTACACATGCAGACGAGGAAGGCCGACGGACTGGAGATCAGATACGCATGGAGCGCCGCTCACGACGAGCCGACGATGCTGCTTCTCAGCCCGTGGCCGGAGAGCATTTATGCATGGGAGCAGCTCTGGCCACGGCTGACATCGGCGGGACGCGTGGTCGCGATCGATCTTCCCGGCTTCGGGCACTCGGAGGGGCGGACTGACCTCTTCTCGCCGCAGGCCATGGGTCGGTTCGTCGTCCGGCTGATCGATGAGTGGGAGCTTGGAGCGCCACACATCTTCGGGCCCGATGTCGGCGGGCCGACCGCGCTCTTCGCCGCTGTGGAGTCTCCCTCATCGCTGAGCAGCGCCATCGTCGGCAACGGAGCGACGTCCTATCCGCTCGAGGTCGCGGGCAATCTCAGGGACCTCATCGCAAACCCCGATTTCGATTCGCTGCTCGCACTGGATGGCGCCGAGATCACCAAACAGTCGATGGGGATGCACGAGACATACGAGATCTCCCCAGCCGCGCTGGAGGACTACATGAGTGGCTACGCCGGCAGCCGCTTCGGCGAATCCGCCCGGTTCGTCCGTAACTACCCGACCGATTTGGCGCTGCTCGAGGGTCTGCTGCCCCAGATCCAGACGCCGGTCAAGATCCTCAACAGCGACCACGATCCTATGGTCCCGCTCAGCAACGCCAAGTATCTGGCCGAGCGCCTCCCGCGCTCCGAGCTCACGGTGTTGGATGCCGGCCACTTCGCGTGGGAAGACCAGGCCGATGCTTACGGGGACGCGGCGTTGGCGTGGCTTGACGGCGGCTTCGCGCGGGTTGGAGGTGATGGCTGATGCCGATGATCGACGTCTACGCGACCGACGGCACGTTCGCCAATCCCAGCTCACTCGCCCAGCGGCTGGCCGAGACACTGATGCGCATCGAGGGGGTCCCGCCACTGCCGATGTTTCGGCACAACACGGCCGCTTTCGTTCACGGACTTCCGGACGGGGCGATTGCCAACGTCGCGGCTGAGCGTGACTACGTACGAGTCCAGGTGCTGACGAACCTGGGAGCGCTGGACCGCGCAAAGCAGCTGGCGGTGGTGGAGCAGTTCACCGAGATCGTGGCCGAGGAGGGGGCGCGTCCTGACCTGAAGGAGCGCACGTGGGTGCTGCTCACCGAGGCCGTAGACGGTGGCTGGGGACTCTGGGGACACGCCCACACCAACGCCGAGCTTGTAGCGGCGGCCCGCGCCGAGGCCGCGAAACTGAGTCCGGGCGAGGGGTGAGTTTCGCCGGTCGAGGACCCGACCTCATCGTCTTCCCCCACGTTGCTCGCATCGGCCGCCCAGAGGCGGCCAGAAGAGACCCGCCCGCACCGGGGTTCTGTGGGCGGCGGTCGCGGGTCAGTCGCCGGTGTCGTATTTGAACGAGATCCCGAGCCGCACTCGGAAGTTCACGATCGCACCATCCTCGACCGTCAGGTCCTGGCGGACAACCTCTGCCACCCGCAAGTCACGAACCGACTTGCCGGCCACCGCGATTGCGTTACGAGCGGCGGCTTCCCAGGACTCGCTGCTGACTCCGATCACCTCAGTCACTCGGTAAACACTGTCTGCCATGGCATGCCTCCTGGCGCGAAGAAGTTGGACGTGCGAGCGCTACCAGCGGACCCTACCCGACCAAGGGAGCGATCGCGTGCCGATGCTGCGGTGCCGTCACAGCGGCGGTGGTGATCGACGCCAGGCGCCCGAGCACTCCACGACCGCCTCGACTCCGGCGCCAGCGCGGACCCTTCGATCGCGTGCTCGGCGTAGGCTCCGCAGATGATCGATGAGCCGTGCACGCACGAGGAGCGGAGCCTCCGGCCGGTCATCCAACTGCACGTGGTGCCGGCGTGACCGCCCGGCGCTGGGTGCAGGCCTTCGCCGAGGGCTCTCGGGATCAGCGCGACCTGCTCGGTGGCAAGGGCGCGAACGTTGCCGAGATGACCCGCATCCTCGGGCCGGACCGGGTACCCGCCGGCTTCACGATCACGACCGAGGCGTGTGTCGCATACCTCGAGTCGCGCGAGCTGCCTGATGGTCTGCTCGAGCAGGTCCGCGAGCAGCTGGGCGCGTTGGAAGAGGCGGCCGGACGCCGGCTCGGTGCCGCCGACGATCCGCTGCTCGTGAGCGTTCGGAGCGGCGCTCGCGAATCGATGCCGGGAATGATGGATACGGTCCTGAACCTTGGGCTGAACGACGATGCGGTGACGGGGCTTGCGTCCAAGACGGCCAACGAGCGTTTTGCCTGGGACTCATATCGCCGGTTCGTGCAGATGTACGGCAATGTCGTGGTCGGGGTGGCGGGCGAGCGGTTCGAGGCGCTGATCGCCGAGCAGAAAGGCACGCGTGGGGTGGCGCTGGACACAGAGCTCAACACCGACGACCTGATGCAGCTCACCCGCTCTTTTCAGGACCTGTACACGTTTCCGCAGGATCCGCAGGACCAGCTCCTAGGTGCGATCCGAGCCGTCTTCGACTCGTGGATGGGCGAGCGGGCGATCACCTATCGCCGGTTGAACCGGATCCCGGATACGTGGGGAACGGCAGTCAACGTCCAGCAGATGGTGTTCGGTAACAAGGGTGAGACGAGCGGCAGCGGTGTCGCCTTCAGTCGTGACGAGGTCACCGGGGAACCCGAACCCTCGGGCGACTTCCTGATCAACGCGCAGGGCGAGGATGTCGTCTCCGGCGTGCGCAACACGCTGGACATCGGGCAGATGCGCGAGCTGCTGCCCGAGGCCCACGCAGAGCTGTTCGAGATCCTCCGCACGCTCGAGCGTCACTACGGGGACATGCAGGACACCGAGTTCACCGTTGAAGAAGGGCGTCTGTACATGCTGCAGACGCGCAACGCCAAGCGTCCGGCTCAGGCCGCCGTGCGGTTCGCCGTCGACGCGGTCAGGGAGGATCTTCTGACGAAATCCCAAGCGTTGTTGACGATCGACGCGAGCGCCCTCGATGCCCTCCTGCACCCGACCTTCGGCCATCTCGACTACGAGGTGGTCGCGCGGGGAGTGGCCGCATCGCCCGGCTCGGCGAAGGGGGAGATCGTGTTCACGGCCAAGGACGCCGTCGCAGCCGGCGAGCAACACCGCGAGGTGATCCTCGTCCGGACGTTCACCGAGGCCGACGACGTGGCAGGTTTTCACGCCGCGCGAGGGATCCTGACCAGCGAGGGCGGGAAGGCCTCTCACGCGGCGCTGGTCGCTCGCGGGATGGGCCGGCCTGCCGTCACCGGCGCGTCAGCCCTGGAGATCGATGTGGAGTGCCGGGAGGTGCGCGTCGGAGCGATCGTCCTGCGGGAGGGTGACATGATCGCCATCAACGGTTCGACCGGTGACATCACGTCCGATGACGTGCCTCTGGTCGAGCCGGACATGTCCGAAGAGTTCCGGACCGTACTCCGGTGGGCGGATGAGCTGCGCGTGCTCGGTGTACGCACTAACGCGGACACCCCGGACGACGCCGCTAAGGCGGTCGAATTCGGAGCGGAGGGCATCGGCCTGTGCCGCACCGAGCACATGTTCCTCGGTGACCGGCAGCCCTTGATGGCCGACGTGATCCTCGCGGCCACGGCAGAGGAACGGCGAGCCAGCATCGATCGCCTGCGGCCGCTTCAGGAGGAGGACTTCCGCGGCATCTTCGATGCGATGGCCGGCCGGCCGGTCACGGTACGCCTGCTCGATCCACCGCTGCACGAATTTCTTCCGCACCCGGAGGAGCTCGATCCGGACGATCCCCGCCGGGCCCGGGTGGAATCGCTTCAGGAGACCAACCCGATGCTCGGCACCCGCGGGGTCCGGCTCGGCATCCTGTTTCCCGAGCTCTACGAGATGCAGGTCCGGGCGATCTTCGCCGCCGCCGCCCGATCCCCCGGAGCGAACGTCGAGATCATGGTGCCGCTCGTCGACTACGAACGCGAGCTTGAGCTGATCCGGGGACTCATCGAACGGGTCGCCGGGGAGTTGGGGATCGATCCCGGCAGCTATGCGATCGGGACGATGATCGAGCTTCCGCGGGCATGCTTCCTCGCCGACCACATCGCCGAGTTCGCCGACTTCTTCTCTTTTGGCACCAACGACCTGACACAGACCGCGCTCGGTTTCAGCCGTGACGACATCGAGAGTCGCATCCTCGGCCGCTACATCGACGTCAAGATCCTCGACCGCTCGCCGTTCGAAACTCTCGACGGTCCCGGCGTCGGTCAGATGCTCCGGATGGGCGCCTGGCTTGGCCGCAAGACACGCCCCGAACTCAAAATCGGCGTTTGCGGCGAGCACGGCGGCGACCCCGACTCGATCGAGTTCTTGCACCACAGCGGCGTCGACTACGTCTCCTGCTCACCATTCCGGGTGCCGGTAGCCCGCGTGGCCGCGGCCCAAGCAGCCATCCGTGGGGCCGCTGACCTCGCCGGCTAGTCCATATCCGGCCAGGCCTAGATCCTGACTGAGCTGAGCCCGGCAAACCTCCGCCGCCCGCTCGCTCTCGGACGGCCGAAATCGCCGATTTTGCGGGTCATATGTCGTAAGAAGTACTGACAGACCAGGCCATCGCGCCAAAAAGGGCAGGCGTATCCTGCTCTTACTATGCAAGCCGAGAATCTCCGGATGAGGCGGCTTATCGAAGCTGGCCGCATGCTGGTGGCCGAGCTTGATCCCGAGGCGCTGCTGGAACGGGTCCTCCTGGAGGCCCGGAAGATCACGGGCGCCCGCTACGCCGCCCTGGGGGTCCTCGGCGAGACACGCGATTCGCTGGAGCGGTTTCTCACGTCGGGCATCGACGAGCACACGAGACGGGAGATCGGGGAACTGCCGCAGGGCAGGGGCGTTCTCGGAGTCCTGATCGATGAGCCGGTCGTGCTGCGGCTGAGCGACGTCGGGACGCACCCGAGGAGTTACGGTTTTCCGCCTGGCCACCCGGCGATGCGAACGTTCCTGGGTGTTCCGATCCTCGTGCGCGACGCAGTCTGGGGGAATCTCTACCTGACCGAAAAGGAGGGCGGCGAGGTTTTCACTCCCGACGATGAGGATGCGGTGATCATCCTTGCCCAGTGGGCAGCGATCGCCATCGAGAACGCCCGGCGTTTCGACGACACCGAAAGGCGACGGGATGAGGCTGAACACGCCGTGCGGGCGCTCGGGGCGGCGCGGGACATAGCCGATGCCGTCAGCGGCACCGCCGAGCTTGACGGCGTCCTTGAGCTGATCGTGAAGCGTGGCAGGGCACTCATCGATGCCCAGACCGTGCTGATCCTGCTGAAGGACGGGGACGATCTGATCGTCGCCGCAGCAGCTGGCCGAGCCCCGGACGCGGCTGGTCATCGAATTCCGATCGATGGCTCAACCTCGGGACACGTTCTGCTCCACGGCGAGCCACTGAGGATCGCTGACGTCGACGCTCAGTTACGAATCAGCGCTGGAACTCTGGGCGTTGAGGGCGCCCACACCGCTCTGCTTGTCCCTATCACGCACCGCGGGACCGGTCTCGGCGTCTTGGCCGCGTTTGACCGGGGCCGAGCCGGCGCGTCGTTCTCGGCAACTGACGAGCAGCTCTTGCGTACTTTCGCTGCCTCCGCAGCCAATGCGGTCACAATCAAGCGCAGCGTCGAGTCCGACCGGCTGCGCTCAGCGATCGCCGCGGCTGACGTGGAGCGCGGCAGGTGGGCCAGGGAGTTGCACGACCAGACCCTTCAGGCGCTCGGGGGTCTGCGGGTACTACTCGCGTCCGCGCGGAAAGGCCTAGCGGGGGCTGGCCGGGCGCAGCTCGATCAGGCCATCGAGGACGTGGAGCTGGAAATCGACAACCTGCGGGGGATCATCACGGACCTGCGGCCGGCGATGCTCGACGATCTGGGTCTGCTGGCCGCGGTCGAGTCCCTGCTGGAGCGTCGTCGCGACACCGGGCTCGAGATCGAGAGTCAGCTCGTGGAAGCGGCCGATCTGGCGGCTGGAGCCCTGACTCCCGAGTTGGAGACCAGCGTCTACAGGTTCGTGCAGGAGGCGCTGACCAACATCGCCAGGCACGCTGGAGCGACGAGTGCGCGCGTCTCGCTTCGGGTCGATGGCAACGAGCTGGTGACCGAGATCGAGGACGACGGAATGGGCTTCGACACCGAGGCGGCGACGAGCGGATTCGGGCTGACCGGCATGCGCGAGCGGATCTACCTCGCGGGCGGCGAGCTGACCATCGAGTCAGGAGTTGGGAACGGGACCACTGTGCGATCCCGGATCCCGCTCGTTTCCGGGATCGACGGAGTCGGTGCCGTTGGTTACCGCCAGCTGGCCGGCTGAGCCTGCTCGGAGGTCAAACCTGGGTGATCAGGGGCGATGTGCTTGGGTGATCCGTCTGGCGCCCGGCGAGCGCTGGCTAGACGTCGGGGCCGCTCCTGGCCTCGAGCAATCCATGGTCCAGTGCGTACTGAACCAGGTCGGAGCGGTGCCTCAGACGCAGTTTCTGCTGGAGGTGCGAGCGATGTGTCTCAACCGTGCGGATCGACAGGAACAGCTGCGAGGCGATCTCCACGTTTGTGAACCCCAGCGCGACCAGCCGCAGGACCTCGGCTTCACGCTCGGAGAGCCCGTCGGGTGGTCCGGCGGGCGGCGCCGCGGCAACGCGCGCCGCCAGCCGCGGATTCAGGTAGCTCTCGCCGGCTGCGGCCTCGCGAATCGCGGTGACCAGCTCAGACTCGGCTGCATCTTTCAGCACGTACCCGCGTGCCCCGTCCGTGAGCGCCTGGCGGGCGTAGAGCGGCTCGTTCTCCATCGTCAGTACCACGATTTCCGTAGCTGGGGCCTCGGCTCGTAGCTGCGGGATAGCCCGGATACTGGAGCCTCCCGGCATGTTCAGGTCCAAAACCAGTACGTCGGGACGGTGGCCGCGGACGTATCGATACACGGCATCCAGATCGCTTGCCTCGGCCACCACCTCAAAGCCCCCGTCTTCATCGAGCACCCGGCGGATACCCTGTCTCACAACCGCATGGTCGTCGGCGAGGACGACACGGATCGGCGTTTGCTCAGGTGGTTTTTCCGCGTCCATCAGGTCAACCTCCGTTTCGGACCGAGCCAACCATGGCTAAATCCTCCACGGACTTCAAGCGCACCGAATGTTCGTCGGCGCTGCTTTCCGGCCACCATCAGGCAGGTGGTACCACCCGCCCAGTCCCTGCGGCCAGCCGTCGCCCGGACACGGCCCAGGCCCGGATGCGAACCCAATGGCTCTTCTCACCCGGCGCCCAGCTGTCGAGGTCGAGTGCCTCCATTCGACGGATCTCATCTGGCCGGGTAAGCGCCTCGGTGACTCCCGTCAGGATCACGCTCCAGCCTGTCCGCGCGCCTTGGTCCACAGCGTCCACTTCGAACGTCGCGTGGGTTTCCCGCAGCAGGGAGTAGAGCTTCGAGCCTTCTCCGGTGTTCATCACGACCGACTGGGAGTGCGGGTCGAACACGTAGTTGACCGGTCGGATTATCGGAGCGGGACCGCCTCCGTTGACCGCGAGGCGGCCGAAGCCACCAGAGCTGACCAACTCCAGGCACTCACGACGGGTAAGTTCGAGCAAAGCTCGGTTGTCCTTGCCGGATTGGTGAGTGACGGACATTGAACTCATCGATCTCCTTCGGTCTCGGGTGAGGCTGTGATGCCAGCCTAAGTCCCACCGGTCGGTGCAGCATCGGCTCGAGCGTGCAGCGGAGGTGCGGCAAATCCGTAGTCATGTAGGCGTCTCGAGGACCTGGCGGGAATGAGCGAGTAGAGCGCGACCGACAGCACGACGAACAGCGGTCCGGTGTTGGGGTCGGTAGCGCCGCCGGCAACGATCCCGCCGCCGCCCTGGCCTACCACCCAGTAGGCGAGGTTCAGGATGATCGCGAGCCAAAGGAACATCCTAGGCTTCCAGCTGAGCCCCACGGCCAGCCCGACCGAGATCGAGAGCGCAGCGAGCACCACCGAGATCGTGAGGCCCTGTCCCTTGCTAGCATCGGCAGCGCTCGCCTGAACGGTCGCCAGCCATCGCACACCAGAGGGTGCGGCCTTGATCAGTTGGTACGTGGCATTGGCGCTCGAGTTGACAGGCAGGAGCCATAGCGCACCCATCGAGCACCACAGCACAGCCCAGAGGCTTCGGGCGCCTCTCACGCCGAGCAGGCCCCCTGGACGCTCGGTCGGCCACACCAGTGCGCCAACGAACGCGTACAGAATGACCGCGCCAGGAGCACCGGTAAGGGGATTTGCCGCGTTCGCAAACAGCATCCCGAACGCCTCACCGAACCACCAAACCGCGAGCGCCCACACGAACGATACGACGAGCGCCGGCTTGACCGTGTGGCGGTGGAGCATTCCAAAGCCGATGGCGATCTGGATCAGCGCCGCCAAGGTGTTGTAGAGCACCTGTTGGTGCTGGATCGTGTGGGCGCCCCACAGCAGCGTGCTGGCAAGCCAGTGCGGCTGACCCGCCGCCATCCCGGTCAACGACTTGATGAAGCCCGGTCCGTACATCAACGATTGGAACTGCAGGGCGCCGTCGAGCACCCAGATCAGACCGAGGACCGTCTGTATCGCACGCTTGCGGTCAGAAAAGAAGTACGCCTGCGCGCGATCGAGGCGCAAACGACTGGACTGGGTCGGGGGCGCGGTGGAACTTGTGAGGCTGCTCATGTTGACTCGCTGGCAACCTTCGGAGCCTTCAGCTGGCGGTGATGTAGCCGCGCATGTAGCCCATGTGGCTCATCGAGTATGGGTCACACGGCATCATGCACGTCCACAGGAAGCGTCCGGACTTGCGGACGAGCAGCGTGTAGGTGTGCGTGCCGGGCCGGGCGACAATGTCGACGCCGATGTCCGGAGCGTTGATGCTGTGGGGGACGGTGTCGGTGTTGTTGATGACGAGCTTGACGGGCTGTCCGACATGCGCGTAGAAGTTCGTCACGCTGTAGGCATCGTGCAGCTTGCCGTCGAGACCGGGCTTGATCCCGGGCGTCACGCTCAGATAGACCACTGGTTGCACGGGGGCGCCGGAGACCTTGACGACCTGGTTTACCGGGCGGGTGCGCGCGCTCGCCGACTGCAATCCGCCGACAAGCAAAACGTCGGCGGCGATCAGAGCGAGCACGACCGCAACGGCGCCCATCGCGACGGAAGACCACTTGCCGAACACGCCTGCGGTGGGATTGTCGGTTTCTTGCGTTGTGTCTTGCATCGCGTCTGCTCCTTACGGGTCTTGTTCTCTCTCGATGATCAACCCGAGCGCCACCGGGGGTATCGGCGTTTTTCCGCATCAAGCGGTCGCAAATCCCGCAAGGGAGCTGCGGCGAGCAGGCAACAAGGCGCTTGCATCTCTCCGACGAACTGATATCATGATGCCATCAATCTGACTCAAACCGAGTGGGGGAGGCCGATGACCCATTCAGCAGAAGGATCGCCATCGATGATCGTCACCACCACCGAACGCATCCCGGGCGCTCAGGTGACCAAGACCTTCGGCCAGGTGTTCGGGCTGACCGTGCGCTCGCGCAGCCTGGGCGGGAACCTCGCCGCGTTCTTCAAGAGCCTGGTCGGCGGCGAGATCCGCTCCTACGTGAAGCTCAACGAGGATGCGCGGCGGCAGGCGATCGACCGGATGGTCCAGAACGCGAGCGCGATGGGGGCGAACGCCGTCTCGATGATGCGCTTCGACTCCACCGAGATGGCCAAGAGCATGAGCGAGATCGTGGCCTACGGGACCGCTCACCTGGTGGAGTGGGCACCGTCCGCCGACGCCGGCGAGAGCTGAGGCGGCGATGAGTGCCGTGCTCTGGGTGATCATCGCGGTCGTCGTGATCGCGGGGATCGTCATCGCGCTGTTCGGCTGGGACCGCTACGGGGGCGACCGGCAGCGCGCCAGTGGTGACCAGCTCGTCCAACCCACCGAGGAGGTGTTCGTCGACCCGGACACGGGTCGGCGAATGCGGGTGTGGTATGACCAGGGAACCGGTCGCCGGGAGTATCGACCGGAGTAGCCGCGGGGCGCCGCGGCCCGGGTCCGCCGGACGCCGATCTAAGCTGCGGGGCGATGAGCGCTGGGGATCCGTCGTTAGCCCTGCTCGAGGGCGGCAACCTCGACGGGGTCGCGGAACTCCTGAACGCTCACCGCTTCTTCTGGCTGGATCTGCACGACCCGACGCGCGATCAGCTCAGCCGGCTCGGTGAGCTGCTGAACCTCCATCCGCTGACGATCGAGGACGTCGACACGTTCTCCGAGCGCCCCAAGCGCGAGCATTACGACGGGTACATCAGCCTGGTCGTATACGGAGTCGACGAGGAGGCGACGACCGGCGGGCAGCTGCTGCGCGAGGTGCATCTGCTGATCTCCGGTGGTTGGGTGGTGACGCTCCATCCGACTCCGTTCAAGGTCCTCGACGAGTTGCGCGACCGTGTCCGGCGCCAGCCGCCGGAGCGCGAGCAGGCGCTGATCTTTCAGATCCTCGACACGGTCCTGGCGACCTATGTGCCGGTGCTGGATCGCGTCGATGACGAGATCGACGCGATCGAGGAGGACGTGATCCAGTCGGCGCGCGAGCAGAGCCTTCAGCGGATCTTCTCGCTCAAGCGAGACCTGATTGGGATGCGCCGGGTGGTGACACCGATGCGCGATTTCTTCGCGCACGATGCCGATGAGATCACTCATCTGCCGGGGATGGGGCCCGACGACTCGCTGTACTTCCGCGATCTGTACGACAGCGTGGTCCGCACCTCGGAGCTGATCGACTCTTACCGAGACCTGTTGAGCGGCGCCACCGACATGTACCTCTCGACGGTGGCCAACCGCCAGGGCGAGATCTCCAAGCAGTTGACGGTCATCGCCACGATCTTTCTCCCGCTGTCGTTCCTGACCGGTTTCTTCGGCCAGAACTTTGCCTGGCTGACCGGGAACGTCCTCAACACGACGTGGTCGTTCTTCGGGCTCGGACTCGGGTTGCTGGCGGTCGCAGTAGCCGGGTTCTGGTTCCTGTTCCGTCGCAAGGGCTGGTTGAGCCCGAGCCCGTAGGCCGCAGGTGATCAACCCGGCAGCGCCGGGAAGGTGACCGTCAGCGTCAGACCGCCGCCGGGGACCGGTGTCGCCGCCACGTCCGCCTCGTGAGCCTGCGCAACCGCGCGGACGATCGACAGGCCGAGGCCATGGTGGCCGTCCGAGGCGGTGCGGTCGCCGTCCAGCCGGCGGAACGGCTCGAACAGGCGATCCACCTGCTCGGCGGAGATTCGCGGGCCGGTGTTGCTGACGGTGAGGATCGCCGCGGCGGGGCGACTCTCGGTGCGGACCTCGATCCGCCCGCCCGGACGGTTGTAGCCGATCGCGTTGTCGAGCAGGTTGTGGACCAGCCGCTCGATCAGCGCGCGGTCTCCGCTGATCAGCACGGGCTCCAGCTCGGTGGTGATCTCCAGCCCCTGAATCGCCGCTGATGCTGTGGCCAGGGCGGCCTCGATCAGCGAGGCCAGATCGATCACATCCCGGCGATCCAGACCGCGCTCGCTGGTGGCCAGGGTGAGCAGGGCATCGAGCAGCCGCTCCTGCTCGCGCCCAGATGCGATCAGCTCTTCGCAGGTGGCTCGCAACTTGGCCGTGTCGGCGTCGGGATCGGCCAGCGCGACCTGGAGCAGCGCCCGCTCGACGGTCAGCGGCGTGCGCAGCTCGTGGGCGGCGTTGGCCACGAAGCGCCGCTGGGCGGCGAACGATGACTCCAGCCGGCTGAGCAGATCGTCGATGGTGTCGCCGAGCTGCTTGAACTCGTCGTCCGCGCCGGTCAGGGCAAGTCGCTGGTGAAGGCTGCCGGCCGAGATCGCCTGGGTGGCCAGGCTCATCTGGCGCAGAGGCCGCAGCACCCGTCCAGCCACGAACCAGCCGAGCGGTGCGGAGATCAGGGCCGTCAGGACCAGGGTGATCCAGGCGCCGCCCAGCAGGCGGTTCACGTCGGCGGTGTGCTGCTGGGTGGCCGCCGCGTGCGCCACGGACGCTCCGCCGGCGCCTACGGGCGTCGGCGAGCTGGATGCGACCGAGACTGAGCTCTGTCCGGCCCCGATCGCGAAGATGAGCACCACGATCACCGTCCCCAGCACCAGGAACATCCCCGAGTAGACAAGCGTCAGCCGTAGCCGAGCGCTGCGGGGGGCCAGCCGCCAGAACCGCGCGGTCCGGCCAAGCCGGATCGGCGCCGCCGTCATATCCGGTACCCGGCTTCCCTGATCGTGTGGATCACCGGCGGCTCGCCCAGCTTGGAGCGCAGCCGGGCCACCGTGGTCTTGACGGTGCTGGTGAACGGGTCGGCCGCCTCGTCCCAGACCTTGACCAGCAGCTCCTCAGCCGACACCACCCGACCGCCCGCGGCCAGCAGGTACTCGAGGAGAGCGAACTCCTTGGGCGCCAGCTCCAGCCGCCGATCCCCGCGGAAAGCCACGTGGCGTGACGAGTCGAGCTGGACATCGCCGCGCTCGAGCCGCGGAGGCGTAGCGGCGCCCGGACGCCGGCCCAGGGCGCGGACGCGGGCCAGCAGCTCGGCGAACTCGAACGGCTTGGGCAGGTAATCGTCTGCCCCCAGCTCCAGTCCCTCGACGCGGTCGCTGATCGTGCTGGCCGCCGTGAGCATCAGCACCCGGGTCTCCGGATGCTCCTGGGCGATCCTGCGGCAGACCTGGTCGCCGTGCATTCCAGGCAGATCTCTGTCGAGCACCACCACGTCGTATGGCGTGAGGACGACCCGGCCGGCGGCGTCGGTGCCGTTCAGGGAGACATCGACGGCCATGCCCTCGCGACGCAGCCCCTCGGCCAGTGCCCTGGCGAGCCGCTCCTGATCCTCGACGACGAGCACTCTCATGATCGACACAGCATCCCTCAGTCGGGTGACAGCCGTGTGACAGATGCGGTCACCGGGTTGTCACGCCCACCTGACTACAAGTCGGGCCATGCACCTAACCAAGCTCATCTCAAGCGTCGTGGCCGCAACAGTTCTCGGACTCGGGGCGGTCGCCTGCGGCTCCAATTCGCCCACCCAGGGATCACGCTCGCACCAGGGCCCGGGAGCCGCCGCGTACGCGTTCGCCCGCTGCATGCGCACCCACGGAGTCAGCGGGTTCCCCGATCCGATCGTCAAGACCACGGCCAACTCGGCCTCGGTCAGTCAGGTGGCACCGGCGAGTCTCGCCGCTTCGCCGCACTTCAAGTCGGCCAACCGGGCCTGCGCTCACTTCGAGACGACTGGGCAGGGATCCGGGCCGCAGCACGGCGGACCGAGCAAGTCCGTGCTGCTCGCGTTTGCGCGCTGCCTGCGGGCCCACGGGATCACCGGGTTCCCGGACCCGAGCGGGCAGGGCCAGCTCTCGCCGGCGATGCTGAGCGCGGCCGGTGTCAACGTGCACACCCAGCAGTTCTTCAGCGCCGGCCGGGCCTGCGTCGGCGTCACCCACGGCCAGATCACGGTCGGTGAGGTGGCGGCGCTGGTGCACCACCAATCCTGACGGCGGGTCGAACGCATCAGATAGGGTCGGCGCGGTCAGTCCAGCCCGACCCCTCCGATCCTGAGCACCTACGTCTTCTTTCCCGAGGGCGCGTACGGCCCCACGAATAACTGTGTTGGCATCGGCGACATCCTGCGCCGGCGCGGGCACCGCGTGACGTTCATCGTCGAGGAGTCGTTCGCCGGCACGCTCGAGGCCAAGGGATTCGAGGAGCGGACGGTCCGGCTGGGGCCGCCGCCGGAGGTCGAAGAGGCGCCCGGTCAGTTCTGGAAGGACTTCATCCGGGACACCGCGCCCGTGTTCCGGACACCGACGATCGAACAGCTCGAGACGTTCATCGCGCCCACCTTCCAGGCGCTGATCGACGGAGCCAGGTACGTCGATGACCGCCTGGCGGCGATCTTCGATGAGCTGGCCCCGGATGTGATCGTCGAGGACAACGTGGTGGCGTTCCCGGCCATTGCGGCCAGCGGGCGGCCGTGGGTGCGAATCCTGTCCTGCAATCCGGCGGAGCAGAAGGACCCCGAGGTGCCGCCGGTGTTCTCCGGCTACGGCATCGATGACCGGGCCGGCTGGGAGGAGTACTGGGAGGCCTACCGGCGGGCGCACGACGACATTCATGCCGGCTTCAGCGAGTTCTGCCGGGAGCACGGAGCGCCGGCGCTTCCGGAGCTCGACTTCATCCACCCCTCGCCCCATCTCAATCTCTACCTGTATCCGCCGGAGGTCGATTACCAGCGGTCCCGGGCGCTCGGCCCAACCTGGCACAACCTGGGCAGCTCCGTGCGGAGCACCGATGAGCCCTGGCAGTTGCCGGACGGGCTGTCGGCCGGCGAGGGGGCGCTGATCTACCTGAGCCTGGGCAGCCTCGGCTCCGGAGACGTTGCGCTGATGCGGACGCTGATCTCCTCCCTGTCGGCCAGCCCGCACCGGGTGATCGTCTCGATGGGACCGCAGCACGATCAGCTGACGCTGGCCGGCAACATGACCGGCGCCGAGTTCCTGCCCCAGACATCGGTGCTGCCGAACGTCGATCTGGTCATCACCCATGGCGGCAACAACACGGTCACCGAGTCCCTGTACTTCGGCAAGCCGATGATCGTCCTGCCGCTGTTCTGGGACCAGTACGACAACGCCCAGCGGATTCACGAGACCGGATTCGGCCGGCGGCTCGACACCTACCGGCACAGCCCCGATGAGCTGTGCCACACGATCGATGCGCTGCTGAGCGACCAGGCGCTGGCCGCCCGCCTGTCCAGGCTGTCTGCCACCCTAAGGGCGGACCCGGGGACCGGGCGGGCGGCCGACCTGATTCAGCAGCTCGCAGGCTGACAAACAGGGCCACCGATGAATTCGGCCCCCGTCGCTCGTCATTGGGTTGTGAAAGCGAACAGGAGAACCCGATGACCGACCATCTGAGCAACCGCACCCGCTGGCTCGCGCTGGTGATCCTCTGCGTGGGGGACCTGATGATCGTGGTGGACACGACGGTGGTGAACGTCGCCCTCCCGTCGATCCGGCATGCCCTGCACTTCTCGCCGACCTCGCTGGCCTGGGTCGTCAACGCGTACATACTGACCTTCGGCGGCTTCCTTTTGCTGGCCGGTCGCCTGGGTGATCTGCTGGGGCACCGCCGCCTTTTCCTGTTCGGCACGGTCGCCTTCACGACGGCCAGCCTGGTTTGCGGCCTGTCGGTCTCCAGGGGGATGCTGATCGCGGCGCGCGCGGTTCAGGGCCTCGGCGGGGCTGTCGTCTCTGCCCTCGCCTTCTCGCTGATCGTCGTGCTGTTCACCGAGCCCGCTGGGCGCGCCAAGGCGATGGGTGTGTTCGGGTTCGTCATGTCCGGCGGGGGCAGCATCGGGGTGATCGCCGGCGGCGTGCTCACCGACCTGGTGGGGTGGCACTGGATCTTCCTGGTCAACCTCCCGATCGGAATCGCCGTGACGCTCGCCGGGCTGAAGCTGCTGCCCGAGGTGCAGACGGCCACGCAGAGCGCAACGGCTCGACGTGACCGGGGCGCTGGCCATCACGGGCGCAATGGTCCTGGCCGTCTACGCGATCGTCAACGGCAACACGGCCGGCTGGACATCCGCTCAGACCCTCGGCCTGCTGCTGGCCAGCCTGGTCCTGGCCGGAGGGTTCGTCTGGTGGGAGTCTCGGGTGCCGGCTCCGCTGATGCCGCTGGCCATCTTCCGCCACCGGAACCTCAGTGCGGCCAACCTGGTGGGGATCCTGTGGGCGGCGGCGATGTTCGCGCTGTTCTTCCTCTCCGCGCTCTACCTGCAGCTGGTCCTCGGATACGACCCGCTCGAGGTCGGCCTGGCCTTCCTGCCTGGGAACGTGCTGATGATGGTCTTCTCGCTCGGGCTGTCGGCGCGGCTGGTCATGCGCTACGGGTTCCGCATCCCGCTGGCGTTCGGCCTGTCCGTGGCGGCTCTGGCGCTGCTGTGGCTGGCGCGGGCCCCCGTGCACGGGTCGTTCGTCGTGGACGTCCTGCCCTCGATGCTCCTGATCGGCGTGGGAGGCGGCCTGGCGTTCAACCCGGTCCTGATGGCTGCGATGAGCGACGTCGAGCCGGAGCAGTCGGGCCTGGCCTCCGGGATCACCAACACCGCCTTCATGATGGGCGGCGCGCTCGGACTGGCCGTGCTGGCCAGCCTGGCGGCGGCTCGGACCCGCCACCTCACCGCCACCGGGCATGGTCTGCTGGTCTCGCTCACCGGCGGCTACCACCTGGCCTTCCTGATCGGGGCCGGGTTCGCGGTGGCCGGCGCCGTGGCCGGGGCGGTCCTGCTGCGCACCCGCCACGTGCCCAGCGCAGACGCGCACGAGCCGAGCGGCACTCCCGCTCCGGCGCTGGACGTCGTCTGACGAACGCATCATCAGGCACGCTGGCTGGCCGGCCAGCGTGCCTGCCACACCCGAACTCAGGGCAGCACACCCGTTGTGCGGACCGAGCCGATCCCCGCGCCCAGCAGCAGCACCAGTCCGGCGAGCGCGAAGTCCAGCGTGATGTCCCGCCGCCTGGAGACGCTGCCCAGCCGGCGCCCCAGCGACGAGTAGATCGAGCTCAGCTCATCCGCGCTCTGGGCATCGAACGCGCGAGCGCCTGAGGTGCTGGCGATCTGGTCCATCAGCTGAGGATCCGGTGGCACGGCCACCGGTGGCGTGAACGGACCGGTGTTCAGCAGTCCGTTCGGAGTACCCAGCGCCACCGTGTAGATCGGGATGTGGTCCTGCTTGGCCTGAGCGGCCACGGTCACCGGGTTCGGGCCCAGGTTGGCGGCTCCGTCAGACAGCAGCACGACCGCCGACGGCGGGTGACTGCGGCTCGCGCCGTGGAGGATCTGAAGCGCCAGCTGCAGGGCTCCCCCCGTATTGGTACCGCCGCTGGCCTGCGCGGAGGCCAGAAGCGACAGGGCGGCGCCGTGATTGGGCACCGGCTGCTGGACGGAATCGGGGCTGGAGGAGAACGTGATGGCGCCGAGCCGGACGCTCGAGGGCAGCTGGTCGGCAAACGCGCGGGCGGCGCGGTTGGCCGCGCCCAGGCGGGTGGGCCGGACGTCGGTGGCCGCCATCGATCCGGAGTGATCCAGCACCAGGACCACCGAGGCGTCGCCCACCGGCACGCGATAGGGCACGCGGGGACGGGCCAGCGCGATCGCCAGAGCCGCGATCGCCGCCAGGAGCAGTGCCGCTGGTAGGTGGCGGCGCCAGCCGGCTGTGGTGCCGAGCGCCGTCTGGAGTGTGGCCACTGCGGGAAACCGGATCGCGTAGCGGCGGGCGCGGCGCCGGGCCAGGCGCTGGCCGACCAGGGCCAGCGGGATCAGCAGCAGAGCCAGCAGCCACAGCGGCGAGGCGACGCTCAACGGATCCGCCGTCCCAGCTCGACCAGCCAGTCCTGGTCGGTGGACAGGGTGACGTGATGCACGCCCAGTCGCCGGAGCTCATCGGCCACCCGCTGGCGGCGCTCGGCCTCGAGCTGGGCAAAGCGCTCCCGGATCCGTCCGCGGGACGTGTCCACGCGAACCAGCGCCCCCGTCTCGGGATCGACCAGCGACAGCCGGCCGGCCGCCGGCAATTCGGCCTCTCTCGGATCGATGATCTCGATCGCCACCGTGGTATGCCGGAGCCGGAGCGATCCCAGCGGCCGCTCCCACCGGCGGTGGTCCCGAAAGTCGGAAATCACCACGACCAGACCCGGCTGGGTGGCCAGCCGACCGGTGCGGGTGAGCGCATCGGCCAGGTCGTCTGGGTCGCGGTGCCCATCGGGAGACACCCCGGCGGCCAGCAGGGCCCGCAGACCGACCAGCGCCGGCTTGGCGCCGCGCGGGGGGAGTACGTGCGGGGAACCGGCGCCGAACCCGATCAACCCGACGCTGCCGGCCCGTCTCACTCCCAGGCGCCCGAACACGAGTGCCGTTCCCTCCGCCACGTCTGCCTTCAGCCGGCGGGCAGTGCCGAAGGCCATCGACGGTGACAGGTCGAGCACGATCCAGGTGGAGAGTGCCCGGTCGGGCACGTGCAGGCGGATGTGCAGGGTGCCCGTGCGCGCGCTCGCGGCGGGGTCGATGTGCCGGACGTCGTCCCCCGGCTCGTAGGGCCGGATCTGAGCCAGCTCCAGCCCGGGGCCGACTCCGCTGGCGCGGCGGCTGCCGGGCAGGGTGCGGGACACGAGCCGGATGACGGCCAGGTCCAGAGCTTCGATCAGGCCGGCGGGCATCGGCCCGGGACCCTGGCGGGCGAGGGGAACCTGCAGCCGGAACGGGTCGGCGGGCGGCGTCACACGCGACGTAGCTGCGCTTCGGAGGGCTCGGCCCGGATCAACCGGTCGCCACCGGGCGCCGGGACAGCGGCGAAGATCTGGTCGAGCAGCGAGTCGGCCGTGACGCCGTCGCTCAGCGCGTCGTAGGAGAGGACGAGCCGGTGACGCAGGACATCCGGAGCCAGATCGCGGATGTCCCGGGCGTCGACGTGGGTGCGCCCGCGCAGGAGCGCCAGCGCCCGGGCGCCCTGAATCAGGCCGATCGGTCCGCGGGGGCTGGCGCCGAACTCGATCAGCGGGGCCAGTGCCTCCAGCCGGTGAGCCGCCGGATGGCGGGTGGCATCGGTGAGGGCGACCGCGTAGCCGATCATCTCGCGGTGCACGGCGACCGTGGCCACCGCCTGCGCGTGGCGCCGCAGATCGTCCAGGGACAGGCACTGGCGCACCACGGGCGGCGGCTTGAGGCTGCGTCCCACCACGGCGGCCTCCTCCCCGGCGCTCGGGTAGTCGACGATGATCTTCATCAGGAAGCGGTCGACCTGGGCCTCGGGCAGCGGGTAGGTGCCCTCGGACTCGATCGGGTTCTGCGTGGCCATGACGATGAACGGGGTGGGGACCTGGTGGGTCACGCCGCCGATCGTCACCTGTTCCTCCTGCATCACCTCCAGCAGCGCCGACTGGACCTTGGCCGGCGCGCGATTGATCTCGTCGGCCAGCACGAAGTTGTGAAAGACGGGACCGAGCTCGGTATCGAACCGCCCGGTGTCCGGGCGCCAGATCCGGGTCCCCACCAGGTCAGCGGGCACCAGATCCGGCGTGAACTGGATGCGCCCGAAGCTGCCACCCAGCACCGAGGCCAGCGTCTTGACCGTCAGCGTCTTGGCCAGTCCCGGTACGCCCTCGAGCAGCACGTGGCCTCCGGCCAGGAGGCTGACCAGCAGGCGCTCCAGCATCGCGTCCTGGCCGACGATCACGCGCTTGATCTCATCCAGCGCCTGCTGCAGCGATTGCCGGGCCTCCGCGCGAGAGTGGCTCATGGCTTCGATGTCGTTCATGGATCCTCCGGCTTTCTCCGTCATTAGGCCAGTCCCCCGAACCAGAGCAGGCTGAGGGCACCGCCGATCAGCAGCAGTCCCAGAGCCGCTCCGGCCAGGCCGGCGATCAGGGTCCTTCTCACGTGTGTGTGTCCGAGTGCTCGGGCCAAGTGCGCATAGATGGCGCTGGCATCGGCGCTGTCGGTGGCG
Source organism: uncultured Solirubrobacterales bacterium (assembly GCA_963718545.1). Lineage (GTDB taxonomy): Bacteria > Actinomycetota > Thermoleophilia > Solirubrobacterales > Solirubrobacteraceae > Palsa-465. Next base: position 35,531 of record CAVQZO010000004.1, on the reverse strand, counting down.
GTGAACGCCCGCCCACCCGAATCAGCTGCGATCGCGGCGAGCTGCTGCGGGCTGACCGGAACGGCGACCCGGTTCCCGCGGCGGCCGAGGATCGTGCCCGAGGCTGTGCCGATGGCGATCGTGTAGATGGGCACGTGGCGTGCCTTGGCCTGGGCCGCCGCCTCCAGGGGGCTCACGCCCACGTTGGAGGCTCCGTCGGACAGGAGGATTACGGCACCGGGGGGCCGGCGCCCGTCCACCTTGGCCGCGGTCGAGATGGCGCTCAGCGCGGTGTCGATCGCCTCGCCGATCGCGGTGCCGCCGCCTCCAGGCCGCAGCCCGGCGATCGCCTGCTCGGCCAGGGCATGATCGGTGCTGGGCGACTGCAGCAGCGTGGGGTGGCGGGCGAACTCGATCTGGCCCACGCCCACCGATCTCGGTGCCTCCGCCACGAAGCGTTCGGCGGCGCGCTGCGCCGCCCCCAGCCGGGATGGCCTGACGTCGCTGGCCTGCATCGAGGCGCTGACGTCGTTGGCCAGCATCACGGTGGCGCTCTTCACGGGCAGCAGGACGCGGTGGTAGGGCTCGGCCAGCGCGGCAATCAGGGCGGCGCCGGCCAGCCCCAGGAGGGCCACCGGCAGATGCCGCCGCCAGCCCGGACGGTGTGGGGCCACCGAACGGGTCAGGGGTTCAGAGACGAACCCCTGGCGGGCCAGCGCGCGGTGACGCTGCTCGCGCGCGTACATCGCGGCCAGCGCCGGAACCGCCAGCAGCCCGAGGAGCACCAGCGGGTGGGCGAAGGTCACGGCGAGGTGGTGGGATGGCCGGCGAAGTCGGCGACGGTGGCGAACAGCGTCGAACCGCGCTCGACGGAGATCTGCACCGCGTCACCGGCTTTGAGATCCCGCACGGCGCCCCGGATCTGATCGGCGGCCGTGATCACGCGGCGATTGACCGTCTGGATGATGTCCCCCGGATCCAGCCCGGCCGTGTCGGCCGGACTTCCCAGCTGCACCGTCTGGATCACGACGCCCACGTTCTGGACCGTGGCGATCTGCATGCCCAGCCAGGTGACCGTGCGACCGGTGATGGTGTTTCCGAAAGGGGTTCCGGGTGTCGTGCTCGGGGCCGGGGCCGGGATCACCGGGTTGGGCGACTGCGAGTTCGGGATCACGCTGGCGCTCGGGGTGGTGGCGCCATGGCGCCCGTGCCCGGCTGTTCCGCCCGGCAGCAGCTCGGCCAGCGCCACGGCCACCAGGAGGATCACGGCCGCCGCCGGCAGCAGCGCGCGCCACATCGGGCTCCTGGGGCGTCGCAGCGCGATCGGGTCGGGCCGCGGCGGCAGGGCTGAGCGGACCGGCTCAGTCGGCGCCGCCTCCGGCTCCCTCGACTCCTCCTGCCAGTTTCCGGACCAGAGATGCTTGGGCCCAGTCATGAGGTGATCGTGACGCTAATCACAAATGTTCAGAGGTGCGTAAGAGGCGTTGCCACCCGGAGACGGGGACCGGCCGACCTGGTTTGATTCCTGACCGTGACATTAGATCCCCGCGCCGATGAGCGGGCCGCTCTGCGCGCCGCGGCGGTGCGACAGCTCGGGCTGGTCGATCGCCTCCGCACCCCGGCACTGGCCGGGCTGACCCGCCTGGCCGCCCATCTCACCGCGGGCTTCCGCGGCCGCCGTGCACATCCTGGACGATCAAACCCAGCACCGGGTGGCCGCCGCCGGTGTGCCGCCGGGCGAGCATCCGGCGTCGGACAGCATGTGCGCGCTCGTGGTGGATGGAGAGCGACGGGTGGTCTGCACCGATGCCACGCAGGATGGCCGCTTCGGTTTCTCGAGCTTGGTTCACGGCGATCGACGGGTGCGCTTCTACGCCTCGGTGCCGGTCCGCTCTCGCGGTGGGATCACGGTTGGAACGGTGTGCGCGTTCGACGAGCAGCCCCGCGAGCTGAGCGAGGAGCAGGTGGCGCTGCTCGAGGACGTGGCCCGGCAGGTGGAGTTGCAGATCGAGCTGGTCGAGCTGGCCGGGGCGCTGGGGGAGGCGGCAGCGCACGATCCGCTGACCGGCGCGCTGAACCGCGCCATGTTCGACGACCGGCTGGCCCAGGCGCTGACGCGGCGGTTCCGGCGCCGGACCAAGGTGCTGGTGGTCGTGGCCGACGTGGACGACTTCAAGACGGCCAACGACCGCCACGGACATGCCTGGGGAGACGAGATCCTCCGCTCGGTGGTCGCCCGGCTGCGGGCCGTGACTCGGGCGGAGGATTCGGTGGCCAGGCTCGGGGGTGATGAGTTCGGTGTCGTGGCCGAACTGCTGGAGCACGACGCACCAGGACCGGTGCTGGAGCGCATCCAGCGGGCGCTGCAAGCGTCGGCCACGCCGGCGATTCCATCCTGCAGCCTGGGCGCAGCGATCGCCCATCCGGATGACGATGTCCGCGCTGCGCTGAGGCGAGCCGACGAGGCCATGTACGCGGCCAAGCGGGCCGGCGGCCCGGCGCCGTCAGGCGACTGACGAACCCACGGCCGCCTGACCCGGGCGCTCGCCCCGGGCTCGGCTCACGGGTCCCGCCGGCTTGGCCAGCAACAGCTGGAAATCGCCGATCCTGCCCTCGGCAAACCCGGCTTCGCAGTAGGCCAGATAGAGCATCCAGATGCGCTGGAACCGCTTGTCGTAACCGAGTCCGTGCAGCTCCTCGAGGTGCGCGAGCAGGCGCTCGCGCCAGTGCCTCAGCGTGGGCACGTAGTGCCGCGTCAATTCCTGGTGGGAGATGATCGAGAGGTCCGTGTGCTCTGCGAGGCTCTGGTGCAGGGTGGCCAGGGACGGCAGCGATCCGCCGGGAAAGATGTATTCCTTGATAAACGAACGCGAGGCCTTCTCGGCCTCGTAGAGCCGGTCATCGATCGTGATCACCTGGAGCAGCATGGTTCCGTGAGGCGCCAGCAGCTCCGAGCAGGTGGCCAGGAAGGTCCCGATGTGGCGCCACCCGACCGCCTCGATCATCTCGATCGATACGAGCTTGTCGAAGCGGCCGCGGAGATCCCGGTAGTCCTCCTGCAGGACGGTGACCAGATGCTCCATGCCCGCTCGCCGCACCTGCTGGCGGGCAAACTCGTACTGCTCCTCGGAGATCGTCGTGGTGGTGACGCGGCAGCCCCGGGTCGTGGCCGCGTGCACCGCGAACCCGCCCCAGCCGGTGCCGATCTCAAGGACGTGGTCCTCGGCGTTCAGCTGGAGCTTCTGGCAGACCAGCTCGAGCTTGCTCAGCTGCGCCTGTTCCAGCGACATGCTCGGCTCGCCGAAGAAGGCGCACGAATACATCATCGTCGGGTCGAGCATGCGCGTGAACAGCTCGTTCCCCAGGTCGTAATGGGCGGCGATGTCGGCCCGCCGCTGGCGCCGGGTCGACGGGCGGCGAAGCGCGCGGAGCTGCTGGAGGGGCCGCCAGAGGGGCGTCAGCAGGGCCCGCACCCGGTCGGTCGCGTCGGCGTTGCGGGCCGCGATCCGGATGACCGCGACCAGATCGGGCGTGTCCCAGTGGCCGGCCGCGTAGGCCTCGGCCAGCCCCAGGCTGCCTCGCAGCAGCTCCCGCCAGGCGCGCGGTGAGCGCACCGCCACGGTGGCCGCCGGCTCCCCGCTCCCGTAGCGACGGCAGGCGTGTGGCTCGATTACCACCAGCGTGCCCGAGCGGATGCGCCGAAGCAGCAGGCTCATCAGCCAGCGGGAGAACCGGGTCATGCGGTCCGCTCCGGATGGGCGAACACCGGTGCCCCGGCCAGGCGCAGACCGATCGCATGGATGTAGATGAGCGCCAGCATCCTGATCGTCGCCACCGGTTGAAGCAGTGCCCCGAAGTTTCTCAGATGCGGCCGCTGGCTAGCTCAGCTGCGCCACGATCACCGGCTTGCCCGTGGGCACGGGACTGCCGCCGGCCCGCTCCGCCGTCACCATCATCAGGCTCATTCCGCGCAGGCTCCGCGGCACCGGCACGTCGGCGTCCCCGTGCTTGGTCACGAGGAACAGCACGTCGGCCGGTACCGGCTTGCTGTGAGCAGCCTTTAGCCACACCTCGTAGACGCGGCCGCGCGGCAGGAGGCTCAGGTGGCGGACGAGCAGCTCGCCCCGGTGTCCGGTGACCTGGAGCTGCGCGGAGCCGGGGCCGCTCGTGACCTGGGCCCGGATCACCCGGGTGGGCGGGCGCGCCGTCGATGCCAGCAGTGCCACCACGACGAGGATCGCGGTGGCGGCCACGCCGAGGCCGCCGACCCACTGGCCAACCGACCAACGGGCCGACCAGTTTCGAGGCGAGGAGCCCGAGGCCGAGCCCGGGGTGCGTCGGCTTCGGGCCTGCTTCTGGCGAACGCTCCGCATGATCCGCCGGCGCAGGGGCCGGGGCGCCGGATACTGGGGGGCGGCCATCGGCAGCGCGTGGACGACCCCCTGCAGCGCATCCACCTCGTCGCGGCACACCGCGCAGCCCTCCAGGTGCAACAGGAACGCGGGCACCTCGGCCGGTTCCAGCGCGCCGAGCACGTAGGCGGCGGCGTCCCCCCCGCAGTCGTGGACCGAAGGTAGGTTCGTCTCGTCGCTCACGCCGTGAATCCTTCCGCACTCAGAGCCACGCGGAGCTTCGACAGTCCCAGCCGCATGCGGCCTTTGACGGTGCCGGCCGGCAGGCTGAGCATCTGGGCGATCTCGGTGTGGCTGAAGCCGCCGAAATAGGCGAGCTCGATCACGCGGCGCTGCTCACCGGGCAGGTCACTCAACGCGGAGCGAACGCGGTGCGCGTCATCGCGCCGCTCCACCTCCGCCTCGGTGCGCTCCCCGCCCGGAAGGTGCTCGGCCAGCTGGTCATCGCCCACGTCCTGAGATTCGCGGGCCGCGTGACGGCGAAACGCATCGATCGCCCGGTTGTGCACCGTGCTCAGGATCCACGAGCGCACGCTGCCCCGGGCCCTGTCGTACCGAGCACCGCTGCGCCACAGCGACAGAAACGCCTCCTGCACGACGTCCTCGGCGCGGGATCGGGATCCGCACATGCGGTAGGCGAGCGAGTACGCGGCGCCGCCATGGCGGTCGAAGACCACCTCGAACGCCCTGGCCTCCCCGCTGCGGACCCGTTCCATGAGGTCCTCGTCGGCGAGGCTGCGCAGGTCGGTGTCTCGGGATGCGGGTCTGAACAAGAGGCCTGCCCTGATGGCGCCCGGCCGGTCGGCCGGAGCACTCCTCTTCTCTACGCGAACGCCCGGCCGGCGGATCACCCCCCTCGCCGATCAACCTCCACCCGGCAGGCTGATCGACTTGCTCGGAGGTGTGATCGTAACCGGCTGGTTGAAGTCGGTGAACTTCACGTAGCCGCCATTGCTCCCGCGCTTGATGATCTCCAGCGGATACGGCGGGCCGGTCGTCGCCACGAACAGGGTGCCGCCCTGGGTGCGGTCGACCACCCCCACGGCGGGCTGCCCGTCCACCGTCGTGCGCCCACCCCGGGACAGCTTGCCGTGCTTGCTGAGCAGCTGCCCGACCAGCCCGTGGGTGGTGGCGAGCCGGCCGAGCGTGGCGAACTGACCCGCGTCGGGGGCCTTCAGCCATTTCCCTTGGAACAGCTTGGCGGCGTTGGCGCCGCCGAAGTGGGTCCAGAAGGCGCTCGAGCCCTGGATGTAGAGAACCTTTCCGGTGGAGATCAGCTGGAAGCCCAGGCCGTTCTCCGAAACCTCGCCGTGGCCGCCCCGTCCTCGGGCCAGATTCAGGTCCAGGCGGACCTGAATGCCGTTGTCCAGGATCGAACCCACGACGTGCACCGTGCGGGCCGCCTCGATCGTCCGGGAGGCGGCCGCGACGATCTGGCCGGGCGCCTTGCTCGCCACCCCGTTGGCGGGTCCCGCGGTGGTGGTCGTGGCGGTGCCCGTCGCACCGTTGCCGTCGCCACCCGCTCCCGAGGAAGAGGTGTGGTGGGGCGAGCCGCCACCGCACGCGGCCAGCAACAGCGCCACACCACCGGCCAGAGCGAGCGAACGAAGCCACATGAGCCAGAGCCTTCCCGCCCCGGGGGCGAACAAACTCGAGCCCGGATCGTATGGGCCCCTAAGCTGTCCGGTCTTGAGCGTTCCACAGACAGACTCCACAGCCTCGGGCGAGCAGTTCGCCAAGCTCGGCCAGGTCCGGCTGTGTTACGAGACCTTCGGCGATCCGGAGGCGCCGCCGCTGCTGCTCGTGATGGGCCTGGGGTCGCAGATGCTGCTCTGGGAGGAGGACTTCTGCGAGCTGCTGGCCGGTCGCGGATTCCGCGTGATCCGCTACGACAACCGGGACGCGGGGCGCTCGACGATCCTGCGCGAGGCCCCCGTGCCCAAGCGCTGGCAGCTGGCCGTGCGGGACCCCAAGGGTGCGCCGTACTCGCTGGACCAGATGGCCGACGACGCCGCCGGGCTCCTGGATCACCTCCAGATCCCGGCCGCGCACGTGGTCGGCGCCTCGATGGGCGGGATGATCGCCCAGGCGCTGGCGATTCGCCACCCGGACAAGGTGCTATCGCTGGTCTCGATCATGTCGACCACCGGAGCCCGCCGAGTGGGCCGCCCGCGGCCCCGGCTGGCGTTGCAGATGCTGCGGCGCGTGGCGCGGGACCGGGACGGCTACATCGCGGATCACCTCCAGACCTACCGGGACATCGGGTCGCCGGCCTACAGCTTCGACGAATCCGCCCGCCGCGAACTGGCCGGCCGGATGTTCGATCGCGGCATCCATCCCGCCGGCAGCGCCCGGCAGATGGCCGCGATCGTCACTGCCGCCGACCGCACCGAGCAGCTCCGGCGCGTGCGTCTTCCCACCACCGTGATCCACGGCGCCGCCGATCCACTCGTGAACGTGTCCGGCGGGCGCGCCACCGCCGAGGCCATTCCCGGCGCGCGGCTGGTGATCGTCCCCGGCATGGGGCACGACCTCCCCCGAGACCTGTGGCCGGAGATCGCCGATGCGATCGTGGCCAACACCGAGCGCTCGAGCTGACCGATCATCCCAGGGACGGCTCGGTCCCGTGGGCCTCGATCCAGTCGTCGATCTGCTTGAACCAGTCATTGAGCCACATGCTGCGCTCGTCGTTGTCAGACGGGACCTGGTCGCGCGGGACCAGCCACATGCGCGTGTGCAGGGTGCCGCCGACCGGCAGCTCGCGCCAGATCTCACGCGGATAGGCGGCCAGCCCGAGCCCGGTGTGGGCGGCGAACACGACCGGCGCGTCCGGGGCGGCGTCCAGCGCGGATAGCGCGCCCGATGGCCGCGGCGGCAGCACGTGTTGCATCTGCTCGCCGCGCTCTGCGGCCTGGCGATGACCTCTGCGGCGGAGGGACTTCAGCGCCTTCCGACGCCGCTCCTGGGAGAAGTTGCCCCCTTCAGGGAACAGCAGAAGCGCGCCCCGCTGCCCCATCGACTCGGCCGCACGGACGATTCGCGCCTCGCACTGTTCCCGATCATCGGTGTCCAGCACCGCGTGAGGGAGCCGGTGCGAGATCAGGTCCACGGACGGATCCAGCGCGATCGCCTCCTTGAAGACGACGCTGGGGCGCCGCTCGAAGCGGCGAAGCAGGAGATCGATCAGCAGCACGGTGTCGGCCGGACCGGCGTGCCGGCTGAACACCAGGACCGGCCCGTCCTCGGCCAGCTCCTGGATCGCCTCCTTCGTGCCCTCCTCGGCCACCCGGATCTGTACGGTCCGAAACGCGGCGTTCGCCAGGCCACTGACGAACCAACGCAGCAGCCGCCAGTGCCAGTCCTGCAGCCGGCGAGTCTTCATCCACAGCCCGCAGCCGCTGAGGACCCACAGCCCGCCGCAGGCGACCAGCGTGGTCAACTCCCGCAGGAAGTAGGCCAGGACGACCCGGGCGGCGATGCGCGACCGGTCGTCCTGCCGCACCAGCGAGTCGACCTCCGCGGCGGCCAGCAGCAGCGGGGAGAGGATCAGGGCCAGCGTGGACATCAGCAGCCAGGCCGTGACGCTCACAGGACGGCGCAGCCACGGAGGAGGCATCCCCATCAGAGGCTCTCCAGATATTCGCGCGAGGCCGCGTAGGCCGAATCGATCTGACGCTGTACTCCGGTGGCCACGCGCCGAATCCGCAGCTGACCCGAGAGATCGTTGTAGGCCGGAGCCGCGCTCCCGCCGGTCGGCATGACGTGCAGCTCGACGCTGTCGGGCAGCGAGTTCAGATCGTCGGAGAACCGGTGTCGCCGGGCCACCTCGAAGGCGACCAGCCCCACCTCCCATGGCCACCGCGGCGGGCGCAGGGGCTGCTCCAGGCGGCCCACCTGCAGGACGAAGATGCGCTTGGCTCCCAGGCGCACCGCCCGGCTGACCGGGATGGAGTTGACGATGCCGCCGTCGATGTAGTGCTCCTCACCGATGCGCACGGCCGGGAGGATTCCCGGAACCGCGCATGAGGCGAGCAGCACATCGGGCAGCGAACCCTCGGTGAACCAGTGCTCCGCCGCCCGTTCGATGCTGGCCGCCACGCACTGAAACGGCACCGTCAGATCCTCCACGTTCTGGACCGGCAGGTTGTCCGACAGCCGCTCCCGCACGGCGGAGAAGGACTGCAGATGGGTGCGGCTGCGAGCCAGCGTCGTCAGCCCGCGCAGTGCAGTCAGCGCACTCAGTTCGGCCGGCGCCAGCTCGCACCACAGCTCGCTCAGCCGCTCGACCCCGGCCGGGGTCGGATCGGCGGCGTAGAAGGCACCGTTCACGGCGCCGATCGACGTGCCCAGGATCACTTCCGGCACCACGCCCTGCTCGGCCAGCGCCCGGAGCATGCCCACCTCATGCGCGCCCAGGAGCCCGCCGCCCCCGAGCACGAACGCCACCTCGGGCCGCGATTTCTCCTCGGTCATAGCCCCGGAACTACCCGGAATGCCGTCGCGACTATGAAAACGCCTCCGGATGTCGAATAATTGACCGTGGCCGAGCCCTCGGCCGACGAGCCCCCACTCGTCCATATGCCCCAAACAGGTAGGTACCTTGATGCCCGCACTGTTCAGAAGGTCCCGTCGCGACGACGAGGATGACGTCGAGGCTCACGCTTCGGTGCCGTCGATCGCAGCCCTGATCGCCGACCATCTCCAGGCCGGCGCCGGCGAGGAGCCGCTTCTCTCGCACCGGGAGTTCCGCGCGTTCATCCGTGATCGCGGCCGCTCCCAGGACGAGGCGCTGAGCGCGATCCGCAGCGCGGCCCGCAACAGCGGCCGCCGCTGACCGACCCCGATGGCGAGAGGCTGAGCTCGGCGGCCGGGACCCCCGGCCGCCTGGTCACCTTGGATGACGTCCGGGCGGCCGAGACCCGGCTCGCCGGGGTGGCAAACCGGACCCCTGTCATCACCTCGCGAACGCTTGACCGGCGCGCCGGCGCATCGGTCCTGCTCAAGGCCGAGATCTTCCAGCGCAGCGGTTCGTTCAAGTTCCGGGGCGCCTACAACAAGCTGGCCTCGCTCGCGCCCGGGCAGCGCGAGGCCGGGGTCTTGGCCTTCTCCTCGGGCAACCACGCGCAGGCCGTGGCGCTGGCCGCTTCGATCTTCCGCACGCACGCCACCGTGGTCATGCCCAGCGACGCGCCGGAGGGCAAGGCGGCCGCCACTCGCGCCTACGGCGCGGAGCTGATCACCTACGACCGCTACACGGAGAATCGCGAGGAGATCGGCCGCCGCCTCGCCGAGGAACGCAACCTCAGTGTCGTCCCGCCGTTCGACGATCCCCAGGTGATCGCCGGCCAGGGCACGGCGGGGCTCGAGCTCGTGCAGGACGCCGGGCCGCTGGACGTGCTGCTGGCACCGGTCAGCGGCGGCGGGTTGATCGCCGGCTGCGCGGTGGCGCTCAAAAGCGTCCAGCCCGGCGCACGGGTGATCGGAGTGGAGCCGGAGACGGCGGATGACTACCGGCAGTCCCTGCTGGCCGGCTCCAGGATCAGCATCCCCGTGCCGCGGACGGTGGCCGACGCGCTCCAGGTCTCCCAGCCCGGCGAGCTGACCTTCGCCCACAACAGGGCTCTGCTCGACTCGATTGTCACCGTCTCGGACGCCGATCTGATCGCGGCCATGGGCTTCTGCCACGAGCGGCTGAAGCTCGTGGTGGAACCGGGCGGCGTGGCCGGCCTGGCGGCACTGCTCTGCGGAGCCGTCCAGCTCGCGCCCACCGAGCGCGCCGGCGTAATCCTGTCCGGAGGCAACGTGGATCCCGAGCGGTTCTGCCAGCTGCTCCACTCCATCAGCAGCTAATATAAGTTGCTCATGCAGTCTCCGACGACGCTCGACCGGCGCACCGGGCAGTTGAACGAGGTGGCCGAAGCGCTCCCGAAGCGCGTCGCGGCGCTCAGCCGGCTGTTCCTGAAACGCACCAGCGTCGATGTCTCCCGCACCGAGGCCAGCGTGATGTCGGCCATCTCCGCCGGCCCCCGCCGGATCACCGAGCTGGCCTGCGCCGCCGGCGTCACCCAGCCCGCCATCACGCTCCTGGTCAACCGCATGCAGGAGCGCGGCTGGGCCGTTCGCGAGCCCGACCCCGATGACGGCCGCGCGGTGCGCGTCGCGCTCACGCCGGCGGGCACCGAGACGTTCGCCCGGCTCCAGGCCGAGTACCGGGCGCTGCTGCACGAGGAGATGGCCTCCCTCAGCGACGACGAAATCGAGGTCCTGGCCAGGGCCACCCAGGTCATCGATCTGCTGATCACCCGAATGGAGGACGGGGAGGACTGATGGCGACAACGGTACGAGAGCGTCTAGAACACCACCGGTCCCATCCAGAGCGCTACAAGTGGGTCGCGCTGTCGAACACGACGCTGGGCATCCTGATGGCCACGATCAACCAGTCGATCGTGATCATCGCCCTGCCGGCCATCTTCCGCGGCATCAAGCTCAACCCCCTGGTCCCGGGGAACACCAGCTACCTCCTGTGGATGCTGCTGGGCTTCATGGTTGTGGCCGCCGTGCTCGTGGTCAGCCTGGGCCGCGTCGGCGACATGTTCGGGCGCGTGCGCATCTACAACCTCGGCTTCGCGGTGTTCACGGCCGGTTCGATCCTGCTCTCCGTCGTCTGGATGACGGGCAGCTCCGCGGCCCTGTGGCTGATCGTCTGCCGTGTGATCCAGGGGATCGGCGCCGCCTGTCTGTTCGCCAACTCCTCGGCGATCCTCACCGACGCCTTCCCGGCCGAGGAGCGGGGACTGGCGCTCGGTATCAACATGGTGGCGGCGATCGCCGGATCGTTCATCGGGCTGGTGCTGGGCGGCGTCCTGGCCCCGGTGAGCTGGCGGCTGGTGTTCCTGGTGTCGGTCCCGGTGGGCCTGTTCGGGACCGTGTGGGCCTACTTCATGCTCCAGGAGCGCGGCGTCCGCGTGAAGGCCAGGATCGACTGGCTGGGCAACATCACGTTCGCCATCGGCCTGATCGCGGTGCTCGTCGGGATCACCTACGGGATCCTCCCCTACGGCCATCACAACATGGGCTGGACCAACCCCAAGGTGATCGGGGCGATCGTCGGCGGCCTCGTCGTGCTGGGGCTGTTCGTGTTCATCGAGCGGCGCGTGACCGCGCCCATGTTCCGCCTGCAGCTGTTCAAGATCCGCGCGTTCGCGGCCGGCAACTTGGCCTCCCTGCTCTCGGCCCTGTCCCGGGGAGGACTGATGTTCATGCTGATCATCTGGCTGCAGGGCATCTGGCTGCCCGAGCGGGGTTACAGCTTCTCCTCCACGCCGCTGTGGGCGGGCATCTCGATGCTGCCGCTGTCGGTCGGCTTCCTGATCGCTGGGCCCGTGGCCGGCCGCCTGGCCGACCGCTTCGGCGCCCGGCCCTTCGCCACCGGGGGCATGGTCCTGGCGGCGCTCAGCTTCGTCGGCCTGATCATCCTGCCGGTCAACTTCTCCTACGTCGGCTTCGCCGCCCTGATCTTCCTCAACGGCCTGGCCATGGGACTGTTCGCCGCGCCCAACCAGACCGGGATCATGAACAGCCTCCCGCCCGACCAGCGGGGCGCCGGGGCGGGGATGGCTGGCACCTTCATGAACTCGGCGATGGTGCTGTCGATCGGCATCTTCTTCAGCCTGATCATCGTCGGGCTGTCCGCGACGCTGCCCGCGGCGCTGTACCACGGCCTCTCGACCCACGGCGTGCCTGCGGCCTACGCCACGAAGGTCTCGCACCTGCCGCCTGTGGGCAGCCTGTTCGCGGCCTTCCTCGGCTACAACCCGATGGGCACGACGCTGGCCCCGATTATCCACACGCTGCCCCACCACACAGCCGCGTATCTCACCGGCCACCGCTTCTTCCCCCAGCTGGTCTCCCACCCGTTCGCCAGCGGGATCCACGAGGCGTTCTGGTTTGCCGCCGGCTGCTGCCTGGTCGCCGCGGTGGCCTCGTGGATGCGCGGCGGCAAGTACTACTACACCGACCCCGACGTCCGGGCCGAGATCGCCGAGATGGAAGAGGAGCTGGCGCAGACGATCTAACGCGGCACCACAGGGTGACCCCCGGCTGTCCCGGCCTTCGGGCTCGGGACAGCCGACCCCCGGGTGCGCTCAGCGCCAGTCGCCGGACAGCGCCGAGTACACGACCAGGTCGTGGTAGCGGTTGCCGACCCGCTCGGCCTGGCGCAGGATCCCCTCCTCGACGAACCGCAGGCGTTCGGCGACGGCCCGGCTGCGGCGGTTCTCCACGGCCGCCCGCAGCTCCATCCGGTTGAGCTTCCAGTCCCGGAACGCACGATCGGTGTAGGCCCGCACCGCCGCGGTCATGATCCCCCGGCCCTCGAAGAGCTCGGACAGCCAGTAGCCGACCGACGTGCTCGCGTTCGGCCAGGAGATCCCGTGCACGCCGATCACTCCGACCGCCCGGCCATCCACCACGATCGCCGTCTGCACCCCCTGGCCCGACTCGTGCTGCTCGATCGTCCGTTGCACGAACTCGCTGATGTCCTGCCGGCTCGAGCTCTGCGCCCAGGGCAGCCAGCGGGCGAGCCGGGCGCGCTCGGCCACCACGATCGCGTACAGCGGGTCGACATGCGACTCGCTCAGGCGGTGGAGTTCCACGCCGTCACGAAGGACGAACTCAGGCATGGGGCCGGGGTGAGCGACTTTGTGGTTGTAAAGCGTCAGCCCAGCAGCTCGTCCAGGGCCGTGAGGTCGATCGAGGCGCGAGCCGCCGCCGCGTTGCTCTGCACCTGATCGGGCTTCGTCGCACCCGCTATCACCGAGGCCACGGCGGGGCTGCGGGCCAGCAGCGCGCCGATCGCCACGTCGACCATGCGCAGATCCCGCTCCTCGGCGTAGCTGTGCACGGCCTCCACCACATCGAACTCCGCGTCGGTGCCGATCTGGTCCCGGCCGCTGAGCCGCGAGCCCTCAGGCCCCGCCTCGCCGCGCCGATACTTCCCGGTGAGCAGGCCGGAGGCCAGCGGGAAGTACGGGATGTAGGCCAGCTCCAGGCGCTCACACGTCGGGATCACGTCTCGCTCGTCGTCGCGCTTGATCAGGCTGTACTCGTTCTGGATGGCGGTGAATCTGGTCAGACCGTCGTCCCGCGCGGCGCGGTCGGCCTCCTCGATCTGCCCGGCACTGAAGTTGGAGGCGCCGATCGCCCGCACCTTGCCCGCCTGGACCAGCTCGTGCAGCGCCCCGAGTGTCTCCTCGATCGGTGTCTGCCCGTCGGGCTCGTGGTACCAGTAGAGGTCGATCACGTCGGTCTGCAGGCGCCGTAGCGAGGCCTCCAGCGCGCGGCGAACGTACTCGGCCGATCCTCGAGGGCCCGGCGCGGGGGGGTTGGGCATCTCCATGCCGAACTTGGTGGCCAGGACGACCTCGTCGCGGCGGCCTCGCAGGACCTGGCCCAGCAACTCCTCGCTGGCACCGCCACCACCGTAGATGTCGGCCGTGTCCAGGAAGTCGATGCCCTCGGTCAGGCAGGTGTCGACGACGGCTCGCGTCCTGTCCAGGTCGAGGCGCCGTCCGAAGTTGTTGCAGCCCAGTCCGACCACCGACACCTGGATCCCGCTGTGGCCGAGCGGGCGATGAGAAAGTTTCGTGCTCGTCATGGTCTGACCTTACCTTCCATGACCTCTTTCAGTCGGTTCAGCCGTCCCTCCCAGGCGGCGTCCGCATCGGTCAGCCAGCTGGCCGCCTGGTGCAGGGCGTCCGGGCGCAGCTGGTAGCGGACCTCCCGCCCGAATCGATCCCCGCCCACCCGTTCGACCAGCCCCGCCTGGTCCAGGGCGTTCAGATGCTTGGCCACCGCCTGCCGGGTGATCGGCAGCTGCGCGGTCAGCCTCGGCACGGAGGTCGTCCCCTCGGCCAGGATCGCGTCGAGCATCCGGCGCCGGGTCGGGTCGGCCAGCGCCGCGAACACGGCTCCGAGCTGGTCGCTCAAGCCGCCACGAGCATCCGGTCGAAGGCCGCCCGCAGCTGGGGTAGCGGGAACACCGGCTCGGTCTCCGTGACGATCACCCGGGTGCCCAGGGGGACGCCGATCACCTCCACCTCGACCTTGTGCGGCTGCTCATCTCCCTTCCACCACCACCAGACCAGGCGCCCCGGCGCCTCCTCGGCCTCCACCTCCAGCTCCCGGTCGGGATCGGGCTCGAGCCAGGCCTCGCGCCCCTCCTCGGTGGCCAGCGCCTCCCAGACCTCGTCGGGCGAAGCCTCGATATCGACCTCGCGGCGTACCTGTTGCATGAGTCGCTCCTTTGACAACCAGGTGGTTGCTATTGTCCAGTGGGTCATGCCAACCATTCGGTTGTCGAAAGGATACTCCTGATGGCACTCATCCCGATGGTCGTCGAGCAGAGCCCGCGCGGAGAGCGCTCGTTCGACATCTACTCACGTCTCCTGAACGAGCGGATCATCTTCATCGGCTCGCCGATCGAGGACGACACCGCCAACCTCGTGGTCGCCCAGCTGCTCCACCTGGAGTCCAGCGACCCGGACAAGGACATCTCCCTGTACATAAATAGCCCTGGAGGCGTCGTCTACGCCGGGCTGGCCATCTACGACACGATGCAGTTCATCAAGCCCGATGTGCAGACGATCTGCTTCGGGGTGGCCATGTCGATGGGCTCGCTGCTGCTGACCGGAGGCACGAAGGGCAAGCGCATGGCGCTCCCCAACAGCCGCATCCTCATCCACCAGCCGAGCGGCGGCTTCCAGGGACAGTCCGCCGACATCGAGATCCACGCGCGCGAGATCATCGAGCTGCGCCGGCACATCGATCAGATCTACGCCCGCCACACCGAGCAGCCGGTGGAGCGGGTGCACGAGGACATGGAGCGCGACCGCTACTTCACGGCTGAGCAGGCGCGCGAGTACGGTCTGGTGGATCGGGTCATCTCGAGCCATGAGCTGACCCGCCTGACCCCCGGGTTCCGCACGGAGTGATCCGCGTCAGCGAGTGGACCATTCGTGCAAGGACTCCTGCAAGTGCAGGTTCATCCCTGCATTTGGGAGTAAAACTTGGGTATGAGGCCGGGGTTCATAACGCAGCTCGGAGCGATCGAGGCCGAGATCGAGGCCGGTCTGGGTCAGGCGGTGCGGGTCCTCGCTGGTCTGGATGAGGTGATCCGGCACCCGACCGCGTCCCGCGCCGGGGCGGTCTCGCAGGCCGGGCAGACCCTGCGGCGTCAGACGCGGGAGCTGGATGTGCGGCTGGTCGGGCTCAGCGCCACCCAGGCGCCGGTCGCCTGCGACCTCCGGCTTGTGCTGACGATGATGCAGCTCGTCCAGCATCACGGGTTGATTGCCAACCAGTTCGTCCTGATCGGCGAGCAGCTGGCCGGCATCGACCCGGGGGTCACCGACCGCTGCGGCACCGGCCGGGAGGCGGCCAGGCTGGCCGGCCTGGCCGGCGAGCAGCTGCGCCGAGCCTCTCAGGCGTTCTCGGAGCGCGACTGCGAGCTCGTCGATGGGCTGGTCCGCAGCGATGACCGCCTCGACCGGCTCAACCGGGAGATCTGCCGCCTCTCGCTCGAGACGCGGGCCGGCCCCGAGCACCGCGAGCTGGCCTTCCGCCACGTCCTGATCGCGCGCAGCCTGGAGCGGATCGGCGACAACGCCGTGAACATCGCCCGCCGTACGGCCGAGCTGGTCCGAGCCGACGTGCATGGCCTCTCGCGTCCGCACGACGCGCCGAGACTGACCGTCCTCTAGCTGGGCTCCCGCCCGTTTCCGGTCGCACGTGATTTAGTGCGCGGACGGGGTAGCAGGCGGGCACTGAGGAGAGGAGATGCTCGTGGTCGTCCTGGTGCCTGCTGCCATTCGGCTCAATGTTTCCCCGTTGGACTACGCCATTCTTGGCGCCTATTTCGTCGTCGTTCTGGGCATCGGTGCGGTCGCCCGGCTGACCATCAAGACCGACGTCGACTACTTCCTGTCGGGTCGCTCGCTGCCCGCCTGGATCACCGGCCTGGCCTTCATGGCGGCCAACCTGGGGGCGCTGGAGATCCTGGGCATGGCGGCCAACGGCGCGCAGTATGGAGTCGCCACCGTGCACTACTACTGGATCGGGGCGATCCCGGCGATGGTCTTCCTGGGCCTCGTGATGATGCCCTTCTACTACGGCTCGAAGGTCAGGAGCGTCCCGGAGTACCTGAGACGGCGCTTCGGCGACTTCGCCCACGTGGTCAACGGCTGCAGCTTCGCCGTCGCCACCGTGCTGATCGCCGGCGTGAATCTGTTTGCCCTCGCCCTGGTCGTCCACCTGATGCTCGGCTGGACAATCGCCGTCTCGATCTTCATCGCCGCCGCGATCGTGCTCGTCTACATCACGGCCGGCGGCCTGACGTCGGCCATCTACAACGAGGTGCTCCAGTTCTTCGTTGTGATCGCCGGCCTCCTGCCGCTGGTCATCGTCGGACTCCACGCGGTCGGCGGGATCAACGGCCTGGAGCACAAGATTCGCCACAGCCCGTTGGGGAACCTGGGCTTGCATGCGTGGCGCGGGCTGGCGATCGGCCACGTGACCAACCCGATCGGCGGCAGCTGGCTGCCGATGGTGCTCGGGCTCGGGTTCGTGCTCAGCTTCGGTTACTGGACGACCAACTTCGCCGAGGTCCAGCGGGCGCTGTCAGCGCGCAACATGAGTGCCGCCCGGCGTACGCCGCTGATCGGCGCCTTCCCCAAGTTGATCTTCCCGCTGATGACCGTCGTGCCCGGAATGATCGCGCTGGTCGTGATTCCCGGCCTGGGCAAGGCCAACTCCAGCCTCCAGTACAACGCGGCGATCCCGCTGCTGTTCGGCAAGTATCTGCCCGAGGGGATGCTGGGCCTCGCCATCACCGGGATCCTGGCGGCGTTCATGGCCGGTGTGGCCGCCAACGTGACCGCATTCAACACGGTGGTGACCTACGACATCTGGCAGGCCTACATCCGCAAGGACCGCGACTCTGCCTACTACGTCCGGGTCGGGCGGATCGCCACCTTCATCGGCCTGCTGATCTCGATCGGGACCGCGTTCATCGCCAAGGGAAACTCGAACATCATGAACTACGTCCAGGCGCTGTTCTCGATCTTCAACGCGCCGCTGTTCGCCACCTTCATCGTGGCCATGTACTGGAAGCGAGCCACGGCGCTGGGCGGTGCTCTCAGCCTCCTGGCGGGCATGGCCGCCGCCGAAACGACCCTGCTCTTGGGGTCGAATCACGTGATCAACCTCGGATCGAAGATCGCCGCCACCTGGTATGAGGCGATCGCCGCCTTTGTGGCCGCGACGGTGGTGCTGGTCGTCGTCTCCCTGTTCACCAAGGCCAAGGAGACAGAGGACCTCCGCGGGTTGGTGTGGGGGCTGAAGCGGAAAGATCAGGAGGCCGACAATGTGGTCGGCGACGGGGCCTGGTTCCGTTCGCCCGTGGTGCTCGCCGTGATCGTGCTGGTCGGGGCTATCGTCCTCGATGTCCTGGTCGCCTGAAAGGAGCCTTAGTCATGGCTGAAGAAGACAGGCAGCAACCGTTCCGGGGAGAGACCGGGATGGCCTCCACGGGGGGCACCGACGAGGAAGAGGCGAAGGTCGCCCGCATCGCCAACTGGTTCGACGTGCGACGGATCATCGGCGGGTTGTTCCTCGTCTACGGGGTGGTGATGACGATCACCGGTCTGGCCGGCTCTCACGAGGTCAAGACCAAGGCGGCCGGCATCAACATCGACCTGTGGTCCGGGATCGTGATGATCGTGTTCGCGATCCTGATGATCGCCTGGGCTTTGTGGCGGCCCACCGCGCCCGAACCGGAGGAGACGCGGGGACAGGGGTCCGGGCGGATCCGGCGCGCTCCGGCGACGTGACGGGTTAGCGCCCGCCATGGTCGCGCGGGTTGACGTGTCTCGCAAATCGTGTTGAAGTCGGTGTGCATCCGATCGCTCAAGACGAGCGATCGATCGCGGTGAAGGAGACAACCTGTGAAGAGAACGCTGCCGGCGGTCGCGCTCGTCGTGCTGGCGATCGGGGTGGGCGGATGCGGCAGCTCCAGCCCGGTTCCGGAGGATGCCGTGCAGACCTACCTCAGCGACCTGGCCGACGGCAACTACACCGCGGCCTGCGGCATGCTGTCCGAGGGCGCCCGCTCGGCGTTGATCGCCGCGAAGGGGGGTCGGCACCCATGCCAGGTCATCTACAGGCACTGTCTGCCCAGCGACCCCCAGGCACTCAGGCGCGACCAGACCCAGCTCCTATTCGACAGCGTGCAGTCGTTCATCCGCGGCTCCCACGCGCGGGCGGTCGTGAAGGGCACGGCCGTGGCACGCGAGGTGAGGCGGGTGACGCTGGTCCGACACCGGTACCGCTGGTTGCTTGTCTTCCCGGGGGACGCGCTGCGGGCCTGTCGCTACGACGGCCGGAGGCGCGGGCGTCGGTCCTAGCGCTTACGAGCGCCGGGCACGACGAGCGCCGGTGGTTGCGCAATCCCCGGCGGCTTGCTATCTGTGCCGCACGGTGGCCCGAGCGCGTTTAGAGATCCGGGCGCTCGCCCGCCCCGAGGAGCTGGCGCCACTGCGCACGGCCATCTGGCGTCACGCGCTGGCGCTCGGCGCTGACGCCGAGCTGGGCAGCGCGATCCGCCTGGCCGTCGGTGAGGCGCTCGCGAACGTGGTGATGCACGCCTACGCGGGGCGGGAGCCAGGGAAGATGACCGCGGAGGCGTGGGTCGACCCGGACCAGCATTTCGCGGTCCGCGTACTCGACGAGGGGCACGGACTGATCCCTCGCCCCGACAGCCCCGGCATAGGTCTGGGCATGGGACTCATGGCCCAGATGGCCGATGACTTCCGGGTGACCAATCGCGAGGGTACGCCAGGAACGAGCGTGTCATTGCGCTTCTCACTCACCCGGGCCGGAGCAACGCCGCCCGCGGGGGGGCGGCGCTGACTTGAGCGTCCGAGGCTGATGGGTAGGCTCACACAGCGCCCGCTGCGTATGCGGATATCGCTGCTGGTGGGCGTGGGGGCAGTGCTCGTGGCCGGCGGAGTGGCGCTGCTCCTGGGCAACACGGTCGCGCTGCGAAGCAGTGCCCAATCGTCAAATCGCACGGATGCTTACCTGCTCCGGGTGGTCAACGTCGAGCGTCTGGTGGTGGACGCCGAAA
Source organism: uncultured Solirubrobacterales bacterium (assembly GCA_963718545.1). GTDB lineage: Bacteria > Actinomycetota > Thermoleophilia > Solirubrobacterales > Solirubrobacteraceae > Palsa-465. The sequence goes on along the minus strand of CAVQZO010000004.1, from coordinate 15,959 downwards.
CCGGGTTGAGGGGCGAGATCATCACCGGAAGGAGGCTGTTCCTGCAGCCGCTGAACCGCGCGGAGGCCGAGCTGCCCGCGGCGACTCGGGCGCTGGAGGTGTCGTCTTCGGCGACTCGCGCATACCGGAGCCAGGCCGAGGCGCTGATCCGGGCTGTAACCGCCTACATGTCGGGATACGTGCCGCGCGTGGTGGGTCTGGCGGAGAGCGATCTGCGGCGCTCGCAGTCGTTCGCGGTCACGCTCCAGGGCAAGCACCTGGTCGATGCGGTGCGGACGCGAGCCGGCCGGCTGGAGCAACTGCTGTCCACCAGCCAGTCCGCCAGACAGCGAGCCGCCCACCAAACGGCCAGCACCTCGATCGACGAGGGGGTAGCTGTGCTCGTGCTGCTGACGCTTCTGACCGTCGCCCTCGGCGCCTACCTGGGACGCCTGGTGGTCGATCGCGAGCAGGCCCGCGAGCGCATTGAGGCGACGGCCCGGACCCTGCAGGAGAGCATCCTGCCCAGCGATCTCCCCCGGATCGCCGGCTGCGAGCTGGCGGTTCGATTCATCCCGGGCCGAGGGCCCGTGAGCGGCGACTTCTACGACGTCCTCCAGGTCGAGCCCGACACCTGGGCGGTCCTGATCGGAGACGTGTGCGGGAAGGGGGCCCCGGCGGCAGCCGCCACGGCAATGGCGCGGTGGACGCTGCGCAGCTCACTGTCTCGCGGCGCCACGCCCACCGAGGCGTTGCGCCTCCTGAACGACGTCATGCTGGGTAATCAGCCGGATGATCGCTTCATCACTGCGGCGTGCCTGAAGCTGACCGTCGAGCCCGGGCTCCTGACGGTCGAGGTGGTCTGCGCGGGTCACCCGGCTCCGGTCTTCGTCCCGGCCGAGGGGTCACCTGCTGCCATGTCTGTGCGGGGCGACCTCCTCGGCGTCATGCCGGCCGTTCGCCTGGAGGCGACGGTGGTCCAGCTCCGCCCGGGCGACGGCCTGGTTGCCTACACCGACGGCGTCACCGACCAGGGATCCGAGGTGCGCCTCAGCCCCGAGCAAGCTCTGCGCGAGCGCAGTCCCCGCGCCGGCGCCGAGGAGCTGGCCGGGATCCTCGAGGACCTTTCCCGGCGTCCGATCGGTCGCCATCCAGACGACATCGCCATCGTCGCCCTCCGGTTCGTCGGTCAGGAGGCCGAGGTCGCGACGCCCGCGCCGGTCTCCAGCGCGGGGTCCGGGGTCAGGTGAGCTGTTTGCGTCGCCTCACTGCCCTGAGTCCGTTGGCGGCCAGAGGACCGAATCCAGGCCAAGCACGTCGAACACCTGCTTGACCTGCCAGGAGAGCTGAGGGTCGATCTCCAGCCGCCGGCCGTCGGTCTCCGCGTCCCGCACACTGCGCAGCACGGCTCGCACGCCCCCGCTGTCGATGAACTCCAGCTCGGAGAGGTCGAGGCGGATCGGTTTGCCGGCTCGCTTGAGCTCGTCCAAGCACTCGAGCAGGCGGCCCGAGCTCGCGTAGTCGAACTCGCCTTTCAGACATAGGCGGGCATAGCCGTCGGGGTCAACGGTCTGTCTGACATCAAGTACTCCCTCATCCGCCACGCGCCAACGATAATCGCAGGCGGCGACCGCGTCACCTCGAGGTCGGCTCAGGCAGGGCCGTCAGCGATCGGCGGGTCGAAGCTCCGTGGGCTCCCGCGAAGGTGACCATCCGTCCCTGGCGCTCGTCGTAAAGCTTGAGCCGAAGGGCGCGGAGGCCGTCGCCGAGTGAGATCACCGGCACGTCGTGGAAGATCGGGTTCTCGTCGTGGGCTCGCTGGAGGTTGTAGTTCGGGATGCGGGCGCTGAGGTGGTGCACGTGGTGCAGGCCGATGTTGCCGGAGAAGAACTGGAGAACCTTGGGAAGCTTCAAATAGGAGCTGCCCCGCAGAGCCGCGTCGGCGTAGCTCCAGCTCTCGCCGTTCTCCCAGTAGGCGTCTTCGAACTGGTGCTGGACGTAGAACAGCCAGATGCCGGCCGCTCCGGCGAGCATGATCGTCGGAAGCTCGATCAGCACATAGGCATGCCAACCAATCGCCCAGCACAGAGCTCCGACGAGTAGGGCGAGCGCCAGGTTGGTGGCCATCACGCTGTGTTTGATCCGCGGCCGGGCTGTGCCGGGGATGATGCGTGGCGCGATCACCAGGGCGAAGATGGGGCCGAGGCCCAACATGATCAGCGGGTTTCGGAACAGCCTGTAGGCCAGCCGCCCGCGCCACGGCCGTGCCTGATACTCCGCGACGGTGAGCGTGGGGAGATCCCCGGCGCCGCGACGGTCGAGATCCCCGGCGGAGGCGTGGTGCATGGCGTGGTTGTGCTTCCAGGACTGGAAATCGGCGAACACCAGGAGGCCGAGCACCGTGCCGAGCCAGCGGTTGGCGCGTCTGGAGGGCAGGAACGAGCCGTGCGTGCAGTCGTGAAAGATGATGTACGTGCGGACCAGGAAGCCGGCTGCGGGAACGGCGAGGGCGACCGTGAGCACCCAGGAGACGCTGAGTGCGACGTACATGAGAACCGACAGCGCCATGTAGGGCACCACCGAGGTCAGGAGTCCCACGACGCCACGACGAACGCTCGAGCGAGCGTAGGGAGCCACAGCGTCTCGCCAATACGGCCGTTCGGGCTGAGACCGTCCGCCGGGAGGTGCGTCTTGGCCGGTGCTCGCTGAAGGCGACTCGTCCGCGGGTTCGGAGGGATCGATGCGGAGGGTTTTCTGGGGCACTGGGACTCCCGGGTCGTAACGAGCGAACACGGAAGTCAGACGACGCTGCCAGCCGGCGAGCCGACCGCGTGAGGATGCCCTCCAGCCAGGAGTCTAGCGCCGAAACGCCGGAACTGGCGCTGGCGGCGGACGCGGTGCGCGCCACCGGGAGGATCAGGAAGGCTGCTGCTGTTCGAGCTCGTGCTCGTCGAGCAGGTCCGTCGGCGCGAGGATGAACACCTCGCACATAATGTCCGGGTCCTGCTGATTGCCGCTCATGTAGCCGATCACGGGCCGCCCGGTTGCGCTCTGGATCACCGTTTCGAAGCGCTCGCGCATCAGATCCTGGAACGCCATCCGCTGCTGGATCACAGCCGAGCCGCGGCCGCCCTCGAGCAGTGTCCGCTCCACGCGGGTGAACCCTCCGCGCAGGACGCACACCACCAGGTCATCCTCGTAGTAGGACTTCGCCCGCGTCGGCCCGCGCCCGTAGAACTCCTTCAGCAGCGCCACCAGCCCGTCGGAGATCGCGGTCAGCACGTCGCCATGGTTCTCGGACTTGGGCTTGGGTGTGTAGGGCGGCACCGCGAGGTCCAGGGTACCGCCCTCGGGGCCGTTTTGCCGCTATCGACTATCGTTTGTGGAGCTCGTCGGGTTCTCGTCCTTCTGCCTTGCGCGCTCGTCGAAGCGGAGGGCGAGAAGGAGGCCGCTATGTCGGCCCCAAATAGCATTCTCACCGGCGACGAGCTGCTTGCCGCCGTGACCGAGGCGATGGTGGGCTTTCACGAGCGCTACCACCATCGCAAGCCGGTCACCGCCAAGTCGCTGATGCTCGGCGATGACCTGCTCGCCTGCGTGCTCGGCGGCGTCTACACGGATGTCGAAAAGACGATGATCGAGATCCAGCGCAGCACCATCGTCCAGGAAACCCGCAACGCCTTCCAGGACGCCATGCAGGACAAGTTCATCAACGCGGTTGAGGATCTCACCGGCCGCCGGGTGTTGGCGTTCATCTCCAATCACCACGTCGGCCCCGACGTTGAGATTGAGCTGTTCTTCCTCACCCCGGCCGGCTCCGGACCAGAGATCTCCGCGCCATCTCCGGACTGAGGTAGGGGACCATCCCCGAGGGCGGATAAACGACGTCAGTGCGCCGGGCGGTTCCGAAGTTCGGTCAGCCGTCGCTCGGCGCGCTGTAGCTCACGTTCGAGGCGTTGCAGGCGGGTGCTTGAACCGAGTCCCCACCGGTAGTTCTTGGCGCGCAGCAGGGCTACCCGATCGCGGTAGTAGCGCGTTTCGGCCAGCGCCAGCTCGAGCTCGCTGGTCGAACTCACGCGTCGAAATCCGTAACCGAATACGCGTGATGACCGAGGATCTCCCGCACATCCGCGGAGGCGCCACCGTTAGGTCGCCACCAGACGACGTATGGCTGCTGGTGGCCCATATCGAAGATCGCCAGCACGATGCCGCCGCGCAGCGGGTCCGGTACTCCGACCTCGGTGATGCAATCGGTGCTGCCGCGCCTTGTCCACAGCTTCGCGATCCGCCGGGCCTGCGGGCAGGTGCCCAGCTCGAGTTCGAGCGCGGCACGCATGTCGGCGTAGATGCTCTCTGCAAGCTGGTGGTCCTCGCCGGTCCCCGGGATGAAGAAGCTGCTCACGCCCGATCAGAGCCCGCGATTGCGGGCATCTTCCGCAAGGGCTGCCCCCATCGTCCCGGGCTCGACCAAGGCCTGGAGCTCGGCGATCAGCTTGGCGTGCCGCTCCGCTTCACGGTGCACGGAGTCCTGCAGCCCGTCGAGCTGCCGCTCGAGGTGTGAGACGCGCGTTTCGAGCGCCTGAACACGATCGCGCTGCGCATCGCCCGCTTCGCTCCCCGGTCGCTCTCGGGCTGTGGCGAGACGGCGAACCTGGCGGATCCGGGCGACCAGGCCCTCGCGGTCACCGATCATCATCGCCGCCAGGGCTGCTTCGGCCGGCCGGGGCGCGGCGGGTTGAGTCGGCGCTCCTCATCGGTCATCTGGCGGATCACCAGCGAGCCGCTCTCCACCTGTTGGCGGACGATCTCCAGCTTTTCCACACGGCGCTCCTCAGCTCGCTCCCGCATCGTCGTCCTCACGGCGTCTCGCTCCAGTCGAGCACCGATCCACTAGGACCAGAGCTGCTCTCCGGATGATTCGGCATTGGTCTCCTCCCTTGGCCGGCGCGGTCGGGCTGATCGGAGGGAGATTCGCTGCGTCGGCGCGAAGAACCTCACGGGCTGAACACCACCCATCATCTTTGACCGTAGCACCCCCGTGGAGCCGGTCAAAACGGCGGCAGCCGCTGGTTGACACGGCCGCCGCCATTGGCCTGCGCGATCCCGGATTGCGCCGCTCACCGCCAAGCGGTAGGCTCGCTCACGTGCTGACCCCGCGGGCATGACGCCAGGCTTGGGCTCAAGTGCCACCGAGGCGCGTGCTCGCGCTGAGGCGAGGAACCTGAGGCTAATGATCAACACTTGCGGGGCCGGCTGTCCAGACGGCTGTTCGCAACCCGGCGCTCCCCGGCTCGCCCGCCTCAGGCGGCCATTCGCGGAATGACGGGTCCGATAACCGAGATCACCCTCCTCGACGGCCAGCGCCACCGCGTTGCCGGTCACGTGAAAGAGATCGAGCAGTTGATCCTGAACGCGGCACGAGGCTCGCTGATGCAGCTCGCCTGGCTCACGGACGCACAGACCAAAGAGTCATTCGGTGTCAATCCCGAGCATGTGACGACACTCCGCGCGGTCGGGTGACCGCCCAGTCCTCGGCCTCGCCAGGCCGAGGACGACCCGCTCGTCTCAAGCGACGCCTGGAGGCTCGGCAGCTGTGGTGCCAGCCCGCGCCCCCTCGTCCGAGGCGGGGTCGTCAACTACATCGTCTTCCAGACGCGGCGCATCGACCTGGCTGGCGAGCTGCGCAGCCGCGTCTTTTCTTGCCCGCTTTCTGGCTTCCTTTTCAACCCGGCGCTCGCGCAGTCTGCTTTCGCGGGTGAGCTTTGCCATCGTCGTTTTCTTCTTGCCGGTTGAGGCCATGCCGTCCGTCTCCTTCGGGTGTGGAGCGCATCGTTGACGCGCACTCCGAGTGCAGGAATCGAGCCGTTACGGCGACGGGTGCCGTGACCATGCAGCGCGGTTAGAGCTTCCGCGGCCGGGTGGATGAGCTCGTCGCGTGGCGCGACGGGAGGGCGGTTCGCCGCCCTCCCGCAACTGGCGCGCGCCGACGCTAGAGGACTTGGACGTTCGCGGCGGCCGGGCCCTTGGGCCCCTGCTCTGCTTCGTAGCTGACCTTCGCACCCTCGGCCAGCGACTTGAAGCCGTTGCCTTGGATCGCGCTGTGGTGCACGAACAGATCCTTGCCGGAGTCATCGGGCGTGATGAACCCAAACCCCTTGTCGTCACTGAACCATTTCACGGTTCCTGTTGCCATCGGTTCCCTCCTGGGAGTATGTGCACTGCGAAACGCGGAGGGTGCTAAGGCAACAACTGCGAAAACGCGGGGCACTGCTTTTGGCCGAGAAGTAATCCCGACCCTTCAGTCAAGTCTAGCGATCCAACGGCCATCGCCCGCGACCGGGGGGTCGCGCAGAAGCCTCCAGCTGCCGCGAGCCCCGAGATGGACCTCCGCCAGACCGGCGTCCGTATAGCTGGGAAGAGGCACGATGCGGTGGTAGGATCCGCCGGCGCAAAACACCTGGAAGGAGTGCAGTGGGGCGCTGTGCTTGTGCGAACGGAGCCGGACGTGCGAGCCTTCAGCCCGGCTCTGACCGAGAGCATGCGGTGCGGCGCCTGCTCGGCAGGCTTCTGGTGGCATCGGCTTGCTCAGCCTTGCTCGCGGGCTGCGGCGCTGGATCAAACGGGGGCACCGCGAGTCGTGCGGCGCTGCTGACGACGCTGGAGAACTGGTCGGCACTCGAGACGCCGGTGGACCAGGCGCTGGGGCTTCTGACGCAGAAATGCATGGCTCAGCACGGTCTGCGCTACTACTCCTCTCCCCAGGCCGGGCAGCCGGGCGGGTCGCCGATCTTTGCCAGCTCCACGTTCGGGTCCTCCCTGTGGCTGGGTCCGCAGTCGCTGGCCTGGCGAATCGTCAACGGCTGGGGACTTTACGAGGAGACCATGCAGCAGCTCAGCCGACCGGGCGGTCTGTTCGGGGGCCAGCCAGCCGAGTTCCGGCTGATGCAGTCGATGCGCGGCGCCTCGATTCAGACCTATGTGAGGACGCTGTTCGGCGGTGGCAAGACGATGAAGATCCGAATCCCGGGACTGCCCCGGGAGACGATCCGCATCGGGGGGTGCAACACCACAGCTGGAAAGCAGCTCTTCGGAAGCGTCGCTGGGTCGGTTGCCGTTCCCGAATACGGCCCGGCGATCCTCAACAGCAGCATTCAGTCGAGAGCAGCGCGCTCGCCCGCCGTGCGGGCGAGCCAGGCGACCTGGACCGCGTGTGTGCGCGCCGGCACCGGGATTTCCGCACGGTCTCCGTCGCAGCTGCTGCTGCATTTCTACTCGCTCTATCAGACCAAGGGACCGACCCTGGCGTTGCACCGCAAGGAGCTTGCGGCGTCCATAACCGATCTCAGGTGCCAGCGAAGGTCCCGCCTGGCTCAGTCTGTCCGGCAGGCGGCGCTTGCCGCGATCGCGCACCTGCCCAATTCGGTGATGGGCGAGCTGCAAACGCTGCTCGGTGTCCTCGAGCAGGCTCGCACACGAGCACGCCAAGTGTTCGCCCATCCACCCACCAACGCCGGAGGAACATCCAACACCGGTAGGAGCGGACCGATTCAGTCCATCGTGCCCCAGTCGGTCGGCAGCGCGCGCGGCTCGGGCCAGCCGGTGGTGATCTTTGGTGGCTGACGGCATGGAGACGCAGCCGGTACTCGACGCGATCGGGGTATCAAAGATCTATCAGGGGTCACCTCCGGTCCATGCTCTCCGCACGGTCAGCGTAAGCGTCCATGCGGGCGAGCACGTGGCCGTCATGGGTCGCTCAGGCTCGGGCAAGTCGACGCTGCTGAATCTGCTCGGACTGCTTGACCGGCCAAGCTCGGGCGAGATCCGGCTCGACGGCGTCGATACGGGTGGCCTGGGCGACCGCGATCGCACCGCGCTGCGGGCCGGCAGGGTCGCCTTCGTCTTCCAGGCGTTCCATCTGCTGGACTACCGCAGCGCCGTGGAGAACGTCGAGGTCGGTCTGCTGCACGCCGGCGTCTCCCGAAGCGAACGCCGGGAGACGGCGCTCAAGGCGCTACGAGCAGTCGGCCTCAGTCACCGCGCTCACGCCTCGCCCGCGACGCTGTCGGGCGGCGAGAAGCAACGGGTGGCCCTCGCTCGCGCCATCGCGCCGCAGCCGAGGGTGCTGCTCTCCGACGAGCCGACCGGCAACCTCGATTCGGGGTCGGCCGACACCGTCCTGTCGATCCTCAACTCCCTCAAGACGACCGGGGTGGCTCTGATCACCGTGACCCACGACTCACATGTAGCTGGCGCAGCAGATGTGATCGTGGAGCTCATCGACGGAAGCGTCGCGGAGACCACGGGCGTCCGATGACGATGCCGCGCATCCGCCGCAGGCGTTCGGCCCGATCGCTCAGCCGCGCCCCCGCCGGCCGCGCCTCGGTTGCACGCGACATCGCCGCCGAGGCGACGCTGGCGCTGCTGGGACGCTCGGGCCGGGCCGCCGCCACCGCGCTGGCGGTGGTGATCGGCATTGCCGCGTTCGTGACCGCGAGTGGATTGACCGCCACCGCTCGCGCCTCGGTGAACGCGCGGTTTGAGCGCTTCGCAGCGGCTGAGGTCACGCTAGCCGACTCGACTCCGAACGCCTCGACGCCCGCATTTGGACCGGGCGCCACGGCAACCGTCCGCCGCCTCCCCGGCGTGCTGGGAGACGGCGAGCTGTGGTCGCTGCCCGTACGGGCTGCCCCGGCGACGATGCTGTTCGGCGGGGTTGATTTTGCGTCGTTCGGTGTCAACGTCGTTGCGGCGTCGCCGGGATTGCTCTCGGCGGATCGTGCGACGTACAAGTTCGGCGCGGACTTCACGAAGCTTGATGCCCGGGTCCACGGCAACGTCGTTGTGCTGGGGGCAACGGCAGCGGCGAGCCTGGGTCTGCGCTCGCCCGACGGGCAGGAGGCGATCGTGGTTGATGGTGTGCCGTTCGTTGTCGTCGGTGTCTTCAAGGGGGTGCAATCGGACCCAACTCTTCTGACCGATGCAATCGTTCCTGACACGACGGCCCGTCGTCTGTGGGGGCCGCCGCGTGGGGGCTCCCAGATCGACATCGCCGTCGATCCCGCCGCTGCCGCACAGGTCGAGCACGAGGTGCCGCTGGTGCTGCATCCGGAGGATCCAACGCGCCTTCAGGGGATCACGGTTGTCCAGCCACCGGTCGTGCAGGCATCGGTAACCGGAGATCTCTCGAGCCTGCTCACAATCGTCACGCTGGCGATGCTGGCGATTAGCATCGCCGGCATCGCCGTGACGATGTACGCGTCGATCAGCGAACGAGCGTTCGAGGTGGGTCTGCGCCGCGCGCTCGGCGCCAGTCGAAGGCAGATTGCCGCACAGTTCATCGTCGAGAGTCTCCTGGTGGGCGCCGGCGGCGCCGTCGTCGGCCTTGCCTTGGGCGTATGCGCAGTGGTGGTGATTTCGAAGGCTCACTCCTGGCTTCCAGTGCTGGACGCCGGCGCAGTGGTGCTGGCGCCCCTATTGGGCGCCGGGGTGGGAGCGCTGGCCGGCGTGCTGCCGGCGTTCCGAGCGAGCCGACTCGATCCGGCGGAAGCGCTGCGGCGATGAGCGTGCGCGACGACGACCCGGGCGTGCCCGCTCCCGACCTCAGCCAGGGAACCGGCGGCGTCTGGGATCCGAACCCCACCGACACGCAGCCGCTGGACGCTACCGCTGACGCTGGTGGGATCGCCCGGAAGCGTCGTCGCACGGTGATCATTGCCGGCCTCGTCCTGATCGCCGTGGCGGCACTCAGCTGGTGGGCGGGTCGCGCCACAACCACCACGAGCGCGCTTGCTCACGCCTCGAAGGCGCCGAAGGCACCCATGTTGACGGCGCCTGTGGTCTTCAAACGGCTCGGAACCACGCTGCAGGCGAGGGGCAAGTTCGCGGCGGCCGGCAGTGAGACGATCAGCGTCGGGACGATCAGCGTCCCGAACGCTGAGTCGATCGTGACCGCCAGCGTCATCTATTCCGGCGAGCGGGTCGGCAACGGGTCGGTGATCGCCCAGGTCGCTGGGCAGCCGGTCTTCTTGTTCGCCGGTGACACCCCGATGTACCGGACGATCGAGGCTGGAGAGTCGGGCCCCGACATCGGGCAGCTCCAGCACGACCTCGCCTCCATCGGTTATTCGATCACCGACGCCGCCGGCACCTACGGGCCGTCCACCAGCGCCGCACTGGCGGCGCTCTACCGAAACGACGGCTACACACCTCCGTCATCCGCCCCAGCCACCGGCCGGGGCCGGCGACGGGCGCGTCTGATCGTCGTCCCGCAGGCCTCGCTCGTGTTCGTGCCGGAGCTGCCGGCGAGCGTGGCCTCAACCAAGGAGACCATTGGCAAGGCGATCGGCAGTCCAGCCGTGACCCTCACCTACGGCTCCTTTGTCCTCGACGCCACGCTCACCACCGCGCAGGGCTACCTGATCCAGCCCGGCGATCATGCCACCGTCACATCCGGCCGCGGCCGCCCTCTGCGCGGAGTCGTCAGCGGCGTCAAGCGCTCAGTGCGCGCCTCCAAGTCCAGCGCGACGATCGCGTTGCACGGCATCCCGGCGGGCGCCCGGGTGGGATCCCAAGCCGTTGTCTCGATCGATACTCAATCGTCCACAACTCGCACACTCGCGGTCCCGATCGGTGCGCTCTACGCGAGCGGATCCGGCAGCCCCTACGTGATCCTCGCCAATCACGCCGATCAGCACCTGGCGGTCAACGTCGGACAGACCGTGGGCGGCTACGTGCCGATCCTCAATCCCCCCACGCAATTGCTCCCGGGCACCCGATTGGTGCTCGACTCGAGCCAGACCAACACGGGTGGCTTCGGCGGCCCCTGACGTCGAGCACAGGTCGCAGCGCTGACGATGCGGGTGCGAAGCTGCTAATTCGCGATCGAAGCGTCCTCGCACCCTGGTGGCCCGGTGGGACGCGCACGAGGCTCGTTTGCACCGTTCCCCACTCAGACACTACTCCGCCAGCGGCGCGGCCAAAAACTGGTGCCGCTCCGGGTGGCCGCCGCGCCGCACAGTGAGAGCCACCCAGGTCAGTCGTCCCGCAGCCGGACAAGAGGGAAGGGAGAGGCGCCGGACGGCCTTTGAGGGGGTAAACTACCCACCCAGGAGGGCTTGAGGTGAGGTCGACCGAACGGGTCGGCAGCATCGACTGACTTCCGAGGTATCCATCTGCGAACCCCGGAGTTACCTCATGCGGCTCCCCCAGTTCCGTCGTGAGCCCCCACCGGCACTCGGTTCTCAAGGTCCGGCACCCTTCCGATGCGAGCTGCGGCATAGCGGTCGCGACGCGGCATGGCTCACCGTCGGTGGCGAGCTCGATCTCGCCGTCGCGCCATACCTCGCCTCGCGCCTCGAGGACGCGCTCGCCAGTGCCCGACTCGTCGTTATCGACCTTCGGCCGCTGACCTTCATGGACAGCAGCGGCCTGTCCGTCCTCGTCGCAGCACATCAGCGAGCGCTCCGGTCTGGACGTCGCCTGGTGCTCGTCCGCGGACCCGAACATGTCACCCGGCGGTTGGCCATCTCCGGACTCCTGAGCCGGTTTGAGATAGCCGATCTTCCCGCCATTCAATAGGCGCGGTCGGTGCGGATTCGACGTCTGTCCTGAGGTGGAGCTAGCCGGACTCGAACCGGCGACCTCCTGGGTGCGATCCAGGCGCTCTTCCAGCTGAGCTATAGCCCCGTGCGGCGGTCGGAACCGCCCGGATCCGACAGTTTACCCCGGTGGGGCTGCCCGCTCGCCGCCGCGACTCCGGCAAATGGGCACCAATGCTGCAGGCTCGTTGCCTCCTGACCGATAGCCTTGGGACGGGCCGGGACGTCCAGGGTCATGAGCTTTCGCACCCGCCTAATCAGCTTTTTTCTGGTGATCGTGCTGGCTCCGATGCTCGCCGTCGGAGTTTTGGTCTTTCGTCTGATCGACGACAGCGGTCACGCGCAAACACAAGCCAGGGCCAGCGGCGTCCTGGCTGCGGCCACGAGTATTTACTCGAGCGAGGAGACTGCCGCGCGCAGCGCGGCCACCAGCCTGGCTCGGGTCGCGGCCGGCGTTCCGGAAAGCAGTCTGCGAGACCGCCTGCGCGGGGTGGCCACGCGGGCCGGCCTCGTCCGGGTTCAGCTGGTCCGTAACGGCCGGATCATTCTCGACGTGGGCAGCGGATCGGCGGTGGCGCCCGGGACGGCCGCGTACCGTCGCGGGCGGGTCCTGACCACCGTCAGGGTCTCGGCCATAACGGCCGGCCAGTTGGCCAACGGCGTGGCGCTGGGCAGCGGCCTGGTGGTTCGCCAGGGCCCGCGTGTTCTTGGTTCGAACCTACCCGGGGCCGCGTCGGTCTCGGGAACGGGGAGCGTGCGGGTGGGCCATGCCAGCTATCAGGCGGCCACGGGGGCGGTTCTGCCCGGATTCTCGGGTCCAGTGCGGCTGACCGCTTTCTCGAATGCGAGGAGTACGCCCAGCTCGGTGGGATCAAGCCGCGCGCTGGCCATCGGCTTCGTCGTGGGATTCCTGCTCCTTGCCTTCGCATTCGCCGTGATCGCCTCACGCGGCCTGCAGAGTCAGCTGAGCGCGTTCCTGCGGGCCGCCCGCCGGCTAGCGGGCGGCGACTTCTCGGATCAGGTGCCGGTCCACGGCAGCGATGAGTTCGCCATGCTGGCCACCGAGTTCAACTCCATGTCGGAACAGTTGGCGGAACGGCTGGAGGAGCTGCGGACCGAGCGAGCGCGGTTGCGCGAGTCGATTCGCCGCTCAGGTGAGGCATTTGCCGCGAATCTGGATCGGGACGAGCTGTTGAAACTCGCGATGAAGACGGCTGTTGACGCTGTGGAGGCTGAGTTCGGGCGGCTGTCGCTGCGCGATCAGATGGGGGACCCGCTGGTCGAGGCGGCTCATGAGAACTCCCTGGATGACGCAGCCGAGGCGATTGCTGAAGTGGAGCAGCGCATGCTCGAGACCCATGAGCTGGCCAGCGCGGAGGCGGGCGGGATGTTCGTGGCGTCCGCGCCGATGGGGGAACCGGGTGGCTACCCGCGAGGTGTGCTCACCGTGGGCCGTCGGGGACGGCCGTTCCCCGCGCCGGACCTCGACCTGCTGACCTCTCTGGCCTGGCAGGCAACGCTGGCCCTAGAGAACGTTGAGTTGCACGAGGAGGTCCAACGGCAGGCGGTCACCGACAAGCTCACCGGCCTGACCAACCACGGTCGCTTCCAGGAGGTGCTGGGCAGCGAGATCGAGCAGGTCCGCCGCTACCACTACCCGGTCGGGCTGATCATGCTGGATATCGACGACTTCAAGCAGATCAACGACACCTACGGCCATCCCCAGGGCGACCAGGTGCTTCAGGCGGTGGCGCGGGTCCTCAGCGACGAGTCACGCGAGGCCGACTGGGCCGCCCGATACGGAGGCGAGGAGATGGTCCTGATCCTGCCCCATACCGAACTGGAGGGCGCGTACATCATCGCCGAGCGCGTCCGGTCGGCCGTGTCCGCCCTGCGCATCCCGGTTTTGGGCTCAAACGAGCTAATCGAGGTGACGGTCAGCATTGGCGTGGCCGCCACCGCCGAGGCCGATAAGAGCACCCTGATTGCCGAGGCCGACGCGGCCCTCTACCGTGCCAAGCGCGAGGGCAAGAATCGCACCGTGCGCGCAACCCCGGTCCCGGCGAACGTCGCTACCGGCGAGTAGGCTTTCGCCATGGGTCTACTCGACGATGCGATCCGGGACCACCTTGACCTAAAACGCCGACGGGGCGCCGATCCGGCCGAGATCGAGCGGGCCGAGCGCGACGCGCTGGGCCCGGTCCGGCGGGACCCGATCGCCTCCGATGAAGACAACGGAGGCCTGGGACTATCGGCCATTGCGGAGCCGTCGGCGGAGGGCGCGGACGTCTCCCCTCCAACCGGCCTCGAAACCGCACCGGCCGGCGAGACCTTCGGCGGTGAGCTCGGCGACGACGAGCAATCCGAGCACGAGGACTGGGACGATTACGAAGACGACGACTACGAGGAAGACGACGGGCTCGATCCGCGGCATTCGGATCCCGGTCCGGATTCCTCGGCACAGGCGCCTGGCGTTCCCGACACGGTTGCTGAGCAGCCAGCGGCCCTGCATCCAGACGAGGATCCCGAGGCCACGCGTGCGTTTCGGATAGAGCCAGAGCCCGGCGAGGGGCCGGAGGGGACTGGCGAGGATGTGCTTGAGGAGACCCCGGACTTCCTTCAGGACACCCCCGACCACGACCGTCTGTGGTTCGAGCAGCGCCCGCCCAAGGATTTCGACTTCGACGAATAGGGTCCGGCCGATCTCGCTCCACGAGCTGGGTTGATTCGTAGTTTCTCCGGAGACGGATCGGGGCTAAGTACCCTCCCCCTGCTGCGGCGGGCGGGAATAATGGCGGCTGGGCGCGGGCATTTCGTATTTCGGTAGGGCCGGGGGAGGGGAGTAGCAGTGAGCACTGCACCGGAGCCGCATGAGCGCGTTTGCGTGCGCTGCGGGGAGGCAGTTCGAAGCAGCCGGTTCTGTCCTGGCTGCGGAGCGAACATCGCCGCTATGCCAGACCTCCCGACTCGGCATGAATGGGAAGCCAGGCAGCGAATGACGCCCACCCGCGCCGCACGGGAGGCGCCAGCTCAGGCTTCGCGCCCGGTGCCCACCTATCCGCCGCCTCCCACTCGGACCGGGTCTGCGTATCCGGCGCCGCCCACTCGGACATGGCCTGCCTATCCAACGCCGCTCCCGCGGACGGGGCCGACCCATCGAGCTCCAAAGAGTGCTGGTGCCGCACGGGAGGGGAGGCTCCTTCCGTACTGGTGGATCGCCGCGATCGCTTTGGCGGTGGTCTCCGTCTCGATCCTGATCTATTCGGACGCTGCGATTCGATGGACCAGTGACGCGAGCAGCTTCCTCAATTACGGCGACTACCAGAGTGCCGTCGCGGGCGCAGCCGCTACCCGAGACGCCAACCAAGCGCTGCAATTCTTCTACATCGCCGAACTTGCCTGCGTGATCTGCTTCATGTTCTGGTTTCGAGTCGCGTACGGCAAGCTTGAGCGTGCCGGTGGGCAGCTCCGCTTCTCACGAGGCTGGGCGATCGGCGCATGGTTCGTCCCCATCATGTCCCTCGTACGACCAAAGAAGATCGCCAACGACCTGTGGCGCGAAAGTGACTCACTGGGAAGCCGTCCGTCGGGACAGCTCCAGGCCTACCAACCCACGGGATACGTGAGCCCAGTCGTCAACTGGTGGTGGGGCCTATACCTGGCTGGTGGGGTGATCTGGGGCATCGGCGTCGCACTTGCGCGGAGCCGCGGATCCGCGGGGGACTCGCTACTTCAGGTGATAAAGATCGAACGTACGGGCTTCTACGTCAGCCTGGCCGGCGCCGCCGCCCTCATCATCGCCGCTGCGCTCGCGGCGAGGTTCATGTGGCAGGTAACCCGCGGCTATGACTCGGCGACCGGCGGTTCTCGCGCGCGGTGACAGTTGTCGTTGGGGACGAGGTTCCGCGGTGCTTGGACGGGTCGGCCGGCCCGTGCCATCAAGGTGAGCGCCGCTAGGCTTTGGGGCTGTACAGCGCCACATGGCGCGCTGAAGAGCCGCATCCTGGGGCCATAGCTCAGCTGGAAGAGCGCCTGCTTTGCAAGCAGGAGGTCGCCGGTTCGAGCCCGGCTGGCTCCACTGGAGAAGTGCCCGATTTTCGGCACTTTTCGCTTACCGCAGCTACTGGTCACGACCGCGAACCGGGCCCCATGGAAGCGTTATGGAAGCCTCTTCTCGCTGCTGTGCCTACTGCAGGTAGGAATATGCGTGTTCGGGAGATGTGGTCGATCAATCCTGGGCACCAAAGACTCGCCGGCGGGAGACGGGCTTGGATGCCCGTCTTCCGACGGGGAGTAACGCGACCGGCTCCTCCCAGTCGAAGCGTCCTGGTCGTCGCGGAGGCGAAGCTCTCAAGGACCAGCGCTCCCGGCCGGACGAGGCCC
>CAVQZO010000003.1:0-1040821 GCA_963718545.1 uncultured Solirubrobacterales bacterium | reverse complement strand
GCAGCCCACGATTCGGGGACGCGACATCGCCGTTTGATCTAAGCCGAGGTACCCAGCACCACTCGAACGGGCCACGGCGACGAGTCCTTACATGGCTGCGCACTCGCCGTCGGACAAGGACGGCTTGTGAATTCCCGGAATTCGGTGCGTCTCGTTACCACATCCTGGTTTGTGAGAAGGCGTGCTCGCTCTTCGGTAGAACGTCACTGGATGGATCAGTGCGTGCGTTGCGGAAGCGGCCTAGCGACGGCACTGCCGTGCGCCGGTTGCTGGGAGGGAAAAGCGGACGCTGAGTTCGTGGCATTGCTTGTTGATGTTGTGGCTGGTGCGGACCGCGTCGCAGCGGATCACGCCGTGGGTCTGCTGAAGGCGATTGATAGCCCACACGCGGTCGCCGCTCTGCGACGCGCAACATCTCACGAGAATCCCTCAGCGAGGCGCGCCGCTTTGACGAGCCTCGGGTTCAGTGGCGGGCCGGATGATGTCGAGTTGGTTGCGGCGTTCCTCCATGATCCTGATCCGAGAATCCGCGCTGCCGTGCGTAGGACGCTCGCAAATCTGGGCGGACCTGCTGCGACAGATGCGCTCCATGGCTCGCTGAGGAAGGTTCCGGAGGAGGAACTCGAGAACGTGTACGCGGCCCTGGCATGGTTGGGAGATCGCCGGGAGTTCGAGTCGATCCGGGCGCGGGCGATCGTTCGACTTCGCGACAACGGGCGGAGTGGCAGCCGACCTCGCTACCTGGAAAGCGAAGGGGCGATATACGCGCTGGTCAAACTCGGGTCTGATGCGGATCGGCGGCTTCTCATCGAAGAGGTGATCGCGATGATGGCCAGCGCCGAGATTCTCGATCCGGCACAGCCGAACTACTCGCCCGACGTGAACGCGGCGCAGCGTGCTGAGATAACGCTGCTTATCGAGCTGAAGCGTGCCGGGTTCCAAGAAGAGGCCGACCGACTACGGGCTGACTTCTACGAGTGTCGCCAGAACAGGCTTCCAAGTGACCTTCGGCGGCCCCTTATGAGGCCGGTCGTGTGTGAGCCGTTGCTGCCCCGGACGGTCAAACGGCTCACGATGCGCTCGCTACACACAGACCCCCTGCCCGACAGCGAACGGTCGCTGGCCAAATTCGGCGGCCAGCCGGACTGGATCGACACGCCGTGCTGGCCGTTGACTCCCGCCGGAGACGCCATGATCTTCTACGGCCAGCTACCTGTGATAGATGAGCCTGGCCGCGTCGCCTACATCTTCATCGACCTCAGCGGGGACACCGATTCATTCCAGTTCCTCAGTGACGGAAACGCCGTCGTGGTTCAACCCGGTTTGGCCCCACAGGTCCCCACGCAAGCCACGGCCTCGGGGCCGGGGTTGTTCGAGCGGGCTCCTCAACCGGAGCGGTACGCGCCGGCCGCGATCTACCGACCGTACGAGCGCTTCATCGGCTTCGAGGCTGGTTTTGATCCACCCGAGTGGACCTGGCCCGATCTTCCCGAAGGCGAATACCCAGCCGAGGTCGAAGACGCCTGGTGCAAGCTGGGAGGCACCCCGCAGTTCCTTCAAGGAGAGGGCGGACCTCCGGGCGATGGCTGGCGATTTTCGTTCCAATTCTCAGCTGGCTGGGCGGGCCAGGACTTCGCTGACGGCGCCGAGTGCTACGGCTTCATCCATGCCGATGGTCGCGGCGCACTGGGGTGGGACTGTCATTAGCGTCAGGTGCAACACGCAGCAGATGGTGTCGCCATCGTTATGGGCCTCGAGACGGCTCTCGGAAGCTGAAAGGCCACACGAGAGCTTCGCTAGGAAATCGCTCGCCCGGCGCGGTGTGAGCCGGACGCGTGAGTCGTCGCCGATGCAGTCGCGGGCTCTGAGGCCACTTCAGAGGCGAAAGCGATCGCCCGCGGAATGCATGCTTCCGCGCAAAGGGCGACCACCAGCCTATGCGCTGGCGATCGCGTCGCCACAGCGAAGCGGGTCTACTCGTTGAGGTGAGCTGGTCGGACAGCAAGCATGCCGGCCCGGTCTTTGATCGAGTCACAGGCGCGACGGTGCTATTTCAGCGCGACGTCCGGTGTGCGGGAAAGGCGCTCCGTCCTATCTGATTGTGAAGGTTGCGTGTCCGACGATGAGCGAGCCGTCGTGGCCTGGGGTGCCGCCGCTGGCGTTGTCGTCGTCGGTCTGCCCGGGCGGCGCGGCCGACATGAAACCGACGATGATGCTGTAGGTGCCGTGGCAGTACGTCGGCAAGAATTCTGAGTAGCGCAGTGTCTGTCCCTGGCGGATGTTGTTGTAGGTCGCAAAGCTTGAGCCGCCGCAGTTTGTTCCTGTTTGCGCCGATGCTGGCCATACCGACCATTCGTACCAGCTGCGGCTGTTCGTGACCGCTTTGCGTGCCTTGAAGCTCCATTCGATCGGCACGACTGGGGTTGGTGCGTCGGGGTTTATGCCATCGCAGCCCTGCGGCAGGTGCAGTTTGTTCGGGCAACCGTACTTGCCGGTGGGGAACTCGCGCACGACGATCGGTGTCGCAACCTCGCCTGCCGTGACCTTCGGCCCTTTGGACGAGACCCAGCCCACCGCGGGGCATGAGGCCAGCGGTCCGAACTCCTGCCGGAACTGGGCGACGGTCAGATGCTCACGCGTGAGGAACTTTGTCAGCAGCGCCCGGTACGCCGCGAGCCACTTCCTGTTGATCGTGGCAGTTCCGGTGGTGGCCTGAGGTTTGCCCCGCGGCGGGCGGCCGAGCTTGGCGGCGACCTCGTGCTGGAACGCTTTGAACGCAGCATCCAGCTTTGCCGGAGGGTTCAGGCTACAGCTGTGCCCGTCCCTGTAGGTGATCTTCGTGATCGCTCCCGGTTGCGTCGGGCTCACGCCGCCCTCCGAAATGCCGTCGCAGCTGACGGCGCGGTGAGCCGAGTGGCTGTACTGGTAACAGGTCGCCTCGTTGTACGGGAATACGAGCAGATACGCCCCGACGTCACCCGAGGTCCGCTCGGTTGCGATCCCGCCGCCAGGCTTTTGGTAGGTCACGCTGATCGCGTCCGGTCCGAGCAAGCCGAGGAACACCACCCTGCCGGCATCCGCGGGACAGCCGGGAGTAGTCGAGACGTGGGTCCGAACGTGCGGCGGACGACGAAGACCCATTAGCGACAGGTAATGCGGCAGCTGGCAACCACTCAGAAATGGGGTTGGGTTCGCGCTCGCCTGCTCACCCAGGATGCCGCGGTTCACGTAGCCGTAGCCAACGGCATCGGTACTGCCGCACTGGTCGATGGGATCGTCTTTCGGGCTGATCGCGTGAAATTGATGGTCGTTGTGCCAAGCATCGTCGATCCCCAGCGAACCGAGCTGCCCGTCCGCGACACGGCCGAGCTGTACACACGTGTCATCGCGGCTGGTCTTCACAAGCCGAAGTCCCCACGGCGGTCCACCGTCAGGATCGGGGACCCTCAGACTCAACAGACGCGAGCTTCCCGGCCTTGCCAAACCGAACATGTACCCCGCTTTCGCTGGAGGAGGCACGTTCGGCTTGCCAACGCTGAACCAACCCGAGACCGCACCAAACGCGGGTGTAGCGACAACCAGCGCCGCGACCACTACCACCAGGGTCCGTGTCCGGCTCGTTCCTAGCAGCCGCGCATACCAGCGACGGTTCATGCGACGCTCGACGACATCGCACATGCTCCGCTCGAATCGATCGAAGTAGGTATTCATCGCTCCTCCACCTCCGACCGCAAAGTCCGCAGACCACGGCTGACGCGTTGCCTTACCACTGATTTCGAGCACCGCAGCTCTGCTGCGATCTCCTCATAGGACCGCTCGTTGATGATCCGCGCCACCAACGCGTTGCGCTGCTCCACGGGCAACTGCTGGATCAGCGCCTGCAGACGGTCATCCATCCCAACAAGCTCGTCGACGAGCTCAAGGTCAGCGTCAGTGAGCACAAGCGGCTCAAGCCCAAGCCTGCGACGTGCCGAGTCCTCAATCCGCTTGCGGCGACGGCTCTCACGCAGCTTGTTGGCCGCGATCCCCAAAAGCCAGGAACCGACCGAACCTGCCTGCGGCTCGAAGCGAGCGCATCTCACAAACGCCTGAGCGAACACCTCCGAGCTCAGATCAGCGGCCAGCTCACGGTCCCCCGTCGCCCGCAAGCACCACCGCAACACCAACGGCAAGTACCTCCGGTACAGAGTCGCGAACGCCGCCCTGTCCCCAGCGGCTACTCGCCCAACCAGCTCCTCACTCGCAATCTCAGGCATCTAGAAGCAAATAGACACCACCGAGCACAGTTGTGACAACCCCACCAAAAAATGAGCCCCCGGCCCGTGATGCACGACGGCGCTGGCATGCGGAGGCGTGATCCTGGCGGTCAGCCACGGCCCCCGCCTGACTGTCAGATCTCCAATTGCATATGACGCCGCGCTCGTGCGCGTCGACTGGATCGACGATCGACGGGTCAGGGGCCGCCGTGACCTCGTCGGTGGCGCCACAACTGGACGATGCCCGATGCACGCGCCCGCAGGAGAACAGGTCTACGACCGCTGGCGCGATCAGCCCTCCTCCTCGCCAGAACCGCGCATCTCGGTCGCGTCATCGGGTGGTCGCCAACGCGATCGTGTGCCAAGGAGGCGCGTCCAAGACAAATGCGATGACCGCTCCGACCATGACCTCTCGGGGAACCGCCTCCCGCGAGCCTACGATTTGCGATGTGCCCTCCGAGCCTCCGCATAGCCACCACGAGTCGGCCACCTTTCTTCTAGGCGGCGCGGGGTTCGTTGCTGTTGTGGGTGCGGCCGTCCTGACACTTGGGTCGCCATGGACTTACGGCGGGGCCGTCCTCCTGGTCGCTGCGGTCGTGCTTTTCGTGGTTGCCCTACTCGTGTACTTCGACGAGCCCAAGCCTCGCCAGGGCGCCGCGTTCATGGCGGTGTGGAAGAACGAGCTAGCCACACGGAACCAAACTCAGACTCGGTTGAACATGCCCGGGCAGGCAGCTCCAGTGCGCATCCGGGCCATCTATCGCGGTCCGATTCTCGAGGTGATACGGCGGCGAAAGCTCACGAAGGAGCGGCTAGATGCTGCACTTGCGCAGTTCCCCGCATCGCAGCGCGAACTCTTCCTCGCTCACTACCAGTACGGTAGGCCGCTCCCCCCGCTAGCGAGCGCCACGCGCATGCCTACAGGACAGGTCCAGGCGATCCTCGTCAGAATCGCTGATCAAGTCGCCAGCGAGCTTGGTCCCAACTGGCAAAAGGTTTTTTTGCCGAATTGACGACCTCGCGTGGCTCCAACCACCATGTCGCCGATGCGGTCGTCAGCCGTAGGGTGATCGGAAGATGAAAGCGATCATCCGCACCGTCTGAATCGACGCGCGATGCGATGCTCAGCCGCGGGCGTCGGGCGTTGATGAAGCGTCGCGCCGATAACGGCTGAAAGCGATCGCCGCCACGCGCCGGAGCCGCGGGTCCTCGTCTGGCCCGCGGCCGTCAGGCAGGGGGTTCGTGCGGGCCGGGCCGTCGACAGGCCATCAGCAGCCCTACCGCAAGCTGGGTCACCACCATGTCAGGCCTCGAGCGCCGAAAACCTCCCCGGGCGACCTGATTCAGATCCTCCTCGGTTAGACCTGCGTCGACGTAGCGCACAAGACCGAGACGCACGAGGTTGTCGAGCTGGTGGCCCTCTGAGCTCGACCGCGTACAGCGAGACGCCTCGGCCGGCCGCGCGCTCGTCTGGGACCAGCCGGTCCAACTCCTGCGCCTCGGCCGGCTCCAGCTGGCGCAGGATGTCCGGAAAGCTTGGCGGGACATCCGGCGTCCCATCGCTGGCCGCGTTGGCGAGTAGCGCGGCCCACCGGTCCAACATCGGGTCGTTCTCCTCGTCCTCAAGCCCAGCGAACTCCAGGAGCGGCACCAGCGTCTTGTCCGGGACGACGTGGCCGGTCAGGCCAGCCTCCGCGAGCATCTTCTGCGTCTTCGCCAGAGACCTTGATCTGGGTTCGAGCGCGTCGGCCGCGGATCACGTCAGCGGCCCACTCGAGCACCTCGCGACCGGGCGCCGTGCCGGTGACGGCCACAACGAGCTCCTGTGTCGCCTTCCCCGCCAGCTCCAGGTCGTCGCTCACGCCGTCAGGTGTCGTGGGCTCAGGTCCGCGCATCCGAGACTCGCACACAGCGAGCGTAGCCACCCTCACGGCGCATGACGGGGAGCCAGCCAAACCGCCATCGGCTTCGGGTCGGGGCCTACTGGTCGAGGCCCTCGGGCGCGCAGGCCAGTCCAGCGCTTTCGCTAGTCGGGAAGCAACCCCGACTGTCGCGGCGCGGACGATCGCTCCCGTCGTTCGCCGCCCTCGTGCCCGGCGAACCCTTCGGCGACGCTGGGCTTCTAGTCGTGGTGGCCGCCGACTAGGGTTTGGCTCGCAATGGCTGATCCGAAGTTGCTCGATGATGCCCTGCTTGAAGGTGAGCAGGCGGTGGTGCGGCAGATCGGTCCTGAGCTCGTCGCGGTTCTGGTTGATGCGAGTGACCTCTCTGACTGCGTAACCGCGGTCGTCGCGTATTCCGAGCTCTGGGGTTCGTCATGTTTCGTCTACGTACCCGTACAAAAGGAAACGGGCGAGCCAGACGCCGCGTGGCTGGACGTGATGAGCAGTGGGAGATCCGACGGGTTCTCGCCTGGATCTGTGATCCAAACCGAGCTAGGCACGCGTATGGCTGGGTTGTCAGCGGGGCCCGGCGGGTTCTCGGAGACGATCTGGTCGGTGCTTGCCGCGCATGGGGAGGTCCGTAACTCGTTCCCACTCGCTCTGGGATTGCCCAAGCAGGACGACCCGTGGTATGTCGCCTACCTGGCGACGCTCGGTGATTTTCCGCCCGCCCCAACGCCGGATGCTCTGCTTAGGGCCGGTCTCCATAGCGATCTCAAGCTCGACGATCTGATTCCGGTCGAGCGTAACGATATCGACGCGCCTAGCGGAGATGATCTGCTCACCCGCCTACGTGAGCCGGCTCGCTGGCAGCCCCGTCGACTCGCCTTGTACGGCCTCGGGGTTGGCGCTGCCGGCTGGTCGCAGGACTTTGCGCAGGCACCGACCTGGAGCACTGATGGTTGGATGCGCAGCTTCGTGGGTTCGAACGTGGTTGTCGTCTACGAGCCGGGATCAGTCGCTGATTTCTGTTTGCTGTGGATGCTGCGTGCCGCCCACGGCTTCCCGGATCGTTTGCCGCTCGGGGTTCCCACGACAGCCGATGTGCGGACGCAACTCGCCAGCTGGAGCGACGTGTCTGGCGGACATGCGCTTCGGCTGCGGGGCGTTGCCCGACCCTTTGCCATCACTTCGCTGAGCGTTTCTCTCGAGCAACTGGACGCAGTCGCCACGAGTCTTGGCCGCCCGTGGCGAGCGGTGCCTGCCGATCAGCTCATGCAGGCGCCAGCACGACCGTCGCTGATGTCGACCGATGTGGTGTCGTTCTCTGGAAGCAGGGCGATCATCGAGTCGTGGGACCCGACCGCGCGTGCGTTTTTGCGGGACCGTTCGCCGACGGCGTTCGGCCTCGGGTTGCGTGTCCGGTTCATCGTGCGCGACAAGGTGCTTCCTCCCCTCCAGACGCTACGTGGCGGGGATCGGATCGGCCTGCCGAACTGGAGGGATGGAGGGTTCGACACACAAGCGCCTGACCCAGGTGCGCCTTTAGAAATCAGCTGGCCGACGGGCGCCAACGTGCTGCGCGCTGCTGTACAGGATCGCGGTCTCGAGGTCCGTCCGAGCGCACCAGGCCGAGCCGTTCACGCCCTCGTTGAGCGAATTGGGGATATTCACGAGTCGGATGCTTTGAAGGACCAGTGGGTCCTCGATGAGCTTGACCTTCTCGCGCTCCGCCGGGGCATGAGTTGGTTTCGCGACCGTATGCGTCGCCTTACCGATGAGGCCGCCGGCGTCGCTGAGTTGGCGGACCGATTAAACGTCATCGAGAGTTATCTGCAACGGATGACCACACCGGCAGACTCTGACGAGCAGCACGAACTCGGGTTCTCTGCTGTCAGCAGGCGTCTGGGGGCCAAGACAGCCAGGAGATGGCTTAGCTGGGCGGAAGATCGGGGGCTTCTCGTCCGCGGTGTAACCGTCGAGTGTCCATCGTGCGGCGCAAAGGCGTGGCGCACTGCCACCGAGCTGTCTCCTCCGATCGACTGCCCTGGCTGCGGGCGCAGCATCAAGCGGCCATTCCCACCCGATCAGATCAAATTTGCGCACCGCGCAAGCCAGGTTCTACTCAACGTCATGGAGGCCGATGCCCTCCCCCATCTTCTGTGCGCCTCCTGGTGGCGCGCGCTGTTCCGCGACAGCTTCTACGGCATCCACCTGGGAGCCGAGTTCCTCGACGGTGACCGGGTACTCGGCGAGGCGGATGTCGTCCTCTTGCTGGCGGACGGTCGTGTCGCCATCGGGGAATGCAAACGCCGCGCGGTCGGGCTGACGCAAGGCGACATCGATCGGATGGAGGACCTCGCTGACCGGTTAAACGCCGCATGGACGTTCTATGCCACCCCCCAATGGGCCTCGGAATGCACACCGATATGGCAGGAGCTTCGCCGCGACCTGCCGGACCGCCGCCGCTTCGCGCTTACCGGAGAGCAGTTGCTGAGACGCTCGGCGGGGATCACTAGCCTGATGGGAGTTGACGAAACCGCTTTCTCTCCGTGGGACGCGACCGCGATCCAAGAACACGCCGACGCGTTCAAGAGCCAGCTTGTCGCAGTGCTCGACGATCTCGAGGAGCCACGTCGTCTGGATGATTGGATGTTCCTGCCGCAGTAGGACGGACCAGCGGCATGAAGCCTTCCTGCAAAGTCATCGGCGACGCTGCGTCTCGATGCACCTGCTAGCTAATTGGGTGGCGGCCTGCCTTTAACGTCACACAGTCCCAGAGGCCCGGGTCGTCCTAGACGCGGGCAGCGGGCGCGATCGCTTTCGTCGTCACGCCGGCGCAAGCCTCGCGAGTGATTCCGCGACGGCGGAGGCGCCCGGCGCGGCGTCCCACCTCCGCGTGCGCGCTCCTAACAGACCGCTCTAGGGGCAGTTCGCACCTATTCTGGAGCGGGTGCGTGTGCGTTTGGCGCCCGGAGTCGATCCGGAACGAGCGATCGCTGAGATCCGAGAGGTCGCGGGCAGCGTCAGCGTGGCCGGACGGCCTACGTACCTCGTCCAACACGGCGAAGCTGGGCCTCCTTCGGTAGATGCCGTTGAGAGGCGGAACGCCTATGTGCAATGGGCGATGAACACGCAAGCGCGTCTCGAAAGCGTTCTGCGTAGAGAGGACGCCGGGGCGTTCTTCGACACCCCACGCCATCGCGACATCTGCTCGGCATTCGTCGGGGACCATCTCACTCCGATGGTCAATTGGGAGCTGGATGCGAAGCGGCGTGATCTGGAGGAGACCGTGATCTTCTTGGAGCGCCATCGTGACCGAATACGGGCGGCGCCTGGGTTCCCGGTGGTCCTTGACACGAACGTTTTGCTCCAGTGCCAGCGGCTCGATCAGGTTAAGTGGACTCCAGTGGTCAACGAGGCAGCTCGGGTGATGATTCCGCTGCGCGTACTTGAGGAGATCGAGGACAAGAAGTACAGCGACAGCAAGCGTCTGCGCAGTCGGGCTCGTGGACTTCTGCCCTGGATCGACGAGCGGTTCGCCGATGACTCTCCCGGTCCGGTCAGGCTCACTGACGGTGCGACGATCGAGCTGGTGCTGGCTGAGCGTCCGCGGTACCGTCCCCAGAGCGCCGATGACGAGATCCTGGAGGTCGCACACGACGTGCTCCAGTTCGCCGGGAGGGTGAAGGTGCTGACCGAGGACAAAGGGATGCGCGGGCGAGCGAGAGCCGAGCGATTGGAGGTGGTCCGGACGCCCAAGGACTGGCTGCTCCCGCCTGACAACGACGAGTGACGCCGGGCGATCGCTTTCGTCCTTACACCGCTAGCCCGTCTCGCGAGCGCTTCGGCGAAACGACTCAGGGAAAGCACCCCCGTTGGCCGAGTGCTCGGGCGTGACGCGCCAGCTAGCGCCCCCGCCAGCCGGGACTGGAGAAGTGCCTTGGCGAGGCCTGACAGTGACGGCCGGCTACGCCGGTCCCGCGTCAGCGGTCACCGAAGGTCGCACATGTGCGGCGACCTCATCGAGCCGCGCGAACCACACGTCCTGGTCTTGGCACATGAGCTCGACGAATGCGCGCAGATATTTGAAGCGGTGGGCGCGACCGATGACTTCAGGATGCATCGTGATGACGACGTGTCGCCCCTCGTCGCGTGCTTCTCGGTACTCGTCGATCCAGGTCTCGATCACCTCGGCTGGGTGAATGAGGTTGCCGCCCGCGTCTATTGACCATCCGAATCGGGGCCAGTCGTCCAACGACCAGTGGACCGGAAGTTCCAGTATGGACCCTCCATTCCAGTGCTGGATGTAGGGGCGATCGTCAGCCATGCAGCTTGAGTCGTAAGCGAAGCCGTGCTCGGCGAGTAGCGAAAAGGTGTCGTTTGTCATCTCCCACGCCGGTGAGCGGTAGCCGGTTGGTCGCGGCGCGCCGGCCTGTTCGAGTGCTTTCAAACCGAGTTCGATCTCTGAACGCTGTTCAGCTTCGTTGATCTGGTCGGTGCGCAGGTGCATGTGGCCGTGATGCCCGATCTCGTGGCCATCGTCCAAGAGCGCAGGGACAAGGGCAGGGTGCAGGTGAGCCGTGTGTCCGGGTACGAAGAAGGTCGCCTTGATGGAATGCTGGCTCAGGAGTTCGAGAATGCGTGGGATTCCGCGCCGGATTCCGAACGCACCTTCCGAGAGCGAGGTGAGGCGTCGAGCGTAGGTGGGCCCTTCCCCTAGGAAGCCGGTTTCGCCATCAACATCGAAGGTCAGCGAGACGGCGACGGTTGCGTCGTTGGGCCAGTTCGAGCGCTCGGTATGCGTCATGCGGCTGTCTCGCGCGGGCTGTACTGGACTGCTTCCACGAGCGCCTCACAGACTTCTTGTGTCGTGCTGCTGCCGCCGAGATCCGGAGTGAGGATGCCGGCGGTGGTTGTCGCGGCGATCGCCTCATCGATGGCGGCGGCGTGCTCGCTGAAGCCGAGGTGCTCAAGCATGAGTTTCGCGCTTCCGACCGCCCCGATTGGGTTGGCGATTCCGCGGCCAGTGATGTCTGGAGCGGAGCCGTGTATCGGCTCGAACATGCTGGGAGCATGGTTCCCGGGTTGAGGTTCGCGCTCGAGCCAAGGCCGAGGCTGCCACTGAGCGCGCTTCCGAGGTCAGGAGGATGTCGGCGTGGAGATTGGAAGCGACTACCACCGACAGACTTTCGGGGTCGAGCACCATGCGGGCGGCCATGGCGTCGACGAGGCAACTGTCGCTGTCGATGTCGGGATGCTCCTTCGCAATCCGTTCGAAGACGTCGTCCCAGAGCACCATCCCGAAGCGCTGGGCATTGCTCTTTGTGACGCTGGTCAGCCGCTTCTCGGGCTGACGTTCGGCTAGTTCGAATGCGTAGCGAATGATGCGCTCGCAGCCTACCTCGGTGAACAGGGCGGATTCGATCGCCACCTCGCCGCCGGGACCCCGGGCGCCGAGGTTGCGTCCGCCAATGCCGGCGTACTCCCCCTCTGTGTTCTCTCGCACCATGATCCACGAGAAGGGGCGGCTCCCGTCGTTGTCCCGGAGGGGTCCTCTGATCCCGGGGAGCAGCTTCACGGGACGGATGTTCGCCCAGAGGTCGAGACCTTGGCAGATGGCCAGACGGAGGCCCCAGAGACTCACGTGGTCGGGCACCGAGGGCCAGCCGACGGCCCCGAAATAGATCGCGTCAAAACCGGTGAGTTCGTGGAGACCATCCGGGTCCATCATCCGGCCGGTCTCGTGGAAGTACGCACTCCCCCAGGGGAATGAGGTCCAGTCGATCTGGAAGGATCCGGAGACCTCGCCGGCTGCGTCAAGGACGGCCTGGCCCACCTCGACTACCTCTGGACCGATGCCATCGGCTGGGATCACCGCGATTCGTAGACGACGAGGGCTACCAGCACCGGCTGTCATGCCGGCATTGAGGGAGCGGGAATGGTGCGGGAGCGTGCTTCATCGAACGGTGTCCGCTTGTCGAGCAGGTGGTCGAGCGGGACCTCCTCTGAGCGGAACGTCGCATGGATTTCCGCTGGCGAGCCAGAGTCGCCGTTGAGCGGGTTCGATCACGGCGGCTAGTACTGTCGCCCATTGCATTGGACCGGGATCACGTGGGTCTGGGTGGCAACACACGGAGGCCGGCCAGCTCTGCGTGGTCCGCTAGGACCTGATGGATGGCGTCCACGTCCCAGAGTCTGTTATCTGCCCGAAGCCACCGCTGGGCTCGTTGCATTCTCACTAGCGTGTCGGGCATCGCATAGACCGATACGTCCTCGCTTCGCAGGAGCGGGTCGAGAAAGTGATTGGTGTGGATCAGCAGTCCGGCATCCGGAATCTGGCAGCGCACGCCGGAATAGTCGCCAGGGCTGGCTTCGATGTTGGTCGCCACATCGTCCGCGTGCACGACGAGATAGTTGGCTGACGACGCTCGGGGGAGCTCTTGGACTAGGTGAACCGCATCGGTTACTGACTCGCAATCGGCCAGGAGTCGCAGCATCACGTGATAGGGAACGCCCGGGGACCCCACATCTCGGCGGCTAACGAGTGCGTTTGTCATTACGGCGAGGCCGCTGGAGTTGAGCGACAATTTCGCGAGTAACCCCGCCTCCACCGCGGTAACGAAGTTGGGGCGATCGTCCTCCTGCTCCACCTCGAGCACCACGACCGTTTCGAAGCTGTGCACGAGCCAGTCCCAGGTCTGTGCCGCTACCGGCTCCCCGCGCGCCGTCCGCTCGGAGAGGAGTGCGAAGGATGTGCACTCACGAGCCGGAGGCCGTCCTTCAGCGCGTGCTGCGGTGGCCGACCAGATCACCTCCGTTCGGGCGTTGATCGCCAGGATATCTCCGATCCCGACGTTCGCTCCTTCGGCCAGTCCGTGGATTTCTTCCATGACGTGGGGCGCGTGGCGACGAATCGGCTCTTCGTAGCGGGCCGCCGTGCTCACGGCCTGATCCCATGTCAGACCTGCCGCCTCGCCGTAGACGACCTCATATCCAGAGATCGTCCGCTCGATGCGCGTCCGCGCCGCTTCTCCATACATCCGGCCCCTCTCGCGAGGTGGTCGCTGACCCTGATCTGTGGGTACATGTCTGGCTCAGGCCTCGGACGCTGGCATGGAAAATGGCTCGACAGTGACCTTGTGAGGCTCTGTGATGCTCAGGTTGTTTCCCTCCGGGTCCTGAAAGAACCGGTACTGGTACCAGGTACCGTTGGGGTGAGACCACCTGTCCACGTCGCCTGACCATTCAACCTGGCCGTCGAGTGATCGGATAGCAGCGTCGAGATTGTCGACGGCGAAGGAGAAGGATGCGATTCCCCGAGCCTCACCGGTAGGCGGATGAACATCCCCCGCCGCGGTATCGGACCTGAGGAAGTAGACGCTCACCGGTCCCGTCTGAACGGCGAACCAGTCAGAGCCGTCCACGTATGGGTAGAGGAGCTGCAGTCCTAGGACCTCGCAGTAGAAATGCAGCATTCGAGGGATGTCCTCGCAGTACACGTCGATGTTGTCGAACGGGGCATTCGCGAGCACGCTCATACCCCGGTCGGCACGGTGATGGGCTTCTGGAACGAGTTCACGCCGGCGCTCTGGCCCCCATCGATGACGAACGCGCCCCCGGTGCAGAAGGATGACGCGTCAGACGCGAGGAATAGGGCTAGTTGCCCGACTTCAGTCGGCTCGCCGATGCGTCCCAGTGCGTGCCACTCGACCACGTCAGTCACCTGCTCGGCGGGCCGCTCATCGAAGGTCCCGCTCACCATCGGCGTGTTGATCCATCCGGCACTAGTGCGTTGCACCGGATCTTCTTGTGTCCCCACTCGACCGCGACTCCTCGCGTGAAGGAGAGGATGGCGCCCTTGACCGCGGCGTGCAGGGCATGGCCCGGTTCGGCGGCCCAGGCGTAGGTCCCTGACATCGTGATGATCGAGCCGCCGCCCAGTTCGGCCATCCGTGGGATTAGCTGCCCGCACTGGCAGGAAGGTCCCGACTACATCCACCGAAAAGATCCGGTTCCAGTCCGCGAGCGACGTATCCGGGATCAGATTGGAGTAGTC
The DNA here is from genome assembly GCA_963718545.1 of uncultured Solirubrobacterales bacterium. Lineage (GTDB taxonomy): Bacteria > Actinomycetota > Thermoleophilia > Solirubrobacterales > Solirubrobacteraceae > Palsa-465. Next base: position 1,026,623 of record CAVQZO010000003.1, on the reverse strand, counting down.
GAGGCCAGCCTGCGCAACACGCGGATATGGGGCCCCCCGAGGTCATCCGCGGCGGCCATCAGGCGGTCCACGGCATCCTCATCGGTGACGTCGCAGGTCACGCCAGTGGCTTTATCGCCACGGTCAGTCAGGCGTTGCACCGCAGACGCAAGTCGCTCTTGATTGATGTCGCTCAGAATCACGTGCGAGCCAGCACCTGCGAGCGCTTCGGCGATGCCGAAGCCGTTGCCCTGAGCCGCACCCGTCACCACTGAGATCTTTCCGTGCAGGTCCAAACCATCTTCTCCTTATGAGGTTTGTGAGATTGGCATCTCACTTGGGGGCGGCTGTATCGAGGACTCGTCGGATGGTCCATCTCCTGGAGACGGAGGACCACTTGAGGTCCTGCTGCCGGGCCGGACACGCTCGCCCGTCGCGCTCCGGAAGATGAGGCAATCCTCCTGCGCCCAACCGATGCTGACCTCGGTCCCAACCGGAATCGCCGGCGTCTGACCGGAGCCGTTGGGTACGACCGCGTTCAGAAGATGGTCGCCGGGGAGAGCCAGGCGGTAGGCCGTGCTGGCCCCGAGGTAGACCGCCTCCGTAACCACTCCCCTTAGGTCGGGCGAGGCATTGTCCCCGCCGAACGCCAAGATGAGCTTCTCCGGGCGGATGAATCCGACGACGGCTTCGCCTGACTGGAGGGCACCGGCGGGAGCGGTAGCTGCTGCGCCGGCATCCAGCCTGACCAGCTTCCCATCGAACTTGCCCGGAAGCACGTTCGAGCTTCCGATGAATCTCGCAACGAAGAGGTTGGCTGGATCATCGTAGATCTCGGCCGGCTGTCCCGTCTGAAGGATGCGGCCGTCGTTCATGACGGCGATCTTGTCGGACATGGTCAGCGCCTCTTCCTGGTCGTGCGTGACATATACGAAGGCCACGCCGACCTCGCGCTGAATGTGTTTGAGCTCGACTTGCATCTGTCGGCGGAGCTTCAGGTCGAGCGCCCGAGCGGCTCGTCCAGTAGCAGGAGCTGCGGCATATTGACCAGGGCGCGCGCGAGCGCGACTCGCTGTTGCTGACCCCCGGATAGCTGTTCCGAGCGAGCATCGGCTCGATCCTCCAGGGACACCACCTGAAGCATCTTTGCTACACGCTCGTGAACCTCTGCGCGGGGGACCTTACGGCGCCTCAGTCCGAAGCCCACGTTCTGGGCAACCGATAGGTGCGTGAAGAGGGCATAGCTCTGGAAGACCGTGTTTACGTCGCGCTTGTGGGGAGGAACCCGATTGACGGATCTGCCGGCGAGCCTGATTTCGCCGTCGTCCGGGAAGATGAAGCCACCGAACATCCGAAGCGTCGTGGTCTTCCCGCAGCCGGATGGTCCGAGGATCGAAAAGAACGACCCTTCATCTACGGAGAGGTCAACGGAGTCAACGGCAACACGACGACCGAAACGCTTCGTGACCCCGATCATCTCTGCGGCAGGCGCTTGCAACCCAACCTCCTTATACGGCAGCCACGGGTCGGCGAGACGACCTGCGGACACCGACACCGACGACGATCGCCACGATGGTTAGCACGATGGCCATGATTCCAAGCATCAAAACGCCGGCTGCGTTGACCTCAGGGGTCACTCCGAACCGGAGCATCGAATAGATGCGCAGCGGGAGCGGCTGTGCCCCCGTCCCCGAGGTGAAGTAGGTCGTGACGAAGTCGTCGAAGCTCAGCACGAACGCGAGCAGCGCAGCCGCAATGAGGGTCCTCAGCAACGGGGGAAGCACGACAAGCCAAACAGCTTGAAAGCGCCGTGAGCCGAGGTCCTGTGCCGCATACTCGACCTCGCGGTTCATGCCGACGAGCCGGCTGCGAACGATCACGGTCACGAACGCCGTGCACAGGGCAAGATGTCCGGCCAGAATGGTCCAGAAGGACAGCGTCACCTTGAGCTGTGTGAAGAGCAGGAGCAGCGCCGCAGCGGTAGCCGTCTCTGGCGTGACCAGTCTCAGGAACGCCACGCCCCCGGCAGCTGCGGATGCACGCCGGGAGCCTCTGGTCATCCCGACCGCGAGCGCTGTGCCGAGCATGGTTGAGATCACGGCGGCCAGGACAGCGAGCTCGATGCTGACCCTGAGCGAGGACAGCATGCCGCTGTCGTGAAACAGCGTCCGGTACCAGGTGGAACTGAAGTGCCGGAACACGATCAGAGAATCCTGGCTGTTCAGGGAGAAGAGCAGGACCACGATCACTGGCACCATCATCAGACCCAGCACGACGCCGGTTACCGCCCAGAGTCCCCGGGCGGGTCGCGTCCGAGCCGCCGTCATTGCAGTGCCATCCCGTCCGCTGCGACAGCCATCGGTGGCGACGCATCAACGCCAACCAGACTGCGGAGGCGAACCCGCTTGCGCGCCACAAGCATCGTGAGGCCGAGAACGACCACAAGCAGCAGTATGAGCGCGATTGTGTAGGCCGAGCCGACCGTCTGGGCGCCCGCGTCGTTGAACTGGTTGTTGATCAGGTTGCCGATCATCGTCGAATTCGGGTTGCCCAGGAATTGGGCAGTAGCGAAGTCGCCGAGCATTGGGAGAGACGCCAGAAGGCATCCCCGAGCACCCCAGCGCGCGTCAAGGGGAAGGTCACGCGCCAGAACACCGCTGAAGGTGATCCGTAGAGATCCTTGCCTGCTTCGATCACCTCCGGTTGCAGTTCGCTGGCGGAGGCATAGATCGGGAGGATCATGAGCGGCAGGTAGCCGTACACCAGTCCGCAGATCACCGCGAAGTTGGTGTTGAGCAACTGGGGCGCGGCGATACCGAGGTGCTTCAGGAGAGTTGGAAGGAGTCCGGCTGGGGCGAGGAGTGAGGTCCAGGCGTACAGCCGCACTAGGTAGTCCACGAGCCAGGGCAGGATCACGAGGGCGAGGATGAATGGCGCAGCGCGCTTGGCGATACACGCGGCGAGGTATGCCACCGGATAGCCCAGGAGCATGCACACAGCGGTGGCAATAGCCGTGAACTCCAGCGTTCGGAGAAGTGGCGCCAGGTTGTAGCTGGCGAAGACGTCCTGGTAGTTCGCGAAGGAGAAGCCGAGGGTCGGCTGGCCGAGAGGGTTGACTCCTCCGAAGGAGAACGCCGCGGCCAGGATCAGCGGCGCGATGAAGAAGAGGAGGAGGATCCCTGCTGCTGGTAACAGCAGCAGGGTCCATGGTCCGTCGCTCGCTCCCGCAGCGACCAGGCGCTCATGCCTTGAACCGGCTCCATTGCTGGTTCCACAGCGCGAGCCGCGGACCAGTCGGCGCCACGCGCCATTGAGCGGTGTTCAGGTTGGCATCAGGCAACGCTCGGAACGGGTACGCCTTCGTGAGCGTGCGGTATGCCGCTTCGCCCTGAAGTGTTCCGTTGGAGTAGCCGGTGTCAGGACGTGTTTGCGTACGAATTCTCCGGCTCAAGAGCAGATACTGCATCAACAGGAGCGCCGTCCCGGGACTGCTGGCGTGTTGACCAACGGACAGGGTGTCGCAACCCATGGATAGCCCTTCCTCGGCCACTCGAAGGTCCAATCATTCTTGCCCTTGAGCTTGGTAAGGGCCTGATAGACGGAGCCTGCCCAAGCGTGAGACATCCACGCTTCGCCGCTGTCGATGACAGTGTTGATGTCGCTGGAGATGCCACCGAGGGATGGCTTGAGTGCAAGCAGGTGATTCGTGGCCGGTGCCGGTGGCCTGCGTCAGGGTCTCCGGAGTTGGGACTCGCGCCGTCGCGAATGAGGCTCATCCCGAGCGTCTCGTCCTGCTGATCAAGGACGTAGATCTTGCCCTTTGCTCCGGGGTTGTTCCAAAGGTCGTTCCATGAGCCTGTGACGTTGACCTTGCCCTTCCGGTACGCGATTCCAGCAGGGCCGTAGCCGTAGGGAATCGTGTATGGCCGGCTGCCCTTGTCATATGGCGCATTGCGGAAGTAGGGGATGATCTGATCGAAGTTCTTCATCTTCGACGGGTCGTACGGCCGAACCGTGCCCGCCGCGATGAGCAGGTGGTCATACGCGCTGTTGGTCGTAGAGATCGAGGTCGTTGGTTGACCCCGGCCGATACCTTCTGCACCATCCCCTCGACATTCGTGTAGAAGGCTTGGTTGACCTTGACGCCATAGGTCTTCTCGAACCCAGAGATGACCTTTGGATTGACATATCCGGAATACGTGAACCAAGTGATGTCGCCGTCCGGCTTGGGCGTCACAACCTTTGAGGAAGAGGCGGAGCCCCTGGCCTCCGGAACTGGAGCCGCAAGCAGCCGGCAGCAGGAGTGCGCCTGCCGCGACAGTCCCTTTCACGCCGTAGTTGAGGAGCGTCCGGCGGGTTATCCCCGCGTCATGCGGTTGGGTCATCGATTACCTCGACTGCTCTTCGCCGAGGCCTCTGGCCGTGGCCAGGGCGATAGCGATCCGGATGGATTGGGAGTGTCCGCACCGGAGGAATCCTCGGGAGCGGTTGCTGTGTCTGCGGTGTCCTTGCTTTGCCTAAGGACACTGGTCACGCGATCGACCGCGAGATCCATGTGCGTCTTGAGATCGGCCTTGAACTCGTCGAAATGGCGCGCTTCAAGCAGCTCAAGGAATCTCGCGTGTTGATCGACAAGCTCTTCGGCGCGTTGGTGGGTGCGTGTCGAAATCGAAAGGCACGAGCGGATCTCCCCTCGATCCGCTCGTATGCGGCCATAAGGCGGGGGCTCTCGGCGAGGGCGACCAGCCCAGCATGAATCCACGGTCAGCCTCAATCACGGCGAGACCATGGTCCGCTCCGACCAGCCGGGCCAGACCTTCAACGGCTCGCCGCAGCGGCTCCAGATCCAACACAACGTCGCGGGCGGCGACCATGTCGGTGGCAGCAAGCTCAAGCACGGAGCGGACGGCGAACACGTCAGCCACGTCCTCGGGCGCGAGCACGGTCACGACCGGGCTGCGATATGGCTCGTGCGACACGAGGCCCTCGGCCTGCAGCAGGCGCAATGCCTCTCTCGCAGTATTTCGTGAGACCCGCAGGGCGGCAGAGATCTGAGACTCGCCGACGCGGGAACCTCGTGCCACCCGCCCCGAAAGGATCGCCGTTCTCAGCGTTTGCGCTGTGCGTTGAGCCGTCGTCAGCGGTGTGGCGTCCGCAGCCTCATTCAGGACGGCCGAGAGGTCAGAGGGAGGCGCCTCGGTCATGTGGGCCGGAAACCTAGCTACCTGGTGACGTGGCTGTCAAGTGAGCTGGTGACCAATTTTAATGGAAGCAATGGTTCCTGACGCCATCAACGGCCGGTTCGCCCCGAACATCGATGCGTGTTGGGTGTGATCGGAATGTCGCTACAGCGGCGACGAGATCGACCTCCCAAGAGGCATTAGCTCAGCAGGCCCCGCGAGCCTGGCTCCGCGCGATTGCTTTGATCAGTCGGGGCGGCCGTGCCGCGCTTTCGCTTCGGCGACTTAACGGTCGCCGGGGGTTAGAAAGCCCCTGGACTGGCCGGCGCCCCCATCGAACCGGGCCGCGTACCTACGTATTCCGCCGGTTCTGCACGCCGGCCCCCGGCCCCCGCTTCCGGCGAGCCGCGGGCTCCCTTTCCGCGCCTTGCGGGGTGCACCGCCAACCGCCACGAGATGCGCGTACTGATGTGGATGCAGGAGCAGCCACCGCCGAGAGTTGGTATCGGAGCGTGCTACGTCGTGCCTATTTTGCCGCTGCGACGAAACCACAGATAGATGACGGCACTTGACGCGAATAGGCTTCCGATCCCATAGGTGGCAAACACCCAGAATGACGTGATGTGCCCCGTCATCCACCCGAAGTTCATCCCGAAAAAACCGGTGATGAACGACAGCGGCAGGAAGATCGTGGCGACGAGCGTGAGCTGCTTCATGGTCTCGTTTTGCCGCACGCTGATCTCGTTCTGCTGATTAGAGATCACAGCCATGTTTGCTTGCAGGACGGTGGCAAGCACGTCGCGCAAGGCGGCGACCTCCTCGTTGACGAGCTTTAGGTGGTCGTTGACATCGCGAAAGAATTCGGACAGGTCTCCGCGCACGTCGAGGTAGCTGCCGCGTTCGAGCGCGTCGAGCGGCCCGAGCAGGGGGTGCACGGCGCGATAGAAGTCGGTCGCCTCGCGGCGCAGGAGATAGATGCGCTCGGTTGGCGCCGCGGCGCCGGTGAACACGGTCGCTTCGACCTCTTCGACATCACGCTCGAGGCCCTCGATGACGGGCGCGTAGTCGTCCACGATCGTGTCGAGGATCGCCCACAGGACCGCTGTCGTGCCGCCCTCGAGCAGCTCAGGGCGCTCCTCAAGTCGCAACCGCGCGCCGTGCAGGTCGCTTGCGACTCCCTGACGCACCGTGATGACGAAACGGCGAGAAATGAACACAGAAACTTCCCCGAACTCCACTTCCTCGCGGTCTTCGACGTAGCGAGCTGTCCGGAATACGGCAAACACGATGCCGCCATGCTCGTACTGCTCGATCTTCGGTCGCAGGTGGAAGCTGCGGGCGTCCTCGATCGCGAGGTCATGAAGCCCGAAGCGCTCCTGCACCTTGCCCAGCTCCGCCTGATCGGGCTCGAACAGCCCGAGCCAGACGAAGCCGTCATCCTCGAGACAGATCTCGGCGGCTCGATCCAGCTCCATCGGGGCCTCTTGCTGGCGCCGCCCATCGCGGTAATGGGCGCAGTCGACGATCACGGCCACCTCCTTTGAATATGACTGCTTCTGAGGAAGTCGATTCTGCCCGAACCCACGGTTCTTGGGACATCGCGATTGCTCCCACCAGGACCGTGCTTCGCACCGAGCTCGCTGCCACTTGCGCCGCCGACGAGCAACCGCCTGACCGGACTGAGATCTCGCGAAACTTCCCCACGAAACGCCTCCAACACCATCGGCCGCGCTCGGGCTCACTACCGCGCTCGCTGCGGAGCAGGTGTCTCGCCGGCGGTGGGTTGCGTCCCCGCTGTTCGCCAAATTCCGTGACTGCGGGCAGGGGTGCCTGCCTACGTAAAACCACGATCCGGCACGCTCCGGAGCCAGCCCTGCATCCGGCGATCGGCAGGCGCGGGGGCGGCGGGCGCGGGCGGACGATCGTCCCCCTGGTAGACCACTCGTGCGGCGCCGGCGAGCCTCATCCCTGCGTTGTCGCCCCTTGCAGTCGCGCGGGTTCGCGCTCGCCGACGGTGAAAGGAATCGCCGGTCATCGAAGCTTGAGACGGAGCCGGAAAGTGGCTCAGTCGACCTCGGGATTGATCGAATTGGCGGTGAACCCGTCGAAGGCAATCGTGCCTCTGGTCACCGGGATCGATGCCGCGTCGAGGCTCGGCCCCCTCTCATCACCGTCTCTTGTGATGAGGAACCCAATAGTCCTTTGTGTGATGTCTAGCGGGTGGCAAGTGAGGTGGTGGACGATTTCTCGCAGCCAGGGTTAGGAATCGGGAGGCAGGCTCGATCCGCGGAAGACGGTTTGGGTTCAAACCAATGAGCGTGAACGAGGCGGCGGAGCTTCGATATCGCTGCCCAGGATGCCTGAGGTGTTCGGTGAGGTCAGCCGGACTTTGAGTACGGGCCACAGCGTCAGGATCATGGCTCCAGCCAGAAGCAGGATGGGGGCCGCCTCATTGGTGGCGTGGGCCAGGCTGGCGGCGGCGGGCGCGCCGACGGCCTCGCCGAATGCCCAGGCGAGAGTAAACATCATGGTCGTGATCACGAGGGCGATCTCGGATCGCTCGGAGGCGTCGGTCATGATCGACATGGCCGGGGTGGCGTACACGCTAAGCGGCACCCCGAGCGTGACCACGGTCATCGTGGCGAGCGCGAGAGCCGAGCCCGAAAGGGTCAGCAAGGCCAGGAGAATCGCGGTCGCGGTCAGAGAACCGAGTAGTAGGCGGCGGGGTCCTCGGCGGTCGACCAGGCGTCCGACTGGTCGGGCGAACACGGTGCTGATGAGTGACGTCATGACGAAGGTGCCGCCGATCGCGACAGCCGAAGCTCCGAGTGCAGCGAGGCGGAGGGGGATCAGCGTGCTGGTGGCTCCGATCGTGGCGGCCTCCAGGAGGATGAGCCAGAAGCCGAGTCTCAGCTGTGGGCTGCGCCTCGCCGTCCGCAGCGGCGTACTTGTGGTGGGCTCCGGTGGAGGCGGCTCGGGATGCCTCACTACCCAGGCGGCGAGGACGATCGACACGCCGCCGACGAGGGAGAAGACGATCTCCGTTCCCAGCACCGCTGCGAGCGTGCCGATCACAGGACCTACCAGGGACCCGAAGATGGCTGCAGCAAGCACAGAGCCGATCAGCTCTCCCCGCCGCTCGCGGGAGCCGAGGGCGATCGCCCAAGTGAGGCCGCCGCCCCAGACCAGTCCGCACGCGGCACCCTGGAGGAAGCGCAAAGCATCGAGCACGACCAGGTCGGACCCGAACCCGAACGCAGCAATCGAGATCGCGAAGACCAGCAGGCCGGCCAGAGTGGTCCGCCGCACCCCTCCCCGGGCGCCCATCCAGCCTCCCATCAGCGCGCCCGGGATCATCCCCGCCGCGTACGCCGCGACAAGGAGCCCGATCGCCGGTTTCTGGACATGAAAGAGGCTCTCGTAGTGGGGCAGGATGGGTGTGATCGCCGAATAGATCGAGGACTCGAACAGAAGAAGCACGCTGATCATCACGACGACGTCGCGCGACTCGCCTGGCGGCTTCCGGGATGCGACGAGTGTGGTCACGTGCGAGCCACCAGCGCCGCTGCCAGCCTGCGCAGCCGCGGACTTGGATCGAATGTTTCCCCCAGGGCCAGTTGCTCGATCAGCAGGCCATCGGCAGCCGCAAGCAGCAGTTCGGCGTCGGCACGCGGACAATCCGAACCGGCAACCTCGAGCAGCGGCTCGAGCGCATCCAAATAAGCGGTTGTCCACTCGCGAGTGACATCGCGCAGGACCGGACGCCGGGCCGCCTCGAGAAGCAGGCTGTAGGAGGCCAGCAACGATGCCCGGCCCGGTTCACTTCGCATGTCGGCCGGCCCCACGATCCTCGCCACCGCCGCCACCAGGGGGTCGTTCCCATCTCGCGCTGACCCAGCACATGCCTCCAGCCTGGCCACGTCCTGCTCAGCAGCGTGCTGAAGAGCGGCAGTGAGCAAATCCTCCTTGGAGTCAAACCAGTAGGTCGTAGAGGCAAGCGGCAGTCCCGCCACCTCGGCAACACGTCGATGGGTGACGGCATCCGCGCCGACCTCGGCCACGATCTGCAGCGTCGCCTCGATCAGAGCTTGCCGTCGGGCGGCTCCCCTTGGGCGATCGTCGTGGCGTACTGAAGTCTGCATATTGGTACAAATGTACCAATATGCCACGAACGGCCAGCTCGGTGGTTTGAGTCGAGGGTGCCCCGCAGACGGCTCCTGGCCAGAAGGGCACAACCGTCCGGGTTCACCACCCTCAAACCGCACGTGCCGCCGGAGCCGTCCCTCGTCACAAGGGATCGTCTGCTCTTCCTATCTGGCGACGTATGCGCTCGTGGCCGAGCAGTCGTCGACGGTGACGCCGACCCAGAGCCCCGAGGCGCCGGACAACTCGGTCAGCCGGACGGCGGAGCCGGACGATTGGATTGCCACGAACAGGATCATCAGCTCAGTGGACAGGAGCCTGTCTGGGTTGTCGCCATTGCAGTCGCGAAGATTTCGACTGCCAACCGACCAACGCGATCGTTGTTCTCAACTTGAGACCTGAGACGTGCTCCCCTCGCGCGCACTCGCCGATGACGACGTGGGCGGGTTAGAACAGCGGTTGGGGGCGATTGGTCTCGAAGTCTTCGGGTGTGATGTCGGGGTCCGGCGGAGCGGTCTGGAATTGCCTGCGCTGGTCGTCCGTGATCAGCCCCGAAGACAAGCCCTTGAGGACGACATACGGCTGGAGGATCGGATCGGAGAAGCGGTAGAAGTACCGGCGCGACGTGCCTTCGCGTTGGAGCACGGACCCACGTTCCGGCTCCAGAAACTGGCTCAGATGGTTGGAAAACGCTGGGATGTCGATGCGACGCCCTGCGATGACCTCCAAGGGCTCCCGAATCGCCCCGGACGTGAAGAAACCGAGCTGATTCTTGGGCGCTAGGGCGCACGCAAGGAGGACTTGGGCGAACAAGGCGTCCTTTCGAGCGCTGCGAGTGGCCTGTAGATAGTCGTTCAAGATCGTGTGACGATCGACGGCCTTGGGAATGGCTCTCTGGACGTCTTCCAGCACGACTGACGTGCGGTCGTCTTGAACCGCACGCTGACCTGCGTGCAATCCCAAGAGGTGCGTGTAGTGCGGCAGTCCTTCTGAGAGCGTCGTTATCTCATCGACCGCGTCGCCGCGCATATCGAGATGAGCCTTGGCACATCCCTTCATGAGGATTTCGCTCAACTCGCGCGCCGACATCCGTGGCATCTCGATCTGGACAAGAGCGCGCACTATGGATGCATGCTCCCCAACGAGCTCCCCGATGGATCGCGCAACACCGACGAGCACCAGAGTCGACGGCACGGCATGATCGGAGAGTGTCTTGACCGTGTCAGCGAGCGCGGTCAAGGCGTCGTCGTTGTCGAGCCGATCTAGCTCGTCGAGAACGACGATGGCCGGCCGATCAAGAGCCTCGAGGGTGCGGCGGACGGCCTCGGGCGACCACGTTTCAGGTTCCTCGATCGTGGGCTTGAGCTCAGCGAAGACATTTCGCCAGATCGTGGTGAATGTGTCTTCGGTCGTGCAGTTGATCCGCACGGAGTTGAAATTGGCTCGCATCCTTGGGTCGTCGAAGACCTCCGCCAACACGTTGGCGAGCGAGGTCTTCCCGACGCCGCGCTCGCCGTAAAGGGCTACGTGCTGGCCGCTCATCGATACAGCGCTGACGATGTCGGTCAGCTGGTTCATGCGACCGGCGAGCATGTCGAGACGTCCCACGGGAGTACCCGGCGTAAACGCGCGCGCAACGGCCGCAATCCGCTCAACTTTCGCCAGATCATTCATGCAAGGAAGGAGAGTAGTGAACTAAATACGGAAGTCAATGATAGAAAGAAGGCTTATTCGCCGCGCCCACGCCAACAGCGTTGCGCAGAGGGTTCAGGGCACCTCGGATCCTTCGATGCTTGAGTTGCGTCGTCATCCCTTTCGTCATTCAGCTTCCGCGAACTACGACAACTGCTTCGGCGACATGGCAGTGGCGCGACGGATTCACGAGCCGACTGATCGAGCACTGATCCGGCACCGCCCGTACCTAGGCATCAAGTCGATTCTGCACGCCGCCGGCGCGGCCCTGCTTACGGCGAACTCCAGGCCCGTCCGGTCAGGCCTCCTACGTGTGAGAGCGTCACGTCCCGCCAGCAGCGCTTCGGTCGTGCTTCCGCGCATTCCGGGCGTCTTGCCAACGCAGCCGGCATACGCGCCGACGCAGCCGGCATACGCGTCCGCATGCCAAAGCAGGGGCGCTGTCGGGCTGCGGTCGGCGTCCCGCTCGCGGCACTGCGGTCGTCGATCGTCGCCATCGCGCTCTCCCGCTCGGCGTTCTCAGCTATGGCTTGGCTGCTGCTTCGCTTCAGATGGTGGAGGCTCGATCGTAAGCACGACCGGGAAATCCGCCGATCGCGAGGAGCCGAACGCCGTCAGGACCCGGCAGGATCTTGCGGCGTGCCGTCGGCCCGACGCGGATGATGTGGTCTGCGTCCAGCTTGTACCGGTGGCTGTCGACCTGCACGTCGGCCGAACCGCGCAGTGCGATGTACACCTCCTCTTGCCCGAGCTGGTGGGCGGGCGGATTCCCGGGTCCCTCGGAGGAGTGGTCATGCTCCGGGTAGGCGGTCGTCTCCGCTGGCATATCGATGATCGACATACCGAACGGTGTCACGCCCATTTGGGCTCCGGCGCGGCGAAACGTGAAGCCCTCTAAGAACTCCTCGACCGCCTCGAGCTCATCGATGCCCACATGAGTCGCATCGGGCACGGCTGCCGCTGCCACATTTCCACGTGTCGACGCGAGTCGCGGGCCTCTCGCGTCCCCGCCATCGGTCGCCTGGCCGAGGGCGAGGAGGTTCCCTTCGCTGTCGTAGAAAAAGGCGCCAAGCTCTCCGGAACCTTTACTTGGGTAGTTGTTGGGCACGACCACCATCTCGCCTTGGCTCTCGAAGCCTGGGACCTCGACGGTTTCGAACCTGACCCCGCGATGACGCAGATCTTCGATGACTGCCGAGAGGTCGGTGACCTCGAATCCCATCTGCGTGGATCCGCCTGAAGCGGCTCCAGAGGACCTGAACAGATGAAACTCCGTGCCCGCGCAGATGAACCGAAGACCACCGTCGCGCTCCTCGACCGGGTCGAGTCCGAGCTTGTCGTGATAGAACCGACGCGCTCGGTCGAGGTCCTGGGCGGGAAGCTTGGTCACCGCGTGGGCGTCGCTCAGCGGTCCTGGCATGGACATCGTCTCCTGGTCGGGGTGGATGGATATGTTGACCACCGCAGGGACCAACACTCATCGCATCAACCCGCCGCTTGAGCGATCAATCCGCTGGCCGATCCGGCTACGAGACATCTCCGAGCCGAATGAGTATTCCCAATTCGAGAAGCGAAGCGGCTCCGCTCACCAGCTGGAGGGCCACGCGGGCCGCGAGAGTCGGGCGCGCCTACAGAAGCGGGTCGACCGATGGCAGGCGAGCATCTACCTGCTCCTCGCCAATTGGGAGCCCCGATCGCGTCGAGCCGTGCCTACGCAATCGTCCGATTCTGCGTGCTGTGTGTGCGCCCTGCTTGCGGCGAGCCTAGGGGCTCCCCTCCGCGCAAAGCAGCGCTTGCCGGCTTGTAGGTCGAGGCGCGCCAGCAATCGGAAGCGGGTGTCCCATCGGCCGGATCGACCACGGTTACCAGACCGCGGTCTGACCCTGACATCAGCCGGGGGCCAGACCGCTGACCGATGCTCGCCGCCGCCCGCGCTAGGCGGCGCCGGGCGGCCCTCACCGGATCAACCGGCGCCTGTGTTGCCTGTGGTGCGCGAGCTGGCGGGGCCCGTGTTGACGGCGAGGCACTCAATATGGATCCAGGTGCCCGGCGGGGTGGTCGTGATGACCGAGTAGCCCGGGCCCGACGTCGACCCCGTGAATTGGACCCACACGCCCTTCCACCCTGCAGGGATCGACGAACAGCTGGGGATCGAAGACATGTCCGCCCGGGTCGCGGTCGGCCCTCTACCGATCTTTTCGATCCCCATCGCGGCGAGCTTGCGGTTCACCTCAGCGATCGACACCCTGCGGTTGATCCTCACCGAGACCGTCCCGTCGTGGTGTCGGGTCACAGCGAACGCTGGCGGCGTACCCGTGGTAGCACCGACCGTGAGAACGGCCGCGGCAGCGATCGCCGCCAGCGCCGTGGTGCTGGCCAGGAGGAGTTGCAGTGGGCGCCGCCGCGATCGGCGTGGCGCCGACGCGAGGTCATGGGCGGCCGTAGTGAGCTGCCCACCGACGCGTTCGAGGTGGGGGGGAAGGCTGGCGTTGGTCATTGGGAGACTCCTAGTCGGATGGAGAGGGTTTTCAGGGCGCGCGACACGCGGATTCGAGCGTTGCGCTCGGTGGTGCCCATCAGGGCGGCTGCCTCGTCGTAGCCCATCTCGTCGACTACGCGCAGCTGCAAGGCTTGGCGTTGGGTATCGGGCAGCGTGTTCAGAGCCTTGGTTAGCTCGGGCGTCTGGATCGCAGCGTCGATCTGGGACTCGATCTCAGCGAGCTCATCGGGGTCGTGGTCGAGCTGGATACCGAGCTTCTGGCAGGTCGTGAGTTCAACCCGTCCGCGGCGGTGGTATCGGCGCACCAAGTTGCGGGCGATCCCGTACAGCCAGCCGCGCGCTGACTCGTCGCTCGCGCCACGGAACCGACCGAGGCTGACCAGTGCCTGCGCGAACGTCTCGGCGGTGAGATCGGCCGCGGTAGCCATGTCGGGCGTCTGCGCGCGGATCCAGCGCTCCACCGCGACCGCGTGGCGTCGATAAAAGTCGCCGAACGCGTCGGGATCGGTGCGCGCTGCGCGCAACAGCTCGATGTCGCTGTCGATCAGCCGGAATTCGTTCATTACAGAAGGTGTGCCAGCTGGCGCAAAACTGTGACACTCATCTGCGCCAAGAACCGTCGGCTCCCCCGTGACCACGCCGTCCTCGCGACCAGCGCTTCCCGCGTCCTGGCCGGGATCCTCTGGCGCGGATAGGCCTCCGGATCGCTTCTGGACCGTCTTCGCCGACGACGTCGAACACCACGCCGACGCCGCCGACGTCTTCCAGGCGTCGGCCTCAGGGGCGACGAGTGCGGAGGCGGAGCGAGTCTCAGCCCGCGCATCGCCGCGCACCTCCCATTCGCCAAAACCGAGACCGCCGCTATAGACGCGCGCCTATGCAATCGCCTGGTTCTGCCCACCGCCGTGCCGGCCCTGCCATCGGCGAAACGGACGCGCACTGTATGAGTGCGCGGGACCATGGGGTCACATTTGCCCGCTTTCTGCGCAATCCGACACCTCCGGTGTTGATGCTGGCGCGTGTGAACATTCAAACCGGGTCCGCGCGGCGAATCTCTAACCGGGCGTTCCTGCTGGCGACGATGACGACAGCGTGGCTCGTTCCGCGAGACGCCACCGCGGTCCGACGGGTGTCTATGCGCTAGCTGCGGTAGCTGAGTCGGGCGACGAGTTCGAGTATCGAGTCGAGTGCGGCTTCGAGCGGTTTGGTGTCGCGTTCGATCTGCGTGAGGAGGAGGCCGCCTTGTAGTGCGGCGAGCAGGGCGAGGGCGAGGGTGTCAGGGTTTGTGTCGGGCGTGAGCCGGCCGCGTGCGTGCATCTCTCGAAACCCACTCCGGATGGCGTCTTCCCAACGATTGAATCCTTCGGCGAGGTGGGCTCTCGCTTTGGGGTCGGTCTCGGCCAGCTCACTTCCCAGCGAGCCGATGGGGCAGCCGCCGAGGCAGTTGACCTCGCGCTGGTGCTCGATCACCGAGTCACGCCAGGCGCGCAGCCCGTCCAAGCTGCTGAGATCGAACGTCTCCTGCCCGGCAATGATCGTGTCGGCCTGGTGGTCGACCACTGCCCGGACCAGTGCGGGTTTGTCGTCGAAGTAGTGGTAGAGCTGGGAGCTTGAGACGTCTGCTGCGGCGCGCACGTCCTCGATCGTCGTGTGCGCGACACCTTGCTGGAAGATCAGATCGGCGGCCGCGTCAACGATGCGCCGGCGGGTCTCCTGGCCTTTGCGCGTATGCGGGCGAGAGGGCTGGCTGGCCGTGCTCATGCCAGAACCTTAGCAACGGATTGGAGTGTGCGATCCATTGTTGCTAGAGTGGAACGCACGATCCATTCTGTCCTGGTTCGCATCAACTAACCCGATGGGAGAACACAAAGAAATGTCACTCCACGGCAAGACGGCCCTAGTCACCGGTGGCACCTCAGGTATCGGCCGCGCAGTCGCAGAACGCCTAGCTAGCGAGGGCGCTCAAGTGATCATCAGCGGCCGCGATCAGGCTCGCGGCCGCGAGGTCGTGGAGGCGATTGAGGCTGCTGGGGGCAAGGCACGGTTCATCGCCGCCGACCTAGCGAGCTTCGAAGATGTCAAACGCCTCGCCGAGGCCACGAGTGATGTCGACGTGCTGGTCAACAACGCTGGTGTCTTTCCCGGCGGCCCGACGGACCAGACCACGGAGGAGGCGTTCGACGTCACGTTTGATGTCAACGTCAAAGCGCCGTTCTTCCTGACGGCTGCGACGGCGCCCCGCATGGCAGCAAGGGGCGGTGGGTCGATCATCAGTATTTCGACCATGGCTGCGACCATCGGCATGAACGGATTGGCTGTCTACGGCGCGTCCAAGGCCGCGGTCGAATCACTCACCAAGGCCTGGACCGCGGAGTACGCCGCCCAGGGTGTCCGCGTCAACACGGTCGCACCCGGACCGACACGCACCCCAGCGAGCGCCGCGATGGGCGAAATGTTCGATGTCCTGGCTTCGAGCACACCGGCCGGGCACGGCGCAACCCCGGAGGAGATCGCCAACGCCGTCAGCTTTCTCGCTTCGGAGGAGGCGAGCTTTATCTACGGCGCAATCCTTCCCGCCGACGGCGGCCGCGTCGCCGTCTAAGCCCCGACGAACAGCTCAAGCGCAAGCCGAGCCAGCTCGCGCGTCAGGGTCGGCGACGATAGGACGCTTCGCACACGTCCGATCGTCAGCGGGCCTTCACAGCAACGCCGAACCACAGATGCAAAACGCCGACGGCGGCGATAGCCGCCCTGAGATTCGGCAACCTCGAGAACGCCGCCACCAACGCGCGCCTATGCAATCACCCGGTTCTGCACACCGCGACGCCGGCCCTGGATCCGGCGAGCCTCGGGTCTTCCTTTCCGCGCAAAGCGACACGCGGCCCGTCTGCGGCTCGATGTTCGTCGCACGACCAAAGGAGGTCTCCCCCCGGTCGGAGATCGCGCTCCGCGGGCCAGTCTCTTCGCATCCCCGGAGAGATGTGGATGTCGGTGGGCGACCTGGCGGTCCCAAGCGCAAGTGGCGCGCGCTGCGCTCACGTCGCCCTAGAGCGTGACGTCGGCGCGGTCGTCGGGACTGCTGTCTGGATCGAGGACCCAATGCTGCGAAACTCTCGCCCGACAGAGCCGCAACGGCGCCGGAGCTAGCACGTCCTCCAACGCCCAGCGGCGGGTCAGACCCTGTGCCTGGCTGGCCTTGTCGAAGAAGGCGACGTCGCGTTCGAGTTCCGCGTCCGACAGTTACTCGGCGCGCGCCGACATGTACACCGCCCGCGCGCTGCCCACCGCGACCCGGGAGTCAAAGATCACGATGCTCACCTCAGGGCGCGCCCTGACGTTCTGAGAATGCCTGCGCTCGGGCGACGAGACCCAGATGAACCGCCGGTGATCGGACTGGGCGAACCACACCGGGGTCACCCACGGTACGCCGTCCTCGTCGGCAGTGCCGAGCACCATGTAGCGGTTCGACTCGATGATCCCCCTCGCCATGTCGCTGAAGTCAGTCATCGTCACATGATCTTTGTGTACGTGAGATCGAACTCGTGCTCCCAGCTTGCACCGTCGTGGCGGATCTCCCACGATCCAGCGATGACCCTGCCATCGCCGCAGAAGGTGCCCGTGTAGCGCTGCGCGAACGCAAGCGACGGAAAGTCCGGCGAATCCCGCCACAGCTTCCAGCCCCGGTCGCTCATGCTCATCTTGTACACGCGGGCGACGCGGCGCGAGTCGAAGTAGTGCTGGAGGAAGTTGCCCTCGCTTTCGGGATCGGCGCCGATGATGCCGATGCCGTCGGGCGCCTCCGGCACCGGGACCTGCCATCGCTGGATCAGGAACCGCCTCCCCGGCATCCACTCGAACACGACCCGTGCGCCGATGTCGGCCGGCGGTAAGTCCTTGAACTCCGCCGCCATCCCCCACTCGCCGACGAACACGGCCAGCCGGTCGATTGCGGCATTCTCGAGCAGCTGTCCCATCGCACGCTCCTCATAGAGTCGCTGTCACTTGCCTGCCAACCAAGACCGTCAGCGCGACCGCGAAATCATCGCCTCTTGCTCTCGCCGGTGGTTGGCCGCTTGCCCTTCAGGAAAGTCGTGTCATTCGCCTGCGGCTGAGGCACCCGGGCCGGCGGTTTTCGCTGCCGCCCGATCGGGTCTAGCGGCGTACCTTGAACCTCAGGTGTAGCACCCGGTCGCCCTGGATGACCACATGGGGATTCTCCAGTAGATGCTGCCCATCGATGCTGCCGAAGTAGCGTTTGCCCGACCCGAACACCACCGGCACCACGTCCATCGCTACCTCGTCCACGAGGCCGGCCGCGAGGATCTGGCTGCCCACTTCGCCAGCGTTCACAGCGACGGTTCGCTCCCCGGCAAGCTCCTGGGCCTTATCGATCGCAGCCGTCACGCCATCGACGAAATGGTAAGAGGCCTCCGGGTGCCACCCCTCGGGCTTCGGGCGGTGGGACACAACGACCACGTGCTCGCCCGTGGGCGGATGACCCTCCCAGCCGTTCACGAGGTCGAATAGTCTGCGGCCCATCACAATCGTGCCGATCGCCTCCCACATCGACCGGACGTACTCCGCCGAAGCTTTAGAGACCTTGAAGCCGGCTCCGGCGCCGGAATGATCGAACTGCTGATCGCCGCCCTCGGTGATCGGCGTGCCCCCGGTGAAGTACCAGTCGTGGAGTGCTCCGACGTCGTCGTTCTCGTCGGCGATGAAGCCGTCCACCGACACCACGTTGTGCATGATTACCGTGCCCAAACGGGTTCTCCTCGAGTCGCGTTGCGGATTCGGCCCCGATCTTGCCGAACCCAGGGGCGACCGTCTTGTAAAAAATCAATCAGCGGGCATCGGGCCGTGGTCCGGCGGGAAGCCCTGCTCGGCCGGGAATCGGCGCCGCAGGGCCAGGTACCCCGTCGGGGTGTGGCCGGTGAAGTCCTTGAACTCCCTGATCAAGTGGGCCTGGTCGAAGTAGCCCGCCGTTAGAGCGAGCTCTGACCAGTCGACCGGACGCAAAGCGTCTACGGACAGGATCAGCCGCGCAAAGCGGTAGATCCGCGCCACCCGCTTCGGGGTGACGCCAACATGAGTCTTGAACTGCGTAGCCAGGTGATTGCCACTCACCCAGGCGGCGTCGGTCAGCGCACCGACCGGGACCGCGCCGTGTGAAGCCTCCAAGAGCCTGCCTGTGCGCTGGACCAGGTCGAGACCCCGCGACGGGTCCTCGGCAAGTCGCGAGCGCAGCTGCTCCTCCAATACCCGCAGCGCATCGGTCGCCGATGCGACGCACCCGATCTGGTTGCGAATCCGGTCCAACGACCGTTGCCAGACCGCGTCGACCGGCACCCAACGGTCACGCAGCTCAGTCGCCGGCATGTCGATAAACGGCGAAATGCCCCAAGGCTTGAAGTGCACGCCGACGACCCGCACCGGTGTGGGGAACTCGAAGAGGAACCGCCGTGTCCATACACCCATGAACCACCCATCGGGGAACACTGCCGGCGGCACCGAAGGATCGGAATCCCACAGACGGACGGGCCCGCCCAGGTTGACGTACAGGTGCGCCGACGGCATCGGCGGGACATTCATTCGGCGGTGGCGCGGCACCCCGGTCAGGCAGTAAATATCGTCGATAAACCGGTCGAGCGGCGGGGCGGGCACCCAGCTGACGTACTCCATGGACTCAGTGTGGCCGACCAGGGTTCAGTACGCGGCGCGACCAACCCCGGGTCATACAACAGGACCGGCCTCATCGACATAGGCCTCGCCAACTTGGGTTTTTCGACCTTCGACGATAAAGAGCCTCCCCGACGCCACCACCTGGCTACCCGATGTGCTGGGCCGAGGATCGCCGCAAAGGGGAGGCACGGGCTGCACGCCCTCGGGAGTGCGAACAGTTTCGCCGCGAAGCGGTCGCCCCCTGGCGCGGCACGACCCGAGTGGCTGATCAGCGTTATAGTGCGCCGATCGGTGCACTAAACGCGACTCTCGACCGCACGTTCTTCGCCCTCTCGGATCCGACTCGGCGCGGCATCCTCGAGCGCCTTGGTCGCGGGCCGGCGACCATCGGCGAGCTGGCCAAGCCGTTCGGGCTGACCATCAACGGCGTGAAGAAGCACGTCAGGATCCTCGAAGAGGTCGATCTCGTCGCGACCGAGAAGGTCGGGCGCACGCGTGAATGCCAGCTTGGTGCAGCCCAGCTCGAGGATGCGAGGAGCTGGATCGACGACTACCGCAGCACGTGGGAGAGTCGCCTGGACCGGTTCGGCTCATACGCCGAGGAGAAGCACCGCGGCCGGTGAGCGAAGAGGTGACATTCGCGCGGGAGGTCGATGCGCCCCGGGAGACGGTGTTCGACACCTTCACCCGGGCGGACGGCCAGGATGCCTTCTATGGGCACGACGACCCGGGATGGATCGTCGAGTCCGATTGCGGCCTGCGCGTCGGTGGCGTCTGGAGCATCAGGTTCGGAGAGTCGCGCGACCGGCTCTACCGCCACGACCACGTCTTCCGCTTGATCGACCGGCCCAGCCGCATCGTCGTCGACACGACCGAGACACGGCTCGACGGTACGACGCTTGAGTTCGAGACCGAGTGGAGCTTCGAGGCGCGCGACGGCAAGACACTGATGACGATGATCCAGCGCGGCCTCCCAACAGCCGAGCTGCGCAGGGAACACCTTGCCGGCCTGCCTAACGCTTTCGCGCGCCTTGAGCGGGCGATCGAGAAGTGAGCCTCTCCGATAGGAGATCCGGGCTCTGACCGCAGGACAGAAAAGGAGACGCCGTGTCAGCAACCGTTCTTTACATGTCCATGTCCCTCGACGGATTCATCGCCGGGCCCAACGAAACAGACGACACCGGGCTCGGCGACGGCGGTGACCGCTTGCACGACTGGGCCTTCCCGGATGTCGACCCTAATCAGAGGGGCCCGCACGTCGGCCGTCTGGCCGGCGCCAACGGCGAGGTCTCGGCGGAAATGAGGACCACGGGAGCAGTCGTCGCCGGCCGTGGGACCTTCGAGCCGGCGGGCGGCTGGGGCGGTGACCACCACGACGGCGTGCCGATCTGGGTCTACAGCCGCCATGAGCCCGGCATCGACGTGAGCCAGTGGCCGCTCGTCACCTACGTGGACGACGTCAAGACCGCGATGACCGAGGCCAAGAAGGCTGCGGGCGAGAAAGACGTGCTGGTCCACGGCGCCGCAGTCGCGCAGCTCGCCCTCGCGGCCGGCCTCCTTGACGAGCTCGAGATCCATCTCGTCCCGGTGCTCTTCGGGCAGGGGCGCCGTCTGTTCGAGGGCCTCGATCCCGCGCAGATCGAGCTGGAGCGCATCCGGATCCTCGAGGGGGAGGACGGCGTCACCCACATGCACTACCGGGTCCAGCGCTAACGCAGCGTCCTCCAGCGCTTTACTTCAGGCGAATGGGCGTTCTCCGGCGCGTGCGCGTCCCGCTATCGACATGGACGACACGCGAGAGCTCGACCCAGCCGTCGGCTAAGTGCTACTCCCCCTGGGAGCACAAGCGCGCGGCGTCACGAAAGCAGGGCGAAGCGTCAAGGTATGCCCTAGTCTCGCAACTCGCCAATTGCGAGACCCGACCCGTCGAGCCGCGCGTACGCAATCGTTCAATTCTGTGCGCTGTCCTAGGCGCCCTGCTCTCGGCGAGGATGACTTCTTCGGTGGGTGGAGGATTGGGCGGTTTCATCGTCGCCCGTCAGGAGGGCAAAGATGCAATCCGTTCTGTATGAGCTGCCGGTCGTCGCCGCTCGCCGGTCACGATGCCTGGCTTTCACGAGGGTCGTGCTCCGAGCAAGGGCCGTACAGAGACACATGCATACCGCTCCTCGGCGCCGGAATTCCGCTGTCCACCGGCGGTCGCGGTTGTGCCTCGGGGGCGTCTCTCAGATCGGGTAGCGTCCGTTTGATGCCGGATGCGATCTCGACCATCTACGAGTGGGCCGGCGGGCGAGAGGCGTTTGTCCGCTGGCTGAATCGCTTTTATGACCTGGTTGAACTGGAGGCCCCCGACATCGCTGCGATGTTCGGCGGGCGCGTAAGTCGGGAGCACCGCGCTCACGTGTCTGACTGGTGGGTCGAGGTGATGGGCGGCCCTGCCGCCTACAGCGAGCGACGCGGCGGCTACGAGCACATGCTCGCCCATCACCGTGATCTCGCGATCACTCCGGCCCAGCGCCTGGCGTTCGTAACGCTACTTAGCCGCGCCGCCGATGACACCGGACTCCCGCCGGACCCTGAGTTCCGCGCCGCGATCATGGGCTACGCGGAATGGGGCTCCCGCTTGGCCGTCCACAACTCGCAGCCCGGGGCCCCAACGGTCGCGCACGCCCCGGTGCCACGATGGGGATGGGGAGTCGCGCCGCCCTATCAGCCAGCCGAGGGCGAATGTTGAAGGCCCGGACTCCCCAGATTGCCTAGGCATCTTCGCGCTCGACATGTCGGACACACTAGCCGCGCTTTCGGCGACCTGCTGTGACGGCTCGGACGTCGGCGAGGAACCGCCGTGTTGATGCCCGGGAGGCGTGCTTTACCGCGCGTTGCAGGGCAAGTCCGTGCGCGAGGGAGGTGCGGTCACGGTGCGAAAGCGGGACCATGAACCTGGCAGTGTGGCGTGCCTCGCCTCTGGCTCCGGGAGCGGGATGACCTGGCCATCCGCTCGGGCTCGGCGATGGTGCCATGCCGGAGGCTCGCGGATCCGCCACCCCGCGACCGGGACCATTGGCTACGGTGACGGCTCGATGCTGACGGCGACGCCGCTAGCGAGCGTCTGGTAGACGACGCAGTAGCGCTCGGTCAGCGCCAGTAGCCTCGCAAGCTGCTCCCCGCTTGCGTTGGTGTCCAAGTCGAAGATGAGCCGGATGGCACGGAAACCGACCGGCACCTCGCCCGTCTTGTCGATGCCCAGCGTCCCGCGAAAGTCCAGATCACCCTCGGCCCTGACCGTTCCCGACACCGGAATCTCCAACGACGTGGCGACGGATGTCAGGGTCACCCCGGCACACGCGACAAGGGCCTGGAGCAGCATGTCCCCTGAGCAGGCCAACCCGCCTGACCCGCCTGTAGCCGGATGCAGACCTGCCTCAACGAGGGCCCTGCCGGTCGCAACGGAGCATGAGATCGCCTCGTCGTCGAGATCCCCTGTGGCGGTCAGGGTCACGACCGCCGATGCTGGCTCGCTGCGATAGCGCTCCTTGAGCGGGCGCTGAATCGTCTGGAGCTCGGCTCGGTCCACGGCGCGGAGAATACGCGGGAGGTCCGCGTCTGGCCAGGATGGCTTCCGGGATGCGGTCAGACAACCAGACGGAGCGCGCGTGGCCTCATCCGCGCGCCAGGACGAAAGCGGGTCTCGAACGTTGCACGGTCGTCGACCCCTCCTCGCCAAACCCGAGACTGCGAGCAACTGGACCACCTAGGAAATTGGCCAATCCTGCGCACCAATCTGCGAGCCCTGCTCTCGGCGAACCTCAGGACCGCCATGAGAGCCCCTCAACGTGTGCGAACGTCGCGAGCGCCGGTAACCATGCGATCGGGGTCGCCACGCAAAACGCGCCGCTTCGGAGCCTCAGTCAGATGACGCTGACGCCGTATCGAAGAAGAACGACGCCATTTCGGAACCGCCGCTCGCCGAGGAGTTCGAGCTGAGCGCGGAGCCCGGCTGGCAGCGCACGCTTGCCACCGCCGACCAGCATCGGCCCGAGAAAAAGGTGGCACTCGTCGACCAGGCCCAGGGCGAGCGCCTGGCCGGCAAGATCGGCGCCGCCGATCGAGATGTCAGCCTCAGAGGTCTCCTTCAAGCGACGGACCGCGTCGGGGTCGAGGTCGCGCTCGATCCGGGTCCTCGCGCTGGATGCCGTCTCGAGACTCCGGGAGTACACGACCTTGTCTGCAGCCCGCCAGATCTCGGCGAAGTCCCGGGCTCCCTCCGGCTGATCGGTGGTGCTCACGGTCTCCCAGAACACCATCGTCTCGTACATCCGGCGACCGTAAAGGTGGGTGCCGATCGGCCGCTCGAGATCGTTGACAGCTGCCATCACTTCGTCATCCGGTGCCGCCCAGTCGAAGTTGCCCGCTTCATCCTCGACGTACCCGTCGAGCGAAGCGATCGGTGCATAGATCAGCTTGGGCATCGTGACTCCATAAGTGATAGTGGGCGTACAGGCTCAGACTGTGATCCAGAGCCGGATTCATCGCTCATTAGGCCTCCGCTGGAGCGACATCGACCTCGGCGCGGCCCGGCTCTCCGTCCGGCACGCGGTCGTGGCCGCTGGCTACGCCGTCATCGAGTCGAGGCCGAAAACCACAACGCCCGGATGATCGACCTCGACGCCGAGACCGTCGCCCGGCTGCGGAGGCACCGGCAGCGACAGGATGAGGAGCAGACGGAATGGGACGCCGACTACGTGGACCACGACCTCGAAGGATTGGCTGAACAAATGCGCGGCTGATCGCAATGGCGGCGCTACGCCGGATCCGCCTTCACGCCCTCCGCCGCACCCGCGCGACGCTCGCCCTCAAGGCGGGTGTGCCGGTCAAGGTCATCAGCGAGCGACTCGGCCACGAGTCGCCGGCGTTCACGCTCAAGCAGTACGCCCATGTCATCCCTGGGAAGCAGGCCGAGGCAGCCGCCCAGGTCGCCGCGATGATCGATGGGCCGCCCCGGTCCGTTTGACATTCGTTTGACAGACCAGAAAAGACAAGAGCCCCGGATCTCCGGGGCTCTTCCTTTGCCTGGATTACCAGGACTTTCTAAGTAGCGGGGGCGGGATTCGAACCCGCGACCTTCGGGTTATGAGCCCGACGAGCTACCAGACTGCTCCACCCCGCGGCGGATTTCTAGGTATAGCAGAGGATTGCACGGTGGCTCAAGGTCGCCGGACGGTCGATCGGCGCGCCCGCGGGGGTGATTTTGGCCGTCTCGCAGGCTCTACGGAGCATGAGCAGCCAGCAGACGCGACGCTTCCGAGCCGGGTGTTGCAAGCAGGGTCAGCGCCGAGCCCGGCAGATTGCCTCAGCCCGGAGCATGTGCCGGGACGTGACGAGCTTCACCGACCCGTTCACCCTCGAGGCCTGGGCCTCCACCTTCCTGGGACGCCTGTGGGAGCAGCGCCACCGGGTCGATCACGACGACGGCTGGGCGTATCTGCTCGGCGCTCCGGTGGTGGAGGACATCGCCGAGCAGGGTGGCCGTGGCGCCAAGGCCGCGCTGATGGCCCTCTCGCGGCTGGACCCGACGATCTTTGGAGTGATGTGCGGAGAGCTGGGCACCGAGCTCAGCGACGTCGCGCTCCCGCACTGGTTTGACCAGGTCGGCCAGATCTCGGTCACCTGCGCCGCCTCGACCGGGTTCGATCCAGATGCCCCCGCTGGGAGCGAGCTGATCCTCCTGGGCGCCAGGCGGCGGCAGGCCCAGACCCACGCCCTGCTGGTCGCCGTCGATCACTCACAGGGGGACATCGCCACCCACCTGATCACGACTCACCCCTACGAGCAGGCGCTGGAGAAGTTCCACCGCCAGGCCGACGAGCAGGGCAGGCCACGCCGGTTCCGGGAGGTGAAGACCGCGCTGGCCTGCCGCCGGGCCCAGAGCGCCATGCGCCGGACCGACGGCGCATCCGACCCAGAGCTGCACGACTTCTACGGCGACGTGCGGAGCCTGGCCCTCACCTATCTGCGCTCCGACGGCCTCACCACACGGTGAAGAACAGCAGCTCGACGGCCAGCGCCTGGACGCCCAGGAACGTGAGCACCGGCCGCAGCCGGCTTTCGGGCACGGCTGCGGCCGCCCCGGCGCATGCGAGGGGGATGAACGGCAGCCAGATGCGTTCGGTCTCCGCCTTCGTCACGCCGATCAGCGCGGCGCCCGCGATCAGGATCCAGAGCGCCACCGCCGCCCGGTCGCCGGACACCGCGGCCCGCAGCGCGAACCAGGCGATCGGCAGGCCAAGCATGAGCATCCAGGCCGCGGGGGAGCCGAACAGCCAGAAGGCGTAGGGACGGGTGGCGGCGGCTCCGTGCGAATAGAAGGAGTGCGTGGCGCGCAGTGCCGCGATCGGGTCATAGCCATAGGCGAGCGCCAGCCCTCCGTTCAGCGCGACGATCGCCACCGCGCAAGCGGCGAGTATCGGCGGCGCGCGCCGGCGCCTGACCAGGGCGGCCCAGACGGGGATCGCGAACAGGAGCCAGGAGAAGAACGTGGCCAGGGCAGCGCCGGCCGCGCCGAGCACCAGCCACCGCCATCCCGGCCGGATCAGACAGCACGCCACGGCGGTGCCCAGAGCGGCAAACGCATAGTCGGCCGAGCTCACGCCGAACAGGAGCACGGCAGGTGAGAACGAGACCAGGAGCCCGGCCACCCTCCCGCGCCGCTCGCCCCCCAATCCGCGCCCGAGGTCGTAGGCCAGAGGCGCGCTCAGCGCCCCCACCCCCACGCACAGCGCGGCCATCTGCGGCGCGTCGTGCACGCCGAGCAGATGCAGCGCCAGCAGCGGACCCGGCGGATTGCCCTTGATGTGAGTGGTGGCGTACGTGAGCAGCGACCCGAAGTGCGCGAGATAGTTGCCGACCCCGTGGTGCAGCAGCGGCAGGCCGGGCAGATACTCGAAGTTGCCCTCGAAGGACCCGTGCGCGCCGGTGGCGAACACCCCCCACCACCCCCGCGTCCCCTCGTGCCCCAGGTTCACCGCCAGTCCGAGTCCCGCGCTCACGAGATACAGCGATCCGGCGACCGCGGCCGGACTGCGCAGACGCTTCAGGATCGCGGGGGCAACCACAAGTGCCCCCGCGATCGACAGAGCGCTCGCCCAGACCAGCGGATCGATCCGGGATCGCCAGCTCATCAAAAACGGTGCGAGCGGGGTGCCCAGGAACCGCCCGGCCGCGGTCAGGCCGAGCCCCACACCGGCCACGGCCAGCGCGCCGGCGCAGACCGCCCACGGGAGCCCGGTCAGGAGCGCCGGCCGCGAACCAGGTAGACGAAGCCTGAGATCAGAAACAGACACGCGCTGATCAGCAGCCAGTTGCGCAGGTAGCCGGACGGACGATGGCCGCTGTAGAACAGGAGGGTATGGGCGCCGAGGCCGAGGATCAGCGGTGCGTAGACGAGCCCCAGCAGCCCGGAGATGACGGCCGGGACCCGGACGTAGTTGACACTCGCGCCGGGCAGGCGGGACAGCCCGCGACCGGCCAGCGTGTACAGCGGGATCAGGACCAGGTCCTGGAGCAGCGCGAACCCGATCAGCCAGGCGATCAGCTGGATCACACCGCTGCCGCTGAACATCTGCGTGAACGCGAAGGCGGCGAGCGCGAACAGGCCCAGGTGCCCGAGCAGGTGCAGCGGGCTGGCTCCGTACCGGCTGCGCAGGCGCGTCGTCATGCGGCCAGGAACCTCATCGCGCCGACCCACTTGGTGTTGTGTACGCCGGGCGCGCCGGGCACGATCACGCGCGCCGGGTAGCCGTGATCAGGCGAGAGGTCCACGCCGTTCACACATAGCGCCAGCAGGGCGTCGGTGGCCGCAACCTGCTGCGGGGCGAGCGCCACGTGGCGGAACGGACCGGACGGCTGGATCGAGCTGACCTTCAGAACGTCATTGGCGTTCGCACCCACCAGGTCACGCAGGTCGGCCAGGCGGACGCCGGTCCAATGCTGGGTGGTCGACCAGCCCTCCACGCAGGTGAGCGTGAGCGTGGCGTGGTGCTGGGGCATCGCCATCAGTTGCGTGCGGCTGAGGGACACGGCATGCGTGTCTGAGGCGAGCGAGAGCCGCCAGGCTGGGCCCGTCACGGAACCTGTCACACCGGCGGAGGCGGCGGTGGTGGTGATCTGGAAGTCGTTGGGCCCCGTGCCGAACACGCGTCCGTGCGCGCCGAGCAGCGCCGTGCGGCGCAGGGGGCCGCCGATCGTCTCCCCAACGTTGACCAGCAGCACAGCCAACGAGCCGCCACCCACCATGGCCAGCAGGCCGCGGCGGCTGATCGTGGGCGGGTCAGGGCGAGCGGCCACGAGCCCGTCCGGATCGGGCGGCTCGGGCCGCGTGTGCTTCAGATCGTCGAGCAGAGGCTTAAGCAGGCCGCGGGTCCGGTAGGCGCGGCGGACGGTCGGGAGCTTGATGACGAAATGCAGCGCGAACGCGCCGAAGAACACCCAGGCGCCGTAGTAATGGATCGTGTAGAAGCTGAAGTGCCAGGGGTACCAGTACTCGGCATCCGCCACGCCGGTGAAGAACTCCACCAGGACGCTGGAGACGAGCAGCAGCAGCGCCAGGCGCTCCAGGGCGGCGGCCGGGCTCTCCACGGCCGGCCACTTGAACAGCCGCGGGATGACCGACCACAGCTTGGCCAGGACGAGCGGGACGAGCGCGAGGCCGAGGTTGACGTGGATCCCCTGCGTGACCGCGTAATCCCAGGACGGCCATGACACGGGCAGATGAAAGAGCGGGGGGATGCTGTCGGCCACCGGCGTCGTGGCGTTGTGACCGAGCGTCGGGTAGTAGGACCACTGCGAGATCAGCCCGGTGAGGAGCATCAGCACGATCCCGGGGACGAGCAGGGTGCCGAGGAACGAGGTCAGCCAGGGTCCGCGCAGTGGGCTCCGCCAGAAGCCGGGGCGAAACGGTCCGGGCGGGGGCTCGGCGGGCACCAGCTTCCGGGCTCGGGTCAGCGTGTTCACGACCGGGCGAGCAGGGCGCTCATGTCGCGGACGGCGCGCAGGCTGCCGACGGGGCTGCCGCTGACCTTGGACCTGCCGCCGGCGCGGGCGCGATAGGTGACCGGCACCTCGCCCATCCGCCAGCGCTCAGCGGCGGCGCGCAGAACCATCTCGAGCGGCCAGCCGAAGCGGCGATCGGCCAGGTTCAGCGCCAGCAGTGGCTCGCGGCGGGCGGCGCGCATCGGTCCGAGATCGGTGAGCGGCGCGCCGGTGCGGCGACGGAGCCGGTGGGCGATGGCACGGTTGGCCAGGCGAGCATGCCACGGCCAGGCGCCGGGGCTGGACGGATCCGGTTGGCGGGCGCCCAGGCATAGGTCGAGCTCATCGTGGGCGATGGGATCGCTGACGCGCGGCAGCTCCTGCGGATCGAGCGAGCCGTCGCAGTCCATGAAGCAGACGATCTGGCTGGTGGCCGCGCTGAGGCCGGCAAAGCAGGCCGCACCGAAACCGCGGGCGGGCTCGCTGATCACGCGAGCCCCGAGGGCTCGGGCGAGCGGCGCCGAACCGTCCGTCGAACCGTTGTCGACGATCAGCGGCTCGTAGCCGGCCGGGAAGTGCTCGAGGACGGCGGGCAGCGACTCCGCCTCGTTCAGTACCGGCAGGATCACATCGATCGGCATCCCGATTGGGAGCCTGACCAGAAGGTCTTACGGGCGGAGAAACTGTGGCCGCGCGGGGTGTTCGGAGGCGGGCGCCGGGCCTACAGTCGCGGCATGCGGATCCTGGTCACCGGAGGTGCTGGATTCATCGGGTCACACATCGTTGACACGCTGGTGACCAGCGAGGAGCACGAGGTGGTGGTGCTCGATCGGTGCGAGGGTGGGCGGCGGGGTGTGGATCTGGTGCTCGGCGATGTGGCCGACCCGGAGGTGGTGGCCGAAGCGGTGCGCGGCGTGGACGCCGTGTGCCACCAGGCGGCGCGCGTGGGACTAGGGCTCGACGTCATGGACATCGCCGACTACGTGCGCGACAACGATCTGGGGACCGCCGTGCTGCTCAGGGAATTGGCGCGTCGAGGCTTCGCCGGAAGCTTCGTGCTGGCCAGCAGCATGGTCGTATACGGCGAGGGCGGGTACATGTGCGCCTCCCACGGGCGGGTGTCTCCCCCGCCGCGCTCGGTCCTTGATCTGGAGGCGGGACGGTTCGAGCCGCTCTGTCCGGTGTGCGGGACGGATCTGGAGGCGGTGGCGGTGGGCGAGTCGGCTCCGGTGGATCCGCGCAACGTCTACGCGGCCACCAAGCTCCAGCAGGAGCACCTGTGCTTCGCATGGTCGCGGGAGACGGGAGTGCCGGTGACCGCCCTGCGCTACCACAACGTGTACGGGCCCCGGATGCCACGCGACACCCCCTACGCCGGCGTCGCCTCGATCTTCGCCAGTGCCCTGGCCGCCGGCCTGGCCCCGCGGGTGTTCGAGGACGGTCGCCAGCGCCGTGACTTCGTGCACGTGCGCGACGTGGCGCGCGCCAACCTCCTGGCCCTGACCCGGTCCGAGCCGGCCAGCGGCGCGTTCAACGTCTGCAGCGGCCAACCGCGCACGGTGGTCGAGATGGCCTGGGCGCTGCGTGAGGCGGCCGGTCCCGGCGCCCCCGCGCCCATGGTGACCGGGGAGTACCGGCTGGGCGACGTGCGCCACGTGTTCGCGTCGGCCGAGCGAGCGGCGGCCGAGCTGGGGTTCGTGGCCGAGGAGGACTTCGATGCGGGGATGGCGGAGTTCGCGCGGGATCTGGCTCCGGCCGTCGGGTTTCTGAATTCGTAATCGCATTCGGCACGAGCGGTGCCTAGGTTGGCGGCCATGCCGACGGGGACCGTGATGGTGATCGCCAAGGAGCCGCTGCCCGGGCGGGTCAAGACAAGGCTGTGCCCGCCCTGCTGTCCCGAGCAGGCGGCGGCGCTGGCGGCGGCGGCGCTAGGGGACACGCTTGAAGCGGTGGCCACGGCCCCGGCGCGGCGGCGCGTGCTGGTGTTCGACGGGGACGGGGAACGATGGCGGCCAGCGGGGTTCGAGCTGTTCTCCCAGCGGGGCGCCGGTCTCGGTGAGCGGCTGGCGGCGGCGTTCGCGGATGCCGGGGAGCCGGCGCTGCTCGTGGGCATGGACACTCCCCAACTCACGGCCGGCCTGCTAGCCGAAGGCCTGCGGGCACTCGAGGACCCGGGGGTGGACGCGGTGCTCGGCCCGGCATTCGACGGCGGCTACTGGGGCATCGGCCTCAGGACGGCATTTGAGGGGGTGTTCACGGGGGTGCCGATGAGCCGCCCCGACACCTGCGCGGTGCAGCGGCAGCGGCTGCGGGATCTGGGCCTGCGATGGCGCGAACAGCCGCATCTGCGGGATGTCGACACGATGGCCGACGCGCGGCTGGTGGCGGGTCAGGCGCCGGCGTCGCGGTTCGCGGCAGTATTGGGGGACCTGACGAGGCAATGAGCGCGGTCGGCGCAGCGGCGATGGCTCTGTACGGACGCGGCCTGGTTCAGGGCGAGGAGGGCCTGTGCGTGCGGTTCGCCGACGGCCGCCGGCTACCGCTGGCGATCGGGACCTATCTGGCCGCGGCGGACGAGACGGACCGGACGCTGCTGGCGGGCGTGCGGGGCCCCGTGCTCGACGTTGGCTGCGGCCCCGGACGTCATCTCCGCGCGCTGGCCGGGCGCGGCGTGTTCGCCCTGGGCGTCGACCTCTCCCCGGTGGCGGTCGAGCTGGCTCGGGGGCGTGGCGGACACGCGATCGTGGGCGACATCTTCGAGGAGCTGCCCGGGGCGGGGACGTGGCGGACGGCACTGCTCTTGGACGGGAACATCGGGATCGGCGGCGCGCCCGAGCGGCTGCTGCGCCGGCTCCACGGCCTGATCGCGGCCGACGGCGAGGTGATTGCCGAACTGGCTCCGCCGGGTTGTCTGAGCCGACGGCTGCGAGCGCGCCTGGAATCCGGTGACCACGTCAGCTCATGGTTTGCCTGGGCCCAGGTGGCGCCGGACGGGATCTCCTCGGCGGCCAGCGCAAGCGGGTTCCGCGTGGCGAGCGTCCGCCGGCTGGGGTCTCGCTGGTTCGCCCGGCTCAGCCGGGCACCCCCAGGCTCAAGCGAGCCGGCGTCCCCTCGGGCGCGTTCATAGGTTGTTCAGCTTCCAGGGCGACGCACGGTACGGTGGCATCGATGCCGCAGGTGAAAACCGGGGCTGATCTTTACGGCCTCCCGCTGGACGAGTTCACTCAGCAGCGCAACGAGCTGGCCAAGCGGCTGAAGGCGGTTGGCGAGAAGGACGAGGCCGCCCGGGTGGCCAAGCTGCGCAAGCCGAGCACCGCCGCCTGGGCGGTCAACCAGCTGGTGCGCACCCAGCCCAGGCGCATCGAGGCCTTGTTCGCCGCCGGGGATCAGCTGGCCAAGGCCCAGAGCCAGGGCCTGGCGGACCAGCTGAGGGAGGCGGCCGCCGCGCAGCGGGAGGAGCTGGCAGCGATCGTGGGCCGGGCCGAGGGCCTGCTCGACTCCGAGGGCCGCCCGCTCGCGGGAGGCGTGCTCGAACGGGTGAGTGAGACGCTGCGGGCGGCGGCCATCGATCACGAGTCCCGGGCCCAGGTCGAGGGCGGCTGCCTGACCCGCGAGCTGCAGTTCACTGGGCTGGGCGGCTTCGCAGCCGGCGCGACACCGGCCCAGGATCGCCAGGACGACGCGACACAACGGAAGCTCGATCGGGAGATCAAGACGGCCCGGGAGCAGGAGCAACAGGCCAAGCAGGACCTGAAGGAGGCCCAGAAGGAGCTGCATCAGGAGGAGCGAGAGCTGGCGATGGCGCAGAGGGCACGTGATCATGGGGCCGAGAAGGTGGATAGGGCTGAAGCGAGGCTCGCCGAAGCAGCCCAGCAGCTCGATCAGCTTCAGCGGGGCGGCAGGTAGAGGATCGCGTTCCGGTCGCCACGCTCGCCGGCGAAGTGTCCGGGCCGGCCTCCGGCGGCGCTCAGATAGGACAGTTCGCGTGAGATGCGCCCAAGCGAGCCCGGGAACACGTGGTCGAGCATCCATGTCTCGATCGCCACCCCGGCACCGCCGTGCGTCTCGTACACGCGCAGGGCACGGGCTTGCTGGGGCCAGTCGATCAGCGACGCCGTCTCCAGCTCCCAGTGCCCCCCGACGGCCGTCCGCCGAACCCGGATGCGGTTGTGGTGGGTGTGGCCGTTCAGCAGCAGGATCACCCGGGGCGAGGCGTCGAGCACCGCCTGCAGCTGATCGCCGCCCGAGGACTGGCGCAGCGTCTGGTGCGAGACGAACACCACCCAGCGGTCCCCGGCCTCGTCAAGAGCCGTGCGCACGAACTCCACCTGGCCCGGGACCACGCGACCGCCGGAGCCGCCTTCTCGGGAGGCCAGATCAAGCACGATCAGGCGCAGCCGATCGCCCAGGTCGTACACGTAGTCCAGGCGATCCTCCGAGCCCAGCGACCGCGAGCTCGCCGCGCGCAAACCGCCGACCGCCTCGCCGACCGACAGCTCGTGCCGCCGCGGGTCGGGCGGCACCTTCACGGTCGGTCCCTGGAGGGCCTGGAGCAGGAACTGGTCAGCCAGACCGGCCAGCGGCGGGCCGTCCGGCGTGTTCACCGCCTCGGCCCTCAGCCCCGGCGGCAGGGACAGCCCCTGCGGGAGCGACCACAGCGCCCGGTCGCCCACGGCCAGATGCTCGGTCAGCTGGTTGGGGACGAGCTCACCCGCCACCAGCACGTCATGGTCGCCCAGCACTGGCAGCCAGGGCCTGCCCAACCCCGGCGACTCAAAGACCCGGACCGCCTCGCGCAGGAGCCCTGGATGGCGGGGGGCGTCCACGTCAGGGCGGTAGTAGAACGGGTCGGGATCGGACTCCAGCTGCACTCCGTAATAGCCATCCGGTCCGCTGCCCGGGTGAACCTGGCCGCCTCGCAAGGCGACCAGGGCCTGGTGAAGCTCGTTTTGCTGGTCGTTGTCGATCAGGTCTCCCCCCTGCACGACCACGTCGGGTCCCAGCGCCCGCATCGCCGCCACGGCGCCGGCCAGGACCTGCGCGGTGAGCGCCTCCTGGGGGCGGAAGGTGGACTGGAAAGGAGGTCCCAGTCGGGCCAGGAACGTCACCCGTGCGGGGGAGGAGGCGTCCATCACGTGCGCGTCGGTGATGTGGCCGAGCGTGCCGAGACGCCCACCGAGCTCGGTCCGCGGCGCCAGATCCTCACGCTCTAAAAGCCGCTCGCCGGGCGCCAGCTGCAGCTGCCCGTCGCCGGCCGGATCACCCCAGGTGCTCTCGAGAGTCGATCCTGACTCCGAGAGCGCGCGAGATGAGCCACCGCAACTGGACAAGGCAAGAGCCCCGATACCCGCAGCCGATCCAATCAGCAACTGCCGGCGCGTCAAACCTGTCACGTCGCGAGCCCCCGCACCACCGATTCCCGGGCCGCCTCGCGAGACACCCAGGCCACCGCGACGCCCGCCGCCACGCCGAGCCCGCCCAGCACGGCCAGCACCTCGGGAATGCTGGCGCCCAGGTCGAGCACCGCGTAGTTGATGGCCAGTCGCGACAGCTCGGGGCCGAACAGCAGCTCCTCCAGCACCACGCCGACCACGGCGGCGGGCACGATCAGCGCCAGAACCGTGCCGACCAGGAGTCGGGCCACCGCGCCGCCGCCGGCGCCGACGGCCCGCAGCACGGCCAGCGTCCGGCGCTGCTCCTGCACGGTCAGGCCGCAGGCTTGGATGAGCGCGTACAGGCACACCAGGCCGTCCACCACGGCCACGGCGCGGAGGATCGCTCGGAGCACATTGACCAGCGGGACACCCCTCCCGGTCGCGCCGGTGGCCGCCGCCGGAGCGGCGCCGAGGCGCGTGAGCGCGCGGTCGACCGCCGAGACGCTGGCCCCCGGAGCCACCACCACGGCCAGCTGCGAGCCGGCGGACGGATCGGCCCGCAGCAAAGTGGCGGCGGGGACATAGGCGACGCGGCCATCGTGATCGAGCGAGCTGACGATGCCGCTGACCCGCAGACGCAGCTCGCGCCCGTCGGGCAGCGCCAGGGCGAGCTCAGAGCCGACTCCCAGTCCCAGCGCCTCGGCCAGGCCCTCCCCCACCTCAGCCTGGCCGGTCCCGTGCAGCCGGGCCCCGGTCACCAGCGGCGGCGCCTCAAAGACAGTGTGATCGCCCGGGTAGGCGATCACGTCCACGGTCTCGCCCAGCTCGAACGAGTCGGCGGCGTGAACCTCGTAGCGCGGCGCCACGGCCTGCACGCCGGAGACCCCCCTAACGCGACCGGCCGCCGAGGGCGGCAGCGATGCGATCAGCTGATAGCGCTTGCCCAGCGCGCCCGGATCGGTCTGGAGCGTGCTCAGCTCGGCGGCCAGCGCCAGCATCAGCAGCACGAAGCCGACCGACAGGCCGAGCGTGAGCACGGTGGCGAGCAGACGGGCGCGGCGGGTGGCCGCCAGCCGCCCGCCCAGCGCCAACAGCCCGCCAGGCAGGCGCCGGCGAGCCGCCGAGGCCCTTGACCGCCCAGCCAGATCCCCGCCCCGGAGCAGCCCGACTACCGAACCTCCGGCGGCGCGCCAGGCGGGCCAGGCCGCGCCGGCGGCGGGGAGTAGCACGGCGGCCAGCCAGGCGGCGCCGAGCGGCAGCCACAGTGACCAGCCGGGCGCCGGCTCGTTGAGTAGCATCAGCAGCCGCGACGACGCCCCGTAGGTGGCCGCCAGTCCGGCACCCACCCCGACCGTGCCGGCGGGCAGCGAGACACCGAGCGCCTCGATCACCTGGGCCAGAGCGACCTGGCCACGCGTCTCGCCCACGGCTCGCCGCACCCCGATCGCCGTCAGGCGCCGCTGCACCTCGGCCCGGGCCGAGGCGGCCAGCAGCACCCCAGCCGTGACCAGCGCGATCACCGACAGGGCGACCAGCAGATCGATGACGATGCCAGCCGCCTGATCGAGCAAGATCCGCACGCCAGACCGCGTGGCGAAGCGGATCGCGCTGACGCCGTAGCTGATCGTCCGCGCCTGAGCCAGGACCTCGTTCACGTAGGCCGGATTGCGCAGCCAGATCTCGGCCAGGTTGACTCGGGGATCGATCGCGCCGGTCCCGTAGGCGGCGTCGAGTGCCGGACGGGAGAGATAGATGCGTGGTGCGGCCAGGGGATAGCCGACGTCGTCAGGGCCCTCGGCGTAACCGACCACCCGCTCGGTCCCCAGGCCGCCGAGTTGGATCAGCTGTCCGAGATGGATGCCCCACGCGGCGGCCAGGCCGCGCTCCACCAGCACCTGCCGTCCGTGATCGCCCAGCTCATGTCCGCCCACCAGGGCATAGCCCTGGTCCGGGCCGGGCTGGCTCAGCACCTCGGCGACGCCGCTGGAGCTGAAATGTGCACCGAACGACAGCTCGACATTGGTGGCCTCCAGGCGTAGCGACCAGCGGGAGACGTCCGGCAGCGCGCGGATCCGGGACACCACCCTTGAGGCGGGCTGCTCGGAGAAACGGACCAGGAGGTCGGGGAGGCCGGCGGCCCTGACCGCTCTGGAGAAGCCGGTGCCCAGGCCGTAGGACACGACCACAGCGGCGGACAGCATGGCCGCAGCCAGCGCGACGCCGATCGCGGTCACGGCCAGCCGGCGCCGGCGGGCACGCAGACCCTGGCGGGCCACGGCGATCGCCGCTCGGATGTTCAGAGCGCCTCAGTTCCCGGGACGAGCTGCCCCTGGCGCAGAAACAAAACGCGGTCGGCGATCGAGGCCGCGTCAGGCTCATGGGTGACGATCACCACCGCCCGGTCGGACAGGTCACGGAGGATGTCCAGCACGGCGGCCCCGTTCTCGGCGTCAAGGGAGCCGGTCGGCTCGTCGGCCAGCACGAGCTCTGGGTCGTTGACCAGCGCCCGGGCGATGGCGAAGCGCTGCTGCTCGCCGCCCGAGAGCTCATGGGGCAGGTGTGTGGCGACGGCGGTCAGACCGAGCGTGTCGACCAGGTTGCGAGCCCGGCGCGTGCCCCCCGGCGGGGCGTCGGGCAGGCGAGCGGCCAGTAGGACGTTCTCCAGGCCGGTCAGCTCATCGATCAGCTGGAACTGCTGAAAGACGAAGCCGATGTGGTGCAGGCGGATGCGCGACAGGGCTCCGCTACGCCGGCCCACCAGCTCCTCGCCCGCCACGCGGATCGAGCCGCTGTCGGGCTGGTCGAGCGCGCCGAGCAAGTGCAGCAGCGTCGATTTGCCGCTACCCGAGCGCCCGAGGATCGCCACCACCTCGCCCGCCTCGACGCTCAGCCCCACCCCCTCGAACAGACGTCGAGACGCCCGGCCCGTTCCCACCCGCTTCGCCAGTCCTATGGCCTTCAGAACCGCCATTTATCTGAAGCTAGCGAGCAAGTGCTAAATCACTATGAATCGGCACGATTCACCCAAACTTGAGGGTTGAAATATTAATTTCCTGGGCAGTAGATCGGGCATGAGCTACCTCCCGCTCAATCCGCGGCAAGATGGCACAGCGCTGCCGCGGCGCCGGAGCCGCGGGAGAGACGCTGAGACGCGCGCGATGCACGTGGCTCGGCTGCGCCGGATGGTGATCATCGGGCTGTTGGTGATGACCGCTGACTGGGGCACCAAGGCGGTGCTCCTGCAGGTCTCACCGAGCTCGACCATCCCCCACTACACGCACCCCAATCCGCTGGCCTTCGTGTTCGTGCTCGCCATCGCGCCGCTGATCCTGCGCCTGCTGGACAGCCGGCTGATGATGGTGGCGCTGGGCGTGCTGATCGGCGGGGCCGCCGGCAACCTGTTCGAGCGCCTGATCGGCCAGCCCGTCACCGACTTCATCCCCCTCCCCCACCTGGTGGCCAACCCGACGTGCTCGGTCGGCCACAGCTGCGTGCTGATGGCCAACGTGGCCGATCTGGCTCTATGGGGCTCGGTGCCGCTGCTGGTGCTGGCCTTCGCCTGGCGCGTGCTGGACACGATCGGCCGGCGCCGGCTCCCGACCGCCTGAGCCCTGGACGCTCCGGCAAGGCCCGAGCACAGGGCTCCCCTACTGCGCCACGGCGAACACGCCTGAGAGGTCTCCGACCTCGAGCTGGTGCTCGTCGATCCAGAAGTACAGGCGCTCGTAGCGGCGGGACCAGGGCCAGATCAACCCATCACCGGCCGAGACCTGCAGCAGGAGCCTCCAGCGCCCGGCGAGCGGCGCAAGCCGTGGTGTTAGGGGATGAACGCTCGGGTGCTCGTCGACCTCCGCGTCCGCCGCCAGAAGCTCGCACAACAAAGGCATCTCGCCGGTGCGTTCATCCGGGTAACCGAGCAGCCGGTGGGCGACCAGAACGCCGTCGACATCGTCAAACAGCTCGACACCCTGCCGGCCAGCCAGCCAGCGCCGAAGCTGCTGCCAGGACTCCTGCTGGGATTCGTCGAGACCGAGCGCTTCCACGGAGGCTGACCACACCCGGGGAAGGCTCAGCTCCACCGACGGCTGGAGACGGTTGAAGGAAGGGGTCGAGGCTGCGTCGGTGGAGCTCGAGATCTGCTCGTCGGGCTCGGGGACATGAACGACGTGGGCGCGTCCCCACCGCGCCGCTTGATCCCACATATCGCATTGGAATCGGAGCAGACCGTCGACCGGAAGCCCGGACCTGACCCCAAGCGACGTGAGCTCAGCCAGGTCGATCTGGACCAGCTCTTGCTCGAGCCGGGATCGCCCGGTGCCGCCCCCGGCCGCTGCGGGCACCAGGCGGACACTCGCCTCGGCGAGCGCACGGAGCGACTCCTGTTGACCCGCCAGACCGAGCTCGGCTGCCATCCGGACCAGTTCGTCCACCGTCACGTCCTCCTGGACCGATGAGGCCGAGATCAGGCGCCGGTCCGGCAGGACGGCCGATCGCACCTGCGGTGCGGCGGTCAGTGCGTCCCGCCAGGCACCGGTGAGGAAAGCCCGCCGACTCCTGATGTCCGTCATCGGGGCCACTTTTGCAGACTTGGCACACGACGCGTCTTGTTTCGTAACCGCGGTCGGCCGCATGCTTCACGCGTGGCACCGATCGATCAGAAGCAGCGCGTCGAGCGGCGGATGTGGAGCCTCCTGCGGGAGTACGGCCTGCCGCTGCCCGACGAGGTGCAGCACGGCGAGCGGTGCGTGCGGTTCCTGTGGCATGACCGCAAGGTCGCGGTGGTCGTCGACCTGGACGATTTCGATGAGATCGACTCGGCCGGCGGCCACGCCCCAGAGAGGCTGACCCTGTGAGCCGGGTCAGCCGTTCCCGCGACCGATCCCGGTCGCTTGCGGCCGCGGGCGCGCCCGTCGGCGGGTCTCCCCCTCTCCCCGCCGATGGGCGCATCAACCGCACAGATGCGGTCGAGCGATCAGTCGCCGCCGGAGCCCGGTGTGGCCGCGTACTCCTCATCGGTGACGTGACGCCCCCAGTTGACCGGTGAACCCGACTCGTCGTTCTGCTGCATGGCGATGTGGACCATGAACCGGTTGGGAGCCGCGCCGTGCCAGTGATTCTCGCCGGGTTCGAAGAACACCCGATCGCCGGGACGGATTACCTCGACCGGGCCGCCCTCGCGCTGGCACAGCCCCACACCCTCGGTGACGACGATCGTCTGGCCATGAGGATGCGTGTGCCACGCCGTGCGGGCGCCGGGAGTGAAGTGCACGGCGGCGGCGGCAAAGGTGGAGGTTCCGGCGGGTGCGGCGAGCGGGTCGATGTAGACGTCGCCGGTGAACCAGTCGGATGGACCCTTCTGGGTGGCGATGCTGGAGCGGGTGATCTGCATCCTGGTCTGGCTAACCGCCGACTGCCCCGGCGAACGGCCTCACAACCGCCAGAACGGCTTGTGCACGAGCTCCGGGTCGGGAGGATGCAACTTCAGGTCGCGCAG
Source organism: uncultured Solirubrobacterales bacterium (assembly GCA_963718545.1). Taxonomy (GTDB): domain Bacteria; phylum Actinomycetota; class Thermoleophilia; order Solirubrobacterales; family Solirubrobacteraceae; genus Palsa-465. The sequence continues at coordinate 987,551 of CAVQZO010000003.1, read as the reverse complement.
GCGCAGCTTGATCAGGCCGGCGGCCACCACGACCACGAGGATCACAGTCCACACAGTCGACCCGGCCACGCCGAGTGTTCCGATCAAGGCCGCGGCGATCGCCACGACAGCCACCGTCATCGGGATGATCCATGGAACCAGCCACTTCGGCATGAAAACAGGGTACCTCCGGGCACTCAGCTTGCCAACAGCCGGCGCAGCGCCCGCAGCCCGTCCCACACGTCGATGTACCGGGTGGTCAGCGGCGAGAGACCGACCCGGATCACGTCGGGGCGGCGGAAGTCCGGGATGACGCCCTCGGCGATCAGGTCCTGGCACACCCGTTCAGCCTCCGGATGGGTCAGAGCGATGTGAGCCCCACGGCGAGCAGGATCGCGCGGTGACCCGACACCCACGCCAACCGAAGCCAGCCGGGCATCGGCCAGGCCGAGCGCGAACTCGGTCAGCCCAAGACCCTTCTGCCGGATCGCCTCGATTCCCGCCTCGGCCACCACCCGAACGCCTTCGTCAACGCACGCCATCGCCAGCACCGGCGGCGTGCCCGAGAGCAGACCCCCAACTCCGGAGGCAACTTCGTAACCAGGTCCCATCTCGAACGGGTCGCGCCGGCCCAGCCACCCCCAGATCGGCTGGCGCAGCTCCGCCTGGAGGTCGCGGCGCGCATACATGAAGGCGGGCGCCCCCGGGCCGGCGTTGAGGTACTTGTACGTGCAGCCGACGGCGAGATCGGCGTCATCGGCGTCGAGCGCCAGTGGCACCGATCCGGCGCTGTGGGAGAGATCCCACAGGGTGAGCGCCCCCGCCTCGTGGGCCACCCGGTTGACCGCCGCCATGTCAGCCATGAAGCCGGAGCGGTAGGCGACATGCGAGAACGTGACGAGCGCCGTCTCGGACCCGACAACGGAGGCCACCAGCGACGGCGTCACGCCGCCGTCCGCCGGGGCGCTCACCCAGACCACCTCCAGGCCGTGCGCCTCGGCGAGCCCCTCCACCACATACCGATCGGTGGGGAAGTTGGCCTCGTCGGTGACGATCTGCGTCCGGCCGGGCCGCATCGCCAGCGCCGCCGAGGCCAGCTTGTAGAAGCAGACCGTGGTGGAATCGCCGATCACCGTCTGACCCTCACCGGCCCCGAGGACGGCCGCGCCCAGCGCGTCGCCCACCCGCACCGGCATCTCCATCCAGCCCTCGTCCCAGCCGCGGATCAGCCGCTGCCCCCACTTCACGCCCACCTCGTCGGCCAGACGTGCCACGGTCGCCTGCGGCAGGCGTCCGAGCGAGTTCCCGTCCAGATAGATCAGACCGTCGTCAGAGCCCGCGAAGCGCTGCCGGAACGGAGCCAGCGGATCGGCGGCGTCGAGCGCCTCAGCGTCAGCTCGGGCGAGCCCCGCCAAAGCGTCCGTCATGAGCTTCAGCCCGTCGCACGCCGGTACCGCGCCACCGCGATCGGCGCGAACACCATGAAGATGCCGGCGATCCACAACAGCGACCACCAGACGTTGCTCGCCCCGACGCCCGGCCCGTGCTGCCACAGATAGCGCATCGCGTTGACCATCAGCGTGAACGGGTTGACGCGCGCGAACGCCCGCAGCACCGGCGGGAACGTCGAGACCGGGACGAACGCCGAGGACACGAACGTCAGCGGGAAGACGGCGATGAACCCGACCGAGTTGGCCGACTCGGCGCTTTTGACCAGCAGCCCGATCCAGGCGAAGAACCACGACCAGGCGTAACCGAACAGCAGCAGCAGCACGATGCCCGCTACCGCATCCAGGAAGCTGGTGTTGAAAGAGAAGCCGATGATCAGCCCGACCACGAGCAGGATGACCATCGACAGCGCGTTGGTCACCACGTCACTGAGCGTGCGTCCGGCCAGCACCGCAGCGCGCGACATCGGCAGCGAGCGGAACCGGTCGATGATCCCCTTGTGCAGATCCTCGTTGAGCCCGAGCGCGGTGACGAACCCCCCGAACGCGATGTTCTGGACGATGATCCCGGGAATCAGGAAGTCCGCGTAGTTGCTGTAGTCGGTGTGGATCGCGCCGCCGAACACGTAGCGGAACAGCAGCACGAACATGATCGGCTGGATCGTGAACGCGGTGAGCAGGCTGGGCTCACGGGGGAGCCGCAGCAGGTTGCGCTCGGCGATCACCGCGGTGTCGATGACGAGACGCCGCATCAGCCGGGAATCCCCACCGTTTCGGCCTCGCTGTCGCCCTCGGCACCGGAAACCGGCTCCTCGGCGGCACGCCCGGTCAGCGTCAGGAACACGTCGTCCAGGGTCGGGCGCCGGAGCACCAGGTCGTCGACGCCGATCCCGGCATCGCCCAGACGACGCGCCGCCTCGACGATCGTCCCCCGCCGCTCGAGCACGCTGACCTTCACCAGCCCAGCCTCGACCACCGGCTCGTCCGCGCCGAAACCCTGGAGGGCGCGAAGCGCGGCCGAGGTGTCCGAGCCCTCCTCGAGCGTCACCTCGAGGCGCATCCCCCCGACACGGCTCTTCAGATCATCCGACGTGCCCTCGGCGATCAGCCGGCCATGATCGATTACCGCAATGCGATCGGCCAGGCGATCGGCCTCATCCAGGTACTGGGTGGTCAGCAGCACCGTGGTACCCCCGGCCACCAGCTCCTCGATGACGTCCCACAGCCCCAGCCGGCTGCGCGGATCAAGGCCCGTGGTCGGCTCGTCCAGGAACAGCACCGGGGGCTTGGCGACCAGGGCGGCGGCCAGGTCGAGCCGGCGGCGCATGCCTCCCGAGTAGGTCTTCACCGGGCGTTCGCCCGAGTTGACGAGCTGGAATTGGGCAAGAAGCTCGCGCCCTCGCTTCTTGGCCACCCGCCGCGGCGACCCGTACAGCCGCCCCACCATCGTCAGGTTCTCCAGGCCGGTCAGGTTCTCGTCGACCGCGGCGTACTGGCCGGCCAGGCCAATCCGCTCGCGCAGCTCCCGCGCCTGCTCCACCACATCGAGCCCAGCCACGAACGCCCGGCCGGCGTCGGGCTTGAGCAGCGTCGTCAGGATCCGCACCAGGGTCGTCTTGCCCGCGCCGTTGGGCCCGAGCAGGCCGAGCACGGTGCCCGCCTCCACATCCAGGTCCACCCCGCACAGCGCCCGCACCTCGCCGTAGGACTTCTCCACCCCACGCACCGAGATGCCGGCCGCACTTGTAAAAGCTTGCCCCGTAGACACTCCGTTCGAGACTAGCGACCGCCCCTGCCGTCCATTAACCAGAGGCGTCAGCCAGCCGATCCTCCAAGAACCTCCGCTCGGCCCGGGAGGCAGCCAGCGCCACGGCCCGGACAAACTCCTGGCGGGCCTCCTCATCCCGGCCCAGCCGGTGCAGGAGTTCCGCCCGCACCGCCGGCAGGTACCGGTAGCCCTCGAGCGACTCTGCCACGTCGTCGACCATCTCGAGCGCCCGCGCCACATCTCCCGCCGAGGCCACGGCCACGGCCCAGTTCAGCCGCACGACCGGCGAACCGCTCGACCCGAACAGCCGCTCGTAGAGCAGCGCCACCTGCGGCCAGTCGACCGCATCGTCGATCTCCAGAGCGGCGATGGCCCCCTGGAGTACGTAGGCGCCGGACCCGCGCAGGGCCACCGCCCGGTCGACACTCGCTCGCCCCAGGGAGATCATCTCCCCATCCCACAGCAACCGGTCCTGCGCCGCCAGCAGCACAAGCTCGCCCCCGAGCACTCGCCCGCGCCGGCGCGCCTCGTGGATCAGCATCAATCCGAGCAGCCCGTGCACCTCGGGCTCGTCGGGCATCAGCTCCGCCAGCAGGCGCCCCAGGCGAATCGCCTCGCCGGCCAGCGCGCTGCGCTCCTCATCCCAGCCCTGGCTGAAGATCAGATAGATCACGGCCAGCACGGCATCAAGACGATCCGGCAGGCGTGACGCCGAGGGAACCGAAAAGGGGATCCCGCTGAGCCGGATCTTCACACGGGCGCGGGACAGCCGGCGCTTCATCGTCTCCGCCGAGACCAGGAACAGCCGGGCGATCTCCTCGCCTGACAGGCCGCCCAGCGTGCGCAGCGTCAGCGCCACCTGCGCCTCCAGCGACAGAGCCGGATGGCAGCAGGTGAAGATCAGCTCCAGGCGCTCGTCGCCCACCTCGGATTCATCAAGGCTTTCCAAATCCAAATCTCCGGAGACCGAGCCTGAGTCCACCCGCCCGACCACCCCGAGCAGCCGCACCTTCTCGCCCAGGACTCGCTCGCGCCGCAGCCGATCAACGGCTCGCCGGCGCGCCACCACCACCAGCCAGGCGGCCGGATCGGCAGGCACGCCTTCCCGGGGCCAGCGCTCGGCGGCCAGCGCGAAGGCCTCCTGAGCGGCCTCCTCAGCGAGATCGAAGTCGCCGAGGAAGCCGATCAGTGAGGCGACGACCCGGCCCCAGGCGTCGCGGAAGACCTGCTCGAGCAGTGTCAGCTCTCCACGACTGCCGGCCGCTCGACGACCGGGCGGACCTCCACCGAGCCGTTCATCCAGGTGGCCGGGATCCGAGCCGCCACATCCAGGGCCTCGTCAAGGTCGTCGGCCTCGAACAGGTAGAAGCCGCCGAACACCTCCCGAGTCGCCGCGAACGGCCCATCGGTGGTCAGCGCCTTGCCGTCGGCCACACGCACGGTGGTCGCCGACTCGAGGCCCTGCAGCTGCTCCCCACCCAGGCAGCGGGGGTCCTGGCGGATGTCCATGTACTGCCGGGTGATGTCGGCCGCCTCGTCCTCGCTGAGTCCGTCCCACGAATGGGGATCGATGTAGATCAACATCGCGTACTTCACGTCTCACCTCCAACTCGGTGTGGGCTTGTCATCCCTAGACGAACGACCGAGCCCCGAGGGGACACGTTTTACGCGCTCACTCGAAGTGCGCGTGCAGGATCGCGTCAAGCAGGCCGGGGAAGCGATCCTCCAAGGCCTCCTGGCGCAGGATGTTGATGCGGCTCTTCCCCGCCACGCGGGTGGAGATCACGCCCGCCTCGCGGAGCACCCGGAAGTGATGTGAACACGTCGACTTGGTGATCGGGAGGTTGAATGCTCCGCAGGACCGCTCGCCAAGCTCAGCCAGCTCGGAGACGATGCGCAGCCGGATGGGATCGCTCAGCGCGTGCAGTACGGTGGCCAGCTCCAGTTCCCCGGTCTCACCTGAAGCGACTTCCGCGCGTTCCGACTGTGTGGTCACAACACGCTCATTGTACGACAAATATCGAACTCTGTGCTACGGTTTGACGACCATCGTACTGAGAGCAAGAGAATCCGGAGACTGAGCCGATGAGCCCCGCGGAGCAGATCAAGCGAAACCTTCGTGCCACGCTGATCCTGGCCTGCCTGGCCCAGTTCATGGTGATTCTCGACGTCTCCGTCGTGAACGTCGCGCTCCCGTCGATCCGGCGGGCGCTCGGCTTCACGCTCTCCGACCTGCAGTGGGTCGTAAACGCCTACACGGTGACGTTCGCCGGCTTCCTGCTGCTCGGCGGCCGGGCAGCCGATCTGCTGGGCCGCCGCCGCGTGTTCGTCGGGGGACTGGTCCTGTTCGCCCTGGCCTCGCTGGGCGGCGGGCTGGCCAACAGCCAGACCGTGCTGATCATCATGCGCCTGATCCAGGGACTGGGTGGCGCCGTGATCGCGCCGGCCTCCCTCGCGATCATCACCAGCACGTTCACCGAGCCCAGCGAGCGTAACCGCGCCGTGGGCATGTGGGGCGCGATGGGTGGCGCCGGTGGCGCCGCCGGCGTGCTCCTGGGTGGGGTGCTGACCGATCTGCTCGGCTGGCGCTGGATCCTGTTCATCAACGTGCCGATCGGCCTGATCGCCGCCTTCCTGGCCCAGCGCGTGATCGCCGAGGGCCGCAATCCCAATGCCGCCCGCGGGTTCGACCTCGGAGGCGCGCTCAGCGCCACGATCGGGTTGTCGCTGCTGGTGCTGGGGATCGTCCGCACCGACACCACCGGCTGGGGCAACGGAACCACGATCACGTTCTTGCTCGTTGGCGTGGCGCTGCTCGGCCTGTTCATCGCCATCGAGGGTCGGTTCGCCAAGGCCCCGCTGATGCCGCTGCGGCTGTTCTCCTCGCGCAGCCTGACCTCCGGCAACCTGATCATGATGCTGGTCGGCGCCTCCACGTTCGCCATGTGGTTCTTCTTCTCGCTCTATCTGCAGCAGGTGCGCGGCTACTCCCCCCTGCACGCCGGGCTGATCTTCCTGCCGATGACCGTGCTGATCGTGATCGGCTCCACGATCGCCAGCCGGATCACGCTGCGCGCGGGAGCCAAGCGCCTGCTGGTGCTCGGGATGCTGGGGCTGGCCGTCGGCCTGTTCCTGTTCGCGCAGCTGAACCCGACCGGCAGCTACCTGGGCGACATGCTGGCGCCCAGCCTGATCACCTCCTTCGCGATGCCGTTCGCGTTCATCCCGGCGACGATCTCGGCCACAGCCGGCGTCGCCCGCCACGAGGCCGGTCTGGCCTCCGGGGTGATCAACACCTCCCGGATGTTCGGCGGAGCGCTCGGCCTGGCGATCCTGGCCACGCTGGCCAGCTCGCAATCGAAGAGCGACCTGAGCCACCCCACCGCTGCGGTCCACACGGCCGGCCAGGCGCTGACCAACGGCTTCCATGTGGCGTTCCTGGTCGGGGCCGGAATGGCCGCGGTCGGCGCTGTGATCGCCGCCGTGGGGATGCCGAGCCTGAAGACGCGAACCGCCGAGATGCCGGACACGCAGCAGGTGGCGGTGGAGGCCTGACGGTCTTCCCCGGGATCACCGGCTTGCGGGCTCGGTGATCCCGGTCCGGGCGTGCTCAAAGCCGCCCGGACCGACAACAATGCACGTATGGCCAAGGTGTTTGTCACCCGCCGGATCCCCGGCCCGGCGCTGGAGCGTCTGCGCCAGGCGCACGACACCACCGTGTGGCCCGAGCGGCGCCCGCCCTCCTACGACAAGTTGCGCCAGGAGGCCGCCGAGGCTGATGGTCTGCTGACCCTGCTGACCGACCGGATCGATGCCGCGCTGCTCGACGCCGCTCCGAACCTGAGGGCGGTGGCCAACATGGCCGTCGGCTACGACAACATCGACCTGAAAGCCGCGGCCGCGCACGGCGTTCAGGTGGGCAACACGCCTGACGTGCTGACCGACGCCACGGCGGACATGGCCTGGGCGCTGCTGCTGGCGGCGGCCCGGCGGCTGCCCGAGGGCCTGCAGAACGCCCGCACCGACTGGGTGACCTGGGAGCCGGCCGGCTTCCTCGGGCGGTCCGTCACCGGTGCGACGCTGGGGATCATCGGCGGGGGGCGGATCGGCTCGGCGGTGGCCCGGCGGGCGGAGGGATTCGACATGCGGGTGATCACCGCCGGCCGCGGTGACGATCTCGGCGAGCTGCTGGAGCGCTCGGATTTCGTCTCGGTGCATGTGCCCCGGACTCCGGAGACCGAGCGCCTGATCGACGCCGACGCCCTGCGGCGCATGAAGCGCTCGGCGATCCTCATCAACACGGCCCGGGGCGAGGTGATCGATCAGCCGGCGCTGGCGCAGGCGCTGCGCGACGGGCAGATCGGCGGAGCCGCGCTTGACGTCACCAGCCCGGAACCGCTGCCGGCCGACGATCCGCTGTGGGACGCCCCCAACCTGATCATCACCCCGCACATCGGCTCGGCGACGCAGCAGGCGCGTGAGCAGATGACCCAGATCGCCGTCGAGAACCTGCTGGCTGCGCTGGACGGGCGGCCGATGCCCCACGCGGTCTCCGGGTAGTGCGCATCGCGGTCGTCGATGTCGGCACCAACACCACGCGGCTGTTCGTGGCCGACGTGGCGGGGAGCCGGGTGGCCCGCGAGCTGCATCGCGAGAGCCGGGTGACCCGCCTGGGCGCCGGCGTCGACTCAGGTGGCCGCCTGCAGGACGAGGCCATGGCGCGCGAGCACGCGGTGCTGGCCGACTACGCGCGCCTGATCGACGAGCACGAGGCCGAGCGGCGGGTGGCGGTGCTGACCAGCGCCGTCCGCGACGCCGCCAACGGACCCGAGTTCGCCGAGGAGTGCCGCCAGCGCTACGGCTTGGACGTCCACGTGCTGAGCGGAGACGAGGAGGCGCAGCTCACGTATCTCGGCGCCACCGACGAGGTTGACCCGGAGTCCGCCGAGCGCATCCTCGTCGTGGACATCGGTGGGGGCTCAACCGAGCTGATCATCGGCTCGGGGCGCCACGCTGAGTTCCACGTGTCCACCCAGGCCGGGGTCGTGCGCCAGGGCGACCGGCACGTCCACCACGATCCACCGAGCGTGGACGAGCTGCGGGCGGTCGCCGACGACGTCCGCGCGACGCTCGAGGCGGCGGTGCCGGTGGAGCGCCGGACGGGCGTGGAGCGGGCGCTGGCGGTGGCCGGGACGCCGACCTCGCTGGCCGCGATCGCCCAGGAGCTCGCCCCGTATGACCCCGAGCGGGTCCAGGGCTACCGGCTGACGGCCCAGACCAGAGACCAGATCCGGGAGCGGCTCGGCGCGATGACCCTGGCCGAGCGCCGGCAGGTGAGAGGCCTGCATCCCGACCGGGCGCTGGTCATCCTGCCCGGGATCGTGATCCTCACCGAGGTGATGGCGCTGTTCGGGCTCGAGGCGGTGGAGGTCTCAGAGCACGACATCCTGCGGGGGGCGGCGCTGCGGTTCGGTGGGTGATCCCGCCCGTCAGGCGAAAGATCGGCCAAAACCACATACGTGGTACTGGACAGCATGAATAAGTAGTTACTGCCTGGACGAATGTCCGATTGTCTATACAGCGTGTTCTGAGCGACTATTCCACGTGGGCAAAGGCTCGCTGCGCGATCCAATGTCCAACACATAGGCTCGGGCGAAGCCGCAGACATCGGCGCCTCCCGCCGCCTGAGCCACTCAAACGGCCCATTCCGGCACGTACCCCTGCCCGTCCCGATTGGGCCACACCTGGATCGGAAGCCGCCCGCAGAGATGCGGGCGGTTTTCGTTCCGGCGACTCTGGTCACGCCAGGTTGGAGCGGCGCGGGTAGGCGACGCTGGGGTCCGTCAGCACATTGATCAGCGCCGGCCTGCCGGAGGCCAGCGAGCGCTCGAAGGCCCCGCGCAGCTCGCCGGGCGCCCGGACCAGCTCCCCGTGCCCGCCCAGCACCTCCACGATCTGGTCGTATCTGGTCTCCGGGGTCAGCTCAGCCGCCACCGAGTAGCCGTACAGGAACTCCATCGGGTGCTTCTCCAGGGCCCAGATGCCGTTGTTGCCCATCACGCCGACCACGGGAACTCCGTGCCGGGCCAGCGTGTCGAACTCCATGCCCGAGAAGCCGAACGCGCCGTCGCCCTGCAAAAGGATGACCTGGCGCTCCGGGTGGGCCAGCTTGGCCGCCAGCGCATAGCCGGGGCCGGAGCCCAGGCAACCGTACGGACCCGGATCCAGCCAGCAGCCCGGCTCGTAGGAGTCGATCAGCCGGCCGGCGAACGACACGAAGTCGCCGCCGTCGCACACGACGATCGCGTCCCGGTCGAGCAGCGGCGCCAGCTCGGCGTACACGCGCATCGGATGAAGCGGGGAGCGCTGGTCCTCCAGCCCCTCGCGCTCCTCGGCCCGGCGCTCCTGCTCGTCCTGACGAAGCGCCTCCAGCCAGCCGTCGCGCCCGGTGGTGTCGCCTTGCGCCGTGGCGGCCAGCCCGTTCAGCGTCGCGGGGAGCGCGCCGTACAGCTCGGCGGCGACGGGGCGCGGCTGGTCACGGGCCGGTTCGGCGGCGTCGATCACGATCAGCTCGGCGCCGTCGGCGAACGCCTTGCCGAAGCCGAGGCGGAAGTCGAGCGCCGTGCCGATCACCAGCGCCACGTCGGCCTCGCTCAGACCGCGGCTCCGGGCGCGCGAGAAGTACAGCTCGTGGTCGGCCGGCAGGCACCCACGAGCCAGCCCGTTGAGGAACACGGGGATGCGCAGGCGCTCGGCCAGCCGGCGCAGGGCGCCCTCGCCGTGTCCCCAGTACAGGCCCGTCCCGGCCATGATGACCGGGCGCTCGGCGTCGCGCAGGAGCGCTGCTGCCCGCTCCACGTCGGGCACGGCGGTCGCCGGCTCGGGGGCGGTGACCGGCGTGTCGCTGTCCGGGGCGGGCGAGAACACGTGGTCCAGGGGGAAGTCGAGGAACACGGGCCCGCCCGGCGGTTGCAGCGCGCAGGCGATGGCCTCGTCGATCAGGCCCTGGATCTCAGCGGCCGAGTCCGCCGTGGCGGCCAGCTTGACCAGCGGGCGCACGAACGGGATGTGGTCGATCTCCTGCAGCGAGCCCTGTCCCCAGCGCATGTGGGGCGCCCGCCCGCCCAGGACCAGCATCGGCGATCCGTTCTGGGCCGCCGAGGCCATCGCGCTCATCCCGTTGGTCACACCGGGACCGGCGGTGAGCGCGCAGACACCGATCTCCCGCGTCACCTTGGCCCATCCCTCGGCGGCGAACGCGGCCGTCTGCTCATGGCGCACGTCGACGATGTCGATCCCCTCCGACCGGCAACCGTCGTAGATGGAGAACAGATGACCCCCCGAAAGGGTGAAAAGCTGGCTCACGCCGTGGGCCTTCAGCCGGCGAGCGATCAGTCTTCCTCCGTGCAGCTGCTCGCCGGGTTCACTGGCTGACATGCGGCGGCAAATTAACACGAGCCGAAGGTTGAGGCCGTAGGTTCATGACAAGTCCGAAAGCGAAAGGAGCGTCCAGCATGACCTTCCCGCAAGATCCGCAGGAGCACGAAGAGTTCGAGAGCCTGTGCACCGGCGTAGAGGACTACGAGCATCTGCCGACGATCACCACGCGCCCGGACATCGCACCGCTGGTCGGCGATGAGGCGCAGGCCGAGTCGATCAACGAGGAGATCCTGGCCGGGCTGGTATCGCCCTGACCACCGGGTGCTCAGGTCGTCGGCGCCGCTGAGGGCGGGCCGGCGACCAGCGCGTTGATCACGGCTCCGGCCAGGATGATCAGCGCCACCACGTAGAACCAGCCGAGGACGATCACCACGAACACGACCGTGGTGCCGAACCGTGCGATCGTGGAGATCGACGAGAGGTAGACGGGGAACGCCACGTCGACCAGGCCGATGGCGACGGTCGCCCCGAACGCGCCCGGCCAGATGGCGTGCCAGCGCAGCCGGCGGGTGGGCACGAGCGCGTACAGCGCCGCCAGGCAGATGAACAGGATGGCCAGGCTGCCCGCCAGGGAGACGACGTAGACGATGTCGTTGACCCGCGCGAGGTCGAGCGGCAGCTGCGTGGCCCCCGCCTTGAGCACCGACTGCAGGGCCGGAATCGCCACCGTGGCGAGCATGAACAGCAGCACGATCCCCACCATCACCACGCCGAACCGCTTCTGGGCGAGCCACGGCCGGCCCGGGCTGCCGTAGATCCGGCTGAACGACGTGTCCAGCGCGCCCCAGAACGACGAGGCCAGCCACAGGCTGGCGATCAGCGCCAGAACGCCTGTGCTGGTGGTGGAGCGGGACACCTCGTCGAGCAGGGAGTCCAGCGTCGCCTGGGTGCTGCCCGGGAAGATGTCCCGCAGGTCGCCCACCACCGAGTGGGCGATCGTCTGGTTCGAGACGATGTGCCCGGCGATGAACAGCCCGAGCAGCGCCACCGGGATGATCCCCAGCAGCATGTTGTACGCCACCATCGCCGATAGCCCGGTGATGTTGGAATCCCAGGCCAGGCGCCAGAACCGGCGCAGCCTTCCCGGCGTGGCGCGGGCGTGACGGCGCAGGTGGAGCCCGCGCCGGCCCGACCGGGCAGGGGTCTCAGTCGCCGGAGCGGACGGCTGTGGCTCCCGCGCAGGTGGCCCGCCGGTCGCTCGCCTCGTGCGCATGCACCGGAAGGTTCCCGCAAACGCGGTTCAAACCTCCCCACCAGTTGCCGTCAATGCTGGGCGGAAGGCACGCTGTAGCGCCCGTTTGCCCCAGCGGGCAGGGCGAGGGCGGCGCCTGCCAGGGCCTGGAGGCCCTCGAACCAGCGGTGACCGATCCGCACCACCGGGGTCTGGCGCAGCCCCTGACGGCGCAGGCCCGCCGTGGTGGTGTCCAGCGCCGGGTCGTACCGGGTGTCGCCGGCGACGCGGAGCGCCTCGCCGGCCGGGATCCCGGCCAGCTCGGCGGCCTCCGAGATGACCTGCGGGTCATCCAGCTCGTAGCCGCCGCAGAAGATCAGACGGGACGCCACCAGCCCGAACTGCGCACAGGCGTCGTACTCGGCGGCCAGACAGGCCACGCGGGTCAGCGGCCGGGGGTCGGCGAGCGGGTTGTCCGGCAACTCCAGGGGCAGGCGCAGGGCGTGGGCCTCCCGGCGGGCGGCCCCCAGCAGCGCCGCGTCGGTCTCGGCCAGCGGCAGGACGGGGACCCAGTCCACCTCACCCAGTGCGCGCTCGGCTCGTTCGGCGACCAGGTAGGAGATGGGGCAACTGGGCGAGAACAGGAACGCCACAGGCTCGGCCACCGGATGGGACCGGCCGGGGATGTGCGCGGAAATGGAGATGACATCGCCCATAACCAACTTAACGGCCTGCGTGGCGGAAACAGGCAGCTCCACTCTCGATGCTCGTACTTTTGTCGGTTTTTACCCCACCCCATCCGTTAGACTGACTTTCCGTAGTTCCGTCGCGACGGACTTTTCAACCGGGAGAAGGGTGTAATGCCCCAGCCACCGCCGCCCAAGCGGCACCCATACGACCAGTGGTCGCCGGACGCCCGCGCCCTGGACCTGGTCGGGGACAAGTGGACGCTCCTGATCGTGCGCGACCTGGCCGCCGGACCGCGGCGGTTCGTGGAGCTCCAGCGGGTCCTGCCGGGCATCTCCACCGAGCAGCTCCGCTCCCGGCTGAACCGGATGGTGGCCGACGGCATGCTCACCCGCAAGCGCTACCGCGAGGTTCCGCCCCGCGTGGACTACGAGCTGACCGAGCGGGCGCGCGACCTGATGCCGGTCCTGGCCGAGCTGGCCCATTGGGGATATCAGTGGGCCTGGAGCGCCCCGCGCAGCGCCGAGCGCGTCGACCTGGGCGCGATCTTCCGTCTGACCCCCGGGCTGATCGAGGCGGCCGGCGCCCAGGGTGACGTGGAGCTGAAGGTCAGCGGCGGCTCCCGCGACGGCAGCGAGGCCACGTTCACCGTTTCATTGCGGGGCGACCACGCCGAGGTGTGCGAGGCCCCAGCCGAATCCGCGGAGACCCGCATCCGGGGCGACGTTCAGGCCTGGGTGCGGGCGTTCTCGCCCGAGGCAGACCGCAGCGCACTGTCGGTGGAGGGCGACCACGCGCTCGCCGACACGGTGCTGGGCGCCCTGACGATCCGGGCCGCGGCCGCCGCCGATCGGTCTCGCAGCGCCGCCTGACGGTCAGCTGACCCCTGAGCGCGCGAGCCGGCAAGCCGCGCGCGACGCACCCCGGCTACCTGTGGTAGTGCGCTGCGGTCAGATGCGGGATCTTGCCCGGCTTGGCTCCCGGCAGGGTCGGAGCCACCCAGCAGGGCTGCTGGTTCCCGGTCGCCCCGTGCTGGCCGCCCGCGTTCTTGCAGTCCCACGCCGGGAAGTCGCCGTGGGCGAAGTCGGCCGAGTTGTTCAGCCACGTCGGGTTCGGGTAGGTGTCGCCGCGGTTGTTGGAGTCGCGGTTGGCGTAGAGGGACAGCGTCTCCGGCCCCGTCGGCCCGAACTGGCGCAGGTAGTGGCCGGAGCCGCCGCCACCGAACACCTTGGTGGTCGCCTCGAGCGAGGACGCGCCGTTGGTGATGAAGTCGCTCAGCAGCGGCTGGTGGATGGCCAGCCAGTTCAGGATCGGGTTGAACTGCTCGAGCCAGGGACCCAGTGCGCCCAGCAGCGGGTTCAGGCCGCGAACCACCTGGGCGGTGGCGGGCAGCCCGGTTCGAGCGGCCGTGATCAGCGGGCCGAGCGTCACGAAGAAGTGACGCAGATAGGGCGACAGCGTGTTGACCGCGGCCATCGTCGGGCCCAGGTTCCTGGCCACGGGCTCCAGCTGCAGGATCAGCGGGTTGGTGTTGGTGGAGAACTTCTGCAGGGCCGACATCGTCAGGCGGCTCTGGGTCAGGAAGGTCGGGAACACGTGGAAGGTGGCGGCCAGCGCCTGGTTCTGCTGGGCCGTGGTGTGGAACACGGTCTCGCCGGTGCGGATCAGGTTCTGGAGGGCGGGCGGATCTTGGGCGATCGCCCCGAACACCGTCCCGCCGTTGCGGATCAGATTGACCACCGCGTCGTGCTGGATGTTCAGCACGCTGAGGATGTCGCTGGCGTTGTAGGAGAAGGCGGGCAGGTTGCCGATCACGTCGCTCAGGTTCGAATCGTTGCCCTTGATCGCGGTGGCCAGCTGGCGCTGCCAGGTCTCGAACGCCGCCCGGGTCTTGGGGTCGAACGTGTTGAAGATCTGGTCGAGCTGAACGGCCTTCTGGACCTGGCCCGGCGGGATGCTGGCGCCGTCCTTGAGGAAGTGCCCGTCGCGGACGCCCGGAGTCAGCTGCACGTAGGTCTCGCCGAGGATCGTCTTGGTGCGCAGGATCGCCTTCGTATTGACCGGGAGCGGTGCGTATTGGCGGTCGATCTGGAGGGTGGCGATCGTGTGGTTCCCGTCCTTGGCCAGCTGCGTATTGACCACCTTGCCGACCGACACGCCTGCGATCCGCACGTCCTCCTGGGGCGCCAGCTCGTCGGCGTACTGGAACGGCACGCTGACCCGGTAGCCCTGCGGATTGAACGGCATCGTCCCGCCGAAGGACAGCCACAGGAACAGCAGCAGGCCCACGCAGGAGAGCGCGAACAGCACCATCGTGACGATCTTGGCAACTGATGGGGAGCGGGTTTCCATGGGTGGCTAGCTGGTGGGGAGCTTGGAGAGGATCGACTTGGCGCCGCTCATGTTGGTGTTCCGATCCGCCTTGGGCAGCTTGCCCGCCTTCGTCAGCGAGTAGGCCGCGGAGGACGCGGCGGCCTGCTTCGGACACAGACCGGTGTTGGTGAGGATCGGGGTGAGGTTGAGGATCACGGACTCGAGCGGGGACTGGTTGAGGACCTGCGCGGCGCTGGCGCAGCTGGTCTGCAGGAACAGGTTGCGGAAGTCGCCGTTGGCGTCCTGGCTGGAGAACAGCGAGCGGGCGTTGTGGTCGACC
Source organism: uncultured Solirubrobacterales bacterium (assembly GCA_963718545.1). GTDB lineage: Bacteria > Actinomycetota > Thermoleophilia > Solirubrobacterales > Solirubrobacteraceae > Palsa-465. The sequence continues at coordinate 972,405 of CAVQZO010000003.1, read as the reverse complement.
CAGGCCATCCACCACAGGTAGCCGTGCATCTTCGTGCCCGGGTTGTAGCCGAGCATGTTCACGAGGTCGTTGAACACCCTGAACGAGGTGGCCAGATTCGGGGTGGCCTTGGCCAGGTCCACGGCGGCGGGCCGCAGCGAGCGAACCACCGGACGGGAGGCGATCACGAACGGGCGGATCTGGTTCTTGATGATCGGGGTGGACGGGATGGCCAGCGCCTTGAGCGCCGCGTTGGCGGCCGGAAGCGCCCGGGCGGCCGGCAGCAGGCTCTGCGCGGCCGGTCCCAGCTGCTGGGCGAACGCCTGCACCCTCTGGAGGGTCTGGGTGGTCTGGCGCAGGGTGCCCGGCAGCAGCGCCACCGCCTGGCTGACGTTGTTGTCCTCGCTGGCGAAGGCGTGGAAGACGACCTCGCTGGAGTCGATCAGCTGAGTGATCTGGTGCGTCTTGGAGGCCAGGGCGGTGTTCAGCCGAGCCAGGCTGTTGACCAGCTGCTGCAGATCGCGCCCGCGGACCGCGACCGCTGAGTTCACTCGAGCCAGGTCCCGGTGGGTGGGCTCGAAGCGCTCGAACACCTGCGCCAGCTCGTCGCCGCGGTTCTTCAGGCCGAGCCCGGCGCCGGTGACCAGCTGATCCAGATAGGCGCGGCTGTCGGAATCGAGCTCGCCCAGCACCTCGTCGGGCGTGACGTCGGGCAGGCTGCTGCCCATCGGGATGCTGAAGCCCTCGTGCGCCACCGGCGCGGACTTGGTCCCCGGGTTGACCTCGATGAACATGTCGTCCAGACCGGTGCGAGGACGCAGCAGCGCGGTGGCGTCGGTGTGGATCAGGTGCTTGTACTGGGGCAGGATGTCCAGGGCGACGCGCGCCCGTCCATCCTGGAGCTGGATGTTGCCGATCGTGCCCACCTGCACCCCGGACACGCGCACGGTCTGGCCCTGGCCGGGGGTGACCGCCTGGCCGGTCTGCAGCGTCACGTAGTCGGTGAACGGCGCCGACTGGATCAGCGGGAAGCGCAAGCCCTGGTGGTTGAGCACGTAGCCGGTGACGATCACCGCCAGCACGAGCAGGACGATGATCGCGGTGAAGTCGCCGGCGTGATTCTTGATCGCGCGCTTCATGGCAGCAGCTTCTGGAGGGCCGAGGTGATGTTGACCTTCAGACCCTGGTTGCCGGCGGTCTTCGTGAGCGCGGCGATCGCGGCCGACACGGCGGCGGCCTGCTGGCTCTGGGCAACGGGGCTGGACAGGCTGGTCGACTTCTGGTTGGGTGCCGGCCCCTGGGGCGCCGTGTTGAGATCGGACTGGGTGATCGGCGCCTGGGTCTCGCACTGGGTGTGCGGCTTGAGCGGCGGGATCTTGCCGAACGGCGCCGGCCCCGGCTGGGTGCCGTCGATCGGCGTCAGCGACTGACCGAACAGGCCCGGCTGCAGGGAGTAGGTGAGCGTGCCGCCCGTGCCCAGCACGCGGATGTAGGGGCCGTTGGCGTCGAAGTCGCGGGACTCCCCGGCCAGGCCGGGCAGATAGTCGACCGCCTCCTGGAACACCTTGCGCACCGGGAAGCCCGGAGTGCCCGAGAACTTGTGGTCGTTGATGGTCAGCTCGGACCAGGGATGGATCACGTTGACCACGCAGCTCGAGGTCGGGCGGACCTCGTTCTTCATGAACGGGATGGTCTCCCTGGTCAGCTTGGCCAGGTTCGGAATGGCCACGGCCAGATCGGCGGTCAGGCCGCGCAGCTCGGAGGGCTGGACGAGCAGCCGCAGCTGGGTGATGTAGGGAAGGCTGGCATCGATCGTCGGGCCTGACGACCGGACGCCCGGGATGAACGCCGTGGCGAACCGCTCGAGCGGCGGGAAGGCGGCGTTGAGGGCGTGGAATGCCGGGATCGCTGCCGACAGGGTGCGCGGCAGCTCGGCCACCGCCGACTGGAGCGCGGTGTTCTCACGCGCGAACGAATAGGCCGTGGTGTTGAAGTCGGTGATCAGGTTCTCCAGGTTCTGCGGGTGAGCCGACAGTGCGGCCGACACCGCCCCGCCCTTGTCGATCCAGGTGGAGAGGTCGCCGGGTCGCTTGCCCAGGAAGTCGTGGGCCACGATCGAGGAGTACTTGTAGGCGGGCGCCCAGTACTGGATCGAGGAGTTGTACGACTTGCCGCCCAGGTAGACGGCCTTGCCGTACTGGTTGATCAGCGTCTGCAGGTTGGTGCGGGTGTTCGCCTGCAGCGAGGTCAGCAGCTGGTCGAACTGGACGGGCTCACGGCCCTGCTGAACCGGGAAGCTGTAGCCGCTCTTGACCGACGGCGACTCCGGCGTGCCGGGCATCACGTCGACGAAGAAGTTGCCCTCCAGGAAGATCCGCGGCCGGATCCAGAACGTGGCGTTGCGGTGGATCGGTAGGCCATTCGAGTCGATCGACATGCTCACTTCGGCGCCCTGATGCCCATCGCTGGCGCTGCCGATCGAATTGACCGAGCTCACTGTCCCCACCTGGACGCCGGCGATCCGCACCGGGGCGCCCGGAATCAGTCCGTTGGCCGACGAGAAGGTGGCGTTGACCGTGAACGAGCTGGAGAACGGGTTGGCGAACTTCGTGTAGCACCCGTAGCTGATCGCGGCGATCAGGATGACCCCGATCAGTCCGGCCTGGAACTTGTTCAGATGCGGGAGTCTCATTGGTTGCCCGCGACGTAGGGGGCCTTGGGTCCGATCTGCGGGACGCGCGTGTAGGTCTCGCCCTTCGGGACGTGGGTGGTGCCGCCCGTCCAGGTCGTCCCCTGCAGACCCGGCGTGTGCGAATCGGTGTCGAAGTTCCGGTGCTGGGGGTCGAGGCCGTTGAGCCGCTTCGGGTACCCGCGCTGCCCGGTCTCACAGTCGGCCTGGCCATTGCCCGAGACGGCCGCGCCGTAGACCGGCCCGTGAGCGTACTCCTGCGTGGTGCCGGGTGGCGCGCCGCCGTTGACCGGTGCGGTGGCGCCCTGGGAACCGACATTGTTCTTCTCGGGCGCGTTACCGAACATCAAGAGCGCCCGCTGGGCGTAACCGAAGTTCGTCTCCTCATCCACATCCCCGGCCAGGTTCGTGAACCAGTAGTTGAAGTCGTTGCAGACGGTCACGTACGGACCCAGGTAACGGACAGCCGGATTCAGCACGTGGACTGTGGAGCTCAGGCCGTTCAGCGCCACGCCAGTGCTCGGCGCCTGGGCGAGCGACTTCAAGGCGTTCATCAGCTGCTGAAGGTGCCGGTCCAGCGGCGGAGTGCGGATCAGGGTCCTCGTGCCCGCCTCGATGGCCGGGTTCAAGTTCGGCAGAGCGAGCTTGAGCTGCTGGGTCGCCGGCGTCATGTAGGTGCCCAGCGTGGCCAGGTTGGCCAAGAACGGCGTCTGCACCTTCAACGACTGGGTCGACACCTGGAGGGTCCCCGGGGACTCCTTGATCGTCTGCTGGAGATCCGCCGGGTTGCTGGAGATCGCCTGGAACGTGGTGGCCATGTCCGAGAACAGCTGCACGTTGGTCTGCGCCACCGGAGCCACGGCGCTGGTGAACGCGTTCAGCGACCGCAGGAACCGGGTCAGCTCGGTGCTCGGCTGCGACAGGTAGTGCGCGACCGGGGCCAGATTCCCGAACAGCCTGGGCAGCGAGGCCAGCGTGTCGTTGATCGCCGGCCCGCGCCCGGCCAGGGCGTTGCCGAAGCCGACCAGGTTCTGCTGCACCGCCACCCGGGTCGGCCCGTTGTACGAGTCATAGATCTGATCCAGGCGAACCGGAACCGTCGTCTGGCTGATCGGCATCGTCCCGCCGTCCCGGAAGATGTGCGGCGAGTGCCCGACCGTGATGTTCACGTACTTCAGCCCGAGCACCGACCGCGAAGCGATCGTCGCGGTCGAATCCATCGGGATTCTCCCCTTCGTGGCGCTCAGGTCCAGGACGAGCTGCGCCGCCGGCTGCCCGTTCGGCAACACGATCGATCGCAGAGATTTGACGAATCCGATGCGGGACCCGGACTCCAGCACATCGTTGCCGTTGACCAGATCCGCCCCGTTGGCGATGTCCACCTTCAGCTCGCGCGAGGGCACGAACGGCAGACCGACGTTGGCCGTGTAGGCCAGGAACATCCCCACGGTCAGCACCAGCACGGTGACCGCACCGACCAGCACGGGGTTGGCGAACGCCGAGGGGGATTTGCTGCGGGTTCTCATGGGCGCGCGGTGGTCACGGGGACAGGAGGTAGTTGAGGAGCTGCTGGGCCTGGCTGGTGGTGGACGAGGTATTGCCGCTGGTCGCGGATCCGAGCAGCGAGTTGAGCGTGCTCGTGGTCTTCTTCAGCTTCTTCTTGACCGTGCCGCCGGCGTTCTTCAGCTGCTTGGTGATCTGGTTGAGCGTGGACGTGACCTTGTTGGTGGCGCTGCTGCCGCCCGAGCCCGACTTCGCCCCCGCCCGCTTGGCGGCCGACGGGATGGTGGGCCCCGAGGGAAGGGGCGAACACTTTCGGGCGCTGGTGCTCGGACCCGTACGGCCGGGAGGCGCTCCGCCCGGATCCGGCACGCAGGCTGACGGGGCGGACGGGTCGGTCTCGTTCACGCCGGGCTGGTTCTTGCCCAGCCACGAGTAGCAGGCGCGGGTGCCGGACGGATCGGTGGCCAGGTTATTGGCGATCGACTGCGGGCTGGCGTACGGACTGCAGTCCGAGTTCGCGAACGCGTCGACCGCCAGCATATGGCCGTACGGGCCGTAGTAGCTGGTGGCGCCGGCCAGGTTGAAGACGAACTGGAGCACGGCCTCCAGGCCGCTGTAGCCCTTGCCGCCCGGGCTGCGCGAGTTGCCCTCGGTGGCGTTCTTCTGCGTGTCCAGTGCAGGCAGGACCATCGACAGGTTCTTGGCCAGCTCCGGCGTGGGCTGGGCGAACCGCTGGAGCTCGCGGATCGTCGGCTTGGCCGCGATCATCGCCTGCCTGCCCGTGATCGACGCCTGGCCCAGGGCGCGAGTGGCCGGCAGCGCCGAGTGCGCGAAGCCGGGCAGGTTGGTGAACAGCGTGTCCAGCTGCGAGGCCGCGGCGTGCAGGTTCTCCACCACCGGGGTGTTGCTGGCCGTCGCCCGGTCCAGGTTCTGCATGGCGGGGCGCAGCTGGGCCAGGAAGCCGGGCAGGTCGGCCCAGGTCTGCTTGAACGCCACCTTCTGGTCGGCCGTGTTGGTGGCGGCCTTGTTGGCGTACTGGATGAACCGGGTGATCGCCCCGGTGTTGTTGGCCAGCGCCGTGACCACCTGGTCGGAGCTGGCGGTCAGCGACTGCAGGGTGTGCGAGTCGTTGCCGAGCAGATGCAGGAGGTTGTCGGTCTGGGTGAGCGCCGGCACGGCCCGGTCGAGCGCCGCCTGCAGACTCGTGGAGCGAGCGGCCACGCCGGCGCCCAGCGAGTCGATCAGGAGCCGCAGGCCCTCCTGCTCGGGCATCCGCAGGATGTTCAGGATCAGGTCAGCCGGGATCGTCGACTGGGTGTGGGTGACCGGGATGGTGGCCCCCGAACGCAGCACCGGCCCGCTGGTGCCCGGCTGGCAGGACACGAAGTACTCGCCGATCAGCGACTGGGGCTGGGAATCGCAGGTGGCGTTCGAGTGGAAGGCCGCCAACCCGGGCTGGTTGATCGTCACGGTGACGACCGCCTGCAGCGTCTTCTGGTTCAGGTTGATCGCCGAGATCGACCCGGCGGGGATGCCGGAGACCTTGAAGTCCGCGCCCGTGGTCAGCCCGAACGCATTGTCGAAGTCGATCTTGTAGGAGGTGGCGTGCTTGCCCGAGCCGGTCGCGCCCGTGGTGACGAACACGAAGGCCGCCACGGCCAGCAGGATCGAGCCGCTGAGAAGGATCCGCCTCATGACCCGGTGGGCTGCTGGTTGGGGCTACACGCGTAGCCCTGGTATGGGTAGTACATCGCGCCGCGCTCCATCGAGCCCGGACAGCGATCGCCGTTGGTGGTGCTGACCGGTGAAGCCGAACCGAAGGCAGCCGCGCTGCGGAGCGATGGATCGGCCAGCGCCGGGAGCAGGTTGAGGATGCCGTTGTTGAGCGAGGACACGCCGACCACGGGTGCGATCCGGCTGAACCCGCCGTTGGCGTCGTAACCACCGGGATGCGAGAAGCCCTCGAACCACCCGGTCAGGTCGACCGCGTAGGGCCGCGCGAAGGCCAGCTCCGGGGTGGAGCCGTTCAGGGCCTTGGTTGACTCCGGGAACGCGCCGGCGCGCACCTTCCCGTCCGCGTTGATGTTGCGGACCGTGGCGTCGGCCAGCGGCACGCCGAGACGCACCAGGTCGGTCAGATCGTTGTCGGCGCCCGGCTTGGATACGATGTTGGCCAGGTCCCGGATCGTCGGGACCGAGTCCACGGCCAGCGGACGCAGCTGGACGAGCAGCTTCTGGAGCTTGGGGGCCACCGGCTTTGACACGTTCACCAGCGGCGTGAGCACGTTCAGCGCCGTACGCAGGTTGACGAACGTGGTGTTGGCCAGGCGCATGAAGCCGGGCAGCTGCCCGATCGCCGACCCCAGCGCGGTGTGCTGGGCGGCCAGCGCCGAGGTGGTGGTGTTGAGGTTCCGGATCAGCGCGCTCAGCGCGGACTGGCGCGTGGCTATGTCGGTGAACAGGTTCCCGGACTTGACGATGAACCTCGTGAACTTCGACGTGTCCTTGTTGAGCTGGTCGAACAGCAGCGTGGTCGAGGCCACCGCCGGGTTCAGGTACTGCCAGGCGATCTGCGCCTTCTTGCCGGCTCCGGCGTACTGGGAGGCGGTGCCCTGGATCAATTCCTGGAGGCCGCGGCGGGTGGGGGTGTTCAGCGTGTTGAACAGCTCGTCCAGGTCGACCTCACTGGTCGTGCTGGTCTGGCTGATCGTGCCGCCGTTGGGGATCTTCGGGCTGTTGGGGGGACCCAGGTTCAGGTCGACGTAACGGTTGGCGATGCCGGACAGGGACAGCTCGCGGATCGTGGCGTGCGTCCCCTGGCGCAGCGGCGTGAACTTGCTGTCGGTGAGGTTGAGCGTCAGCTCGGCCTGGCCGTGCGGCGTCAGGGCGATGGTGGAGACGGTGCCCACCGGCACCCCGCCGACGTCCACCTGGTCGCCGGTGACGATCTGGCTGGCGTTCTGGAAGACCGCGTGGACGGTGTACGACGATCCGCCCCCGAAAACGATCAGGACAACCGCGATCAGCGCGATGAGCACCGCGCCCACGCCCGCCACCCGACCAATCAGACTCGAATTACGCACCCTCGCCGTACCGACCTTCGCCTAGCGACTCGCGCGTTCCTCCCGCGCCTTCCCGTGATGGCGCCCACCTGCCGCGCCTACTACGGATGGGCGACGCTAGCAAGCGTGATTTCCCGCAGTCAAATCCGAACCGTCTACGGACTCGCGTGAATCGACCGGTTTCCGGCGGGCAGAAACGCAGCAGTTCAGTGGACCTGCCCCCGCCAGAACGCGGTGGTTCAGTGGAACCTCCGGTGGCAGCTACCCGGTCCATGGATCGGGAGATACCCGAACGGGGAGCGAAGCTATCCGCGCGGCGAGGGATCGAGAGATACCCGGGGCGGGGATCGAACCCGCAGAGCCCTTGCGGGCAGCGCTTTTTAAGAGCGCCGACTTTGCCAATTTGTCTACCCGGGCGCGCGCGGGATGTTAAACGTCGATGCCGACCGCACGACGTTTAGCGCGCCCTTTGCGCAACCTTTGCACTGCTACGGTGTCCACACGGACGGACGCGGTCCGAATCCCTAGGGAACTAGTGGAAGTCTCGGCACTCACATACTCGGGAGGGGTAGGCCTCCACGGTCGGTCTCCCCTGCTGCGGCTGCAGTCCGACGAGCGCCTGGTGGCGCTGATCAGACGGGGCAACGACGCCGCCTTCGAGATCCTCGTCTCTCGGTACCACTCGCGGCTGCTGGCCTTCTGCCGGCACATGCTGGGTTCCCGCGAGGACGCCGAGGACATCCTCCAGGACGTGATGGCCGCGGCCTACAACGCGATCCTGGCCGACGAGCGCCCGATCAACGTGCGCCCCTGGCTTTACCGGATCGCCCGCAACCGCAGCCTCAACCACCTGCGCCGGGCCCAGCCCGTGGGGATGGACTCCATGGACATCCACCTGCACGCGCACGGGATGACGACCGCCGACAAGGTCCACGACCGTGAGGACTTCCGTCTCCTGGTGGTCGACATCCAGCGTCTGCCGGAGAGCCAGCGCACCGCACTGGTGCTGCGCGAGATGGACGCGCTCTCCTACGAACAGATCGCCGAGGCGATGGAGACCACGATCCCCAGCGTCAAATCGCTGCTCGTCCGGGCGCGCATCGGGCTGGCCGAGGCATCCGAGGCCCGGCGCCTGTCCTGCGACGAGGTGCGGATCGAGCTCGGCGAGGTGGCCGAAGGGATCCTGCGCAAGCCGAGCCCGCTCGTCCGCCGCCACCTGAAGACCTGCACGCGGTGTGACACCTTCCAGGTGCACCTCAAGGAGACCAGCAAGTCGCTGGCCCTGCTGCTGCCGGTCGGCCCGCTGATTCTGCTGCGCAAGCTCGCCCTGGTCCATCTCGGCCACTCGGCCGGCTCGAGCGCCGGAGCCGCGGCCAGCTCGAGTGCCGCCGCCACCTCCGGCGCGAGCGCCGCGGCCGCTGGAGCGGGAGCGGCGGCTGGAGCCGGCAGCGCGGGAAGCCTGGTGTCCGCCGGAGTGGGAGCGCTGGCGGCCAAGGCCGCCGCCAGCCTGGCCGCTGCGGCGCTGGTCACCGCCGGAGCGGTCGAGGTCGACCACGCGGTCCAGCACCAGCCGGCCACCACGCCTCCGCCGCCGGCCGTCGCGGCCACGGGCGGGGCCACGGGTGGTGCCGCGGTGAGCGCGCCGCACCGCCTGGCCGCGATCACGAAGCTGTCCGCCACCACCACCAAGAAGAGGACGACGACGGCGAGCACCACTGCCACCACCGCCGCCACGTCGACCACCGCCACCACGACCACCCCGACGGACACGACCACGACAGGCACCCCGACGACGAGCACCACGACGACGACCAGCGTCACCACGGTCTTGCCGTCCACCGCCTCGAGCCCCGGCGACTCGTCTGACCCGAGCACGACGACCACATCCGGCGGCACCGGTACGTCGACCACCTCGGGCGGCACCAGCCCCACCCCGACCACCACCACGACGACGACCACCACGACCTCCACCACCCCCACGACCACCAATCCAGGGCCGACACAGGGTGGAGGGTCGTCCGGCGGTCAGTGATCGACTTCGACCACTTCCAGCAGGTAGACATGCGGGTCGGCCGGGTGCTGGGCGTGGAGGGGTTCCCCGAGGCGCGCGTGCCCGCCTGGAAGCTGACCGTCGACTTCGGGCCCGAGCTCGGCACCAAGCGCTCGTCTGCGCAGATCACCCACTATGGGCGCGAGGAACTGGAGGGCAGCCTGGTCGTGGCGGTGGTGAACTTCCCGCCGCGGCAGATCGGCCCGTTCATGTCCGAGGTGCTGGTCCTGGGAGCGCTGGACGACGAGCTCGGCGTGGTGCTCCTGCGCCCGGATCGGGATGCCGCGCCTGGTGACCGGATCGGCTAGTCGAAGTAGGCCTTCATCAGGCCGTCGTACGCGCGGTCCTCGCTGAACTTCTCCCGCGCCAGCTTCAGGGCCGCCTCGCCGCAGCTTCGGCGGTCCTGCTCATCGCGCCACAGCGCTCTGAGTCTCATCGCCCAGGCGTCCGGATCTTCGGCGGGGAGGACGTTCTGAGGCGGGGCCATCTCGGGCAGCCCGCCGCGGTCACTGACCAGCACGGGCAGCCCGGCCGCCAGCGCCTCGAGCACCGAATACGGGCACGCCTCCTCACACCGGGAGGGAGCCAGGACCAGGGCCGCACTGGCTCGCATCGTCTCCAGCTCCCGCGGGGCGAGCCAGCCGGGGAACTTGACGTCGCCGCCCTGGGCCAGGTCGCGCAGACGCCCCTCGTCGGGTCCCTGGCCGGCCACGACCAGGGGCACGCCAGCGGCCCGAGCTGCCCGGATCGCCGTGTCGAAGCCCTTCTCCTCCACCAGGCGCCCTGACACGAGGGCGAAGCTCTCCGGGGCGGGTTTGGGGACGGTGGCCGGCACGGGGGCGAAGTTCGGCACGACGCTCACCCTCTCGGCGGGCAGCCCGTGGCGGCGCAGGCGCTCGCCGTGAGCCTGGCTCAGCACGATCAGCCGGTCGGCCTCAGCCAGTAGCCGGCTCTGCTGGGCGGCCAGTCCGGCCGCATAGACAGCGGACTCGCCCAGGCTGCCCCGGCAGCGGTGGACCAGCCCGGGCAGCGTGTTGTGCCCTCGGCACTGGTGGCAGGGGGCGCCGTCCCGGTAGGCGATCCCGATCGAGCAGTACAGGCGGAAGTTGTGCAGATGAAGCACGGTGCGGGCGCCGTGGCGGCGGGCGGCGGCCAGAGCGCGCCACCCGAATAGGGGATGCACGTTGTGGGCGTGGACCACGTCGGCCTGCAGGCGATGCATCGCCCGTTCCACGCGGTCGGTGTCCACCCCGCCCGCAAGCAGGCCGTGCGTGGCTCGACCGCGCCCCACGTGGGCGCTGGAGCGCTCCAGGATCTCCACCGTGTGGCCGCGGCGCTCCAGCAGACCGGCGATCTCGAAGACCGCTCGCTCCTCCCCGCCCTGGAGGCGATAGCGGTTGTGCAGGATCAGGACCCTCATATCGGCGTAGTGATTCTGGCAACGTCCACCGGCATGCCGGTGGCTCTGCTCACGCCCAACCTTCCCGGATATCGCCTGCCGCTGTACGAAAGACTGGCCCGCGACCAGGAGGTGGAGGTGCTCTGCTACGGCGGAGGCGACCGATACGTCCCGCCGTGGCTGTCCGGCGACCTGGACCGCCAGATCGCAGACGCGGCGTTTCCGGCCCGGCGCCTGACCGGCGGTTGGCGTGCCGCCTTCGAGGTCGGCCGGCGCTATGACGCGGTGATCGCGCCCTACGCGGGCGGCGCGATCCTGCCCGCCGCATACCTGGGCGCCCATCGGTTTGCGCGGCCGTTCGTGCTGTGGGCGTCGGTGTGGGCGCAGCCCTGGTCGGTCAAGAACGCCGCCGGCCTTCCGCTCACTCGGCGCATCTACCGTGGCGCCGAGTCGGTGATCGCCTACGGCGAGCACGTGCGCCGGTTCGTGGCCCGGATCCGGGGTCGCGACGACGACGTGTTCGTCGCGCCCCAGTCAGTGGAGGCGGACGTGTTCGGCCGCCCGGTCTCCGAGGAGGAGATCGCTTCGCTGCGGGAGCAGTACGAGCTGCCGCCGGGTCCGTTGGTCACCTACGTGGGCCGGTTGGTGGAGGAGAAGGGAGTGGGAGTGCTCCTGGACGCGTGGCGTGCCGCAGCGCCCGACGCCACGCTGCTGGCGGTGGGCGACGGGCCGCTGCGCTCGCGCTGCGCCGAGACACCCGGTGTGCGGGTGATCGGTCCTTTCGATCGGCGGGATCTGCCCCCGGTCTACGCCGCCAGCGAGTTCGCCGTGCTGGCCTCGATCAGCACCCCCCGCTTCCGCGAGCCCTGGGGGCTCGTGTGCAACGAGGCCATGCACCAGCGCCGTCCCGTCCTGGCCTCCACCGCCGTCGGCGCGGCGGCCGGAGGCCTGGTGCGAGATGGAGAGACCGGCGTGGTCGCGCCCGCCGGCGATCCAGGGGAGCTGGCGGATGCGATCGAGCGGCTGCTGGGGGATCCGTTGCTGTGCCGGACGCTGGGCGAACGGGCCGAGCAGGAGGTGGCCGCCTACAACTACGACGCGATGGCCGAGGGGTTCCGCCGGGCGCTGGAGGTGGCGCGGCGCCGCTGATCACCCCTAGTTCGCGCGGAGTCGCACTGTCGCTCTGCGTGCGACGAAAAAGTCCAGAGATTCTGGACAAATTCGTCGCACATCGGTTCTAAGAGGGGCGGCCGCTGTCGGCAGGCCCCTCAGGCGGAGTGCGTCTCCCCCGGCTCCAGCACGACCACGTTCGAACCCGTCGCCGACTCGACGTCTGACTTGAACGCCTCAGCGTCGGTCTCGATCGGCGGGAACGTGTTGTAGTGGCAGGGGATCACCGTCTTGGCGCCCACCAGCTCGGCGGCGTCCACCGCGTCGGTGCGATCCATCGTGTAGTGGCCGCCGATGCACATCAGGGCCACGTCGATCGGGTGCCGCTTGCCCACCAGCTGGAGGTCGGAGAACAGCGAGGTGTCGCCGAGGTGGTAGACGATCGTGTCCTTGAAGTTGACCAGCAGGCCGGCGGGCGTGTTGGCGGTGCCCTTCGGGGTGGTGGAGGTGTGCCAGGCCGGCACCAGCTTGACCCAGCCCCAGTCGAACTTGACGGTGCCGCCCAGGTTCGGGTCACGGACGTCCACGCCCTCCTCCCCGAGCTCGTTGGCGATCTCGACGATCGCCACCACCGGGGACCCGGTGCGCTTGGAGATGTCGACGGTATCCCCGATGTGGTCGCCGTGGCCGTGGGTCAGGAGGATCGTCGTGGCGCTGACGTCCTGGGCCGAGATGGCGGCCTTCGGGTTGCCGGACAGGAACGGATCGATCAAAACCGTGGTGTCGCCGTCGGACAGCGTGAAGCAGGCGTGGCCGAGAAACCGGATGTCCATGGTGTCCTAATCCTCCTGATTGGGGGTTGAGGGAGATTGCAAACCTAGCTCCCGGGCGAGCTCGATGCCGACGGCCACGCCTACCAGCATGCTCAGGCGGGTCTCCTCGGCGAATAGGGTGCGGATCGCCCGCAGGCGCGTGTCGGGGTCCTCGTGGGAGATTGCCTCGCGCACGGCGGCGTCGTGGGCGGTATCGAACCAGCCGCCCTCCATGAGAGCTTCGTTCAGCACGTGCTGGAGCCCGGGCGCGGCCCGCGTGACCAGGTCCTGGGCCTGTTTGAGCCGCTCGGGGTCGCTGATGGCGGCGATGGCCGCCTCGAGCTCGGGATCCGGATCCACTAGACGGGGCGCAGCCGGGCCAGGGGCAGGCCGATCAGCAGGCCGGCCGCCACGCCCACCACATCCGATAGCCAGCTGGCGTCAACCACGGCCAGCGGCATCAGCGCCAGCACACCGGCGATCACCGCGGTGCCGATCAGATCTCCGTCGATGTCCTCGCCCCTCCGGACGGCCAGCACGTCGGGCATCGCCCAGGCCGTGAGCAGAGCCAGGCCGGCGCCGTTGCCACCCAGGATGAACTGGTTGGTGAAGTGGGCCGAGAGGGCGGCACCCCCGGCGCCGCCCAGCGCGAACAGGACCAGCACCGGCACCGGGCCGTGCCGGCGCTCCAGGAGCACCCCGTACAGGGCGATCGCGGTCAGCGCCACGAAGGCGTAGCCCGTGTTGTCATAGACAAACGGTGAGGTGAACGCCCGCCACCAGTGGTAGTGGATCGGCGCCCACTCCGCCAGGGTGACCAGCGAGACGGCCTGCGTGCGCCACACCACGCAGCCGGCGATGCCGAGGATGACCAGCGCCAGGGCGACCACCGGCCGAGCTTCGGGCCGGATCCCGGGGATCTCACCCCGGCGCAGGCGGGGTAGCCCGGGCGTCGGCGAACGGCGACTGCGCCGCTCGGAGATCCGCCCCTGACGGTCCAGCTTGGGCGCGCGCTTGCGCAGGCGGTTCCCGCAGTAGGGGCACTCGGTTATGTATGGGCTGACCTCGGATCCGCAGCTTTTGCAGATCACGAACAGGTCGGGTCCACCGGTGCTCACGATCCGATTGTAGAGCGGACGGTTAGTCCCTCCAGGGGGTGAATCAGGCGGCCGTGGCGACCACGATGTCCCGCGTCACCTCGCGCAGGTCGTGGTTGGCCTCGTAGACCACCACCTGGCGGCTGGCGCCGTTTCCGCGGGCCAGCAGATCCTCCACCGCGCTCAGTTCATCGGCCGAGCCGAGGTCCTGGCAGCGGTCACGTACGCGGTCCAGCAGCCGCCGGGCCAGCGCCCGCGTGCCCACCCTCTCGGCCGAAGGCAGATCGACCAGCTCGCCGTCCAGGCCGTGGCGGGCGGCCAGCCACTTGTTCTCATCGAGCATCTCGAAGGGATACTCGGACAGCGGGCGACCGGCGTCGAAGTGCTCGCACAGCTCGTGCACCAGTCCCTGGACCATCGCGGCCAGCCCCAGCGTGTGCTCCACGTGGGTCTGGGAGTCCATCACCCGGATCTCGACTGTGCCGAGTGACGGGTGGGGACGGACGTCGTACCACAGGTAGGTGTAGTCCTCGATCACCCCGGCGTTGATCATGAACTCGATGCGCTGCTCGTAATCGGCCCAGTCCTGATAGGTGGGCGGGATGCCGACCCGGGGAAAGGCTCGGAAGATCGGTGTGCGGCCAGAGGCCAGCCCGGTGGACCCCGCCCGCCAGAACGGCGAATTGGCGGACAGGCCGAGCAGCACGCCCATGTGCAAGCGCATACCGTTGGACACGTGGATCGCCTTGTCGGGGTCGTCCACGCCGACATGCACGTGGATCCCGAAGATCAGCTCCTGGCGGGCCACGAAGCGCAGCGCCGAGATCAGGTCCCGGTACCGGGGTCGGGCCACGATCCGCTGGTCCTCCCACAAGGCGAACGGATGGGTGCCCGCCGCGCCGATCGCCAGCCCCTTGCCGGCCGCCGTCTCCACCACCTGATGTCGCAGCGCCCTCAGCTGCTCGCCCGCCTCACGCGTGTTCTTGATCGGGTCGGTGGAGATCTCCAGCACCGACTCCATCAGCTCCGGCTTGATGTCTCCGATCGGAGCATCCTCCAGGAACGACTCGATGGCGTTGACGAGCTCCATGCTCTGGGCGTCAAGGATCATCAGCTCCTCCTCGATCCCCAACGTGAAGGCCGGCCCAGTGAATTTGTGCTCCACCGGGTGGGAGCGTAAAGGTTCTGGTCGGATGGGGTGGACCTGGGTATCGTCCAGGTGGGCCCATTACACGTCGGGCCATCAGACTTTCCGCTGCTGAGACCGCGAAGGAGTTCCCGCATGGCCGTTATGGATATGAAGGTGGACCGGATCGAAGAACTGCTGGGCGACGACGCCTCCTCGTTGCTGAACCACCGCTGCGAGACGATCGACCAGTCGCTGCTGCACCTGCCGGGACCGGACTTCATCGAGCGGGTGGTGATGAGCACCGACCGCAACATCCAGACGCTGCGCAATCTGCGGGGAATGTTCGAGCACGGACGGCTCGGCGGCACCGGATACCTGAGCATCCTCCCGGTGGACCAGGGCATCGAGCACAGTGCCGGGGCCAGCTTCGCGCCCTGCCCGGACTACTTCGATCCGGAGGCGATCGTCGAGCTGGCGATCGACGGCGGCTGCAATGCGGTCGCCTCCACAATCGGCGTGCTCGGGGCGGTGGCCCGCAAGTACGCCCACCGGATCCCGTTCATCGTCAAGCTCAACCACAACGAGCTGCTCACGTACCCGAACAAGTTCGACCAGGTCCCGTTCGGGACCGTGCAGCGAGCCTGGGAGATGGGCGCGGCCGGCGTGGGAGCGACCATCTACTTCGGCAGCGATGAGAGCACCCGCCAGCTGCGCGAGGTCTCTCAGATGTTCGAGGAGGCCCACGAGCTCGGCCTGTTCACCGTGTTGTGGTGCTACCTGCGCAACTCGGCCTTCAAGAAGGACGGCGTCGACTACCACCTGTCGGCCGACCTGACCGGGCAGGCCAACCACCTCGGCGTGACGATCGAGGCCGACATCATCAAGCAGAAGATGGCGGAGAACAACAACGGCTACGGTGCCATGAACCAGAACGGCGGCGGCAGCTACGGCAAGACCAGCGACCTCGTCTACTCGAAATTGACGACTGATCACCCGATCGACCTGACCCGCTATCAGGTGGCCAACTGCTACATGGGCCGGGCCGGTTTGATCAACAGCGGCGGCGCCTCATCCGGTGAGTCCGACCTGGCCGAGGCCGTGCGCACGGCGGTGATCAACAAGCGGGCCGGCGGCACCGGCCTGATCACCGGCCGCAAGGCGTTCCAGCGCCCCCACGACGAGGGCGTGACGATCCTCCACGCCGTGCAGGACGTCTACCTGGCCGACGAGATCACGGTCGCCTAGCCAGGTCTTCGCATCCTGGAAGACGGTTCATAACGCCGCTTCGGTGGTAGCCTGCGCACGTGACGGCGATGAAGATGCGTCAGAGCCTGGCTCAGATCGAGCAGGCGTTCGTGCAGGAGACGCAGCTGGAGGAGCAGCAGAGCGAGCGGCTTCTCCGCCACGTTCACGTCCGCTCCCGCAAGCGGACGGTCGAACGGGAGAAGAAGCGCAGCTCGGTCCGCTTCTACATGCTGGCGCTGTCTCTGGTCCTCGTGGCGCTCGGAGTGACCGCCGCGATGTTCGAGACTCTCTACCTGCTGCTCGTCTAACGCGGGTCGCCCAGCCCCCGCAGGGCCGCGTCCACCTCTTCGCGTGCGCCCTTCCCGGCGGTCACGCGCTCGTCCTGAATCTCGAGGTAGACCTCCTTACGGAAGACGGGGATGTCGCGCGGGGCCTGGATACCGATCCGCACCTTCTCCCCCATGATCGCCAGCACCGACACCTCGATGTCGTCGCCGATCATGATGCTCTGGTTTGACTTCCGGGTTAGGACCAACATTTGATGCCTCCCTGCTAGACAACGATTTCCGGTTCCGTGGGACGCCCTTCCCAGACGGAATTCCCCGCCTTCGGCTCGGGCCCTCCCGCCCAGCCGGAGCATACCCGGACGCCGCGTTGTGTGACAAGCCTCTACACACGTGTCCGATGTCACCCGGAGGCCCACGAACGCCTGCCGGGCGGCCGTCCACTAGTCTGCCTCGCAATGCCAAGAAGATCTCTGCGGCCCGAGCTGAACCGGATCCGCGCTTGGGTGCGCCAGGGACGCACCGACGCGTGGATCGCGCACCAGCTCGAGGTGACAGTTCAACAGATTCAGGCGTTCAAGCGAGAGCAATCGCTTGAACCCGGTGCGGACGCCGACCCGTCCGTGGCGCTGGCCGACTACGACGACGAGATCGACCTGCGCGCCGAAGACGACGCCCTCATCGCGGCCGAGCTCGATGCCGCCGCGGCCGCCGCCGAGGCGGAGGAAGAGGAACCCGAGGCCGAGGTTGAGGCCGAGGCGGAGGACGACGACAAGCCCAAGCGCCGGCGGGGACGCCGGGGCGGGCGCAGTACGACGCGCAAGCGCAAGTCGGGCGGTGGCCCCCTGGAGGCCACCTTCGACCACGGCGAGGAGGGCTACGGCTTGTGGCTCGACCCCGCCGTTCAGGAGGACCCCATCTACGCCGAGTACTGGGCCGGTCACCGGCCGGTCGAGGTGACGATCGAGGAGGATCAGATCGTCATCCGCCGCGCCGGCGCGGACGAGGCGGACGACTCGGAGTGACTATCTGTGGATCAGGTGCCGCCTATAACCGGCATTTGATCCACAGGTCCTCTCAGGACCGAGGCTCGTCGAGCGGCTGCACCTCGTCCTCCAGCCGCCGGCGCCCTCCCCCGTAGTCGCTGGCCCGGCGCACATACCGGGCAAACGCGGCCGGGGCGACCGTCGACATGTCCCAGGCCGCCGGGTTGGTCGGCGCCACCCGGGTGGCGATGTCAAAGCACCAGTCGGTGCCGTGCTCCCAGTAAAGCCCGGCCAGCTCATCGGTGGTGAAGGTCCCGCCCAAGCGGCGGCGGAGCTCCACCACCAGCGCATCGATGACCCGCTCCAGCGCCGGACGATCGGCCGGGTCGGCGTCGGCCAGGCGACGCTGGCCGTCCTGCCACAGCCCGTTCAGTTCCTCGAACCCGACCGCCATCGGCTCAGCGTACCCACGCGGCCAGCGCCGGCCGGGCGTCCCCGGCGTCAGCGCCCGGACAGCCCAGTGACCGAGTAGGAGCGCTCGCCGGCCTTGACCATCCCGAGTGCCCGCGCGTCCTTCATGATCGTCGCGGGCTGGCTCAGCGACTTCTGGAGCTGCTCCAGATGGCGGTTCTCCCGGGCCAGGGTGCGCACGATCGCCTGCTGCTGCTCGGCCTGAGAGCGGGTGGACAGCAGCGTGAGGATCCCCTTGATGCCGAAATAGGCCACCAGCCCGAGGACGAACAGCATCACGATCCGGCCCGCCCGATCCCACTTGATCCGGGAGAGCGGGAAATGCACCGGGGCGATCCGCGGACGTGTCCGGGCCGCGCGTCCGGCCGGCGCGGCCGGGCTGGCGGAGCTGCGGGCCGCCGCGGTGCGGGTTGCGGTGCGGGGACTGCGAGCGGCGGAGGTGGCTGAGCGGGCGGGCGGCATCCCGTGGGCCTTCGTTCGACGCAGCGCCAGTCCTTCCTGCTGCAAGGAGCCCTGCGCGGCGACATCGTCTCAGCGCTTACGGACAGAAAAGCGGTGTGGGCAACCGCACGCCCGGCCGGCTAGCCCGGCCAGCCGGGCTACTGGGCCGGGGTCGGGTGGCGGAAGGCGCGGCGACCGGGGTACTCCGCCTCGGCGCCCAGCACCTCCTCGATGCGCAGCAGCTGGTTGTACTTGGCCACCCGATCGGTCCGCGACGGCGCGCCGGTCTTGATCTGCCCGCACCCGGTGGCCACGGCCAGGTCGGCGATCGTCACGTCCTCGGTCTCCCCCGAGCGGTGCGACATGACCGCCGTGTAGCCGGCCTCGCGGGCCATCGAGATGGCGGCCAGGGTCTCGGTCAGGGTGCCGATCTGGTTGACCTTGATGAGAATCGAGTTGCCCACCTTGGAGTCGATGCCGCGCTTCAGGCGCTCGGTGTTGGTAACGAACACGTCGTCGCCGACGAGCTGCATCCGGTTGCCCAGCCGGCTCGTCAGTGTGGCCCAGCCGTTCCAGTCCTCCTCGGCCATCCCGTCCTCGAGCGAGATGATCGGATACCGGTCGGCCAGTTCGGCCCAGTAACCGGTCAGCGTGTCGGCGCTGAGCGTCCGGTGCTCGTGCTCCAGGACATAGGCGCCGTTCCGGTAGAGCTCGGAGGTGGCCGGATCCATGGCGATCGCCACCTGCTCGTCCGGGGTGTAGCCGGCCGCCTTGATGCCGGCCATCAACATCTCGAGCGCCGCCTCGTTGGACTCAAGATCGGGTGCAAAGCCGCCCTCGTCGCCCACCGCGGTGCTCAAGCCTCGCTCGTGCAGTGTCGCCTTCAAACTGTGGAACACCTCGACGGCCATCTTCAGCGCTTCGCGGAAGCTCGAGGCGCCCACCGGAACGATCATGAACTCCTGGAAGTCGACCTTGTTGTCGGCGTGGGCGCCGCCGTTCAGGACATTCATCATCGGGACGGGCATCACGTGGGCACCCTCACCGCCCAGGTAGCGCCACAGCGGCAGCCGTTCCTCGGCCGCGGCGGCGTGCGCCGCGGCCAGCGACACGGCCAGGATCGCGTTGGCGCCCAGCCGGTTCTTGTTGGGCGTCCCGTCCAGGCTGATCAGCGCGCGGTCGAGTGCGGCCTGGGCGCTCGCATCCATCTCCCGTACGGCCGTGGCGATCTCACCGTTGATGTTGTCGACCGCCTGGCTGACGCCCTTGCCCATCCAGTCCTTGCCGCCGTCGCGCAGCTCCACGGCCTCGAACTCCCCTGTCGACGCGCCCGAGGGAACCGCCGCGCGTCCCCAAGCGCCGGAGCGGACGCTGAGCTCCACCTCCACCGTCGGGTTGCCACGGCTGTCCAGGATCTGCCGGGCGTGCACATGCTCGATCTGGCTCATGTCGGGTGGGGATCTCCTTCGCTGAGACGCGCCCGCGCGTAGTACGCGAGCTGACCATCGGGGGGCAGATCGTTCCAGTTTCTGCCCTCGGACGCCGCGAGATCAACCCCGGCCTGGACGCGAGCCCGGAACCGGTCGGCCGCGGCGCGCAGCGCCAGCTCCGGGTCGACCTTCAGTTTCCGGGCCGCGTTGACGGCGGCGAACAGCACATCCCCCACCTCGTGGAAGCGCTGATCCGGCGTCTGTGCCGCCCGCAGCTCGTCGAGCTCGTCGGCCACCGACTGCAGTGGCTGCTCCACATCCGGGAAGTCAAAGCCGCTCGACGCCGCCCGGCGCTGCACCTTGCGTGCGTACAACGGCCCGGGCAGGTTGTCCGGGACCTCCCCGAACACCCCGGGCTCCCGGCCCGGCTCGCCCGCCTTGATCGCGTCCCAGTTCCTCAGGACCTCGGCGGCGTCGTCGGCCTCAACGTCGCCAAACACGTGCGGGTGGCGCCGGATCAGCTTCTGGGTGATGTGCAACGCCACCTGGGCCAGGTCCCCGGCGCCCCGCTCCTCCAGGAGCAGCGACAGGAAGTGAACCTGGAAGAGCACGTCGCCCAGCTCGTCCAGCAGCTTGGCGTCATCGCGCCGGTGGGCGGCATCGGCCAGCTCGTAGGCCTCCTCCAGCGTGTGCGGGACGATCGTGCGCTCGTCCTGCTCGCGGTCCCAGGGACACTCGCGCCGGAGCCGGCGGGTGATCCCGTCCAGGCGCGCGAGTGCCTCGGCAATCTCCGCGCCGTCGGGGCTCACGGCCGGCGGATCAACCGGAACCGGTCGTCGTGGTGCCCGTGCCGGTCCCGGTGGCGGTGGTCGTGCCGACGGTCGACGTCTGCGTCGCCGGCGTCGTGCTGGCGTTCGTCTTGGGCGCCTTGTAGCCCGAGCAGTCCGCCATCGAGTAGGCCGACCGGCAGATGGTTTTGCTGCCCCAGCTGTCCTTGGCCGCCTTGTTGACGGCGGTGGCGGCCGCGCTCTGATACTGGCTGGTGAGGAGCTCCTTGATCAGCGATGTGGCCTTGGCCAGCGGCTCGTGCGTGCCATTGGTCTTCTTGATGACCTCCACCACGTACCAGCCGAACGTGCCGTGAATCGGGCCTTCGACCTTGTTCAGCGGCGCTGAGAACGCGACCGCGTTGAGGGCGTGCTCCTCCTCGCCGTTGGTCACGCCGGTGAGCAGACCGCCGTTGTTCTTGGTGGTCGTGTCAACCGAGTACTTCTTGGCCACCGCCTGCCAGCTCTGTCCCGACTTGAGCGCCTTGTCGGCGGCGGCCGCGGCGGACTTGGAATTGGTGCGCACGATGCGCAGGTTGCGCGTGGCCGCGCTGCCGAACTGGGTCGGGTGGGACTTGTAGTAGGCGTCGATCGCCGCGGGAGTGACCTTCTTGGTCTCGCGCGTGACCAGGTCCTTGTACAGCTCGTTGACCCGGACTCGATAGAGGATGTCTGTCAGCGTCTGCCCGGTCGCGCCGAGGAACTTGCTCACCGCCGCCGAGGTGGTCAGATTGCTCTGCTTCTTGGCCTGAGCGAACGCGGAGTTCAGCTCGGCCTGGGTGAGCTTGATGTGCAGCTTGTGGGCCAGCAGCTGGTACCAGTAGGACTTGATCAGGAAGTCCATGACCTGGCTGGACAGCGAGGTGAACAGCTGCCCGCATTCGGTCCTGAGCGTCTTGTCCGGGGTCTTGGCCAGCGAGGGGATCTGCTGGCGGACCTGCTTGATGCAGCTGGCGAACCCGGGCGGGTCGTTGGGGACGATCACCGGCGCGCCGGGCGACTGGGAGGCATTGCCCTTGGCCGCCACGAACATCCAGTGGTCAAATGCCCGCGTGCTGATCTGGTTGCCGGCCACCACGGCCACCGAGTTCCCGGACAGACCGCCGCTTCCGCAGCCCGCCACGGCGAGTGCGAGCACAAAAAAGGCGCCAAGCGCCGTGAGCTTCCTGGACAGCCGCATCGGCGGCCGATGGTAGCGGCATGCTCTGTTATGGGTCGTTAGGACCCCGACCTTCTTACCCGACTCTTCTGCGCCGGGCGCCTGTACGCCTAGGCCGCTTCGCGCGTCACGGCCAGCAACACGTCCGCCGCGCGCACCACAGCCGGGAAGCGCTTGACCGGGTCGTCGGGGACCCGCATCGACAGCTGCGACTTGCCGGATTCGTACAGGGCCTCGGGGATCTCGGCCCGGATCTTCTTGGCCCGCACGCTGTCGAGCTCGATCGGCGTGACGGCCAGCCGTCCGCTCCGGAAGGTGACGGTCTGGGCACCTGCCTGACCGAGCTTGATCCTGGCAGTTTGCAGGGAAATCAGGTTCTCCAGAGGTTCGGGAAGCTCTCCGAACCGGTCCTCCAGCTCCTCGCGCAGCAGGCCCAGGTCGGCCACCTCGCGGGCGGCGGCGATGCGCCGGTGGACGTCCACCTTGGCCTGCTCGTACGGGATGTAGTCGGCAGGAACGTAGGCGTCGACGTTGATGTCCAGCCGCACCGGCTCCCAGTCCTCGTCCGCCTCGGCCCCGTCCTCGGACATCGCCTGCACAGCGTCGTCCAGCATCTGCATGTACAGCTCGAACCCCAGCGCCGCCACATGGCCGGACTGCTCGTCGCCCAGCAGGTTGCCGGCGCCGCGGATCTCCAGGTCGCGCATGGCGATCTTGAACCCGGCTCCGAGCTCTGTGTAGTCGGACAGTGCGCTCAGTCGCTGCGCCGCCTCGCCGGTCAGCGCCGCCGCGCTCGGGTACAGCAGGTAGGCGTAGGCGCGCTCCCGGGAGCGTCCCACGCGGCCCCGGATCTGGTAGAGCTGGGCCAGACCGAACGTGTCGGCTCGCTCGACGATCAGCGTGTTGGCCTGGGGGATGTCGATCCCCGACTCGATGATGCTCGTGCACACGAGCACGTCGGCGTCCCCGCGCAGGAAGGCCAGCATTCGGGTCTCGAGCTGTCGCTCGTCCATCTGGCCGTGCGCCACCTCGAAGCGCATCTCCGGGCACAGCGCGCGCAGCCGCTCGGCCGTCTCGTCGATCGACTCCACGCGGTTGTGCAGGAAGAACGCCTGGCCGCCGCGCTGCTTCTCGCGCAGCAGAGCCTGCTTGACCAGTTCCTCGTCGTACTCCCCGACGTAGGTCTTGACCGGGCGGCGACCCTCGGGCGGCGTCTCGATCACGCTTATGTCCCGGATCCCGGCCAGCGACATCTGCAGCGTGCGCGGGATCGGCGTGGCGCTCATCGCGATCACGTCCACCCGCAGCTTCATCTGTCTGAGCAGCTCCTTCTGCTTGACCCCGAAGCGCTGCTCCTCGTCGACGATCAGGAGTCCCAGGTCCTTGGCCCGGACATCTCTCGAGAGCAGCCGGTGGGTGCCGATCAGGATGTCCACCTGGCCCTTGGTGAATGCCTGGACGGCGGCCCTCTGCTCGGCCGGCGGGCGGAACCGCGAGACGTGCTCGATCCGCACCGGGTAGTCCTTGAGCCGCTCCGAGAAGGTGCCGTAATGCTGCTGGGCCAGGATCGTGGTGGGCACCAGCATCATCACCTGCTTGTCGTCCTGCACCGACTTGAAGGCCGCCCGCAGCGCCACCTCGGTCTTGCCGTAGCCCACGTCGCCGCAGATCAGCCGGTCCATCGGCCGCGGCGCCTCCATGTCGGCCTTGACGAACTCGATCGCGTCCTGCTGGTCCGGCGTCTCGGTGTACGGGAAGGCCTCCTCGAACTCCCGCTGCCAGTCGGTGTCCGGCGAGAAGGCAAACCCCTCCCGGCGCTTGCGCTCGGCGTACAGGTTGAGCAGTTCGCCGGCCAGCTCCTGCGCGGCGCGCCGCGCCCGGGCCTTGACCTGCTCCCAGCGGTTGCCCCCCAGTTTGGACAGCGGCGGATGCTCGCCGCCGGCCCCCACATAGCGGCTGATCTTGGCCAGCTGGTCGACCGGCATGAACACGCGGTCGGTGCCCGCGTACTCGAGGGTCAGGTAGTCCCGCGTGACGTTCGCCACCGTTTTCGTGTCGAAACCGGCGAACCGGGCGATCCCGTGATCCTCGTGGACGATGATGTCCCCGGTGCGCAGCTCGGCAAAGCTGCGCAGCACCCCCCGGCGGCGGGTCTGCGTCGGTCTCTCCGGCGCCCGGCGGCGGCGGAACAGCCGGTGCTCGGGGATCACCGCCAGGTGGAACTGGGGGGCGATGAAGCCCTCGCGGAGCCGCGCCTGGGCGAAGATCAGACCGGACGAGCCGTTGCTTCCTGCTGCTGGTCTAGCGGGACCAGCAGCAGGATCGACACCGCCGGCGCCGTCGAGCCAGGACACCTTCAGCCGGCCCAGGTTGTACGCGGCCCGCTCGCCCTCGCCCTTGGCCGGGAAAGCGACCACCGTCTTGTAGCCCGAGCGGGTGAGCTTCTCCAGCTCGGGCTCGGCGTCCTTTATGCCCCGGGCGGCGATCTCGGCCGATTGGGCGCGGAAGCTGAACGGCTGATCCTGGTCGATGCTGGACAGGCGGATCTTGGCCCGCTGATCC
The DNA here is from genome assembly GCA_963718545.1 of uncultured Solirubrobacterales bacterium. GTDB lineage: Bacteria > Actinomycetota > Thermoleophilia > Solirubrobacterales > Solirubrobacteraceae > Palsa-465. The sequence continues at coordinate 948,170 of CAVQZO010000003.1, read as the reverse complement.
AGCGTGGCCGCTATGTCGTCCGGCTTCACGTACAGGTGGTGGGCCTCGGTGTCGTGGAAGGCGGCGCACACGTCCTGCCAGTGGTCCTGGAGGGCGGGGGGAACATCCTCCTCCCCGGCGATCAGGAGCTGGGCGTCGCTCGGGACAAGCTCCAGAAATGGCTTGAAGTCCTCGACCGGCAGAAGCTCGGCGATGTCCGGGCGGTTCTCCGCCTCCTCCAGCGAGGCGATCTCCGCCAGCTCGCGGTGCTCCTCGGCCAGCTCAGCGGCCGGCGCCACCTCGACGCTGTCGGCGTCGCCGAGGCTGCGCTGGGTGAACGTGGAGAAGTACCGCAGCGAATCGATCTCATCCCCGAACAGGTCGACCCGCACCGCCCGGTCCTCGGTGGCCGGGAACACGTCGAGGATCCCGCCGCGGATGGCGAACTGGCCGCGGTCCTCAACCTGGTCTACGCGCTCGTAGCCGGCGGCCACCAGATCCATGGCCGTCTCGTCCAGGTCCATCAGCTCGCCCTTGGCGATCGTGAAGCCGTGCGGGCGGAGGCTCGGGTCCGGGACCTTTTCGGTCAGGGCGACGGCGCTCACGACGACCACCGGCTTCTGGTCGGCGCTTACATCGAGCAGCGCGTCCAGGGCGGCGATCCGCTGTCCGATCAGGTGGGGCGGCGGAGCGAGATGGGACTCGTAGGTGACGCCGCGGCTCGGGTAGTAACGCACCTTGCGGGGGGCCATCCAGGTCCGCAGGGCGGCGGCCAGATCGCGGGCCGCGCGGTCGTCCCCGGCCACCACGATGGTCGGGCACTCGGGTCGCCGCGCCGCCAGCGCGGCGAGCAGGTAGGGACGCAGCGATATCGAGACGAACGCCCGGCCCCCCTCTCCGGCCAGGCGTTCGGTCTGGGGATCCAGATCGGCTTGGTTTAGGAGGGTGGCGAGCATCCTCAACCGAGGATAGGGCCGCCCGTCTCCGGCTCGACGATGCGCTGCGCGGCGTCGGCGGCGTGATCGATCAGCGCATCGACGTCGGCCTTGGGCTCGCGAAACCTCCCCAGCACGTAGGCGGCGACCTCATCCGGGTTGGTCGTGGGCGGCCGCCCCACACCCACCCTGACGCGCTGAAAGTCGCCGCTACCCAGCGAAGCTTTGAGCGACTTCAGGCCGTTGTGCCCGGCCAGGCCGCCGCCCAGTCGCGTGCGGATCTCGCCGAACGGCAGATCGATCTCGTCGTGGATGACCAGGACGCGCTCGAGCGGCAGCTTGAGCTCGCCCCGGGCCGGCCCCACCGACTTGCCCGCCTCGTTCATGTAGGTCTGGGGCAGCAGGATCGCCACCCTGGACGTGTCCCCGCCCACCCCGATGCGCCCGTCCGTGAGCAGGCCGCGGTAGCGCGTCTTGGGCTTCGGAAGATCCCACCGGCTGCGCAGCCGCTCGGCCACCTCGAACCCGACGTTGTGCGGGCTGCCCTTGTACTCGGCGCCGGGGTTGCCGAGCCCGACGATCAGCCAGTCGACGGGAGCACCGCGACCGAACCGCATGGCGATGGTCCCCGGTTACTCGGAGGCGTCGGCTTCGCCGCCGGCCTCGCCACCCTCGCCGCCGGCCTCGCCCTCCTCGCCGGCCTCGCCCTCGGCTCCCTCCTCGCCGACCAGCTCGGTCTCGGTCTCGATCTCGGTCTCCTCCTCGACCTGGAGTCGCGGCGGAGTGATGGTCGCCAGCACGCTGTCGGGGTCCGTGACGAACGTGACCCCGGCCGGAGCCTTCACGACTGCGAGCGTGACCGTGTCATTCACGTCCATCTCGCTGACGTCGTACTGGATGGAGTCTGGAATCTCGGCGGGGAGCGCCTCGACGATGACCTCGCGCAGCGGCTGCTCGAGGATCCCGCCCTCGCGGACGCCGATCGCCTCCTCGGTGCCGGTCAGCTCGATCACGACCGGGGCCTGGATCGGCTGGTCGAGCCGGACGCGGAGGAGGTCGATGTGCACCGCCTCGCCGCTGACCGGGTGACGGGTCAGCTCCTTGAGGACGACCGGTGTCCCCTTACCGCCGTCGAGCTGGAAGTCCAGCAGCGCGTGAGCGTCGATCAGGGCGTGGCGCAGCTCGCGGGCGTTGACTTTGAATGGGACCGGGTCCTCGCCGCCGCCGTAGATCACGCCCGGCACGTCGCCTTGGCGGCGTAGCCGGCGGGCAGAGCGTGAGCCGTCCGGCTCGCGCTGCTTGGCCTGGAGGGCGGTGGTGGACTGATCGGCCATGGCGACGTGAGATGGTAGCGGCCCTCCGCGATCTGGGGTTTCGGGCGCGCCAAAACAGTTGCCGGAAACGGGCTGCGCTGTAACCTTTTGGTATGTCGGAGACTCAGCTTCTCCTCTGGCTGACGGGCATCCATTTCATCGGCTTCATCTGCGTGGGGCTGCTGATGATTCCGGCGCTCCGGGACGACGAGGAGCCGCCCACCGATCAGGACAGCGGCAGCTCCGACGACGGCTGGGGAAACCTGCCCGCAGGACGGCCTGACTCCGGCAACCGCCCCGGCGGCGGCCTCCCGCTTCCCGATGCCGAGCAGTCACGGACCCGCCTGCGCGAGCCGGGCCGGATCAGCGAAAAGCATCACATGCCCCAGCGACGTCCGGTGCGCGATCCGGAGCGCCAGCCGATACGCGAGCCGGCCACCCGCTGACGCGGCCGGCCGCTACTCGCTGAGCTCCAGGAAGCGCTCCACCGAGGCCTCCTGATGGGCTAGCCGGTCGGCCAGCTCGCGGGCGTGAGTGGCCGAGACCTCCAGGAAGTCCTCCACGCAGCGCTCGGGGTCGTCCGAGAGCTGGTACACGCGGGTGACGTCCTGCTGAGAGCAGGCGATGCCGATCGGAGGGCGCCCTTCGGCGAGGGTGCGCGCGCTGCACACGGGAGTGACGAACAGCTGAGTGTCCGGGGCCACCAGCGCGGTGGGCAGGAGCCGGGGCATCGGCAGACGGGCGGGGTACTCGACGGAGTGTTCGACGGTGAGACCGCGGCCGGCCAGCTCGACCAGCGGCTCGCGCCAGACGTCGAGGACGATGTCGGCGCTGAGCACCGCATCCCTGAGGACCCGGGCCTGCTCGGCGTACAGCAGTTCCGCCTCTTCCCTGTCCTCGGCGTCGGCCAGATCGAGGTCGCAGGGCACGCGGAGCAGATCGCCGGCGGTCACGCGGGCCCCGGCGCCGTGGCTGCCCGGGGTGAGATAGGTCTGAAGCGTTCCGAGGTCCCGTCGCGCGTAGAAGATGATCGTGACCGACTCGCTGACCGGCAGGCCGTCGATGCGCAAGGACACCGTGACGGCCGAAGTCTCATCCAGGAGCGCCCGCCGCAGCAACTCCTCGGCATCGCCCGACTCGAAGATGGGGTCTTCCTGAAGCATCCTGCGCCTCGACTTCGGCTAGTTAGGCCGCATATTTATCCATTTCGAGCGGCGGCAAACCATCGTTCGACAGTCCGAGGCGAAGCTGGAGGCTCGCGGGAGCCGCATCAGGGTAGGCTCCGGCGCTGTGAAGTTCCTCTACAAACCCTTCTCGATCGTGGCCAAATCAGTCGGAACCCGGCTGGGCAAAAGCGCGTTCGACACGGTCTGGGAGCGGGTCGGGGACACCGAGGAGCCGCCTTCGCCGACCGCCGGGCGCGTCAGCCTGACGCGTGTGGCGGCATCGGCGGCCCTGGAGGCGGCGACCATGGCTGCGATCAGCGCCGCCATCGAGCAGCTGACCGCCCGGGGCTTTCATCGCCTGATCGGCGCCTGGCCCGAGAAGGCGCCGCACCCGGATCAGCCGGCGCTGACGCGCTAGCCACCGCCCCCTCCGCGGATCACGAAACCGCGGCCGGCCAGGTCATCCAGCGCGTCCTCGAACCGCGCGAAGTCCCGGGCCAGGAGCGCTTCGATCGGCCGGCCATGCGGGCCGCTGGCTCGCACCCATCGCCGCAGTGTGGCCGCGCTGGCCCGCTCCTCCGCCTCGGCCAGCAGGTCCAGGAGGATGCGCAGCTGGCTCACCTGCTCCAGCTGCCCGGACAGCAACGTCAGGGGGTCGGCGTCAAGGACCTGGCACAGCTCGTCCTCGCTCAACCCGAGCAGGCCCATCAGCCGAGCGGCGCCGTCCGCGCTCACCGGTTTCAGGCTAGCTCGTCTTCAGCGTGATATCGCGCAGGACGTCGGGCCGGTAGACCCGGGGCGGGTCGGGGAAATCCGGCGGCAGAAGCGCGGCGGGCAGCGCCCGCTCCTCGAGCTCCCAGAGCATCTGCGCGGCAGCCCCCCGGCAGCGAACGATGTCGTCCTGATCTGCCGCGGGCAGATCGTTCAGGAGCTCCCTGTTCTGGTCGATGGCGCATAGGAAATCCCGGAGCGCCTCGTCGAGCTCGCGTGGTGAGATGGGCAGCGCCAGCCGCTGCCCGGCGCGCGCCTTGGCGACGGCCCGGGCTGCGGTCTGCACGGCGTTCAGCCGGATCAGCCGGTGCTCGGCGTCGCCCACCTCGTCGCCGGGCGCGTAGGCCGGATGAATCACCGCCCAGGCCTTGTCGTAGAAGCCGTCGCTCAGGCCCTCCGATCCGACGATGCACGTCGACGCGATCCGCCACAGGGCGAAGATGGCCACCCGCCTCGCGTGGTCGGTGTCCAGCGTGACCTTGGTGCGAAACGTCATATCGGCCCCGGTTCGACACGTTCCGCCGATCTCCTGTTTGTTCTCAATCGAACATTTCCTGCCAAAAGGGCTAGGTCCAACGCTCGGATGGTCTAGTACGAGTCCGTTCACTGGGTGCCAGTCTCCCTGAAGGAGAAGGGGGCGCAGTTTGGGGCAACGTTCGGAGTCTCGGTGTGGGGCTGGCACCGAGACTCCGGCAAGTTGCACGGGTCAGGGGACGTCGGCGGTCAACTCGTCGCGCGGCGGGGCGCGCGGCACGCGATGCGTAGGATCAGGCGCATGCCCATCCGGCGCGTCGTCATCGACCATGTGACCATCGGCGTTCAGGACCTGGAGCGCAGCCGCGAGTTCTACCTCCGCGCGCTGGAGCCGCTCGGGTTCGTCGAGTACGGGCCGTGGCAGGCCGGCGCGCGGGACACGAGCTTCGGCATGGACGGCGAGAACGACTTCGCGGTGTCCGAGAAGTACCCGTCCATCGGCTCTGCCCACATCGCGTTCGCTGCCGAGTCCCGCGGGCAGGTCGAGGCGTTCCACGCGGCGGCACTGGCGGCCGGAGGCATCGATAACGGCCCGCCGGGGCCGCGTTCCGAGTACTCACCCGGCTACTACGGCGCGTTCGTGATCGACCCCGACGGGAACAACGTCGAGGCCGTTTTCCACGAAGACAGCTGAACCGAGGCGGGGCCGGCTGAAACTAGAACAGCTGGTTCTCGCCGCCGAACACGTCGCTGACCGAGCCGTCGGTGAAGATCTGGCGGATCGAGCTGGTCAGCAGGTCGGCGCACGACAGGACGCGGACGTTGTCCGGCGCGCCGGGAGGTAGCGGGATGGTGTCGGTCACCACGATCTGCTCGAAGCCGGCGGTGGCCAGGTTCTCCCATGCCCCACCGGAGAAGTTGCCGTGGGTGGCGGCGGCGTAGATCCGGCGGGCGCCGGCGTCTCGCACCGCCTGAGCCGCGGCGGTCAGCGTGCCGGCGGTGCCGATGATGTCGTCCACCAGCAGGGCCGTCTTGCCCGCCACGTCACCGATCACGTAGTTGATCGCCGCAACCTGCTGGGCGGGTCGCTCCTTGTTGAGGATGGCCAGGTCCGCCCCGATCTTGGAGGCGAACTGCTTGTTCAGCTTCACCCGGCCCGCGTCCGGGGCGACCACCACCAGGTCCTCGAGGCCCAGGTCGGCGAAGTACTGGGTGAGGATGAACAGAGCGGTCATGTGATCGCACGGCTTCTGGAAGAAGCCCTGGATCTGGCCGGAGTGCAGGTCCATGGTGAGGATCCGGTCGATGCCGGCGGACTCCAGCATGCGGGCGACCAGGCGAGCGCTGATCGGCTCCCGGGGAGCCGACTTCTTGTCCTGGCGGGAGTAGCCGTACCACGGCGTTACGGCGATCACGCGGTGGGCCGAGCCGCCGACCGCCGCGTCGACCATCATCAGCAGCTCCATCAGGGCATCGTTGGCGCTCAGCCCCTCGTGCGGGTTGCTGCAGGTCGGCTGAACCAGGAACACGTCGGCCCCGCGGACTGACTGCTCGAACCGGCAGTAGACCTCGCCGTTGGCGAACGTCTTGGTGATCACGCTGCCCAGCGACACGCCCAGCTTGTCGGCGATCCGGGCGGCCAGCTGGCGGTTGGCCCGCCCGGAGAACAGCATCAGCCGCTTGTCGTATTCGACGCGCAAATCGCTGGCGGACGACGGCATCTCCAGCAGGCTCATGACCTCGGCAATGGTACGCAGGGGCGTGGACAGGTAGCGACGGGCGAGACCGTAATCTCGCTACGTGCGAACTCTCGCACAGCTAGAGGTCTTTCGCGGCGCCGTCGCCCGGCTCGGTGGATCCGGCCCGCTCCGCCTCCGCCCGAGCCCGGCGTCGCTCCGCATACCCCTCCACGTTGCGCTGCGCCGAGCGCGCCACCCCCGGCGAGCCCGCCAGCGAGCCCGGTGGCACGTCCTGGCCGATCACCGATCCGGCCGCCGTGACCGCGTCGTCGCCGAGGCTCACCGGCGCCACCAGCGTGGTGTCGACAGCCGTCTTGACCCGCGAGCCAATCCTGGTGCGGCTCTTCCGGTAGCCGTCGTAGTTGGCCGTGACCGTCGCCGCGCCCAGGTTGGTGTCCTCGCCGATGTCGGCGTCGCCGATGTAGCTCAGATGCGGCACCTTGGTGCCGGATCCCACGTCGGAGTTCTTGATCTCCACGAACGTCCCGGCCTTGGAGCCGTTCCGTAGAACGGTCCCGGGCCGCAGGTAGGCGAACGGCCCGACGCTCACGCTGTCCTCGATCGTGGCCTGCACCACGTAGGAGTGGAGCACCCGGCTCCCATCCCCCACCCGGGCGTCCCGGAGCGTGGAGCTGGGTCCGATCACCGACTCCTGGCCGATCGTCGTCTGGCCGTGCAGGCTGGTGAACGGCTCGATCACGCTGTCCTGCCCGATCTCCACGTCCACGTCGATCACGGTGGCCTCGGGGGCCACCACGGTAACTCCGGCCAGCTGGTGGCGTTCGATGATCCGCCGCTGCGCGATCGCCCGCACCTCCGCGAGGGCCCTGCGGTCGTTGACCCCGATCAGCTCGTCCGGGTCGTTCATCTCGTACGCCACCACGGTGCGCTCCCGCTCGCGCAGGATCGGCAAGACGTCGGGGAGGTACAGCTCCCCCTGGGCGTTGTCACCGCGCACCCGCTCCAGCGCAGTGAGCAGGGCCTCGCCGTCGAAGGCGAACGCTCCGGTGTTGACCTCACGGATCTCCAGCTCCAGCGGGCCGGCATCGCCGGGGTGCTTGGTCTCCACCACCCGCTCGACCGTGCCGTCGGGCGCCCGGACCACCCGGCCGTAGCCGGTTGGATCCTCCAGAACGGCGGTGACGATCGTGGCCGCCGCGCCCTCCGCCGCATGGAATTCGCTCAGCCCGGCCAGCGTCTCCGGCCGGATCAGCGGCCCGTCCCCCAGGATCACGATGACCGGATCGCCCGGCTCGATGAACCGCGCTGCCGCCTTCACCGCATCGGCCGTCCCCCGCGCCTCCTCCTGAACCGCAATCTCCGCCAGACCGTCGACGGCATCGGCCAGCGGTCGATCGGGCGAGTCGACGACCACCACCCGGCCGGCCCCGGCGTCCCGAGCCGCCTGCACCGGCCACCAGATCATCGGCCGCCCGCACAGCGGGTGCAGCAACTTGGGTAGGCGCGAGCGCATCCGGGTTCCCTGCCCGGCGGCGAGGATGACGACTACGGGCGCGGCCACGAGAGGGGCAATCGTAGGTGATCGGCAGGCTGGTTCTGGATCGAGATCAACGGTTCAGCCGGGTTCCGACCTGGTCGGGCGAGCAAATCGACAGGCCGCGCCACGATTTGCTCGCCCGACCAGGTTTTTCATGGTTGGGCGAGCAAATTGCTGGATCAGCGCGCGATTTGCTCGCCCGACCAGGTTTTCAACGCCAAGGCGAGATCGGAACGGCGAGCTGGGGAGCCCGGATTCGAACCGGGACCTCACGGCTCCAAAGGCCGGCGGGCTGCCGTTACACCACTCCCCAGTGCATTGAGCACGAGGCTCGACGGTAGCTTAGGCGCCCGCCCCAGAGCCCGGCTCGAACCCGAACCTCACCGTCTGCCCAGCGCCCGCGCCACGGGCCCCGGCAGGGTCGGGTCCGCCAGCGCCGCCCGCACGTCGGCCGGCCGGTGCAGGGCTCGCTCGGCGCGGAGGATCCCGACCTCCAGCCCGGCATCCCGGGCGGCGGCCAGGGCGATGCCCATGGCATCGGCGCCGCGCCAGACCTGCTCGGGGAGGCCGAACAGGTTGGGCATGGGGCGCGCGATGGCGATCAGATAGAAGCCGCCGTCGAACACGGGCCCGAACACGACGTCGCAGCCGGCCTGGAGGTCCTCCAGCGTCGCCTCGGCGTGGCTCGGGCGCAGGAGCGGGAGGTCAGGCCAGACGATGATCAGCGGCCCGGGGCCGCGCGCGAACACCCGGCCCACGGCGTCGGCCAGTCGCCCGGAGATGCCGTCGCCGTTCTGGGGGAACATCACGACCTCATCGCCGGCCAGCGCGCGCAGCTCCGGACCGGAGTCGGGCGGGTCGTGCGCCACGTGAATCGACCGAGGGTGCGTCTGGCGCGCCCAGTCCAGCGCCTGGGTGACCAGGGCGGTTTGGAGCGACAGGGCTCCGTCCTGACCGATGACCGGCTCGAGCGCCCGGCGCACCTCGCCGCGGCGCGGCGCCCGGGCCATGATCAGCACGGCGTGGCGCTGGGCCGATGCTTCTGCGCGGTCAGGCGCCATCGGACCCGATCCGGTAGACGGTGCCCGCCGCCGCGGGCGAGCCGGCGGCGAGCTCCGGCAGCGCGCGGCGCAGGACCTCGGCAAACACGCCGCTGCTGCGGCCCATCAGCTCAAACAGTGTCCCCACCGGCGTCGGATCGCCCGGCGCGACCCCGTTGGCGTAATCGGTGACGAATCCGATCAGGGCGTACGGGAGCTCCAGCTCGCCGCAGAGGACGGTTTCCGGCCCGCCGGTCTGACTCACCGCAGCCACGCCGCAGGCGGCCAGCTGGGCGATCTCGGTCGGCGTGTTGAACCGGGGGCCGTCCACATGACCGTAGGTCCCGCGGTCGCGGTGCCCCAAGCCCGCGGCCGCGGCAGCACCGCTCAGACCAGACCGGATCCCCTCCGAGAACGGCCCCCCTTGGAGGATCCAGTGAGCCCTCGCCGGGTCTCCCTCGGACACGAAGAACGTGCACAGCTCGCCGGACGGGAGCCGGTTGGAGACGAAGTGCAGGTCGTCGAAGATGATCAGCGATCCCAGCTCGAGGCTGGGGTCCACCCCGCCGCAGGCCGTGCAGCCGATCACCGCGTCTGCGCCCAGCTGGCGCAGCGCGAAGATATTCGCCCGGTGGTTCACGCCGCTGGACAGCCGCCGGTGGCCGGGTCCGTGGCGGGAGACGTGCAGGACCTCGACGCCCGCAAAGACGCCCTGGGCCACCTGCGCCGCGCCGAACGGCGTTTCGATCGTCTGTGCGTCGCCACCCTCGAAACCGGGGAGCGCGTACGTGCCCGACCCAGTGATGATCCCAATGGGCATCGCCAGGGCGATGCTAAGGGTTCCCGCCGATCAACCGCGGCGGACGCGAACCCGCACGTGACGCGAGCTGTGTCCGCGCCTCGTCGCCCACGCCACCACGGTGCGGGCGTAGCGGCCACGCAGGCGCAGCGTGGCCCGGTGACCTCGGTGGAGCCGCCCATGGGCGCGGACCACCAGACGCTCGCCGTGGCGAAGGCCAGACCTGACCACGAATACGCCATGAGACCAGTGCGCGTGCACCCGGGCTGGCGCCGGTGTAGCGCTTCCGGATGTCGACCCTGAGCAGGATTGAGAGGTCATCCCGGGCACGGTCACGCCTAGTGGCGACCCGTCGCTCTGGAGCGTGGCGAACGCGAAGCTCTCCTGCACGCAGGCGCCGCTGTCACCGGTGAACCTGGCCGTCCCGTCGTACCTGGTTCCCGGCTGGAGAACCGGCGGGACCATGACGGCGTTGTTCCACATGATCGTCGGGTCGTATCCGGCCGCCTGCGCGTCGTGCGAATCGACCAGGTGTACGCCGGGCACCGCCTCGCCGGTGCTCTGGTCGGTCAGCGACCAGCTGACCGCCTTGACCTGCCCGACCCCGAGCACGTAGAAGATCGGCTGCGGGCCGGTCGGCGTGCCCTGGCTGATGCCGGCCAGCTCCTGCGGGGCGAACGGGCCCTCGCCCTGGACGTCGATGCTCGGTTGCACCGCGTCCGGGCCGAGCTCGGAGAAGAACGTGTAGGCGGTGGGCCTGGACGGGTCGGCGGCCTCGTTGCCGAAGCCCATGCACTCGAGGTAGGGGACCACCTCGCCGCCGTCGAACGGGGCATTCGTCATCGCCGCCCACCCGGCACTCCGGGCCAGCGGGTCGTACATGAGGATCTGGTGCAGGGGCGCGGCCGACCACGGCGAGGAGCCGGCGGTGAAGGCCACGGGATCGCTGCCCCCGGCCAGCACACGCGACTCGGTGATCGTTCCCTGGTCCTCGTTGGGGCACCAGGAGGTGGCCAGGGAGTTATCGGTGCTCGAAAAGGCGGGAATCCCGTTGGCCTGCCGCTGATGGTTCAGGAAGCCGATCGCCTGGGCGGCGCCGCTGGTGTCAGGTCCGGTTGAGGCCTGAGCGGCCACGGGCAGGCAGGCCAGCGTCAGCCCGGCCAAAACCGCAGCACTGAGAGATGAAGGAGCCCGCCCCATACGAGTGGACTCGGAGCCGGCGCCCGGCTACGTGACCGCGGTCCCGGGCGATAGACGAATGTCGAAGAGCTAGATGGTTGATTCGGAGACTATTTAGTGGCGGACCCGACCCCCCTCGGCCCCCGGCTCGGTGGCCGGACCGCCGGGCGCCGCGATGCCGAGCACGCGCATCGCCTTCAGCCCCAGCGAGAGCTTCTCCCGCCCGTCGGTGGACTGCACGTCCAGCCCCGTGAGCTCGCGCACGCGCTCGAACCGGTAGCGGATCGTGTGCCGGTGCGTGATCAGCCGCGACGCGGTGGCGTTGACGTTTGCGTCGCAGTCCAGGAACGTCGCCAGCGTGCCCAGCAGGTCGGTCTCGTACTGCTCGTCGTACGCGACCAGCGGCCGCACGGTCTCCTCGTAGAAGCGCCTGAGCTCGGCCGGGTCGCTCATGTACGGCAACAGCAGCTGGTAGATGCCGGTCGCCTCGAAGTCCAGATCCGACGCGTCGGGCTCACCCTCGACCACGTTGGCCGCCAGCATCGCCTCGTTGGCCGCCCGCTGGACGTCTCGCGGGTCCCCGGTGCGCCGGCTGCGGCCCACGGTGAAGCTGAAGCCCGTGAGCCCGGACTCGAGCTCCCGCAGCACCGACGCGGACACCCGCCGGGCGGCGTTGCCGTCGGCGTCCGGGACCAGGATCATCAGCGTCGAGGACTCGGTGTCGGTGGGCGCCACGATCGCCCCCGGCGCCACCGATCGCGCGCCGCGGCCCGCCACGGCCAGCAACCGCCGGCGCCAGTCGTCCTCGATCGGGGCCCGGGCGTGGGCGCGCACGACGATCAACGCCGAGCCCTGCGACAGGTCGGTGCCGAGCTCCTTACCCCGCGCCACCACGTCGGCCCGATCGGCGATCTCTCGGCGCAGGAGTGCCCGCAGAAAGCCGGCGGCCGCCTCCTCGGAGGCGCGCTCGGGGGCCCGCACCCGCTCCACCTCGGAGGCGATCAGCGTGCTCACGAGCCGCAGGATGGACGGCTCGGGCGGGGCGTCACGGGAGCGCATGCGCAGCTGGCCCACGGTGGCGTCGGCCACCTTGAGATCCAGGGTGCTCACGTCCTCGGCGTCGCGCATCAGTGAGCGCTCGTCGGCCGGGGAGCGGGCGGCCACCGCCAGCACCGACCCCGAACGGTCGATCACGATCAGGCTGGCGTCCAGGGCCCGGGCGGCGGTGCGCAGGACCTCGGGCAATCCCGCGCCGGCCTGGACCGCGTCGGTGATCTCGGCCAGTACCGAGAGGTCGGGCACGCTCCCACCGGTGACCGCAGGGCCGTCGGACGCGGGCGACAAGTCAGCCTTCAGAACACCCGGGGCCATTCGACCACGATCACGGCCCCGAGCAGCACGCCGAGACCGACGAGCGCCGCCAGGACGTATCCCGACAGCACCACGGCCGCCACGCGCTCCCAGACCCGGCGATAGGCCGTCGCCGCGGGCACCACGACCAGCGCGATGAACGCGGCCAGACCGAAGACCGCGCTGCAGGCGCCGACCAGATAGGTGACGCTCGTGTTGCTCACGGCCTGAATTGTGACGAACGTCCGGTCAGATGGCCTCCGGCACGCCCAGCCCGGGGTTCGCGGGCAGCGCCGCCTGCGCGCGCGGGTAATGCGGTGCCAGGCCGCGGGCTGCCCGCTCGGCCGCGTCCTCGGCGTCCTCGCCCCACCAGATGCCCACCACCGTGGGACCGGAGCCGCTGACCATCGCGATCTCAGCGCCGGTCTCGCGGACCTGATTCAGCGCCTTCCCCACCGCGGGGCACAGCGACACGGCGGCCGGCTCCAGATCGTTGATCATCAGCTCCTCGGGCAGCCGGGCGCGCGGCCTGACCGCGCGGCGGAGCTGGGTCAGACGGTCGGCCAGCTCCGCGCGGTCGCGGGGCAGGCCCAGCCGGTCGGCCTCGCGGTAGACGGCCGGAGTCGAGAGCTCGGCCGGCAGCGGCACCACCACCAGAGCGTGGGGCGCCAGCGGCTCGAGCCGCTCCACCGTTTCGCCGGCGCCGGTACCGATCGCCAGCCCCGGAGCCAGCTGGGCCGGGACATCGGCGCCGAGTCCAGCGGCCACGGCCTCCAGCTCCTCCGCGCGCCCGGGGGCGAGCTCGCTGGCCAGGCGCAGGGTGGCGGCAGCATCGGCCGAGCCGCCCGCCAGTCCCGCCGCCACCGGGATCCGCTTGGTTATCCGGATCGCCACCGGTGGGCCGGCCCAGCCCCGGGCGCGCAGCTCGGCCAGTGCGGTGGCGGCCAGGTTGGTGTCACCCGGCACCTCGGCGCACTGCACCCGGTCCGGGGGATCCGGAAGCGTTTCCAGCTCCAGCTCGTCGCACAGCGACAGCGACTCGAACAGGGTGACCAGCTCGTGCCGGCCGTCAGGGCGGGTCGGGCCGACGAATAGGCTCAGATTCACCTTGGCCGGGGCGAGCGCGCGGAGTCTCATCCCTGGAGTCCCTCGGCCAGCTGTTCAAACTGCGCGGGGGTCAGGCGCTCGGCCCGGGCGTCGGGCGGCAGGCCGATGTCCTGGAGGGCCCGCCGCGCGCGGTCGCGGATGCCGGGGTCTGAGCGACGGCTCAGCGCCAGTGATCCGGCCAGCGCCTTGCGCCGGTGGGCAAAGGCGTCATGGACGAGCGTGCTCACCGCCGTGGTGGCTGGCCGGCCACCACGGCGGGACAGGCCGAGCAGCACGGAGTCGACGTTCGGCACGGGCCGGAAGACCCCGCGGCCGACCGGGCGGAGCACCTTGACCTCGCAAGCCAGCTGAGCCAGCACGCTGGGGATGCCGTAGGCGGCGGTGCCGGGCTGGGCGGCGAGTCGCTCGCCCACCTCGCGCTGCACCATCACCACCCAGCTGCGCAGGCTGGGCAGCTCCTCGATCGTGCGCAGGATCAGGGTGGCGGCGACGCTGTAGGGAAGGTTGGCGACCATCTTGTCCGGGGGCGGTGACAGGGTCGCCAGCTCGATGTGCAGCGCGTCCCCCATGTGCAGCTCCAGGTTCCCGAACGGGGCCAGCTGCGCGCGCAGCCCCCCCTCGAGGCTGCGGTCGAGCTCGATGATGTGCACGAACCTCGCGCGGGCGGCGAGCCGGGTGGACAGGATGCCCTGACCGGCCCCGACTTCGAGCACCACGTCCTGGTCGCTCAGCTCGGCCAGGCGCTCGATGACGTCCAGGATGTTGCGGTCGACCAGGAAGTTCTGGCCGAGGCTGTGGGGTCCGGTGCGGCGCGAGCTCACCATCCGAACAATCGAGCTGCGGCGGCGTCGGTGGCCCGCTCCAGCTCCTCATATTCGATCCGCCGCTCGATCGCGATCGCCTGTGCGGTGTGGGTCACGTAGGCCGGCCGGTTGGGCTTGCCCCGCACGGCCTGGGGCGCCAGGTAGGGAGCGTCGGTCTCCACCAGCAGGCGCTCGGCGGGTACCCGGAGCATCGCGTCGCGGAGGGGCTGGGCCTTCGGGAAGGTGACGTTGCCGGCAAACGAGATCCACCAGGTCGGCTGCTGGAGGCACTCGGCGATCCGGTCGGCCATCGAGAAGCAGTGCAGCACCACGTCGAGGCCGCCCGCGCGCTGTCGCAGTGTGTCCAGCGTGTCCTGGTCGGCGGCGCGTGTGTGGATGATCAGCGGCTTGCCGGTGCGGCGGGCCAGCTCGATCTGCGCTTCGAACGCGCGCTGCTGATCGGTGACCGGGGCGTAGTCACGGTAGTAGTCGAGGCCGGTCTCGCCGACGGCCACGCACCGCTCGTGGTCGACCAGGCTCTCCAGGTCGGCCAGGGCGGCGTCATCAAAGCCCGTCGCCTCGTTGGGATGGTGCCCGATCACCGCGTACACCTGGGGAAAGGCCTCGGCGGCGGCGAGCGCCTGCCGGTTGGTGGCCGGGTTGGTCCCGACCGTGACGATGCGGCCGACGCCGGCCGCGAGCGCCGCCTCCACGAGCTCGGCGTCGGGCGGGTCGCACAGGTGCAGGTGCGTGTGGCTGTCGATCACGGCCGGCGCGCGCGGCCTACCGCTCGCGCTTGGGGAACAGCGGGGGGATCGGCTGCACCTGGGCGCCCGAACCGGTCGGGGCGAATTCGGCGGCGGCGTATCCGGTGTCCGGGGCGCCGCAGGCTTCGAGCAGCGTCTCGGTGGCGGCGGGGATGAACGGGTGCAGAAGCACGCTGAGCGTCCGGACGCCCTCGTGCAGCGAGGCCAGCGTCTCCTCCAGCTGATCGGTCTGGGCCGATTCCTTGGCCAGCTGCCAGGGTGCGCGTTCCTCCACGTAGCGGTTCAGGCGTCGCACGCGCTGCCAGATCAGCTCCAGGGCCTGTGTCGCCTCGGCACGGTCGAGGAGCTCGGCAACCTCTCGAGGGAGGTCGGCGAACTCGGCCAGGACGACGGGGTCGGTGCCGACCGACGGCACGACGCCGTCGCGGTAGCGGCTGATCATGGCCAGCGTGCGGCTGGCCAGGTTGCCGTACTCGTTGGCCAGCTCGGCCTCGTAGCGAGCCGTCACCCCGTCCATGCCGACGGAGCCGTCTCCGCCCCACGCCACATCGCGCATCAGGTAGAAGCGCAGCGCGTCGGCGCCGAACTCATCCAGCACCTCGAACGGATCGAGCCCGTTGCCCAGCGACTTGCTCATCCTGCGGCCATCTGCGCCGAGCAGGAAGCCGTGCACGAACACGTGCTCAGGCACCGGCAGGTCGGCGGCCATCAGGATGGCCGGCCAGAAGATCGTGTGGAACTTGAGGATGTCCTTGCCGATGACGTGGAAGCTGGCCGGCCAGTAGCGGTCGGTCAAATCCACACCCGGGCGGGCGTAGCTGAGTGCCGTGTAGTAGTTGAGCAAGGCGTCGAACCACACGTAGAACACGTGGCTCGGGTCCCACGGCACCGGGATCCCCCAGGTCAGCCGGGCGCGGCTGAGTGACACATCCTGAAGGCCCTGGGCCAGAAAGGAGCGGGCCTCGTTGAGCGGACGGGACGGCATCACGAAATCCGGGTGCTCGGCGTAGAGCTTCTCCAGCCGATCCTGGAAGCTGGACAGGCGGAAGAAATAGTTCTCCTCCGATTCGCGGGTGAGCTCGATCTCATGGATCGGGCAGCGGTTGCCCTCCAGGATCTCGTTCTCCACCTTGAAGTCTGCGCAGCGCGGGCAGTACCAGCCCTCGTACAGGCCCTTGTACACGTGACCGTTGTCGTACACCCGCTGGAGGACCTCCTGCACCTTGGCCTCGTGGGCGGCGTCGGTGGTCCGGATGAAGAAGCTGTTGGAGACGTTCAGCTGTGGCATCAGCGCCTTGAAGCGCTCGGCGTTGCGGTCGGCCAGGTCCTGAGGCTCGACCCCCTGGGCGTGCGCGGCATCGGCCACGGGCTCGCCGTGCTCGTCAGTCCCGGTCAGGAAGAACACGTCCTCGCCGCGCTGGCGCATGTGCCGGGCCAGGACATC
This sequence comes from uncultured Solirubrobacterales bacterium, assembly GCA_963718545.1. Lineage (GTDB taxonomy): Bacteria > Actinomycetota > Thermoleophilia > Solirubrobacterales > Solirubrobacteraceae > Palsa-465. Next base: position 931,806 of record CAVQZO010000003.1, on the reverse strand, counting down.
GGTGCCGATCGCCTCGTAGGCGTGACCCAGGTGCGGCTGGGCGTTCACATATGAGATCGCCGTGGTGATGTAGTAGGTCATGACTGGTCTAGAACACTAGGTCAGGGCGAGCAGCGGCGGCGCGCCGGGGTGCACGAGCGCGACCGGCCGATCCGTAATAGGTACGCAAATTTCAGAATTAAAGCCCCCTGGGGTCTAACCTCTCCGTGGGTTCTACGGAAGGGTTGGGATTGGGGTTCATCAGGAAGGGTTGGCTCCTAGCCGGAGTTGTCGTCGGGTTGTCGGTGCCCGCGGCCGTGGCGCAGGCCAATACGAACACGAGCGTCAACTGGTCCGGCTACGCGGTGCACCGCCCCGGCGTGAAGTTCCGCCGAGTGTCCGGGCAGTGGCGCGTGCCCGCAGGCAGCTGCGTGACCGGCTACCAGGGCTTCTCGGCCTTCTGGCTCGGGCTCGGCGGCTACCGGCTCGACTCCCAGTCACTGGAGCAGGTCGGCATCGAGTTCGACTGCAACGCCATCGGTCAGACCCAGGTGTCGGTCTGGTACGAGCTGGTGCCGGCGCCCGCCCGAACCGTTCGCATGGCTGTGAAAGCCGGAGATCTGATCAGCGCCCGCGTGGTGGCGCACCGGAACCACGTGACCGTCGCGCTGACCGATCGCACCCGGCACGAGCGGTTCCACAAGCGCATGGTGGACCGCCACATGGATCTCGGCTCCGCCGAGTGGATCGCCGAGGCACCGTCGGAGTGCATGGGTGTCTCCCGGTGCTCCGTGCTGCCGCTGGCCGACTTCGGCGCGGTCAGCTTCATGCGCGCCTACGCGCAGACCTTCGCCTATCGATCCGGCGGCATCAACAGCCATCACTGGAACCGGACCCGGATCCTGCTGGCCAACACCGAGGGGCGCCGGTACGTGTCGGGCAGCAGCGTCTCCTCCCACGCCACCCCGAGCAGGCTGAGACGCCGGGGGCGCGAGTTCACGATCACGTACTCCAGCACCGGAACGCAGTCGGCCGCGCCCGGCAGTTCCACCAGCGTGGACGGCCCCCGGACCCGGGTGCGCAGCGCCTCGGCGCAGGTCCGCCCGCGGATCTCCGTGCTCAGCCGCCAGGCCTGAGCGCCTCCATGAACAGCGACCACGGGCGGGTCTCGATCCGCTCCAGGTCGGGGCAGCGTCCCTGCCGGTACTCGCAGCGGCCGACATCGGTGTAGCCGAGCCGGCGCAGGAGGGCGTCCAGGGAGACAGCGTTGTAATGCCACCAGTGGCGCGCGGATGTCTTGGCCTGGGCGCCGCGACCCTGGAAAACGCCCCACAGGAACCTGTCCGGATCGGAGGGGTCGTACTGCTCCACCATCGCGTCGAGGTCGGGCACGGCGATGCGGAGCACTCCGCCGGGCACGAGCACGCGGAAGACCTCGGACAGGCAGTGCTCGGCCACGTCGGGGTGCAGATGCTCCAGCATGTGCGAGCAGTACACGGCTTCGAAGCTGGCGTCGGGGAACCGGAAGCGTTTTGACACATCCAGCCAGCGCAGCGAACGGAACCGCCCGTCGCGATGCTGCCGCCAGCGCTGCTCGTCCAGCACTCCAACGGCGTGCAGCGCTCGAGCCAGTCCGGGAACTCGCGCGACCAGGAGATGCGGGGTCACGTCCGTGTTGACCCAGCCCTCACAGGCCTGGTCAAACGCGCCCAGCTGGAGCCGGCGGGTGAGCGTCTTCATGAGCCCGCGGTCAGGGCCCGGTACAGCGCGTTGGCGCCGACGCCGGTCAGCTCGCCGACCACCGACGCGGCCACCCGCGGCTTGGCTCCGGACTCCACCAGCCGGCGCACCGCCTCCAGCCCTGGCGTGATGTCCCGCGCCCCCGGCGATGGCGCGGGCCCCGCCACCAGCACCACCTCTCCCTTGGCCGGCGTGGCGGCGAATCGCTCGGCCAGCTCGGCCGCCGTGCCCCGCACCACCTCCTCGTGCAGTTTGGTCAGCTCGCGGCAGACGGCCACGGGCCGCTCGGGATCGAGCTCGGCCAGTGTGCTCAGCGTGGCCGACAGGCGTCTGGGGGATTCGAACGCGACCAGGGTGTCAGGACCCGAGAGCGTCGCCACCAGCTCGGAGCGCTTGCGGGGCAGGAACCCCGCGAAGCGCCAGCGGTCGGCCGGGAGCGCGCTGGCCACCAGCGCAGCCAGCGCCGCCGACGGACCGGGGAGCACCTCCACGGCCAGGCCCGCGGCCACGCACCCGCGCACCAGCACGAATCCGGGGTCGGACACCAGGGGCATCCCGGCATCGGACACCAGCGCCACCGTCTCGCCGCGATGCATGCGGCGCACCAGCTCGGCCGAGCGCTCGGTCTCGTTGTGCTCGTGGTAGCTCACCAGCTTGGCGCTGACCCCATAGCGCTCCAGCAGCACCCGGGTGCGCCGGGTGTCCTCGCAGGCCACAAGATCGGCCTCGCGCAGCGCGGACAGCACCCGCAGGGTGATGTCCTCCAGGTTTCCGATCGGCGTCGGGCATACGATCAGCCGTCCGGGGCGGCCGCTGCCGGGCGCCGGGCTCATCCGGTAGGACTCGCGGCGCCGAACTCATCGAGGGCCAGGACAGCGGCGCCGATCATCCCCGCCTCCACGCCGAAGTGCGCCGCGACGATGCGCACATCGTCGCGCGAGGGGGGCAGGGCGCGCGCGGCGACCTCGTCCCGGGCGGGACCGAGCAGGAGCTCGCCGGCGCCGATCACGCCTCCCCCTATCACCACCACCTGCGGGTTGAAGATGTTGACCAGGCTGGCGATCGCCACACCCAGACGGGAGCCGATCAGCCTGAGCACCTCCATGGCGGCGCTGTCTCCGTCGTGCGCCAGCTCGGTGACCAGCGGTCCCGCAAGCTCCTGCCCGTCGGCCAGGGCGCGGCCGAGTCCGGAGCTCGGATCGCGCCGGGCGGCGAGGTTCGCCTCGGCGGCCAGCGCCGTGCCCGAGGCCAGCGCCTCGATGCAGCCGCGGCTGGGGCACTCGCCGTAGCACCGGGGGCCGTCCAGGTCGACGACCATGTGTCCGAGCTCCCCGGCGGCTCCCACCGATCCGCGGTAGAGCTGACCGTTCAGGATCAGGCCGCCACCGATCCCGGTGCCCAGCGTGAGGAGCACGACCTCGGTGGCGCCCCGCGCCGCGCCGGCCCGGTGCTCGGCCAGGGCGGCGAGGTTGGCGTCGTTGTCGATCGTGACGGGCAGGCCCAGCCGTTCGGTCATCCGATCGGCGAACGCCACATTTTCCAGGGGCAGGTGCACGGATCGCACCGACATGCCCCGCTTGCGGTCGATCAGCGAGGGGATCCCGACCCCCACGCCCTCCACCTCACCCTCGATTTGATCGGCGACCTCCTCCACGGCGGCCTGTACCGTGTTGAGCAGTGTCGGCTGGTCGAGACCAAGCACCTGGCGCTGCGCACGATGCTGGACGCGGAGCTCACGATCGACCGCGCCTGCCAGTAGCTTGGTCCCGCCCATGTCGACGCCGATGACGCGCCGAGACGGCATCCCGTCACTATATGGATTGCCCTGATGCCTAAGGATCCCCCCCAGAACGGCGGCTCGGGCGAGCCGCAGTACCGCGTCTACCGCGCCGGTAGCGGATCCGGCGGTGAGGGCGGGTCCGGCGGCGGGGTGGGCACCCGGAGCCGCGGCGCCGGTCAGGGCGGCGCCGACCCGGGATCCGGCGGTGCGGGCGGCGGAGCTCCGCAGTACCGCACGTACCGGTCCGCTCCCCGGAGCCTGCTGGCCCGCCTGCGCGGCGAGACCGACGCCGACGTCGGGCGCCGGCACGAGCATCTCGTCCCCGACCGGCGGCGCAAGCGCGACCGGTCCCTGCGCCGCGGCTGGACGTGGCGGCGGGTGCTGAAGTACGTGGTGCTGGCCATCGTGGCCTGGATTGCCCTGTCGTTCGTGCTGTTCATGATCAGCGCCCAGGACCGAGCCGGGAACCTGCCCGCCGGGACCGAGAACGCGCTGAGCTCGGGGGGCCCGATCCTGACCTCCGCCAACACCGTCCTGATCGTCGGGCTGGACAACCGCCCCACCACGGGCGCCGGCTCCAAGGAAGGCGGGCTGCAGTCCTTCGACCGCAGCGAGAGATACGCCCACACCGACACGATCATGTTGTGGCGGATTGGCGGCGGCGTGTCCAACCGGCTGTCGATCCCACGCGACACCGTGGTCAACGTCCCGGGCCAGGGCAAGGAGAAGATCAATGCGGCCTGGTCTCAGGGCGGACCGGCGCTGACGATCAGGACGATCAAGGCGCTGACCGGCGTCAGCATCAACCACATCATCGTGATCGACCTGGCCAACTTCCCCAAGTTCATCGATGACATCGGCGGCGTGACCGTCAAGACGCCGCGGATCTGCTCGAACATCTCCGGCGGCAAAAAGCTCGGCGGCTTCACGCTGAATCTGCGCCCTGGCGAGCATCACCTCACCGGTCTGGAGGCGATGGTCCTGGCCCGGACCCGGGAGAACAGCTGCAACCCGGCCTACAACGACCTGAATCGTGAGCAGATGCAGCAGCAGATCCTCAACGGGATCAAGTCGCAGCTGTTCTCACTCCACGCCTTCATTCATCTGCCCTGGGCGTCCTGGGATGCGCCGAGCGTGATCCAGACCGACATGGGTGGCCTGAGCCTCATGCAGCTGTTCATCGCCGCCGAAATCGGCGGCTCCGCCCCCGTGCACATCCTCAAGCCGGTGGGGCCGGACGTCGGTCCGTGGGGCGACGGGTTGCAGCCCCCGGCAAACGCGCGTCAGATCGTCAAGCGCGAGCTGGGCGGCTGAGCGGCGCGGCCTGGCGGCCGCTACGTCGAGGATGACGTCGCGGACGACGCCGATGCGGCGGAGGACTCCGTCTTCTTGCTCTCGGAGGGCTTGGCGTCGGAGGTCTTGGACTCGGAGGTCTTGGACTCCGACTTCTTCTCCGCGCCGTCGGATGAGTCCGCGTGCTCCTTGGCCTCTCGCGAGCGCTTGCGTGTGCCGTAATCCGTGTTGTAGAAGCCCGAGCCCTTGAAGTGCACAGCCACCGGGTGGAAGACCCGCCGGACCGGTGCCTCGCACTGCTGGCAGGTGCTCAGCGGATCCTCCGACATCCGCTGCATCGCGTCGAACACGTGGCCGTTCTCGCACTTGTACTCGTAGATCGGCATTGCTTCACACAATATAGCGAGGCCCCCTTGGCACTCTCAAGGCATGAGTGCCAAGCATCTCGCCTTGGTTCGAGCGTCTAGCATCGCCGCTTCGATGCCCGAAGACGTGGTGACAATGGACAAGATCGTCTCGCTGTCCAAGCGACGCGGGCTGATCTTCCCCAGCAGCGAGATCTACGGCGGAATCGGGTCGAGCTACGACTACGGCCACTACGGAGTCCTGCTCAAGAACAACGTGAAGAATCAGTGGTGGCGCTCGCTGCTGCAGGAGCGCGACGACGTGGTGGCCCTCGACTCCGCGATCATCCAGCACCCGCGGACATGGGAGGCCAGCGGCCATCTGGGCGCCGGTTTCACAGATCCGCTCGTCGACTGCCGGACCTGCAAGCTGCGGTTCCGAGCCGACCACATCGATCAAGCCCAGTGCGGGCGCAAGCCCTCCAAGAAGCCCGGCGAGACTCCGGACTGCGATCTGACCGAGCCGCGGGACTTCAACCTGATGTTCGAGACGACGATCGGCCCGGTCCGGTCCGAGGGCTCGACCGTGTACCTGCGGCCCGAGACCGCCCAGGGGATCTTCCTGAACTTCAAGCACTACCTGCAGTTCGCGCGCAAGAAGCCACCCTTCGGGATCGCTCAGATCGGCAAGAGCTTTCGCAACGAGATCACGCCGGGGAATTTCACCTTCCGGATGCGGGAGTTCGAGCAGATGGAGATGGAGTTCTTCGTGCCGCCCGACCAGGCCGAGCAGTGGTTCCAGCACTGGATCGAGCAGCGGGTCAACTGGTACACGGGGCTGGGGATCCGCCCGGACCACCTGCGCGTCCGCGCTCATGACGCCGACGAGCTGTCGCATTACTCGAGCGCGACCAGCGACCTGGAGTACCTCTACCCGATCGGATGGCAGGAACTGGAGGGCATCGCCAACCGGGGGGATTACGACCTGACTCGCCACGCCGAATTCTCGGGCCAGAAGCTCGAGTACGTCGACACGGTGAACGGCGAGCGCTACGTGCCCTACGTGATCGAGCCCGCGGCGGGCGCCGACCGGGCCACCCTGGCCTTTCTGGCCGACGCCTACGACGAGGACGAGATCGAGGGAGAGCAGCGGACGGTGCTGCGGCTGCATCCACTCCTGGCCCCGGTGAAGGTGGCCGTGCTGCCGCTGGTCCGCAAGGACGGGCAGCCCGAGCTGGCCCGGGAGGTTGAGCGGAGCCTGCGCAACCGGATTCAGGTGGAGTACGACGAGGGTGGGGCGATCGGTCGCCGCTACCGGCGCCAGGACGAGATCGGCACGCCCTGGGCGGTCACCGTCGACCACCGGTCCCTGGAAGACCGCACGGTCACGCTGCGCGAACGGGACAGCCTCGAGCAGGACCGGGTTGCCATCGACGAGCTGGGCGACGAGATCGAGCAGCGCCTGCGCCGCCCCTGGCACTCACCCAAGTTGGACTGAGCGGCGGGACGCGGCCTGCGCCGCGACCAGGGCCGGGCGCTGCTCACCGCGCAGGCGGCGGCGCACGCGCCAGGCCGCGCCGGAGAAGGCCAGGTTGGCCACGGTGGCAAACCCCGTCTCATCGCAGCGCAGAGCCAGCAGGAGATGGGCGACGCGGTCTCCGGCAGGGAGGTCGGTGTCCGGAACGCGCACGCAGTAACAGTTCACGCGCCGGGCGCCGGGGCGGACGAGCAGAGCGCCCGCCTCCCCCAGCACCCAGGTGCCGAGCCGGCCCGGAGCGGTCACCAGACCGGTGGCGGCATACAGCCGGCGGTTCGGCTCATCGATCAAATCGCCGAGCAGGAGCATGGCTCGCCGTTCTGCCGGGGCGGACCGGCGCCGGCTCGGTCTCAGCACACCGGCACCCCGAGCACCGTAGAGCTCCGGGATCGCCCAGGCGTGGATCAGCAGCACGACGCCGATCGGGGTGGTGATCGGCTTCAGCGCGAACAGAACCGCCGCGGCCACCAGAAATGGGAGTGTGTGCCCCACCGTGGTGAGCGTCCACCAGCGGGCGTTGCGGCGCAGCGAGGACTCGTCGACCGCACGCCGCCAGTGCACCGAGGCCCGCTCCGGGAGCGCGCCCGCATCACCCCGGAGTCCACCCGCGCCGCCGGGAAGCGCCCCGGCACCGAGCACCAGGTCCGGCGCCATCACCCGCCGGCGATCGGCCGGCGCAGGATGACGGTCGGCGCGTCGGCGGGAAGCTCGCGCACCTGCTGAGCGGTTCCGTCTGGCAGAGCGGCGATCCCGAAGTAGCCGCGGTCGAGCTCCTGGCGGAAGGCGATCACGGCGGCGTCGAACGACGCCTGATCCTCGGCAGTCCACTCGGCCAGCGTGGTGTGCCCGGATTGATCTAGTCGGATGAGTCTCGACATGCTGGCCTCCTGACGATCTGCGGTCGGAGAAGATCCTAGGGTCCGCAAACAAGTCCGGGCGCAAATCTCCTGCGTCAAGCCCTGCTCCCTGGGGTAGGTGCCGGTCATGGACGACAGCGAAGAGCAGGTCCGAGAGGTACAGAAGGCGATCCACGACCGGGAAAAAGACGCGGATCAGATGGAGAAGCACGCCGGCGAGCTGAACTCGGAGATCGACTCCGTTCGCCAGGAATTTCAGCGCCGGCGCAACGACGACAACGTTTCCGGTCTTCCGCCCGAACCGGAGGCGGCGGAGGAGAAGGCGGGCGAGACCCCCGAATCCACCTCACCGGCCTCCGAAGAACCGGCCGGCAACACCGACGAGAAGTAGCGCCGCCCGCCACGCGGCCCACAGAAGTCTCTCATCGGCGCCTTACGGCGGTCCGACACAGGAATTAGGGGGCTCTTTCGCGGAGCCCCGAGACTCATCTGCATGAGTCCCTCCCCCTATCGCAGTCCCGCCCCGCTTGATCGGAATCGGCGTGAAGCCGTTCCCCTGTCTGCCCCGCAGCGCCGGGCCCGCGGCCTGAGGATGATCCGCCGCGCCACCCGGGGCATCGCCCTGGGCGCGGCCGTCCTGACGGGTGGCGTCGCGGCGGCGGCCGCCGGAACCCATCACACCTCATCAACATCCTCCACCACCAGCGTCAAGAGCTCGGGAGCGGGCACCCACGCGACGACGCATCACTCCAGCTCGAGCTCCTCCACTTCGAGCAGCTCGGGCTCGTCGCTCAGCTCGCCGTCCACGACGCCGTCCTCCTCCTCCTCGGCCTCGGGAAGCTCCTCGTCGGGAGTGGTCTCGGGAGGATCGTGACGTGCCGGTCATCGCCGCCACCGGTTCCTCGCCGATCGCCCTGTGGTACCTGTCACGCGGTACGGGCGTGGTCACGCTCGTGCTGCTCACGCTCACCGTGGCGCTCGGCGTGGCCAACTTCAAGCGCCTCAAGACCCGCCGGATCCCCCGCTTCGTGATCGACGGCGTGCACCGCAATGCGGCGCTCCTGTCTGTGGTGTTCCTCGCCGTTCACGTGATCAGCTCGCTGGCGGACTCGTACGTGTCGATCGGCCTGGTGGACGTCTTCGTGCCGTTCGCCTCCAGTTACAGCCCCTTCTGGATCGGCCTGGGCGCGCTCTCGCTCGACCTGCTGCTGGCGGTGATCGTGACCAGCCTCCTGCGCCGGCGGATCGGGCACAGAATCTGGCGGGCCACTCACTGGCTGGCCTATGCCAGCTGGCCCGTCGCGCTGGCCCACAGCCTGGGCGCCGGCACCGACGCCGGCAGCGGGTGGATGATCGTGCTGCTGCTGATCTGCGTGGGCACGGTGGCGATCTCGGTCGTGGTCCGCCTGCGCGGCCGGCGCAGCGGTCAGGCCAGCCCACCGCCTACCGCTTTGACACCACGGGAGCGCCGCCGGCGAGCCGCCGCGGCGCTGAAGCCGATCACGAGCTGAGGCGGGCTCGGGCGGTCACCGCGAGACCGCCGGGGATCTGCCTGCCGCCCACGCCCTCCACGGACACGTGTGGCTCGGAGAACACGGTCACCGTCGCGAATCCGCCCAGCGGGACGTCCGGCACAACGACCAGCCGGCCGTCCTGGGGCTCGATCGTCGCCGGGACCGTCGCGCTCACCCCGAAGGCGGTCGCCGTTCCCGCCACGGTCACCGAGTTGGAGCGGGCCGACACCAGCCTGACGGCATCCAGGACCGGCACAGACCGGCGCAGGTCGTTCTCCAGGAGTGTGGCCGAGCCGGTGAGCTGCGAGCCGCGCTTGACGAGCGTCGCGTCGTGGAGAGTGAGCAAGCCACTGCGCAGCACCCCAACCGACGCCCGCAGGGTGCCGACGTTGCCCGACTCCTGCAGCAGGCTTCCCAGATGACCGGCTCCGGACTGGTAGCTGGCCATCCGCACCACCACGCGGTCGGCGGAATGCCATAGCAGCTCGATCGCCGGGAAGGCCGAGACCTGCACCGATAGGACACGCCCCGACTTGGCCAGCCGGTCCCGAAGGACGGAGGCAGCGATGCCAGGAAGGACGAGCTGACCGACCCCGAACACGAGCACGACGGCCAGCAGCACAAGCAGCGCGGCCGCCCGACGCAAGCTCACGCCTCCCAGAACGGGATCACGCGAGTGGCGACCGGGCGGCCTGCGCGCAGAGTGGGACGGGTGCTAGACCGCGCTCAGCGGAGTCCCGGGGGAGTCGGTCGCGGCCGGCGGCGGTGGCGGGGAGTACTGGAACTCCTCCTCGGCCCCGAACAGGCTGTCCAGCACCTTTGACCGGAGGTCGTCCGAGGCGGCCACGGCAGCGGCCCCACCGAGGCCGACGAGCACAAGCAGTCGCCGGAAGCCACCCCGCTTGCGCTGTTTCTTCAGCGCCTTTGGAGATGGCAGTGACTTACCCACGCCGGTCAGCGCGATCGTGACCGAGCGAATCGCGTCAAACGCGTCGATCGCGTCCTCCTGGAGTTTCTTGTCCTCCAGCAGCTTGGCCGGCTTCTTGGTGCCGCTGACACGGTCGTACACGCGACGACTGGACTCGATGGCCCTGCCGAGGCCCTCGCGGAGCCCCTCGTCCTCGACGAGCCGGCGGACGATTGTCTGCACCTCGTTCAGCGCCGCCGAGCCCTCGAGCGCCTGAACGGCCTTCTTGCGTTTTGCCATGACTCTCTCCTGGGAAAGCAGTGTGGTGGGTACGAGCATAACCCGTGGTTTACCCCGATCGCCCATCTCTCTCCGCGATCAAACCGTGATCTCGGCGCCACTGGCGGCCAGGATCACCTCGGACCCGTATCCGCGGGTCGATTCCTGCCGGACCCAGTCGGCCCCGAGCTCGTCGGAGAAGTGCGTGACGAGCAGCCGGTGGGCGCGGGCGGCGCGTCCGGCCTGACCCGCTTCCAGGGGCGTCATGTGGCCTCGGGGCACGTCGGTGTCCGGCACGCGCAGCGACGCCTCGACGATCAGCAGGTCCGTGTCCTGGGCGAAGTCGGTGAGTGCGTCGTTGGGCCCGCAATCCGCCCCGAAGGTGATCCGGCTCCCGTCGGCCGAGAGCTCGCATGCGAAGGACTGGGTGTAATGGGGGACCTCACGAAACCGCACCCGGAACGGTCCGACCTGGACGGCCGCTTCCGGGTCGTACTCGGTCACTGCGAAAGCCTCCGTGATCAGCCCTTCGTCGCTCCAGCAGGCACCCAGCCGGTGGAACATGTCGAGGCTGTCCGGTGGCGCGTGGAGGGGTGGGCGCCGGGGCGGATCGCTGCGCCGGGGCGAGAGGTGCAGCGCGTAGCTGAACGGGATCAGATCCAGGATGTGGTCCGCGTGCAGGTGACTGATCAGGACCGCGTCCAGCGCGAGGTAATCGCTGACCTCGGTCAGCTTGCCGAGCACGCCCGCCCCGCAGTCGAGCAACAGCGTGAAGCCGTCGTGCTCCAGCAGGTATCCGCTGCATGCTCCGCCTGGGTCAGGCCAGGCGGGAGATTTGCCAAGCACGATAAGCCGCATCCGATCCGCGGCGGCACTCTACCCGGGCGCCGCGGATCGCGTCAGGCGTGCAGCGCGACCTGCTCAGAAGCGGACGGGAACGCCCAGGCCACCTGCATGCGCCGCTCCTGACGGAAGCTGAAGCGCAGCTGACTGGGAGGCCGGAGCCCCTCGGGCCGGTTGGGACGGAATGTGGCGCACGGTCCACAGTCGGTTACCGCGCACAGCATGTTCTGGCGGAAGAAGCAGCTCTCGCAGGAGACCTTCACACCGGTTGCTCCTCCGTTCGCCATCCGTTCTCCACCCACTCCTCGTCAGTCGCTTGCTTTGCGGACGGGGGGCATCAAAGCGCAGTCGACCCACGCCTGCAATGACGATTCCCGGAAAACGCAACAACTTCGTAACAACAGCTTTTCCCTGCTATGCGCGGGAAAATCTTGTGACCGAGGCGCAAGCTGCGACATTTTCCGTAGCTTTCACGGATGCCCTTGCGTAGCCCGGGCGGATCTCCATGAGGATCCTCGTCACCGGTATCAGCGGGTTCGTGGGCGGCGAGCTCGCGCCTCGCCTGGTGGCGGACGGCCACGACGTCCGGGGGCTCGCCCGGCGCCCGAGTTCAGCGCCCCCGGGCGTCAATCTGGTGCACGCCGACGTGGTCAGCGGGGAGGGCCTCGCGCCCGCACTCGAGGGGATCGAGGTGGCCTACTACCTCATCCACTCGATGGAACCCTCTCCGGATGGGGCGTTCCAGGCGCGCGAGCACCGGGGCGCGCACAATTTCGTCCGGGCGGCGCGCCGAGCAGGCGTCCGCCGCATCGTCTACCTGGGCGGGTTCGTTCCCGCCGCCGGCCAGGCGTCACCTCACCTGGCCAGCCGGCTGGCCGTGGAGGAGATCCTCTTGGGAGCGACCGAGGAGTCGGTGGCCTTCCGAGCCTCGATCGTGATCGGCGCCCGGTCGCGCTCGTTCCGGTTCCTGGTCAGGTTGGTGGAGCGGCTCCCGGTGCTGGTCGTTCCGGCCTGGCGAAACCAGCGCACGGCACCGATCGATCAGCGGGACCTCATCGAGTTCCTGGTCCGCGCCGCCGACGCCCCGCAGGTCGCCGGCCGGTCACTTGACCTCGCCGGACCGGACGAGGTCACATACGCGGAGTTGATCGACCTGATTCGCGACGCGATGCTGCTGGACCGCCCGACGGTCGGCCTGTCCCGGATCAGCGCCACGCCGATCGCCAGCCGCATCTCATCGGTGATCGCCGGAGAGGACTGGGAGCTGATCGGCCCGCTGATGGAGGGCCTCCAGTACGACCTTCTGCCCCGAGACAGCGAGGCGCCCCGCCTGCTGGGCGTGCGTCCGCACTCGTTGCGCCGCGCGATCAACCGGGCGCTGCGCGAATGGGAGGAAGCCGAGCCATTGAGGGCGCGGTGAGTTAGTGTCTCGCGGCCCAACCTCATGAGTCTCGTACGCGTCTCCATAGACATCGACGCACCACCGGAGGTGGTGTTCGACACGATCATGGATCCCCGCCGCCTCGCCGACTGGGTGACCATTCACCGGTCGGTCAGCAACGTGTCGGCCGAGCCGGAGAATCGCGGCGCCAGGATGGATCAGGTGCTGTGCATGCGCGGCGTCAACTTCAAGGTCCATTGGACGCTCGCGGATGTGCGCCGGCCCAAGGAGGCGGAATGGGAGGGTCGCGGACCGGCGCTGTCCAAAGCGCGCATTCACTATCGCCTGAGTGGTGAGTCAGATGGACCGACCAAGTTCGATTACACCAATGAATTTCACGCACCCGGCGGGCCTCTGGGAGCCGTGGCCAGCCGTGTGTTTGTGGGGCATGCCTCCGAGCGGGAGGCGCGAAGTTCGTTGAATCGCCTAAAAAGGCTGATTGAGTCACGCTGACAGTGTGTATGGTTGGTGGCAACTCAACCCACCCCACACTTTTACCCCTCAAGGAGTAGCGCATGTCATTCGTCGATTCGGCTGTCAGGGACATTGACAGCCGGCTGAAAGAGCTGCAGGAAGAGGTGGCCAAGCTGGAAGCTGCACGCGCCGCCCTGGTCGGCACCCGGCGTCGCCCGGGCCGCCCCCGCGGCAGCCGCAGTTCAGCTTCGCCCGCCCGCCGCGCTCGGCGGCCGGGCCGTCCGCGCGGCCGGCGCGGTGGTAACACTCGCGCCAACCAGGCCCTGGAGCTGGTTCGTAGCCAGCCGGGGATCACGATTCCGCAGATCGCCGAGGCACTGAAGATCGAGCCTAATTACCTCTACCGTGTCATGCCCAAGCTGGTCAGCGAGGGCCAGGTCACTCGTGAGGGTCAGGGCTGGCACGCGGCTTCTCAGCAGTCCTAGGAATGACACCCGGGGTGGTTCGGCGCCGGCCGGCGCCGAACCACCCCGCTGCCACATACTCAGATCAGGCCCAGTGACCTGATCGCCTCACGCTCCTCACCGAGCTCTGCCGCGGTGGCGTCGATGCGCGAGCGGGAGAACTCGTTGATTTCCAGTCCCTGCACGATCTCGTATTCGCCGCCGCTGCACCTGACCGGGAAGCTGGAGATCAAACCCTCCTCCACGTCATAGGAGCCATCCGACGGGATGGCCATGGAGACCCAGTCTCCGTCGGGCGTGCCCAGCACCCAGTCGTGTACGTGGTCGATGGCCGCGTTGGCCGCCGAAGCGGCGCTCGACGCACCCCGAGCCTCGATGATCGCCGCGCCGCGCTTCTGCACCGTCGGGATGAAGTCGTTCTCCAGCCAGTCCTGGTCGCTCACCTGGGCCGCCGCGTTCTCACCACTCACCTGAGCGTGGAAGATGTCCGGGTACTGAGTGGCCGAATGGTTCCCCCAGATCGTCATGTTGGTGATCTCGCTGATGGCAGCACCGGTCTTCTTGGCCAGCTGGGCGATCGCGCGGTTGTGATCCAGGCGGGTCATGGCGGTGAAGCGCTCGCGCGGGATGTCCGGCGCGTTCTGCTGAGCGATCAGAGCGTTGGTGTTGGCAGGATTGCCCACCACCAGCACCCGGATGTCGGACGCCGCGTGCTCGGCCAGCGCACGTCCCTGAGGCTTGAAGATGCCGCCGTTGGCCTCGAGCAGATCGCTGCGCTCCATGCCCTTCGTGCGCGGGCGAGCGCCGACCAGCAGAGCCACGTTAACCCCGTCGAACGCACGGCCGGCGTTGTCGGTGATGTCGATGTCGTGCAGCAGCGGAAACGCGCAGTCATCAAGCTCCATCGCGGTTCCCTCCGCCGCCTTGACGGCGTCGGGGATCTCCAGCAGCGAGAGGTGCACCGGCGTATCAGCACCGAGCAGCTGCCCGCTGGCGATGCGGAACAGAAGCGCGTAGCCAATCTGGCCGGCAGCGCCGGTCACCGCCACTTTCACAGGACTAACAGTCACTCGTTCTTCTCCTGGGGGGATTGGGTCAGGGAAACTCCGTACACGTCACCGAGCTTGGCCTTCAGATACTCGACGAAGGGCTCCACCTGCACCCCCGAGCCGACGACCCGCTCGAGGAGCTCGGTGGTGGTGAACTTGGAGCCGTGCCGATGCACGTGCTCTATCAGCCAACCTCGGAGGCCCCCCAACTCGCCGGCGGCGAGCTGCGCCTCCACGTCGGGGACATCAAGATGAATCTGATGCCACAGCTGCCCAGCGATCATGTTTCCCAGTGCGTAGGTGGGGAAATAGCCGATCAGACCGGCGGACCAGTGCACGTCCTGTAGCACCCCGCGCGCATTGCTGGGCACATCGATTCCCAGGTATTGACGTATCCGGGCGTTCCAGGCCTCCGGCAGATCCTCAACCGGCAACCGGCCCTCGATCAGCTCCTGCTCGATTTCGAAGCGCAGGATGATGTGCAGCCCGTAGGTGACCTCATCGGCCTCCACACGGATCAGTGACGGATAGCTGCGGTTCACGGCGCGGAACAGCATGTCCGGGGACAGGTCAGAAAGCCGGCCGCCGAATGCCTTGGCCACCAGCGGCGCGAGCACGTGACTGAATGCAGCCCCCCGCCCCACCATGTTCTCCCACAGGCGGCTCTGCGATTCGTGCACTCCAAGCGACAGACCGTGTCCCAGCGGGGTCCGCTGAAGTGTTGAGGAAATGCCCGCCTCATACAGTCCGTGGCCGCACTCGTGCATGGCACCGAACAGCGCGCTGGCGAAGTAGGACTCATCCCAGCGGGTGGTGATTCGGACATCGGTGGAGCCGAGGCTGGTGGCAAACGGGTGAACGGCGTCGTCCAGCCGCCACTGCTCCGGATCGAACCCCATCAGCGGCAGAACCTGATCGATCAGTTGCCGCTGACGGGTCACCGGGAACTCGCCGTGCAGGTAGGAGTCATCCACCGTGTGGCGCCCGACCTCGCCGATCAGCGGGACAAGCTCACCCTTGAGCTGGTCGAACAGGCGGACCACCTGCTCGGTGCGCATGTCCGGCTCGTAGTCATCCAGCACGACGTCGTAGGCGCAGTCGAACGTGTCAAAGCACTCCACGTAGCGCCGGGTCAGTTCCAGATTGTGTTTCAGGTACGGCGCGAACGCCGAGAAGTCGTCCTCCCGCCTGGCCGCAATCCACGCCTTCTGTCCCACGGAGAACGCTCGCGCCATATCGGCCGCGAGCTTCGCCGGCACGCGCCGGGACTTCTCCCAGCGGCGAGAAACGAAGCGCACGAGGCACCGTTCGTCGGAGTCCTCCCCGGTGCCGTTGAGCGACGCCTGCGCGTTCTCGATCAACCGGCCGGTCTCATCGGAAATGAACAGCTCGTGCCGGATTCGTTGCAGCGTGGCCAAGGTTTCCGCCCGTTGCGGAGCACCTCCTGGGGGCATCATCGTCTGCTGATCCCAGCCCAGCAGGGCCGATGCGTTGCGCAGGTCCTCGAGTTCGGCCATTCGCTCTTGCAGGTGGGTTATGGGTGTGTTCATGGTTTGGGTCCGATGTCGCTGTGCCACCATTGCAGCATGTTGCGTCGTCGGGGGTCGATCAAGTTGATGGAGGTGTCGGGAATTCGCGTCGGCGTGGATGCCACGTGGTTCGTGATGCTGTTCCTGCTGATCTTCCTGCTGTCAGGGTCGTTCCGAAGTGCGCTGCATTCCTCCGATGGCGTGGCGTACCTGACCACCGTCGCCACCGTTCTCCTGTTCTTCGCCTCTCTGATTCTCCACGAGTTCGGACACGCGGTCGCCGCTCGGCGCCAGGGCATCGAGGTGACACGGATCGAGCTGTTTCTGTTTGGGGGACTCACCGAGATGAGCCGAGACTCTCTGACGCCCGGAGAGGACTTCAAGATCGCCGCGGCCGGGCCGTTCGCCACGTTCCTCGTGGTCCTGCTCTGCCTGGGAGTGGATCTGGCGATCGTCGGTCCGCACCGGCTGGTGCACGCGGTGGAGCTCGATGGGACTGTCCCGATCACGCCTGTGCTGCTGTCACTCAGCTGGCTGGTGCCGATGAACGTGCTGATCCTCCTGTTCAACCTGGTGCCCGCCTTCCCGCTCGATGGAGGTCGCATCGCCCGAGCGGCCGTCTGGCGAGCGACCGGCAGCCGGCTGCGGGGCATGCGCGCCGCCGCGAAGCTGGGCCAGGGCTTTGCTGTCCTCCTGGCCGGCGTCGGCATCTGGCTGATGCTCTCGTACTCCAGTTTCACGGGTCTGTGGCTCCTGGCCATCGCCCTGATGCTCGGCCAATCGGCTCGCTCGGCGGCGCTGCAGACGGCGGTCAGCGAGCGGATCGACGAGGTGAGGGTGGCGGACATCATGGATCGGCAGCCAGTGAGCATCCCGTCAGCCACCGCGGTAACGGCTGCCCTGGATGAGTTCCTGCTCCGCTACGGAGCCCCGTGGCTGCCGGTGGTCGATCCCGGAGGCCGTTTCCTGGGCATCGCCCACCGAGACCGGGCCCAGACCGCGCAGGACGCCGGTGAGGGCTGGCTCACGGTCGACTCCGTCCTGGAGCGTGAGGATGGCCAGTTGATGCACGTGGACGAGGATGGCCCGCTGACGGACGTGCTGACTCTCGAATCGCTGGGCCGGCTGGGCGCGGTCATGGCCGTGGACGACGACGGCGTCCTCCGCGGGGTGCTCACGGCCGAGCAGATTCGTCGCGCGTTGCAGGCCGTGTTCGCCTCGGGACTGTCCGGCTGACCCGGGGTCGCGCGTCGCCTGGCCGCTCTTCCTTCGCGCCCGCTCAATAGAATCGCCCGCCGTGCCCTCCCACGACGTTCTGATCATCGGCGCCGGACTGGCTGGCCAGCGAGCCGCCCTGGCCGCCGCTCAGAGCGGTGCCACGGTGGGGATCATCTCCAAGGTCCACCCGGTCCGGTCGCACTCCGTCGCCGCGGCCGGCGGCATCAACGCCGCGCTCAACCCAGAGGACTCCTGGGAATCCCACGCGTTCGACACGGTCAAGGGCTCTGATTTCCTGGGCGACCAGGACGCGATCGAGATCATGTGCCGGGCGGCGCCCGACGAGATCCTGTGGCTGGAGCACGCGGGCGTCACCTTCCACCGGGACCAGCGCGGCCATCTCGGCACCCGGGCGTTCGGCGGCGCGTCGGCGGCCCGGACCTACTACGTGGCCGACATCACCGGGCAGGCCATCCTCCACGTGCTCTACGAGCAGCTGATGAAGCACTCGGCCCAGCTCGACCGCTTCGAGGAGTGGTTCGCCACCGAGCTGCTCCAGGACGACGAGGGCGTGTGTGTGGGAGCGATCTGCCGCAACCTGCGCGACGGCCGCCACGAGGTGTTCAACGCCCGCTCCACGATCCTGGCCTCCGGGGGTGCCGGTCAGGCATACCGGCCGACCACCAACGGCCTGATCGTCACTGGCGACGGGATCGCCCAGGCATACCGCATCGGCGCGCGGCTGATGGACATGGAGATGATCCAGTACCACCCGACCACCCTGGCCGGCAATGGGCTGCTGATCACCGAGGGCGCCCGCGGCGAGGGTGCCTGGCTGCTCAACGCCGAGGGCGAGCGGTTCATGGAGAAGTACGCGCCCAATAAGCTCGAGCTGGCCTCGCGAGACGTCGTCTCCCGGGCCGAGCAGACGGAGATCAACGAGGGTCGCGGGTTTCCGGATGGCACCGTCGCGCTTGACATCACCAAGGTCCCGCGCAAGCGGACCCTGGAGGCGCTGCGGGAGATCGTCAACATCGGCCGCGACTTCGCCGGGGTCGACATCACCCGCGAGCCGATCCATATCCACCCGGGCCAGCACTACATCATGGGCGGAGTCAAGACCGACGTGGATGGCCGGACGTCGGTGCCCGGCCTGTATGCGGCCGGCGAGGTGGCCTGCGTGTCGGTGCACGGCGGCAACCGCCTGGGCGCGAACTCCCTGCTGGACACGCTGGTCTTCGGGCGCCGGGCCGGCGAGCACGCTGCCGGGCTGGTCCGCCAGATCCCGATGCCGCAGACTCCCGCCTCCCGGGTTGGCGACAGCGAGCAGGCGATCAGCGAGATCATCCGCCGGCCCGCTGGTGAGGGCCGCCGACTGTCGGCGATCAAGGCGGAGCTGGGCGACACGCTGAACGAGCACGTGGCCGTATTCCGGGACGCCGAGGGCCTGGCCAAGGCGCTCGAGATCGTTCGCCGCCTCAAGGAGGAGGCGCCCAAGGCGGCGATCGATGACCGGGGGACCGTTTTCAATCAGGATGTGATCGCGGCCATCGAGCTCGGGTACATGCTGGATGTGGCCGAAGCGATCGTTGTGGGTGCCCAGGAGCGCAAGGAATCTCGGGGCGCCCAGTTCCGAACCGATTTCCCTGAGCGCAACGATGAGGAGTGGCTCAAGCACATCGACATCTCGCGCGGGGCCGATGGGGAGCCCGTGGTCTCCTACTCCCCGGTGACGATCACGCGCTGGCAGCCCGTGGAAAGGACCTACTAGCCGATGCCTGAGTACACCCTCCGAATCCGCAGGTATGACCCTCAGAACGGCGAGGCGCCGTACTGGGACGACCACGTGGTCGACATGAGGCCGCGCAACTCGGTCCTGGACGCGATTCTGCATGTCAAGGGAGAGACGGACGGGTCGATCGGCATCCGCTGCTCCTGCCAGCAGGGCATCTGCGGCTCGTGCGGCGTGCGGATGAACGGGAAGCCCGGCCTGGCCTGCAACACCCATCTGGAGGAGGCGGCCGGCCGGCGCGCCGGCCTGGGCGGCGAGGCCGAGGTGGGCCCGACCGTGATCGAGGTCGAGCCGATGGGCAACATGCCGGTGATCCGCGACCTGATCGTCGACATGGACGCGGTGCACTGGAAGAAGATCCGGCGGGTCACCCCCTGGCTGATGGCCAAGCAGCCGGTACCGGAGCGCGAGTACATCGTGCCCCACGAGAACATGGTCGACGTCACCCAGCCGATGGCCTGCATCCAGTGCGGCGCCTGCGTGTCGGACTGCCTGTCCATGGAGGTAGACCCCGGCTTCATCGGCCCGGCCGCGCTGGCCAAGGCCTACCGGTTCGTGGGAGATCCTCGAGACGATCAGCACGCCGAGCGGCTGTGGGATCTGAGCAAGGACCCGCAGGGGATCTACGACTGCACACACTGCTTCAACTGCGTGGAGGCCTGCCCCAAGGGGGTGGCCCCGATGGACCAGATCATGCGCCTGCGCCGCAAGGCCGGCAGCGACTTCGATCTGGTGGACCCCAACAACGGCGTCCGCCACGAGCACGCGTTCGTCGAGAACATCAAGCGCAACGGCATCCTGCACGAGTCCGACCTGCTCGCCGACTCCTACGGCGGCAAGTTCCATCCACGGGCCGTGCCCGAGCTGCTCAGCGGACTGCCAACCGCCGCGGTCGGACTGGCCCGGGGCAAGATGACGCCGGGCAAGCTGCTTCTGCACCAGCACAAGGCCCCCAAGGAGGTCAAGCGGATCTTCGAGAAGGTGGAGGGGCGCAGCGAGCGGATCGAGCTGAACCTGTACATCGTCGGTGAGGACGAGACGCAGGCGGTCGAAGCGGCCGGCAGCGCCGGCACTGAAAGCGAGAGTTCTGAATGAAGGTTGCCTACTGGCCCGGCTGCGTGAGTCGCGGCTTCACCCCTGAGCTGCACGGCTCGATGGCGCAGGTGGCGCCCCTGCTGGATATCGAGCTGATCGAGCTGGACCGGGCCGCCTGTTGCGGAGCGGGCGTGATCGCCGAGCACAACCAGGAGCTGGCCGACACGCTGAACGCCCGCACATTTGCGCTGGCCCAGCAGACCGACGGCGAGCTGATGATGAACATCTGCTCCACCTGCCAGGGCGCGCAGAGCGAGTGTCAGGAGCGTCTGGACGCCAACGCCGAATACCGCTCCCAGATCAACGACAACCTGTCCGACGAGGGACTGTCCTACGAGAGCGGACTGACCAACAAGAACTTCCTCTGGCTGCTGGTGGAGGAGATCGGCCTGGATGCCCTCAGGGCCAAGGTCAAGCGGCCTTTGACGGACCTCAAGGTCGGCCCCTTCTACGGCTGCTACATCGTCCGCCCCACCCGGCGGCTGGGCATCGACGAGGAGAACCCGCGCGATCGCTATCTGCACATGGTGATAGAGGCGCTGGGTGGCACGATCGTCGACTACGCGGGGGTCTACAAGTGCTGCGGCTTCCCGATCATCACGATGAACAAGGAGGCCTCGCTCACCCAGGCCGGGCGGAACCTCGGCGACGCCAAGGACGCGGGCGCCGACTGCCTGGTTGTTCCCTGCCCCCTGTGCCACCTGAACCTGGATCTCCAGCAGCCGGCCGCCTCCGGTGTGGTCGGGCGTGAACTGGGGCTGCCCGTCCTGCACCTCCCCCAGCTGGTCGGCCTGGCCCTGGGCCTGTCGCCCAAGGAGCTGGGGATGGGCAAGCACGTCGTGCGCCCCACGTCGGTGATCGACTGGTCGACGTCGGTGGTGGCGGCGGACGCCGGAGCCCAGGCGGCCGCGTAGGCAGCCGGAAGGCGGTCCGGGCGAGCGGTCCGAACCCGAGCCTGGCGATCGCTCGCCAGGCCGGGTTGTAATCCCCCAGCCCTTCCTACGGCCTCAAAGGAGAGGGCGAGGCCTCCCGAGCCTCGCCCACAGTACCCCTGTACCGTCCCGCGGAAGCTTTAGACCTTCCGACGCGATGGATCGTCCCTCACTGCAGCCGGGATTTCGTCCCCTCGGGCGGGGGATCTTGGGTGGTCACGGGTGACGGTCAACGGGTGAGATGAATCTCACCCCTGACCCGGCGAAGTCCACTATGGTTCGCCGCCCCAACTGCCGACATCAGGCCCGGTGGCTTCCGTTTCCAGAAATCCCATCACCGTCGTCCTGGCCCGCTTCGAGGACATCGTCGGGATCGGCCTCAGAGCCCTGATCGACGAGGACGACAGCCTGGAGCTGCTCGCCTCGGACGTCCCCCACGAGCAGCTGCACTCCGTGCTGGAGCGCCATCACCCCCGGGTGGCCATCCTCAACTTCGGGTCGCTGGGAAGTCCCGTGGAGCTGCGCACTCTGCATCGGCGGTTCCCCCAGACGCGGCTGCTCGTCCTGGCCAACCGCCCAGAGCCCTCGGAGTGCCGGCAGATGCTGGCGTTCGGCGCCACCGCCTGCCTGGCCAAGAGCACCGAGGCTCGCGACGTGCTCCACGCCATTCACCTGGCGTCACGCGGGCTGCACGTTCTACCCCCGATCGGACCTCAGATGGCCGCAGACCAGGGCACCGGACCCGAGCTGCTCACACCTCGAGAGGCCGAGGTGATGGAGCTGCTCCAGGCGGGCCGCTCCAACGCGGAGATCGCGCACGAGCTGCAGGTGGGGATCGAGACCGTGCGGACCCACGCTCGGCACGTGTACCGCAAGCTGGGTGTCTCCACCCGCCGGGACCTGCGCAACCTGCCCTCCCGCGCCTGACCGGGAGCTGGTCAGGCCGCCCGAGCGGTCTGCAGCAGGCCGTCCCGGATGAGCAGCTCGGCGATCTGTACCGCGTTGGTGGCCGCACCCTTGCGCAGGTTGTCGGCCACGACCCACAGGCTGAGCCCGCGCGGGTGCGTGGGATCCCGGCGCAGGCGGCCCACGAACACCTCGTCGTGGCCCGCCGCGCGCAGTGGCGACGGCACGTCCTCCAGCACCACACCCGGAGCCTCGGCCAGCAGCGCCCGCGCGTCCTCGATGCTCAGATCCGACCGCGTCTCCAGGGTCACCGACTCGGAGTGACAGATCCGGACGGGGACACGGACACAGGTCACGCCGACCCGGATCGACTCGTCGTCCAGGATCTTGCCGGTCTCGAACATCATCTTGCGCTCTTCATCGGTGTGGTCATCGCCCTCGGCGAAGTTCCCCGCCGCACCGATCAGATTGAAGGCGATGTGGTCCGGATAAACGCTCGGCTTGGGTGCAGGCTCCCCGGCCATGTCGGCCCGAACCTGGGCGTCCAGCTCCTCGAGCGCCCTTCGCCCCGTCCCCGACACCGACTGGTAGGTGGAGACGATCATCCGCTCGATTCCCGCCGCCCGGTGAATCGGGGCCACCGCCACCATCAGCTGCATGGTGGAGCAGTTGGGATTGGCGATCAGCTTGGGATGGGCGGGCCCGATTCGACGCAGCGCGTCCGGGTTGACCTCGGCCACCACCAGCGGCACCGAGGGATCCCGCCGGAACGCTGACGAGTTGTCGATCACGGTGGCGCCCGCGTCGGCGAAGCGGGGCGCCCACTCCCGGGAGGTTCCGGCGCCGGCGGAGAACAGCGCCACATCGAACCCGCTCAGATCGGCGTCCGGGTCGAGCGCCTGCACGATCCGCCCGTCGATGTCCCGTCCGGCCGATCGCGAAGTGGCAAACAGGACGACGTCCTCATCCCAGAAGCCGCGCTCCTTCAGGCACTCGATCATCACCCCGCCGACCGTGCCCGTGGCGCCCACCACTGCAATCCGGGTCATCGCGGCCCCTCCTCCGGCTGGATCCCACCCTCGCCGAGCTCGAACGCGCTGTGCAGGGCGCGCACGGCGTCGGGCACCGACTCGGAGCGGATGATGCAGGAAATCTTGATCGGCGAGGTGGAGATCATCTCGATGTTGATGTTCTTCTCCGCCAGGGTCTGGAACACCTTTGCCGCCACGCCCGGGTGCGACCGCATGCCCGCCCCCACGATCGACACCTTCCCGATCTGCCGGTCGGCCCCCAGCTGCATCCCCAGGTCGCCGATCACCGGGGCCAGCGCCTCCTCGGCCGCGCGCAGATCCTCCGAGGGGAGCGTGAACGACACCTCGGCGGCCCGGCCCTCGGAGAGCGGCTCGTTCTGAATGATCGTGTCCACGTTGCAGTTGGCCTCGGCCAGCGCTCCAAAGATCGCGGCCGCCGCGCCCGGGCGATCCGGGACGTCGACGAGCGTGATCCGAGCCTCCTCGGTCGAGTGGGTGACGGCGGTGATCAGCGGGTGCTCCATGGTCTCTTCTTCTCCGACGACAACGGTACCGGGCGCGTCCTGGAAGCTGGAGCGGCAGTGGATCCGCACCCCGTGCGTGCGGGCGTACTCCACCGAGCGCAGCTGCAGGACCTTGGCGCCGGAGGCGGCCATCTCCAGCATCTCCTCGAACGAGACCACCGGCAGCTTGCGGGCGTCAGGCACGAGCCGGGGGTCGGCGCTGAACACTCCCGAGACGTCGGTGTAGATCTCGCACACCTCGGCGCCGAGCGCCGCGGCCACGGCCACGGCCGTGGTGTCCGAGCCGCCCCGGCCGAGGGTGGTCACGTCCCGGCTGGTCGACACACCCTGAAAGCCGGCCACGAGCACGATTCGGTCCTCCTGTAGCGCCTCCCGGATCCGGTCGGCCCGGACGTCGAGGATTCGCGCCTTGGTGTGCGAGGTGTCGGTGACGATCCCGGCCTGGGAGCCGGTCAACGAGATCGCCTTATGACCCAGGTCGTTGATGGCCATGGCACACAGGGCGCAGGAGATCCGCTCCCCCGTCGACAGCAGCATGTCCATCTCGCGCGGGTCCGGGGTGGGTGAGACCTCCTCGGCGGCGGCGATCAGATCGTCGGTGGTCTGGCCGCGGGCCGACAGCACGGCCACCACCCGGTTGCCCCGTTCGCGCTGGGCGACGATCCGCCGGGCGGCGCGCTTGATCCGCTCGGCGTCGGCCACCGAGGTGCCGCCGAACTTCATGACGATCGTGGGTGGAGCCATCCCGGACACGGCGCCTGAGGTTACGAGAAGCCGCGCTTGCGGCGCCTACAGCGCCCGGCGCCCGGCGAACGCCCGGCCCAGCGTCAGCTCGTCCGCGTACTCCAGATCCGCACCCACCGGCAGCCCCGAGGCCAGGCGGGTGACGTTCACCTCCGGGGCGATCTCCCGGATCCCGGCCGCGATGTGCAGCGCGGTGGCCTCACCGGTGGTCGTCGGGTTGGTGGCGATCACCACCTCCCGTACCGAGCCGTCCCGCACCCGCGCGTACAGCTCGGCGATCTTCAGGTCCTCCGGGTCGATCCCGTCGATCGGCGACAGCGCACCACCCAGCACGTGGTAGCGCCCGGCGAACTCATGGGTCCGCTCGATCGAGATCACATCGACCGGCTCCTCCACCACGCAGATCAGCTCGGGTTCCCGCCTCGCGTCCTGGCACATCCGGCACAGGGGTCCCTCGGCCAGGTTGAAGCAGATCTCGCAGAAGGTGATTCGCTCCTTGACCTCGCGGATCGCCTCGGCCAGCGCGAAGGCGTCCTGATCGCTGCCCCGCAGCAGGTGGAAGGCCAGCCGCTGGGCGGTGCGGCCGCCGACGCCCGGGAGCTTGGAGAACTCCGTGATCAGCCGCTGGATGGGGGGTGGGTGCATTAGTGGTGCCCGCCGGGACGTCGCGTCTCAAATGGCGAGGTCCGGGGGCCGTCAGTCAAGGACGCAGGGTCCGAAATGCACTGGAGGTGCATGAGGACCCGAGGACGAAGACTGGCGACCATCCGGGGCCGCCATCTGAGGCGGGATGTTCCGGTGGGGACCACTATCAGAAGCCGGGCAGGCCCAAGCCGCCCAGCCCACCCGGGCCGCCAAGGCCGCCGGTGACGGCGCCGAGCTTCTGGGCGGCCAGCTCCTGGGACTTGCGCAGACCCTCGTTGACCGCGGCCAGAACCATGTCCGAGAGCATCTCCACGTCCTCGGGATCGACCGCCTCGGGGTCGATCGTGATCGCCTTGACCACCTGGTCGCCGCTCACCGTCACCGTGACCATCCCACCGCCGGCCGCGGCCTCCACCGTCTCGTCCTTGAGCGACTCCTGGGCGGCCATCATGTCGGCCTGCATCTTCTGGACCTGCTGCATCATCTGTTGCATGTTGGGCTGGGGCATC
Organism: uncultured Solirubrobacterales bacterium; assembly: GCA_963718545.1. Classification (GTDB taxonomy): domain Bacteria; phylum Actinomycetota; class Thermoleophilia; order Solirubrobacterales; family Solirubrobacteraceae; genus Palsa-465. Next base: position 906,440 of record CAVQZO010000003.1, on the reverse strand, counting down.
AGTTGTCCTCCCCTTCGGTTTCGTGGATCTCCTGCGCGTCCAGCTCGGCCACGAAGCGGGCGATCAGCTCCTCGTCGCTGAGCGGGGCCTCCGCCACCGCCACCGGGGCTTCGACCGAGCCATCGGCCCCGACCAGTTCGTAGCGCAGCAACAGCGCCTGCCCGGTGACGTTGCGCAGCGCCTCGGCGGCGGCGCGCCGGTAGTCATCCTGCTCGGCCTTGCGCTTCATGAACGCCGCCTCGGGCGAGAAGGCGACGGTCAGCTCGCGCTCGTTCACCGCCACCGGCCGCGCGCCCTGCAGAAGCGCCGCCAGCATCGCGTTGCCGCCCCGCACCGTGTCGACCACGGCCGGCCACAGCGCCGCGATCGCCTCCAGATCCCCGGAAACCGGCCCACCCGGGGTTACGGCCGCTGCCGGTCTGGCGGACTCGGCAGCGGCCGGCTGCGGCGGAGCCTCCGCCGGTGCGGGGATCTCCGGCGCCGGTTCGGGCGGCGTCTCCGTGTGCGCCGCGGCCGGGCGGAGCCCGGCCTCAAGCCTCTCAATTCGCGCCTGGAGCGCGGCCACGCTCGGGTCGACCTCCGGGGCGGCCGCCTTGATCAGCACCAGCTCGAGCTGGATCCGGGGCTGGGCACCGTTGGCGGTGGCGTCGAGCGCGGCCGAGACCAGGTCGAGCAGCCGCACGGCGTCCGTCTCGCTGATCGCTTGCGCCTGCTCGGCCAGGCGCTGGTCGCGGTCAGCGGTCACGCGCAGCTCGGGCGGAACCTCGCCCAGCACCCGCACGGTGAGCAACTCGCGGGCGTGGATCTCCAGGTCGCGCAGGACCTGGCCCGGGTCCCGGCCACTGGCCGCCAGCTGGGCGGCGGCGCGCACGGCCTCTGCCGGATCACGCGCGATCACCGCGTTCACGGCCCCGAACAGCTGCTCCGCATCGGCCACCCCGAGCACGGCCAGCACGTCGGCGGGCTGGATCCGCTCGCCCCCGGCGTAGGTGACGAGCTGCTCCAGCGTGCCCAGGGCGTCCCGGAAGGAGCCGGTGGCGTGGCGGGCGATCAGCGCGGCGGCGCCGAGGTCGATGTCGATCGACTCTCGCTCGGACACGCGGCGCACCACCGAGGCGACCTGTTCGGCCGTGGGCCGGCCGAAATCGAAGCGATGACAGCGGTCCACCACAGTGGGCAGGACCTTCTGGGCCTCGGTGGTGGCGAGGACGAAGATGGTGCGCGGGGGCGGCTCCTCGAGGGTCTTGAGAAAGGCGTTCCAGGCCTGTTGGGAGAGCATGTGGGCCTCGTCCAGGATGTAGACCTTGTGGCGGCCCGACACGGGCGCGTAGGCCACCTTCTCCCGCAGCTCGCGGATGTCGTCCACGGAGTTGTTGGAGGCGGCGTCCATCTCGATCACGTCCAGCGACGTGGCGCTGGCGATCGACACACACGAGTCGCAGGTGCCGCAGGGGGTGATCGTCGGTCCGTCGACGCAGTTCAGGCAGGCGGCGAGGATCTTGGCCATGCTCGTCTTGCCCGTCCCCCGCGAGCCCACGAACAGGTAGGCGTGGTGGACGTTGCCCCGCTCGACGGCGTGGGACAGCGTGCGCACCACGTGCTCCTGCCCCACCACGTCGGCGAACGTGCGGGGGCGGTGACGGCGGTAGAGGGAGGGGCCGGCGGACACGGACGTCCGAGTTTAGAGGCGCCCCCGGCCCCCCACGGGCTCCGGCGCCACGGGCGGCCAGCGGCTGGCGCCGAGCTCTCGGGACACACCCCGGGCGGCATCGCAGACGGCGGCCCCGAAGCCGTCAGTCGATCCTGGCGCCGTGATCCGATCGGTGTCGCCGACGATGCCGATCGCGCCGACCGCGTGGCCGGAGTGGTCGAAGATTGGAGCGGCGAAGCTCGACTCGCCCAGGACCGCCTCGTCGTGCTCGCCTGCGAAACCCCGTTCCTGGACCTCACCCAGCTCCTCGCGTAGGGAGGCCGGCGACAGTGTGCGGCTGGTCAGGCGAGGCAGGGGCTCGGCGAGCAGGTCGCTGAGCGCCTCGGGGCTGAACGCGAGCATCGCCTTGCCGAGCGCGCTGGCATGGAGGGGAAGCTCCGCTCCAACCTCCAGGATCTGCAGGGTCGAGTCGGGCCGGAAGACGTGGTGAACGACGACGATCCCCGGTCCGTGCATGACCCCAACCCGAACCGCAGCATCTGTGCGTGCCGCCAGCCGCTCAGCATGAACCAGGGAACGTGCCCGCAATTCGTTGAGATCGAGATAGGAGTTGCCAAGCTGGAGCAAGCCGGCCCCGAGCTGGTATTTGTCCGAGTCCCGGTCCTGCTCGACGAAGCCATGGGCCTGCAGCGTCTGTAGTAGGCCGTGCACGGTCGGCCTGGTCAGCCCCAGCCGGTCTGCAATCTCGCTGACACCGAGCCGCCTCGGGCCGCTGGCCAGCACCTTGAGGATGCGGGCGGCCCGATCCACCGACTGGATCGTGCTACGGCGGGTCGGCTTGGGGGGGTTGTTCGGCATTGTCGAATCGGTTTCGGTAGTGTAAACTCCTGACCTCGAACCCACAAGCGAGGAGAGGGCCGAGGTGGTAGGCATCGTAATCGTGTCGCACAGCGCCGACCTCGCGCGCGGGGTTGCTGAAATCGCCAGTCAGATGGCGGGCCCCGAGGTGAGCATCGAAACCGCTGGAGGTGGTCCAGGCGGATCCCTCGGAACCGATGACACGCTTGTGCGGGATGCGATCCGCCGGGCCGACCAGGGCGAGGGAGTGGTGGTGTTCGGCGATCTCGGGAGCGCCATCCTGACGATCCGTCACGTGCTGGAGCGCCAGGCCAACGGCCACGTGCGCCTGGCCGACGCGCCGCTGGTCGAGGGCGCCGTTTCGGCCGCCGTCGCCGCCTCGGCGGGCTGCGCCATGGCCGACGTCCTCCGGGCCGCAGAGGAGGCACGCGGTGCCAATAAGCTCTGAATTCTCCCGCGCCACCGCTGAGGTGAGGCTGCCCGAGCACGTCGATCTGCATGCGCGGCCGGCCGCCAGCTTCGTCAGAGCGGCGATGCAGTTCAGCGCACGGATCAGCGTCGCCTCCGAGCAGCGCGAGGCCGACGCCAAGAGTCTGCTTTCGGTCCTCGCCCTCGGGGCCAAACGCGGGACGGCCTTAAGGCTGACCGCCGAGGGCGACGGCGCCGCGGGCGCCGTCGAGACCCTCGCCGCCACCATCACCGACCTCGCCGAGTAGCTCGGCGGCGATCGGCCGCACGATCCATTCCACCTCCTCAGCGGAATCCATCGTCAGAGCGGAGCGGGCCATCCCGGCCATCTCCTCCGCGTTCAGGCTCCGGATCCAGTCGCGTACGAGTCCAACCCGCGCCGCTCCGACGCTGAGCTCGTCGATCCCCAACCCGACCAGCAGTGGAACCAACATCGCGTCGGAGGCCGCCTCCCCGCAGACCTCGATTCGCCGGCCCTGATCGTGCGCCGCTGAGGTCGCAGACGCGATCGCGGCAAGCACCCGCGGATCGTGTGTGCAGCCGCTGTTTCCGGCGAAGCGGTCCATCCCCAGAACCGTCGCGGTCAGGTCGTTCGTGCCGATGCTGAGGAAGTCCGATGCGGCAGCGATCTCCTCGGCGTGCTGCACGGCCGAGGGCGTCTCGATCATCGCCCCCAGTGGCGGAACGGCCGTCAACCCGAGCGACCGGGCGACGTGGGCGAGCAGTTCACTCGTGGCCTTCACCTGGCCCGGGGTATCGACCATCGGGAGGAGGATGCGCACGTCGTGCCGGCCGGCCATGCGGAGGATCGCCCGCAGTTGGCGCACGAACGCCTCCGGATGGGCGATCAGGAGCTCCAGACCCCGCTCGGTCACGCCGCGCAGGAAGGGCGGGGCCTTGTCGGCTCCGAAATCCAGCACGCGCACCACCGCGGGGCGCTGTCCGAGCTGGGCGAGGATCGGCTCCAGGGCCTCGGCGTGGGCCGCCTCGTCTGGCCAGTCGGCCGCGTCCTGGAAAGCCAGCTCGGTGCGCAGCAGCCCGATCCCCTCGGCACCGGCCTCGATCGCCAGCGCGACCTCCTCGGGACTGGCGACATTGGTCAGCACGGTGACCCGCCGGCCGTCTGCCGTGGCGGCCGGCTGGCTCCGCCGCGCCCGGGCCAGCCCGGCGGCCTGGGCTCGAGCGGCGGCTGCGGACCGAGCCTGGCCGAGGCGCCCCGGTTCCGGGCCGACGATCATCTCGCCCCGTGACCCGTCCAGCACAACGATCGTGTCGGCCGGCAGAGCCAGCGCGTCCGCGGGCAGGCCGGTGACCATCGGAATTCCCAGCGATCTGGCCACGATCGCCGCGTGGGTCGTCGCCCCTCCGCCGGTCAGGCCGATCGCGCACACGGCCCCGGCCAGCTCGGCCACGTCGGCCGGCCCGAGTTCAGGGGCCAGGAGGATCGCCTCATCGGTTGGCAATCGGGCGGCTTCCAGGTCATCGGGGCGTCCTTCAGCGAGCTGCGCAGCCCGACGGCCCAGGCTGCGCACGTCGTCGGCGCGAGCCGCCAGGTGCGCATCGCCAATGGCGTCTATCGCCCTGGCCTGGTGTTCGGCCGCCTCGAGGATCGCCGTCGACGCCGGGAGTCCCCGGCCGCCGATTGCCGCCTCGATCGCACCGCGCAGGACTGGGTCCGCAGCCATCAGCGCACCCGTCTCGACGATCTCGGCCTCAGCATCTGGCAGCGTTCGGGCCAGGCTGGTCAGAGCCTCAGCGGCCGCGTCCAGGGCTGACAGAGCGCGGTCGCATTCGGCCGGGCGATCGGCAGGTCCGACGCAGTCGTCGTGCGCTTCTCGTGCCGGGACCCCTCCCCCACCCCCGGGGAGATGCCACACCGCCCCGGCGGCCAGCCCCGGTGAGGCTGGAGACCCGCAGATTGATTGCTCGGTCATCCCGGTGTCAGGCGGTCCGGCACAGGCCGATCAGGCCGCGGAGCCCGTGTCTGAGCCAACCGCGCGACTGAGCGCCTCCAGGATGATCGCCGCCGACGTCGCCCCGGGATCCTGGTGGCCGATCGAGCGTTCACCCAAATAGGAGGCCCGGCCCTTGCGCGCCTTCATCGGCACGGTTGCCTCGGCGCCTTCGCGCGCGGCCTCGGCGGCGCTCCGGACCGACTCCTCGAGCGAGCGGCCCGAGTCCACGCCGGTATGCAGAGCAGCGGACGCGGGGAGCAGGGCATCCAGCATCGTCTTGTCCCCGGCCGCCGCCGCGCCGAGTTCGATGACGGCCTCGGCGGCGGCATCGAGGGCAGCGGCCAGCTGAGCGGCGTCGAATTCCTCAGCGTCACCCAGCGACCGCCCGGCGCGCCGCAGAGCGGAGCCCCAGAGCGGTCCGCTCGCTCCACCCACCGTGGAGACCAGCGTCTTGCCGGAAACGATCAGGAGCTGGCCAGGCGGAGTCGACGACCCCTGCCCGGCCAGTGCCTTTCCCACCGCGTCAAACCCGCGGCGCATGTTTGTCCCGTGATCGCCGTCGCCGATCGCCGCATCGAGCTGGGTCAGATAGTCGCTCTGTGAGCGAATCTGGGCCTCAGCCTCACCCAGCCAGCTGATGATGGTGTTCGCGCGCACGGTCGAGGCGGTGATCACGGTCTTTCAACCTCCCCAGCGGAGGGCGGCCGTGTGCACCGGAGCATCCCAGAGCCGGACCAGTTCGTCATCCAATTCCAGAATCGTCACCGAGGCGCCCGCCATCTCCAGGGAGGTGATGTAGCTGCCCACCAGGTTGCGGACTGGTTCCAGGCCGGCCGCGCGCAGCTGCCGATCGACCTCGCCGTACAGGAGGTACAGCTCGATCTGCGGCGTGCCACCCATCCCGTTGACGAACGGCAGCACCTGACCGGACTCTGGCTTGAGATCCGACAGGATCGCCTCGAGGGAGATCTCCACGATCTCCCGCGCCGAGCGGATGCTCTCCCGACGCCGACCGGGCTCGCCGTGGATCCCGATCCCCAGTTCGATCTGCCCCTCGGGCAGGTCGAAGATCGGCTTACCTGCAGCCGGCGGCGTGCACGAGGAAAGGGCGACCCCGAATGATCGGGCTCGCTGGTTGACGCGCCGAGCCAGATCGGCCACCGCGGCCAGCTCGTCGCCGCGCTCGGCCGCTGCGCCGGCGATCTTCTCGACCAGCACCGTGGCGCCGACGCCTCGACGTCCGGCGGTGTACAGCGAATCCTCCACCGCCACGTCGTCGTCCACCAGGACCGACTCCACCGCGATGCCTTCGTCGGCCGCATCCTCGGCGGCCAGCTTGAAGTTCATCACGTCGCCCGTGTAGTTCTTGACGATGTGGATGACACCGGCGCCGCCGTCAACGGCTTTCGTCGCTGCCAGCATCTGGTCGGGAACGGGTGAGGTGAAGACCTCACCCGGGCACGCGGCGTCCAGCATGCCGCGGCCGACGAAGCCGCCGTGGAGCGGCTCGTGGCCCGATCCTCCGCCGGAGATCAGCGCCACCTTGCCGGCCACCGGCGCGTCCGCGCGGGTGACGATCTGGTGCTCTGCGTCATAGCGGAGCAGATCGCCGTGCGCCGCGGCCAGTCCCGTGAGGGACTCCTTGACCAGGTCGGCCGGGTCGTTCAGGAACTTCTTCATCGTCAGGGGTGTGGTTAGGGCCATGATGACTCTCCTCAGACGGCCGCGGGCTCGCGCGGGCCGGGGTCAGGGTGACTTACCGCTTCGATAACGGGCTCGACGATGAGTCGTGGCTTGGCCACGAAGTCGTAGGCGAGCGCGGCGATGCCAGACCCTACGAGCCCGGGCACGATGTACACAGGCAGGAGCTGGTTCCAGAACGTCTTGCCGCTGTCTAGGGCGGCCACGAGCTCCGGGCCGAAGGCGCGGGCCGGGTTCAGGGAAGCACCGGTGACCGGACCGACGATCATGATGATCGCGATCACGACGCCGCCGATGATGATCCCGGCCAGGTCACTGGGGGAACGGCCATCGACGATTCCGAGAATCGTGAACATCAGCACCGCGGTCCCGATCCCCTCCGCGAAGATCGCCTGTGTCCAGCCGGTGGTGTGCTGGTTGAAGGACGTCATGCCCATGCCCAGGGAGATCGCCTGATGCCCGAACACGGCCCAGATGCCCAGAGCGCCGAGGACCGCACCGATCACCTGAGCGATCCAGTAGACGGGGACCTCGCTCCAGGGAACCCTCTTGGTTACGGCCAGCCCGAACGTCACTGCGGGATTGATGTGACAGCCGGACACCTTGCCGATGGCGTAGACCATCGCGGCGATGATGAAGCCGAAGGCGAAGGAGATCCCGAGCAGATCGCCTCCGCGGATCGCCGGCACGGCCTTGCCGGCCAGCTCGAGTGTGGCCACTACGGAGCCCGGTCCCACGAGCACCAGCAGCGCGGTCCCAAGGACCTCGGCCATAGCGCGCTGCGAGAGATGAAACTTCTGCTCCACTTCACTCCCTCCGTCGATCGTGATTCGATAATGTCGAATCCAGTTCGGAGGAACCTACTACGGCCCTTCCCTTGTGTCAAGCAGCACTTGAAGTCCACGTCTGATCGGACTGCTAGCTCGTCCCGGCGGCTGCGGTAACGTGCGCCCGTGACGACGTGCCGGTCATGCGGCGAGGAGCTCCGGGCGAAGGCGAGGTTCTGCTCGGCGTGCGGTGCGCCCGCGGCCCCACGGTGCGCGTCCTGTGGGACCGAGCTCGACCCCAACGACCGCTTCTGTCCCAGCTGTGGCACTTCCGTGTCCGAAGGCGCCGCCGCGCCGCCCACTCAGGCCTCGGAGCGCCGGCTGGTCTCCGTCCTGTTCGCCGACCTCGTTGGCTTCACCTCGCTGTCCGAGCACCGGGATCCCGAAGAGGTTCGCGAGCTGCTCAGCCGCTACTTCGACCGTTGCCGGGCGCTGATCGAGCGCTATGGCGGCACCGTGGAGAAGTTCATCGGCGACGCGGTGATGGCGGTGTGGGGCACGCCGGTGGCCCGTGAGGACGACGCCGAGCGGGCCGTGCGGGCGGCGCTGTCGCTGACCGCGGCGGTCACGGCGCTCGGAGAGGAGGTGGGGATGCCGGACCTGCGGCTGCGCGCCGGTGTGCTCACCGGGAACGCGGCGGTGGAGCTGGGCGCCGAGGGTGAGGGGATGGTGCTGGGCGACACGGTCAACACCGCATCCCGGCTGCAGTCGATCGCCGAGCCGGGGACGGTGCTCGTCGACGACGTCACGCGGCGAGCCTCGGAGGCGGCGATCGCCTATGAGGACGCGGGGACGCACGAGGTGAAGGGGCGTGAGCAGCCGGTGCGGGCGTGGACGGCGCTGCGGGTCGTGGCCGGGGCCGGCGGCGCACGCCGCAGCGTCGGGCTCGAGGCGCCGCTCGTCGGGCGCGACGGAGAGCTGGCGGCGATCGTCGAGGCGGGAGAGGAGAGCGCCCACGAAGGCCGGGCGCGGCTGGTCGCGCTCGTCGGCGAGGCGGGGGCCGGCAAGTCGCGCCTGCTGTGGGAGTTCTTCAAGTACCTCGACGGCATCCAGGAGCTTCGCTACTGGCACCAGGGCCGCTGCCTGTCCTACGGAGAAGGCGTCGCGTATTGGGCGCTGGCCGAGATGGTGCGCACGCGGGCCGGAATCGGCGAGGAGGAGACACCGGCGTCCGCGCGCGAGAAGCTACACGCGGCGGTGCTGGAGCACGTCGCCGATGAGCGCGAGCGCCGGCTCGTGGAGCCGCGCCTCGCCCACCTGCTACGCCTCGACGAGCGACCAGACGCCGACCGCGCCGACCTGTTCAGCGGCTGGCGGCTGTTCTTTGAGCGGATGGCGGCCCGCCAGCCCGTGATCCTCGCGTTCGAGGACCTGCAATGGGCGGACTCCGGGCTGCTCGACTTCGTCGACTACCTGCTCGAATGGTCGGCCGAGCATCCGATCCTGGTCGTGGCGCTCGGGCGCGGCGAGCTGCTCGACCGCCGGCCGGCGTGGGAGCCGATCGTGCTCGGCCCGCTGGAGCCGGCGGCGATCGCCCAGATGCTCGACGGGCTGGCGCCGGGGCTGCCGGATGAGCTCGTGACCGAGATCGGCCGCCGGGCCGAGGGACTCCCGCTGTACGCGGTGGAGACGATCAGGATGCTGCAGGACCGCGGGCTGCTCGTGCAGGAGGGAGCGCGCTACGCACTGACCGGCGACGTGTCGGACCTGGAGGTCCCGGAGACTTTGCATGCCCTCGTCGCCTCGCGGCTGGACGGACTCTCGGCGGACGGGCGCGCGCTGCTGCAGAACGCCTCGGTGCTCGGGCAGTCGTTCTCGGTCGCCGCCGCGGCGGCGCTGAGCGGCAAGTCACAGCCAGAGGTGGAGGAGCTGCTTGACGGGCTGGTCGCCAAGCAGGTGCTCGCCCGCGACGACGATCCCCGGTCTCCCGAGCGGGGGCAGTACGTGTTCCTCCAGGGCCTGCTGCGGACGGTCGCGTACGGGACGCTGGCTCGGCGCACCCGGAAGTCGCTGCACCTGGCCGCCGCTCGCCATCTGCGCGACAGCTGGCCAGGAGAGCTGCGGGACATCGCCGAGGTGCTGGCCTCGCATTACCTCGAGGCGATCGCCGCCGAGCCCGGGGCCCCCGACGTCGCCGAGTTGCGGCACTCGGCGCGCGAAACCTTGACTGCGGCCGGGCAGGCGGCCGCCTCGCTCGCGCTCGGCCCGGAGGCCGAGCGCTACCTCGAGCAGGCAGCCGAACTGGCCGACGATGACCTCGAGCGGTCGCGGTTGTTCGAGCAGGCCGGGAGCGCGCTCTTGCGCAGCGGCGAGGAGGAGCGGGCGGAGCGTCGGCTGGACGAGGCCGTGCGGCTCGTGCGCGGCGCCGGCAGCCCCACCGGCGGCTCGGCAGCGGTCGCGCTTGGTGCGCTACTCCGCCTGGTCGCTCGCCTTCCGGAGGCCGAGGCGATGCTCGAGCCCTTCCGCGTCGACGCGCAGCTTGACGACGACGTCGTGCTGCGCGCCGACGCGCTCGCCTGCCTGGCCGGGTGCTGGCTGTTCTCGGGGCGTCGCGAGCAGGCGGGGCCGCTACTCGAGGAGGCGCTGACGACGCTCGAGGCGATGCAGGCGTGGCGCGCCCTGACCGGAGCGCTGAACACCCGGGCCGCCTACCTGATCTACGGCGGGCGCCGCCAGGAGGGGCTGGCGGTGCTGCGCCACGCGAGCCGCCTGGCCGAGGACCATGACCTGCCATTCGAGGCGCTGCGGACGAGCTACAACCTGGCCCAGTGTCTGATCGAGGAGCATGACCCGGCGGGAGCGCTGGCCGAGCTCGAGCGCGGGCGGGCGCTCGCGCGGGAGCGGGGAGACCGCTCGTGGGACGCGAAGATGCGTCAGCAGTCGCTCATCCCGATGTTGATCAGCGGCCGCTGGCGGGAGGCGATGCCGGTCGCTCTGGAGCTCATGACGGCCTACGACGAGATGTCTCGCGTGACCAGCGCGCACGTCCTGACCCAGATCGCGGTGGCCCGCGGGGATGAGGAGCTCACCGAACGCTGCCTCGAGATCGCCAGCCAGCTGGAGGGATCGGTCTACGCCGACCTGCACTGCTCCAGCCTGACGGTCCAAGGGCACGCGGAGTTCGGGCGCGGATCTCCCCGGGCTGCGCTGGCGCGGGTTCGGCCGATCCTCGACACCCCGGCGATCGCGGGCGAGATTCGCACCGACGCGTACGTGCTGTGCGTCGAATCGGCGCTCGCGCTCGGGGACGGAGCGCTGATCGAAGAGTTGCAGAGCTGGTGCGCCGCGCTGCCGCCCGCTCAGGCGCCGGCACTGCTGCTCGCCAATCGTGATCGGCTACTCGCCGAGCAGGCTCATCGGCGCGGAGAGCACGAGCTTGCCGAGCGCCACGAACAGGGCGCGATCGACCGGCTGCGCGCGGTCGGCACCCGGCCTCTGCTGGCCCGGACGCTGCTGGATCGCTGCCGCCGGCGCGAGGACCCGATGGCCGAGGCCGAGGCACGCGACATCATCGAGGAGCTCGGCGCCACCCGCTGGCTCGCGGCCGTTCGGGGCGACGCCGTCAGCGCCTGAGCGCCGTCGCAGAAAACGGACCGTGCACCCTTCTTCGAAGCGTCAGCACGAGGCGCTGCCGTCATCCCTGACTCCGGTCCAGCCCTCCCATCGCGCCTGACGGTGACCGCTTAAGGCTGCTTCCTTCCGGACCTGACCTGGTTCGCGGGCCTTCATCGTGATGGGACCGGACCATCGCCGCCAGAGGCGAGGCGCTGACCTCGGGCTTCGGCCCCTCGGAGAGGGAATTCAGCCCCGCTAGAGCGGATTGTGGGTTACAGGGCACCGCTAGCACCCCGCCTAGCACGGTCCACCCCAGATCCTAGCGCCGCGGCTCACCCAGACGTTGGCCCAGGCCCGTCCCGCACGTTCGCCCAGAGTTCGCACCCGAACCAGTCGCTATCGTCCGGCTCAATGGCTGTTGGGATAGTGGGCCTTGGTTATGTCGGACTGCCCTTGGTCGTGGCGTTCGCCGAGGCCGGCGAGGACGTCATCGCCGTCGACATCGACTCAAAGAAGGTCGCGGCAATCGGGGCCGGAGAGTCATACATCGAGGACATCTCCTCCGAGCGCCTGGCCGCGGTACGCGACCGGATCAGGGCTGACAACCACTTCGCACCGCTGGCCAGAGCCGAGGCGGTGCTGATCTGCGTCCCCACCCCCCTGACCGCCAACCGCGAGCCAGAGCTGGGACCCTTGAACGCGGCCGCCGAATCGGTGGCCCGCATCCTCCAGCGCGGGCAGCTCATCGTGCTTGAGTCGACCACCTACCCGGGCACGACCCGGGAGCTCCTGATCCCGATCCTGGAGCGGGAGTCCGGCCTGTCCGTGGGCCGCGGGCTGAACGTCGCCTTCTCGCCCGAGCGCGTCGACCCCGGCCGCACCGACTACACGCTGCGCAACACGCCCAAGGTCGTGGGCGGCATCACCGATGAGTGCACGGATCGGGCCGCCGAGCTCTACGGGCGGGTGTGCGACGAGATCGTCCGGGTGTCCACCCCCGAGGCGGCCGAGCTGACCAAGCTCTTGGAGAACATCTTCCGCTCGGTCAACATCGCGCTGGTCAACGAGCTCGCCATCCTGGCCCACCGGATGGGGATCGACATCTGGGAGGTGGTCGACGCGGCCACCACCAAGCCCTACGGGTTCATGCGCTTCGAGCCGGGTCCCGGCATGGGCGGCCATTGCCTGCCCGTCGATCCGTTCTATCTGACCTGGCGGGCCCGCGAGTTCTCCATGTCCACCGAGTTCATCGAGCTGGCGGGCAAGATCAACCAGCAGATGCCCTACCACTGCGTGGAGCGGATCGAGCTGGCCCTGAACGACGCCGGCAAACCGATCAAGGGCTCCAAGATCGCCATCCTCGGCGTCAGCTACAAGGGCGGTACCGGGGACATACGCGAGTCGCCGGGTCTGCGGATCATGCACGAGCTGGCCCTGCGGGGGGCGGACCTCGTCTACCACGACCCGTTCGTGGACTCGCTGCCCAAGCTCGAGCTGTCCAGCCTTCCGTTGGAGGAGGCCGTTGACGGGGCCGACGCGGTCGTACTGGTCACCGCCCACCCGGGCGTGGACTACGACAAGGTCACCCGGGAGGCGGCGCTGTTCGTCGACTTCCGCGGCATCACGCGCGGCCTGCCTGACCGCAACGTCGTCCGGCTCTAGCCGACCGGATCCAGGGCGGGGCCGGCCACGATCTCGCGGTCGTGGAGATCGCCGATCTCGTGCTCGGACAGGCCGAGCAGGTCGGCCAGAACCTCGTCGGTGTGTTCGCCCAGCACGGGTGCCCGCCTGACCGGCACCCGGCCGATCGGCTCAGGATCGATCGGCGAGGCCGGGGCCAGGTAGCGGCCGACGCCGGGCTGCTCTATCTCCTGGAACATCGGATTCTCCGCGGATGCCCGTGGATCCTCGGTGACCAGCTGCCGGAAGGTCTGATACGGGCCCCACGAGACGCCGGTGCCGCTGAACGACTCACGGACCTCGGCCAGCGTGCGCCGGTCGAACCACGGCCGGAGCACGGCGGCGATCAGATCGCGCGCTTCGTAGCGGCCGCTCTCCGTCGACAGGTCGTGACCGGTGGCCCGCTCGATCCCGGTGAACGCGTCCTGGAGCTGCGTGGTCTCGACCAGCGCCCGCCACTGCCGGGCGGTCAGGGCAACGACCATCACCCGGCGGTCGTCGGCCGTGACGAAGTCGTGCCCGAAGGCGCCGTACAGGTAGTTGCCGTCCTTGCGCTGATCTCGGGAGTCCAGCTGAGCCTCGGCGATCCGGCCGAGGTTGCCCACGGTGGCGAACGCCACGTCGGACAGGGCCACGCGGATCAGCTGGCCCTGCCCGGTGAGCATCCGGTGCCGTTCCGCGGCCAGCAGGCCGGTGGCGGCCTGCCCGCCCATCACCAGATCCCAGGACGGGAGGATGCTGTTGAGGGGCTCGGACAAATTGCGCGGCCCGGTGGCCCAGGGAAAGCCGGTGGCGGGGTTGACCGTGTAGTCCACCTCCGATGTCCCGTCGGGATTGCCGCTCAGCGCCACCATGATCAGATCGTTGCGACGCTGCTTCAGGGTCTCGTAGGACAGCCAGCCGCGGGCGGGGAAGTTGGTCAGAAGCGCCCCGGCCGCCGCCACCAGCGCCGTGACCAGCTCGCGTCCCTCCTCGGAGCGGATGTCCACCTGGATCGAGCGCTTGCCCTTGTTCAGCCCGGCCCAGAACAGGCTCTGGCCGCCCTTGGCCAGCGGCCAGCGTCCGTAATCGAGCCCGCCCCCCATCTGATCGAAGCGGATCACGTCGGCGCCGAGCTGGGCCAGGGTCATGCCGCCCAGCGGTGCGGCCACGAATGCCGAACCCTCGATCAGCCGAAAGCCGGAGAGGATGCCCTGCTCACCCATCAGGCGAGCACGCCGATCGGCCGCCAGTCGAGAACATCGGTCCGTTCCCCATCCTGACGGGTGGCCGTGGTGATGACCCGGAGTTCGACGAGGGTGGCCCGCTGGCCACCCTCTTTGGCCTCAACGCTGACCGTGCTGTGCAGCACATCTCCCTCGAATACCGGCCCGAGATGGTCACACGACCGCCAGGCGGCGACGGTGACCAGGTTGGGCAGCGCCCGGGTGACGTGCTGGAGCGCTAGGCCGATCGTGTGGCCGCCGTAGACCAGCCGGCGTCCCCGGTCCGAGGCGGTGGGGTCGCTGTGGGCGGCGGCCAGGTTGAGCGACAGGCGGACGAGTTCGGGCGCGCAGGTGACCGTGTCGCCCGTTTCCACGCGGTAGCGCTGCCCCGGTTCGACCTCGTCCGCGTGCGACCCCGGAACCCGGTCTCTGTACACCGCCAGATCCAGCTCGCTGACGGAGTCGAGCAACCGTTCGGAGTCGAGTTCGGCGCTGATGAGGTTGAGGTCGTCGCTGTGGCCGGGGCGCGCCTCCTCGCTGCGCATCGGAAGCATCGCGCAGCGGTGATAGTCGAGGACCGGACGTTCGTCCTGATCGACGGTCAGGACGCGCAGCGCGGCCAGACCCGTGGGCTCCCGCCCGGGCCGCTGCGCGTTGTCCTTGAGCGCGACCACCTCGGTGACCGTGCGCAGGGTGTCGCCGATCCGCGGCCAGCGCCGCAGGACCAGGCCGCGGTAGAACAGGTTCCCGATCACCCGCCCCGTGGGCAGCGTCGACTGGCCGATCGCCACGTCACAGACCAGCCCGGGATGGGCCAGCGCTGTGGACTGGCCTGACACCTCGCTGGCCAGATGGTGATCCAGGCACAGCCGGAGCCGATCGCCCAGGATCGCCTGGTGAACCGCCTGGTGACCCTCGGTGAGCGTGAGGCCGGGCGCATCGGCGAACACCTGCTTCTTGTGCAGGTCCTCGTAATAGGGACCGGAGACCCTGATCGTCGCCTCGGTTGAGGTCATCCGTCCTCTCCCGCTCGCTCCAGGGTTCTCAGGGCGGCCAGCCGGATCGGCTCGTCGACCATTTGGCCGCCTAGTCGGACGGCGCCGCTGTCCGGTGCGTTCTGCAGGGCGCTCAGCACCTCCCGGGCGTGAGCGATCTCCGATTCCTCGGGCCGAAAGGCCTGACGGATCGGCTCGATGTGCGCCGGATGGATCGCCCACTTCCCGTCGAAACCGAGTTGAGCGGCGAGGGTGGCGGAGCGCGTGAGGCCCTCGGTGTCCTCGATGGCCAGGTACGGCCCGTCGATGGCCCGGACGCCGGCGGCTCGTGCGGCGACTAGGACCCGCTCCTGGCTGGGCAGCCACAGGTCCAGGTCGGCGGCGCCGGACGGTCGGCGCCCGAGCGATACGGCCAGATCGGCGTAGCCGAGGATCAGCGCCTCTACCCCCGGCTGGCCGGCCAGCTCATCGACCCGGGTGAGGCCGGCCGCCGTCTCGATCAGCGCCTGCACCCCGATTCCGTTGAGGGCCTCGGCCGTCTGGCCAAGCTCGGCGGGGTCCTCGGCCTTGGGGACTACGACCGTGTCCGGACGGCGGGCGGCGTCTGCCAGCGCCCGAATCTCGGCCTCGGCCCACCGCGATCCGATCGGATTGATTCGCACCCCCACCCGAGCGGCCTCGCTACCGGCGGCCAGCGCCTCCAGAACCAGCTCGAGGGCCTCGGACTTCCGGTCGGGGGTGACCGCGTCCTCGAGATCAAAGATCAGCTCATCGACGCGCAGGTCGCGCGCCTTGGCGAGCATGCGCTCAGAGCTTCCGGGGACGACAAGGGAAACCATCGCCGGAATCTACCGGCCGCGCAGCAGCCGCCGCATTGGGGATGATCCGATTCTGATGACCCGCTGGATCCGCGCAGATCAGGCTCGCCGCCTGGCCCTGGCCGCCCAGGGATTCGATCGCCCCCGGCCCGCGACCGTGACGAGCCGGAACATACTCGGACTGGTCCGCCGGCTCGGGCTGCTGCAGCTGGACAGTGTCAACGTGTTCTGCCGCTCGCACTACATGCCTGTGTTCTCCCGCCTGGGTCCGTATGACCCGGTCCTGCTCGACAGGTTGGCGGGCCACGGCGGTGGTGCGCGCCGGCAACGCCGCCTGTTCGAGTATTGGGCCCACGAAGCGTCGCTCGTGCCGTTCGAGCTGCACCCGCTGCTGCGCTGGCGGATGGAACAGGTCGACACCGCCGCCTGGCGGACGATCTCGCGCGTGGCCCATGAACAACCTGAGCTGGTTGAGGACATCCAGCAGCTGGTCGCCGAGAACGGTCCGATCCGGGCGAGCGCCACCGGCTTCGTCCGCCCGGCACCCGGCCCGGACGCCATGTGGAACTGGCATGACGGCAAGCGCGTCCTGGAATACCTGTTCTTCACGGGACGCGTCACGGCGGCCGGGCGGGTGAACTTCGAGCGGTTGTACGACCTGCCTGAGCGGGTGCTGCCGCCCGAGATCCTGGCCGCCCCGACCCCGGATGAGCCCGACGCCCAGCGGGAGCTGATCAGGATTGCTGCCCGGGCGCTTGGTGTGGCGGCGGAACCCGATATGGGTGACTACTTCCGGCTGCCCCGCGCCGCCTCGAAGGCCCGGGTGGCCGAGCTCGTCACCGCGGGCGAGCTCCGCCCGGTCGACGTGCAGGGCTGGCGGGTCCCCGGATACGTGTGGCACGGCGCGAAGCTCCCCCGGCGTCTGCAGGCTCGCGCCCTGCTCTCCCCCTTCGACCCGCTGGTCTGGAATCGTGACCGAGCGCTGAGGGTGTTCGGCTTTCACTACCGGATCGAGATCTACACGCCCGCGCCCCAGCGGGTGTACGGCTACTACGTGCTGCCGTTCCTGCTCGGTGACCGGCTCGTGGCGCGGGTCGACCTGAAGTCAGATCGGCAGGCGGGACTGCTGCGCGTGCGCGGGGCCTATGCCGAGGAGGACGTCGATCATCGGCTCGTGGCCGGCGAGCTGGCCGAGGAGCTGCGACTGGTGGCCGGCTGGCTGGGACTCCAGGATGTGGTCGTCGAGGACCGCGGCGACCTGGCGCTACCGCTCCGGGCGGTCCGAGCTTCGGCAGGCTCCGCAGGCTGATCAGGCTCCTCGCCTCGCCCTGGCACAGCTGCCGGCGGCGGGTTCTATAAGCCGCGTAGAATCGGCCGTTGAGGGCGCGTAGCTCAGTGGGAGAGCGCTCGCTTCACACGCGAGAGGTCGCTGGTTCGAGCCCAGCCGTGCCCATCAAAAAAGTCCTGGTAATCAGGACTTTTTCTCTGTCTTCGGCGACTGCTCCGCAGTGTCGAAAGCATCAAATCGGGCCGCGGCGTTAATCACGGCGTTAAACCCCTCGGCTCAGTCGGCAGCAACGTCGTCGTCGCGGCCGTCGGTCAGCCGCTCGACCGCCTGATCAAACCCGCGGTCTTCGACGCTCGACGAGCCGCGCGGGTCCTGGCGCTCGAGGCGCGTGATCTGACGGCTGGGAACGCGCTCCGTGGGCTCGTCGGCGAACCGCATCAACGTCCACACCGCCTGCTCGTCGATGTAGCGACGGGTCGCCACCTGCTGGTAGACCGAGAACGTGAACGACGGGCTGACGTGCCCGATCTGCGCCGCAATCCATTTCGGGTCACGGCCGATCATTGCCCCGAACGTCGCCCACGTGCGCCGAAGGGAGTGCGGCGTGATCTCGGGCAGCGGCGCCAGGCCGCTCTGCGCGCGGTTTGCGTTCGCGCGCTCGACCGAGCGGGTGAGAATGCGATCGCGGAACCGGTTCGGGTCCCGGCGCTTGCCGGTCGCCGTGCCGAAGAAGTGCTCAGACGGGCCGAACGGCAGCCCCCGCGCCCGGCGGTCCATCGCGTGCTCGAGCAGCTCGTCGCGCAGGTAGAGCGTGATCTCGACCTCTCGCACTCCGGCCTCGGTCTTCGCGTCGACCAGCTTGAACCGGCTGCGAGCTAGGTCGACCTGAGCGACCCGGAGATCGATCATCTCGCTGATCCGAAGGCCCGCCAGCCCGAGCGTCGCGACCATCGCGCGGCGGCCGAGCCCCTTGAAGTCCGTACGCGCCTCAGCCTCGAGCTCGCCGGCGGCATCCAGCAGCGCCTGGAACTCGTCGACCTCGAGGAACGTTCGGTTCGGGCGCACTCGCTTGAGGAACCGGGCCGAGCGCCCGCCGACGCGGACCGCGTTGCGATCGATCAGCTCGTAGTCGAGGGCCTGCTGCAGGATCTGCCCGAGCAGCGTGATCATCGCGTTGATCGACGTGTTCGAGAGCGGTCGGCGCCTGCGCTCGTAGGTTCGGCCCCGCTTATCGGTCACGGTCTCCATGAGCGGACGTCGTCCCTTCTCCGTGCGGGCCCGCTCCTGAGCCTGGCGAATCGTCTCCGCCTGCTCGTGCAGCTCATCCCGGAAGCGGTCGACCACCCGCGGCGTGATCTCGCGAAGCCGGTAGCGCCCAAAGAACCGCTCCAGGTAGCCGAGCCGCCACTCATAGTCATTGATGGTGTCCTCGTCGAGACCAAGCTGCTTGGAGCGCCACCAGCGCTTGGCAAACACACGGAAGCTCTCGTCGACATGCACACCGAGCGTCGCCATCGCGTCCTCGAGACGGTCCTCGCGCGGCTCGAGCCGCGGCGGAACCCACGTTCCCCGGTCGATCTGCTGCGCGATCCTCTCCGTCTCCAGCTCGGCGCGGGTCCGGTTCCAGCCCTGCTTGTTGGTGCCGAACGTGACCTTCTCGTAGCGACCGTAGGCGCGCACTTGTGCGCCGTAGCTGACCGTCTCGCCATCTGCCCACGGGCGCTCGAAGACGTACCCAATCGTCGGCCGGGCCATCAGGCGACCTTTCTCAAATTCTGAAGCTGCATAGGGGATGACGGCGGGATCGGGCCGGCCGGACCGGTCAGCCACGGCCGGGGGCCTTACTCGACCGTCCCATCGTCGCACACGCCTCCAGCCAGTTCCGGAACGATCCAGCACTGTGCGACCCGTTTCGTTGGTCGCGCTGCCCCGCGGCAGGCGCTCTTCGGGACGAGTGACGGGCGTTACCGCCGTCGCCTTCCATTCGGCCGGCGAGTTCGGGCCTCGAGCGCCTCTCGTGCGCGGTCGAGATCGAACCGGATCCGCGCCTTCGGCCCCGAGCCCAGGCGCATGGCCCCGAGCTCCGCCGCGTGCGCGTACACGTAGTCGAGCGAGACGCCAAGGCCTTCCGCTAGCTCGCGGGCGCCGATTAGCCCGAAGGTGGTGGGTGGAGTTGCGATGATCTCCAGGAGCTTCTGGGCGGTCGCCTCCGCGATCGCCTCTACGTCGCCCGGGGCAAGGACGGGACCGCCCTGCGACCGTAGCCGGACATCAGCTGAGGATCTGCCGGGTTCAGCTGGCTCGAGCGCTCTACTGGCGTCCACCTTGCTCATCGCGTGCTCACTGCGAGTGTCGGGCATGGCGACGGCTGCGCTTCGCCTGATCGTGTTCTCGTTCTCGGCATCACGGCTCTGAGATACAGGTATCGCGTTGCCGGCTCGAAGTCCCGCTCCGTGAGACGCTGACCACGGACGAACCTCACGGACAGCGAACCAGGGCGGTGCATGTCGCGTCTACCCGCACGGATGCGCGTCACGTGGTGAGGTATGTCAAGACGGTCGTTTGCTCCCTACTCGACGGCAGTCGTCCTCGGTTCCTCCGCTGCCGCGGCGAGCGCCGCCGCCCACGTGCCGAAGATCCCGCCGACGACGCTCGCCGAGGGCCAATCACCGTCGTTGAGTCGCTCCAGCGCCTCTCCCCCGCGCCGACGGGCGTGCGTTCGTGACCAGTCGTACGAGGACGGCAGCCTGCCGTACCGGCGGTGCCAGTCAAGCATCGCCTCCACCATGCGCTCGCGAGTCCAGCGCCGCTCGATCGCGCCGGGATGGCAGGCCTTGCAGTACGCGTAGGCGTCGCCCTTGCCGTTGCGCGGCTGCGTGTACGCGCCGCAGCCGCGGCACACACCCTGGTAGCGCGCCTTCACCGCCTTTGCCTTATCTCCGGTGGGATCGTAGAAGTACGCCTTGACCGTGGCTGATGAGCGGCCGAGACGGTCGGCGATCTGCGCGATCGACAGACCCTCGGCCTCCCGATAGTGGCGAGCGAGCGCAACAGCGCGGCGACGCCCAACGACTCGATCCGCCACTGGCGCATGAGCGTTCGGCGCCATCCTCGCGACGGTACCGTCGCTGGGTGGTGTTCTCGCCGAGGTGCCCCGCGTCATCGAGCACCAGGTTGCGAGCAGTCACGTTTGCCGGCTGCGGCGGCGGACTGGCCTGCCGCGCATTGCGGGGAAAGCTGGCCCGAGAAGCGAGATGCCCGTGCTGGAACAAGAGCAGGGGCCGCCGGCTGCCGGCGCAATTGAACGGACTCTGCTGGATCACGCCTGAACCAGAAGTCTGAGCTCGATCGCTGCCAGGCGATGATGCAGAAGTCTCGGAGGCCCTGATCGTATCGGTGGCCTAGTCTTCTGCAGGCGAGAGCTCGACACCGGGAGGTGCCGGATGAAGGCGATTGTGGTGACGGACGAGGCTGCCGGAACGGCCGGGATGACGCTGGTGGAGCGGCCCGAGCCCGAACCGGCGATAAACGACGTCGTCGTTCAGGTTCATGCGTCGGGATTCACCTCGGGTGAGCTGACGTGGCCCTCGACCTGGACCGATCGCCTCGGCCGTGACCGAACACCGTCGATTCCCGGGCAGGAGCTGGCCGGAGTGGTCACCGCCCTCGGCTACGGCACGACGGGGCTGTCGGTGGGACAGCGGGTGTTCGGCATGACGGACTCGTATCGCGGCGGCGGGCTGGCAGAGTATGTGGCGATCGAGGCGCGTAACCTCGCGCCGCTGCCGGGCGACGTCGACTTCACGGTGGGCGCGAGCCTGCCGATGCCGGGGCTGACTGCGTGGCAGGGACTGTTCGAGCACGGCCGTCTGCAGGCGGGGAAGAGCGTCCTCGTGCACGGTGCGGCCGGCTCAGTCGGGTCGATGGTGACGCAGCTCGCACGTGAGTTCGGCGCCTACGTCATCGGCACCGGGCGCGCTGCCGACCGTCAGAAGGCGCTCGACTTCGGCGCGATGGAGTTCGTCGCCCTTGAGGACGACGCGCTGGAAGACGTCGGCGGCGTCGACCTGGTGTTCGACGTCATCGGTGGAGACATCCAGAAGCGGTCCGCAGGCGTGATCCGGGCCGGAGGGACACTGGTGACGATCGCCGGGCCGCCCGAGGCACGGCCCGCGGACGGCTTGGCGATCGACTTCGTTGTCCTGCCCGATCGTGCCCAACTGCGTGAGATCGTCCACCGGGTCCGGGACGGACGGCTGCGGACGAACATCGGCAACGTCGCGACCCTCGACGATGCCGTTGCAGCCTTCAATCCGACCGAGCGGATCAGCGGGCAGACCATCATCCGCGTTCGTCCGTGAACCACCAAAGAGACAAATAAGCGAGGAGACGGTTCGCGTGAAAGCGATCGTGGTGACGGACGAGGCCGCGGGAACGGCCGGGATGACGCTGATGGAGCGGCCCGAGCCGGAACCGGCGATAAACGACGTCGTTGTTCAGATTCATGCGTCGGGATTCGTCCCGACTGAGATCGCGTGGCCCTCGACCTGGACCGATCGCCGCGACCGTGACCGAACACCGTCGATCCCTGGGCACGAACTGGCCGGAGTGGTCGCCGCCCTCGGCTACGGCACAAGGGGGGTGTCGGTGGGACAGCGGGTGTTCGGCCTCGCGGACTGGCATCGCGACGGCACCCTGGCGGAGTATGTGGCGATCGAGGCACGCAACCTCGCGCCGCTGCCGGGCGACGTCGACTTCACCGTGGGCGCGAGCCTGCCAATCTCGGGTCTGACCGCGTGGCAGGGACTGTTCGACCACGGCCACCTTCAGGCGGGGCAGAGCGTCCTCGCGCACGGCGCGGCCGGCGCAGTCGGGTCGATGGTGACGCAACTCGCACGTGAAGCCGGCGCCTACGTCATCGGCACCGGGCGCGCCGCCGACCGTCAGAAGGCGCTCGACTTCGGCGCGCAGGAGTTCGTCGGCCTCGACAACGACGCCCTGGAAGGCGTCGGCGGCGTCGATCTGGTATTCGATGTCATCGGCGGAGACATCCAGAAGCGGTCCGCGAGCCTGATCCGGGCCGGCGGAACCCTGGTGACCGTCGTAGGGCCGCCCGAGGCGCGGCCCGTCGACGGCCTGGCAGTCGACTTCGTCGTGGAGTCCGATCGTGCCCAACTGAGTGAGATCGTCCAGCGGGTGCGGGACGGACGACTGCGGACCAACATCGGCCACGTCGCGACCCTCGATGATGCTGTCGCCGCCCTCAACCCGACTGAGCGACGCAACGGGAAGACGATCATCCGCGTTCGTCCATAAGGACTCGGAGTCGACGCGGGCGCGGCAGACGCTGGACGCGCCAACGCCGAGCTTGGCGGCGGCGTTCGGAAGCAGTCCGGGCAGCCTCGGGACCCGACCATCGCCGCGTATGGGCCACCTGGGAAATCGACGCTCAGCCCGGGAGAGCGCCCCCTTGAGCTCTCGCCAACGCACGGCGCTGATCAAGAACGTCTCCTGAACGCGAGAGGAACGAGGGGCTGAGCCGCGGCCGGCGTGCTCGGCTGGTCGCACGGGCGGCCCGCTGCACGCCCTGCTGGTGACGCATCCGCCGAGGCTTCTGCATGCACCCAGACCCAGCCACGCCGCCGCCTCTCTCGCCAGCGACATGGCGTCCCCTACCGGACAAAGGTAGCCACGCGAACGCCGTCGGCGGCAATGCTTGCGCCAACACGAAGGCAGGTCCGGGCACCGCGCGCTGGGCCGGACCCTCCTCTTCGCCACTGGCGAGGCCGCGGCGGCCGACACGGCATCGAGGGCCCAAGGCGACGACCGCCCAGCCCTGTAGTCCGCGCGAAGGGGAACTCCGGCTCGAGTGGAGCGAAGTCTCGCCGCAGCCCGAGAGCGGGTCTCTGAGCTGGCGGCATGTCGGTTCTTAGCGTGCGGTGTAGCCGCCGTCGACGGGGAGGGCGATTCCGACCACGAAGCTGGCGCCGGGGCTGCAGAGCCAGAGCACGGCTGCGGCCATCTCGCTGGCTTGGCCGAGGCGGGCGATTGGCTGGTTGGCGATGGCTTCGTCCATGCCGAGTTCGCCTTTGGGCGATCATCTCGGTAACCATCGGGGTCTCGATCGTCCCGGGGCAGATCGCGTTGATGCGGATCCCGCGCGGTGCGTATTCCAAAGCGGCACTCTTGGTCAGCCCGATGACGCCGTGCTTCGAGGCGTGGTAGGCCGCGCGTCCGGGCAGGCCGACAAGCCCGCCGAGCGAGGAGTTGTTCACGATCGCCCCGCTGCCTTGCGTGCGCATCTGTCTGAGTTCGTGCTTTGTGCAGGCCCAGACGCCGCGGCGGTTGACCCGCTCGATGCGGTCAAACTGCTCGGCGGTCTCCTCAGCTGCGTCGGTGGGCGGCGCCATGATGCCGGCGTTATTGAAACGCCATGTCCAACCTCGGTCGTCGAATTCGCAGCGTCGCCCCGCCGCCACAAGCGCTCGGGTGCTTTCGACGCTTTCGGCTAAGACGCCGTCTGAGTGCGACGGTGAAGCGCTAGCGCGGCGGCGACGAGTTGTGCGTTAACTCGTGCCGTGCCGTTACAGTTGCAGTTGCGCAAGCTCACTCCGCTCTCTGGCCAGCAACCCGGCTAGCCAGGCCACACGGCGACCGTGACGTTTCGTCGCGCCAGCTAATTCTGGGGTTAGGCTTCCGTCGCCACGGATACCACCTGGGCGGTTGTCGAACCAGGGAGCCAGTTCCCGCTCACCGTAGCCGGGGGAGACGATCAACGCACCTAGGTCGTACAGGTGTGCGTTCATCTCGTGCACGGTGGCACGCGCCTTCTCGTCGGCCGGCGCAGCCACGAGCGTTGTCGCCACCGCGTGGGCGAAGGCGCCGATAAGGTCGGCGTCGGACCGTAGCTGCATGGCGACGTCATGCAGCCGTCCGAGCCTGGTCTGCGCCAGTTCGAGTGTTTCCGCGGTGACCAACACGAGGCCGGCAGCCGCCCGGACACGTCGAATAACGCCGACAAGTTCGTCGAAGCCTGCCGCATCGTCGATGGTGACCTCAGACACTCGTACCTGGCCTTCGGCTGCTCCCGTGCGGAACGCTTGGATGGTCGCCTCGACAGCGGCGTGACGGGCACCCAGCACTACCGCGACAAGCTCCGGACCGGACATCACTGAGGCCTTCGAATGGACATTGAGCCTGCCGTCGCCGTCAGGGGGACGACTCGAGGTATTGAGAGGCGTATCGGTCTGCCACCAGTCGGCGCCGCAGCAGCTTCTCCGCCGCATCGGCCGCTTCGGGTCCGTCCAGATCTATGACCAGGTTGCGTCCTTCGCGTCGGAGACGGGGATGCTCAGCGACCAGCTCGTCGCCGATGCCCGTGGCAATGGAGATGTCCCGCCGGAGAGTAACGGTCAATCGTTGATCGGCGCGACTGAGGTGGCCCACGAGCCGGTCCCGGTGGCGGATGTCGCCATCCACATTCACCGTCACGCCCTCGAGGGCTTGAAGTCGGCTGAGAAGCCGATCTATGACTTCCTCGGACATGGGGTTTTGTCCCGAGACGATCGTTACGCCATCGAGAACGAGGTCGTCCGCTCAGCGAGTATCTCCAGCATCCGTTTGCCCAGGACCGCGGCCGAGTGGGGGTTCTGGCCGGTGACCAGATTGCGGTCCTCGACCATGTACGGCTCCCAGATCGGGCCTCGGCTGAATTCGACGCCGACCTTCTGCTTCAGATCGGTCTCCAGCAGCCATGGCGCCATTTGCGCCACCCCTACCGCTTCCTCTTCCTCGTTGGTGAAGCCGGTGACCCTGTAGCCCTTGAACGGCGAGACGCCATGGATCCTGGTGGACAGCATCGCGGCGGGGGCATGGCAGACGATGAACAAGGGGTTGCCCGAGGCCAGTTGCGCCGTGAGCAACCGACCGCAATCAGCGTCCCACGCCAGGTCCGACATTGGGCCGTGACCGCCCGGCAAGTACACCGCGTCGTAGTCCTCGAGACGCACGTCCGATAGCTGCAGCGGCCGACGCATCGCCTCGGCGGAACGGATGATGGCCTCAAGTTCGAGCGCCTCGTCGTTGCCGCTGAGCATCTCGGGGCGCAGGCTCATCATGTCGACGTTCGGCGTGACGCCATTCGGCGTCGCAACGACAACTTCGTGGCCGGCATCGGTGAGGATCTTGTATGGGTTCGCGAACTCCTCGGCCCAGTACCCCGTCGCGTACCTCGTTCCATCCTTCATCACCCAGTAGGTTGCACCGGTGACGATGAAAAGCACCTTCGCCGTGCTGATCTCGGTCGCGGTGTCGCGGGTCACGTCGATGCTGCTCATTTTTTACCTCCGAGGGGTGGTTTGCCTGTTGTAACCGTCGCGCCTCGGGCGATCGGTCGCGCCCGTACATCCCCTGGTCACTCCCCTGGTCCGCGTCGCGTGCGGTAGGGCTCCGGCCAGCGCACGTAGGACGTGACCGTCGAAGGTCATGGAGCTCCCGATCGATTTTCCGCCGCGAACCGGGCGGGAAGCGGTTGAGGAGCGGTGGTCCGAGAAGGTCGTTGCTGGTCTGAACGACTAGGAGATCAAATTAGGCCAAGCTGGAGGGCGAGTTCGTCTGGCACGCTCGGGGCTGCGTTGGCCGCCGTGCGTACCGCGTCGGCCAAAACGACGAAGCGGGCATCGCCTGGAAGCGTCGGCGCCGCGGCGTCGTGCCGACGCACCCGTGGTTTCAAAGTAGAGCTGTGTTGTGCACTTTGGGCGGCGTGACTCGCCGACGTTCTACCGGCCGGCGAGACCGCCGCGGCCTCGTAAGCGACGTCCTCTAGCATCACCCTCGGATGCAGAGCAGCTTTCGCCGACCGGGCGAGCGGACCCGTCTACGTGGGCGGACACGCGAATGTGCGCTGCTCGACGGGCTGCTGGATTCGATTCGTGCCGGTGAGAGCCGCGCATTGGTCGTACGTGGGGACGCCGGGATCGGCAAGACGGCGCTGCTCGAATATCTGATCGAGACGGCGTTGGATGTGACGGTCGTGCGAGCGGGGGGCGTCGAGTCCGAGATGGAGCTGGCCTACTCCAATCTTCACCTGCTGTGTGGTCCGATGCTCGCGCAGCTAGAGCGGCTTCCGGGGCCGCAGCGGCAGGCGCTCGAGACCGTGTTCGGGTTGAGCGTCGGCCCACCTCCGGACCGGTTTCTCGTCGGGCTCGGAGTGTTGGGCTTGCTCTCGGAGGCTGCCGAGGAGCGTCCGGTGCTGTGCGTCGTCGATGACGCGCAGTGGCTCGACCAGGCGTCGGGGCTGATCATGGCGTTTGTGGCGCGGCGGCTGGTGGCCGAGCGGGTCGGGATCGTGTTCGCTGCGCGTCATCCGGTGGAGGAGTTGAGTCGCTTTCCCGATCTGGAGGTGCGTCGCCTGCGTAATGGCGACGCCCGCGCGCTGCTGGGCTCGGCGGTGCAGTCGATGCCGGACCGGCGCGTTCGGGACCGGATCATCGCCGAAGCAGGAGGCAATCCACTCGCTTTGCTCGAATTGCCGCGCGGGTTGACGGCGACACAGCTGGCGGGTGGGTTCGGGCTGCTCGGTGCGGGGGATGTCGCAGGACGGCTGGAGCAGACCTTCGTTCGACAACTCGACGCGCTTTCGGACGATGGGAGGCGTCTGTTGCTGCTTGCGTCGGCCGAGCCAGTCGGCGATCCGCTGCTGCTGTGGCGTGCCGGCGAACGGCTCGGAATCGCGCAGGCGGCAGCCAGGACCGTGGAGACGAGCGGGCTGCTGGCAATCAGCGAGCGCGTGATGTTCCGTCATCCGCTGGTGCGGTCCACGGTCTATCGATCGGCGCCGCTAGAGGAGCGACGGGCCGTGCACATGGCGCTGGCGGACGCGACCGACCCGGAGACCGACCCCGACCGTCGGGCGTGGCATCTGGCCGCAGCCGCTCCAGGACCTGACGAGCTGGTCGCCTCGGAGCTCGAGCGTTCCGCGGGCCGGGCGCAGGCCCGCGGTGGTGTCGCCGCGTCAGCGGCGTTCCTCCATCGCGCCGTGGCGCTGACAGAGGATCCCGCACGGCGAGCCGATCGCGCGCTCGCCGCGTCCGAAGCGAGCGTCCAAGCCGGGGCGTTCGACGCCGCTCTCAGACTCCTGTCTGCGGCAGAGGCCGGGCCGCTGAACGAGTTACAACGCGCGCGAGTCGACCTGTTGCGGGGCCAGGTCGCGTTCGTCTCGGGACTCAGCGGCGATGCTCCGTTGTTGCTGCTGAAGGCCGCGAGGCGGCTCGAGCCGCTCGACCTCGAGCTCGCACGCCAGACCTATCTGAACGCGCTCATCGCTTCGATCTTCGCCGGCCAGTTCGCCGGCGCTGACCTCATGCAGGAGATCGCTCGGGCTGCTCGCGCAGCGTCGACGCCGCCAGAACCCCGGCGCGCATCGGATGTCTTGCTGGAGGGCTTGGCCGTCGCGGTGAGCGAGGGACGGGCCGCGGCGGTTCCCATGCTGCGTCGGGCAGCGCGCGCGTTCGCCGAGGAGGACATCGCCATGGAGGAGGTACTGCGATGGGGCTGGGCAGCGCCGATGGCCGCAGCCATGCTGTGGGATCTACAGCGCTGGCAGTCGATTGATGCCCGGCAACTCGAGTGGGTCCGCGAGGCGGGCCTGCTGCTCCATCTCCCGATCTATCTGAACAGCATGGGACACACCGCGATCTGGCGAGGCGATTTGGCGACGGCCGGCACTTTGATCGCGGAGGCCGATGCGGTTGTGTCAGCGACCGGGGCCCGCGTGGCCCGATACACAGCGGTGCTGTTCGCAGCCGTTCGCGGCTCGGAAGCCGACGCCGTCCCGCTGATCGAGACCGCGATGGGCGACGCGCGAGTGGCCGAGCAGGGCGTTGGCGTGCAGTGGTGCCAGTGGGTGTCCGCGATCCTCTACAACGGTCTCGGCGAATATGAGAAAGCGTTGCGAGCGGCCGAGCAAGCTGCGGAGCAGGCGCCTGAGCTGTACGTGTCGATGTGGGCGCTGGCTGAGCTGGTCGAGGCCGCCACCCGGACCGGCGAGAGTGGGATTGCCCTCGACGCACTGGAGCGGTTAGTGCAGGAGACCAGCGTGAGCGACACCGACTACGCGTTGGGGATCCGGGCGCGCTCGCGCGCGCTCGTGAGCGAAGGCCCCGCGGCCGAGCCTTTGTATCGAGAGGCGATCGATCGGCTGAGCCGCACCCGGCTCCGGCCCGATGTGGCGCGCGCGCATCTGCTCTACGGCGAGTGGCTGCGCCGCGACCAGCGCCGGGTCGACGCGCGAGTCGAGCTACGCACCGCATACGACCAGTTCACGACGATCGGCATGGAGGCGTTCGCCGAGCGTACATCCAGGGAGCTACTGGCAACCGGCGCGACGGTGCGCAAGCGAACGGTGGAGACGCGCGACGATCTGACTGCCCAGGAGCGTCAGATCGCGCACCTCGCCCGCGATGGGCTCTCGAACCCGGAGATCGGTGCGCGGCTGTTCCTCAGTCCGCGCACGGTGGAGTGGCATCTGCGTAAGGTGTTCTCGAAGCTCGGCATCCGCTCTCGGCGCGAGCTCAGCACCGCGCTGCCGGCCGAGTCCGAGTTGGTCCCGAGCTGACGCGGGCCGGGGCCGCTGTGGTATCCGCTGACCGCCGCTCTGTCGGCGGGGCTAGCTGCCAGCGGATAGCGTCAGCTGGTCGACGTACGACTTGGTGCGGGCGAGCGCGTCGTGGTCGAGACGCGCGAGCCGCGAGGCGATCGCGTCCATCTCATGGTCAAGCCGGTCATCGGCGATCACGCGGTTAACGTACCCGTACTGTTCTGCGCGCGGTCCGTCCAGATCGTCGGCGACGAGCAGGATCTCGAGCGCCCGGCCGCGGCCGGTGAGGCGCGAGAGCCTCGCCGCGGGACCGCCGCTGGAGTCTAGGCCGGTCCCGACGTCAAACTGGCCGAGCCGTGTGTTCTCGCGGGAGGCGAAGCGTAGGTCGCAGGCCAAGATGAATTCGCTTCCGGCGCCCTCGGCGCGACCGCGGATCGCGGCGATGCTGATGACCGGGGCGCAGGCAAGGCGGACGAGCAAGTCCAACCACGCGGGCAAGCCGGCCAGACCGGCTGGCAGCCGCGTGCGGTCAGGCGCGTGCTCGGTGTCGGAGCGGGTCAGAAAGCAGTCGGGGTTCGCACTGTCGAACACGACGACGTTGAGATCCACATCCTGCCCGATCAGGTCGACGAGCTCGGCCAGCTCCGCGACCGTGGTTGCGTTGATCGCGTTGATCGGCGGATGGTCAAAGGTCACTCGACAGTACCCCGGGCTACGTCGATCAACGCGCAGATGCATCCACGATCGGGCCCACGCGTCCGAGCCACGGCCGTTGTTGGACGGGCAGTTTTCGATTGTGCTCATGGCGAACTCCTATGGCTGGTTTGGCGTCTGGCGGTGCCGCCTGGAGACTCGCGGGAGAGGGGCGGGTCTCCAGTCGAGCACCCGGCTGGCGGTCAAGTGCGCGGGACGACGACGTTCTTGACCTCCGCCATGTAGCGCCCGGCGGCCGCGGAGGCCTCGTCGGGGTTGCTCCCGCGCTCGCGCGCGTCAACGTACGCCGCGTACCAGTCCCACCAGTCGTGTGGTGGGGCAACGCCCTCAAACGAGCCATGCCGCTCGGCGGTCTCGTGCAGGAGCCGTGCGAGTCCTTCGACGTCCATCGTCACACGCGGCCCGGAAGCCGCTCCTTGATCTCCTGGAGCACCCATCCGTTGCCGTCGGGATCGCTGAACGACGCGAAGCTCGCATACGAGTGCCCCTCCGGGTCCGGGCCGGAGACCCTCGCGGCCGTTCCGCCGTGATGGAAGATGCCCGTAGCGTCGTGCCAGATCTCGCTGACCTCGGCTCCGCGGCCGATTAGCTCGTCGCGGGCCGCGTCGATATCGTCGACGACGAGCATCAGGTCCTGCATCGCTCCGGGTGCCATCGTCGTCGTGCCTTGGCCGAAGATCATCGACGCCGGCGAGCCCGGCGGGGTGAACTGGATCACGCGGTAGCCGTCGTCGACGGTGAGGTCGGCATCGAGGCGCCAGCCGAGGCCCTCGTAGAACGCCTTGGCGCGATCGACGTCGCCGACGGGCAGCACTGCCACCTCGAGCCTCATCGCCACGCTCGCGGCGCGTGGGCTCTCGGTCGGGGACTCGGTACTTAGTTGCGTACTGCTCATGGGAACCTCCGTTGTTGTGTGAAAGAAGATTCGTCGCTCGGCCGATCTTTCGCGCCCGTGTGGTCACTGGTACGGGCCCCGGTACGCCGCCGGCCGGTCACACTCAAGTGAGCTGCGTCGTCGCGGGTGGCGCGAAGGTCGACAGCCTGCCGTTTGGACGGCGATCTCTTACACCGCTGATGGGCGATAGGCGTCAATCTGGTGATACAGCCGGACCGTGAGATTCGCATCAACGTGCAAGTGATGCAGCGTTTCGCTCACCTCGGGGAGCTGCTCAAGGCGGTGGCGGTCCTCGACTGTTCGCATCTCGACGATCGCTGCAAGCGAGGTCCGTTCCAGACTCTCGAGGATCCGCGCAGACACGAAACCGGGATCTGTGGCGACCTGGGAGAACATCTCTCGGAGGGAATCGACGGCAGCGCCTTTCCGTGCGGGATCCACCTGCCAGATGTGGATAAGGATGGGGCCTTCGTTCATGACGGACCTCGCTCTTCGGACGGTTGTGTTCGCGGTGCTTGTTGTGGCTATACGGCTGCGGAGGGCGTGACGGACCTGACGCCTCCAAGTTGCCGTGCGTGAACTGTCAGAACCGGGACGGGACTGTGGTTCAGGACGTAGTGGCTGATGCTGCCAAGCAGGAGTGAGCGGGCTTCACCACGCCCCCGCGAACCAATCACGACGAGATCGTGGTCGCCGTCGGTGATCTGTCGTATAAGGGCGTTCCGAATGGGTTGGTCGCTGATCAGCCTGGTTGTCACGTGTAGGCCGGCTGGCACGCGATCGCCTGCTCGTTTGATGATCGCCTGGGCCTCCAAGAGAGCATCCTCGCTGAGCTCGCCAACCGGTGCACCAGGCGCCATGTAGGCGCCCCACGGCAATGGGTCGACGACGGTGACCAGGCTCAGCTGGGCGTGTTCACTTTCGGCGAGATCGATCGCGTGCGTCAGCGCCTGATCGGCGTCCGCTGAGCCATCAACGGCGACGAGGATGTTCTGGAACATGGCTCTCTCCTTAACTCTTCTGGATGTTCGCGATTGGACATGGTCCGCTGCGGTGGCGTCAGTGTCCGGCGACCTGACCGCCGTCGATATGGAGGGTCTCGCCGGTGACGAAAGTGGCCCGCTCGAGGTAGAGGATTCCATCGACGACGTCACTGATCTCGCCCATGCGACCGAGGGGGTGAAGGGCGGCCATGCGCTCGTAGGCGGCGGGATCGGAGGGGTTGTTCATTGGGGTCTTGATGACTCCGAGGGCGACGGCGTTGACCCGGACGCCGCGTGAGGCATATTCGATCGCCAGCGAGCGGGCCACGGCGGCGAGTCCACCTTTGGTGAGGGCTGCCAGCGCGCAGGGTCGCGCGGTGTGGGCGTGGTCGACGAGGCTGGTGCTGATGTTGACGACGTGGCCGCTGCCCTGGATGGCCATCTGCCGGATGACCTTCTGCGTGATGTGAAAGAACCCAGCCAGGTTCACCGAGGTGATCGCCGCGTAGTCGTCGAGCGTGTAGTCGGTGAAGGGCTTGCCGATGTAGATCCCCGCGTTGTTGATCAGGCTGTCGATCCGTCCGAACCGGTCGAGCGCCTGCTCGACCACCCTGGTGGCGGTATCGACGTGCGTAATGTCGCCTTCGACCGTGAGGAGGTCTGGCTCGTCGGCGGCCGGGAGCGAGAGCGAGGTAGCGACGACGGCGTATCCGCTACTCCGGAACGCCGCGGCCAGGCCGGCGCCGATGCCCCGCTCGGCGCCGGTGATGATCGCGACTTTTTGTGCGTCATTCATGAGGAATCTCGGTGACCATTGCGCGGCAGTCGGGCGCAGGAAACTCACGCGACGAGGTAGGTCTCGTAGGTCACGCCGCCCGCTTGACGGCCGGCGACACTGATGAAGATGCCCTTGTTGAGCCAGTCGAGGGCGGGGGCGCCGGTCTCGATCTGTGTTGCGGTGCGGAACGTGTACTCGCTGGGGTCGACGTCCTCGCCGCGTCCGAGACGCGCGAGGACCTCGGCGCTACCGTGCCGAACACCTCGTGAGCTGACGTACATCAGGTCTCCTGCATCGGTCTGCAGCGTGTAGCGGATGTCGCCGAGGGCGGTGCCGTCTGGCTGGATGATCTGCCAGTCCGCGCTGACACCGGGGATCAGCCTTCCGTTTAGCGCGGTACCGGTGAATCTCCCGCCGGTCAGGGCGACGATGCGCCGGTGTCCTTCCCGGGTGTCTCCGAGCTCTAGCGCCTCGGCGACCGTGGCCTCCAGCCGGTAGACCGGCGTGAGCCGGGGGTCGGGAAGCTGACTGCTCATCCCTGGCTCCTGCCTGGTAGGGCCGCCAGTGGATCGTTGGGGTGGGGCCCAAGCGGCGTGACGAGGACCTGCATCCACTCGTAGAGCGGCAACGCTCCTAAGAGGCCGTCCAGCTCGGCTTCGGTATCGGCACGGTAGAGCCCAACCGCCTTGATCTCGCCGGGTGCGGAAGGCGGCTTCCAGAGCCGAACGAGATGTCCTTCGTCGACCAGCTTGGCGGCAGCGGATGCCTCGCGCTCCTCCCGGACCCGGACCTCGGGTTCGGGAGTTCCGGCGGGAACGTTGACGTCGAATTCGACCAGGAATTCCATGGATGTTCTCCTGCTTTTGGGTGGTCGCCGTCGTTCACGAGTTATGAAGGCGGAGCCGGTGTTGTCATCACCGTCTCGCTTTGCGCTACCGGTCGCGCCCGTGCATGCCCTGGTCAGTGGCCCTGGCCTGCCACGCTCGCCCGGGGGAATAGCTCTTGCGCACAAGCCAGGACTGCGACGAGCGCGACGGTGCCGAACGCGCCTTCGGCATGCAACCGGCTGACATCAAGCCAGCATGCTGCGGGGCGACCTCGAGGGCCAGGAGCGCATTCGCGTTCAACGCCCGGCGCCGATGACCGGGCTCCATCCGCAACGGCCGCGACCGCACGGCGAGAAACGGGACCTTGAGCCCGTCCCGCGTGCGCTCAGACGGCTACTGCCTTGGTATCGCCCTCGTGCAGCGCGTCGGCCAGTCCCCTGCGTGAGCGGATCCCGAGCTTTCCAAACACCTTGCGCAGGTGCCACTCTACGGTCCGCGGACTGAGGAACAGCCGCGCACCGATCTCCGGGTTTGAGAGCCCGTCGCGGGCGAGCCGCGCGATCTGACCCTCCTGCGCAGTCAGATCGTCGCGCGTCTCGACCGTCCGCTTGCGCACCTTCTCGCCGGTCGCCAGCAGCTCACCGCGAGCGCGGTCGGCGAACGCCTCCATGCCGATCGTCGTGAACTGCTCGTGAGCCGCGCGGAGCTGTGCGCGCGCATCGATCCGGCGATTTTCGCGGCGCAACCACTCGCCATAAAGGAGATGGGCGCGGGCGAGCTCGGGGCGTAGCCGTGTGCGGCCCAGGCGTTCGATTGCCTCTTGGTAGGGCCGCTCGGCGCTCGCACCCTCACTCAACAGCGCCCGCGAGCGCGCTTGAATTCCGAGCCCCCAGTCGGTACCGGAGGCATCGGTGACCTCCGCCAGGGGCTCGAGCGCAGCGGCCGCCAACTCGACCTTCCCCAGGCGGACAGCTGCTTCGATCAGCTCAGGGAGTGCCCACGCGGAGATGAACAGCTGCGGTGTTTCCTCGGCCGCTCGTTGCGCCGACGCCAGCGCCCGGTCATAGCGGCCAAGCCCATTGAACAGGATTGCGTTCACCCACTCGGCCCATTGGACGCCGATCCCCTGGCCCCCTGCGCCGGCGTCACGGATCGTGGACTCGATCACCGTCGACGCCTCGCGTTCCCGTCCTCGGAGCGCGGCAAGCAGCAGAGCGGCGTACGGGGCAAAGCGGGACCCGGTCGCTTCCGTGACCGCTTCGGCCTCGGCGATCGCAGACGCGGCAGCTCCAAACTCGCCCCGCCACGCGGCAAGAATCGCCCACGCCGCCAAGTCAATCGGCAGCCGCGCCAGCGCGCCCGCGTCCCGGGCCTCCTGCAACTGGCGCGCGCTGATCGCGTGCCAGCTGTCCTCGTCCCAGAGCACGTTGGATGGGATGGTCGTCATCCAGCCCCATCGGAAGTTCTCTTGGGCCGGTGAAGCTTCATCGAGGAACGCGGTCGTTGCCCGCTTCAGCATTGGCCCGGCGGCCTGAGGTCCGTCGTCGATCAGCGTGGCCAGGCTGTCCAGCAGAAGATCGGATGGACGCAACGGGCCCGCCGGAGGCGGAGCCGACCTCGCGGCGCGCGAGACCTCGAGCAGATCGCCGGCCGAGGCCAGGCGACCAGCGAACAGCGCAGCGCCCCACGCATCGAGATAGGTCTCCCGCGCACGTTCGGTGTCGAGATGCTCGAGACGTTTGGCGGCCTTCAGCAGCAGCGGTGGCGCAGCACTTCCCATGCTCGAGGCGAACACGATCTCGCCTCGGAACAACTCCACCAACGCCAGCTGCAGCTCGTCCAGCGTCCCGGCCTCCGTCGACGCCAGCAGCCCGAGCGCGGCGTCGAACGCGCCGGCGTGCAAGCTCGCTTGGACCGTGGCGAGTGCGCGCCGCACTCGCTGTTCGGGATCGCTGGAAAGCACGACCGCGCGCTGCAGAAACGCGGCCGCCGCCGCCAGCCCGCCACGCGCCTGCGCTCGGCCGGCGGACCCCTCGAGCTCGGACGCAACCTCCTCATCCGGTCCCGGTGCCGCCGCAGCGAGATGCCACGCACGCCGGTCCGGGTCAGCCGTCCGGTCGGTCACGTCGGCCAGGGCCAAGTGCACCGCCCGGAGCTCGTCTGCCGGCGCCGACCGGTAAACAGCCGAACGCACCAACGGATGACGGAATGTCACCCGCTCGTCGATCGCCAATAACCCGTCCGTCTCCACCCCATCGGCCGCCGAACCTGCGATGCCGAGTCGCTGGGCCACCTGCCACAGCAGCAGTGGATCCCCGACCGGGTCCGCCGCCGCGATCAACAACAGACGCCGCGTGTCCTCGGGCAGCTCCTCAAGTCGTCGAAGGAAGCTCTCCTCGATCCGTCCCGGAAGCGCGTGCGGCCCCAGCATCCCGAACCCACCGGCCAGCTGTGTCGCCGTCAGCCCGCGCGGCAATTCGAGCAAAGCGAGTGGATTCCCGCGTGTCTCGGCGATGATCCGGTCGCGCACTCGCTCGTCCGGCATGAATCGCATTGCCGAGCTCAGCAGCGCGCGGGCGTCGCCATTGCGCAGGCCGCGCACCTCCAGATCCGGAAACTGCCCAAGCTCCTCCCCCAGCTCGCGCGCACCGAACACGATCCCGACCGGCTCGGCCAGGAGCCGCCGCGCGACAAACGCGAGGTTCAGCGCCGACGCCTGATCGAGCCATTGCGCGTCGTCGACGACACACAGCAGCGGACGCTCGTCGGCAGCGTCGGAGAGCAAGCTCAACACCCCGAGCCCCACGAGAAACCGGTCCGGGGGTGGACCCGAGCTGAGCCCGAAGACGATCTCCAGGGCTTGACACTGGAGAGCCGGCAGCCCCCCGAGTCGATCGAGGAGCGGTGCGCACAGCTGGTGCAGACTGGCATAAGGCAGCTCCATCTCGGACTCCACCCCCGCCGCCCGCACGACGGTCAGGTCGGACGCCGACTCGACCAAATACTGCAGCAGCGCCGTCTTCCCGATCCCAGCCTCGCCCCGCACAACCAACGCCCGGCTTTCGCCCCCGCGGACCGCCCCGGCGAGCTCGTCGAGCAGCGCGCACTCTTGATCACGCCCGCGCAGGCGCTTGCTTCGGGCCGATCCGGGCCCACGGTTCTCAGTGGGCACGGATGCATACTAGTTGGACACGACAGCCTCGCACGCGATCTGAGCAAAGCTCCGGGTTGTCGAGATCGATCCCGAAGCCAACGATCCAAGTTCGCCCTGGTCCGCGCCCCAGCGAGCGACTGGTGGGAGATGTCAACGAGCGCGGCTGACGCAAGATGCTGACCGAGACGACCAGGGCATCGACCAGGGCGCGCCCTGGTGCGATCAGCGACGTCATCAATCAGCGTGGGCGACGCGGATCTGCCATGCAAACCGAACGGAGGTCTCAGATGGAGCAAGCAGCAGTTGGGTTCGAACGCGATATCCGGCCACTGTTCCGGGAGAAAGACATCGACTCGATGCGTCTCCTCTCCGACCTGTCCGCGGTCCCGGGCGGCCAACACCGGCGAGGCGTTCCGCCATCCCTTCAGCTTCGCCCCGTGAGCCCTAACGGTCATCACGGCACCGGACACCGGGGCATCTGGCTTTGGACTCGGGGCTGAGGGCAGTGGAACTTCGGCACCTGAAATATTTCGTGGCGGTTGCGGAGGAGTTGAACTTCCGTCGCGCTGCCGAGCGCATGTATGTCGCGCAGGGGGCGTTCAGCGTGCAGATTCGTAAGCTGGAGGGCGAGCTGGGCGTACGGCTGCTCGATCGCACGTCGCATGGAGCAGCGCTGACGGACGCCGGCACGGCATTGCTGCCGGAGGCGCGCCGTGTGCTGCACCAGGCCGAGATCGCGCGGTTTGCGGCGTGCAACGCGCGTGATCACGCCACCAGTCGTATGAGAATCGGCTACATGCCGGCCTCGCTGCCGGCGAGCGTACTGCGGGCGGTGCAGCAGTTGGCGGCCGCGATGCCCCTGCTCGAGACCAGCCTGGAGCCGGGATCTGACCATGGGCTGATCGAAGCGATCCGGTCGGAGTGGCTCGATGCCGCGGTGGTGTCCCTGCCTGCCGCGACGGCCGGCCTTCGAGTGACCCCGCTCGGCGAGCAGCGCGCGGTCGTCGCGTTGCCGGTCGGCCATGAGCAGGCCATGAAGCCGGAGCTCCGGCTCGAGCAGCTGGCCCCCGAGCGGATCGTGGTGATGCCGCGCGAGGCCAACCGTCCCTTCTACGACGGCATCCTCGCCGGCTGTCGCGCTGCCGGCGTCTCGCCAAGCCTCGTCGAGATGCCCGACGCCCCCGTCGAGCAGGCGCTTTTGGCGGTCGCGTCGGGCGCGGGGCTGGCCCTGCTTCCCGAGTCCGTCGCCGAACGCTACGGGACTCCGGGGGTCAGGTTCGTACCGCTCGGCGGTGACACGGCGACTTTCACGACAGCCGTGCTCACTCGCCGCAATAACGAGCACATGCCCACGGTCGCGTTCCTGCGGGCGGTGTCCGCGCTGGCCAGGCGGCAGCGTGTTGGCGCCTCAGGCGAGGCGCTCCGCAGCGCCGACCATCGCAGCGAGACCGCGGGTCGATGACGAGCTTCGCCCGAGGCCGCCGCGATGCGACCAGACAACGACACCGGCGCGCGCATGGGGCGTCGCCCCCCATCGCGCACGAACCGGAAAGGCCGCTCAGGCCAACGGTCGATGCGTTGCCGACAGGCTGGAGGCAGCTTGATCTGGCAGCGGCTGCGACGCTGCCGGTCCAGGAAGTGCTTGAAGCCATGGCGTCGCACTCCGCGGGCCTCTCAACCGGCGAGGCGCAGCGAAGGCTGGCGCTGCAGGGGCCGAACGCATTGCGAAGCCACGGCGCTCGCCCGCTGACCGTGCTGGTCCGCCAGCTGCACAACCCGCTGCTGCTCCTACTGCTCGCAGCTGCGCTCACCTCTGCCTTGGTCGGTGAGCGCACGGACGCGCTGATCATCTTCGTGATCAGCGCCCTCTCCATCGGGCTCGGCTTCGTCAACGAGTACCGCTCGGAGCGGGCGGTCGAGGCGCTTCACTCGCAGCTCCGCCACACCACCCTGGCACTGCGCGACGGCTCCGACGTCCGCGTCGACGTCACCGGCCTCGTGGCCGGGGACGTGGTCCGCATCGGCGTCGGCGACGTGGTTCCCGCCGACCTCCGTCTGCTCGAATCCGAAGGGCTCGAGTGCGACGAAGCGGCCCTGACTGGGGAATCCCTGCCGGCCGAAAAGCAGGCGGAGCCGGTCAAGACGCCGCAGTCACAGCTCGACCTCGCCTCCTGCGCCTTCTTGGGCACGGTCGTGCGGGCGGGCAGCGGCCGCGGGGTCGTCGTCCAGACTGGCGCGCGCACCGCGTTCGGCATGATCGCGGTCCGCCTCGGTGAGCGCCAGCCGCAGACAGCCTTCGAGCTCGGCCTGCGCAGCTTTTCGCTCCTGCTGGTGCGTGTCACAGCCGTGCTGGCGGTCACGATCCTCGTCGTCAACGTCGCGCTCGGCCGGTCGTTGCTCGGCTCGATTCTGTTCGCGCTCGCGATCGCGATCGGGCTCACGCCCCAACTGTTGCCCGCGATCGTCACGGTCAGCCTCTCCACCGGTGCGAAACGGCTGGCCAAGCGGTCCGTGATCGTCAAACGCCTCATTGCGATCGAGGACCTCGGCAACATCGAGGTGTTGTTCACGGACAAGACCGGCACGCTCACCGAGGGCCGGATCAGCTTCGCTGCCGCCCTCGACACCGCCGGCAATGGAGCGGTCGAGCCCCTCCGCCTGGGCTTGCTGTGCAACGACGCAATCGTCAGCGACGGCCACGTCGTGAGCGGCACGCCTCTCGATCAGGCGCTCTGGGAGGCGCCCACCGCGCACACGATCGACCTCGCTGGCTCCCGGCGGCTCGCGGCCAGGCCATTCGACTATGAACGCCGCATCGCCTCCGTTCTGGTCGAGAACGCCGATGGATCGCGCACGGTAATCGTCAAGGGCGCGCCCGAGTTAGTCCTGGCGAGCTGCCGGGACGTTCCAAAGCAGGCTCAGGCGGTGCTCGATGCACAGTTCGCGCAGGGCAGCCGCGTTATCGCCGTAGCCGTCCGGGCCACCGAGCACCAGACAAGCCTGTCAGCCGACGACGAGAACGGCCTGGACCTCGTCGGTTTTCTCAGCTTCCAAGACCCACCGAAGGCCGACGCAGCCGACGCCCTAGCGCGGCTCCGGAGGCTCGGGGTCGAGGTCAAGGTGATCACCGGCGACAACGACCGCGTCGCTGCCAAGGTGTCCGCCGATCTCGGCCTCCAGGCGCGCGGAACCCTCACCGGGGCCGAGCTCGACCGACTCGACGACGCCGCGCTCGCCGCCGCGCTGCCGCAGACGACGATCTTTGCGCGCGTCACGCCGGAGCAGAAGTCGCGGGTCATCAAGGCGCAGCGCGCGCTCGGCGCCACCGTTGGGTTCCTCGGCGATGGCGTCAACGACGCCGTGGCCCTCCACGATGCGGATGTCGGAATCTCCGTCGAGACGGCGACCGATGTCGCCAAGGACGCCGCCGACATCGTTCTGCTCGCCAAGGACCTCGACATCCTCGCGGGCGGCGTCGTCGAGGGCAGGCGCATCTTCGCCAACACGATCAAGTACGTGCTGATGGGCACGTCCTCCAACTTCGGCAATGTCTTCAGCGCCGGCGCCGCCTCGCTGTTTCTCAGCTTCCTGCCGTTACTGCCAACCCAGATCCTGCTTAACAACCTCCTCTACGACGTCAGTGAGCTGACGATCCCGACCGACAATGTCGACGAAGAGCAACTGCGGCGCCCTTCGCAATGGGACATGGGGCTGATCCGCCGCTTCATGGTCTTCTTCGGGCCGATCAGCTCTCTGTTTGACTTCGCCACGTTCGCCATCCTCCTCTTGGGTTTCAACGCAGGCGCGACGCTGTTCCGCTCCGGCTGGTTCGTCGAGTCGCTCGCGACCCAGAGCCTCGCGATCTTCGCGATCCGCACCCGCCGCGTCCCGTTTTTGCGCAGCCGGCCGAGCGTGCCGATCCTCCTCTCGACCCTTGTGGTGGTTGCGATCGGCTTCGCGCTTCCATTCTCGCCATTGGCCCACACATTGGGCTTCACTCGCCTCCCGGCCGGGCTCGTCGTCGTCATCGCGGCGATCATCCCGAGCTACCTGCTGCTGCTCGAGCTCGCCAAACGCCGCTTCTATCGCCTCGAAGCGGCCAGGGCAACGCCAGAAGGGCCGCGTCCGTCACGCCGGCGCCGAATCGGCCGCCGGGCCTCACGGTGGAGCGTGCCCAACCCGTCGACACAGACCACGAGCCTGCGAGCGAATCGCTGATGAGCTCTCTGTACACCCCTCAGTGTGTTACTCCGTACCCAGCACGGTCAATTCAAGGAGCCGAGTCAGCGGAGGATGCGCCCCCGTGACCGACTCTCCGATTGAGCAGCTCCTCGGCGCCATCGACACCCTTGACGTGGACGCGGTTCTGGCGCTCGTGGCGCCCGAGGGGCACTTCCTCGTCGCCGACGGGCGCGAGGCGCAGGGGCGCGAGGCGGTACGCGAGCTTGTGTCGAACTTCGTGTCCGCATTGCGCTCGAGCCGCCACAGCATTACGGCGCAGTGGCACGTGGACAACGTCTGGATCGCCGAGGTCGAGTCGCACTACGAGCTCCGGGACTGGCTGCAGCTGTCGGTCGGGCGCGCGTTCATCGTGTGGATGGGAGCAGCGGGCATCGCTGATGCCCACGTGTATGGAACGCACGAGCAGCGGCTGTCGGACCGACCCACCGGCGAGGAGGGCATGTGGGTGGGCGGCCGGTGGATACCACCGCTGTAGGGGACGCTGCGGAGTCGCTCCAATTGTCGCTACAAGCGACGACGGCATCACGGCGCGGATCAGAGGCGCACGATATTGAAGAGAGCGACCGTTTCAGGATCACGCGACGCGCGGGAGGCTCATCCCAGGCAGCGTGTCGGCCCTGAGATCTCGGCCTCAACGTCGACAGCGACTCCCGAGCGGCGTCTTACTCGGCGGGTCGTCGAAGCGCCCGCCGAGACGTAGACTGGGACCGGCTCCGGTAACGAACCGGAGCCGGGAGGCATGCGCCAGCTCGCGCAGGCAGCCGATCTCGAGGCTGGCGAACGCCTTGCGCAGATGCCGAGCATCCGCGACAGGGTGCCGAGGAATTTCACGGCGGGAGCGTCAGTGGCGGCGGTCACGCCGAGAACTCTGGCGGCGGTCTAGAGACCGCACCGAGTGCACCCCGGCGATCTCCAATCCGGATCACCCAATCCGCAGACGGTGTTGCGGTTCGCGAGCGTGGGTGAAGACTAGTTACACGCGAACCCATGCTGAGGAACAAATGCTGAGAAACAAGCGAACATCTCTCCCGTTTCGGGCCCTGTCACCTTTGACGTCGGGGTTGCGAGGACGGACAACTGCCTCGGGATTGCACCCTCGGGCCACGAGTTCTCCTGCGGCCGTTGAGGTAACCGAGCAGGCTCGGCCGGCGCCGCCGTCTGCGGCGCCGCGGCCGCCCGATCGTTTCGGCCTGACTGGCGCCACGGCGCTGGTCGTCGGCAGCATCGTCGGCGTCGGGATCTTCAACCTTCCGTCGTCGCTCGCCCCCTATGGCCCGATCACGCTCGTCTCGATCGGCCTGACGACGATCGGTGCTCTGGCTCTCGCCAGGCTGTTCGCGTCGTTGTCGCGCCGGATGCCGGCGGACGGCGGGCCGTATGCCTACGCGCGTGTGGCGTTCGGCAACAAGCTCGGGTTCGCGAACGCGTGGTCATATTGGATTACCGCTTGGGCGGGTAATGCCGCGATCGCCGTTGGCTGGGTGCTGTACGTGGAGGTGTTCATCAATAAGGGCCAGATCAAGATCTGGTCGATCCTGTTGGTGCTCGTGGGCCTCTGGGTCCCTGCGTTCATCAACCTCAGCGGCATCAAGAACATCGGCGCCTTCCAGGTGGTCACGACGCTCGCGAAGTTCGCCGCGCTGGCCTTCATGTCGACCGTCGGGCTGTTCTACATCAGCAGCGCCAACTTCACCCCGTGGAACGTGAGCGGCCACAGCGCGATCAGCGCGATCGGGAGCGGCGCGGCGATCGCCCTGTTCAGCTATCTGGGGCTCGAGACGGCCGCCGTCGCGGCGAAGAACGTTCGCGATCCGAATCGGAACATTCCTCGCGCGACGCTGCTGGGCTCGTTCGCAACGGCGGTGGTGTACGTGCTGTCGCTCACCGCCGTGTTCGGGATCCTCTCCAATCACGTCCTCCAGCACTCCACCGCACCGTTCTCGACGGCGGTCAACGCCATGTTCGGTGGGACCGTCTGGGGCAACGTCATGGCAGTCGTGGTGATCATCTCAGGCATCGGCGCGCTCAACGGCTGGACACTGGTCACCGCGGAGATGCCGCGCGCCGCAGCACACGACGGCGTATTCCCCAAACGGTTCGAGCGGCTGAACCGGCGCGGCTCCCCGGCTTTCGGCGTCATCACCTCAACCGCACTCGCTTCGCTCGCGATCGTCATCAACTACCTCGGCTCCAACGGACAGACGGTCTTCACCACGCTGCTCCTGATGAC
Source organism: uncultured Solirubrobacterales bacterium (assembly GCA_963718545.1). Taxonomy (GTDB): domain Bacteria; phylum Actinomycetota; class Thermoleophilia; order Solirubrobacterales; family Solirubrobacteraceae; genus Palsa-465. The sequence goes on along the minus strand of CAVQZO010000003.1, from coordinate 864,020 downwards.
CGGGATCACCGCCGCGATTCCCTACGCCTTCTCCGCGCTCGCGCAGATCAAATGGCGCATCGCCGATCAGAAGACGCTGGAGACTCCGCGCTTTGTTCGCGACATGATCGTCGCCGTCCTGTCTGTGGTGTTCTCGGCTTTCTTCATCTACTACTCGCGAGACACCGGGCACAGCTTCTGGATCTACTGGGCTCCCTTCCTCCTGACCGCCGGAGCGTTGGTGATCGGCATCCCCGTCTACAAATCACAGCGCCACCAGATGATTGCGCCCGGTGAAGTGCCGGACAACCGGTGATCAGGATGTCCAGTCCCAACTCGAACGGCGAGCGCCGGCCACGCGCGGTTGTCGCGCTGGGCGGCAACGCGCTCCTCCGTCGCGGTGAGCCGCTTGAAGCGGACAGCCAGGCGCGCGCTGCGCGCACCGCAGCTGGCCTACTGGCCCGAGTGTCCCCAGCCAACCGGCTCGTCGTCACCCACGGCAATGGTCCACAGGTGGGCCTGCTAGCGCTCATGAGCGACGCGTACTCCGAGACGACGCCGTACCCACTCGACGTTCTGGGTTCAGAGACTGAGGGTCAGATCGGCTACGTGCTCGAGCTCGAGCTCGGCAACGCGATACCTGAACAGGAGACGGTTGCGGTGCTCACGCGCGTGGTCGTCGACGCGGATGACCCGGCGTTTTCGGCGCCGTCGAAGTTCATCGGGCCCGTGTATTCGGAACGCGAGGCACGCGCGCTCGCCCAACGGCACGGGTGGACGGTCAAGCCCGACGGCCAGGACTGGCGTCGCGTGGTGCCGTCGCCCCGGCCACAGCGAATCGTTCAGCTCCGCGCGCTCGAGTGTCTCGTCGACGCAGGTTTTCTCGTGGTCTGCACCGGCGGTGGCGGGATCCCGGTCATCGAGGATCACCGCGGCTATCACCGCGGCGTGGAGGCCGTCATCGACAAAGACCTCTCATCGGCGGTGCTGGCGATCGGCTTGCGCGCCACCACACTCGTGCTGGCGACTGACGTCGACGCCGTCTACGTCGACTACGGCACTCCGGCACAGCGACCGATCGCGCAAGCGACACCGGCTGGCCTCCGATCGCAGATGTTCGCGCCCGGGTCGATGGGCCCCAAGGTCGAGGCAGTCTGCCGCTTCGTCGATCACACCGGCGGCCGCGGCGTCATCGGCAGCCTCGACGAGATCGACGAGCTGCTGAACGGTCAGGCCGGCACCCAGGTGCTTCCGCATGGTCCCGATCTCAGATACCAAGAAAGGAACGAAACCCATGATCGAGCAGCTTGAACGCGCGGCGACCCTGAGCGTCGACTCCGAGGTCGGAACGCTACGTAAGGTCATAGTGCACCGGCCAGGCCTCGCGCACACGCGGCTGACGCCGACCAACGCGGAGGAGCTCCTGTTCGACGACGTGATCTGGGTCAAGCGGGCCAAGGAGGAACACGACGCGTTCGTCTCGGTGATGCGAGACCGAGGCGTCGAGGTGCTCGACTCCGAGCAGCTGCTCACCGACGTGCTCGACGTCCGCGAGGCTCGGGAGTGGGTGCTCGATCGGATACTGGACGAGCGCCACGTCGGCGTCTACCTCGCACGATCCGGGCATGAGTGGGGCCGGAACGCGTCACCGAGCGAGGTGGCTGACCGCCTGATCGGCGGGATCACGAAACGCGAGCTAGCCGAAGGCGAGGGGCTGACCTATGAGTCGAGCGACCGGAGCGACCTGCTGCTACCCCCGCTACCGAACTTCATTTTTCAACGTGACCCGTCGTGCTGGATCTACGACGGCGTCACGCTCAACCCGATGGCCAAGGCCGCGCGTAGGCCGGAGACCATCTTCATGGAGGCGATCTATCGCTGGCATCCGATGTTCGCCCAGCACGGCGCGGTCAAGGTTTGGCACGGCGGCGTTGAGCAGGACTGGGGGGGCGCGACAGTCGAGGGCGGCGACGTGATGCCGATCGGCAACGGTGCGGTGATGATCGGGATGGGCGAGCGGACGGCGCCGCAGGCGGTGACGATGATCGCGCGCGAGCTGTTCAAAGCGGGCTCCGCCCGCCTGGTGCTCGCCGTGATGCTGCCGCGCTCGCGGCACTACATGCACCTTGACACCGTGATGACAATGGTTGACCGCGATGCGGTGACGCTCTTCCCCGGCGTCGTCGACGGCGCCCGCGTCTGGTCGATCCGCCCCGGCCACACGCCCGAGCTGCCAGTCGTCGAGCGGTTCGCCGGCGGAGTGGTCGACGCGCTCGCGCAAGCACTCAAGATCGAGAAGATGCGGGTCATCCCCACTGGCGGGGACCCGTTCGGGAGCGAGCGCGAGCAGTGGGACGACGGCAACAACCTCCTCTGCCTCGAGCCCGGCGTCGTCATCGCCTACGACCGAAATGTGGACACGAACACCCGCCTGCGCAAGGCCGCCGTCGAGGTGATCACCGTCGCCGGGTCCGAGCTCGGCCGTGGCCGCGGCGGCTCGCACTGCATGAGCTGCCCGATCCAGCGCGACGCGGCGTTCTAGAACCCATGTACAACCTGCGCAACCGCAGCTTCCTCAAGGAGAGCGACTTCACTTCACGCGAGCTCGAGCACCTGCTCGAGCTGTCCGCGGCGCTCAAGACGGTCAAATATGCAGGCACCGAAGTTCCCCGGCTGACCGGCAAGGAGATCGCGCTGATCTTCGAGAAGACCTCCACGCGTACCCGCTCCGCGTTCGAGGTCGCGGCCTACGACCAGGGCGCGCACGTCACTTACCTGGATTCGAGCGGCTCGCAGCTCGGACACAAGGAATCGATTGCCGACACGGCTCGAGTGCTCGGCCGCATGTACGACGCGATCGAGTTCCGTGGCTCGGCGCACAGGGACGTCGAGGAACTCGCGGCGAACGCCGGGGTCCCGGTCTACAACGGGCTGACCGACGAGTGGCACCCCACGCAGATGCTCGCCGACTTCCTGACCATGCACGAGTCGAGCCATCGGCCCTATGACAGCCTGACCTACACCTACATGGGAGACGCCCGCAGCAACATGGGTCGCTCGCTACTGGTGATGGGCGCGATCATGGGCGCCGATGTCCGCATCTGCGGCCCGCGCGAGCTGTGGCCGCCCGCCGACGTGCAGAGCATGGCCGCCGACCGCGCCAAGGCCTCGGGCGCCCGGATCACGCTGACCGACGATCGGGACGAGGCGCTCTCCGGCGCCGGTTTCGTCTACACCGACGTCTGGGTGTCGCTCGGCGAGCCCAAAGACGTGTGGGCCGAACGTGTCCGGCTGCTGGCTCCCTACCAGGTCAACCGCCAGGCACTGGAGCGAACAGGCAACCCCCGCGTGAAGTTCATGCACTGCCTGCCGGCATTCCACGACAAGAACACCACCGTAGGCCGCGAGATCATCGAGCAGACCGGAATGACGGACGGCCTCGAAGTGACCGACGAGGTGTTCCAGTCCCCCGCCAGCATCGTGTTCGAGCAGGCCGAGAACCGCCTGCACACGATCAAGGCGATTCTCGTGGCGACCATCGGATCCTGACGTGCGATCGCCGACAGCAGCCGCCATGCTCCAGGTAATTCCGGTCACCGCTCCCAGCTGGCGATCTTTATCGCGGATCACATCATTCGCAACCGGCGTTGCCGTCTCCCGACCGGCGGCGACAGTTGAAGCGATGTCGTTACACGAACAGGGGCTCTGACCCAGGTGCCCGCCGGCGATCGCTACGAAGCGCGCCTGCGCGAAGCCGCGCACCGTCTCGCCGACACCGTGGCTCCATATCGCGTCCTGACTCGTGAGCAGCTCGCCGCGCTGTCCGGGGAGGTTCATTGGCGCTCCGTCAGCTTCGAGCAGGCGCTCCGATGGGCCGTCGACCACGACATCCTCCGCCAGCTCGCCCCAGGGTTCTACGAGATCACTGCGCAATCGTCGACGCCGAGCTCCTCCAGGTCCGGGAGCCGTACGCGATGCCGGCGCCTCTGTCGATCGCCGATAGCGCAGCACGGAGGCATCCGCCTCGCAGGCAGGAACTTGTGGCGGGCGGAGCCTCGGTAGGAGCGGATTGGCCTCCACCGGCCGGGCCTGGGCACGCAGGCCTGCCCTCATGTGTGGGCCGGCCGATGAGCTCGACCGCGCCCACCACGTTCTCATGACGCTGACCAGTACGCGGTCGACGTTGACTGAGATTCCGGTACCCCGGCGAGTCCAGGGAGCCGGACCAGGGGGATCACGGGCGCGACCGCGGCTGTTACAGACGACCGTAGACCAATGGAAACACGAACGAAGGAGCGGCACCTTGAGTACTGAGAATTCAAACCGGCAGTCAATCGCCGCGTCAACGTACGCGCGAGCCGACCGCGCTCTCGGGAGCCGTTCCTCGATCGGACGGGATGTCGCTCGCGCGCTGCTCGGCCACGTCATGGGCCTCGTCGCCCTGACGCTCGGATGCCTGGCGCTGGGGGCCGTCATCGGTCGCAATCTGAGCGGCGGCACGGGCATCGTGTTGTTCATCGGCGCCCTCGCGTGCGTGTTCGGCCTCAACATCGCGACCGCCCGCGGCCGCGAACAGCTCGCGACCGGATTGCTGTTCGGTCTCGGACTGCTACTTGGTCTTGCCGCCGGACCTCTGTTGAACGACTACGCCAAAGCCGACCCGGCAGCGCTGTGGCAGGCAGCCGCGGCGACCGGCGCATTTGTGGCCGGACTCGGCGCATACGGATACGCGACGCGGCGCGATCTCTCATCATGGGCACGCACACTGTTCTGGGCGCTTCTGGCACTGATCCTCTTCGGAGTCGTTGCGATCTTCGTCTCGATCCCGCACGCGAACGTGATCTACGCGGTGGCCGGACTCGTGATCTTCGGCGGGTTCACGATCTTCGACTTCAACCGCCTGCGCCGCGCGGGCACCGAAGACGCAGTCCCGATCGCGGCCGGCATCTTCCTCGACATCTTCAACGTGTTCCTGCTCATGCTGCGGCTGTTCGGCGGCGGGCGGGCATGAACTAGGAGTCAACGTCATGACCGAACCGATAAGCGCGAAGTCGTCCCCACAGATCGCGGACGGCGAGCTGGTCAAAGTCGCCCGGGCTCAAAACCAGGCGGAGGCCGAGTTCGTTCAGGGCCTACTGCTCGAAGAGGGCGTCCCCTCGATGCTTCGCCGATCGCCCGGGTTCGACGTTCCCGACTTCCTCGCGGCCGGACCGCGCGACGTGCTCGTGCCGGCGTGGGCGGAGCCGACCGCACGTGACGTGCTGCTGCAGACCGATCCCGAACCAGATGAGTGACGTCCGCCGAGCGCCGGAGGAGCGTGCCGTCATCGACCGGCTTCAGAAACTCAGTGGGCTCCTCCCCGCACTGGCACAGGAGGCTGCAACGGCCCGGCGAGAGGCCGCTCGTCTGCGAGTCGAGAACACGCGCCTGACGCGCCGGTTGGCTGAAGCCGAGCCGCTCACCTTGGTCCCGTCACCCACGGCCACGAAAGGACAGACCTGATGGCGACCGCAAAAGACGATCTCGAATTCCGGCTCGCCCCGGCGGCCGGTATCTGTGAGCCGGAGTTCGATTCGAAAGTGAAAGGCCTGTCGGATGCCGTGGGCTCCTGAGCTGTTCTCCGCGCCGGTGCTGCAGCGGCTGGAGGATAAGTGGCAGCACGAGCTTGTGAGCGTGCCGTTCTTCGACGGCGTGATGTCCGAGGAGCTCGATGCGCTGATCGGCTCGTTTGCCGGAGAGCCCGAGCTTCACCACCCCCTACGCGGACGGATCAGGGGGGCGCGGGCGTTCGGACAGTTCGTCGCCGAGATGAAGGCGTGGCTCGAGCAGCGCAACGTCACGGTGGAGGACGTCGAGCACGTCGTCGGCGAGCGAGGCGGCTTCAGCGAGGTGGTTCTCCACCTCGACGGCGAGACCGAGCGAGTCGATCTACCGCTCGCGGTCGTCGCCGACCGCGAACCCAACGGGCGCATCGAGGAACTGCGGATGTACTTCAGCGCCTGGCCGTTGACCGGGCGTCACGCGAACCGCCCACCGCTGCTGCAGCCCGATCCCCACCTCCGCGAGAAGGGCGTGGTAGCCGAGCACCAGCGTGCGATGTCGTCCGGTGACGTCGACGCGATCGTGGCGACGTTCGAACCGGACGGCTACGCCCGCGAGCCGGCAGGCGGCGAGCACTTCCACCGAGGGCGCGATGGCCTGCGCGCTTTCTACGAGCTGCTGTTCTCGAACGACGGCGGCATCCCGCTGGAGCACTGCAGGCTCGTCGACGACGGGCGCGCGTGCGCACTCGAATATAACGTCGTCCGGTGGGGCGGCACCGAGCTGCCGCCACAGGCCGGAGTCACCGTCTACGTTCGGGGGCAGAGCGGCAAGCTCGCCGCGGCTCGCATCTACGACGACGTTACGCCGCCGCTCGACTCCAACACTTAGGCCGCAACGGTCACGTTCACGCAACCCACCCTCGTGCTTTGTCGATCTCCCACGCGGCGGTGATCAGCCCGACGTGGCTGAACGCCTGGGGAAAGTTCCCAAGCAGCTCCCCGCTGGCGGCGTCGATCTCCTCGGCGAGCAGGCCGAGGTCGTTGGCGAAGGAGACGAGCTTGTCGAACAGCGCCTCGGCCCGGTCGACCTCGCCCGCCTTGGCCAGGGCCGAGACGAGCCAGAACGAGCAGATCACGAACGTGCCCTCCTCGCCGCGCAACCCGTCGGCGTTCAGGCCCTTCTCGTTGCGGTAGCGCAGTACGAGCCCGTCCTGCGTCAGGTCGGCGGCGATCGCCTCGATCGTGGAGAGCATTCGTTCGTCCGTCGCCGGTAGGAAGCCGAGGATCGGCATCAGCAGCTGTGCCGCGTCGAGCTCATCAGAGCCATACGACTGCGCGTACGCCTGCCGTGCCTCGCTCCAGCCGCGCGTGAGCACTGCTTGTCGGATCTGGTCGCGTTCGGTGCTCCAGCCTTCGACGTCGGCGTGCTGACCGAGCTGTGGCGCGAGCGCGACCGCGCGATCGAGTGCCACCCAGCACAACACCTTCGAGGACACGTATTGTCGCGGCTCTCCGCGCATCTCCCACATCCCCGCATCGGGCCTGCGCCAGCGGCGCGCGGCCGTGTTCGCCAGGTCGGCGACGAACCGCTGGATCTCGGGATGCAGCTCGCCGAGCTGCTCGCGGTACAGGTACAAGGAGTTGAGCAACTCACCGTAGACGTCCAGCTGAGTCTGACCCCAAGCGCCGTTGCCGACACGTACGGGGGCGGAGTCGCGCCAGCCGCGCAGGTGGGCCAGCTCGCGCTCGCTGAGGTCGTGCTCGCCGCCGATCCCGTACATGATCTGCAGCGACCGCTCGCCGGCGCGTCCGCCGGCGGAGCTGGTCATGAACGACACGAACTCTCCGGCCTCGTCCGAGCATGCGCCGATGTACAGCGCCTCCAGGGTCAGGCTGGCGTCGCGGATCCATGCGTAGCGGTAGTCCCAGTTGCGGTCCCCGCCCACCGTCTCCGGGAGAGATGTCGTGGGGGCGGCCACGATCGCGCCGGTGGGCTTGTAGGTGAGCCCCTTGAGCACGCGCGAGCTCAGGCGGACCAGGTCTCGGTGCCGTGCCTCGTAGATGTCGTGCTCCGCCTCCCAGGAGCGCCACGCCTCGATCGTGTCGCGGACGCGATCAGCGATCTGCTCCGGAGCAAGCGGCTCGGGCGCAGGCCCCTCCGGTGCCGCCCATTGGAGCGCAAACCCGACTTGCTCGCCGGCCGAGAGGCTGAGAGTCCCGGACAGCGTCGAGTCCTCAAGCTGCGTCTCGATCGGGGAGCTGATCACGGCCTGGTTTGGCCCACCGAACGTCCTGCCACCAGTCTCGGTCTGTCGGAACAGCGGCTTCACGAGCCCGTACTCTGGCCGTGGCGCCAGCTCAAAGCGAAGCTCGACGTTCCCCGTGACCCCCTCGAGCAGCCGCAGCAGGAGGTGGGGAGCCGCCAGCCCGAGTTCGTGTTTGCGCTCACCCTCGGCGAACGCCAGCGCATCGATCAGCTTCACGCTGCCGGTCTCGGTCACGAACGTGGTTTCGATCACCAATGTGCCCGGCAGGTAGCGCCGCTCGCTCCGAAAGCTCTCCATGGGCGTAATCGACCAGTGTCCGCCGTCAGGATCAAGGATCCGCGCGAACACCGCCGGGCTGTCGTACCGCGGAAGACAGAGCCAGCTGATCGACCCGGCCCGGTCGACCAGCGCCGCTGAATTGCAGTCGGCTAGCAGGCCGTAGTCGGCGATCGGTCGGAACTCCGGGGCCGGAGAGATTCTCTGCCTGTTGGGCGGCGAGGTTTCAACTGCCTTGGACACCAGTCAAGTTCGTTCGCCGTGGGGTTCGCGAACCCGGGTCGTCTGTCCAACCTCGATCAGATGTCCATCGGGATCTCGGAGGTAGCAGCGGATCTCCGTCTCACGCTGAATCGGCGGAGTCAGGAAGTCCGCACCGCGAGCCTTCCACTCGTCGTACACGGCTTGGATGTCGGCCACCCGGATGTTGAGGAAGCTGCTCACTCGATCGGGGTCCGGGGGGGTCTCGAGCGTGACCGTCGGCTTGTCGTCGGTCGGGCCACCGCCCACGTTGATGATGATCCAGCTGTTCGCCAGCGCGACGTACGTCACGTCTCCATCGCGGACCGTCTCGCCACCGAGCACGTCCGTGTAGAAGCGGCGCGAACGTTCGACGTCGGCGGAGACGATGAAGTGCGCCAGGACGATCCCGGGGAGCGGGAACTTGGCGACCCGTGTTGCGCGCTCGGACGCCGTTTCGATACTGCTCATCTCGTCTACCTCCTCGATCCCGCGAGCGATTCGGGCGTCGTCACGGTCTGCGCGTCCCAGCCATGGAATGGTGCGAGGTCGCCGCCATCCCAGCGCTCGCGCAGGCCCGGCGCGCTGATGTCCCAATCGGGACGAGTCTCCCTAGCGACAGCGCGCAGGTCGTGCCAGAGGTCGGTGAACGAGGGCCGACCCCAGAACCAGTAGCCGTTGTAGATGCTGTGGACAACCAGCCCCGGGCTCAGAACGAGCGTGTGCGGGATCATCGGGTCGTTCTCGGGGTCCGTGTACTCCTGAATATCCAGGTCCTTCTGCACGATCCGCTCCGGATCGGACAGGAACGGCCACTGCGCGCCGACCGAGTTGCGGAACTCCTGGCTCGAGTGGTGGGCATCGGTCGAGATCGTGACGATCCGGGTGTAGGCGACATTGATCTTTGGATAGTTGGCGGCGATCTCGAGGTGCTGCTGGTGCTCCTTCGGGCAATAGTGTCCGCGGGCGAGCGTGAGGATCAACGGATCATCGCCCTGCAGCTCGCTGAGCAGCCGGGGGACGTTCTCGTGATCGGGCAGCTCATAGTCCGGAAAGACTCGACCTGGGGCGATGTCGGCGCGCACGGTGGTGCTCCTCGTTCGTGGGTTGGGTCCTGTGTTCGTCTGCACAGCGTCTCGTTCGCGCCGCTCCGTCGCGCCAGGGCATGCCCTGGCCGGCGCCCTGGTCAGCTTTCGGCTGTCAGCGCTACCCGTGAACCTGCGCAGGAGCTCTTTGCCGTCCGCGAACCAGGCGATCGACCAGGGAGTGCCCTGGCGCGACAAACGACGAGATCGACGACCGTGAGTTTCCGCCCGCACACAACAAACTCCGATGGAGGCCGAGATGGAGCAGGAAGAAGCAGTTGGGTTCGAGCTCGATATCCGGTCGTTGTTTCGCGACAAGGACGTCCAGTCGATGTCCTTCGCGCTCGATCTGTCGGCCTACGCTGACGTACGCGCGAACGCCGACCGAATCGTCGCCGCGGTGGCTGGCGGAACCATGCCCTGCGACGGTCGGTGGCCCGAGGAGCGAGTCGCCTTGTTTCGCCGGTGGATGGACGCGGGGTTTCCGGCGTGAGTCCGGGCGCGGGCCCGGCCGGTCACACCAGGGCGCGAGCCAGGGGTGTAACGGGCGCGAGCGCCCGGTCGCGGCGTCAGCCTGCTTCGCATGACAGCCACCACTGAAGGCGTCGTCCAACAACTCCACAACCAAGGAGACACATGCCGCGCACTCACTACCTCTCAGATGAGCACGTTCACTACAAGTGGGACACCGACAACGAGCCGTTGATCGTGATCGATTCAGGCGACACGGTCATCGTCTGGACCCGGGACATCAGTGACAACCAGGTCGGTCGCGACTCGGATGCGAGCGCGCTCGCCGCCTTCGACTGGGACCGGACCTATCCCCTGACCGGTCCGATCGCCGTACACGGAGCCGAGCCGGGCGACGCGCTGATGATCGAGATCCTCGATGTCCACACTCAGGGCTGGGGCTGGACCGGGGTCATTCCGGGATTCGGCCTGCTGCCGGCGGAGTTCCCGGACGCATATCTGAAGGTGTTCGACCTTTCGCACGGCGACGTCGCGTACTTTCGGGAGGACATCGCGATCCCGTTGGAGCCGTACTTCGGAACGATGGGCGTGTGCCCGGCTGGCGCAAACGCTCAACCCGTCGTTCCACCCGGCGTGTTCGGCGGCAACATGGACATCCGCCAGACCGTTCGGGGATCCACGCTGTACCTGCCGGTCCAGGTCGAGGAGGCGCTGTTCTCCTGCGGCGACGCGCACGGAGCCCAAGGCGACGGTGAGGTCTGCGGCACCGCGATCGAGTCACCGATGTTCGCCGCGCTGCGGTTCACGCTCCAGAAGGGTCGCTTGATCCCGGCGCCGCAGTACCGCACCCCTGCGCCCCTGACCCGCCGCGTCGACTCGGCACCGTTCTACGCCACCACCGGCGTCAACGGCGACCTGTTCGTCGCTTCACAGGACGCGATCCGAGCGATGATTGACCATCTCGGGAAGAACTACGGCCTCACCCCGGAGGACGCCTACCTCCTCTGCAGCCTGGCCGTCGATCTCAAGATCTCGGAGATCGTCGACGCGGGCCAGTACATCGTCAGCGCGTTGCTGCCCGAGGCGATCTTCAGCGGCAGTCAAGCGAGGTCGAACGCGGCAGGCACCAACGGTTCGCAAGTCGCGGCAGCCGTCGCTGGTTGAGATGACCATGCTATGCACCACATCTAATGGCTCGCATCCCGGGACACCTACCCCGGTGGGGGCCGTCGTCAGAGGGCTTCTTGCCGGCGCGGCCGGAACCGCCGCGATGGACGCGCTGCTGTTCATCCGCTACCGGCTGGGCGGCGGCAAGAGCAAGCTCGAGGAGTGGGAGCTGTCCGAGGGGCTCTCGAGCTGGGACGAGGCGCCGGCCCCGGCACAGGTCGGCAGACGACTGACGGAGGGGCTGTTCGACATCGAGCTTGCGCCGACCCGCGTGCCGCTCGTCAACAATGTCACGCATTGGGCGTTCGGCATGCTCGGCGGCGCGCAGTACGGCATCGTCGCCGGGTCGTTGCGCCGCCCGCGGATCGGCTACGGGTTGCCGTTCGGAGCGGCGGTCTGGGCGAGCGGCTACGTGGTCCTGCCGGCGGCCAAGCTCTACAAGCCGATCTGGGAGTACGACAACAAGACGCTGGCCAACGATCTCAGCGCGCATCTCGTCTACGGCCTCGCCACAGCCGCGGCGCTGCGGCTGCTTTCGAAGCGATCGGCAAGGAATCCGCTGTGTCTGTAACCACCGCAGATATTTGTGTCGCGACTCTCAAGGCTTCCGGCGTGCGCCGGATCTACGGGCTGCCGGGCGACTCGTTGAACGGACTGACCGACGCCCTTCGTCGCGACGGGGAGATCGTTTGGGAGCACGTCCGCCACGAGGAGGCGGCCGCATTTGCCGCCTCCGGCGAGGCGGCCGTCACGGGGCGGCTCGCCGTCTGTGCGGGGAGCTGCGGTCCCGGAAATCTGCACTTGATCAACGGCCTGTTCGACGCGCAGCGCAGCAGGGTGCCGGTGCTGGCGATCGCCGCTCAGATTCCGATCGGGGAGATCGGCGGCAGCTATTTCCAGGAGACACATCCGCAGGAGCTGTTCCGCGAGTGCAGCGTGTATGTCGAGCTCGTGAGCGTTCCCGAGCAGCTTCCGTGGGTGCTCGAGATGGCGATCCGCGCGGCGATCGAGCGCCGCGGAGTCGCGGTGGTCGTGATCCCGCCGGAGATCTTCCTCAGCGGTGCGGCTGCCGGTGCCAAGGCGAGGGCGATCACGCCGACCGCATCGATCGTGCGACCGAGCGACGATGCCCTGATCGCCGCTGCTGAGCTGCTGAATGGTGCGAGTCGCGTGACGATTCTCGCGGGGGCCGGCTGCGAGGGTGCCCACGACGAGGTGGTGGCGCTTGCCGGGGTCCTGAAAGCGCCGGTCGTCCATGCGCTCCGGGGCAAGGAGTTCATCGAATACGACAACCCGTACGACGTCGGCATGACGGGCCTGCTGGGATTCGCATCCGGCGCTCACGCGATGGAGCACTGCGACGCATTGCTGATGCTCGGTACCGACTTCCCCTATCGGTCGTTCTACCCGACCGAGGCGGGCGTGATTCAGGTCGACGTCCGCGGCGAGCACATCGGCCGGCGGGTCGCGGTCGACGTGGCGCTCGTCGGCACGGTGAAGGACACGATCGATGTCCTGACACCCCACCTGGACCCCAAGCACGACGCCGAGCACCTCGACCTCATGACAGCGCACTACCGCCGGACGCGCAAGCGACTCGACGCGCTTAGCCATAGCCGCGGTGACCGCGGACCGCTCCATCCCCAGGTGATCGCACGGGCGATCGACACGCTCGCCGACGACGATGCGGTGTTCATCGCCGACGTCGGCACACCGACCCTGTGGGCGGCGCGTTACCTGCGCATGAACGGGCGCCGTCGGCTACTTGGCTCCTTCAATCACGGCAGCATGGCCAACGCGCTCCCCCAGGCGATCGGCGTGCAGGCAGCGCAGCCTGGCCGGCAGGTCGTCACGCTCTCGGGCGACGGTGGTCTCGCGATGATGCTGGGGGAGCTGCTGACGCTCCGCCAGCAGAATCTGCCGGTGAAGATCGTCGTCTTCAACAACGGCGCCCTTGCGTTCGTCGAGCTCGAAATGAAGGCAGACGGGTTCGTCAACTTCGGAACCGATCTCGACAACCCGAGCTTTGCCGAGATCGGACAGGCGGTCGGCCTCCACACGGTGAGAGTCGAGCGTCCCAGCGAGCTTGGGGATGGGCTTCGGGCCGCGTTCGCGCATCCTGGGGCCGCCCTGATCGAGGTGATGACCGAGCGCCAGGAGCTGTCGATCCCTCCTGAGATCACGCTCTCTCAGGCCACGGGCCTCACACTCTGGGCGACACGGACCGTGCTCTCCGGCCACGGAGACGAACTGGTGCAGGTCGCGAGGAAGAACCTGCGTGAACTGGCGTTCGACTAGCACGTGCTCCTCTCGGCCGAGGGGGTCCGGACCTAGAGTTGCCGACGGTGCAGGCCGTCTACGATGAATTGGTTCTCATGGCGACCGGCGGCGAAGTGCATGCGCGTGCAGCTCTCGATGCGGCTCTCGACTGTGTGATCTGCATCGACGACGACGGTCGGGTGACGTTCTTCAACGAGTCTGCGCAGCGGACCTTCGGCTACCCGCCGTCAGCGGTCGTGGGTCGAGAGCTCGCCGAAGTGATCGTCCCACCATCGCTGCGGGACGCGCATCGGCGAGGCCTGGCGCGCTTCCTGGGCACTGGCGAGAGAGTGATTCTCGGTCACCGCCTCGAGCTCACCGCGATGCGCGCCGATCGCACCGTGTTCCCCGCCGAGCTGACCGTGACGAGGCTTCAGCCGCCGAACGGGCCGGGATTCATCGGGTTCGTGCGAGACATCACAGAGCGCCTGAGTGCCGAGGCGGAGCTGCGGAGCGCCCGCGCAAGGTTCGAGCTGCTCGCACACGAGCAGGCTGCGCTGCGGCGGGTCGCCACCCTGGTGGCCCGTCAGGCGACCTCGGGCGAGCTGCTGGACGCGGTCGCCAGGGAGGTGGCAGAGCTGGTCGGTGCTCGGTGGAGCATCGTGCTGCGATACGACCCGCTCGGCAACGTCACGCTGGTCGGCGCCTGCGGCGACGGACCGCCACTGGTTCCGGGGGACACGTGGCCGCTCGAAGAAGCCGTCGCTGCGGGCGTGATCTGGCGGACGCGAGCGCCCGTGAGCCTCGACGTGCGGGAGTTCGACAGTCCCCTGGCTTCGGCGATGCTGAGCGCGGGGCTGAAGTTCGCCACCGGTGTGCCGATCGTGGTCGAGGGGCAGCTGTGGGGAGCTATGACGGTGCTGGACAGCACACAGGACCCGCTGCCCGATGATCTCGTCCCCAGGCTCGAGAGCTTCACGGAGCTCGTCGCGACGGCCGTTGCGAACGCCGCCACTCGATCTGAGCTCGTTGCCGCCCGGAGGCGCGTGATCGAGGCGGCCGACGCTGCGCGGGCCAGGCTGACGCGTGACATGCACGATGGGGCTCAGCAGCGGTTTGTCAGCTCGCTGATCAACCTGCAGCTGGCTCAGGACAAGTGGTCGACAGATGGCGCTCGGGCTCGCGAGCTGCTCGATATCGGCGTGGACGAGGCGGATGCTGGAATCGAGTTGCTTCGAGACCTGGCGGCCGGGATCCATCCGACGATCCTCAGCGATATGGGACTTCCAGCAGCACTCGAGAGCCTCGCCAGCCGCGCACCGATCCCGATCGAACTCGACCTCTGTGAGGTCGAGGTACCGCGCTCGCTTCACAACAGCGTCTACTTCTTCTGCTCGGAGGCGCTCACGAACATCTTCAAGCATTCGCGCGCGACCACCGCCTCCGTGCGACTCGACGTAACGGACGGCTGGGTGAGCGCCGAGGTTCGCGACGACGGTGTGGGCGGTGCCGCGATCGGCCGATCCGGCAGCGGGCTGCCCGGCCTACGCGACCGGATCGGCGCGCTCGAGGGTTCGCTCACGCTCCGCAGCCCCACCGGAGGCGCCGGCACGACATTGACTGCGCGCATCCCCTACACCCCCGAGCAGTAGCTCAACTGCGCAGAAACCTGTCCAGATCAGTGCGGGCGAGAGCAGCCTTCGGAATGAACCCGCTGGCCGCGCTCTGCTCGAGCCGCCCCGGAGCCACTGCTTGGGGGTCGGTCGAGGTGAGGAGGATCTTGAGTTGCTCGCGCGCCCCGCGGAGCGTCTCAGCCAGGCTGAAGCCATTCCCATCGGGCAGCCTCACGTCGAGCAGCACCGCGTCGGGACGAAGACGAGCGCACTGATGCACGGCGTCGGCGGCGCTCGTCGCCCGTCCCAGCACGACGTAGCCGCGCGTGGCCAACATTTCACTCGCGGCGCGGCCAAATCCAGGGTCGTCGTCGACGATCAGCACAGTAGTCTCGGATCAGCGCAGCCTCCGTCACGCTGACAGTCTGCGCCCGTGGGGCGGCAACCACAATGGGGCTATCCCCAGACTTCAGTACTCCAAGTACCTCAGCACAGCCAGCACGCGCCGATGCGCATCGGGCTCTTGTCGCAGGCCCAGCTTGTCGAAGATCGCCGTCACGTGGTTTTCGACGGCCCCCACCGTCACGCTCATCGCAGCTGCAACGGACGTGTTCGAACGCCCTTCTGCCATCAACGCGAGCACTTCGCGCTCCCGCGGAGTGAGATCGGCCATCGGCCCGTCGCGACGAGGGCGAGCAACCATT
This sequence comes from uncultured Solirubrobacterales bacterium, assembly GCA_963718545.1. Lineage (GTDB taxonomy): Bacteria > Actinomycetota > Thermoleophilia > Solirubrobacterales > Solirubrobacteraceae > Palsa-465. Next base: position 848,416 of record CAVQZO010000003.1, on the reverse strand, counting down.
CTCTGAACGACCTCGGGGTCGAGCGCCGAGCCTCCGTGCGCAACGCGGCGGACCGCGTCGGTGAACAGCGCCAGGTCGCCCACCCGATGCTTGAGCAGATAGCCAACGCCCTCGGCTCGATCGCCCACAAGCTCCAGTGCGTATCGCGTCTCGAGATATTGCGACAGGATCAAGACGCCGACCTCAGGCTGGGTGGCACGTATCTGTTGGGCTGCCCGCAGCCCATCGTCGCTGTTGCCGGGCGGCATCTGGATGTCCGTCACGACCACGTCCGGTTTGTGGGCGCTCGTCTTGCGGAGCAGGTCCGTCGCGTCTGCGGCGACGGCCACCACTTCGAAGCCGGACTCTTCGAGCACCGTGACGATCCCTTTCCGGATCAGCGGCTCATCCTCCCCGACGATGACGCGTAAAGGCTCTCGATCGCCCACGCTTCAAGGCTATCCCACCCCGCGCAGGAGCTAGCCCCAGGAACATTGGCCAGCTAGCGGGATCGAGGGGTCCACGGGATCGGAGAAGACTCACACGCATGCCGATCGGGATCCGTCGTTGAGGATGGAAGCTCACCTCGCCACACGTGGTACCCACACCAGCCTGCGGGGCCGGGCGAGTGAGTGCGCGCTACTCGACGATGTGGTCTCCGATGTCGGAAACGGCATCAGCCGGGCGCTGGTCGTACGCGGAGAGGCTGGGATCGGAAAGACGGCGCTGCTGCGGCATCTGATCGACGCCGCGTCGGATCTGGATGTCGTACGGGCGGTGGGGGTGGAGTCGGAGATGGAGCTCGCGTTCGCGAGCCTGCACCAACTATGCGGGCCGATGCTCAATCGGCTCGCGCGGCTCCCGGTGCCCCAGCGCCAGGCGCTCGAGACCGTGTTCGGCCTGGACGCCGGCGGAGCACCGGATCGGTTTCTCGTGGGGTTGGGGGTGTTATCGCTTCTCTCCGAAGTGGCTGAGGAGCGTCCGGTGTTCTGCGTCATCGATGACGCTCAGTGGTTGGATCGGGCGTCCGCCTTGACGCTGGCGTTTGTCGCGCGCCGCTTGCCGGCGGAGCCGATCGGGCTCGTGTTCGGCGTGCGGGAGCCCGGCGAGGAGCTTCAGCACCTTCCCGAGCTCGAAGTGCGCGGTCTACGCGATCGCGACGCCCGTGCCCTGCTGGACTCGGGGGCGGGATTCATGTTGGACCAGCGTGTCCGCGACCGGATCATCGCTGAGACTCGCGGGAATCCACTCGCGCTGCTCGAGCTTCCTCGGGGGCTGACGGCGACGCAGCTGGCCGCGGGGCTGGACCTGCTCGAGGCGCGCTCGCTGTCAGGACGGATCGAGGAGAGCTTCGTTCGACGGCTGGACGGTCTGTCTGAGGACGCGCGGCGCCTGTTGCTGGTTGCCGCGGCGGAGCCACTCGGCGATCCGCTGCTGTTGCTGCGCGCCTCCGCGCAACTCGGGATCACGGTGGCAGCGGTCGGCGCCGAAACAGATGGGCTGCTGGAGCTCGGAGACCGCGTCACGTTCCGTCACCCGTTGGTGCGCTCGGCGGTATACGGGTCGGCGAAGGGCGTCGATCGCCGCGCGGTCCATCTGGCGCTGGCGCACGCGACCGACGCCGAGACCGACCCCGACCGGCGCGCCTGGCACCTGGCGTCGGCCGCGGCAGCGCCCGACGAGCAGGTCGCCTCGGACCTCCAGCGCTCGGCCGAGCGGGCGCAGGCTCGTGGCGGTCTCGCCGCCGCAGCGGCATTCCTGCAGCGGTCGGTAGCGCTGACGAACGACTCCGCGCTGCGGACCGATCGGGCGCTGGCCGCCGCGCAAGCCAGCCTGCGAGCCGGAGCATTCGACACGGCCCACCAGCTTGTGGCGATGGCGGAGGCCGGACGGCTCGACGAGCTGCAGCGCGCTCGCGTCGACCTGTTCAGGGCCCAGCTCGCGTTCGCCGTCAACCGCGGAGGCGATGCTCCCCGATTGCTTCTGAAGGCTGCCGAGCAGCTTGGATCGCTTGACACCCGGCTTGCGCGCGAGACATATCTCGAAGCGCTGCTCGCCGCCCTGTTCGCCGGCCGTCTGGGAAAGGCCGGCACGGTGCTGGAGGTGGCCCGCGCCGCACGTTCGGCGCCGCCCGCACCCGACCCGCCGCGTGCCGCCGATCTTCTTCTGGACGGCTACGCATTGACGATCACCGAGGGTTACACCGTCGGGGCACCGATCCTGCAACGGGCTGTGAAGGCCTTTCGCAGTCCGGACATCAACGCTGACGAGGTGCTGCGCTGGTCCTTCCTCGCGAGCTACGCCGCGCAGGCTCTCTGGGACGAGGAGTCATATCGCGCGCTCCCGACGCGCCAGATCCAACTTGCCCGTGAAGCCGGCGCGCTGGCGATGCTCCCGATGAGCCTGACCTTCCGCATCGCGGCGCACCTGCACGCCGGCGAGCTCGAGGCGGCCGGATCGTTGTTGGAGGACCTCGATGCGGTGATCGAGGCGACCGGCGCCGAGCGCCCGCCGTACGCTGCGATTGCCCTTGCTTGCTCGCGCGGCCGCGAAGCGGACGCATGCGAGCTGATCAACGCCAGCATGGACAGCATGGTTGCCCGGGGTGAGGGAATCGGGGTGACATTCATCGAGCAGACCAGCGCGGTGCTCTACAACGCGCTCGGTAAGTACGGGGATGCGCTGACGGCAGCCAGGCCGGCGAGCGAACGCCGGGAGGAGTTGCAGTCGCCCTTGTGGCTGCAAGAGCTCGTCGAGGCCGCCGCGCGCAGCGGCAAGCCGGAGCTCGCAGCCGAAGCACTGGAAGAGCTCGCGGCTATGACGCGAATCATCGGTACGGATTGGGCGCTCGGCATCGAGGCGCGCTCGCGCGCATTGCTCTGCGACACCGGTGAGACCGAGGACCTGTATCGCCGGGCGATTGAGTACCTTGGACGCACCGCAGCGCGGGTGGAGCTTGCCCGAGCCCGGCTTCTATACGGTGAGTGGCTGCGACGAGAGGGCCGGCGCACGGACGCACGCGCAGAATTGCGTGCCGCCGATGACGAGTTCACGGCGATGGGGTGTGAGGCGTTCGCCGAGCGCGCCCGCGGTGAGCTGCTGGCGACTGGCGAGCGGGTCCGCCGCCGGACCGTCGAGTCGCGGGACGATCTCACCGCCCAGGAGCGGCAGATCGCTCACCTCGCGAGCGAGGGATTGTCGAACCCGGAGATCGGCGCTCGGCTCTTCCTCAGCCCGCGCACGGTTGAGTGGCACCTGCGCAAGGTGTTCAGCAAGCTTGGGATCCGCTCGCGCCGGGAGCTTGCCGGTGTGTTGCCGAGTGCCCAACCCGACCTGGTTTCTGTCTGATGCAGTCCGACGAGGAGCCCTTCACCGCTGGGCCGGAGACCCGCGGGGGAGAGAGACGGGGTCTCCAGTGCGGCGATCAACGAGCGTCAGGCGGTTGGGACGACTACGCGCTTGACCTCCGTCATGTAGCGCCCGGCGGCCGCGGAGGCCTCCTCCGGTCGCTCCCGCCGGTCGGCGAGTTCTCGTTCCTGCACGTCATTGCTTTCATGACTTCTTTTAGGTCACTGAAGTTGTGCCTACTTGACCAGGATGCGGCGGCCGCTCCTCAGCGATTGGGGCCGGAGTAGCGGGGAAGCCCGCAGGGTCGAGCGCGGCGCCCAGCGGGAGCAGCATGGCGAGCGTCACCTAGATTGCGGCTGCGATCGCGAGTATTGCTCGCGAGAGAGCGTTTCCTGGCCGTCGAGCGACAGCGCGATCGAAACGATCCCGGTGCGCATCGCGTCGGCCCAGCGGCGGTGGGGCCGAGTCGGGGGTGCGCCCCGCCACGTCGGCGGTTAGGCGCGAACCGACATTAGCCTGCCGGCTAGTACCGTCGGCGCCAGAGGACGGTTGTCGATGCCTTCCTCGGCACGGTCGCCATGCATTGACCTGAAGGTTTCTGTCCTCTTTTCAGTAGTGGCAGTACGAGGTCGCTCCGCACACGTCTGGTTGACATGGCGTGGCGGTTAGGCGACACCTGCCCGACGAAGAGACCATCAGGCGGCATCGTTGAACGCGACCAGCCGGTCGCCACGGCATGCGGCCTCAGGCCGGTCACAGATCGAGCACTATGTCGTCGCGGGGCTGTGAGCAGCAGATGAACAGGCTTCCGTCGGTGGGAGGTTCAACCGGGTCGGGGCTGTAGTTGACGTTTCCTGCGATGAGCGTCGTCTCGCAGGTCTGGCAGACGCCGGTGCGGCATGACCAGCGGACGGGCACATCACACGCTTCGGCGAGCTCGAGCAGGGTGCCGTAGTCGCTGCTCCATGGGATTGTGAGGTCGCTGCGGGCGAACGCGATCGTCGGGCCGTGTCCGGGCTGGCCGGCCGGTGGGTGCGGCGCCCGCGCCGGCGCCGCGGCGATGCCCGGCGTCTGGCTCGGCGCCGGTCCGAACGGCTCGGTATGGATGCGTCCGGCGCCGATTCCCAGCGCGGCCAGGCCGGCGCTGATGTCGTCCATGAACGTGCTCGGCCCGCACAGGTAGGCCGCGGCGTCGAGCGGCGGCCCGAGCTCGGCCAGCGCTGAAGGGGTGAGTCGCCCCGCGGTGTCGAAGTCGCGGCCTGCGACGTCGTCGGGGCCGGGGTCGCTGTAGTACACGCGGGCCCGTGCGTTCGGCAGCGAGGACAGGAGGGTCCGGGTCTCGGCGGCGAACGAGTGCTCGCGGGCGTTGCGGGCGCCGTACAGCCACCAGATCTCGCGATCGGAGCTCTCGTGCGCCAGGGCCCCGAGCATGGCGAGCAGGGGCGTGGCGCCGATGCCGGCGCTGATGAGGAGCACAGGCGCGGGCGTCTGGTCGAGGATGAACGTGCCCCGGGGGGCGGCGACATCGAGCCGGTCGCCGACGGCGAGCCGGGTGTGCACGTAGCCGCTGGCGGCGCCACGGCGTTCGCGCTTGACGGTCAGCCGGTAGTAGTCGGCGCCGGGTGGCCCGGAGAGCGAGTAGTTGCGCAGCAGCGCCCGCCGGCCCTCATCGGGCTGGACGCGCAGCGTTAGGTACTGACCGGGGCGGGCCGCCGGTAGTGGGTGGCCGTCCGGGTCCTCGAGGCGGATCGAGATCGCCGAGTCGCTCTCGTGCGTGATCGCCGTGACCGTCAGCGGCCGGAAGCCGGGCCAGGCCGGAGGGGGGCTCGTCGATGCGAGGCCGGCGTTGCCGCTGCCCGGCTCCTCATCGAGCAGGGCGCGGAACGAGCCCTGCCAGCCGGGGCTGAGCGCGGGCACTCGGAGTGCGCGCAGCAGCCCCTGGCGCGTGTGCCCGGGCAGGTAGAGCAGCGCGTCGACGTCGGCGACCGTCATCTGCTCGGGCCCCGAGGCGAGCTTGGCGATCTCGTCTCCGGCTTGCACCTCGCCCTCCTCGAGCACCCGGAAGTAGAAGCCCGGCCGGTGGTGGGAGACGAGCAGGGCGGGAATCCGCGGGTCGTTCATCCGGATCCCGACGCGATAGCAGGTGACGCGAGGTTGCGATACTTCGAAGATCGCGCTGCCGATCCGGTAGCGGTCGCCGATGCACACCTCGTCGTCGCCTAGTCCTTCAACGGTGAAGTTCTCGCCGAACTGTCCGTACACGAAGTCGTTTCGTCCAAGCTCGCGTTCCCAGTAACGATATGAGTCGATCTGGTAGACGAACACCGCACGCTGCTCGCCGCCGTGCCCCGCCAGATCGCCTTGCCCGTCGCCGTGGACGTTGAGCCTGCCAACCCGGCGGGAACCGGGCACCGGATCCTTGAAGACCCCGGTGAAGACAGTCCTCCCGTGCCAGAACACGTCCTTCGGCAAGCCGACGTTGACCGACAACAGCTTCCCAACGGGCTGGACGCCGGGCTGGTTTGACTCAACTCGCTTGGGCTGCGGCTCGTGAGCGATCGTCGGGGCGGGGGCTCTGGTAGTCATGGTTTCTCCAAATCGACGGTGCGATCGCGATAGTCGCCGGGCCTGGCGAGTGCAGCACACGCTGCCATTCGAGCAGCGGCTCCTGCTCATCGACCGCGGCCGCCAGCCTGTATTCGAGCTCGGGTGGACTGACGCCAACGCGTAGTTCCTGTCGAGGGACATGGTTGCCGGCCCGCAACTCTGAGCCACGACGGGCCGGATCGCGCCCGGGAGTCCACTGGTGTCCCCGCGGGTCGCGCTGACACCAAGGGGTCACCGGGCGCGAGCAGAGCACACCAGACGGCACTGTGAGCACGAAAGGTCAGCTCCACGAAGGCTGAGGGTATGGCCGCCCTGCACCCTCTCGGCGCGGTTTGGGGAAGATCAGCGACGTCGCCGACGGGATCTTGTACCTCGAGCGGGCATCGATCGTCACCGGCGGAATCCTGCACACCGACGGCGGCCAGTCAGCTGGACGCTGACGGGCTGGTCTGCCAGCTTTCGCAGAACTGCCTGAACTCGCTCACGTCGTAGACGCGGGCCGGCCCGCCACGCGCGGCCGGGGGCACGACCAGGCACTCCACGGGCGCGACGGACCAGTAGCGCCGTCACGCTGCCAACAGCATGAGGAGACTAGCCAGGCCCAGCCAGAGCAGCAATGTGTGCGGGGACGCCGGCGGGGCGTCGATGCTGGAGCGCTTACTCATGCACGACTTGGTCGTCGCCTATATCGAGTGGCGCGAGGAGTCAACCGCGGTCCAGCAGGTGTACGCCTGGTGGGCCGGCACCGGCGCTGAAGACGCGGCTCGCGCACATGCGGTGTATTGCGCCGCGCTGGATCGCGAAGAGGCCGCCGCCACCGTCTACGCAAAGCTGACCGAAGCCGCCGGACAGCTGCTGGAGACCGAGCTGAATCCCGCGTCGCTGAAGCGAGGGGCGCTGTGCCGCTGATCGGCCCTCAGGGGGCCGCCGCGGCGCGTCCGCTGGATGGTGCTGGCGCTAGCGTCGGCGAGTGTCTGCGCTGGTTGCGGGGGATCCGGCCGGGGACCCCTCACGTGCCATTGGCACGCGTTCCCCGAGCCAGCTGGCTCTTTCGCGAAAGCCGCTGCGGCGAGCGGCGCCGATTCGGGTGGGCGCTACCGCATCGCCATCAACTTTCTGTGCACGTCTTCCGATCAACAGCGCGTCGTGCTCGTGAGGCGGCGGGTTCACCGTGCCCTGCGGAGACATCGCCGCCGCAGCCGTGGTTGTCACCGTGCCGTGATGTTGCTCGTACTGCCATTCCAGCGCGGAATCGTCGCCGGCTTGACCGCCGGCGCTGTCGAGGGATAACCAAGAGGAGCTCTGACCGAGATGGCCGAGATCGAGTTGAACGATGTGAGCAAACGCTACGCGGATGGATTCGAGGCAGTCAAGCACTTCAACCTCGACGTCCACGACGGCGAGCTGATGGTTCTCGTCGGCCCATCCGGCTCGGGCAAGTCGACCGCACTGCGGATGGTTGCGGGTCTCGAGGACGTGTCGGATGGTGAGGTGAAGATCGGCGGCCAAGTGGTCAACGACCGAGCGCCGAAGGACCGGAACATCGCGATGGTATTCCAGAACTACGCGCTCTATCCCCACATGACCGTGCGCGAGAACATGGGATTCGCGCTCAAGCTCGCCAAGGTCCCCCGAGCCGAGATCGACCAAAAGGTCAACGAGGCCGCCAAGCTGCTCGACATCGAGCCGCACCTCGAGCGCAAGCCGGGCAACCTCTCGGGCGGGCAGCGCCAGCGGGTCGCACTAGGGCGAGCGATCGTCCGAGACCCCAGCGCGTTCCTGATGGACGAGCCGCTCTCGAACCTCGACGCGAAGCTCCGCGTGCAGACACGGACCGTAATCGCTCGCCTCCACCAACGGCTGGGAACGACAACGATCTACGTCACCCACGATCAGACCGAAGCCCTGACGCTCGGTGATCGGATCGCCGTCATGCGAGGCGGCGAGCTCCAGCAGGTCGGGCCGCCGGGAGAGCTGTACTCGCGTCCGGTCAACCTGTTCGTCGCCGGCTTCATCGGCTCGCCGTCGATGAACTTCCTCCCCGGGACACTCGACGGCAACGCGGTGCGACTGCCGATGGCCACGCTGCCGCTCCCGGACGATCTGCTCCGGAAGCTGGAGCAAGGCGACAAGGCCCGCCGAGACGTGATCGTCGGCATGCGGCCCGAGCACTTCGAGGATGCCGCCCTGGGTTCTCCGGAGCACGACCACAGCAACACGTTCAAGGTGAACGTCGACGTGCTCGAGTCGCTGGGCTCCGAGTCATACGCCTACTTCGACGTCGAGTCCGAAAAGGTGTCCGCTCGAGAGCTCGAAGAGCTGGCCAAAGACGGGGGTGCTGCTGACCTTCCGGGCGCGGACTCACGTCGTGTCCAGATGGTCGCTCGCCTCAGCAGTGCCAGCCAGGCCCGGAAGGGAGCCGCGCTCGAGCTCTCGTTCGACCCTCACCACCTCCAGCTGTTCGATCCCGACAACGGGCAAAGCCTGTTGACCGTCCTACGGGCCGACGGCAACGCCGGTCTCGTGCGCGATGACCGGTGTGCCCGAGAGCAGGTCCTCACCCCGACGGCAGGGAAACCGTGATGGATAAGCAGGTGTTCGTGATCGTGGGTGCAAGCCTGGCCGGCGCGAAGGCAGCGGAGACGCTGCGCGAGGAGGGATTCAACGGTCGCATCGTGCTGATCGGCGACGAGCCCGAGCGGCCGTACGAACGTCCCCCGCTATCGAAGGGTTATCTGCGCGGCGAGACCGACAGCAGGCCCTACGTGCATGAAGAGTCGTTCTACTCAGACCGGGAGATCGAGCTTCGCACCTCCACCACCGTCGAGCGGATCGACCCGAGCGGCTCCGAGCTGTGGCTTGCGGGAGGCGAAACGCTTCATTTCGACCGCCTGCTGCTGACGACCGGCGCCCAGCCTCGCCGCCTGTCGGTCTCCGGGGCCGATCTCGACGGCGTGTTTTACCTGCGCTCGGTTGAGGACTCGGAAGCGATCCGCGATCGCATCGACCAAGGCGGTCGGCTGGTGACGATCGGCGCCGGCTGGATCGGCGCCGAGGTCGCCGCGTCGGCGAAGCAGCGGGGATGCGACGTGGCGATCGTGGAGCAGGCCAAGGTGCCGCTCGAGCGTGTGCTGGGCGCGGAGCTCGGCGAGTTCTACCGCGATGTTCACACCGACCACGGAGTGCAGTTCATCGGCGGCGCGGCGGTCGAGGCGATCGAGGGCGAGACCAAGGTGGCGGCGGTTCGCTTGGCAGACGGCCGTCGTGTGAAAGCAGACTTCGTCGTCGTCGGCGTGGGCGTCGAGCCGCGGGTGCAGCTCGCGCGCGCCGCCGGTCTCGCGATCGACAACGGCATCGTTTGCGACGAGTACCTGCAGACGAGCGCCGGGAACGTTTACGCCGCGGGCGACGTCGCCAACGCGCCGCACCCATTGTTCGGCGTCCGGCTGAGGGTCGAACACTGGGCCAACGCCCTCAACCAGGGACCTGCGGCCGCTCGCAGCATGCTGGGGTCCCGGGAACCATATGATCGAGTCCCGTACTTCTTCTCAGACCAGTATGAGATCGGGATGGAGTACTCGGGATACGCCGCCGAATGGGACGAGGTGGTGGTCCGTGGCGGTCTCTCCGACGGGAAGTTCGTCGCGTTCTGGCTGAAGGACGGCCGCGTGCTCGCAGGCATGGCCGTCAACATGTGGGGTCTCACTGAGGACATCCGGGGCTTGATCAGCTCCCGCCGCCAGCACGACCGCGCCCGGTTGGTCGATCCCGATATCCCATTGACCGAGATATCGGGCGCGAGTCCGGAGAGGGTTGGAACGCGATGAACGAGCGCGTGCAGCGCCTACGCGAGGCAGGTGTGTCGATCTGGCTCGACACGCTCTCCCGGGAGCTGCTCGAGACGGGTGAGTTCGGGCGGATGATGTGCGAGCTGGGAGTGAGTGGGGCGACGTCGAACCCGACGATCTTCGCCAAGGCGATCACCGGGTCTGACCGTTACGATCGCGATCTTCGCGACCTCGTGGGCAGCGGGATGACGGACCCTCAGGAGCTTTTCTTCAGGATCGGGCTTGATGACATCCGTACCGCCGCCGACTTGTTGCGGCCGGCGTACGAGCAGAGCGCGGGCGGCGACGGGTTCGTCTCCTTCGAGTGCACTCCGGACCTGGCCGACGACACGGAGGCGACGATCGAACAGGCGCTCGATCTGTGGGCGCGGATCGGGCGTCCGAACGTGATGATCAAGGTGCCGGCGACGGCCGCAGGAGTGCCGGCCATCGAGGAGCTCACCGCCCGGGGCGTGAACGTCAACGTCACGCTGCTGTTCTCACTTGAACGGTACGAGCAGGTGATCGACGCGTACCTGGCCGGCCTCGCGCGCCGCGCGGACGTGGGCGACCCGCTGGACGGGATCGCCTCGGTGGCGTCGTTCTTCGTCTCGCGCGTGGACACCAAGGCCGACCGCGAACTACCCGCGGACTCGCCGCTGCGCGGCCGGATCGCGATCGCCAACGCCCACCGCGCCTACGGCCGGTACCGCGAGCGGTTCGCTGATCCGCGGTGGCGAGCGCTGGAGGCAAAGGGCGCGCGGGCGCAGCGGCCGCTTTGGGCCAGCACCGGCACGAAGGATCCCGCCTTTTCCGACGTGCTCTACGTCGAGCGCCTCATCGCCCCCGCGGTCGTCAATACGATGCCCGAAAAGACCCTGACCGCATTCGCCGACCACGGCAACGTGGAGCGAGCACTGGACACGGACCTCAGCGACACCGAGCACATTCTCGACGAGGCCGAGGCCGCAGGGATCGACCTGCGCCGCATCACCGAGGAGCTTGAGCGCGAGGGCGTGAAGTCGTTCTGCGACTCTTACCACGAGCTGCTCGATTGCATCGACTCGAAGCTCGCACACGTTGGCGGTCACGATCAGCACTACTTACGTCAGGACTGACGTGCCCGCAGGCTCGCAACTCCCTCTCTCGGACACTGTCGCGCTGGTTACCGGTGCCTCGAGCGGGATAGGGGCGGCCTCGGCCGTCGCGCTCGCACGGGAGGGAGCGCGTGTGGCTCTCGTGGCACGCCGGAAAGGGCGCTTGGACGCCATTGCCGCCACCATTCGTGAACAAGGCGGAGCAGCGCTCGCCCTGGAGGCTGACCTCGCCGATCGCTCGCAGGCAGCGGAAGCGGTTGAGCGTGCGGTCGCAGAGCTCGGCCGGCTCGACACGCTCGTCAACAACGCTGGAATCATGCTGCTCGGGACGGCGCTCGACAGCGACGTGGAGGAGTGGAACCAGATGGTCGCACTGAACGTACTGGGGTCGCTGTATGCGACCCACGCAGCGCTTCCACACCTCGTGCAGGCCGCACAGGACTCGCCCCGTGGCGTGGCGGACGTGGTCAGCATCAGCTCCACGGCAGGGCGCGTCGCGCGGCCCGGCGCCGGCGTTTACGCCCTTACGAAGTTCGGGATCGCCGCGTTTTCGGAATCGCTCCGCCAGGAACTCATCTCGCGGCGGGTGCGCGTGAGCGTCGTTGAACCAGGTACGGTCGATACCGAACTCGTCTCCCACGTGCGCGGTGACATCCGGCAGGCCGCGCAGCGCCAAGTGGACTCGATCGAGCTGCTGCGTCCGGAGGACATCGCCGATGCGGTTCTCTACATCGTCACGCGCGATCGGCGCGTGGCCGTCAACGAGGTCCTAGTTCGTGCCGCCGAGCAGAGTTGGTAGCCACGTCGTGTCCCAATCCTCGCCGCCCGCCGTGCCCGTCCTGTCTGTTGGTGCGGATCAGCCCCCCGCAGAGCCCGAGAAGGTCAGCGATGAGCTCGAGCGCTGGGTGGGAGGCGACGGCGAGAAGACGCTGGGCAGCCTGATCGAGCTGTTCGGGGAGAAGAGCTTTGCGATCGTGTTCGTGCTGCTGCTCGGCGTGCCGGCGCTGCCGCTGCCAACGGGCGGCGCCACCCACGTGTTTGAGATCATCGCCGTGCTGCTCGCGCTCGAGTTGGTAGCCGGCCGCGACGAGATTTGGCTTCCGCAGCGCTGGCGCAAGCTTGAACTGGCGGGCGCTAAGCAACAGCGCTTCATCTCGGGACTGATGAAGATGATCCGGCAGCTCGAGCGGGTCTCTCGCCCGCGTCTGCGGTTCTTGTTTGACCACCGGCTCAGCAATATCGTGTTTGGGCTACTTGTGATCGGGGGTTCAGTCGCCGCCTTCTTCGCTCCTCCGTTCACGGGACTTGACACGCTGCCGGCGCTCGGCGTCGTGCTGCTCTCGCTCGGCGTGCTGCTCAAGGACATCCTCGTCGTGGTCGTGGCTCTCCTAGTTGGCGTCGCGGGCGTCGTGCTCGAGATCGCGCTGGGCAGCGCGGCGATCAACGGCATCGGCAAGCTCTTCTAGAAGGTCCAGAATTAGCGTGTCTTTGGCCGAGGAGGGTCTGTGGCCCTGACCTCACCAGCGGCGAGATCTGCGTTGCCGACTCGTTGGGCACGGTCCTGCTGTCCGCGCGCACAGGAAGTCCGCGACCCACAGCGCCGAGGGGCTTGGGTGCAAGAGGAAGGGAGGTCTCGACGTCCGATTGCTTGTTCGTTGATGCCCCGCAGCGGGTCCGCCCGAGCTGGCTCCGCATCGCCGTCGCGTTGCGAACGCTCACCGAACTTCGCCTCGAACCCGACGGTTGTCGAAATCGATCGACGCGATGGGCTTCTCGTCGACCACCGATGGCTACGACTCCTTGGGGGCGGCACGACCGCCATGGCGGATCTCGCAAGTGCCAACGGCCTCGCTCACCACCACTCCGCCGCCGGCATTGACCATCGCATATGACGTTCTTGGGTGGGCGCTTTGCGATCAACGGCGGCGAGCTTCCGGCGGTGAGGTCGCATATTGGGGTCCAAACGCGCTGGACTGGACGGCGCTGGGCGCCGGCCATAGCGCATTCGTCAGCTGGGCCCTGAGTGGCGGACCGAGCGACTTCTACTCCCTATGCGGATGGCCCTCGTGGGACGAGGAGGTCTCGGCGGTGTCCCCGGGCCAAGGCATCCCCCGTTGTTCAGCGCCCAAGGCAACGACGTCGCCAATGCAACGCGTCGAGCCGTTCCATTCGCGGAGCTGCCGGGTGGCAGGCTGAGGCAGCCGAGCAGGTCGCGCACGGCCACGCACAGGTAGCCGAAGCGGTTGACGGCGGGCTCGATGCGGTGCAGAACCCCGGGGCGGTGCTGGACAGCAGCGACGCTCACGGTCGGACCATTCATTGCGAAAGCGTGCGATATCGCGCGCCCGGCGAGACCCGGGTGTGAACCCATGGCCAACCGTCGGCCCGGGCACGGGCCAGTGACCTCCCGGGCGCGACCGGCGGTGGCGAGGTTCAGAGTCCGCAGTGTCGATGGCCTCTCTCCCTGAAAGGAAGCGCACATGAGGCCGCGCACGATTGTGGCATTCCGGCTCAACCAACCAGCCGGACTGCCTTTCCACCCTGCATCAAGACGGAAGGTAGCCCTATGCCTTACACGCCAACTGATCAACCAAGCACTCCCGGCGAACCCGCGTCAAAAGACGAACACCGGCTCCCAGCGGAGAACGCGCGCAACGTCCCGCCGCCGGACTATCCCGGCGGTGAGCATCCGCGCCTCATCGAGGAGCACCACATCGTCGGGCCCCACGGCGAAGACCAGATCGAAGCGACCGATGAGCGAGGGCGTCGCTGGTATCACCTCCGACCCGAACCCCGCAGCCGCTACGACTTCATCGGTTTCAACTACACCTGGTGGCTGATCTGGATCATCTTCATCTTCATCATCTTCGCCCCATGGGGACGCGGCTGGGGTTACTAAACCTCCCACCGATCGCGAACAAGGGCATGTCGCCGCCACGCGCGGGTGATCGCCTTGGCGTGCGACCCGAGGTCGCACGCAACGAGTCAACTACCGGATTGGAGATCGACCGATGTGAGTTGAGCGGTAGTCCCAGATCCGTGCTCGATGGCCTGTCCCCACCTCGGAGGATTGAGAACCTCTGGCGAGGTCACCGGCTGGCTACCGGACGTGCTGGACCGATCATGGCCGCAAAAAAGGGGTGGGATCACGGGGCCCGCACTCTCCCCGCGGTCCTCCCGCCGGGAGCCTCGTGGCCGGGCGGGAGGACGACCCTAGTGGGCGAATGGCTATGCGGCCTCAGCGTCCGGCTCTTCGTCGAGGGCGAGCTCGTCGAGGTCGGATGCCGCGCGATGGCCGTCGAGGTCGACGGTGCTGTCGACGTGCTCCCCGATGACGAACGCGTCGCGGTTGAGCGCCACGAGCGCGGGCGAGAGCATCGGCCGCATGAACTCCCACACCGCGGCTCGGAGCGCGCCCTCGCCGCCGGGCAGCGCGTCGCGGAGCTTGCGCGCCATGCGCTCTGAGCCGAGCGCCTTGGTCCGGGTCACGCCAGCGGAGTCGAGCACGAACGCCGCCCCCAATCGCGCAGTGAGCTGGGCGATGCCTCGGAGCGGATCGGGGTCGTCGAGCGCGCGCAGGAGCTCGGCCTCAGCGATCGCGTCGAGCCCGGACGGCTCGTGGCGGCCGGTGTCGCCGACGGGCTGCTGGCGTTCGGGGTCGGTCCATCCGGCGCCGTAGGCGATCAGCTCGCGGTAGTGGCGGACGAGCAGGTGGCAGACGATCTGAGTGAGAGCGCGGAGCTGTGCGTCCGTGGGGTCGATCAGACCGGCGCGGATGTCGTGACCGAGCCCGAGATTGCTGCGGGTCGCCTCGGCGTGCCGGGCCCGAGCCTGCGCCCGGCGCTGCTCGTCCTCTGCCGCCGCGTCGCGGAGCTCGTCGTCGTCGATGTGGGCGCCGGCGAAGTACGCCTCCTCGCGCGCCGGTGCCGTCTCGACTTCGCCGAGTTGCTCGTGGACGAGGTCGAGCATGAAGGCGGGGTCGACGACCCAGATCCCGGCGGCAAAGTCGCGTCCGCGCTCGTGCACGAACGCGTACCGCCCGTTGCGGGCGCGGTCGCGCACATCGCCGGTGATGTGGAGCTTGAGCGCCTTGCTCTTGGCGCGGGCGGCGAGCGTGTCGAGCTCGGCGTCGAGCCGCTCGAGCTCGCAACCCAGGATCGCGCCGAGCTGGCGCCGGCCGTCGGCGGCGAGGTGGGCCCGGGCGTGCTCGATCTGCTCGGCGGCGTCGAGCATCGAGCCGTCGTCGATCCGGATGGCGTACGTGTGCTCGTCTTCAACGACGGTGCGGTGGACGAAAGCGCCGAGGTCTTGCAGCGCCTTGTCGTGCAGGTCGGTGCTGGTGATCCGCTTTGCGACCGCCTCGGTGAGCTGCGGGGCGATCTCGTACATGTCGGCGAGCCGGTTGGCCATCGTCACCGAGACCTGCTCGCCGGTCGGACGCTCGGCGACACGGGCGCGGATCGGATCGGGGAGCGCGAGCTGGCGGCGCAGGTTGTGGGCGCGCTTGGGCGAGATACCGAGGTCGGCACAGACCGCGGCGATTCGGTCGGGCTCCGGTAGCCCGGCGCGGGCCTCCCAGCAGTCGCGCAGCTGCTCCTGCTGGTCGACCAGGGACAGGCTCTCGCGCTGGTTGGCCTGTGCCTGGATCCGGCGGATCTCATCCGCCCCCGGCTCATGATCGAGCAGCAGGACGATCAGGCTCTGGACCGGCGCCAGGTCTTCGTAGCCCTCGGCGCCGGCAAGCTTCGCGCTCGCGTGCGCCGCGAGCAGGCGCCGCTGGCCGTCGTAGATCACTGTCCTGGGCTGGGCGGGGTCGGGTCGGTGGCCGATGCACGGCACGAGTTGGCCGGTGCGCATCAGCATGCCGGCGAGGCGTTCGATCCCTTGGCGGGAGATCTCGTGGCGCGCGTTGGGGGCGAGCTCGAGCGCGTCGAGTGCGACCCGCTCGATCCGCCCGTCGGAGGGAGTCTTCGCGACGGTCGTGACGTCGAATAGGGCGGGGCGGGGCAGCAGAGCAGGGTTCGGTGTTTGCATCAGATTGCTTCCTTTCGTGTGACGTTGGGTCAGCGGCCGAGCGGGCGGCGTTGCCGGGCCGTCAGGGCGGCGACCGTATCGGCGGCGACGTGGTCGAGCGCCTGCGCCGGGTCGGTGATGACGGTGATCCGCTCGCATTCGACCGACAGCGGCGCGATCCCGATGCTGAGGTGAATCGTCGGGACGCCGAGCTCGGCGAGCTCGGCGGATCCGCTCGACGCCGGCTCGTGGTGTCCGACCAGCCACCGTCGGAGAGGACGTAGACGAAGCGGGGCCGGCGTGGGTTGGTCATCTCGAGCTGGTCTGAGACGAGCTCGATCGCGTCGCCCGCGAATGCGGTGCCGCCACCGGTGCGGATCCCGGGGACGAGCGCCAGCGGCCTGGTGCCGTCGGCGAGCAGCGCGGCGCTGTTGCCGAACAGTGCGGTCGCGCAGCGGCCGCCGATCTGGCGCAGTCCGTCGGTGATGATCCACGCGATCGGTCCGAGCGCGTATTCGTAGCCGCCCATCGACCCGGACGTGTCGATGATCAGCCCGACGTGCGGCTCCTCGATCGGAGCACGCACCTGCCGGGTGACCCGCCACGGGTGCGTGCTCACCGGCCGACCGGCTGCCTGCTCGGCGCGGCCCCGTGCGTACGCGCGGCCGTCGAAGCGACCGCCCGGGGTGCGTTTGTCGATCTGCCGCGTCCCCCGCGTGATCGCCTGGCGCATCCGCGTTGGCGTATCGGCGGGCGTGCTGCACCTCGTCGGGGAACGGGGGCCGGTCGACGCCCCGGTCGGGCAGCCGGCCGCTCGGCAGCCCGGTCCCGCGCCCGCCGCCGAGCTCGCGTCGCCCCCTCGCCACGGCCGACGGCATCGCGCAGTACCTGCTCGAGGTCGACGTCCTCGTCGAGCTGCTCGACCTGCGCCGCGCGAGCGCTCGTGATCGCCTGCTCGATCGCGTCGGCGAGCGACCCCACCGTCCCGCACGACGCCGGCGCCGCCGTCGCGCCCGCTGGCGTCGCCTCGTCGGCGGGTCCGCCTTCACCTCCATCCTTCGCCGGCCGCCCCGTCGCTATCGCCGGCACCTGGTGGCGGCTCGGGCGCTCCGACGATCTCGCGGTACTCGCGGGCCGCTTCGTCGAGCCGGTCGAGCTCTCCGTCGG
The DNA here is from genome assembly GCA_963718545.1 of uncultured Solirubrobacterales bacterium. Classification (GTDB taxonomy): domain Bacteria; phylum Actinomycetota; class Thermoleophilia; order Solirubrobacterales; family Solirubrobacteraceae; genus Palsa-465. The sequence continues at coordinate 831,378 of CAVQZO010000003.1, read as the reverse complement.
GGATCCACACGACCCTGGCGTAGAGGTCGTCGAGCGCCGCGAGGTCTTCCTCGCCGAGCACCGCGCGCCACACCTCGCGGAGCGGGTCGAGCGTGGCCGGCTCGACGATCCCGTAGTGGGTGCGGGCCTGCAGGTAGACGGTCGCGCGTGCGGCGAGATCGCGTGTCAGCGGCCGGCCCGCAACCGCCGCGAGCTCGAGCACCTGCTCGGCGAAGGCCGGGCAGGATCACGTCGCTCGACAGCTGCCTGTAGCGCCCGGCGGACGAACCGGCCGCGCAGCGAGTCGGGCGGGAACTCGCGGACGCCGTGGGCCTCCATCCGCGGCTCCTCGAGCAGCCGCCGGTCGACCGCGAGTTGCCGGTCGACGGGCTCGTCGGACTCGGACAGCTCGAGGTCGTGCTCGATCGCCCAGCGCTTCGTGTGCTTGGCGTGGAGCGTCTCGTGCAGCGCGACCCCGAAGCAGCGCAGGATCGCCCGCCGCTCGAGCGCGCCCGCGGCGATCGCGGCCCGCGAGCCGAGCAGCGCCTCGGAGTCGAGGTAGACGGTGCGGGAGTGGATCTCGATGTGCCCGGGATCGGACAGGCCTGGCCCGATCAGCGCCCACACCGGGTACAGGCGCTGCAGCACCATGCGTCCAGTGGTCGGAGAGGTCCTGGTAGACGGGGTCGAGCCGGCCGCGCTGCGCGGCCGCGCGGTGGAGCTGCTGCACGAACACCGCCGGCCGAGCCGCTGTCCTACTGGCGGGCGTCATGAGGTCACCGCCCGCGGGTAGCCGTGCAGGTTCGGCAGTCCGCTTGAGGCCGAGACCCGCAGGCGGCCGTAGCCGGCCTGGTCGAGCATCCGGCACGCGGCCGCGGCCTCGGCATCCTGGATCTTTCCGGCGCTGACCTGCTCGTGGAGGTTCGAGGCGAAGAACGCGAGCGCCGCTCGCTCGCCGACGCGCTCGCTCATCCGCCACAGCGATTCGATGTCGCGGAACTGTGGGGTCCAGGTGAGCCCGTCCTCCCCAGCGATCCGCTGGCGATCGAGGCGCATCGCCTCCGCGACCAGCGACTGCGGCGCGCCGAGCTCGGCGAGCGCGGCCCAGTTGCTCGTGACCTCGAGCGTCGCCGGGAACCGCGAGTGCCACGCGTCGGGAATGTCGGTCGCGCCGACCAGTCCGGGGTTGTACGCCAGCAGGACGGCGAACCCGGGCCGGGCCATGACCGTCTCCCCCGTGGCTGCGAGGTATAGGGTCAGGCGGCCGTCGAGCGTGGCGTTGATCGAGAGCAGCGCGACGTCGCGGGCGGTGTTGACCTCGTCGATCATCACCACCCACCCCTCGCGCATCGCCTGCACGAACGCCGAGTCGACCAGCGCCACCTGGCCGCCGGCGCCGGCGACCGGGACGTAGTCGTAGCGGAAGAAGAACTCGTCCGACGACGGGCCGGGCTGGAGCTCGACGAACCCGTAGAACGGGGCGCCGTGCCGGTCGGCGACCTCGCGGCCGCGGCCGGTCCAGAGACGGTAGGCGATCGCGCGGGCGATCTGGCTCTTGCCGGCGCCGGGCGGGCCGATCAGCCGCAGGAACGTCGACGCGGCGGGGTCGGCCATGTCGAGCAGCGCGACGGCGAGCTCGTCGATCGGCTGGCCGTGCAGGCACGGCGGGTAGATCCGTTTGCCGTCGGGCAGCAGGATCGGCTCGCCTGGGGTGGCGAGCTCGAGCGCTGCGGCTGGTTCGGGCACGAGGTCTCCCTCGGCGGCCACCCCGTCGATCTGCGACAGGGCAGCGGTGATTGCGCTCATGCGCTTCTCCTTCTCAGAGGTTGGGCAGACGTGCACGATCGCCCGCCATATGGCGGGCGCTCGCGTCATGTGATGGTGCTAGTGGTTGTGTGCGGTGGCGCTTAGGTGCGCATTCCGCGCGGCGGCACGGGCGCGGCGAGGATCCGCTCGGGGCCTTCGATCGGCTGAACCCCGGCGAAGCCGTCGCCGGAACCGAACACGCACACGCACAAGCCGGCTGGCCGGGCGCTGGACCGGAACAGGACGCCGTCGAAACCGTCAGCTGCAAGCAGCGCGCCGGCTTCCTGGAACGCGGGCCACTGCGACCGCTCGGGCTTGAGGTCCGGCAGGCCGAGCGCTCTCAGCGCCGCGCGCCGAGACAGGTCGGCGACCCGGGGCAGGTTCAGTGAGAACCGCCACAGGTCGCGTGGCAGCCGCAGGTCGGGCGGCTCGCCGAGCTCGGCCAGCGCGCGATACCACTCCGCCCACACCGTGTCGGGGTCCTGCGCCACGTACAGAGCGGCGAGCTGCTCGCCGCGCTGCCAGCGCCCGTCGGGCGCCGGGTGGCCCGGCAACGGCGGCGCATCAACGCGCACATGCCGGTACCAGACCCCGGTCGTCGAGACCGCGGGTACGTTCGCTGGCATGGTGCTAGCCGAAAGTCGGCGACTCGAGCTCGGCGACCACGCGCGAGACCTGCTCGTAGCCGCCCGCGGCGATCACGTCCAGCGGCTTGCGGTGCTCGAGCGCCGGGATCGGCTTGTTCAGCCACACCGGCACCCGCTCGGCGCCGAGCACGGCGGCGAGCCGGTCGGCGATCGCTGAGAGCTCGACGAGCCGCTCGGCCCGCCGCCCGCGGGGCGCGCGCTCGCGCCGCAGCCACGCGGACACGGTGCTCACGCCCGAGCCGGTCGCTCGCGCGATGTCCCGGTCGCTCAGAGCGGCGACTTCGCGCAGATGGATCGCCTCATCGGCGTACGCAAGCGACATACGCCTCAGTGTAGACGAAAACGAGCGTAATACGAGCATGTAATGAGCCTCCAATTGATGCGTGGTTGTCGATGGTGCGTCAGCTGCCGAACACGCTGGCCGCCACCCTCAGCCGTGCGGCTGTGGCCGCGTAGCCGGCGTCGTCCTTGCTGTCCGCGACCTGGCCGGTGATCTCTCCGAGCTGCGTCGCGACGGTGCTCTCGTCGGCGCGGACGCCTTCGAAGCTGTCGAGGATCTGGTGGTGCTCGGCGCCGCGGGCGGCGAGCACGGACACGACGTGCTCGATCCCCCCGCGGCGGATGTAGGGGATGTAGGTCTGCACGTGCCCGCGGGCGGCTCCGGGCCTGGCTGCCCGGCCGACGCGCTGCTCGAGGCCGCTCGGCAGCCAGGGCAGGTCGAGGTGGCAGAGCACCGAGGCGTTCTGGAGGTTGTGGCCCTCGTGCCCGATTCGCGACAGGCACAGCACCGGGAACTCGCCGGCGGTGAACCGGGCCTTGAGCGCCTCGAACTCGGACGTGGTGACGCCGCCGTCGGCGACGTTGGCCTCGACGCCGTGGCGTTCGCGCAGGGCGCGGGCCAGCTGGCGCAGGCACCAGACGCGCTCGCCGAACACGATCACCTGCTCCTCGGCCGCGACGCCGGCGAGCGTCTGCGCGGTCACGCCCCGCAGTAGCGGCAGGCCGTCGCCGCCGCCTCGGATCGCCTCGGCGACGAGGCCTTGGCGGACCAGCGCGGTCGCGAGCGCAGCCTTCGAGTGGGTCAGCGTCTCCGGGTCGACGCTCGCGTCGACGAACACGCCGACGTTGCCGAGCACGACGCCCTGGGCGCGGGCGAGCTCGGCGAGCGCCTGCTTGTACATCGCGCTTCCGGCCTCGATCGACTTCAGTTCTCGCAGCACCGAAAGCAGCCGCCGATACGCGTCCTGGCCGCCACGGCGGATCGCCTCGAGCAGCTCCGCCAGCGCCGGGTCGGGATCGAGCGCGAGTGGCTGTGCCGGGCGGACCTCGGGCATCCAGGACTGCATGTCGGCCCGGGTGACCCGGACGAGGTGCGGGCCGTAGTTGACCCGGAGCCGGTGGGCGTTGATCTCGTCCATCAGGTCGCCGGCCTCGCGCGTGTTGAGCCGCTCGGTGATCATCGCCTCGTCCCCGACCGCGAGCCCGACGAGCACGTCGAGGTGCTCGGCGCTCTTGCCGCGCGGGGTTGCGGTCAGCAGCCAGCAGTCGGCGACCGATCCGAACCGGACCTGCGCGAGCGCCTGGTGCGCCTCGGTCAGGGGGTTGGCATAGCGGAGCGCCTCGTCGGCGATCAGCAGGTGCCACGGGATCGTCTGCAGGTCCGCCGGGAAGCGGTCGAGCACGCTGTTTGCCACGAGCGCGACGCCAGGCCGGGCTCCGAGCTCGCGGTCAAAGCGCCGGATCTGCCCGGCGATCTGACGATCGTCGGAGACCGCGAGCAGCTCGACGTTGGGCGCGAGCGGTGGCAGTCCGCGCCCGGGGGCGCCTCTGGTGAGCTCCTCGCGCCACTGGCCGAGCAGCCGACCTTCGGCTACGACGACCCCGCGGAACCGGGGCTGCGTGGTGGCTCGGTGTGCGAGCGCCCGGCCGGAGCTGATCGTCTTGCCGGTGCCGACTGCGGACGCGTCGACACCGGATCCGACGACCTTCAGCGCTGCCATCTCGCGCTGGCGGCCGAGCAGCACCGGGTCGTCGGCCAACGGTCGCGCGAGCGTCATCCGCACCACCTGGCGCGCCCCGGCCGAGAGCGTGACGTTGGCTCCGGCGCGCTTGAGCGCACGGAGTTCGGCGATCGACTGCTCGGCGACCAATCGCCGAGTCGTCGCGGAGACGCCGTCGGAGCTGGTGATCGTGAGCATTCCGGGACGTCCCTTCATCCGCCCGATGCGGACGGTGTCCTTCAGCTCGCCGGAGGCCTCGGTCGAGAGCAGCAGCGGCAGCCCGGCGTCGACCGCGGTCTGCACCGCCTCGCCGAGATCCATCACGGCGCTCGGGTGGCCGTTGTGCTCCTCGCGCGGCGCCGACCCCAGCCGCCGCTGGGTGAAGCCGCGGGCCGGGAACGTCAGCACCCTCAGCTCGAGCTCGGCCGTGCTCTCGCCGCTGGCGCTCTTGTAGGCGCGGCGGTGGACGGCGAGCCGACCCCAGCGGTCGCGCTTGTCTCGTGGGGCGCCAGGACTGATCGGCACGCGGAGCTCGCGCGAGAGCTCCTGCGCGAGCTGCCCCGCCGAGTCAAGGCATTCGCGCGGCCCGGCGTGGAGCGTGTGGACGTTGATCCGCTCGAGCAGCGCGTCGCGGCTGCCGATCGGGATTACCGCCGAGCGCAAGTCGCGCTCGAGCCGGCCGCCGAGCTCGGCGATCAGCCGGATTGTGTCGAGCGCCAGAACGGGTGTCAGCTGCCACCCGTCGCTCGATCCGACCGTCGGCACGACGAACACGCCGACCGGCCGCTCGACCTTGCCGACCGCACCGAGCCGCTCGCCGGCCAGCGAGAGCCACGTGGCCGAGCCGATCCGCCAGCAGCGCAGGTCGCCGGCGTCAAACCGGCTGGGGTTGGCGAGCAGCCACCGCGACAGGTCGTCCGCCAGATGGTCGTCGAGCCCGAGCGGTCGCGCGAGCACGCGCCGTTGATCGAGCTGATACGCCCAGACGCGCGGATCGTCGAGGTCGACCGGCAGCGTGGCGTGGGCGCGTGCCAGTCGCTCGTCGAGCGCGCTCGCTGGCGTGGTGACGGTGCTCCAGTCGAGTCCGGCGTCGCGGTCGGCCGCCGCCTGGCCGTCGATCAGGGCCGTGATCGCCGCCGAAGTCAGGCGCCTGGCACTGAGCTTCCCCTTGCCGTGGCGATGAAGGACCGCTTGGGCGTGCGCGTCGCGGCTGCGCCACCAGTCTGAGTCGTTGGGGTCGACCGGCTCGTTGGCGCCGAGCCGCTCGAGTGTCCGGAAGGTCAGCTGCTCAAGGGCGCGGGTCCAGCCTGGGAAGCAGCGGAACAGCTGCAAGGTCGCGTCTGTTCCCTTTGCCCGAGACTCGAGGCGCTCGCGTTCGAGCGTGCGCTGGTCGGGCTGGGCGGACCAGCTGCCCAGGGCTTCCCGGGACAGATATTGACCCGCCGCCGGGGTGCCGGCGGCGGGAGTTGCGTTAGTCATGCAGGTCTCCTCGTGAGACGGTTTCGATGAACCGCGCCTGCGAGCCGTTCGATGGGGCAGGCGCGTGCACGCGGCCCGACCTCAGGGCGGACGCGAGCCCCGCCGGATCAGATCGGCGGCGCTCCTGCTCTGAGGTCGGGGTGTCAGAACGGCAAGTCGTCGGCGCTCGCCGAGCCCGCTTCGCTCGCCGAGCCGACGCCCGCCGGCTCGCGGTCGGCGCTCATCGCCGGCTCGGGGTCGGCTCCGTTCTGCTCGCCGGCGTCGGCGGCGGTGACAGCTGAGGCGGGGCGGCCGCCCTCGAACAGGACCTGGCGGGCGCGGAAGGTCACCGCCTCGCGCTTGTGGTCCTGCTGATCGGTCCACTCGCGCCAGTCGAGCTCGGCGTCGACGAACACGCGCGAGCCCTTGCGCAGGTACTGCGCGCAGCTGCGCGCCTGGGCGCCGTACACCTCGACGGTGAAGTAATTGGTCTTGTCCACCCACTCCTCACCGGCCCGTCGTCGAGTGGTGGTGGCCACTCTGAGCCGGGCGACGTCGGTGCCCGAGGGCAGCGATTTGAGCTCGACGTCCCGGGTCAGGTTTCCCGACAGTGTCGCCGTGGCGATGTCACGCATGACGGTCTCCTTCAGTTCGGTTTTCGATGGTTTGTCTTCGCGGGCGCTTGTGCGTCCGCGCGCGCTCCTTCCCGCGCCGAAGCGGGCGACGTGACGGTCGCCGCGCCGGTGGCACTGGGCGGGGTACGCCCACCTGTGTGAGGACCCGTCGGAGGTCGGCCCGGGCCGGATTCCTGCCGATGAGCCACACATCATCCAGCGGTGATTCGAGATTGAGGCCATCGCGATCGACATACAGCCCGAGGATTGCCTTCCAGGTAAGCGTCCAGAGAGGCGGCGTCGCGATGTCGTGGAACAGCAGCCGCGGTCGCGCCCGCAGCCCGTCGATCCGCAGCTCGAGCCGGATCAGTGTCTCCCTCGGCTCACCCCCGGCCATGCCGGTCCACGTCACCATGTAGCCGGCGGGCCCGGGCGGGCGCTCCCGCTCGCGAATCGCGTCGAGATATTCGTCGAAGCCGTGCAGGATTCCCCACTCGTGCTCGACGATCACGAGCACCTCGTTGCTGTCCGTCACGAGCCGCGTGACCGGGATCGTTCCCGCAACGAACTCCTGGTAGATGTCCTCGCCCGCCGGCAGAACGGGTGGCCAGGGACGCACGGTCGGCAGTCGCATCTGAGCTCCGATCGGTAGTGGTTGCCGGCTCACGTGCCGCGGCATGGGCCGGCTACCGGGATAGGTATTGCGCGCGGCGACGCCGATCCCGTCGGCCGGCGGCCGCGGATTGGCTACAGGCCGGCGCCGCCGGGGCAGGTGCGCCACGCCTCGCAGTAGCGCTCGCTGCACTTCCATCCGCTGGGGTCAGCAAATCCCCACGGCTCCTCGGGGCCGAACCGCTCGTAGCAGGCGACTATCTGTCGAGCGACTTGCGCGATGCGGACGAGCGCGCCGCGCAGCTGTCCGACCGTCCTCCTGGTGGTCACGAGCGACGCGCTCATCTCCTTCCGCCGCGGACCTGGCTTTCCGATCTGGGCGAACGAGAACTCGGTGGCGGGATCGCCTTCGAGCCACCGCCCGGCGAGGTACACGGCGGGTTGGAAGTCGTGGTCCGCCTTGTACTGGGTCAGCGGCGTCGTCTTGACCTTGTAGTCGACGACAGCCGCCAGCAGCGCGCCGGCGTCGGCCCGTCGGGTCTCGAGATCGAGGTAGGAGAGGACGCTCCACTCGAGCCCGGGCGCGAGGGTGTACTCGACCTTTCGCTGGACGGCGACGGGCTCGCCGAGCTGTGGGATCAGCTCGCTGAAGGTGAGCTCGACCGCGGCGAGGCCGAGCTTGAACGCGCTGTCCTCGCGCAGGTCGGTCTCCCAGGCGATCCCGAGTTGCTCGCGCTCGGCCTCGGCGGCGGCTTTCCAGCCGTCCCAGAACGCGTCCTTGACCTGGTCGACCGAGAGGTGCTCGCCGTGGTCGAGGATGTGCCGGTAGTAGAGCGTGATCGCGTCGTCGACCTGGCGGCCGAGGAACATCGATCCGCTCGGCGCGGTCTTCTCGCCGAGCATGTAGCGCCGTCGCCAGTCCTCGGGGCAGAGGACGAAGCGGTTGTAGCTCGAGTGTGAGAGGTGCTGGAGTGGCTGGCCGTCGTAGCGCGGTGGGAGGCGCCGCGGGATCTGGATGCGGGCCGCGAGTTGCGCCGCGCTCGGGATCGGGGCGGCGGTTCCGCAGGTGTCCGCCGGTGCGGGGGTGAGCTGTTGGGGGCTCATTACGCGGCCGCTGGTCCGAGGTCGCCGAAGTCGACGGTCACGACCTCGCCGTGCCCGTTGCTCGCCGGGCTGGCTGGCTCGGCGGCTGGCGCCTCGGGGGTTGGCTGGGCGGCTTGGTCGGCGACCTCGCCCTGGCCGATCCCGTTCTCGGGCTCGCCGTGCGCGAGGATCTCGCCGAGGTCGCGGCGGACCGCCTCGGTGCTCATCCGGGTCTGGTAGCCGTGGCGCAGCCACTGCTCGGTCTCCGGGGAGAGCACCAGCAGGTCGCTCTTGCCTTGGCGGCGGATCGCCTGCGCCTGCTTCGCGTGCGGGCCGATCGGCAGCACGACCGCTTCGAGCGAGGTGTACAGGTAGGCGCCGATCCCGGCGGCGACGGCGGCGCGCTTGCGCGCGTCGGAGTAGAGCGCCTTCAGCCCGGCGAACGAGCCGGGATCCATTTCGCCGAGGTCCTCAAAGACTGCCTCGACGTCGGGACCGCCCTCCTCGACCGGGAGGGTCACGATCAGCCGGCAGGCGAGATACACCCGGCGCGTGCCGGCGGGGACGAACTCGGCGGGGATCGACTGGAATTGCTGCCGCCAGCGGCCGGGCACGACCGCGTTCAGCCGCTGGATCACCGACTGGGCGCCGATGTACGCCGCGACCTGCGCGCCGGCGTACGGCTGGCCGTTGTACGGCACCTTGGTCATCGCGCGGAAGCCGATCGCGCCCGGCGCGAACGGGCGGCGGAACAGGGCGGCCGCCTCGGCGTGTGTGCGGGCGGGCGGGTTCGCCGGGGTGTGCGAGTGGTTGGACATGAGTCTCCTTTGAGAGTTGGTGTGCAGTGGGCCGGTCGCGGACGCGCACTGGTGCGGCGCGCCGCCCGGCGGTGTGGTCTGACCGCGTCAGGCGGCCAGTGAGCTCGGGATCTGCTGAAGCCCGGCTTCGGTGAGGAACCGGGAGGGGCCGCCGGTCGGGCGCCGGCCGCGCTCGGCGACGTGGGTGATCAGCAGCCGGTCTTTGGCGCGGGTGGCGGCGACGTAGAACAGCCGGCGCTCCTCGGCCAGCCGCTCCGGGTCCGGTGAGGAGATCGACCGCCACGAGGGGAGTAGCTCCTCCTCACAGCCGAGCAAGGCCACCGCCTGCGCCTCCGTGCCCTTGGCGCGATGGATCGTCGACACGGTGATCCTCCGGTCGCTGGCGGCGTCGACCTCCTGGGAGTGAAGGCCGGCCGCCTGCTCAAGGAACCCGGTGAGCGTCGCGTCCTCGTCGTGCTCGTCGTGAGCCTGCGCGGCGCGGCAGAGCGAGCGGAGGTCCTCGAGCACCCGTTCGGCGTCGCGGCGGCGGTCGGGGTCCGGGGTGTGGTCGCGCTCATGCTGGTAGTGGCGGACCAGCCCGCCCGGCATGGTCACGGTCGCGATCACGACATGGCCGGTCGATCGTCCGGCGGCCAGTTCGGTGCGGACCTGCTCGAGCGCCGCGCCGAACTCGACCATCCGCATGCGCGCGGCTTGGGTGCGGATGCCGTCGTGCTCGTCGGCGCGGGCGCTGGCAGCTATCAGGTCTCCGCGGTGATGTTCGCGCGCCCAGGCGACGAGCTTCGTGACGGTCGCGGCACCGATCCCGCGCCGAGGCGAGCCGATCGCGCGGCGGTACGCCTGCGCGTCGAGCGGGTTCTGGATCAGCGTCAGGTACGCGAGCGCGTCGCGGACCTCGGTGCGCTCGTACAGCCCGAGTGAGCCGAGCACGCGGTGCGGGATCCCGGCGTGCGCGAGCGCCCGCTGCAGCGGCTCCGTCGCGTACCCGGTCCGCGCGAGCGCGAGGATCTCGGCCGGCGGCGTGCCGCCGGCGAGCGCGTCCGCGATCTGGGCGGCGACCCAGTTCGCCTCGGCGTACTCGTTCTGAAACGCCCTGACCCGAACCTTGCCCCCGGAGCCACGCATCGCGATCAGCGCCTTGCCGGCGCGGCGCTCGTTGTGGCTCACGCAGCGGACGGCCGCCTCGAGGATCTCCGCGCGCGAGCGGAAGTTCCGCCCGAGCACGATCTGCGCCCGGCTCGGATGCCGTTCGTGAAAGCACAGGATGTGCCGTGGGTCGGCGTGCCGCCAGCCGTGGATCAGCTGGTCGTCATCGCCGCACACGCACAGGTTCCCGTCCGGGCCGGCGAGCAGGTCAACGAGCGTCGCCTGCGCGTGGCTGGTGTCCTGGAACTCGTCGGCCAGCAGCCATCGCCACCGCTGCCGCAGCCACGCCAGCCGGTGCGGATGCTCTGAAAGCAGCCTGACCGCGCAGGCGAGGAGGTCGTCGAACTCGAACGCGTTGCAGCGCCGCAGCTCGGTCTCGCTTTCGCGCCACACCGCGGCGATCAGCGGCGCGCCCGGATGTGAGGTGGAGCGCTCGTATGCGTCCGGGGACATGAGCGCGTTCTTGGCGCGCGAGATCTCGGCGAGCACCTCGGCGCTCGCCGGCTGCCCGTAGTCGGCAAGAGCCCGCTGGATCTCCCCACGCTCGGCGTCGGAGAGCAGCCAGTCGATTACCCGGCGCATGTCCCCCTGGTCGTAGATCGTGTAGCGCTCGGTGCGGCCGAACACGCTCGCGTGCTCGCGCAACAGCCGCGCGCACACCGAATGGAACGTCGCCGCCATCACTGCACGCGCGACGGTCTCGCCGAGCAGGTCGGCGAGCCGCAGCCGCAGCTCTGAGGCGGCGCGAACGCTGAACGTGACCGCGAGGATCTCCCACGGCTGCGCGCGGCCGCTCGCCAGCAGATACGCCGCACGATGGGTCAACGTCCTCGTCTTGCCGGCGCCCGGCCCAGCCAGCAACAGCAGCGGGCCGGAACCGAACGTGACGGCTTGCGCCTGCTCCGGGGTCAGTCCCGCGAGCAGGCGCTCGGTCCCAGGCGGCGCGTGATCGCGCACGCCCGGGTCGGCCTGAGTCATACATGCCTCCTTCAGTGAGAAGTTCGTGGTGACCGCGCTCAAGCGACAGCTAGGAGCGCGGCCGGGGCGGCGTGAGCTCTGGGCTCAGCCGCCGGCAGCGGGCTCGGCGCCGTTGGGCGCGGGCGCGAGCGTGACCGTCCGCTGGCCGCCCGCGATCGGGCAGGTCCAGCGCGGCTCGCTGGCATTCGGTGCTTCGTTGCGGCCGAGCAGTAGCCGCACCAGGTTCAGAGCGTCATCGCGTGCTTGCGGCGGGCTCTGGTAGCTGGCGTCTCCGCGGCCGGCGAGGGTTGGGTTGATCGCGTCCCTGACGTGGACGACAACGAGCTCGGCGACCGGCGCGACACCCGACACGTTGGCATTCGGAGTTCTCGTCATGATGCCAACCGCAGCGCTTCGACGACGCGCCCGTTCTGAGCGCGGCTCTTGCGCCAGATCCCGAGCACCTCGCGGGCCTTCACGCGGTGGTACGTCACGCGCCGGTCGATCGGCTCGACCTCGAGTTCACGCTCGTGGCGCTCGACGACGATCGCGTAGAACACGCGGCCCATCCGGTCGCACAGCACGATGTCGCCGCTCTTGACTCCGTTGAGCGTCATCGCGCGTCCTCCTTGACCCAGCTGCCGTGCTCGTGTCCGCGGCGGGCCTCCTCGGTGACCTCCGCGAGTTCGACGTCGCAGAGCGCGAGGCCCTCGGCCGCCTTGAATAGGGCGTAGGAGAGCTTCTCGCTCGCGTAGGTCGGCTCCGGCCCGTTCAGCTGGACGCGCTGGGCCATGTCGGCGATCGCGTCGGCGGCTCCCATCAGCTCCTCGCCGACGTCTGACCGCGGTCTGAGGCGCGTGACGCGCCCGTTTCGTGCGCTCATCGTTTCTCACTCCTTCGCTGGTGTGCTCGTGCGACTGATCGCGCCCGCGTCGCCATCCACTGCGCCGTTCTGACCGGCCGCGTCGGGTTCGCCGCCGTCGGCGGCGACGAGCGGCGCCAGCAGCTCGAGCAGCTCGTCGGTCGCCTCCACGGCTCGATCGATCCTCTTGACCTCGGCCTGCGCCGCCTCGCGCTTCTGAAGCAGCTGCGCCCGCTTGTCCTCGAGCCGCGACCGCTCGGCCTTGACCGCGCGCGTGAACCGCGGCGCAACCTTGGGTATGCCGGGATGTTCGTCCGTCGCGGCCCGCGCTCCGTTCGCTTCTTTCATCTTGTGCTCCTTTCTCCGGGTCGGCCCATCGCCGTCCCCTGGTGGTCTTCGATCACCTCGCCGAACGCGTCGATCACGTACGCGCGGGCACGTTTGAACGCCTCGCCACGCAGCTGGGGGCCCCACGGCCCGCCGAGCAGCACCGACGCGAGGTCGTAGATCGCGCCCCTTGCCCCGCAGCCACCGGCGTGGCAGCGCCACCCCTGGCTTGCGTCCGTCCCGACCGAGCAGGACGGGACCCGGTCCTCGTGTGCCGGGCAATGCACGAGCCCGTCGCGTGGGACGACGATGCGGGCGAGTCGCTCGAAGTACTCGCGCGGGCCGATCCGCTTGTACGGGTCGGCGCTCGTCGTCGGCGTCGACCGGCGCGCAGGCAAGTACTCGACGGGGTCGGGCAGATCGCCGACGAGATGCCGGATCGGGTAGGCGGGGAGTGCGAGGTCAGCCTCGAGAATCCGGGCGTACGTGCCCGTCTTGCCGTTCACGCTGCCGGCCAGGCGAAGCACCCGGGAGCGTTCCGCGCATGCCGGGTCGGCGACGTTCGGCTTGCCGTCGGGGCCGAGACCGAGGTGGTGGATCAGTCGCAGGTGTGCGCGCTCGATCGGCTCGACAAGCTCGCCGGTCGACCCGATGACCCGGGTTGCAGACAGCGGCTCCTCGAGTTTCCAATACGCATGCGCGTGACCGGAGCTGCTCTCGATGAGCAGATGGCAGGGCCGCTCGGCGAGGAACGCCCACAGCGCCGGCAGCCCGTCGGGCTCGTCGACGTCGACCCACAGGAAGCGGGTCTCGCTGACCGCGTGCTTGTCGCCCCGTGCCGCCGCGCGAATGGCCGGAGCGAGGAACACCTCCTCGCCGGCGTCGGCGTGCCGGCGCGCGAGCGCCAGCAGTCGCTCCATCCAGCCGACCTCACCGGCTCGTCCGCCGGGCAGGAAGTGGTCCGGCCGGCGGCGGGTCGTGATCTGCAGCCGGCCATCGCGCCGTGCGCCGGCGGCGAGCTCGACGAGTCCACCGCTCTGCTCATGCAGCACGCCGAGCTGGAGCGCACGGTGGCGTTCCGGACCGAGTGGCCCGGAGAAGACTCGTCCGTCAGCGAGCTGGACGCGGCAGCGCAGCCCGTCGCGATCGTCTGACGCGCGGTGCCTGGTGGGGGCGTCGGTGGCTGCGGGCATCGGGTCCTCCTTGCTCAGGTATGGCGTCGCCTGGCGCCGGTCCCGCGGCGGTCTCGGAGCCGGCGATGGTGATGAGGTAGTCGCGAGCGATCGCCTCCGCCTGCGGGCGGCCGTCCTGGTCGTCCGCGAGCTCGTCGACGACGTGCGCCGTGTCGGCGTCGACGTCGAGGTCGAGCACCTGCCAGCAGCCGTCCGTGGTCTCGCGGACGACAAGCTTGTGCCGGGCGCCGACGGCGTCGCGATAGCTCCCGACCGGTGGTTCTCTCATCGTTCCTCCCTTCGGTTGTCGTCTTCTCGTCGCGTGCGGCTCAGGTCGGCGGCCTCCTCAAACCGCGCCGCGACCGCGAGCAGGGCGCCCGCCTGCTCGGCGAACAGGCCAGGCAGTGGCCCGGGCAGCGCGATGAACGTGTAGGCCGCGTGCAGCAGCGCGCCGGCAGCCTGCTCGAGCGCCGAGGCACTCGTCGCGAAAAGCCCCTCGACCGTCCGCTCTGACGCGAGCGCCGCCCTGGCGGTCCCTGCGCGCTCGGCGGCGAGCTGCTGGTAGAGGGCGACGACGCTGGCTGGTATGGGATCGCCGTCGGTCATCGGACCGACGCGATGGCCTGCATCCGATGCGATTCGCCGGGAACGAGCCGGTACCCGACGCCCCAGACGTTGATCACCAGCTTGTCGGAGCTGTCGCCGCACAGCTTGCGCCGTAGACGCGAGGCGTGGCTGTCGAGCGTCCGGCGTGTGCCCGAAGGTCTGCTGACCCCACACCGCGCGCATCAGCTCGGCGCGGGTGAACACCCTGGTCGGCTCGCCGGCGAGCGTGACCAGCAGGTCGTACTCCTTCGCCGAGAGTTCGACCGGTCGGCCGAACACATGCACCTCGCGCGAGCGCACATCGATCACGATCGGGCCCGCTCGCACGATGCTCGTCCGGCGCCGCAGCTCCGAGCGCCGCAGCACCGCGGCGATCCGAGCCCTCAGCTCTGGGTAGGCGAACGGCTTGCGGACGACGTCGTCGCCGCCGCGCTCGAGCACCCGGATCCGCTGCAGCCGGTCCGCGTCGCGGCTCAGCACGATCAGCGGCGTGTCCGGGTCGGCCCGGCCGGCGAGCCCGTCGCCGGAGCGGATCGCGTCGACCAGCTCGAGCGTCGCGCCGTTGACGTCGACCAGGATGAGGTCGGGGTCGGCCGTGCTAAGCAGCGCGATCGCCTTCGCGCGGTCGGGCGCGACCAGCACCCGGTAGCCGTCGGCGGCCAGGTTGTCGGCGAGGAACGCGCGCGTCGCGTCGCATTCCTCGGCCAGGAGGATGGTTTGAGTGAGGCTAGGTGTCATGGTTCGCCACCTCCTTGGGTGGTCTTGAGGAACATGTGATCGGAGCTCGTGGCTCGCCGGGGCGAGCCCAGCTCCGAGAGGGCTGGCATGCGGCAGCGCCGCTTGGGCGCGGCCTGGGACTGGCTTAGAGTCGTGCCTGCATGACCAACGAGTCCGACGCGAAGCCCGTGCCTGCCTGGTTCAAGCTGGTCGGTGCAACCGACAGCCGGCTGGCCGAGTTCTGGGCGCAGGACGAGCCGTTCAACTTCACCGAGGTCTGGTTCCCATGGAACAAGTCGCCGAGCGACATCTGGCGCCCGGGACGTCTGATCCTGTATGCGGTCGGGTGGGGAGTCCTCGTTGCTGAGCAGGACGTGGATGGCCCACCGCAGATCAAGCCGCGGCGGGGTCCGCCCGGCTCACCGACGAATCGCTGGCCCCACCGACTGGCGGTCAAGACGCTCTACTACTGCTCGCCATTGACCACCGCCCCAGAACTGCGGGAATACGCCCCCGAGTTCGCCGACCGCTACGCGAAGCGGTTCTGGAATGGCTCGCACTGGCGAATCGACGAGGACGAGTACCAGCTGCTATCGGGAATCATCCGCGCCCACGGCCAGCCGTACGAAGCGGACAGCTGACCGCTAGCCGGCTCGGGCGCACCATTCGACGGCGCGCCCGAGCCAACTCGTCGATCGATTAGAGGAACCGCGCGACTGCGGGCTCCCACGGCGCGGAGATCAGGTCCTGCGCGGAGAACCAGTCCGGAACCGCCGCCCGGTTGCGATCGCGCTCACGCCGGCGTTGCCGAGCCTTCTCGTAGGGGCCGTCGTCGCCGACCACCGCGGCAGCGTGCTCTGCCAGCGTCAGTGCGTCGACCAGCTCGAGGCAGACCGGATCGGTCGGGTCGTAGTCCTCGAAGCCGCAGTCGTAGGCGACGGCGGACAGGATCCGTGTGGACGGGGTATGCATGGAGTAACCTCCTGTGGGTCAGCCCTCACGCGACTCCGCCAAGAGAAGGCGTGCGGGCATGGATTTGGCGGCCGTCCCGTTCGGGGCGGCCGTTCTTGTGTGTGGGACTGCGATGGACGGCTACGCTGCGTCGCCGTGGGCGATCGCGAGCCGCAGCCGACGTTTGTGCTGCCGATGCTCCTCACCGCCGGTGAGGTGCCGGACGGTGACGCATGGGCGCTCGAGCTGAAGTGGGACGGCTGCCGGGCGCAGCTCCGCTACGACGGCTGCAGCGCCGCCCAGCTACGCACCCGCCACGGCCGCGAATGTTCCGCCGACTTTCCGGAGCTCGCCGCAATCGCCGAGGTGATCCGCAAGCAGAGGGTGACGCTCGACGGCGAGCTGGTCTGCCTGCGCGACGACGGCCGCCCCGACTTCGCCAGCCTGCGGCGTCGCCTCACCGGCGGCCAGCGCGACAGACAGCCGGCGATGCTTCAGATCTTCGATCTCCTGCACCTCGACGGACGCTCGACCCGAGCCCTCCCCTACCGTGAGCGCCGCGCGCTACTCGAGGAGCTCGCGCTCGACGGCCCGGCATGGCGCACGCCAGCGTGCCTCGTGCTCGATTCCGCCGCCTCGTTCACCAAGAGCGTGGCGGAGCTCGGTCTCGAGGGCGTGGTCGCCAAGCGGCTCGGCTCGGCCTATGCCGCCGGCCGCCGCAGCCCGGCCTGGATCAAGCACAAGCTCCGCCGCGAGGAGCGGCTCGCCGTGTCGGGTGTCCGTCGCTCGGCCGCCGGTACGACAGAAGCCGTGTTCGTTGCTCGCCGCCTGCAGGACGGATCGCTTCGTCCAGCCGGCTCGATCGAGCTCGGCCTCAGTCGCGATGTCCTCGCTGAGCTCGAGTGCCGCCTCGCCGAGCTTCCCACCCGGCGCCGCGGCGGCGTCGCTTGGTATCCCGCAGAGGTCTGGGTGCTCGCCTCCTGTCACGGTCTGCCCGACGGACCGGTTCGCGACGCGGTGGTCACGACCGTTCTCGACTGAAGCGACCACGCGCCGCAGGTGGGTCTCGCCGGCGGCCGGCGCTACCGTCGACTGGTGCTTCCGCTTGGGTTCAGGTTCGACGTCGACGCCATTGTGATTGCCGGCGTCGCTCACCGGAGCGATTGCGAACGAGTCGCGGGCGTGTCAGCCTCCGACGCCGTTTACGTCGTCGCCGGTGGTGTACACCGGGCCGAAGGCTGCCCTCGGGAGTGCCCGCACTGCCGGCCGCCGTTCGAGACGCTGCTGACGCACCAGCTTGACCGTCGCGTCGGAGCTTTCGCGCCTTAGCCGGCGAGGCCAGGCCGCTCAGCGCGCGACGGTCCCGCCGATCCGGCGAAGGGCACCGACGAGGCCGACGTGCCCGACGGCGTGTGCGAGGTGCGTGCGCCAGCCGGGTTCGAGGTGCGGGAGCAGATCGAGCTCGCCGGTGTCATACGCGCGGTGGCACCGTCGGCGACAGACCGGCACGACGCAAAGCGGATCGCCGCAGCCGCCGAGTGACCGCGGGATCAGATGCGCCGGGTCAACGCCGGTCGTGGTGCCGCAGACGATGCACGGCCGGCCAGCGACAGCGGCTCGCTGCCGTTCGGTCGCCGCCAACGAAGCCGTTCTCGCCAGCGGTGTGGTTCGACGCAGTGGTTTGCGGGCGCGCAATATGGCGCGCCGCGGAAGCGGTGTGCGCTTCATTGGGCTTCCTTCCTCTCAGATGATTTGTGCGACGACCATCGCCGCGCTCACCCCGGGCGCGACACCGGTCCCGTCGCTGCTAGGTTCGCCGGCGATGTCGATCCGCAAGTTCGCTGGCGAGGACGGGCAGGAGCCCTTCCGCGACTGGGTCGCCCAGAAGCCGAAGGGCTACGTGCTGAACACGGACGCCGGCCTATCTGACCGCGGCAGCACCCGGCTTCACCGGGCGAGCTGCTTCACGCTCGAGCCTGGCTTCGGCGGCGGCGAGCGCCAGACAGTCGACTACATCAAGGTCTGCTCGCCGGACCCGAAGGAGCTGAACGAGTGGGCGGTCGGCAACCTCGGGTACGGCCTGCGGAGCCTTCGCTGCCAGCACTGCGAGCCGAGCTCGCTGGGGCTGTCCGACTGACGGAGGCTTGGGCCGTCAGGAACGTTGTCGAGCTTGCCTCGCCTCGTCGGCACAGGCTTTTCGGAGAGCCTTGATTTCGCGCGCGTGAGGGTTGGGCCACCCGGTCAGGTTCAGCGGTGGAGTCGCCAAGCGGATGACCGGTTGCTCGATCGAGTCCGGCACCGGATGCGGCTCGACGGCGACTCGAAGATGCTCGCGCATCCAATCCGTTAGACGCTGCTCGCCTGCGCCCTGAAACATGTAGCAGCGGACGTTCTGCTCGCTGGGACCCGGGCTTCGCGGCACGGCGGAGAGATCGAGCTCCTCCTTCAGAATCGCGCCGAGCGAACGACGCAGCGTGGAGAATCCGCTGCCGCCGGCACGGAAGTGGTCCTCGTCGCCGCGCCGCTGCAGATCGTCACTGATCCCTACGTAGATCGGATCTGCGCCCTGGTTCGGAAGCGTCGGGAGTGCGCCCGGGTCGTCGAGGAACCATGCGTAGATCCCGGGCTTGGCTGGTGCGCGCACGCGGTCGATCGGGAGTGCGTTCTTGCGGAGGCGCTGGAGCAGTTCGACGGCTTCCACCAGTTCAGCCTACCTTCGGCACGAGGCTCGCCGTCGCTGACTTGCTTGTGAGGTTGGAGCTCCCGCCTAAGACTGCAGCCAGTCGCGGTCGCGCCGGAAGTGCAGCGACCGGATCTGCTCGCGCGTGTGCCCCACCAGGTCGCCCTCGCAGAAGAGGACCTCGTCGTCGTAGAACGTGATCCCCTCCCCGACGGTGCCGTCGCTCCAACGGACGATCGCTCGCCGGCTGCCGAGCGAGCCGGACGGCAGCTCCTCGAAGCGGAGCACCTCTTGGACGATCGGCTCATCGATGTCCATCGAGGTCGATCGTATCTCGACCACCTCCTCATTGTTGAGTTGGGTCCGCTGCCCTCGCTCGGCGTCCACGCCGGCGAGCTAACGTGACGCGGCCATGGAGCCGCCATCCCCACCGTCCGCCGACTCGCTGCTCACGGTCGACGACATCGCCCGAATCCTCAAGCTGAACCCCCAGACGGTGAGGAACTGGATCGACCGGGGCTACCTGGGGGCGATCCGGATCGGTCGCCGAGTCCGCATTCCGCGCGCCGAGTTCGATCGCCTCATCGCGGAGAGCTACACCGACGGCAGCGAGGGCGGCCAGAATCGTCGGGAAGGCTCGGGCTACACGGCCGAGGGTTCTGGTCGGGTGAGCCTCACCCCGGGCCGCAGCCTCGGTGAGCAGTCAGTCAGGCAGCGGCCCGTCCCCTTCGCCGGATCCGGAACGCAAAACGGCCCGAAGGCACCTGGCCCGATCGCGTCGGGTCGAGTGTCCTCCGGGCCATCGTGTCGGTTAGGCGGTCAGCCGCCCATGCCGAGCAGGTCGAACGCCCCCCCGTCGGGCAGCGCCACGAGCTCGAATCGCCGCCCGGTGTCCGGGTGGCGGCCGGTGAAGCACAGGGCGTGCCGACCGATCGGGTCTTCGTCCCCGAGCGGCAGCTCGGGCACGTAGTTCACCGTCGGGTCGACCAGGTAGGAGCGCGGCTCGCGACCGTCGAAGTGCGCGAGCGCGCGGACCTGCATCAACGTGGGCACGTGCGACAGCCGGCGCCACGAGCGGGCCAGGCGCAAGACCGCTGGAAGTATCCGGTGCGGCGTGCCGCGTCTCTGCATCTTCGCCGGACCAAGGTCGTCGGGCGGCGGGATACCGCCCGTGCCGGTGGTACGGTTCCTGCGGTACATATGAGGCCTCCTTTCCGAGGCCCGTCGCCGGCCCCGAGTCATCACCTCGGGGTCGACGTGTTTGTAGGGACGTTCGATCTGCCCGACGTCGTTGCGACGTCAGGCGTACGTCAGGCCATCCGGCCTCCTCTCATCGGCGTGAACCGACCACACAGGACCGGTGAAGAACAGGCTCGAGAACGCAGCGTGACGTGGTGACCGAGGTGGACGACGCACCGGCCGACAGCTTCGAGGGCGACGCGGCCACGGCGACGTTTCACCGCCCCCGGGCGTAGGTGCAGCGCTGCAGCGGTGGGCTCTACGGACGACGTCGGGTCAGAACCGAAGGCGTGCATCCGAGGGGCATCACCGACGCAGACCGATCACCGAAACCACAGAGCGGGACGCACTTCGATCGAAAGCGAGCGACAACTCGGCGCAGTCTCAACGCGAGGCTGTCGGTGCTCGTGGTGCGCTCGGACTGCCGTGTGTGGGTTGAGTCGGTAGTTGTGGTGTAGCTCGTCGCGGGGCTGGTGATGGTTCCGGCCACCGCGGCGCTCATGATCGTCGTTCTGCGAAGTCCGACGAGAAGGAGACACCACGATGGCCGAAGGTCGAAGTCTGACTACCCGTGAAGCGGTTGAGGGCGTGCTCGCGTCCGAGCATGCTGATGTGTTGCGTGAGTCGGTGGCGGTGATGGTGCGGGAGATCATGGAGCTCGAGGTCGCGCAGCTCGCCGGCGCCGAGCACGGTGAGCGCGCGCCGGGTCGTCGGTCCGCGCAGCGCAATGGGTATCGCGATCGCCGTTGGGACACGCGGGTCGGGGAGATCGAGCTCGCGATCCCGAGGCTACGGACCGGCAGCTATCTCCCGAGTTTCTTGGAGCCGCGCCGGCGCGCCGAGCAAGCGCTCGTGTCGGTCGTGCAGGAGGCGTACGTGAACGGGGTCTCGACGCGGAAGGTCGACCGCCTGGTGGAGCAGATGGGGTTGCGTGGCCTGTCGAAGGATCAGGTCTCACGGATGTGCCGGGGGTTGGACGAGCAGGTGACGGCGTTCCGGGAGCGGCCGTTGGAGGGCGCTTACCCGTATCTGTGGTTGGACGCGAAGATCGAACGGGTCAGAGAGCCCGGCGGGGTGCGCCAGAAGGCGCTCGTGATCGCATACGCGGTGCATGAGACCGGAGTGCGGGAGGTGCTCGGCCTCGATGTCGGCGAGGCGGAGACAGAGGCGTTCTGGACCGAGTTCCTGTTCTCGCTCAAAGCCCGCGGGCTCGGTGGCGTTCGCCTGTGTGTGTCCGATGCTCACCAGGGGTTGCGGAACGCGATCGCCCGGGTGCTCGGGTGTCGCTGGCAGCGGTGCACCGTGCACTATGCCGACCTCCCGGTTATGCCGACCTCGGGTGAGAACCGGCTGCAAAGGCTGGCTTTGGCGGCCTGAGATGTCGGCATAACCCGGGCGCTCTGGTTGGGGGACGCTCGTCGCTCCATGATCGAGAGGAGCGTCCTGATGGGTGAGCCGTCGCGGGTTCGGGTGACCGGGCCATTGGAGCCGTTTGCTGGTGGGTTCATCGCCGAGCTTGAGGAGGCCGGGTATCGGCCGGCGGCGGCGGCCGTGCAGTTGCGATTGTTGGCGCATCTGAGCCGGTGGCTGGCGAGGGAGGGTCTCGCGCCGGCGGATCTGAGCGAGCTGGAGGTCGAGCGGTTCCGGCGGGAGTACGTTGTTCGATACGCGAGTCTGCGCGGGCTCGCGGTCAGGATGGCGCCGCTGCTGGGCTACCTTCGCGACCGTGGGGTGATGCCCGCGGCTGAGCTGGTGCCGTTGACCGCTGCCGGTGATGTGCTTGAGCAGTTCCGGCGGTATCTGACGGTCGAGCGCGGGTTGACCGCGGGGACGGTGCGTGGCTATGTCGACATCGTGCGGCCGTTCGTGGAGTCGCGGGTGAGCGCGACCGGCGAGGTCGAGCTGTGGGATCTGTCGCCCGCGGACGTACTCGCGTTCTTGTTGGCGGAGACCGGGCGGCGGTCGCGGAAGTCAGCGAAGTTGCTGGTCAGTGCGTTGCGGTCGCTGTTGGCGTTCTGGCACGTCCAGGGCCTGATCGGCCGTCCTTTGGCCGGGGCGGTTCCGTCGGTCGCTGGGTGGCGGCTGGCGGGTCTCCCGCGAGCGCTCGATCCCGAGCAGGTCCGCGCGCTGGTGGATAGTTGCGATCGCTCGACCGTCGCCGGCAAGCGCGACTTCGCGATCTTGACGATGCTCGTGCGGCTCGGGATGCGGCGCGGGGAGATCGCGGCGCTGACGCTCGACGACATCGACTGGCGTGCCGGGGAGATTGTCGTGCACGGGAAGGGAGCCCAGGTCGAGCGGTTGCCGCTGCCCGCTGATGTCGGCGAGGCGATCGCCGTCTATCTCCGCGACGCCCGTCCGGCGGGCTTCTCAGGCCGCGAGGTGTTCGTGCGGATCAAAGCGCCGCGCCAGCCGCTGACCGCCGGCGGTGTCACGCAGGTCGTCGTGTCCGCGAGCAAGCGCGCGGGGCTGGGGGAGGTGACCGCGCACCGACTCAGGCACACGGCCGCGACCGAGCTGCTGCGCGCCGGAGCGCCACTGCACGAGATCGGCGAGTTGCTCACGCATCGCAGCGTCCTGACGACAGCGATCTATGCCAAGGTCGACCGCGATCGCCTCCGCGAGCTCGCGCGCCCGTGGCCGACGGGTGGTGCGTCATGACCACGCTTGAGCAGCAGGCTGCGGACTATCTGCGGATCCGGCGCGCGCTGGGGTTCAAGCTCGAGCGCGCGGAGAAGCTCCTGGCGCAGTACCTGGCGTATCTCGACACGACCGACCAGGACCACGTGACCGTTGAGAACGCCCTGGCGTGGGCCCGGCTGCCGGCCGCCGGAGCGAGCGGCAGCTGGTGGGCGTTCCGGCTCTCGGTCGTGCGCTGCTTCGCGACCTATATGAACGCGCTCGATCCCGCGCACGAGATCCCGCCAGCGGACGTCCTCGCACGCCGGATCCGGCGCGCGGTCCCGTATCTCTATACCGAGCAGGAGATCTGGGCGTTGATGGCCGCGACTGACCGGCTCCGCGGCCGGCTGCGCCAGAGGACTTATCGCACGCTGATCGGGCTGCTCGCCGTGACCGGGATGCGCGTCGGCGAAGCGATCCGTCTCGACCGCCCGCATCTCGATCTTGCCAACGGTGTGGTGACGGTCCGCGACAGCAAGTTCGGCAAGTCACGCGAGCTGCCGCTTCACACCACGACCGTCACCGCGCTGCGCGAGTACCTGCGGATCCGCGACGCGCATCACCACGCCGAGGTGAGCGACGCGTTGCTGATCTCGCCGGCCGGGACCCGGCTGATCTACTGCAACGTGCACGCGACCTTCCGCCAGCTCCGAACCGACGCCGGACTGAAGCCGCGATCATCCGCATGCCGGCCGCGCGTTCACGATCTCCGCCACCGGTTCGCTGTGCAGACGCTGTTGGACTGGTATCGCGACGGCGTCGACGTGCCACCCAGGCTGCCGCTGCTGAGTACGTATATGGGCCATACCCATCCCCGGCACACGTTCTGGTATCTGCAGGCGGCGCCGGAGCTGATGGCGATCGCCGGGCAGCGGCTCGAGGCAGCGCAGGAAACCAGCTCATGAGTGCGCTCGCCCCAACCGCTGCAGGCGTTCTTCACCCAGCGGCTCCTCCGGGAACGCAACGCCAGCCCGAACACGATCGCCGCCTACCGCGACACGATCAAACTGCTGTTGCGGTTCGCCGCCATGCGTTGCGGGCGGGAACCATCGAGGCTCGACGTCGCCGATCTCGATGCCGACACCGTCGCCGCGTTCCTCGATCACCTCCAGACCGACCGCGGCAACAGCGCCCGAACCCGGAACGCCCGCCTGGCGGCGATCCACTCCCTCTACCGATATGCCGCGCTGCGCCATCCCGAGCACGCACACGACATCCAGCGCGTGCTCTCGATCCCACCGAAACGGACCGACCGCGCGCTCGTCACCTTCCTCGACCCACAACAGATCAAAGCGCTGCTCGCCGCGCCGGATCGCACGACCTGGACCGGTCGCCGCGACCACGCACTGCTCCTGCTCGCGATCCAGACCGGGCTGCGCGCCTCCGAGCTGACCACCCTCAACACCGGCGACGTTCACCTCGCCGGCGCCGCGCACGTGACGTGCGAAGGGAAAGGACGCAAACAGAGGATCACGCCGCTCACCCGGACGACCAGCGCGGTGATCCGCGTGTGGCTCGCCGAACGCGGCGGACAACCGACGACCCGCTGTTCCCAACGATCCGCGGCCGGCGGCTCACCCGCGACGGCCTCGAGCGACGCCTCGCCGTCCACGTGGCGCGTGCGGCCCTCGGCCAACGAGCCTCAAGGAGAAGAACATCACCTTGCACACGCTGCGGCACACCGCCGCGATGCAACTCCTGCACGCCGGGATCGAGACGACAGTCATCGCCCTGTGGTTAGGCCACGAGCGAGTCGAGACGACCCAGATCTACCTCCACGCCGATCTCGCACTCAAAGAGAAAGCCCTCGCTCGAACGAGACCACCCGACGCGAAGCCCGGCCGCTACCGGCCTCCCGACACGCTCCTCGCTTTCCTCGAAGCGCTGTGATTATGCCGACCCCATCACCCCGAATCCGCCCACCACCACAGGGCCAGCAACCCGAGGTCGGCATAACCGGGAGGTCGGCATAGTGAACATTATGGGGACGTCCCCATAATGTTCACTTCCTCCGCGACATGCTTGGCCATTGCGGCCGCGCTCAGCAGCCGATGATCGCGACCGCGATCCGGCAGATCTTCCAAGCCGACTCAAGCGAGGAGGCACACGACCGGCTCGGCGAGGTCGTCGACCGGCTCCGGGCCCGGCGCCGAAGGTCGCCGGTCTGCTCGACGACGCATGCGAGGAGCTGCTCGCGTTCTACAGCTTCCCGCGCGAGCACTGGCCGAAGCTCCGCAGCACCAATCCGCTGAGCGCGTCAACAAAGAGATCGGCCGGCGCTCGGACGTCGTCGGGATCTACCCCAACGACCAGGCGCTGATCCGGCTCGCCGGGATGCTCCTAGTCGAACAGAACGACGAGTGGCTCGTCCAACGCCGCTACCTCTCCGATCACTCCATCCGGCTCGTGCTCTCACACGCACCCGGTTCAGAGAACACTCGCTCGAACAACAACACCGACAAGGAGGTGATCGAACTCAACGCCGCTTGAGACGCGACCGTCTCACCGACGATCGAGAGCTACACCACGAAACGCGACTTGACTCGTGTGTGGAGGTCCGGCTATGTGCCTGATGTCTCGGATGCCTCGTCTTTGCGAGGGGGTCGCTCAAACAGAGCAAGCCATCAATCGAGGCCCCAAAGGCTAACACCGCCCATGGCCGATGCAAGTCGAATACGCCCGTCGCCGCAAGCAGGCCGCCGATGACCTGGCCGACCGGGGACTCCGCGGCCATCACGCCAACCGACACCTACCCAAGTCTCCGGCCCCGCAGCGACCCAACTCCGCGCTTGGTCGCGCGAAACCGCTGCAAAGCGACCGTATTCGCCGTGAGACGACGACGCGACAAGCGACGACCAACGGCGGAGTAGCCGGATTTGTCCCCAAGTCCGCCGTAGGTCAATAATCCCCCGCAAAACCCAACCATTCGGCCACCCGGACCGCTGCATCAAGAGCGGACTAACGGCAACCTACGGCGGCGGTAAAGCTGTTCGTGCGTTTGGCGCCAGTTGTCGATCCAGGACGAGCGGTACCGCAATCCGATGCATCGAGCACCGCTGAGATACCACTGCCAGATTGGTTTCGGGCGCGTGCGGGATCAGGTCGGCCGGCCGGGCTAGTTCCGTCGCATGCCGTTCGCCCGTCAGCGGCCCTGAAGGCGGAGCCCGGAGAGGCGGCGGCTGCCCGGACACGGGCACGGGCGGGATCTGCTCACCCGTGGGGATCAGGCCCAGCGAGTAGTGGACTGGCTCGGGACTGCGCCGCCCAGTTCCTGATCGAGGATGCGACAACGTCTCGGCGCTACAGGACCTCTAAGAACCCCAGCATCGTCTCGTAGACCGCGGCGGCATCGGTCCCGTCGATCAGGTAGGCGAGCTCCAGCGCAAGGGACATGTCGAATTTCGTCGGGCGATCACCAACCCGGTGTGCCGGGTGGGCTGTGTTGAAAATGATCCGCCGCGGCCGACTCCGAATCACCACTGGGGGAGCCGAGGCCGCCTCACTCGTGTACTCGACCCGGTACTCCAACTCGCCGACCCGCACGATCGGATCGACGAGTCCCGCCCCGACCCTCGCCCGAACGCGGAGGCCGTCCTCAGACAGATCCAGCCCGTACCTCAGGTCGCCGGGCGCGCGCTCGGGATCGATCACCACCTCTGCATCACCCTCTCGCAGCGCGTCTGCGATCCCCCAGCGTTGCTTTAGGGAGCGGCCCGGTTCGGACGAGGGAAGTGCACCTCCCCCGGTTGCCTCGGCGGCGCGGTTCGCCACTTTCTCGATGGCCTTGAGTGATCTGACGTGGTTCTCGAGCAAGCGCCGGACTGCCACCTTCTGGCGCTGTGGCCGCTGCACGCTTTGGGACTTGAACTCGACAATCGCTCTACCCATCACCCGCTGCACCGCTTGGTAATCGGCGCACTCTCGGTTGAATGAGGATCGGTCGATGTTGATCAACCGCTCGCGGTCGACCTCGCCAAGGAGCCAGACCTCGCCGCTGATGTACTTGCGGAACCCTGGATCGGCCGTGACGTCGAAGAAGCTGTGCTCCTCGACGGCGACGTTCTGCACTCGCGCGGTTAGTCCTGACCAGTCGGCTTGAGCCCGCTTCTGGTTGAGTAAGAAGCCCGCGATCATGATCTCCCGCCGCTTGCCCTCGCCTGGAACCCGGATCGATTTCAGCAGCGGGACCGGCGGGCCATTCCAGTCCTCAACTCCAGCGCCGTCGTCACCGAACGAGCGGCGCCTGAGCTCGATGTCGCGCTCCCACTCGCTGTGGACGAAGACCGGCGCCGACCAGTGGTCGACGTGCTCCCGAAGTGTCGCCACCAGCTCTGGCGATGCCGTCATCAGAACGTCAAATAGGCGCCCCGCGTTCCACGGCAGCGGCAGGATCCGCCGGAGCCCCTCAATCAGCTGGTAGAAGTTTGAAGGGTCCTGCCCAATCGACCAGACCGCCGGTGCCACGTTCTCGAGCGTGATCATCGTGAAGTGGTCGCCCTCGGGCCCGTCGTACAGGTGCTCGTCGGCGAAGCCCGCGGCAAGCTCGCCCAGCCGAGCGCGCCGGTCGTCGCGGTCGAGCTTCCAGGGGTGCCGGATACGCGCCTCGGTCACTGTGGTCGAGCCAGCCTGTTTGGTTCGGACGGTGGCGGCCTCGGCGTACTGCAGCAACGCAAGGGATCCGATCCCGATTCGGCCAAACCGGGTCCCATCACCGAACTTGGACGAGCCGCCCAGGCTCATGAACTGCTCGCAGAAGTCGGCCAGGCTCATTCCGACACCGTCGTCCGCCACGCTCATCTGGCGCTTGTCGGCAACAGCGGCGAAGTCGATGTCCACCCTGGTCGCCTCGGCGTCGAGAGCGTTCAGGACAGCCTCCCGGATGGCCTTGGGGAAGCTATCGTAGGTCTGGCGACTCAGCTCGGGCAGAAGTCCTGCCCGAGCGACGTAGCGCAGCGCGACACTGCCCCCAGTGCCAGTCTCGCCTTCGGCTGGCCCGACCTGACGCAGCATCGCCTTGGAGCTACTCGCCATCGGCTGCCGCTACTCGTTCGACCATCGTCATCTGGAGCCCGTCGAACCGAGCGATCGAGCCCTCCAGGTACTCGTCATCGATCTCGATCGCGAGCCACTTGCGCCCGAGCGACTCGGCCACGGCACCACTTACGTTGCTCCCCGCATAGGGGTCGATCACATAGTCGCCGGGCTCGGTCAGGAAGTTGATGAAGAACTCGGGAAGCTCGGCCGGAAAGCGTGCGGGGTGCGGACGCAAGCCCCGCTTCCTGCAGCGCTGTAGGTAGTCCCGGTCGTTGCCGGTGTTCGAGATCGCGAGCAGGTTGGGCGGGATCGCGCCGCCGCGGTTCTCGGTGAACCCTTCGCGGACAACGTGCCCAGACGGGCGCCGGCCGCGGTTGTAGTTGCCGCTCTCGATCAGCTTCTTCATCGAGTCGGTGTACTCCTTCAGTACTCGTCGGTTGTCCGCCTTTGGATGCGGCGTCTTGCCGAGCCACCACACGTAGTTGACCGAGTCCTTGGCTCGCACCCGCTCAATCGTGACCCACTGTGCTGGGCTGGGCAGCCGCGCTGGGTTGTACCAGTAGAAATCCTGTGCGAGGACGAACGGCCGGTTAGGGCGTCGGCAGAGGCTGACCAGCAGCTCGAACTGGTAGATGCTCTTGACCGGCTGGCCGCCCTCCCATGCACCACCAAGATCGATGACCAGGCTGCCGGTCGGCTTGAGGACCCGCCAGAACTCGTCGGCGAACGGAAGAAACCAGCTCTTGTAGCTGTCCTGGCTCTCGTTGCCGTACTCCTTCGGTCGCTGCAACGCGAACGGAGGCGACGTCACGATCAGGTCAACTGACTCGTCCGGGACGTTGGCTTCGAGCGTCTCGATCGCGTCACCCAGCCACGCCTCGCCGTGCTCGGTCCGGTAGACGAGCAAGGGGGCGCTGGTGATCGATCTCGCCGCCGACGGAGCCATCGCAGCATCGTAATCTGGACCGCCGACAGCATCAGGGCCGCGGATCGTCCGGTCCGCCTCGCACCGGTCCGATCCGCCGCAAACTGGCGAGTGTTCGTGCCCGTCTGTAACGGACGCATGGGCCGTCGGGCGGGTGGTCTCGTGATTGGCCATCCGCTCGACGCTACACGCCAGCGCGCCGCCCGGAGGGGCGGTGCAGCCATCTCGGCACACCATTGGCACAAAGTCCTGACACGCCGTTACAGAGTCGGCACATTTGGGGTATACTTCTATTAACTGGAGGAACGCTTCCGACGCGGCGACAAGCGCTGCATGTAGAAGGCGGACTGGCGGACCTCCCCAATCGGAGGTTCATAGATGACCAGCCTGCTCAGTTCTCGAGCGTCCACAGAGACGCTTGTTCGTGCCGCCAAGCGCGGTGACATGCACGCCATTGAAACGCTGATCACCGGCGACGGTCCGTTGCGCTGGATGGTCCAGTCAATCAAGCGTAAGGCCGACCCGGAAAAGGTGGCCGAGCGCTGGGAGCCGATGCCTGAGAAGGGCAAGCCCGACGAGGCCGAGGCCGCTGCGCGCCTGGGCATCCTCGATGCCCTGGATCGCTTCGACCCTGAGCTCGGGGTCGCGTTCACGACGTTCGCCTATCCCTTCATCAAGGGTGCGGTTCTCGCGGCGATCTATCACAAGGTTCGTCGCACGAGCGACGCCCAGCCATCTCCCATCCTCGTCGACCTCGGCCTGGGCGTCACGAGCGACGAGCCGGACACCTCGCCGGGCTTCGAGGCGCTGATGCTCCAGCACGATCCCGGCTACGGCGAGGAGCGCGGCTACCTAAAGCTGATGGTGCACGAGGAACGCGCTGCTGTTCGCCGCTTCGTCGACGGTCTCCCGGACACCCAGCGCACAATCATCCGTGAGATCTACTTCGACGGCCGCTCGCAGAAGGATCTGGCAGCCGATCGCGGCGTCAGTCCGCAGGCCATTTCCAAGACCCTCAACCAGGCGCTGGCACGCGGCCGAGAATGTCTCGATCCGATCAGCGTTGCGGCCTAGCCGATCTTGCGCATAACTTCTTTGACATCCCACAACGTGGCCGCAAGGGCCACAGAACAGGACGAACCATGAGCGTCTCAACTATCGATCAGGACCTCCAAGCCCAGCGTGACTACGCACAGGCCAAGGAGCAGCTGAAGTTCGAGTACGACGTCGTTGTCGGCGATGCCTTCGTCCGTGGCATCCGAGATCTTGGATACCGCGATAGCGCGCGCGCCATCGACGAACTCGTCGACAACGCCATCCAGGCCGGCGCGGACAAGATCGTTGTCGGCTTCGGCTTCTCCGACGATTCCGACTCGAAGCCCACGAAAATCGCCGTAGTCGACAACGGCCACGGCATGGATCCGCCGATGCTGCGGCTGTCGGTTATTTGGGGCGGCACGCACCGCGAGAACGACCGAACCGGTTTTGGTCGTTACGGCTGGGGACTTCCGAGCGCCTCCGTCAGCATGGGCAGGGCGTTCACCGTCTACTCGAAGGTCGACGGCCGCGCGCTGCACAGCGTGATGGTGGATCTCGACGCGATCGCACGTGGCGAACACTCCGAAGGCAGCAAGATTCGAGTCCCGCCGCCGGTGTCCGATCAGCTTCCAGCATGGCTACTCGACCCCGTAGCTGAGCACATCGGCGCCTTCGAGCACGGCACGGCCGTGGTCGTCTCGGACCTGGACAAAATCACCTGGAAGACGGCCAGTACGTTGGAGCGCCACCTGCTCCAGCACCTTGGCCTGATCTACCGAAACTTCCTGCGTGACGTGACGATTTTTGTCAACGGCAAGCGTGTCCTGCCGATTGACCCGCTGTTCACGACGCCGGGCTTTCGCTTCTACGACTTGGACGCAGACCGAGCCGAGGCTTTGGAGCCGCTGGAGTTTGAGGTCAACGACCCGATCACGAGAAAGTCGCAGGGCCGCGTCAAGGCGCGGTTCTCGTACTTGCCGCCCACGTTTGCGCGGGTCGACAAGCTCGCCTCGCCCCGGGCGCGCGGTAACAACAACCCCCGCCTCGAGATCCTGAGCGAGAACAACGGCATCATCGTCCTACGCGAGGGCCGGCAGATCGACGTCGTAAGTAAGCGCCCCTGGCTGACCGTCAACAACGACGACCGCTACTGGGGCGTCGAGATCGACGTCCCCGCAACCCTGGACGAGGAGATGTCGATCACGACCTCGAAGCAGCAGATTGTGCTCTCCGATCGCATGTGGGAGCTCCTTCAAAAGCACGGCGTCCTTGCGGCCGTTCGCGAGCTTCCGTCGACGCTACGACGCGGATACCACGCTGCTCAAGGTGCAGCTCGAGCGAGCAGCCGAGGAGGAGGAGGCGGTCCGCCGGGCGTCCGAGCAGGCGATGACGGACTCCGAGAAGTTCACCACTCGGAAGCCGGTCGAGACCGCGCGCAAAAGCGAGCGCAACCACGAGGCCTTGGAGCAGGAGGTCAAGCGCCGTGCCGATGAATCGGGCGTCTCACGCGAGAAGATCGAGGAGCAGATCCTGTCGGACGCCCAGCAGAACCCGTTCCGCGTGAAGCAGGAGAAGCTGCCCGGCGCGCCGTTTTATCGGGTCCAGCAGCTCGGCGGCCAGCGCGTCCTTTTCATCAACACCGCCCACCGCTTCTACCAGGACGTTTACGCCGGTCCGGACTCCACGCCTCGCTCCCGAGCGTCGCTGGAGATCCTGCTGTTTGCGATCGGCGCAACCGAGCTCGACGCCAGCGACGAGCGCCAGGCGTTCTACGAGAGTGAGAAGGGCGCCTGGTCAGAACGCCTGACGGCCGCGCTCCGCGCCTTGGAGGAGATCGACAGCGCGCGGGACGCCCGACTGGCCCAGAGCGACGCCGAGGAACGACGAGACAGCGGCGAGGCCGCCGCGTAGCTACCTGTTTGAGGCCCGCGACGAGCGGGCCTCAAACTTTTCGCGGTCAGGGGTTGCGCAAGCGCGGATCTTGCACATAACTCCTGTGAAACCAAACCGGAGGTCCCCGGACACGTCCTGATAAGCGGGACAGAAGATGGCGGATCAACTGGCCGCACGTGAGTGCCCGGACCTCCACGAAGCCACGGGAGGTAAAACCGTGCACACACAGGCCAACATCACCATCACCTCGAGCGCGCTCGCACACACGGTCCAGAACGCGCTTACGCCGGAGGACGTCCGGAACATCATCACCCAGGCCCAGGCTGAGATGCCCGGGCTGCGCTGGCGTAACCTCGGTGACCGCGACAACAACGCGGGCACCGTGCAGATCGCGTCCAGTCCGGCGCTCGCGATTATCGAGCGCCTCACCAACGGCATGGATGGGCTGATCGAGCTCGCCGCTGCCCAGCACCCGACCGACTCGCCGGCATCGCCGCGCGAGGCGGCCAGGCAGTGGTTCGGGGTCCCCACCGGGGGGATCGCCGAACTCACCGACACCGAGCGCCGTACGCTCGCCGAGGGGCTGCTCGTCAGCCTGGAGGAGAGCGGCGACCGTGACCGTCCGACGGTCGTGGTCACAGATCGCGGGATCGGCCAGCACCCGCTGGACGCGCCCGACACGCTGCTCTCGCTGAACCGGTCGAACAAGCTCGGTAGCCCGCACCTCCACGGTGCGTACGGCCAGGGCGCCGCCGCGACCTACCGGTTCGGGGAGTACACCGTGATCATCACGCGCCGTGCGCCTGCGTTCAACGGGGGGCGCGACGACCAGGTCGGCTGGACGATCGTCTGGGAGGACCCGGGCGATCCGAACGTCGACAAGTTGGCGGTCTACCGGTACCTGGTCGGCCCCGACAACGACATCCCGGCGTTCGAGCCGGCGGCGCTCATGGGCGACACGGAATGGCACGGCGTCAGGGTCGTCCACGTCGCCTACGACCTGCGCGGATTCACCGCCGCGTACAACCAGCCCCGAGGCGGGATCTGGGCGCTGTTCCACAGCGCCTTGTTCGATCCGGTCCTGCCGTTCCTGGTCGGTGGCAACCGCGACGTGGACGGCCGGGCCGCCGGCAAGGGCACAACGCGCGTGATCATCGGCAACGCCGCGCGGCTGAGCAACCCGACCGGGCTGCGTGGCGATTTGGAGATCGCCTATCGCAACTCGGTGACGTTCGACGTCGCCAAGGCGACGGGCAAGCCACACGGGGCGGTCAAGATCGCCTACTGGGTGGTTCGCAAGACCGGGGCCTCGGTGAAGGGCGACCCGACCGCGTCGTTCGCTACGCCGGAGACGGCGGTGTCGATGACGCTGTCGGGGCAGCGGCAGGACTCGGAGAGTCGGATGTGGCTGAAGTCCGAGATCCAGATGCCGTTTCTGGCGAAGATCATCATCGTCCAGATCGACGTCGACGGATTGTCGCCGTTGGCGAAGCGCGAGCTGTTTTCCAGCACGCGCGAGCGTGCCGTGGATGGCGACCTGCGGGCCGTCCTCTACAAGGAGGTCGCGGACACGCTTCGCGACGATGAGGAGCTCCGGCGCCTTGAGCGCGAGGAGCGCAACAAGCTCCTCGCAGAGAGCGTCGAGAAGGTGGACGAGAAGGTCCGCGAGCGGCTTCGCAAGTACATCGACACGCTGCTGAAGAACAAGACCCGCAAGGTCCGCAAGGAGCAGGACGTTGTGGTGCCGCCCCGGCCGCGCGCTGGTGGTGGCGGTCCCGGCCACCGCGACACGGATGACTCGGCGCTGCCGGCGGATCCGACGTTTATCAAGTTCACCAAGGATCCGATCAAGGTCGTCCAGGGCTCGAACACCACGGTGTGGGTCGAGATCAACGCCAAGAACGGCTACCTGCCGCTGTACCAGGACAACCTGGTGGTGACGGTTGACAAGTCCGCTAACGGCACGATCACGGACGTCGCCAAGTCGGAGTTGCTCGGCGGTAAGTCGCTCTGGAAGATCCACGCCGATGTGGGCGCCCCGATCGGGGATCACGAGATCGAGGCGGTGCTCGTGACCCCGACGGGGATCATCACCAGCACGGCAACGATCACCGTCACGGCCGCGCCGACCAAGAAGAAGACTGTGGTCAACGAGGAGCCGGACAAGGGACCGCGGGTCGAGTGGATCCGCGAGAACGGCTGGGACCAGCTGTCGTGGACGGAAAGGAACGTCGGCGAGGTGCAGGTCCGTCCGGACGAGACCCTCATCCTGGTCAATCGTGACCAGCGCCTCCTGCGCAAGGCGATCGACGCCAACAAGAAGCTGTCCGAGCCGGCGATCAAGCGGCGCGAGCAGCGGTACCTCCTGCCCGTGGCCTGCGGCCTGTTCGAGCAGTACCACGCCGCCCAGGAGATGGACGCCCCGCCCTCCGAGGACTACGTGGCGGGCGAGATGGAGCGCCTCGCCGGCGCGGTGATCCTCGCGATCAGCGAGGACCTACTGGAAGACGCTGGCGAGTAGCCGACGCACAAAATGGGCGCTGAGCGCGTCGCTCCGGTGGTTAGCCGGGGGGGCGCGCTCAGCACGTTGTGCTCGACGACCCAGATGAAGTCGAGCACAACCGTCTTTGGACGCCGACGACGAGAGCCGTCGGTACCCGACGTCCGAACGGAGCTAAGAGCCTCGTAGGTGGCAGTCTGAAAGCAGGCCAACCGGCTCCAGCGCGAGTTCCCGGCTCCCGGTGAGCCCATCGCGCAGCCCCGGGGGCTCTGGCGGTAGCGCCAGCGCGGTCGGGCGGCCGCGGTGGATGTCTGCCTCGTCGGCGAAGAAGAGGTGGTCGCGTCCGGCGTAGTACCAGTGCTTGGCTGGGGTGCCCATGACGCCGATTCGTCCCGTCATCAGTTCGTCAGCTTCTCGGGCGCAGGCGAGCGCGGCGTGCTGGTTGGGGCTCACGAAGACGACGGCGGGGCGGGTGCCCTGGGCGCGGTAGCGTGGGTGGGCGAGTGCCCAGCCGCAGAGGAATGCGTCGTAGGCGAGGAACTTGTCGCGGTTGTAGGAGGGGCGGGCGGTGAGGTCGACCTCGACCAGCACGTCGAATGTGAGCTTGAGCGGCTCGACGCGGAGTTCGAGCGACAGGTCGGGTTTGATCTCGGTGAATGTCTTGAGCTCGAGGTCGATGATCGCCTGGCCGTCGGGGACCTTGATCTCGTTGAGCGTGATCGGGTGCCGGCGCTGGGCCGATCCCACTTGCGGGACTGGGTAGCGGCCGGTCGCGTAGCGTGGTGTACGCCAGCGGTCGGTTGCGATTTCGCCGGCGGCGCGGTGGAACTCGATTGCCCACCCGAGCGCGTGCAGGTCGTGCGCGAGCCGGGCGGCTCGCGGCTGCTCGATCGTCCGCCATTCGCGTTTGGGTGAGATTGCGGGCGCCGGCTGGCGTTCCTGGGCGACTTGGAGTCCGCGCAGGGTCAGCGAGTAGAGCACGGGCGACTTGCCGTCGGTGCGTGAGCGCTCGCGAAGGCCGGTGGCGTGCCGGGCGATTAGTCCGTGGCGATAGAGCTTGACGAGGCGGTCGTTGATGCTGCGGGTTGCTCGGCCAGGTAGCGCGGCGCGGCCGATCAGGCTCGCCGGTGCGAGCCCGACCCGGTCGAGCAGCGCAAGGGCGGCGTAGTCCTCGTCGTACAGCCTTGGTAAGCCGCCGGTGCCTTCGAGCTGGCTGGCTGGTCCGATCTCGTTGATTCGGTCGAGGAAGGTGAGCTCGCGGAGCGTCTCCGAAGATGGGCGGTCCCCGTCGGTCGCGATCGGCCCCGGGATGCGGCGTCCGACGATGCGACGGACCGGGCTGTCAGCGAGATCGGAGGCGTTCGGCGGGGGAGGTTCGTAGTCGACTTGCACCTCGTGCTTGGCCGGCTGACTGGTGGGCGGTTTCGGGTCCTTGTTCGAGTCCGCCGCGGGCGTCGAGGGCTCTGGCGGTTGGACTGCCGGCGCGATCTCCGTCGCCGTGTCGTTCGGCCCGGCCGGCTCGTCATTCGCCGGGGCCGCGTCGGTTGCGAGCGTGGATTCGAGCTGCTCGGGGTAAGGGCCGACGCGCTCGTCTTGAGCAGCGAGGTGCCGGTCGGCCCATTCGTCGCCGGCGTCGGGCAGCGGGTAGGTCTGGCCCATGAAGCTCGGGACGCGGGTGCCGTTCGCGATCCATGATGCGAGGCAGTAGTAGTTGGGGAAGTTCAGTGCCTGTTCGGGGGTGACGCGCAGGCGTGCGCGGGAGTCGGGGTCGTCGCGGATCATCGTCGCGTAGACGGCCATCGCGATCCGGGTGGCCTGCTCGGCGTCCTCGGCGTCGCCCATTCGGAACAGGAACCGGCTTTGCAGCAGGTTGAGCACGCCTTTGAGGATCTTCTGCTGGTGCTCGGAGGCGGAGCCGAGCTGCGCGAGGTACTGCAGCCCGAACGCGGGCTCGAGGCCGGCTGCCCGGTGGGTGGCGACCTGGTCGACGACGTTCTCGCCGCCGGCGACGTAGTGCGCCTCGTCGACGAGCAAGGGCACGCGGGGGCGGTCAGCTTCGGGGAGGTGGACCTGGCGCTGCAGCTGCGCGTGCAGCATTCGCAGGATGAACAGCATGCACGCCTTGCTGTTCTCGGTCCCGATCGCGCCCATGTTCGCGTCGACGATCAGGATGTCGCGCGCCTGGATGATCTCGCGCAGCGGCACGTCGGTGGGATGGTTGAAGAACCGGCGCAGCGGCGGGACGCCGGTGAGCCCGGAGATCTTGTTGCGCGGCGCATCGAGGCGCTCAGCAACGCGACTTGTGGCCATCCGCAGGTCGTCGGGCAGCTCTGAGCGGAAGAACTCAGCGGTTTGGTCGAGGTCGGGCTGGTCGGCGCACGCTTCGGCGACCGCGTTTCGGAACTCGTCCTTGGCTGGACGGAGGAGTGTGTAGACGTCCTCGAGCCTCGCGCGGCGCCCGTGCTTGTTGGCGATCGCGATCGCGCCGATCACCGAGTGGTAGAGGTAGCGGCGGGAGGACTGGTAGATCTGGTTCTCGTTGATGTCGAGCAGCGCGGCGACGACGTTCTCGGCGAGCTGGGCGGCCTCGATCGCGAGCGGCCGGTCGCCGATCAGCCGCAGCGGGCTCATCCCGAACGCCGGGCGGCCGAGGTCGAGGAACCACACCCGTTTGCGGCAGTCGGGGGGTGTCAGGCGCAGGCACATCCGAGAGAGCTCTGACTTCGGGTCGATCACGATCGGCGCGGCGTCGTCGTCCTCGATGTCGTTTAAGTAGAAAGCGAGCAAGGCTGACGTCTTGCCCGTGCCCTGGCCACCAACCAGCAGCGCTCCGTACTTGCGGTCGGAGGGGTGGATCAGCACCTCCGCGTTCTCGGCGCGCAGCATCGGATACAGCTCCTCCGGCCCCGGACCATGCGCGGCATGCCTGGGTGCTGAGGCGGAGCTCACGTCGACCTCCCACCCGCCTCGGCGGCGGACTCGCTGCCGGCCCCGTGACCGTTGGTCGCAGGCGTAGGCCGGCTCGGACGCGTCGCGCCGGGGCGGCGTTGGCGGGTGCCGCGGACGATCTCAGGCGGCGCGGGGATTCGCGGGATCGTCACCCGGCGAACGGGGACGCCCTTCATCCGCGCCGAGGGCAGCTCGAGCAGGTGCGCGACCTCGGCAGCTGACACGAGCGAGCGGAACGAGGGCACGAGCGGGCCGAGCGCCCGCGGGAAGCGCCGGCGGTAGAGACCCTGGCGGGCGATCATCCAGCGGCGGTGTAGCCTGTTCTCGCCGCGGCGAGACTGCACGGCGGCGGCGACCGTCTTGCATGAGTCGCGGGTGTCGGCGGCGACTACCGCTTCGAGCCAGAACAGGCTTCGGTTCTGGGTGCGCTCCGCGGCGCGCATCTCGGCGCGGTTGAACGTCGACGTCAGGCCTCCCTCGGGCAGCCCCCAGCGTTCCTGGCGCACGAGCTTGTTCTCGTGGCGGCGGTACAGCCGGCGCGCGAGCTCCTCGAAGAACGAGGGGGTCGGGGTGAGCTGAAAGCGCACCACCGACGGCACGGCGACCGCGACCTGGGCGCGCGCGATCTGCTCAAGCGGCGACGACGCCTGCTCCTCGCTGTCGGCGATCAGCGAGTAGACGAAGCTCCGCTCCTTGCGGAAGCGCATCACGTAGCCGGGCTCACGCAGCACGCCAGCGCGCGGCCGGGGCCGCTCGCCGTGCGTTCGGCCGAGCCTGACGTCGGGGTAGGCGGCGCTGATCGCGCCGTCGAGCGCGCTCACGGATTCGGGTTCGCAGCGGATGTTGATCGACCACTCCATCTCCAGCCGGCCGCCGGCGTTCGGCGCGGTGCCGCAGATCAGCTCGAGCGCGAAGTAGGGCTGCCCGTGGCGAACGCGGTCGGCTGGCCAAGCGCGCACGATGTTCGCGATCGATTCGACCATGTCCTCGAGGTCCTGGCCCTTGGCCTGGTCGTGGGTCGAGAGGTGAAGCTCGTAAAGCGCGTACACCCGCCGGCTCCGACGCCGCACCCGCCGCCCGACCAGCAGCATCGCGAGCACCCCGATCAGCAGGACCCCGGCCGCGCATTCGAGCCCGACGTGCTCGAGCATCGCGAACGAGCCGCCGCTCCCCGAGGAGGGGATTCGCCGAACTTGGGCACTTGCGGGGACGCGAGCGGAGCGCACGCGACGCGCGATATTCGAGGTCCCGTGCGTATGGGCCGTGCCAGCGACGGGGCGAGACGCGACCGGAAGCGTGAACGGGCGAAACGCGACTGGGTGCAGCATGTGGGAGAGGTGCCCCAACATCAGGACCGAGGCTCCGAGCCCGCCGGCGACCAGCAGCATGCAGAGCAGGAGCCGACCGGGTCTCATAGGTTCACGAATGTCTCGAGCAGCGCGGCGAGCGCGAGCACAGAAATGCTGAGCGCGCCCACCGCGAGCACGTGTCGGATCGGGAGCGGGCGGCTGCGGCCCTGCAGGTAGAGCGCGAGCGCGAGCGAGTACGCGGCGAGCTCGACCGGCCCGTGCGGCAGCGCTGCTCGCACCATGCGCGTGCCGTAGGCGCCGAAGCTAGCCGCGACGACGATCACGTTCGCGGCAACCGCTGCGCCGAGCAGCGCCTCGCCCAGCAGCCGAACCGTCTGGTGAACGACCCCGGGCTGACCGTTGCGCGCCACCGAATACCCCGATTGCGCGATGAGCAGCAGACCGAGGATGGCCGCGAGCGCGCGCAGGTTGTGGATGAAGATGCTGGCCGCCTCGCCCGGGCTAGCCGGAATTCCGGTGAACGGGAACGCCAGCCAGCGCCGCGCGCTGGCGGCGAAGCCCGCGCGTACAACCAGCGCGGCCAGAAGGACGGCGATCGTGATCACGCCGGCGGTGCGCGCTGTGAGCTGGGCCGTCTCAACGATCATGGATGCCTCGACGGGCGAGGCTTCAGGGGCTGGTCGGGCGAGGTTGAGCTCTGGGGGCGTTTGGTCGCGCGGTGCCGCGGGGGCGGCCGGCCATCGCAGCTGAGTTCGATGGCTGCTCATCGCCGCAGGGCTCCGAGGATCGCTTGCACTGGAACCTGTGCCGCCTCCGCCGTAGCTGCGAGCCTTGCGGCGTCGAGGCCTGTTAGGTGCGGTACGAGCACGAGGGGGGCCCGCCTTTCGGCGGCGATCCGCCTGAGCTCGCGCAGCGGCGCGCTCGCCTGCCGCACGTCGTTACGGGCGACAACGAGCTCCTTGCCGGCCATCCGGGGAGCGGCGTCTAGCACTCGCCGGCCGCGGCTCACGCCATGCGCGGTCGCGGTCAGCACCCACGCGACGTGCGTCGCCGCCGAGGCGGCGGTCTGCTCGACCTCGCGGGCGAGCGTGCCGCAGTCGATCACGGTGAGCCCGTGCGCCTCGCGCGCGTCGGCGAGCAGCTCGCGGACCTGATCGTCGGCCCGGGGCGATGAGAACTCGGGTCCGGTCGCGAGCACCCGCAGGCCGTCCCGCCCGGCGGCGTAGATGCCGCCGCCGAGTGCGACGCCGGCGGCGAGCTGCTGGGCGAGCTCGCCGAGCGAGCGCGGGACCTCGACGCCGGCGCACGCGGCGAGACCGCCGCTCGGCCCGCCCGTGTCGGCGACAAGCACCGGATCGGTCCATTGCCGGACGGCCTCGAGCGCGATCAGGTACGACAGGGTGGTCACGCCGGCCCCGCCGGCAAGCCCGCAGACCGCGAGCAGTGGTCCGAGCCGGACCGGTGCTGCGGCGGGAGGTCTCTTCGCGCGGTTGAAGGCGTGGTCGGGCGCGGGCACCCAGCCGATCCGCGTCGGCGTCTCAGCGGTCGCGGCCGTCATCGCGCGGCTCCTTCGGCTGGTCGCGGTGCGCGCGGGTGCCTCGCCGCGCGAGCTCGTTGATCGCCGCCCACACGTTGCCGTCGTACTTCGCGATCATCTCGTCGCGGATCGCGACCTCGGTCGGATCAGACGTGAACGCCCAGTACTCACTGGGCCCGACGCGCAGCGTGACCTTGCCGTGCCCCCGCGCGCCGTTGAGCCACAGCATCTGGGCGTGGCGGCCCTTGACCGTCTTCAGCCTGCCGAGCTCGTTCGCCTCGCGCTCTGACAGCTCGACGGTCTCGGCGATGAACGGGATCTCCTGCGGGTTCTGCGCGAGGAGCAGCTGCTGGGCTGAGTTGCGCACCAAGGCCTTGCCGTAGTCGGTGTTGAAGTCAGACAGCTGCTGGCTCATCACGATCAGCGCCAGCCCGAGATGCCGGGCGCGGCGGGCGAGGTCGTTCGCGTACTCGCCGGTCTCATCGCGGCGGATCAGATGCCACGCCTCGTCGATCAGCATCATCGAGCGGCCCAGGAACAGCGGCGCGCCCGGCTTCACCGCATCCGCGCGGTGCGTCGCCCAGTGGCGCTGCACCGTGCCGGTGACGTACTCCATGATCGAGAACATCACCAGCTGCAGCTGACTCTCCGGACACGTGCGGGTGTCGAAGATCACCAGCGGACTGTCGAGCGGCACCGTTGTCGGGCGGTCGAGCAGGTAGGCATAGGTGCCATCCCCGCAGTACTCCGACAGCTGGTCGGCGAGGTTCCGCAGCGTCGCGGCGATCTCAGGCGCGTCCGCCTTGCGCGCGTCCTCGGCCTGCGCGCGCAGCTCGTCGCGCAAGAGCGATTCGGTCGGCGAGCCGCCGAGCCCGGCCGCCTTCCCGTAGACCGAGCGGATGCCGGAAGCGAGCATCCCCAGCTGCTGGCCGTCGAGGCGCCCCATCATCACCTGATGCAGCGCGATCAGGAACGCGATCTTCTCCCGCGGCACCTTCGCCGGCTCCACGACGTCCCACGGGTTCAGCGCGTACCGCGAGCCCTCGGCGCCGATCTCGATCTGCTGCGCGCCGTCGACGAGCCGCGACAGCGTCTCGTAGTGCCCGGCGCGGTCGATCACGAACGCCCGCGCGCCCAGGGCCAGGCAACGTGACATCAGGACATTGGCGCTCATGGTCTTGCCCGAGCCCGAACGGCCGGCGATCAGCAAGGTGTGATTGGGGTGCTGCTCGTCGTACAGGTTCAACAATTCGACTGTGCGACCGGGGTCGGCGAACGCGAACGGGATCCCCGTCGGCGACCCACACTTCGTCCCCACCAGCGGCAGCATGTCGGCGGCGTTGACGGTCGGGTACTTGCGCACCTGCGCGAGCACGTCGCGGCCCAAGGGCAGCGTGCTCTCCCACAGCTTCTGCTGGCGGAACGTGCCGGCGTTGACCTTGCAGTCACCGGCTGACTCGATCTGCTCGGCGCAGAAGTCGACCGCCTCAGACAGGGCGCTCAGGTCGGGGTCTGGCCCGCGCGCGCGGAGCTGCTCGTAGACCGAGACGTGAAACAGCCCGGTCTGCTGGCCGGACGCGAGCTGGCCGAGCAGCCCCTCGTACTCGCGCTCCTGCACGTAGCGATCGAAGTCCGGCACCCGGCCGCGGGACTCCGCCCCACGGTTGATCGTGAACAAGCGCCGGTAGGCGAGCTTCAGCCGCTGGCGCTCACGCCGGCGCTCGAGCGCGTGCACATACACGCACAGCGTGAACGGCTGCCGCGTCAGCATCGCCCCATGCAGCCACCCCATGCTCGTCCGCCCCGCGGTCGTCGCTACCACGATCGTCTGCTCCGCATCGCGATCGACGTGCGCGAGATGCGAGTCCCGGTCGAAGTCGAGGCTCGAGCCGGAGATCGCCTCCCGCAACCGCATG
Source organism: uncultured Solirubrobacterales bacterium (assembly GCA_963718545.1). Lineage (GTDB taxonomy): Bacteria > Actinomycetota > Thermoleophilia > Solirubrobacterales > Solirubrobacteraceae > Palsa-465. Next base: position 789,920 of record CAVQZO010000003.1, on the reverse strand, counting down.
CCCGCCTGGATCGCCGCGTCGCGCTCGACCGGCGCGTCGAGCTCCCCCAGCAGCTCCCCCGCACCCGTCGGGCGCCTGCCCCGGTCCGCCTTCGTCGGGTTAAAGCACGACCACAACACGTGCACGACCTGCTCGCCGTCGAGCAGCTCCGTCGCCATCCCCTCTGCCTCAAGCTCCGAGCGCAGCGCGTCGACGCGGCCGAGGTGCTCGCGCACCGCCCGCCGATGCGTGGCCACCGTGCGCTCGAGCGGAGCCGTCGGCAACTTCCCCCGCCGCGCGTACGCGAGCGCGGCACGCGCGACGTGCTGCCGAGGCAGAAACGGGACCACCACGTAGTGGTTGACCTCCACCGCAGCATGGCTGTCGGCGTGCAGTCGCAGCGACTCCTCGAGCGCCGCGTGCAGCCGCCAGCGCGACAGCGCCAGCGCGTCGCGCGCACCTGCCTCACGGCTCGGGGGCGGGCCAGCAGAGGCCTCGACCTCGCGCCGGGACTCCCCCACCAGCTCGGCGAGGTTCACCGGACGGCCCTCCACGACGATCTGAATCCGCTCGTCGGCGTGCAGCTGGGAGATCAACCGCTGAAACGTCCCCGCCGCCTTCTCGCGCTCCTCGCCGGACATCAGCAGCGGATTCACCGGCGAGACCCGGAAGACCCGCACGAACGCGCCCTCGCTCGTCACCACGAGGCCGGTGCGGTCGACCGCCTCCACGCCGAGCAGCTCGCCCGCCTCGCGAAGCCGCTCGCGCCCGGGCTTGCTCACGTCGATCATCGCCGGCCACCCCCCAGCGACCAGCCGCTCATCGCGAACGGAACGGTCACGGCGCACCCCACAACAGCTCGGAGTCGAGGACCGCGAGAGGCTCGCCGTCGCCGCCCCGCCCTTCGTGCTCGGAGGCCACCACGTACCCGGTGCACGCGCCCGGGCCGGCCACAAAGCGCCCTTCGGTGCGACGCCAGCGCAACGCGGAGAGCACCACGGCCCCGAGATCGAACTCCGTCTGCGAGGCGACGAACCCGGCCGCTACCGGCAGCCCGCCAACGTACACACCAGTCACGGCCGCGCCGATCCCATGGATCGGGCTCAGCCAGTTCGCCCACGCGAAACCGATCAGGATCCCAACCACCATCGCCGCGATCTGCCCAACGGTGAAGTCCCAGCCAAATCGCAGCTTCGCCTCGAGATGCGCCGGAGCCGGGTTCACGAGCCACCGCCGTCATCCGGTCGGGGTTGGTCCTGCGGCGAACGCGCCCGCGTGCCGTTTCCGCCATTGCCACTCGTGCCGCGGGCCGGTGTGGCTGCGGCATGTGTGGCTGCGGCATGGTCGGCCCCGGATCCCGCGACGCGCCCGGCCGCCGGCTCAGCGCTTTCGCCGAACCCTGCCGTGGACTCGCCGCCCTCCGAGAACGCTTGCGCGCGCACCTCGGGGCTGGCGGCGGCCAGGGTGCGGATCGCCTCGCGGTGCTCCGGCGTCCACTCGCCGAGCGCCTGGTAAGCGAGGTGCTGCCGCGCCCTGGGGCCGTGATCGGCGACCAGGCTCTCTACTGCTCCCTGGGTGGGCGCTGGGAGCGCGTCGAGCGCCTGCTTGGCCTGCCCGGCGGACACTGGCTGGCGCTGCTCGCGCAGTGACGCCTCGAGCATCTCCGCGTCGAAATCGTCTTGTCGCCAGCTCGGCCGCTGCAAACCACCACTCGCTGCGACGGCTCCCTGACTGCTCGCCAGCGGCGGCGGCGAGTAAGCGTGCGCATTCGTGACACCGCGGGCGCGTTGACGCCACCCGGACCCGCGCTCCGTCGAACCATCGGACGTCCCGTTCGACGCGCCCACCCGCGCAACCGATGCTACGCCGGCAGTCGCCGCTCCGACCCCGGCGGCGGTCGCGCCGGCGCTCGCGGCCTTGCTCGCGGCCAGCACGCTCTCCGCGCTCAGCCGCGCGCCCAGGCGAGAGTCGGTCGCCCGCGAGCGCTGATCGCTCGACCCACCCTGTCCGCCAGCCCAGCTCGGCATGTGCTGGCGTGCGGAGTCGCGCAGTCTGCGAACCCGCCGCATAGCTCACGGCGCGCGAGACGAACCCGCCGCTGACTGCGCCCGCGCCGAGCATCGCCATTTGCGCGAGCTTGCTCGGCAAGAGCAGCATCAGCCACAGCATCGCGATCGCCGCCAGCGGCTCGAGCAGCGCGTTGAAGAACCCCGAGGACCCCTTGAGAAACAGACCGTCGTTGAGCATCGCGCCACTCGCCGCGAAGCACACCGCCCAGATGAACGGCACCGCGAGACAGACGACGAACGCGCGCGCAAGCACCCGCGGGATCCACGAGACCACGGGTGAGAGCACGATCGCGATCGGCATCCCGACGAACACCAGGACGGTCGAGATCGCGAGCACCACCTTCATCATCAACAGGCCCAGGAACAGGACGCTCGCGACCACCGCCATCACGATGCTCACGAACAGCCCCACCCCCAGGAAGCCCAGGCCAACTCCGGCCCCGACACCGACCGCGAGCAGGTTCGCGCTCGACTTCGTCACGCTCCCGGATCCGAGCAGCCCGGTGCTCGCGTCGTTCGCAAGCGCGACCGCGGTGTGAAACATCCACGGCCAGATCGGCAGAAGCAGCGCCGCGCCGACCGTACGGGCGAGGCCCTCGAGCGCCGAGCCGCCGCTGCCAGCAAGCCCCGCCGCCCAGAATCTGGCGACCGAGATCGTCGCTACCGCCGCGAGCGCAGCGCCCGCCATCGCCAGCACGGTGTGCTCGGTAGCAGCGACATGCGATCCGGCCGGCGCGTAGTCCGGAACAGCGACCAGCCAGCCGATCAGCTGCGTGTTGATGAAGTGCGCGATCGGCGCGAACAGCGCGTGGATGATCGCGTCGAACGCCGTCACCGCGAGCTTGCCGACCGTTCCGCCGATCACGGAGCCGATGCCGCCGAGCAGGCCGCTGATCACCTGACCGGGGCTTGGGAGGCCGAGGATCCATGCCTGGGCGGGGGTTGGCGCGACCGCCGACACCATCAGCACGACTGCCAGCACACACGCGCCGACGGCCACGAGCTGCCAGGGCCAACGGATCCCCCGGCGGACGCGCGCTGGCATCGCGACGGGAGGGACTGCTGCGGGGAGATGGCGGGCGACTGCCACGGTCAGTCGATCAGAGCCGTGACGCTTCCGAGCAGCAACAACACGCCGAGCGAGGTGCCGACCATCTGCATCCCGCGCCGGCCACCGAACATCATCACGACCCCGCCGGCGATCAACCCGATCGGCGCGACCGCCGCGACCATCACCAGGGCCGGCGTGATCAGCGCGTGCGCGCCGTTCACAAAGCCGCCGATCCCCGTGGCGTTCTTCGGGATCCCGGCCGCCTTCATCACGATCTCCACCCGCGAGCCGACTTCAACCAGCAGGACGCTCACCGCCGCCACCAGGACGACGGTTCGCGATGTCCGCAGACGGCGGGGGATCTGCTTGGTGGGGAGCACTCTCGAACCTCCTTCGAGCGAATTGGTCATCTCAGCGCCCGCCGTGCCGGAGGGCCTCGCTGTCAGAGGTATTGGCTTGGCGACCGGGAGTCCCGTAGCCTCGCTACACGCTCATCCCATGCACCCTGAATTGGCCACGAGCAGGGCGTGGCCGCCTGAGCGTGTGAGACCTGCTTCGGACATTCCGAGGCCCGTAGGGTGGGGTGGGTGGAGCGTGGGCGACGGCAAGCATCCCCAGCGAGTCCGTTGGCAGTTGGCGACGCTGAGGTGCTCGGGACTGTGACCCCAATCGCAAATGGCGACGTGACCGCGTGGGATCCTGATGAACGATGGGTGCTCGATACGCCACGCTTGCGGACTTCCTCGCATCTCAGATGCTCACCATCGACGCCAGCACCGACGACGGGTGGGGAGCTCCGATGTCAGTCAAGGGACGCGAGATCGAGGCGACGATCCTCTTCGCCGACATCACGTCATTCAGTGCGAGAACCGCGGACCTCGAACCTGCGGAGACGCTCGCGTTCGTCAACCACTTCTTTGCGTGGACCTCTGCCGAGGCACTCAAGCACGGCCCCGGCATCGTGGACAAATACATCGGGGACGAAGTGATGGTCATTTTTTCCAAGGAATTCGGGTCCGATGACCCAGTGCTCGATGCGGTACATGCTGCCCGCTCGATGGGTCAGTACGACGCCTATTCGTTCATGCCACATATCGGAATCGCCTCCGGACGGGTCATGGTCGGCTACGTTGGAACGCCGCAGGGCTACAGCGTCTCCGTTTTCGGGGCCCCTGTCGCCCTCGCAGCACGATGCGCTTCGGTTCCGCTTCCAGACGAGCTCGATTCTCCGATCTCCTCGTACCTCACCTTGCCGGCGCACGAGATCGCAGGACGTGATTTCGAGCAACTCATTCCAACGGAGATCAGCAAAGGACCTGACGGCGAGCCCTATCCCCGACCGAACAGCTGGCGCGCTGTCGAGCCCCGGGTCGTGCCCATGAAGAATTTAGGAAGCGTCGAGGTAGCGCAGATTGCAAATGCAGCCATGTGGATCCCTGGTCAGAGCGCGGAAGACCGTGCACGCGAGCTCGTGCGTTTTGCCGCTGAGGCAGGGCGGCGCTGGATCCCGCCATGCCAAGTCGCGTCATCGGTGCACCCCACCGGCCATCCTGACGACGCCCCGGCAAGCAGTTGACCCAGTCGTGCCCGCTCAGTTGCGGATGCTCGACGTGACAATTGACGAGGTTCTCTCGATCCTGCATGGCTGGCTCGGGCAGGAGGGTCAAGGTCGGCGTCAAATGCGACGGACCGGCCGGCTCGGGCTGACCGCTGCGTCTCGAACGGCGAAGCGGCCAGTGTGCGCCCGCTGCGGTTGCTGTGAGGCAGTGAGACCAGCGTCCCACGATCATGGCTGGCGGGCACCCACCCTTCTTGTCGCACGGGTATCCGGCGCAGTCGTCCGCAGGCGCGCTTAGCGCGAGATCCGAGCCTCCTCCCGCACGAAGCCCAAGCCCAGCGGACTAGAAGAATGCGCGCGCTCAGCAGCCTTCGAGCTCGTTCGGCGCCCGGCCGAGCGCGACCATCAGACGACTCGCGCTCGCTACGGTGACGCGGCGCTTGGCCCGGCCGTTTCTGCCCTTGCCAAGAAACGCTCGCTCGAAGTCGGCCTGCTGCATCTCCAGCCAGCCGGCGATGTCAGCGAGCGTGCGGTCGGGATCGCGGGCCAACGCGTCTGCGATCGCCGCCCGGGTGCGGTCGACCGGGATCGAGTCGCACCGCAGGCTCCGCAGCTCGCGGCGATCCTGCTCGGCCTCCACCAGCTCTTGCACCCGACTCTGTTCGAGACCGAGAATCCTCGCCGCCGCCTGCACCGACTCCTTGCGCTCCATCACCAATGACCATGCAAACCGGCGGCGCTGCACGCACGATGCACAGGTTCGGCCCGTCTCCACGCAGCGCGGGCACGCGCCCGGAGCCGTGGGTACACCGCCGACCAAGAGCCCACTCGGCGCTGCACCAGTAACCCGGCGGGGAGGCCCGTCTCGTTCCGGCCTCGAGATCTGGGTCGGGCGGCGGCCGTTGGGAACGCGGTCGAGCTCGCGCGTACACATGTCCGGCGCGCAGCCTACCATAATCTACTTTCAACTGCGCTCACCTCGGCTCATAGACCAGATACCTATCCCTAACTAGTCTGATCTGAGAACATGAGCCGGACGATTAGTCGACCGAAGCCGGCCGGCGACGCGGCCGGCGATAGCCTGCGATTTGACGGGCCGGCGGGTCAGGCGATCGGCAGCGGGCCGCCCGGCACAATCGCGACCGCCTGCCAGCCGGTCGTCTGCCGGTTGAGCACGAACGTCGAGTACCCGCCCCGCGGGAAGTACCGGATCTCGATCGCGGCTGTCGCGCCCAGCCGCAGGATCCGCAGCACGCGAATCGAGAGCACCTGGGCGCTCGCGTAGTACGCGGCGCAGGGCTTGTGGGCATCCCGCTCCATCGCTGCGCGGAACTCCGGCGACAGCAGCCGCGCACACACATCGCCACTGTCGCGTGCGACCCCGGCGCTGAACGCGTCAAGCCACGCCGTTGGCGTCGCCGGCAGCATGACCGCACCGGTGGTCGAACCACGGATGATTGCCGCGGCGACCGCCAGGCCAGCGATCGCGGCCGCAACGAGCATGATCAACACGCGACCGTGGGAGCGGCGCCACGAAACCGGGGCAACACGGCCTGACGCAACGGCCGACCGCCGCGTTGGCCTCCAGTGCGAGTGCGCGCGCACCATCCCACGCCGGTTCATCATCGCCATGCCTCAGCACCTCCGTGAGGTCGGAGGGATCACCGTCGTCGCTTCCGATGCTGCGCCCGATGCCGGCGATGATGAGGAATCGCCGGGTGACCCCCCACGAGCACGTACCGCCGCCCCGAATCACTGGGCGAAAATGGATATGAGCCCATCGGCAACGAAGCGATCTGGAACCAGAACCGCTGGAAGCTGCCCGCCTGCCCGGCGCCGAACGTGTACGTCGTAGAGAAGCGGCCGTTGCCCGTCACGTGCTCCTGCACGCCGTAGGTCTGATAGGTCGACCCCTGCCCGATTCGCAGCCGGACCAGCGCACCACCCGCCGGCAGATACCCGCCGACCAGCTGCCCCGTAATCCGCACCGTCCCGCTCCACGCCACGCGGCTTGGCGAGACGCTGATGAGCTTCACCTTCGCTGGCACGATCGCGTGTACCTGCGCCGAGGCGCTCGGCTCGAATGTTGCCGCGCCCGCGTAATAGGCCTCGACGAGACGCGACGGTCCCGCAGGAAGCTGCGCACTCCAAGCCCCGTTAGCCGCGGTCGTCGCGGCTGCGGCGAGCGTAAAGTGGCCGAGCCCGTTGTCAGGTGCGGTGAGCACGCGAACAGCCTGGCCGCCGAGCGCGGTCCCATCCGGAGTCCCGAGCCAGCCGCTGACGGTCGTTTGCTCGCCGTGCCCAACCAGCTTCGAGCTGTGCATCACAACGTGTGGGAGTTCGACGACCTTGATCGTCTTGTGACGCTTCACGCGGACCTTCTTGCCGTGACGCATGACGGTCTTCCAGACACTGATCTTCCGTCGAACGACCCGGGCGTGGCAGCGCGTCGCGTTCACCACCTTGGTGTGGGCTCTCTTCTTGATGCGGACCGGCTTGTGGTGGCGGCGCACGGTGACCCAGTGGGCTGGAACCTGCACCCGCTCGCGTACGCGATGGCAGACCAGCGCGTCGACGAGGTGTGCGAATCCGATTCCGCTGACGGTCGGTTCGCGGATGCTCAAGGTCCAGTTGGCGGGATTGGACCAGCCGTGATTGCCAGCCTCGTCAACGGCATTCGACGCCGCTGAGCAGGAGACCGAATGACCGCCGATGCCGCTGACCGACACGCTTGCCGTCGCCCCCGGGTACCACTGAGCTGGCTGAGAATCGACCGAGCACGAGAGACCCGCAATCCCGGAAGGTCCGCCGGTGGCGGTCGCCGTCACGTATTGCGTGCCGGCGGTCGAAGGAGCATCGGTCGGACCGGACATCGCCACGGCGGGCTGCGCGTTATCGACGTCGATCGTCTTTGAGTAGCTGACCGGGACTCCGGCGCCATCGTATGCGCTCAGCGTCAGCGGCAGAGCGCCTTGGCCGAATTGGCCGGTGTGGATCGTCTGATTGACAGCGGGGGCGCTGCACTGGTGCCATACCGAGTCATCGCGGCCCGAACCGGCATTTGCGGCGGGCTGACCGTTGATCGTCGCCGACAGGCCACAGAGGCCTGAGGGCGAGTCTCCGTAAAAGTGGAGCATCCAATCACCACGCACCCATCCAGGTGCTTGCCAAAGACCGTCCGGTGCCGTCAGTCCCGGCCCCGCAGTCTCGCGTACGTAGAGATTGATCTCGCCGACGTCGAGCTGCGAGGTGCCGCTTGTACAAGGGCTCGCGCCACACACCAGCTGGAACCCGAAGTAACTCGATACGAAGGGCCCGAAGCCGGCACTGGTCTCCCCATCGTGCGACTGAGCGCCGCCTCCGGCCCAGTAGAAACCTCCTCCGTACTGGCTGCCGTCGTTCACTCCGGCCGAAAGCAGGCCAGGGTTCGGGATCGACGCCCCGACAATCTCGAGGCCTGCCGGCGCGGTGGCCTGCCAGCTGCCTCGCTGTCCCGCCGCGACGTGATTGCCGGCTGACCAGATCTCCATGCCCCCTCCACCGAGCGAGGCGGTCGGGCACGACTGGCCGGTGTTGATCCCGAATACTGCGGCGTGGTTGAAGACGTTGTTGGCATTCGGGCCGCAGACGGTGACGGTCTCGTCAGCATCCGCGGGCGGAACAGAGACTGTGGCCCCGATCGCCGAGGTGATCGCGATCGTCAAACTGACGACCGTCCATCTCAGTGCGATTCGGTCAGCGCGCGCCACGTTCGCTCACGGCTGAGGGCAGATCACCGCGACATTCACGGGCTCGATCGCGGAGGTTGCGATCCGTACTTGCGTCCCGACTCCTCCGTTGCCGGGGACGGTCACGGCGCTGGCGTAGTGGACCTGAGGAAAACTCTCGATCGTCGCGAGCGAGAAGCAGCTACGTCCGATCGGCTTGCCCCATCGAACGATGCCGCCGGAATAGGGGCCGGTGGGATTGGCGTACCACGCGACGATCTTGGCGCGGGGCCTCGATGCGATGATCTTGCCCGCCGCGTCGATCCGTGCCCAATAGCGAACGAAGCCGCCGATCGAGCCTGCGTCGAACTTGATTGGCGTGATCGAGTGGTTCTTGAGCTGCCTCGAACCGACGCTGCCATCCGGAAGGCTGAGCGCGGCGTAGGACGTTCCGCCCAGCGCAACGAACAGGGCGGTCAGGGCGATGGCGTTGTGGCGGATAAACGTGACGGTCTTGAGCACTGGACGGGTGTCTCCTTACTGGGTGCCGGGGGCGCCCCTGCCTGGGCCGAGGGTTCCGTTTTCTCCAAAAGCGGGACGGGTGCTGCCTGAGCTCGAGCTACTTGTCGTTCCGCCTCCGCTCGATGCCGCGGGCTGCGAGGCAGCCACGGTCGGGGCGGCACCGGCGTAGCTGGAAGTTGCCGCGCTTGGCCCGGAGCTGCCTGCGTCGGACGGCGGCGTGTACCGCGCCAGCACGACCGCGGGCTTCCGCGCCGGCCGCGGTCGCCGGTGCCTGTCGACCCTCTGATGCGCATGCGCGAGTCGCACCCGGTGGGATGCCGTTCTATCTCGGGCCGTTGTCTGTTGCGTGAACGGGTTGCTCGCCACCGTGAGAGACCCACTCCCCGGCGTAGCGACCGACCCGGTTGAGCCGAGAGCAGACGCGAATGACGGACGGGCAGCATTCGGGCGCGTCGCGATCACAGCCGCGACCACCACGGCGCCCGTCAAAACTGCAAGGACCAGCATTCGGGCCAAGCGCAGGCCGCCCAGCCAGTGGGGTATTGCCACCAGACAGCGAAGCGGTCGAGATGCCCCGCTGAGAGCGCTGATCAGCCCACGTTGGCTCAAGAGCAGCGCTGCGAGCAGTCGCCGGCTGGTGAGCCTCGAGCGGTGCTCTACACGGGCGGCTTCCGGGACGAGGAACGGGTTTTGGTGAACCCCGTTCCCGGCCGGCGCCCGGTCGCCCGCGGCTGCGTTGGCGCGGGGTGCCGCCGCGACCGCGCGACCCTGCTCGTTCCCGTTGAGGCCCTCATCGGGCGGGGAGGCCGGAGGCAGCATGTCGGCGGGGACGAGCAGCGACCCGGCGAAGCTCTTTGGCGCGTCTGACCTGGCCTCCGCCGCGTCTGGCGCTGAGGCCGTCTTGGGCTTGGAGCCCCGCCAATGGCGCGCTCTCGCCGTTCCGTCGATGACGTGTCCCTGCTGGTCGTCCATCTGCTTACGGCGGTCCCTTTCTGTAGGATAGCAGTCTATGCGTTCAACTGTTGTCAACTACGTCCAAATGGTCTATTCTTTGGGGCGAGGCCTGGAGTCTTTGGATGCCTGACAACCCGAACCCAGCTCCAGACGACGATCCGTGGCTGACGGTGCCGCAGGTCAGCGAAGAGCTGAAGCTCCACCCTGCGACTGTGCGGGTGTGGATCAACAGCGGCCGCCTCGCAGCTGTTCGTGCCGGTCGAACATGGCGGGTCCGGCGCTCGGAGGTGGATCGAGCGCTTCTGTCGGACGCCTCTCCGTCGTACGTTCGCCAGGAGACCTCACCGTCCGCACCCTCCAGCGGCGAGACATCGGCTGAATCTTCGAGGCCCGCGGCGCCAAGAAAGCTGGCCGACCACATCATGCCCGTCGGCCGTGGGTCCGGTGAACGGTCATGAGCGGCGATGCTCTCGTGAGCGGAGACCCGCGCGTCGCGCTGGAACAGGTTCAGCTCGCTGATCAGCGCTGGGGCGACGCGCTCGAGGCGAGTGTCGAGGCGCCGCCCGACGACGGGTTTGCTCGGCGAGTGCGTGCGATCGCCAACGCGGCCGAGCAGGAGGCCGCCGCGCTGCGTCACGCGGACATGCTCGGGCTGGCGCATCGGCCTCATCCTGGTGCCCGGAACATGCAGCTCTCGCACGAGTTGCGCCCGGGCGCGCGATCGCGTCGCGGCCCGGTGGAGCTGTGGGAGCGCTTCGACGCCGCCGTCGCCGACCTCGGGGAGGGGCTCGAAGGGGTCGCATTGAGCGCGATCGCGCGCGCGTTCGGCGAGCTGTCCGACGTCGCACGCGAGCTCGCCGGTGAGATCGAGCGTCTGGACTCGCGCGCAGCTGCTCGCCGCCGCGCCGGCTGATCGGCTCGGACTCACCTCTCCGACCCGCGGAGCTTCCTGGCGCGCGCCAACGCATGGCCCGCTTGGGCCAGCAGAGCCGGAGATCCTCGGCCTAGTCATGAAAGCCGGCCGACGGGGCTTGGGGGATCTGCGGCCAGCTCGGCGCAGTCGGGATCGCGCCCTTCAGCCAGTTCGGCTTGGCCAGCTCATCGAAGCGCGCGAGATCGGCGGCGCTCAGTCCGTGCTGCGGGCCGAAATGCAGGAGCCACTCCACCACGGAGTCGCCCCCGACGAGCCAGGCGCCGACCCAGTCGCCGTATTCGTCGGCCCGATGCCAGATCCGGGGCTCCGTCGACATGAACGGGTGGCAGATCGCCGGCTGAACCAGACCGTTGTAGCCGGGCAGTAGGACCTGGATCTTGCTGGCGAGCCTGCTGACTGCGATCACGTCGTCCCAGTGCCCGGGTGAGTAGGTGGCGCTGATAACGAATATGCCCGTCTCCCCAAGAATCACAAACGTGTTGCGCCGCTCACCGGTCAGCGGGTAGGGCTCAATCCGCCACCGAGCGGCGGGCAGCTGCGAGAGCCTGGCCCTGAGCTCCGATGCCGCGACCTCGAGTCGGCGCTGGAAATCGACGAACCGGCAGAGAGGTACTAGCGCATGGGAGGGAAGGCCCGGGACCGCCGGGCGTGACGCCGGAGCGGCCGTCGTGTCCGATGTGGCCACTGGGGAGGCCGGCGGGCCTGGCTGGCCGGCTGGCTGTTCTGGCGCCGGCCGCCCGGCCTGCTGACGCGGTCGGTCCGCTGCTCTGCGCCGGTGGCGCCAGCGCCGGACGAGGACTACCGGCGCGGCGAGGACCACGATCCACCACACGAGCAGCCCGATCATCTCCGGCGCGGTTACCGTGGCACGCTCGATCATCGCGGACCTTAGGAGGAGGGACCGCTCGGTCGCTTCGGCGAGTGCGGGACAGAGCTCATCGCCAGAACGTACCTGCGTTCACGGCCACTCCCGGCTGATGGCCACGAGCTGACACGCCGCCGTTTCTGATTTTGCGCAGACCCGGCACGGTCCGTGACAGTCTCGTCACAGACCGGGCGCGTCACGCCGCGCGGCGCCTGGTGTGTTGCCCGCAGCAAGCGGCTGGGCTCGCTGGCCGCCGGGCTCGCGTGGGCGGCATCGCGTCCCGCATGGCCTCGGCCGGCCTGAGTGCGTCGGACTTTCGTCTGGTCGTGGTTGGACATGGATACGCGCGCTTGCTGCGGGTGCTCTCCAGGTATTGCGTCGAGCCGCGCGAGTCCCGCTGATCTTGTCCGGCTCCCGAGCGGCGCCAAGCCGAGCGACGTCGGCAGCGCCGCCTCATTGCCGGACCTCGAGAAAAACGCCAAGTCGCGTTCTCAGCATCCGCCGGCATGACCAGTCGTCCGATTCACGATCGCGGCACCGCGTCCGCTCGGAATCGGCTGCTCGAGGCCGCACAGCACGGCGACGTCGATGCGCTCGAGCAGCTCGCGCGCCTGTACGAGCCGCTGATTCAGCGGGTCGTTTGGAAGCTGAAGCTGCCGCTGGGATGCGAGCGCGAGGACCTCGCCCAGGAGGCCCGGGTCGGGCTGCTGGCAGCGATTCGGGCCTGGCGCCCCGAGCGCGGGCCGTTCCCCGCGTTCGCCGATCGCTGTGTATCGAACCAGGCGCTCCTCGCCCTCGAAGCCATGGCGGCACAAAAGCACCAGGTGCTCAGCCGTGCCATCCCGCTCGACGCGCCGCAGTACTGGCGCGCCAGCCCAGCGCACGACAGCCCGTCGCCGGCGCTGATCGAGACGCTCACGGCCCGCCGCGACACGGCTACCGATCCCGAGCTGCGACTGCTCGTGCACGAACAGCTCACGAGTGTCCGACGAGCCCTGCCCTCGCTCACGGCGAGCGAGCGCGCCGGGCTCGCGATGGCCGTGAACGGGCAGAGCCCCACGCGGCTCGCGTCCACCCTCCCCGGCTCGCCGCACGCCGCGTCGCAGGCGGCCCACCGCGCGCGCCGCAAGCTCGCGGCCGCCCTCGCAGCTTGACGATCACGCGGCTGCACACGGCTGCCAGATCAGAGCCCGGGTGGATGTCGTTCGACGAAGCCGGCCGGTCCCGTCCCGACGGTGCTCCACCGCGGTCCCGTCGACGGCGGGTTCGGCGGGTTGCCGAGGCCCGCTGCGGTGTCGAAGTAGATGCCCGCGACCTCGATGTAGGCGTGCCCAGCCGTCGCGAAGATCGTCACCCACTTCCCCGGCCCCGGCAAACCAACGCCCTCGAGCTCGGTCGAATCCCAGACCCCACCGCCGAGCAGGCTCTGCCCGAAGCCGCCGCCCCACAGAACGTACGAGGTCGCCGACGAGCAGTCGTAGCCCGGGCCACCGTTCTCCTCCGCCCCGGGCACCGCGGCTGGGTTCGGGTTGGACTGACTCATCGTTTGCTCGGAGTCGCCGTGCGCGCCGCCGTAGCTGTACGGGAAGCGATCGATCCGGTTGCCAGCGGCGATCATCTGCTGCACGACGGCCGGAGCGTTTGCCGGCGCGGCCGCGTCGCCGCTCGGGAGGATCTTCGCCTTCGCCCCCGGCACGAGCGGTGTTCCCAGCGCGGCGCCGCACGCGGGCCCGAAAGCCACCGTCCCGGCGCCCTGGTAGGAGTGGGCGTCGGCGAGCACTCGTGCCGCGTACGCATCAGCGGCAGGGCCGGAGCCGTTGTACGCGCGGACGTAGGCGGCGTACGCGTCGATGGGCTGGCCGATCGGGGCGCCCTTGTCCTTGATCAACACCAGCGCCGCCAGCTCGACCGCCGTCGTCGGATCGTGTGGTCCCAGCGACGGGCCGGGCAGATAATGTCGCAGCGACTGGTACTCATCGCCAGCAAGACCGCCGACGCCGATCTGCATCGGTCCCGAGGCGCCCGCGAAATTTGCGACGCCCGGACCTGTCGCGCCAGGTTGGGGAGTGCAGGAGGGATCCGGCAGGCGACCTTGATCGCATTCCTCCTGACCGATGCCGGCGAGGATCTCCCACGGCAGCTTGTATTGCGCGCCCACCTGCTCGTAGATCCGCAGGAAGCTCCCCGGGATGTCGCGGCTCGCGATCGCCGAAGGAGCGTCGCCAACGCCGCTGCCCGAGCACGTGCCGCCGATCACCACCGTCAGCAGCGCGGCGCCCCCGGCGAGCACCAACGGAAATGTGGCCGCGACCACGACGAGGGTGCGGACGCCGCGCCGGCGCGTAACGACCGCCACCGTCGCTCACCCCGCCTGCACGCTGCTGACCAGCCACCGGCCGGCCTGTTCCTCAAGGGCGAACCGCAGCCGATACGCCGCGACCCCTCCGTCTTCGATCTTCGCCGTCACGACGACGAACCTCGGTGTCGTCCCAACCGTGGCTAACGACACGACCCGCGGGCGGCGGCTGCGCTCGGCCGGCGTGGCCGGAGCATGTTCAGTGATCAGCTGTCTGAGCAGCCCCGGCGTGACGCCCTTCACCGACCCGGCACTGCCCCTGCCGTACGCGAACCTCAGATACGACCCCAGGAACCGCCGCGCGAAACGATCGGCAAGGCGCAGGTTGGCGCTGGAGACCGGCGCGCGCACGCGCTGCGACGGCGGCGCCGGGGGCCGGGGCGGCCGCGCGTGCACGGCCGGCGTCGAGCGGCGAGCGATCCCAACCGTGCTGGCCTCGAGGGTCAGAGCCGTGATCGCGCCGCCAAGGAGCAGCACCGCTGCCGCGGCAACGCCGACGCGACCCACGCGCCGCGGGAGGCGCTCGATCGTGGCGATCAGCCAGGCGGCCATCACTCACGACTAGGTATGGCGCCGAGCCGGCCGCGTCCCCTGCATCGCACGCCGGACCGCTTCCGGACAGCAGCGCCGCGCTCACGTCATGCTCCCTGAGCGACCGATGACCGATCTCAGCGCCACGTACGACCGGCTCGCACGGCCATGGACGCACGACGAGCTAGCCGAGCGCTACCGCCAAGCAATGCGCCGTGGACGGGAACTCCCGGAATGCGAGCGGGATCATCTGATCCGCCGCCCGATCGCCATCCTGGCGACCGCCGTTCCCGCATCCGCCGCCCTCAGCGTCGCGATCCACGTGATCCACGTGCTGCCGCCAACCGGAGCCCGCGCGCTCAGGGACCAGTTAAACCGCAACGCGGAGAACAACAGCGCAATAGCGCTCTGCCGATGCCAGCAGGCGCTCGAGCTTGACGGCGAGGCACACGACTACAGCGCAGACGAGTGGCTGCCGGCCGTCTACGACATCGCCGCGCCGCTCCTCGAGACGGCACGCATGAACAGCGAGCCCCCGTCCTTCGTCGAGCACGCCCAGGAAGCAGTCTGCTGGCTATCGCGCGCGATCGTTGACCTCGACAAAGATTCCCCCGACGTCGCGGCGGCCCTGGTGGACGGACTCGGGCGCATGCTCGCGCTCCACGTCTTCGCTGGCGTCGCAGGCAAGCCCACAGGCGAACTCAGCTCGTAGCCCGTCTCCGTTTCTGAGCAGATTCGGGCCCTGGATGGTCAGCCAGGGCCGTGTGCTTGCTCTGGCCGTGGTGCTGCCCAGCCGTCAAACCTTGCGGCGACCGCGCGACCGGATCCGCCCGAAAACTCGCGCCGACCCCACGGCGCTCCAGCGAGTCTCGTGGGCGAGTCCCGATCGTAGGCCGCGGCATCGGCCGACCGGAGACGTGACGATCGGGTCGTCGGCGACGAAGCACCGTCAGGTAGGGGACTGGTAAGCCTCGATCACGGAGATCAAATGCTCCGCCTCGGGATGCGACGCGAAGAACGCGTTGAAGCTGTCGGTGTGGTGTTCGCGCAGGCGCGCGATTTCGGAGTTGAGCGCGATCGCGGCGTTTTCGTCGAGCTGTGCTGCGGCCAACCGCTCGTCGGTCAGAACGGGTGCCAGCACCGCCACCTCTTCGCGCAGCTCCGAGATCACGCCGTAAAGCCGCGCGGTCGCGTTGGCCTGCGGCATCACGGCGGCCAACTGCTCCAGACCGGCACGGAGCGTGTCGTTGCTCCGCAGGGCAAGCCAGCCGAGCACGATCAACGCCTGGGAGTGGGGATTGCGCATGCCGAACAACCGGCCCATCATCCCCAGACCGAAGGCCCCGCGGCCGTGCAAGCGCTCGAACAGCGGTGCGACGGCCGTAACCACGCCAATCAGCGATTGGACCTCGACGCGCGCGAGATCGAGCTGGCTGTCGTTGGTCTCCGCGAGATCGAGCATCGAATGTGATCCAACGATCTCTGAGAGCATGGCGAGGTCGATGCCGGGGTCGTTGGTAAGCCAAGGCGCGGCGCTCGCGAGCCGGTCGGTGCGAGCCCGCGCAAGCCCGAGCGCTCGCTCGACTAGGTGTCCAGCCTCATCTGGATCGCCGTCTCCGTCGCGCGTAGCGAATCGCCCAGCCGCGACTTCGCCGAGAACTCGCACGACCGTGGCAAACCTCTCGCGGCCGACATTGCCGCGCGCCTCCCCGAGCGGACCGCGAACCCGACCGATCTCGGCGTCCGCATACAGCTGGTCCATCTCGGCGACCGCCGCTGGAGCTCCGGCTTCGTCACCGGCGAGCAGTCCCGCGAGCCGGTCGCGCTCGGCGTCCAACGATCGCGCAGCCAGGGTCAGCAACTTGCGCGCCGGTGGCGGAATCTTGCCGCCGTCCTCCCACCACAGGCGCCAGGCCGTGTGCGTGAGGCGATGCTCTCTTGCGTGGATCTCCATGACCCGCACCAGCCGTGCGGCGGTCCCAGGCGGGTAGCGCGACTCGGTGCCGCGGCCACGTCCCAATGCACGGACCCGCGGGGCCGGTATCAGACCGGCTCGATACAGGCGCCCGAGCTGCGAGGGGCTGACGGTGTGCCTCGCGGCTTCGGCTGCGGCGAATAGCTGCTCGCGCGTTTCCGACCTGTCGTCCAAGGCGATTACAGCTTACGCCAAATGCGTCACGGATCGTCAGGTGGGAATGCTGTAATGACAGAAAGTCCAGCTCAGACGGCTCATGTCTCTCTCTTAGACTCTGCACGCAGAAGGAGGTGAAAGCTTTGGATACCCCGTTCTACCGGAAGCCGGTCCCAGCTGTCGGGATCGCGATCGGCATCGGCATTGTCGCCAGCAAGGCGAACGCGAACGCGGCGCGGGCGGCAGGCCTGCCGGTGCTCGTCTTCAGTGCGCTGCTGGCGTTGCTCCTAGCGGCCTTCGGCCTCGGCGCCTGAAGGAATGCGTGACCTGGGGCACGCTGGGAAGGCGTGCCCCATCGAACGCTCGGACTCGCCCTAGGTCCCGTCCAACATGCGTCTTGGTCACCCGGTTCATTTTTCGGACTGGCCGTTCTCGGCGCCCACGCACTCAGCGGAGGCGGTAGCCCACGATCCAGGCCTTCTCGGACGGTCCGGAACCACCGCTACGGTTCGGGAGGCGATGACTAATCCGCCGCTAGACACCCGCCAACATGAACTATTGCGGGCCTTTGTCGAGGCGTGGGAGCAGTCAAATCATGTGCCGTTCGAGTTCGATCCAGGGCAGGGGTGCTCGCATCCATGTTGGCCCGCTGACATACGCAGTCCCGATCGTGAAGAGGTCCGTCGCTTGCACCACCTCGGAATGCTTGACGTCGACCACGCCGCCGCGCCCACGTGGCGTGTCTATCCGTCACCTGATGCGCGCACAAAGTTCGGCGGCGATGCCGAGCAGCTCGTCGCCGCTGCGCTGCGGGATCCAGACCAGCGACTTGGCGTCATTCTGCAGGCAACTGTGGGGGCGTTCGAGGCTGATCCAGCTGAGCCGCTCCGGATATGGCCCATGGCTAGCGTCGATCTCGTTCGGCATCCTCGCTGGCCGCTGCAGCCTGATGTTGTTCGCATGCACGATATTCAGCAGCTCGAGGAGCTTGGCCTCCTGAGTTCATCGACCGAGGAACGCGGTCGAGCCTTCTGGCCAACCGTGGATGGTCGTGCGGCGGTGCATAACGCCGCTGGCCTGCTCGAACGACGTAGCGAGATTGCCGCGAGCGAGGAGGAAGCCACTCGTCTGCGCCATTGGGCCGAAAGGCTGCGAGCCGGCGATCTCGCCGTCGGGGTGGTCGCCGGCAGTGCCACTGCCGTGATCCGCGCGCTTATCGGCTTCTAGTCCAAAGCGGATCTACCGCTACGGCAGCGGACAATGTCCCGCGCGGTGCCGTGGCGGATCATCCTCGAAGGCGCCGTGAACTCGACCTCACGGACTGCAGGCTCTTCCGCTTATCGATATATGTCACTGAGACCGTAGGTGATGCGTCGCGCGCTCTGCCAGCCGGCGCGAACGAAGGTGTCGAGGATCTCGATGAGGGCCGTACGACACTCGTCGTCCCGGAGGAGCATCGTCCGATGCTCGGCCAGGTATCTCTCGACGAGGCGCACGAAGAGGCCCTCGGCCATGGTGTCGTACTGATACCCCCATCGCCTGCCTGCCCGGATGGTCCCGACGATGCGCATAAAGACTCCGCGCGGGTCGATGTCGATGAAGTGCTCGAGGGTCTCCAGCAGGTGGTGAGCGATGCTCGGCGCGCCGATGTCGACGAGACCATCAATGATCGCGCCGGCCTCGGCGTAGAGCCGTCGCTGAGCGTCCGTCGGATCGGTCAACCCGGGCTGTTGGGTTGCTTCGTACGCGCCGGAAGCGAAGTACAGCTCCATGCCGATCCGGTCGATCAGCTTCATCGCCTGCTTCCACTGAGCGACGCGGTCCTCCTCCCACTCGTCCATGCGGCGCGATTGACCCTCGCCCGCGCGGCGCGCGCACTCAATCGCGACCGTCAGAACGCGTCCAACGAAGTCCATCGCCCGAGTACGCATCCCGTCGGTGCGCGCGTCCGGTTCGGCGACCGGGCCATCGGAGAGGATCTCTCGGAGGCGGAAGACGATCGAGCCCACCTCCTCGACCGTTTCTGGAAGGCCCTCGACGAGATCGTCGATCAGCGCACGGGCGCCA
This sequence comes from uncultured Solirubrobacterales bacterium, assembly GCA_963718545.1. Lineage (GTDB taxonomy): Bacteria > Actinomycetota > Thermoleophilia > Solirubrobacterales > Solirubrobacteraceae > Palsa-465. Next base: position 771,196 of record CAVQZO010000003.1, on the reverse strand, counting down.
TCGTCGCCATCGACGATGTAGACGTCGGAAACGGCCTTGACGCATGCCAGCCGCAGACGCGTTGCGCCGGGACGTTCCGGATCGATCCCGCCGTAGATGGTTCGGATCGAGCGCAGTGCCCGGGGCCTGTCCACCGGCAGAATCCGGTGGAGCGAGGTCACGAGCCCGTCGCGCACCGCGGTGCTCTCGTCGCCGGCCAGCTCGTCGACGATCGACCACATGGTGTCGATCTCGCTGTTGCCCAGGATCGCGATCACACGAGCGACGTGGTACCGGACCACCACGGACGGATCGTGGCGCAGGCGTTCAATGGCCTCGAGGAGTTCGCTCCTGTCGCATTCCGGACGACTGGCCAGACGGATCAGACCGTCGGCCGCATCGGCGCGTGGTGACGGCGATCCCCACGACTGATGCTCGTCGAACGAGTCCGGGTCATCCTCGCGGGGCTGGGGCTCGCGATGCTCGCTCGCCATGAGCAGGATCTGAGTGGCGACCTGTCGGGCATCGTCGTCGCAGCCGAGTTCGGCCTGGCGGCTGATCGCACGAGCGGCTCGGGCGAGGTGGCCCCACGCTGCGTCGATCTGGAGATCGTGCGCGTTCGACGCTTCGATCGCCTCGAGCAGGGCCCGAACGGTGGGAACGATGTCGTGAGCGGCGTCGACCGACGGGACATCGTTGAGGTATGTGGTGGCGAATTCCCCGATCGGTTGGGCCGCGGCCTGAACCCGCTCGTTGTCCTCGGCGTCGACGTCCACCCCCTGACTCATGAGGTACTCGCGCTCACTCCATGTCGATTCGCGCCAGCCGTCTTCAAACGGCTCAGGCGGCTCGCGGGGCGCTCTGCCATCGGCGTTGAGTTCGGCGTACCTCTCGCGGGCTGCGGACGTCACCAGCGCGGTTTTCGGCAGGTGAGCGAGGAGGTGATCGCGAGAGCGTTCTTCGCGCTGGCGCTGCCCGGCGTCCACCGTCTCCGGAAGCGAGATGATCGCGTTCTCGACCGCGGCGCGCTGCTCCTCCTCCAGCTGATCGAAGGTCGCGGCGCAAAATCCGATCGCAGGCTCGCTGACGTCGACCGACCTCAGGACAACCGGTGATGCGGCGAGCGGCGCCAGGATCGACGCGAGCGCTTCGGGGTGCCGCGCGCCGACGTCGAACGCCCGCCGCCAGATTGACGCCGTGACCTCTTGGTGTAGGACGCGCTCGACGAGCGCGCGGGCATCGCCGGGGTTCGATGAGGCGAGATCGTCGAGACGCGACTCGAAGGCGCTGAGCATGCGCAGCTCGGACTCGTCCCGGAAGGTTTGCTCGTCCCAGACGCCGCTTCGGTCCGGCACGAAAAGGGCGGGGTCATCCCCATCGCGGGCGACCTTCTCCGGATCGGGATCGTGCCAGGCACCGTACGCCCGGCGAATCGCATAGGCGCGCATCACCGGGACCAGCGCGTCGACCGCGGCAACGGGCTCGCGCTCGAGGAAGCGCGGGTAGACCTCGGCCAGCCCGTAGCGGGCCATGTCGTAGTCCTGGCGGCGGTTCGATGTGAGCGACATCACGCCGCTGCTCATCACCGTCTCCTCGTCCGACGCCTCGTCGTAGGTGAATGCCGCTGCGTACACCTTTGCGCAGAAGTCGGGGGCGACGTCGAAGAGGCGGGACATCTCCCGCGCGAGGACCGGCAGCTCCTCGTGGCCATGGGCGCGGAGCTGCTCGGGGCCGATGACTCGGCGGAGCAACTCCTCCGAGCCGGCCGGATCCGAGGTGAACGTGCGCACCACCGCAGTGATCGCCGCCCCGATGAGACGCTTGTCCCGAGCCTCCACGTCCCACGCGCAGCGGAGCAGCGCGCGCGATGCCTGACCGAGGTCGGTGACCTGATCGGGGGTAAGGTCGGCCGGGCGTTCCAGAGCTCCCTGGATCGTCGACCCCAGCACGTAGGCGAGCGAAGGCCTCATGTCTCACTCAGCCGGGCGGCAAGGCCGGTCCACGGGCCGGCCGCGTCGCCGGCCAGTGGGAGTCCCAGGGTCTGTACCGCGGCGAGCAGGTGGGCGAGCACGCGCTCACCGACCCGCTGGGTTTCGGCCGTCTCGTTCGTCACCGCGTCGAGGAGCAGTGTGAGATCGTCGAGGCTCACAGTCATGCTGGCGGCGATCGTGGTCCCGGACAGGGTCGCTATCTCGGGGATCTCCGGACTCGCCGCAATGGCTAGGGTGAGCTCCCAGAACGCACGATGATCCGGGTGGCCCTCCCACAGCCATCGAAGGTGGAGGTCGAGGCTCGGCCGGATGAGAACCGGCAGGTCCCGATTCGCGACGAGCCGATCGACGACCTCCGCAGCGCCACGGCGCAGGAGGAGGCGGGCCGCGGCGTAGTCGAAGAGGACGTGGTGGGCGAAGCTCAGCACGCTGCGGTCGACGTCCCCTGCCGTCGAGCGACCCTCGACGAGGAGCTGCGCGGACAGCATCTCCGGCAGGACCGCGGCGAGCGTCGCGTCGGCCTGAACGTCGGCGCGGCTGATGCGCATCGCGCGCGAGCTGACGATCAGGTCGCAGACGCGCCCGAGCAGCGACTCGCGGAGGTCGCCTCGCTCCGGCGGCGTGAGAACGCGGTGCTCCCAATACACGTTGAGGAGCTCAAGCTGCGTGCGGATGGGATGCAGCCGGGTGGCCTCCACATGGGCGTCGACCAGCTCGGCGAGAAGACGGAGGTTGAAGGGCACCCGGACTAGCTCATGGAGCTCACCGGTGGCCCGACCGAGGAAGGCATGGACATCCGGTGCGAGCTGCTCGAGCTGAGCGAGCTCGGAGTCCGACAAAAGCGAAACGTTGAGATGCGTGACAGCCGCGAACTCGGGATCGAGGTATCCAACGGCGGGCGTCGCCTGGGGCGGAAACAGGCGCCGCAGGCGATGGTTGTAGCGCAGGTCAAACCGACGGATCGACGCAACGACCCTCCAGTGCGGAGCCTCCTGCGCCGTCTGCTCGATCAGGTCGAGAAGCGCGTCTTGGGTGGTATCGCCGCGGGCAGCATCGAGCGCATCGATGATCAGGACGCCGTGCTCGGTCGGCCAGTTGGCGAGGACCTCGACGAGATCCCTTCGCAGATTGAGCTCAGCACGGAGCAATCCCACCGAGCCCGCCTGGAGCCGGTCGGCGGCGAGGGCGACGACGTCGGCGCCGCCCTGTCGCAGGCTGTGGCCAACTTCATAGAGGCTCGCGCTCTTGCCCGCACCGGGATCGCCGACGACGACGCACGACGCTTGGTTGATCAGACGCTCGAGCTCGGCGGAGACTTCGCGCGTGATCTTCGCCCTCCCATCGCGCAGGGTGATGTCCGCGAGGTCCTCGAGCCCGCGCATGGTCCGAGCGGTGTGGGCGGCCAATGCTTCGATGTCCTCGCGGTAGCTGCGCGGCGCGCGCATCGCGATCGACTCGCGCCGCAGGATCTCCTGGGCGGAGCGGAGATCGAGCCCTGCCTGCCCGGCCGCGGCGCGTACGGAAGCCCGGCAGAGCGCATTCCAGGCGTCACCCGCCCGGCCGGTGTCCACCACGACCGACGTGCGCAGGGTGGTGAGCGCCTCACGCTCCGAATACCCGTCGTCGCCGAACTCGTGGGTACTGATCGTGATCAGCGCGAAGAGGTCCCGGAGCTCGGCCTCGCTCGGTTGCGCTCCAGTGGAGTCGACGAACGCCGCGTTTAGGTGGTCGGTCACGACAGTCAGCGCGCGTGTCTGGTCGTCGTTCGAGGGTGCCTCCGTCAGCGGGCGATCCGCCGGCCAGGTGCCGAGACGCTCGAGGAGTGCCGCGAGGTGAACGCGGACCGGTGCGCTCGTCTCGGTCCCAACCGCCAGGACGACGCGATCATCGTGACGATCGAGCGGTGTCCGCCCGTCGACCCGATCACGACAGGCGATGTACTGGTCGGCGAACTGGCGAAGCGTCTTGCCGAAATCCGACTCGACGGACACGCCAAGATTCAAGGAGTGCTTTGCTTGGACGAAGGCTCGGCCGCCAGCCGACGTGCGAACCCAGATGTCGTCCGCGGCCTCGCCCGTCTCGGCGCGGACAGCCTCGATGGTTGCGTCCCGGGGCCACCCCCACGGCGGCTCGTACTCGGTCTCGGCGAGCATGCCCGTGACAAGCGCTGCAGCGACGAGGGCCTGGAAGTCGACCCCTGCCGCGGTCGCGTGACCGCCTCCTCCGCTTCCGCGCGTCATCACCACCAGGGTAGAGGCCCGTCGCGCCGCAGTCGGCTGGCTTTCCCTCCGCCGCTTGAGGGCGCGTCCGCACCCGTCGCTGCAGCGACGCGAAGGACATGCGCCAACCGGTCGACCGAGGCCACGAGGACGCCATGCTCGACCCGCTCGACGCCCCGCGAGCGGACGATGCACACGACGCCGAGCGCCCCGTTGCGAGCCCACCTTCGCCGGCGTCGTGACAGCCAGGTCACCTGCTCGCGCACCCGGGCGAGGTGGCCCGAGTCGTACGCCCTGGTTTTCGTCTCGATCGCGACCGCGATCCCGGTCGGCGCGATCGCGACCGAGTCGATGTCTCCCCGACCCTGCCACGACAGCGAATGCCGCAGCCGCCAGCCCTCGGTCTCCAACGGGGCGAGCGCACGCTGGACGTCGTCCTCCGAGCGCGCACCGACGCGGCTGCGACCGGCGAGTGCAAGCCAGTGGCGAGCGTAGAGGCCGAGTCCGAGCGCGGTGAGGAGCAACAGCCCGGCGAGCAGCACCGCTCCCGCGCCCCCGGCAAGCAGCGCGAGCAGTGCCGCGGCGATGCTCCCGGCAGCGGCCCGGCCGGCGCGCGATAGTCGCCGATACTGCTGTCGACGGGCGTAGTTCAACCGGCGCCCTCGCTCCCTCCGGGCTCGTCCGGTGGCCCGGCTGCCTGGGCGATCAGCCCGCGCTCGGCGTCGGAGGCCGCGGCGATGAGCCATCCAGGCTGCTTACCCGGTGGCAGCAACGTCGCCTGGCGGATCGCCTCGCGCGCCGTCGTTCCCTGCTTCCAGTCGCGCTGTCCACCGCGGCGGGCGAGCCATTCCCACTGCCATCGACTTCCGGCACGCTGCGAGCGCCACTGCTGCCGGACCACCTCGACCGGTCCTCTCGGCGTGGTGATCGCCAACGGCTCGGAGCGGTTGGCGACGGCTCGCCCAGCCATCAGCCGACCACCTTCGCCGCGATGTGGGCCGTGCTCCTCCCGCGCGTCAGCGTCGAGCTACGCGCGACGACAAGAAGGCCGGGACTCATCGCCGACGATCTTGTCACCGGCCCAGGACGCGCCTCGCGACCGCTGCCTTGACCGTCTTAGTCGTGCCGGCGAACCGATTTGATTAACGCCGCGAGCCCGTTCGCGGCGTTAAACCCAGCCGAACTCACCGCAAATCAGCAGGTTTTCGGCGCCGGCGAGGTGGTGCCATTTAGGACCGCTTTCCAGGGCTTTCGCTGGGTTTCGGCTTCGGTGCAGTATCGCTTCACACGCGAGAGGTCGCTGGTTCGAGCCCAGCCGTGCCCATCAAATTTCGCTTCGGAACTGGCTTGTTCGCAGCTCGCCGGCTTGGCCAGTGGGTCGTCGTCAGCCACCGGCAGAGCCAGGCACGACCAGTCCGCACTCGTAGGCATAGATCACTGCTTGGACGCGGTCCCGGAGGTTGAGTTTTTGCAGGATGCGCGCGACGTGCGTCTTTGCGGTCGCCTCGCTGATGACGAGCCGCTTGCAGATTTCGGGGTTCGAGAGGCCTCGCGCAAGAAGCTCGAACACCTCGCGTTCACGCGGTGTGAGCTCACTGACGGACGGGGGCGGTTCGGGTGGTTGTAATGCGCGTTGCTGGGCGAACTGCTCGATCACTGCACGGGTAACCGCCGGTGCGAGCAGCGCGTCCCCACTGGCGAGAATGCGGACCGCCGCGACGATTTCCTCGGGTGGCGCGTCTTTGAGCATGAATCCGCTTGCCCCTGCCCGCAGTGCGTCGAAGACGTACTCGTCGACGCCAAAAGTGGTCAGAATGAGCACGCGGCATGTCGGCTGGGCGGCAACGATTCGCCGGGTCGCCTCGATCCCGTCCAGCACAGGCATTCGGATGTCCATCAACATCACGTCGGGCGCTAGCCGTCGCGCAGCTGACACGGCGTCTTCGCCGTCGCCTGCCTCCTCCAGAACCTGCATGTCCGGCTCGTTGTCCAAGATCTTGCGCAACCCGACCCGCACGAGGGCTTGGTCGTCGGCTATGACAATCGTGCTCATCGCGTCGGCAACAGCACGTGGACCGAGAAACCCCCGCTTGGCCGCTGACTGGCACTCAGCCGGCCACCGTAGAGATCGACACGCTCCTGCATCCCGGCCAAGCCGTGGCCGCCTCCGGATACGCCGCGTTCACCTCCCGCACCCGTGTCGACTATCTCAAGCTCAAGCGTGTCGCGGCGATAGTGGACGTCTACCGTCGCTGTCGCTTCACCGGCGTGTTTGAGGGTGTTCGTAAGCGCCTCCTGCACGATCCGGTACGCCGACAGCTCGATGCCCACAGGTAGCTCGCGGCGCTCCCCATAGACGCTGAGTTCGACCGCTAGCCCGGCTTGGCACACCTGGGCGACAAGGGTGGGCAGATCCTCGAGCCGCGGCTGAGGCGTGAGCGGCTCGCTGGTGTCGCTACGCAACATTCCGACCAACCGGCGCATCTCGGTGAGGGCGTCGCGGCCAATGCGCTCAATGGTCCCAAGCACCTCACGGGTGGACTCGTGGTTGTGCGCCAGCATTCGCCGCTCGGCCCCCGCCTGCAGGGTAATCATCGAAACATTGTGTGCGATCGCGTCGTGCAGCTCTCGCGCGATCCGTGCCCGCTCCTCCACCACCGCCTCGCGGGCGGCGACGTCGCGCTCGCGCTCCGCGAGCCTCGCACGGTGTTCTCGATTACGCACCACGCTACGCACCAGTAACACGGCCACGAGGCTGACAATCAGAAACTGCAGGATGGGCCCAGCTCTCGCGCCGTGCAGGGCCGCTGCGACGAGCGTCGCGATCGTGATAGCAACGATCCCAGCCACGAATCGTCGCCGTGGCGACCAGACCGCGAGCGCGTACATCGCGCACATCCATGCCACCAAGTAGCTCACGAGCGACGGCGGCCCCCATACGGCCGCCACCACCACCGCGAGCAATCCTGCGCCGATTCCCACCGCTGAGGGGTAAAGACGCCTCACCCCGACCGCTGCCGTCATCAGCACTCCCACGAGCGCAAATCCCAAACGGTGACCGCCAGCACCGCGACCGACCCAAACCTCCACCTCCAAGCCGGCCGTGAGCACGAGTGCCAGCATCCAGTCGAGCCTCAACAGATCGGGACGCCACCGCCGGACAGTTGCAACGCGCTCGCGCACGGGCTGAAAGTATCGCCGTCGCGGTTACATGTCATCAGCCGCTCGGCCGATCCACCCTCCGCCGCGGATCAGCCGACTGGCTGACCCGAAGATCGACCAGCGCGCCGATGATTTTCAGTGCCCTCGTACTTACTGTCGGGTTCCTTGCAAACCGGCAAAGGAGCCACCATGAGAAGCCGAATCGCCCTCACCACGTTCGCAATAGCGTTCGGCGTGTGGGAGGCCATCGACATCTTCCGCATCGCCGTTCCCGCCGTCGCGGCCCTCTTCGCGGTCCTATTCATCACTTGCGCCACATGGTTCTGGAGGCGCGACAGCAGCAGAGCCGCAGGTTGCCTTCTAGCGCTATTCGCACTCGAGGCCGCCGTCGCCCCAAGCCTCAAACACGTCGCGCCCGCAACCAAAGCCGCAGCGTTTTCACTCGGGCTAGCGGGCGTCATTGCCGCCGTCATCGTCCTGGTGACGCGCCGCCGCGCCCGGAGCCGGTCGATCATGGCGACGTGACCAAGACAAACTTGGTCTCGACTCCGATCTCCACCCTGATATCCCGTCGCGCCCGGTCGCCCGGCTGTCTCCCAGCGAAGTGGCACAAGTCGAATTCTTGTGCCGCCAACCACGTACATCGGCACACATCCGCGCACATCCGATGCGCCGAGTAGGAGCCGAAACCGCCCGCGCCTTCAGGAATACGGGGCGATCGGCCGGATGAGCGCGACTGCTTCACACGCGAGAGGTCGCTGGTTCGAGCCCAGCCGTGCCCATCCCGGAACCGCCTGCAAAGGCCGCAGTTTCGTGCAACGTAAGCGGCTCCCTGCCGCTGGGGTGAAGGCCTCGAAACCCTCACTGCTGCCCGTTGCTGCCCTAAGCGCCGCCGACGAGGTCGCGCAGCGCCTGCTTCGCCGCCGCATCCCGTGCCGGTAGACGCGGAGTGTGAACCTGCGTCCGCATGCCCCAGCTGATCCATGACCAAGCCCGGATCGAGACCAAGCGCGACCAGCAACGACGCGAACGTGTGCCGCAAAAATAGCGTCGGCTACCGGCCCATACCGCGCGCCATCGCTTGCTGAGCCCGATGCCTTGCCAAACGCCCAAGCCAGTAGCGGGGCCAACGGCCATCCAGCCGTGCCAAATCGGTCTCCATCTCAAAGCGACGGCGCGGATAGGGCATTCCGCCGTAGTGACGAATGCGGACCGGCGTGTAGCCGACCGGGAACAGCGGCAACGCGTCCCACTCCTCGCCCAGAACATGCGTTCCGGCGTCCCATTCGCTGTCGCGGGTCTTGGCGATGGGCAGTGTGAGCGTCCAACCCATCAAACGCATGAGCGAGGACTGTTCCCACCATTCCGCATGGATCAAGTCCTCTTGGGACCAGATCGCATCGAGCAGTTCATGAGCACGAGGAACGGCTCGCAGGGCCCACACGCCGGTGCAGGGCGACTCGCCGTGCACTCCACAGTTCACGACAGCGAAAGCCTGATATGCGTCATCGGGGATTTCCGCTGCAAGGTCGGCGCTCGAGTCAAGGATGAGCGCGTCCGCGTCGATCCACAGCGCCAAGTCGTAGCGCCCGAGGATGTCCTGCAGCAGCGGGATCTTGGACCACGCGTGGGGCCGGTCATAGCGGCGCGAGCCGACGATCAGGTCGTAACCGTGCCTGTCGGCGTATGTCTGGAATGTCGGCAGCGCCAGCCTGAGCAGTGGCGCGGCGGCGTCGAAGCCGAACGTGGCGAGCGCCTTGCGCATCGCCGTAAGCCTAGCCCCCAACGAGCTAACGAGTTTGAGGAACTGATGCGTCCGGGCAACTGTCGGATTCACCCGACGTGAGGGCATTTTGGTTCAAGCAAACTCCCGACAATGCGATCACCTAAACGCCAGACTGAGGAGGAGTTTTCCCCGATCGAAGTGGCACAAGGCCGATTCTTGTGCCGCTATCCGCATACATCCAGGCACATCCGATCGCGCTCAAACCGGCGGGGACCGCCTGCGTAGCCTGTGTTTCCGGGCGATCTGGCCGATCAGTCCAACCGCTTCACACGCGAGAGGTCGCCGGTTCGAGCCCAGCCGTGCCCATCCGGAAATTGCAGGGATTTCTGGTGGATATGATCCGAGGGATCGCACATGTGGGATATAAGGTCCTATCCCTACGTCAACGGGGTGCTGCCTGGGGTGACGATCCCTGTTTCGTAGGCGAGCACGACGGCCTGGACGCGGTCGCGAAGGTTGAGTTTCGAGAGAACGCGAGCGACGTGTGTCTTGACGGTGGCGCCGGAAACTACGAGCTGGTCGGCGATCTCGGCGTTGGACAGCCCGCGGGCCATCAAGTCGAGCACTTCGAGCTCGCGCTCGGTCAGGTCGGCCAGTTGAGGTGCGGGTTGCGGGGCGTGGAGGCGCTGGCGCCGGAAGGTCTCGATCAGGCGGCGCGTGACGCTTGGGGCGAGCAGGGATTCGCCAGCCGCGATGACCCGTATCCCGGCGGCGAGTTGTTCAGGCGGCACGTCTTTGAGCAGGAAGCCGCTGGCGCCGGCCTGGAGCGCGTCGTAGACGTATTCGTCGAGGTCGAACGTCGTCAGCATCAGCACGCGCGGAAACCCGGCTGTGCCGGTTTGGATGATCTTTCGGGTAGCTTCGAGTCCGTCCATTCGAGGCATGCGGATGTCCATCAGCACGACGTCGGGGTGACAGCGACGTGCGGCGTCGACGGCGTCGGCCCCGTCCTTCGCCTCGCCGACGACGCGGAAGTCAGGCTCGGCCTCGAGGATCATCCGAAAGCCGGTCCGTATGAGCGCTTGGTCGTCGGCGATCAGGATCGAGGTGCTCACGCCGCCACGGCTTCTTCCAACGGAAGCAGACAGGAAATCACGAAGTGGGTGCGCTCGTTTTCGAGCACCTCCAGGCTGCCGCCGTATAGCTTGACGCGCTCTGTGACGGATCGCCGGGTGTCGCCGAGGTCCAGTAGTCGCCTGTCACCGCGAATCTCCAGTTCGAGCCGTCCTGGTTCGTAGCGGACCGTGGCGCTGCTCTGCCGGCAGCCAAGTGCCGCAGCGCACTCCAATGCGGTCTCGACGACCCGGTGAGCAACCAGGTTGATGCCGGGTGTGAGCTCGGTCGGCCTGCCCTCGGTACGCAGCTCACAGAGCAGTCCCGCGTCCGCAAGCGTCACGGCGAGGTCGGGCAGCTGATCAAGACCGGGTTGCGGCGTGAGTGCGCGCGGGTCATCGTCCTTGCGCAGTAATCCGAGCAGCCGGCGCATCTCTGCCAGGGCCTCGCGGCCGGTCTGCTCGACGTTGAGGATTGATTCTCGGGCGCGCTCCGGCTCCACCCGCAGCAGGCGGCGGGCACCCCCCGCCTGCACGACCATCACGCTGACGCTGTGGGCAATGATGTCCTGCAGCTCTCGGCCGATTGTCAAGCGCTCCTGCTCGACCGCGGCGCGTTCCCGCTCCGTTCGCTCGGCCGCCGCTTGGGCGGCCAGCACCTCAAACGCCTCCCCGCGCCGGTTGCGTTCCCTGACGAACCAGCCGAGCGCTGCCGACGCCATAAACAGCAGCATCAGGATCGCCAGGCCAGACCAGCCACCGCCGCTCACGTGCGTTACGTGCTGCTCGATCAGCTGGTCAGCGACAAGCATGCCCGCGGAGGCCCCCACCGCGGTCACGCTGCGGCGCGGGGGCAGCCAGGCGCCGGCGCCGTAGCCGCAGAGCATCAGAACGATCACCGCACTGCTGCTCGGGAGGTTGAACAGCTGACCGTCGAATGGATCCTGGACCAAGCAGGTCGCGGTGCTGCATAGCACAGCCGCGGCGGGCCACCGCCGGCGCACGGCGACCGGCACCGCGAACGCCACGGCGAACAGCGCGGTCACGAGCCGGTCAGGAATTCCGGAAGCCAGCGCCGACTCCAAGGTCAGCAGGACGATCAGCACGACGCAGACCAACCAGTCCACGCGCTCTGTGGAAGTCGACTCCAGCCACCTGTGGTGGCTAGTCCAGCGGCTCATTTCCCGCTTCCAGCCAGCAGCGGAATACGCGCCTGCACGACGAAACCGCCGCCCGGCGCCGGTCCGGCCTCGACGCTGCCACCGTGGAGCGCAGCCCGCTCGCACATGCCGGCAATCCCGTGCCCGGAAGACCCCGTTGCCGGTTCGGTGCGCTCGCCGCCGGCGTCGATCACCTTGAGTTCGAGCGCGTCGGAGCACCAGCTGATGTCAACTTGCGCACGGGTGGGGCCGGCGTGTTTGAGCGTGTTCGTGAGGGCTTCCTGCACGACGCGATACGCACACAGGCTCAAACCCGGCGGTACCGCTACCGGCTCTCCCATTATCCGGATGGACGCTCGCAGTCCGGCCGAACGGGTGCTCGCCACGAGCTGCGGAAGGTCCTCGAGTCCAGGCTGCGGCGCGAGCGCTCGGAGGTCCTCGCCGTCGGCGAGCACGCCGAGCAGCCGCCGCATCTCAGCGAGAGCTTCACGCCCTGCGCGCTCGACCGACCGCAACGAAATCTCGGCACGCTCTGGTTCGCGGTCCATCACTGTTCGGGCTCCCGCCGCCTGGATCACCATCACCGACACGCAATGAGCGATCACGTCATGGATCTCGCGAGCAAGCCGAGCCCGCTCGCTGAGCGCGGCGGCCTTCACGTACAGCTCGCGCTCGGAATCCACCCGCTCCGCGAGCTCTCGAGCCGCGTACTCGCGCTGCAGCGCCAGCCGCCGCGCCCGGCCGACGATCCACGGCAGCAAGACGAATGCGACCACGCCGAACAGTGCTGCCAGCAGGCTCGAGGACTTATGGAGTGAGGTGGCGATCCCAAGCGCCGCGGAGATCCCGAGCCCAAGCAGTGCCCGGTGCCCGTCGAGGAACGCTCCGGCCCCGTAGAACAGCAGGAGCAGGCTGACCAAATAAGGGCCACCTTGGCCGGTCTGATGGGGGACGAACACCAGCTGTGCGGCGAAGGCCGCGCAAGTCAGCAGGAGCGCCCGGAGCGTCCAGGGCCGACGGATCGCGATCGCAAAGGAGACCGCCACAGCAGTCACCGTCTGTGGGACGCGGCTGTGCCCGTGCGCATCAGTCCAGATCTGGACCTGGAAGGCAACCAGTATCAGCGCGGCCACGAGGTAGTCGAGCGCGGCGGGATCGAGTCGCCGCTTCATCCGGTTCCGGACCGATGCGCTCATGTACGCAAGCTACTCCCGGGTGCCCCCCGTGGCGTCGTCAATCGTGATGATCCGCCGTCATCCTAGAGGACGACCGACCACCTATAGAGGCGGGCAATGATCGTCCGCGAGAGCGACGCGCGATCGGCAATGAGGCCGATGACACCGCCGGCAACTCCGGTGACGCTTGACGCATTCAATCGACGGCCGGCCAACGCCGACCACTAAGGAGGACAGACAAATGCGCAAGCTCACCCTCGTGGTCCTCACCGTCTGTAGCGCCGCGGCGTTTGCAGCCGCGAGCGCCGCGGCTCCAAGCACCAAGACCGAGCACTTCACACTGATCACGACCTCGACGGCCGCCAGGAAGCCGGTTTACAGCGTCATCGCCGCGGGCGGCTTTATCGACGGCGGCATCGCCACGCACGGGCGCAAGGGCAGGCTAACGCTCCACCTCTCCTCAGGCACGATCACACTCGGGCGCAACAAGCCCCACCCTCGGATCACCAAGACAAAGACCGCGACTGCCTGCATGCAGAGCGTGTCCTCGAGATTCAGTTACAACATCACCCAAGGCACCGGCGAGTACAAAGGCATCAGCGGATCGGGGCGCGCAACCGAACATGACGCGCTCGTCGATCAGGTAGTGCACGGCAGCTGCTCGAGCAACTTCGCCGCCGCTCAGGGAGTCATCCGCTTGACCGGCACCGTGTCGCTGCCCTGATACGAGGGCTCGAGGTTTGGCGGGCGACCACAAGGTCGCCCCCTCCGCAAATCCCGACGAGCAATCGGCGCGACTGCGCGGGTGCGAGACCGCGCAGTCCGCTCGCTCCTCTTTCGACGGAGAGCTCGAGTGATGACGAAGTGGCACAACCCCGATTCTTGCGCCGCTATCCGCATACATCCGCGCACATCCAGGAACATCCGATCCCGCCCAAACCGGCCATGACCGCCCACGTCGCCTGTGTTTCCGGGCGATCAGGTGGATCAGCCCAACCGCTTCACACGCGAGAGGTCACTGGTTCGAGCCCAGCCGTCCCATTGAAGGCAAGTGCTGCAACCGGCGCGCCCCAAGCGCGCGGCACCAGCAGGCGGTTGATCCTTGATCCCGATCCGGCCCGGGCTATTGGAGGCTCTGATTACACAAGAGACCCAGAGTCGTGCCAGGACCAGCCCTCGGGGGTACGCGGTGGCGCTCGCGCGAGTTGCCGGCCGGTAGCCTCGAACAATGATCGTCGCGCTAGCCGGAGCTCACGGCAAGATCGCCGTGCGGTTGACTGCGCAGCTCAGCCGAGCGGGCGACAGCGTGATCGGCCTGATCCGCAACCCCGACCATGCGGCGGAGGTGGAACGGCAGGGCGCGTCTCCCGTCCTCTGCGATCTGGAGCAGGCCACCGTGGAGGAGATCGCCGCGGCGATCACGGGAGCCGACGCGGCCGTGTTCGCCGCCGGTGCGGGGCCCGGGAGCGGGGCCGAACGCAAGCTGAGCCTGGATCGCGATGGCGCCATCAAGCTGCTCGAGGCCGCCCAGGCTGCCGGCGTCCCTCGCCTCCTCATCATCAGCTCCGTGGGCGCGGAGGACCCTCCGGCTGGCGACGACGGGTTCAGTGTCTACCTGCGCGCCAAGGCGGAGGCTGACCTGGCCGTCCAGGCGAGCGATCGCGACTGGACGATCGTCAGGCCGGGGCGACTCACCGACGACCCAGGACAGGGTCAGGTGCGGATCGATCTCGAGCCCGTCCGGAGCGAGGTCCCCAGAGACGACGTCGCCGCCGTGCTGGCCCGGCTCCTGAAGGACGCTCGATCGGTGCGCATGATCCTGTACGTGAACAGTGGCCCGGACCCGGTCGAGCAGGCGCTCGACGCGGTTTTGCAGGAGTAGGCCGTGGCCTCGCCGGTCCGGGTCGCCATGCTCATGCTCCACGGCGGTACGCCGCGCGACCGCAAGGCTCGTGACCAGCTTGGGGAGGTGCTGCCCGACGCGGAACTGACCGAGCCGGACCAGATCGGCGTGTTCGAGATCGTGGTGGAGGCGGAGGATCTGGAGAGCGCTCTTCAGCGCGTCTGGGATGCCGTGGCGGCCGCCGGGGTGGACGACCACATCCTGTTCCTGGAGCATCCGGAGCTGCCCGAGCACTGGCGCGCTCGGAGCCGGCGCCCGCAGTAGCCCCACCCACTGCCCGACTGAACCATCAACCACCGCCTGCACAGAAAAGCGGACGCCCTCTTCGAGCCCAGCCGTGCCCAGCATTTGAACGCGAGGGCCGCCCTAGCGCCAGGGGTGTGCCGGGGTTAGGCTGTTGGTTCCTTTGAGTGCGAGGAGCTCGGTTGGTCTGTCCCACCTGTCAGGCTGGGAATAAGGACAGCGCGCGGTTCTGCAAGGAATGCGGGTCAGCGCTGGCGTTGCGATGCCCGTCGTGCGGTGCCGGGTATGAGGCTGGGCAGAAGTTCTGCGATGAGTGTGGGGCATCGTTGGGAGATGCTCCGGGGGCGTCAGCGCCAGCGGGACGCCCGGCGGTATCGGTCTCGGAGCGGCGGTTGGTATCGGTCCTGTTTGCGGATCTCGTTGGGTTCACCTCGCTGTCCGAGCATCGAGACCCCGAAGCGGTGCGGGAGCTCCTCAGCATCTACTTCGATCGCTGCCAGACGCTGATCGCTCGGTATGGCGGGACGGTGGAGAAGTTCATCGGGGACGCCGTGATGGCCGTGTGGGGAACGCCGGTCGCTCACGAGGATGATCCTGAGCGGGCCGTGCGGGCGGCGCTGGGGCTGACGGCGATGGTCAGCGCTCTGGGGGCTGAGGCGGGGATGCCGGAGCTCCGCGTGCGAGCGGGTGTTCTGACCGGGAGCGCGGCAGTGGAGATCGGGGCGGAGAGTGAGGGGATGGTGATCGGTGACAGCGTGAACACGGCCTCGAGGCTCCAGTCGATCGCGGCTCCGGGGACGGTGCTGGTCGATGATGTGACACGCCGCGCATCTGAGGCGGCAATCGCGTATGACGAGGCCGGCACGCACCAGGTGAAGGGGCGTGAGACGCCGGTGCATGCGTGGACGGCGCTGAGGGTGGTGGCGGGCGCACGCGGGGCGAAGCGCAGCGCGGGCCTGGAAGCGCCACTGGTGGGGCGCGACCATGAGAGGGAGCTGATCATCGAGTCGTTTGAGGCGAGCGAGCGAGAGGGACGGGCCCGGATGATCACGGTGGTCGGCGAGGCCGGCAGCGGGAAGTCAAGGTTGTTGTGGGAGTTTGAGAAGTACACCGACGGGATCGAGCGGAAGGTCAGCTGGCACAGCGGACGCTGCCTCTCCTACGGCGAAGGGGTCGCCTACTGGGCGCTGGCCGAAATGATCAGGGCGCGCGCGGGCATCCTGGAGGAGGAGGATGCCGCAACGGCCAGGCAGAAGCTTCGGGCCACTGTGGAGGCCCACGTGGGCGACGAGCGCGAGCGGCGGCTGGTGGAGCCACGGTTGGCCCACCTGCTGGGACTCGAGCAGCGGACAGCCGCCGACCGCGGCGATCTGTTCTCAGGGTGGCGTCTGTTCTTCGAGCGGCTCGCCGAGAGAGGACAGGTGGTGTTGGCGTTCGAGGATCTGCAGTGGGCCGATAGCGGCCTGCTGGACTTCATCGACTATCTGCTGGAGTGGTCAGCTGAGTTTCCGTTGTTCATCCTCGCCCTCGGCCGGCCTGAGCTGCTCGACGCTCGTCCCGGTTGGTCAACCTCAATCACCCTCAGCCCGCTGGGCGAGGGCGCGATGGGCGAGCTGCTCGGCGGGTTGGTGCCGGGCTTGCCGGACGAGCTGGTGAGCAAGATCCTCGCCCGGGCCGAGGGAACCCCGCTCTACGCGGTTGAGACGGTGAGGATGCTGCTCGACCGGGGGCTGCTCGCACAGCAGGGCAGCCGTTACGTCGTGACCGGCGATGTCGGCGAGCTCGAGGTACCTGAGACTTTGCATTCACTCGCCGCCGCCCGCCTTGACGGTTTGACGGCAGTCGAGCGTTCGGTGTTGCAGGACGCCGCTGTGTACGGCACCTCGTTCACCGCGGCCGGGGTCGCGGCGCTCGACAACCGCAGCGAGGAGGAGGTCCGCCGCATCCTCCAGGAGCTGGTCGCCAAGCAAATTCTGGGGTTCAACGACGACCGGCTGTCAGCGGAACGCGGACAGTTCCACTTCTTGCAGGGGCTGCTCCGAACCACCGCCTACGGGACGCTGTCGCGCCGCGACCGCAAGAACCGCCATCTGGCGGTCGCAAGACATCTCCAAGAGGCGTGGGGCGATGAAGCTCCCGAGCTCGCCGAGGTGCTCGCCGCACACTTCCTCGACGCCGCCGATGCGGAGCCGGACGCCGTGGACGCGCCACAGATCCGAGCGCTGGCGTGCGACACACTGGCGGACGCAGGCGAGCGGGCGCTGTCGCTCGCGCTCGGCCCCGAGGCGCAGCGGGCATTCGAACACGCCGCCGAATTGGCCGAGCGCGACAGCACCCGCGCGACCCTGCTCGACAAGGCCGGGCACGCCGCCCACATGAACGCGGACCCCGGGGCCGCCTCCAAGCGGTTCGAGCGGGCGGTCGAGCTGTTCGAGTCGCTGGGGGACCGTGAGGCGGCGTCACGCTCCCTTGCCGGACTCGCCGAATCGCTGCTCGTAGATGACCGTCTCGAGGAGGCGATCGCGGTCAGCCGGCGGGCGGTCGCCGGTCTCGGCGACGGGAGTGCCGAGAAGGCGGCGGCGCTCGCGGCGCTGTCCCACAAGCTCCTCTACCACGGTGATGCGATCGAGGCCGAGCAGATGGCCACCGCCGCGCTGACGATCGCCGAACCACTCCAGGAGGCGCCGACAATCATCGAGGCGTTCGGCACCTTGGCGCTGCTTCGGACGAGGCACCAGGGACGCCTGGAGGAAAGTACGGCGCTCAATCAGCGCGCGCTGGAACTCGCGCTCGAGCACGAGCTCACCGACCAGGCGCTGCGCATCTACAACAGTCTCGCTGATAGGTCGTTGCAGCTTGACCGATTCGACGAGGTGGTCACCATGGCCGAGCGCGGACTCGCGCTCGCCAAGGAACGAGGCAACCGGCGTTGGGAGCAGCTACTGAGCATGAACATCGCCACCGCCAAGGTCGCCATGGGCGAGTGGGATGGGCTTCCGGAGCTGACCGACGGCGGACTGAGTGCGATCAGCGTGCTCACACGACTCGCATACCTTCCGGCGCTCGCCCGGGTCCATGCGGCCCGCGGAGACACCGACGAGCTCGAGCAGCTCCTGACGCTCGCAGGCCAACATGCCGGAAGCAGCAACCTGGAGTACGCCGCCAGCCCAACGGTTGCCAGCGCGATCGCCTTGCGGGCGCTCGGCCGCGACGCCGATGCGCTCCAGGCGGCGCTGCCGATCGCGACCGGTCCAGCCGAAATTGTCAACGAGGACCGTCGCGAAGCGTATGTAGAGGCCGGGCTCGCCGCCGTGGCACTCGGCGACGAGGCCACCGTCGAGCGATTGATCGAGTTCGTGTCCGAGATGCCACCGGTGATGCGCACACCTCTGCTGCGTGCCGGTGCGGCCCGGTTCGCCGGTCTTCTAGCCGAACGGCAAAAGGACGCCAAGACAGCCGACGAACAACTCGAGGCAGCCACCCGCGAGCTACGAGGGATTGACGCTCCATTTGTGCTCGCCCAGGTGTTGCTCGAACACGCCGAACTGCTCCACTCCGAGGGGCGCGACGACGACGCGGCACCACCCCTGAGCGAGGCCTTTGAGATCTTCACCCGGTTACGGGCCACCCCCTACCTCCAACGCGCTCAGGCGATCGGAGCAGGCGTAATGCCGTGATTGAAGTGGCACAAGTCCGATCCTTGTGCCGCTATCCGCGCCGATCCGCACCGACGGCGCACATCCCCTCGGCCGCACGGCGGAGTCCGCCCGGTGTACGTCGTTCGGCGCGAGTGCCCTTGCCCCGTTGCGCTCGAGCCGTCGCGTGCCTCAGCCGCTTATTGCTGGACAAGGTCCACAATCGGCATGATCGTAGGCGGCTGCGCCAGCTCGATGCCGAGCTCCTCCATGACCGGCCCGAGGTAGGTCAGGAACTCATCGAACGCCTCCTGGCTCTCCCAGACATCGAAGACCTGAAGCTGCCCATCGTCGCCGAAGCATGAGTGGAGCTTCATAGCGCTCTCAGGTGCCCCGGCCTCACGGAGACGCTCGCGCCCCTCGGTGTGCTGCTCAACCGTCATGTTCTTGGTCACGATGTAGATCGCAATCACGGAAGCGAACTCCTTGTTGGTTGGCTACGCCGGCCGGATCACTGTATTCCAGGGGCACCAGTCCGCCTAGGCGGCCTCCGGGCCGACTGCGTGCGAGCCCGCGGAGCTCTGCTCTGTCCGCGGGCTCGCTCCATCGCGACGACAGCGGGGCGACGTCAGTCGCCGCCAGCTGCTCCGATGGTCCATGCCGGCGGTTCGTAGGGGCGGCCGGGGACGGCTCCGATGCACAGGACGCGCAGGCCGTCGGGGCCGCTGGTGAGAACTCGGCCGGTCCCGGCGTCGACCCGCACAAGGTGCTCGGGACCGAGCGCGAGTCGCTCGTCGGCGATAAGTACGGCGCCGGCGCCGGCGAGCGCGATGTACAGCTCCTGCTGGCCGGTGTCGGCCTCGTCGTGGGACTCGGTGGTGTAGTCGGGCGGGAGTTGCATGATCTGCGCACCGAATGAGGTGATGCCAAGCCCGGCGCGCACGAGCCGGGCGAACCCGTCCCAGAGCTCGGGGAGCTCGTCGATCGACTTCGCTGAGTAGCCAGTGATCGTCCGTGTCATGACGTCATGAGACCCATGTTCCTGGCGAGGGTCGCCATCGTGCGGTCGTGCTCCTCGACCGGGCTGAGTTCGATCATCTCGACCGGCTCGAGCGTCTGCACGAAGTGGCCCGGCCGGAGGTGGTACGCCTCCCTGGCGCGGACGATCTCCTCGGGCCCATCGAGATATGTGACGCGGAACGACCCCTTAAGAGGTAGCCCCAGTGGTCGCATTGGCAGCGATCGTCTGGAAGTCCCTTGAACGGTGACTCGTCGGGCGGGAAGTGCGCGGGCATCGACTCGAACGCGATCCGGATCCCGCCCGAGTCGATCGAGCGTCCGGTGTACTCGCCGATGACCATCGGCTCCAGCTCATCCTTGGATGTGCGCATGGAGAACTCTCCCTTCGTTTGCGATGACCGCCGCCCCGGCGGGGCGGCGCTTGATGAGAAGCAGTAGGCAGGCGGCGCCGATCGCGGCAGGTCCGAGGCCGGCGAGGAGTAGTGCGCTGCGGGCGCCGAGTGCGCCAACGACGAGTCCGCCGAGGACGAGGGCGCCGAGCTCGGCGCCGTTACGCGCCCCGTTGTACGCAGCGAACGCGCGACCGCGCATCGGCTCTGGGGCACGCTCGTGGATCAGTGTGCGGAGCAGCACGTTCTTGACGCCGTGCGCGACGCCGCCGAGTGAGAACCCGATCAGGGCGATCCATACGACCGTGCCGAGCGCCCCGCCAGCGATACCGAGTCCCTGGAGGACGACAGCGGCGAGGGCGCCGGCCGCCAGATGCGCCCCCCCGACGCGGTGCGCGAGCCCGGCCGAGCCGGCCGCCATTCCGGCGGTCCACGAGCTCAGCAGCACCCCATATGCGAGGCTGCCGCCGTGAAGCACCCGCGTGACAAAGAACGGCTCGGCGGTGGCGGACATTGAGAACAGCGCGAGCGCAGCGACGGCTCCGCCGAGGGTGATCTTGAGGTCGCGTTCGCGCCGGAGCAACGCGAATCCGTCGCGCGCGCGCACCATGTCGTTGGTGCCCGAGGCGCGTTCCGGCTGGCGGCGAGCGCGCAGCAGCAGCGCCGCGACGGCCACGATGACGAACGACAGTGCGTTCAGCGCGACGGCAAGCCACAGCAGACCGGCTGCGCCGAGCGCGCCGCCGACGAGCGGGCCGGTGGTGAAACCCAGCGAGCGGACGGTCTCCATCAGCCCGTTGGCTCGCGCAGCGTCGGTGTCCGGCCCGGCTGCCGCCGGGACGAGCGCGAACTCTGCCGGCTGGCTGACGGCGACACCGAAGCCCAGGACGGTCATCAGGGGCAGCAGCGCCCAGAGACTGTCCAGGCCGGCGAGCATCGCGGCCACCGACGCTGCCTGGACGAGCGACACAGCGATCAGGATCTGGCGGTTCTCGAAGCGGTCGACGATCGCCCCGGCCACGCCAGCGGCCAGGACCACGGGACCCCAGAGCGCGAAGATCAGCGCCGAGACGGCGAACGCCGAGCCGGTGCGCTGCTGGACGTGCAGGATCAGGGGGAAGATCGCCATGAAGTCGCCGAGCGCGGAGAGTCCGGCCGCTGCGGCGAGGATGCGAAGGTCGCGGCTGCGTGGAATTGACATGGCGCCGATGGTCGCGGGCGACCGTTCGGGCACCGTTCGGGGCCCGTAAATCGTGCGCGAGCAGCTTGCGCGAGCGCCGTTCGATGCTGCACAGTTGACTCGATGTTGGATATCCGGCTCGCGGGCGGTCTTGAGTTGCGCGTGGAAGGGGCGAAGATCGCGCTGCCGGCGTCGCGGCGGGCGCGCGCGGTCCTCGCCCTGCTCGCGCTGAACCCGGGTCCGCAGCCAAGGGGGCGCCTTGCGGCCCGCTTTTGGCCGGACGTGCTTGACGAGTCGGCGCGCGCGAGCCTGCGGGTGGCCCTGACCGAGTTGCGCCAGGCGCTCGGGCCCGCGGCTGGGTACCTGGTCGCAACGCGCGAGACGGTCGCGCTCGCGGGTCCCGACCTCAGAGTCGACGTGCGTGAGTTTCAGCTGAGGATTGACGACGGCACTCCGGCGCGGGCGCTCGACGCGTGCAGCGCGCCGATCCTCGACGGCTTCGACGAGGAGTGGGCGATCGAGGCCCGCGAGGATCACGCACACCGGCTCGCCGCCGCGCTCGAGTCGGCCGCGGCCGACGCGGCCGATCCAGCAGAGGCGGTCCAGCTGACGCGCGCAGAGGTCGCCCTCGACCCACTAGCGGAAGCACCCAACCGGCGACTGATCGAGCGGCTGGCCGCGACCGGCGACCGCGCCGCGGCGCTGTCTGCTGGCCGCCAGTTTGCCGAGCGCCTGCGCGCCCAACTCGGGATCGCACCGTCACGCGGGACGCGAGCGCTGCTCGACGAGCTCCGCCGCGAGGAGCCGGATCCCGTCCGCCCACCGCCGGGCCTCACGCGCGCTTATGAAACGGTGTTCGTCGGCCGCCGTGCCGAGCTGGCGCGGCTGCGCGCCTGTTGGGGTGGGGTGCAAATGCATCGCGACCGGCGGATTGCGGTGGTGGCGGGCGAGCCGGGGATCGGTAAGACCCGCCTGGCGCACCAGTTCGCGTCCGCCGCACTCGAAGAGGGCGCGACCGTGCTGTTGGGCCGCTGCTCCGAGGAGCCATTGGCGCCGTTCGAGCCGTACACGGAAGCGCTCGGCCAAGCCGGCGTCGCGGAGGTGCTGACGCCGAGCGGCGGCGCTGACGACACCGGCGCTCGACACCGCCTATTCGACGCCGTCGACGCTGCTCTTGCCGACCTCGCTGCGCGAGCGCCGCTGCTGCTCGCGATCGACGATTTTCACTGGGCAGATCGCGGAAGCCTGCTGCTGACAAGCTTCCTGCTGCGCTCGAGCCGCCCAGGACCGATCCTCATGCTTGGCACCTATCGGGACACGGAACTCGGCCGGTACACCCCACTGACGGCGGCGTTAGGTGAGCTGAAGCAGGGCGGCGCGCTTGACCGCGTCGACCTGCACGGGCTGGCAGTTGATGACGTGGCGACACTCGCCCGCTCGATGCTGGGCACCGAGGAACCCGCGCCACGCGTGCATGCGCGCACGGACGGGAACGCGTTCTTCGTCGAGGAGGTGCTGAGAGAACTGGCCGAGTCAGGGCCGCACGTGGTGCCTGAGAGCGTCCGGCACGCCGTCGGCGTTCGCTTGTCACGCATGGGCGATGGAGCGAACGAGCTGATCGCCGCCGCCGCGATTCTCGGCCTCGAGCACGACGCTCACGCCCTGCGGGCGACCGCGGGACTCAGGGCCGACGATGCCGAGGCAGCGCTCGACGAGATCCTGCGCGCCCGGCTGTTGCGACCGATCTCGAGCTCGCGGCGGTTCGAGTTCACTCACGCGCTGGTTCGCGAGGCCGTCCTGGACGAGTGCAACGTACTGCGCCGCGGCCGGCTTCACCGACGCGCCGCCGACGCGCTGACCGAACTTGGCGAGGAGCGCCACCTCGAGGAAATCGCGATGCATCTGTTCGAGGCAGCGTCCACCGCGGACGCTCGCCGTGCCGCTGAGATGCTCGTCCGCGCCGGTCACCGGGCGCTCGAGCGGCTCGCCTACGAGGACGCGGCGGAGCGGTTCGACCGCGCGCTGCAGGCCCTCCAGCTGGCGGGTGCTGAGAACGACGCAGGCCCCGTGTGGCTGGCGCGCGGCGACGCGCTCTTGCGAGCGGGCGAGCCCGAAGCGGCGCGAGCAGCCTTCAGCACAGCGCGCGCGCTGGCGCTCCGAGCCGCCGACAATCGGCTGCTGGGAGAGGCAGCGCTCGGCTTTGCCGGGCTTGGCATCGCAATCGTCGACCTCGACGCCGAGGCGATCGCACGGCTCGAGGAGGCGCTGGAGCGGATCGACGACCGCCCGCTGCGCTCCCGCGTTCAGGCGCGGCTCGCGGTCGAGCTCTATTACGCACCCGACCGGACGCGGTCAGACGCCCACAGCGCGGAGGCCGTCGCAACCGCCCGAGCCTCAGGCGATGCAACCGCCCTCGCATCGGCCCTGAGCTCGCGGCATGTCGCGCTGTGGCGGCCCGATCGCATCGAGGAGCGGCTCTCCGTCGCCGACCAGATGATCGCCGCCGCGCGCGATGCCGGCGACCGCCACGCCGAACTGCAAGCCCACAACTGGCGCGTCACAGACCTATTCGAGCTTGGCGACATGACCGCGTGGCGTGAGGAAGCCACGCGGCATGCGCGACTGGCCGAAGAACTCCGCCTCCCCTCCTTCCAGTGGTACACGCCACTGTGGGCAGCGACCGAAGCGATGCTCGCCGGCCGCTACGAGGACGTCGAGCGCCTGAGCGCCGAGGCAGAGCAAGCGGGCCTGAGCGCGGGCGATCGAAACGCGGCCGTGCTCGGCAGCATCGTACGGTTCTGCGCGCGACTCGAGCGCGAGGCGTTCAACGAAACGGATCTCGCGTTCGTGAAGGACAAGGTCGCGAACTCGCCGGCCGGCATCGCCTACCGCGGCGGATACACGTGGATCCTCGCCGGGCTTGGCGAGACCGAGCGCGCGCGCGCCGAGCTCCACGCGACGATGGAACTTCCACACGCGTTCGATGCCAACTGGCTCTCGCTCCAGGTCGAGCTCGCGGAGGCGAGCGCGCTAATCGGAGACACCACGTTCGCGGCTTCCCTGTACGAACGGCTCGCGCCATACGCCGGCCGACCTGTTACCGCCGGTCGCGCGGCCTGCAGCTACGGAGCGGTCGACCGCTCGCTGGGCGGCTTGGCCCGCCTGCTCGGTCGCGAACCCGATGCGGTCCGCCACCTCAAGGACGCGATCCAACTCAACGACGCATTCGGCGCAAGGGTCTGGCGGGCGCGGGCGGAACGGGACCTATCCGAGGTCGTCCGCAACGGACCACTCGCCTCCTGAGCCGCCAACCCGAGGAGACACCGCTCTTATGCTGAGGTGAGGGTGGTGACAGATCCGGCGAGAAACCATCGGCTCACGACGATCCTTCCCTAGCACCAGGACTTGCCGGAAGCTAGGCTGTCCATCGTTTGAGTGCGAGGAGCACGATGGTCTGTCCCGCTTGTCGGGCTGACAACTACGAGGGTGCAAAGTTCTGCAAGGAGTGCGGGGGCCCGCTGACGTTGCGCTACTCGGCGTGCGGCGCTGGACACGAGCCGGCGACCTGACCGGTGAGGGGCCACTTGAAGCTCCCGGCATCCTGCGCCTCGCCTATCTGCCGGCGCTCGCTCGCGTCCGAGCAGCACGAGGTGACATCGAGGGATTACAACGAGTGCTGGCGCAGTCGAGCGAGTTCGGGGGTAGCAGCAACCTCGAGTACGCCGCCGGGCCTCCCGTCGCACGCGCGATTGCGTTGCGAGCGCTTGGCCGCGACAGCGAAGCGCTGGAGGCCGCGCTGCCGATCGCGATCGGCCCCCCGGAGATCATCAACGAGCTCCGCCGCGAGGCGTTCGCTGAGGCCGGGCTCGCGGCACTGGCGGTCGGCGACGAGGTCACGATCAAGCGGCTGATCGAGTTCGTCGCCGAGCTCCCACCGGCCCTACGCTCGCCGCTGCTGCGGGCCGGCGCGGCACGGTTCGCCGGACTGCTCGCCGCCAGAGGAGCGACACCACGACCGCAGACGAGCGCCTGGCCGCAACCATCCCGAGAGCTGCGAGAGATCGAAGCGCCGTTCGTGCTCGCGCAGGTCCTGCTCGAGCACGCCGAGCTGCTGCTCGCCGCCGGGCGCGACGACGAGGCTGCATCACCTCTGGCCGAGGCGATTGAGATCTTCAGCCGGTTGCGCGCCACCCCTATCTCCAACGCGCCCAGGCGACCGGAGCGGGCGTAATGCCGTGATTGAAGTGGCACAAGTCCGATTCTTGTGCCGCTATCCACACATCGGCGCACATCCGATCGCATCCTGCTCACCAGACTCTCTGAGCGAAAGTTGTATTTGGTTGGGATCGGAGTAGTGTCGATTTCAGGGTTCCGGCGCAGGAAGCCGGTAGGTTGGGTCAGCTAGCCATGCTGCGCATCGCGCTCCGACCTGAGCCACATCCCACGTCGTCGGTGCGATACGTGAGGCCGACGCGAAACTCCCATGACCACGCTGCACATCGAACACCCCATCACCGACCTCAACGCCTGGCTCGCCGCCTTCGACCGCATGGCTGATGCGCGCACCAACGCGGGGGTCACCGCCCAGCGCGTCCTGCACCCAGTCGGCGACCCCAACTACATCTTCGTCGATCTCGACTTCACCACAACCGAGGAGGCACAGCGGTTCCTCGGCTTCCTCGAGAGCAAAGTCTGGTCGTCGAACGACAACGCTCCTGCGCTCGCAGGCATCCCTCAGACCCGGCTCCTCCAACCAGTCGCGTCTCGATAGCCCGACGCGCCAGATATGGCGAAGTGGCACAAACCCGAGAAAGCCTGCTTCCGGGCAGCGGGCCGGCCAGCCCGCTGCCCGGACTGATTCGGTTCAGTCGCTGCCGATGAACGCGGCCGGGAGCTTGCGTCCCGGAACCTGGGCTCGTCAGCTATTGGACCGGAGGCGCGGTAGTAAAGGTGAGAGTGGTGCTGTATGCCCCGCTTCTGGCGTCGCCCGGGATCATGATCGCGAGGCTCCCGGTCCCGGTCGCCCCTGTATCGGGGGGGAAATCCCATTCGCCTTCGCCGCTGCCAGCGGGGGCGTTCTGGATGGTCGTGGGCGTGGCGCCCAGCGTTTGGGGGGAACTGGCGATCGGCCCGGTGTTGGCTGGGTTGCCTGGCGCGGCGCTGGCTGTGGTTGGGGTTAGCGTGATGGTCGCGCCGGTTCCGGCGGCGACGGTGCTGCCGTTGACGGTCGGCTCGGTTGCCGAGACGGTGACGCTGTAGCCGGCGTTGGTAGCGGTAGCGTCGGTCACGCTCCAGGCTCCGAGCGCCGTGTCCACGATCTGGGTCTGTCCGGTTAGTTTCACGCTGAATGGCGTGACGGCTGGCGCGCTATTGGATAGGGAGCCAGCGGTCTGAGGGGTGGTAATGGTGTCGTTGACCAGCGTCACGGCACCGTCGCGGGCGAGTGCTCGTCCGCTGATCGTGACGCCGTCGCCCATCGAGATCGACGTCGAGGCCAGGATCGTTCCCTGCAGGTTGGAAGACGCTCCGAGCGTTGCGGAGCTTCCGACCTGCCAGAAGACGTTGCTCGCTTGCGCGCCGCCGATGAGGTTCACCTGGCTGCCGGCTGCCGTGCCGAGCGTGGATCCGGCTTGAAGGATGAACACGGCATTGGGGTCGCCCTGGCCGTCGAGCGTGAGTGTGCCCGCCAGGGTGAGCGCCGCCCCGGCTGCGTACACGCCCGGGGTAAGCGTCACACCGCCTAAGTCCCCGGTGATCGGAGCTGACGGGCTACGTCCGGTGGCGTCTGCGTAGGCGGTGGCCAGGTCGGCGTGTGCCTGGGTCGCGGCGGCGTCCCCGGCGTGCAGAGTGCCACTGAGCTGTCCGGGCGGGAAGCCGGTCACCGCGGTTCCCGGGCTGACCCCGAGATCACCGGTGAGCGTGGACACGCCCGCGCTGGTGACCGTCGAGCCGCCCAGGACGGCAAAGCCAGCGGCCGCGCCGAGCGCCACCGGCGCCGGCAATGCCGCCGCCGATGCATCGCCAAGCACTGGGCCGCATCCCAGCAGAAAGGCGACGATGGTCGTGCCGGCGATCACGCGGAAGCGCATGCCCGACTCCCGCCGGGCCGTTATGCGGGCACCCGCCCGGGACGCCGGGCGAGTTTGAAGACGGCAACCGAGAGCCCGGTCAGCAAGGCTGCGCCGGCGGCGAGCACGATCCATATCCAGCCGGGCGTGCTGGAGCCTGGGGTACCAGCCGCGGGGGGCGTCACGCGTTTGAGCTGACTGGCCTTGGCGGCGCTGAACCGAATTGTCTGGTCGATGTTGATCACCGCCGTGCCCTGCGGGCGAATCTGGCCGATCACGCGGTAGGTGCCCGGTGTGGGGCGCCCCGGCCAGGCGATCCGGTAGTTCAAGCCACTGCCGGGGAAGAGCTGTCCGAGCGTCGCTGCGGAGGTGAAGACCGTCCGGGTGCCGCGCAGGACACGCAGCTTGACCGGTGCGGCCTGGGTGAGTTCGGTGCCGCCCGGGAGCAGGCCGAGCACCAGGCCCGCGCCGATCGGTTCGACGATCAGCTTCACCGAACGCAGGGACAGGCTGCGGGAGAGCCGCCCGGGGAGGTGGATGGTGATCGGTACCGCTTGCCGGCTGATGCGGTAGAAGGTGAATGCGCGAGCTTTGGACCTGCCGTGGGCGACGTGGCGGACCAGGTCTGCGGCGTTGATCGCGACGATCCCTGCGTAGTGCGAACCGCCGCCGGCCAGCACCGGAATGTGCACGCTGTAGGCGATCTGGCGCACCGCGTGCGGCGCCACGAGGACGCGCCCGCTGGCCAGGTGCAACCATCGGCCGGCGTGAGAGAGCCGGGCAGTGACGTAATCCGCGTTGCCGTTGCTGGCGGTCTCGATATCGGCGGGTTGCAGGACCACCGTGATGGAGCGTCCCGATAGGTTGTGGACGCTCACCGCGCCGTGGCGTACGCCACCTGCGGTGCCGGGCAAGGTGACCGAGCCGACAGATCCGACCGGTGAGAACGTGAACGCCACCGGCGATGAGGAGACAGCTGCGGACGCTGGGCCGGCCGCGCATGCGGCCAGCGCCAGCCCCGCCAACAGGGCCTTGGCCCCAGCGTGAAAACGCGAGTTGATCGTAATCATGCTGGGGCTTTTGGCCATGTGGGTTATGCGCCCACGCCGGCAGCGATCGTGTACGTCATCGTGTCGCTGTAGGCCCCGGGAACGGCGTTACCGGGAATCGTGACCGCCAGGTTCTGAACCGCGCCACTATCGGCGGCGAAGTCCCACTTGCCGGCACCCGTATTTACTGCCGCGTTCTCGATCGTGACCGCGGCCGCGCCAACCGCCAGCGGGCCGACAACGGCTACTGGATGGGTTGCCGCAGGTGCGGGGTTGTTCGCATCGGCGGTCGCGGTCGTCGGTGTCAGCGCCAGCCAGGTGGTGCCCAGGCTGGGCGCGATCGAGGCTCCGGCGATCGTGGGAACGCCGGCTGAGACGCTGACGTTGTAAGCAGCGCCGTCGCCGACCGCGTCGGTCAGGTTCCATGCGCCCACCGCCGTGTGGACGGTCTGATTACTGCCCGTCAGGGTCGCCGCAAACGGCGTGATCGACGGTGCTACGACCGACAGACCACCGGCGCTCAGAGTTCCGGTCGCATTCGTCGTGTCAGCCTGCGCCGCCATGGGCGCCGCCGCGAACGCCGACGCTACGAACAGGCCGGCAATGATCCGCGAACTCCGCGGAATAGAGAACTTCGTCATGACTTACCCCTCTGCGAGGAGATCGCCGTCAACGGTTCTCACCGGCGATCACAAACACGCCAGCTCCCGTTGGTAGCCCGGCTGACTCCGGCGGAGTCCCGCGGCTTTGCGGGCCCGCCTCACGACGGGGGTGCTCTGCTAGGCAGATCTACTCAGTCACCAACCCCATCGGCCACCCGCGCGCACTGCTTGACCAAAGTGGGGGCGAATCGGGTCAGGTCCAGCCGATCCGCCACCGGCTCATACCGTCAACACGACCTTTCCGAACCGCTCCGCGCTGTCCAGCCGGGCGATGGCCGCGGCATATTCCTCCAGCGGGAAGACACTATCCACGATCGGTCGCCAGCGCGCACGCGTGACGTGCTGCACCATCGCCCGATACTCCCGCGGGCTTCCCATCGAGGTGCCGAGGATCCGTCTCCACTGCCAATAGACCTCGGCCGTGGTAAGGGTCGTCGACGGCCCGGAGCTGTCACCAAAGCAGACGAGCGTGCCACCTGAGCGCAACGACTGAAGCGCGCCCTCCCACGAGGGGCCGCCATAGCTGTCGATCGCCGCATCGATTCCGCCCCCGGCCAGTTCACGCAGCCGGGCGGGCCAGTCAGGATCCAGGTAGCTGACCGCGGCGGCCACCCCGAGCGAACGCGCCCGCTCGAGCTTCGCCTCGGTCGAGGACGTCACATATACACGGGCGCCGCGCGCCAAGGCGATCTGCACGGCGAACGTCGACACACCGCTTCCAGCGCCGGTGATGAGAACCGACGCTCCGGCTGTCGTGCCGGCGCAGGTGACGACGGCCCGCCAAGCGGTGAGTCCACCCAGACTAAGCGCTGCGGCCTCCTCCCAAGAGAGCCGCGCCGGCTTCGGCGCGACGTTGGCCGCGGGCACGACCACGCGCTGCGCGAACGTCCCGTCGACCGGGGCGCCGATGATGTCGAAGGCGTCACTGGGATGCTCCTCGCTCTCGCCCCACCCGAGTGTGGGGTCGAATATGACCTCGTCCCCGACCACCGGCCAGGATACGTCTCGACCAACGGCCGCGACCACGCCGGCGCCGTCTGAGCCGAGCGTGACCGGGAGTTGGCAGTAATCCGGCGTGGTCCACACCCAGGGATCGCGGCGGTTGAGCGCCGCCGCGTGCAGCGCGATGACCACCTCGCCACGGCCGGGCTCAGGATCCGGCAGGTCGACCAACTCGAAGCGAGGAGGATCTCCGAACCCCACTAGTCGCAGCGCTCTCATCTCCCCTCAGCCCCCATAGCGCCGCCAACATACATCCACTCGCGTCGGCACACGTCGGTGTTCACCGGCTCGGGACGCAAGCGCAGCGGCTGAGCTGATCAGGAAAGCGCGCCGGGCGGCAGCACGAAACGCAGCGGCTTGCGCGCGGCCGGGTTGTCGCCGTCGTTTATGCGTGTGCCGTGGAGACCGCCGCTGGGAGCCGCCGACGCGGCTGTATCCGGCGTGCCGGAGTGGGCGGTGATCCAGTCAAAAACCTCAGGGGAGTCGGGGCCTGCGGCCAGAATCGCTGCGCGCTCAATGACGACTCCACCAGAGGAGTGCGGACGCGACAGCCTCTTCACCAACGCGGTGATGGCGAGATCGTCCACTGCTCACATCCTAGCGTTCCGGCATAACCGGTCGGCGCCCGGGCTGCGATGGAGGCAGGCGTGCCCATCGGACCCGGGATGTCGATCTCCACAGCGGTGGACTCGGTGGCCGACCGCGCGGAGTAGAATTGTCGACAGCTTCGCCTCAACCTTCGGCGGGCATTCGTTTCCCGGCTCCAGCACTCGGCCGGCGTGCGCGAGACCTGACGGTCATCGCCAGACAAGCGGGTCAGGAGCCCATTTCATGCATCGCCTCACCCAAGCGCTCGACCAGCCGCTCCGCCGGCGCGGTCGATCGTGACCACGACAGAGGGCGGGCCAGGCCCAGAACCAGGCGCGAAGCGTGAAGTGGGCGCGCAGAGTTCCAGGGCGGCGGCATCTAAGGCCAACCCGCCAAATCCGATGCCACACGATGCGCGGGGCTGGCGCGTGGCGCCGGCCCCGGATGGGCGGGGGATGCCCGATTCACCGCCCAAGCGAGCCCCCCATCGCTCGCGTGGGTTTGCAGTATTCGTGGCGGCTTTGCTGGCGCTCAACCTAGCCTCGCTGCTGGTCTTCTCCCCCTCCGGCCAGCCCCGGGTCAAGGTGCCCTTCAGTCCGTACTTCGTGTCCCAGGTGCAGGCCGGGAGAGTGGCGTCGATCGCCTCCACTGGCGACGCGATCGAAGGCACCTTCAAGTCAGCGGTTCGCTACCCGACGGGTACCTCGCAGGCGACTCCGACCACGCTGTTCGCCACGGAGGTCCCCGCGTTCTGGAACAACGACCAGCTGACCGCACTGCTGCAGGCGCACGGCGTCCAGATCAACGCACAGTCGACGAAACAGACCACGTCGCTGCTCGTCTCGCTCCTCCTGGGCTTCGGGCCCACACTGCTCATCGTCGGAGTGATCATTCTGTTCATGCGGCGGGCCGCCAAGTCCGGTGGTGGCATGGGGGCGCTCTCTAGCTTTGGCCGTTCGAAGGCACGGCGCGTCGATCCGGCAACGATTAGGGTCACGTTTGCCGATGTAGCAGGAATCGACGAGGCGAAGTCTGAGCTCACCGAGATCGTCGACTTCCTCCGCGACCCGACCCGGTACGGGCGTCTCGGGGGCCGGATGCCTCACGGGGTACTCCTCTCGGGCGCCCCGGGGACGGGCAAGACGCTGCTCGCGCGCGCGGTCGCGGGTGAGGCTCACGCTGCGTTCTTCTCGATCTCGGCATCGGAGTTCATCGAGGCGATCGTCGGGGTCGGGGCCTCGCGCGTCCGCGACCTGTTCACCAAGGCCAGGGAGGCCGCACCGTCGATCATCTTCATCGATGAGCTGGATGCGATCGGCCGCTCCCGGCAGGGATCGGTGTCGCTGGCCGGAGCCAACGACGAGCGCGAGCAGACCCTCAACCAGATCCTGACCGAGCTCGACGGGTTTGAACCCGCCGAGGCGGTCATCGTGCTCGCCGCCACCAACCGCCCGGAGATCCTCGACCCGGCGCTGCTGCGCCCCGGGCGATTCGACCGTCGCGTGGCCGTGCAGCCACCCGACCGGCTAGGCCGACGCCAGATACTCGAGGTGCACACTCGCTCGATCCCGCTCGGGGCCGGAGTCGATCTCGAGGCGCTCGCCGCGAGCACGCCTGGAATGGTCGGAGCCGACCTGGCCCAGCTCGCAAACGAGGCCGCGCTACTCGCGGCCCGTCGCAACCACCACACAGTCCAGACCGCCGACTTCACCGACTCATTGGAGAAGATTCTGCTCGGTGCGCCGCGCGGCATCGTTCTTTCGCCCGCCGATCGTGCGCGAACCGCCTATCACGAGGCAGGACACGCCCTGGTGGGCATGCTCACCCCCGGCGCCGACCCCGTGCGCAAGGTGTCGATCATCCCGCGCGGCGTGGCGCTCGGCGTTACCCTCTCGGCGCCCGATGACGACCAGGTGTCCTATACCCGTGAGGATCTGATCGGCAAGATCCAGGTTGCGCTGGGCGGCCGCGTCGCCGAGGAGACCGTGTACGAGACGATCACCACCGGCGCAGAGTCCGACATCGAGATGGTCACCGCGATCGCCCGGCAAATGATCGGGCGGTGGGGAATGAGCGAAGCGATCGGCTTCGTCACTGTGATCCCTGCGGAGGCCCGCGGACCGTTCATCTCGGGCGCGAGCGAGACCTCCGAAGCAACGCAGCAGGTCATCGACGAGCAGGTCCGCCAGCTGATCGACACGGCCCACCAGGACGTCACGGCGCTGGTGCGCGCCCACCGCGAGCAACTCCAGGCCCTCGCCGAAGCGCTGCTGAAAGACGAGACGCTCGATGAAAGCGACGCATACGCCGCCGCCGGCATGCCCAGCAAAGCTGCGGGCGCGCGTCAGATCGCTGCGGGCACGGCAACCGGTGGCAGCGACCCGCGGTCATCGAGCAATGGTCTGCCCGTCACCGTGGACTGACCGGCGAGCTGGACTCAAGGCGCGCTGGATCGCCGCGCATCCGCCGCCCGAGTAGAGTGGAGAGGGTCGGTAATCCACCGCTCGGTGTTGGCTCTCGCATCCGTCCAGTGGCCGGTCTTCCCAGAGAGCATGAGGAGTGCGTGCCAGTGACGAAGGAGCCTCTCGAACCCGGACCGGGTCGATCGACGGCGAACGCAGCGTTCGTCGCACTCACGAAGAGCATCGC
Organism: uncultured Solirubrobacterales bacterium; assembly: GCA_963718545.1. Taxonomy (GTDB): domain Bacteria; phylum Actinomycetota; class Thermoleophilia; order Solirubrobacterales; family Solirubrobacteraceae; genus Palsa-465. The sequence goes on along the minus strand of CAVQZO010000003.1, from coordinate 738,284 downwards.
GGAGCGCAACGAGCAGGCGCACAAGGAAGCCCGCAAGCTTCGAACCGCCCGTGAGCGCGAGCAGGTTCGCAGGCGTCATGAGGAGGACCTCCGCTAGCGCCCGGCGTGCGATCCGCCGCTCCAGCCCGGAGATCAATAGACTGCAGGTAGGGATCGAGCTTTGTCTCGATCAAAGTAGTGCCCGCGTTTTCGCAGTTGTTGCGCTTCAGCACCTCCGCGTTTCGCAGTGCACATATTTCGGAGGTAAGGAAGATGGCAACAGGAACCGTCAAATGGTTCAGCGACGAGAAGGGCTTCGGATTCATCACACCGGATGAACCCGGGAAGGACCTGTTCGTGCATCACAGCGCTATCCAGGGCAACGGCTTCAAGTCGCTGGCCGAAGGGGCGAAGGTGAGCTACGACGCCGAGCAGGGCCCCAAGGGTCCCGCAGCCGCGAACGTCCAGGCGCTGTAGCGCAACAGACGGATTCGTTTGAGAGGAGGGCGCGCCTGCGCGCCCTCCTCTGCCTTTACCCGAGCGCCAGCAGCAGCCGCTTCTCTCGGGCACGACTGGAGGTGAGCGCCAGGTTGGCCACGCCTACCTCCAGCACCTTGCCGTGCCGGGTCTTGAGCACCCCGCGACTGGAGCCGTTGGGCGCCAGGTACCAGACGTTGTAGCCAAGCTTCATCCGACCGTGGAGATGGATCCTCTCCCTGGCCGCGGCCACGGTCATTCCGTGACGCACGCCATGCAGCCGGTACCGGCGCGCCGCGGTGCTGATGAACACGATCCTGCCGTTGAGGTGGCGCCGCTGGGCTCCCGGCAGCGGCCTCAGGAGCTTCTTGTAGCCGTAGCCGGCGCGGATGCCCTTGGGTCGCAGGCAGAAGAAGTCCTCGTGCGCCCGCCCGTGACTGGCGTAATGAGTGATCCGCTGGCGGGCCCGGTTCCGCGTCATCCCCAGGCCGAGCCGGCCCACCGCGCCACCGTGCAGACGGCCGGTCGCCGCTTGGCAGCGACTCGACGTCTTGCCGGTCTGTGAGTAGCTGGGCGGTGTGATGCTGGTGGCCGGCGAGTTGACCACGAAGTCGAACGGGGTGGTGGAGTCGATCAGGTTGAACAGCGTCGTCGAGGACTGCGGCGTGGCCGATGTGGCCGAGAACGCCGTGACGCTGTACAGGATCTTGCCGTTGCCAGGGTTGCCCACGTCGGCCCGAGGGATGCGCAGCGTGATCAGGCCGGTGGCGGCGTTGTAGGACGCCTGCGAGCTGGTGAGCACATGCGTCTGGGGATAGGTGAGGTACTTGGTGTGCTCCTCGGGATTCGAGGGCGGGATCCCGGCCGTGTCGCCGGCAAAGAACGTCGGGCTGGCGGCGTCGTTGTTGTCCATCCCGGCGTAGTAGATGTGGCCGTTGCCGGTGGTGCCCGGATTCACCTCCGTCCAGCGGATCAGCCAGCTGGCATCCGGGCCGCCCAGACCGCTGCCTGGGGTGAGCGTATGCAGGTTCTTGACGTCGATCTTGGCGGTCAATGCCGATCCCGGCCCATTGGCCAGCGAGGCTCCGGTGAGGTCCAGGTTGCCGGTGGTGTCGGGTGTCCGGGTTCCGTTGGCCGAATAGTCGGCGTCACCCGTGGGATCGGTGACCGATCCGGTCGGCCGGCCGGGTCCGTTGCCCTGGCTTACGCTGCCTGTGATCAGGCTGGGACCGCTTAGCTGGCGGCTGATCACCTCCGGTCCGGCGTTCTCGCCGGCCGACGTGTTGGCGGAGGTGTCGAACACGTAGGAGACCAGGGCGGCTCCCTTGGCGTCGATCCCCGCCTGGAGGAAGTCCCCCAGGCTGCGGTCCCCGCCGGTCGCGCAGCCGATCCCGTTCGTGCAGATCGCCCCGTGCTTGACCGGCGCCTCGCTGACGTAGGAGGTGTGGTAACTCGGAGCCTTGGCGTGAGCATTCAGGCTCTGGGCCATCTCGACGTTCCACTCGGCGTTCTGCAGAGTGCTGGCGCCGTGGTTGGTGCACGTGCCCGAGCCGCTGGCGCACGTCCCCTTCTCGCTGACTTCGGGGGTGTGGTACCAGGCCACGTCAACGCGCCCGTTGCTACCGGCCGCGACCCAGGGGAACGTGTTCGTTCCAGCGCTGAGACCACGGCCGGAGATCCTCTGCGGCGCCGACCAGGTGAGCTTGGAGGGATCGCTGCCGGTGGGCTCGAGCGAGTGGACCACGTAGATCTGCTCAGGAGCGTCGCTGGTCCCGAAGTTCGGATCACTGCTGCTGGCGTGGTCGACCGGCCCGGCGGTGAAGGTGACGTACAGGTACCCGGCCGAGTCGCGGGCCACGCTGGCGAAGTTCTCCCCCGCGATCTCCTCCGGGTTGCCGCTGGAGTCAACGCAGCTGCGGCTTCCGTCGGAGGTCTTGGTGCTGGTCGGGCACAGCGGCCCGTCCAGGTTCGGGCTCTCGGTCCAGGTGGCGGTGGTGGGGGTGCCGAAGCTGATCTTGCCCTCGGCCACGCGGACCCCGACCTCGCCGCTCGAGCCCTCTGTGGTCGTGTGGGCGATGTAGACGTCGCCGGTCCTGGGATCGTCGACCTGGTTTCCGGAGATGCCCTCATTCCCCGTCACGCAGTCGTGCAGCGCGATCCCCACGCAGTCGGTGCTGGGGTTGGTGTTCACCACCGGGGTGAACGTCGTCCCGTCGGTTGAAACCGTTTCCACCAGCGCGTTTCCACCCCCCGTGGAGGTCGACCCCGCCACCACGTCGTAGTCCTGGTACAGGCGCAGGTTGCCCTTGGCCAGGCTGCCCTGCCCGGCAAACCACATGCGATCGTCGGGGGTGTTCGGTGAGCCGACGCAATTCGTGCTCCAGCTTGCGCCGCCGTCGGTACTCGCGCTGTTGGAGATGTTGGTCAGGCCCTGGAGGTCGGAGAAGTACAGGGCGTTGCCGGGATCCACGTACAGATCCGTGTCACCGCCCCCGGCGCACGTCTCCTCCTTGGAGACAGGGCCGACGTTGCCGGGGGTGAACTGGTAGGAGTTGCCGTGGTCCCGGGACGCCCACAGGAAGCTCTCGGTGGTGGAGAAGCCGAATGGAATGCTGGTGAAGATGGTTCCGTTGGGCGCGTACTTGACGTCAGGCTCGAAGCCGGGACGCTGCCCATCGACGACCACCGCGTGGGAGAAGCCGACCGAGCTCGAGTTGATCGAGGGCTGCGCCGCCGTCTTCACCGAGCCCAACGCGGCGTGCGCGCTGATGCGCTTGGAAGTCCCGGCCGCCACGGCCGGCGAACCTCCTCCAGCCGCCAGCAGCCATCCCACAAGGGCACCCGCCAAGGCGATGCCAACAACCATGCGACGCCCGACACGCCGATCGCTCATCCGACTTCCTCCCGCTGTATGACTCCTCTGCCTGTGTGTCCGCCCGGATAAGACCGGCGACACTCACGGCCACCCTAGACCCCGAGCGTCGAATCCGCGCCGGGTCGGACGACGGGGGTTTGTTCACTGACCGCTCGGCCGCTTCAGCCGGAGATCAACAGCTCGGAATCGATCGGCGGCGGCACGTCGGGGTCGCCGGGGTCGGTCCGCCCCAGGGTCGGCTTCTCATGGAGGAACGCGCTGCTTCGCCAGTAGGCGATCAGCGGAATGAACCCAAGCGCCATCGCGCCCAGACCGATCGCGTCGATCGTGAAGCCCAGATTCGGAATGGACTCACCGAAGATCCAGAACATGAACACCGCCCCGACGAGGGGGAAGACGCCCATGAACACGAAGTTGTATACGGAGTCCAGCAGGTGGCGGCGGAACGCGACCACCGCGGCGACGCCCGCCAGCCCGTAGTAGATGGCGATTTGGAGGCCGATCGCCGAGATCGCGTCACTGAGCACCGTGCCCACCGAGCCCACGAAGTTCGACAGCACGAACAGCGTGAGGGAAACCACGACCACGACCCCGGTGGCCGCGGCCGGCGTGCGCCACTTCAGGTGGATCTCTCCAAACAGACGCGGGAGCGTCCGCTCGCGGGACATGGCGAACAGCGATCGGGTGACCTGGATTAGCGTCGTCTCCAGTGTGGCGACGGTCGACAGCATCACCGCGACGATCAGCAGCTTGCCGCCCACGCCGGGCCAGACCTTCTGGCCCAGGATCGATAGCACGTCGCCGCTGTTGTTCTGGATCGTGCTGGAGGGCAGGTCCATGTTGATCACGATCGTGAACAGCTCGAACAGGAGGAACACGATGATCACACCGACGATCCCGCCGATGCCCGAGGACCGTTGGCTGTCCTCGGTCTCCTCGTTCAGGTTGGACGCCACATCCCAGCCCCAGTAGTAGAAGGCGGCAATCAGGGCGCCCGCGACAAACCCGCCGAAGCCGGTGAAGTGCGAGAAGCCCAGCCACGACCAGGAGAAGCTGATGTGCGGGTGCCCACTGGCATGGGCGAAGCCGAGGATGATGAACAGCACCAGCAGCAGCACCTCGACGCTCGACATGACCCACTGGGCATTGGCTGTCACACGCACCCCGCGGGCGACGAAGTAGGCCATGACCAGGAACCAGACGGCACCGACCGCAGTCACCCATCCCGTCTCGGTGGCCAGGTGGTTGGAGAACAGCGACAGCGTCACCGAGCCGGCCGGAAGCGATCCCGCCACCATGAAGATCGTCGCTGAGACGACCAGGGCCCAGCCGGAGAAGAATCCCAGTACCGGATGCAGGACCCGGCCGACCCAGGCGTAGGCCGCGCCGGCATTGGCACCGACCTTGTTGAGGTGGTGGTAGGCGATCGCGATTCCCATCATCGGGATTCCGCAGTACAGAAGCGACGCTGGGGCAGCGAAGCCCACAGCGGCGACGATCGCCGCCGTCGTGGCCGCGATCGAGTAGGCCGGTGCGCTACCGGCCACGGCCATGACGATCGCGTCGAGGAACCCCAACGAGTTCCTCTCCAGCGCGTGCTCGTGCGCCTGCTCCTGCCCCTGTCCCATCTGCACCTCAGCCACAGCTACCTCCTTGCTCCTCAGCCACCCGAGGATGCGAAAAGCCGACGCTACAGGTCGCGGGTTGCGCCAGAAAGTAAGTTCTATGCCGACCGGTTACTCCGCTTTGCCCTCTCTGACCGAAAGCGCGCCCCCGGCGTGATCTCCCCCGACCAGGTTCGACAGCTTGCGCTGACCCTGCCGGAGGCGGTCGAGCAGGACCATCACGGCCGGCCGTCGTTTCGCGTGGGGCGCCGGATCTTCGCGACGCTATGGGACCGGTACCACGTCAATGTGATGCTGGACGAAGGTGGCATCCGCACCGCTGTCGCCGATTGGCCCGGTGCCTGCCGGGAGTTCTGGTGGGGGAGGCGCCTGGCGGCCGCCCAGGTCGATCTGACCGCGGCCGACCAGGGGCTCGTCCGCGAGCTGCTGACCGATGCCTGGGAGCGCCGGGCACCCCGACGTCTGGTGAAGGAACGGCTGCAGCAGCCGGCCGGCGCATGGAGCGCCGTCCCGCCGCGTCTTCAGGCGCTGGCCGAGATGTTCCGCCTCGGCGACGACGATCTGCACGCCTGGCAGGACGGCGGGCTGCCGGAACAGGCGTTCGACGACTGGCTGACTGACCGGGTGGCCAGACGGCCGGCGGGGCGGCGAGCTCGCGCCACCTACGGCGCCGACGACGTGCACGACTTCGCCCGGCGAGCGATTCTGGGTGCGCTGCGCCTGGACGGCAACGACCGCCTTCTCGAGGTTGGTTGTGGGGGTGGGCTGCTGCTGCGTGAGGCGGTGTCGGCCGGAGCGTCCGCGACCGGCCTTGACCACAGCGAGGAGATGGTCAGCCTGGCGCGCGAGCGGGCGCCCGGCGCGGAGGTGATTCTGGGACGGGCGGAGCGACTGCCGTTCGCAGACGCGTCGTTCACGGCCGTCGCGATGTCTGTGGTGTTCTTCTTCTTTGCCGATCCGGCCGCGGTACTCCGTGAAGCTCACCGGGTCCTGGCGCCGGGTAGCCGGATCGCCGTGTACACCACCTCTCCGGCACTCCGGGGGACACCTGCGGCGCCAGAGGTGCTGGCCGGCCGAGGACAGTTCCACGAGAGCCACGAGCTGGTCGCGCTCGCGGAAACGGCCGGCTTCCAGAGCGTCGCCGTCGAGGACCGCGACGGCGGACAGCTGCTTACAGGCAGCGCGTAGACAATCCCGATCACGGCTCTCGGGAGCGCCGACCCCATTGGCATGTAGCCGCGAGAGGTCTCTCGGGCGCATGATCGACTGGCTGCTCTCCCTGCCGACGGTCTGGCTGATAATCGTTGTGCTCGCCGGCACATACGTGGTGGCCGGCGTCATCTTCCTGGCCGTGATGGGGTTGTCCTCGGGAGGCCGGCTGACAACTTCTCCAGCCTCTCCCCCGGGCTGCTCTCCCCGCTCGGGCTCCTGCTGCTGACGGCGATTGCCTGCGTCGACGCGGCGCAGCCGGGCACCGCAATGGTCGCCCTGGCCGTGTTCGGCGCGGCGATCGCGCTGTCAGTGATCCTGATCCTTTCGCAGGACCGGCCGTTCAGCGGCCCATTCGGGATCAAGCCGACGCCGCTGGAGAACATTCGCCATACGTCGTAGAGCTCACGGGCGGCCGACGATCACGTCCCGCACCAGTTCAGGCCCGAACAGGCCGTGACCCATCACCCCGGGCGTCCGGTCGAGGCGACGCGCCAGCTCGGACGGGTCCCCCACCTCGCCGCGGTAATCGGCCAGGACGCCCCCGTCCGGAGTGATCGGTGCCTCGGCCCGGAGCTCGGCGGGACCGACCGCCCGCAACGTGGCCGGTAGGCCGAAGCGCTCCAGTTCGAGCGGCACGGGCGGCTGCAGCGTTTCCACCACCTTGTCGGCCGACACGATCACCACGAACCGGTCCGCCGCTGCGGCCACGATCTTCTCGCGCAGGTGCGCCCCGTGCCCGCCCTTGATGGCCCAGCGATCGGCCGTCACCTGGTCGGCTCCGTCGATGGCGATGTCCAGCCGGTCGAGCCGGTCGAACGGCTCGACGGGAAGTCCGAGCGCGCGGGCCGCCTGCTCGGTATCCGGGGAGGTCGCCACGCAGCGCAGGCCGCTCAGCGAGCGGCGACCGAGCGCCTGGAGCAGCCAGGCGACGGTGCGCCCGGTTCCCAGGCCGACCCGCATACCGGGCTCAACCAAGCCGGCGGCGATCTCCCCCGCGTCCCGCATCTGATCCTGAATGCTCGCCACGGTCAGGGCATCGTCTCACGCGCCGCAGTGCAGCACTTGCGATAATCGCTAACTTCACCAGCTGAGTTGACTTTGTTTGGAGCTACTTTCAGGGGCACCGCTTGACCCAGCCGAGGTGCACGTACATCGTCTGTTCCACCCATGGATGGTCAAGACCAGCGACCCGCTGCTGGAGGGACCGATCCGGCCTCCCGCCGGGACGAGGATCAACCTGCAGACCCAGCGTTCGGCCGACGAGCCGACCCAGGTGGTCGAGGAGCGCGAGGATCGGGATCGGGCGCAGCCGGCAAACCGCGTAAGGTTCGCGGCCAGGGTATGGCTGTTCAGGCTCCGCAGAGCTACAAACCGGAGGACCTGAGGCTCTGGGCCCTGGTCTCCCGCTATCGCTGGTTTGCGCTCGCCACGCTGGCCGTGGTGGTGATCCTGGTCGTGATGTTGCTGGTGGCGGTGCTGGGCCCCAAGGCCGGCGCGGTCACGGATTCGACGTCGTGCTCACAGTGGGGCTCCACGAACCAGACCGACCAGGCGGCGTACGCCCGGCGTTATGTCCGCGAGCACGGCCCGCTGTCGAACGGAGCCATCAGCGTGGCCGCCGTGGAGAACGCCATCAACAACGGCTGCATGGCGGCATATTCCTCCGACGAGGAGGACACGGTCAGCGTCCTTCAGTCGATCCGCAAGCAGTACTGAGCTGAGGGCTCAATCGTGCGCGCGCATCAAGCGTCCCGGCGCAGCAGGGTGATCGCGCCCAGCACGACGGCCAGCGCCGCGTAGGCGCAGAACGTCCCGAACCCGCCCCACACGGTCAGGTGGTGGGGATTGTCGAACGTGTGGCTGGCCACGGTCGTGCCCGCGTTGAGGGGCAGATACGGCGAGATGTCGTTGTTCAAGCTGGACGGCAGGATCGCGCTGATCCCCGGAAGCACGAACAGCAGTCCCACGAACGTGGCGATGCCGCCCGCGGTGTTGCGCAGGATCGCCCCGAGCCCCACGCACAGGACGCCCAGCCCGGTCTGGAACAGGGCCGCGCCGATGACCGTACGCAGCGCCCCCGGATAACCGATCGAGTGCTGAAGGTGATGCTGGGTGACGATCGCCTGAACGGCATAAAACGAGATCAGCGACGCGATGAGCATGAGCGCGAAGCTCACGACCGCGAACACGATGACCTTGGCCCACAGCACGGGCAGCCGGCGCGGGACGGCCATCAGGCTCGATCGGATCATGCCGGTGGAGTACTCGCCGCTGATGACCAGGACGCCCAGCACCCCGATGGCCAGCTGCGAGAGGTGGTAGCCGCCCACGGCCGTGTTGATGGAGTCGTAGGTCAGCCGGTCGTGCGGCTGGAGTTGCGACCAGCGCGACATCTGAACAGCCGCCACCAGGGGCCCGAGTCCCGCCATCGCCACGAACGCGAACAGGAGCGACCACCGGGTGGAGCGCAGTGTCCACAGCTTCGTCCACTCCGAGCGAAGCACCCCGGCCACGGTCACGCCGTGCCCCGGAGCCGTACGTTCCTCGGTCCGCCCGCCGCTCATCCCGATGGCGCTCATACCGCCACCTCCTCGGCCGTGCCGCCGGCATCCGGGGTGCCGGCATGGAACTCGACCTGTCCTCCGGTCAGGGCCATGAACGCCTGCTCCAGCGATGCCTGCTCGGCGACCAGCTCGTGCAGGACGATCCCGGCCGCCGCGGCGGCCTCCCCCACGTCCGCGCTGCTCAGGCCATGCACCTCCAACAGGTTGCGCTCACGGCCGCCGACCTGGACTCCGTCACGCACCAGAACGCGCCGCAAGCCATCGGGATCCGGCGTGCGCACCCGGACAGTTGTGCCCAGCGATGCCTGAGCGACCACCTCGGAGACCGTCGTGTCGGCGATCAGCCGGCCCTTACCGATTACCACGAGGTGCTCGGCGGTCTGGGCCATCTCGGCCATCAGGTGGGAGGACAGGAACACGGTCCGTCCCTCGCCGGCCAGTCGCTTCAAAAGCGTGCGGATCCACAGGATCCCCTCGGGGTCGAGTCCGTTGGCGGGCTCGTCAAGAATCAGGATCTCCGGGTCCCCGAGCAGGGCCGCGGCGATGCCCAGCCGCTGTCCCATGCCCAGCGAGAAGCCGCCCGCTCGCTTGCGCGCCACCTGCTCGAGGCCGACCAGCTCTATCACCTCGGTCACGCGGCGGCGGCCGATGCCGTGCGTCTGCGCCATCGCCAGCAGATGGTTGTAGGCCGAGCGACCGGTGTGGATCGCCCGGGCCTCGAGCATCGCCCCGACCTCGTGCAGGGGCGCGGACAGCTCCCGATACGGGCGGCCGTTGAGGGTGGCGGCGCCGGCGTCCGCCCGGTCCAGCCCGAGGATCACCCGCATCGTCGTGGATTTCCCGGCGCCGTTGGGTCCCAAGAAACCGGTGATGACGCCCGGCTGGACGTTGAACGTCAGATCCTCGATCGCGACCTTCTCGCCGTAGCGCTTGGTCACGTGATCGATCTCGATCATCTTGCCTTTCGGTCGTGGGACGGCCCGATCCTGCCCTGCGGACCGCCGGGAGCGGCCGGAGGGGAGAGTACTGGAGAAAAAGTTGCAGTCGGTATAAAAGTTTCCTGAGTAGAAGTTTGCCCGTGAGGTAAGTTGACTCTCACGATGGCCAGCACCGTGCAGCCACCGCGAAACGCCTCCGGCGGCCCACCCGAACCGGCCGGCCGTCGCGAGCGCAAGAAGGCGGCCACCCGTCGAGCCCTGCAGGAAGCGGCCCTGCGACTCGCGGCCGAGCGCGGGTTCGACCACGTGACCGTGGAGGACATCGCGGATGCCGCCGACGTCTCCAAGCGGACGTTCTTCAACTATTTCGCCTCCAAGGAGCAGGCGTTGCTGGGTCGCGATCCCGCCACGCCCGAAGCGATCCGGCGAGCCGTGGCCGAGCGGCCGGCCGAGGAGCCTCCGCTGCGCGTGCTGGAGGCGGTCCTGGGTGAGCTGGCCGCGCAGGACGCCGGCACCCGAGCCGATTGGGTCCTCCGCCGCCGGCTGATCCGGTCAGACCCGCGACTGCTGGCGGCCAGTGTCGCCGCGTGGACAGATCTCGAGCGGATCTTGGTCGAGGCGATCTCCGAGCGCCTCGGCCTTGATCCCGAGCGCGACCTCTACCCGGCGCTGCTGGTCAGCGCTTCGATCGGAGCGGTGCGGGTGGCGACGCTGCGGTGGCGCACCAGCGAGGGGGGATTGGGCGAGCTGTTGGCCGAGGCGTTCACCTCGCTGGCCGGCGGCTTGGCGAAACCGCCTGCGCCATCGCGCGGTCGTCACCGGCGAGGCGGCGGAGAACGGAGATCGTGAGCACAGCCACGGGCGAAACACCGGTCACGGTCACGGGGCGCCGGTTGTGGCTGATCATCGCGGCGCTCCTGTCCGGCATGCTGTTGGCCGCGCTGGACCAGACGATCGTCTCCACGGCGCTTCCGACGATCGTGGGCGACCTGGGGGACGCCTCCCACCTGTCCTGGGTGGTGACCGCCTACCTGCTGGCCTCGACCGCCTCCACCCCGCTATGGGGCAAGCTCGGGGATCTCTACGGCCGCAAGCTGTTCTTCCAGGCGGCGATCGTAATCTTCCTGATCGGCTCCGTCCTGTCCGGACTGTCAGGCTCGATGTCCGAGCTGATCGCTTTCCGGGCGGTGCAGGGGATCGGCGGCGGCGGCCTGCTGATCGGCGCGCAGACGATCATCGGGGAGGTCGTACCACCCCGGGACCGTGGCCGCTACCAGGGTCTGTTCGGCGCGGTGTTCGGGGTGAGCAGCGTGATCGGGCCGCTCATCGGCGGCGTGCTGGTGGACGATCTCTCGTGGCACTGGATCTTCTACATCAATCTGCCGCTCGGAATTGCGGCACTGGCGATCACCTCCGCGGTGCTGCCCAGCCAGCTGAGCCGCGTGCACCACGTGATCGATTACCTGGGAGCGCTGCTGGTGGCGCTGGCCGCCACCAGCCTCGTTCTTCTGACCAGCCTGGGGGGCACGACGTACGCGTGGGGATCGGCCCCGATCATCGTCCTGGGCGTCCTGGGCGTCGTGCTGATCGGCGCTTTTGTGGCGGCCGAGCGGCGGGCGGCCGAGCCGGTCATTCCGCTGAACCTGTTCGCCAACCGCGTGTTCTCGGCCAGCAGCGCGATCGGATTCGTGGTCGGCTTCGCGATGTTCGGCTCGATCACGTTCCTGCCTCTGTTCCTCCAGATCGTCAAGGGAGTCAACCCGACCGTCTCGGGGGTGCGGCTGCTGCCGCTGATGGCCGGACTGCTCCTCACCTCGATCGGTTCCGGGCAATTGATCAGCCGCACCGGGCGGTACAAGATCTTCCCGGTCCTGGGGACGGCGATCATGACCCTGGGCCTGTTCCTGCTCTCCCGGCTGGGCGCGGGCACCAGCACGCTGCTCGGCTCGCTGTACATGTTCGTATTCGGAGTCGGGCTGGGCGGGGTGATGCAGGTGCTGGTGATCGCGGTGCAGAACGCGGTCGACTACCGGGACCTGGGCGCCGCCACCTCAGGCGCCACCTTCTTCCGCTCCATGGGCGGATCGTTCGGCACCGCGGTGTTCGGCGCGATCTTCGCCAACCTGCTCGGCGGCAACCTGCGCAGCGCGCTGCACGGGGTCAAGCTGCCATCGGGGCTGGCCAGCTCCAGCGTCAGCCCGAGCGAGCTGGCCAAGCTGCCCGCGTCGATCCACGCCGGCTACGTACACGCCTACGCGACCTCGCTGCAGACGGTGTTCCTGGTGGCGATGCCGATCGCCGCCGTCGCCTTCCTGCTCACCTGGCTGCTGCCCGAGGTGCCGCTCCGCCGGACGGCCGGAGCCGTCGACACCGGCCATACGTTCGCGCTGCCCACCCAGCGCTCCTCCTCCGAGGAGCTGGAGCGAGCGCTCAGCGTGCTGAACCAGCGGGAGGGACGGCGGCAGATCTTCTCCCAGCTGGCGCAGCGGGCCGGGCTCGACCTGCCGCCGATCTTCTGCTGGATCCTGCTGCGGCTCGACCGCCACCCGGACTGGGATGCCTCACGGGTGGCTCGCGAAGCGTCCCTCGGTACCGAGAAGGCAAATGCCGTCATCCAGCGCATGACCGACCGCGGCCTGATCACCGTCGTATCCAGCGACGGGAGCCTGTCCGGCGAGTGCTTGGCGCTCACCGACTCCGGACGGGAGGCGGTGGAGCAGCTGACGGCGGCTGGTCAGGCCCGGCTGCACGAGCTGATGGAGGGCTGGGACCCGGAGCGTCACGACGAGCTCCGCCAGCTGGCCCGCCGGTTCGCCCGGCAGCTGCTGGACGACGAGGAGGCGCCGGCCGAGCCCGAGCCGGTCGCCGCCTAGTGACCTGAGTCGCTAGCCGGTCAGGGATTCCAGCGGCGTATCCGGGTCGGCGAGCTTGTCCCGGTCCACCTGGCGCCGGGAGCGGATCAGCGCCTGGATCGGATCGGTGACATCCCATACGTTGACGTTCATCCCCGCGACCACCCGGCCATCGGCCAGCCAGAAGGCGATGAACTCGCCGTCCTCCCGGCTACCGCGGAGCACCACCTCGTCGGAATCCGACGCCTCGCCCGAGTACTCCATGCCGACGTCGTACTGGTCGGAGAAGAAGTAGGGAATCCGCTCGTAGGGGGCGGTGTCGCCCAGCATCGCGCGCGCCGCCGCGGGGCCCTGGTTGAGCGCGTTGGCCCAATGCTCGACGTGGATCCGCCGCCCGAAGAACGGGTGGGCATGACTGACCACGTCACCGGCCGCAAACACGTTCTCGGCCGAGGTGCGCAGGCGCTCGTCCACGAGCACTCCGTGGTCCACGTCCAGGCCGGCCCGCTCGGCCAGAGCGGTGCGTGGCGTCACGCCGACCCCCACGGCCACGAAATCGCAGTCGACCGTGTTTCCCTCGGTGGTGCGCACGCGGCTCACGGAGCCATCGCCCTCCAGCGCCTCCACCCCCTGCCCCAGCAGCAGCCTAACCCCATGCGAGGCGTGCACGTCCCGGTAGAACTCGCCGACCTCTCGGCCGAACACCCTCTCGTTGGGCAGCTTCACCATGTCGATGATCGTCACCTCCGCTCCCAGCTGGCGGGCCGAGGCGGCCACCTCCGACCCGATCCAGCCGGAGCCGATCACCGCCATCTGGCCCCCCTTCTGGATCCGCTCGCGCAGCGCGTCTGAGTCCTGCAGCGTGCGCAAGTAGAACACCCCGTCCAGATCTGCTCCCGGGACATCGAGCGCTCGCACCTCGGAACCGGTCGTGAGCAGCAGGCGGTCGAAGTCGAGCCGCTCTCCCCCTTCGAGCGTCACTCGTCCCGCTCCCGGATCGATCGCCTCCACCGTCGTGCCCGTCCGCAACTCGATGTTCTTCTCCCCGTAGAAGCTCGCCTCGTGCACGTAGGCCTTGTCGCGCTCGGCCTTGCCCTGCAGGTAGTCCTTGCTGAGCGGTGGACGTTCGTAGGGGCGCTCAGTCTCTGATCCGAGCAGCACCAGCCGCCCGTCGAAGCCGCGCTCCCGCAGCTCCTCGGCAGCCTTGGCGCCGGCCAGGCTGGCGCCGACGATCACAAAGGTCTGCTCGTTCATCCGTCCTCCTCGCTTGTCGATGGCCCTACTCGTGCAGCAGCACCTCACGCAGCCTACCGGCGGAGAAATCAGTAAGCTGTGCGCAGAGTGACCGGACCGTTCGCTTAGCGCACATTGGCGGAGATCCTCCAACTCTCAGAGGCCGTGGCCGGCCTGGTGCGCGACGGCGACAGCGTCGCGCTGGAGGGCTTCACACATCTGATCCCGTTCGCGGCCGGACACGAGGTGCTGCGCCAGGGGCGCGTTGATCTGGAGCTGATCCGGATGACGCCGGACATCCTCTATGACCAGATGATCGGGATGGGGGCGGCGCGCAAGCTCGTGTTCTCATACGGAGGCAACCCGGGTGTGGGGTCGCTGCACCGCTTCCGGGACGCGGTGGAGCACGCGTGGCCGCGCCCGATCGAGCTCGAGGAGCACTCGCACGCCGGAATGGCCAACCGGTATGCCGCCGGCGCGGCCCATCTGCCGTGCGCCGTGATGCGCGGCTACACGCGGACCGATTTGATGCATCACACCCGGGTTCGGCCGATCAACTGCCCATTCACGGGCGAGGAGCTGGTGGCCCTGCCGGCGCTGCGCCCCGACGTGTCAATCGTGCACGCCCAGGAGGCCGACCGGCGGGGGAACGTGCAACTGTGGGGCATCCCCGGCGTTCAGAAAGAGGCCGTGCTGGCCGCAGCGCGGTCGCTGGTCACCGTGGAGCGGATCGTCGATGAGCTCGCGCCGCGTCCGGGTGGGACGATCATTCCAAGCTGGGTGATCGATGCGGTCGCCGAGGCGCCGGGCGGCTCGCGGCCCTCCTACTCGCTGGGGGTGACCGAGCGCGACAACGACTTCTATCGGTTCTGGGATCGTGTCAGCCGGGACCGGGCCGAGTTCACCGGGTGGATGCGTGAGAACGTGATGGTCGAACCGTGAGCGAGGTGCAGACGGTGGTGGCGGCCCGGCGGCTGCGCGAGGCGCGCTCGGTGTTCATCGGGGTGGGCCGGCCCAGCACGGCGGCGATCCTGGCCCGGATGGTCCACAACCCGGAGCTGATCCTGGTCTACGAATCGGGCACGATCGGCGCCAAGCCCCGCCGCGTGCCGCTGTCGATCGGCGACGGCGAGCTGGCCGAGACGGCGGACCTGGTGGTATCCGTGCCGGAGATGTTCAACTACTGGATCGGGACGGGGCGCATCCAGGTGGCCTTCCTGGGTGCGGCCCAGATCGATCGGCACGGCAACCTGAACTCGACCGTGATCGGCGACTACGCGCACCCGCGCACGCGGCTGCCCGGAGCGGGCGGGGCGCCCGAGATTGCGACCGGCTGTCCCGAGGTGGTGGTGATCGCGCCGCACAGCCCGCGGACATTCGTGGAGAAGCTGGACTTCCTGACCACCACGGGAGAACACACCACCCACGTGATCACCGACCTCGGGGTCCTCGAGCCGCGTGAGGCTGAGCTGACACTCACGCAGGTGCACGAAGGCGTCTCCGTGGACCAGGTGCACGAGGCCACGGGCTGGGAGCTGCGGGTAAGCGATGAGTTGAGCGTGACCGAACCCCCTACCGCCGAAGAGCTCTCGGCGCTACGAGAGCTGGTGAGCCGATGACCGACGCGTACATCCTCGATGCGGTCCGCACGCCATTCGGGCGCTACGGCGGCGCCCTGGCCGGAGTGCGGCCGGACGACCTGGCCGCCCATGTCGTGTCTGCGCTGCTGGACCGCTCTCCGGATCTGGACCCGGCGCGGATCGACGACGTGCTGTTCGGGGATGCCAACGCTGCCGGCGAGGACAACCGCAACGTGGCCCGCATGGCGGTGCTGCTGGCGGGGCTGCCGACGGGCGTCCCGGGAGCTACGGTCAACCGCCTCTGTGGCTCGAGCCTCGACGCGGCCATGCAGGCCAGTCGGCTCGTGGAAACCGGAGATGCCTCGGTGACGGTGGTGGGGGGCGTCGAGTCGATGAGCCGGGCGCCGTGGGTGCTCCTGAAGCCTGAGCGGGGCTTTCCGCGCGGGCACGAGACGCTGCACTCCACAACGCTGGGCTGGCGGATGGTCAACCCGGCGATGCCGGAGCAGTGGACGATCACCCTGGGGGCGAGCGCCGAGAAGCTGGCCGGCCTGTACGGAGTCACGCGGGAAGCGCAGGACGCGTTTGCCCTGCGCAGCCATCAGCGCGCGGCCGCGGCCTGGGACGGCGGCTTCTACTCGAACTGGGTGGTGCCGGTGCCGGGGGTGGAGCTGGAGCGCGACGAGAACATCCGCGTCGATACGTCGCTGGAGAAACTGGCTCGGCTGAAGCCTGCGTTCGTCGAGGACGGCACGGTGACGGCCGGCAATTCGTCATCGCTGAACGACGGAGCGGGGGCGCTGCTGATGGCCTCGGCCGAGGGAGCTTCAGCGTGTGGCCGGCAGCCGATCGCCCGCGTCGTATCACGGGGTGCTGCGGGCGTCGACCCGGACGTCTTCGGGATCGCTCCGGTGGAGGCAGCGGAGATCGCCCTGCGACGGGCGGGGATCGGCTGGGACCAGGTCGATGTGGTCGAGCTCAACGAGGCGTTCGCCTCGCAGTGCCTTGCCGACATCGGGCAGTGGAAGGGCCTGGATCCGGAGAGGGTCAATCCCAACGGCGGCGCGATCGCCATCGGGCACCCGCTGGGCGCCTCCGGGGTTCGGGTGCTGGGCAGCCTGGCCCACGAGCTGCACCGCCGCGGAGGAGGATTCGGGGTGGCGGCGATCTGCATCGGAGTCGGCCAGGGACTGGCCGTGGTCCTGGAGGGCATGTGACCAGGGCAGGCGATGGAACCGTCCCCTTCGCCGTCTGAGGCTCGCAACTTCGTCCAGTCGCTGGAGCGCGGGCTGGCCGTGATCCGGGCGCTGAACGTGCCGGGACGCGGGCAGACGCTCGCAGACGTGGCGCGTGACACGGGGCTGCCCCGGGCGGCCGTACGGCGGTTCCTGCTCACCTTGGAGGAGCTCGGGTACGTGCGCGCCGTCGACCGGCGGTTCTCGCTCACACCGCGGGTGCTGGAGCTGGGCTATGCCTATCTGTCCTCGCTGTCGCTGCCGGAGATCGCTCAGCCGCATCTGCGCGACCTGGTGGGCCGGGTCAACGAGTCATGCTCGATGTCGGTCCTGGATGGCACGGACGTCGTGTATGTGGCGCGCGAGCCGACACGGCGGATCATGACCGTGGCCATCTC
Organism: uncultured Solirubrobacterales bacterium; assembly: GCA_963718545.1. Taxonomy (GTDB): domain Bacteria; phylum Actinomycetota; class Thermoleophilia; order Solirubrobacterales; family Solirubrobacteraceae; genus Palsa-465. The sequence goes on along the minus strand of CAVQZO010000003.1, from coordinate 721,316 downwards.
GATCGGGACGCGGTTCCCGGCGTTCGCCACCTCGATGGGACGGGTTCTGCTGGCCGAGCTGGCGGACGGGGAGCTGGAGTCACTGATGGGTGCGGCGCCGTTGCCACGGTTGACATCGCGGACCTTGACCGATGTGCAGCGGCTGGAGCGCGAACTGGCGCGGGTGCGCCGCCAGGGGTGGGCGCTGGTCGATCAGGAGCTGGAGGACGGTCTGCGTTCGATCGCCGCCCCGGTGCGCGACGGCACCGGTCGCGCTCTCGCAGCTGTCAACGTCTCGACGCACGCCAGCCGGACCACGCTCGAGGACATGCGCGGCGAGCTGCTCCCGGAGCTGCTGCGCGCGGTCGATGCGATCGAGCGAGATCTCTTATGTATGGCGCTATAGCTATACGGACCATCTACTCTGTGTCCCATGGCTCGCTCGACGGGCTCCGTCTTGGCTACTCAAGAGCTTGCGGTGGCGCTCCACGATGTGGCGTGGGCCCTCCCGCGAACGGTCGACGCCGAGGTGGAGGCCGAGCTGGATCCCCTGGCGCCCTCGGAGCTGGAGGTGATGCGGCTGCTCGTGGATCGTCCGGGCCTGAACCTGGGTGAGGTGGCGGAGGAGCTCGGCCTGCAGCCGAGTAACGCCAGCGCCACCGTCCGCATGCTGGTCGCCCGCGGCCTGCTCGAGCGGCGCCCCGATCAGAGCGATGGCCGCGTGACCCGGCTGGTTCCCACGCAGAAGGCCGCGCAGACGAGGCGGGTCCGTGAGCACGAATGGGGACGCCGGCTGGAGCGTCATCTGGCCGAGCTCTCGCCCGAGCAGGTGGAATCGCTGCTGGCCGCTGTCCCGGCGCTGCGGGCGCTGGCTGCCCAGCTGACGCCCGGCGAGTGATCAGAGCAGCTCGCCGATGATGCTCGCCGCCTGCTGCGCACCGCCCGGCTCGATCGGCAGGTAGTCCGGCCGGCGATCGAGCTCGTCGCAGATCGCGGCGGCGATCTCCTCCGCGCTCACCTGCGCGAAGTCCATGAAGCGCCTGGCCCCGTAGCGCTCGAGCCGGTGGCGCACGTGAATGTTCTGCTCGAAGTGGTGACCGAGCGGGAAGGCGATGAACGGACGTCCGGCGGCGATCAGCTCCATCCCGGTGCTCAGGCCGCCCTGGATCAGGCCGAGGTCACAGGCGGCCAGCAGCCGAGGAAGATCGTCCACGTGGCCGTGCACCTCGACGCCGGGCGGCTGCGGTATGTCGGCTGGATCGATCCGCGGTCCGGCCACCAGGATCAGCCGCAGCTGTGGGAGCGTTTCACGCGCGCGGGTGTAGGCCTCGACCAGCCGCCGCAGAAGCGGTGCGCCGACCCCCGAGCCACCCACTGTGGCCACGCACACCGCGTCCGAGTCGGCGAAACCCAGCTCGGCTCGGATCGCGTCCCGCCGGTCCGTCAGCGTCGAGTCGAATCCGCACACGTATCCGGAGAACCGGTAATGCGCCTCGGTCCAGGCCCGGATCTCCGGCAGTCCCGGACCGAACCGCCCGGACACGATGTCCGGAGGCTCGCCGATGAAGACGGCCCGGTCGCGCACCCGGGGGAACCGCTCGATGTGGCCGATCATCTCGGCGTTCAGATCCGCGGTCAGCCCGGCCTCCGCCTCGCCGCCGTCGGGCATCGGCAGCCAGCCCACGAAGTCGGTCAGCCACGCGTAGGCGGCCGTCTTGAGCTCCGGGTTCTCGTGCAGGAAGTAATCGAGCTCCCAGGCCTCGTCCCCCACCCACACGTCGTAGGCCTCCTCGCGGGTCAGGTCGCAGAACACCATGAAGTTGGCCAGCAGGATCTCGTCCATGCGCCGGATGGCCTGGAAGCAGTGAAGATCGTGATCCGCGTGCTCGGATTGGATGTGGGATGACTCGCTGGCCAGCTCGGCGCTGGCGGGGTGCACGAACTCCCCTTCGGCCTCCAGGATCGCCGTGAGCGGGTGCTGGGCCAGCCATTCGATGCGCAGGCTCGGATGTTGTCGGCGCAGCTCCCGCGCGATGGCCAGGTCACGTCGGGCGTGGCCCAGCCCGATCGGGGAGGACACGTACAGCACCCGGCGGGGCCGGGCCACGGCTCGCGTCCACCGTGCGGGTCGCGCCGGTCCGGCGATGAAGTCGCGAAGCAGCAGGTTGATCGGCACCGGGTCCCGGCCCAGGGGCAGATGTCCGGCCCCGGCCAAGCTCACCAGCTCACCTCCGGTGGCCTGTGCCAGCGCAGCGCCCTGGGCGTGCGGTCGCACGTGGTCGTCATCGCCGTGGATCACCAGCACCGGACAGCGCACGCCGGTGCACCATTCGGGCCACGGCAGCCGGCCCGGCACGCCGAGTCCGAGCGTCGCGTCGGTCAGGATCTCCGGAGTGGTGCTCAGCCCCCAGCCGATGAAGTCCTCAATCGGTTTGGTCGAGTGGGGCTCACTGAAGCACTGCCCCGCGAAGAACTCGAGGAAGTCAGGGTAACTGCGCGCCCAGTAGTAACGGTTGTATTTCGCCCAACCGTCGGCGGTTTCGAGCGGCTCATCGAAGGCGTATTTCCCGCGACCTGGAAGATTCGGTGCCAGCGGGACGGCCGGGCCGATGTAGGCGACCCGCTCGACCCGCTCGGGGTGCTCTGCGGCGACGATCGTGGCCCACAGGGCTCCACACGACAGCGCCACCAGGCTGGCGCTCGGCGTCGCAGTCGCGTCCATCACGGCCACGGTGTCGGCGGCGAACTGCTCGGTGCTGTACGCCTCCGCTCCCACCGGCCGGCCCGAACGCCCATTGCCGCGTCCATCGAACGTGATCACCCTGAACCGGCGGGCCAGGTAGGGGATCTGGAACTTCCAGAATCGCGAGTGGACGATCGACCAGGAGGGCAGCAGCACGACGTTCGGACCCGTGTCGCCGTAGCGCTCCCAGAACAGCGGCACCCCGTCCCGCTCCACCCAGCCGGTCTCGTCCGGATACCGGGCGCGGGTCTGTTCCCCGCGCGCGGCCTCCGCGGGGCCGGCCAGCCCCGCGGAGGCCGCCAGGCCCCCAGCTGCCGTCACGGGCGCGCCTCGAAGACGAGGTTGAACGGCGTCTCGGCCACCCGCCGGAAGCGGGTCAGGCCGCCCGCCTCCACCACGTCGTGGATGCGTGCCTCACCGGCCTGCGCCCCCAGTGCCAGCCCCACCTCCTGCGACAGCGAGGCCGGGGTGCACAGCAGCGTCGAGAAGGCGTAGTACGCCCTTCCCACCGGGTTGAGGTTGTCCTCCACCCGGTCGCCGGCGGCCGGCTCGACGATCATCCAGGTGCCGTCGGGCGCCAGCGTGGAGCGCACGTGGCGCGCCGCGCCCACGGGATCACCCATGTCGTGCAGGCAGTCGAACATGGTCACGAGGTCGTAGCCGGTTCCACTGTAAGCGGCTGCCGGAGCTGTGTGGAACTTCACGTTGTCCACACCCGCTTCCGCTGCCCGGGTCCGAGCCGTCTCGATGCCCGCTTCGTGGTAATCGAATCCATCGAAGCTCGAATTCGGAAACGCCTTGGCCATCAGGATCGTGGAGGCGCCGTGCCCGCAACCGACGTCCGCCACCCTGCCGCCACGCTCGAGCTTGTCCACCACGCCGTCGAGCGCGGGCAGCCACTCGGCGATCAGGTGGGCGTTGTAACCGGGGCGGAAGAAGCGCTCGCAACCCTCGTGCACGTCGTGAACGTGCTCGTGCCATCCCAGCCCGCCACCGTCGCGGGCGCGCTCGACGATCTGCGGCGAGTCGATCACCGACCCCAGCGCGATCTGGAAGAAGCCGGGCAGATAGGCCGGGCTGTCTGACTCGGTGAGTGCCACCGCCTGCTCGGGCGGGAGCGTGTAGCGCCCGCTGTCCGGGTCATAGGTCACGTAGCTTCCCGCGGCCTGCGCGCCCAGCCATTCCCGGACGTACCGCTCGGCCGTGCCGGTGCGCTCCGCCAGCTCGGCCGGTGTGAGCGGGCCGGCTCCGGCCATCGCCCGGTACAGGCCGAGCTTGTCGCCCATCACGACCAGCGCGGTGTTCAGGGTGGCGCCCACCTCGTCCACCGCCCGGAATACGAACCCCATCAGTTTTTCGCCGTCGATCTCGACAGTGCTCATCGAACCCTCCTGTGGTTTGCCGGCGCCTCTCCGGTCTGGCGACGGTAAGGCCGGGCAGCGGCCGCTCGCATCCGGTGGCCCCCTAGTCGTCAAACCATCCCGATCCAAGGGTCCGGACTTAGACTCGGGACATGCTGCTGGGCCGGGAACGCGAGCGGCTGGAGATCCAGCGTCTGTTGGCGCAGGTCCGGTGCGGCGAGAGCGGCACGCTGGTCCTCGTCGGGGAGCCCGGAATCGGCAAGTCGGCGCTGCTCGAGCACACGGCCGAACAGGCCGCCGGCATCCAGCTTCTGCGAGCTCGAGGCATCGAATCCGAAGCCCGCATCCCGTTCGCCTCGCTGCTGGAGCTGGTCCGCCCGGTGCTGGGGTACCTCGAGTCCATCCCAGAACCCCAGGCGGCGGCGCTCGAGGCCGCGCTGGCGCTCAGACCCCGAGGCTCCCACGAGCGCTTCGCCGTCGGCGCCGCCACCCTCAGTCTGCTGGCTGCGGCCGCGGAAACCGGTCCACTGCTGCTGCTGGTCGACGATGCTCACTGGCTGGATCTGCCCAGCGCCGAGGCGCTCCTGTTCGCGCTGCGCCGGATGGCCGTCGATCGGGTCGGCGCGGTGATCGCCGTGCGGGAGGGCGAGCCGTCGCTGGTGGACGGTGCCGATCTTCCGGTCCTCCGGTTGGAGGGCCTGAGCGTGCGAGAGGCGCGGCAGCTCGTCCCCGACCTTCCCTCCGCGGTGCTGAGTGGCCTGCACGACGCCACCCAGGGCAACCCGCTGGCCATGATCGAGCTGAGCGGCGAGCCCGATCCGCTGGTCCTCGCGCTGGAGGGCGTTCCGGTGCCCCTGCCGGAGCGGATTGCCGGCTCGTTCAGCCGGCGCCTGGCCACGCTACCTGAGCAGACTCGACTGGCGTTGGGATTCCTGGCCGCCAGCGACGCCGGCGACCTGGCCGCCCTGGACCGCCCGGCCCGGCGCCTGGGCGTCGATCTGGGGGCCCTGGCGGGCGCTGAGCGAGCCGGCTTGATCCACCTGGCGGGCGGCCGGGCCAGCTTCCGGCATCCGCTGATGCGCGCGTCCGCCTACGCCGCCATGCCGGCCGGGCAGCTCCGGGACATCCACCGGGCGCTGGCGGCGACCCTCCCGGACCGGGACCTCGACCGGCGGGCCTGGCACCTGGCGGCTGCTGCGGTGGGGTACGACGAACCGGCGTCGGCGGCCCTCGAGCAGGCCGCGTTACGGAGCCGCGAGCGCAGCGCCCACGCGACAGCCTCGGCGGCCTTCGAACGCGCGGCTCGCCTGGCCGGCGACGGAGAGCGCCGGACGCGACTCCTGCTGGAGGCCGGGCGAGCCGCCTGGGATGCCGGGCTCGGAGCCCGCGCGATCGAACTTCTGGGGGAGATTCGTGGGAGTTCCGCAGACGAAAGCGTCCTGGTCGAGGCGGATGAACTGGCGGGACATATCGCGATTCGGCAGGGGCCGGTGATGCGCGGCCACGCGATCCTGATGGCGGCCGCCGAGGCCGCCGACTCCGAGCGGGCGGTCGCCCTGCTGGCCGAGGCGACGGCCGCGTGTTTCTACGCGGGCGAGGTCCGGTCGATGCTGCAGGCCAGCCGGCGCGCCGTGGAGCGGCTTGCGCCAGACGCATCGGACCGGGCGCGGTTCCTGGCGGCCGCCGCCCACGGCATCGCCGAGACGGTGGGCGGCGATGCGGGTGCCGGGGCCGTTTCGATCCGGTCCGCCCTCGCGCTGGCCCTCCAGGCTCCCGAGCTGGATCAGGACCCGCAGCTGCTCCCGTGGCTGCTGGTCGCGCCGATCTTCCTGCGCGAGAACGAGGCGGGCCGGGATCTGCTCGAACACGGCCTGCGACGGGCCCGAGAACAGGCCGCGCTCGGCGCGCTGCCGTTCGTGCTCAACCTGATCGGGCGCGACTATGCCACCACCGACCGCTGGAACGAGGCCGAGGCCACCTACCTGGAGGCGGCAGCGCTGGCTCGAGAAACCGGCCAGCGCGCCGAGCTGCCGCTGAGTCTCTCGGGACTGGCCTGGCTGTACGCCCGCCGCGGCCTGGAGTCCAAGGCCCGCGGCAATGCCGAAGAGGCGATCGAGCACAGCCGGGCGCTGGGCACGCGGCTGTTCGAGCTCTGGGCGATGGCTGCGCTGGGTGATCTCGAGCTCGGGCTCGGCCACGTGCCGGAAGCGATCAGGCACCTGGAGGAGCATGAACGGCTGCTGGACGAGCTCGGGATCTCAGACCCCGACGTGTCGGCGGTTCCGGAGCTGGTGGAGGCGCTGGTCAGGCTCGATCGAGTGGACGAGGCGGCCCCGCTGGCCGCGCGGCTGGATGGCTCGGCTCAGGCCAAGGGACAGCCCTGGTCCCTGGCCCGGGCAGCTCGCTGCCGTGCGCTGGTGGCGTCCGACACGGAGATGGAGAGTGCGTTCGAGCAGGCGCTTGACCACCACGCCCAGACGGCTGATCAGTTCGAACGCGCCCGGACGCTGCTCCTGTATGGCGAGCGGTTACGCCGGATGCGTGAGCGGCGCCGGGCTCGGGTCCAGCTCCGCACCGCGCTGGAGATCTTCGAGCGCCTGGAGGCCGCCCCGTGGGCGGAGCGGGCGCGGGCCGAGCTGGCGGCCAGCGGGGAGACGCTGCGCCGCCGTGACCCGAGCTCGCTGGACGACCTGACGCCCCAGGAGCTCCAGATCGCCCTGCTGCTGGCCTCGGGCAAGACCACCCGGGAGGCGGGTGCCGCCCTGTTCATCAGCCCCAAGACGGTGGAGTACCACCTGCGTCACGTGTATCTGAAGCTGGGCGTTCATTCCCGGGACGAGCTAGCGGCAGCGATGAACGGGCCAGGCAGCCCCGGCGGGAACCTCGATCTGCGTGCGACGAAATTGTCCAGACATTCTTGACTTATTCGTCGCACGCGAGCCCCGGCCGGGCGTGGGCCGGGCCGAGCCGAACTCTAGAACCGGTCGGGCGGGGCCATCCGGTAGAAGAACGGGCCCATCCCACCCTGGGCGATCCCGAACACGAACTGGAGCATGCCCTCTTGAAGCGCGGCCTGGCCGAGATCGCCCGCGTAGATCGGGTCGTAGCCGGCGTCCCGGCTGAGCTCCTCCACGGCTGAGCGCGCTTCCTCGTCGCCGCACCAGAGGTTGCCGGGCGGCGTATCGGCGGCGGCCGCGAGCCGGTCGTACAAGGCGGCGAAGTTGATGTTGAACGACTTGGCCGTGGGTCCGCCCGTGCGGGACTTGACGAACTCGGCGTTTGAGGCAAACCCGCCGGGCGGCGAGGCGCCGACCAGGTTCGTGGCGTCGATCACCGTCTTGCCCTCGATGCCCGGGAGGTTCGAAAGCCCGTCCGCCACGGCGCCGCCGGGAATGGCCAGCAGAACGACATCCGCCGCCGAGACGTCGCCACCCTCCCGGCCGAGCCGCTGCATCTCGTGACCCGCCTTCTCCCACAGGTCGGCCAGTCCGCCGCCCACGTTGCCCTTGCCCGCCACCGTCACCTTCATCTCAACCTCCGATCAGAAGCTGACCATCGCCATGCTGTACGGGCCGACCTTCAGGTGGTAGTGCCCGCCGCGCAGGCGCACCGTCTTCACGTGCGCCCTGCCCTTCCACAGCGCGTCGCTGCCGATCCGCTGGCCGGCGAACCGGATGCCCCCGGTCGCCCGTACCCCCGGCGCGCTCAGCCAGCGGACCTCGGCCCGGTGAACCTGGCGGATGCCCCGGAGCGACACCTGCAGGGTCTGCCAGCCCTTGTTGATCAGCAGCACCCGGAACGTCCGGCCGCTCTTCACCGTCCACACGGACAGGTGGTCGGAAGCGGAATTCGAGGCCAGGGACCGCAGCAGCCGGGCCTTGCCCTCGGTCATCTTCTTGAACACGGCCAGGGCGTAGAGCTCTGGCTCCGCTCTCAGGCCGCGGCGCGAGAGGTGGAAGGGAGCGTTCAGGGTCCCGGGGCGGATGTGCCAGCTGACGGAATTGACACCCACCCTGACCATCGAGAACAGCGTGTCGGTGGACCACAGAGCACTGGCAAACGCGTTGGCCACGCCGCCGTCACGTCCGCAGCTCACCGAGTTGATCTCGCTCACCCGCAGACCCTTGCCGCGGGCGTGCGCGAACCGCACCCAGGGCGCGACGGACGCCGCCAGGCCCTCCGCGTTGGCGTTCCTCAGCAGATTGGGAACCGTCGGGTAGGCCGTTGAGGTTGGGGCAAAGCAGCCGGATGCCCCGTACCGGTGGATCGCCAGGAAGGAGGGACTGTTGCCACCAAGGCCGGTGAGATCCGTCAGCCATGGCGTGATGGGGCGGGTGATATCCGGGGCGCCGACGGCCACGCGGCCGAGGCGTCCGTGCAGGGCCCGGACGTAGGTCAGATAGTCGCGCCGGTAGTCCAGGCTCGAGTAGTTGCTCCACCAGCGCCGCGGTGTGTCCGCGGTGGTGGTGGCCACCCGCTCGCGAGTCAGGAGCGGCTGATAGTGGTACACGTCCGGCTCGTTTCCGATCTCCAGGCCGGCCAGGGCTCCCTTGGGCAGCGCCTGGCGCACGGCGGAGGCGAAACTCGCGGCCATCGACGGGGAGTGCACGGCCAGGTTGAGGTCGAGGATGATCCGCAGATGCTCGGCTCGGACGAGCTTGACGAGGTCGTTCAGCCAGGTCTGTCCGAGCTGGAAGACCCCGCGAGGCAGTGACTTCGGACTCGGGGCGGTCTTCGGATCCGGCTCCCACAGCATGTGGTCGGCTGACTTGCCGCCGAGACGGAGGGCCAGCTCACGCCCGCCGCTGGGCTTGAGCATGCGGAGCACGCGGTCGAACAGGACGCCTGACTGCTCGTACGTGTGCAGCTCGTCGTACTCGATGGAGAGACCGAAGAAGTCGGCCGGTACGGCCTGTCCGTTCCCCCAGAAGGTGACCTTGACCGGCTGGCCGCCGCCGGCGCTCGCCGCCTGGACACGGGTCGTGCCAGCCCGGCCGGCCACGGTGGCGCCGGCCGCGGGGCCTGCACCCAAGCCGACGCCCATGGCAACCGGCACGGCCAGGCCGCCCATCACCGCAGCTGTCGTCAGCGCTCGTCTCATCACGCCTGCCCCATTTCGGCTCCCACCTGAGAACACCCGAACAGGACGATAGCTTCGATCGGCGCAAAGCGTCTTTGCGCCGTGCGTTCAGCAAGCGGTCGTGCAGAGACTCAGGTCCCTAGGCGGGGTGGGCCATGGCCAGCCGGGAATGGCGGATCTGGTCGGTCAGCGGCTCACGCAGCGCGGCGAAATGTGATTCCAGGCTGCCGTTCAGCAGCAGGTCAGCGGCCGTCCCGACGACCAGGTCGGTCTGGGCCAGGCGGTGCATGGCGTGCGACACCGAGGGACGCTCAGCGGACACCAGCTGTCCGAGCAGGCGGTGGGTCAGCGGCATGGTCAGCCGGATCCCGCCCGGTACCACCCTTCCCCAGCGGCTGGCCAGGTGCCAGAGCAGCAGCACCAACCGCACCTCGAGCCGGGGATGACAGGCGATGGCCCGAAGGGTCTCGGCCTCCGATGCCCGCCGGGCGGCCCGCCGGAGCAGCGCCATGCCCACCTGGGGAAACAGCCCCACACGGGCGGCGAAGGCCTCGTCCAGCAGCGCGAAGGTGGTGGGGGCGAGGGCATGACAGGTTTCGGTCTGGGCGACCAGCTCGTCGGTCCGAGGCTCGAAATGCTGGAGCAGATCGCCGCCGCCGACGAGTTCACAGGCCCCCCGATCCCCAACGGCCGTGTTGATCGCGACCAGCCCGTCCAGGACCAGCAGTCCCGGCCCGGGCGCGACGTCGGCGAACCAGGGCTCCAGGTCACACGGCCCGACCTCGGCCTCGGCCATGCGCACGGTGGCCATCCTGCGCGCGGTCGCACGGGTGGCGGAATCGCATTCCTGGGCCAGATCGTCGTCGAGGTCGAGCAGCGAGGCCCGGCGCCGGTCGTCGTCCGGGGTAGCTGCGTCCGTCCCGGGCCGCGGGGTGCGAGGCCATCTGATCGGACCGGCTGGGCGCTTGTCATCCCCTACAGACAATCCCGTCCTCTCTCGTCGACCAACCGGCGCGTGATGCCGGCGGACTGCCTCCCGGTGACCAGAGTCTATGACCGATCACGACTCGTAACGGGAATTACCTCGGCGCGAGTAACCGGAATTACTTCGCTCGAGAGGGGCCGAAAACCCGGTGCTAGAACGGCCACGTGTGCTTGGCCATACCCGGGCAGGTAGTCGAGATGGTCGACGAGCTCAACCGGCTCGCCAAGGTCGAGGTGGCGGGTGTGAGGCGGACGGTCAACGTCGGCCTGCTCGATGGCGAGGACGCCGGGGTCGGTCCCGGTGACTGGGTCCTCATCCACGTGGGCTTCGCCCTCTCCAAGGTGGACGAGGAGGAGGCCCGGGCGACGCATGATCTGCTCGTGCGCATGGGGGCCGATTACGAGCAGGAGCTGGAGGAGCTGAAGACGAGCGTGATCCAGTGAGCTGCGAGTCGGATCACTGCATCACCTGCGGCGACGACGGCACGCCGATGTCGATCGTGGCGGTCGATTCTGCGCGCGGGCTGGCTCTGTGCGAGGACGGCGAGGGTGCTCGTCATACCGTCGAGACCGCGCTGGTGGAGCCGGTGGCGCCGGGCCAGGGTCTGCTCGTCCACGCCGGCACGGCGATCGCTCGCCTGGGCGCTGAGGTGATGGCGTGAAGTTCGTCGACGAGTTCCGAGATCCTGAGCTCGGCCGCGCGGCCGCGCTGGAGATCCTGTCGCTGGTCGAACCCGGTCGTCACTACAAGTTCATGGAGGTGTGCGGCGGGCACACGCATTCGATCTACAAATACGGCGTCGACGACCTGTTGCCCGCCAACGTCGAGCTCGTTCACGGCCCGGGCTGCCCCGTGTGCGTGATCCCCATGGGCCGTGTCGACGACGGGATCGCGCTGGCCCACGAGCCGGGCGTGATCTTCACCTGCTTCGGGGACATGCTCAGGGTTCCCGGATCCAGGGGGAGCCTGCTGGAGGCCAAGGCGGCCGGCGCCGACGTGCGCATGGTCTACTCGCCGCTGGACGCGCTCCGGATCGCCAAGCAGAACCCGGATCGCCAGGTCGTGTTCTTCGCCATCGGCTTCGAGACCACCGCCCCCTCCACCGCTTTGACCCTCAAACGTGCCCGGGCCGAGAACGTCGCCAACTTCTCGTGCATGTGCAGCCATGTGACGATCGTGCCGCCGCTGCGCGCCCTGCTCGAGTCGCCGGATCTCCGGCTGGACGGCTTCATCGGCCCGGGTCACGTCTCCACGGTGGTGGGAGCCCAGCCGTTCGAGTTCATCCCCAGCGACTACGGCAGGCCGGTGGTGATCTCGGGCTTCGAGCCGTTGGACATCCTGCAGTCCGTGGCGATGATCCTCCGCCAGCTGCGCCACGGACAGTGCCGGGTGGAGAACCAGTACAAGCGGGTCGTCCCCTACGAGGGGAACATCAAGGCCCTGCAGGTCATGTCCGAGGTCTTCGAGCTGCGCCCCCACTTCGAATGGCGCGGCCTGGGCTTCATCTCCCACAGCGGGCTGCGGCTCTCGAACGCCTACGCCGAGCTCGATGCCGAGCAACGCTTCAGCGTGCCGGGTGTGCGGGTGGCCGACCCCAAGGCCTGCCAGTGCGGCGAGGTGCTCAAGGGCGTGATCAAGCCCTGGGAGTGCAAGGTGTTCGGCACCGCCTGCACGCCGGAGCGACCGATCGGTACGTGCATGGTGTCCTCGGAGGGGGCCTGCGCCGCCTACTACAACTTCGGGCGCTTCGCGCGGGAACGGGAGGTGGTGTGACGCCCGAGCAGGCCACCCAGGCCAGCCCCATGACGCAGCGCGAGGAGCGGATCCTCGGAATCATCGAGACCGCCCGCGGCAAGCGCGCGAAGTTCCGTGACTCGCATATCAACATGGCCCACGGCGCCGGGGGCAAGGCCACCCAGACGCTGATCGAGGGCCTGTTCGTGCCCGCCTTCGGAGGTGCGGCACTCGAGGAGATGGGCGATGCCGGCCTCTTCGAAGCCGCCGGCACTGAGCTGGCGATGACCACCGACTCCTACGTGGTCAAGCCGCTGCGCTTCCCGGGCGGCTCGATCGGCGAGCTGGCCGTCAACGGCACGGTCAACGACCTGGCCGTGTCCGGCGCCCGTCCTCTGGCTCTCACGATCAGCATGATCCTGGAGGAAGGCCTGGACGCCGAGACGCTCAAAGCGGAAGTGGAGGCGGTCGCCCGGGCGGCCACGGCCGCACACGTACAGATCGTCTCCGGCGACACCAAGGTGGTGGAGCGCGGGCACGCCGATCAGATGTACATGTGCACCACCGGCGTGGGCCGGCGTGACCCCCGGGCGCGACTCTCCCCGGCCGCCCTGAGGCCCGGCGACCGGATCCTCCTATCCGGGACGATCGGCGAGCACGGCACAGCGATCATGCTGGCCCGCAACGAGTTCGAGCTCGACGCGGAGATCGAGTCGGACACCCGCTCACTGTGGCCGGCCGTCGACGCGCTCCTCACCGCGGCCGGACCGGAGCTGCGCTGCCTGCGCGACGCCACGCGCGGAGGCGTGGCGTCCGTCCTGAACGAGCTCGCCCGCAGCTCGGGGGTGGCGATCTTGGTCGATGAACACAGCGTTCCGGTCCATCCAGCGGTGGCCGGGGCCGCGGAGATCCTGGGGATCGACCCGATGTACGTGGCCAACGAGGGCAAGCTGGTGGCGTTTGTAAGCCCCGACAAAGCCGGCGACGCCCTGGACGCGCTGCGCACCGTACCCGGGGGCGAGCAGGCGGCGGAGATCGGCGAGGTGCGCACCGAGCCGCCGGGGATGGTGCTGGTGAACACGAGCTTTGGCGGTCGGCGGGTCATGGACCAGCTGGTGGGTGACCCCCTGCCGCGCATCTGTTGATCGGAACAAGAGAGGGGAAACAAGCATGGCGATCACCGAGAGTCCCTATGCCGGTCACCGTCAGACCGAGGAGGTGACGGCCCACGTCCTGTGGATGACCACCGGGCTGAGCTGCGAGGGGGACTCGGTGGCCATGACCTCGGCCACCAACCCGAGCCTGGAGGACATCATCCTGCAGGCCATCCCCGGGATGCCCAAGGTGGTCGTGCACAACCAGGTGATCGCCTATGAGGTGGGCCAGGAGTACGCGCAGGCCTGGTTCGACGCCGAGGACGGCAAGCTCGATCCGTTCGTGCTCGTCATTGAGGGTTCGCTGGGCAACGAGGAGATCAACGGCGAGGGGTTCTGGACCGGATTTGCCGTCAGTCCGTCGACCGGCCAGCCGATCACGATGAACGAGTGGATGGACCGCCTGGCGCCCAAGGCGGCGGCGGTAGTGGCCGTGGGCACGTGCGCCACCTACGGCGGCATCCCGGCGATGAAGAACAACCCGACGGGCGCGATGGGCGTTCCTGACTACCTGGGCTGGAACTGGAAGTCCAAGGCCGGGCTGCCCGTGGTCTGCATCCCCGGATGCCCGGCTCAGCCGGACAACATGACCGAGGTGCTGCTCTACCTGGCCCTGCACCTGGCCGGGCTGGCGCCCGCCCCGGAGCTCGACGAGGCACTGCGCCCCAAGTGGCTGTTCGGCCGAACGGTCCGCGAGGGCTGCAACCGGGCGGGCTTCGCCGAAGAGGGCGACTTCGCCACCGAGTACGGCTCGGACCATCGCTGCCTGGTCAAGCTCGGCTGCAAGGGCCCGGTGGTCAAGTGCAACGTGCCGATCCGCGGTTGGGTGAACGGCGTCGGCGGCTGCCCGAACGTGGGCGGCATCTGCATGGCCTGCACGATGCCCGGCTTCCCGGACAAGTACATGCCGTTCATGGACGAGGACAGATGGGGCGGCGCGGCGGCGACCGTCATGCAGTACAGCTACGGCCCGATCGTCCGGTACTTCCGCAAGCGGCACGTCGCCAACAACTTCGACAAGGAGCCCGAGTGGCGCCGGCGCGGCAACCAGCTGCTCACCGGCTACACGAAGCGCTGGTAAGCGCGGCCCCATTCCGACCACTCGAGCAGCCCGCAAAAAGGAGCCTCGCAAATGGCAACTGAAACCTCACCCCAGCAACGCGTCCTCGTCAAGGAGATGTCCTGGGACCCGATCACCCGGATCGTCGGGAGCCTGGGCATCCACACCGAGATCGACTTCACCAACCAGCAGGTGCTCAAGTGCTACAGCACCTCGATGATCTTCCGCGGCTTCGACATCTTCATGAAGGGGATCGACCCCCGGGACGCGCACTTCATCACCAGCCGCATCTGCGGGATCTGCGGGGATAACCACTGCACGTGCTCGTGCCTGAACCAGAACATGGCCTACGGCGTCAAGCCGCCGCCGCTGGGCGACCTGGCCTTCAACCTGGCCGAGACCGCGGACTACATCTTCGACCACGCGATCTTCAACGACTGCATGGCCAACGTGGACTTCTGCGAGCAGATGGTCAAGGAGACCAACCCCAGCCTGCTGGCCAAGGCCGAGAGCACTCCCGCGCCCGGCCAGGACATTCACGGCTACAAGACGATCGCCGACATCATGCGGGCGCTCAACCCGTTCACCGGGGAGTTCTATCTGGAGACGCTGCACGTGGCCCGGTACACGCGGGAGATGTACTGCCTGTTCGGCGGTCGCCACACCCACCCCTCGACGATCATGCCGGGCGGCTGCAGCGCCGACATCACCCACCAGACCTGCACGGACTACTACGTGCGGCTGATGCGCTACTTCGACTATGTCAAGCGCAGCGTGCCGATGCACGACGACCTGTACGACTTCTTCCTCCAAGAGCTGCCGGGCTACGACATGGTCGGCTACCGGGAGACCAACCTGGTCAACTGGGGCTGCTTCGACGACCCGGACTACGTCGACTACGACTACCGGCACATGACCGACTGGGGGCGCAAGCGCTACATCACCCCCGGCGTGGCGATCAACGGCGAGCTGATCTCCACCGACCTGGTCGAGATCAACCTGATGATCCGCATCCTGCTCGGCTCCTCGTACTTCGACGGCTGGGAGAACGAGCCGACGTTCGTCACCGAGGACCCGCTGGGAAACCCGGTGGACAAGAACCACCCGTGGAACAAGGTGACGCTGCCGCGGCCCCAGAAGCGCGACTTCACCGACAAGTACACGTGGGTCGTCTCCCCGCGCATCTACGACAAGCGCACGGACACGCACGTGTGCTGCGACACGGGGGGCGGTCCGTTCGCCCGCCAGTGGTGCACGGCCAAGGCCGGGCTGGTCGACTTCGGCTACGCCAAGGCCACCGGGCACTCGATCCAGATGGTCCTCCCGCGCTCCCCCAGCCTGCCCGAGATGGAGCTGGAGTGGCACGTGCCCGAGAAGTCAAACGCGATCGAGCGCGACCGTGCCCGCACCTACCACCAGGCCTACAGCGCGCTGATCGCGCTGCACAACCTCGAGCGGGCGATGAAGGAGGTGCAGGCCGGCCGGACCAAGAGCTGGAACAACTTCAAGGTCCCGGACACCGCCGTGTCCTGCGGCTTCCACGAGGCCGCGCGCGGCGTGCTCTCGCACCACATGGTGATCCGCGACGGCAAGATCGCCAACTACCAGCCCTACCCGCCGACCCCGTGGAACGCCAGCCCGCGAGACGTCTACGGGACTCCCGGACCCTACGAGGACGCCGTGCAGAACACGCCGATCTTCGAGGAGAACGGCCCGGAGAACTTCAAGGGGGTGGACATCATGCGAGCGGTGCGCTCGTTTGACCCGTGCCTGCCCTGCGGCGTCCATATGTACACGGGCAACGGGAAAGTGCGCAAGGTTCAGCACACGCCGACCGCTCTGGCCTGATGGCGACAACCGAAGCGCGTAGCGAGGAGGCGGCGTTCGCGCGGATTCAGGCGCTCGAGGAGCGGCTGGACGCCACCCCGGATTCGCCGGCCAAGGACCTGGCCGGCGAGCTGGTGGGCGCCGTGATCTCGATGTATGGGGACGGCCTGGAACGGATCGTGGACGCCCTGGGCGACCGGGCACAGGAGCTGGTGGAGGACCCATTGGTCGCCACTCTGCTCCTGATTCACGATCTGCATCCGGTTCCCCTGGCCGAGCGGGTGCAGGCGGCGCTCGACTCGGTGCGCCCGTATATGGAGTCCCACGGCGGAAACGTCGAGCTGCTGTCCCTGGAGCAGGGGATCGCCCGGATCCACCTGCGCGGCAGCTGCTCGGACTGCTCGGCCTCGTCAGTCACGCTGGAGCTCGCCATCAAGCAGGCTCTGGAGGAGATGGCCCCCGACCTGGAGGGCCTCCAGGTGGAGGGGATGGCCGCCCAGACCGTGCCCGGTCAGGGGCTGCCGATGGCCACGGGGATCGACCTCCCCGTGGTGACCTCGGCGCCACCGGGCTGGCGGGACCTGCCCCCTGGCGCAGCGCCCGCGCCGGGAGCGCGCAGCGGCGCGATGCTGAGCGGCCATCCGCTGGTGATCGCCAATGTGGACGGCACGCTGCTGGCCTTCCACGATCGTTGCGCCGGGTGCGGAGAGCCGCTGCACGACGGACGCTTGGAGGGAGGGATCCTGGGCTGCGAGGCGTGCGGCCGGACGTTCCTGCTCACCCGGGCCGGCCGGTCCCTGGACGACGAGAACATGCAGCTCGAGCCGGTGCCGCTGCTGCGCGACGGCGGCCAGGTCAGGGTGGCCGTGTGATGAGCGCCCGCCTGTCCGACGCGATGGCCTCACGGCGGCGGGCGCAGACGATCGGAGGGCTGCGCGGACTGGCGGCGCGGTCTGCGCCGGGCGCGCCTGGCGGTCGCGCGCCCGGCGGCGGGGAACCCGCCGGGACGGCCCCCGGTCCCGAGGCCGGCGCGAGCGCAATCGAGCGCTGCGACCTCTGTCAGGTCGGCATTCCGAACGACCACCGGCATCTGCTGCACCTGAGCGAGCGACGGATCCTCTGCGTGTGCGAGCCGTGCTGGGCGATGAAAGCCGGCTCCGACGATCTGCGGCCAAGCGGGCAGCGGACGATGTGGCTCCCGGACTTCGACCTGCCCGAAGAGGTGTGGAGCAATCTGCGGATCCCGATCGGACTGGCCTTCTTCATGGTCTCCTCGGTGACGGAGTGCGTGGTCGCCATGTACCCAAGCCCGGCCGGAGCCACCGAGTCTGAGCTGCGGTTCGAGACCTGGCGCGCCGTCACCGAGCGCAACCCGATCCTCGACGAGCTGGAGGCCGATGTGGAGGGGCTGATCGTCAACCGGCTGAGCGACCCCGCGGCGTACGTCGTCGCACCGATCGACCGCTGTTACGAGCTGACCGGGCTGGTCAAGGCCCACTGGGAGGGAATCTCCGGCGGCACCGGCCTTGAGAGGGCGATCGCTGGCTTCTTCGCCGACCTCGGCGGGCAGGCGGTGCCCGCGTGAGCGTGCGGGCGACCAGCGTGCCGGTTGCCGAGAGCGCCATCCCGGAGCCCGAGTTCGCCGTCGTCGGTGTCCGGGCGATGCGCCACGCAGCGTCCCCGGCGCTGCTCGTCGACCTGCAGGTCTCCGAGAGCTCGGGCCGGCAGGTGTACATGATCGCTCTAACCGTCCAGGTGATGATCGAGCCGGCACGGCGCGGCTACGACGACGAGACCCGCGGGCAGCTGGCGGAGCTTTTCGGGCCGCCCGAGCAATGGGCGGTCGCCACCACCAACCTGGTGTTCGCCCAAGTGGACGTGCTGGTGCCGGCGTTCACCGGGTCCGTGACCGTGCCGATCCCGCTGGCGTGTCACTACGACCTCGAGCTTGCGGCGGCCAAGTACATGCACGCCCTGCCCGATGGCGCGGCCCCGATGGCCGTCCACTTCAACGGGATCGTCTACTACCCGGCCGACGACGGCGGGCTGCAGATGACGCTGCTGCCCTGGAACCGCTCAATCGACTTCCGGATGCCGGTCTCCGTGTGGCGCGAGACGATCGACCACTACTACCCCAACACGGCGTGGCTGGGCGTGCGCAGGCAGACGCTCGAGCAGCTGGCGCAGGAGAAGCTCCGCCGCGGCCTACCGACCCTTGATGCCTGTGTCTCAGAGCTCCTGCACGAGGCAGACAGATGACGCTGGCGACCGATCAGCTGATCGACTCGCTGCTCTACGAGGGCTACGCGCTGTATCCGTACACGCCGGGCGCCACCAAGAACGCCACGCCGACGCCGTTCGGGATCGTCTACCCGCCCACGTACGCCTCGGAGTGCGCGGGCACGTTCGACCACGCGCGGCTGGAGTGCGTCGCCGAACCGGACGGCACCGGATCTCGCTTCAGCGCCACGCTGCGCTACCTGACGGCCACCGGACCACGTCACGAGGCGGCCGAGCGACGTGTGGAGCTGAGCGACGTGGCCGCCGGAGACCGGAGCACGGTCGAGTTCGATGACGGGAGGCTGACGCTGCGCGCCGAGCCGATGCCGGGCGGACGGACACGGGTGCGTTGCTGCGTCCACAACGAACGGCCGGTGCCACGCGGTCTCACGCGGGCAGATGCCCTGCGTCATTCGCTGATGTCCGTGCAGCTGCTCGTCACGACCTCGGCGGGGTGCTTCGTCTCGCCGCTGGACACGGACGCGCGGAGCGTCAACACGTACCCGGTGCTGGTGGGCGAGCGCGACGAGGGCATCCTGGGAACGACGATCATGCTGCCGGATCACCCGTCGCTGGCTCCGGAGAGCCTGGGCGGGCTGTTCGACTCCACGGAGATCGAGGAGGCGCTGCTCCTGCACGTCAAGGCGCTGAGCGACGGCGAGCGCGAGGACATCGCCGCCGGCGACCCGACCGTGCGCGAGATGGTCGCCCGCGCCGAGACCGCGACGCCGGAGGAGATCCTGGCCCTGCACGGCCGGATCACGATGCGCGACCCTCGCGAGGGCGAGCCCGAGGCGACCGTCGACGGCGCCCGCTTCGTTCGAGGTGCTCACGTCGTCCTGCGTCCCGGACCGGACGCCGACCTGCACGCGCGGCTGCTCGACGGCCGCACGGCGACGATCGAGCGGATCCTCGTCGACCTGGACGGCAAGGTTCACCTCGGAGTGACGATCGATGGCGACCCCGGACAGGAACTGCTGCGCGAGACGAACCGGCTGCTGTTCTTCTTCCCCCCCGAAGTGGAGGTCATATGAACTCGATCCTGGTGGCCGGCGTGGGCAACGCCTGGCTGCGCGACGACGGCTTCGGCGGCGGGGTGGCCCGCCGCCTCGCCGAGCGGGAGCTGCCGGCCGGCGTGACCGTGATGGACGCCGGCACCGGCGGCCTGGATCTCGCCTATGAGGTGATGCGCGGCTACGACGCTCTGGTGATCCTTGACGTCAGCCGGCAGGGCGGTGAGCCGGGAACGCTGTATGTGATGGAGCCCGAGGAGGAGTCGGTTCCGGCTTCGATGGAGGACGGGGAGCTGATCAACCCCCATTCGATGGATCCCCAGACCGTCCTGAGATTCGTCAAATCCGCCGGCGCTTGGCCGGGCACGGTGGTCGTGATCGCCTGTGAGCCCGCGGACGTTGAGGAGATGGGCTGGGGCCTGTCGGAGGAGGTGAGCGGTGCTGTGGATCGCGCCGTCGCGCTCGTCTTCGAGACGGTGGAGGAGTTGCGCCAGGAGCATGCACGAGCTCTCACTGAGTAGCGCGATCATCGACACGGCCGTAAAGCACGCGGACGGCCGGAGAGTGACGCTCGTCAACCTGCGGGTGGGTCAGCTGCGCCAGGTGGTCCCGGAGACGCTGGGGTTCTACTTTGAGTTCGTCGCCCGGGGGACGCTGTGCGAAGGAGCCACGCTCGACCAGGAGGTCATCGAGCCCTGGTTGCGCTGCGAGGGCTGCGAGCGCGAATGGCCGATCGACCTCCCGGCCTTCCGCTGTCCCAGCTGCGGCGGAAGCCAGGTGGGGATCGTCCGTGGCAACGAGTTCCAGGTGGAGTCGATCGAGGTTGAGGAGGCCGCATGCATCGCACCAAGGTGACGGTGGTGGAGGAGGCGCTGGACGCCAACAACACGATCGCCACGGCCAACCGCGCCGACTTCGACCGGGCCGGCGTCAGCGTGGTCAACCTGATGAGCGCGCCCGGAGCGGGCAAGACGACCCTGCTGGAGCGCACCGTCCGGGAGCTGCCGGGCGTCCGCGTCGGGGTGCTGGAGGGAGACGTGCAGGGCTCGATGGACGCCGATCGGCTGGCCAGCCTGCACGTGCCGGTCACGCAGCTCAACACCGCTCCCGCGTTCGGCGGCGAATGTCATCTCGACGCGAACATGGTGCGCACCGCGCTCCCATCGCTGCCGCTGGACGAGATCGATCTGCTGATCATCGAGAACGTCGGAAATCTGGTTTGCCCCGCTGAATTCAAAGTTGGGGAGGATGCACGGGCGATGATCTGCTCGGTCACCGAGGGTGAGGACAAGCCGCTCAAGTACCCGCTGATGTTCCGGACCTGCGACGTGGTCGTGATCAACAAGCTCGACCTGCTCCCCCACCTCGACTTCGACCTGGAACGGCTGCTCTACAACATCGACCAGGTCCACCCGGACGTGCCCACGCTGCTGCTCAGCGCGCGCACGGGCGAGGGCGTGGAAGGGTTCCGCGACTGGCTTGCGGAGGTGGCGGCACGTACGCCGGCGGTGGTCTGAGCGCTCCGGCGCACGCGCGCGCCCAGGCCGGCTCGCGCTTCTTCGCCTGCGAGGCCGAGGCGCTGGCGCGGGTCTGCCACCGCATGGCCGAGCGGTTCGCGCGGGGCGGCCGGCTGTTCGCCCTGGCCACGACCCCGGAAGGGAAATCGGATGCCCGGCACGTGGCCGTGGAGTTCGTCCATCCGGTGATCGTCGGCAAGCGGGCGCTGCCCGCGCTGGCCCTGGTGGATGACCCCGAGGAGCTGATCATCCAGAGCGAGATGCTGGTCGGAGCCCAGGACATCGTGTTCGCGTTCGGCCCGGGCACCGGCGCCGCCCTCGTCCAGGCCCGGGAACAGGGGGCGCTGACGCTCGCGTTTCGCCGCGACTCGTATGCCGAGTGGGAGTTCTGCCCCCACGAGGACGACCCGGATGTGCGCCAGGAGCTGGTCGAGACCCTCTACCACGTGCTGTGGGAACTCGTCCACGTGTTCTTCGAGCACCGTGGACTGCTGTCCGGGCGGACGAGCCGGCCCCAGCACGACGCCGGAGCCTCGGCCTTCCTGTACCCGTTCCTGGACGAGCGCGAGCAGGATCTCGAGGCGGTGGTGGAGGATGTGCGGCGCTCGGTCCTGATGAAGGCCGAGGAGATCGGCGAGCTCCGCGAGACCACGCTGGCTCAGAACGCGGAGGTTCTGGAGTCAGCCGCCGGCGCCCTGCGGGACGCGTTCGGACGCGGCGGCAAGCTCCTGGCCCTGGGTAACGGCGGCTCGGCCACCGACGCCATGGACGTGGTAGCCGACTTCCGCCGGGCCGGCCGGCCGGCCATCGACCTGACCGACGACCCCGGGATTCTGACCGCGATCGCCAACGACGTGGGGGTGGAGGCGATCTTCCTGCGCCAGGTGATCGCCTACGGACAGCCGGGGGACGCGCTGCTGGCCTTCTCCACGTCGGGCGGCTCGGCCAACGTGCTGGCGGCGCTGGCGGAGGCACGTCGCCGGGAGCTGATCACGATCGCCATGGTCGGGTACGACGGGGGCGCCATCGCCCGGGACGGGCTGGCCGACCACGTCGTCGTCGTCGGATCCGAGCACATCCCACGGATCCAGGAGGCCCAGGCCAGCGCTTACCACGTGCTGCGCGAGCTGGTGGGCTGAGCTGATGCGCGTCCGGGCCCGGGTCGAGGGGACTGTGCAGGGCGTGGGCTTTCGCCCGTACGTGTACCGGCTGAGCCACGAGCTGGGATTGGGCGGCTGGGTGCTCAACGATTCCCAGGGAGTGCTGCTGGAGGTGGAGGGCGGCGCAGATCCGGTGGTCGAGTTCTTCGCGCGGCTAGAGGCGGAGGCGCCGCCGCTGGCCTCGGTGGAGCGCGTGGTGCGGGAGGACCGTCTTCCGGAAGGAGACAGCGAGTTCACGATCCGGGCCAGCCCGGCGAACGGCCGGCCATCGGCGCCCGTCACGCCGGACACCGCCACCTGTGAGGACTGCCTGCGCGAGCTGTTCGACCCCGCCGACCGCCGGCACCGCTACCCGTTCATCAACTGCACCAACTGCGGGCCGCGATTCACGATCGTCCGGGGCGTGCCGTACGACCGGCCGCTGACCACGATGGCCGGGTTTCAGATGTGCGCCGAGTGCCTGGCCGAGTACGAGGATCCCTCGGACCGGCGCTTCCACGCGCAGCCGAACGCGTGCCCGGTGTGCGGGCCGGCGGTGTCGCTAGTCGGCGCGTCCGCCAGCGGCGACACAATTTCGGTGGCGGCGGGGAGATTGCGCGCCGGCGCAATTTTGGCCGTCAAGGGGATCGGCGGCTACCACCTGGCCTGCCGGGCCGACGACGAGGCCGCGGTGGCCCGGCTGCGGGCGCGCAAGCACCGCGAGGACAAGCCGTTCGCGCTGATGGCGGCCACGCTGGAGGCGGCCGGAGAGCTGGTCGAGCTGGGCGAGCCCGAGCGGCGGCTCCTCACGTCTTCGCGGCGTCCGATCGTCCTCGCCCGGCGCCGGGCGGGAGCGGCCGTGGCTCCATCGGTGGCGCCGGGCAACGACGAGCTGGGCGTGATGCTCCCCTACTCCCCGCTTCACCATCTGCTCCTGGCCGATCTCGGTGTGCCGCTGGTGCTAACCAGTGGCAACGTGTCGGATGAGCCGATCGCGTTCACCGATCAGGATGCGCTGGAGCGACTCGCGCCCCTGGCCGACCTGTTCCTCCTCCACGATCGGCCGATCGAGACCCGCACGGATGACTCGGTGGTCCGGATATCCGCCGGACGCCCGCTGTTCGTGCGCCGGTCCCGCGGCTACGTGCCGGACAGCCTGCCCCTGCCCGGCGGCGCCGACCGGCCGCTGCTGGCCTGCGGCGCCGAGCTGAAGAACACGTTCTGCCTGGCCAAGGGCGAGCGCGCGTGGGTCAGCCACCACATCGGTGACCTGGAGAACTACGAGACGCTGCGTTCGTTCACGGACGGCATCGAGCACTTCCAGCGGCTGTTCGACGTCCACCCAGGGGTCCTGGTGCACGACCTGCATCCGGAATACCTGTCGACCAAGTACGCCCTGGAGCGCCAGGACGTACGGCTGATCGGCGTTCAGCACCATCACGCCCACCTGGCCGCCGCTCTGGCCGAACACGACGAGCCGGGGCCGGCGGTCGGGGTGATCTACGACGGGTCGGGATGGGGTGGCGACGGCACGGTGTGGGGCGGGGAGATCCTGTTCGGGGACCGGCGGAAGTTCGAGCGGGTCGGCAATCTGCGAGCGGTGCCGCTGCCGGGCGGTGAACGAGCCGTGCGCGAACCCTGGCGCATGGCCGTCGCCTGGCTGACCGAGGCCGGACTTGACACGGACGAGCCCCTCGGCGGAGTCGATCCGGCACGCTGGCGGGCCGTGGGCGCGCTGGTGCAGGGAGCCGATCGCGGGCTGGCGCCCCTGACCAGCAGCGTGGGCCGGCTGTTCGACGCGGTGGCGGCGCTGTGTGGCCTGCGCACCACGATCAACTACGAGGGGCAGGCGGCGATCGAGCTCGAGCGGGTGGCCCAGGGGGTGCAGCGGCCGTACGGGATCGAGGTCGCCCGGGACGGAACGCTTGACCCCAGGCCATTGATCCGCGAGCTGGCGACCGATGTGCGCCGCGGAGAACCGGCCCATGCCCTGGCAGCTCGGTTCCATGCCGGACTGGCGCTGGCAACGGTGGAGGCGGCCTGCCGGGCCGCCTCCGCTAACTCCGTGGATGTCGTCGTTCTATCCGGCGGGGTGTTCCTGAACCGGCGGCTGCTGGCGGCAGTGGAGCGGGGGCTGAGCGAGCGCGGACTGCGGGTCCTGGTGCCGCGCCGGCTGCCGCCGGGGGACGGTGGCATCTCGTTCGGGCAGGCGGCGGTCGCGGTGGCGCAGCTGTGAGTGAGCTGCTGCACCAGACGGTGTTCAGCCAGGGCGTCAACGTCCCGTTCGGCGAGATGACCATGGATGCCGTGCGGGCGCGGGCGGACGAGCTGCGCTCGGCGGTGGGTTTCGGGCCGACGGCCCGGATCCTGCCGGTGGCGATGGCCTGGCGGGAGCTGGGCGCTCGGATGGAGCGGGCCGGCGCCGGGACGGTGGCCGAGTTACCCGAGGATGAGCTGGCGCAGGTCGCCGGGCGCCTCCGGATGGGCCCCCTGCTCTAGGCCAACGGAACCCCGGAGACGGTCCGGGCCAGGCGGCGCGCCCTGTCGGTGCCGCGACGGCCGGCCCAGGGATGGGGACCCTTGGCCCACGGGTGCCAGCCGAGGTTGCCGTAGTGCTCGCGCAGCTCAGCCTTGAGCTCGCCGCGATGCTGTCCACAGGCGTACCGGCGGGGTCCGTAGATGCCCCGGCCGTGCCAGGTCAGCCAGTTGCCCGGATCGGCGTCGACGTACTCGCCGTGGCGGAGGTCGAGCAGCTGGCGCTCCAGCGCGACGCGTGTCTCGGCGTCGGGCCGGGCGCCGCACACCTCGCACCGGAAGATGACCTTCACCGGCATACAACCAGGCTACCCGTCCGTCAGGTCCTTTCCGGCTCCTGCAGGTGAGCCGTCCAGCGCTGCTCGATTCGGCCGACCCGCCATACCGCCAGGGCACCCACCCAGGTGAGCACGAACAGGCCGACGATCACGTAGCCGAGCAGGTTGAGGTTGAGCCCGGCCAGCCAAGACCAGAAGGAGCCCGTCAGGTGGCGCGCAATGAGCCCGCCCAACTCGATCGTCCCCACCACCAGGGCCACCACGACCGACAGCCCGGTAATCGTCAGGTTGTAGAACACCTTGCGAACCGGCCGCGCCAGGGCCCAGCCGTAGGCCACGTTCATGAACGAGCCGTCCAGCGAGTCGAGCAGCGACATGCCGGCGGCGAACAGGATCGGCAGACACAGGACGCTGTACCAGGGCAGGCCGGCTGCTCCGGCGCTCCCGGCGATCACCAGCAGTGCGACTTCGCTGGCCGTGTCGAAGCCCAGCCCGAACAGCAGCCCCACCGGATACATCTGGGTGGGGCGCTGGACGCTCCGGTTGACCCGGCCGAGCAGCCGGTTCATGAGACCACGCTGCTGGAGCTGGTGCTCGAGGGCCTGCTCGTCGTAGCGACCGCTGCGCATCTCGCGGAACACGCGGAGGATCCCCACCAGGATCACCAGGTTCACGGCGGCGATCAGGTACAGGAAGGTGCCGGACACGGTGGCGCCGACCAGACCGGTCACCTGGTGCAGGCTGGAGCTGCCGTGACGGATGGGTCCGTTAAGCGAGCGGATGCCCAGGCTGATCAGGAAGGCCAGCGCGAACACGATCGTCGAGTGGCCGAGCGAGAACCAGAAGCCCACGCTGAGCGGGCGCTTCCCCTCGGCCATCAGCTTGCGGGTCGTGTTGTCGATGGCGGCGATGTGGTCGGCGTCGAACGCGTGGCGCATGCCCAGCGTGTAGGCGGTGATGCCGATGCCGATCGTGAACGTGCCCGCGCCCAGCGCGTAATGGCCGGGGACGACCACGGCGATCAGCAGGAAAAAGCCGATCGCATGGAGGCCCAGGACCACGGTGGCCATCATCAGGGCGGAACGCCGCTGAGCCGCGTCGAGCGAGTCGATGACGCCGCGCGGGCCTCGGCGCTTCACGGGTTCGGCCACGTCCGGACACGCTAGAGATGGCCCGGATGGCTGACAAGTAACGGGGATTACGCCGGTTCGGGCCGCAGTTTGCTCGCTGGACCAGGTTTCGCCTCCGTCGCCTCCTCCTCAGGCGGTAGCCACCGGGCCCGCCGACTCTTACGAAGTCTGTACTTGTGGCCAATGCCCCTGCAAGCTCGGGGTCCGATGATGGCTCCCATGAGATCACCACTTTCAGCACGCAGAGTCGTCCTGGTGCCAGCCGCCAGCTCGCAGGAGCAAGAGGGCCAGCCGTCGATCCGTCGCTACCGAGTGGCGCGGCTTCGATTCGATAACCCCGATACGGCTTTCCCGAAGCGCTACGAGTACCTCAAGCGCACGTTCGACTAGCGGCCGGCTGCGAGCGGCCCCGCTCCCAGCCGTGACGGCTGACGGGGGCGGAGCGATCCAGGTCGCGTGAGTCCCATCGAGGCCAGGGCAGCCGCCGGACGGGCGGCTCGTCCACGCTCAGGTCCTCCGGCCCTGCAGCGCCGCCGGCCCGAGGCGCAGCAGCCTGCGCGTTTAGACGTTTTTCCAGGTCCCGGTGCATCAACGTCTAGTAGTCACGCCTGCGAGAGCTTGTCATCTTCATAGGCGTTCTTGGACCTCCCTCCGGAACCGCGCTAAGGACAATTGGAGCGGGTCAGGGCCGCTCCGCAGCGTGCGGGTTTTTAAAGGGGGAACCCGCCGTGCGATCTGCCCGGTGCCTAGCGGCACCGGGCAGATTCGCAACTACCCACCTGGTTCGTGCCGGGCAGCTCAGCCGGATACGCCCGCCCCGGCGGTCAGCTGCGCTCGCCGCTTGGCCGCGCTGACCGCGCCGCTCAGCGTTTCCAGGTCGTAGACGCCATAGTGGCGCCGGCCGTTGATGAAGAACGTGGGCGTGCCGGACACTCCGCTCTCGTCCGCGCTCGAGACGTCGCGGCTGACCCGGCCCGCGTGGTCGCGCCGGCGCAACTCGTCCAGGAACCGGGGCACATCCAGTTCGATCTGGCGCGCGTACTCGGTCAGATCGTCGAGCTCGACCGGACCCTGGTGCGCCAGCAGACGGTCGTACATCTCCCAAAACCGTCCCTGAGCCGCCGCCGCCTCGGCGGCCTCGGCCCCGATCTGAGCGCTGGCGTGCACGTCGTTGAGCGGCAGGTGGCGCCACACGTAGCGGACCTCGCCTCCGTGGGAGGTGAGCAGCTGGCGGATGCTCTGCTCGGCCTGGCCGCAGTACGGGCACTCGAAGTCGCCGTACTCCACCAGCGTCACCGGAGCGTCGGCCGGACCCCGGATGTGATCGACGTCCGGATCGACGTCCTCGGACAGGTCCAGGATGTCCTCGGCCGTACCGGCAATCTGCCGCGCGCGCAGCTCGCGTGGCAGCCGCCGGACCAGGCGCAGGACCACCCAGGTGAGAGCGGGGGCGAGGATCACCGTGGCCAGCGCGCCGAGCTTGGCCTCGGCGAGGTTACGGCCCCGGAAGGCCAGGCTGGAGATCAGCAGCGAGACGGTGAACCCGACGCCCGCGCAGGTGCCGCCGGCCACCAGCAGCGGTGAGCTGATCGGCGAGCGTGGTCCGCGCAGAGCGGGACGCGAGGCCAGCCACGAGCCACCCGCCACCCCGAGCGGCTTGCCCACCAGATAGGCCACGACGATGCCCAGGGTGATCGGCGAGCCGAGGGCGCCGCTGAGCAGGGAGCCGTTGACGTGCACTCCCGCGTTGGCCAGCGCGAACAGCGGCACGATCACGTAGCTCGTCCACGGATGCAGCTCGTACGTCAGGCGCTCGTTGGCCGAGATGGCCGACACCACCCCCTGTTGCGCGGACCGGGCCAGAGCGGGCGTCGGCTGCTCCCGGAACGAGCGGGTCAGCTCGATGGCCCGCTCCAGGTCCTCGCGGGAGGGCGGATAGGCGCTGGTGGCCAGGCCGATGGCCAGTCCGGAGATGATCGGGTCGATGCCCGATTTGAACATCGCCACCCACACGGCCACCGCGACACCGATGGACAGTGGGCGGCGGCCCACCTTGGCCCAGCGGAGGGCGAGCAGCACCCCGAACAGCCCGATCGCCGCGATCAGCGCCAGCACCGATATGCGACTGGTGTATGCGGCGGCGATAACCACCAGGCCCGCCAGGTCGTCGACCACGGCCAGTGAGAGCAGGAACACGCGCATGCGTGTGGCCGAGCGGGGCGCCACCAGCGCCAGTCCGGCCAGCGCGAAAGCCGTGTCGGTGGACATCGCTGCCCCCCACCCGCCGGCACCCCGTCCCCCGGCGTTGAAGGCCAGATAGATGCAGATCGGCAGCGCGATCCCGAACAGGGCGGCCAGCACGGGGATCGCCAGCCGTCGGCGCTCGCGCAGTTCGCCCAGATCGAGCTGGCGCTTGGCCTCCAGGCCCACGACCAGGAAGAACAGGGTCATCAGCCCCTGGTTGACCCAGTGGCGCAGGTCGGTGGCCAAGCCGGCTCCGCCGACCCTGATGCTCAGATGGGTGGCCCACACCGTGTCGTAGGAGTGCGACGCCGGGGAGTTGGCCCAGACCAGCGCCGCCACCGTGGCCGTCAGCGCCACCGCCGCCCCGCCGGTCTCGGTCGCCAGGAAGTCGCGCACCGGCGTCGCCATGCTGCGCGCCCACGCGGTGCGGCCACCCGGGGCGATGCGGGCCGCGATGCTGGTCACGAGAGCAGTGGGGTCATGTGGGTGCCTGGAGTGAGACTCCGGCCGGGCACCTGGTCAACTCAGCGTCCGGCGATCAGATCCGCCACGGCCGCCAGCCGCGCCGGCCGGTCGCTGAGCTCCTCCTGATGATCGGCCTTCCGGTACAGAGCGTAAATGCCCCGGGCACCGGCAAACCGGAGCGGCTCAGGCTCCCAGGCGCGGGGAGGCGTGTTGACCCACGGAAGCCCGGACAGGGGCGTGTCCCGCTCCAGGAGCAGGTCCCGCAGGGTGCGGCCGGCCAGGTTGCTGGCCGCGACGCCGTCGCCGGCGTACCCACCGGCAAATCCCATGCCGCTGGCCGGGTCATAGCTGACCCAGGGACACCAGTCTCGGGACACGCCGAGCACACCGTGCCAGGCCCGGCTGACACCGACATCACCGAGTACCGGGAACATCCCGGCCAGGCGGTGGCGCAGCTCTTGCACGGTCTCACCGGGCACCGGCCCTTCCCGGTCGGTCTTGGAACCGAACCGGTACGGCACGCCGCGTCCGCCGATGGCGATCCGCCCGTCGGCGGTCCGCTGCGAGTACGTGTAGGCGTGGGAACCATCCAGGAGCGTTTCGGCTCCCTCCCAGCCCAGCCGCTCCCAGATCTCCGGCCCGAGCGGTTCGGTCATGATCATCGAGCTGTTGAGGGGAAGCAGCC
This sequence comes from uncultured Solirubrobacterales bacterium, assembly GCA_963718545.1. Lineage (GTDB taxonomy): Bacteria > Actinomycetota > Thermoleophilia > Solirubrobacterales > Solirubrobacteraceae > Palsa-465. The sequence continues at coordinate 692,107 of CAVQZO010000003.1, read as the reverse complement.
ATCGGTGGCGCCGGGGGAGGTTGGCGGTGTAGCCCTCGCAGGCCACGACCACCTGCCGGGCGCTCACATGCCCCTGGGCTGTCCGCACCAGGCGGGGCACCACGTCTACCACGGGACTCGACTCGTGCACCACGACCCCGGCGCGCTCGGCGGCGGCGGCCAGGCCTCGGACCAGCTTGGCCGGCTGCATGCGGGCGCAGTGCGGGGTGAACAGCGCACCGGTGGCGCGGTCCACGTTGATTCGCGCTTGGAGCTCGGAGCCGCTGAGCAGCTGGAGCGCACATGCGTCTCCGGCCCAGGATCGCTGCTCGGCCAGCGCGGCCTCAAGTCGCGCCCGCTGGGTGGCGTTCTGGGCGACGCTCAGCGATCCGCCGTGATGCCAGTCGCAGTCGATCGCCTCCCGCTCCACCACCTGGCCGATCTCGCCCACGGTGGCCTGGATGGCCTCCAGCATCCGGCGGGGCGCCTCGGGCCCTCCGCGCCGCCGCCAGGCGGCCGCGGACCCCGACACCACCCCGATCACCCAGCCTCCGTTGCGTCCCGAGGCTCCGAATCCGACGTGCCGGGCCTCCAGCACGATCACCCTGAGCTCGGGGACCGCGCGTTTGAGCTCGTAGGCCGTCCACAGCCCGGTGAAGCCGCCGCCCACGATGCACACGTCCGCCTCCTGGCGGCCGGACAGTGGCTCACGTAAGGCGCCGGGCGGCGCCTGGTCCAGCCAGAAGGACGGATGCGATCCCGAGGCGTCCGCGAGGTCGTTCCGGGTGGGGGCGTTACTGGGCGATGAGCTCATCGTTGCCCGGAGTTATCGCACCGCCGGCCTTAACCGTGAAGTCCGGCGTGCTCCCGGGGGGTCCTCCGCCGCGGCCATGGGCGGCCGCGGCGGAGGTCCGGGGGGTACGTCTGGCGCGTCAACCGGCGCTCATGTCTGGCGCGTTCAGCCGGTGACGGTGGCCAGCCGGCGGCGCTCGACCGGCCGAGAGGCGTGCCCACGCCCGGGCTGTACCGCGACGTCGAGCCGTTGGGTCGAGATCGAGCGGGCCAGCAGACCGACGATGCCCCCGACGACGATGGCGGCAAACACGACGTTCAAAACGATGATGGCGAGCATTGAGGTTCCTCCTTGTCCGAGTGTCTAAGGAGAGGCTCGCCCTCAGCGGTTAGATGAACGTCTGACGTGCGTAGGAGCAAGCTAAGGCTGTTTTGTGCGATCCCGCACGTGCGCCAGCGCCGCCTCGGGTGACTCGAAGGCGATCATCTCCACCACCAACCCGTCGCGGAAGCGGGTCACGTTGGCCCGCCGTGGCGGCGTCTCGCCGCCTTCCGCAGGGGGCTGCATCACGACGACCACGCTGTCTCCAGCGTCGATCACGTCGACCAACTCGCCCATCCGAGCCTGAGCTCGATTGCGCATGAACGCCAGCGCCTGCTCACGGTTGCGGCAGGCGCCCTCGGCATCGGGATCCCCGCCGTGCCATCTGACGTCCGGGGCCAGCAGCTCCGCGACCGCGTCGAGATCGCCGCTGGCGATGGCGGCGTACCCGCTCCGAGCGAGTTCCACGTCGGCTTTTGACACGCTGGCTCCTACCTTGGTGATCCCGCCGAGGAGAGGGTACGCTTCCTCCGTCGGGCTGGCCAGGATATTTATGACCTGACTTCTGTTCCGGCCGCGCGTGGTCGATGTGTGAGGGATGGACGCCGAACTAATCACCGGGATATCCGCTCGCCCGCTACCGCTGCCGTTGCGGCTGCTTGGGGACGAGCGCCTGGCCCGGCTGGTGAGCTCGGGTCACGAGGAGGCGTTCAGCATCCTCTACCAGCGCCATCACCAGGCCCTGTACAGGTACTGCCGGTCGCTGATGGGAGCCGAGGCAGATGCGCAGGACACCCTCCAGTCGGCGATGACGAGCGCCCTGGTGGCGCTCCGCGTCGGTCGCCGGGACGCCCCGATCCGGCCCTGGCTGTTCCGTATCGCCTACAACGAATCGATGACCCAGCTGCGCCGGCGCCGGCCGCTGAGCCAGCTGACCGAGGAGCTGCCTGCCCTGAACGGCTCACCCGAGAGCACCTTCGAGCAGAACGTCCGGATCACCCAGCTGATGGCGGATCTGCGCGAGCTGCCCGAGCGCCAGCGAGGTGCTCTGGTGATGCGGGAGCTCAGCGGCCTCAGTCATCAGGAGGTGGCCGAAGCACTCAAGATGACCGTAGGAGCGGCCAAGCAGACCGTGTTCGAAGCGCGGCGCTCTCTGCAGGAGTTCGACGAGGGACGATCGATGGCGTGTGAGGACATCCGCCGGCTGATCTCCGACGGCGACGGTCGCTCGCTGCGAGGCCGCCGGGTTCGCGCCCACCTGCGCGACTGTGGCGGATGCGCCACATTCGCGGCCGCCATCCCGCAGCGCCGAGCCGACCTGCATGCGCTGACCCCCGCCCTGCCGGCCACCGCCGCAGCCGGGCTCTTGTGGCGGATCACCGGAGCCGGCTCGGGCCAGGGAGCCAGCGGCGGGAGCGCCGGGCTGATCAGCGGCGCCACAGGCAAGGTCGTCGTGGCCGGCGCCTCCAGCAAGCTCCTGGCCACCGGAGCGCTCATCGTCGCGACCGCTGCGGTGGGAACGAGCGGCATTATCCGGGACATCTCACCGGGCGGTGCCGGCGCGAACCACGATGCCGCGGTTTCCCGCACCGCCAGTCCGGCGTCGGCCGCGGGTTCCAGTTCGGCCGCCGCCGCTCACGCGTCCGCCAGGCTCGACCGGCTCCTCACGACCAGCGGTCGCGGGCACGCAGCCGGCGCCGACCACGCTTCTTCGGCAGCCTCGGCAGAGGGGAAGTCCGCGAGCCACGGACAGACGAGGGGCGGTCCAAGCACGAGCGGCCAGACGCACCGCCATCAGGGTCACAAGCAGGCTGCCTCCGGCTCCACGGCAGGCACGCAGGGCAAGCATCTCGGAGCGCAGAATGGCTCGAGCCGGGGCTCCTCGGGGACCTCGAAGCCCGCGCACCCCCATCCCGTAAAGCCGCCCCGGACGGGGGGAGCTCAGAACACCACCCACGGAAGCGGCGGTCCGGGCACGCAGTCCGCTGGATCCGGGCTCGGCAAAGCCGGCGCCAGCACCACCGGCTCCACCCAGGGTGTGTCCAGCAAGGCGGGCTCGGCAGGCAACTCAGCCAGCCGCTCGGCCCCCCACTCGGCGACCAACGCGCTGAGCGCCGGATAGGCCAGGCCCACCGCCCCGCGGCTTGCGTCGGGGTCGCGACGGCCGGCTCGGGGGCCGCGGCTGGGCCAGACGTTCGGAAGCGCCTCCAAAACTCATCCTTCCGGCAGAACCGCCGATAAGGCATTTATGAAGCCTGGGGGGCCAGTCGATGGCCGCTTTACGAAGGCGGTAGCCAGCTCGATACTGATCTCGTTCGCGGCGATGGTGGCGAGCTACCTCGGCGTGTCCCCCGGCACGACGTTTGACGTGGCCTGGACGTTCTCGGCGCTGGCCGCGGTGCTGGGCATGCTGAGCGCTAGATCCCGGGCGCTGCCGGGCAACCGGGCGCGCTGGACCATCTGGGCGCTGGCCGCCGGGGCCTGGCTGTTCGGCCAGATGGCCTGGAACGTGTACGGGATCACGGGCTTCCCCGCGTCGCCCAACGTGGCCGACGTGGGCTGGTGGGCGTTCGCCCTGCTGGTGATCGGCAGCCTGCTCCGCCTCCCGAAGGGCCCCCGCAGCGTTCAGGTGGTGGCCGCCTTCGAGTCGATCCCGGTGATCTTCGCTGCGGTGGCGCTGTGCGTGGCCGAGCTCTGGTCGACCGCCTTGCACTCCCACCTCGACATGGCGGCCAAGATCTCGGCCCTGCTGTACCCCGCACTGTACGTCTCGGCCACCGTGCTGATGCTCCAGGCGATGCTGGCCGGCACCCTGCGCGGCGCCCGCACCCTGGCCATCCGGCTGGTGCTCGGCGGGATGGTCGTTCAGTCGATGGCCTTCATCCTGTGGGGCAAGATCCTCCTCCAGGGTACGTACGTCCCGGGCACCACGCCTCTGGACCCGCTGTGGGTTGTGGGGCTGTCGGCGATCGCCGTCGGCGGTGTGCTGGCCGCCCGGCAGCCGGAGAACGTGGCCAAGCTCGAGGAACCGACCGCCCTGGGCGTGGTACTCCCGGCCGGGCTGTTCCTGGGGCTGTTCGCGGCCGTGGTGGCGGCGCAGGTGAACGGCATCCCGCAGGGCGGTGCCATGACGCTCCGGCTGGGCATCCTGTTCTCCGGAACGGCGCTGATCGGCCGCTCCACCCTGCTGGGCCGCCGGCTCAAGGCGATGCTCGATCGCGAACGGGCGGCGCTCGCCCAGCTCGAGGAACGCGAAGGCCAGCTGGCGCGCGTCAACGAGCAGCTGGTCGAGGACTCCAGGCGTGACCCCCTGACCGGGATCGGCAACCGCCGAGCGCTGTCGGACGACCTGCCCATGTTCGAGACCCGCCAACGCGAGCACGGCGAGCAGATCGCCGTAGCGCTCTGCGACGTGGATCACTTCAAGGCCTACAACGACCGGCTCGGGCACCTGGCCGGTGACCAGGCGCTGCGGATGATCGCCGCCACCGCTCGCGGGGCGCTGCGCTCGGTCGACACCGCCTACCGGTTCGGCGGCGAGGAGCTGCTGCTGGTTCTTCGTGACGTCAACCAGGAGGTGGCCCTACTGGTCGCCGAGCGGGTCCGGATGGCGGTCCAGCGGGCGGGCTTCTCCCACCCCGACGGTGAGGACGGGCTGCTGACGGTCTCGATCGGCGTGGCCTGCGGTCGCGAGGAGATCGGTCAGCTGCTGGCCCGAGCCGACGCGGCCCTGTACAAGGCCAAGCGCGGAGGGCGTAACCGAGTCATGGCGGCCGACCAGAAGGTCGCTCCTCTGTTCGAGGGGAACGTGGAGCAGCTGTCCGCCGCGCGGGTCGACGAAGGGCCGGTACCCCGCCACCTGCGCAGCATGCTGACCGTGTCCCGCGCGGCCGCCTCCGGCCAGGGTCTCGGTCCGGTGGTGCAGGCGCTGGCCGAGGCGATCCGGTCCGAGCTCTCGTTCCACGTGGTCGTGGTCAACCTGCTGGAACCGGGGACCGACGAGCTTCGCGTGGTCGTGGTCCTGGGCGACGAGGACGCCCGCCAGGTGCTGCTGGGCTCCTCGCTCGCGCTGGCCGAATGGCAGAAGCTTCTGGACAGCGGCCAGGACGTCGGTGGCGCCAGCTGGCTGCCGGCGGGTTCCTACGACTGGCAACCGGAGGGCCCGGTTTGGACGCCGTCACTCGCTCCGTCGCCGCTGAGCGACGCCTGGCACCCGGAGGACATGCTCCTGCTTCCCCTGCGCAACAGTGACGGCCAGCTGCTGGGCGTGGTCTCGGTGGACGAGCCGGCACTCGGCCGCCGCCCCTCCGACAGCGAGATCAACGTGCTCATGGCAGTCGCCGACCATGCGTCTCTGGCGCTGGAACAGGTGCAGCGGGAGGCCGCAGTGGCTCAGGCCGGCTCGGCCGAGCTGCGCCTGGCAGCAGTGATGCTGCTGGCCGAGACACTGGATCTGCGCGACCCGCGGACGGCTCTGCACTCGCGCACCGTAGGTCACCTGTGCCGGATCACCGCGGTCATGCTGGGGCTGCCCGAGGAACGCGTCGAGCGGGTGCACGCCGCGGGCGTCCTGCATGACCTGGGCAAGCTGGGCATCTCCGATGCGATCCTCCAGAAGCGGGGCCCGCTGGGCGAGGTGGAGTGGCGCGAGATGCGCCGCCACCCAGAGGTCGGGGCCCGGATCCTGGAGCACGCCGGGATGTACGACATCGCCGCCTGGATCCGCGCCCACCACGAGCGTCCGGACGGACGCGGCTATCCCCGCGGGATCCGCGGGGAGAGCATCCCGCTCGAAGCGCGCGTGCTCGCCGTGGCCGATGCCTACGAGGCGATGATCGCCGACCGCTCCTACCGCCCGGGCACCGCGCCCGAGTTGGCCCGGGCCGAGCTGCGCCGCAAGTCGGGAACGCAGTTCGACCCGGTGGTCGTAAACGCGTTCCTGCGCGCGCTGGATCGCGAGCAGGAGGATGAACGTACCGTGGCGCTCGCGCCGGCTGCAACCATGCCTGGCAACGGAGGCACGCCGGTCGGCGTCCCGGCTGGAGCGCTCGTCATCCCCGCTTCAGCTGCCGCGCGATAACCAGCCGCTGGATCTGGTTGGTCCCCTCGAAGATCTGCATCACCTTCGCCTCGCGCATCATCCGCTCCACCGGAAAATCCTGCGTGTAGCCGGCGCCGCCGAGCACCTGAACCGCATCGGTGGAGACCTTCATCGCCGAGTCCGTGGCCAGCAGCTTGGCCATCGCGGCCTGACGGCTGAACGGCAGGCCACGGTCCCGGCGCCGCGCCGCCTCGAGCAGCATCGCCCGCGAGCTGTCCACGGCGGCGGCCATGTCGGCCAGCAGAAAGGCGACGCCCTGGTGCTCGATGATGGGCTTGCCGAACGTCTGCCGCTGCCCGGCGTAGTCGACGGCACAGTCCAGGCACGCCTGGGCCAGCCCGACGGCCACCGCGGCGATCCCCAGCCGGCCTGAGTCGAGCGCCCCCAGCGCGATCGCCAGCCCGGCCCCCTCGTCGCCGATCAACCGCTCGCCGCCCACCTCCACGTCCTCGAACACGATCGAAGCCGTGGTGGACGCTGTCAGGCCCATCTTGCGCTCGGGCGGCTGGGGATGGAGGCCCGGCGCGTCGGCCGGAACCAGGAAGCAGCTGATCCCGTGGCGACGATCGTCCGAGGTGCGGGCGAAGACGGTGTAGAAGTCGGCCTCGCCGCCGTGCGTGACCCAGGCCTTGGTGCCGCGGATCCGGTAACCGCCGTCGTGGCGCTCGGCCCGCGTACGCATCGCCCCGGGGTCGCTGCCCGCGTCCGCTTCGGAGAGGCAGTACGCGCCGAGCTGGTGTCCGCCGAGGAGCTCGGGCAGCCAGCGCTCCTGCTGCTGGGGCGAGCCGTGAGCGGCCACGGCGAGGCAGGCCAGGCCGTGCACGCTCACCCCCACCCCGACGCTGGCCCAGGCGCCACCGATCTCCTCCAGAGCCTGGAGGTAGACCTCATAGGCAAGCCCTCCGCCGCCCCAGCGCTCGTCGAAGGGCATGGCCAGCAACCCGAGCTCCCCCAAGCTGGCGAACGCGGCGCGCGGGAACCGGTGCTCGGCCTCGGCGGCGGCCACGTTCGGAGCCAGTTCGCGGGCGGCGAAGTCCCGGGCCAGTGCGACGATCGCCTCGGCCTCGGGGGTGGGGAGCATCCGTTCAGCGGGCATCGGATGCCAGCCTACGCCTGGCTCGCCGGCGCCGTCCCGAGGACGATAAGCGCACTCACCCCTGAATTCCGGTGTAAGAGCCGGCGGGGTAGGCGGCGCTCAGGATCCCGTGTATTGCGCCAGCAGATCACGCAACTCGGCGGCGTTGCGCACGGAGTAATCCCGGTAGCAATTGTTCATCAGCAGATGGCTCTCGGCGGCCTGCTCCACGGCCTCGGCCACGGGCGGGACCAGCTCCCGCAGCTCCTCGGTGGGGTACAGGTAGCGAAACCGCTCGGCCGCGGTGCGGGTCCGGGCCTTCCAGGTCTCGTCGTTGCGCCCGTGGAAACGGACGATCAGCAGATCCTCCCGAGTGGCCTCGAACACCCGAGGCAGACCGGAACTGGCGGGGGCATCGAGGCAGACCAGGGCCAGCCCGTTAGAGCGCAGCAGATCGAGCGTGCGTTCACGGTCGTGCTCCCCGGCCAGCCAGGCCGGGGAGCGGAACTCCACGCAGATCCGGATGCCGGACGAGCCGAGCCGCTCGGGCAGCGCCTCGATCTCCTGCCGGTTGTCCTTGCGCGGGCCGAACCACGGCGGGTACTGGAACAGCACCGCCCCCAGCCGGCCCGCCTCCTGCAAGGGCGCCAGCGCCGCCGCGAAGCGACGCCACGCCTCGTCCAGCGCCTCAGGAGAAAGGTGCTTGGAGTACAGATTGCGCTTCGAGACGACCTCGTCCGGCAGCTCCTCGCGCATGTCCTTCCACAGGCTCTGGGGGCGTGTCGGATGCCCGGTCAGCAGCGAGTAGGCCTTCACGTCGAACCGGAAGCCGTCCGGGGTGCGCTCGGCCCACAGCCGAGCCTGCTCGGCCGAGGGCGGCGCGTAGTAGGTGGAGTCGATCTCGGCGAGCGGAAACCGGGCCGCGTAGAAGCGCAGCCGGTCCTCGGCGCTCATCGTCTTGCGCGGGTACCAGTCGCTCTCCCGGACCAGCGTCGGATCGGTCCACGAGCAGCTGCCAGTGAGCACGCGATGCTCGCCGATGTGTAGGTCGGGGCCGAGCTCGTCGGACATCGACAGCCGACGTTACCCGCTACGGTCCGCCGCGATGATCCCCGTCTTCGACGGCCACAACGATGCCCTGACCAATCCCGATCACGCGGACCTGGCCAGCGGTCGAACCGGTGGGCATCTGGACCTGCCCCGGATGCGCGCCGGGGGGATGCGGGGCGGCATCTTCGCCGTGTTCGCGCATTCCGAGCCGGACGACCACTTCACTCCGGTCGAGCGCGACGACGATGTGATCGAGATGGAGTATTCACCTCCGATCGGGTACCCCGAGGCCGCGGCGCAGTCCACGGCGGCGGCCGGCCGGCTGCTGGCCCTTCAGCGGTCAGGTCACATGAAGGTGGCGACCCGGATCGAGGACCTCGACCATGCGCTGGCCGCTCCCGAGCTCCCGCCCGTGGCCGTGCTGCACCTGGAGGGAGCCGAGGCGATCGACCCCGACCTGGAGGCGCTCGACACGTGGTATGCGGCGGGGCTGCGCTCCGTAGGCCCGGTCTGGAGCCGGGCCAACGCGTTCGGGCACGGCGTCCCCTTCATCTTCCCCTCCTCGCCTGACACCGGGCCGGGCCTGACGCCGGCCGGGATCCGGCTCGTCGACCGCTGCGCGGAGCTCGGCGTGCTGGTCGATCTGAGCCATCTGAATGAGGCCGGCTTCTGGGACGTGGCCAAGCTGGAGCCCGGCCCGCTCGTGGCCTCGCATGCGGGCGCCCACGCCTTGGCGCCGTGCTCCCGGAACCTGACGGATGAGCAGCTCGACGCCATCGCCGCCACGGACGGTCTGGTGGGGATCGTGTTCGCGTGCTCGTTCCTGCGGTCGGACTTCGCCGACGACGAGGACACTCCGCTCAGCCTGATCGTGGAACACGCTCGCTACGTGGCCGACCGGATCGGCGTCAGGCACGTGGCGCTCGGCTCTGACTTCGACGGCACGATGATCCCGGCGCCGCTTGGTGACGTCGCCGGTCTGCCCCGCCTGCTGCAGGCGCTGGCCGACGCCGGCTTCGGCGCCGAGGAGCTCGAGGCGATCGCCTGGCACAACTGGCGGCGAGTACTGGCAGCCTGGTGGAATGGATAGAGCAATGGACTCGACAGCCGAACTGATCGTGCGCTGCCTGGAGAACGAGGGCGTCACCTATGTCTTCGGGATCCCCGGTGAGGAGAACATCCACCTCGTCCAGGCGCTGGCCTCCTCCTCGATTCGCTACGTGCTGGTCCGCCACGAGCAGGCGGCGTCGTTCATGGCCGAGGTCTACGGGCGCTTGACCGGCCAGGCCGGCGTGTGCTCGGCCACGCTGGGTCCGGGTGCGATCAACCTGCTCCTGGGGGTGGCCGACGCGACGACCAACTCGACCCCAGTGGTGGCGCTGTCGGCCCAGGTGGGCCGCAACCGGGCCTTCAAGGAGTCCCACCAGGGCGTTGACCTGGTGTCGATGTTCGCCCCGGTTACCAAGTGGTCGGAGCTGATCGCCACGCCGGAGGCGGTTCCCGAAATGATCCGCAAGGCGTTCAAGCTGGCCCAGACGGAGCGCCCGGGCGCCGTCTACCTGGCCGTGCCCGAGGATGTGGAGAAGTCCCCCGCCGCCGCGGACGCCCGGCCGCTGGCCGTCAACATCCCGCGCAGCGACGAGCCCTCGGCCAGTCAGCTGCGACGAGCCGCGGGAGCGCTGCGCGCCGCCCGCAGCCCGATCGTCCTGGCCGGTCACGGGGCCGCCCGGGCGGGAGCCGCCGATGCGCTGAGGCGGTTCGCCGAGGCATTGAACATCCCGGTGGCCACCACCTTCCACGGGAAGGGCGTGTTTCCCGACGACCATCCGCTGGCCCTGGGCGCGGTCGGCTTCATGCGCAAGGACTACGTGAACTTCGGCTTTGACCACTGCGACGCGGTGATCGCGGTCGGCTATGAGCTGCAGGAGTTCGACCCGGTCCGGATCAACCCGCAGGGCGACAAGACGATCATCCACATCCACCGGTTCCCGGCCGAGGTGGATCGGCACTACGAGGTCGAGGTGGGCCTCCAATCGGATATCCCCAGGACCCTCGACGCGCTGGCCGCGGCGGTCGGCCGCCCGTTCCAGCCGGCCGTCAACGAGAAGGCGATTCGCCACATGCTGGCCCGGGAGCTCGACCGCGGCGCCGCCGACGACCGGTTCCCGCTGGCCCCGGCCCGGATCGTGGCCGACACCCGTGAGGCGATGGGGCGCGACGACATCGTGCTCGTCGACACGGGCGCGCTGAAGATGTGGATGGCCCGCCTGTATCCCACCTACGAGCCCAACACCTGCCTGATCTCCAACGGGCTCTCGACGATGGCCTGGACCGTCCCGGGCGCGATCGGCGCCAAGCTGGCCCGGCCGGACGTGCGGGTACTGGTCGCGACCGGCGACGGGGCCTTCCTGATGAACTCCCAGGAGATCGAAACCGCGCTACGGGAGCGGATCCCGATGGTGATCCTCATCTGGGTGGACGACGAGTACGGGCTGATCACCTGGAAGATGGACATGGAGCTGGGCGAAAGCCTCGACACGGGGTTCGGCAACCCCGATTTCGTGGCCTACGCCGAGAGCTTCGGCGCTCGCGGGTACCGGATCGACCAGGCCGACCAGCTGCTGCCCACGCTGCGCAAAGCACTGGACGACGACACCGTCTCGGTGATCGCCTGCCCGGTCGACTACTCGGCCAACCTCCAGCTCACCGACGCCCTGGGCGAGCTGGACGAGTCACTGTCGTAGCCAAACGCCGGGCGCGGCCGGCCAGCCGCGCCCGGTACCCGTCTCACCCCACCAGGCCGGCGATCGGATGCTTGGGCGTGATCGCCGGCAGCGGCTCGGCATTCCCGAACGGCAGCACGTTTCCGCCGCTCTCCACCATCCAGTAGCCGGCGCGATCCCTGGTCGTCCCCAGGCCGGTGAAGCTGGAGGTGCGGTAGCCCTCGTGGTACGGGGAGCCGTAGAACGGGGCTCCGCCGACGTTGTAGATGTTGCCGTGCGACGTCCACACCCACGCGCCCCCTCCGGGCGCGGCGGCGATCCCCCGCACCCGGAAGGAGGAGGAGACCTTCGCGAGGGGGGCCGCGTCGCCGTAGGAGAAGATCTGGCCGGCCGAGTCGACCAGCCAGTAACCGCGGCCGTCGGGCGTGACGGCCATCCCGGTGATGGTCGAGATGCGCTTGTGCGAGTTGTGCGGGGAGCCGTAGAAGGGCGCTCCGTTGAGGTTGTAGAGATTGCCGTAGGCGCTCAGCAGGTAGAAGCCGCCGCCGGGAGCCGCGGCCATGCCGATGATCGGATGGGGCGGCCTCACGCCACTGCTCGACCCGGCGTCGCCATAGTGGAAGACCTTCCCGGCCCGGTCAACCAGCCAGTATCCCCTGCCGTCTCGGGTGGGCGCCATGGCGCTGATCGTCGAGACGCCCGAGTTGACGGCCGAGCCGTAGAACGTCGCGCCGAGCGCGTTGTAGACGTTCCCGAAGCCGGTGAACAGGTAGTAGCTGGAGGTGGGAACCGGCTCGACGGCGGCCGTCAGCGACGAGGTGGCCGCCGGCCCCGTGCCCTGCGCGTTGGTGGCGGTCTCGGCTACCTCGAGCATCTTGCCGACGTCGGCGCGCTGCACTTTGTAGGCCTGGCCCGCCGCGCCGGCGATGGCGGTGCAACTGGCGGCGGAGCCGGTACACCGGTACCACCGGTAGGTGTAGGAGGTGGGGCTCTGGAACCAGCCGCCGTGGTGTTCGTGCAGGGTAAGACCGACGTACGCGTTGCCCGTGATCGTGGGCGGGGATGTGCTGGTCGGAGGACCGGAGGCCGCCGCGGCGCTCGTTCCCTCGGCCGCGGTGGCGGCGTCGAGGTAGTCCTGGTCGATGTTCATAGTCACGCCGCCGTAGGTCTGGTTGAGACCACCCGAGTACTGATGCAGGCGCCGGTGCCCGGTCCACTCACCACTTGGCACGTACGAGTCGCTCGTGGTCGCGGCGCCATTCCAGTCGGCGAACCACAGCTCGTCCGGCTCGGAATAGCTGGTGCCCCACTGCCGGACGAGGTCCGTGATGCCCGAAGCGCCGCTGCTGTAGATGCCGGACAGGTAGCCGTCGGCGTGCAGCTGATTGGTCCAGGCCTTCAGGAAGGCGAGCACGGCGTTCGTGTTGGTGCTGGTGCGGCTGTAGCCCTCCATGTCGAAGTACAGGGGATTGCCGGCCCCGATCCCGATCGCCTGCGCGTCCGCGACGGCGCTGCTGGCCGCCCCGGTTCCCTGGGAGGCAGCCGAGGAGGGGCTGATGCCCTTGCAGCCGCAGGAGTTGCTCGGCGCCTGGAGGCCCACGTAGATGGGGATCAGGTGCCAGCCCGCCTCCGATTCCGTGTTGACCCAGCCCGCTGACAGGTTGGCTTGCGTACAGGCGCGGTTGGTGCCACCGATGTACACGCCGATCGCCCGGTAGGGCGAGCGGCCCCAGGACGACATGTGAGACTCGCTGGGCGTGGAGCAGACGTCGAACCCCTTGCCGGTGTAGATCTCGCCCGGCGTGGACGTGCTCGTAGTGACGGCGGCCGAGCGCGCCACAGCGCCGCCGCGGCTCGGAGCCGAGGCGGCCGGAGCGGCAGGAGCCGCCGCGGCCATCGATTTGACCGATCCGAAGCCCAGAGCGTGCTCGACCACGGTCGGGCTGTGGTTCCACGTGGCCAGCGCCGAGACGCCAGTCCGGCTGACCCGGCGAGTGACATCGGCGCCGTTCATCCCCAGCCCAACCGAGGCGCCGGCCGGCTCGATCAGGATCGCCTCGGTGCGCCCGATCGCGTGGCCCGGGCACGACTCGTTGGCTCCGGGGCGGCCGAGGTACACCGCGTGACGGTTGAAGCGAACGCACGTGGCCGGGTGGGCGGCCAGGTTGTAGACGGGCCAGGAACGCGGCACCCGGACGCTGTAGCCGCGGTAGGTCACGGTCTTGGTGGCCCCGGCAGCGCCGGCGGCGGGAGGGCTGAGGATCAGGAGGGCGAGGAGCAGCGCGGCTGCCAGGCCGCGGGCGCAAGATCTATCGGCGAGGGTTCGCAGGTGGAAAGGCAAGAGACTCCGGGGACGAGACGAACAGGCTCCTGATTGTTTTCGGCTCAGACCACGCCGGCTTGACCCCCGGAAGCCGACATGCGTTTACAACCGGACACGCCCGTACGAGTTGCGGCCGAGTGGAGGAGCCACGCACTGAATGATGCTGCAGCGGCACGGGTAGCTCCTGCCCGTGATGCTCAGTCTCGTCAGCTCACGAACGGGATGGCGCCACAAATCGGATCCGATCCAGGTGGTGCAGGCACGCGACGACGTGGTCGTGCTCGCCCTGACAGGCGAGCTGGACATAGCCCGCACGCCACGCCTGCGGGTCGCCATCAACGAGGTTCTTCGGGCACATCCCGCCGCGCTGGTGATCGACCTGTGCCAGGTCAGCTTCGCCGACTCAACCGCGCTGGCCCTGCTGCTGAACGCCCAGCGCCGCGCCACCCAGCAGGGCACCCCGCTGCGACTGGCTTGCAACGTCGCCACCACGCTCGAGCTGCTGTCGCTCACCCGCCTGAACCGGGAGTTCGAGATACACCGGACGCGGCGGGCGGCGATCCGGGCCTGTCGGCCGAGGGCCTGAGTCCGGCTCGGACGGGGCCTCGTGACACCCGGCTCAGCGCCGGATCGTCGAGCGAGACCGCGGAGACCGCTCGAGCTTCGAGCGAGAGAAACGACGACGACGGCGCACCCGCCCGACCGCCAGGCTCACCCCGCAGACGACCAGCACCAGGAGCGCCAGCAGAGCCGTGATGGCCAGTCCGGGCGTGGCGAAGATGAGGATCAGCGCCACGACCACCGCCACAGCCACGTCGATCTGCCAGGCCGTGAACCTCATAGGGGCAGGCGGCGGTAGAGGGGACGGGGCAGGTGCCGCAGGACCATGAACACGTAGCGGATGGCTCCTGGGACCCAGATCGTGTGGGCACGGCCCGACAGCGCCTGCGCGGTGGCCTCGGCCACCGCCTCGGGAGTGGTGGAGAACGGCGGAGGCTTCAGCCCGGCGGTCATGCGGGTCTTGACGAAGCCCGGTCGCACCACGAGGACGCGGACGCGGCTGTTCTGAAGGCTGTCGGCCAGTCCCTGAGCCAGCGCATCCAGGCCGGCCTTGGCTGCGCCATACACGGCATTGGCGGCTCGAGGCCGCTCCACGGCGGCGCTGGACAGCAGGATCAGAGTGCCGTATCCCTGGTCGCGCAGTCGCCGCAAGGCGCTCATCAGCAGGGAGCCGGCGCCGACGAAGTCGACGCGCATGATCTCCAGCGCCCGCTCCGACGGTGCGTCCAGGCCTTCCTGGGCACCCAGCTGACCCACCGCCACCACCACCAGGTCGAATCCACCCGACCGCGAGAACGCCTCGGCCACGGCCGCCTCGTGCGCGCCCAGGTCGTCGGCGTCGACCTCGAGCACACCCCCCTCGGCGGTGCCCGCCACGGGCAGGGCCTGGAGGGCCTGGTCGAGCGCGGTCCGGCGCCTGCCGATCAGGAATGGCTGGATCGGGCCGTCGGCGGCCAGCCGACGAAGCAGGCTCAGGCCGATCTCAGACGTGCCCCCGATCAGAAGCACGCGGCGGGGAGAAGTCGCGGTCACGGCGCACCCGCCTGCACGAGGCCGGTACGCACGCCCAGATCCGATTGCCAGAGACCGTCCGGATCGAGCCGGTCACGCACCGCTTGCCATTCGCTCAGGCGCGGGTACATGGCCCGGGTCGTCTCTGACCCCAGCCGGGCGTCCTTGCTCAGGTACACGCGGCCCGCCGCCTGGCACACCAGCTGATCACAGCGATCCAGCGCAGCCAGAAGCCCGGGAGCGGCCCTGGGCAGATCCAGCGCCAGTGTCCAACCCTCGATCGGAAACGACAGCATTCCCGATCCAGCCGGACCGAAGTCCTTGAGCACCGCCAGATAGCTGGGCACGCCGGCCGCCCGGAGCGTCTCCAGCACCCTGTCGATGGTCGGTTCGGCTTCGCGCGGCACGACCAGCTGATACTGCACGAAGCCGCGCGGTCCGTACAGGCGCGGCCAGGCGGCCAGCCCGTCGAGTGGGAACATGTGGGCGGCAAACCCCTCCGGCTTGCCCCGCTCGGCGCGGGGCGAGCTGCGAAAGCGGAGCTCGTTGAAGGCTGCTACCGCGGCCGGCCGGAGCAGGCCGGCGGGCCACCAGGAGGGGATCTGCGCGCGCGCCGGCCGGGTGGCCAGCCGCGCCGACAGCTCCCCCTCGTCGAGGTGGGCGGCGCGGGTGACCACACCGCGCGGGCCTCGAGGGCTCAGCAGGTCCAGCCACGCCACCCGATGCTCGCCGCCCGGCTGGCTCAACAACGCGTACACATGGTCCAGATCGTTGACCCGATCCGTGTCGACCGACAGCATCGAGCTCATCACAGCTCGCAGCTGGATCCGGGCCCAGACGATCACGCCGGTCAGCCCCATGCCTCCCACCGTAGCCTCGAATTCCGGGGATCCGGGCTCCAGTTCGCGCAGCCGACCATCGGCGGTGAGCAAACCGATCGCGCGGACGTGGCGGGAGAAGGTCCCCAGGGTTGCGTGGTTCTTGCCATGGATGTCACTGGCGATCGCGCCGCCCACCGTCACGTGCTGGGTGCCGGGCACCACCGGCACGATCCAGCCACGTGAGGCGCCGACGGCCAGCAGCTCATGCAGGCTCACGCCCGCGCCCGCGGTGACCAGCCCAGTCCCGCCGTCAAGCGTGATCCAGCGCAGGGCGGAGGTGTCGATGGCCGTCCCCCCCTGGCGCTGCGCCGCGTCTCCGTAGCTGCGACCGAGGCCGCGGGGGATGGCACCGCGGCCATCGAGCCCGCGCAGGCCGGCCTGCAGCTGAGGCAGATCCCGCGGCGTCCAGCGCACCACCCGACCCGGCTCGGCCCCTCCCCAGCCGGTCACGGTGTCGGGGCGAGACTCCAGATCCGGGGTAGGCGATGACGTTCTCTGGCTGTCAGCTCTCGGCGTTGACACCGAACGCGAACAGTATGAGCCAGACCAACGAGATGCACTGCAGGAGCCTGTCGTTCAGGAGGACTTCCTCCGGCGCCTCTCCCGAGCCCCGCCGCAGGTGCCATCCGTAGCGGAGCAGGGCGAGCGCAAAGGGCACGACCGTCAGCAGCCGCCAGGGCACCCCGTTGACGGCGGGCACCGCAAGCGCCCATGCGCAGTAGGCGGTCAGCGCGGCCAGCGCGGATCCGAGCAGGATCAGCTGGAGGCCGGTCGGGCTGTAGCGCCGCAGAACCGCCCGTCCGCCGGCGGTCAGCCTCCCGGGCCGGCTCAGCTCGGCATGCCGCTTGCCGGCCGCGGCCAGGATGGCGCCGAACGTGATCACGAGCAGGAACCAGCTGGACAGCGACACCGGAGCGGCGACCCCGCCGCCGACCGCCCGCAGCACGAACCCGCCGGCCACGGCCAGGACGTCCAGCCCGGCCACGTGGCGCCACAGCATCGTGTAGCTGACGGTCAGGACCACGTAGCCGAGTCCGACGAGGCCCAGCAGCGGCCGGATGCCAACGCACAGCAGCAGGCCGGCGGCGATCGAGGCGATCCCGGTGGTCGTGGCGGCGCGCGGGCTCAGCTCGCCGGCCGCGACTGGACGGAAGCGCTTGCGGGGGTGCAGGCGGTCCTCCTCGGCGTCGCGAACGTCGTTGATGGCGTAGATGCCGGAGGCGAGCATGCAGAAGGCGGCGCAGGCCAGGCACACCCGCACCGGCACGTCGTCATGTCCCAGGGCGCCGGCAGCGGCCGGGGCCGCGATCACCAGGAGATTCTTGATCCACTGACGGGGACGTGCGGTAGCGACGGCAGCACGCAGCCGCCCTCGATCGAGGGCCTGTGGCTCGAGATCGAGCAACACGCTGTTGTCCTCCCCGGACATTGCGGTAGAGCGTAGGCTTCCCACTTCAACGAGTTCTGTGCGAATCGTGAGTGCCCTCTCACCTTGGCTTAAGAACCGATCCCTTTGGCTGGGGCATCCTAGCGCCGTGGCCACGCGTGACTCGATGAGGTACCCCTCGACCGAGATGCTCCGCCCGCCCGCCTCCGTGCGAGAGGTCCGGCGGCTCCCCCAGCGCCTGCCGCGGAGGCCGCGGCGGGGGGCCCGGATCCGTCGGATCGCCGCGATGGCGGCCGGGTTGGCCCTGATCCCGGCATTGGTCTCCTATGCGGGGACGATGGCCAGCCGGTCCGACTCCACGTTTTCGATTCGCTCGCTGGAGTGGGTCACGTCGAACGGGGGGCGGGGATTGGTCAACCGCATCGAGACGATCTACTACACGCTGACCGCGCCGTCCAAGGGCGGGCCCGCGCTCAAACAGCTGCCCAACCTGCCGGGCAGCGCGGTGGCGTCCGCTCGCGCCGCACACCACCGCGTTCCCCACTACGAGCCGCCTCGGATCAAGCCCCTGATCCATCCGGCCCTGCCCGGCGAGGGGGTCTGGCGCTCAACGTTCCACCACCACGGCCCGCCTCCGGTGCTCGTGACGAGCTTCCGCAGCAGTCCGGCGTACCCGCAGCTGGTGGCCGGCGTGGCCTGGATCGACCACACCGAGACGAGCGCCTGGCTGTATCCGGGGGTCCAGGAGCCCGCGGTGTTGATGACCGACCGCGGACCGGAAGAGGTGCCGATGAGCATGCGCAGCCACCTCGTCGCGACGTTCAACAGCGCCTTCAAGCTGCAGGACTCGGGTGGCGGATTTGCCGACGGCGGCCACACCTACGCCACCATGAAGGACGGGCTGGCCACGATCCTCCGCTACAAGGATGGCCGGGTCAACGTGATCGACTGGAACAGCGGCCCCACCGCTCCATCCGATGTGGTGTACGCCCGGCAGAACCTGCCGCTGATCGTCAACAACGGAAAGCTCAACCCGAACCTGTCCGACGGGCCGGAGTGGGGGGCCACGCTCGGCAACGCGGTGCAGGTGTGGCGCTCCGCGGTCGGCGTCGACAAGTACGGAAACCTGATCTACGCCGCCGCCGATTTCCAGACCGTGGGGTCGCTGGCCAGGATCATGCAGCACGCCGGAGCCGTCCGAGCGATGGAGCTGGACATCAACGCCTACTGGCCGAGCTTCATCACCTACAAGCACGGCGGCGGCGTGGGCGCGCGCAACCTCCTGCCCGGCATGATCCGCTCGCCGTTGCGCTACCTGACCCCCGAGGATCGGGACTTCTTCGCGGTCTACCTGAAGTAGCCGCCGGCCCGGCAACCCAGCCCGAGCCGAGCCGAGCCGAGCCGGCGACTGTCCTTCAGGTCAGCCGGTGAACGCCGCCGAGGTCGAGCAGCGCTTGATGTCCGCGCTGGCCTTGCTGTGCCGCCCGAACCGGTCCACGCTGACGGCACTCACGGTATTGGAGCCCACCTTCAGGCGGCCCAGCGAGATCGTGACCGAGAAGCTCAGGGCCTGGCTGTGCGCCACTCGATGCCCGTCCACGGTCACGTTCGTCTTGTGCGGCGCCGAACCACTTCCGGTGTGGACCCGCACACCGATCGTGGTGTTGGCACGCACACAGGCGGTCGGCAGGTTCCGGAGCGACAGGGTCGCCTTCTTGACCGCGGTCACGTGCACCTTGTGGGTGATCGTGGCCACTGACGAGCCATTGCAGCTCATCGTCTGCCCCGTGAATACCTGACTGGTCGAGCAGCCGAGACTGTCTGTCACGGTCAGCGTCACCTTGTGGGTGCCGGGCTTGGCGTACTTGTGCTTGGGCTTCGGGCCGCCGTTGAGCGCCTTCTTGCCGTCACCGAACGACCAGTCATAACGGGCGACCGTCGCCGTCTGGTACGCCGTCGAGCCCGAGCCGTTGAAGCTGGTGGATTTGCCCACCCGTGCGGTTCCGTGCGCGAACTTGGCCACCGGCGCCTGATCCGGAGAGATGGCCAGATCGAACACGTCGACGCTGCCACCGGGCATGGTGCAGATGGAGGGTGAGCAACTGAGGGCGGTCAGCGACCCCCCGGATCCAATCGAGAACGGCGCCACCGTGATCCCGTTCCCGCTGTTGATGAGCGCGTACGCGTAGCGGCTGCCCGACTCCACCGCCACCGATACATACGGGTTGCTGCCGGCCGTGCAGGCCGAGCATGAGATCGGAGTGAGCGTGCCGTCGGAGTTGATCGTGAAGGCCGAGATCGAGTCTGCGTTCTGGTTCGCCGAATACAGATACTTCCCGTTCGGCGCGATGGCCAGGTCGGCCAGCCCGGAGCCTCCAAGGCAGGCCACACACGGAATCGCGGTGAGCGCTCCCCCGGAGCCAATCTGGAAGGCGTAGATGACGCCGCCGTCCCGGTCACCGATGTACAGGTACTTCCCATCTGGCGTGATCACTGCCGGGATCGGATCGCCGACCGCCTCCGGACAGGAGGAGATCGTGCAGAGCTGGGTAAGCGCCCCGCTGGATCCGATCGACCACTCGTCGACGGATTCGTCCTGGTCGGCGGCGTACATGAATTTTCCGTTCGGGGTGATCGCGAGCCCGTCGGGCGATCCAGCCTGGGAGTGACACCCGGTGCCGCACGTCACCGCGGTGAGCGCGCCGCCGGAGCCAACGCTGAACGGCGTGACTGTTCCCGAGTCCTGGTTGCTTGCGAACACGAACTTTCCGTTGGGGCTCGTAGCCCCGCCGATCGGATCGGACCCACCGGTCGCCGCACAGGAGCCACCACACAGGTTGCTCGGCGACCCACTGGAACCGATCGCGAATTCACCCACGGTGGCGAGCTCAACCTGCATCGCATAAAGGAAGCGATTGTCCGGCGTGATCGTGAGCCCCTCCACGAAGCTCGAGGCCGAACACTGCGAACTGGAGCACGGGATCACAGTCAGCGAGCCGTCGGAACCGATGTTGAACGCGACCATCGCCCCGCTGCTGTTGTTATCCACATACAGCCGGGTGGCCGAGGCGGAGGCCGGAAGCAGCGTCGCCAGCCCCAACACCAGTCCGCTCAACAGCAGTCTCCGTCTCATGCGCACCCCTCCTCAAGGATCCGATTCGGGCGGAACCTACCTGCGCGGCGGCGTCACGTGGATTTTTCCGCGTGCATGCTCACGCCACGGTGCTGCTCGTAAGCCTCCACGAACTTCAGCCACAGCTCGGAGCGGGTCGGGAACGGCGCGATCGCGTGGGCCAGGCGAGGAACCGGCACCTCGGCCACGACGGCGATCGTGGCCGCCTGGAGGAAGTCGGAGATCTCCGGGCCGACGAACGTGACGCCGACCAGCACGTCCCGGGACTCGTCGACCACGAACCGCGTCTTCCCAGCGGCGCCCCGGCCGTAGAAGCTGCCCCCGGGGGTGGCCTCGGTGTCCAGATCGATCGGCACGACCGGCACCCCTTTCTCTCGGGCCTGGTCCAGGGTCAGGCCGACCGCGGCCACCTGGGGATCGGTGAACACCACCCGCGGGGCTCCGGTGCGGTCCTGGACAGCCGACGCCGACTCGCCGAGGATCACATCAGCCGCCACCCGGGCCTGGTACTTGCCCGAGTGGGTGAGCAGCGAGCGGCCGTTGACGTCCCCGATCGCGTACAGCCACGGGTGTCCCGGCACCTGAAGGTGGTCGTCGACCTCGACGGACCCCTCGCTCGGGAGCCCGACGCTCTCCAGCCCGAGCCCTGCCGTGCGCGGCGTGCGCCCGATCGCGACGAGCAGATGTGTCCCGGTCACGTTCTGACCGGACTCCAATTCAACCGATACTTCGTCGCCGTCCCGGCGCACCTCGGCGGCCTTGCCTCCCAGATGGATCTCCACCCCGGCGCCGCGGAGCCCGTCGCCCACCAGCTCCCCGGCGAATGGCTCCTCGCGGGCCAGCAGCCGATCGAGCGCCTCGATCAGGGACACCTGGGAGCCGAGCGAGGACCAGGCCTGGGCCATCTCCACGCCGACGGGCCCGCCTCCCAGCACGACGAGTCGGGGGGGCACGGACTTGCTGGTGGTGATCTGGCGATTCGACCAGGCGTCGGCCTCAGCCAGCCCGGGGATCGGCGGGAACAGCGCGGCGCTGCCCACCGCCAACACCACGGCCTCCCGGGCGACGAGCACGTCGTCTCCGACGCGGACCCGCCGCTCACCCTCCAGCCGGGCCGGGCCACGAACCAGCGAGATGTCCCGATCCTCCAGCCATGGCAGCTGCGCCGAGTCATCCAGACCATGGATCACCTCGTCGCGCCGGTCCAGCACGGCCTGCACGTCGAGATCTCCGGTGGCGGCCTGGGCGGCGCCGGGTATGCGGCGGGCCTCACCCAGCGCCTCGGCCGGGCGCAACAGCGACTTGGACGGCATGCAGGCGTAGAACGAGCACTCGCCGCCCACCAGCTCACGCTCGACCAGCGCCACCTGCTTGTCGCTCCGGTCCCGCAGGCGTCCCGCCATGACCTCCCCGGCCGGGCCGGCGCCGATCACCACGACGTCGAACTCTCTGTCCATAAGCGCCCTTTCCGTTCTCGAGGCCGGGCCAGCTTACCGGCGCTCGCCGCGTGCAAGCATCCCGTAGGACATGCCACCCGATCTCGACGACTGGCTGCCCCGCCCGCAGATCCGCGTCCGGCACCGGCGCGAAGCGCACGCCACTCCGGCCGAGCTCTGGGCCGCCGCCCAGGCCGTCCGCCTGCGTGATGCCCGGAACCTGGGTCGCCTGGTGCGCCTGCGCATCCCCGGCCTCTCACCGGACCTCCGCTTCGACGAGATGTTCCGCGCCCCACCCTTCTACGTCCTGTTCGAGGACGAGCTGACGCTGGTGTCGGGGTTGGTGGGGCGGATCTGGACGATGCGCCGTGACTACCCCAGCCTGAGCGGGTCCGAGGAGTTCCGCTCCTGGTCACGGCGCGGGACGGTGAGGGTCCTGTTCGGCAACTGGGTCGAGCCGGCGGGCGGGGGGCAGGCCGCCCTGGTCAGCGAGACGCGCGTGCAGGCGATCGACCTCCGGGGCCGGCTGGGTCTGGCGGCCGTCCGGCCGCTGATCTCCAGCTCGCATCAGCTGGTCAGCCGCGACGGGATGCGGGCGGCCCTGCGCGGTGTGGGGGACACCCCCGCCGCGCGGTTGGCCGAGACCGAGCCGTCAGTCGGCGAGGCCGACGGCGCCTAGCGCCAGCCGCCGGCGCAGTAGCGGCGCCACCCGGTAGCGCTCCTCGCCGAGCTCGCGGTGAAGCGCGTCGAGCACGGCGACCACGTGCGGCAGGCCGATCAGCCGCGACCAGGCCA
The DNA here is from genome assembly GCA_963718545.1 of uncultured Solirubrobacterales bacterium. Taxonomy (GTDB): domain Bacteria; phylum Actinomycetota; class Thermoleophilia; order Solirubrobacterales; family Solirubrobacteraceae; genus Palsa-465. Next base: position 669,538 of record CAVQZO010000003.1, on the reverse strand, counting down.
CGGGCCCGCGCGGATGGCTGAGGCCGAGCTCCAATCCCGCGTCCACGTCCTCGGGAGTCCCGTTGCCCTCGCCGATCAGGAAGGCGGCCTCGTTGATGATCTGGGCCATGATCCGGCCCAGAACCAGGCCGGGGGCGTCGCCCACCAGCTCCTCGTGGCAGCCGATCGCCCCGACGAGTTCCCGCAGCCGCTCCAGCGAGGACTCATCGGTGGCAGGAGTGTGGGTGACCTCCACGACGCCGGCACCGGTCAGCGGCGGCACCACGTGGAAGCCCGCCGCCTCGGGATCGAGCTCATGCAGCGAGCCGGTGTGGAGCAGCCGCGCCCGGGGCCCGGGACCGGGCTCACCACCGTCACAGACCAGGGTCAGCCACGGCGCGTCGTGCCCCGGCCCGCGCCGGACCTCGAAGCCGGCCTGCTGAGCCGCCTCGGCGAGCTCACCGGCGACCGGCAAGTCGCCGGTGACGAGGACCACCCGCCCGAAGCCGCCTCCGATTTCGGGGGGCTCGGGGTCCTCCGGGCGGTACTGGCCGGGTCGCGTCCCGGCCTCGTAGGAGTACCAACCGCGGCCGGTCTTGCGACCCAGCCGGCCGGCGGCCACCATCCGGGCCTGGAGCGGCGAGGGCTGGTAGCGGGGCTCACCGTAGCTCTGGCGCTGGAACGCCTCGGCCACCGCGTGGTTGGTGTCCAGCCCGACCAGGTCCTGGAGCTCGAACGGGCCCATCCGGAACCCGCCCTCCAGGCGCACGATCCGGTCGATCTGCTCAGTGCCGGCCACCCGCTCGGTGAGCAGGCGCAGCGAGACCAGCGAGAACGGACGGTTGCAGCGGTTGACCAGGAAGCCGGCCACGTCGGCGGCCTCGATCACGCGCTTGCCCATCCCCTCTCCCACCGCCCTGGCCAGACCCAGCGCCGCGGGGGTGGACTGGGCGCCCGCCACCACCTCCACCAGCCGCATCACGGGCGCCGGGTTGAAGAAGTGCAGCCCGACCACGCGACCGGGCTCCGGAGTGCCGGCGGCGATCTCGGTCACCGACAGGGAAGACGTGTTGGTGGCGAGCACGCAGCCGGGGCCGACCACGCCGGCCAGCTGGCTGAACAGCTCACGCTTGAGCTCGATCCGCTCCGGCGCCGCCTCGATCACGATCCCGCACGGGGCGAGGCTGCCCAGCTCCGAAACCGCCTCGACCCGCGTGCGGATGTCCTGGGCTTCATTCGGCGCCAGCCGCCCGCGCTCCACCAGATACGCGAGCCCACCCTCGAGCTTCTCCAGGCCTGCGCTCAGTGCCTCGGGCACGGCGTCGTAGAGGACCGTGCGGGCCCCAGTCTGTGCGGCCAGCTGGGCGATGCCGGCCCCCATCGTGCCCGCGCCGACCACGCCGATAACTCCCGGAATCTGGGTCGAGGTAGTGCTCATTACCAGCACTCTATGTAACGGCATGTTGCGGAAGCGTCCATCCGGGGCACAATCCCGCTGGCGGACATGCCCCCCCAACCAGCTTGGACCCCGATATCCCCCCGACCCCCCAAGGGGCTCGGGCAGGTCGTCCTACCCCCGGCGGGTCTCGAGGCAGCTCCGACGACTCAGGTCCGCCTGCTCTACCGCCTCAGCGACCCCACTCTGTCGGAGCTGGGCCTTGAGGAGTTCCTCGACGAGCTGCTGGACCGGGTCCAGGACGCGCTCAACGTGGACACGGTGGCCATCCTCCTGCTCGACGAGGAGAACCAGCAACTGGTGGCCCGGGCCGCCAAGGGCGTGGAGGAGGAGGTGGAGGCGGGCGTGCGCATCCCCATCGGCCAGGGATTCGCCGGCCGAATCGCCCTGGAGCGGGTGGCCATCTTTATCGCCGATGTCGATCACGCCGACATCCTCAACCCGATCCTCCGTCAGACGGGCATCCGATCGCTCCTCGGCGTCCCCCTGATCGTCGAAGGCGATCTGATCGGCGTCCTGCACGTCGGCTCCATGAAACCCCGCACGTTCGGCCAGCAGGACCTGGCGCTGCTTCAGGTGGCGGCCGCCCGGGCGGCCCCGGGGATCGAGCGGGCCCGCCTGTACTCGGCCCTGGAGCACGAGCACCGGAGCGCGATGCTGCTGCAGCGCAGCCTGCTGCCCAAGAAGCTGGCGAACGTGCTGGGGATCGGCACGGCCGCGCGGTACCTGCCGGCCACCGACGAGGTGGGCGGTGATTGGTATGACCTTTTCGAGCTGCCCGGCGGACACCTGGGGATCGCCATCGGTGACGTCGTGGGGCATGGTCTGCCCGCCGCCGCGCTGATGGGGCAGCTGCGCACGGCGCTCCATGCCTACGCGATCGCCGGCCACAGCCCGGGCCGCACCCTGGAGCTGCTCGACCGGTTCCTGCAGGCGATGCCGGACTTCGGCATGGCGACGGCCGCTTACGGCGTGCTCGAGCCCGACACCGGCCGGCTGACGCTGGCCAGCGCGGGACACCTTCCGCCGGTGCTGCTGTCCCCTAGCGGCCCGCGGCTGGTGGAGAGCGAGCCCTCGGCGCCGCTCGGCGCCATGTCCTTCGGGCACCGGCCGGAGCTGGAGACCCGGCTTGAGCACGGCGAGATGCTGGTCATGTACACGGACGGGTTGGTGGAGCGGCCCGGAGTGCCGGTCACCGACAGCATCGAGCTGCTGGCGCAGACGCTCTCCCCGGCTCGGACGGCCGAGGAGGCATGCCAGCTGGCGGTGCAGCTGGTGCCTCTGGAGGGCCTCAAGGACGACGTGGCGGTGGTGGCGCTGAAGAACACCGAGATCCCGCAGGTGCTCGAGCTGCATCCGGCGGCCCGCCCGGATGAGCTGGCGGAGATCCGGCGAAACATTCGCCGCTGGTTGCGCGACCACGGCGCCACCGACGAGGAGATCACCGAAATCACCCTGGCCGCCAACGAAGCGTGTGCCAACGCGGTGGAGCACGCCTACTCACCCGCTCCCGCCCACTTCTCCTTCATGGCCAGGGCGCAGGACGGGGTGGTCACGATCACCGTCACCGATGGGGGCAGCTGGCGCCAGCCGCGTGGTCAGGATCGCGGACGGGGCTTGCGGATCATGGACGCCGCGATGGACGCGGTGGAGATCCGGGAGGCCGCTCAGGGCGGCACCGAGATCACGATGACGCGGCGCCTGGGCAGATGAACCTGGCCGACCTGGAATTCGACATGCGGGGCACCACCGCCGTGGCCAGGATCATCGGCGAGATCGACCTGTCAAATGTCGGGACGATCCGGGACGCGCTGACCCAGGGGGTGCCGAACCACGCTCTGGCGCTGGTCCTGGACCTCTCGCCGATCACCTACCTGGACAGCTCGGGCATCCAGCTGATCTACCGGCTCCGGGAGGATCTCCGGGTGCGCGGCCAGGATCTGGTCCTGGTGATCCCGCCGGTCTCGGCGGCCAACGCGGCGCTCCGCCTGGCCGGGGTGGAGCAGCACATCAAGACGGCGCCAGGTTTGGAGGAGGCGGTGTCCAGCCTCCAGATCGGAGACTGACGTCGCGTCTCAGGCCGGCGATCCGGCCGCAGCCGCGTCGACCGCCGCGCGCTCCTCCGGGCTGAGCCCCCACCGCGCCAGCGCGTCGTCGGGATCCCGCCCGGCGGGGGTCGCCTCGGCGGCAGTCCGGCTGAATCGGGGGGCCGGTCCCGGCTGGCTGACACCGTCCAGTTCGATGAACGTGCCTCGCGCAGCGAGATGCGGATGCTCGGCGGCGTCGAACAGCCCGCGCACAGCCGTCACACACGCGTCCTCTGACTCGAACAGCTCCGCCCAATCGGCCGTGGATCGGGTGGCGAAGATCTCCTGGAAGCGCTGCTTGAACTCCGGCCAGCGGGCGCGATCGAACTGGGGCATCTCCTCGAGCGGGATCTGGAGCAGCTCCAGCAGACGCGCGTAGAACTGGGGCTCGAGCGCGCCCACCGCCATATGGCCGTCGTCCGCCGTGGCGTACACCTCGTAGAAGTGCGCGCCGGAATCGAGCAGGTTCGTGCCCGGCTCCTCGCTCCAACCGCCCGCCGCGTGCAGGCCGTGGATCAGGGCGGTCAGGAGCGCCGCGCCGTCCACCATCGCCGCATCGACGACCTGTCCCTGTCCCGAAGTCCGGGCCTCGAGCAGGGCGCAGACCACGCCGAAGGCCAGGAACATGGCCCCGCCGCCGTAGTCGCCCACCAGGTTCAGGGCGAACATCGGCGGCTGGCCGCGGCGCCGCGTGGCACCGAGTGCGCCGCCCACGGCGATGTAGTTGATGTCGTGACCGGCCACTCCGGCCATCGGGCCGATCTGCCCGTATCCGGTCATCCGCCCGTAGACGAGGCGGGGGTTGCGAGCGTGCAGGTCAACCGGCCCGAGGCCGAGCCGCTCCATGGCGCCCGGTCGGAACCCCTCGATCAGCGCGTCGGCCCGCTGGGCCAGCGCATACACGGCCTCCCGGCCGTCCTGCGACTTGAGGTCCATCGAGATGGCCTGGCGGCTGCGCAGCGTCGGGTCCATGCCGGGCTCCAGTCCCAATTGGCCGCCAGGCCGGTCGATCCGCAGCACGTCCGCGCCCATGTCGGCCAGCAGCATCCCGGCGAACGGGTTCGGCCCGATCCCGCCGATCTCCAGCACCCGGATCCCCGCCAGCGGGCCCACGGGCCGAGCATAAACCCTGTCCGTTGACTGACACAGCGACCCTCCGGCGGCTCTTATACTCGGTTTACGTGAACGCAGGGGTCCACTGGAAGGGGGCGGATCCATCTGCGAGCAGGAGCTCGCCAGGGTTGTCCGCTGTCCGATCCGGGGACCGGCCCCGGCCCCACGAGGGGACGACCGACACCGAGGCGGCCATCTTCGACGCCACGGAGCGCCTGCTGGCCGACGAATCCCTGCACGACCTCAGCGTGGCCCAGATCATCTCGGCCGCCGGGATCTCCCGAGCCACGTTCTACTTCTACTTCAGCTCCAAATTCGCCGTGCTCGGTGGTCTGCTGGCCCGGGTCAGCGACGAGATCTTCGAGGTGATCCAGCCGTTCGTCCAGCGCCAGGAGTCGGTTCCCCCGGAGCAGGCCCTGCGCGAGAGCCTGACCGCCGCGGTCGCGCTCTGGGAGCGCCACCGCCCGGCCCTGCGGGCGATCCACGAACACTGGAACACCACCGACCAGCTGCGGGATCTGTGGATCAGCGTGATCGCCCGGTTCACCCGGGCCGTCGGAGCTGAGCTGGAGCGTCAGCGGCAGGCCGGTCTGGCGCGGCACTCGATCGACAGCCAGAAGATTGCGGCCACGCTCATCTGGAGCACCGTGCAGTGCCTGTACGTCTCGGGAATGCGCGTGGAGCCGAGCCTCCCGGACGAGCAGGCCGCGCTGGCCGCCCTGATCAGCCTCTGGCACTCGTCGTTGTACGGGAACTGAACTGTTCCTCGCCGGGGCCGAGCGGGCCACGGTCCACCGCCCGGCGGCGCAAACGCAGCTGCGCCGGCCCGATCACCCGCAGGCCCGACGGCATGATCGGCGTACAGGCCCGGGTCACCCGCCCAAGCCGCTGAAAGTGGCGCTCGTCGCGGTCGGTCCAGGGAATTTGCAACCGGCGCCGCAATCCGGCGGGCAGCAGCCCGACCCCGCCCAACCACAGAGCCCGTCTGGCCGGCACCCGCGCTGCGCGCCAGATGACGCCCGGTAGCGGTAGCGGCGGCGGCTTGGCCTCCTGCACGGCTCGCATCACCGAGGCGACTGACTCGGTCATGGCCAGCTGCTTGTCCATCATCGTCTCGAGGTAGGCGCGGAAGTCCTCCCAGTTGTCCGGCAGCTCGGACTCCCGCACGCCGATCAGCCGGCCCAGTCCGCGGTATTCGCGGACGAACTGGTCCTTTTGGCCGAGCGTCATCGGCCGGCCGAAGTGAGCGTGCCCGCTGACGTAGGAGTCGAGCAGCGTGGCGTGCACCCACGCGTACGGAGCCGGCTCGAGCGCGCTGTACGGGCGGCCGTCCGGTCGCACGCCACGGAAGCGCTTGTGCATCTCCCGCAGGCGGCGTCCAGCCTCCACGGCCTGCGGGCCGCCGTAGATCAGCATCGTCACGTAGTCCAGTGAGCCCAGTAACCGCTGCCAGGGCCGCGCCTCGAAGTCAGAGAAATCCTGCACGCCCGCGGACACCACCGGATGCGCCACCTGCAGCAGCAACGGGTACAGCATCACCAGGTACAGGCGGGGGTCACTGCCGTACCGCCAGCTCACCGAATCAGGACCGAGGATCGGGTTCTGCACCAGGCCGGATTGTCGTTGGTTTGGGGCGCCCCTGTGACGGGGCGCCCCGTTGTGCACGCCGTTGCTTCAGTTCTAGGGACCGACGAACGTGTCCGGGTCCGGCCCGGTCCGCTCGCCCCGGTCGAGCTGCTCGATCTGGCGCATCTCGTCGCCGGACAGCTCGAAGTCGAACAGATCGAAGTTCTGCTGGATCCGCTCGGGCGTGACCGACTTGGGAATCACGACGTTGCCCAGCTGCAGGTGCCAGCGGAGCACCACCTGCCCCGGGGTACGGTCGTGGGCTTGGGCGATCTCGGTGATCGTCGGGTCGTCCAGTACGGCGCCCTGGGCCAGCGGGCTCCAGGCCTCGGTGGCGATCCCCAGCGAGGCGTGGAACTGGCGCAGCTCTGGCTGCTGGAGCTGCGGATGCAGCTCGACCTGGTTGACGGCCGGGGTGACGCCGGTCTCGTCGACCAGGCGCCGGAGGTGATCCGGCTGGAAGTTGGACACGCCGATCGAACGGACGAGCCCCTCCTTTTGGGCCTCGATGAACCCCTTCCACGTGTCCACATACTCATCCCGCGAGGGCACCGGCCAGTGGATCAGGTACAGATCGACGTGATCGAAGCCGAGCCGCTCCAGGCTGTCCTCCAGCGCCCGCCTGGCCTCCGCGTAGCCGTGGTCGCTGTTGGGGCATTTGGTCGTGACGAACACTTCGTCGCGCTTCAGGGCCGAGTCGCGGATCGCCTCCCCCACCTCGGCCTCGTTCTGATAGGCGGCGGCGGTGTCGATGTGGCGGTAGCCGGTCTCCAGGGCGCGGCTTACGGCCTCGACCGTCTCCTCCCGTGGGATCTGGAAGACGCCGAACCCGAGCTGCGGGATCTGGGCGCCGTCGCTCAGGGTGATCAAAGGAACGTTGCTGGTTGATGTGCTCATGAGGAAGTCCTTCCCACCCACCGAGTTCTCACACGCGCTTCGCGCCCTCAGGTTCGGGACCTGGAGCCGGCGGCCGTAACCCGGCGTTCATGAGAATTCCTTATGTGCGGGGATCTATCCTTGTCTACCGTTTGCAAGCAATCGTTTCTGACCAAGGAGTCAGGAGTCACTGATGCCGACATATGAGGAACTCGGATTTGGCCGCGGCGCGACCATCTCCAGGGACAGCACCCGAACCCTGTTCGGACAGGTCATGGGCCTGGTGGCCTTCACCTGCGGGTTCGCGGCACTGGGCGCCTATGTAGCCAAGAACATGACGGGCGGCACCGGGATCGTCTTCTTCATCCTGGCCTTCGTCTGCATCTTCGGGCTGAACATCGCGTCCCGCCGCGGGCACGAGCAGCTGGCGATCGGCCTGCTGTTCGGGATGGGCCTGCTGCTGGGCATGGCCGTCGCCCCGGTGCTCGACTACTACGCCCACGCCAACTCCGGCGTCGTCTACCAGGCAGCCGGCGCCACCGGAGGCTTCGTGGGTGTCCTGGGCACGGTCGGATACGCCACCCGGCGGGATCTCTCGTCGTGGTACCGGACGCTGTTCTGGGCACTGCTGGCGCTGATCGTGTTCGGGCTGATCACCCTGTTCGTGACCGTCCCCCACGCCAACATCATCTACTGCGTGGCCGGGCTGGTGATCTTCGGCGGGTTCACGCTGTTCGACTTCAACCGCCTGCGCACCGGGAAGATGATGATCGGGCCGGTGCCCATTGCCGCCAGCATCTTCCTGGACATCTTCAACGTCTTCCTGTTCTTCCTGAGCCTGTTCGGCGGGGGCGGCAGCCGCCGCTGAGACGCGCGGCGCTTGTGGCGTTCTGGTCCGAGTGAGCGGCCGCCTTTCGGGGCGGCCGCTTCGTGTTTGGGCGGGGTACGGCATTGCAGTCCTCCGATTGCCGTACGCTTCCGGCCGTGGAGGACGTGAAGCGTTTCAATGAACTTGCGGTTAGGCGCATCACGCGCCGGGGGGCCGCGGGCGTGCCGGGACGCCACCAGGGGGAATGCGATCGGAAGATGTTCGTTCGATCGCGGCAGGCTCGGCGACCGGAAGTTCCCTGACCGAGAGGAGCCTGCTGGGCGCTCCGGGCGATCCAGGATGGGTCGCCTGGAGTCGGGACCACGGCCGTCCGGGACGGCCTACCCGCTCTGCGCTTTTGCGCTGGAGTCGTTGTTACGGCGCCGCCGCCAGCCGAACTCGAGTGACAGGCCCGTGAGGACGACGCCCACCAAGCCGATCACGGTCAGCCAGCCCGCGTCGCCCACCAGGTCGACGATCGGCGGCCCGGCGAAATAGCCCCCCAGGCCGATCCCCAGCGTCCAGATCAGCGCGCCCACCGCGTTCCAGAGCATGTAGACGCCGGTCCGGGCCTGGTTGATTCCGGCCATCCAGCTGGTGGTCATGATGATCGCCCAGGCGGGGTAACGCGCGAACACCTCATCCCCGCGCTTCAGCGCCCGATGGCGGGCGCGCAGGAACGGACCGGGGCGCTCGAGCAGCCGGCGCCCGGCCTTCAGCCCGATGAGCCACCCGACGATGCCTCCGGCCACCGCGGCCGCGAAAGCCACGACGAGGGTCTCGGTCAGGTCCAGCTTCCCCTTGGCCGCCAGGATCGCGGCGGCGATCAGCAGTGGCTCCCCCGGCCCGGGCAGTCCCACCCAGCTGGCGAACGCCGCCGCGGCCAGCCCGCCGTAATCCAGCGACGGACCGTGGAAGCGGTGGAGGTGTACGTGCAGGTGGAGGTGCAGGAAGGCGACGATCAGCGCCGGGTGCGCCCCGTGCCTCATGTGTGCGCCGCCGAGTACCCCATGGACACCGTCCGTGACCTCCTCACCCCCTCCATCCTGTCAGGCGAGTCGGCTCCGGCGCTCCGTGCGGACAGATGGGCCGCTCGAAGCTTGGCCGCCGGGCCAAAGCCGGGCCGAATCCGTTCCCGCAGGATTCACCGCCCGATGGCCGCCGACATCATCGTCTCCTACGACGGCACCCCCAACGACGACGACGCCCTGGCCCTGGGCCGGGCGCTGGCGGCGGGCGGAGCCACCCTGGCGCTGGCCTACGTGCGCCACACGCGGGAATTCGACCAGCGCCGTGAGGAGCTGGCCGAGCACGACGCTCAGCGCCGCCTGAGGGCCGGGCTTGACGTGCTCGGTGATCAGAGCCTGGCCACGCACGTGGTGTTCAGCGCCGCCACCGACCAAGGCCTGGAGCAGCTGGCGACCGAGCAGGGCGCCGGGCTGATCGTGTTCGGCTCTGATTACCGCACGACGCCGGGGCGGGCGGAGCCGGGGAACACGGCTCAGCGATTGCTGGAGGGAGCGCCCGTGGCCATCGCGGTGGCCCAGGCAGGCCTGCGCCTGGGGCCGGAGGCTTTGATCGGGTCCGTCGCTGTGGCGGCGCCGGATGGGTCCGGAGCTACGGAGCAGGTCGCCCGTGAGCTGGCGGACCGCCTGGGAGCCACGTTGGTTCTGAACGGGACGCCGGCTGACCTGATCGTGGTTGCCTCGTCTGCCGAGGGACGCCCGGGTCGGATATCGCTGAGCGGGGCTGCGCGGGGGGCTCTGAACTCGGCGCGTGGCTCGGTGGTGGTACTCCCCACCGGAGCCTCTCGCCTGCTCTGATTGTCCCGGCGGACCTAGACTCTGAGCATGCTGATCCTGCCTCCGGGGCACGCGGAGCGGGCCGCCCGGCCGCTGCGGTTCGGACGGCGAGAGCGCTGGTTTCTCGGCTCCGGTGCCGTCCTGCTGGCCGCGTTCGCCGTCGTCCTGGTGATCTCGCTCGGATCTCATCAGCGGGTCTCCGGACATGGCTGCATAGACGTGAGCGCGGCCACGGTGATCGGTGGCTCGGAGCTCTACCGGTGCGGCGCCGCGGCGCGCGAGCTGTGCGCTTCCCCAGGGCGCTCGGGCCGCGAGTTCGTCTCCTTCCAGCGGGCCCTGGCGTCCGCCTGCCGGAAGGCGGGACTCCCGGTCCCGTTCAGCTCTGGCGGCGGCTGAGCCTCTGGCGGATTCGCGTCCATTGTTCATTTAGGGGGCGCCTGGACGACTAAATCGACAATCGGTGCAGACCTGGATCAAGCCGTTTTCCCTGCATCTGAAGCCGGCTTATCCACATGTCTAGGACGGCCCGGTGGAACCCTGTCCTGACGGCTATGTGAGCCCGGGCTGGTCTCCATAACCCTTGCGTCGTCAGCTTGGGCCGGTGTGCCCACGAACCACAAGGAGATGCATGCCCCTTCTCGAAGCGCCTTCCTGGCTCAACTCGGGAGACACCTCATGGCAGATGACCGCAGCGACGCTGGTCGGCTTCATGAGCGTGCCCGGATTGGTCGTGCTCTACGGCGGCGTAATGCAGAAGCGCTGGTCGATCAACAGCATGATGCTCACGTTCGCCGCGTTCGCGGTCGTCCTCGTCGTCTGGGTGCTCTACGCATTCAAGATGGGGTTCGGTGCGCCGTTCCACGGGCTCGCGCACGGCGGTTTCTTCGGGAACTTCATCGGTAAGCCGGGCGCCGTTCTCAGTCCCTCAGAGCTGCAGGGACAGAGCAACATCCCACTGCTCGGTAGCCAGGCCTTCCCCAAATCGGCGCTGGTCTACTTCCAGTTCGTGTTCGCGGCGATCACGCCGATCCTGATGCTGGGGTCGGTGCTGGGCCGGGTCAACTTCAAGGCCTGGATCCCGTTCGTGGCCTTGTGGATTACGTTCGTGTACGTGGTCAACGCCTTCCTGATCTGGGGCGGTGGATTCTTCGGCCACCACGGCGCGCTGGACTTCTCTGGCGGCTACGTAATCCACCTGAGCGCGGGGGTCTCGGGCTTTGTCGCCGCCTGGGTGATCGGTCCACGGCTGCAACGCGACCGTGAGATCGACGCGCCCAACAACGTGGCCATGGTCGCGGTCGGTGCCGGCCTCCTGTGGATCGGCTGGAACGGCTTCAACGGCGGTGATCCGTACGCGTCCAACATGTCGGCCGCCGCGGCAATCCTCAACACCAACCTGTGCACGGCGGTGGCCTTCCTGGTCTGGGTGGGCTGCGACTACCTGACCGGCCGCAAGCCGAGCCTGCTGGGTGGCGTCAACGGCATGGTGACCGGCCTGGTGGCGATCACGCCAGCAGCCGGCTACGTGAATGGCTGGGGGGCTATAGCGATCGGGGTCATCGCCTCGATCATCGTCTACGTGGCGCTCAACTACGTCAGCCGCCTGCGTCCGTTCCGCAACGTGGACGACACGCTGGGGGTGGTCTATACCCACGGGTTCGCCGGGCTGGCCGGGGGCCTGTTGACGGGCGTGTTCGCCGATGCCGCGATGGCGGTGGCCTACGAGAAGACCAAGCACGGACTGGTGCCGTTCGGCAGTGCCAACGGCGTCGTGCACGGCAGCTTCACGCTGCTCAAATGGCAGTTATTCGCCGGCCTGTGGGTGATCGTCTGGTCAGGCGTGATCACGTTCCTGCTGCTCAAGCTGGTCGGCCTGTTCGTCCCACTGCGGATGTCGCAGGAGAACATGGAGATCGGCGACACGGCCGAGCACGGTCACGAGGTGTACCCGTCGGATGTTCCGTCCCTCGGGTTCCCCGAGGGCGCTCCGGCCATGGCTGGAGAGCCGGCGGCGGTCTAGCTATCGCCCAAGTCGCTTGCGCAGCCGCGCCCACCGGCCTGGTGGGCGCGGCTGTGTGCGCTGCCACTCGGTTTGCGTCAGCAGGGCGCCACGCTTGCGCGCGGCGAGCACGCACTGGGTATGGGCGTGGCGGCGGCGGCTGTGGTCCCCCTCGGGGAACATCAGCATGTGCTCGCTCAGCGCGGGCAGCATCTCGCCGCACAGCGGGCAGCGATATGAGGCCGGTTTGCGGTTATGCGCCCGGCGAATGTCCCACCAGCGCGCGTGTTTAGGAGAGGGCATCCCCTGTTGAAACTTAAGGTGTCATGGCTTCACCGCACGCCGAAGAACTGGACGGCCTGAGCCGCAGCGAGGTCCTCAAGGCCTCGCCGCGCATGTTCGACAACGACGTGCTGGATCGGCTCTCGCGCGTGCATCCAGCCGTCGTGCCGATCCTCTTCGTGCCCGCGATCGTCGTCCTGCTGGTGCTCGGCTTCGTCCATGGGGCCGGGGCCTGGACGGTTCTGTGGGTGCTCGGTGGGTACCTGTTCTGGACCCTGACCGAGTACTGGCTGCACCGGATCGTCTTTCACTTCGAGCCGGAGAAGGGGATCGGCGCGCGCCTGCACTGGATCATCCATGGCGTGCACCACGACCACCCCAACGACCCCATGCGACTGGTCATGCCCCCATCGGTCAGCATCCCCCTGGCCGTCCTGTTCATCTGGGTGTTCAGCCTGGTGTTCGGCTCACCCGGGTTCCTGCCGTTCGGCGCCGGCTTCCTGTCCGGCTACCTGTTCTACGACATGCTGCACTACCACGTGCACCATCACCGGCCCCGGACCGCGCTGGGCAAGCGCATGCGTGAGCTGCACATGCGCCATCACTTCCAGAACCACGAGCGTGGTTACGGCGTGAGCGCCCCCTTCTGGGATCACGTGTTCGGGACCGCTCCGAAGGACCGCTGAGCGTCTCAGGGATAACCCATTCGCCTGGGCCGATGTGAGAGGCTAAGATGTACAGCCCGGTCCACCGGGGGCCGGGCGCGCACAAGGAGAAACGCATGGCAGACCGGGTTCTGTTCATGGGTTGGGATCAGCCCGTACGCGGGGGCGAGGAGCGTGCGATCGAGGCGTTCAACGAGGCGGTCGGCCTGATGGGCCGGATGCAGCATGAGGGCCGCATCGAGAGCTTCGAGGTGGTCCTGCTGTCGCCCAACGGCGAGCTGGGTGGTTTCTTCACGATCCGCGGTTCGGCGGACCAGATCAACGCCCTGCGCGAGGACGAGGAGTTCCTGCGCAGCACCGTGAAGGCCCAGCTGGCGGTCGAGGGCATCCGCCACATCGTGGGAGTTACCGGCGAGGGAGTGGCTCGACAGATGGAGCTCTACCGCGAGGCGATGGCGGCGGTCCCCCAGCACGCCTGACCGAATCGACGCCCGGGGCGGGCGTGCCGGTTGGGGCCGGGCCTCTAAACTGGCCCCCCAGCACGCCCGCTTGACCGTGGGCGCGCGTCCACGGAGAGGTGGCCGAGTGGCTGAAGGCACTCGCCTGCTAAGCGAGTAAGGGGCGAAAGCTCTTTCGCGGGTTCGAATCCCGCCCTCTCCGCTGCGAGCATCCGATCGTTGCTCGTCCGTGGGCCTGCGAAGGCTCTGCACGTTCATGCACGTTCGGGAAGAAACGTGCACTACCGTGTAGACTTAGGAATGTGCTGACCGATGAGCGACGCTCACTAATCCTCGAGCGGCTTCGCATCCAGGGGCGGGTGCTCGCGGCCGACTTGAGCGCGGACTTCGACGTCTCTGCGGACACCGTGCGGCGCGACCTGCGCGAGCTCGACGAGGCCGGCCTGCTACGGCGTGTTCACGGCGGGGCACTCCCGCGCCACGGCGACGCCGCTCCGTTTGACGCCCGAGCGCGCCGTGCGCCCGAGGCCAAGGCATCGATCGCGCGTCGGGCCGCGGAATTCGTGCGCGACGGCCAGGTGATCGTGCTCGACGGCGGCACGACGACGCTCGAGCTGGCCCGCGCGCTGCGCGACGACCTGCGCGCGAGCGTCATCACCACAAGTCCGCACATTGCGCTGGCGCTGGCCGACCATCCCGGTCTGGAGGTGACCGTGATCGGTGGGACGCTGCGCCCCAACGCGCTGGTCACTGTGGGTGCCACCGCTGTGGAGGCCTTGCGCGTGATCCGCGCCGACGTGGTGTTCCTCGGCGTCTGCGGTCTGCACCCGGAGATCGGCGTGACCACGGGGGATCTCGAGGAGCGCCACGTGAAGGCGGCGATGATCGACGGAGCGGGAGAGGTCGTGGCGCTCGCCGACCACGACAAGCTCGGCACCGCGATGCCTGTCGTCGTCGCTCCAATGGAGGCTGTTACGCACCTCGCGACCGACGCTATGGAAGACGACCCGTCGCTTGCGCCGTATCGCGCGCTCGGGATAGAGATCCTGCACGCATGACGCCGGCTGCACTGATCGCCCGCGCCGGCGCACTGCTCGTCGATCTCGACGGCACCCTGGTCGATTCGACGGCACCGGTCCGCCGGACCTGGAGCGCGTTCGCCGCTCGCCACGGCCTCGACCCGGAGGACGTCTTCCGGTTCGCTCAGGGTCGCCCCTCGCGTGAGACGATCGGCCTGCTCGCGCCGCGCGCCGACCAGGATCTCGAGGCGGCCACAGTCGAGGACGCCGAGGCCAACGACACGGACGGGGTCATCGCGCTGCCGGGCGCCGACGCGCTGCTGGCCGGGCATCGGCAGCTGGCGATCGTGACCTCGTGCTCCAGCGGGCTCGCGCGGGCGCGCCTGCGCGCTGCCGGTCTCCCCGCCCCTCGAGTGGTCGTCTCATCCGACGGCCTCAAGCGGGGTAAGCCGGATCCCGCGTGCTTCCTGATCGCCGCACGTCGCCTCGGCACCGAGCCCGCGCGTTGCGTCGTCCTCGAGGACGCACCCGCCGGGATCCGTGCCGGCCGCGCGGCCGGCGCCACCGTGATCGCACTGCGCACCACTCATTCCGATTACGAGCTGCGTGAAGCGCACGCGATCGTCGACAACCTTGCCTCGCTAACCACGACACCCGCTACACCAACACCGACGAAAGTGCAGACACCGACATGAAACACCGCGTCGCAAAATCCATCGCACGCGCCGTCTCTGCGAGACCGGAGCACGAAGACGTCCACTTCCACCTCGACTCCGAAGGCCGGCCGTTCGTGTGCGACACCGCTCGCTGCGAGTCGCCCGGGCTGTCCCACAGAGAGGTCGGTTCCATCCGCAGCTGAGGGCGGCTCGATTCGTCGGGCGGCGTTGGGCTTATCATGAGATGGCAGGCGTGAACGCGGAAATCGACTGATGCGACAGGGTCCCTGGGCCGGCCGTTATCCGGCGGCTGCGGCGATGGTGATCTTCGCCCTCGTGCCGTACCTGGCGCTCTCAGCGGCGCTCGCGCCGATCACCCCGATCATCGCCAGGGACCTGCACATGAGTCTGCAGGCCATGAGCCTGAGCTCGGGCATGGCCAACGCCGGCTATGCCGTGGGCACGGTCCTGGCGGTGCTCTTGGCTCAGCACCTCCCCCAGCGCCGGATGCTGGTCCTCTATGGCGCGCTGCTGGTACTCGGCTCCGTGCTCGCGGCGGCCGCGCCCGACGCGGGCTTCTTCATCGCCGGCCATGTCTTGCAGGGTCTGTGCACGAGCCTCCTGCTGATCGCGGCCGTGCCCCCGCTCGTCGTCTCGTTTTCGCTCTCGAAGCTGCGCTGGACGGCGATGATCCTAAATGTCTGCATCTTCGGAGCAGTCGCGCTAGGGCCGCTGGTGGGCGGCATCCAGGCGCAAGCCAACGGGTGGCGTCCGTTGTTTTGGATCATCGCGGGGATCGCGGCCGCGGCGCTGGTCGTGTCGCTGCTGACCTTTCAGGACGCGCCGCCGGCTGACCGCAGCGCCACTCGCAACCCTCTCCCCGTCGCACTGGCTGCCGCCGGCTGCGTGGCCCTGTTCTACGGCGCATCGGAGCTGCTCACCCACCCGTTCGTGGACGTCATGACGCTCGTGCCGCTGGCATGTGGGCTCGGGCTGATCGTGGTTCTCCTGATGTACCAGTACCGCGCCAAGCGTCCGCTGCTGTGCATTCGCCCGCTCGGCAGCACGCTGCCGGTGAGCGGGATCTTGGTTGCCATGTGCGCCGCGGCGAGCTCCATATCCGCGATCGCGCTGGCCGCCGTCCTGCTCGCAGGCAAGTTCAGTCCCGTGCACCTGGGCCTGCTTCAGTTCCCCGAGTTCATCGCTGCGCTGATCACCGCGGTTCTGCTCGGCGTGGTCTTCCGTACCCGGGGTCTCCACTACCTCGTGCTCGGAGGAATGCTTTCGCTGATCGTTGGGATCCTGGTGCTTCTGTCTCACCTCCCGCCCACGTCGCTGCGTATGGCGATCGGCTCTGGACTGGTCGGACTCGGCGTCGGCGGCTCGGTGGCGCCGGCGCTGTTCATCGCCGGCTTCTCGCTGCGCAACAACGCCCTCCAGCGCGTGTTCGCGATCATCGAGCTGTTGCGAGCAGTTGCAGCATTCGCGGTCGGGCCGGTGCTGGTACATGTGGCCACGACCGCCGGAGGGAGCCCGGCGGCGGGCACACGGACCGCGCTGTGGATCTGCCTCGGGATCGCCAGCGCCGGCACGCTGTTCGCGGTCTCCCTTTATGCGCTCGGCGGGGTACGCCCGCCGGCGCCGGCACTCGAGACATGGCAGAGCGGCGAGGCGCCGGCCTGGTACTCGCCGCCGCTGCTCGCCCGAATCCGTGACTCCTCCAGGGCGACGGTTCTGACCGAGCCGCTCGCATGTGACGCGGCCGGACGCTATGGCGGCCCGCGGAACGGCGACTCGGCGGAGCCCGCTGCCGATCGGGCCGGCACAGCGGCATGAGCGCCGGCGACCTTGGCCCGGTGCTGTTCGCCTACGACGGCTCGGAACTGGCCGGGCTCGCGATCGAAGAGGCGGCCCGCCAGCTGGCAGGCGGACGGGACGCCATCGTGCTGACCGTATGGCGTCCGTTCGTGGTCGGGTTCATTGCGCCGCCGGGGGTCGAGTTCAACGCGGCAGCAAGCGACGAGGTCAAAAGAGCTGCTGAGCAAACCGCCGCGCACGGAGCATCGCTGGCACAGGCAGCAGGCTTCCACGCCGAGAGTCTCGAGCTCACCGAAGCGCCAACGTGGAAGGGGATCGCCCGCGTCGCCGACGACCGCGACGCGAGCCTGATCGCGCTCGGTTCCCACGGCAAGAGCGGTCTCGCAGGCGTTTTCCTCGGCAGCGTGGCGGCCGCCGTCGCGGCGCACTCGGGACGTACCGTGCTGATCGTGCACAGGCACGCCTGAACCACGATGCTTCGGCGAGCTGGTCGAGCCGGCGCTGTCGGTCCCCGATCAGACAGCAACACAAATCAGCTGCGCACGTAGACCTTGCCGCCACGCTCGACGACCTGAGCGCGGCGGAGCGGCCAGAGCTTCGTTAGCTGGATGAACGCGGCGTCGAGCCCCGGCACTTTCTGGAATCCCGCCTGGGGCCCGACGAGCATCCGGCCGGTTGAAGGGTCATAGCGGGATTGGTGCCACGGGCAGACGAGACAACCGTCCTCGTCGATGTTGCCGTTCGCGAGATCGGCGCGCAGATGCCGGCAGCGCCGCGAGACGGCGTAGCGCTCGCCGTCGACGTTGAGCACCGCCCAGTCTCCGATTCCGCGGACCGATCCGGGTCCAAGCTCCTCAACGGTTCCAACGAGTTGCTCTGGCATCTGTCGATTTCTCCTATGGGTCGCGGGGCACGCCGCCTGTCAGGCCTTGGTTGGAGGTTAGGTGTAGTCGCAGGCTCGGAGGCAGCCGTGGATGTGATCGTTGACTACGCCGACGTTCTGCACAGCCCCCGGCGTCGTCGCACGAGCATATGCGCCTGGCTCCCGCTTTCGTTGGCCAACACAGTGGGCTGCAGATAAGGCTGCACCTGGGGTTGTCCGACATCGGTTTGTCGACGCCTCCCTGCCGCAGCGCCGATCGGGCACGGACTTGACCTAGGTAATAGGTTTTGGGGCGGCGGACGAGACCGGGTTCCTTTTGCGGGTGCCCGGCAAGGCTGCTCTCGAGGTCGTTGGACGCTTGGCGGACGCGCTGTGGCTGCCGGGTTGCTGACCACCTTTCCGTATCGGACTACCGCGGGAAGTGATGGTTGGCTGTGGAGAGAAGCAGTCTCAACGGGAACCGGGTATGGGCGGAGTTACGCCCTGCCGCTGCCGCTCGGCCAGCGGGGTGGGTGATGGATCGCACCGGTCCGCTCAGGGGGTAAGGAGGCCTGGCCGCCGGAGGGGCGCTTCCGGCGGCCAGGCGCGTGTCTGACGGGCGACACGCGCCGCCAGATCCAGCAGCGCCGGGGCGGGCGCTGCTGGATGTGGCGGCTCTTGCCCTCAGCCCGCGCAGCGTCTGCAAGCGTCACCCACTCCGAGAGTCGGCAGAGTTCAAACACGCGCCTGACCAACGAGGCTGTCGGCTACCGTTCGCCTACTCCTTCCCGCGCCGCCCGAACCGCGACGTCAGGCGGCTCAGCCTACTCCGGACCTCCTGACTGGCGTCAGCAGCGATCCTGCCGACCGTATCGTCGGTCTTGATGATCCCCAACTCCGCGTCGGTCGGACGTTCGGGGCCCCCTCGGGCGACCGTCTCGGCCGACTGCGCACGGTAGCCAGCACGACGGGCCTTGGCGGCGTCGATCTGCGCCTGCAGGCGGGCGACGTGGTCGTCGGGATCGGGCGCGGCGGGGGGAGGATCGGCGTCGTCGGTCATACGACGCATTCCATCACCTATCAGGCCGTACCGGAGGCCGGATTGCAGGAACCAACCGCGGTGTCCTCCTTCGGTGAGCCGACGCTCACCGCGGCGCGGAGCTCGAAGGTCTTGCTCTGTGCGGGAAGGATGCTCAGCCGTGGTGCGGTGGATCCTCTTCAGGTTTCCACAAGAAATTCGTAGATACTCCTTCCATGGCCCCGCGGCGCACTCGTCTCCCACGATCCGGACGTTGGCGAGTTAGGTGACTGAGACGACATCCGACACCGCTGGTCAGCGTTCCTCCGCCGGGCCCGAGCCGCGCGCGCCGCTGTCCCATGACCGGCGGGGGTGGCGGGTGGCTCCCGCTCCCGATGGCCGTGGCATGCCCGACGAGCACAAGCCGCGGCCTCCCCACCGCCTGCGCAGTTTCTGGATCTTCGTTCTGGTCCTCCTGGCCATCAACTGGCTGTCGGTCCTCTTGGTCCACCCGGGGGCACAGCCGCGGGTGACTGTGCCGTTCAGCCCGTACTTCATCAGCCAGGTCGAACAGGGCCACGTCAAGTCGATCTCGACCAAGGGCGATCAGGTCCAGGGCACGTTCACGATCAAGCTGAAGTACCCCGCTGATGGCAAGAACGCCACGGCGACGACGCTGTTCGCCACGCAGGTGCCGGCGTTCTGGAGCAGCGCGGAACTCACCTCGCTGCTCCAGGGCCACGGCGTGCAGGTCAACGCGAAGTCCCCGAGCGCGGGCTCGGTGCTGTCCGAGATCCTGCTCGGGTTCGGGCCGACGATCCTGCTCGTGGTGCTATTCGTCTTCCTGGCGCGCCGCGCCGCGAGCGCTGCCGGCGGCGGGGGTCTCGGGGGGCTTGGCAACTTCGGACGCTCCCAGGCCCGTCGCGTGAACCCCGAGCAGATCCGCGTCACCTTCGATGACGTGGCCGGGATTGACGAGGCGAAGGCAGAGCTGACGGAGATCGTCGACTTCTTGAAGACCCCCGAGCGCTACCAGGCGCTCGGCGGCCGGATGCCCCATGGCGTCCTGCTGTATGGCCCGCCCGGAACTGGCAAGACGCTGCTGGCGAGGGCGGTGGCGGGCGAGGCACACGCCGCCTTCTTCTCGATCGCCGCCTCGGAGTTCATCGAGGCGATCGTCGGCGTCGGTGCGGCCCGCGTGCGCGACCTGTTTGCCAAGGCCAAGGAGGCGGCGCCGTCGATCATCTTCATCGACGAGCTTGACGCGATTGGACGCTCACGTCAGGGCTCGGCTGGGATAACTGGCGCCAACGACGAGCGCGAGCAGACGCTCGATCAGATCCTCACGGAGATGGACGGATTTGACTCCAACGAGGCGGTCGTCGTGCTCGGCGCGACCAACCGCCCGGAGATCCTCGATCCAGCCCTCCTCCGCGCAGGCCGGTTCGACCGCCGTGTGGCGGTTCAGCCGCCCGACAAGGAGGGGCGCTTGAAGATCCTCCAGGTCCATACCCGCTCGATGCCGCTCGGCGACAGTGTCAAGCTCGAGACGATCGCGGCCACCACGCCCGGGATGGTGGGCGCCGACCTGGCCAACCTGTGCAACGAGGCGGCGTTGCTGGCCGCTCGGCGCAGTCACCGCACCGTCCAGATGGCCGACTTCACCGACTCGCTCGAGAAGATCATTCTCGGTGCCCCGCGCGGGATCATCCTGAGCCAGGCCGACCGGGAGCGGACCGCGTACCACGAGTCTGGCCACGCCCTGGTCGGCATGCTCACCCCCGACGCCGATCCCGTCCGCAAGGTCTCGATCATTCCGCGCGGCCAAGCCCTGGGGGTCACCCTGGCCACGCCCGACACGGACCCCGTCGGCTACAGCCGCGAACAGCTCGAGGCGAAGATCCGAGTCGCCCTGGCCGGCCGAGTGGCCGAGGAGCTCACCTACGAGAAGATCACCACCGGCGCCGAGTCCGACATCCAGCAGCTCACTCAGATAGCCCGCCAGATGGTCGGCCGCTGGGGCATGAGCGACAAGCTCGGCCCGATCGCCCTGCTTCCGGCCGAGGGCACCGGCGGGTACCTGCTGCCGGGCGCCGCCGAGACCTCTCCGCAGATGCAGTTCATGATCGACGAGGAGGTGAGGCGGTTCGTCGACGAGGCCCACGCTGAGGTGACGCGTTTGCTCAGCGACCACCGCGAACAACTGGAGAGCCTCACCCGTGCCCTGCTGGAGGCGGAAACGCTCGATGCCCCGGAGGCCTATGCCGCCGCAGGAGTTCCTCTGCGGGCAGCCGACCTGGAGGCAGGCGTAGCCTAAAGGCATGTCAGCGCCGTCGCTGTGGGGCGGACCATGCCAGAGGATTTGATCGGACCGGGCGTCAGCTCACGGGCAGCTGGAGACGATCTCGAGGCTGCGGTCCCCGACGAGCTGAGTCCGAGACGCCTGTGGCGCCGGTTGTTCGAGTTCGCACTGGTTGGCGTGGTTGTCGTCGCCGTGGTGATCGCCGTACCGAGCCTGGACCGGCTGCGTCACGAACTCGCCAACGCCTCGGTCGAATGGCTGGTGGCGGGGGTCGGGCTGGAGATTCTCTCGACGCTGTGTTACGTCGTGATATTTCGGGCCGTGTTCTGCGCCCCGATGAGCTGGCGGCTCAGCTATCAGATCGGCATGGCGGAACAGGGGGCCAATTCGGTGCTTTCAGTGAGCGGCGCCGGCGGACTTGCACTCGGGGTGTGGGCGCTACGGCGCGCGGGAATGGGTACTGAGCACATCGCCCGGCGCTCGGTCGCCTTCTTCTTCCTCACCAGCCTGGCCAATGTGACGGTGCTGGTCGTGTTCGCCGTCCTGTACGCGGCTGGCGTTCTGCACCACGATCGCAACCCGGCGCTGACCTACGGGTTCGGTGTCGCATCGGTGCTCGTTAGTGCGGTTGTTCTGTTTGGGCTCCCGAGGCTGCGACCGCCGCTCGCTGCGCCCGCTCCTAATTCGAGGCGGGTCGCGCAGGGTGTTTGGTTTGTCCGCAACTCGCTGGGCCAGGGCATCCGCGACGCGCTGCGGATGCTCCGCACGCGGCCAACCGGAATCCTGTTGGGTTCGTTCGGAGTGATGGGATTGGACCTCGTGGTTCTCGGAGTCTGCTTTAAGGCGTTTGGCTATTCGCCGGCGGTCGGGATCCTCGCGCTTGGCTACCTGATCGGTCAGCTAGGGGGCAACTTGCCGATCCCAGGTGGGATCGGCGGCATGGACGCGGGGCTGATCGGCACCTTTGCCCTCTACCATCAGCCGCTCGCCGCGACGACCGCTGCTGTCCTCGCGTATCACGTGATCGCGTTGTGGGTTCCCGGGTTGCTCGGCAGCGTCGCGTTCGTGCAGTTGCGCCGAACCCTGCAGCGGGAGACACACCCGGCGGCGATCTGTATGCCGCTCGCCGAGCCGATCGAGTCTGTGCAGCTGCCGGCCACCGCCAGAGCCGGATGAATGCCTGATCCGGACGATTCCGCCCGGCGCGAGCGGATCATCGCGCGCATCCGCTCGATCCCCGAGGGGTTTGTCTCCACCTACGGGGACATCGATTCCCGCGCGCCGCGTCTGGTCGGCAGGGTGCTGTCGGAATGTGCGGAGGATCAGCTGCCCTGGCATCGCGTCGTGCGCGCGGACGGAAGCCTCACCCAGGGCGCGGAGCAGCTGTCGCGCCTGATCGATGAGGGGGTACCGATGCGCGGAGCGCGGGTCGACCTGCGCCAGGCCAGGTTCATCCAGCCCTGAGGCCTCAGGCGGTGAACGTGGCGGCTTCGGCAATCTCGCCGGTGGCCGCGCCCGGCCTCCCGACCTCGATGTCGCAGGTCGGACAGTGCCAGCGGATCTCCAGCCGGCTGCCGCACGCGGCATGGGTCGGACCGATCTCCTCGCCCTCGCCGTGCCGGTCGGCCCCCCAGGCCGACAGCGCCAGCAGCGCGTCCGACAGAGCGCGGCCGTCCGCGGTCAGCGCGTAGCGCACCCGCACGGGCCGCCGGCTGTAGGGCTCGGCCAAAACCAGTCCCTCGGCCTCCAGGGTCGCCAAGCGCTGCGCCAGCGCGCTCGTGGAAATGCCGCCGATCCGTTCCTGCAGTTCGCCGTAGCGGCGGCTGCCGTCCAGCAGCGCGGCGAGGATCAGCAGCATCCACCGGTCGCCGACGGAGGCGACAGCATGGTCGAGCGCATCGAGCGAGACGGTTTCCATGCCAAGCAGCTTATCGGTCGCTGTATAGTGACTTGCAACTTACAAGTAAGGAGTCGCTGTATGACGGGGTCCATAATCTCTCAGCTCGCGGCCGATGTCGGCCCGGCGGTAATCGGCCTGAGACACGGATCGCGAGGGGGTTCGGGCGTGCTGGTCGCCCCCGGCCTGGCAGTGACCCTGGCCCGCAACGTGAGGCAGGACGAGCTCACGGTCCGAATCGGCGACCGCGAGCTCCCAGCGCGCCTGGCCGGTTCGGACCGATCGGTCGATCTGGCAGTGCTGCGCATTGATGACAGCGCAGACCACCCGGGCGCCGCCTGGGCGCCGGCCGGAGATGTGAGGATCGGCACCGAGGTGTTCGCGCTGGCGGATCCGGCCGGGTATGGCCTGCGGGTAACCGCCGGCGTGGTCTGCAGTGACCCCAGGGCGATCCGCGGTCCTGCGGGACGCCTGATCGAAGGCGCGATCGAGCACACGGCGCCGCTCCCCCGGAGTTCGGGCGGAGGCCCGCTCGTGGACGCCGCCGGCCGCATCCTCGGGCTCAACGCGATCCGCCGGGACGGTGGCCTGATCGTCGCCTGGCCGGCAGCGGCGCTGCGCGAGCGGGCCGAGACGCTGGCCAGCGGCGGGTCCACCGCTCCGGCGCACCTGGGCGTGGCCGTTTCCGGACCCAGGCAGACGCGCCGCATGCGCGCCGCGGTCGGGCTGGAGCCCGTGACTGGCCTGCTCGTCCAGGGAGTCGCCCCCGGAAGTCCGGCCCAGCGCTCCGGCATCGCACGCGGAGACGTCCTTCTCTCCGCGGGGGACGCGGAACTCAACGACCTCGATCGGCTGTACATGGCCCTTGATCGCGCAGCCGGCTCCGAGCTTCAGCTTCGCGTGATGCGTGGCACCGACGAACTGACTCTGACTGTGGCGCTGCCGACATGATCAGCGCCACAGCTGAACCAAGGCCGACCGACGAGGAGGCGCTTGATGCCTACAGCGTGGTCGTGTCACGCATCGCCAAAGAGGTGTCGCCCGCGGTGGCCAACCTGCGGGTGATCGGTCGCCGGCGTGACGGCGAGCAGGTCCCGGTCGGCGCCGGCAGCGCCGTGGTGCTGACCGCTGACGGCTTCCTCCTCACCTCGGCCCACGTGATCACCGGGCGCCGCGGCCGCCAGCTGCGGGGGGGCGTGGCCTCGTTCGTCGACGGCAGCGAGCTGCGCTTCGACCCCGTCGGGAGTGATCGCCTGACCGATCTGGCCATCCTGCGCGCCGAGGACGGCGGGCTCCATCCGGCCACGCTCGGTGACGCCGAGTCGCTACAGGTCGGCCAGCTGGTCGTCGCGATCGGCAATCCGCACGGGTTCGCCGGCTCCGTCACCGCCGGGGTGGTCTCGGCGCTCGGACGCTCCCTGCCCGCCCGGGAGGGTGAGATGGTGCGCACGATCGACAACGTGATCCAGACCGATGCCTCTCTGAACCCGGGCAACTCCGGCGGAGCGCTGGTCGCCAGTGCCGGGAAGGTGGTCGGCATCAACACCGCGCTGGCCGGTTTCGGGCTGGGGCTTGCCGTGCCGATCAACCGAGCCACCCGGCGCATCATCGGCGCTCTGATCACGGACGGTCGCGTCCGCCGCGGATACCTCGGGATCGCCGGCGCGCCGCGTCCCATCCCACCATCGCTGCGGGATCGCTACGGGCAGAGCGACGCCATCGAGGTGACGAGCGCCGTATCCGGAGGAGCTGCTGATGTCGCCGGCCTGCGGGCCGGCGACCTGATCGTCGAGTTGGATGGGCGACCAATCAGTGGGATCACCGGGCTTCAGGAGGCGATGGATGCCGACAGCATCGGCAGCCGGATCATCCTCACGGTGTTGCGCGGCGAGCGCGAGCGCAAGTTGGTCGTCGTGCCGGACGAGCTCACGCACTGATCCTCACATCCGCTCCCCGGCCTCGATCGCCGCGGCGATCCTGTTCCCCGCCGGCGCGAGCGGACAGAGCCAGGAGCTGTCGTAGCGGCACGACGGGTGGTAGAGGAAGTTGAAGTCGATGGTCAACCGGCGACCCGTCGTGCCGAGGTCGGCTCCCTTCGCGGTGTCCAGGAGATACCGGCCGCCTCCATAGGTCGTCTCCCCCGCGGTTCCGTCCCGAATCGGTAGGAACAGCCCACCGCCGTACTGCTCGAGCCACCAGACGTCCAACGTGCTGTCCAGCGGCGCCGGCAACTGGACCGACCCAAGCTGCCGCATATTCGTGCTCTGCGCGTCCCCCGTATTCACGGCGAGGTTCGTTGCCGTGGTCGCTGGGGCGATCTCTAGTTCGAATCGCCACCGGGGGTCATATGGCCAGCAGGGAAGGCCGGTGGTCCTCAGGGGATCGCCCACTGGCAGCGGGGTGCTCGGGTGGGTGCTGAAGAGCTCGTCGCGCCGCGCGCGCCAGATTGCGTGGGCGACGTCCGGCGAGGCCGCCTCACGTACCTCCCGGTAAATGGCAAACATGTTCCGGCGCCACTCGGCGAGCAGGATGACATCCATCACGTCTGCCCCAGCCTCCCCGGCGCCGCCACTCGTCACCGACACGATGCTAGAAGGCGTGCGCCGCGGGGGTCGGCGCCCCCGCTACCGGCGCACCCTCGCCCCCGCCGGGCTAGTGTCCCGCTCAGTCCGGGATCAAGAGTCGGCAACAGACAGGGGTGAACTCGGATGATCGGGAGACTGAATCGCAATCTTGGCGCGGTCCTGCTCGGGCTGAGTGCGGTCGTTGTCGCGCTCGTTCTGGTCTCCGGCGCCTTCGCGTCGTCGGCCAGCGGGCCGCAGTTCCCGTCGAAGGACCCGTTCTACAGCTATGGCGGGTCGCTGAAGAACGTGAAGCCGGGCACGGTCCTCAAGAAGCGCCAGGTCACGATCGTCGATGACGCGACCGGGCTGCCCGAGCCTGGCGTCACCGGGGAGCAGCTCCTCTACCGAACGACGACCGAGCTGCGCAGGCCCACGATAACCGTGGTCACAGCCATTCGGCCGCTGATCGCGGGCCCGAACGCGAGCAAGATCGTCTCCTACCAGACCGCCTACGACGCGCTCGGACCCATCTGCGACCCCTCCTACACGCTCCAGGGTGGCAACCGCAGCTACTCGACCGCCGCGGACGAGGAGCAGTTCCTCGTGCAGTACGCGCGCGAGGAGGGCTACACCGTGATCGTCCCGGACTACGAGAGCGTGCACCTGGATTGGGGGGCCGGGCAGGAATCCGGCTACGGCACGCTGGACGGCATCCGCGCCACCGAGCAGTGGCTCAAGCTCGCGCAGAAGTCCACACCAGTGACGATGGTGGGCTATTCGGGAGGCTCGATCGCGACTGAGTTCGCCGCCGAGCTGCAGCCCAAGTACGCCAGTAGCCTGGATATCGTCGGCGCCGCCGCAGGCGGGATCCCCGCCTATTTCGCCCACAACCTGGCCTACATCAACGGCAGCTCGAGTTGGTCCGGGGTAATTCCCGCGGTACTGGTGGGAACGTCCCGGGCGTTCCACATCAACGGCGTCAAGTACGAGTCGGCCTACGGTCGCAAGATCGCCCGGCAGGTATCGGGCGGGTGCATCAACACGTTCCTCGGCACCTATCCCGGGCTCACGATCGAGAAGCTGCTCAAGCGGCGCTACAAGGACTTCTTTGCGGTGCGGCGCTTCGCCAAGATCAACAACCACATGATCATGAGCCGCACCGGAACGCCCAAGGAGCCGCTGTTCATGGGGGTGGGCAACGCCGACGGCACCGGCGATAGCGTGATGGTCGCCGCCGATGACGAGACGCTTGCCCACACGTACTGCAGGCGCGGGGTATCCGTGCAGTTCAACGAGTACAAGGGCAGCGGATTCACCCACACCAACGCCGCGGTGCCGTTCGAGACCGGCGCATTCGCGTTCATCAATCAGGTCCTCAGTGGCGGAACGCCCACGAACGGCTGCAGCTCGATCTCCGAGGGCAACTCGTTCGCCCCGTTGCCGACGGGCCGGACGAACGTGGAGTTCCGCTCCCTCGGGCTGAACAAGCACGGTCCCGGGGTCGTGGTCAAGATGCGGACGCGGCGCGGCAGGATGCGTGGGCCCGTGCTACAGGTCCGGCACCTGGAGAGTCCCGTCCAGACGACCCGGATCAAGCGACTGACCACCGCCTGGCACCGGGTCGTGCTCAAGGTCGCCGGCAAGACGCCGGCCAAGGGCTACTACACGATCACGGTGACCCGCGGCCAGCGGATGGTGGTGTATCGCATGCTGCTGCTCCGCTGATCACGCGGCGGCGGAAGCCGCTTCCACGATCCGCGCCACCCAGTCGCCGGTGATCTGGCGGGTGGTGGCGTTGACCCGGTTGAACGCGTTGATCGTCGCGATCGCCACCACCAAACCGGCGAGCTCTCGCTCGCTGTAGTGGCGAGCGGCCTCGTCCCACACCTCATCGCTCACCGAATCGGGCCGGTCCGCCAGTCGGGTGACCGCCTCCGTGAGCGCCAGGGCCGCGCGCTCAGCGTCGCTGAAGTACGGCGCCTCCCGCCACGCGGCCACGAGGTGGATCCGCTCTGGGCTCTCGCCCAGATGCTCGAGCTCTCGGGTGTGGATGTCCACGCACACGCTGCAGCCGTTGATCTGACTGGCGCGCAGGGTGACCAGCGCCAGCGTGCTCTCGGGCACCCCCGTCTGCTTCGGGAGATGGCCGAGCTTCTGAAAGGCGTCGAGCGCCTCCGGCAGCACGAGCGCGGGGTTCTGAATCCTGGCCTTCGTCATGGTGTTCCTCCTGGGTCGTCAGGCTCTGTTTCGGATGTGTCATCGGTCGTGCCCCGGCCCACCATTGCCGCGAAGTCGGCCACGGCCCCGAGGTGCGCGAGCTTGTCCGGGTTGACCACCGAGCGGATGCTGCGGATCTGGCCGCTCGAAATCTCCACTGACCAGACGCTGATCAGCCGGCCCTGCCCGTCCGTGGCCAGAACACCGGCGCCGCCATTCACCTCGGTCGGCCGCAACGTGAAGCCGGGAAGCCGTCCGGCGATCCGCATCCAGCTGCGCAGCGTCCGCGCCACCCGGTTGCGCCCGGTCAGCGAGCGCGCCAGTGCCGGAACCTTCCCGCCGCCGTCGCCGCTCAACACGACATCGTTGGCCAGCAGCGCCTCCAGACCGTCCATGTCGCCCTGCTGGGCGGCGGCCAGAAACGTCTGCACGAGCTCGTCTCGCTGTTCCCGTGAGCTTTGGAACCGCGGCCGGCGCTCGCCAACCTGGCGGCGGGCCCGGCTGGCGAGCTGGCGCGCCGCGTCCTCGCTCTTGCCGATGATCTGGGCGACCTCGGAATAGCCGTAGTCGAACACGTCGTGCAGGAGCAGCGCCGCGCGTTGCTCGGGAGACAGGCTCTCGAGCAGGACCAGCATCGCCACCGACAGCGAATCGGCCATCTCGGCGTGCCGGAGCGGATCATCCTCGCCATCGGTGAGGATCGGCTCGGGCAGCCACTCGCCGAAGTACTGCTCGCGCCGGGCGCGCGCCGAATGCAGCTCGTTGATCGCCAGCCGGGTGGTCACTGTGGCGAGATAGGCCCGCGGTGAGTCGATCCCCTCTCCCCTCTCCTCCGCCTGATGCACGCGCAGCAGCGCCTCCTGCACCACGTCCTCGGCTTCGGAGACGCTGCCCAGCATCCGGTAGGCGATGGCAAACGCCGACCGGCGCAGCTGCTCGAGTTGAACTTCATTCTCGGTCATCGCAGGTTTCCCAATCATCCGCCTCGTCGTCTCGTCTCCACCCCTTAAGACAAGACAACGACCCCGCCTGTGACAGCGGGGCGCCGGATCAGCGACTCGGGTGGGTCAGCGGAAGGCGACGAGGGTGTCGCCGGCCGGGACCACGAGCAGGCCTCCCGAGTCGGCCAGGCCGGTCAACGGCTGGGACACGTTCTGCTCGTCGGGGGCCGGGACCGAGGCTCCGGCACTGCCCTGCCAAAGCACACTCCCGTTCGAGGACGAGAGCGCGTAGACCTCGCCGGAGGTGCCGGCCAGGATCACTTCGTCGCCGGCGACGATCGGAGCCGAGCTCAGTGTGCCGTCGCCGCTGAACGTCCAGGTGACGGAGGATCCCGGCGTGGACGGAGCCGCGTACAGCACGCCGCCCTCAAGGTTGAAGATCATCGACGAGCTGACTGCGGGAGCGGGGCCAGAGCTGCGGAAGGAGCTCTGCAAGACGCCAGAGCCCGCATCCAGTACAGCCGGGAACGAGCTGTCGCGAACGTAAAGCAGGCCATTGGCCAGCACTGGCGTCTTCCCACCACCACCCTCGCAGGCGGTGGCGCGGTGCCAGATCAGGTCGCCCGTGTTGGGGTCAAAGTCGTAACTCTGCCCGCAGGCGTAGCTCACGTACACGCCGCTGGACGAGACGGCCGGCGAACTCGTATCCCCATTTTCTACAGACTGAGTCCAGGCGAGCGAACCGTCGGCCTCATTGACCGCATAGACGGTCCCTCCGTCGCCGGCCCCGGACGTGTACACGATGCCGTTCGAGGCGGTGGGTGGCGCACTGAAGGACCACTGCGTAGGGAGCTGCGTCGCCCAGTCGAGCGTGCCCGTACCGGCGTCGAACGCCTCCATCGTCCCACTGCTGTTGACGATGAATACCTTCCCCGAGTCATACGTCAGATCGGCCCACGGATAACTACCTCCAAGCTGCACCGGGCCCCAATTGACATTGCCAGTGTTCGCATCGAGGGCGTAAAGCTCGGGATCGCGGGAATTGTCGTCGCCGGCGATTACGAACACCTGGCCGTCGACGATCAGCGGGTAGGAGATGCTGGCGCCCAGATCAGCTGACCAAGCCTCCGTCGCTGTGGTGGAGAAGCTGTCTCCGGAGACCCCCGTGTGCTGCGCATTGAGCTGGTACGCCGTCGCCGGCGTCCCGCCGTCCGATGACGACGGGGTAGGTGAGGTCGTCGTCGGCTGAGTCGACGACGGCTTGCCGACCAGGGCCGTCAGTTTGCTGCGAGCAGGCCTGCTCCGCACGCCGTCACTGGCTGTGACCACGACCCTGATGCGGTGGTTCGCATCGGCGGCACCGATCTTGTACCGGCGGGTCGTCCTGTGCGCGATCGTCGAGCAACGGCCTGCCTTCGTGCAGCGCTGCCACCGGTAGGTGAACGACGACGGCGCATGCGTCCAGGCGCCATGGGAGGCGGTCACAATCCGTCCTTCGCCGAGCCGGCCACTGATCCGAGGCCGCACATGGTTAACCGGCTTCACGGTGGCGTGCGCCACTGCGGGCGCAGCCATCGTAAGCGCCATCGCAATCGCCCCAGTCAACCCTCGCACCCGCATCAGCTTCACCTGCCTCGCCATCCGTGCCGGCCCTCTCACGCGGAACCATACCTCTGCGGAGCGGCGAAGGCCAGCCTAGCTCACGGTTTGCCGAACGAACTTCGATGCTTCCGGGCTCGTGCTTATCGTCCGCTAATCACGAGCCGACAAGGTCGCACTGAGGACGAGGTGGAGGAGAGCGAACGCAAACAGCTGCCCGGGGACCGGAAACGGGTCCTGCGATGGCTCGGCGGGCTGCTTGTGGTCGCCGTGTCGGTGGCGGTGCTCCTGCGCGTGGCCTCCCCCAGCCAGGTCCTGCACACGCTCGGCGACATGAACCCGGCCTGGCTCGCCGGGGCCGTGGCCTTCGAGCTGGTCTCGTGCTTCAGCTATCCGGTGGTCTTCCGGCGGTTCTTTCCCGAGCCGCCTCGCGCCGTCAGCCGGCAGGTGGCCTGGATCTCCATGGGCGCGGGCGCCGTTCTGCCCGGCGGTAACTTCTCCTCGGCGGCCGCCTCCGCGTGGCTGCTCCGCCATCACGGCATCGGCGCGCGGCGGCTGGCCGAGCGCTGCGGGGCGATGCTCTGCTTCCTGACGCTGTTTGGCTTCTTCGTCAACGGCGTGGCCGGAGCGTGTCTGCTGATCGGTATTGGCGCCGGACCGCACGACCTGGAGCACGCGGGCGTGCCGATCCTGGTCTCGCTGTTCGTGCTGGGCGCGGCCACCGCAGCACTGATCGCCGGGCGGCGCTATGACCGGCGGGCACCCAAGCTGATCCGGTCCGTCACCACGTCGCTGGAGAGCGCCTGGCGGGCGGTCACGCGCCCCCATTGGCGGATGCTCGGCGCGGTCGGGTTCCTTCTGTTCGACATGGCGGCGCTGTGGGCGGCGTGCCGGGCCACCGGCCATCCGATCGGCGTGCTGGCGCTGGCGGTGGCCTACTTCATCGGCTATCTGGCCACGATGATCCCGATGCCCGCCGGTCTGGGCGTCCTGGATTCCGGCCTGGCCGGAGCGCTCGTCCTGTACGGATTCTCGCCGGCCGCGTCGGTCGGCGCGGTGCTCGTCTATCACGCCATCTCCGTGTGGGTTCCGGGCCTCGGCGGCCTGATCGCCTGGTTCCCCACCCGGAACCAGCTTCGCGTTCCGGCGCACGATCGAGCCCCGGCTGCGGCCAAGATCGCGCTATTGGACGCGCCATCCTGACGCTTCAGCTGAGCGCGTTCTCCACCGCCTCGAGGATCTCCGGGTCCTCGGGGTCGGTCTTGGTGGCCCAGCGGGCGACGAGCCGCCCGTCGGATCCCACCAGGTACTTGGTGAAGTTCCAGGCCGGAGGCGCCGAGCCCGGCTGCCGGATCAGATCCGCCCACAGCGGCGCAGGATCGGCGCGCACCGACATGCGCTCGGTGAGCGGAAACCCGACACCGTAGTTGCGCTGGCAGAAGGCGCCGATCTCCTGGTTGTCGTCGTACTCCTGATCGGCGAAGTCCCCGGACGGGCACCCCAGCAGCTCCAGTCCCCGGTCGTGGTAGCGCTCGTAGAGATGCTGCAAGCCGGCGTACTGAGGGGTGTAGCCGCACTTGCTGGCCGTGTTGACGATCAGCGTCGGGTGTCCCCGCAGGGTGTTCAGGTCAAGCTCGTGGCCGTCCAGCAGCGTGACCTGGTGGCTGTAGAGATCGGTCGGTTCGCTCAACTTGTCCGTCCTCTTGGAGTACATCTTCAGTGTCGAGAGCAGGCTCACGGTCGGCTACTCATGCTAGAGACCCCCTGACGATTTCCAGATCATTAGCATCGCGCCACAGCCCGGAGGGGTGGCAGAGCGGTCGAATGCGCTGGTCTTGAAAACCAGAGTCCGTGCAAGCGGACCGCGGGTTCGAATCCCGCCCCCTCCGCTCCGTACTAATCCGCATTGCGCACGTCCGCGCTCGCCTTTAAGGTGCGCTGATATGACCGATATCGCCGCTCCTCCCCTGAGCTCGCCGCCGGCCCCTGCCGCCGAACAGGCTCATCCGGCCGGACCGCCCGTGATCCCGGAGTTCGAGATCGTCCCGCGTGTCGGGCTGGCGATCGCCGGGGTCGTGCTCGTGTTGCTCGTGGTGGCCGTGGCCGCCAACAAGCTGTGGCCGCTGATGTTCCTGCACGTGGTGGGCGGCGCCGGCTGGACGATCGTCGACCTGTTCGTCGGGCTGCTGATCGGCCCGATCCTCGGCCGGCTTCCCCTCCAGTCGCGGCTCGACTTCACCACCCGGTTCATGCCGAAGATGGTCGTGCTGATGCCGATCCTGGTGGCCGTCACGCTGACGGCCGGCTGGCAGCTGGCCTCCCACACGGGCACCAACCTGACCAGCGATCCCAATCACGGGTGGGTGGTGGCCAGCTTCATCGTCGTCGGCGTGATGGCCGTCCTCGCCCTGGGGCTGCTGGAGCCGGCGAACATCGCCGTCCTGATCGAGCTCAAGAAGCCTCGCCCCAACGGCCAGGTGATAGAGACGCTGATGAAGCGGTTCGTCTACTGCGCCGGGGTCCTCGGCATCATGCAGGTGGCGACGTTCGTGATCATGACCCACCTGGCCAGCTCATGAACGAGGCCGAGAAATACCCCCCGTTCACGCAGCTGGCGATGCTCTCGCTGGCGCTGATCGTGGCCGGCGGCATCTACCTGTCGGCCCACCTGCCCCAGCACGTCTCGCTGGCCCCGGCGGTCATTCTGCTCGTCCTGTCGGGCGCGCTGATGGTGTTCAACCTCGGGTCGCTGACCCGGATCCGCCGCTTCGACTGGGATCGCTTCTGGCAGGTGGGACGCTGGTCGCTCCTCGCCTACGTGGTGATCGCCGGCCTGATCGAGTACGTCTTCCTGCAGAACCACCTGAGCGGCGGGCCGCTGGTCGTGCTGACGCTGTCACTGGTGCTGTTCGCGATCCACGTGCCGGCGCTGGTCGGGTTCACCGTGGCGCGCTACGCCGACGTGGCGGCGGATCTCACCTAACTGGTTGAGGCGGCTGGCCGGCCGCCTCAACTGTCAAACCCGGCCCCGATCCGGTCCAGCAACCGGAGCCACGGACCTCGGCGTCCCTGCCGCTCATCGGCTCGCGCCAGCGCAGCGCGGGTCGCCTGGACGGCCAGGTAGCGGGCGGGCTCCGGGGGAAACGGGATGGGGCGCTCGCGGACCATGCGGAGCCGCGTGCGCTCGGTGTCGCGGCCGTGCACCAGATCCAGCGCCACCGCCGCACCGAACCGGCTGGCCCCGACGCCCAGTCCCGTGAACCCGACCGCGTAGGCGACCCGGCCGGACATCGCGGTGCCGAACGTGACGCAGAAACGGCTGCAGGTGTCGATCGCCCCGCCCCAACGATGGGTGACGCCGGCGCCCTCGAGCGACGGGAACGTCTCGATCAGCTGCTCGTGCAGCAGGTTGTGGGTCGCCGCGCGCTGCTCGCGGGCGGGGCCGGTGGCGCCACCGAAGTGGTAGATCGCGTCGTAGCCGCCCCATAGCAGCCGGCTGTCCTCGGTCAGGCGGTAGTAGTGGAAGCGGTTGCCGAGATCCGAGATGCCCTGGCGGTGGGCCCACCCGATCGGGCCGAGCTGTTCGGCGTTGAGTGGCTGGGTGACCAGCACGTAGTCGTACACCGGGATGACGTAGTGGCGGATCCGGCGCAGGAGCGGGGGGAACGCGCTGGTGGCCAGCACGACCCGCTTCGCCAGGACCTCGGCCTGGTCGGTCCGCGCGCGCACTCGAGCGCCCGTCGAGGTCAGCTCCGTGACGGCGGTGTGCTCGTGCACGTGCCCGCTGACCGACTCGATCGCGTCGGCCAGGCCCCAGCTCAGGCGGGCTGGATCGACCTGCGCGAGGCCGTCCCGGCGCAACAGCCCGCCCTGGTAGGTGGGTGAGCTCACCTCGGCGTGCAGCTGCTCCCGATCCAGGACCTGGGCGTCCCAGCCGAAGCGGCGAGCGTCGGCGGCATCCTCGTCCAGCCAGGGAAGCTGATGGGCGGCTGTGGCCACCTCCAGCTCCCCGGTCTCGGCCCAGCCACAGTCGATCCCGTAGCGCCCGACCGCGGTGCGTATCTGGTCGAAGTTGGCTCGGCCGAGCGACTCCAGCGCATCCATCTCCTCCGGCCAGCGGCTGAGGCCATTGGCGATCCCGTGGGTCAGAGAGGCGCTCAGGAAGCCGCCGTTGCGGCCCGAAGCCCCATCGGCGATCCGGGTCGCCTCGACGAGCACCACCGATGCCGCCGGATCCTGCTCGAGCGCCTGGAGCGCGGTCCACAGGCCGGTGAGCCCGCCGCCCACCACCAGCAGATCCGCCTCGACCTGGCCGGCCACCGGCGGCCGGGCAGGCGGCGCTGGATGTGTGGGGTTGGCCAGCCAGAACGCGCGTGGCTCAGCGTCTCGCAGCTGGGGTGCGAGCTCGGTCCGGCGGCGGGTCGAAATCACGCGAACGAGCGGCGGCGCTGGAACACGGCGTTGATGACGGCCAGCATGATGCCGCCCACGAAGATCAGCGTGCCCATCACGAACACCTGCGGCGGGATACCCACCTTGACCGCGCCGTAGACCCACAGCGGGAACGTCACGGTCTGCCCGGCGACGAACTCGGTGATGATGAAGTCGTCGATCGACATTGCGAAGGCGAGCATCCCGCCGGCCATGATCCCGGGGAGGATCAGCGGGAACATCACCTTCCAGAAGGCCGTCCACGGGTTCGCCCCGAGGTCGGCCGCCGCGCGGTCCAGGGCTCGGTCCAGCCCGAGCACCCGGGCCCGGACGACCACCGTCACGAAGGCGATGTTGAACGCCACGTGCGCGATCAGGATCGTCACCAGACCCCGGGGAATGTTCAGCGACAGGAAGAAGGACAGCAGTGCAGCGCCGACCACGACCTCCGGGGCCGCGATGTCCAGGAAGATCGTGGCGTCGGTGGCCCCGCGTCCACGGTATCGGTAGCGCGCCAGGGCGAGCGCGAGCGGAGTGCCGAGGACCAGGGAGATGGCCGTGGAGCTGAAGGCCAGCTCGAGTGAGTGCACGAGCGCGCCGGTCAGGTTCGCGATCGCGAACACCTGCTGGTACCACTGGGTGGTGAACCCCTGCCAGGCGAAGGTCAGCCGGCCTGACGGCGCCTGGTTGAAGCCGTAGGCGATCATCACGCCGATCGGGACGAGCGTGTAGAGGATCACCAGGGCGGACCAGACGGGCAGAATCGCCCGCGCGGGCCGCCTCCGGCGGCGGTTCTGCGCCGGCGCGGCCGGGGCCTGGGCGGTCCTGGGCATCGTGACCGCGCTCATGCCGTCGCGTACTCCTGAAGTGATTCGGTCCCGAAGAACCGCGCGTACAGGTAGATCACGACCAGCAGGAGCGCCATCAGGACGGTCGACAGGGCCGCTGCAGTCGGATAGTCGAGGTTGTTCAGGTAGGCGTTCTCGATGATGTTGCCGATCATCGTCGTCCCCGGGCCACCCAGGATCTGGGCGTTGACGTAGTCACCGACGTTCGTCACGAACACCAGCAGGAAGCCGGCGAAGATGCCCGGCGCCGACAGCGGCAGGATCACCCGCAGGAAGGAGGTGGACGGCCGCGCGTACAGGTCCGTGGCCGCCCGGACGACCCGCCGGTCGATCTTCTCGATCGCCACATACAGCGGCAGCGCCATGAACGGAATCGCGTTGTAGGTGAGGCCGGCCAGCACCGCGAAGGTGGTGGAGAGCACGTGGGTTCCCCGCGGGAGCAGATGCAGGTTCTCCAGCGTCCTGAGGACGAAGCCCTGGTCGGAGAGGATGAATTGCCAGCTCAACGTGCGGATCACGAACGACACGAAGAACGGCAGCAGCAGCAGGAATAGCAGCGTCGACTTGTACCGGCCCCCGTGGAAGGCGATCCAGTACGCGATCGGATAGGTGATCACGAACGCCGCGATCGTGGAGATGACGCCGTACTCGAAGGAGCGCGCGAACTCGGACCCGTAGGCGGAGAAGACGTTGGAATATTCACCGAAGTGCCAGGTGAGCCGATAACCGGTCACCGGGTTGCCGGTCATCAGCGAGACCGACAGGGCCGACACGATCGGGATCAGGAAGAAGACCAGCAGCCAGGATCCGCCCGGCGCCGAGAGACCGTAGGGCGCCCCCCGGCCGCGGCGCTTCCTGGTCCGGGCGGCGCCTGCGCCCGGGAGATTCAACCGCTTCAGCCCTGGATGACCGGGTTGAAGATGTTGTTCCACTGGTTGAACTCGCTGTAGGTCTTGTACACGTAGTACTGGTGCGCGGCGGACTTCATCTGCGGCGTGGGGAACACCAGCGGGCTCTTCCCGACCGCCGGATCCGACTTGAGGAGGAGCTGCCTGGCGTCCGGGACCGGGGTGATGTAGTTGACCCAGTCGGCTATCTCAGCGGCGATCTTGGGCTGGTAGTAGAAGTTCATCCAGTCGATCGCGTCGAGCGGATGGGCGGCGTGCATCGGGATCATCATGCTGTCGATCCACTGCATGATTCCTTCCTTGGGGACGACGAACTTCAGGTCGGGGTAACCCGATGCGTTGGCCTGGAAGATGTCCCCCGACCAGGCCTGGGAGATCCAGGTGTCGCCACTCTCCAGCGCCTTGATGTAGCTCTGGTCGTAGTACTGGCGCACCAGGCCCTGGCTGCGCTGCTTGGTCATCAGCTCAGCCGCCTGCTTCCACTCAGCGACCGACGAGGTCGCCGGATCCTTGCCCATCAGAAGCAATCCGGCGCTGCCCAGCTCGGTGTTGTCGCTCATCATTCCCACGTGCCCCTTGAACTTGGGGTCGAACAGGTCGTGGAGGCTGGTTATCTCGCGCCCGGTCAGCTTCGGGTTGTAGGCGATCCCCGTGAAACCCGATTGCCATGCCACCGTGAACTGGTTGCCCGGGTCGTAGTTCGGGTTCTTGAAGGCCGGGTCGGCGTACGCGTAGAAGTTGGGGATGCCGGACTGATCGAGCGGGATCAGCCAGTTGTTCGAGATCAGCTCAGTGAGCTGCCAGCCGTTGGTGATGACGATGATGTCGTAGCCGATCGGCTGCCCGGCCTGGAGGGTCGGTGCGATCGTGGCGTAGAAGCTCTGGTTGTCCTGGATCGGCTCGGTGTAGTTGACCTGGATGCCCGTGGCCTTGGCGAACTGCTTTAGCGAGGGATGCTTGCCGTGGACCGTGTCGATGTACAGCGGCCAGTTGGCGAAGTCCAGCACGCCCTCCTTCTTCTGCTTGGCCCACCATGCTGGCCAATTCTTCTTGGGAGCGCTGTTGGCCGCGGTGCGCGTTCCAGCGATGCCGCACGCGCTGAGCAGGCTGGAGAGGGTGAGCCCGGCGGCGCCGGCTCCGGCGGAGCGCAGGAACTGACCCCGGGACATCCGCGGCTCGGTGAGACCACGCACGAGCGCCGGGTCGAGATGGTCGGCTGGTTCTGAACTGTTTTCGCTCATGCGGGTCGCCTCCTAGACGACGAAGCTGTGCTCGGGCCGCCAGACGACGCGAACCGCCGCACCCGGGCCGGGTGCATCGGCGTCGACGTTCTGCACGTACGCGGTGAGCGTGGCTCCACTGGGTTCTTCGAGCATGTACTGGTGACTGACCCCCAGGTAGGTCGCGATCTGCACCCTGGTATCCAGGCTGTTGCGACCTTCGGGCGGGATCTCCTGCGGTCTCTGGAGGACCAGCTTCTCCGGCCGGACGCCGACCTTGATCCGGTCACGGCCATCGGGAATGCGATCCGGCGGGACCCGGACCGTGGTCCCGCCATCGAGCTTGACCTCGCCCTGGTTGCGGTTGAGGACAGTGCCGGCCAGGAGGTTGGAGGCGCCCAGGAAGCCGGCCACGAACTCGGTGGACGGGTGGTCGTAGACCTCCTGGGGCGGGCCGACCTGCTCGATCTGCCCGAGATTCATCACGGCCAGGCGGTCGGACATCGCCATCGCCTCCTCCTGGTCGTGCGTGACATACAGGAAGGTGATCCCGACCTCGTTCTGGATGCGCTTGAGCTCCACCTGCATCTGCTTGCGGAGCTTCGCGTCGAGCGCCCCCATCGGCTCGTCGAGTAGGAGCACTCGCGGCCGGTTGATCAGGGCGCGGGCCAGCGCCACCCGCTGCTGCTGGCCTCCGGAGAGCTGTGAGGGACGCCGCTGAGCCATGCCCGGCAGGTCGACGAGGTTGAGCGTCTCGTCCACCCGTTGCGCGATCTCCTCCTTGCGGTGGCGCTTGCGCCGCAATCCGAAGGCGACGTTCTCGAACACGGAGAGATGAGGGAACAGCGCGTAGGACTGGAACACGGTGTTGACGTCGCGCCGGTAGGCCGGGATCCGCGCCACGTCCTGGCCACCGAGCAGGACCGCACCCTCGGTCGGCTCCTCGAAGCCGCCGATGATCGAGAGCGTCGTGGACTTGCCGCACCCGGAGGGACCGAGCAGGCTGAAGAACTCGCCGTGCGCGATGTCCAGGGTGATGTCGTCCACGGCGACCGTGGTTCCGAACTCCTTGGTCACCCGTTCGAGGCGAACATCAGGATTCCCGGTGCCGGTCATCGGCCGGGTGCTCACGGGGGGTGACCCGGCCGAGGGCGCGGACGCGGCCATGTCAGGCCGTCGGGCGACCCAGCCGTCGCGCGGCCTCGGCCAGCGCGTCGCCGAGGATGCCGGCGATCTTGTCGAACTCGGCCTGACCCGCGATCAGCGGTGGAGAGATCTGGACGACCGGCTCGCCGCGATCGTCCGCCCGGCAGATCAGGCCCGCCTCGAACAGGCGGTTGGACAGGAAGTCCCGCAGCAGCCAATCCTGCTCCTTGGCGGTGAACGGAGCCTTGGTGTCCTTGTCGCGGACCAGCTCCAGCGCCCAGAAGAAGCCGGTGCCCCGGATGTCCCCGACGATCGGAATGTCCAGGAGCGGAGCGAGCGTGTTGCGGAAATCGTCCTGGTGGGCGGCCACGTGCTCCACGATCTGTTCGCGCTGCATGATCTGGAGGTTGCGCAGCGCGATGGCGCACTGCACCGGGTGACCGCCAAAGGTGATCCCGTGGGAGAAGGAGTTGGGATCGGTGAGGAATGGCTCGGCCACCTTTTCGCTAGCGATCACGCCGCCGATCGAGGCGTAGGCGGAGGAGAGCCCTTTGGCGCAGGTGACCAGGTCGGGCCGGATGTCGTACAGCTCCGAGCCGAACCACGCTCCCAGGCGCCCATACCCGGTGATCACCTCGTCCGCGCAGAGCAGGACGCCGTAGCGGTCGCAGATCTCGCGGACCCCTTGGAAATAGTTTGCCGGCGGAGTGAACGAGCCGCCGGCGTTCTGGACGGGCTCCATGATCACCATCGCCACCGTCGCCGGGTCCTCGCGCTCGATCGCCTGCTGCAGTTCGGCCAGGAGGAACTGGGTGAACTCCTGCTCGGTTTCGCCTTCGGGGCGGTGGTAGCGGTCCGTGTTCGACACGTGGCTCACGCCCGGCACGAGCGGCTCGAACGGGGTGCGCAGCTCGGCGACGCCGTTGATCGACAGGGCGCCCATCGTGGTTCCGTGGTAGGCCACGTCCCGGGAGATGGCCTTCCAGCGCCGCTCGCCTTTGAGGGTGTGGTACTGGCGGGCCAGCTTCCACGCGCTCTCCACCGCCTCGGAGCCACCCGAGCAGAGGAACACGCGCTCCAGGTCTCCTGGAGCCAGGCGTGCGACCTCATGAGCCAGCTCGATGGAGCGAGGATGCGCGTAGCTCCAGTTGGTGTAGAACGGCAGCTCGCGCATCTGCTCGGCCGCCGCCTCCCCCATCTCATCGCCATAGGAGTAGCCGATCTGTACGGCGAACAGGCCGGCCAGCGCGTCGAGGTACCGGCGGCCGCGGTCGTCCTCCAGATAGCAGCCCTCACCCCGAACGATGATCGGGATCTCTCGGTCGGCGAAGCCGCCTACCCGGCTGAAATGCAGCCACAGGTGATCCCGGGCGGCACGTTGAAGGTCCGTGGGCGTGTGGGGCTGTGCGACTGCCATCGGCTCCTCTCCAGGACGCTTGGCCCGGCGCGGAGACTCTCATCCCTTACCGAACTCGGCAACGGAATCAGTTAACACGATCTGCGCTTTTGTTGCAAACAGGCTGGTCCGGCCCGTTCTTTCAACGGAATCAGTTGTGTTTGGCGCTCCCAGGGGGCATCATCACCCTCGGATGGCTTCAGGAAGAGGTGGCAGGGCGGTCCGTCTGGATGAGATGTCCAAGCGGATCATCGAACAGCTCCAGGAGGACGGGCGACGCTCGTACGCCTCGATCGCCGACGCCGTCGGGCTCTCGGAGGCCGCCGTGCGTCAGCGCGTGCACAAGCTGCGCGAGGCGGGCGTGATGCAGATCGTGGCGGTCACCGACCCACTGATGCTGGGCTTCCGCCGGCAGGCGATGATCGGGATCACCGCCGAGGGCGACCTGGAGGAGATCGCGGGGAAGTTGAGCGCACTCCCGCAGATCGACTATGTCGTCATCTGTGCGGGCTCGTTCGACATCATCGTCGAGCTGGTCTGCGAGGACGACGAGCAGCTGATCTCGGTCGTCAACGGGAAGGTGCGAGCCATCGAAGGGGTACGCAGCACCGAGACCTTCATGTACCTGCGCCTGGCCAAGCAGACGTATGCATGGGGGGTCATGTAGGCCCTGGTCGTGGTTCGTCCGGGCGGGTCGGGGGTCGCTAGGATGCGCGTTGGTCGCTCAGCCCGGTTTTGCGTCGGGGGTCCGGCCTGTTGTCCGGCAGATCGCCGGCACGCGCCCGTAGCTCAGCTGGATAGAGCGTCGGTCTACGGAACCGAAGGTCGGGAGTTCGAATCTCTCCGGGCGCGCTTCTAAACCCGCTGGTAACGGCGGGTTTTTTGCTCCGAAACGATGTCGCTCGCCATCTGCTCAGACCTTTCGCCGGCCAGCTGGATCGTGACGAGCGAGGTGCCGTGGGCCCGGCTGGTGGAGTTCGGACCGCCGGGATTCGCGGCCTACGCGCGTGTGCGGTTTATCCCCGACCCGACGCACTCGGGCCAGCGGGAGACCGAAGCCGATCTCGAGGCATCGCCCAGCGAGGTTCAACAGTGGCGTGCTCTGCTGCAGCTACTTGCCATAGGGACCTCTGATCCTTCGGACTGCTATTTCGGCTTATGGGACGGGTGGCCCCTTCCAGAGTCGGCCCGCCGATGGCCCACCTTCGGTGTTCCTCGCGGCGCCCAGATCGCAGCCCGCTCCTTCTTCCTGTTTCACGGGGCGCTCTCGGAGGCTGAGATCTGGGGTCAGCCGGCAGAGGCCGGGATCTGGGGCCGGCCGGAGTTCTCGCGGGGCGGCACGCCCGCCTTCGTGTGGCCGTCTGACCACACGTGGTGCGTGGCTGCAGACATCGACCCACACTGGGCCGGAATAGGAGCGACCGCCCGTACGATCGAACGACTGATCGCTGATCGACGCCTAGACGCAGTCGCCGCTGACCCCGACAGCGAACAGCCCGCATACCGATAGTGGCCTTCAGCCCGGCTCGAGATGTTCGGCGGCGCGCGCCTCGAGCTCGTCGACGAGCTCACCACCCCGGATGTGATCGACCACGGGCAAGGGCCAGAGGGCACGCGCGGACGCGAAGCGCTCAAGGACACGATCCGCTGGATCCACTCCGGCTTGGACGACCTCGTCTACGAGGTCAAGGACGCATTCGCGAGCGATGACAAGGTCGTCATGCGCTGCGGCTTCCGCGGCACCAGCACGCGCGAATGGATGGGCCACCAGCCAACCGGCAAGTCGTTCGCGGTCGAGCACATCCACATATACCGCCTCGAAGGCGACCGGATCGCCGAACACTGGGCCGCCCGGGACGACCTCGGCATGCTGCGCCAACTCGGGCACGTCGGCTAACGAGCACCGCTGGGGCGCCCCGAGTTTCGGTTCCCCCTCGGTTGACGGCGGTACATTTGGCCGATGGTCGAGCCCAACCCGGATGAGGTCATCGGGCTGGAGCGGCTGGTTAATAAATCATCCGCGGTGGATCACGGTGGAGGGTTGCGGCAGGAGCCGATCGACGGCGTTGAATTTCGGCCGTCGCGCCCGGTCCCTCACGAGGACGGCACGCTGACCGAGATCGCGCGTGCCGGATGGGATGAGCTCGATCAGCCGATCGTCCAGGTGCATTTGACGACCACGATGGCCGGACGGGTGCGAGCGTGGGGATTGCACAGGCGCTCCACCGACCGGTTGTTCGTCGTCCGCGGACTGGTGTCGATCATCGTCTACGACGGACGGGCGGCCTCGCCGACGGTGGGCAGCCTCAACGAGTTCCGCGTAAGCGAACGCAACCCCGGGCTGCTGGTCATTCCGCCGAACCTCTATCACGGCTGGAAGAATCTGGGAATCGATGAGGCCTTCATTGTCAACATGCCCTCCGAGGCGTACACCTACGAGCATCCGGACGCTCTGGACATGCCCTACGACTCCCCGGAGGCCGGGGAGGTAGTGCCGTTTCGTTGGTGACTGACGCGACCCGGCCGGACGGTCCCCTGGTCACGGTAATCGTTCCCACCCACAGCCACGCCAGCACGGTCGACCTGGCGTGTCAAAGCGTTCTCGAACAGTCAGTTCGGTCACTCGAGCTCGTGGTCATCGGAGACGGCGCCTCGAACGATGTGCGCAAGGCCCTGGACCCTCTACTGAGCGACGGGCGCGTGCGTTTCATCGACCGGCCGAAGACGCGGAGCCGTGCCGAGCTGGTCCGTCACGAGGTGCTCTCACAAGCGACCTCGCCGTACATCTGCTACCTGGGCGACGACGACATCATGCTGCCCGATCATGTGGCGAGGACCGTGGACCGGTTGCAGGCCGTCGACTTCTTTCATCCGCTCCCGGTGTTCATTGACCGGCGGGGAGAACTCCTTGCGCACGTGACCGATCTGGCCGACCCGCGGTGCCGGCTCTGGCACCAGCACCCCTCTCGCAATGCTGTGTCCTTGTCGGGCGTCGGTCATCGACTCGACGCCTATCGCCAGCTTCGTCACGGTTGGCGCGAAGCCCCGCCCGGGCGCTGGTCGGACCACTATATGTGGCAGCAGTGG
Source organism: uncultured Solirubrobacterales bacterium (assembly GCA_963718545.1). Lineage (GTDB taxonomy): Bacteria > Actinomycetota > Thermoleophilia > Solirubrobacterales > Solirubrobacteraceae > Palsa-465. The sequence continues at coordinate 626,398 of CAVQZO010000003.1, read as the reverse complement.
TTCGCTCATCGCGGCTTTCGCTATGCGACTGGAGACCATTTGACGGTGCTCAAGTTCGAGGCCGCAGCGCGAGGCGATATGACTCCTGGCGAGCGCCGGGCGGAGGTCATAGCTTGGCTGCAGCGCACTCGGGAGCCCGGCTTCGAGGCCGAGTTGGCCGCCGCGGCGGCGGCGGCCGGTTGGCGAGCGGCCGTCCGTCTGCGCCTCGAGGCCGACGCGCAGGCCGATCGAGAGGAGGAACTCAGGGCGTCCGAACAGCAGGCACGCGCCGAGGCGGCCGACCTCAGAGCCCGACTCGGTGCCATCCAAGCCTCCCGAACCTGGCGCGCTCGAGACCGGTTGGTCCGGATGCCGTTGCTGCGCCGGATTCCGCGCCGGTGAGGACCGGACCGAGCTGGGTGCCCGACCGCGCGACCCGGGGAGCCCACCCTTACCCGGTCATGCCCAACAGCAGCTCGTAGAAGATCGGCCGCCCGGTAGTCGTGATCCGATGTCGAAACCGTGTCCGTTCGATCACTTTGAGAGCACCCGTAGTCATCAACTGCTGGAGCGCAGCGCCGAAGCCATCCCGGTCCGAGGGCTCAAGCCACCGTTCGTCGATCGTCAGAGCGACCGGGGCGCCGGCGGGAAGGGTCGCCAGCGCACTGGCAAGCGCGGTGGGCGGCGCGTGAGTGCCGCCGAACGCTCCGGCCGACACAAGCCCTTCGAGCACGTGCTCGTGGAGCGCCGTGCAAAACGCCGAGTCGCGCGAGGCGAGATCGCCGACGACGTAGTCGGCATAAACACCCGGGCGGTCGCGTATGCAGGCAGTGCGCCCCGCCGGCAAAGCGTCAACACCAATCACTCGGCCCACCCCACGGCAACGCAACAGCTCGCCAACCAAACCCGTGCCGGCGCCGACGTCGAGAACCGTCATCGAGCTTGCCTCCAAACCTAGCCGCGCGACCATCAGCAGGAATCCCTCGACCGCAACCTGGGGCGAGCGGCACTGCAGCCGTTCCTGTACGACATGCTCGTAGAGGCCGGGCACGGCGTAGATCCGGGTGTAGTCGTGCAGGTGAACGATGTCCTCGTTGCCGAGCGCGACGTACTCACCGTCGACGATTGGCGGACCGAGCAGCCGGACGTTTTTGAATGAGCCAGGCAATTCGACCTGGGACTCCTGACCTTCTGTCGAGATCGGGTTCACACCAGAAACTCTAAGTCAGCCCATTACCAAGCGGCTCGAGCTGGCCCTGCAGCGCGCCGCATAGTGGACCCAGCGCCCACGCCGTGTGAACCACTCCGTTACGTCGCGGTGTCGAGCGTCGCACGGTAGCCATCCAGATCATCGATGTCTGCGGCCACCGCCTCGATCTCAGGCCCGTCGCTACGCAGCTCAGCGGCGAGTTGCTCGAGCGTTCCGCCGCGGGATATGAGTGTGCTGCGGAAGCTTCGAGAGCGGCTAGGACGGGGCCGCCTCAGCAAACTGCGGCGCGGAATCACCGATTTGCTCCCAGTCTGCCTTGAAGGCGACCTGAAGGTGGAAGGCCGGCTCGAGATCGAGCTCGCGCATGAGCCCTGCGGCCACAAAGTATTTCCCACCCAGATCGTCGTACAGGCTCGAGCCACAGTTGCTGCAGAAGTGCCGCGGAGCAAACTCGCTCTCGTAGCGCTTGACGAGATCCTCGCCTTTTGTGATCTTGAAGTTGCTTGCGTCGACGACGACGCCGGTCAGACTCGAGCCCGTCCATCGCTGGCATCGCGTGCAGTGGCATGTGCCCATCGCCTCAGGGTCGCGGACCTCATACTCCACGCCTCCACACAAGCAGGCGCCCTTCAGGGTCGTGCTCATCACGAGCCTCCCTTAGTTTGCGTTGGGGATTTCGCCTGCCCGTACGCAGACGCCCTGCGACACTAGCTCCCATGTGCGGGAGCCGGGCACTAATTCCGACTCACCCGTGCACGAGCCCGAATGGTCCCTATCCGCAGTACTGCGCCCCCGTCTTGAAATAGCCTCCACGCGCGGTAGCTTGGTGGGGGTGGGGGAGCCGCCGGAAATCACCCGTCGCACCATGGTTGGCGCGCTGGCGGCGGCGGGTGCCGTCTCGCTGGTTCGCCCGGCAGCAGGTGTCGCGGCGGCGCTTACGGGGACAGCGGTGTCGAGGCGGTGGATCGGGTCGCTGTCGGGAGGGTCGGAGCCGGTTATCGCGACCGGCCGGTTCGTACTGGCGGGAGTCGAATGGCAGGGTCCCCGCGAGGCGCGGATAGAGCTGCGAGCCAAGGCGCGTGATGGGCGTTGGAGTCCCTGGGCGATGGCTTCGACCCTGGGACACGATCCTGACAGCTCAAGCGAAGGCGGGCGCACGGGTTCCTTGTTCGGAGAGCCGATCTGGACGGGCACGGCTGACCGGGTGCAGTTGCGCAGCGATCGCCCAGTTCACGGCGTAAGGCTGGCTCTCATCAGCCTGGCCGATCCCGCCGCTTCCCCGGCGGTGACGGCGGCCGTCGCGGCGGGAGCCCTACCGCAAGCGCTTCCGGTGCTGGAGGCGGGCCCCGGGCAGCCGCCGATCATCGCGCGCAAGGCGTGGGCTCGCGGCCACGCACGGCCGCATCACAGGCCCGAGTACGGGTCGATCAAGCTGGCGTTTGTCCACCACACCGCCAGCCCGAACGGTTACGGCGCGCGCGAGGTGCCGGCCATGCTGATGGCGATCTACGCCTATCACGTTCACGTCCGCGGCTGGTGGGACATCGGCTACAACTTCGCGGTCGACCGGTTCGGGCGGATCTGGGAGGCGCGGGCCGGAGGCATCGACATGCCGGTGATCGGCGCGCAGGCGGGCGGATATAACGCGGAGTCGACGGGCGTGGCGGTGCTCGGCGACTTCATGAACGTGGTGCCCTCAAAGGCAGCCCGTGGAGCGCTCGAGCGGCTGCTGGCCTGGAAGCTCTCCCTGCATGGGGCGCCGACGAGTGGCCACGTCACGGTGGTCGTCGATCCAGCCTCCGCCTTCTATACGCCCTTCCGGCCCGGAGCGCACGTCTCGCTCCCGCGGGTGGCCGGTCACCGGCAAGGCGATACCACCGATTGCCCAGGCAACGCGTTCTACGCGAAGCTCCCGTCGATCCGGCCCCGGATCACCCGGCTGGCCGGCACGCCGGCACGCATCAAGCTCGACTCTGCACAAAAGGTGGCGACTGCGGGCGTCGCTATTCCTGTCTCCGGCCGGCTGGCGTTGCTCACGGATGCGCCGCTCGCGGGAGCTCCGATCGAGTTGCAGCAACTCGAGCGCGGCGGGGCACGAACGGTGCTGGCCACCACGACGGACTCACTGGGGTCCTGGAGCACCGCGATCACTCTCCGACACAACACTGCGCTCCGGGCGCTGCACCGGCCCTATCCGGCGACGGTCAGCGACTGGCGGGAGGTCGAGATCGCTCCGGCGATCACGCTCGAGCTCGTGTCAACGTCGCCCCTGCGAGTCAGCGGGACCATCTCACCTCCCAGATCCCACGTAACGATCGATGTCTACCCCGGCTCAAGGCACCGCGGCAAGCCCATCGCTCACAAACGCCTGGCTGTCACCAACGGCTCCTTCCAGGGGAAGGTCGAGATCCGCCAGACCGGAAGCTTCACCGTCGTCGCCCGCAGCCACCGCGATAGAACCAACGCGCCCGGCGCATCGAGCCCACTGGCGGTCAGCATCCCCTGACCGGCTACGGAACGGAGCTGCCCGACTTCCCGACGGAGTTGTTGTCGCTCTGCCCGACGCTGCCCGCCGCACTGGCCGGGTTGCCGGAAGAGCCGCCTCCACCGCCTCCCCCGGCCTGATTGGTGCTGAAGGGCGTTCCGGTGATGTTCGGGCCGCACACGACCGAACCGGAGACGGAGTGGGTGCACGGGTTGTGATTGAGGCCGAAGCGGTACAGCAGCGGATCGAGTCGGCCGTTCGTATACAGGAAGGCGACGACCGCCACGACCACGATGAGGCCCACCACGGTGGCTCTGCCCCGGCGCGAGACCATGAGCGGATTGTCGCCCAAGGACGTGAGCGGTACTCGAAAAGATCAACCGCCCGCCTGGCTGGCTGCGTGCAGGGCCAGCTGTAGCTGGAAGCGCTTGTCCGGGTTGTCCAGGTCCGGCCCGAACAACTCGCGCAGCCGGCCCATCCGGTAACGAACCGTCTGCGGGTGGATGCCGAGTTCGGCCGCGATGGCGGCCTGGGCACCGTGGTGGCGAAGCCAGGCGAGCAGAGTTCCTTCGAGGCGTTTACGGCTGGCCGGGGTCTCATGGTCGAGTGGCTGGAGGGCTTGCAGACGGAGCGCGGTGGCGATCTCCGGGGAGGCGCCGAGGATCAGCCGCTCCAGTTGCTGGTCGGCTTGGACGACACCGCCGGGTTCAGCGCTCCGCATGGCCAACAGTGCCCAGCGCGCGGAGCGATTGGCTTCGGTGATCGCGACGGTTGGTCCGAGCCCGATCGCCACGTGGTGCCGGCGCGCTGCGGCGGTCAGTTCCTGGTCCAGGCGTCCGGACTCCGGGGTGCAGATGTGGCCCTGGAGTTGGTCCGCGGAGTGGATCGCGTGGCCACTGAGGAGGCGGGTGATCCTCGCCGTGGCATCCGGCTCGCAGGCGATCATCGCGATCCGGGGCGGAAGTCGCCACTCCGCTCGTGCCGCTGCGTCCTGCAGCTTCTGCAGCGGGGCCGGGGCCTCTGCGGTGAGCAGCCTCAGCATCTCTTCTCGGTGCCGTTGGAGGCTGGCGGCCTGGGCGGCCTGGGCCTGTGCGTAACCCTCCACCGATTCGGCCGAGAGCTGGTCGATGTAGGCGAAGATCGCTTCGGCCAGCTCGTGCTGGCTCTCGACAGGAACGCCGGCTTCGGCCGCCAGCCGGCTCACTCGCCGCCAGGCGACCCGCGCCCCGACCCGGTATGCCGCCTGGAGGGCATCGAGACTACGGCCGGCCCGGTGCTCGCCGCGCCCGAGTGCCCGATTGATGCGGCCGGAGTCTGCCTCGGGCTCGTTGCCGGCCAGGAACCGGGTCAGCGCCTGGACCACACCCTGACGGATCCCTTCGCCGAACGGCCCCTTCAGCGGACCCGCATAGACGGGCACCTCCTCTCGGATCGCCGCGATGATCTCCTCGGCGAGTTCGGACAGGTGCGGCTCGATTGCGGCGGCGGCCGCAGGATGAAGGCCAGGTCTTATGTCCACAGCATAAGAAATGACCTGGCATCTGTCTATATCTGACCGAGAAGCAGTCGAATTTGTTTCGTAGTCTAGGTTTCGTGACTCGGCTTGAACGAAACGTCAACCTCGCCGCGGTACTGATCCCTCCGCTCGGGATCGCCGTCAGCGTCCCGATCCTGTGGGGCAGTGCCCTGCATCTGTATGACGTGCTGATCGGATTGGCGCTCTACCTGATCACGGGGTTCGGGATCACGGTCGGCTACCACCGGCTCATGACACATCGCGCGTTTGCGACCTATCGCACCGTGGAGCGCGGCCTGGCGCTGGCCGGCGCACTCGCCCTGCAGGGCTCGCCGTCGGATTGGGTGGCCGACCACCGCAAGCACCACGCGCACACAGATCGCGACGGAGATCCCCACAGCCCCCACGTCGGTCGCGGCGCCGGACTGCGCGGCAGCCTGAGTGGCCTGTGGCATGCCCACGTGGGCTGGCTGTGGCGGACCCAGGGGCAGGCTGACGGGCGCAAGTACGCGCCTGAGCTCTACGAGGACCCGTTCATGCGGGGCCTCCATCGCCACTATCACTGGCTGGCCCTGGGGACGTTCGTGCTCCCGTTCCTGCTTGGGCTGGCGCTGACCGGCACCTGGGTCGGCGCGCTGACCGCCCTGCTCTGGGGCGGCCTGGTCCGCGTCTTCCTCATCCACCACCTGACCTGGTCGGTGAACAGCGTCTGCCACTTCTTCGGTGGCCGGCGCTTCGCCATCGATGACCACTCCACCAATGTGATCTGGCTGGCCCTGCCATCGCTGGGCGAGGCCTGGCACCACAACCATCACGCCTTCGCCCGCTCCGCCTTCCACGGGCTCAGGCCCTCGGAGGCTCTGCTCGACCCGACCGGATGGGTGATCCGCCTGATGCGCCGGACTCACCTGGCATGGAACGTGATCGAGATCAGCCCGACGCGGCAAGCTGCTCGCGAGCAGGTCTCCACTAACCGCGACCTGCCCGACCTCACGAGCGCCGCCGCGTGACGCCAGGACCTCACACCGATCCAGGGGGCGAGCTTCTCCTCACCGGGGCAACCGGCTTCCTGGGCATCGAAGTGCTGGTTCGCTGCCTCCAGCAGGACACGCGGGACGTCATCGCCCTGGTCCGCGCCCCTGATGACGAGCGGGCTCAGCAGCGGATCGACGACACGATCGCGGACGCCCTGGGCGACCCCGCGGCCGACCACGAAGGACGGGTACAGGCGATTGCAGCGGACGTTTCCCGGCCGGGCCTTGGACTACCTGACGAGAAGCTGCGCGAGCTGGCTGAGCGCACCCGAACCGTCGTGCACTGTGCCGCATCCGTCTCGTTCGCCCAGTCGCTTGCGTGCGCCCGGGAGGTCAACGTCGGCGGCACGAGCGAAATGCTCTCGTTCGCCCAGAGCGCAATGCAGCGTGGAGGTTTGGAGCGGTATGTCCACGTCTCGACGGCGTTCGTGTCCGGAACGCATCCCGGCCGCTTCTTCGAGAAGGACCTGTATCTGGGTCAGGGATTCCGCAACCCCTACGAGCAGTCCAAATGTGAGGCAGAGCTGCTGCTGCGGGCAACCCAGCGCCTGCCCGTAACCGTTCTGCGCCCGAGCATCGTCGTCGGCGACCGCGCGACTGGCTGGACGGCCGCCTTCAACGTCATCTACTGGCCCCTCCGCGCCTTCTCGAAGGGCCTGCTCAGCGCGGTACCGGCGGTCCCGACGTCGCCGGTGGATGTCGTCCCTGTCGACTACGTCGCCGATGCGATCCACGCCCTCGCCGGCCACCCGGACGCTGCCGGTCACACCTACCACCTGACGGCCGGAGCGGCCACGACCACCCTCGGCGAGATCGCCTCGATCGCCAGCGACTACTTCGACCAGCCGACCCCGCAGCTCATCCCCCCGGCGGACTTCGATCTGGGCGCCGTGGACCCGGTGCGCCAACGGGTGTTCGCCGAAGCCGCCGCGTATTTCCCGTACTTCTCAGTGCAGACCAGGTTCGACAACCGCCAGACCCGGGCCCTGCTCGAGCCTCTGGGGATACACGCCACGCCTCTTAGCGATTACCTGGATCGGCTGCTGGATTTCGCCACGCACAGCCGCTGGGGCAAGCGGCCGATCACCCGCGCTCAGGCCCAGGGATCACTGGTCTACGGGTAGCGGCCCCCGGCCTGGCTGGCGGCGGTCCGCCCGGCCTGTACTGGACGGTCGATAACACCGATGTAACGCCCAGCTCGGCTGAGATCATCGCACCGAGCTCATGGATCGCGATGGGTGGCAGTTCAGAGCCCGCCGCCACCCGAGGAGATCGCTCCAGCAGCAGCCCCTCCGGTGAATGATCCCCCGTGCGCCAGTGGGTGTATCTACCGCCGATCATCCCGAAGCGGGGCGACCAAACGGTCTCGATCGGATGTTGGTGATTCCACTGCAGGAACAGGTCCGGAATCCCATCCAGCGCCGCGCGCTCGTAATGCGCATCCGAACGCTCGACACGATCGATCACGCTCGTACCGGTATCGACGTTGACGAGCGCCAGCAGATCGTCCTGGAGACGACGACACAGCTCGCCGAGCTCGCGCCCGGGCTGAACGCGCCCACTCGCCTCACGGCCGGCGAGGTTGAAGCGCACGCCGCCGACCGCGTAGTTGTTCGGGCTCATGAAGAAGGCCTGGGTCTGACGCTGCTCCGGTGTCTCGTACTCCGGTGGAGCCTCGAATTCACGCTCGCCGCGATGCCGGCGCAGCAATGCCGCGAGTGGCTTCCGGCTCGCGGCGCGCAGCCCGGGCGGCATCGCGTTCCACGCGCTGCCCAGCGCACGTCCACCCCGAGAGCGCCCCAGGCCCACCGCCCGGTGGATGGCGTCAAGCCGGCGCAGGATCTCCGGGAGCAGATGGGTGCCGTCATGATGCGCCGCCATCCCGTGGCTGAGCAGCACGAGCAGGGTCGCGTCCGGGTCGATGTGTGCGACGTGGGCGGCCAGCGCCTCGTCCATCTTCTCGTAGACCTGGACAACCGGATCGCCAACCACATCACGCGCGCGAGGGTCGAAGCGGGGGTGCGACGAGTCGTGAAGATGCCAGGACTGATGGCCGACGCTGTGCGTCTCGCCAAACACGCTCAAGAACAGATCCCACGGACCGTCGGCGAGCAGATCCACGCCCATCCGGCGCTTTGCATCGGCCCCGGCCAGCAGCGCTTCGAGCAGCTGCCGCTCCTCGGCGGTGGTCCGCAGCCGGCCGTCGCGGAAGACATAGTCGTCGGGCGCCCACTCGCGCTCGGCAAAGGGATCGACGCTGAGGACCGGGTGGATCCCGTAGCGCGCGACCAGCTCCTCCGCGAGCCCGGGCGGGTGACTGCGCAGCCCGAAGTGGCGGTCGTGGCAGCCCCACTCCGAAACCTGTACGCCATTCAGTGACGCTCCGGCCCGCGAGTGCGGAACGTCCAGAACGGCGACGCGCCGCCCAGCCTCGCTGAGCGCCTCCCAGAAGGGCTTGCCGCGAATCGACGCCGCGGTCGTGACGCGCCTGTCATAACCGCCCGGAACGATCTCCTCCCAGCAGTGAAAGCCGGTCTCGGCCGCAGTCCGTCCGGTGAAGAACGTGGACCACAGGCTTCCGACGAACAGGCCCGGCGGGTTCTGAGTCGGGCGCCGAGAGCTCTCCCCCAGCAGCCGCGCGAACGTCGGCAGACGACCCGCGGCGGCCAGCTGCATCGTCAGAGCCGGATCCATCGCGTCGAACCCGAGCATCACGACCCGGGTGCCGCGGCTGGTCAGGATGACACCGCTCCGCGACTGAGGATCTTCGCCAGGTCCGCCGCGTGTGTCGGACCGTTCGTCAGCCGGTCCGGTGCATCGGTGGTGTAGTAGTGAGCGATCACCGGAAGCACCAGCGGATCCTGGTCAGCGGTCAGCCGCAGCAGCAGATCCCAGTCCCCCATCTCTCGAAGGCTCTCGTCCCACACCGCCGCGGACAATCCGGCACGGTGGGCGATCGACCCGGTGTCGGCAAGGTTCGACTTGCGCAGGCCGTCACGGCTGAACGGATACAGAATCACGCGCGGGAGCTCTCCCGAGGCAGCCTTGTCGCTGACCCGCGAGAGATCGTCGATCACGAAGGCGCCGTAGAGCACGTCCCGGTCAGGGCGCTGCCCGAACGCCCACACCACGGAAAACAGCCAGTCCGGATCCATCACGTTGTCATCGTCCAAGTAGGCGATCAGGTCGCCTCTGGCCATTCGCAAGGCATGATTCCGAGCCGCGCAGGCGCCGCCGTGATCAATCCGGCTCCAGCGGATCCTCTCGTCATCATCCGCAACCACCACAGCCTGCAGGTCCCGGGTGCCACCGTCGTCCACAACAAGCAGCTCCCAGTTCTCGTAACGCTGGTCGAGCACCGAAGCGATCGCGCGATTCAGGCGCTCGGGCCGGTCGAACGTGGGCAGCACGACCGACACGAGAGGCTCGTCGCCCAGGCGAACCTGGCGCACGAACCGCGTGACCGCATCGAGTGCCGTCAGCTGCTCCAGTGAAGAGATGCGCTCGGAGAACCCACTGCGAGCATCGTCCAGCCACCGAATCTGAGCGCCGAGTTCGTCAAGCCTCGTCGAGCTCGGACCCAACTGCCGCAGCTCCTCGCGCAGCTCGTTGATGTCCCGCCGGGTGGCAAGGCCCGCCCGCCGAAGGCCGAGCCCGAGCCGCCGCTGCGCCGCGGCTAACAGTTTCCCGGTAGCGCCCATCGGCGCACGATACCTGGGAGCCAGGCGACTCCGGGGGGCGATATGGAAACGCTGCATAATCCCAGCGTGCCCCACCGTCACCCATCGCTGCTGGCTGCCCCGCCGGCCTCCGAGGGTCGGCTGTGGTTGACGGGCGCCCGGCTGTTTGACGGAAGCGGCGGCCCGGTTCGCGACCAGACGGCAGTGCTGATCTCGGACGGGATCATCGAGCGTGTGGGACGCGCGAGCGACCCCGTGCCCGAGGGCGCCCGCGTGCTCGATCTCCAGGACCGGATGTTGATGCCAGGACTCATCAACGCCCACGTTCACGTCCAGGGGAAGCGGCCGACGGGCGCGCGCGGCGCTGAGCCGATACTGACCGGAACCAGCGCCCACTTCCTGCACGCCGCGTTGCGGGAGACGCTGGCGATGGGGGTCACGACACTCCGAAACGTCGGCTCGCAGAATCTGCAACCGCAGGAGGCGCGCCAGGCAATGCGCTACGGAGCGTTTCGCGGTCCGCGACTGCTGACCTGCGGGTTGATCATCTCGGCCACGGCCCCCGGCGGACGCTTCTACGGTGCCATGTACCGCGAGGCAGACGGCCCGGATGAGATGCGCAAGGCGGTTCGCGAGCAGCTGAGAGAGGGGGCGGACTTCGTCAAGGTGATGACCACGGGGGCGCGGTCAAACGAGCTCGAGGACCCCGATCCGACGCAGCTGACGGACGCGGAGTTCGCCGCGCTGGTTGACGAGGCGCACCGGATGGGCGTCAAAGTCGCCGCGCACGTCGAGGGGTTGGACGGCACCGCGGCGGCAATCAACCACGGCATGGATACGATCGAGCACGGGATGTACCTCAACCAGCGGCCGGATCTGCTCGAACAGATGGCCGCGGCTGGGCAGGTGCTCGTGCCGACGCTGAGTGGCTACTACTGGATGGGCGGCCTGGGCGAAGCGGTCGATCCCGATGGTGCGGCGATCGATCCGGAGATGCTGCCGAGCCTCGTGGAGCTCGCCCACCACAACCTGGAGCAGGGCAGCCGCAGCCTGCGCGCAGCCCGCGACGCCGGCGTGATGATCGCGCTGGGTTCGGACCGCGAAGGGGTTTCGGGGAGTGACGCCGGCCTCGAGCTCGTCCGCATGATCCATCACGGTCTGAGCGCCACCGAGGCGCTGTGCGCGGCGACGTCGGTGGCGGCCACGGCCCTGGGGCTGCAGGACTACGTCGGCATGGTCGCGCCCGGGCGGCTCGCCGATCTGCTGGTGATCGACGGTGACGCCGTCGCGCACCCCGAACTGATGCTCGATCCGAGCCGCATCTGGCTCGTTCTGCAGCTGGGAGAGCCGGTGGCCGGAACCGCCTCCTCCGCCACTTAGCCTTCCACCGTCTCAGCCGCCGACGGCCGGTCTGGCAGCCGCGCAACCCACCAGTCATAGGGAACGATCCGCATCGCCAGCTCGAACGATCCCCGGTCGAGCGCTTCCGCGAGCTGGGCGATGGCCACGAGATTGTCGCGCAGCCACTCGTCCTCGACCGGCCCCGAGGCCTGCGTCGCCGGGCTGACGCGGCTCAGCTTCGGCCGGTTCAGATGCTCCTGCAGCGGCTCGGCCTCGTCGAGCACGCTGCCCCACCAGTACAGGCGGGTGTAGAGCTCGACGTTGCGATCAACGACCTCGGCGTACATGCCGGAGTTGACCATCACGTCAGCCCAGCGTCCCAGCACCTCCTGGCCGTCGCGCTCCAGGCCGGTGATCAGGCGGTGGAGCTCTTCCCGGCGCTCACCGCTGGCAAATATCTCGTCGATCGCCGCGGCGAGACGCGGCGTGTCATGCAGCGCCTCGGTGGCGGCCGCCAGCGCGTCGTCCCCGAGCTCGCCATCCGGGGCCAGACCGGCGAGTTCGAGCAGGCTGGTCCACACGAGCCGCGCCGTCCGGACGAGGTCGAACAGTGCGTACTGCGCGAGCACCGACCAGCGTTCGCGCTGCCGGCGCTCCAGCAATTCGTTGAGCACCGCCGCGGTCACCGCCACCACGATCAAGCTCCCGACGAGGCCCGCGAACAGCGTGTGACGCACCCAGAACGAATCGTTGGCGAGGTCCCATGCGATCGCACCGAAGAGCACGAGCACACTGACGCCGCCAGCGACCCGAGTCGCGCGCTTGTATGTCCGGAGAGAGGCGGTACGGCGCGGACCGGCGGGCTGACGGGCCATCATCGCCGAGCATATCTGCGGCTAGGGCCGCTCGAAGGCCGCCCTAGCATCGTCCACCCGCGGGCGGATGTCGCAGCCGTCCAGATGATCGTTCACCAGACCCATCGCCTGCATGAACGCGTAGACCGTGGTCGGTCCGACGAACTTCCACCCTCGGCGCTTGAGATCCTTGGCGAGCGCTTTCGACTCCGCGGTGACGGACAGCTCCGCAAGGCCTGCATGGTCCAATCGCCCAACCCTCGCGGCGGGCTCGAACCTCCAGATGTAATGAGCGATGGAGCCCTCGGACGCGACCAGCTCGACGGCGCACCGAGCGTTGTTGATCACCGCCTCGATCTTTCCGCGGTGGCGCACGATGCCCGCGTCGGCCAGCAACCGCCGGACATCTCGCTCACCGAACCGGGCGACCTGCGCGAAGTCGAAACCCGCAAATGCGGACCTGAACGCCTCGCGCTTGCGGAGGATCGTCAGCCACGAAAGGCCGGCCTGGAAGCCCTCGAGGCAGAGCTTCTCGAACAGGCGCACGTCGCCGGCAACGGGGAACCCCCATTCGTCGTCGTGGTATGCGCGGTACTCCGGCGTCGTGCCCGCCCACCAGCAACGGACGATGCCGTCGTCTCCGCGGGTCAGCCCCTCCGTCGCGCGTCCGTCAGGCACGCTCGTAGACCTGCACCTGAACGCCGTCGGGACCAACCCGTCTGGAGTCGGTGAGCTTGAACTTCAGCCGGTTGATCCCGTCAGGGAACAGGCGCCTGCCCCGCCCCAGCACGGTCGGGAACACCATCAGGCGGAGCTCGTCGACCAGGTCGGACTCCAGCAGGGTGCCGACCAAGGCGCCGCTGCCGGCAACCAGAATGGCGCCGTTGGTCCGGTCCTTGAGCTCGGCGAGCGCTCCCACCACGTCCCCGGAGATGACTGTGGTGTTCTGCCACTCCGGATCCTTGAGCGTGTTCGAGACGACGTACTTTGGAGCGTTGTTGATCTTGTCGGCGAACTCCCCCTCACGGGAGGGCCAGGCGGCGGCAAAGCCCTCGTAGGTCACCCGACCGAGGAGCTGAACCTCGGCCTCCATCAGCTCGTCGAGCTTGAACCGGTCGCCCTCCTCGCCCCGGTTGTACTCGAAGGTCCAACCGCCGTGCTCGTAGCCCTCGGCCCCTCCGGGGTCCTCAAACACGCCATCGATCGAGACGAACTCGGTGACCACCAGCTTGCCCATCGCACACCTCCTGTCGGGTTTGCTCCAAATGACGGCCGGCGTACGTCAAACTCATCGATCACGCATGCCGACCTTCGTCCTGCGACTCATCGCGCCGCGCCCGAACTTCGCCCAGACCATCACCGACTCGGAGCGGGAGATCATGGGCCGCCATGCGGCTCACTGGGGTCCGTACCTGGAACGCGGCGAGATGGTCGTATTCGGACCGGTGCTCACCGACGAGGACTCGTACGGCGTCGCCGTCGTGGAAACCGACGACGAGCAGGCACTCCGGGAGTTCGCGGCGCACGACCCGGTCGTCACCACCGGAACGGCGGTCTTCGAGTTCGGAAGGATGGCCGCCGGTCACGTCCGGGGGTCTGAGCAGGACTAGGACGTGCGGCTTAGCGCGACCACGGGAATCGGCCGCGTGGTCTTCCTCTGGTACGCCGAGTAGCGGTCGCTGTTGTTCTCGTTGACGAGCTTCCACACGCGGGCGTAGTCCGGGTCGTCCGGCCCCATCTCGGTGGCGGTCGCCTGAAATCGGTCTCGCCCGACCTGGACCTCTACGTCGGGCTTGGCGCGTAGATTGAGCAGCCAGGCCGGGGCCGTGGGAGCGCCACCCTTGGAGGCGACCACCAGGTAGCGGTCCCCGTCCTTGGCGTAGCTGAGCGAGTTGGTACGGGTCTGGCCGCTCTTACGCCCGGTCGTTCGGAGCATCAGAGAGGGCACACCCAGCATCCGATGTCCCACCCAGCCGTTGCTGCGCTCGTAGAGGAAGGCTTGTACCCGGAGGACTATGTGGAAGACGCGTTCGGAGGTCGACATGAGCGCAGACACTATGTGATCGCGCGCAAGATCGCCGTGACTCCCGCATCACCATGAAGCCGATCAAGTAGCGTCGCCGGCAGTGTCAGTCGTCAGGGACCGCCATGGGCGCCGCCCGACAGCTCGTGTACTGCGCGAGCGGCTGCCCGGCGACGTTGATGGCATACGTGCGGCGGGCTGGCTGCGCGACGAGCCCCGGGGGGTGGCGCTGAGTGGCGCCTGGCTAGGCGCCACGACAATCCTCTCCTCCCACCCGCTTCTGTCGGTAGCGGCGGATGATGATCCATTCGCCGCGCTTGACTCGCTGCCCTTCGGGCTCGAGCTCGACGGCGCCGACCGCGGTGTCACGGTGGCCGGGGGCTGGTTTGGCTGGCTGGGCTTCGGTCTGTCGCGCTCCGTGGAGCGAGTGCCTCCGGCGCCGCCGCAACAGATTGTGCTGCCGTCGTTCGATCTGGCCTTTCACGACCACGTGGTGCTCCGGAAGGCGGATGGGAGCTGGTGGTTCGAAGCGCTGTGGACAGATGCCCGCGACGAGTTGCTGAGCGAGCGTCTGGCCTGCTGGCGCTCACGCCTGGCCGGTGACGCGCCACCCGTCCGGAGCTTCCAGGCGGAGCCGCTGACGCCGGTCGGGGCCGGGCTCGCCGGTCATCGCGCGGTGGTCAGCGAGACGATCGAGCGGATCGCCGCGGGCGAGCACTCGCAGGCGAACCTGTGTCTGCGCCTCGAAGCTCGGTTCCAGGGCGATCCGCTGGACCTGTGGGCAACGGCGGCCACCGCCGGCCGGACGGCGTATGCGGCGTACGTCGCGCCCGGCGACGCCGGCCACGCGGTGGTGAGCCTCTCGCCCGAGCTGTTCCTGAAGCGAACCGGTCGCCGGGTCCTCACCCGCCCCATCAAGGGCACCGCGCCGATCGCGTCCGACCCGGAGCTGCTGATCTCCAGCGAGAAGGACCGGGCGGAGAACGTGATGATCGTCGACCTGATGCGCAACGACCTCGGGCGGGTGTGCCGGTACGGCTCGATCACCGTCGAGGAGCTGTGCGCCCTTCGCGAGGCCCCCGGCGTCTGGCAGCTCGAGTCGTCGGTGCACGGGGAGCTCAGACCGAAGGTGACCGATTCACAGCTGCTGCGCGCCACCTTCCCGCCCGGCTCGGTGACCGGCGCACCGAAGGTCCAGGCGCTGCGAACGATCCACGAGCTGGAGGGCAGCGCCCGCGAGACCTACTGCGGCGCGGTGGGCCTGTGCTCGCCGGTCGCCGGGCTCGAGCTCAACGTGGCGATCCGGACCTTGGAGCTGGCCCGCGGACGACTCTGGCTGGGCGTCGGCGGAGGAATCGTGTCCGACTCCTCGCCCGAGGCCGAGGTGACCGAAGCGCTCACCAAGGCCCGCGGTGTGGCGGATGCCGCCGGCCTGGCGCTCGGAGGCGAGCACATGGCAGCAACGCCGGCGCGGATTCCGTTCAACCGGGCGGACCGGCCGGACCCGGCGCAGGGCGTAATCGAGACGATCCTGGTCGCGGGCGGCCACACGATTCATCTGCCCGACCATCTGACCCGGCTGGCGGCCAGTTGCGGCGAGCTCGGACTGAGCCTGCCTGGCGAGATCGAAGCCCGAATCGCCGGCGCAGCCGCGCAGCTGAGCAACGGCGGTCTGCGGATCACCGTCGACCCATCTGGATTGCGCATCGCCACCAGGCCGCTGCCGCAGGCCGTGCCGATGGAACTGCTTGCCGTGGCCGTGCCCGGGGGGCTCGGCCGGCACAAGTGGGCCGACCGCGGGCTCATCGAGAGCCACTCCGGAGCGGGCGTGACCCCGCTCATCTGCGACAGCGATGGCAGCGTGCTCGAAGCCGGTTACGCCGCAGTCCTGGTCGTGACGGGTCAGCGCATCCTCGGGCCGCCGCTGGACGGCCGGCTGCTGCCCTCGCTGTCACGCGAGCGCCTGCTGACCGCCGCCGGCCGCGCCGGCTGGGAGACCTGTCTGCGCGATCTCTCTCTATCGGAGCTGGCGGGGGCAGACGCGATCGTGCTCACCTCGAGCCT
The DNA here is from genome assembly GCA_963718545.1 of uncultured Solirubrobacterales bacterium. Lineage (GTDB taxonomy): Bacteria > Actinomycetota > Thermoleophilia > Solirubrobacterales > Solirubrobacteraceae > Palsa-465. The sequence goes on along the minus strand of CAVQZO010000003.1, from coordinate 610,212 downwards.
GCGGGGCCCCCACCCCGCCACGCTGGCGGGGCGGCCATTGCCGCCTCAGGCCGTCCAGATCTGCCGGGCGCTTGCGGAGGGTCAACGCGCCGCGGCCAGTACCTGGCGCGCCGCGCCTGCGTCCAGCGGCTGACCAGCCTCCCCGGTCATCGCCTCCAGGAGCCTCTGCCGCGCCTCCTCGGACTCGGCGGCCCACCACAGCCAGCAGACCTGTCCTGAGGGAGTATCGAATTCGTCGTCGGGCAAGCGGGTCACAGAGAGAAAAACTCCTAAAAGCCGACTGTCTTTTGGTTATTTTACACGGCCCGCGAACCGCAGCGCGTAAAGCGTGGCGGCGACGGCCGTCGCCAAGTTCAGCGATGACACCCCAGGAGCCATCGGCAGCGCGACCCGTCGCTGCGCCTGGGACAGGACTTCATCGCTGAGTCCATCTCGCTCGGTTCCGAAGGCCAGGATCGCCGCACGGGGAAGTGCTTCGGGCGCCAGCGGCTCCCCGTCCGGGTCGAGCGCCACCAGTTCACGGCCCCCAGTTCTGAGCGCGCGCAGGCGGTGGACGGGCAGCGCAAAGTGCAGACCCGCGCTTCCGCGCAGGGCATCCGGATGCCACGGGTTCAAGCGACCGGTCGTCATGACCCCGGCGGCACCGGCGGCTGCGGCGACACGAATCACCGCACCCAGATTGCCGAGGTGCCTGGGGTCCTCGAGCAGAACCACATGACCCGGCCCGGCCAGCACGGTGTCCGGATCCGGCTGAGCCGGCCTTCGGGCGACAGCGACCACCTGACCTCGCGGCACCACCTGCTTGAGCGCCGCGGCGTCCACGACCTCAGCCGAAAGCTGGACATCCGGCGCCAGCCGGCCGCGGAGTTCCTCCAGGGCCTCCGGATCAGCCGTCCAGGCGCCCAGGAGCTCTCCCCCGAACCGAAGCGCGTGCTTGATCGCGTGGAAGCCCTCCAGCACGACGAGTCCCGGCGTTCGCCGAGCCCGGCTGACGTCGGCGAGTTGGAGGTGCGGGCCGATCGCCATACGGCATCCAGTCAAACAGACGCCCGCGCTGTGCGAGAAGGTGTTCCCCAGGCAGGCACAGGTAGTCTCCGTCGCGGAGTGGGTCAGCACTCTCGCTGGCGGTGAACAGCAATCCACAAGCAAGGAGCAAGCATGAGTTCTGACCAGCCACGGACGCCCGACGGAGAGCTTCCGACTCTGTTCGTTTGCCACGGAGACGACGGCGGCCCCCGCATGCATCCGTGCCGGCGAGTGCAGGAGAGATTCCGCGCGGACGGCATCGCCTACGAGAAGGTCGTCGCCGCTCACGGGAGCCCAATCCCGTTCCTGCGCAAGGGCTCGCGCGAGGAACTGCGCGCCGCCACCGGCGACACCAAGCTTCCCGCGCTGAAGCTGCCAGATGGCAGGGTCATCACGCACACGCGAGACATCTTCGCCTGGGCTGATCAGCGGAGCTGAGGATCGCACCGCAGGCGCCTCCGCGAACGATGATTCTCTAGTTTCCGGACGTGTTCCAGCGCGCAATCCGCTCCGCGTAGTCAGCGGTTTGCTCGCCCCGAGCGGTTTTTCGCGTCTGGGCGAGCAAACCGGCGCTGCCGAGCACGATTTGCTCGCTGGAGCACGTGCCACCCGGGTCACCGCGGTGAACTCGGCGGCTCAAACCGCGTGGAACTCGATCCGGTACACGAGTGTGTCCTCGTCGATCGGACCCGCGTGGGCGGCGCGACGCCGGAGGGTCTCGCGATCGACCTCCCCGGAACGCCGCACGTCGTCATCGCCGATGGCCCCGAACGGGAGGAGCTCGATGGCATCGATCTCGATCTCCCCGAGCCCGACCCGGTAACGACCGCCCTCCTTCACCTGCGACCGCTGCCACAGGCGCACCGAGACGGTGATGTCTCCGGCCAGGACGTCGTCGCGCAACTCCCGGCTGAACTGCACTACGCGTCCTGCCCGCCCGACCGGTACCGCTGAATGGCGATCAGTGACCAGATCGCCTCCACCACTCCGAACGGCCAGGTTCCGGCCAGGAAGCCGTAGGCGCTGGAGAGCGCGCAGCCGCAGGCGAAGGCCAACACGAATCCGCGGTGGCGGCGCTCGAGTGCGTACATCACCATCATGAACGTGACGGCGGTGGCCCCGAAGGCGGTGAGCACGAGCTACCGACCGTCGAGCAGGATCGTCCAGGCGTCGATCGAGGAGATCGTCAGCATGCCGTTCTGATGCCAGTTGTCCTCGGCCAGCCGTTCGCGAACGGCGTCCTTGGAGGGCGCGTCGATCAGGTGGAGGATCTCCCGCTCGCCCTCGAGTGGGCCGCCGACGACGATGAAGCCGTCGTCGACCAGCGAGTCCATGAAACGAGCGTGCTCCTCGAAGCCGTCCTGCTGGCGGAGATCACGCGACCAGTCCCACGGACCGCCGCGCTTGAGCCGGACCGCGAAATACACGAACCCGAACCTTACGCCCGCCCCGAGACGGGCGCGCGGGAGATGTCAGCGCGCGGGTGTCAGCCGGACTTGGCGTAATCGCTGGCGCCGAACCAGTCGACGATCACCCCCGGGCTCAGCCCGCCGCAATAGAAAACGGTTCTCAGGCGACCGGATCGGGCGCTATGACCACCCGGTTGCGCCCGGCGGTCTTGGCCGCGTACAGGGCCCTGTCGGCCGCGTGCAGCAGCTCCTCGGCGTCGGTGGCGTGCAGTGGGTAGGTGGCCACGCCGGCCGATAGGGTGAGCGGAGCGCCCGTGTACCACTCGGCCGTCGGGTGCCGTCGGCAGCGATCGGCCACCTTGAGCCCGGCCTGATGGTCGGCGCCGGGCAGGAGAAGCGCGAACTCCTCCCCCCCGATCCGGGCCACGAACTCCCCCTCTCGCACGGAAGCCCGCAGAGATTCGGCGACCGCCACAAGCGCCGAGTCGCCGGCGGCGTGGCCGAACCGGTCGTTGATCAGCTTGAAGCCGTCGATGTCCACCTCCACCAGGGTGAGCGGCAGGGAGCTCAGCCGCGCCCGCTGCAGGAGGGTGTCCAGTCGCAGGTTGAATGCGCGGCGGTTGAGCAGACCCGTCAGCTCGTCGGTGTCGGCCTGGGTACGGAGCAGATCCCGCTGGCGCGCCGAGTCGAGCGCCAGCGCCACGATGATCCCGAAGCGCTCGATGATCAGCGCCTCGAAGTCGGAGAAGGCCGGGTCCTCCCCATACCGGTAGACGTTGAGCATGGCGATCGTGCGACCGGCCACCTCCAGGGGCACGCACACGATCGCCTCGGGCTCGTCCGGCGTGCCGGGCACGGTTTCAGCGCACGGATCCAGGTCGCTACGGGGGACGTTCCGGATCCGACCCTCCCGCAGGGTGGCCCCGGTGATCCCGCGCGTCAGCGCAAAGCGCTGGGCCATGACCTCCTCGGAGTAGCTGCCGAACGCGAACATGGGCACGAACAGCCCGGCGGACCGGTCGATCTCGTACAGGGTCAGGTCGTTGAACGGGACCAGACCCCCCAGGCCCTGGGCCACCTGCAGCAGCGTCTGCTGGAGCGACTCGGCGGTCAGAACAGCCGACGCAGCGTCCATCAGCGCGTCAAGCGTCGAGGCCCATAGCTCGGCTGTCACATTCACCGCGGTCATTTGAGTCGGACTTTCTTCCTCACCGGCATTTATCGGCATCTCCGCCCGAAGGCGTAGTCCGTAGAACCCCGCGACCCGCCACCAGCCCGGGATGCCTGGAAGAATCAGCCGGTGCATAACCTATCCGCCGCCTCGATTTCGTGAGTCGGAGGCGCTCAGCAGCACCCCGCGAGCTGGCGCGGCGCGGTGAGCTGGTGGCCGAGCGCGACACCGAGCGCCCATCAGGCCGGCTGCTGCGCCAGCGGGGCATGGACGCCTCCTACGTGGACCTGGCTGACCCCACCCACCTCGAGTTCGACTATCTGCGATGGATGCGGATCGTGTTGCTGGCCACCCGAGCCCGCCGCAACCTCCACATCGGGGGCGGCGCCTGCGCGCTGCCCAGAGCGCTGGCCGCCCGGGATCCGGAAGGGCGCCAGGAGGTGTGCGAACTCGACGGCCAGGTGCTGGCGATGGCCCGGGAGCATCTGGGTCTGCGGCGATCGCCCGGACTGCGCGTCCGCCACGCCGAGGGCGGCGCCTTCCTGGCCCGCCAGCCGTCCGCGAGCTTTGACGCGGTGGTGATCGACGCCTTCGAGGGTGCGTCGGTGCCTCCGGCGCTGGTCTCACCGCATGCCCTCAAGGAGGCCGCCCGGGTGGCGCCGCTGGTGCTCGTCAACGTCGTCGATGACCGTGCCAGCCGTGTGGTGAACTCGGTCGCCGGCGCCCTCGGCACGGCCTTCCCGAGGGTTTGGCGCATCCGGGGACGGGGCGGGAACAGCGTCCTCGTGGGTGGGCTGACGCAGCCGGCGTGTCAGCGGATCGCCGGCCAGCTAACCGGCGATCCGTCCCCAGCGCAGCTGGAGACGATGGCGGTCAGCGAACGAACCGTCTGCTGACCACGGCTGGACGCACGGCCAGGTTGCCGGCGCCGGGCTAACGGGAACCCCGGCCAGCGGCCGAGCCATATATGGCATGCCGCTGAACCGACCCCACGTCCGCCATCTCCTCCCGCTCCTGCTCACAGTCTCGCTGGGCAGCCTGAGTCTCCCCGCCGCCGCCGGCGCCACCACCGGCACCCTGACCGTTCGGGGCAAGCTGCAACTCCTCGGTTCCTCCGACTTCGTCGTGCAGACCGCGGGACGGCCCCGCGGCGTGACCCGTGCGCTGATCTCCACCGCGAACAAGCTGGCCGCCAAGGACTACCCATACGTGTGGGCCGGCGGTCATGCACAGGCCGGAGTGCCGAGCGTCGGCAGCAAGGGCCCGGGCTACAACGGCCGCCGCCGGGGATTTGACTGCTCGGGCTCGGTGGCCGCGGTCCTGGCCGGCGCCGACCTCTGGCCTGCGGGCGGCGGGGTCCCGGGAGACGCCGGTGTCATCTCCGAGCTCCAGTCACGGCACATGCTCGCGCGGGGCGCCGGCCAGGGGCCGACGCAGGTGACGCTGTATGACGATCCGGGCGTCCACATCTTCATGAGCATCAACGGGCGCTTCTTCGGGACATCCGCCGGCGGCGGCGATGGCGACTCCAAGGGCGGACCCGGCTGGCTGGACGGCTCGACCCCCGACGCCTTCAGCCGCACGTACAAGCGCTACCACCTGCTCAGCTCGGTCGTGCACGGCCGCATCAGCGGTCAGAGCATCGCCTTCCGGCCGGGTACCCTGCAGAGCCTGATCGGGGAGTTCCAGGTCGGCGAGCCGATGTCGGTGAGCTACCGGGCAACCCGGTACGGGACGCTCGTGGCCAGCGGCGTCGCCTATCCGGGCGCCAGCTCACTGACCGGCACGGTCACGAGCGTGGCGCCGGACGCCAGCAGCATGACGATCCAGCCCGCTTCCGGGACCTCGGTCACCCTGTCGACCGGAACACTGTCCGGTCTGGTGGCGAGCAACGTGCTCGCCGGGGACGCGGTCACGGCCACGTACACCTCGGTCGGCGGCACTGACACGCTGCGGACGATCATGTCCGCCGCCGCCGCGTCGTAGCGCCCCAAAGTAGCGTTGCGGCGGTGATCCGAGCCGGCCGCCGCCCCGTAGCAGCTCCGTGGAGCTGAAACCCAAGCTGATCCCCGTCGCCGTGCCCGCCGATCCCGAGGGCCTCGTGCTCGTTCTTCACGGCGGGGCGAAGCGCGGCGAGAACCTGATGGTCAGCCCGACACAGCTGTCGGTCCTGCGCATGATCCCGATCGCCCGGAGGATCGCGCGGGCCGGTCGAAATCGCCTGGCCGTGTTTCGGCTGCTCAACTCGCGACGGGGCTGGGATGCCACGCACACCCCGGTGGAGGACGCGGACTGGGCGCTGGAGCAACTGTTCAAGCGGTTCAGTCGCAGCGTCCCGAGCTGTCTGGTTGGCCACTCACTGGGCGGCCGGGCGGCTCTCCTGGCGGCTGGCGCGCCCGAGGTCAGGAGCGCGGTCGCGCTGGCGCCGTGGGTGCAGCCCTCCGACCGGCCCCCGGAGGTCCGCGACAAGCCCATCCTGATCATCCACGGTGCGCGGGACCGCGTGGCCGATCCGGCTCGAGCCGCCGAGCTGGCCCGGCGCCTGGCGGATGTCGCCGGCGCCCGCGTCGACTTCCGGCTGATCCCGGGCGCCAAGCACGCCATGCTGGCCCATCACGACGAGTTCTCGGGAGCCGCGGCCGACTTCGCGGTGCAGACGCTCGGCGGCTGAATGCTACGAGCCACGGGAGCCTCGAGCGGCCCGATCTCGAAGCCGTGGCGGCGGACGTCCTCGACCAGCGGCTCGAGCAGCGCCACAGTGTTCGCGGCGCTGTCGCTGGTGGAGGCATAGCGGCGGGAGTCGTGCAGGAGGACAACTGAGTCCTCTTGCAGCGACTGACCGACGTGGTCCAGCATCGCCTGGGGCGGTGTGTCCCGGTAGTCGCGCGGGTCCGATGACCAGAGCACGAGCTGTAGCTGTGCCTGATCGGCGACCTCGAAGGACGCGGGCCGGTTGAGGCGGCCGTAGGGCGGGCGCCACAGGACCGGGCGCGGGAGGTCGAGCGCCTCGATCGCCGCCAGCAGCTGGGCCACATCCTCGGCGAGGTCCGCGCCCGATTGCTCGTCGTGTGGCCGGTGGCGGGAGCAGTGGGCCTCCACCCGGTGCCCGCCTCCGGCGATGGCCCGCAGCAGATCCGCGCCGGCGGGCTCGGCGATCTGCTCAGCCACGACGAAGAAGGTGGCCTTGACGCCAGCGCGCGCCAGCGCTCCGAGCACGAGCGGGGTCCACCGCTCATCCGGACCGTCGTCGAAGGTCAGGGAGACGGTCAAACCGCTAACCCCGGTCCAGAAATGCGTTCTCCAGCGCCGAGGCCAGTCCGACCGCCAGGGCGCCGGTCAGGACGGCCGCGTCCCCGAGCATCGAGACCTCCACCCGGGGCGGGAACGGCAGTTGCTCGGCCAGCAGCCCGCGGATCGGATCAAGCAGGAGATCGCCGTTGGCGCCGATCCCGCCCCCAAGGACGACCAGCTCGACGTCGGCCACGGCCGCGATCGGCAGGATGTGCACGACGATCCGCCGGGCCGCCTCCGCCACCACCCGCCGGGCCACCGGATCACCGGCGCGGGCGCCCCCGAACACCGCCGGCACGCCGAACGGCGGTTCGAGGCTGCTCGCACCGTCCTCGGCAGCCAGCCGGCTCGCGAGCGCGGACAGAGCCGGAGCGCAGGGATCGTCGGCCGCGCGGTCCTCGGCGGCCCGGGCGAAATCGAGCTCGCCGGCCGCGCCGCGATGGCCCGAGACGACCTCGCCGCGCAGCACCAGCCCGGCGCCGAGCCCCGTGCCCACGGACAGAAACGCGAAGTTCTCCACTCCGCGCGCGACGCCGCGTGACCGCTCCCCGACCGCGGCCAGGTTGATGTCGTTCTGAACCGTCACCTCCACGCCGAGCCGAGCGCGCAGATCCGTGCCGAACCGCATCCCCTCCAGGCCGGGAATGTTCTCGGCCAGGCCCACGCGACCCCTGTCCGGGTCGACCACCCCGGGCACCCCGATCACCGCGCCGTCGATGGCCTCCATGGCCAGCCCGCTGTCGGCGGCCAGCCGTCCGCGCAGCTCGGTGCACGTCTCCAGCAGCTGACCGGCGGAGGCGCCGGCCGTCTCGATGTCCTGACGAGCCCGGATCCGGCCATCCAGATCGCAGATGGCTCCGCGCAGGAAGCGCGCCCCGACGTCAAGTCCGAGCACCAGCCGGGCCTCTGGAACAGCCTCGAACAGCGTGGCCCCGTACCGGCCGCGCTGGCCGGAAGCCTCCACCTCGCGCACCAGGCTGGCCTCGACCAGCGAGCGCAGGGCCAGCGAGACCGTGGGCTTGGAGATCCCCACGCGCCGCGAGATCTCGGCTCGGGAGATCGGCGCGTCGGCCCGGATCGCGTCGAGCACGGTGCGTTCGTTGAGCGCCCGCAGCATGGCCGGGCGCGCAGAGGAGGTGGCCGTCATAGGGGCTAGCTACCGAGGCGCTCGCCGCTGGTGGGGTCGAAGACGTGGGCTTCGGACGCCGTGGGGGACAGGTGGACCCGGGTGCCCGGGTTGGGCGGCTGTCGCCAGTCGGTGCGCGCGATCAGCTTGGTCTCGCCGTCCGGCAGCCGGGCGTTGCAGAACGCGTAGGCGTCGGCACCGAGCTCCTCCACCACCTCGACTTCGGCACTGATCCCCTCGCCGCCGTTCATCTCCAGGGACTCCGGGCGCAGCCCCACCATCACCTCGTGCAGGCCGCGCTCGCCCGCCGACGCGACGGTATCCCGGGGCAGCGCAAGACGGATGCCGCATACCTCGGCTACCCCGTCCCCGTTCAGCCGGGCCGGGATCAGGTTCATGGCCGGCGAGCCGATGAATCCGGCCACGAACATGTTGGCCGGATGGTTGTAGAGCTCCCGGGGCGGCCCGCACTGCTGAAGGCGGCCCTGGTGCAGGACGGCCACGCGGTGCCCCATGGTCATCGCCTCGACCTGATCGTGGGTCACGTACAGCATGGTCACGCCAAGCTTGCGCTGCAGCGCTGCGATGTCCACCCGCATCTTCACCCGCAGCTTGGCGTCGAGGTTGGACAGCGGCTCGTCCATCAGGAACACCTGCGGGTTGCGGACGATCGCGCGGCCCATCGCGGTCCGCTGGCGCTCGCCGCCCGACAGCTGAGCCGGCTTGCGGTCGAGCAGCGGCGTGAGCCCCAGGAGCTCAGCCGCCTCGGCCACCCGGCGCTCGCGCTCGGGCTTGGCGACGCCGGCCATCTTCAGCGGGAACCCCACGTTCGCCCGGACGGTCAGGTAGGGGTACAGGGCGTAGTTCTGGAACACCATGGCCACGTCGCGGCGCTTGGGCGGCAGGTCGGTGACGTCGCGCTCGCCGATGTAGACCGCGCCGGCGTCCACTTCCTCGAGGCCGGCCAGCATCCGCAGGGCGGTCGACTTGCCCGACCCCGAGGGCCCGACCAGCACCAGCAGCTCGCCATCCTGCAAGGTCAGATCGAGCTGGTCCACGGCCGCCAGCTCGTTGCCGCGGAAGATCCGCGTGGCCTGCTCGAAGCGGACCTCAGCCATTCCCGTCTCCCTCCATCGCCGGACCCACCGATACCAGCCGCCCATTCGAGGCTCGAGCGCCGTTCCCCTCGATCTCGACGAACGCAGCCTGCAGCTCACGGGTGGCCCGGGTCACCGCCTCACCGTCCACTCCCAGCTCATCCAGGCCGAGCAGTGCGGCGCCCACGATCGGGGCGCGCTCGGCCAGGCGGACATGGGCTTTGGGGGCCACCTCGCGCACGCCGTCGCTGATGCGTTCGATGATCGGTTCCGGTGCCGCGCGCAGGAGTCCGCCGCCCAGCACGACGTGGGCATCGGTCTCCGTCAGCTCCAAGCGAAGCAGCGCCACGCGAGCAAACGTCGCCACCTCGTCGGCCAAGCGGCTGACGATCCCCTCCGCCACGGGGTCGGAGCCGGCCTCGGCGAACACCACCTGGGCCAGTTCGGCCAGACGCTCATACGGCATCTCCCGGAGGTGCACGCTCCGGGTCACGGCCTCGACGTCGGGCAGCTCGAAATAGGCGGGAACAGCGGTCTGGAGGGTCGTACTGGGACCCCGGCCGTCCGCGCTGCGGGCGGCAGCGCTCAGCGCCGCCATCCCGACGTCGCCGCCGCCCCCCCAGTCGCCGCTGATCGGTCCCAGCGACGGGAACCGCGCATGGCGTCCGTCCGGGGCGACACCGACGCAGTTGATGCCGCCGCCGCAGACCACCGCCACGCCCCAGCTGCGCTCCGTACCCGATCGCAGCAGAGCGAACGTGTCATTGTCGACCGTGAGCCGCTGGGTCCAGCCCAGCGGGGCGATCGCCGCCCGGAGTGCCTCCAGCTCCTCGGGGAGGTCGGCGCCGGCGATCATGATCTGCGCCGCGGTCACCGGGTCGCCGCCCAGGCCCGCCCGGGCCATGGCCTCGCCCAGCAGGGCTTGGAGCACCTCGACGCAGCCCTCCAGCCCCAGGTGGTGCGGCGAGCTGCGCCCACCCCGGGCCAGCGACAGCAGCCCGCCGTCGGCGGCGACGAGCGCCAGATCGGTCTTGACATTGCCTCCGTCGACCGCCAGCACGAGCTCACCGCGTGAGCCGGTGCCCGCGTGCCCCAAGCCGCGGGCACCGGTACGACCGCCCCGACGCGGCGTCGACTCGGGCAACAGATCTCCGAGCATCCCGTCGGCCAGCCGCCAGTCGCGCACCAGCGGGTTGCAGAGCAGCGCGATCCGCGCCGCCTCCGGGTCGCCTGAGCGGGCCGCGGTGGCGGCCAGGCGCTCGTAGGCGGCCACGTGCTGAACCAGTCCCAGCAGCTCCGGGGCCAGCGGACGCTGGGGCAGCGGCACCGGTCCGGAGGCGCGTATCCGGGCGGGCACCTCGACAACGTCGTCGTCGGCGAGTCCGGCCAGCGCCCCGTTGTTGCGGATGTCCACCACCTGCGCGTCGCCGCTGTCGGAGGTCAGCGAGGCGACCAGCTGGATCGCCGCCTCGCTGTAGAAGGCGCCGCCGCGCTGCTCGAGCAGGGCGGGCTTCTCCGTGAGCTGCGGGTCCCGGTACATGTCCAGCAGCCGGCGCTCGATGTCGGCCACGACCTTGGCCCGGGGCGGACCCATGCGCTGCTCCTGGAGCACCTCGCGCTCGGCGTAGAAGTAGCGCAGGTAGTAGGACGGGATCGCCCCGAGCTGGTCGAGCAGCGCCCGGGACAGCCCGATCTCGTGGGCGAGCGCGTCGCCATAGGAGTCGAGGACCTCAGGCAGGACGTCGCGGCCGTCGAGGTGAACCGCGCGGATCCAAGTGAGGTGGTTGAGGCCGACCTGATCGACCAGGACACGGTCGGGTGCGACGTCCAGGTGGGCGGCGATCTGGCGCTGGAAGTTGATCGCCACGTTGCACAGACCGACCGCGCGGTGCCCGGCGTCGAGCAGCGCGCGGGTGACGATCCCGACCGGGTTGGTGAAGTCGATGATCCAGGCGTCGGGGTCGGCCAGCGCGCGAGCCCGGGCGGCGATGTCGAGCACCACCGGGACCGTGCGCAGCGCCTTGGCCAGACCGCCGGCGCCGGTCGTCTCCTGGCCCACGCATCCGCACGCCGCCGGAATCGTCTCGTCGTGCAGCCGGGCTGCCTGTCCGCCCACCCGGATCTGGATGAGCACCGCGTCGGCGCCTTCGAGCGCGCGGTCCAGGTCGTCGGTGATCTCGAGCTCGCCGGTGTAGCCCTGGCGCTCGAGGATCCGCCGGGACAGCCCGCCGACGATCTCGCGGCGCTCGGGGTCGATGTCGTGCAGCACCAGCTCGCTCAGGTCGATCCGCTCCCGTTCGCGCATGAAGCCGGACACCAGCTCGGGTGTGTAGGTGGAACCGGCGCCGATCACCGCCAGCTTCATCCCTTCACCCCCGTCAGCGTGATGCCCTCGACGAACGCCTTCTGGGCGAAGAAGAACAGGATGATCACCGGCGCCATGAACACGACCGTCCCGGCCATGACCAGGTTCCAGTTGACCTCGTACAGGTTGCGGAACTGGGCCAGGCCGACCGACAGCGTCCAGTGGGCCGGATTGGGCAGCGTGTACAGCAGCGGGCCCCAGAAGTCGTTCCAGCACAGCAGGAAGCTGAACAGGGCCACAGCGGCGATCGCCGGCTTGGCCAGCCGGGCGATCACCTGGAGCATGATCCTGAACTCCCCGCAGCCGTCGATTCGCGCCGCGTCGACGTACTCGAACGGGATCGTCAGGAAGAACTGGCGCAGCAGGAAGATCGAGAACGCGTCGCCGAACCAGTTGGGGATGATCAGCGGCCAGATCGTCCCGACCAGATGCAGGTGGGAGAACATCACGTAGACCGGGATGACCGTCACCTGCGGCGGCAGCATCATCGAGACGAGCACGCCGAGGAACGCCAGGTTCCGTCCCCGCCAGCGCAGGAAGGCCAGGGCGTAGGCCACCGGCACGCTGGAGAGGACGAGGCCGAGCGTGGCCAGTCCCGCGTACATGAACGTGTTGGTCGCGTAACGGAACATCGGCGCGGTGTTGAACACCTGCACGATGTTGTGGAGGTCGAACGGCGAGGGCCAGATGCGCGGCGTCAGGGACTGCGCGCTGGTCATCAGCCCGGTCAGCAGCATGAACACGAACGGCGCGATGAACATGATCGCCAGGACGATCAGCAGGCTGTGCTCGGCGGTGGCGACGAGCAGCCGCCGGCGCCTGACCTGCCAGGGCACTGTGCGCCGGACCAGTGGCTGCTTGAGGGGTGGCTGGGTTTGGGGGAACTCGACGGCTGTGGCCATCAGTTAGCTCCCCCTTGGACGAACACCCAGCGGCGCGAGTTGCGCAGGACGATCAGCGTCACGGCCAGCGAGACGACCAGCAGCAGCATCGACAGGGCGGCGGCGTAGCCCATGTTGAAGTAGCTGAAGCCCTGTTGGTAGAGGAGCAGCGGGTAGAACAGGGTCGAGCCCTGGGGGTAGCCGAGGCTGATGGCGGAGTTGTCTCCCGCGTTGCCCAGGCTGCCGGGGGCGGCCACGGTGCTGGCGACGTAGGCCTGATCGAAGTACTGAAGCCCGGCGATCACGGCGATCACGATCGAGAACAGGATCACCGGGCTGATGCTGGGCAGCGTCACGTGCCAGAGGCGCCTGAAGGCGCCGGCGCCGTCGATCTCGGCCGCCTCGTGCAACTGGGCGGGGACGTCGAGGATGGCGGCCAGGAAGATGATCATCGCGTTGCCGATCCCCCACAGGCTGAGCAGGGTCAGCGACGGCTTGGCCCAGGTTGGCGACTGGAACCACAGGGGCCCGGTGACCCCGATCTTCGAGAGCAGGCTGTTCACGGGGCCCGTGGCCGGATTGAAGATGAACACGAAGCCGAGCGTGGCGGCCACGGTGGGGGCCAGCGTCGGTAGGTAGAAGATCGTGCGGTAGATGCTCACGCCGCGCTTGACCCGGGTGACCATCATCGCGATGCCGAACGCGAACAGGACCTGCAGGGGCACGGCGATCCCCAGGAACCACAGCGTGTTCCGGACCGCCGGCCACACCTCCTGGTCACCGCTGAACAGGTACTTGTAGTTGGCCAGGCCGATCCAGCGCGGGCTGGACAGCAGGTCATAGTGGTTGAACGACAGGTACAGGTTGTCCAGCATCGGATAGCCGAAGAACACGGCGAAGCCGACGATCCACGGGCTCATGAACAGGAGCACCGTGCGCCGCCGGCGCCAGCCCGCGCGGCGCCTGGCCTGCTTGCGCGCGGGCGAGAGCGGCGGCAGCGCGCGCGCCGCCTCGCCCGCCCTGACCGGCAGGACGCTCACGCCGCCCGGCCTTTGATCACGGGGGGCCGCTGCCCTGGGTGGAGTTGGCTTCCTGGGCGTTGATCTGCTGGGACAGGTTCTTCAGCGCCGACGGAAGCCCGGCGGCGGAGATCGAGCCGGCCTCCCACTTCTGCTGCCAGTTGCCCTCCATCGTCTGGTTGGCCGAGCCGATCGCGGTGATCGGGTCGGTGGCCGTGTTGGGATTCCCGAAGATCTTCAGGAACGTGTCGAACTCGGGGTTCTTCGTGAGCGTGGGGTCACCCAGCGCCGAGGTGAGCGTGGGCACGTTCCCGAGCCCGTTGGCGAATGTCGCCACCGCGGACTCGTTGGTGGCCAGGTACTTGGCCAGCAGCCACGCGGCCGCCGGGTGCGCCGCCCCCTTGGGGATCCCCATCACATTGCCGGTCGTGTAGCCGCCGCCGTAGAGCGAGGGGTCAGCCGGGTTGACGGGCATGGGAGCCGTGCCGTAGGTGATCTTCGCGTGATCTGACTTGATGAACTGCGTGCGCCATTCGCCGTCGATCTGCATGGCGATCTTGCCCGCCTCGAAGTCGTTGGTGGGCGAGAACTCCTCGCCCGCGGCGGACAGGAAGCGGGATAGCTTGCTGGCTCCATACCAGTCGATCAGCGACTTCTCCCAGCGCAGGTACGCGGCCCAGTTGGGGTCGGTGCCCATCGCCGCCTTGCCGTTAAGCACCCAGTGGAAGCCCCACAGCGGCGCGTAGTGGGCGGCGGCATTCTCGTAGAACGTGCTGGTGGGCACGAAGCCGGCCACCTTGATCGAGCCGTCGGGGTTGAACTGGGTGAGCTTCTTGGCGTCGGCCGTCAGCTGGGTGAACGTCTTGGGCAGGCTCGTGATGTGCGCCTTGGCCAGCAGCGCCTTGTTGTAGTAGAGACCGTAGGTGTCGGCCAGGTCCGGCAGCGCGCACCGGTCGCCGTTGAACGCGGTGAAGTCCTGGACCGCCTTGGGGAACTGGCTGACGTCGACCTGGTCGCGCTGGATGTAGGAACCGAGGTTGATCCAGGCGCCAGTGCCGCAGTACTCGCCGAGGTTGTCGGCCGAGTTGGACATGGCCAGGTCCGGCGGGCTCCCGCCGCGGATCGCCGCGATGATGTTGCTGTCGGAGATCCCGCCGCGGCTGGTCACCTTGATGTTCGGGTTGGCCTTCTCGAAGCCGGCGACGACGCTCTTCATCACGCCTTCCTCACGGCCCGTAAACGGGTTCCAGAAGGTGATCGTCACCGGCTTGCCGTTGTAGGTGGCAGGAGCAATCGCTTTGGCGGAGCCTCCGGAGCCTCCCCCGGAGGAGCCGCCACAGGCAGCCACCGCCAGCGCCAAGACCACCGCCACTGTGCCGGCCGTACCGCGTCTCATCCCGTCTCCCTCCGTTGCTCCGACGGCTCCACCTGTTTGGGGTCGATCCACGCCAGGTGGTTAGGAAGGTTTCCTAGATTGGGGAACCTATGCGGTCTGTGGTCGGTATGTCAAGGGCATCTTGCAGATCTTGTAAAGATACCTAACTAGAGACTAACCTCTGTTGTCGTGCCTGGTCATGCCACACCCAGCTACCTGGAGCAGGAGATCCGCGAGCAGGCCGAGGTGCTCGGTTCCCGCGAGGGCCCGGGCTGGCGGAGCGCCGAGCAGGCGGCGGCGCTGCTGCGCCGAAGCGACGTCGACTACCTGATGATCGTCGCCCGCGGGACGTCAGACAACGCCGCCCGGTACGCCCAATATCTGCTGGGGGTGGAGGCCCGGCTTCCGGTCGGCCTTGCCGCGCCCTGGCTGTTCGGAGGCGCCTCGCCGCCGCTCCTTTCGCGTGGCGCAGTTCTAGCCATCTCCCAGTCGGGGGGCTCCCCGGACATCGCTTCGGTCGTCGAGGCGGCCGCTGAACAGGGGCGCCCGACCGTGGTTGTCACCAACCACCCGGAGTCGCGGCTCGCCGACCGGGCCGATGTGGTGGTGGAGATGCTGGCCGGCCAGGAGCGTTCCGTGGCGGCCACGAAGACCTACCTGGCCTCCCTGCACGCGATGGCTCAGATCGCCGAGTGCCTGTCTCCGGACGCCGATCGGCGCAAATGGTTCGGGGCCCTGCCTGGCCTGGTGGAGTCGATGGTCGCGTCTCAGCTGGGCGAGCGTGGGCGCTTCGACCGCCTGGCCCGTTGCGGTGTGATTACCGCTGTGGGGCGCGGGCTGGAGATGGCAACTGCATACGAGACTGCGTTGAAGCTCCGCGAGCTGGGCGGTGTGGTGGCCGAGGCGTTCTCGTTGCCCGACCTGATCCACGGACCGATCGCGGGGCTGAGTAAGGCCGGGGCGCTGTGGTTGATCGGCACGTCGGGTCGTGACCAGCCGGACCGCCGTGATCTGGAAGTGATCGGCGCCAGCTCCGGTCTCACGGTCGCGGTCACCGACCGCGCTGACCTTTTGCGCGCAGCTGACATTGGCGTGCTTGTTCCGCAGGTTCCGGAGTGGCTGGCGCCCCTGCTGGCCGTGATTCCGGGACAGGCGGCGGCTCTGCGGCTGGGTGAGCTTGCCGGCGTCGACGTCGACCGGCCGCATGGGCTCAGCAAGGTGACCTTGACCACCTGAGCTTGGGCGGGTGCAACCCGTCTCGGCGGGCTATGGTTGAGGCGGTGTCCGCCTCCGCTTCCGACTCTGCCGACGCCGCGCCTCGGATTCTCGTCTGGAGCGACTACATATGACCGTTCTGCTACGTCGGCCTGGAGCGGGCGGCGTGGCTTGAGCGCCGGTACGGCGCGCAGATCGAGTGGCGGCCGTTCGACCTTCACCCGGAGTATCCGCCGGAGGGGATTTCCCGGTCTGAGCTGGAGTCCCGCTACGGATCGCGGTTTGGCGACCGGTTGAACGCGATGTTCGAGGAGGCGGGGCTGCCTCGAGGCGGGCGCCTGGACCGGGTGCCCAACTCCCGCCGAGCGCAGATGCTGGGCGAGCTGGCGCGCGAGCGGGGGCGGCTGGCTCAGCTCCACCCGCGACTGTTTGACGCCTACTGGGCCCGCGGGCTCGACATCGGTTCAGACGACGTCCTCCGGGAGGAGGGTCTGGCCGTGGGACTACCGGATGAGGAGATCGCCCGGGCGCTGGGGGACGACCGCTACCTCGAGGAGGTCGTGAGGCAGACCGAGCGGGCGATCCAGCTGGGCGCCGGTGGGGTCCCGGCATGGGTGATCGATGAGCGCGTGCTGATCCCGGGAGCCCAGCCGCACGAGGTGTTCGAGCAGGTTATGGACCAGCTGGGCCATCGTCCGCTGGACGGGGAGTAGCCGCACCAACCTCGAGGCCGTGAGAGCGCACTCTGGGAGGGTTTTCCACCTATACGGTGGATTTCTCTCCCAGAGTTGAGCTCAGGTGCGGCGCCTGACCGTTACCGTCCGCCGGTGCGTGACCGCCGAGCCCGAATGCGGGGCGAACTTCACGGTGACTCGGACCTTCAGCTTGGCGCCGGCCGCCAGCGCCTTCCGGGCCGCCTTGGAGGGCTTGATCACCAACGTCACTGATCCCGCCTTTGAGGTCGCCCGGGAGGCCTTGCCGAAGCTGATCTTCTTGCGCTTGCCGCTGCGCTTGACCGTGGTGACCGCCGCTCCGGCGAACCGGCCCGCCTGCGGGGCGTGGAGCTTGAACGTCAGCGTGCCGGTCTTGCTGACCTTTGGCGCTGGCAGTGTGAACGCTCCCGTCGGCGCGGGCGGCCCGTAGGTGAACGTCGCGCTGGAGGTCACCGCGCTCGTCGACTTGCCCACCAGCTGGCCGCCGACGGTGGAGATCGTGATGTTCACCTTCGAGTTGGGCGTACCTGGTGGCGCCTTCACGGTCACCTGACCGCTCGGACTGGCCAGCGGCTCAGACTGCACCTCGGCCGCCCGAGTGCCGAAGTGCACGGCGGTGAGATTGGAGTCAAGCGTCCCGTTCAGCGTGACCAGCGTGCCGCCCGCCGCGGGCCCCGACTTGGGGCTGCTGGAGGTAAGGGTCGGCTGTCCCGGATAGGCGTAGGTCAGACCATCGATGCTCGGGTTGGGAGTGCTGCATCCGCTTACGCTGCACACGATCACGTCGGTCGGGATCGCAAAGTACGACGGGATCGCCACGGTCAGCTGAGTGTCCGACTGGCCGCTGATCTCCGTTGACATGGCCGGCCCGATACTGCCGCTCTGGTCCTGGAACAGCACCATGTTGACGTCGGACAAGCCCTGCCCGGTGATCGTCAGTGAGCCGGGATTCGACTGGGACGTGATGTGCTTGGAGATCGAATCCAGCTCCGGGATTCCGGCGTAGTTGACCTCTTGGGTGTTCGACAACTGTCCCGCGCTGAGGACGGTCCATGGCCAGGGATCCGGCTCGATGGTGAGGTTCGGGTCAGAGAGGACGCCGACGGTGACGGAGGTAGCGCTGATGCCCTCCAGCTGGAGGTCCTGATTGGCCTCCTGCGTGGGATCACCGATGTTGGTCCACTCGTACGTGAGGAGGTTGAAGCCCGTGCCGGTGATGGTCGCCGTCGACGTTCCGCCCTCATCCATGAACGACGGGCTCACGCTGGTGATGTGCGGAGTCGGCGCGTAGTCGTACTCGTCGGATGCCGGAACCACCTCGCACCCGCAGCTGGCCGGGGCGGCGAAGGAGCCGTCCTGGTTGAACACGATCGGGCCGGTGTACGCAGGGAGGGGCACCGGACCGGTGCTGGGTCCGGTCGGATTGGTGACCGTGACCTGAACGGCACAGATTCCGTCGGCGGATTCGCTGCCGTAAGCGCAGACCTGGTCCGTTGCCGGCACGGTCACCTGCAGCTCCTCCTGGGCACCGCTGTCGGCCGTGCCGTCGATCGTGGCCGAGACATCCCCGAACTTCACCAGGGTCGCGTTGGTCAGGTTGGCGCCTACGATGTCGACCTTGTTGGCACCCCCGTTAGGCCCGTACGGCGTACTGACGTAGTCGACCACCGGGGCACCGGTCGCGGCCGTCGCGGTGTAGTCGAAGATCGATTTCCGGCTCGGCGAGCTGGATGGAGTTGAGCCACTGGGCACCACAGTGATCAGCGCCCGTCCCGGCGCGCCCGAGGAGGTGCCCGGCGGGGCTGTGTAGGCCGGAGCATCAACCGTGATGGTGGTTCCCAGCGGGCTCCAGGTGACGACATGGGCGGGCGTCGAATCGAAGTACACAGATCCCTGGGTGCCTCCGAAATTGCTCCCCGTGATGGTCACCACCGTGCCACCGGCGCTCGGTCCGCTGCTCGGAGCGATCGCCGTCACGGCCGGTGCGGATGACCCCGTGTTCGTCGCGGCATCCGCGCACAGCTGCTGCGCCAAACCAGGCGAACCGTTGCCATCGGTGACGCGCGGAGTCCCCAGTCCGGTGGCCAGGTCGTAGCCCGAACCGGCCGGGTAGTCGGTCCCGTTGCCGACTCCCAGGTTGTCGTTGTTGCCGCTCGTGACGTCGTTGAATGCGTTGGCGTAGCCGGACGATGACCCGATCTCGTACAGGATCGGGGACACGAACCCGACCGGGGATGTGCAGTATGTGGAGCCGTTGATCTCGGCCATGATCGCGGCCCAGATCGGCGCGGCCGACGAGGTGCCGCCGATGATTCCCCAGGCGCCGGACCAGAAAATCGTCATGCCGGTCTGGGGATCGGCCACGGCGCTGACGTCTGGAAGCTCCCGGCACAACGTCCCGCTTGCCAGGGTCGTCGGGTATCCAGCGAGGTGATAGTCGTCAGCCGTGCCACCGGGGTCATCGCTGCAGGGCCGATCAGACGCGGTGGACTGGTCCACCACATTCGCGGTCTGCCAGGACGGCATCGCCCAGGTCTCTGAGATCCCGCCCCCGCCGCCGCCCCCGAACGGGCCGTTGTTCCACACCGTCTCGGTGGGCGGGTTGGTCGCGTCAACCATCGTGGTGCCACCGACGCCGGTGACATACGGTTGGCTCGCGGGATCGTCGGCGGAGAGGTTGGGGGCCACCGCGCTGGCGGCCTGGCCCGCGCAGTCATCCGAGCCGGCGTCGCCGGCGGCCGAGAACACGCTCTGGCCCTGGGCGGCGATCTGCTGGAAGATCTCGCTCTCCACCTGCTGCTGGCCGGGCGCGCCCTCCTGGACGGCCGTCTCGCACAGGCCCCAGGACGTGCTGATCTGGTTGGCGTCGTCCGCCACCGCGATCGCATTCCACACGTCGGTGCCGCCCAGATTGGTGAGCGGCCCGGTGAACACGTGAATGTGCGCTCCGGGGGCCAGCGCGGACACGTTCTCCACGTCCAGGGCCGCCTCCCCGCCTCCAGGTCCGTTACCAGCTCCCCCGTCCACGGTGATGGGCGTGATGTTGCCTGTGTGATCGGCACCGAAGTAGCACTCGTCGAAAGCGGCGATGTCCGTCGGGTCGTACGGCTCCTCCTCGAAGATGTCCACCGTCTGACCAGAGCCCGTGTCGCCGGCTGAATACAGCGGGTCAAGCCCGTACGCCGTGGCCACTTCCTGATCAGTCAGGCCCCCAGCCGACACCGTGCTCTTCGCGTCCGAACACGCGCTCGGACCGCTGCCCGACGTGCGCGGCTGCACGGCGGCCGGCGTTGGGTGGGTGCCCGCCTTCGTGCGCCGCAGGATGGAGGTGGTGTTGTGCACCAGCTGATCGAGGCCGAGCACCGCGGTGACGTGAGGCGCAACGGCTGCCGGCACCTTCACGGACCCTGTCGTGGCGCGACCGATCGTTCCGTTGGCCAGCCGGACGCGCTCCAGGCCGGTCCCGAAAGCTGCCTCCACGCGGGAGGCCGTCCCTGAGAAGCTGACCAGCAGCCGGTTGGAGGAGACGTGTGTGACCGACAGGTCGTCGGCCTTCAGCTGATGCTCCACCGCCGCCACCGCATCCGGCCCTGGGGCGAACCGCTGCGCGAACTGGCCGCGAGACAGATAGTGGTGGTAGAGCGGCGAGCGAGGATTGGTCACCGCTGCCAGGAACCGCTGGAGACCCGCCTGGTCGGGCAGCTTCAGCGCGACGGCGCCGGTCACCTGCGAGGCCGAGCTGACCGCCCCGATGGCGCGCGCGCCCCGGGGCAAACGGGGAGCGGCAGTGACCACGCGCGGGCGGCGCGAGGCCGAGGCGGCACCGCCGAGCGCCGAGGCCACGGCCACGCCGGTGCTCGACAGGACGACTAGGACGACCGCCGCCAGCAGGACGGCGCGGGATGCGCCGCGGACCCGCAACACGCCGCGAAGGCGATCGCCCCACGAGGGGTCGTCCGCGTGATCCTGACCGCGGAAGCGGTTTCCGTCTCTGGCCATTAGGCCCTCCTAGTCGTCTGAAGCCAATGCCCGCTGCCCCTGGGCGTATGACCCCTGGTGCCGTCCGGCTCCTCGGGGGGCGCCGAAAGCTAGCACGCAGTCCGGCGCCGAACCGGCTACCTCAACCGATGTAGGGTGGTCGCCCGATGGACGAGAGCCTGAGCATCAACCTGACCAGCTGGAACGAGCGGGTGCCTGCCCACGCCGCGTCCCCGGGATACGCGGTGAACCGGTTCTTGGAGGACCCCGGTCACATCAGCGATGTGGTCCGGTTCGACGCCGAGCGGCTGGGGGACATATCCGGTCTGCGCGGCGTGCACCTGCAGTGCCACATCGGCACGGACACGCTGTCGCTGGCCCGGCTCGGGGCACGGATGAGCGGGCTGGACTTCTCCGCTCCGGCGCTGGACGAGGCTCGGCGGCTGGCGGAGCGCACCGGGACGGAGATCGAATACGTGGAGGCCGAGGTTTACGCGGCCGCGGACGTCCTGGAGCCCGGCTCGTTCGACTTCGTGTACACGGGCATCGGGGCGTTGTGCTGGCTCCCTAACGTCAGGCCGTGGGCCCAGGTGATCTCCGAGCTCCTGCGCCCGGGGGGCTGGTTCTTCATGCGGGAGTTCCATCCCGTGCTGTGGTCGCTGGCCGACCGCACCGACGGCCTGTTGCTCATCGAACACCCCTACTTCGAGACGGATGAGCCACTCGTTTGGGAGGAGGGCGGCACCTATGTGCCGACCGACGCCGTGTTCCAGAGCACGACCACGCACGAGTGGAATCACGGACTGGGTGAAATCGTCAGCGCGCTGACGGAAGCGGGTCTGCACCTGACCATGTTCGTCGAGCACCAGAGCGCCCCTCTGGAGATCCAAGGCTTTCAGATGGAGCGGGCGGACGACGGCTGGCGGCTGACGGACCGGCCCTGGCGGCTGCCGCTCACCTATACGGTCCGCGCCGTCAAGCCACCCGCCTGAGAAATAACTCAGCGCCGCCCGGCGCGGCCCGCGATGATCCTTGCGACTACGCAGATCGGCCGGCGCGCTCCGGCCTTGCCACCGAGATCGGCCGGCCCCGTCCCGGCCACGAAAAGGAGGTCGTGATGATCATCATGTTCACCGCCCGGCGCCTGAAGCCCGGGGCGTGGGACCAGTTCAGAGCGGCGTGGGATCCGGGTGACGCACCACCGCCCGGCTTCCGCCAGGCCTACCACGCCAGGAACATCCGCGACGAGGACGAGGTCATCTCCTTCGGGATGTTCGACATGAACCGCGAGGACTACCACCGCTGGCGCGAGGCGTCAGACGCCCAGGAGAACAAGCGAGTGGATCGGATCTCGTCGTTCGTCGAGAACGAGCACGTGTCCGGTGTCTACGAGGTGATCGACACCTACGAGCCGTGAGCGTATAAGGGGTCCGCGACGCCGTCGCGGACCCTGAGCCGCCGGTCAGACGGCGGCGGCCAGGAGATCGTCCAGCTCGAGCGGAGCGTCCAGGAAAACGGCGGCGTCGTCCCGGAAGCTCGGCCAGTCCTCGGGTGGCCGGTCCCAGGCGAGCTCCAGGTCGTTCCCGTCCGGGTCGGAGAGGTAGACGGCCTGGTGTGTCCCGTGATCGGTCAGCTGGCGCAGCGGGACGCCCGCGTCCACGAGCCGTCGCACCGTCCGAGCCAGCTCGGCCCGGCTCGAGAAGTTCAGCGCAACGTGGTGAAGACCGGCGTATCCGTCAGGCTGGGGTTCGCCGTCGCGGGACTTCCAGGTGTTGAAGCCGAGATGGTGGTGGTAGCCGCCGGCCGACACGAACAGCAGGTCCCCGGTGGTTCCCCAGCCGGGGACGTCGCGCGCCTCGAACACCACGTCGAAGCCCATGGTGTCTACGTAGAACCGTCTCACCCGATCGATGTCCGCCGTGCGCAGGTGAACGTGGCCGACGCGGACCTGCGGGTCGATCGGGTCTGCCGCGGCCGCCTGCGGCTCGACCGAGCCCTGCGGCCCGCTCACGAAGCCACCTCGAAGCGCACCGGAATCGCCCAGGGATCGTTGACCTCAAGACCACCCGCGGACCGGGCCGGCGCCAGCCCCGCGCTCTCCAGCCGGCTGGCCACAGCGTCCAGGTCGGGCGCCGACGGCAACTGCACTGTCCAGCGGCGCAGCCCCACCGTGTGCTCGGGTGCCGGCCCCACCCCGCGTCCCATCCACGTGTTGAAGGCCAGGTGATGGTGATAGCCGCCCGCCGAGACGAACGCGGCCGTGGGCAGCTGCGCCCACACCTCGAACCCGATCACGTCCCGGTAGAAAGCGAGACCGCGCTCCACGTCTCCCACGTGCAGGTGCACGTGGCCCATGCGAAGGCCCTGGCCAACGTGGGACTGAGGGTCCTCGCCCGCCACGCTGCTCAGCAGGGACTCGAGGTCAAGCGGCAGCGGGCCGCCGCGCGAGAACTCCTCCTCGGGCGTTGGCCAGGCCTCGCGCGGGCGGTCGGCCGCCAGCTCGATGCCGATCCCGTCTGGGTCGGGGAGGTAGATCGCCTCGTGAGTGCCGTGGTCAGACGCGCCCTGGATCGGCGTCCGGGTCGCGGCCAGCCGCACGCCGGCCCGGGCCAGCTCCTGGCGATGCGGATACAGCAGTGCGTAGTGGTAGAGGCCGGCGTGGCGACCTGCGGGCCCGGCCTGCGCATCCTCGTGCAGGACGATCACGATCTCGTGGCCATCACCCAGCTCCGCGAACGCCGCCTCGTGAGCGTGAACGCGCAGGCCGAGCACCCCCTGATACCAGGCGGCGGAGCGGTCAACGTCGGTGACATTCAGATGCACCGCGCCCAGGCGCAGCGCCGCCGGAAGGCGGGGGGCGGTGCCGGCAAGGGAATCCAGTTCAGCGAAGCTCATCGTCCTACCCCGAAGCATAGGACGGGGGCGCTGCGCAAAACTGAGGCCGATGCAGCCTGCATTCGCCGGCGATCCGGGGACCGCCGCCTACTACGACCAGCGCGCCCGCGAGTACGACGATTGGTACACGGGTCAGGGCCGGTTCGCCACGCGATCGCGGCCGGGCTGGGACGAGGAGGTGACGCGAATCGTCGAGATGGTGCAGGGGTTGCCGCCCGCAAGGACGCTCGACGTGGCCTGCGGCACCGCCTTCCTGACCCGGCACCTGCGCGGCTTTGTGGTGGGACTCGACCAGAGCCCGGAGATGGTGCGGATCGCCCAGTCCCGCCTGCCTGATGGCCTGGCGCTGATCGGCGACGCCCTGGCGCTTCCGGTGGCCCCGGCCAGCTTCGGCCGGCTGTTCACTGGGCACTTCTACGGCCACCTGCCACCCGAGGAACGCGCGGCGTTCCTGGCCGAGGCGCGGCGCGTGGCCGGAGAACTCGTGGTGGTGGACACGGCGAGGCGAGACGACACGCCGGCCGAGCGGTGGGAGGAGCGGGTGCTGAGCGACGGGTCCCGCCACCAGGTGTTCAAGCGCTTCCTCTCGCCCCAGCAGCTGACCGAGGAGCTCGGCGGTGAGACGCTGTTCGCCGGCCGATGGTTCGTCGCCGGGCGGGTGCGGTTCTGATAGAACCGCGCCACGGCTGCCCAGGACCAAGCCACACGCACGAGCCTCAGACCCCTGCAGCGCTCCGACGCGGCCGATTTGGCACGTTTGTGGCGGCGCAACCACGCCAACCTCGCGCTCGTGCTTCCCGGGGTCGGCGAGTTACCTCCCAGCGAGGCCGTCCTGCGCCGGCACTGCCAGAACCTGGAGCTGGCCCGGCGGGAGGACAAGCGTTATGCGTTCGGCATTTGGGAGGACTCGCGCCTGGCCGGCACGCTCAGCCTGTCCAACGTGATCCGTGGTCCGATGCTGAACGCGACGATCGGCCTGTGGCTTGACCATGCGGTCCGGGG
The DNA here is from genome assembly GCA_963718545.1 of uncultured Solirubrobacterales bacterium. Taxonomy (GTDB): domain Bacteria; phylum Actinomycetota; class Thermoleophilia; order Solirubrobacterales; family Solirubrobacteraceae; genus Palsa-465. The sequence goes on along the minus strand of CAVQZO010000003.1, from coordinate 585,649 downwards.
GCGCGGGATCGGCAAACAGGCCATCGCGCTGGCCTGTCGGACGGCTTTCGAGGAACTTCAGCTGCATCGCGTGGATGCCGGCGTCCAACCGACGAACCTGGCCTCGCTGGGCGCGCTGCGGGCCAACGGGTTCACGGAGATCGGGCTGGCCAGGCGCTACCTGCTGATCGGCGGCCGGTGGACCGACCACCTGCTGCTGGAACGGCTCAGCCCGGACGCCTGAATCCCGAGGCGACCGCCTCCGTCCCCGAGTTGGTGCGAGACTGCCGCCAGTGGGCGCGCTGACGCTGACGACGACCCTGGCCAAGCGTGGACCGGCTGCCGCGGTCGTGCTGGACGACGATCAGGTGGCGCAGATCGGAGAGGGCGCCAAGCGATTCCCCGTCCGGGCGACGATCAACGGGTACTCGTGGCGCACCTCGGTGGCGCGAATGCGAAACGAATTTCTGCTCGGCCTCAACCGCGAGGTCCGCGAGGCTGCCGGAGTGCAGGCGGGCGACACGGTCGAGGTCGAGATCGCGCTGGATCAGGCGCCGCGCGAGGTCGAGTTGCCCGACGATCTGGCGGCCGCGCTGGCCGCCGACCCAGCGGCCCAGCACGCCTACGACGGCCTGTCCTACACCCACCGCAAGGAGTATGCGCGCTGGGTCAGCGACGCCAAGCGCGAGGAAACGCGCCGGCGCCGCATCGCCGAGGCAGTCAACAGGCTGCGCGAGGGTCAGCCGCCCCGCTGAGCCAAGGGTTCGCGCCCTAAGCCGCTGCGGACTCCGGATCCGGCCGCACGATCACCGTGTCCATCACCGGGATGATCTCGTCCACCGGCAGGTCGGCCCGGGAGGCGTGGTCACGGATCGCCTCGGGGCTGGATGCCTGGTAGATGCAGACGGTCCCCACCGGGCCGTCGCCCTCGTCGAGGACGTAAGAGCGAATCCAGCGGATGTCATCCGACATCTCCTCATCGCCGACCTGCTTTGAACGACCGGCCGCCTGCTGCAACTCCTCAGGCGAGCGCCAACCGGTGCGCCGAAGGATCACGTAGGTGTTCATCAAGACCCCCAGTTCGGAATTTGCGTACCGGTGCAGCCTAAGGGGTCAGAGGGGGTTTGCGGGATCAACGACTCTCGGCCGCCCTCTTAAAGAACACGAGGGCCCCGCCTCGAAAGACGGGGCCCTCGCTCTCGGACCGGAGTGAGCCTCAGGAGTCCTGTTCCTGGGCTCCGCCCGGCTCCACCGACCAACGGCTTGGCTTCAGGAGCCGCCGGTCTAGGTGGTGGTCCCGGTGGTTGTCCCAGTCGTCGTCCCGGTGGTCGTCTCGGTCGTCGTACCGGTTGTCGTCCCGGACTTGTGAGCCTTGGCGGCCGCGGTCACGCACTGGGAGAACGGCGTGCCCTTCTGGCCCTTCATGTGGTGGGCGAACTTCTTCTCGGCCTTGCACAGCTGGCCCGGAGCCTTGGTGGAGCCGTTGCCCGCCTTCAAGGCGGCCTTCACGCAGACCGAGAACGGCGTGCCCTTCGCGGTCTTCGAGTGGTGCTTGGACTCGCCTTGGCAGAGCTTGTCGGCCTTCTTGGCCTTGCTCGTCGTGGGCGCGTTGCCGGTGGTGGCGAGGGCCGGCGAGACGCCGACCGCGAGGCCGGCGATCAGCACCGCAGCCTTGTATCGAAATTTCATCAATTGCCTCCTGTTGGTCGGGGGATGACCGATCCTGGATCGCGCGGTGCCGCGGGGCGGCGGATCGCGCTGTCTTCCCGTACTACGGCGGGCCGGAGCGAAGGTCAGGTGGTATCTGATCGGTACTGGACGAACGGCCGACCGCCCACCGGCCCGCGTCAACGAACCGTCGCGGCGGGCCGATGACCCTGGGGATGCCCCTCGAGCTTCGATCGAGCTCGCGCACCCTGCTGTGCGCGCTGGCCGCCTGCCTGACCGTTCTCGCCCTGCTGGGCGCGATCGGTGCGGCAACCGCCCAGGCCGCCCCCACGCCGAACTCGGTGCTGATCCTGGGCAGCACTGTTGCTACGTGCAGCGCCACCGACAACACGGGCGGAACCTGCACCGATCCCCAGAGCCTGGAGCAACAGCAGGCGGAGGCCGCCGGGTTCACCACGGTCAAGGTGGTCACCGACTCGCAGTGGACGAGCATGACCACCGCGGACTTCGAGCAGTACCAGTTGATCGTCTTCGGGGATCCAGCCAGCAGCAGCTGCAACACGATGGGCCCCGAGTCGGTGGCCGCGCTCACGGCACCCGCCTGGGAGCCCGCGGTGACGGACACTGGCGGCAACAAGGTGATGATCGGCGCGACGCCGACCAGGCACTACCTCCAGAACACCAAGCTCGATGGCCCGGAACTGGAGGAGCAGAGCCTCGCCTACGCCGGCGCCGCGAGCGCAGCCACCGGCGTCTACCTCGACCTCGACTGCTCCTTCGACGGCGCGACTCAGGGCACGGCGATCCCGTTCCTTGATGGCCTGAGCACGCAGACCGGCACCGACATGTTCCAGGTGATGGGCTATGACCCCAACCCGCCGCCACAGTTCTTCAACTCGCTGACCGCCTGCGACACCGGGGTCAACATCGTGGCTACCACGGCCCTGACCACCGGGCTCACCGATAACAGCCTGTCGAACTGGGACTGCTCGGTGCACGAGGCGTTCACCAGCTTCCCGTCTGACTACACGCCACTCGTGCTCGCCCCTACCGGTAGCGGCTTCCCCAGCGAGTACTGCGCCAACGACGTGGACACCAGCGAACAGGCGTGCGGCTCTCCGTACATCCTGGTCAGCGGCGGCGGCGTCCAGCTGAGCTCCGAGATCGCACTGTCGCCGACCGCCCAGAACGCCAGCACCTCACCGGGCAGCCCGGGAAGTGCCACCGTCACCGCCAGCGTCACCAACGGGGGTGTCCAGGAAGCGGGCAAAGCGGTCACGTTCACGGTGACCAGCGGGCCGGACCAGGGCCAGACCCAGACGATCAACACCGACTCCAACGGTCAGGCCCAGTTCACGGTCAACAACAGCGGCGTGGCGGGCACCGACTCCGTGACCGCCAGCTTCACCGACGACAGCCAGGCCGTCCAAAAGGCGATCGCCTCCATCGACTTCCAGGGGCCGGCGAACGTGTCCGCCACGCCCGACACCCTGACCGGGACCCAGGGCACCGCGCTGGGCGACCCGGTGGTGGCCACCTTCACTGACCCGAGCGGCCAGATCAGCGCCGGCGGCTGGACGACGCAGATCGACTGGGGCGACGGGACGAGCTCCTCCACCGGCACGGTCAGCTCCACCGGCACCGCCAACGAGTACAACCTCAACGGCGATCACACCTACTCGGCGCCGGGCACCTACACGGTCACGATCACCATTACGGACACCGGCGCTACGGCCGACACCACCACCGTCACCACGACGGCGACGATCGGCAAGGGACAGCTCGCCGTGCAGGCCCCCCAGACCCCGGTGAGCGCCGTCGAGGGATCGAACTTCTCCGGGGAGGTGGCCGGATTCACCAACACCGACGTGAGCACCTCGCCCTCCAGCTACACGGCGACGATCGACTGGGGCGACGGTTCGGCCACGACCGCAGGCACGATCGCCGCGGTCAGCGCCACTCCGGGCAGCTTCACGGTCGGCGGCAGCCACCAGTACGCCGAGGCCGGCAGCTACACGGTGAAGGTCACGGTCACCGGCGGCGACGATGCCACCACGTCGGCTAACAACCAGAGCACGGCGACGATCTCCGAGGCGACGATCACAGTCACCGCCGGCACGATCACGGCCACGACCGGCACGCCGTTCTCCGGCCAGGTCGCCACCTTCACCGACGGTGACCACCTCACCCCGGCCAGCGACTACACGGCCGCCATCGAGTGGGGCGACGGCGCCACCACCACCGGGACGATCAGCGGCTCGAACGGCTCGTTCACCGTCGACGGCGGTCACACCTATGCCACAGCCGGCACCTTCCCGCTCACCGTCACGGTCACGGAGACCGACAACCCCGACGCGTCGGGGACCGGTACCGGAAGCTCCAACACCGGCGACGCGGCATTCACCGTGACCGGCCGCGGCACCCTGCTACTGCCCACCGAGACCTTCAACGGCACCCTGGCCACGGTCAGGTACGGCAACGCATCGACGCCGGCCAGCAGCTTCACGGCCAAGATCAATTGGGGCGACGGCACCACGACCCCGGGCACGCTGACGGGCAGCGCCGGCAGCTACAGCGTGACCGCGCATCACACGTTCACCGGCGCAGGCCCCTACGCCGTCCGGATCGCCGTGACCGACCCGGCCTCCCGGACCGGCAGCGCCACCACCACGATCCTCGTCCCGAGCTCCGTATCGGCGCTCAGCATCCCAGGACGGATCAGTGCGCGCGCGCTGCTGTGCGGGGTCAAACGGCACCATAAGTGCACGGGTTTGGCCATCCTCGGCAGCTTCCGCAGCGGCGGAGGTGCCGTGTGGGGGGTCACGATCAGCAAGTCCGGCCGCACGCCGATGGTGCTCGGCCAGATCACGCGCAAGGTCACGGCGGGCAGCGTCAAGCTGGTCTTCAAGGTGACCAACCACAAGCTGGCCAAGAGGCTCTACCGGATGGTCAGGCGACACAAGCTGAACCAGCTGGGCGTGCAGCAGGTGTTCACCAACGCCGCCGGCGCCCGGTCGCAGACGACGCTGTTCTCCCGCGTCACCAAGTAGGGGCCTCCCGCTAACCTGGCGCGTTCGTCGCGCCACGCGGCGAACGTCAGCCGCGAGCATGCACATCGACCCCTACATCGTTCTGGGCGCGGCCGTCATCGGCCTGCTGGTCGGCATGACCGGAGCCGGCGGCGGCGCACTCATGACCCCCATGCTGATCCTGCTGTTCGGGGTCACCCCGGCCGCGGCGATCTCCTCGGATCTGGTGGCCGCGGTGGTGATGCGCCCGATCGGGGCGATCGTCCACATGCGCGCCCGGACGGTGAACTTCAAGCTCGTCAAATGGATGGTGCTCGGATCGGTCCCGGCAGCGATCCTCGGCGCCTACCTCCTGCACCTGCTGGGCAACTCCAAATCCGACCAGACCAACGTGGAGACCGCGCTGGGCGTGGCGCTTCTGGTCGGCGCCGCAGCCATCGTCCTGCGCTACGTGCTGGACCGCAGGACCGGCCAGGCGCGCACCGGCCAGGTCCACGAGATCATGCCGCGCCCCGCCCTGACCCTGGCCATCGGGGCGATCGGTGGCGTGGTCGTCGGGATGACCTCGGTGGGGTCCGGATCGCTGATGATCATCCTGCTGCTGTTCCTGTACCCGACGATCGGCGCCAAGCAGCTGGTGGGCACCGACCTCAGCCAGGCCGTCCCGCTGACCCTGGCCGCCGCCGTGGGGGCGCTGGTGTTCGGGCACGTCAAGTTCGCGGTCACCGGCTCGCTGATCATCGGCAGCGTCCCGGCGGTGCTGATCGGCTCGATGCTCTCCTCGAGCGTCCCGGACCGCTACATCCGGCCGGTCATCGCGTTCGTGATCTTCGCCTCCGGCCTCAAGTACGTCGGTCTGGACACGACCACCCTCGGCTGGGTGCTGTTCGCCACCCTGCTGCTCGGCGCCACGACGTGGCTGGCTCAGGTTCGCGGCCTGATCGGAGGCGGGTCGGGTATACCCCGTGGACCCACCGACGCCGGGAGGACAGATGACCAGCGAGCTGACCGAGATCCCCAAGCTGCGGGAGCTCTCCGCCTGGAAGGCGCTGAAGGCGCACCACGCGGAGATACAGAATCTTCGTCTGCGTGACCTGTTCGGAGAGGATCCCGACCGCGGCGAGCGTCTGACCGCCGAGGGCGCCGGGATCTTCCTGGACTACTCCAAGAACCGGATCACCGACGAGACGGTCAGGCTGCTCCTGCAACTCGCCGAGGAGTGCCACCTCCCCGCCCGCATGCGGGCGATGTACAGCGGCGAGCACATCAACGTCTCCGAGGATCGCGCCGTGCTGCACATCGCCCTGCGCCTCCCCCGGGAGGCCAAGCTGGAGGTGGACGGCCAGGACGTGGTGGCCGACGTCCATGACGTGCTCGACCGGATGGCCGACTTCTCCGAGCGGATCCGTTCGGGCCGCTGGCGCGGTCACACCGGCCGGCGGATCCGCAACGTGATCAACATCGGCATCGGCGGCTCGGACCTCGGGCCGGTGATGGCCTACGAGGCGCTGCGTCACTACTCCGAGCGCGACATGACGTTCCGGTTCGTGTCCAACGTCGACTCCACGGACTTCGTCGAGGCCACCCGCGACCTGAACGCCGAGGAGACCCTGTTCATCATCTCCTCCAAGACGTTCACCACGCTCGAGACGATGACCAACGCCCGCTCGGCCCGCGACTGGGTGCTCGACCAGCTCCGGGATGACAGTGCTGTGGCCAAGCACTTCGTGGCCGTGTCCACCAACGCCGAGAAGGTCAGCGAGTTCGGGATCGACACCGACAACATGTTCGGCTTCTGGGAGTGGGTGGGCGGACGCTACTCGATGGACTCGGCCATTGGGCTGTCGACGATGCTGGCGATCGGCCCCGAGAACTTCGGCGAGATGCTGGCCGGCTTCCACGAGATGGACGAGCACTTCGCGCACGCTCCGCTGGAGCGCAACCTCCCGGTTCTGCACGGGATGCTGGCCGTGTGGTACGGCGACTTCTGGGGTTCGCAGACCTACGGGGTGATGCCTTACGAGCAGTACCTCAAGCGCTTCCCGGCCTATCTCCAGCAGCTGACCATGGAGTCGAACGGCAAGACCGTGAGGCTGGACGGCCGGCCCACCGACTACCAGACGGGGGCGGTGTTCTGGGGTGAGCCGGGCACCAACGGCCAGCACAGCTTCTACCAGCTGATCCACCAGGGCAACAAGCTGATCCCGGTCGACCTGATCGGCTTCGCCCGGACGCTGAACCCGCTGGGCGACCACCATGACCTGCTGATGTCCAACGTGTTCGCCCAGTCAGAGGCGCTGGCCTTCGGGCGCACGCTCGACGAGGTTCTGGCCGAGGGCACCGCGGCCGAGGTGGCGCCCCACCGGGTCATGGAGGGCAACCGGCCCACCAACGTGTTCCTGGCCGAGCAGCTGACCCCGCGCAGCCTGGGGGCGTTCGTGGCCCTGTACGAGCACAGTGTGTTCACCCAGGGGGTGATCTGGGGGATCGATTCCTTCGATCAGTGGGGCGTCGAGCTGGGCAAGGCGCTGGCCCAGCGGATCATCCCCGAGCTCGAGTCGGACACCGACCCCGACCTGCAGCACGACAGCTCGACCAACGCCCTGATCCGGCGCTACCGGAGGATGCGGGACGCTTAGAGGCTCTTACAGCTCCAGGGGTGGTCTGGCCGGACCACCCCTGTCGAGATCGTCCTCTCGGCGCATGACGCGGGTGGGCTCGGTCGCCGACTGGGACGCGGCGGCGGCGGCGATGTCCCGCGCGTAGGTCTTGCGTGCGCGCAGCTGGAAGACCCCGGCGGCGACCAGCGTGACCAGCAGGACCAGGAACGCGATCTCCAGTCCCCGGGCCTGGCTGGGATTGATCACCCCATGCACGTGGGTGCCGATCGGTGCCTGCTCCGGCGCGATGCCTGCGATCAGCGTCGACAGGCCGCCGAACACCAGCGGCGAGAGGGCCTGGGCCAGCGAGCGCACGACCGTCCGGGTGCTCTCGGCCCGGCCCCACAGGCCCGAGGGGACGATGTCCAGCCGGGCGGCGTTGAGCGGGGGGTTGGCGGCGGACAGGAGTGCCGCGCCGGCCACGTCGAACCACACGGCCGGGGTGACCTTGGTGGCCACCAGCCCGGGGATCAGGAGCAGCGCCGAGGCCAGGTAACAGACCGCCGGGATCCACACCCGGACCTCCAGGTAGCCCCGGTGCAGGAGGATGTCGGTCAGGCGCCCGGATATCAGCGTGCCCACCAGCGCACCCATCACCAGAGCGAGCAGGACGAGTTCGGCCCCCGCCTGGCCCAGGTGATAGTGGCCGCGCACGAACAGCAGCGCGAACGTCGAGAGCCCCTGGAAGTAGAAGTAGCCGAGCGAGGAGCTGATGATCATCAGCAGGTTGGTGGGGATCGAGAACAGGTAGCGCACCGACCGCCGGAGCGACATCGAGCTGGCATCGGCGTCCAGCACCAGACGCGGGTCGGGCTCCACACCCCGCCGCTTGGTCCACTCGCGGGCCAGCTCGCTCTCCCCACCTGACTCCTGCTTTGTCTCGCCCCGGGCGGCGCGCATCACCGCCGTCTCGGTCGGATTCAGGGTCACCGCGCCGGGAGCCAGGTGGTTCTGGCCGCCCCGCAGCGGTTCGGGGACGGTGCGGTACAGCGAGCGGGCCAGGAAGAACCCGGGGACCGCCAGCAGGATGAACGACACCCGCCAGCTGAGCAGGCTGGCGATGCTGCCCATCAGGATGAAGCCGACCGCCGTGCCGGCGATCTCCCCGCCCAGGATGTAGGCCCAGACCCGGCCGCGATCATCGGCCGCGAAGTAGTCACCGGTCAGCGAGGCGATCGCCGGACCGGCGGTGGCGATCACCGCCCCCAGCAGCAGCCGGGACAGGAGCAGATCTCCGTAGTTGCCGGCCAGGCCGCCCAGGATCGAGGCGCCGCTCCAGAGGACGATGCTCACGGTGAGCAGCGGCATGCGCTTGACCCGGTCGACGAACAGGCCGACCGGGATCGTGAACGCGGCGCCGACCAGCAGCGTGACCGAGCTCAGCAGCCCGATCTCGGTGTTGCCGATCCTGAGCGCCTTCTCCAGCTGGGGGGCCATCGCGCCGACGGTGGCCGCGTCGGCGCCGCTCAGGGCGAGCACACCGGCGAACAGCAGGATCACCCGAGCCCGGGCGGGTCCACCGACCCGCTTGACCACCTGGCCACGCACGCGGGCCCCGGTCCACCGTGCCGCTCTCCAGGTCAGCCGGGCCGCGCCGGCTGGTGTGTCCCGCGCCGCCATATATCCCAGAGTATGTCCGGTCAGGAGGGCGACGCCGCGCCCAGACTCCGCACCCGGACCATCCGGCGAACGGCCAGCAGCGTCACGCCACATAGCCCGGCCGAGGTCAGCATCGGCAGCCCATCTCCGGCGCTCTTGGCCACGGCGCCTCCGGCCCAGGAGCCGATGATCTGACCACCCGCCCAGGTCAGGTTCATGAGCGCGGCAGCCAGGCCCTGGTGCAGGTCATGCTTCTGGGCGTTGTCGGCCAGCATGGCCATGGCCGGGGTCCAGAACATGCCCAGCGTGGCCGCGCTCAACACGATCACCAGGGCCAGGACCAGAACGGTGCTCGGTAGCGTGAAGCAGGCCAGGACCACCGTGGCCCCCATCAGCCCGAGGCTCAGCGGCAGCAATCGGCCCCGTCGGTCGGAAACCGACCCGGCCAGAGGCGAGATGACCGCTTCCATTCCCGCCGCCACCAGGTAGCAGGCGCCGATCACGACCGCCCCGGCCCCGAACCGGTGCAGGCGCAGAGGCCCGAGCACGTTGATCACCCCGGAGGCCATCGCCGGCAACACGACGAGCCAGGCGGCGATCGCCACGGCCGGATCCGCCAGGGCTTTGAGCAGACCCCGCGTGGAGGCCTCCTGCCGGCCGGGCACCGGCAGGGTCAGCGTCCAGCCGACCAGCCACCCGACCAGCAGCGCGAAGGCGGTGAACGCGGCCGGGCGCCCGATCGCGCTGGCGATGGTTCCCAGCACGGGGCCGAACAGCGACCCGACGACGGCCGCCCCGATCGCCTGCCCGATCAGGGCCCCGCGGCGAGAGGCGGGCGCCGAGGAGACGATCCAGGCCAGACCGCCGGCCCAGGAGAACGCTCCTCCGACGCCCTCCACGAACCGGGCCGCGTCCAGGGCGACCAGCGGATGCAGCCAGCCGAACGCGACGCTGCTCAGGGCCATAAGCGCCAGCCCGGCCAGCACGGTGATGCGCGGACCGATGCGGATGACGAGCAGACCGCCGGGGATCGAGGCCACAAGGGTGCCGATCGGATAGGCCGCCGTCAGCAGCCCGGCCGAGGATTTCGACAGGTGCAACGTGTGCGACAGCTCGGGCAGCAGCGGTGCCAGCACGGCGTACAGCAGCGTGTCGGCGAACACGACCGCACCGACCACCAAGCGCAGCCGGGTCTCGGACCGCACGGGTGTCAGATCCGCCGGAGCGCTTCCGGTCCGAGCTCGCCGATCGACGTGAGCCCGCTCAGCCCGAGCGTGAGGTCGAACTCGGCGATGATGTTGGCCATCACGTCGCGGGCGCCGGCCTGGCCGGCCAGAGCCAGCCCGTACAGGTACGGGCGGCCGATCAGAACCGCGTCGGCGCCCAGCGCCAGCGCCTTGAACACGTCTGCGCCGGTGCGCACGCCGCTGTCCAGAAGCACCTTGGCCTGGCCGTCGATGACCGGAACGATGTCGACCATGGCGTCCAGGCTGGCGATGGCGCCGTCGACCTGCCGGCCGCCGTGGTTGGAGACGACGATCCCATCCACGCCGGCCTCGAGCGCGCGGCGGGCATCGTCCGGATGCTGGATCCCCTTGAGCAGAACCGGCAGGTCGGTGCGGTCGCGCAGCGTCTCGATGTCGGCCCAGGTCAGCGACGGGCGGGAGTAGATGTCGAGGAAGGTCTCCACCGCCCCGCGAGGTTCAGGCGACCGCAGGTTGTCCAGGAACCGGCCGGGAAAGCGCCGGGTGATCGAGATGAACGTCTTGATGGCGCCCAGCGTGACCTCCACCTCCCGCTCGCCCACGTGGTTGGCGATCCGCTCGCGCACGATCTCCAGGAAGCGGCTGTCGGCTGTGTACTGGGCGATTCCCTGGCCGCGGGCAAACGGCAGCGATCCCAGGTTGAGGTCCTTGGGACGCCAGCCCAGCATCGTGGTGTCCAGCGTGACCACCACCGCCTCGGCACCGGCCGCCTTGGCCCGGGCCAGGAAGCTGTCCACCAGCTCATCGTCGGTCGACCAGTAGAGCTGGAACCACCGCGGTGCCTCCCCCATCTCCTTGGCGCACGCCTCCATGGGCGCGCAGGCCTGGCTCGTGAAAACGTAGGGCACGCCCAGCTCAGCCGCCGCCCGGGCGATCGCCAGGTCAGCCTCGGGGTGGAGGAGCTCGGAAGCGCCCACCGGGCCGAGCAGCACCGGCGCGGGCAGGCGGCGGCCGAACAGCTCGACGCTCAGGTCCCGCCGTGACACGTCGCGGAGCATCCGCGGCACGATCTTCCAGCGTTCGAACGCCTCGCGGTTGGCCCGCATGGTCGCCCCCTCGCCGGCGGCCGCGTCGGCGTAGGCCCATCCGACGGCGGGCGCGTGGCGGCGGGCGCGGCGCTCGAGCGTCGCGTAGTCGGTGGGGACACGGGGCCGCCGGCCGTGGATCCCGCTGCGGTAGATCGCGTCCTGGCGCTCTCGGCCCGGACCGGCCGGCGATGGGCTGGGCTCGGAGGGGACGCGAGGGCGGCTGTTGATGGCCATGGCCGGGATCCTAGGCCTCTATGCCGTTAGACTTCCGCAATGGGTATTGCAGCAATGGTCATTGCCAGGACCACGGGAGAAGCATGAGCCGCGACCGCCAACGGGTGAGCCAGGATGACAGTGAGGCCTTCCGGCGGGCGCTGAGCGAGCTGGACGAGGCGCTGGACGTCAACGTGCAGCGGGCCGAGCGCATGAAGGAGCGCATCGCCCACATCCAGTCAGCGCTGGCCGGGGGCGAGCCGCTGCGGGAGGTCATACCGCGTGAGGAGGCACCCCTGCTGGTCGAGCTCTTGACCCAGAGCGCCAACAATCTGTCGGCCTACGGGTCACGGGTCCGGCGACTCGAGGCTCGTGCCCTGCATCAGGAGGGCCTGACGATGGAGCAGATCGCCCGGCTGTTCGGAGTGACGCGCCAGCGCGTATCAACGTTGCTGCGCGAAGAGCGCTGACTGCCGCCGCACTGAGCCGGGCAAACTCAGCCTGTGCATCTGCAAGGCGTCGCGGGCCTGATCCTGGCCGCCCTCTCCACCACGTTGATCAACCTCGCCTACCTGCGTGAGCAGGCGGCGGCGGCCAGCCTGCCGGCACTGTCGGCGCGCCGGCCCGCCGAATCGCTCCGCCTGATTCTGGCCAGCCGGGCCTGGCTGCGTGGCTTTGCCATGGAGACGACCGGCTTTCTCATGTACGCGGGCGCCCTGGCCCTGGCCTCCCTGGCGCTGGTGCAGAGCGTCGGCGCGGGCGGCATCGGGATCCTGGCCTTCGTGTGCGCCCGGCGCAGCGGCCAGCGGCTGGGACACCGAAGAAGCGCAGGAGTGATGGTGTCGATGTTGGGCCTGCTGGCGCTGGCCATTTCTCTGACCGACGGCGCGGGCGGCGGTCAGCCGGGCTCGCTGACCGGAATCGTGGTCTGGCTGATCGGGACCGGGCTGGTGGCGGTGGTCGTGCTCACGCTGGCCCGAGCGGCCCACAATCCGGCGATCGGCCAGGCGGTGGCCGGCGGTCTCCTGTTCTCGGTGGGCGACCTCTCGACCAAGGTGGCCACCCAGGGCGGGACCCGGTTCGCGTTCGTGGTCACGCTGATCCTGGGCTATGGGCTGGGTACCTCGCTGCTCCAATTGGGCTACCAGAGGGCCGGCGCGCTGACCGTGGCCGGGCTGGCCACGCTGATGACCAACGCCCTACCCATCCTGGCCGGCACCGTCGTCCTGCATGAGCCGGTGCCCTCGGGCTGGCTGGGCGCACTGCGCGTGCTCGCGTTCGTGATGGTCACCGTCGGCGCTGTGCTGATCGCGGTGCCTCGAGGGTCGGTTCCGGAGATCACACTATCGATCGCGCCAAGCGGCTAGCAGCGACGTAGAGCCTTCAGCTCTCCCCTGGCAGGTCCGGCTCCTCGCCGTCCGGCTCGGCGGACTTCGGCTCCTCGTCGGAGGTGTCGGGCAGGTCCAGCTGCTCGGCCCGTTCGCGCCGGCGCTCGTCCAGCTCGTCGTCGCCCTCCTCCAGGGCCGGCGGCTTGGCGTCCCGGGTCTCCCGGGACAGCTCCATGTCGTCGTCTTCGATGCCGCTGGGCGGCGCCACGCGCTCAAGGCCGTAGTGGCGGCACAGCAGGTCAGCCTGCTCGTCGCTCAGCCCGTCTCCCTCGAGGTCTATCTCAGGCGAGTTCTGCACGTGCTCGGTCTCATAGGGCAGGCACAGCTTCCCGTCGACCTCCTCGGCGTTCTCCAGCGGGACGACCGACTTATGCCGGCCCAGGCGCCCGATCTTCACCCGCGCCCAGTTCGGCCGGTCCACGTCCCCGTATGTGATCAGCCCGTCGATCTTCCCCAGGCGCTCGCCGCGAACGTTCATGAGCTCGCGGCCGTCCAGGTCGGCTCCAGTTGCTCCCCCCATCGGACCACCTCCTCCCCGTCTCTGTTCATCTTCCTCTACCCCGGCCCGAGACATGAGAACCTGCTCAGTATGAGCGAGACAACCGAACACAATGCCGAGGCGCAGGTCGAGGCACAGCGGCTGGACCAGCACCCGCGGCTCAAGCGGATGATCGCGCGGCTGTGCGGCTGTCAGGAGGAGCAGTTCGTACTTCAAGTGGTGCAGCCATCGCTCGTGGGCATGATCGATGGCACGGTCTCGACGCTCGCCCCGATCTTCGCTGCCGCCGTGTCGAGCAGCTCCAAGACCGCGCTGCTCGTGGGACTGGCCACCGCGCTCGGCGCCGGCGTGAGCATGGGCATCTCGGAGGCCCTGTCTGACACGGGCGAGCAGACCGGACGGGGCTCGGCGATCGTGCGCGGTGCGTTCACCGGTGGCGCGACGACCCTCGGCGGCGTCTTCCATTCCCTGCCGTTCATCATCTCCAAGGTCAATACCGCTCTCGTGGTGGCCGGGTGCGTGGTGGCGGTTGAGCTGTTCGTGATCGCCTGGGTGAGATCGCGGTTCCTGCACGTGTCGATGCGCTCCTCGCTTGTCGTGGTCACGCTGGGCGGCGCCCTGGTGCTGGCCATCGGGGTGGCGATCGGCAACGCCTGACCGGCGCGGCGCGTTTAATGCGAGCCGATGACCGAAGCGGCGACGATCGCGGAAGTGGCTACGGCCGGGGGGACGCTGATTCTGGCGCTGGCCACATTCAGCTCCATCCGGGCGTCAAACCGGTCGGTCCGCGTGGCCGAGCGCACGCTGCTGGCCTCGCAGCGTCCGGTACTGATTCCCTCGCGTGACGACGATCTGCCCGAGCTGGTGCGCTTCGGCGACGACGTGGTCGTGCGTGTGACGGGGCACAGCGGCCTGGTCAAGCTCCATGACGGACGCCTGTACATGGCTCTGGCGCTGCGCAACGGCGGAGCCGGAATTGCCGTGATCCACGGATGGCACGTGGTGGCCGAGTCCTCCACCTTGCAGATGCCGATGCCCGAGCCCAGCGAATTTCGGCCCCAGTTGCGCGACCTGTACGTGCCGGGCGACCAGACCGGCTTCTGGCAGGGTGCGATCCGCGAACGGACCGACCCGGACTACGACTCGATGCGCGCCCGCGTCGAGTCGGGTGAGCGCGTGATGGTCGACCTGCTCTATGGCGACTACGAGGGCAACCAGCGCGCGATCGCCCGGTTCAGCCTGGCCACTACCCACGGCCAGCGGGAGGACGACTACTCGGAGCGGGCCGACATCCTGCGCTACTGGGACCTGGACGGGCTGGGCGGCCGCCAGAGTCCCACCGGCGGCCCAGCACCCGCCTGAGCGGAGGGCGAGCCTGGCAGGGCCCGCCCTCCGGAGAACCGCTCCTACACGCGCAGCTCAGCCGGCGCGGAGTCGAGCGCCGCCTGGATGGCGCTCACCAGCTCCTGGGCCGAGGCCGCGGTCAGCTCCACCGCCACGCGGGCGCCGGGCCCCTTGGCCGGATCGGTGAAGTCGATGTTCAGCGTGTGCTCGGCCATCGCGTGGACCGGGTGGTCGAAGTAGACCGTCCCGTCGGTCACGTGGAACCAGCGGCTGCCGGGACCCTTGGCGCTGCCTTCCAGGGCGGTCTTGACGGTTGCGTATGTGCACATGCTCAGCCTCCCAGATGCTTGGCGTAGAACACGGCGATCCGCTCCCAGCCGTCGTTGGCCGCGGCCACCCGGTAGGACGGGCGGTCGACGCCGAAGAAGGCATGGCCGGCGTCGTCGTAGCGGTGGAACTCGTAGGGCTTGTCGTTGGCCTTGAGGATCTCCTCCAGCTCGTTGACGTGCTCGGGCGTGGGGTACTGGTCCTCGTTGCCGAACAGCCCGAGCAGCGGGCAGCGTAGGTTGGGCAGCTGGTCGACCAGGTTGGTGACCTGGAGCGGGAAGCCCTCCGGCGGGGTGCCGGTGACGAACGCGCCGTAGCAGTCGACCGCGGCGTTGAGGTCGAGATTGCACGCGGCCAGCACCGACTGGCGGCCGCCCGAGCAGTACCCGATGACGCCAACCTTGCCGTTCGAGCTGGGTAGCGAACGCAGGTACTCGGCGGCACCGCCCACGTCCCCGACCAATCGCTCGTCCGGGACGCCACCGTTCGCGCGGGCGGTGGCGGCGGCATCGGCCGGGTCCGCGCCCGGTGCTTCACGCCAGTACAGGTTGGGGCAGATCGCGTCGTAGCCGAGCTCGGCGAACCGGCGAACGATCTCCTTCGTGGCCCGGTCGTAACCGGGCATGTGGTGGATCACCACCACGCCCCCGCGCGGGCCCTCATCCGCGGGGCGGGCCGTGTAGGCCTCGATCTCGTCGCCGTTGTGACCGGCGATGCGGATCGTCTCTGCGGTCATGGAATCGGTCATCCGGCGATTCTTTCAGGTTGCCTTCGCTTATCCGTCCGACATTGTGGGAATGATGCTCAACCAGTCAGATTCAAACCGGGTGGATCGGAGGAGCTGTGGGTTGTGATCACACGAGTGGTCAGAGCGGGGCGGCTCTGTATGTCCGGGGCAGTGGACGGGTACGACTGGTGATGGTGTGCGACATGTGTGGCGCGGTACAGGGCGAGCTCGGAGCGTTCGACTACAAGCCCCGCCCCGCTCTGCCGCCGGGCGGAGCCGACGCTCCGTCGCCGGACTCAGGGTCCTCGCCTGCTGCCGCCTGAGCCGCCCGGTGACGCTAGGATGCCGCGGCGGTGCAGAGCGCTAACCGCAGGCAGTTCCTGGCGGCGGCGGGGCTGGCCGGTCTGGGTAGCGCAGTCGGGGCCGATCCCGCGGCTGCCACCGCGGACTTCGAGACGCGTGCCGCAGAGCGGATCGAGTTCCACGGAGCCCACCAGGCCGGAATCAGCACGCCCACTCAGGGCTACGTCCACTTCGTCTCGCTGGACTTCCTCAGCGACGCCGCCGGGGACCTCCGGGCGCTGCTCCAGGCCCTGTCCGCGGCGGCGGCGCGGCTGACAGCCGGCCGCCCCGTCGGCCCGATGCAGACCGGAGGCTCGCCCCCGGTGGACACGGGCGAGGCAGCCGGGCTCAGACCGTCGCGCCTGACCGTGACCTTCGGGCTCGGCCCGGCGCTGTTCCGCGAGGGCCGGCTGGGCCTGTCCTCCCGCCGCCCGCGGCCGCTGGTCAAGCTGCCGGGGTTTGCCGGGGACGCCCTCCAGGACTCGATCTGTGGAGGCGATATCGGCATCCAGATCTGCGCCGACGATCCGCAGGTGACGTTCCATGCCGCCCACGATCTGACCCGGCTGGCCACCCCCACCGCCGTGCCCCGCTGGGCGCTGGCGGGATTCGGCCGCACGCTGAACTCGCGGGGATCGTCCACGCCCCGGAACCTGATGGGGTTCAAGGACGGAACGGCCAACATCATGACGAGCGAACGGGCGGCGCTGAGCCGGTTCGTGTGGGCGCGCGAGCCGCAGTCGCCCTCGTGGATGCGCGGTGGCTCATACCTGGTGGTCCGCAGGATCGAGATGCTGCTGGGCAACTGGGACTCGGTCAGCCTCGACCAGCAGGAGCAGACGTTCGGGCGGCACAAGCTGTCCGGGGCGCCGCTGGGCGAGCATCACGAGTTCTCGCCGCTGGACCTCAAGGCGCGCTCGCACGGTCACCTGCGCATTCCGGAGCACGCCCACGTACGCCTGGCCAGCCCGCAGTACAACCACGGCGAGCGAATCCTGCGCCGCGGCTACTCCTACACCGGCGGTGTCGACCGTGGCGGGCAGTCAGTCGCGGGCGGCCAGCTGTTCATCTGCTACCAGCGCGACCCGCGGCGCCAGTTCATCCCGATCCAGCGCCGGCTGGCGCGCGGCGACCTGCTGGGCGAGCACACCCGGCACGTCGGGAGCGCCATCTTCGCCTGCCCGCCGGGAGCGAGTCCCGGCGGCTACGTGGGCGCCGGACTGTTCAGCTGAGGCCGGCGGGCGTCCGAGCCCCACCAGCAGGCGCCGGCCGTGGCGGCTGAGACGACCAGAACCGAGGGCCACGGATGGATCGCCCTGGCCAGCACGTGGGAGAGCCCGAAGGCGATCAGGCCGAAGGCGGTCAGTTCGGCGGCGGTCCTCCGGCCATCGCGGCGCAGCCAGATGGCGACGCAGGGCAGGCCGAAGCAGGCCATCACGGCACCGCCCAGGGGACGCGAGCCGCTACCCACGGCCACGCCGTAGCCGGCGATCAGGCCGGTGGCGGCCAGCGGGGCGGTGGGGATGCGCTCGAGCATCTCGGCCGATTATGGCGGGTGATTCGGGGGTCAGCGCCCCTGGGCGTTGCGGGCGTCGCGCCACTGGATGAGCTCGCGCAGTGGTCCGAGATCGTAGTCGTGCCCATTGCCGCCGATTCCGATCTCCACCTCCTGGATCCCGGCGTCGGCAAACGCGTCCGCGTGCTCGATCGTGTTCGGGCCCGAGCTCCAGATCCGCTCGATCTCGCCGGGGTCGCGGCCGACCTTGGCGCAGTGCTCGGCCAGGATCGCCGACTTGTGCTGGTAGCGCTCGGGGTCTCCGAAGCTGTGCCACATCTGGGCGTGCTCGGCGACCAGCCGGAGGGTCACCTTCTCGCCGCTGCCTCCGATCAGGATGGGCATCGGCCCGGGCGGCGGCGGATTGAGCTTGGCCAGCCTGTGCTTGATCAGCGGCAGGTCTCTGCGCAGCGCACGCAGGCGGTCGGGGGCGGTGCCGAACTCGTACCCGTACTCGTCGTAGTCCTTCTCGAACCAGCCGGCGCCGATCCCGAGGATCACCCGGCCGCCCGACATGTGGTCGATCGTCGAGTGAGCGTTGGCCAGCAGCTGAGGGTTGCGGTAGGAGTTGCAGAACACCAACCCGCCGATCCGCACCCGTTCGGTGCTGGCCGCCAGCGCGGCCAGCGAGACCAGCCCCTCGAAGTGCTTGCCCTCGGGTTCGCCGTACAGCGGATAGAAGTGATCCCAGACGTAGATCGTGTCCACGCCGAGCTCCTCGGCCTCTCGCCAGGCCCGGCGCATGGCGTCGAAGTCGGCGTGCTGGGGCTGCATCTGAACGCTTACGCGGACCGGCATCTCGGGCCTCCGGGGTTGGTGGTGGGCAGGGAGAATCTAGTGACCTGAGTCGTTAGGTCGGGGGCAGGATGGGTGATGGCTGGGCGTGGCTGGTGGGAGGCGGTGCCACAAGACGTACTGGTGGTACGGCGGTGGCGCCGCCTCCCATCAGGCGCGTCCAGACGCGCCCAGGCTGCCGGCGAACTACCGACTCGGGTCACTAGGTCGTCTCACGCGCCGGTGCCCCGCTACGTTGAACTCGCATGCGGGAGCGGGTGCAGCAGCAGGTGGTCATTGCAGCGCTGATCAGCGTGCTGCTGTGGTCATCGGCGTTCGTGGCGATTCGTTACGCGGGCCGCGAGCTCGGGCCGGGAGAGCTGGCGCTGGCCCGGTTGGCCGTGGGGAGCCTGGTGCTCGGAGCGGCGATGCTCGTGCGGCGCGAACGGATACCGCGCGGGCGGGCGTTCGGGTTTGCGGTGCTGTCCGGGCTGCTGTGGTTCGGGATCTACAACGTGGCGCTGAACGCCGCCGAACAGCGAATCGACGCCGGCACCTCGGCGCTGGTGGTCAACACCGGTCCGATCTTCCTGGCGCTCCTGGCCGGACGGCTGCTGGGCGAGGGCTACCCCAGGGCGCTCCTGACCGGCTGCGCCGTGTCATTCGCCGGCGTGGCGCTGATTGCGGTCGGGGTGTCCGCTCACGGCCTGCACGCCACCTGGGGCGCCGCCCTGTGCCTCCTGGCCGCGGTCGTCTACGCCGGCGGCGTGGTCGCTCAGCGACCCGCTCTGCGCGAGTACTCGGCGCTGTCGGTGACCTGGCTGGCGTGCACGGTGGCCGCTGTGGCCTGCCTACCGTGGGGGCCCGCGCTGATCTCACAGCTGGGTCACACGAACGCGGCGACCGTGGGCTGGACCGTCTATCTGGGTGTAGGCCCTCTGGCGATCGGCTTTGGGACCTGGGCGTTCGCGCTGGCCCGCTCCGCCAGCGCCGGGCGCCTCGGCGTGAGCACATATCTGGTGCCGCCGCTGGTGGTGGTGCTCAGCTGGATCGCGCTGAGCCAGACGCCACCCGTGCTGGCGCTGCCCGGTGGGATCCTATGCCTGGCGGGCGTGGCGGTGTCCCGGCGATCAGCTCGGGGGCACGGTGCTCGTGAGCGCCGCCTCGCGAGCGCGCAGGTCGAAGTAGAGGACGGCGGTCGTCATCGCCTGGAAGGTCCGGGTGAGCACGCCGATGACGATCCCCAGCACGACCTGCGGCGTGGTCGCGGTCTTGCCGGCCAGCTGGGCGACCAGGTCGACCAGCAGCACGTTGACCAGCGTGACGACCACCAGCAGGCCGAGCACCCGCAGGTAGTTGCCCCCCACCAGCTGGGCGCTGCGCCGGAGGGCGCCCGGCCAGTCCGTGCGCTCCACAGCCGCTACCTGAGCGACCACGCCGAAGCGAAGCGCCAGGATGATTCCCGGGATGATCAGGAGCACCAACCCGATCCCGATGCCGATGTCGGCGATGATCTCGGCGGCGGCCACGACGGGCAGGACGCGCAGGCCGCGCCCCAGCAGCTCCGGCAGTTTCGGGCGCACGCCCTCCCCGATGTCAAGGACGGCGTGCACCTGCAGCGCCGAGACCAGCGGCCCGACCAGGGCGAAGTCAAGCAGGGCGAGCAGGAAGGCCGTGGAGGTGCTGGTGTTGCCCTGCCCTAGCGGCGATGCACCGGTGACCCCGAGGATCAACAGGTCGTAGGGCACGACCACGACCACAGCCAGCGCCAGGAAGAGCAGCGGGTAGCGCACGAACAGCCGCAGCGCCGTGATCAGGATGTCGGGGACCGTGCGCGGCTGCGACATGTCCGGGTGGTGGCGGGAGGGATCAGGCACGTGCGCGGCAGACCGGGCGCCGGGGAGCGGGTGGGTCAGTTTGGCAAGTCCGGGGCATGGAACCCGTGCTGCTCCCAGTCGGCAAAGCGCACATAGCCGACGCTTGCGTAGATGTGATTGGAGATCGGGTTGGCGAGGTCGGTGAACAGCATGCACTGCCGGGCGCCTCGGTCGAGCAGCATCTGGCTGGTCGCGGCCACCGCGGCCGTCGCATATCCGCGAGCTCGCTGGCCCGGGGGCGTGTACACCGGGCCGACCCGGACCGTGCCGGCGATCTCCGGGTTGAAGCCGACGGTGGATACCGGGCTGCCGCCGTCCTCCCAGATCATCTGGCGGCGGGCGGCGGTCCTCAGGTCAACCATGCGCGCGGCGTTCTCGCCGGTGCCGATCCCGGTCTCGATGGCGAACTCCCGGTCCCATTCGACGAGCACTTCGCGGTCCTTCGTCGTGGCCAGGCGAAGCTGTCCCGGCGCGGGGCGCTCCGGCGGGATCACCTGCTTGAGGACGTGCATCGCCTCGGCGAACTGACGGTGGGCGAACCCTCCGGTCTTTCGCGACCAGGCGGCGCTGATCGCCTGGGCGGTGGCCGGTTGCGCGCTCACGCCCGGAACCTCGGGGTCATGCTGGGTCCACTCGTGAACCAGCTCGGCAGCCAGGTCCGGGTCATCGAAGCCGGCGGCCAGCAGGGGCCACGGAGGGGTGCGCAGCGCCACGGCGGTCAACCTTCCGGTCCCAGGTTCGAGATGGAACGCGTACAGCGGCGCCTCCCGGCCATAGGCGCCCCGCTCCCGCGACACGCGAAACACGGTGGCCAGGACGTTGCGCTCCACAGCGCCCTCCAGGAAGGCGCCGGCCTGGTCGTTGAACTCGTGAGGATCGCGGGTGATGAACAGGGGCACCCAGCGGATGATCGCCGACCTTCCGGCGACTTGGCCCGGGAGGGGTCAGTCCTGCAGGCGAGGGTGCGGGCCGCGGCGCGCCAGCCACGCGCGGGCGTGCTCGCGCGGGCGGGCGAGGTGCGGTGACGGCGGGAATGACACCGTCACGATGAGGCCGCCCTGTGGTCGCGCGTCGACGGATAGCTCCGCCCCGTGCGCCTGGGCGATCGCCTGGACGATCGATAGCCCCAGACCGTGGCCGCTGTGGCGCGTGCGACTCTCCAGCCGTTGGAAGGGTTCGAAGAGGCGCTGAATCTGCCCCGGCGGAATCACCGGTCCCGTGTTGGCGACGGAAAGGAACGTACGCCGGTCGCTGGTCCCGGTGCGGACCTCCACGTAACCGCCCGGAGTGTTGTGGCGCGTCGCGTTGTCGATCAGGTTGGCGACGAGGCGCTCCATCAATCGTGGATCTCCGGTTGTGGGGGCGCTGGCCAGGCTCGTGCGAACGTCCAAGCCGGCCGCTTGTACGTCCGGCTGGCGCGCTGTGATCGCCGCCAGCGCCAGGTCCGCCAGGTCAAGCGCCTCACGGCGCTCGATCCCGGCCTGCCCGCGCGTGAGTGCCAGCAGGCCCTCGATCATCTGCTCCAGGTGCTGCTCGGACGCGAGCACACGCTCGTGGGCTGCGCGTAACGAGTCGAATGTGGCCCCGGGGTCGGCGAGCGCCACCTGGGTCAGCGCGCGCTGGCGAGTGAGCGGCGCCCGGAGCTCGTGCGAGGCGTTGGCGACGAACTGGCGCTGGGCTTCGTGGGCCGCCTCCAGCGGCTGGAGGACGCGGCCGGCCATCAGCCAGCCGAGCACGAGCGACAGCAGGGACATCCCCGCCAAGGCGATCCCCGATTCGACGAGCAACCCGTCCACGACCTGGGTCCGCCGGCGGTTCTCCTGGGCGAATTGCCTGGTGCTGTCGGCGTAGAACCCGCAAGCGTTCGCCGCCCCCGTGAATCGCGCCGAGCGTGTGTTGATCGTGGCGGGAAACACGAGGATCGATCCGCCACGATCACTCACCATGCCGACGCCCCCGAGGTGGAGCGGAACCGAGTCGGTTGGCTCGGGGAAGTTCGAGACGCCGTGCCCGCGCATGCAGAGCGCGACGCCGCGCCAGTACGCCGTCGTCTGCGCGGACGGATGGGTCCTCAAGCCAGGCGTGGGAAATGACGTCACGATGGCGGCGCGAGGGGGCGGCGCCTGGGCCGGCTCTACCCCGGCGCCGTTGTGGAGACTGAACACGAACCCTGCGCTGATCAGCAGCGCGTAGGCGATTGCCATCAGCGCGGCGCCGGACAGCAGGAACAGCCCGCTATAGAGGACGGTGAGGCGCACCCGGACGGTCCGGCGGGGCAGGTGAGGGCCGACGGCGAGCCGGGTGAATCGGCTGTTGATCTGCCGACCGATGGTCATATCCGGTAACCGGCCTTGGCCACCGTGTGGATGACCGGCGGCTCCCCCAGCTTGGCCCGGAGGCGGCTGACCGTGACTTTGACCGCCCCGCTGAACGGGTCGGCGGCCTCGTCCCACACGCGCTGGAGCAGCTCCTCGGCCGACACGACCCGGCCCTGGGCCGCGAGCAGCAACTCCAGGACGCCGAACTCCTTCGGCGTGAGTGACAGGGGCAGTCCGGCGCGGCGAGCGGTGCGTTTGGCAGTGTCGAGCTCGACGTCGCCGGACTCCAGCACGGGCGGAATCGTCGGCTGGGCGCGGCGGGCCAGCGCGCCGATCCGGGCGACCAGGACTGGGAAATCGAATGGCTTGGGCAGGTAGTCGTCAGCGCCGAGACCGAGGCCGTCGATCACGTCCTCGCTCCGGGACGCACCGGTGAGCATCAGCACCCGACTGCGCCCGCCGCCGGCGACGAGCCGGGAGCAGACCTGATCCCCGTGCAGGCCGGGGAGATCACGATCGAGCACGATCACGTCGTAGTCGTAGACCAGGGCGTGTTGCAAGCCGGCGTTTCCGTCGAACGCGACGTCCACGGCCAGCCGTTGATGGCGCAGGCCGAGCGCAATCGTCTCCGCAAGCTCCTGGTCGTCTTCGATCACAAGGACGCGCACCGCTGCTCCGTGACTGGTCACGCTAGCGCCCCCGGGTTGCGACGGGGTTTCATTTGGACGCAACCGGCCGGAAACCGGTCGGAGCGTACAAGGGTGGGAAAGGCCTCGGGAAGGAGACGAAATGCCCGCCCACACCTATAGCGATAAGGGGCCCATCTTGGGGCGCGTTCTTGTGGTTGGCCTGGTCGTGCTGACCGGGGCGCTCGTCGGAGCGTGCGGGGGAGGTTCGGGAGGCGGCGGCACGAGTGTGGCCGGCACCACGACCTCCTCAGGGTCGCACGCCCGTAAGTCCGGCTCAGGGCCGGCTCGATCTGTTGGGTCGGGGGCACTCGCGTTCTCCAAGTGCATGCGCTCGAACGGAGTGCCGGGCTTCCCTGACCCAAGCCCAGTTCGCGGAGCGCTCTTTCCCTTGCCCAGCAGCGTCGATCCTGCCTCGCCGGGGTTCAGGGCAGCCCAGGCGAAATGTCACCGGCTCCTGGGTGCTGGACCACCCGGTCCCGGCGAGACGACACATCCGTCGGCGCGGACGCTCAGCAAGCTTCTTCGGATCGCCGAATGCATGCGCCAGCACGGCATCTCAGGGTTCCCAGATCCGAGGAGGTCGGTTCCGGCCGATATCACTCAGTACCAAGAGGTGAGCGACTTCGATGGAGCGATCCTCCTGTTTCCGGCCACGCTCAATCTACAGTCGCCGGCCTACCGGCGGGATCTGTCCGCGTGCGGCGCACCGCCGCTCGGCCTCCCGCACTAGCTCCGGGTTTCGGGGAACCCGTCTAGCGCCAGGCTTCTGCAGCCAGTGCCTGAGCTGCCGGGGCCGTGTTAGCAGGCGGTGTCGTCGCAGGTGGCGACGAGGTCGCCAATCGTGGTCGCGCCGACGCGGTAGGCGAAGCTCGAGCCGTTCACCTGGCCCCATTCGAAGTTCCAGAGGCTCGACTGCTCTGCTGTGGTCGCGCCCGAGCGACATCCCGGCGGCACGAATACGCCCTGTGACACATAGCCGTTGGGTCCCATCGAACCGAGCGCGGGCGGGTCCTGCTGCTTGTGCTTGTAGTAGTTGTGACCGTTGCAGTACGGATACCACTCGAGCATGTTGCCCACCGTGTCTCCTTGGCCGTTCGAGACGGTTGGCTGGACATTGCCGTTGGTCTCGGCGGGATACTCACCAGCCAGGATCAGCTGTTGCGGGGACTCTTGGTCGGCGCAGTTGACGAGCGCTTGCCGGTTCGTGAAGCTGCCGAGGCTGTCGACCTCGTTGTCGATGTAGACACCGATGCGTGTATTGGTGTTGGAGTTGTAGACAGATAACGGATCGTTACCGGCAGCGACGCAACTCGAATCCCGTGGTCCATCGAGATAGAACGGAGTGATTGGACGGCCCGCAGAGTCGCAAGCGGACTGTGAGCACTGTGTATTGCATCCCGTAGTGGTGCAGAACACCTGTCCCTGAAGCGCCACCCCCGGCGGAGGAGCGGCGAGCGCCGGCGCGGCGGCCAGCACCGCCAGCACCAAGGCGGCAGCGGTTAGCGACCACTTCAGGCGCCGCACACAGCCACCTTCGCGCGGGACCCGGTCAGGGCGCGATGCGGAACTCCGAGAGTCATCCCAAGGCGCACGCCGCGATAGCGTACCTCCCCCACCGAACTGGGAATGCGTTTCGGCTCGCGCACAACTCGGACTTCGTCGAGCCCAGGTCAGGCGAGGTCAGATTGCTTCCCGGGAATCCGCGCCGGTCTGGGACATCTCGAGGTAGAAAGCCAGGCCAGCGACCGCCCGCCCGGGCGACTCTCGCCGCTGAGCTCTCTGCTTCCGGCGGCACGATACCCTCTGGAATGCGCGCCCTCTTAGCTCAGCTGGTAGAGCACTTCCATGGTAAGGAAGGGGTCGTCGGTTCGAGTCCGACAGAGGGCTCTAGCGAATTGCCTGGTAATCGGCATCTTTTGCTACTGCCCCTCGTTCTGATGGAGGCTCTGGTGCCGGTATGGAAACGTTTGGAAAACGCGTCGAGGACGAGTCCGTCTCCCAACGCCCCCTGATCAATCCCGGCTGCAGGGAAGTCCGTGATCCGTCACGCGAGGGGCGACGCGTCTACCTGTCGGTGCCCTCTTGGAGGAGGCTGAGGTACTCGCGGTAGACGAACACTCTGTTCCTCGCGCGCCCGGTGATCTCGTCGAGGACGCCAAGGGAAACGAGGTGAGCAAGAGACTTGGCGGCGGTTGGCTTGCTCACATTGATGCTTCGTGCGGCCCACGGAATCGTCAGCACGATCTCGCGTACCGCGAGGTCGTGGACGAGCGCGGCTGATCCCGATGCGCGCCCGAGCCCGTGCACTAGGGCCCGGTCTTGTTCGATCAACTCGACGATGCGACGGGTCGTTTCGGTAGCTCCGCCGGCCACTTCAATGACGCCTTCGAGGAAGAAGCGCACCCAAGACTCCCAGTCGCCGTCGGTTCGGATCCGCTGGAGATGCTCGTAGTAAACATCCCTGTGGCTCTTCAGGTACAGACTCAGGTACAGCAGCGGTCGAGACAGCACTCGTTCCTCCGGCAGGCACAGAAGGAGCGTGATGAGGAGGCGGCCGACACGACCGTTGCCGTCGAGGAACGGATGGATCGTTTCGAACTGGGCGTGCGCGAGAGCTGCCTTGATCAGGAGCGGTGTTGACGCCGGGTCATCGTGGAGGAACCTCTCCAAGTCGCTCATCGCCGGCATCACCTCGTTCGCCTGCGGCGGCACGTACCGCGCATTCCCGGGTCGGGTCCCACCGATCCAGTTCTGTGTCCGGCGAAATTCGCCCGGGGACTTGCCTGCCCCGTGCGCGCCGCTGAGCAACTCAGCATGGACCTCACGGATCAGTCGCAAGCTGAGCGGAAAGCCTTCGGTCAAACGCCGAAGGCCATGGTTCATGGCCGCGACATAGTTCGAGGTCTCCTCAACGTCGTATCGGGGCACCCCGGGCACGACATCGTGCTCGAACAGCAGCAAGTCCGACAACGAAGACTGCGTGCCTTCGATCTGAGACGACAGCACCGCCTCCTTACGAACGTACGAGTAGAGAAACCGATCCGGATCCGGAAGCAGCAATGTGACCCCATCCAGGCGCCCGAGTTCCTGGTTGGCGCGGTCAAGCAGGGCCTGCATCCCACCGTCAATCGCGACCGGTGGGCGTGGCGGCAGCGGGTTTGGAAGGAAGGCGCTGAAGCCTTCCCCCGCGGTTGCGACCTCCACGAAACGACCGGACCGACTCGACAAGGCAGATGTTCTATCCGGGGACACGATGAGCGACGGATCCTTTCCTTGCGAGCGACGTTAGCAAAGGTTCCGGCGTTTTCCTTTACTAGCTATCCCTCTAAGCAAAGGTTGGCATGCCGGCGAGCTTCTCCCCTTTCGCCGTCCCAGATGGCCGCCGGGTGCTCATGGCGGCGAGGCCCTCCCCCGGTGGTCGACTAGAGCCACATGGCCGGCTCAGAAGCACCGGCTGGACCAGTGATGGTTATGCGAGAAAGGTAGGCCGTGGAAAAGATCTGGAAACCTCAGCCCGCACCAGAGGCGCCTCACCCCGCATCAGCAGACACTGGAGATACCAGATCTCCGGGACAAAACCCTTCAGACCGGCGCCAGATCAAGCAGCCGAGGGCTGATGGTAAGGAAGGGGTCGACGGTTCGAGTCCGTCAGAGGGCTCTTGAGAATTACCTGCTAATCGCCATATTTTAACGGCGGCGATTCTTACTGAGGGCCGGTCGGAGGCCGCTATGGAAACTTTTTGGAAACCTCGTGGAAAACGAGAGCGTTCACTACGACCGTCAGATCTCATCCTCGTCGTAGCTGTCGGTCGTTAGCTTCCGCTCGTCGAGCCGCCGTTCAGACGCAACTGGGTGAGCGAATCAACCTGGGCTTCAAAGACTCGGCATCTGGTGACGGTGGTGGATGAGCGTCGCCAGATGCCGATTACCACGACCGCGAGCGCCGAGCCTGCTGGACACATCAGGACACGTTGATCACTGCCCAAGGAGGAGCTGAACCGGCCGGACGAGTCCCAACTCTCCCGCCGGTGGCAAATCAGGTCTCCTTAGACAGGCCCGGTCTGATCTTCAGCCCATTCCGCTCCTCGAATTGCTCGATCGACCGTGTTGCGGGCCCGGGCATGTGACCAGCGTCCGCGCTGATCGGCGCCCCCTGGGTCGCCGTAACTCTCGGGTAACGAGTAGCGGCTGGATTCGAACCCGCGACCTCCGGGTTATTGAGCCCGCTGGGGAAGGTTCGGCCTGTACTACCTCGTGCTGGTATTCCCGCAAACGCTGGAGATTTGCGAGATCGCCCGACGCCTTGTGCGGTCGAATTGCGGCCTGTCCGCCGTCGTTCGTTTGACAACTGTTTGACACGACCATCGTGCTGCCACCATCGCCAAAAGCTGCTTTCAGGGACGGCACATCTCGAACAAACCCGCGCGCGATCCTCGTCGCCGAAGGACTCGCCGGCTCGGGGCCGCCGAAGAACACGAATGCGATCCCGGTGACGAATGGGGTCCCGGCGCTAACGTCATCGGCTGTCGCGCAAGGGCTCACAATTAGCGAGGGGCAACGATGTAGCCCAGCGGCGTAGGCTTGCCTTATGACAACGGAGGCAGCCGGGCTTCGGTTCGAGGTGAAGCGCCCATCTGTCAACGGTGCAGTCCATCGTCGCCCGCTGAACCTCCCTCGAGAACGTAGCCGTCCCTTACTTGAGATCTCGCTACCCGAACTTGGTCGGTTCGAGGCGGCAGAGCGCTACGGAGAGCCGCGTGTAGTCGCGAGCGTGGACACGACTGCCGGCGTGTCCGAGGTGGAGCTTCCACTCCGAGTTCGGCAGCCTGCCCGACGGCCGCACCGAAGCGGCCGGGCGTGCCTACAAGCTTTGGTTGCGTTTCGTGTTTGGCGGAGACGGAGGTCAACTCGACTGGCGTCTTGATCCTGGTGGCGAGGATGCTGCTGGCCGCGCGCGATTGATCGACTTCCTTGTTGCCTTGGGCGGTAGCGGTCTCTTGGTGCTCAGCGATCCCGATTCAGGTGCGATCGCCGCAGTGCGACTGTCTCACTCGCCGAGCGACAAGGAGTTGATTGAGGAGCGCGCCTTTTTGACGGACGTCCTGGTCGTCGAGGCCTGGTCCGGAATGCGCTTGGCTCTTCCCGACATGCCGAGCGACGATGACTTAGCTGTGCTCTCTGAGCTCTGTGCTTGGATTCACCAGCCCGTCAGAACCGCGCGATTTCTTGGACCGATTACGGGAGTGGTGACCTCGCCACCCAAGGGTGGCGACCGCCTAGTGCTCTACGAGCCGTGGCGTCCGTTGTTCGTGGGCTTGTCCGTGCGCATGGGCCGTTTCAAGTACGACGTTGACGTGCGGTACGAAGGGGCCGAGGCACTCGGAGACGGCCAATACCGGGCTACCTTCGTGCCGATTGACAAAGATGCCAAGGCTCAGCTTGAACCGCCGGCGCGCAGCCACGCCGCTCGCGCCGCGCGAGCTGCCGCTGGCGAATTGCCGCCGCGAGCCGTCGCGACTACAGATCAGCGACGCGAGAAGCTCCGCAACAGAGCGCTGGATCTAGCGAGATCGTGGGTACTGACGGATCCTGAGGACGAACACGCCCGCGACGAGATTAGGCGGCGATGGCCAACGTGATGCTCGACGCCGGCGTGCTCATCGAGCTTGAACGCCGAAACCGCCAAGCTCGGCTCTGGTGGGACGAGGCCGTCAGAAGAGGAGACGTCCTTATGACGACGGCCGTCACGGTTGCGGAGGTTTGGCGCGGATATGGGAACGGCCGCCACTGGGAGCTTCGTCAGATACTCAGCGCCCTTGATGTCGTCAGTGTCAGTCGAGCGCATGGAGAGGCTGCCGGCGAGCTACTCGCCGACGCCGGGATGGAACGGCACCATGTGCCCGACGCTGTCCTCGTCATCGCCGCACAGCGACGTACCGCGGATGTGATCAGCTACGACCAAGGTGATATCTGGCTTCTTGCTTCTTATGCTGGCGTCCCGGCCTATCCGGTGGCCTGACGACAGAACCTACGCCTATGCGCGAACGCGATCGTCAGGCGCGACGCGGATCGGGCCCGAGCCGGACGGCCCCTCCGTCGCCAACCCGTTCGGGCCGGCGGTGCCAGAGCCGGCGATCGCAATCGCGGCATAGCAGTCGCGCGCGCCGGTGCCAGCCGACTGCCCTGTTGTGGCCATAAAAATTGCCAGCTCGGGGCGCGCCGGGACGATCGTTCTCCAGAATGCGATCGTCGCGCTGCTGGCGCGACTCGGAGAGCCGCAGCGCTGAGCTTGGGCGGTTCCGAGCGTGCGACTCGGGACGACATTGATCGAAGCGGTCGACCGAAGCAAGCGCCGAGCGATAGCCGAGGCACCAGCGAAAGGGGAAGTCCGAGTCCGTCGAGGGTGCGTACGTGCCGAGGCTCGGAATCACGCGTTAGACAGGTCGAGCCGCTGCGCACCCACGGGCAAACTGGCCGTCGCACTTCAGGCTTCTGGAGTGGTCGGCCGCCGAGTCGAATGCCGCTTTGACGCGACCGGCCAGGCTTGTGATCGCGCCGCAAAGCGATCTGGTCCCGAAGCGACCTCTCTATCAGAGACAATCCGTTGCTGTGTCTTCGTCTACGGCCACTGAACCGCCGGCTGGACAGCCGCCAATCGTCGCAGAGCTCGCAGCCCTCTCCAATGAGACTGCGGGCGCGCGGTATCTGCGAGCTGACCTCCAGGTTCACACGCCGGTCGATTCGGGATTCAAGCCGCGTCCGGAGCCGAAAGACCCAACCGAGCGCCGGAAGGTGGCGCGGGCATACATCGAGAAGGCGAAGGAGCGTGGCATCGAGCTCGTTGGGATCACCGAACACAACGATGTCAGCTGGGTCGAAGAACTGCGCTACGCCGCACGTGGCCTTGGCGTGTTTCTGTTGCCTGGATTCGAGGTCGAGAGCAAGGAAGGCATTCACGTTCTGTGCCTCTTCGATCCGGACACACCGGTAACGGAGCTGGAGGAGTGCCTCGTCCGGCTCGGCTTAACGAAACAGCGTCGCGACGGGCAGCGTCTCCAACTCCGAACCAATCAGGATTTCGCTGGTGTCCTGAAGGTCATCCAAGACGAGTGCGGGGGTGTTTGCATAGCCGCGCACATCGAGAGCGACAAAGGGCTCCTTTGCGCGCTGCGCGAGGGCGCGCGGGTCGACTGCTGGCACACCGAGGGGCTCATGGCGGCACAAATCTCCAAACCCCCGGACGAAATCACGAGCGGCAACGGACGCATCATTCGAGCCGAGGAACCAATATACGCGCGTGAACGACCGCTCGGCTACGTGCTCACGTCGGACGCACGCTCGTTCGAGGACATCGGCTCCGCATCGACCTGGATCAAGATGGATCACGTCGGCGTACAGGGGCTTCGCCAGGCGTTCCTCGACCCAGGATCACGCATCTCCTTCGAGGATCCCCGGCAGCTGCGGAAGGGCTCGCACATCCTTGGGCTCTCCTGGGAGGGCGGCTTTCTCGATGGCGTCCGGTTCCCACTGAATCCGGAGCTGAACTGCCTGATCGGCGGCAAGGGAACTGGCAAGTCGACGGTGATCGAGTCGATCCGCTACGCCTTTGATCTGGACTTCCGCACCGATGAAGTCAGGGAGGCCGCGACGCAACTTCGAGAAAGCGCTCTGAAGTCAGGCTCTAAGGTCTCGGTGGCGGTCGAAACGGGACCGCCGAATCCGACGCGCTATGTGATTGAGCGCACAGCGCCTCACGCCCCTGTCGTGCGCGACGAACTCGGCACTCCGCACCCCGACCTGAGTCCGCAGCGCCTCCTTGCACCCCTTGTGTACGGCCAAAAAGAGATCTTCGGCATCGCCCAAGAGGATCAGGCGCGGCTCGATCTACTCGATAACTTCGCGACTGATGAGCTGCGCGATGCGGTCGAGCGAGAGCGTGAACTAATAGAGCTCTGCGACGAGAACGGAAGGCTCATTCTCGACACCCTTCGGCGCATCGAGGACGCGGAGGCGAAGCTTGCCGAGCTCCCCAACCTCGAAGAATGGCGCAAGAGGTTCCGCGAGGCTGGGTTCGAGGATCTGCTTCGCGAGCGGCGGCAACTCGACCGCGAGGAGCGGCTACTTGCCGATGCGGTTGCCGCGCTGCGACAGCGCGGGCGAGCGATCACGGACCTGCGAACCGACGCGAGCGACCTGGCGTTCCGATCTGCCGGCCCCGAAAACGACAAGCTTCCGAACGAGGATCTTCTCGAGAGGGCCCAGGCTGTGCTGACCACGGCGACCGCGGCTTGGACGGCTGCGCTAGACGAACTCGCACAGGGCCTGGCGAAGGCGAGCAAAGAACTAGATGCGGTTAGGTCAGAGTGGTCCGAACGCCGCGGGGCCCGCACGGTCGAGTTTGATCGTGCCTTACGCGAGCTACAAGAGCGCATGCCAGACGTTGACCCTGAGCGATACCTCGATGTCGAGCGGCGTATCGAGCAGCTCACTCCGCTGCGCGGCGCGCGGAAGCAGCTGCAGGCACGGCTAAAGGAGGCACGCGCGGCACGGAGCGGATTGCTGATCGAGCTGCTGGACGCTCGCGGCGAGAAACACCGCGTGCGCGAACGCGCGGCCCAGCGCCTTAATGAAGCGTCCGGCGGGGCGGTCCGCGTTGAGCTTGAGTTCCAAGGAGATCGGCAGCGCTTCCTGAGTGAGCTGCGAGCGCTCAAGACCGGTGCCCGTAACGAGGGCCTCGAGCGGATGGTCATGGATCCAGCGTTCAGCCCGAGCGAACTCGGTCGCTTTACGCGCGAGCGTGTGCTGAGCGGCCAGTGGAGCCTTCCGGATGGGCAAGCCTCGCTGCTCGAACGCAGCCTCGATGAAGAGACGCTACTTCGACTCGAGCAAGCCGAGCTGCCAGACAGAGTAACCCTTGCGCTCGACGTCGGCCCGAGCGGAACTCGCGACTATCGGTCCCTCGACAAGCTCAGCCCCGGACAGAAGAGCACTGCCATCCTGCTCCTGATCATGCAGGCCAGTCACGACCCGCTCCTCATCGACCAGCCTGAGGATGACCTTGATAACCGATTCATTTACGACGACATCGTCCAGCGCCTTCGCGCGGCCAAGCCGAGTCGACAATTCTTGATCGCAACACACAACGCGAACATCCCCATCCTCGGCGACGCCGAGCAGATCGTCGTGCTGGACGCTCAAGAGCGAGGAGGACCACCCGTGCGGGGTCTGCTCCGAACACGTGGCTCAATTGACGCAACCGACGTTAGGGACGCTGCCGAACACATCCTCGAAGGCGGACGCGAGGCGTTCGCGCTCCGTCAAGCGAAGTATCGAGTGTGATTGGGCCGCTCGCCCGTGACGAGCTTGCGGCGCTCATTGCCAGCGGCGAGGACTCGTTCACTGAATTCAAGGCCCCGCAGGTCAGCAGCAGGGACCTCGCCAAAGAGCTGTGCGCGTTCTCCAACTCTGCGGGCGGCCGGGTATTGATCGGGATCGACGACGATGGCTCGATGGTCGGATCTGGAGGCTGGGATGAGGAGCGCGTCATGAATGTCGCCCGGACGTTGCTTGACCCGCCAATCGTGCCGGGATACCAACGGCTGGTCTGGCAGGAAGACACTGAGATCATCGTTGCAAGTGCCGAGCAAGGTGTGGAGAAGCCATATGCCGTCGGTGGTGGCGAAGGCAAGCACTACTTCATCCGCGTCGGAAGCACGTCCCGCGAAGCGAGCCGAGAGGAATTAATCCGTCTGACCCAGGCATCCGGGGCCGTGGCCGGGGATCTCCGACCGGTGGTCGGGGCCACGATCGACGATCTCGATGACAAGCTTCTCGCGGCCCGGTTCAGCGGCCGTAGAACGATCCGATGGGACGCGCTTGATCAAACCGAGCGTCGCGACGTGCTGATCAACGGTGAGATTCTTCATCCCGAAACGCACGCCCCGACCGTCGCGGGACTGCTGTGTTACGGGGGTGCCCCCCAGGAGCGCCTGCCCTACGCCGCCGTGAGCTGTGTGAGCTACCGCGGTGTCGTCGCCGAGCGTGAACTGCTCGACCGAGCTGAGATCGGCGGACGAATCGACCAACAAGTGAGCGATAGCGTCGCATTCATCGAGCGCAACCTCCCCACCCCCTCGACGGTTTCCGGCCTCACGCGCAAGAATGCTCCACGGCCGTCGCGCGAGAGCCTCCGTGAGTTAATCGCCAACGCGGTCGCTCACCGGCACTACGGCATCGCTGGTCCGACCCACGTGCGCGTCTACGCAAACCGCGTTGAGGTGCTCAGCCCTGGGGGACTACCCAACGGGGTAACACCGGCGGCCATGCGCGTGGGCGTCTCGGTCCGCCGCAATGAATTCCTCGTCCAGCACCTCGAATCGCTTGGTCTGGTGGACGCGGTCGGCCGTGGCGTTGTGCTCCTGCTCGAAGAGGCCGCGGGGCTCGGCTTGCCAGAGCCAAAGATCGCCGCGCCGGAAGGATTCGTCGTCGTCACAGTGTTCACGGATTCTGGCGGGCTCGATGGTCCAAGTCGGCAGGAGGTGAGCTGAGCGCTGCTGCGACCGCAGCGGCTACTTGTGCTTACGCGAACGCCCCGGAGCTCGCCCAGGACGCCGCTGAGCTTTTGGTTTGAGCTTTGCCGGTCGCGCCCCCTGACGTTCGGACGCTTGCTTTGCTGGGCCGCTCGGACGTCGCGACCGCGGACTCGGGCTCGGATTCGCCCAAACTCAGGATTCAGGGCATCGCCGGTGCGCGCTTCGGGCCAGATCACACCCTGTCCGGCGGAATTCTTCTGGCAAATGTTTGACGCGAGAGCGGCACGTGGGCCTTTCGCACTGGCGATCGTTTAGGGCCAATTGGGGAAGCCCACCCGCGGCGAGCCCGCCGCATCCGGGCAAGCGCCATGTCTGATCTAGAGCCGGTTGCAGGGGGAGGGCTATCGACTAGCGGAAGCGATCGTGCGCTCCGGGTAGTGCCGGCACAGCAGTGCAACGGCGCCGGAGGCGCCGTGCTCGAGAACGGGTTGGCGGCAGCCAAAACGCCCGCATCAGTCGCGCGAAACGACCACCCATGTGACGTTCTTCGTCGGGTCGCCTACCTTCGGGCGTCGCTCCGTCCTCCACTTGGAACGCCCGAAGACAGAATCCAGCGCTGTCGTGACAAGCTCGTGCGCCCAGGAGTTCGGGTCTGCGACTGCGCCTTCCGAAACCCCGGCCAAGAGCGAGGATTGGACGGCCATCCACGGTCCCTCGCCGCGGTCGCGAAACCACCTCTGCGCAACCTCGTCGTTCCGGAAGTACTCGATGGCCGCCTGGCGATACAGCTCGTCCGCGTCGACTTCCCCGTCCTCAACACCAAGGTCTGGTGCCTCGGCTTCGACGTCGGCGGCCACGACGTCTGGAGGAGCGCCAGAGTCGTCTGGTCCCTCTCCAGCCTTGCCCGGCGGCTGTTCCGGCTGCGTTGGTGCCCGGCCGGCGGCGGCCGTCGCGCGGCGGAGCCCGTCGGAGTGGCCCTCGGCGAGCTTCGCGGCATAGTTGTCGACCGGACCGAGGCTGCCGTCCTTGTCACGCATCTCATACGCCTGCTCAAACGAGAGCACGCGCAACGGGATGGGGTAAGCATTGCCGGCTTCGTCGGTCTTGCCCGCGACGCTTGACCAGAAGATGCCGTTGCCCGGAAGCGGTTCGTTGAGGAGGGACGACAGCAGGTCGTCCGAGAAGTGGGCGTTGGCACCCTTGAGCGCGCGCAGGTCGCCGGACGAGAGTAGGTGGAAGATGAACCAGTTGTCGCCCTGGCTGAGCAGCTCGCCGGGGATGCTTCCAGGCTGCTGCGTGATGAGGACGGCCCCGAGGTTGTACTTGCGACCCTCCTTGACCCAGGCTTCGTAGGCGTCGTCGCCAGAGCCGCCCCCGAGCACGGACTGCGCCTCCTCGACGACCGCGATGGTCGGAATCGGCTTTGGGTCGGCCTTTGTGAACTCGTCCTGGTTGCGGTCGAAGATGTGCCGGAGGACGATGCCCGACAGGGCGAGGCCGGCACTGCCACGCATCTGTGAGATGTCGACAACGCACAGCTTGCCGTCCTGCAGGGACTTGAGGAGGAGTGCGAGCATTGAGCTACTGGGGTCGTGAAGCATCTTGACGACCTGGGTCATGTTCGCGCGCGCTGCGAGCATCTCGGCGTCCTGCTGGGTCGTAAGCCCGAGCTTGTTTCGGAAGAGTTGCTCGTCAGAGCTGTTGCCGTTGCGATGGACCTCGTCGACGACGTCCCGCCAGTCCTGGCCGCGGAGTCCTTTAAGCTTCTGGACGTTCTGCTGGTTCTGCTTCTCTGCGTTGAGAGCGATTGACAGCACGAGCGGCGCTGGGAGCTGACGAATGTCGAGCTTCACTTTCCCGCCGACAAACGACCCGTAGAAGTCCGAC
The DNA here is from genome assembly GCA_963718545.1 of uncultured Solirubrobacterales bacterium. Lineage (GTDB taxonomy): Bacteria > Actinomycetota > Thermoleophilia > Solirubrobacterales > Solirubrobacteraceae > Palsa-465. The sequence continues at coordinate 549,949 of CAVQZO010000003.1, read as the reverse complement.
GGCGGCGCCTTGCTGGTGAAGACCACCACCTCATCTTCGAGGGCCTCAACGTCACACAGGGCTGGGCGTCCGCTTGCATCCGGCCAGTAGTACTCGCCGTCGGGGTCGAAGACGACCGTGCCGACCGGCACGTCGCGGCCCTGACGGAGCGTGACGGTCGGCTTCGGGTGGGCGCTGTAGAGGTTCGCGAACAGGAGCTTGACGAGGTTCGACTTCCCGAAACCCGCGCGGGCAAAGACGAAGGACCGGCGCGACACAAGCTGGTCGACCGCAAACTTCACAACGACCTTGGGCTGCATCGAGACCATCCAACGCGGCGGGTCGACCCGGTCATCGTCGTGGCAGTACACGAACTCGCCGAGGGCGAAAAACCCGAGGTCGGCGCCGTCGCGGTTACCGCCTGCAACCTCGCAGAGCACGTCGTCAGCGAGGAAGGCGACCTTCGCCCCGACGTGCGGCAGCCGACGGTGCGACGGGGCGAACACGAGCTGGCCGTCGGTTTCGAGCCGCAGCACCCCGAGGAGCCGCACGTCGACTCGGTACTTCAGGTACTGCCGGCGCAGATCCTCCGGAACCACCCGGTCTTCCTCAACGGCACGGAGGCCGTAGTCCTCGCCGGCAGGCGAGGCGAGGCGACCCTGCGAGGAGACCTGTGTGATTCGACCAAGGACCGCCTCCGTCGAGGAGGCGAGCTCGACAAGGACGAAGTGACCATGCGTGGGGACCGAATGGAGGTCGCTGCGGTACGGGAGCGTCAGGTCAGCGTGGAACTCCAGCCCCGACCCGGAGAAACCGCGGAAGATGCCAGCGACCTGTCCCCTTGAAAACAGCTCCATCTATTCGTACCTCCGGTTGGCAACGTCGGGCGCGAAGCGCATCTGGTCAAACGCGTATTGCCGGGCGGGCTCGACAAGGCGCCGGGCCGCGTCGAAGACTGTGTCTTGCAGGATTTCGAGGTCGAAGTCGACGACCTCCGCGTGTTCGTGGGCTTGCTGCAGGCATCGCGGGTAGTAAGGGACGGGGAAACCCTCGACAGAATCGGCGAGGAGGTAGCCGAACACTTCCGAGGCTGCGTCGGTCTGTGTCCAGAAGACATCGACCGCCCATATCGGATCCCCCGAGCTTCTGCCAAAGCGGGCCAAATACATGGCGCCGACGACATACTTGGCTGCCTCGCCGCCCTCTTCCTCGGCCTCCTCCGGGCCTCGGGCGTACTCCGGCCAGGTGTAGACTTTGCGTTCCAACCCCCGTGGGACGCGAACGAATCGTGGCTCGCCTGGTGGAAGGGCGTTCTCCAGCCCCATTGCGAGCCGGTAGCGCGAGAGGACCTGCGAGTGTTTAGCGATTCCGACCAGGTACAGCTTTAGGGGTCGCACTGCCTGAATTCGCTCCGCCATCCGCTGAGCCATGTCCGTGAAGAGCTCGCCACGGAAGATCTTGCTCCGGAGCAATCCGTCGCGTACGAGCAGCGTATGGTTGGCGAACTCGGTGTGACAGATGCGGTGGTAAAGGACGGCCCACTCGCAGAGATCGCGGTAGACGAGCACCCAGGACGGCGACACGAGCTCAGGGTGGTCTCGAGCGACATCCCCTTTGGGAATCATCGGGCTCAGGTCGTTCAAGGATGCGACACCGAGGTCGTTCATGAGCGACCCGAGTGGATCATTGGCACGCGCGTGCGCGGCGTACAAATCATCAGGGTCGCTTGTCGGGGAGATGACATCGAGGAAGAGCTGGCGACCAAGGGAGTCGACGACCCGGACGAGATGGATGTTGAAGGGGTCGAAGATGAGCTTGTTGTTCCCGCCGTCCGAGGCCACGAGCGACATCGCGGTGGCGACGTGAGGCCGGACCGCCGCCCCGCCGAGCAAGTGTTCCCGAACATCCGCGCGCAGGTCGTCGAGCAGATAACGGTCGCGTTCCGTCTGCTGCCGAATCGAGTCCCTGATCGCTTCGAGGTGGTCGGGGTCGAACACGGCTGTCAGTTTCGCTTGCGGGCCAGACAGTCCACCTCCGCGACCTGGCTCCCAGCGACCGGAAATTGGTCTGCTTGCCGCCGTCCGTCACGCGGCGTGCCGGCTGATCGGAGCGAGATGAGCTCCCACGCGCTTGACAGGTCCAGACTCTCGGCGAGGATGTCTTCCGGTTCTCCGCTCTTCGTGCTGGGCAGCGCTCCAAAGCGGACGGCGAGTTGAGCATCCGGGTTGCAGCGGTTCGCAACAGCAGACCACACGCCGGCGAGGGCGTGGGTGAAGCGCTGTCCGGTCAGCGCTCCGAGCTGCCCGGCGCGCCCGTAATCGACCTCGGCAGGCCCTCCGACGAACCAGTTCCGAAGCCATTGGTCGGGGCGATAGGTGACCATGCCCGGGTACGGCGGGGACGTCACGACCCAGTCGAAACGACGGCGGAGCCGTCGGAGCACGCCAGACGCCTCACCCTCGACGACCGCTCCCCGCGTCACCAGCGGTGTTTCCCTATACCGCCAGGTTGCATGCCGCTGGAGCACGTCGACAACGTCGACCAGCGCGGGCCGGAGGTCGCGCGCTAGCCAGAATCGGACCGCGGCCGTCGGCTTCGTCGAATAGGTACGCGGCATCTGGTTTGACAGGTACGACGGGTGCCCCTGGTTACGCGGTCCGTGGAGCGCTCCAAGGACGACAGCGCGCAGCGCGGTGTCGACGGCGTTGTCGGCGGTCATGAGAGCCGCGCGCAGCTTGCACAGTGCGTCGAGCACTTCCCCGTGAAAGCAGAGGTCCCAGAACGGCCCGACTGGCACATCTCGCGCCTGGGGCCCGCCGATGATGGATTCGGCTCGCGCAACGATCCTGGCCGGATCTACGGACACGAGCTTCGCGGCGGTTGCAGCTACCGCAACGGGGTTGCTGTCAATGCCGACCGCGTTGAGGCCGAGGATGCGCGCCGCGTAGAGCGTCGTGCCTCGGCCGCAGAAAGGGTCGAGCACCCACGAGTCCCGGGCAGCGTCCGCCAGCACTTCGAGCGGGAAATCCAGCGGGAACATCGTGTAGTAAGGGCAGATGGCGTTGAGTCGGGCCACCTTGTCAGTCGCTGCGGGGACGCCGCTCACGCTTCACCCCCCACTAAGTAGGTGGGAGCGACGGGGTCGCGGTCACTTCGAGAGAGGAGCAGTGCGGTCGGAGCGGCCTCAAGTAGTCCATACGATAGGCAAGGCTCATGACGGACTACAGCTCAACGGCGACAGCCTGCGCTGGCTGACTCACCTCGGACAACTACCCTACCCAGCGGGCTACGGAACCGGCTCGTCTGAACGGCGGTAACGAGCCGGCGGGCGCGGGGCAGGTATACGACCATTACAGGATCGCGCGCTCTGACGATCACCCTGCGGGGCGCAAGCGCTTGCACGGCGCTGTCGTCCGCAGCCGGTCGGGTCCGGGTGCTCCCTAAGGGACGTCACTGACCGCGCGGTCCGCGAGGCAAATTCCATTGCACTGAAGCCAGTGGACGTTGCCCCCGTCGCTGTCCACCATCGCCCTAGCTAGACCGAGCATTGCGTATGTCTCGACGTCCGAAGCGAGCCTACGTCCAACGCTCTTCACGAGATCTTGCTTGAGAGTCTTGTGGTCAGATTCGTAGAACCGAACGTCCGTCACCCGCAGCTTCGCCTTGATCTCGCCGTCGTCGACGATGACGTACAGGTTTCCGTAGTCGGTCAGGAGGATCGGAGACGCTACCTCGAGAACGGCGAGCGAGCGAGCGCCGCGACCCGCGGGGACGGCGAATTTCCGGGACCGGACCTCAACAATGTCCTTGCCAAAGGCGGCCGTGATCGTCGAAGCCGCGACTTCCGCAAGAGCCGCGAGGTACAGATCGTCGGACAGGTCTTCCACGTGGCGCGCGTTAGTCGTGACGAAGCGGTGGTCCTCGATCTCGGGCGGTACTCCTTCTGACACTGTCACCCCAAGATCGACGAGCGCACCCGGACCGAAGGGTCCCCCCTCGGACCGGAGCAAGGTCCGTGTGATGAGGTCGGTCGGAGGGGTGGTTGGCCGGATCGCCGCCAATGTCGACGAATCGAGCCCAGCAACGCAGATTCGAGGGTTGCGCATTCTGGTGATGTGATTGACGATGATCCGCATTGCGTTAGAGATGCACGGCCTGGACGCCGGGCCAGCGCGACTCTAGGAACTCAACGACGAGACGCCGATGGCAGTGCTCGGCGGTCGCCTCGCTGCACAGCAATGCGGTGCGTCGCTCGAAGTCAGCACAGCTGAGGAGGACATCGATCCTGCGATGCTCCATGAGGGCCAGGAACCCTCGCTCGTAATCAGCCCAGTCGCCTTTGCGCTTCTTGTAGGCGTCGAGCACGTCCTTTGTGGGGGCGAGCAACGGCTGATGTTCGTAGGTCGCCCCAACGAGCTCGCGAAGAAAGTAAGGCAGATCAGCGGCTTTGGCGAAGCCTGCGAGCTGTGAGGTGTTGTTCAGGCGGACGTCGAGAAGCCGCTGAATCCCAGCATCCGCTAGTCGACGGAAGAAGTGCTCAGCCGTCGTCTGTGTGAAACCGATCGTGCAGATCTCCATGACCGAACATCATGCCCAAAGAGAGCTTCCTGGTCGTCGGATTTCGTTAGCGGCACCGAATCCTCGATCTCGGTCCGTCCGTTCGGAAGGATGTGGTGCAGCTCGGCACCGCGATCGCAGAGAACCTTGCCTATTAGTAGCCGGCGGTGGCATTCGTCAGGCCGTCCGCAACTGCACATCAGGGCCAGACGATGGCGTCTCGCTCCGCATATAAGTCGCTCGGCCGCTGACTGGAACGCTGGCTCCGCGGCCATCTCGCCGTACAGGGCGTGCCCAGCAGCGTCGTAGTGGTCTTCACGCTGCGGGCGCCCGCCGAGTGCCGAGCCGAGGAAGAGGTAGCGGAGACTCCGCATCTCGATGGCCGCCTGAAGTTCCTCGCGGTTGAAGTGCGGCGCGATTCGCGAGTATGGGTAAGAGCGGACATCGACAAGGAAGTCGATCTGGGGACCGCGGACCAGCGCAATGAACGCCTCGAGGTCGTGGTTCGAGTGTCCGACGGTCCAGACCGCTGGTCGCGACGACATTCTCGTAATGGTAGGCAGGCAGGATGACGCTATGCCGTCTTTGGCGGCGGCAGCGGTGCGGACCTGAGCGAGTTCGCCCGCATACAGCGCCCGCTGGCGTGGCTTCGAAAACCGCAGGGACGGCAGGAGTCCGATCACTGGGCGGTTGGTCGAATCGATTCTGGGCAGCAAAGACTTCCCGGTAGCGCTCATGCTGCGCAGTTCGTTCGTCATGTCGAGCTGTGGGCCAAGGTGAGGTGGCCCGGCGGGACGAGGGTACAGCTGCCTCCTATAGACGCGGGAGCGCAGGGATACCTGCAGGTGCGCTCCTGTCCTGGATTCCGGCTGGCCCGAGCTCGACTGGCGAACTGTCGCTGATTTGATGTTCGCCCCAAGCGCGAAGTATCGCGACCCCGATCCGGAAGCAAGCTGGTTGACCTAATCCTCAGCCGGACGGGCTACCTTCCGGTCGCGGCGCGCCGGTTCCGCTTTGCGTCCGCCGGCACCTCACGGCAGAGTTCGGCCAAGTCGCATTTGGCGCAGTGCTCACCCCAGGCTTGCAGCCGAGGCAGGTCGTTCCTGCGAAGCGCATCTCCAGCGCTCCAAATTTGGGCGCGCACGCCAGTCAGAAGTGGATCCTCGACTTGCTCCCGGATCGTCTTGCCCTCGTCGTCGAGATTCAGCACTTCGATGATGTCTGCCCGCTCGCCGGTGAGCTCCTCATAGCCGACTGCGTAGACATGGAGCTGGTCTCGCGTCACGTCTTCGTCCTGCGCTCTTGCCGTTGACTTGAAGTCGACAATCGCCAGCTCATCCGTGTCGAGCCGGCGTATCAGGTCGATCCGCCCGTCGACCGTGATTCCCGGCGCCACGTGGACTTGAATCTGTTTCTCGCTGTGAACGGTGCGTTCGAGATCCTCGCCATGCTCATCGAAGTACCGCTCGATCGCCTTGACGGCTGCCCGATGGAGCGTGGCTTTGAGTTCTGGGTACGCGTAGGGAGTGTGTAGGTGCCGCTCGACCAGATCTTCGGCCTCGGACTTTGCGACAAGGTCGCCGGCGACTGTTCGCTTGTGCATCTCTGCCAGGGCGTCGTGCAGGCCCTTTCCGTAACCGAGGGCCTCGTGCAGAGGCGGGTTGAAGCCGTAGAGAAATCGCAGCTTGAACTGGTAGGCACACTCGAAGAGATACTTCAGCTCTGAGAACGACAAAGTGACTGTTGGCGTGACGCGGCGGGCTCTTGGCTCGAGTCTCGGAGCGTCGGTTGGCACCCCCGTGTCTCGGGTTGAGAACCACTGTTGAGTAGCGCAGTGATCGAAGAACTGCGATCGCTTCTTGTAGAGCTGGTTCTTCCCGGGCGAGAATCCGACGAACAGGTACTTCTGTGCCCGCGTCACGGCGACGTAGAAAAGCCGGGTCTCATCTTCGAGCGTGCCCCGGTAGCGGTCGGCGTCGGCGATCGCTTGTTCCGGAATGACGTGAAACAGGCCAAGTCCCCCCTGGCGCTTCGCCGGGAACCGGTTCGCGCGTAGGCATGGCAGGAACACCGCGGGCCATTGCATCCCCTTGGCCTGATGCACCGTCGACAGCATTATCGCGTCCGGGGATGCATAGCCTACGTCGGCATCCGACTCGGCGTAGTAACCAGGCGCCTGGTACTCAAGCCACGCCGCGAACGACTCGTACTTCTGCTTGGGGTCCGTGTTGAAATAGATCTGCTCGAAGTCCGAGATGGCCTGGCTGAACTTGCCGAGCTGATAGAACGCCAACTCCCGCCGGACCGGCGGGCCCGGCAAGGTCTCTTCGCGCAGGCCAAGGGCCTCCAGAAACTCGAGGTACAGGCGCTGGATGTTGTAGACGCCCCACCGCTCGCCACGGTCGAAGTCCCGGCCGTCGTCAAGCACCGTCATGGCGGCGAGCCACTCTCCTGCGGCAGGAAGAAGCTTCGCGTCGACCCAAAGCTGGCGTAGATCAGAGGCCGGCAGCAGTCCGGCCATGTATCGGAAGATGCCGACCACGGCGAGGATCTCAGGGCTATCGAAGAGTCTGTTGAGGCCCTTGACGACGTATGGGATGTTTCGGCGCCGCATCTCTTCGACAAGCGGTCCGGCGTCGTTAGCGACGGAGCGATACAACACAGCGAAGTCCGACCAGGACAGGCCGCGCGGTTCGTCCTCTGCGCTGTCATTGAATGCAAGGCCCCGCATAGCCTCGATCCGATCACAGATCCAGGCCGCCTCTCCGCCCTCGTCCCCGAACTCGCACGCGAACATGTCCGCCCGCTGCCAGCGCTGGTGACCACCGCGCACCATCGCTTTCGGGAGCCGATCCGATTTCGGAATACGCTCCGCGATCGATTTCCCGACCTCGACGACGCCTTCGCTTGATCGGAAGTTTTCGGCCAATGTCACTTGCCGGACACCGGCGTAGCGATCGGTAAAGGTGACAATGTTCGACACCTCACTTCCGCGCCACTGGTAGATCGTTTGATCGTCGTCCCCGACGACGCACAGGTTGGCGCCGAACTTGGTCATTCCTCGGACCAGTCGCTCCTGCAGTGGGTTGACGTCCTGATATTCGTCAACAACGACGTAGCGAATGTCATCGCGGATGTGGGCCTGAACAGCTGCGATCCCTGAGTCCTCGTCGACGTCGCCTTCTAGGAACTGCACGGCCAGGTTGATCATTTCGGTGAAGTCGAAGTACGCGTGGCGATACAGCAGCTCGACGTAGCTCCTGAATGATTCGAGTACACCGGCCGGGAGCAGGTCCCAATCGACGTTGTCCTCCCGCAGAACCGAAGTCACCTGCATGAAGAGGCGTGAATGCAGGAATCGGCGCAGGTGGGGCGTGCCGCTCGAGCTCGTGGGGCAGACCGTCAGACCCGATTTCCGGCTGTTCCGATCGACGAGCATTCGGGTCGTGATCTCCGTAAGCACCGAGAACTTGAGCGTCTCGGGCACGAGTCTCTGGATCAGGTCGAGCGCGTATCCGTGCATGGTGCCGACGTACATCTCCGCAAGACCCAGTGTGTCGGCGCATTGCGCGTCGAGGATTGAGAGGATGCGCTCCTTCAGCTCGGCCGCGGCCTTCTCCGTGAAGGTGAACGAGACGATGTTCCTAGGCTCAATACCTGACTGGGCGAGGATTGCCGCGATGCGCTGCGAGATGACCTGGGTCTTGCCCGACCCGGCACATGCGATGATCTGGAGTGGCTCGTCGAGACAGCCAATGGCCTCGGCCTGAGCCTCGGTGTAGGCGGTCATCTCGTCGAGGTCCCAGAGAAGACCGACTCGTCCCGGCTCAAGGAGGACATCAACTGACCTCGAAGACCTTCATGACTTCGTCGCCGTAGTCGTTGATGACCTTGACGGCAATCTTGCCGCTTTCGGGCTTCGAGAAGGGCCGCGAAACAGTTTGGTAGAGCGAGTTCCAGGCATCGCCGTCAATGTCCGCCTTCAGGGCGGTTTTGAGCCGCTTGTAGGGGTCGTTGTCGCCGGTGAAGTAGCAGTGCCGGACAAAGAATGATTCCTCGTTGTAGTCCGTGTCGATCATCCACAACGCGATCCGGCTGGTGTCGTTGCTCCGGACCTCGCCGGTAGTAGGGTCATAGACGTCGACACCGTTGAGCTTCAGGACAATGCCCTCGGGAGTCTTTGCGACATCAATGTCCGGCTCGCCGAAAACTGTGAAGAGGTTGCCCGCGCCGGTCTTCTTGAGCTCCTCGCCCATGAGGAGATCGGCGTTCATCCGGACCATGAGGACGGGAATCCGCCCGAGCTTGCGCGCTCCGGCCACGCTGGCGAACCCCCGGTCGGACGCGTCGACCGTGACGCCGTCGTCCTTGGTCACGCCTGTGACCTGGGCGTCGAAAGCAAACCCGAGGATGCACAGCAGGTCGACGTCCTCTGCGTGGATCGCCTCCCGGGCGGCCTTCTTGACGTATGCCGAGCTTACGGTGCCGTACTGAGGGCCGATCGTGATTGCGATGCGCGTCGGCGCCCCACCGTCGGAGTCGCCCGCTCGCTCACCGATCGCCTGGATGTACTCGCCCGCGTAGATCTCAAAGGCTTCGAACTTGATCCGCTCTCGGCGTCGGCCGTTCTGAATGCCGGCGTGGGCGAGGTTGTCGAGAATCGACTGCTCGAAATTGGGCGCGTCCGCATCCTTCGCTGCCTCGGTCTCTGCGAGCGACTCGGTGGTCGGGCCACCGGCGAACGCGAGTGACCGGTGCGGACTCAGTGACTCGACTGTGAACGGGCCAGCAACCCGCACCGTCTTAGCATCCTCGAACGGCTTGTCATACAGCAACTCGAAGTCGGCATGGCGCTTGATCACTGCGTCGACTTGAGCTCGCGACATCCCCTCCCTGATGTCAGGGTTGTTGGCGATTGATTTCAGAGTGACATGAGGGACGCGCTCATACACGAAACCCTGTCGTATGTCCTCTCCGAATCGCTGACGCGGAAGCACCTGCGCAGTTAGAGATTGCTCCTGGGAGTTCCCGGCTGCACTATCGGCCAGCAGGTAGTACGGGTAACGGGCGCCCATAACACGCTGTCGAGCGAGCGCCAGCGCGACACGCGACGTGTCGATGGTGATCCAACGCCGCCCCCACTGCTCGGCAACATGCGCGCTTGTGCCGCTTCCACAGGTCGGATCGAGTATCAAGTCGCCTGGATCAGTGCACATCAGCATGCAGCGCTCGATGACCCTGGTGTTCGTCTGCACTACATAGATCTTCGGGTCGGCCCGGCTTTGGACGCCGCCCAGGTCCATCCATGTGTTGGTGATCGCAAATGCCGGGAAGTCATCCAAGTAACGAATGTATGACAGCGTGTTCCTAGTCGGAGCGACACGGCCCGCGGCGATTAGGCGTGCCATGCCCGGCTCATTGGTCTTCCACCGCGCTTGCATAGTTGGCCGGTACTCGCGTCCGCCGATCGTTACCGGGAACCACGATGCCGCTCCCTCGCCCTTCGCGCGGCCGACGCTCTGGCTTGTCAAGTTGTCCAGCCGATAAGGTCGTCCAGCCTCGTCCTGGGATGTGTACTTCCCGGCACCGGCTCCTCCCGCCTCCTTTGCCGAAAATAACCGGCGAAACTTTGCCGACTCGCGATCCTTTGCGAACCAGATCACATAGTCGGCGGTCCCTGCGAGAAAGTCGCTTGTGGCGCCGCCAGTTGTCGAGAAAGTGATCAAAGAAATGAAGTTGACCGATCCGAACACCTCGTCCATCAGAGACCTAACGAGATGGACGTTCTCGTCGCCGATCTGTAGGAAGCACGATCCGGACGCGCTCAGCAGGTCGCGAGCCGCAACCAGCCGGTCACGGAGGTAGGAGAGATATGAGTGGATGCCGATCTCCCATGTGTCCCGGAATGCCTTGATCTGCTCAGCCTCGCGAGCGACGTCGGTCAACTTCCCGTCGGTTACATCACGGTTCCGGGTCGAAACCTGCCAGTTGGAGTTGAACTTGATGCCGTATGGCGGGTCGATGTAGACCATCTGGACCTTGCCGCGGAGCTTCTCCCGCTCCGCCAGCGAGGCCATGACCTGCAGTGAGTCGCCAAGGATCATGCGGTTCGACCAGTTGGCATCGTGCTTGTAAAACTCGAGCTGGTCGAGCTCGCTTAGGCCATCAAACGTGTCGAATAGGGTCAGCTCGGGCTCTTCTTCGGGCTTGGCCGCCGTGCGCCGAAGGTTCTCGATCAGCACGCGGGGGTCGATCTTCTCCTGGATATAGATCGGGGGAGCATCGGTAACGAGTTCGCGGTCGTGGTCGTCAATCTCATCGGACGCTGGATACTTGCCTCGCCAGATGAGCTGCGGGTCGAGGCTCTCGTCGCGCGCATAGCGGACTTTGCGGATCTCCTCGATCGTCGGGTCAACGAACTCGTGAGCGTCCGCCGTCGGGATGTTGGTCCGCTTGTCAGCATGCATGATCGCGTCAACCGGGGTCGGGCCCTTCGAACTGTCACGCGCCACGAGCGCTCCTCGCGTCGTCGTCGAAGTCGAGTAGGTCGGGGTCGCCGATGATCGGCGCGTCGTCGTAGAGGAGCTGGATCGCACCCGCAAGGCGGGTCTTGAACTCGAGGGGGTTCGTCATCTCGCTGTAGCCCCACCGCCCAAAGCCGCCGTGATTGTTGACCGCAGCGCACCATGAGTCGCGGGCGGTGGTTGCCTTGGCGATGGTCGGCCCAGGGCTCTTTTGGCTTCCAGAGACCTCGACGATCAGCGTTCGATCGAACTCCTCGCCGGCGAGCCGACGAAGTCGGACTAGAAAGTCCGGCAAGTAGGAGTGGGTGCGCCCCTTGTGGACGTAGGGGATGGTGAAGCCGAGGTGATCGTTCTTGACGTAGGCCGCGACGTTCTTGTTCAGCTCAAGTTCGGAGGCGAGCAACTGCTCCCACGTGTTTCCAGCCTTTCCGTCAAGAGTGACGTGAGAAACCTCGGATCTCTCCGTCGGCACGGTCGCCTTGCGCGTGTCAAAGTCGACGTGGCCGGTCGAGCCCTGCGGGTCGAACCGATTGATCATGGGACGGAGTCGCTCGCGGCGGTTGCCGGCCTGGCGGGTGATGGCATTCCAGACGTGCTCGGCTGCTTCCACCTGTGCCTCCGTGATCGTCATGAGGTAGTTGAGTCGGTAGCCGTCGGCCAGCTCCACCTTCTGCTCGATCCAGGCACGGCACATCTCGGTCAGTCTGGGGAACAACCACGGTCGCTTATCGTCCTCAGTATTGAACTGGGTGTCGAGGATCCGCTTCGCTAAGGCAAAGGCCACCTCCTGAGGGCGGTAGTCGCGGCTTTCCCCGCGCTCGCGTTCGCCGGGTCCGATGACACCCTGCATCTCGACCCACCGCGGAACGGAGTTCGGTCCGATTTCGAAACGCGGAGCATCCTCCAGGTCGAGCCATATATCGTCATCGGGCAGCTCGACCCGATATCCGGTGAGCTTAGGGAACGTGATACGCAGGCATTCGCGGTCTTCGAGGGCTGCTACTTGTTGCACCGGTTTCGGCGCCGGGGCATCCTTGACCGGTTTGTCGGAGGAGATGAACTGAAACGGAATCCCGTAGACGTTGGCGTACTCCGCCTCGAAGTATCCGGCTTCGTTGGTTGCGTACGATCGGCGGCGCAGCCCACGACCGACTACCTGCTCGCATAGCAGTTGGCTGTGGAAAGCGCGCACGCCAAGGATGTGCGTGACGGTGTTTGCGTCCCAGCCCTCGGTGAGCATCGAAACACTGACGACGCATCGGACCTGCTCGCCTAGCTTGCCTTTCTTGCCGACGGTGTTCATGACTTCACGGAGTAGCTCGTCGTCTGTGATCTTGTCCGCATCGGCACCAGGGTTGCGGCGGCGATATTCGGCTTTGAAGGCTGCCAGCTCAGCGCCAGCCGCCTGTTTGAAGTCGTCCCTAATGCCCTCCCCGGATTCGAGCTGAGCGGAGTCGATCAGGATCGTCCGCGGCCGCGAGAGTGGCTGGCCATCTACGACGTTGCTGAGCAGCGCGAGATTGCCGGGCTTGTGGGCGATGATCTCCCTGTCGACCTCAACCTGATCTCCGGCGATCCACTCATAGACGAGCTTGCTGACCACCGTGTTCGGGCAGACAACGATGAAGACCGGTGGCGTCTCATCGTAGGGCTCCAACTCTGCCTGCCAATAACTGAACGCCTTCTCGTAGCTGCGGTGCAGACTCCGCAACGCGCCTTCAAGCTCCGGCGGCGGGAGCCAGTCCGAGACCTCATTCTTGGCCGGGCGCTTTGGAAGTTGGTCACCGACGAAGTCCCACAAGCGCAGGTAGGTGATGAGCTCGTGGTCGGCGTCGTCGTCGACTGGCGTCCGGGGCACTTTTACGATCCCGGATTCGATCGCGTCCATCAGAGAGAAGTCGCTGACGGTCCACGGAAAGATGTAACCCTCGTTGTAGCCGGAGCCGCTGAGGTAGAACGGCGTCGCGGAGAGATCGAAGACCTGCTTGATCCCAACGTTCCTGGAGATCTCCTGCAGGCCCTTGAACCACACCCGGGCGTTCTGGTTGGCTGCCTCGGCACCCTTGTCAACCTTCTCGCCAGCTGGGAGAGGTTTATCCACGTAGCAGTGATGTGCCTCGTCGTTGAGGACCAGGATCTGCTGCTTGTCCGCACCCAGGTCTCGGAGTACGCGGCTGACCATCGCCTGCGGCGACTCCTTGAAGACGTCCGTCTTGTGGTCGCCCTTGAGCAGGAGCCGAGTGTTCTTGGCGACGCCCTTGATCTCCTTGGCGTCCTTCAGCTGGAACGTGTGATAGTTCGTAATCACGATCCGCGCGTGATCCAGGCCGCCCTTGAGGTCGGCCGGGATCAGGTCACGGAGGTCGTAGTAGTTCTCGGCCTCTTCGGGGAGCAACACGCGAAGGCGGTCACGGATCGTTATCCCCGGTGCAACAACAAGGAACCGGTTGGTAAATCGCGCGTCACGCGGCGACTGCACCTTGTTGAGGGTCTGCCACGCGATCAACATCGCCATCACAACAGTCTTGCCAGAGCCGGTCGCCATCTTCAGTGCGGCGCGCGGCAGGCCGCCGTTGTGGGCGGCATTCTCAGGCTCGATCCGCTTGCGCCAGTCTGCGTACCCGTGGGTGCGGCCCGCCACTTCGGTTAAGAAGATGGCCGTCTCGGCCGCGTCGCGCTGGGCGAAGATGACGCGATTTTCGCGGTTGGGGTCCCCCCAGTGCTGAAGCAAGTTGCGTGTAATCGGCGTGACGCCGGGGTACTGAGCGCCGCGGCGCCACGTCGCGACGTCGCGACGGATGTCGTTGATCAGGGTGTTCTTTTCCCGGCGCTCTCCCGTCAGATCGAAGTCGAGAGCCTCCTGCTTGGACTGACCCTTCTTGCTAATCGCGATCGGGATGAACGACTCGCTCGGTCGCCGCCCATCCTTGATCTCCCCCGTCGGTCCCTGGGATCCGATCTCGTAATAGCGGTCAGGCTGTTCGTACGGCGAGTTGAGGATCGGGTTGTCGATCGTCTCAGTCATGCGTCTTACACGCGATTCGCCCCATATTCTGCAGCCTAGTCAGCGCGCCCGACACCTGTCCAATTTGGGTTCGACCGTCGACACCGGTGTTTCGGCTGAGGACCGGGTGTCCTTGATCGCCTCGATCAGTCTGGACGTCGGCGGCGGGTCTCGTCCGGCCAGCTCATCTTCTCCTTGAGGCCGCAGCCAGCGCGTCCTGAGGCTTGCAGCAGACCGAATAGCGTGCGGTCGCGGTACTCGGCATTTGGCGACGCCCATCCGAGGCCGTCACCAAATGCCGAGTGTGTGCTGCTCAGGGCTTCGCCGATTGACCGCCCAGAGAACCCAGGTCTTCTCCTCCGGCAATAACTCGCCCTCACCCACCGGTTCGCTGGCGATGAGGACCAGTTCGCTAGCGCGTCCTGGTTATTTCGACACGCGACGGCGCGGCCGAGTCCGACCAGCCGCCGCGAGCTCAGAGGCCCATCGCTCCATGTCCGGTCTGAGCCACAGCTTTGGCCGCCCCCGCCCAAGGTCCACCACCGGCGTCGGCATGTCGGCGTATCGCTGTTGGTAGACGCTCACCGTGTTACGGAGGTTCAAACCGAGAATCTTGGCCACCGCGTGAGCGTCGATCAGATCCTCTGTCGCAACGATCGGGGGCACGGGAACTAGCGTACACCCGTCATCGGATCCGTCCGTCCGGGTCGCTAGAGTTCCCCTGTATTCAAGATCAAGCGGCCCCGGCGGTGTTGGAGCACCCCGGGGCCTGGCCGAGACCCGTTAGGAGGTCACGACAATGCAAGCCTACGCCACCCAGGAGACTGGGCTCTCTGCGCAGCTCCGACTCGTCGACGGCGCTACGCGCCTCCCCCAGACCGCGGCGAGCGGTCCCATATTCGACCAGCTCGTGGGCCAGCTTGCGGAGCTAGTTGCTGAGTGTGTCGCAGCTCGGCTGGCGCCGCAGCGGCAACGGGCCGATGAATGGCTGGACAGCCGCCGCGCCGCCGAATACCTCGGCATCGGTCGGGACAGTCTCCGCCGGCTCGCCGCCGAAGGTTCCATCCCGACCGAGCAGGCGGGCGCCGGTTGCAAGCTGTTCTTCCGTCGCTCCGACCTCGATGCGTGGCGCTGCAACGCCTCGGGTCCGATCGAGCCACTGCGGGGTCGCCACCATGGCTAGGCGCGCATCAGCTCCCCGCTGCGTCCGTGTCGAACGCGGGATCTATCAGCGGTCCACGGGTGTGCTGGAGGTCGGCTACAAGGACGAGTTCGGTCGGCTCCGTTGGAAGACCGTGGGCGGCGGCATCCTCGCGGCACGCAAGGTGCGCGACGACCTCTCCGCCCGTCGCGCCCGCGGCGAGAGCGTCGGGCCGAAGCCGAGGCTGCGATTCGGTGAAGCGGCGGACACCTGGCTCAATGGTCCCGTGCTCGACCTCCGCGAGACGACGCAGGCCAAGTACCGATGCATCGTCAACGAGCACCTGCGAGCGAGATTCGAAGGACGCCGGCTCGATGGCATCACGGCGGATGATCTGGCGAACCTCGTCCGCCAGCTGCGGGCCGAAAGCAAGAGCGAGGCGACCATCGCGGTCGCGCTCGCCGTCGTCGGCCAGATCTACAAGTTCGCCGCACGGCGCCTTGGCTGGAACGGGACGATCCCGACGACGTTGATGCTTCCGTCGGAGCGACCCAAGGTATCCCAGAGCAAGCGACGTCCGATCTTCACCGGCAAGCAGCTGGACGAGACGATCGCCGCGGCCCACGAGCCGCACCGGACGCTCTTCACCGTCGCCGCGCTCACCGGCGCCCGGATCTCCGAGCTCTGCGGTCTGACCTGGACCGAGGTGCGCATCGACGATGTCGACGATGCCGAGATCGAGTTCGGCTGGCAGGTCGACCGCCACGGCGACCGGCGGCCGACCAAGACCGATGGCTCCGCGCGCACCGTCCCGATTCCGCGCGAGCTCGCGATCGTGCTCACACGCCACAAGTCCGCTGCCAGTTATACGTCGGCTGCCGACTTCGTATTCGCGACCTGCACGGGCCGGCCGCTGCAGCAGCGGAACGTCGGGCGTGCCCTGCGTGATGCTCAAACGCGAGCGGTCACCCCAGATGGGAGTCCGACCTTCCCTGTCTTGCACGAGGTCGACGACCGAGGCAAGCCGCTGGCGATCCCTCGAGGCGTAGTGCCCTCGATGCACTCGTTCCGGCACACGGTCGCCTCCCGGGCGCTGCTCGCAGGTGAGAGCGTGGACGAGGTCGCGTTTCTCCTCGGGCACAGGGACGGCACCGTAACCCGAACCGTCTATGTGCGAGAGGTCGCTGACGCGAGGCGAAGGCTTATGAGGCGCTCAAGAATGACGGCCGAGTTCGGCGGAGCGTTACGCGCGGCGCTCGAGGAACCGTCCTGAGGTCCATAGCCAGAGCGTCCAACGCGTTTGAGCCTCAAACAGTCCTTGACGATGACATATCCGGGATGAGTGGTCGTCCGAACCTGGGCTGCATACACCTCCGATTTGGTGACGGCCTGGATGGGCGTCGCCAAATCGGAGGTAACGCGACCGCTAGCCTCGAGAGTGCAGCAACCGGTTGCCGCGGTGACACGCGCATAAGGTCAGCGCGAACAAGCCGGACGAGGACCTCATCTCGCTCTGAGCCAGGGTGCCCTCGCCGTATCCGGCGACTGTCCGTGATCACTCGCGTCACGCGACGTAGGCCGGAGCAGCCGTCGCGCCAGCCCTTAGTCGCCATAGGACTCGTCCGCGCGAGCGCAGGCCGACCGGTGGAACCGATCGTTGCCGTCGGCGGTTGGGCAGACTCGAAACGCACGATGGGGCAAGCGCCGCCGGCCCGAACGGTCGCACGTCGCGAGAGTAGCTACGCACCCAGACCGGATCGACCGGGACAGAGGATTCGTCCCGCAACGCGGTCCCCCAGCCGCTTCTTCCACACGTAATGGACAAGCGAGCGAGCGAGTCAGAACACCTGACGATCGTGTCCGCGGTGACCACGCTCCCCGGTACGCTAGCCAATATGGCCGTTCCGGAGGTCCCGACGAAGGACCATGAGGTATGGCAGATCACTGCTGGCGATGGAGCGCGCGACTATCGCGACTTGTTTCTGCGCTTTGGCCTTGCTGCGGTAGGGCCTGGATGGCCGGGACCGTATCCGGAACACAAGCAGGAGTATCTGGACAAGCAGCGGTCCGAGGTCTTTCGCCCGTGGTTGCGCTCGTTCTGCGAGGACCCCGAGCCCGGTGATCTAATTGTCTTACGCTCTATGGAGGGGAGTGTCGCCGTTGCAGCAGCCGTTGGCCTGGTAACAAGCGGCTACCAATATCGCGAGATCCTCGAAGACGTAGAAGGCTGGGACCTTCAGCACACATTCGATGTGCGCTGGCGCTCAAAACCAGCGGGGCAGCCCGCCACACCGATGCCCGGCCTGAACACGCGCGGTACCTTCGCGAAGTCACATAAGACATACGACCAGGCGGCGAAGCTCTGGAGTGGGTTGCCGAATTACCCACAGGAGCCTCTTCCCGAGCGCGCTTCGCCGCTCTCCGACGATCAACTCATCGACAGGCTCGTGGACAGAGGAGTCCCGACGGCGCAAGCCGAGGTCATTACGTCCACCGTCTGGCGCCTGCGGCGGCTCGCGCAATGGTATGCGCGGGCTGCGGGTTACAAGAGCCTACACGGCTCTGTTGCGGAACATGAGATCCGAACGTTCCTGATCGTGCCGCTGCTGCTTGCCCTGGGGTGGCCTGAGCAACGCATCAAGATCGAGCATCACCACGCAGACATCGTGCTTTTCAGTCAACCGTTCTCTGACCCCAATGCCGAGGTACAACTGATCGTGGAGACCAAGCGCCTCTGGCACGCGCTCGGTGGTGCGTCAATCCAGCAGGCAATCGGTTATGCGGAGAAGTGCCACCCGATATGTCGTTCCCTGATTGTGTCGGACGGCTTTCGGTATAAGCTGCTGCAGCGCTCGAGTGATGGCTGGGGACCAACCGCTTACGCTAACCTGCGCAACCTACGAGACCGCCACCCTACCGATGTAAGCGTTGGCGGAGCTGCGGATCTCTTCCTGGCACTGCTTCCGTGAACAGCTGCTCGACATCTTGTTCGAAGCGGTCTCCGGGACGCGTTTCCTCGTACAGATCACACTCGTAGGCTGGTCTATGGAGACCTTTGGAAACCTCAGGCCGCGTCAGAGTTCCCACAGCCTGCTTGACCGGAAACTAGATCTCCCGGATTCATGGGCAGAATCCATCCGACTGGATTCAGATTAATCAGGCGCGGCCTAATGGTAAGGAAGGGGTCGCCGGTTCGAGTCCGTCAGAGGGCTTCTCTGTCTCTAACCGAAGAGCAGGTCGAGCCCGGTCAGCGGAGTAGAACAGCAGCCTCGTGCAGGGTTCTTCTCCGGTGATGAGCAGACGCGCACCCGACGCGAACAACGCTTCTATTTCCGCGCGAAGCGGGATCAGGTGATGTCACCCGGAGATGCTCGTGGGGCAGGGAGCAGTTTCGGACGATTCGGGCGCCCCCTTCTCGTCATGCCTGGTTGACCCCTCTCCTGTTCGGGGCGTCCACATTCGGAGGACGGTCCGGCGCCGTTTGTCTTGGTGACTCGGTACCCTACTGGTGCGCTGCGGGTGTGTGTGCGAGCCACCAGCGTGCGTGTTGCAGCAGTCGCTGGGGCGGGAAGCGGTCTGGGTCGGTAAGTAGGAGGCGGGCGTATTCGTCTGAAATAGCCGAGAGGACACGGGCGGTCAGCTCAGCATCGCGCGGCTCGGTGCCCGGGTTGGTGAGGGGCTGAACAGCGCGGGAGAGTCGTTGGAGCACGGCTGCTCGTCCGTCGGCGATCTTCGTGTGCAGCGCCGGCGGCGCGCCCTCGGGCGGCATCAGTACCAAGCGCCAGGTGGTGGGTGAGCTGCGGACGGCGTTGAGGTAGGCATCGAGCGCCTCGATCATGAGCTGCCGGGGGTCGCCTTCGTTGAGGTTGGTGAGGGTGGTCTCGGATACCTGGGCCAGGGCGCGGGAGGTCTCGCGGTCGATCACCGCCTCGAGGAGCTCGCGCAGATCACCGAAATGGTTGTAGACGAGTGCCCGGGTCACCCCAGCCCGGACTGAGACGGCCTCGATGGAGATGGCGTGGAACCCGCGCTCGGCGGCCATTCGGGTAGTCACGTCGAGCAGCTGCTCGCGCCGTGCCGGCGCGCTCATGCGGCTTTGCTTTCCGGGTTGCCTGGCCATGCTGACAATGTTCGCAGTTGCAACTGACAGGTATGTAAGTTACGGTGGCGTCAGTAGTGGACCGAGCATGCGGACAAGCGAATCGGGAGACGTGAGCAACTTGAAGGTCGGCGGAGCATGAGAGCTGTCGTCTGTGAAACAGGCGAGCTGGAGGTGGCGGACCTCCCCGCCCCCCAGCCAGGACATGGTCAGGTTCTGCTGGATGTGCTGCGTTGCGGGATCTGCGGGTCGGATCTTCACGCTCGCCACCACTGCGACGAGCTCGCCGAAGTGCTGAGCGAAATCGGCTACGGGGACTTCATGCGCTCCGATCAGCGTGTCGTCTTCGGCCACGAGTTCTGCGGCGAGGTCGCCGATTACGGCCCAGGTTGCCGTAAGCGCGCCGCCCCCGGATCGCAAGTGGTCGCGCTTCCGATGATCAGGCGCGATCGCGAGCCGCACGCCATCGGGCTGTCGGCCAAGGCACCGGGCGCCTACGCCGAGCAGGTCCTCGTGGAAGAGTCGCTGATGATGCCGGTGCCGAATGGGCTGGCGCCGGACCTGAGCGCTCTGACCGAGCCGATGGCGATCGGGTGGCATGCCGTGCAGCGCAGCGAGATCGGCAAGCGCGACGTGGCGATCATCATCGGATGCGGTCCCATCGGACTTGCGGTCATCTGCGCGCTCAAGGCTCGCGGGCTCAGGACGGTCGTGGCCAGCGATTTCTCGGCGGCGCGCCGGGAACTCGCTTTGTGCTGCGGTGCCGACATCGTCGTCGATCCCGCCCAAGGGTCGCTGTATGACGCCAGCGACCGTGGGCACGTCACCGAGCTGCCGACCGCGATTGACCTGCTGATCTCAACGATGGAGAAGCTGCAGCGCCTGCCTGTCCCCTGGCAGCACGTATGGCGCACCTTCGACGCTCTGGGCGTCAAGCCCAAGCACCCCGTGATATTCGAGTGCGTCGGGATGCCCGGGGTGCTCGACGGCGTGATCGCGTCCGCGCCGCTGTTCTCACGGGTGATCGGGGTCGGCGTGTGCATGGGGGAGGATCGGATCCGCCCGTCGATGGCGATCAACAAGGAGATCGACCTGCGGTTCGTAGTCGGCTACACGCCGCTTGAGTTCCGCGACACCCTGCACATGCTGGCCGACGGCAAGCTCGATGCCACCCCGCTCCTCACCGGGTTGGTTGGACTCGGCGGCGTCCCGGCGGCGTTCGAGGCCCTGGCGAAGCCAGAACAGCACGCCAAGATCCTGATCGACCCGCACAGCCACGCCGTTCAGCCGGGGTCACCGGCGTTGAGGTAGTGCGCGGCAGACCACCCAGTCCCGCGAACACGGAGTGAGCCATGGCACGACCCGACATCAAGCAACTCGACATCACAAAAACGAACCAGGCTGTGCAGGAGCTGATCGAGATCACGGAGAACCCCCGCCACCGCTACCTCCTCCAAGCCTACGACCGCCACCGCAACCTCGAGCACGCCGGGCGCTACGGGGAGATCTTCGCGCCCGAGATGACCGTCGAGCACCCCGTCTACCGCTTCAACATGCTCGGCCAACCCCCGATGAAGCTCGAAGGCCGCGAGCAGGTCGAGCCTCTCTACAAGTTTTGGGCCGAGACCAACCAATCGATCTTCTACAACGAGAGCGAAACCGTTGCCGTCGGCGACTTCATGGTCGTTAGTACCACGATCGGCTACCAGCAAACTCTCGGTTCAGCCCTCGCCGCCGCAGGAATCGACGCCGACGCGGAGGCCATGTACCTGCTCCGCGGACGGGTCGCGATGGTCTGGCCCTACGACCAACGCTGCCGCCTTATCGGCGAGAACGTGTGGGAGTACGACGAAACCGAACACGACCTCATCAAGCTACCGGCCGACGACGTCCTAACAACCGAACAGGCCGCGGCCTTGCTCGAATCCCACATCAAGCCCCTCCCCCCGTTCGACGACAGCCTGCTGTCAAACACCAGGGGCTAGGCGTTCCAACGGGACCGGCGCCAGGCCAAAGTGAGTTCGAATTCGCGTGACCCGCGCTTCGGCGCGAGCACACGCCGGGCGCATGTCGTCGCCGGACCCTGACAACGGGAGGCGGGCGTTCTACTCTCGCGGCATGGCCATCATTGTCTGCCCGAGCTGTGGAGCGCACAACCGCGTCGCACCGATCGCGTCAGGGTTTCCTCGCTGCCCGAGATGCAAGTCGAAGCTTCCGTGGTTGGTAGATGCAGACACGGACACATTCGCCGCCGAAACGAGCGCCTCGGTGCCCGTAGTCGTCGACTTCTGGGCCGCGTGGTGCGGACCCTGTCGGATGATCTCTCCTGTGCTCGAAGATCTCGCCGGCCGGCACGCCGGACGGCTGAAGGTCGTCAAGGTCGACGTCGACGCTAACCCCGCGCTCGCTGCGCGCTTCGGCGCCCAGTCGATCCCGCTGCTAGTCGTGATCCGCGACGGGCACGAGGTCGACCGGATCGTCGGTGCGCTGCCGCGTGTGGCGCTCGAGCAGCGGCTCGGGCCGGTGCTCGCCAGCTGAGCAGCGGCTGTCGCTTCCTGAGATTGGCTCGGGGCCAAGCGGAAGCGGCCATCCGGCCGCCGCCGCGCTGCCGCGGCCGGCAACCTCGTCCCGAGCCAAGCGATCACACGCGTCTGGACGTCGCCGCGGCACGGCGCGCCACTCAGTCGTCGCCAATGGAATCGTCTGAGTCAGCGGGTCGTGATCGTAAGAGCTGTCACCCGAGGCCGATCTTGAGCGTGTCGGCGAGCGGATGCAGGATCACTCAGGAGGTGGTCCGAGTCGCGGAAGCAGACGCGTCTTTGGCGACGGGTCACGTTTGCCTTCTAGGCGTGGCCGGATGCCGGTACCCCAGAGGTCTGCTGTCTGGGCCACCCAGAACGTGGCGAACAGCGCGAGTACGACCACTTCGAGCAGGATCGTCCAGTAATGCCAGCGGGCGAGTAGTCCGACCAACAAAATCACTGCCATCGCAACGACCATTGCCGAGGCCAGGCTGACATACAGGACGTGCATAGCTTTCCGCTCTGTGTCAAGCGCGTTGTCTACGGCGGCGGACACGATGCAGAGGAACAACGCCGAAGCGGCTACGTTGTGGGCGTTGTGCAGGAATGCGCCTCGGGCAGCCAGGAAGGTCACTAGCGTAATGCCCCAAAGGAAGGCGCCAACCGCACCACCCACGCGCGCAATTCGTGTCGCTTCTCTGGAAACGAGGATCGCGTTCACGATCAGGAGCGCGATCCCGGAGACGATCAGTAGGGCGACGATATTGTTGGCCACGTTGGCGGTCACGTGCTCGATCAGAGCGTGTGCCGACGTGCACGACGGCTTGTACTTGGGCGTCGGTACGAAGGCCACCACGAAGGCGAGCATGCCGGCGAGGTTGAGCAGCAGGTCTTCGAGGTCGGTACTGCCCCTCAGGCAGATCATGCACACGCCCAGGCTGACTAGCGCCCCGACGAACACGCCGCGGACCGGCGTGTAGTAGTACGCACTGATCGAGGTCTGGAAACAGCCGGAGCCGACCTTCAGGTGCTCGATCAGCACCGACGCGCCGAGCCCGACAAGCACCCCGACCATCGCCAGGCGCAGGTAGCGCCACGTGTTCCTGGCATACGCCGACCCTTCGGCGCTCAGGTTCACGGTGCCAGCCTCATCCTCCACTGATCACCCGTTGTTCTGCGCCTGCGGAAAGATTGCCTTGAGCGCGTCCGCGAGCGCTCCCTTGGTCCGCGCCCTGACGAACGCGTACACGAGTGCGAGGACGACCGGAGCGGCGATGGCCGCCACCTGCGTGGCCGTGGGGCCTGGCAGACCGACAGCGGCTAGCAGCGATGACACACCGCCGCCGATGATCACGGACCACCACTCGCTGGTCAGCGGACCCGGCCGGCTCACGGTATTGGCAATCTTCGCCACTGCAGCCATCGGATTGGCCTTCACGCTCTCCGGAGTGAGTTGGCGATCATAGAGTCTCATTCGCAAGCTCCTTATGCGTTCAGTTTGGGGGCCCTTGGGCTGGTCGCATCCCACGGTCGCCGTGATCCTCCCAGAGCTGGTTTCGCCTTCGCTTCGGGTAAATCCCTACATGCGACGAGCAAGACCGGGCGGATCCCCGCGACGGAGACGCATGGCACCCACGAGTCCGCAGACGTAGGTTCCGGACGCAGGACGCCTACTGTGTCGCCGAAGCGCTCGCAGGCTGGGAGGCGGCCCGGAGCTGGCAGCCATCGTCCGGTCGGACGACCGCTGCCACCCGAAACCAGCCACGCTGCGACGCGCTGAGCGGGCTGCCCTGCGACGCCTGCACGAGTCACGGCGTTCCCGTGGCCGCCTTCCCGCGTGAGCGGCTGTCTGGGTCGACGGCGGTGGACTGCCGCAATCCGCGCTGGTGCTCAGCCGGGCGGATCGTGGCCAGGGCTGGCGCCAGAACCCGGGTGCCGGTCGATCACCGGGCGCCCCATTTCGATTCCCCATTCGCGTTGACCTCGAACCACCGGCGTCGCGTCATCGACTGATCGCGAACCTCGAGGCGGGTCGTACCGTTGTCGTCAGCCGTCCGAAGCAGCCTGACGGCGGCGACGACGGTCTCCTGTTCAGCGTCGATGCCGGCGGCCGACGTCGTCAGCAGAGCCAGTTCGAGGGCAGGCTCGGCGCGATGAGCGTCGCCCGCTTTGCGCGCGTCCTGCAACGTCTTGACCGCGTCTCGCAGCTCGGCGCCCTCGTCCGCTGGCATCTCCGCCTCCTGTCGCCGGTATGCACCCACAGCCTACCGAGAGCCAACCAACCGCCACGACCACGTCCTCCGAAAACGCTCGATGCGACCCGCAACGTTGCCAGACGCGCTCGTGACCGCTCTGCCCCGATGAGCGCTCGTACCGGGGCCGGAGGGCGGCCGACAGTGGTCGGTCGCCTAAGCGATAACGCGGCTCGAGACCGTCCGAGAACGGATGCGATGGCGCGGTCGCGGCGAACTTGGCGCTCCCGAGGCCAGTCACGGCGCGCCGCCAGCCTCCTTCCACCGAAGGTGCCGGGCGAACTCGTCACCGGCCGGATGCTCTAACCACTCGGCAAGCCGGGACCAAGTGATCGAGGCCACGGCGACATTATGCTCGTCGGGTCCATCGGCGATCATGAGCGGACTGTCGCGCGTCACCCCAAGTACGAGCAACCCGCGGTTCCCCCAGATCCGGTGACCGTAGGCGGTCAGGAACTCTCGCCTCAGCTGAATCTGCCCCTTGTCGCCAGCGACGCCTTGTCCGGTGCCCTCGACCGAGCCCCATTTGGCTTCGACCATCACCACGATCTTCTCGCCGATGAGCACGGCGTCAAGTTCCGGTCCTGGTGCGACAGGCTTGTCGGGATGAGGTATGCGGCGCCAGACGTCCGCGATCGCGACGCTGTTATCGGCCCACGGCAGCTCAAGTAGGGCGCACAGCCAATTCAGGAAGCTCGCGCTGGCCGACGGCCGGTTGATTAGACCGCCGAAGAAGTTCCAGGTGACGGCGTCCTCCGAGTTGATGCTCTGAAGAGCGGTGTAGTGACCGAGCTTCTCCCGGACGCTTGCGGGCAGCTTGGCTCCGTGCTGCGCGGCGCCCAATTTCATGACGACCTGCGGCGGCGGCCAGTAGGCCGTTTCCGCGTGAATAAGCGCGTCGTCGACGTCACAAAAAAGCAATACCCCGCCTGGGCTGCGATCGACCTGGATCTCGCGGCCGTTCCAGTCCGGAACGATCTCGGCAGTTGGGTCGCTCATCATGGGCACCGTATCCCCAGCGGTGCCGCTCGTGGGGCATTCGTACGGACACGGTCAGCTCGGTGTCGGGAACAATCGCGTCATCCGGCCCCATGGCCGCCACGGGTTCGCGACCATCCCGGTGTCGCCAATCCGATCACCGATCCGCGATGGAAGCGGTCGGGAGGCAAGCCGGGAGCTTACGTGTCAGCGATCTCTCTTGAGGAAGTCCGCGACGTCGTTGTAATGGTGCACAAAGCGCGGCCGTACGATGTCCCAAAGTGCCGCGTGCGCCTGCGGATCCGGGTTGATCAGGGTGGGCGCTTGCAGCGACTCGTTGCTACGGGCAGCAGCCTGAAAGAAGTAGCGCGCGTGGATGTCAGCAGCGGGGAACGAGTAGCCCCAGAAAACGACGTGATCGGCGTGATGGAGGGCAGTTCGAGCACCGTCCCATACATCTCGCAAACGCCCATGGATGAAGCCTTGTTTCTCGTAGATCGGCGGGACTACGAGAGGCCATAGGTACCAGCTATTTCGTCCCCGTCCACTCTTTGTGGGAGATATCACGCGGTTTGTCCATGGGCCTGGAGCCCTGTTCGTCCAGAGATCCAGCTCGCGCGTCGCTCGTATGAGGTCCTTAGACGGATAGACGTTCCGCGTCTTGAACACCCAGTTCAACGACCCGTGCATCTTGAAAACGTTTACGTGCCGCTCCAACTGACCTGGACACGCCTCCTCGAACATGGGTTGCGATGCGACACTGACGGGAGAGCCCCACACATCGCCCCCGTAGGCGTGCCGAAGGCACCAGGCACCCTCGTATCCCCGAGGCAAGCCTGAAAGCGCGGCCTCGACGAGCAGATCATGGTTGAAGGTGACGACGGTGACCTTGGCACTCGTGTCAAGTGCGTCGCGAATCACCCTCGTGAGCGTTCCTCGGCGATCGACGATCCAGTTCGTCGTCGTGAGGAGTTCCGCGGCATAAAATCGGACCAGCCTGTAGTAGTGCGCGACGTCTGATTGGGCGCGGGAATTGACCATCTCAAAGTACAGCCGGCCCAAGTACTGTTCCAGACTGATTCGCCGCGTGGTCGATGCGAGGTCAGGCTCGCCTAGCGCCCGCGCACGCGCGAGAATCGGTCGAAATTGACTCGGGCTATGGCGAGCCGCCTTCTCAAAGAAGTTGGCGTCCAGCGGAGGGTGATCCCGAACCTGCTTGGGACGAAACCCCTGCGCCACTGACACGCTTGCGCCCGCGCCGAGTACCAAGACCGTATGCTCGTGATCCTTCACACCGAGAAACGGTAGTCGGTGAACCGGATCAAAGGCGTGACTTAGCTCTGAGATTGCGCTGGCAGACCAGACCGGCCCGGTCCGTTGCGTAGGCAGCGGACGATCGCATCGATCCTCCCCCTAATCGTGTGCGCGCGCCTGCTTTGGCGAGAGGCTGTCGGAATATGTCGGCCGAGGCTCGAGTGGATCTCGCGCCGGTTGAAAAGTAGGCCAGCGCGCCGGTCGGAAAGTGACCCCCCTTGGTCAGGCGGGGCTGGCGGTCCAGTGGTTGTGGAGCTTGAGCAGGTTGTGAGTCGCAGTGATCAGCCGCCACTCCGACTGGGCGGCGGCTCTGCCTCTTCGCATGAACCGCTCGATGTGTCGGTTGTGTTTGATCTGTCCGTAGACCGGCTCGACGGTGACCTTGCGCTTCGCGTAGAGCTGCCGGCTGTGGTCGGTCAGCAGTTTTTGGCGCATGAGGTCGAAGAAGCCGTGCTCCCAGCCGGGGCGGATCCCGTCGCGCATCGTTCCGTCGGGCGGGACGAGTACCTCCATCCCGCGCTCGGCGATCGATTGGATCTGTCGGGTGTGCCAGTAGCCGGCGTCGGCCAGGACCACCTCGGGCTGGTCGCTCACGCCGTGCCTGGCGAGATGCTCGAGCGTGGTGTCGAGCATCGGCTCGAGATGCCCGAAGTCCGGCGCGTCGATCGTGATCTCCGCAGCCAGGATGATTTGCTGCTCGTTCACGGCGGTCTGCGCGTTGTAGGCCTGCCGAGGCGGGGTGCCCTGCGTGCGCATCACCCGCGCGTCGGGATCGGAGAGGTTGATCACACCCTCCGGCAGCTCCGGTGCCGTGAACGGCTTGGTGTTGCCTTTCAGCACCCGACCTTTCGTATCCCGGGCCGAGACGCGCCAGTGGGCATAGTCCTCGTGGGCGGCCAACTCGATCCGGTGGTTCTGCTCAAACCGGTCGAGCGCCAAGAACAAGCGATCCTCCCGATCACGCGGAATCGGCTGTGCCTGCTGGGCGCGGTGCGCTTCGAGCTCGCGGCGCGCGACCCGCGGCCACTCGCGCCGCCCGCCACGACGCAACACCTGCAGACCGAGCACCGCGGATTGCAGATCCATCTCAGGATCGGTGCTCGCGCACTCCTTGATCGCCCGGCCCTTGCGCTCCTCAAGCCGCCGCTTCGCCTCAGCCAACGCCTTGCGGCGCCCCTCCGGGGTGCGGAGCTCCTCGGGCAGCTCATCACCGCGGCGCTCCTTGCCGTGCAACCGGTCCTCGGCCTGGTCGATCTCCTCGGCCTCGCGCAGGATCTGCCTGACCAAGTCGCGGTAGGTGCGGTTCTGATCCATCGAGGCGTCCGCCTTGATCTTCGTCCCATCGATCGTGATCGCCCCCACCGACACCAAGCCAGCCTCCCGGCACAGCCCGAGGACGTCATCAAAGAGCTCCTCGATCTCGCGCTCGTGCCGACGACGAAACTCCGCGATCGTCGAATGATCCGGCGTGCGCATCCCGGTAATGACCTTGAACGCGACGTCCTCCCAACACGCCCGCTCGATCCCCCGCGAGGACCTGTTCCCCCGCGCGTACGAGTACAGCAGCAGCGCCACCATCATCCGCGGGTCATACGGAGCACGCCCCGCCGAACCCAGCCGATACGACTCCGCGAAACGGTCAAGGTCCATCTGATCAACGGCGCCCAGGATCGTCCACACAAGGTGATCCTCGGGCAGCCACTCCACCAGCGACGGCGGCATCAACAGCATCTGGCCGCGGTCACACGAAACGAATTCTCGAGCCATATCCGCAAGTGTCTTAAACCCCGCAGACAGCACCGATATTCCGACAGCCTCGCGACTAAGCGACAGCTGCTTCGCGAACCTCGAAGCGGCGCCTGGAACCTCAGCTTGAGCTCCGGTTCTAGCGATGGTGAAGCCGGTGGCAGGCGTGGCATAAGACGATCAGGTCGGTCGGCAGCTCGGCGCCGCGACGCTCGTAGTAGCGGTGGTGGACATCGAGCTGGCCGGTGTGGGTGGGATCCAGTGCGCAGCGGTGATCGGCGCGAACCAGTGCGATCGCTCGCGTCTGTTTCCATTCCGGCGTGCGTAGATACTCGTCGTACGGCATGGCGCGAAGTTCGAGGAGTCGATCCGGGAAGACCTCCTCTGTCAGCGGCGCTTCGGGTTGGGCCAGCCCTGCCTCGGTGAGCGTCCAGATACCCCTTGCCGGATTGGCAGCAAGGCCATCACGCTTCAGATCAGCCAGCGCCCACGAGAGGTCGTGGTCAATCTGGCGTGGGTGCCGACGTCGCTGGCGCAACTGAGCCGGTGCCTCGAGCTCCCGCGTGGTGAAGCCGCCGGTGGAGCGGGCTCGCGACAGGATGTCGTCTCGATCTCCGCCACCGTGCAACTCCCGCATCGCCGCCAGAACGCTCTGCCGGACCTTGAGTCGCAGGGCATGAAACTCAGGCTTCGTGAGAGCCGGCACTGCGGTCTGTGGGGGAGCGGGGAAGGCTGGGTCGATGCGACCAATGCGCTCGTCGCGCGCATTCGAGGACCTGCGGGCCAGATCGGGCGCCCCGGGCTCACGAGCGGCCTTCAGGGTTTTGGGAGAGCTCGATGGCGGGACCGCCCGCCACAGTACGGCGATCATCACAGCCACAACCAGACCGACACATGCCCCGGCGAAGCCATCCACGATGTACGGCATCAGCGCAGTACCAACTGCATGATTTAGGCACGCTCCCAGCTGCGAGTGGGCCGGGCACGGCTTCGTTTTCGCGTGAGTGTGAGCCTGGTGGCTGACGGCAAGCAAGAGGCCCGCGACGGCGCCAGCGGTGACAAGCCCGCCGACGAGATCGCCACCCCGCCCACGCCGACGCCTACGTTTCGTCGCCACCCGATGCCCCATAGCCGCACGCCCTCCTGGCTTGCTCGGATTCTCGAAACCCACAGACCGCCGCGGCCCCACCGGCAACTGCCACACGGAATTTACCGGGGACAGCCGCGGATGGCTACGGGTTGCGGCGGCAAGTTGACGATGGCCGTGTCCTAACCCGTTCTTTGGCTGTTGAGGCTGAATTGGCTAGGTACTGTTCTGGTTGCTCGAGACCAACCGCGATGACGCCGCTTCCCTCTATTCCGGACGTCCTCGTCATCCAGCTGAAGTTCAAGGTGGGCAACGCGAAAGTGCTTTCCCGTGTGCACGTCCGCTACGCGCCGGGGGGGCCGAGTCGGGACGACCTAAATGTCTACGCCGGCGAACAACAAGCTTGATCGCAAGCAGCACCGACACGCTGCAGCCGATTTACGGCGAGCTGGCGTAGGCCGGTTGAGGACGTTGGGGTTCAGGCGCGTCTTACCTCGCCCGATGAGTTGTTCGTCTGGAGCGCCAGATAGTGAGTGATCGCGGGAGGTGCGCTATCGCTCACCCACTGGGGACCCATCAGCGGTGGCCGGAGTTGGTGCTGGTACCGCTGTTGGTGTTGCTGAGCGAGGCTCGGTCGTGCAATCCCGCACGCTCTGGTCAGGGTGTTGGCGTTGAACGAAGACGTGCGGCGGCCATCGCGTCGCGCGCGTCCTTACCAGCGGCCGGCGCTGCGTCTGCGGGAACGTGCGAAGCATAGGCGGCCGCGGCTGCGTTCGCTGATGCCGCGCTGTCCGCGAGGGTGCTCGTTTGGTCTGTCCCATCTTGACGCCGAGGTATGCGCCGACCACTGATCCGATCACTCCGAACGCCCCGGAGGCAACAGCGCCAATCGCGGCGCCTGCGGACGACACCTTAAATGCGAGCACGAACACTGTCGCCAGCCCAACGACAACGATCGCGGCAACGCCGATGGCGACTGCTACGAGGCCACCAATAGGTAGAACCTTATTGCCATCCATGTCCGCTCCTCCCCAGAAGATCAAGTTGCCATCCGTGAATTCCGCGACGCAATCCGCGGCTAGCTCGTTACGCGCCCCCTGTGTGCCAGCTAGGCCCAGCGTCTTTGTTTGACCACATGAGCTGAATGGGGACGCTGTCGCTGCCATCTGCGAGCGGTACCTGTTGGAAGACCAGGCTGAGGTCACCGCCTGAAGCGTTGATCGGCAGATCCCCGATCTCGCCCTGGCCGGTCTGTGAGTACCAACCGAGCAGCTTGTCGTTCCCGGTCGCGTTTACGTCCTCGACTGCGGCGTCAGTGCGCGCTTCGTTGAGTTCGTGGTAGAAGGTCGCCACGACGTTCTTCCACGGCTGATCGAAGGCCACGATCCCGTTATCTCCCTCTGAGTAGACGCCGACCGCGTAGTAGGCCTCGCTGCCGTCGGGGAGGTGGATCGATCCGTGGTAGCCGCCGAGCCCGTTCCTTGAGTCCGCCGCGTCACCGTCGTCGAGTCTGATGACGCCGCGCCGGCGCCGTTCGGACGTCTCCTCTTGACCCCTGGGAGCCTTGAACCCTGGGGAGAAGTCGTCGGAAAGCACGGTCCCCTGGGGAAGCATGATGTTGATCACGCTCTTAGCAGGATCAGCGCCGGCGAGAGCACCGCCATCGTAGAGCTGCCCGGCCAGCGCCTCAGCGGTGTCCTTGAAGACTGTCGCCGGCACGGAACCGTCATGCACAGCGGACGGCAGCATGTTGGAGGTGATGAGCGCACCGGTGTAGTACTGCGCGATCACACTCTGGAGCCGTTTGTCGGACATGGCCTTCGATAACCCCTGGTCGATCTGGCTCATGTCGTCTGCCGACCAGTTCGCTGCTCCTCCAACGTATCTATTGACGAAAGGTGAGATCGACGATGGTTGGCCCACCGAAGTTGGTCAGGTTCCAGCTCGGCTGAGGCTGGAATCCCTCGGCCAGATTCGCCGATCGCGTCGCGCCCGACGGTTGCGCACGCGAGTGGCGGACGGCACGATGCACCCGGGACTCCGGTCCAACGACAACGTTCAGTAGACGCTCCGCCGAGCCATTCTCACTCATTTCGACCCCTTCCCTCCGGCGAGGACTCGATATGCACTCGACTGCTACCGACGCCAACGTTGTGGCGTATCGCGAATCGGATTTGCGTTGTGTTGGCTAGCAGGACACCTGCTGCGGCTCAGTCACATAGCTGATACCACGACACTAGGCCGAGGTCATGACAGTTCAGGAAATGTCAACGGATGTACGATGCCGACGCCGAGGCCAGCGGGAGTTACAAAAAAAGTACACACGCTGCCGCGAGACAGCTATATCGTCGTCTTATTAGGGGGTCTCCGCCTGAACCTCTTCAGGCGAGGCGGAGGGTACGGCACCCGAGTCTCTAAGGAGGCGCAATGACCCCTATCGCCCAACTCGACTCCGACTTCGCATTCGTCGGCGCCAAAGACACCGTCGAGGCGACCCAAACGGGAGATCCACTCGGCCCGCTGGCCGAACTACCAGGTACTGGGAACACCCCCGGCACCTGGGTCGGCCATGGCTTCAACGCGATCTGGCGTCCCCATCGTCTTACGTCAGGGCAGGATCGGTTCCTCGAGCTCAACCTCACCGACGACAAGATCGTGTTCACAAGGATCAACGGGGACATCCCGAACCGCGGGCTGGACATGGGCGACATCAACATGCATGGCGTCACCTACATGCAGCAGATCAACGAGGCCGGGAACCCCGCCGCGGGACTGCATGTGGAACCCGGAATATGGGCGGCGGTACCGCAGACCAGCAACCCCGCTGAGCCCCAGACCGTGGTTCGGATGGCGTCGATCCCGCACGGGACCGTGATCAACGCACAGGGCGTCTTCCAGGTGATCGCCGGCGGACCTCAGAACATCCCTGACAACAACATCCTGCCGTTCTTCTTCAACACACCGGCCCCCACCAACGCTCAGTTCAACCAGGTAGCGCTGACCTTCTCCGAGCTCGACCTGTCGATCCCGACCACGTTCCGCCAGGAGCCGTCTGGCATCACGCAGGCCGATCTGCAGAAGATCGTCAAGAATCCCAATAGCGTCCTTCAAACCGCGCTACAGCAGTCGCTCTCAGGGACGAGCATGAAGAGCAGGACCTTCCTGCACATCTCCACCACCAACAGCGTCATCAAGGGCGGCGGAGGCACCGCGAATACCGCCTTTTTGACTGCGAGCACCGATCCGCAGGTCGGGAACGCACGAGCCACGCACGTCGAGGCCACCTTCTGGATCGAGACGATCGCCGGGACCGGCGGCAATCCCGACAAGCTCCAGCTCCAGTACACGCAGCTGGTGATGCTCGACTTCAATGGCATCCACTGGCCTCACGTGACAGTCGGAACCTTGGTGAAGCAGTAGGCACGAGCTCGAACGTGCGAGCCGGATAGCGCGAGAGGTACTGCGGCGCGCCGGTGGGGTGTCACCGATTGCCGCCGGTGCGCCCACTCAGCCAGCCTCCTTGCTCGGTGCGCCTACCGCAACCGGCATCGGCCGAGGGTTGCGCCGCGCGATCCGCGGGCACGTTTTCGCGCCCGGACAGCCGGGGTTTGACAGCGCCACCCACGTATTCAACCGGCGTTTCGACCACGTCCTGCCGATCGTCGTGGCGCGGCCCGTCGACGCCCAGGAAGTGCGCGATGCCATCCGGTTCACGCCTCACCCATGGTGTCCGGGTGCGCGCCGGCTCCGGCGGCCATAGCTACGAGGGCTACTCCACACTGGCAGACGGCGTCGTAATCGACCTGGGCCGGCTCAATTCGGTCAACCTCGACAAACGGCACGGACTCGCGACCGTCGGGCCGGCAGCCAGCTGATAGACGTCTCCTCGGCTCTGGCTCACCACGGCGCCACCCTTCCAATGGACGGCTCCACGGCAGGGCGCCGCCTCACCCCAGGTACCTCGAGCGCGTAATCGTCGGTTGATCGAGGAGGTGCCTGGTGGCTAGATCGCGGATCAGTCGCAGGTACTGGGCCTGGCCCCAGATCAGCGGCGCGGCCGAGCCGGCTGCCTTGCCGTTGATGAATCCGATCGAGGCAGTCGTTGGATTGGACCCATAGGGGGAGGCGAGAAAGTTGGGGTTCTCCCACACCTGCTCGGGCACGTAGCCGAGGCCCCAGGTCATGCGTTGCATCGTCACCGCGAGACCGGCTGCGCCGGAGTAGTCGCCGGCCTGAAGGTCCTGCTCGGCACGCTCGCCGTCGAGCAGCGGCCACAGGTGGCCGGATCCGACGGCATTGGTGTACCAGGGCTCGCCGGTGGGCGAGCAGTTGGTTGGATCGGGCTCGTAGCAGTCGCCATAGCCGTCGGTCGCTCCGTTGGCCTTGATGCCGTAGCGGTGCCAGCCTGGCCCTGAGGCAGTGTGGGCCTCCAGCACCGTGTCGACCACGCCGAGCGAGGCTTGCACGTCCGCGTCGTGCGGGGATAGCTCGCCCAGTCGCGTGAGCTCAAGGAAGCCGGCGTCGATCACCGAGCGCTGGTCAACGTTGCTCAGAGAGCCGTTTCCGAGGTCGTAGGTCTCGGCGGCATTGGGATCGCCGGTGGGGGAAAGGCGGATGAAGTAGCGCGGGGCGTACGGGCCGGTCGTGGTGACGGTCCAGCTCTTGACGTGGCGCTGATAGTCATCCGCCGTGGCGAAGTACAGATCCGCCCGCGCGGTGTCGCCCACGGCACGGGCCAGATGACCGGCCGCGACCAGCCCAGCGATCTCGGCTGCGATCGTCGAGGGCGAGTAACCGGGGTGCTCTTCCCATCGCTCCACCCCATAGTTCGGACCGTGCTCGACAACAAAGTCCGCCGCTGGGCGAACGTGATTCCGGTAGAAGGACCGGTTGCCGGCGAACCCGGCCTCCCAGGCCATCAGCAGCGGATAGGAGTCCTCGTCGATCTCAGACAGGCCGAAGGTGTCTGGTGCGACCGAGCCGTTGAGCTCTGAGTCGCGCGGGAAGCTGCCGTCCGGCTGCTGCACGCGATCGAACAGGAAGCGCACCATGGCTCTCGCGCTGGATCGATCCCCGTCGGCTAGCAGCCCGGTGAACGTCTCGTAGCTGTCGCGGGCGAACACCTCCCGGTAGGTCCATCCCGCGTGCGTGGTGTCAGCTGGGACCGACTGGCCCCAGGGATCGGTCGGGGAGGCGACGAATGCGCCGATGTTCGTCTTGTCCTCGGCTGCCTTGATCACGTTGGCCGACAGCCAATACGTTCGCCGCATCGCCGCATCCTCGGCTGCCGAGAACCGCGCTAGCTGGCGCGGTGGCTTTTTCAGACCGGCGTCGTAGCCGTGCCACTGGGCCACGTAGCGCTCGAGTGTCGTGGGAAACGACTCGTGCGCGCTGTCCGAGGCGTTGGCGATTGCGCGGCTCGCGGTCGGAGCGAAGCCGAGCGCGAGCGTGAACGGGTGATCGACTCGAACGTGGATGCGCGCGGTTTGCACCACGTTGCCATCGTCGGCGGAGCGGTACTCGTGCGCGAGGCGGTGATACCGGTCCAGTTGCGCTAGACCGTCACTTGGTGTGCCCACGAACCCACTCGACTCGGCGAGGAAGGGACGGTTGGCCACGAGCGCCGCCACAACCCGGGCCGAGAACGGTCCCGTGGGTCTGCGTGCATCTGAGGAAACCAGCGCAGTCGTGGCCCGGTTGACCGTGGCATTGTTGGCGCCACCGTTGGTGTTGCCGCCGCCTCCAGTGTTGTCGATGGTGGCGTCGAAGCGCACGTAGACCTTCAGGTCCCGGATGGACTGCCTATGCGACCCGGGCAGTGGGGCGAGCGTGGTGCGCACTACCACGCTGTCGCGGGCTGGGTCGGTGATGTACTCGCTCACCAGCCGGAAACGATGAGCGCGATCCGTGCTCGTGACCCGGCACACCATTCCGCTGCGGTCGGGAGAACTGAGCGAATAGCTCATGTCGCGCTGCTGCAAGGCAGCGAACGTCCTGCCGTCCGTGACGATGTACTGCACCGTGTTCACGTTGGTGTTCTCGAGGGTCGGACTGAACACGTCTGACAGCACTCCGTCGGCGACCGTGAACCAGACCTTCGAGGTTGAGCTGCGCGCAGTGCCAAAGCAGTCCTTACGGGCCTCGTCGAGGTAGGACTGTGCCCCGGGCCCTCCCGGGGCCTGACTAGACGGATGACGGCGCCCCGATCTGGACGTCGCACCCGCGGCGCCTTCCAGGACGGAAACCCCAAGCACCGCAATGAGAGCCAGCGCAGCCGAAACGGCATACGCCCTTCTTGTGGCGCTCGCCACGCGCGCGGACACGCCGGACATGGACCCCTCCTCTAGAGCCGTAAGCGCAAATCGCGATCTGCAAGCTACCCGCCCGGATTGCAGCCGAAAACCTAGGAACCAGCGGCTGCCCCAATCACAGTGCCTCCTCGAAGCACTGTGCCTATGTACGGAATGCAACGCGTCCGGCCAAGTGCGCTTCTGTGGATCGTCGCCAAGCGAGCACCTCGTCGGCACCGCCTTAGGACGCCCGCATCCATGAGAGAGCGGGGCGCGGAATGCCGTAAAGCGGATCCCTATCCGGACAGATCGTCTGCGGTCAAGAACAGGATCCGGCAGGGACGTCGCGAGCGCCTCGGAACATAGCGCCACGAGATCCTCGAATGGCCCGAAGCCCGCGCTGATCCAACGTCGGGCACTCAGCGCCTGGTCTCGTACCTGGTCAGCACCACGCCGTCGGGAAACGTCCGGGTCTCCACCAGGCTCAGGTTCACCCAGTCGTCCAGGGCCGTAAAGAACGGCGTGCCGCCGCCCACCAGGACCGGATGGGTGACGATCACGTACTCGTCGATCAGCCCGGCCCGGATGGCCGCTGCGGCGAGTGTGGCACCGCCGATGTCCATGGGGCCGCCATCCTCGGCCTTGAGCCGGGTGATCTCGGTGACCGCGTCGCCGGTGACCAGAGGGGTGTTCCAGTCGACCGTGCTGGTCGTCGAGGAGAACACCACCTTCGGCATTTCCTGCCAGCGGCGGGCGAATTCGATCTCCGCCGGTGTGGCGCCGGGCTGCTGGTTGGCGGTCGGCCAGTGGGAGCTCATCGTCTCCCACAGTTTGCGCCCATACAGCGCCAGGCCCGTCGCCCCCACCCGGTCGGACCACCACTGGAACAGCTCGTCGCTCGGCAAGCTCCAACCGAGGTCGTCGCCGGGCGCGGCGATGTAGCCGTCCAGGGTCAGGTTCATGCCAAAGGTCAGTTTCCGCATCGCGTTAGTCTCCCCTGAGCGGGTTTTCGGTGTACAGACCAGCACGGCGCGGAAAAATCATCGGTCGGCCCACACCGAGGGCCGGTTGACCACCACGCCATGCAGATGCTTCGTACGGAAAGGAACCGGTGCCGGCACACCGACGCGTGGAGCCGGTCCCGAGAGCACGGGCCGAGGGCGGTGTGCCGTAACACTGATTAGGTGATGTGTGCCGGTGACGGGACGACAACCGGGACAGCGCCACGCAATCCACCGGACCACCACGTGGTGCATCGGCATGCCCTCACGCGGAGCAGGGGCGCCGACGGGACGGAGACCTACGTCAGCTCGCCTGCGCAATCGCCTATCTCGTCACTCTCGAGGGGCCACGCGCAGCCACGAAAGCAAGACGGAAGGCGGATTTCGCGTCTGCCTCTCTCCTCGCCAGGGCGAGGGAAACAGGCGGACTTAGCTGCTGCCGTCCGTCGTGTCGGCCCCCCGACCCAAGCTGCCGCTTGGTCGTATGACGCACTCATAAGCCTGATAAACGCCGACCATCACTCCGCCAACTAGAATTATCGCCCCGCAATTCCCGCATTTGCAGGGTTTTCGGCACCATCGTAAGGAAGGGCCGACGGTTTGAGTCCGAGGGCTCTCAGGGGAAGCGTGACTGTGACGCCATCGTCGGGGACCGCATCGACGGATGTCCCCCGGTCCAGGCCAGTGCTGCGATGAATAGCTCGCGTGACGCCTTGAACCTGTTGGGGCGTCCCGCATAGGCCATCCAAGTGACCCGCGAAGCACCGGTTACCACAGACCCGCCACCCGTGCTAAGCACGTGCGACGAGTCCTTGAGAATCGGATTGGCCGCGGACTTCGTGAACGGCCCCATCGGCGACGAGGCCGTTGCGTAGCCCATCCCGTACCGGCGGTTGTACGCGCCGCCTGAGTAGAAGAGGAAGTACGTGGGACCGCGGTGGACCATCCAGGGCCCTTCGACCACCGGGCCCCAAGGCGCCTGCTCCCAGGTCCCCGGGGTGCCGCTGAACAGTGGCTCGCGGGGACCAGCCGCGTGCAGGAGGTTCGCGCTGAGCCTCACCACGGAGATCGTCGGACGCGAAACGCAGAGGCTCGGAGGCGGGGAAGCACACGCATGGCTCGTCGAGAAGTAGAGGTAGGCCCGCCCGTCGCGATCAACGAACGGCGCGGGATCGATGTTGGTGTAGCCGCCCGCGTCCCCGCACCCGAATGGCAAGCCCGGAAGGCTTCCCTGCGCCGGCGCGAGCTCCTGGAGAATCCCTCGATCGGAGAAGGGTCCGCCCGGGTGGGCGGAAGTGGCCACGCCGATGCACAGGGGGTGGCGGGTATTGCCCGGTACCGATCCCTTACTTGCGCTGGCGTAATACAGAATGAAACACGGGCCCGACCTTGCCCCCGGACAGGGACGGGAAGTCTGAAGCACGCTTGGCCCCCACGGATCCCAGTTCGACCGATGCACGACCCATGACGGCCGCTGGGAGAGCGCCCTACCTACCGAGCGCCAATGGAACAGGTCATGAGAGTGCAGAACAGGGAAACCCTTACCGGTGCCGTACGCGTAGTAGTTCCGGTGCCTGTGGTCCACGTCGAGGATCATGGGGTCAGGGAACTGCCCGGAGTGAACGGGGTTGTGATACCGGACCGCCCGTGGATGGCGGTGACGGGTAACGCCCGCGAGCGCGGGGACACCGAGCAACAACGCCACCACCCCCACCAGCGGCCAGCGCCAAGCGGAGCGGGCGCCAGCCCGCCACGCGCCGGCCACCCACCGACGATCACGCCGAGTGTCTGCCCCCATCAAGACCCGCATTATCGCGCTGTCGCTTCTCTAGAGATGTTTTCAAGTTGTCTTCGGGCTCGCGCCCGGCGCAGTGCGTGCAAGCACGTCCGGACTAGGCGCTGACTGCCCGAGCCCCGATACACCCCCGATGGACCCGAGCACCCAATGGACCGTCCGCCGCGCCCCCAGGCGGCCTTCGGCCCGGCGCCATCGGATGGTCCGCAGCCAGGATGCGGGGGGATTCGCGAGATGGGTAAGGAGGGGTCGACGATTCGAGTCCGTCAGAGGACTTCAAGAGTCGCCTGATGTTCGATGGTTTCTGGCTGCCGATTCTGCCTCCGGCCGTCGTCGGGACGGCAGTGGAGCCATCTGGAACGCCGAAACGAGAACCTTCTGGAGCGCCGAACGGCCAACGCTCCCGCCGATGGCAGATCAGCCCTCCTTGACAGCCACTGGGGTCGGGCCGTAAGGCGCAGTCCGCTATTGGTGGCTGGGACGGCCCCACGGCTGCCCCGACCCGGAATCATTGGCTACTCGATCGCCAAGACTCCAGGCGTACGTCAGTCGCGGTTCGTTCAGCGCAAGCCCCGGCCGGGGCCAGTCAGCGACATACAGGTCGGCCGCGCCCCGAGATGGTGAGTCCGCCGTCTGAAGGCCACCCCGCCGAAGCACAGGTTGGTGACGCTCGGGTCATCGCCCGGCGCGACCGCGGCCCGGTCGAGGAGCTTGCCGTCGGGGCTCACGACCGTCACTACGCTCGTGTCCAGCGTCGCGACGCAGATGTTGCCGCCGGCCTCGACGGCGAGTGAGTCGAAGAAGGCAAAGCCATCGGCAACGTAGACCATCTCCGCGCCGCCGATACCTGGCCCTGATCCGGGGGCGAGGACACCCGGATCGGCGATCTTCCACGCCCACAGCCTCGCATCATCAGCGCGCTCCCAGACGCTATCCGGAACGCGCGATAACCGGCCTGCCAGTGCATAGAACGCGGCCGCTCGGGGGATTATCGCGGAGAGGCATATTCCGGCTATGCTGAGCGATCAGCCGGTATGAGCGAGGTGGGGTGTAATGGCGGTCGCGCTAGAAGACATCACAGTTGGAGCCGGGGAGCATGTCGTTCAGTTCTACGACGAGGACTCGCAACTCGCAGCGACTGTCGGCGGTTACCTGACTGCCGCGCTCGA
The DNA here is from genome assembly GCA_963718545.1 of uncultured Solirubrobacterales bacterium. Lineage (GTDB taxonomy): Bacteria > Actinomycetota > Thermoleophilia > Solirubrobacterales > Solirubrobacteraceae > Palsa-465. Next base: position 510,491 of record CAVQZO010000003.1, on the reverse strand, counting down.
GGACGGCGCGGTGGCGATTGTGATCGCGACCGAAGCCCATCGGCGGCTGTTCGCGGCTGAGCTTGAGGCGGCCGGCGTGGACCTGGCGGCATCCTCGCTTGACGGGTCGCTGGTCCTGCTCGATGCCGCCGCCACGATGGCCGGCTTCATCGACGCTGGCCAGGTCGACCGCGCCGGGTTTGGTCGGATCGTCGGCTCGGTCGTCGAGCGCGCTGTCCAGAGCGGGAGGCCGGTGCGCGCGTACGGCGAAATGGTGGCGCTTCTCTGGGAAGCGGGCGACGTGCTGGCAGCGATCGAACTCGAGACAGCTTGGAATGACCTCGCCCGAGAGCTGCCATTCGCGTTGGTCTGCGCTTATCGCAGCGAGTCGGTGGAGGGACACGAGCACGCCGAAGCGTTACATGAGGTATGCCACCTGCATACCTCGGTGATCGGATCGCCCCCAGGCGAGCGGCCCGACCCGCCGGCGGCGACCGAAGTGTGCGCGCAATTCCCCCGCGAGCCCCAAGCGCCAGCTGCCGCGCGTCACTTCGTGGCCGACGTGCTCAAGGGATGGGGTCATCCGCCAAGCCTGCTTGAAGACGCGAAGCTCGTGGTCAGCGAGCTCGCCACCAACGCGGTTATCCACGCCCGGACACCGTTCTCGATCGAGATCCGCCCCGCCGGGAGTTCGGTACGCCTTTCGGTCCGCGACGGCAGCCGCGAGAGACCGTCGCTACGCCACGAAGACCGGCTGGCGCCCTCAGGGCGTGGCCTGCGCCTGATCGACATGCTCGCCGCCAACTGGGGCGTCGAGATCGCGCAAGATGGCAAGGCCGTCTGGGCCGAACTGCGGCCCTGAGAGCAAGTCCCAATCAGCGAGAAGCTGAGTTGCGCCGCGGCTATTGCTGGATGAGGGTCAGCACGTTGCCCGCGGGGTCTCGTACCTGGGCTTTGACAACCCAGCCGTTGTCCGTCGGTGGCATGACCACGTCGCCGCCGAGGCGTTCCGCCTCCATTACGGCGGCGGCGAGATCAACAACGGAAACACCCAAGGTGACTTGGGGGGCCTCCGCCTCGACGAGCGATCCGCGAAGCCCTGCGGGTGTTTCGACGAGCGCGTAGCCTGGACCCTGCGGGGCGACCTTCCAGCCCAGGAGGTCCTGGTAGAAGCCGCGGACGGCGTCTTCATTCGGGCCGCTGATATCGAAGTGGATGATCGCGTTGTCAGTCATGGCTCCTCCATCGGAAAGACGGCCTCGAAAAGTCCGCGAAGGCGCAGGACCGTCTGTCGCCGGGTCTGGTAGATGCGGAAAGTGCCATTGATGGTCAGGTCAACGAGCCCGTGCTTGCGAAGCACCTTCAGGTGCTCCGACGCGCTCGCGGGTGCCAGGTCGAGGAGGTCAGCTATTTCTCCGGCGCTGCGGGCTGCCGACCAGCACTCCTGCACGATGAGGCGTCGGTGTGGGTTGGCCAGCGCTCGCAGAAGACCATCGAACTCCAGCTCTGTTTCGGACACATGCGAAATATAATTCGCCTGTGTCCGAAACACAAGTCACTTCGTGGTCGCTGGAGTCGGCGCTTGCCGCACGCCCGAGCTAAACAGACCGGTTAGGTACCTTGCGCTGTGCGACCGGCAGCTGGCGAACGACGAGCGATCCGTCTGCGATCTGTGAACGAATCTGAGCGAGGCTGGCAGCGCGTCGCTCTTCCCGGTGGCGCCGTACTGTCGCTGCCCCCTTTGCTGAGGCGCGACTCCGTATATCTGCAGGGTGAGACCGCATGGGATTGGAAGACTCGCTGGGCATACCCAGCCCCTCTCGCGTCTCCCGTGCGGTTGGCGGTTAATGACCACACGAGGGAGCAGGGAAACGGGCAAACCCGCGGAGCGGCGTACATGGGTTATCGGCAGTTGGCGCGGCGTTCGTGAGTCCGCACGCCGCGGTTAGCCGGGTGAAACGTATTCTCGCCTTGGCATGTCTGCTCGCGGCGGGCGGCGCGGCGCTCGGGCTGACGCTGAGCAACCTCACCTCGACGCACGTTCCTACCCACGTTCGCGCGATCGCGCGGCACCGATCCCCCACCGGCAAGCGCGGGAAGCCGGTCATCGGAGCTCGGGCAGGCCGCCGCGCTCTGGGCGCGAACATCGTCAAGGTCGCGAGCTTGTCGCTCACGCTGAATGAGCCCTCGTCGGCTGCGATCGCGACTGGTCGCTCGGCGGCGGGCGCACCGGTGCGGATAATGCCGACGAAGGTGCGCTTCCCGGCTGGTCCTTCCGGCTCGGCGGCAGCCGCCGGCGCGCCGTTTCCGCTGATCATCTTTTCGCAGGGATTCGACGAGCCCGTCAAGGCATACGCAGGCCTCCTCAACGCCTGGGCTCGCGCGGGCTACGTGGTCGCAGCTCCGACCTATCCCGATACCGACCCTTCGAGCCCGACCGGAGTCAACGAGAATGACATCGTCAACCACCCAGCGGATCTGCGGTACGTGATTGCCGTGCTTGAAAGCATGTCGCGCGATTCGCGCAGCCGGCTGCACGGAGTGCTCAACCCGAGTCGGTTGGCGATCGCGGGCCAGTCGGATGGCGGTGATGTCAGTCTGGCCGTCGCCGTCAACTCGTGCTGCAGAGCTGACGGCGTGAAGGCAGCGATCATCCTCTCGGGAGCGGAGCTGGCCGCGTTCGGCGGGACCTACTACAGCGGCGGCGGCCTACCGCTGCTGGTGACCCAGGGCAGCCGGGATACGATCAACCCGCCCGGGTGTAGTGCGCAGCTATACGACCAGGCCCCGCAGCCGAAGTATTTCCTGAACATCGAGGGCGCCCAGCATTTGCCTCCGTACGTGTCGCCGGGACCGATCCGCGCGGGGATCGCGCGCGTGGCGATCGCGTTCCTCAACGCGTATCTGAAGCGCGGGCCCTCCAGCGTCGCCGCACTCAGGTCCGCCGCAAGACTCCCGCCTGCGGAGAAGTTGACCGGTGCGACGACCGCTCCGGAGCCAGCCAGCAACTACTGCCCCGGCGCGCCGTAGACAGGCGAGTCAGCGACCGATGCGGTAACGAATGTGCGTCGCACGCGGGGAGTGGATCACCTCGACCGGCTGTAGGCCGGGGTCTTGCACTCCGTCGAATAGGCGCTCGCCGCCGCCGAGCAGGACGGGAGCGACGTCCAGCATAAGCTCGTCGATCACGCCCGCCGCAAACGCCTGCCGCACGGTAGAGGCGCCACCGGCGATGTCGACGCCGAGGTCGCCGGCCGCCGCCTTCGCGCGCTCAAAGGCGACATCGAAGCCTTCGGTGATGAAGTGGAACGTCGTCCCGCCCTCCATCGCGATCGGGTCGTGCGGGTAGTGGGTGAGAACGAACACAGGGGCGTGATAGGGCGGCTCGTCGCCCCACCACCCGCGCCAGTTCTCGTCCCACGGGCCCCGAACCGGGCCAAACATGTTGCGGCCCATAACGTACGCTCCGGAGGGCGTCATGAGCTCGTCCCGCACGCGGGCGTCGGCTTCATGGAAGGGCTCGTCCAGGTGCCAGTGGTGGAGCTCCAGGCCGCCGACGCCGAGCGGGTTGTCGCGGCTCTGATTCGGGCCGGCGACGAAGCCGTCGAGAGAGATGGACATGTGGCATGTGGTTGGTGTCATGGGAACCAAGACCACCGGACCGACGAGAAATCATCGGTTCGGGACGGCCTCGCGAAAACAAGCGGTTGCTCGGCGAACTAGGCTCACGACCCCTAGACCCCGGAGGACGTGTCTCATGTCGCCCATACGACGTTTCGACCATGTCGGCATCACCGTCGCGGACCTCGACACGGTGACGGCGTTCTTCGTCGGGCTGGGCCTCGAAGTCGAGGGCCGGATGTTCATAGAGGGCGAGTTCGTGGACACCGTCATCGGCATCCCCGGCTCCCGCAGTCACATCGTCATGCTGCGGCCGCCCGACGGGGGTCCCGGGCTGGAGCTGTCGAGCTTCGTCCGGCCGGACCACGAGCCGGGGTCGCCCACCGCCATGGCCACCGAGCTTGGACTGCGCAACGTGGCATTCGAAGTCGACGAGCTGCAGGCTACGGTCGATCGGCTGGCTGCGGACGGCTATGGCCTGGTCGGCGGGATCGGTCAGTACAAGAACATCTGGCGCATGGCCTACGTGCGCGGGCCCGAGGGGATCATCGTGTCCCTAGCTGAGCGGATCGGCTAACGCTCCAAACCGCAGCACCGCCGCACTCACTCGAGGATCGTCACCACACCCGCCGCCCCGTCGATCTGCACGCGACTCCCGTCCGGGATGCGGGAGGTGGCGTCGCGGGTCCCGACCACGCCCGGGATGCCGTACTCGCGGGCGACGATCGCCGGATGGGAGAGGAGCCCCCCGGCGTCGGTGACGATCGCTCCGAGCAGCGGCAGCAGGATGTTGAACGCTTCGGAGGTCGTCTCGGTAAGCAGGACGTCGCCGCGAGCGATCCGATCGAAGTCAGCCGGTCCTGCCACCCGGCGCACCGGTCCCTCGTATACCCCGCCACTGGCCGGGAGCCCGCGGATGACCCGCTCCCCGTGCTCCTCCTTCGACTGCGTGTGGATCTGGCCGGCGGTCAGCGCCATCGCTCGCATCACCCGCGAGGCAGCGGGTGGCAAGTCGCTTCGATTCGGACGGGGAGGCGGTGCGTCGCCGAGCACCTTCGGCGCGGCCTTGGCGTCATGGGTGGTCCGCCAGCCATACCGCCGTGCCAGCTCGTCCGAAGCCGGTTCGCTTCCACCAGCGAGCAGCGCCTGCATCTCGGCCAACGAGGCGTCGACGATGTGTTCCGGATCCTCAATCCGGCCGCTCCGTGACAGGCGCCGTCCCGCGGCCATCGCGGCACGGCGCATCAGCCCGGCTGCCCAGATGTCGCTGTACACGCCACGCTCGTCACGGATCCGGTACATCAGCCGGGCCTCCGCGAGGAGCTCATCGAACTGGGCCCGGTGCTCTTCGGGGACCTCATCACGGACGGCCGCGGTCTGTGCGTCTACCTCCGCGGTCGCTTCATCCCCCCGTTCGTCCTCGACCAGGGCGCGGATCGCTCGTAGCAGTGCGTCGGGCAGCTCCAGGGCATAGCGGCCGCCGATGTCGAAGCCGTCGAGCAGCCTGCACCCGACGAGGTCCACGTAGTTTCGCACCGTCGCTCCGACGCCGCCGCTGGTGGCGCACAGCGCTTCGAGCCGCTGCGGGGCATCGTCCTGGTCATCACGCTCAAGCAGCTCGCGGGCGGCCGGCGTAGCGCGGAGCGCCGTGACCATGCGCCGCATCTCCTCGGACCCGCCAGCGCTTACAGGCGCCGCGCCGCGCATCATCCCGATCAGCTCCGAGACCGGTTTTCCAGTCCAATCCTTCGCGTGGGCGAGTAGGTCGCCCAGAGCGATCATGGCCGCGCCGGTGAACCGCATGTGCTGGTAGATCATCTCCGAGTGGTTGTCGCGGCAGCGTTCGAGGTAGGCGCTCAACTCGTCGTCGGAGAGAAGGTCCGGATCGATCGATTGGAGCTCCCGATGCTTTCGGGTTGACGCCGGCTTGAACTGCTCGTCCCACTCGGCGAGCTGTTGGCGCCAGGCCTTCTCCCGCCAGACCTCCTCGGCTCGGGCCAGGCGCTGCGGCACCTCCTCCGGAGCGACCGGCGACCTCCTCGCGTAGGAGAGTCCATTCACGTAGGCGATCTCGATGTCCCCCAGCATCGAGCCGTAATACGCGCAGTACTCGTGAAAGCCCCTGGCGAACGGTTCCGGGTGCGTGTCACTGAAGTACCGCGTGACCGGTCGCGGGAAGTGGACCGTGTCGATCGTCCACGAACCCGGACCGGGAGGATCGTATACCGGCTCCGCCGACGTCTGGACCATCGTCCTGCCACCCCCGATCCGATCGACCTGCTCTTGCGAGACGATATCGCCCAGAGTGCCCGAGCGTAAACGCGGCTCAGAGGCGCACGACAATGAGACCCGCGGCTAGCAGCATCAGCGCTAGCCAAAACGCCGAGAGGGCGCCCTCGAGGGGGGCCGACAGCCGCGCTCGGGTCAGCTCAACCGTACTTCCGTCGGTGAGCCGCTGCTCGCCGACCACCTCGGCGGTCCGGCGACGGAGCACGCGCACGGGTGTGCTCAGTCGTCGCTGTCCGATGCTCAGCAGGCAGCAGGCTGCGGTTACGAGAATGCCTGCCGGACCGATCGTCAGGGAATTGGCGAAATAGCCGGTGAAGGCCGCAAACCCGCCCCAGGCAAGGGCGAACCACATGTCGGTGTGAAAGCGGCCACCGGCTAGCTCGAGGTTGTACGCCGGGACGAGAAGACCGCCGGCGACCACCAGCGGCACGAGCAATGGCGAGACAGCCACGATCCCAACGACACCAATCGCCACAGCTCCCACCAGCCCGAGCACGGCGAGGGCGATCAACGATCGCCGGCTCAAGGTCGTCTCGAGTGGACGACCATTCAACTCGTCAAGCGCGTGTGCACTGACCCCGACCGCCAGGAAGAACGCGGCCAGCGCGGCACCCAGACGATCCATATGAACCGTCGGCGCCGCCGCTGCACCGAGCACCACGTAGCTCAGGTGCCAGACCGTGTACGGCGGGTGCAGCAGCGTGACGAAGTCGCGCCAGCCACCAGAGCGAAGCGCATAGAAAGCGGGTCGGTCCAGCTCACGTGGCGCGCTCGCCATCCCTCACTCCCCACATCACCAATCCGGCACCAAAACTCATGCGACGTTCGCGCACGTCGCCGATCCCGGCGGCCCGCCACAAGGCGGCTATGTCCGGCTCGCGCGTGTGAAACTCCTCGATGTTCGGCCCTAGGAAACGACCGACCTCGAACCACGCCGAGGACACCAAGCGGCCCAGCAGCGGCAACCCGACACGAGTATGCACCCGCCACAATGCGCGAAGTGGTGCCGCGTCCGGCACGCCGAATTCGAGCATTCCAATCCGGCCGCCTGGTCTGACCACGCGCGCGAGCTCGCGCATCGTCGCCGCGCGGTCATCGACGTAGCGCAACAGGTAGGTGAACGTCAGGGCGTCGAACTCGCCGTCAGCGAACGGCAACTGCTCGGCCTCGCCACGCACCAGGGTCAGATGATCAGCTAGCGCAGGATCAGCCGCAAGCCGCGCTCGTGCGCCACCGAGCATCTCCTCGCTCTGATCAAGTCCGATCACTTCACAGCCACCGCGCCGGACGAGCTCGAACGCCACGAGCCCAGTTCCCGTCGCAACATCCAGGACCCGCTGCCCGGGACGCGGGTCGATCGCAGCCACCAGCGAGCGGCGCCAGCGCGGATCCTGGCCGAAGCTGAGCAGTGCGCCCATGCGCCCATACGAACGCGGGAGACCCGCGAACAGTCCAAGCGCGTGGCGCTTACGGGAGGACGCCGGGCTATCCGCAGACGTTGCCACCGGACACCCCAGCGTACGCTCCCGTCCCGCGTAGCGGCATCAGGGCTTGACGACCAGCCAGCTAGACCAGGGGGCGTCGTCGGTGGTGGCGTGTACCGGGACGCCGAGCCCGCCGAAGAACCCGTCTACCGCGGTTCGAACCCCGAATACCCCCTCTGGAAGCACCCCGTCCCGGTAATCGTGCCCGGCAATCACGCCGCCCGGGCGAACGACGGGCCACCACTCGGCAAGGTCATGGGAAACGGACTCGGCGTCATGGCGTGCGTCCAGGTAGACGAGGTCGAGAGACCCGGTGGAAAACGTGCCGGCCGCCTGAGCACCGGTTTCCCGCCTGACCTCCGAGCGCGGGCCGAATCGCGCCAGCCGGCTACGGGTTTCGAGGTAGTTCACGTCGTGTTCGTCCTGACTGACGTTTGAAACGTCCTGGTAGTCGTTCGCAGCTTCCGCTCGCCAGGGATCGACGGAGATGAGCTTCTCGCCCTTCCAGTGCGCGAGCAGATGCTCCGAGTAGTCACCCTTGCGAACACCCAACTCCACGCCGGTGCCGGTCAGCCCGCGAGAGTTCAGTAACAGCGGTATCTCTTCACGACGGTGCACGTCGGTCACGTGCTCGATCCGACGGGCGGGACGGTCGTGCCCGGCTGTCAGCGGCTCGGCACCGACGAGCGTGCAGGCCAGATCGCCGGTCACGTGCCGGATGCGCGTGCGCAGATCGTAGAAGCCGCGGTGAACGAAGGCGGGCACGAGCGGCCGGTCCAACTCGATGCTGTTCCAGCGACGATCGATGAACTTCGTGTGTCGTAGGTGTCGTGTCGGCGTCACCAGCCGGGCGGGCTCCAGGGCGTAGCCGAGAAGATTGAGCACCGCGGCGTTCTCCCACCATGGATGCTCGGCATATCGCTCGAGTGCCCATACGTCTCGAAGGAAGTCATGGGACCATGCGCAGCTCCTCAGCAGCATCACACCGGCGTTTGCGGTGTACTGACCGAGCCAGGTGTGCTCGACCAGATATAGGTCCTTGTCGGGTTGGATCTCGGCACTGATATCAGCGTCGAAATCGACGATCACGACGTCGGCGTCCAGCCACAGCACCCACTCGTACTCGTCAAGCAATGCTTGGAGCAACCTCACCTTGGCCCAGGAAGCAGGCCTGCCGTCGGTCAGATCCTCGGTGCTGAGCACCACATCCCAACCCCAGCGGTCTGCGTACCGCTCGAAGCTCAACGCCGACCGGCTCAGGAGCGAGCGGTAGTCGCCCGTCGCCAGCGAGCAGATGACACGTGAGCATCCACGCCTCGTGCAGCGCCGTACGCCGGCTGGGAGCTCGTGGACCAGCGGAGCGTCGAGAAGCTGGTCAACCGCTCCGAGGTAGTCGGCTGTTCGTTCCTGGTCGTCGCGCAGCCGAGACATTTGACCGTCGAGTCGAGCGAGCTCGGCATCGACGCGAACGGTCAATGGGCGCAGGATCCGTCGCACCACCCGTCTCGCAAGCAGGCCCGGACGGCCATAGGAGGAAGGACCGCCCCAGGGGATCCGGTCCAGAGTCACAGGTCAGAAAGCCGCTGTATCAGACCGCCGGGGTGGCAGGTGAGCCCGTAAGGCTGCATCTCGGGCCGCCGTCGGAACCGCCGGCCGAGGGGATCGGTGGCCAGCCACTCATCGAGTGCGAGCCCCGCACCGCGGGGCCAGGAGTCGTAGACCCGGAGACGATCGATGTCAACGCACGTGTCCTCGACCATGTAATAGCCACCAGCGCACACGAGCGGCGCAAGACCATTGAGTGCGGCAAGGGTCGTCTCACCGTCATGCTGAGCATCCTCGATCACGAGGACCTCGGCGCCCGCCGGAACCATTTCCCGGATTCCTGCAATCACGGCCTGGTCTCTGACATCGCCTTCGAGCAGCGCGATGCCGGCCGTACCTTCTGGCGGGAGCGCGTCAAAACTCTGTCGCGCGGGCGCCAGATCGATATCAACTGCGATGACCAGCGGCGCGGGACCGGCGCGATAGCGCTGGAAGTCGAACAAGCGGTCACGTAGCCACAGAGTGCTGCCGCCGAACTGAATCCCGATCTCTACGACCACACGGGGCGCTCGCTCCCACAAGATCTTCTCGTAGACGCGCAGATCCTCAGGGAACTTCGACATCCGAACGCCGGCGTACGAGTCGCGACCGTGAAGCTCGATCCGCCACTGCCAGAGTCGCACGAGTGATTCTTCAGACCCGTCGCTCACCTGCCGCATGACGTCCAGGGGAGCCTCCGCCTCACCGAGGGGCTGGCCGAGAGACATGGGGGCCAGAATAGCCATCCGCGGATCGCTAACGTCACCACTCGTGGGTACCGCTGGGCTGTCCCGGGTCAAAGCCGTGTTGCTGGACGCCGGTGGAGTCCTGGTACTGCCGGACCCGTCGGCGTTCCGGGCTCGACTGCGTCGGTTCGGGGTCCTCCCCGATGACGCCAGTTGTTTTCGGGCGCACTATCTCGGGGTGGCCGAGATCGATCGGCTTGGCCGCAAGGACTACGGCGCCGCGGACCGGCTGATCGCCACCGCGTTCGGCGTCCCCGATCACGATCTCGAGTCCGCCGCGGACGCGATCAACCTGGTGTACAACCACGACCCGTTCGCGGCGATCGACGGTGTCCCGGCGCAGCTGGGTCGGCTGCAAGAAGCCGGCTTTCGGTTGGGGATCGTGTCCAACGCCAACGGGCAGCTGGAAGCCGACCTCCTCCGTCAGCGAATCTGCTCACGGGACGGCAAGGAATGCACGGCGGTGGACATCGTCATCGACTCAGAAGTCGTGGGCATCGAGAAGCCAGACCCGGCGATATTCGAGTTGGCGCTGGACGCGCTCGAGCTGGGGGCCGAGAACTGCATCTATCTCGGCGACTCCGTCCACTTCGACATCGGGGGAGCCCGCGCGGCCGGGATCGAGGCGGTGCACCTCAGCCCGCTCGGCGACTGCAAGGCCGAGGATCACGCGCACGTCGCCTCACTGCGTGACTTCGCGGATTACCTGGTCGGATAGCTGTAGCCCCACGGCACCCGCGTTACCGTGGGGGGATGCAACCAGCAGGTGGCCTCAAACTGAAACTCGAGGCGGCGACGCCAGACGACCGCCGAACACGGTTCGCCGAGGTGCAGCTGTCGGATGGCAACGGCGAAAATGACCGCGTTCTGGTCACCGACTCGACCGGCCGGATGCGCTTCCGTCTGCCCGACGGGGACTACCGGCTGCGCATCCTGGACGGCCAGGAAGCGCGATTCGCGGTGCAGGATCGGCGCTGGACCATGGTCCGCCTCCGGCTGAGGTAAACCGATGGGCTAAGTTGAGCTCCCCGGGCCGAACCAGGCGGTCAGGGCATCGTCCAGCCCGTCGACCGTCCCTTCCCCGACCCAGGCGACGTAGCCGTCCGGCCGGACCAGCACCGCGGTTGGAGCATCGACCTTGCCGATGACGGGCAGCTCCCACTCCCCCTCGTACGCGGCATCGACCAGCCGGACTCGGTCGGCCCAGGGCTTGATCTCGATCGCGCCGCGGTTCCCGAGGTTGAGCAGCACCGGCCGAGCACTGTGCAGCAACTCGAAGACTCGCAGCGGACCGTCGGCGATCACCAGGTCCAGATCGGGCATGCGGCGTCCGAGGAGCGGATGTCCCTCGCCCAGGTCGTAATGGATGTCCAACCCGGAGACGATCCCGGCCAGGTGCTTTCGCGGCTCGTCCATGGTGGCCAAGTCCGAGACCACATCGACGAGGGCCCTGATGCGGTCCTCTCCACGCTGGAGGACGCTCTGAGCCATCGTGTGCTTTAGAGAGCGGGCAGCAACGGGGTGGCGCTCGGCCTGGTAGGTGTCGAGGAGCACGTCCGGGCAGCTTCCCCTGACGACCTGCGCGAGCTTCCAGCCGAGGTTCACGGCATCCTGCACGCCGAGACCGAGACCCTGACCACCGGCCGGAGAATGTATGTGGGCGGCATCGCCCGCCAGCATCACGCGTCGGTCTCGGTAGGCCGCGGCCTGCCGGGTGGCATCGGTGAATCTGGAGACCCAGGTGGGGTTGTGGATCCCGAAGTCGGTGCCGTATGCCGCGGTGAGCGCCCTGCTCAGATCATCCAGTGTGGGCTCGCCGCCCGTCTCGAGCTCCCGCTCGGTGACCACGACCCGTTCGGTCTTCCCATCCTCCATTCGGTGGAGGCCGTGCACGCCGATGGCGTCGTGACGTATCCCCCGTGGGGGTTCAGCGGTCACTTCCACCTCGGCGATCAACTTGCTGTTGGTGGCCTCCCACCCTGGAAAGTCGATCCCCGCCTGCCGGCGGATCAGGCTGCGTCCCCCGTCACAGCCGATCAGGTACTGCGCTCGCAGCTGCGCGCCCTCGGACAGCTGGACCTCGACACCCTCGTCGTCCTGTTCGAAGCCCGTGACCTCCCGGCCGTAGAGGATCCGCACCGGCAGCTCGGCGATCCACTCGGCCATGATCCGCTCGATCTGGTTCTGCCAGATCCCCAGCGAATACGGATGCCGGGTGGGGAAGTCGCTCATGTCCAAGACGGTCGTGCCAAAGATCGACGCCTGTGCCACCTGACCTGCAGCCAGGAAACGGTCAGCGACTCCGCGCTGATCCAGCACCTCGATCGTGCGGGCATGAAAGCCCCCGGCCCGGGAGCCGACCAGCACGTGATCGGGACGCCTCTCGAGCACCGTCACGTCGATCTTCGCCAGCGCCAGCTCTGCCGCCAGCATCATCCCCGCCGGACCGCCTCCGGCGATCAGCACCGCATGCTCTGTATGGCCCATTCTCGCTGCTCCCTCTCCTGGATTTCGGCTCGCGGCGGGCGATTATGCGGCACAAGTCAAGACCTCATGAGGGCCTGCGATCCGGTATAAATTGGAAGTGGAGGAGCGGGGTGGTCAGGGGCGCCGGGCGGAGAGCAGCGCGCGCGGTCGAAGTCAGCGACGGTAACGCTGGGGCCGGTTCAGACATGAACCGATGTAATGACACGTGAAGCGCGGTTCCGCGAGCTGTTCCAAACGACGTACTCGGTCCTCGCCCGTTATGGACGCCACCGCGGGGTGGCCGGTGAGGATCTCCAAGATCTCCTGGCGGACACGTACGAGGTCGCCTGGCGGCGCTTTGACGACGTTCCGTCCGGGGATGAGGCGCTCCCCTGGCTGATCGCCGTCGCTCGCAACCATCTCCGGAACCATCGCCGCCGGCTTCGGCGCGATCGAGGCTTGCTGGGTCGGCTGGGGCCTCCCGAGACGACGAGCGGGCCAGCGGTGCCAGGAGCCGAGGATTGGCGGGTCGTCCGGCAGGCGCTGGCGAGGCTGCGGGCGGTCGATCGCGAACTCGTCCTTCTGGTGGCATGGGACGAGCTTTCCCCGACGCAGGCGGCGGCGGCGCTGGGGATCACCCGCGGAGCCGCCCGGACCCGGCTCCACCGGGCGCGCGTGCGGCTCGCCGCCGACGTCGAGGCACAGACCACGCCGCGCGCCGCGCTCCCGCGCCGGCTGCTGAGAACCAACTGAAAGGTCATGGGCATGAGTGAGATCGAAAACTGGCTGGCAGCAGTGCGCTCGGCGCGGCCGGCTGTTGCACCGGAGTCCCCCTGGACACCCGAGGCAGAGTCGGTGCTGGAGCGAGCGCTGCGTCGCGATGGACATGGCCGCGCTCGTCCCCGGCCGCGGACCGGCCTATCGGTTGGGTTGGCCGCCGCCTGTGCCGCCGTACTGACTCTGCTCATCCTGAACGGAGCATCGACGCGAACTTCGGGGCTGCGTCATCGCTTCCCATCCGCAGCCGGAGCCTCAGCCACGGTTGTCCTTGATCGAGCCGCCTTCGTGGCTCTCGGAACCCCGGGGCTCACCCCCCGCGCCGACCAGTACGTGTACAGCCGCCTCGAGGAGACCGGCGGGAGGATCGTGCAGTCCTGGATGTCGGTGGATGGCACCCGTGACAGTGTCATCGGGTCGCTCGAGATCGCCGGCTGCCGGCACGGTCATCTGCTCTCGGGTCCTGGAGGCGGGCGGGCCTGCACGCCGGTTCGTGCGTACTTCCCGTCGATGCCAACCCGGCCTCCCGGGATGCTCGCCTACCTCGAGCGAACTCAGGGGGTGCGCCTGTCCAACCTGAACGATCTGGCCAAGGTGGTGGGGAGCCTGCTGGACACCGACTACCTGCTTCCGGCCCAGCAGGCGGCCCTGTTCCGGTTCCTGGCCTCGACCCGCGGACTGACGGTGGTGCCGAGCGTGGTTGACCCGGCCGGACGCGCCGGCGTGGGGGTGAGCTGGAGCCTGGGCGGCTCCCGGGCCGTGCTCGTCTTCGACCCTCGGACCTACACGTACCTCGGCACCGTGACTCGCGGCCTAGCGGGCCAGATCAGTGGTGATGCGCGCCTCGCCGGCGGCATCGTCGACGCCCCGGGACAGCTGCCCGGGGCGTCCGGCACCGCTGTCAACTCGTAGGACCCGGTCACCAATGCAGTAACAAATCGCAGATGAAGATCCCCAAGTCCCTGGAGTGGTGGCGGTCGGCACCGCGGGGAGCGGAATGGCTCGACCGCCTCCCCCGCCTGGCCGCCGAGTGCGCCGAGAACTGGGGGGTTCGACTCGGGCGGCCGTTCGGCGGCGGGAACGTCGCGCTCGTGCTGGCTGCCGAGCGGCACGACGGGCTGCCGCTGGTCCTCAAGCTCAACTTCCCGGAGCCGGAGAGCGAGTATGAGGCCGACGCGCTGGAGTTCTGGGCGGGCGCCGGAGCGGTGCGTCTGCTCGCCCGCGATGACCGGCGGCGAGCACTTCTCCTCGAGCGGTGCCTGCCAGGGAGCACGCTGTGGGAGGTCGACGACGAGGACGAGGCGAACCGGATCGCCTGCACCGTGTTGCGCCGGCTCTGGCGCCCGGCACCACCGGACTCTCCGATTCGTCCGCTGGCCCCCGAGGCGCTCCGCTGGGCTGAGCAGCTGCCCAGCGACTGGGAAATGATCGGCAGACCCTTCGAACGGAGGTTGATCGATCTCGCCGCTCAGGCGGCGCAGGAGCTCGTCCGGTCACCGGGCGAGGCCGTGATCGTCCACCAGGACCTCCATGGCGGGAACATTTTGCGAGCCGAGCGTGAACCGTGGCTGGCGATCGATCCCAAGCCGCTCGTCGGTGAGCGGGCGTTCGACGCGGCCTCCCTGCTGCGCGACCGCAGGAGCGAGCTCATGCGGGATCCCCAGCCCGGCCGGCGCATCCGTCGCCGTCTGGATCAGCTCGCCGACGAGCTCGACCTGGACCGCGAACGGCTTCGCGGGTGGGGAGTCGTCCATGCGCTCGCCTGGGGCGTATCCGGTCAAACGCGAAAGGTCGAGCGGGACATGGTCGCGTGTGCCCGCTGGCTCGCGGACGCCTGAATGGCCAGTCACCCCCTGAGGATCCCGCCCCAGTCGGCCGGGTCGACATCAGCCAGCGTCTGCGAGAACGTCCACTGGTGGCCCCAGGGGTCCTCGGCGGTGTACTGGCGCTCTCCGTACATGTGGTCGGTGGGCTCGTCGAGGATCTTCGCGCCGCCGGCTCGCGCCTGCTCGCAGTGGCTGTGAGCGTCCTCGATCCGCACCATCACCGAGTGCGTGCTCTCGCCCCGCCGGGGCGAGACGCGGTCGAACCGGACATCGCCGATGATCACCGCTCCGCCTTCCCCGACCGTCATCTGCGAGCGATGGTCCTCGCCGATCTGGAGGCGCTCGGCGAAGCCGAACGCCTCGGTGAGCCACCTCACGGCGGCGCGAACATCCGGATAGATGAGCACCGGGATGGCGGTCGCACTGGGCATCGATCGATTCGCTCGCACGATCGAGCACCTTACGACAGCCGAAGGAGCGCGAGTGATAGACAGGCGGCATGGACCCTCGCATCGATGTCATCACGCTCGGCGTGAGCGACCTGGATCGCGCGCTCGCCTTCTACCGAGAAGGTCTCGGGCTGGAGTCCGAAGGAGTGATCGGAACGGAGTTTGAGGGCGACGAGGTGACGCCGGCCGGGTCCGTCGCCCTGTTCAAGCTCACGGGGGGCCTGCTTCTGTCGCTCTACCCGCGCGTCGACCTGGCCAAGGACGCCGCCGTGCCGAGCGGTCCACCGAAGTCCGGCGAGTTCAGCATCGGCCACCTGGTCTCGAGCCGGGAGGAGGTCGATCAGCTGGTTCGCCGTGCCCAGGCCGCTGGAGCCTCTGTCGACGCTGAACCTCACGAGCGCCCGTGGGGGATCTACTCCGGTTACTTCCGTGATCTCGATGGGCACCTGTGGGAGATCATCTGGAACCCTCGCATGCTGCCTTCCGGTTCCGGCCCACCATGAACCAGTTCAGCCGAGTGTTCGTGACCGGCGCAGCCGCCGGCATCGGAAGACGTCTGGCGGAGCTGGCACTCGAGGCCGGAGCCAACGTCGCGGCGTTCGATCGGACTCCGGACGGACTGACCGAGCTGACCGGCGTTGCGACTCAGCCGGGGCGGCGAGTTCAAGCTCAGACGGTCGACGTTCGTGACGCGGACCGGTTGAACGAGGCGGTCGAGGAAGCGGTCAGACGCATCGGCGCACCGGATCTGGCGATCAACTGCGCCGGTATCCAGCTGGCCAAGCCGTTCGAGGAGCTGAGCGCCGAGGAGTTCCGGCGGGTGATCGACGTGAACCTCCTGGGGAGCCGGAATTTCGCCGCCGCCGTGCTCCCGCACATGCAGCCCGGAGGCCGCTTGGCCCTGGTCTCGTCGCTGGCCGGCCTCGTGCCCAACTACAGCTACGCCGCCTACTCGGCCTCGAAGTACGCCGTGATCGGGCTGGCGGAGGTGCTGCGGCTGGAGTACAGGCCGCGCGGCATCCACGTGTCGGTCATCTGCCCCCCGGAGGTGGAAACGAACCTGGTCGTCGAGGAGCGCAAGATGCAGCATCCGGCCAGCGCGACGTTGAAGCGCACGGCCGGCACGCTCGACGTGGACACGGCGTGCCGGGAGATCTTCTCGGGCCTGCAGAAGGGCGGGTTCATGATCATCCCCTCCCGCCGGGCCCGCGCGGTGGCGTGGATGGGGAAGTACGTGCCGCGCGCGCTCGCCCACGCCGGGACCGACCTGACCGTCAGGCGCGTGCTGTCCGGATCAGGCTGAGGCTCACGCCATCACGGCGTCGGGGGTCTCGACGAGCGTGAGGGTGCCCTGCAAGCCGGTGAGCTCGAACACACGCTGCACGCTCAGCGCGCCACCCACCGCGATGGCAAACCGGAATCCGTCCTCACTGGCCCGCCGCTGCTCTGAGACAACCAGGCTCAGTCCGCTGGAGTCGATGAACTGCAGCTGTCGCAGGTCCAGTACGACAGTCGCCGCCCGAGCCTTCTCGCTGTGCAGGACGTCCCGCAGGACGTCCACCGTGCTGAGATCGAGTTCGCCCTGGACGACCAGCACCGCGGCGTCCCCACGACGTTCGCAAAGTACCTCGAGTGGTACATCCCGGTTCACTCACCGCGGAGAATAACCGTACGAGCGGGCGGCCGGGCGCATACAGGCGCTAGGTTTCCGGGATCCGCCCAAGCCCGTACAGCTGACGTGACTCAAGCGGCTACCCGACCACACTCCAGCGAGGCCGCTTCAGCCGCGGGTGCTGGGAGCCAGCGTCCGACGAACCGTGTGCTGGTGCTATTCGGCGCCAGCGGCGATCTGGCGGCGCGCAAGTTGTACCCGGGCTTCTACCGGCTGTTCTGCGCCGGGATGATGCCCGAGGACTTCCGGATCATCGGCTCGGGACGCCACTCCCCCGGCGGCGACGAGGACTTCCGCGCCCGGATTCGCCAGGCTCTGGAGGGCCAGGGAGCCGACGGGCTGAAGGACGGCTGGGACGATTTCGCCCGGCGCCTGAGCTTCGTCACCTCCAGTGCCGAGGACGGCGGCGACCTGGCCCGGGCGGTGCAGGAGGCCGAGCAGGAGGTGGACGCCGAGGGCCAGCGCCTCGTGTACCTGTCGGTCCCGCCGGGCGCAGCACAGCCGATGGTGCGGATGCTCGGCGAGACCGGGATCGCCCAGCGGTGTGCGCTGGTGATGGAAAAGCCGTTCGGCTATGACCTGGAGAGCGCACGTGATCTGAACGCGGTCCTGCACGAGGTGGTGGATGAGTCGGCCATCTATCGCATCGACCACTTCCTGGGCAAGGAGGCGGCTCAGAACATCCTCGCGCTCCGATTCGCCAACGGGTTGCTGGAGCCGATCTGGACCCGGGACCACATCTCCTACGTCCAGATCGACGTCCCGGAGACCCTGGACATTCAGGGGCGCTCGAACTTCTACGAACAGACCGGCGCGTTCCGGGACATGGTCGTGACCCACCTGCTCCAGATCCTGGGGATCGTGGCGCTGGAGCCACCGGCCCGGATCGAGGCCGATTCGCTCCACATCGAACGGACCAAGTTGTTCGACGCGGTCAGACCGCTGGATCCCGAGCGGGTGGTATTCGGCCAGTACGAGGGCTATCGCGACGAGGACGGCGTGGCCGATGACTCGCCCATCGAGACGTTCGTGGCCCTGGAGGTGCGGATCGACAACTGGCGGTGGAGCGGCGTGCCGTTCTACCTCCGCACGGGCAAGGCGCTGGCTGAGAGCCGGCGAACGGTGACCATCGGCTTCAGGGAGGCACCGCTGCGCATGTTCCCTGACCACGGCACACCGCTCGCCCGCCGGCCCAGCGAGCTGGTCTTTGAGCTCTCGGATGACCCCAAGGTGTGGTTCGAGTTGCAGGCCAAGATCCCGGGCCCCACGATCTCGCTGGGCACGGCGGCGCTGACCCTGGACCTGGCCGAGGCATTTCGCGACTCAAGCGGGTTGGAGGCCTACGAACGGCTCCTGTACGACGTGATGATGGGAGACCACCTGCTGTTCACGCGCAGCGAGCAGATCGAGCGGCTGTGGGAGATCAGTGCCCCGTTGCTCGAGGATGCTCCCAGCCCGCTGCCTTACGAGAAGGGCAGTTGGGGCCCGAAGGCGGCGGTGGATCTGCCCCGCGCCCCAACCTGGCGCCTACCAGAAAACGGTTGACGCCCCGCCCCCCGCCGCCCAAAGAGAGCGAGATAGGCGAAGACGTTCCGGGGTAGACGCACCAGCGTGAGGGATCGGGGTGTTCAAGGCTCTGGGGGCGGCGCACTGGGAGCCGCCACGATCGGCGGTCGAACCGGCCGGAGGCGTGCTCCCCGAGGGACGCGCCCGTTCGAGTGGATGGTGCGAGCCGGCTTCGTTGCGCGCGGCCTCACCTATGGCGTCATCGGAGCCCTGGCCCTGGCCATGGCGGTCGGCGCCGGCACAGCCGGGACCGCCCCCGATCAGCAGGGGGCGCTCGAACTGATCGCCCGAGCACCGGCCGGCCGCGCAGCGCTCGTGGTGATCTGTGTCGGTCTGCTCGGGTACGCGATGTGGAAGCTCGTCCAGGGCTTCTTCGGGCGCGGCCCCGAGGGCGGCGGCAGCCCGGAGCTGAAGGACCGGGTGGCCAACGTCGCCGGAGGCGTCGTCTACCTGATCTTCCTCGGCGTAGCGGTACGGATACTGACGACCGGAACCAGCGGCGGATCCGATCAGACCAGGAAGGCCGCCGCCGGCGTGCTCGGCTGGCCCGGCGGCCAGCTGATCGTCGGCATCGCCGGCTTGGTGATGCTCGCGATCAGCGTCTACCAGCTGTCCGATGCCGTGCGGGGCGGCTTTGCCAAGGACAGTAAGACCGGGCAGATGGACCCGTCCGAGCGCAAGACCTTCCTGGCACTGGGCAGGCTCGGACTGTCGGCGCGTTCGGCGGTGTTCGCCCTGGTGGGCTACTTCCTCCTGAGCACGGCGATCGACTTCAAGGCCAGCCAGGCCGTGGGCGTCAACGGCGCCCTGGCCCGCCTGCAGCACCAGCCCCTCGGTCAGTGGCTGCTCGGGCTGGTCGGCGCTGGATTGCTGACGTTCGCCGTGTTCTCGCTCGTGGAAGCTCGCTACCGGCGCCTCTGAGGCATCAAGCGTGGACGTGGTGATACAGGCGGCGGGCGGCCGCGCCCAGGCTGTTCTGAGGTCCGGGCCCTGAGCCCTCCTCGCCCAGCAGGTAGTAGTAGTCGCCGTCGGCAAAGGCGAGGTTCGAGCCGGCGCCGCCTGCGCCGCCCAGCCTGAAGCCCACGGCCCCCGGCACCCCGGCCACCGGGAAGAACGCGAATTCACCCGCGCCGCCGACCCGGCGGAACTTCGCGACGTAGAACCGGAGAGCCGTGCGGGCTGCAGCGGGGTTGCCGAAGCGCTCGACCAGCGACAGGCCCGCCCTCCCCTGATGGTCCAGGTCCTCCTTGGCCGCCACGCGAAAGCCGACCCGGGCGAGCATTCTCGTCTCGGCCGCCGCCGCGGCCGGACTCAGCTGCTCGCTGCTGACGAACGCTGCGGCGGTGCGGTACACGGAGACGTCGGAGATCAGGAAGCCGGTCAGCTGGTTGTCCTGCAGGAGGCGTCCGGCGAACTCGGATGGCGGGTGGACGGATGAGCCGGCGACGGTGGTGGTCGTGGTGGGGGCCGGGCTCGAAGTTGCGTGAGGACCACCGCCGCCGCCTCCGCAAGCTCCGAGCACCAGCGTGATTCCAGTGCCTGCGATGAGAACGCGGATCCGCCTCATGAGCCGAGCTTAGGGCGCCAACGAACGTACTGCCCGCATCGGCTCAGGCCTGAGGCTCAGTACCAGTCCTGCACGTTGAGCGACCACCGAGCCGAGTCGCCGCCCGGGGCGACGCTCAGCTCATACGTGCCCGGACCGGTGTCGAATACCTGGGTCTGGCCCGTCCCGCTGTCCAGGCCGAACGAGCCCACCCGGCTGCCGGTGCTCAGCGAGCGGATCCGGGCCGTGGGCCCCGAGCAGAAGAAGATGAACGTGCAGGTGCCGGAGTAGGCCATCCGGTAGACGACGCGCCACCGTCTGCCGCGAATCTGGAACGGAACCGACTGCCGGCCGTCGAACCCGGTCACGTTCCGCCAGCGGGGGGCCTCGGCCACGTCCAGCGTGACGGCGCCGCCATGGCGCAGCGACACGTGCGGCTTCGGGCTCTGCCTGACCACGGAGCCCACCGCGGCACCAAACCCGGGCACGGGCAGAATCCGGATGTCCAGACCGAGCTGCCTGATCAGGTTCTGCGCGTCAGAGGCTGAGAATCCCACCACCGTGGGCACCGGCACGGGAGGCGGTCCCCCGCTCAGCGTCACCCTGACGGGCGTGCCGGTGGCAACCCGCGCACCGGCGGCTGGTTGCTGGCGGATTACCTCGCCGGCCGGCGTCGAGCTGTACCGGCGGACGGTTCGCATCCGGAGGTGCGCGCGGGACAGTCGCTGCCTCACCGCACTCTGGCTGAGCCCCTGCACGGCGGGCACCCGCACCTGGGCTGACCGGGTCAGGAACGCCGCCAGCAGCAGCCCGGCCAGGACGATCACCACCGCACCGAACGCCGCCAGGGTCCGCCGGCGAGCCGACACATCGATCCGTCGCTGAGCCGACCAGGCGGGCGCCACCAGCGTCCGTGCCGGCCGACGCGGAGCATCGTCCGCGGGCGATCGTGCATGCCCCGACCCGGAGGCCCGGCCGGTCTCACCGACACGCGCTCGCGTCAGCGCTTCGGCCAGCTCACCGCCGTCCTGGAAGCGCTGCTGCGGATCCTTGTCCAGCGCCGTGAACACGATCTCCCGCAGCGGGGCCGGCACGGCGGCGTCCAGCGGCGGAGGCGGGTCCTGGAGGTGTTGCAGAGCGAGCTCCACCGGGGCGTCGCCCTCAAAGGGCGGACGCCCCGACAGCATCTCGTAGAGCACGACTCCGGCGCTGTACACGTCGCTGGCCGGGGTGGCCTGGCCGCGCGACTGCTCGGGTGCCATGTACGTCGGCGTCCCGGCGATCGTCGCGGAGAGCTGTGCGCTCGATGCGCCCAGCAGCCGGGCCAGCCCGAAGTCGGTGACCTTCACCGTTCCGTCGCGGGAGATCAGCACGTTGGCCGGCTTGATGTCACCGTGCACGATCCGCCCCGCGTGCGCCGAGCCCAGGGCTCGGCCGAGCCCCTCGGCCACCTGGCGTGCCTCCTCGGCGGGCAGCCGCCCCGCCCGCAGCCGGGCGTCGATGCTGCGGCCGACCACCAGCTCGGCCACGTAGTACAGAGCCTCGTCGGAATGGCAGACGTCGAAGATCTGGACGATCCGGGGGTCGCTGACGCTGGCCATCAGCTGGGCTTCGCGCTCGAACCGCCGCACCCAGTCGGGATCCTCGGCCCACCACGGCTTGATCACCTTGACGGCCACCGCACGGGCCAGCCGCCGATCGCGGCCGCGGTACACGCGCCCGAACGTGCCTTCACCGAGCAGCCGGTGCAGCTCGTAGCGCCCATCCAGGGCACGTCCGGTCAGGTCGGGGGCCCGGGGGCCGGCGGTGGACAGTGACATCGAGCGATCGCGCGGAAACTGAGCTGGGGCTGGGCGCCCTCGCCCAGAGGCCCCTTCGTCCCCGAGCGTAGCGCTCAGAGAGCGATGCTCGCGACGCCGGCACCTGACAGCCTGTGCTGGGACGACGCAACCGGAGGAGTGATATGAGCAGCTACCAGGCAGCGCACTTCAGCGAGATCCAGGTGATGGACGACGGCCGGTGCCCGCTGCGCCCGGTCCGTCACCACTTCGGCATCACGACGTTCGGGGTCACGACGTGGACCGCCGACGCGGCCGGTGACCGGCTGCTCAACGAACACGACGAGACCGACCTCGGCCAGGAGGAGCTCTACCTGGTGCTCCAGGGCCGGGCTCGGTTCGAGTTCGACGGCGAGCCGGTCGACGCCGGGACCGGCACCTTCGTGTACGCGCCACCGGCGGTGAAGCGGACCGCCTTCGCCGAGGAGGCCGGCACCACCGTCGTGGCCATCGGCGGAGGTGCCCCCGGCCAGCCCTACGAGGTGCAGGGATGGGAGCTCATGGCGCCGATGATGAGGTTGTTCCAGGCCGGCGAGCACGCCCAGGCCGCCGACTGGGTGACCGAGCGTCTGGCGTCAGGTGAGCTGGTGGCCTCCGCCGCCCTGTTCTACAACCTGGCCTGCGCGGAGAGCCTGGCCGGCCGGCCCGATGAGGCCATCCAGCACCTGGGCCGGTCGCTCGAGATGGACGGACAGTTTCGCGGCCTCGCCGCCAACGATTCCGACTTCGACCCGATCCGGGAGACACCGGAGTTCGGCGCTCTGGTCAGCGGGTCCGGCTGAGCCGTCGGTCAGCGCGCTAACCGGATCGAAACCGGCGCTTGCGCCTTGATTAACGTGTCCGTGGGCAAATTGGATCCGTGGCGATTCAGGGAGGCCGCGCTTCAGTCACGTGGCGCCAGGCCGTCGCCTGGTGCGCGCTTGCGGTGCTGTCGACAGCCTGCCTGCTGATCGTCATCTACGCCTCCGCCGGCCGCTCGCCGCTGGTGGTCGGCAGCCACAGCTGGCCCACCTTCCCCGGCTGGCTGGCCGGGCCGTTCCACGGCCTGTTCGGACACCTGCACATGCGCAAGCGGCCGCTCGTCGAGGTGTTCAGCGGGGTGATCGGCGCGATGACCGTGTCCTACTTCGTGGTGCTATGGGCCTGGCGGTCGGTGTCGCTGCGCGTGCTCGTCGTGGTCGTGGTGGTGGCGGAGTTCGTCCTGCTGCTCGGACCTCCGCTGCAGCTGACCGACCTGTTCAACTACCTGGCCTACGCGCGGCTGGGCGCGGTGCACGGACTGAATCCGTACACGCACGTGATCAACGCCGAGCTGAACGACCCGACCTTCGTGCTGTCGAGCTGGCACAACTGGCGCAGCCCATACGGAACCCTGTTCACCGCCATCACGTACCCGGTCGCGCTGCTGCCCCTCCCGGCGGCCTACTGGACGATCAAGGTGGCCACGGTGTTGATGAGCCTCGCCTTCCTATGGCTGGTGGGCCGGTCCGCCCGCCTGCTCGGCCGCGACCCGCGGCTGCCCGTCCTGATCGTGGCGGCGAACCCGATCTACCTGGTCTATGCGGTGGGAGAGTTCCACAACGACTTCTTCATGCTGGTGCCGGCGATGGGTGCCGTCACACTGCTTCTGTCGGAGCGCTACCGCTCGACCGGGGCCGCGCTGGCTACGGCCGTCGCGGTGAAGATGACAATGGTCCTGCTGCTGCCGTTCCTGCTGGTGGCCGCCTGGCGACAGCGCGCCGTGCGTCGCGTTGTCGAAGGGCTCCTGCTGGCGGCGATCCCGCTCGTGGCACTCAGCCTGATCCTGTTCGGCCCGGTCTTTCCCAACGTGTCCGGACAGAGCCAGCTGCTGACCGGGTTCAGTATCCCCAACCTGCTGGGCTGGGCGGTCGGGACGGGCGGCGGCACCCCGCAGCTGGTCCGCGACATGAACGTGCTGATCGTCGTGGTGGTCGGCTACCAGCTCCTGCGCCGCCGGGACTGGCTGAGCGGCGCCGGCTGGACCACGCTGGCCCTGCTGGCCAGCCTCGGCTGGCTGATGCCGTGGTACGTGATCTGGTTGCTGCCGCTGGCCGCGATCGCCGCCGACCGGACGCTCCGCCGAACCGCGCTCGCCGCCAGCGTGTTCCTGACGATCGCGTTCCTCCCCGTCACCAGCCTGGTGCTGAACGACATGGCGATCAACCTGCAGGCGGGACCGGTCGGACTCGCGGCCTCGAAGTACCAGTGGAACGCCCAGTGGTACCGGCACGGGCTGATCACGCCCTGGGTGCGGGAGGCTGCGCTGCGTGATCTCCGGCGATGCCGGCGCACCGAGCCTGACTGCGATCTCTCGCTGCGTTTGCTCGAGCACCGAGGGGTCTGAGCCCAAGCGGTACCTCGCCCGCGGCTGACTTGTGGTTCAGCCGCGGACACCTCACGGGGTCCGCGGGTTTGCCGGGATTGCGCGCCGGGTACGGGCTGCTCGGGACCGCTCGCTGGACGGGAGGTGGGAGATGCGCAGGTTTGGGTTGGCCCTGGCAGCCGCGGGTGTCCTGCTCGGAGTGACGGGCGGCACGGCCGCCGCGTCGACGGGCTCGTTCCTGCTCACCGCCCACTCCTCGACCGGGTCGCGTTACGCGCCGACGTTCACCGGCAACGGCTTGCTGGGCGTCCGGGTTCCCGCGGCCGGAGAGGGGTACGCGAGCGGCAACGTGCCGGCTCAGTCCGAGCTGGCCGGCTTCTATGCCAAGCCCACGCATCCGGCCAACCCGTCGCAGGCCGTGCAGCAGCGGGCCAACATCCCCACCTGGTCCACCCTGCTGTTCGGCGACGGCACCGACACCTACGGCAGTGGCAAGGTGACGAGCTGGTCCCAGTCGCTCGATCTGCGCACCGGGATCGTCACCACCGGAGGGATCTGGCACGCACCGGACGGGCACACCGCCACGTTCGCCTACCAGGTGCTCACCGACCGCGCGGACGAGCACGTGGGGGTGGTATCGCTGAAGTTCACGCCGCACTGGAGCGGAACGGCCACGGTGACCGACGAGATCGACGGCACCCCGGCCAACCTGAGCGACCAGGTCGGCAAGGGATTCAACGCCGCCCTCCGGCAGATCTGGGTGGAGGTGGCCACGCAGACCACCGGAATCGATGCGGCCATCTCCAGCCGGCTGACCGCCAGCCCCTCGGTCTCCGGCACCCCGACGGAGGTCGACCAGGGCCAGAGCCAGAGCATCGGCCAGCAGCTGAGCTTCCCTGTCAGCTCCGGATCGACTTACACGTTCACCAAGTTCGTGGGCGTCGACGATTCGCAGCTCACGCCAAATCCGGTGACCGCCGCGCAGGGCGAGGCGGCCAAAGCCTCGGCGTCAGGTACCGCCAGCCTGCGGGCGGCCAACGACCGTTCCTGGAACGGGATGTGGCAGGGCCGGGTCGACGTCCTCGGCAACCGCACGCTGGCCACCGACGTGAACGCCAGCGAGTTCTACCTGTGGTCGAACACTCGCGACGGGGTCAATTGGAGCATCTCCCCCGCGGGCCTGTCCTCCAACGGCTACGACGGGCACATCTTCTGGGACGCCGAGACGTGGATGTACCCCTCGCTGCTGGCCCAGCATCCGGATCTGGCCGCGGGGATGAACAACTACCGGTTCGAGCGGTTGGGCGCGGCCAGGCAGCACGCCACCGCCACCGGCTACCGAGGCGCCCGCTTCCCCTGGGAGAGCGCTCTGGACGGCACCGAGCAGATTCCGCCCCCGCCATCGATCAACAGCGAGGGGCTGTACGAGATGCACATCACGGCCGACATCGCCCTGGCCCAGTGGCAGTACTACCTGGTCACCGGCAACCGGAGCTGGCTGCGCAAGCGGGGCTGGCCGGTGCTGTCCGGCGCGGCCACGTTCTGGGCCTCCAAGGCCACCCGCGGCTCGGACGGTCGTTACCACATCGACCACGTGACCGGGCCCGACGAGGAGAACCCGGACGTCAACGACGAGGTCTACACGCTGGTCGCGGCCAAGACCACCCTGCAGGATGCGGTCAAGGCCGCCCGCGCCCTCGGCATGTCGGCCCCCGGGAGCTGGTCGACCATCGCCCGGCGGCTGGCCATCCACACCAGCCGGGTGAGCGGCGTGCGCATCTACAAGGAATTCAGCGGTTACCGCTCCCAGATGGTCAAGCAGGCCGACGTGACGATGCTGCAGTACCCGTGGCGGTACCCGATGCCGGCCCGGGTGGCCCAGAACGACCTGAACTTCTACGTGCCGCGCTCGGACCCGGGTGGGCCGTCGATGGACGATGCGGTGAGCTCCGTGGACACGTCGGCCCTCGGCAGCCCGGGCTGCGCGAGCTTCGTCTACACCGAGCGGAGCTACCTGCCGTTCATCCGCGACGTGTTCGACCAGTTCTCCGAGACCCGCTACGGAGGTGCGTTCACGTTCATGACCGGGATCGGCGGATTCCTGCAGGAGTTCCTGTACGGCTACTCCGGATTGCGCTGGGGATCGGGCGGGGTCAGCCTGGCCCCCAGCCTGACCAAGCAGCTGGCCGGCGTGGTCCTGCACAACGTGCGCTGGCACGGCCAGGTGTTCACCGTCTCGGTGGGCCGGCGCCACACCACAGTGAGGCTGACGTCGGGAACGCCGCTTCGAGTGAGGACGCCCGCGGGGATGCGCACCGTGCGCCGCGGCCACACGCTCAGGCTGCGCACCGCCCGACCCGATCTGAAGCCGACCTCTGACCTGGTGCGCTGCGAGAGCACGCATGCCAGCTCCTCGGAGCTGGGCGCGGTGCCGCTGGCGGCAGTGGACGGCAGCCCGGCCACCGACTGGCAGCCGGTGAAGCTGCCCGCCGTGTTCACCACTCGGGTGTCAGAAGGCAAGCGCCGGATCTCCCACGCCACCGTGCGCTGGGGCCACCTGTGGCCGCTGGTCACCGCTCCCAACGTGCCCCCGGCCCCGGGGCCGGTCAAGACGGTGCGGGCGTCGGACTACAAGGTCCAGGTGTCCACGAACGACCAGACCTGGAGGACGGTCGCCCAGGTGACCGGCGTCACCCAGCGGGCGGTCGATCACCTGCACTTCAAGTCGGTGCACGCCCGCTGGGTACGGCTGGTGCTGACCAAGTCAAGCCAGCCCCCGATCCCTCCGACAATGCAGGATCAGAACCCGCCGCCCACCATGCCGATGCTGGAGGAGCTGACCGTTACCCGGTAGGGGGGCTGCTCACGCCGCGGCGTCCAGGAGCGCCCGCGGCGTGAGCGTCACCCGGAGGTCCCCGGACTCCACGGCCACCCGGCGCCCGCCCCAGGGCGCCTCCTCGGCGGGTGGCGTGCGGTCCGGGTGCAGCGCGTGCACTCCATGGAGCCGGTGCGCGTAGCGGATCGCCTGAGCTCGCAGTGCCCGCTGCGCGTGCAGCGCGGACAGGCGCCAGCCGGCGGCCAGGAGCTGCGGCCCGTGCCACAGCTCGTAGCGCCACCGGCGAAAGGCTGTCCGCCCTCGGGGGAGCACCTGCAGCTCGTAGGTCAACTCGATCGACTCAAGCATCATCCATGTCACTTCCTGACCGGCCCCGGAGATGCTCATCCTAGTGGTCCCTCGCGCGCTCATGCCGCTTCGGACAGCTCGAGCGCCAGCTCCCCCTCGGCCCCCGGGCCGGCCTCGACCGCCGCCGGCGCGCCCACCGCCACCGGCCGGCCCGGCCGCGGCAGGACGAACAGGGCGATCAGGGCGCCGGCGGCGACGGTCACCGCGCCGATCCCGAAGGCCAGATGGTTGCCGCCGATCAGCGAGCTGGCCAGTCCGTGATGCGCGGCCTCCAGGGCGTGCGACCGGGTGGTGGCCACCGTGCCGAGCACGGCCAGACCCAGCGCGCCGGCCACCTGCATGGACACGTTCACGATCCCCGAAGCCAGCCCGGCATCCGCCTGCGGCACATCCGCCATGGCGATCGTCAGCAGCGGCATGAAGGCGCTGCCGATCCCCAGGCCGATCAGGAAGAACGAGCCGAACAGGGTGGGCATGAAGTGCGAATGAGGACCGGTGGTCTGCAGGATCGCCATTCCCGCCACCACCGAGGCCATGCCGCCGAGCAGCACGCGCATCGGCCCGAAGCGGCTCACCATCCGTGCGGTGATACCGGTCGAGAGGACGGCCACGGTGAGCGTCCATGGCATGTAGGTCACTCCGGCCTGGAGCGGCGTGTAGTGGAGCACGTGCTCCAGATACAGCGTCCCCAGGAAGAACGTGGAGTACATCCCGGTGACCAGGAAGCCCCGGACCAGGCTCGAGGCGACCAGGCCCCGAAGCCGCAGGATGCGCATCGGCATGATCGGGTTGGCCACGACCGATTCGGTCATCAGGAAGCCGGCCATCAGCACCACGGCCAGAGTCCCGAAGCCGAGTACCTGGGTGGAGCCCCAGCCGTCCTGAGAGACCTGAACGATCGCGTAGACCCCACTCATCAGTGCGGCGGTGACTAGCACCGAGCCGATCCAGTCGATGCCGCCCTCCAGGCCGGCTCCGGGATCACGGGAGATCAGGGCGCGGCCGGCGAGCATCGTGAGCACCCCGATCGGCAGGTTGACGAAGAAGATCCAGTGCCAGCTGAGCGCGTCGGTCAACGCGCCGCCGGCCAGCAGGCCCAGCGACCCGCCCGCCACCGCGGTGAACACGTAGGCGCTCATCGCCCGAGCGCGCTCCTGCGGCTCGGGGAATTGCGTGACGATGATCGCCAGGATCGCGGAGCCCTGCATCGCGGCGCCGACGCCCTGGAGGAAGCGAGCCCCGATCAGCATGGCCTGATCGGTGGCCAGGCCGCACAGCAGCGAGGCGACGGTGAACACGGCCACCCCGGTCAGGAACACCCGCCGGCGGCCGATCAGGTCACCGAGCCGGCCGGCCAGCAGCAGCAGGCTGCCGAACGTCACGAGGAACGCGTTGATGACCCAGGTGAGGTTCCCCTGGGAGAAATGGAGGTCGCGCTGGATGGCGGGGAGGGCGACGTTCACGATCGTGGTGTCGAGCACGATCATCAGCTGCGCCAGGCAGACGACGAACAGGCCGATCCAGCGCCGGCGATCGTTGGAGGAAGCGGTGAGAAGTTCAGTCATACAAGTCCCAACTGTTGCGTTTGCCCCGGGAGGGGCGCTAAACTGGAGGCCACCTCCGTATTACGAAGTGGAGGTATCCTCCGGTTACTATACGGAGGCTCCCTCCGCTTTGTCAAGCGTTTTTGAAGAAACCCATGGCCACGTCTGAAACCGCCGCTCCAAGCGCCGTCCCCGAGGTCTCGCCCCGCCCCAAGCGGGCCGATGCCCGCCGGAACTACGACAAGGTGGTGGCCGCGGCCCGGGAGGCGTTCGCCGAGGACGGCAGCGCCACGTCCTTGGAGGACATCGCCCGGCGAGCCGGCGTGGGGATCGGCACCCTGTACCGCAACTTCCCCAACCGCCAGTCGCTTCTGGAGGCCGTGTACGTGGGCGAGGTGGAGGACCTGGCCCGGTCGGCTGCGGACTTCGCCAAGCTTCCGCCCTGGGAGGGGCTGGTGGGATGGCTCCACCGGTTCATGGGCTACCTGGCCACGAAGCGGGCGCTGGCCGACCAGATGCTGGAGTACCTGGACCGCTCGGCCCCATTCTTCCAGGCCTGTCGCGCGCTCATGTTCTCGGCGGGCGAGCCGCTGCTGGCCCGCGCCCAGGAGGCCGGGGTGGTGCGCTCCGACATCGACCTGGAGCAGATCACGCACCTGGTGATGGGAATCTCGCGCCTGAACGTGGCGGATCCTGACGCGATCGGCCACATCCTCGACGTGGCCCTGGACGGGCTGCGCTACCGCCCCGACGGCGCCTGAGCCACCAGCCCTCGCGCCGCAGATCAGGCCGCTCGGGCCCGCCCCCGCGCGGCGGCGTACTCGGCGGCCGCTTCAACGAACGCCCGGAAGATGGCCAGCTGAGCCGGCTGCTCGATCAGGCACTCGGCATGCCACTGGACGCCAAGCGTGAACCGCCCGTCGATGGTCTCCAAACTCTCGACCGTCCCGTCCCGCGCGTGGCTGGTCACGCTGAGTCCGGCGCCCAGCTCGGCGACCGCCTGATGGTGGAACGAGTTCACCCGGGTCCGGCGGCGCCGGAGGATGCCGGCGAGCCGGCTCGGGCCGGTCAGCCGGATCCAGTGGGTCGGCTGATTCCCCGGTTCCGGTTGACGATGGACGATTTCCGATGAGAGATCGGGCAGGTGCTGATGGAGGGTGCCGCCGCGAGCGACGTTGAGCACCTGCAGGCCGCGGCAGATGGCCAGGATCGGCAGTCCGCGAAGATCGGCGGCCCGCACCAGCGCCAGCTCGAACTGGTCCAGCTCCGCCCACGTTGGTCCAAGCGCGGCATGCTCACGCTGCAGATAGGCGGCGGGGTGCAGGTCTGGGCCTCCAGAGAGGCAGAGACCGCTCACCTGGTCCAGCAGCGAATCGATCGACTCATGGCGCAGCGGAGGCACGACTACGGGCAATCCACCGCCCGCCTCCACAGCCGCCATGTACTTGAGGCCAAGCACCATCTCGGCCTGGGGCGGTTCGCCCTCGGGCGTGGGCGCAACCCGGCCGGCGGACCGGATCTCCGACGTGGTGACCGCGATCAGTGGCGGGGACGAGCCGTCGGCGGGGCGGGAGGGCCGCCTCGGGCCAGCCGATCTGGTCATGGACATGGCGGCAACCGTAGGGCGCGCTCCAGACGGCGGCATTGGCCATCGGGACAAGGATGCATTGCCGGACTCGCGCCCTGCGGCCGAAGATCAGCGTCCCCGACCGGGGCAGCATTGCTAACCGTGATCGAGCCAGCGAAGATCTGAGAGATATTGCGCCGCTCGGCCACCGATCCCGTCTGGGCTCCGAATCCTGCCGATGAGCAGCTGCCGGAGTGGGCGCACTGGTGCCCCTCGCCGGCGTACACGCTGGGCGCCGAGGAGGAAGTGATGCTCCTGGAGCCGCGGGCCTGGTCTCTAGCGCGAGACAGCGAGGAGCTGCTGGCCGGTCTGCCGATGGACCTGTCCTCACACATCGGCGCCGAGACACATGATGAGGTGCTGGAGATCGGCACGCGCCCCCACGGCGACATCACGGGCCTGGATGTGGAGCTCCGCAGGTTGCGCGCCGAGCTTCAGCACCAGGTACACGAGGCCCGCCTGTACCTAGCCGGCTGCGGAACCCATCCAACCGTTACCTGGGAGGACGTCCGGGTGTCGGCCGGCAGCCGCTACCAGCTGATCCTCGATTCGATGCGCGTGCTGGCGTGCCGTGAGCCGACATTCGCCCTGCATGTCCATGTCGGTGTGCCGGACGGCGCCACGGGCGTCGCGCTGCTCAATCGCATGCGGGCTCACGTGCCCCTGTTGCTGGCGCTGTCAGCCAACTCCCCGTTCTGGCAGGGCCGCGACACCGGGCTGGCCTCGGCACGGACGCCGATCTTCCAGAGCTTTCCTCGGGTGGGGATCCCGCTCGCCTTCACGTCTTATCTGGAGTACGTGGACGTGGTCGACCAGCTGGTGCGCTGCGGGGCGTTCCCCGAGCCATCCTTCCTCTGGTGGGACGTGCGGTTGCGCCCGGTGTTCGGCACGGTCGAGGTCCGGGTGATGGACGCTCAGTCGACGGTCGAGCGATCGGTGGCGCTGGCCGCCTTGATTCAGTCGATCGCGCACCTCGAGCTCGAGGAGGGGTTTCACGATGCCGCCCTCATCCACGCCCCGGAGATCCTCAACGAGAACCGGTTTCTGGCGGCCCGGGACGGAATGGACGCGCGCTTCCTTGACCCGGTCACCGAGTCGCAGGTGGAGGCCCGCGATCAACTGGCCGAGCTGCTGGCGGCGGTAATGCCGCACGCCCAAGAGCTCGGCGCTGACGACGCCCTCGGCGCCATCCCCGAGATGGCCCGTGACACCGGTGCCGAACAGCAGCGCGGACTGGCCGGGAGAATGGGTCTCGAAGGGATGCTTCAGATCCTGGCCGCCGCTTTCAGCCCTGACTAGGCCCTCTCCGGCGGGTTGGCAACCCCCTCAACCGGTGCTCGCGCCGAGCAGGACCGCACCGGCAACGGCAAGCGCCAGCCCGCCGGCTTCGGCGAGGTGAGCGCGCCGTCCCTGGAGCGCCACGCCCAGGCCGATCGTGATCAGCGGGTACAGGGAGGCCACTCCGGAGACGATGTTGAGCGCCCCGTGCCGCGAGGCCGCCCCGTAGGCCAGGTCTCCGCCGACTCCTGCGGCAGCGGGCAGCGCCAGCGGCGCCAGCCTGCGCAGGCCCGGCAGCGGTCGCAGCCGGCTGCGGTCCGGCCCCGCCAGCAGGATCAACACCGCCGGGACCAGCGTCCCGACATCGAGCAGGGTCGCCGCCCACACCGGATCGATCCGGCTGGCCGCGTGCAGACAGACCAGCGCGCTGGCCAAACCGACCGCGGCGCCCAGGCAGATCCCCGCCGCTGCCGGTACGGAGCTCGGCCGCTCGGACGAGGTGAACGCACTGCTCAGACCGCCGCACAGGGCACAGGCCAGACCGGCGGCGACGGGCGGGCTCAGCTGCTCGCCGCCGATCAGTCCGGTCAGCACGGCCAGCGTCGCGCCGATCGCCGCCACCGGCGCGGTGACGAAGGAGTCGCCGCGGCTGATGGCCAGATACACGAGGCAGAGCTCGAGAGTGGCCCCGAGCCCGGCGGCCGCCGCGAAGAGGATGTGCGGGTCATGCGGGAAGGGCACGCCGTGCAGGAGCAGGACCGGAACCAGCAGCACGAACCCGATCAGCTGGGTGATGACGAGCACGGCGAACACCGGCATCCCGCGTCGCAGGGCGCCGCCGAAGAAGTCTGAGGCGCCCCAGGCGAATGCGGCGCCGATCGCCAGCAGGATCATCTTCCATCCTCCTCGTTCGTTTGTACCGGCAAAAGTAGCTTTGCCAGAACACTGTACCGGTAAACATGTCTTTGTTGGTACACTGACCTTCATGCGACCGGTCAGCGAGGTGGAGTTCGTAGGGGGGCACATGGCCCTGGACTTCCTCAACACCGCGGAGGCGCGGGACGAGGAGGCGCCGGGCGAGTCCCTGCGCACGCCGGACGACCTCCGGGCGTGGGGTCAGCGTCAGGGGGTGCTGACCAGCGAGTCCCGCGCGTCGCGGTCCGACGCCGAGGAGCTGCGCCGGGCGGTGACGGCCCGGGAGGTTCTCTACCGGCTGGTCAGGGCCCGCATACGCGGCGAGCTGCCGGCGGCCGGCGATCTGGCCGAGCTCTCGCGCCTGGTGGCCGCGGCCCACCAGGCGGGCGTCCTGGCGCCGCAAGCCGACGGCCGGCTCGGCTGGACATGGTCCGCCGACGAGCTGGCCAGCGTTCGCCACAGCGTCGTGGATGCGGCCACCGAACTGCTGGCCGAGGCGCCCGAAGGCCGCCTCAAGGAGTGCCCGGGCGACCGGTGCGGGTGGCTGTTCCTTGACAGCACCAAACGCGGCAACCGGCGCTGGTGCTCCATGCGGGAGTGCGGAACCGAGGCCAAGCTGTCCCGCCGGCGGATGCGACAGGCGACGGCGTAGGGCTAGCTTTCTGGCGGTGAGCCACCGCCACAGCCATCAGGTCCAGCAGGTCCTGGATGAAGCCTCCGAGGCGCACGCAGAGTTGATCGAGCGCCTGCCGGCAGAGATCGCGGACTCAATCCCGGTGGATGCCCAGGGCGTGGCCGCGGCGATCGATTACCTGGCCGAGAGCGCGGGCTTCTCGGCGGAGGAGCGCCGTGACCTGATCCGGCCGCACGGGGTCAACCCGGCGGTTCTGCACGCTCGCGTGTTCGGCGCGGCGCCGCTGGGGCGCGGGACGGTCATCGGCGCGTTCGTCGAGGGAGCTCGGGTGCGGGCCGACGCGCTGACCGCGCTGGCCGATGCCGTAGGCGGAACGGAGTTGGGACAGGCGGTGCGCCGGCTGCTCACCGCTGACCCGCTGCCCGCCGAAGCCGAGACCGGCGAGGCGGTGGAGGCCCTGCGCGCCGCCTATGCTGCGCACGAGCGCGCCGCGCTCCTGATCGCCCGGCGCCTCGACGCCGAGGACAGCTAGAAAACCTGAGCGTTGGTGCCGATGGCCACCATCGGGTGCCGGCCGGGACGGATCCAGCGCAGGACGTGCAGCAGGCGCGCTCTGGGCAAGGCCACGCAGCCCGCCGTGGCCCCTCCCACCCAGGCGTGCAGGAAGATGCCCGAGCCGGGTGCATCCGCCCCTCCGCGCACTGGATCGACGTTGAAGCGGAGCACCGCGAAGTACGGATAGGCCACCTTCTCGGTCCACAGCGCCTCCGAGCCCGCGGCGAACGCGGGCGTAGTGCCGCAGGCCACGTGGACGAACCGGTTGTACTGGGGCGAATACGGATCCTCGTCCCACCAGTCGCCGCACACCAGATGGTGGTAGCGGAGATGCAGGCCGCCGGGGTCCGGGCGATTCCCGTACAGCGTCGACTCGAGGCCGTAGACGCCGGTCGGAGTCGAGCCGTCGCCCTCGTGCCGGTGGTGTCGCAGGCCGCCGTAGCCGATCTCGGCACGCCAGGGACCGAACCTGAGACGCCATTTCGAATCAGGCCCGGAGCGCACGTACACCCGCAGGGTGGCCAGATGATCGGCAGGATCGAGGGTGGGGCTGGAGACCACGATCAGCTGATCCGCGCGGGCCGGGACGTGAAGCCGCCCTCGGCCGGGTTGTGGCTGGGCGGCCGCCGCGCAGGACGCCGCAGCTGCCAGCATGACGAGGACCGACACGCCCACCGTCAACGTCTGCCCGCACCGCCGCCTCACCCGCCCCAAGGTACCCCATGCCCGCCCCCCAGTCCCCATCCCCGGTGTTCGACGGCGCGGCCCTCACGGCGCTCGGGCTGGCCGCCGCGCGTTCGGTGGAAACGGGCCGGGCCGATCGGCTGATCGAGGATCCGCTGGCCCGCTCGCTGTTCCAGGCGGCCGGAGTGGAGCTGCCCATGCGACTCGACTGGCCTCAGGCCGGGAGCACTCCCACGCCGCAGGAGGCGCTCCACCTGCACGGGTCGCGCTACATCGGGCTGCGCACCCGGTTCTACGACGACCAGTTGCGGGAGGCCACAGATGCCGGCCTGGCGCAGGTGGTCCTGTTCGGGGCCGGACTGGACACGCGGGCCTACCGGCTGGGGCTGCCGGTGGGGCTGCGGATGTTCGAGCTGGATCGCGGCGCCCTACTGAACTGGAAGCGCGCCCAGCTACAGCGCCTGGAGGCTGAGCCCCGGTGCGTGGTCACGGATGTCGATGTGGACCTACGCGAGGACTGGCCGGCGGCACTCCAGGCCGCCGGCCACGACAAAACCCGTCCGACTCTGTTCCTGGCCGAAGGCCTGCTCGCGTATCTCGGTGCGGAGGCTCAGCGGGTGTGGGCCGGCCGCGTGTGCGATCTCGGCGCCGCGGGCAGCCGCCTGTGCGCCGACCGGATCGCCGGCGATCCGCAGGCCGGCGGGCGACTGGACGATCTGAGCCGCCGGTCGGGGATCGATATGAGCGCTCTGATCGCCGCTGGGGATTCGCAGACGGTGGAAGAGGTGCTGAGCGGCCGCGGCTGGGAGGTGGAGGAACTCGCCGCGCTCGAGCTGGCCGAGCGCTACGGCCGGGACCTCGGGGATCCGTTCGGCGCGGCGCACGAACCGGCGGCCGAGCCGCCGTGGCTGGACACGCGCTTCTTGGTTGCTGTTGCGCCGTGGGAGCCGTAGGGGATAGGGTTCGCGCCGGGTCTTTGACGATAGATAGGGGCGAGGATGAGGCTGCCAACGCGGAAGCTCGGGCTGTTGATCTTGCTGGTTCTCTGTGGCGCGGTCGGCTTGGCGAGCGCCGCCAATGCGGGGGCGACCACGCCCCTGTCCCACCGGAAGCTCGAGCCGGTAGGACCGGTGCAGCCCTCGCTGGCCCCGCGATTCAACGGACGCGCCGGCACCCCGTCCCCATGGACCCCCCTGACCCACCAGCCGTCGATTGCTCCCGGGTCGATGCTGCTGATGACCGACGGCAGCGTTCTGGTGCACCAGGACAACAAGGGGGTCTGGTGGAAGCTGACGCCGGACAGCAGCGGCAGCTACGTGCACGGAACCTGGAGCCAGGTGGCTTCGATGCCCCCCGGCTACCGGCCCGAGTACTTCGCCTCCGCCGTGCTCCCGGACGGCCGGATGATCGTCGAGGGCGGCGAGTACAACGGCGGAGCCAAGGGCCAGTGGACCACGCGCGGGGCGATCTACGACCCGGTGGGCGATGCCTGGACGACGGTGGCGCCTCCCGCCGGCTGGACGACAATCGGCGACGCGCAGAGCGAGGTCCTGCCGAACGGCACGTTCATGCTGGCCAACTGCTGCACCACCCAGCAGGCCCTGCTCAACCCGTCGGCCCTGACCTGGACCCCAACCGGGACCGGCAAGGCGGATATCAACGATGAGGAGGGCTGGACGCTCCTGCCCAACAATCAGGTGATAACCGTGGACAGCTCGCTCTCGGTGGAGAACGGGATCAACAACACCGAGCTGTACAACCCGGCCTCGGGGTCGTGGTCGAGTGCGGGCGTGACGCCGGCTCCCCTGGCCGACAGCGCGTACGAGCTGGGTCCCGAGGTGTTCAACCCCACGAGCAGCTCGACGCTGGCGATCGGCGCGACCGGCGCGACGGCGACCTACAAGACCAACAGGGGGTCCTGGAGCGCCGGGCCCTCGCTGCCGGTGATCGGCGGTCAGCAGTACGACAGCGCGGACGGCTCGGCAGCGCTGCTTCCCGATGGCGAGATCCTGCTCGATGCCAGCCCCGGTGACTACACGGCGCCGACGCACTTCTTCCTCTACAACGGCAAGTCGTTCACCCAGGTGCCCGACACGGCGAACGCGCCCAGCATCTCCTCGTTCCAGACGCGCCTGCTGGTGCTGCCAACGGGTCAGATCCTGTACGACGACGGATTCGACATGGAGGTCTACACGCCCAGCGGGTCAGCCTCTTCATCATTGGCTCCGACGATCACGTCGGTGCCGTCGTCTGTCACCCCCGGCGAGACCTATCAGGTGGCAGGGACGCAGCTGGCTGGGCGCGCCCAGGGCGCCGCGTACGGCGATGACTTCCAGGACAACACCAATTACCCATTGGTCCGCATCGTCAACGACCACACCGGAACCGTTACCTACGCGCGGACGAGCGGGTTCAGCTCGGTGTCGATCGCTCCGGGTACCGCGGGAACCGCCGGCTTCACAGTGCCTGCCGGGACACCGGCCGGCGCCAGCTCGCTCACCGTGGTGGCTGACGGAGTCGCCTCGGCCTCGGTGGCGGTGAACGTCAGCTGATCGGTTAGCAGCCGGAAGCTGACGGGAAGTCTGGCTGCTGATGAGCGAGCACGAGCAGCAGCCTCGGCGCGGGCCCGGCGATTCGGAGCCGGCTGACGCGGACGAGCGCGACGCGCAGGCCGAGGATCCAACCGACCCAACCCGGGGATTCGAGGATCTGGACGAGGCCGAGGCGCAGGCGGACGAAGCTGAAGAAGGCTGAGGGCGGGGCGCCTGTCCGAGGCCGATCAGAAATTCGCCCGGCTCGTGGCCGGGCTCGACTACCCGATGCTGCTCGTCACCACACGGTCAGGAGATGAGCTCGACGGCTGCCTCGTCGGCTTCTCCAGCCAGTGCAGCATCACGCCGGCGCGGTTCCTGGTGTGTCTATCGGACAAGAACCGCACCTACCGGGCGGCTCGGCGGGCCGATGCGCTGGTTGTCCACCTCCTGCCCGCCGAGGCGGACGAGCTGGCCGAGCTGTTCGGCGGCGAGACCCAGGACGAGACCGACAAGTTCAGCCGATGCCGGTGGCACCCGGGCCCGGAGGGACTGCCGATCGTGGAGGACTGTCCGAGCTGGTTTGCCGGGCGGATCGTCGAGCAGCGGCCGTTCGGCGACCACGTGGGATTCGTGCTCGAGCCGTTCGCCGTGTCCGGGGACGGTGAGGGTGGCGAGGCTCTCCGCTTCCACCAGGTGAAGGAGATGGAGCCGGGCCACGAGGCGTGAGCGCGCTCGGCGGCCGGCCTCCCCTCAGGTCAGCTGCACCTGGGGTGGGCGTCCGGATTGCCAGATCCCTCGGGGCATCGCCTCGGTGGTGAACGGGAGCACGAAGCGGCCGGCGCGGTCAAGCGCGATCAGCCCTCCCGTGCCGCCAAGTGCGCCGACCTCGTCCAGCGCCTCCCGGGCCACCGCCTCGACGGAGGCGCCGTGCGCCACCTGGGCCGCCATCCAGCGAGCCACACCGACCCGGATGAACGCCTCGCCGTCCCCCGTGCAGGACACGGCCACCCGCCCATCCGCCCACGTGCCCGCGCCGATCAGGGGCGAGTCGCCCACCCGACCCGGGGGCTGACCGCTGATCCCACCGGTCGAGGTGGCGGCGGCCAGGTCGCCGTGGACGTCCAGGCACACCGCTCCCACGGTTCCGTGATCCTGGCGTTCGCCGTTCGCGGTGGCCAGGAAGCGGGCCTGTTGGCGCTCGGTCACGAACTCGGAGTTCTCCCAGCGCTCGGCCCCGCCGGCCAGGGCCAGCTGCTCGGCGCGCTCGGCGATCATCAGGACCTGGTCTGACTCGAGCACGATTGCGGCGGCCCGCACCGGGTGGCGCACGACGCGCACGCCGGCTACCCCACCGGCGGCCCGGTCGGATCCGCGCATGACTGCCGCACTGAGCTCCACCGATCCGTCCGAGCAGAGCGCCGCGCCGTAGCCGGCGTTGAACAGCCCGCAATCCTCCAGGTCCTCCACGGCGGCGATGACGACGGCTGGGGCCGCCTCACCCTGATCCAGGCGCCGTCCGGCGGTGCGCAGGACCTCGTGCAGGGTGTCGATCGCCTCCTGACCGTGGTCGCGCAGCTCGGCCCCCAGCGGGCCCGCGCCGGCATGGATGAGGATCGTGGGTGGTCCCGCCGGCTCCCGGTCGTGCGCTTGCATCGGCCGATAGAACAGCACATCCGGCCTTGCCGCCGCGCTATCTTGCCGATAGGCCGGATTTCCGGCGGGTGCGGTCGACAAGGAGGGGTTGGGCACATGCAGATTCCGATTCTGGGGCGCGCGGGTGCGGCGGCGTCTGTTCTAAGCGCGTGCGCAGTGCTGGCCGCGGCGCCGGCCGCGACGGCCCACGCCGTGCGGCAACACGCTCCGAAGCACCGGCTCACCGCCGAAACCAGCACCAACTGGTCCGGCTACAGCGTGGATGGGACGAACGCCACTGCGGTGACGGGCAACTGGACCGTTCAGCGCGCGAGCTGCGGACGCCGCGAGAACAGCTGGTCCTCGCCCTGGGTGGGAATCGACGGCGACACGAGCAGCACGGTGGAGCAGACCGGCACGGACACCGACTGCAACGGCGGTGCCCCCAGCTATTACGCGTGGTGGGAGATGTACCCCGCACCAACCCAGGTGATCAGCTACCCGATCAGTGCCGGTGACTCGATGACCGGAAGCGTGACCTACGCCTCCTCCGCTTTCACGATGACCCTGACCGACCACACGGCCGGCTGGAGCTTCCACACCGTCCAGAGCTCGTCCAAGGCGCCGCGCAGCTCGGTGGAGTGGATCGTTGAGGGTCCGTCCAACGGAACGCTGACCAACTTCGGGACGCTGAACTTCAGCACCGACTCGGCCACGATCAACGGCGCAAGCGAATCGCTCAACCAGTTCGGATCGGCCGCGAACCCCATCACGATGACCACGAAGAAGGGCGTCGTGCGGGCCAAGCCGGGGACGGTGGGCACCGGAGGGGCCTTCGCCGACACCTGGTACCACGCCTAGGCCGATCGGGGCTGTCCGCTGAGGCCGACGGGGGTCGGCCTCAGCGGTTGCTCGGGGTGATGCCGGCTTGGCTGAGCGCGGCGAGGATGTCGCGGACGATCTCATCGGGGGTGTGTCCGTCGACGCTCACCCGGTGGCGCGCCACCTCCGCGAACCACCGGCTGCGCTCCCCGAGCTGACTGCGGAATACCGCCTCGGGGTCCGACCCGAACACCGGACGGTGAGCTCCCCCGGCGAACCGCTCGGCCAGCGTTTCCGCGCGCCCCTGAAGCCATACGCCGTAGGCGGTGTCGCCCTCCAGCGCGTGGCGGCATTCAGGCGCGTCGACGACGCTGGCGGCCGCGCAGATCACCGACGGCGCCTCCTCTTCTAGCGCCCGCAGGAGGTGTTCAGCCTCCAGGTGGTGCATCCCCCCGGTGCCAAGCCGGTCCTTCAGCTCCCGCACGGTGGCTCCGCAACGCTCCTCGATCACCCGGTCACTGTCGCTGAGGGGCCAGTGGAGCTCGCGGCCCAGCTCAGACCCCACGGTGGTCTTGCCCACCCCCATGAGGCCGAGCATCACGACGTGTCGGGCCGGAGGGATCACCGCCCGCAGCGGTACGCCCGCTCAGGGTTTTGGGGAATCAGGGGGCGCATCTGCAAAAACTTTGGTGAACACTTGTTATCTACCTGTTCAGGCGGGAAATAACCGGCTGGGACATGCCGGAGCAAGGAGCCGCACCAAACGTACATCCGGTCATCCGCCGGGTCCTCAATGCAGCGGGCGCGCTGAGTTCGCCCCTGCTGCCTGACGACTACCTGGAGATGATCAACCCGCTGTGGTCGACGCGGGAGCTACGCGGACGCATTCAGCAGGTCAAGCAGGAGACGGAGCTCGCCTCCACGATCCTGATCAAGCCGGGTTACCGGTGGCCGGGCCACCAACCCGGACAGTACGTGCGGATCGGGCTGGATATCGACGGCGTCAGGCACTGGCGCGCCTACTCGCTGACCTCCGATCCGTTCCGGGAGGACGGCCTCATCAGCATCACGCCGAAGGTCGTCGACTCCGGAAAGGTGTCGCCCTATCTGGTGCGGGATGCCGGCCCCGGCACGATCGTGACGCTGTCCAACGTCGAGGGTGACTTCATCCTGCCGGACCCGGTTCCGGAGAAGCTGCTGTTCATCAGCGCTGGCTCCGGGGTGACGCCGATCATGAGCATGCTGCGTCATCTGGACCACGAGAACCAGCTGCGGGACGTCGTACAGCTTCACTCGGCCCGGCGCACCGACGAGGTGATCTTCGGCCCCGAGCTGCGCAAGCTGGCCGACCGCAACGAAGGCTTCCGGCTGCATGAGCAGGTGACGGGCGACCAGGGACGGATCGGGCCGGAGGACCTCGACCGCCTGTGCCCGGACTGGCGGGAACGGGAGAGCTTCATCTCCGGCCCCAGCGAGATGCTCGACGCGTTCAGCGAGCACTGGGAGAAGCAGTCCGACTGCGAGCAGCTCCACATGGAGCGCTTCCAGCCCAAGCTGGGCCTGGATCAGGGCGCAGAGGGCGAGGGGGGAACGATCAAGTTCCTCAAGTCGGACACCGAAGCGAGATCGGACGGCAGCAAGCCGATCCTGGTGGCCGGCGAGGACGAAGGGCTGGATCTTCCGTTCGGCTGCCGCGAGGGCATCTGCCACACCTGCGTCTGTGAGCTCGTGTCGGGTCGGGTACGCGACCTGCGCAACGGAGATGTGTACGGCCAGGAGGGCGAGATGATCCGGACGTGCATCAGCGCCCCGGAGGGACCGATCGAACTTGATGTCTAAAGGAGGAATGGACTAGTGGAAGCGGCAACCATGAATGGGCACCGGACCAACGGTCAAGTGAGCAGCATGGAGGTGCCGGAAAATCCGCTGCACCGGCTCACCCCAGAGCAGATAGAGGAGCTGGGCAAGGAGTTCGATGCCCTTCACCAGGAAGTCAAGGACTCACTGGGCGACCGAGACGCGAAGTACATCCGCTCGATGATCGCCTTCCAGCGGCGCCTGGCCCTGATCGGCCGGGTCGAGCTGTTCTTCTCCCGCTGGCGTATCCCGTGGGTGATCGGCGCCAGCACGCTGGGGATGGCCAAGATCCTGGAGAACATGGAGATCGGCCACAACGTGATGCACGGCCAGTGGGACTGGATGAACGATCCGGTGATCAACTCGCGGGCCTGGGACTGGGACACCGCCTCCACCGCCGAGGCCTGGCGCCACTCCCATAACTACATCCACCACACGTTCACCAACATCCTGGAGAAGGACCGCGATCTGGGCTACGAGATCATGCGGATCGACCCGCACCAGAAGTGGCATCCGGTCTACCTCTTCCAGCCGATCTACAACATCCTGCTGGCCCTCACGTTCGAGTGGGGAGTCGCCCTGCACGACCTGGATTTCGAAGCCATCCGCAAGGGCGAGAAGGACATGAAGCAGGTCCGCAAGGAGCTGAAAGGGATCGCCGGCAAGGCCCGGACGCAGATCCAGAAGGACTACGTCGCGTGGCCGATCATCAGCGGCCTGGTGATGAGCGCGATCGACCTGGCCATTGTGGCGCTGCGCGACCAGGCTCGGGGCAAGTCCAAGAACCCGGTCGACGTGGCCGACCGCGCGGTCCGCCGCGTACAGCGCCGGACAGGTCCCCGTGAGGTGATGCGCCAGCTGGTGGAGCGCAAGTCCTTCCGGGTGCCGTTCAAGCGGACGCTGACAGCGGACGTGACGGCCAATCTGATCCGCAATCTGTGGTCCTACGCGATCATCTTCTGCGGGCACTTCCCCGACCAGACCTACACGTTCACCGAGGAGGAAGTGGAGGGCGAGTCGCGGGGAGGCTGGTACGTCCGCCAGCTGGTCGGCGCGGCCAACATCGACGGCGGCCCGCTGTTCCACGTGATCAGCGGCAACCTCGGCTATCAGGTGGAGCACCACCTGTATCCGGACATGCCCTCCACCCGTTACGGCGAGATCGCTCCGAAGGTGCGCGAGATCTGCCAGCGCTACGGGCTGCCCTACAACAGCGGACCGTTCTCCCAGCAGCTCGGCATGGTCCAGCGCACGATCCTGCGTCTGGCCTTCCCGGGTGGCAAGCCGCGCCCGAAGCCGGGGGCGTACGAGGGTCCGCTGATCCGCGGCAAGGGCGAGCATACGATCGAGGCGGCCACCGCATCGGGGCTGCGCTGATCTGAGGACGGTTCGCGGCGCTCCAGTGGGGCGCCGCTTGCCGTCGTGCGAGTATCGGGAACCCGGAAGGTAATGCCCATGTCCAAGCCGGTTCACGTCATGCAGCTGAGAGACACAAGTGCATTTGCTCGGGTTCAGCTGCTGCGCGAGGACCCCGATCTTGGCGCGGCGATCTCGCCTGGGGACCTGAGCTGGGCAACCGAGCACTGCGTAGTTCCGTGCATCACGATTCCAAGTGGCAGCTGGAATAGCCAGGAGCAGCTGAGCGGCGGGATCGGCTACATAGTGCTGGATGGCCTCCTGTTGAGACGGGTTGGCATCGACGGTCGCTTCGGAGGCGAGCTGCTGGGCGAGGGTGACCTGCTGCGGCCGTGGCACGGCGACGACGCCACCTCCAACCTGTCACCGACGACCGGCTGGAAGGTCATCACCCGTTCCCGTCTGGCCGTGCTCGATGGACGCTCCACGGCGCGTCTGGCCAGGTACCCGGCGCTGTTCGGGGCGATCACGGGCCGAGCGCTCGACCGGGCCCGGCGCCTCGCGCTGATGATGGCCATCGTCCACCACCCCCGAATCGAGATCCGGCTTCACATGTTGTTCTGGCACCTCGCGGATCGCTGGGGCCGAGTGGGACCCAACGGCGTGACCCTGCGCCTGCGCCTCTCACACAGCGTGCTGGCCGATCTGATCGCGGCTCAGCGGCCGACGGTCACGGGAGCCCTGGGAAAGCTCTACGAGCG
This sequence comes from uncultured Solirubrobacterales bacterium, assembly GCA_963718545.1. Classification (GTDB taxonomy): domain Bacteria; phylum Actinomycetota; class Thermoleophilia; order Solirubrobacterales; family Solirubrobacteraceae; genus Palsa-465. The sequence goes on along the minus strand of CAVQZO010000003.1, from coordinate 466,921 downwards.
GGGGCTCGTCAGCGCGGTCGATCAGGGCTGGCTGTTGATCGGTGAGCCGCCCGGCGAGTTCCTGGAGATCCAGGAGGTGGCTGTACCAGGCGCCGAGACCAGGGATCCCGGTGTCCCCACACGATCCCAGATGGCAGGCACCGGACCTCGGGCGCTTGGCGCTGCCGACTGAAAACGCCTGACCACGGGAGGAGCCACAGCGGCCGGCCGCGATCAGGCGCCCGGCGCTCCGCACCGGAGAGGTGGGACACGAGCCGATGGCGGGTAGTGCCCTACGTAGACGACAGAGGAGAGCGAGAGATGAGCGGGACGGGTGAGGTGGTGGTGATAACTGGTGCGTCCGGGGGAGTCGGCCGGGCGGCGGCTCGCCAATTTGCCTCAGAGGGCGCCCGAATCGGATTGATCGCGCGCGGCCGCAAGGGACTGGAGGGGACCGCGCGAGATGTCGAGCAGGCGGGTGGTGAGGCGCTGATCCTGCCGTGTGACGTTGCCGACGCCGACCAGGTGGAGGCCGCCGCCAGATCGGTTGAGGAGGCGTTTGGCCCGATCGACATCTGGGTCAACGACGCCATGGTCACGGTCTACGCGGAGTTCATGGACATAGAGCCCGAGGAGTACAGGCGCGCCACCGAAGTCACCTACCTGGGCATGGTCTGGGGTACGCGGTCCGCGCTGAAGCGGATGGTCCCGCGGGACCGCGGCGTGATCGTGCAGGTGTGCTCGGCCCTCGGCTACCGGGGAATCCCGTTGCAGGCCCCGTACTGCGGCGCCAAACACGCATGCAAGGGCTTCACCGAGAGCGTCATCACCGAGCTTCTGCACAGCAAGTCGAAGGTGCGGATGTCGATGATCCAGCTGCCGGGGGTGAACACCACGCAGTTCACCTGGGGTCGGACCAAGCTTCCCAAGCAGACGACGCCCGTACCGCCGATCTATCAGCCGGAGATCGCCGCCGACGCTGTCCATTACGCGGCCCACCACAAGCGCCGGCAGATCTGGGTCGGCATTCCCACGGTCTTGAACATCCTCGGCGAGCGCACGGCACCCTGGCTGCTCGACCGGATCCTGGCCAGGACCGGCTACTCGGGCCAGATGACCGATCAGCCTCTCGATCCTCAGGGCCACGACAACCTGTTCGAGCCGATCGAGGAGGACCGGGGCGCACACGGGCCGTTCGATGAGCAGGCCCACTCACGAAGCCCGCAGTACGAGATGGTCAAGCATCGAGGGAAATTACTGGTGGCCGCCGGGGCGGCCCTGGCCGGAGCAGGAGCAGTGATCGCCAATGGCCGTTGAGAGCAGCCGCTCAGAGACCCGTCGTTCCTCCAAGTCGAACTCGCCCGGAGTGCTGCACAAGGTCGCACCCGCGCTGCCCTACGTGGTGGGCGGCGTTCTGCTGGTCGGTTACTTCGTGTGGATGTGCATCGAGATGTCCAGTGACGCGCCGGGAGGCGGGGCGGTCCCGCTGAGCATCTTTGGCGCCGTGCTGCTCGGCATCCTGGCCGGCGGGCTCAGCATGCTCAAGTCGCGCCGGGACAAGTAGTCATCCGGAGGGGACCAGGACGGTGATTCGCTCGCCAGGCGTGAGCGTGGTTTCTGGCCTCACGGCCCGGATCTCGCCACGGTGGGTGATCGCCACCGGCACCGTCGCGGGTGGCCACAGCACCTCCTGCACACGGCGATTCGCCGCCGGCGATCCGACCGCGACCTCGATTTCGAGCAGCTCATAGCCGACCAGCGGCGTGTCTGGCTGAGGGGACGGAGCAGAGGCGTGCGACGACTCGCCGTAGTCCGGATCGACCGCTCGGGCGCCCTGCTGGATGCTGGCCGTGGATGAGCTGACCTCCTGGGCGAGAGCCTGTAGAACGTTGTTGCGGGTGAGCCATCCGGTCAACTCGCTGTCCTGCGAGAGGACCGGCAAGCCGTCACGCCCGAATAGGACCAGCTGGCGCAGAGCCTGCGCGAGATCCTCGTCGGCAAACAAGACCTGCGGGCGACGAGAACCACGCACCGGACCCACCAGCGACTCGACCGCCTGGATCACCGTTGGTAGCGGCTCTGCCGGCTCATCGGCTCTTCCCAGCTCGGCACGTCCGTCGAGCTCGGTTAGCGGCTGCATCACGTCCGAGACCAGAATCGATCTGAGCGCCGCCGTGGCCTTCGGGCGCTCGATGTCGATGCCACGACGTAGGAGCTTGGTGGTGTAGATGCTGCCGTAGGTGAGCCGCCGAGACAGCGCCGCCGCGATGCCCGTGACCAACATGATCGGCAGCGTCAGGGTGAAGTTTCCGGTCATCTCGGCCACGCTGGCGATCGACGTCAGCGGCGCCTGAGCAGCGCCAGCGAACACGCCGCCCATGGCCAGCACGCCGTACATGGCCGGCGGCCCCACTGCGGGTCCGAACAGGTGGTGCACGACGATGCCGAAAGCCTCGCCCGCCGCGCCCCCGGTGAACAGCGACGGCGCGAACACCCCGCCCGAGCCGCCGATCGAGAGCGTGAGGCTGGACGCAGCGATCTTGCCGAGCATCAGGATGACTACGAACCAGAGCACCTCGTGACCGGCCAACACCTGATCCATCACCGGGTAGCCCACGCCGTACATCTGAGGGAGGGCCAGGAGAAGCAGTCCAAGGGCCAGGCCGCCGATGGCCGGCCGCAGCCATTCGGGCCGGCTGCCCCAGAGCTGGTCGACCCGATCCTCCATGCCGTACAGGAACGTCTTGAAGCCATAGCCGATCAGCCCCGCCACGAGCCCGAGCAGCGCCACCAGCAGGTAGGTGCCGTCGTTGCCCACGGTCAGGTCGTGCGGGATGGCCGCGAAGAAGGGACCGCCTCCGAACAGAGCCCGGCTGATCAGGTCGGCGGCCACCGCCGAAAGGCTGGTGGCCAGCAGCGCATCCAGGGAGAACTCGCGCAGGACGATCTCGAAGCCGAAGAACAGGCCGGTCAGCGGGGCATTGAAGGTGGCGGCGATCCCTCCGGCGGCGCCGCAGGCCACGATCACCCGCAGCCGGGTCTCGGTCATGCGCACCAACTGGCCCAGGGATGAGGCGAACGCCGCGCCGATCTGGACGATCGGCCCCTCCCGTCCCACCGATCCTCCGGTCCCGATGCAGATGGCCGAGGCGAACGCCTTCACGATCGTGACCGGCGGTCGGATTCGTCCTCCATTCTCCGCCACCGCCAGCATCACCTCGGGAACGCCGTGTCCGCGCGCCTCCCGGGCGAAACGCTGGATGAGCGGCCCGTACAGAAGTCCTCCGATGATCGGGACGAACAGGACGAAATAGAAGCCGGCGAACGGCAGGTGCAAGCTCGCCGCGTGGCCCTGTTGACCGAACTGTTGATGCCCGGTGAAAAGCCAGGTGAACAGGAAGATCAGCTCGCGAAACCCGGCCGCACCGAGCCCGGCGCCCCCACCCACTACAAGCGCCACGACGACCAGGCCGAGCTTGGAGTGAGCCAGCCACGTTCTGGCGCCGTGCGCCAGCCCTGGCTCAGCCGCCCGTGCCGCACGGGCCCGTGTCTCCGATCGTGGCGGAGTTGAGTTGGCCGTGGTCAAGCGGGCCCCGGCCTGAGCCGAGCGAAAGTCACACTCTCAGAATGCGTGCTTCCCGGAGCCAAACCGGGGCTGGCTGTAAGAGCGCTGACGGTTTCGCCGTTAGGGTTCTCGGCAGCCCTCGTCAGCTCATGTTCGTGCCGAGCTGACCACCGCCACCTCGAGGTCAGCCGGCACCGAGCTCGTCCGCAACCTACGAAGCGGACCGATGCTCGGCCTGGATCGCTGCCTGTCCAGGTGGGCGAGCACCGGAGCGGAGACGAGCACCTGGCCGGCCGGGGCGTTCTCCACCACCGAGGCGGCGATGCTCACGTCCTGGCCCAGGTAGTCAGGGCCGAGGCGCCGCGGCCGGCCCCAGTGGACGCCCGCCCGCATCTGCGGGCGGTAGCCGTCTACGTCGAGCTCAGCCAAGGCGCTCTGGGCTGCCAATGCGGCCGCCACGGCGTCTGACGCCTCCACGAACGTCGCCAGCAGGCCGTCGCCCAGGCGCTTCTGGATGCGACCACCTCGGTCAAGTATTGCTTGATCCACTGCGTCCCCCACCGCCCCAAGGACGTTCACCGCAGCCGTATCCCCGGCGGCCAGCACCCACTGGGAGAAGTCGACCAGGTCGGTGAACAGCAGCGCCAGCTCCTCGTCACCCCGGCCTCGCCCGACACGCTCCGACAGCGACTGCCAGAGCTGCAGACCGGTCAAGCTGAGCTCGCCGAGAGCGCTCTCCCGCTCGGGCGGCTGAAGCCGCGATACACCGCGAGCGGCGAGGGCAACCGTCGTCCTCCCCGCCGTTGACAGCGGGTCGCCGAAGTTCTCGTCTCCGGGTAGCCGGCGCCTCAGGGTGCGAAGTGCCTCCAGGACCCGCGGCTCGCTGTCGACCCGGACCGCGACCTCACGAAGCGCCGACCGCGCTGTCTGGGCATCGTGGTCGGTTTCCTGGCTCAAGTGGCGGGAGCAGGATTCGAACCTGCGAAGGCGTAGCCACGCGGTTTACAGCCGCGCCCGTTTGACCGCTCCGGAATCCCGCCGGCTCTCGGATTTTATTGCGCGGTCTTCGGGCGCGCTTGAAGGGGCGGTCCGCGCTCAATCTCGAACTGAGCGTATTTCGGTCCGCCGAGGAGGATGCCCGATCCACCTCCGAGCTCGGCAGACGGGATGAACCAGCGCCTCCCGTCACCGACATGGGCGAACAGGTAATCGCAGCGAGTTGGGTCGAGATGCTTCACCAGGCCGCTCCAACTCCGATTGCCGCCGCGGGTGCATATCGTCAGTTCGTACCGCCCGTTCCGGAAGCACGTGGACGTCTTGACCTGGACCCGAACCAGCCTCCCATCTTCAAGATCCGCGACCAGGTCATAGTCGGGACAGTGCCCGAGCGGATAGAACACGAAAGCGCCCATCGAGGTCAGCCAGTGCATCGCTGATAACTCCCCGGCGTCGCCCTGCCGTCTCGGGGTCCACGCTCGCTCCATAGAACATATGTTCGCATCCACTCTGGACGGAAACGCACGCATCAGGCGCGCCGAAGCTGACGAAGCGCTCGCCGTCGCCGACCTCTGGCTGCAGCCGAGGAGAGCCGCCTCTCCGGCCATCCCACAGGCCGCGCACAGCGATGCCGATGTCAGAGCCTGGTTTCGTGACATCGTCTTCTCCCGCGAGGAGGTCTGGGTGATCGGCCCATATCAACGCCCGGAGGCGATGATGGTGCTGAGCGGCGACTGGATTGACCAGCTCTACGTGGCCCCGGGCCATCAGCGCCGGGGCCATGGCTCACGCCTGATCGGGTTTGCCCAGAGCCGCCGCAGCGAGTTGCACCTGTGGAGCTTCGAGGCGAACGCGAGCGCCCGGGCCTTCTACGAGCACTACGGCTTCACCGCGGTCGGCGCGCCCAGCTCCGACAACGAGGAGGGCGCCCCGGCCGTGCGCTACGGGTGGAGCAAGCGCCGAGTGTCGACTTAGCGGGCACAGCGCCCCCTAAGTCGACACTCGACGCAGATCAATCAGGAAGCGTCGCGCAGACGCTGCGCCTCGGGCAGCGCCTCGAGCTTCTTCAGCGTGTGATTCTCGATCTGGCGGATCCGCTCGCGGGTCACGTTGAAGGCCCGGCCGACCTCCTCCAGCGTGTATGGCCGCTCGCCGGTCAGCCCGAAGCGCATCTCGATCACCTCGCGCTCGCGCTCGGGCAGGGCGGCCAGGGCGCGGCGGAGGTTCTCCCGGCGCAGGCGCTCGGCCGCCACCTCGAACGGTGACTCGGCGGTCTGGTCCTCGACGAAGTCGCCCAGCTCGGATTCCTCCTCCTCGCCGATCGGCTTCTCCAGCGAGACGGGTTGCTGGGCCATGCGCAGGACGTCGCGCACCTCCCGGACCGTGGTCTCGAGCTCGATGGCGATCTCGTCCGCGGTCGGTTCGCGACCGAGCTGCTGCACGAGCTGGCGCTCCACGTGCACGACCTTGTTGAGCTTCTCGACCATGTGCACCGGGATGCGGATCGTCCGGCCCTTGTCGGCGATCGCGCGCGTCACGGCCTGGCGAATCCACCAGGTGGCATAGGTGGAGAACTTGTATCCGCGGCGGTAGTCGAACTTCTCCACCGCCCGGATCAGGCCCATGGAGCCCTCCTGGATCAGATCCAGGAACGTGAGGCCCCGGCCCAGATAGGACTTGGCGATCGAGACCACCAGACGAAGGTTCGCCTCGATCATCTGCTGCTTGGCGGCCATGTCGCCGCGCTCGATGCGCCGCGCCAGGATCACCTCCTGCTCAGCGGTGAGCAGATTGACGCGCCCGATCGCCCGCAGGTAGAGGCGCAATGAATCGAGCGACGGCTCGACCGTTAGATCCACCTCGACCTTCTTGCGCGGCTGGTCGGGGTCGCGCTCCGCCCCCGCGGCCGCATTGGCCTCCACGCTGGAGCCCTCGGAACGGGCGAGGCGACCGTCCGCCTCCACCACCTCGATCCCGTGCTCGTCCAGGTAGGCGTGGAGCTCCTGGACCTGCTCCTTGGTGACCTCCACCTCCTCGAGGCAGCCCGCGATCTGCTCGAACGTGAGAAACCCGCGCTCCTGCCCCTCCGCAATCAACCCGCGGAATTCGTCCAGTTCCGCGACGGGTGCCTCATCGGCCAGCAAGACGATTGCCTTATCGGTCACGCCCCCAGAACTCCTCTCATTGCCCTGAACCCCTTTCAGGGCTCCCTCTCTCCGTCTCCCTCACGAGACTTGGCCAGTGATAGCACACTCCCCGAGGCAGTCCAACCGTGTTTGTTCCGCATTCCGGAGTAAGGGCAACCGGGTCCAAAACGCGGCGCACTAACCTTTACCGCAGAGCCCCATGGCCAGCGGCATCTCCACCGGGACCACCTCACCTGACGTTCAGGCGCGCCTGCCGACCGTCTCCATCAGCCTGTCCGAGGTCGGAGTCACCGGCGTGGAGAAGGTGATCCGCATCCGCCACAACGGAGGCGAGCAGCTGTTCTCGGCTCGCTTCGAGTGCGTGGTTGACCTCGGCCCCTCGCAGAAGGGCGCGCACATGTCGCGCTTCGAGGAGGTGGTGAACGACGCGATCGGCCAGGTCGTGCTCGGCGAAGCGCCCTTCAAGGCCGAGACGCTGGCCCAGCACATCGCGCTGCTTGTGCGCGAGCGCCAGGGCGCTCGCCGCGCCGAAGTGCGCGTTGAGGCACGCTTCCCCGAGCATAAGCCGGCGCCGGTGTCGGGTATCCAGACCCAGGAGCTGTACACGCTGCACGGCTGGGCGACCAGCACCGAGCGAGGGACCCGCCGTCTGATCGGCGTGACCGCCCAGGGCATGACCGCCTGCCCGTGCGCCCAGGAGCTGGTGGCCTCCGCCGCCCGGGCGCGCCTCACGGACGACGGGTTCGATGACTCCGAGATCGAGCGGATCCTGGACGCGGTGCCCGTGGCGACGCACAACCAGCGCGGACTGGGCACGCTGTATGTCGGGTGCCCCGAGCGCTGCGACACGGAGATCGACGCCGCCAGGCTGCTGGAGATCGTCGAGAGCTCGATGTCCTCAGAGATCTACGAGCTGATGAAGCGCACCGACGAGGCGCACGTGGTGGAGAAGGCCCACCGGCGCCCCCGGTTCGTGGAGGACTGCGTGCGGGAGATGATCAAGGGCGTCGTCGACCACTTCCCGGCGCTCGATGACGACTACTTCGTGTCCGCCCGCCAGGAGAACCTGGAGACGATCCACCAGCACAATGTCGTGGCCGAGCGCTACGGCACGCTGGGCGAGATCCGGAACGAGATCGCCACCGGCGAGGCCTCAGCGGTCCACACGAGCCGCCGCGCCTGGCTCGAAGCGTCGGCGTGACACGCCGAAGAAGTAGTCGACGCCTGACAGCACGGTGACGGCGACGGTCACGTAGACGAGCGCCAGCACCCAGGCGGGCCGGTCGTGACCGGCGATGATCAGCACCAGCACCATGGCCACCTGAAGCGCCGTCTTCAGCTTCCCGAACCAGCCGGCCGCCATCACCACGCCCTGACCGGCGCCCACGGCGACCCGCAGCACGGTCACCGCGAACTCGCGAGCGATGATCACCATCGCCACCCACGCCTGCAGACGGTTCAGCGACACCAGCGCGATCAGCGCCGCCACGATCAGCAGCTTGTCCGCGATCGGATCCATCAGCTTGCCGAAGTTGGTGATCCAATTGCGCGACCGGGCCAGGTAGCCGTCGATCGCGTCGGTCAGCGACGCGACCACGAACACGATCGCGGCGAGCAGGTCGCCCCCGCCGGTCTTCTCGAGCAGGGCCACGACCAGCACCGGCACCAGCAGGATCCGGATCACGGTCAGGACGTTGGGGACGTTGATCGGAACCACCGTGCCATGATCGCAGGGGATGAGAGCCGCGGTGCTGGTGCAACCGAGCCAACCGCTGGAGTTGCGGGAACTGGCTGATCCGAGCCCCAAGCCGGATCAGCTCAGACTGGAGGTCCAAGCGTGCGGTGTGTGCCGCACCGACCTGCACCTGCGCGACGCCGAGATCCCGGCCACCAAGCTCCCGGTCGTGCTGGGCCACCAGATCGTTGGCCTCGCGGACGACGGCCGGCGCGTGGGGGTGCCCTGGCTGGGCTGGACCGACGGAACCTGCCGCTACTGCACCAGCGAGCGGGAGAACCTGTGCGTGAACGCCCGCTTCACGGGCCGCGACCTCGACGGCGGCTACGCCGAGTACACGGTGGCCGACGAGCGCTACTGCTTCGAACTGCCCGACGACCTCACGGACGAGCAGGCCGCCCCGCTGCTGTGCGGCGGACTGATCGGCTACCGGGCGCTCCGCCTGGCCGGCGATGCCGAGCGTCTCGGCCTATACGGGTTCGGCTCGGCCGCACACATGATCTGCCAGGTGGCCACCTGGCAGGGCCGGCGGGTGTTCGCGTTCACCCGGCCGGGCGATGCTCGCACCCAGGAATTCGCCAGACAGCAGGGCGCCATCTGGGCGGGCGGCAGCGACGAGCCGCCCCAGAGCCACTCGACGGCGCGATCATCTTCGCCTCGGCCGGCCAGCTGGTGCCCACCGCCCTGCGCGCGCTCGACCGAGGCGGCGTCGTGGTGTGCGCCGGCATCCACATGACCGACATTCCCTCGTTCTCCTACGACGACCTGTGGCAGGAGCGGGTGATCCGCTCGGTCGCCAACCTGACCCGCCGCGACGGCCACGAGTTCCTGGAGCTGGCCGCGCGCGTGCCGGTGCGCACCACGATCACCACATACCCCCTGGAAAGCGCGGAGGAGGCACTGTCCGATCTCCGCGCCGGACGCTTCGAAGGGTCGGCGGTGATCGTGCCCCAGCCGGGCGCTTAGTAGCCTAGGTCCATGCCCCTGATCCCGATGGTCATCGAGCGCACGGCCCGTGGCGAGCGCGAGTTCGACATCTACAGCCGGCTGCTCAACGAGCGGATCATCTTCCTGGGCACGCCGATCGACGACCAGATCGCCAACCTGATCATCGCCCAGCTCCTGCACCTGGAGTCCTCGGACCCGGACAAGGACATCTCGATGTACATCAACTCGCCCGGTGGGTCGATCTACTCGGGGCTGGCCATCTACGACACGATGCAGTTCATCAAGCCGGAGGTGCAGACGATCTGTGTGGGGGTCGCGATGTCGATGGGCTCGCTGCTGCTGATGGCCGGCAAGAAGGGCAAGCGCTTCTCGCTGCCCAACAGCCGCATCCTGATCCACCAGCCGTCGGCCGGCTTCGAGGGACAATCGACGGACATCGAGATCCACGCCCGGGAGATCCTCAACATCCGCAAGCGGATCGACGAGATCTACGCCAAGCACACCGGCCAGCCGCTCGAGCAGGTGCACGCCGACATGGAGCGCGACCGCTTCTTCAAGCCCGACGAGGCCCAGGATTACGGGCTGATCGACCGGGTCATCTCCAAGCACTGACGGCGGTTGTCCCGCTGCCGCCGACTTTGGGTTCGGCGGCGGCGATCAGGCGCTGGCTACACGACCTGGTGCTCGATCGCCCCGAGGCGCTCGATCTCGATCCGGATGACGTCACCGGCCTCGAGGAACTGCGGCGGATCCATCCCCATGCCGACGCCGTTGGGGGTGCCGGTGAGGATCAGGTCTCCGGGTTGCAGCGTATTGGTCTCCGAGATGAACTCCACGAGCTTCTGGCACCCGAAGATCAGGTCAGACGTGTTGCTGTTCTGCCGCAGCTCGCCGTTGACCCAGGTGCGGAGGCCCAGGTGGCCGGCGTCTGGCACCTCGTCGGCGGTGCTGATCCACGGACCGTAGGGGCAGAAGGTGTCGGCGCCCTTGGCCCGGGTCCATTGGGACTCGCGGCGCTGGAGATCACGGGCCGTGACATCGTCGGCCACGCAGTAGCCCCCGATCTGGCCGCCCGAGCCGATCACGATCGTCAGCTCGCCCTCGTAGTCGAGGCGACGCACCACGTCGGGTTTGCGGATCGGGCCGCCGGGCGGGCTGGCGGATCCGGCCACCTTGACGAACACCAGCGGCTGCTCGGGCTTCGTGCCGCCGGTCTCCTCCACGTGCTTGGCGTAGTTGAGCCCGATCGCATAGATCGTGCCGGGCGGGTCGAGCGGCGCCAGCAACTCGACCTGGGTGAGCGGCCAGCTGTCGCCGCTGTGGCGTGGTTGCTCGCCGGCCAGGACGTCGCGCACCGTCTGCGGGGAGCCCAGGGCGTGGACCTCGGAACCCAGCACCTCGCCGGCGTGGGTGGTCCCATCCGGGCTCGTGAACGTCGCGAGCTTCACTTGAGTCAGGCTATTGAAGTCGGAAGTGCCCGCGCGCCACGGTCACGGCGCTCCCGGCCACGATCACCCGCTCGATCCGCTCGAGGGTCCCCTCCACCCGCGCCCGGAGGTGGGACGGCCGGCCGATCTCGATGCCCTGGTCGATCTCCAGGTTGGTGGAGAACTCGTGGCGGCCGTGACGGACGAGATGGACGGCCAGCGGACCCGCAGCCGAACCGGTGGCCGGGTCCTCGTCGACGCCGGCACCCGGAGCGAACATGCGCGTCCGGACGCCCGCGTCGGTGAGCGCAAAACAGGAGATGCCGTAGGCCCCCAGGGCCCGGAGCGCGCGCATGTCGGGCTCGAGCGCGCTGACGCCGGCCACGTCGTCCAGCATCACCATCACGTGGTGCATGCCGTTGTCATAGACCTCGACCGGTAGCGCCGGCGTCTCTATGCCGAGCGCGGCAAACAGTGCCTCGGTCGCCTCGAACGGGGTGACCGACGGGATCGGCTGCTCCATGCCTCCGGCCACGATCTCGCCTTCCTCGTTCCGGCGTACTCGGACCGGCACGATCCCCGATCCCGTACGCAGGCGAATGACCTCCTGTTCGGAGTCAGCACCGACAACGAATGCCGCTCCCAGCACCGGATGCCCGGCGAACGGCAGCTCAACCTGCGGGGTGAAGATCCGGGCCTGCGCGTCGCACTCGGCGTCACCCGGCAGCAGGAACACCGTTTCAGACAGGTTGAGCTCCCGCGCCGTGGCCTGCATGACCCGGCTCGGAATCTGCTCGCCCTCGGTGAACACCGCCACCGGATTGCCCTGAAGCGGCACGTCGGTGAACACGTCGAGGATCACGTAGGGGTGCATGGGTTCAGTCGGCATCGGCCATCTCCAGGAGTGTGGTCACGGTCGTCCAGTTGCGTGCAGTGGCCGTGATGCCCGGGCCGAGGCCGCCCTTGGCCGCCAGGCCGTTCCAGAGCTTCGATCGGGCCACGCCGGCCGGATGCCAGGCGTAGATCTCGCGGCCGATCACGGCGAGGCGCTCGGGCTCGGCGGCGAGGGCGTGGAGCTTCTCCACCACATCCTTTGATGGCTCCGCGGACAGGAAGCTCACCTGGTAGCGCTTGGGCTCGGTGGCCACCTCCGCGAGCGGGTTCCGGCTGACCACCTGGGCCAGCTCATCCCGGGTGCGGGCGACGACGGCGATCTCCAGTCCGAACTGCTCGGCGATCAGGGCGCCGATCTGCTCGGCGAGCGCGTCGGGAGACGCGCCCGAGTCCAGCACAATGTTTCCGCTCTGGACGTAGGTGCGCACATTCTCATACCCGGCCGCTCCCAGGGCCTCGCGGAGGGCCGGCATGGCGACCCGGTTGGTGGATCCGAGGTTGATCCCCCGGAGCAGGACGACGCTCCGCGCCACGGATCAGAACAGCGGTTCCTGACCGCGCATCCGGCTCACCTCGCGGCCACCGGGAGGCTGCTGTCCGAGCGCCAGCGCAATGTCCCTGGCGATCGCGCCTTCGGATCTGGAGGCGATCACCGGCTCCTCTATCCCCTCGATATGGACTAGCGTGCGCCGGCCGTCGCCACGATCGCCGCCCTCCAGCGGCACCAGCGCGTACACGCGATCGGCCCGCACGAACTTGCCGTAGCCGAGGGGAACCAGCGGAGTGCCGCGCGCCACCTGAGCGATCCTATCTCGACGGGCTGCGGGTCAGGGCGGCGCCGGCAGCCTGCAACTCCTGCAGCGCCTGGATGGCCAGCTCGCCAAACTCCCGCTCGTTGGCCGGGTCAGCCCACCGGATGAAGGCCGCCCGGAAGGCCAGAACGCCCAGCTCGGCCGCCAGCGTGGCGGTGGGCTCCTCGACGCCGCGCCGGCGCAGCGCCCGCCTCATCGCCGTGGCAAAGTCCGCGCGCTTGAGGGCCTCGCGCTCCTGGAGCTCACTGTTGGCGGCGATCACCATCTGCCGTCTGGAGGCGAACGGATGCCGCTCCCGGGTGAACACGCCGGCCAGTGCGTCCAAAGCCGCGGCAACGGCGTCAAGCGGCTGGGCATCTGCCGGAGCGGTGGCGATCGCGTCCGCCGGCAGCCGGAGAAAGGCGTCCTGCCCCGCGAACAGCACCTCTCGCTTATCCGGGAAATGCCGGAAGAAGCTGCTCTTGGTCAGACCGGCGCGCTCGGCGATCTCGGCCACGGTCGTGTCGTCGTACCCGTGCTCGATGAACAGGTCGAGGGCAGCCTGGGTCAGGCGCTCCTGGGCATCGGGTTCCCATCTCGGCATGTCATAAGCGTAGTGATGGGACCAAGTCCCGTCCCGTGCTAAGGTGATGAGACTAAGTCCTATCACCTTTGGCGAGGAGTTCCTCATGCGAGTTTTTGTCACCGGAGCCAGCGGGCACATCGGTTCGGCCGTGGTCCCGGAACTTCTGGGAGCCGGCCACGAGGTCGTCGGCCTGGCCCGGTCCGATGCCTCGGCCACGGCCCTGGAAGCCGCCGGCGCCACCGTGCGCCGCGGCGACCTGGACGACCTGGAGGGTCTGCGGACAGCCGCGGCGGAGGCTGACGGCGTCATCCATCTGGCCTTCAAGCACGACCTGATGCAGGTCGGGGACATGGAGGGCGCGGGTCGTGCTGACCTGGCCGCGATCGAGGCCCTTACCGAACCGCTGATCGGCACAGACAAGCCGTTCGTCGGAACGTCAGGGACGGCGCTGCTGGCGATTGCCGGCGACCTGGGCCGAGCCGGTACCGAGGTGGACGTGATGGAGGGCGGCTACCGGATCGACGCGGAAAACAGGGTCATCGGGCTGGCCGAGCGTGGAGTTCGCTCCTCGGTGGTGCGCCTGCCGCCCACCGTGCACAGCCACCTGGACAAGCACGGATTCGTACCGACGCTGATCGCACAGGCCCGCGCCAACGGCCGGGCGGGTTATCTGGCCGACGGGGCCAATCGCTGGCCGGCCGGCCACACCCTCGACGCCGCACATCTGTACCGGCTGGCGCTGGAGAACGCGCCCGCCGGGACGCGGCTGCACGCCGTCGGCGACGAGGGCGTCGCGATGCGGGAGATCGCCGAGGCGATCGGCCGCAACCTGGGGGTTCCGGCCCAGAGCATTGCGCCCGAGGAGGCCGAGGCGCAGTTCAGCTTCCTGGCGGCGTTCGTCGGGCTGGACAACCCGACCTCAAGCGAGCGAACGCGGGAACTGATGAATTGGGAGCCCACCCATCCCGGCCTGATCGCCGATATGGATGAAGGGCACTACTTCGCTTGATCGAGGACGAGCTCGAGCCGGCGCTCCAGGGCGCCGGCCAGCTCCTCGCGCACCGGCCCCTCCTCGAAGCGCTCGACGAGCGCGGCCAGGAAGCCCTCGATCACGAGGCGCTTGGCCTCGGGCTCGGGCAGGCCCCGGGAGCGCAGGTAGAAGAGCTGCTCGGGATCGACCTGGGCGACGGCGGCGGCGTGCGTGCAGCGGACATCGTTGGCCTGGATCTCCAGTCCGGGGATGGCGTCGGCGTGAGCGCGCTTGGAGATCAGCAGGTTGCGGGATTCCTGGAAGGCGTCGGTCTTCTGGGCGCCGGGGTCGACGATGATGTTGCCCTTCCACACGGCGCTGGAGCGGCCGGCGAGCACGCCACGGAAGGCCAGGTCGCTGAACGTGTTGGGCGCCGCGTGCTCCTGGGTGGTGTCGAAGTCGATGTGCTGGCGGCCGCGCGTGGCGTACGCGCCGGTGACGCGCGCCTCGGCGCCCTCGCCGATCAGCCGCGTGCTCATCAGCAGGTGCCCGGACCTCGAACCGAAGCCGAGCGCGACCCAATCGAGGCGCGCATCGCGACCGACCACGGCGCGCTGGGCACCGAAGATCCAGGCGTCCTCTGACAGTTCCTGCACGGCGATGTAGCGCAGGGTGGCGTTATCTCCGACCTTGAGCTCGGTGGCGAGATTGAGCACGCCCTCGCCCGTCCAGCGCTCCCAGACCTCGGCCCGGGCGCCGTCCTCGACCACCACGGTCAGCTGCTGGTTGGCCAGCGCGCCCTTGGGCACGAGCGTCGCCAGCTCGATCGGCTCCGTGACCGTCCCGGTGATATGCAGCGTCTGGCCGTCGAAGCTGGCCCCAGCCGGTGCAGCCGAGCCACAAGCCGGCTGCACCGCAGTTAGTTCGTACTGCTCGAGATCCAGGCCCGTGAGGTCAGTGAACTCCCAGCCCGGGCGGCCTTTGAACTGTGGGAGCTCCAGAACCGCGCTAGCCAATGGAGCCCTCCATCTGCAGCTCGATCAGCCGGTTCATCTCCACGGCGTACTCCATCGGGAGCTCCTTGGTGATCGGCTCGATGAAGCCGTTGACGATCAGCTTGCCCGCCTCCTCCTCGGAGATCCCGTGGCTCATCAGGTAGAACAGCTGGTCGTCGCCCACCTTGGAGACGGTGGCCTCGTGGCCGACGTTGACGTCGTCCTCGGAGATTCTGATCGTGGGATACGTGTCCGAGCGGGAATGCTCGTCCAGCAGCAGCGCGTCGCAGACCACCTTGGAGCGCGCTCCGTGGGCGCCCTTGGCGATCTCCAGCAGGCCGCGGTAGGAGCCGCGCCCGCCGTCCTTGGAGATCGACTTGGCGAAGATGTTCGAGGTCGTGTTCGGGGCGGCGTGGATGATCTTGCCGCCGGCGTCCTGGTGCTGGCCCTTGCCCGCGAAGGCGATCGAGAGGATCTCCCCGTGGGCCCGCTCGCCCATCAGGTACACGCTCGGGTACTTCATCGTCAGCTTCGAGCCGAGGTTGCAGTCGACCCACTCGACGGTGGCGTCACGCTCGGCGACCGCGCGCTTGGTGACCAGGTTGAACACGTTGGCCGACCAGTTCTGCACGGTCGTGTAGCGGATCCGGGCGCCCGGCTTGGCGATCAGCTCGACGACGGCGGAGTGCAATGAGGAGGCGCTGTAGGTCGGCGCCGTGCAGCCCTCCACGTAGTGCACGTAGGAGCCCTCGTCGGCGATGATCAACGTCCGCTCGAACTGGCCCATCGACTCCGTGTTGATGCGGAAGTAGGCCTGCAGCGGCATCTCCACGTGCACGCCCGGCGGCACGTAGACGAACGAGCCTCCCGACCACACCGAGCTGTTCAGCGCGGCCAGCTTGTTGTCGTTGGCCGGGATGATCGTGGCGAAGTACTCCCGCACCAGGTCCTCGTGCTCGCGCAGCGCGGTGTCCATGTCAGTGAAGATCACGCCCTGCTTGGTCAGGTTCTCGTTGATCTGGTGGTAGACGACCTCGCTCTCGTACTGCGCACCAACGCCCGAAAGGAATTTCCTCTCGGCCTCGGGGATGCCCAGGCGGTCGAAGGTGTTCTTGACGTCCTCGGGCACGTCGTCCCAGGAGCGCTCAGAGCGCTCGGAGGCGCGCACGAAATAGTGGATGTCGTCGTAGTCGACCTCGGCCAGCATCGGCGAGCCCCAGGTCGGCTGGGGGCGGGAGAGGAAGTGGTCGAGCGCCTTGAGGCGGAAATCGCGCATCCACTGCGGCTCTGACTTGAACTCGGAGATCTTCTCCACGATCTCGCGATTCAGGCCCTTGGGCGCCTTGTACAGGTAGTTCTCGGCGTCGTGGAAGCCGTAGCGCTCGGTGTAGTCGGAGTTGATGTCGCGCAGGGAGTCGTTTTCTGACAGCACCTGCGATGCGACCGCGGCCATCTGGGCCGAGGTCAGAGCTTCGGTTTCGGGGGTCGTAGCCATGGGTTACTCCACCTCCAGCTTGATCATTTCCTGCTCGATGATCACCGGAAAGGTGTCCACCGGCTCGTATGCGGGCAGGCTCAGGGGCCTGCCCGTCTTCAGGTCAAATTTGGATCCGTGCCGCGGGCACTCGACGGTGCAGGTTTCCTCGTCCAGCGTGCCCTCCACCAGCGGTCCGTCATCGTGCGAGCAGCGGTCCTCTATCGCGTAGACCGTTCCGTCGCAGTTGAACACGCCGATCTCCAGGTCCTCCCATTCGACCAGGCGCATGGCGCCGGCCGGGAGGTCGGTGAGGGAACAGACTTCGACGATCTGGGGCACGGGTTAAATCCTAGCGCGGGAGTCGGGATTCAGGCGGACTCGACCGGTTCCCAATCGACCTCGGAGCCCAGGCTGGCACTCTTCAGCACCTTCAGCGAGAGCAGGGCGCACTTCAGCCGCGTAGCCGAGATGTCGATGCCGAGCAGCTCCAGCACGAAATTGCGGTCCAGCGACAGGAGATCGGTGACCTTCATCCCCTTTACCTCGTCGGAGACCATCGAGGCCGACGCCTGGGAGATGGCGCAGCCGTGGCCTGAGAAGGCCACCTCGGAGATCTTGCCCTCACCGTCGACCGCCAGCTGGACCTGCAGCTCGTCGCCGCACAGCGGGTTGAGATCGCTGGCCTGAAGGTCTGCGTGCTCGAGCTCGCCCCAGTTGTGGGGGCGCTTGTAGTGCTCGAGGATGTACTCGCGGTAGAGCTGGTCGTCCATCAGAGATCGAGTACCCGGCGAACGTCGGCCAGGCCATCCACCAGCCGGTCGATGTCGGTTGGGGTGTTGTGGACGGCGAACGAGGCGCGGGTGGTGGCCCCGACACCGAGGCGGCGCATCAGGGGTTGGGTGCAGTGATGGCCGGCCCGGACGCAGACCCCGCTGCGGCCGAGGATCTCGCCGACGTCGTGGGGGTGCGCGCCCTCCACGGTGAAGGAGATCAGCGAACCGCGCTCGGCCGGGTTGCTCGGGCCCTGGATGGTCAGGCCGGGCGTGGCGGCCAGGCGCTCCAACGCGTGGGCCACGAGCGACTCCTCGTGCTCACGGATGCGGTCGATGCCGAGCTCGGTGATCCAGTCGACGGCCTCGCCCAAGCCGATCGCCTCGGCGATCTGCGAGGTGCCGGCCTCGAACTTCCAGGGCAGGTCCGTCCAGGTCGACTCCGCGTCGCCCACGCGGCGGATCATGTGGCCGCCGCCGATGAACGGAGGCATCTCCTCCAGGAGCTCCCGGCGTCCGTGGAGCACGCCGATGCCGGTCGGGCCATAGGCCTTATGGCCGGTCCAGGCGTAGAAGTCGGCGTCGATCTCGTGCAGGTCGACCGGGATCTGGGGAACGGCCTGGGAGCCGTCGATCATCACCCTGGCGCCGGCCCGGTGGGCCCGGCGAGTCAGCTCGGCGACCGGGTTGATCGTGCCCAGGACGTTGGATACGTGGACGACGCCGAGCAGCTTGGGGCTCAGGCTGAGCAGTTCGTCCAGGCTCTCGAAGTCCAGGTGGCCGTCGTCGGTGATCCGGACGTAGCGGAGCGTCGCGCCCTTCTCGGCGCATAGCAGCTGCCACGGGACGATGTTGGAATGGTGCTCCATCTCGGTCAGGACGACGAGATCGCCCCGGCCGATGTTCTGGCGTCCCCAGGTGTAGGCGACGAGGTTGATCGCCATCGTCGCGTTGGCGGTGAAGATCGTCTCCTCGGTGGTGGAGCCGAGCCAGCCGGCGATCCGGGCGCGGGCGCCCTCGAACAGGTCCGTCGCCTCCACGGCCAGCGGGTACACGCCGCGATGGATCGAGGCGCGGGACTCCGTGTAGTACCGGGTCATCGCGTCGATCACCCGCTGCGGGGTCTGCGAGGTGGCGGCCGAGTCCAGGTAGGTGACCGGGTTGCCGTCGATCTCCCGCTGGAGAACGGGGAACTCAGCGGCTACGTCGCGCAGCTCGGCGGGAGCAACGGCCATCGGTCAGGCGGCCTCGTCGACGTCGTCGACGCCGTCGGTGATCCACCCGTAGCCCTTGGCCTCCAGCTCGGTGACCAGCTCGGGTCCGCCCTCGCGCACGATCCGCCCGCGGTAGAGCACGTGCACGTGGCTCGGCTCCACCAGGTGCAGGATCCGCTGGTAGTGGGTGATGATCAGGATTCCCAGGTCGGGGCCGGTGACCGAGTTGACGCCCTCGGCGACCGTGCGCAGGGCGTCGATGTCCAGGCCGGAGTCGGTTTCATCCAGGACGGCCAGGCGCGGCTTCTGAAGCGCCAGCTGGAGGATCTCCATGCGCTTCTTCTCGCCGCCGGAGAAGCCGTCGTTGAGGTAGCGCCGGGAGAACTCCTCGGGCACCTTGGTCAGCTCCATGGCCGTCTGGACGGTCTGGCGGAACTCCTTCAGCGGGATGGGTTCCTCGCCCCGGGCGGTGCGATGGGCATTGAGCACGGTGCGCAGGTATTTGGTGACGGTGACGCCCGGCACGGCGACCGGGTACTGGAAGGCCATGAACAGGCCGAGGCGGGCGCGCTCGTCGGGCTCGGCCTCGGTGATGTCCTGTCCGTCCCAGATGATCTGGCCCTCGGTCACCTCCAGGTTGGGGTGGCCCATGATGGCGTTGGCCAGGGTGGACTTGCCCGAGCCGTTGGGTCCCATCAGGGCGTGAATCTCGCCGCCGCCGACGGTCAGATCGACACCCCGGAGGATGTCCTTGTCGCCCGCGCGGACGTGGAGGTTTCGAATATCTAGATCAGGCATATCTGGGGGAATCAGCTTTCAGGGGTCGCGGTCAGAGTCAGGGGGATGGTCAGTGGGCGCTCCGTGCGCTCCTCGCGGCGGGAGAACTCGACGAGGTCGGCCAGGGTCGTGGTCTGGAGCGAGCGGACGATTCCGCCCTGCACACGGGTCCACAGGAGCTTGGTGGCGCAGTGGCGGCCGGCGTCCGCCGGGTGAGAGCACACGACGCGGTCGGTGGGGTCGTGGACGAAGCAGTCCATCGGAGCGATCTGGCCCTCCAGTGCCGAGACGACGTCGTACATGGTGATTTCCGAGGGATCCCGGGACAGCCAGTAGCCGCCGTGGGCACCGCGCGCGCTCATCACCAGGTCGGCCTTGCGCAGCCGCGCCACCACCTGCTCCAGATAGGCCAGGGGGAGACCCTCGGCGTCGGCGATTGCCTTGAGGCTGGTGGGCTGACCACCGTCATCGGCCGCGCCGCCACCGGCGGTGACAGTGCACTGGCGCCCCAGCTCCACCATCAGGCGCACGCCGTACTCGGCCTTCGAAGAGAAGATCATCCTGGCTAAATCCTACCAATCCGGTAGGTGTTACACGGCGACGGGTGGTTCGCGTGTTGACAGTCAGTGCGTCCGTCGGGGGTTTGCCTAGGAAAAGCCTCGAATCGCGGGTAGTGTCACGGTTCGGAACATGGAAGGACCCACGTCCCGCGATACCCGTACATCCTTGGCTTCGGATGCTGACGTGGCAGCCGCCGCGCGGCTGGCCCGAGCCCACGGGCGGCTGGGCATAGACACCGAGTTCATGTCCGAGGGGCGCTACCGCGCCCTGCTCTGCCTCACCCAGGTGGTGGTGGAGGATCCCGGTGAACCGGGAGGCCTGCGCATCATCCTGATCGACGGTCTGACCGACGTCGACGTGCGCCCGCTCGCCGAGCTGCTGGCCGACCCGGAGATAGAGGTCATCCTGCACGCCGGACGCCAGGACGTCGCCATCCTTCGCCGGGCCTGGCAGACCCAGGTCAATCGCATATTCGATACGCAGATCGCCGCCGGGTTCGCGGGTGAGGCGGCCCAGTCCGGCTACGGGAACCTGATCGCATCGATCCTGGGCGAGCGCGTGGGCAAGACGGCGAGCTACACCCGCTGGGACGCGCGCCCCCTCACCGCCGAGCAGCTGAGCTACGCGGCCGAGGACGTGGTGCATCTGCTGCAGCTGGCCGATGAGCTCCAGCGGCGCCTGCACGAGACTGGCCGCCTCGAGTGGGCACTGGAGGAGTGCCGGCGCCTGGAATCGGCCAGTGACGAGCGGGACCCGGACACGGCCTGGGAGCGGCTGCCTCGGGTCAACCAGCTCGACGGGGGCGCCCGTGCGGTGGCCAGACGGCTGGCGGCGTGGCGAGAGCGCAGCGCCTCCGACGAGGACCGGCCGGTCGGCTCCGTGCTTCAGGACGCCCCGCTGGTGGAGATCGCCAAGCGCCATCCGTCGGACACGCATGCACTGGCGCAGATCCGGGGCGTGCACCAATCGGTGCTCCGGCGCCGGGGGCCAGGAATCCTGGAAGCGATCACGCAGGGACTGAGGGATGAGCCGATCCCGCGCGAGGCACGTCGGGGGCGGTTCGACCCGGCCGATTCGCCGTTGATCGCGCTGGCCGAGGCGCTCCTGCGGGCGCGGGCCATGGATGCCGGCCTGGCCTACGAGCTGATCGCCTCCCGGAGCGAGCTGGAGCAGATCATCGGCGCCGCCCGTCTGTCCGGGCCCGAACCGGATGTGCGGACGCTGACCGGCTGGCGGCGTGAGCTGGTGGGGTCAGACCTGGAGGATCTGCTGACCGGCCGGACGGCGGTGGCGGTGGGAGAGCAGGGACGGCTGGTCCTGCGCGGAGTGGGCAACGGGGACGCCGCGCCGCGAGACTGAGCGCCGGTCAGGCCGTACGGCGCGCCGGCGCTCAGGTGGTCCCGATCTGCAGCAGGACCGCCATCGCCGGTTGGTGGTCGAAGATCTCCCTCGACAGGATGAGCGTGATCCGGCGGGAGCGTTTGACCCACCCCAGGTCCACGGCCTCCAGCTCCATGTTGGCCGCGGCGTAGGTGACCCGCAGCCGGCCACTGGGAGAATCGGCGGCCAGCTCCTGCCCAACCGGGGCGTTCACCTTCTTCCAACCGCGCCGCTGGAGCAACAGGCGCTCGGCCTTCTGCAGATGGATCGAGCTGGCATAGCCGTGGCCCCGCAGGACCAGCTCCAGCGCGCAGTAGGCGTTGGCGCCCGTGTTGCACACCCGCTGGCTCGCCACCGCCTGCAGTCCGGGGACGAGCGGGAGCCGCCGGAGTGAGGGGACGCGGTCACCCCCGCCCCCGCAACCCGCCACCAGCAGTGCGACGCCGGCCGCGGCGCTGGCCGGGCGGATGGCCGCGGCGCTGGCCGCGCGGACGCATGAGATTCGCCGGCGGTTGCGTTCTAGGGATCCGGCCGGCATGGATCGCGAAGTGTGGCACCGGCGAAGGCCGTGCGCCCAGGCTGCGCGGGTAATCTCTTGAACCCGATGTCGACGCTCGATCAGTACCTCGCCGACCCGGAGCTGCTGGAGGCGAGCTGGGACCTCAGCCCGCTGGTGGACGGCGACGAGACCTGGGGCGCTGAGCGGCGGATCACCGAGGCGATCGAACGGGCCGACCGATTCGCCGAGCGCTACGCCGGGCAGGTGGCCGGACTCGACTCCGCCGGGCTGCTGGAGGCCATGCTGGAGCTGGTGAAGGTCCAGGACGGGTTCGGCGGAGCCTTCTCCTACGCGATCCTCCGATTTGCCACGGATACCGCCGATCCGGAGCGGGGGGCGCTGCTCCAGCGCACCCAGGAGAAGGCCAACGAGGTGTCGACCAAGCTCCTGTTCTGCGAGCTGGAATGGGCGGCGCTCGATGACGAGCAGGCTGAGCAATTGCTCGCCGCGGAAGGGCTCGAGTTCTGTGCGCATTACCTGCGCAAAGCGCGCCGGTACCGGACGCACCTGCTCTCCGAACCCGAGGAGAAGATCCTGACCGAGAAGAGCATCCCCAGCCGCACGGCCTGGGGCCGGCTGTTCGGAGAGCTGACCTCCGGAATGCGGGTGCAGATCGACGATGAGGAGGTGTCGCTGGAGATCGCCCTCAGCCGGCTGCAGGACGCCGACCGTGAGGTTCGGCGAGCCGCCTTCGAGGGGCTGACACACGCGCTGGAGCCCGAGCTGCGGACGCGGACCTTCATCTACAACACGCTGATCTACGAGAAGTCGGTGGAGGATCGCCTGCGCCGCTACCCGCACTGGCTGTCCTCGCGAAACCTGGCCAACGAGGTCTCGGATGAATCGGTGATGGCCTTGATCAACGCCGTGCGCCACCGGTTCGACATCCCGCAGCGGTGGTACCGGTTGAAGGCCCGTCTCCTGGGATTGGACCGGATCCAGGTCTATGACCGCACCGCACCGCTCGTGGAGGAGGACTCGCTGTTCGAGTACGGGGCGGCGCGGGATCTGGTGCTGGACACCTACGAGCAGTTCTCGCCCGAGGCCGGGGCGATAGTGCGTCGCTTCTTCGCCGAACGCTGGATCGATGCGCCGATCCGCCCCCACAAGCGCGGCGGGGCGTTCTGCTCTTCCACGGTGCCCAGCGTGCATCCCTACGTGATGCTCAACTACACGGCACGGCGACGGGACGTGCTGGTCATGGCTCATGAACTCGGGCATGGATTGCACGGAGCCCTGGCGCAGCCTCAGGGCGTATTCCATCAGTCGACGCCTTTGACCATGGCTGAAACCGCCTCGGTGTTCGGAGAGACTCTGGTGTTCGAGCGCCTGCTGGCCGAGACCGAGGACGACGATCAGCGGCTCGGGCTCCTGACTGAGCGGATCGACGGGGCGGTCGCGACCGTGTTCCGCCAGATGGCCATGAACCGGTTCGAGCATCTGGCCCACACCGGTCGCCGAAGCGAGGGGGAGCTGTCGGCCGAGCGCCTGGGCGAGCTCTGGACGGCGTCCCAGGCGGAGTTGTTCGGAGATTCGGTCCAGATGACGGACGGCTATGCCCTGTGGTGGTCCTACATCCCGCACTTCATCACCACCCCCGGCTACGTGTATGCGTACGCCTACGGACAGCTGCTGGCCCTGTCGGCCTACCAGCGGTTCGCCGAGGAGGGCCAGGCGTTCGTGCCCCGGTACCTGGAGCTGCTGGCGGCCGGGGGGTCGCGCAGTCCCGAGGAACTCGGGGCGATCGTCGGCATCGACCTGGCCGATCCGGGCTTCTGGGACGCCGGCCTCAGTCTCGTGGAGAGCCAGCTCACCAGAGCCGAGGAGCTGGTGGAGCGTCTCTACAACTAGCGTCCGGACTCGTTTAGAGGTCTGACCTTCGGTCATCCAAACCGGCCCGGAATCCGATCCTTCCTGGGCCAAACCGGGTTATGGTCGTGTTGGGAGAGACGTTTCGGAGGCGGTTTGTTCTTGACACCGTCCGAGGCGGCTAATTCAATCTCGGCGTCGTTCTAAACCCACACCTCTGCCCTGGGGAGGGCCCTTTATGCGATTTGAAGGTGCCAACGCGAGCGACGGCGGTATGGAGCGCCGACCTCGTTCAGTGCAACGTCTGCTCGCCACGGGCGCCGTGGCGCTGCTGGCCGCGGTCGGAGTGGCCGCGTGCGGCGGCAGCAGCGCCGGACCGAGCACAAACAAGACCAACACGAACCTGGGCACCGTCCTTTACGGGACGCTGCCGGCGGCCGGCACACCGGTCAAGGGTGGCGTGATCACACAGGGTCAGCTCACCGGCTCGACCCCCAACTACATCATGCCCATCGCCCCGGGAGCGAACTCGGGCACCGGTACCTTCTCGCTGTTCACCGAGCTGTTCATGCCGCTGTACGCGGGCCCGGTGGGCGCGGAGCCAAAGGTCAACTACGGACTCAGTGCGGCCAATCCGCCGCAGTACAGCAACAACGATTCCGTCGTCACGATCCCCATGAAGCAGGGGCTCAAGTGGTCCAACGGGGCCCCGATCGACGCCAACGACGTCGTGTTCTGGTTCGACCTGCTGAAGGCGGCCATCAAGGAGAGTCCGGCCAACTGGGGTCAGTACTCCCCTGGCCTGATCCCCGACAACATCAAGAGCGTCACCACCAAGGGCCAGTACACCGTGGTGTTCACGCTGAAGGGGACCTACAACCCGGGCTTCTTCCTGCTGAACCAGCTGCAGGACACCAACGGCGGCGCCTACCCGCTGCCCAGCACGGCCTGGAACATCGCCTCGGCGAACGGGCCGCACCTTGACTACACCAACCCGGCAAATGCCAAGAAGATCTACGACTACCTGAACAAGTCCGGCGCCCAGGTGTCCGGGTTTGCCACCAACAAGCTGTGGCAGGACGTGTCGGGTCCGTTCAAGCTGAAGTCGTTCAGCGCCACGAACAGCTCCTACACGCTGGTGCCAAATCCGAACTACGGCGGCACGCCGAAGACGCAGGCCAGCCAGATTCAGGTGAACACGTACACCGACTTCACGTCTGAGCTGAACGCGCTGAAGAGCGGCAGCTTGGACATCATGGTCGGCCTCGATCCGTCGCAGCTGCCGCAGGTACCGTCGCTGCAGAAGCAGGGGATCGATGTGTTCGGCGGTCCCGGTTGGGGATGGTTCGGGGCGATCCCGAACTTCAAGGACACGGCCCACCACTTCGACAAGGTGATCGGTCAGCTCTATGTGCGCCAGGCAATCGACCATCTGATCAACCAGCCGGCGATCATCCAGGGCGTGTACAAGGGTGCGGCCGTGCCGGACTACGCACCGGTCGGCTCGGCGCCGCTGTCGCCGTACACGCCGTCATCGGCCACCAAGCCGCTGTATCCGTACAGCCCGAGTGCGGCGGTGTCGCTGCTGAAGGCCCACGGCTGGAAGGTCGTGCCGAACGGCACCACGACGTGCACGAAGCCGGGCACGGCGTCCAACGAGTGCGGCGCCGGGATTCCGGCCGGCACACCGATCACGTTCGTGTGGGCCAACCTGCCCGAGTCGGTGGCCTCGACCAGTGCGCTGGAAGCCGAGGTGATCTCCTCGGAGGCCAAGAAGGCAGCTGGCATCAACATCCAGCTGCAGACCAAGTCGTTCAACTTCCTGATCTCCGACTACAACGACCAGAACCCGGCGGCGTCCAAGTACACCAACAGTTGGGGTGTGAACAACTACGGCGGCCTGTTCGAGGACTTCTATCCCACCCAGGAGGGAGTCGAGAACCCCGGCGCCGGATTCAACGTCGGCGACTACAACGATGCGACGGCCAACCGCCTGATGAACGCGTCGGTCCACAGCGGCAACATCGACGCGGTGAAGACGGAGGCGAACTACTTCGCCAAGTCGCTCCCCGTGTTCTACATCGCCAACGGCGACTTCCTGATCGCCGTCAACACCAAGAAGGTGGGCAGCCAGCCAGACGGCTGGACGGTGATGACCCAGCAGCAGTGGATGCCGCAGTACTGGTATTCCGTGAAGTAAGCCCGTAGACCGTTGCGCTCCGGCCGGCCGAGCACTTTTGACACACGCTCGGCGGCCGGAGCGTATGGTTTCTGCCGGATGCAAATGACCCTCCGTGATCACGCAGTGGGCGGGAGATGACCGGATACATCGTTCGCCGCCTCGGGGTCGCCGTGATCATCACGATCGGGATCGCCGCCATCACCTTCGCGATCCTCCACTACCTCGCGCCCAGCCCGGTGTACGACGTGCTCGGGACCAAGGCACAGCCGGCGGTCGTCGCGGCGTGGAACAAGTCCCACGGCTACGACCGCAACGAGGTGGCCCAGTTCCTCACCTACTTCGGCCACCTGCTGCACCTCAACTTCGGCTACTCGTACAAGCTCAGCCAGACCGTCAGCGCCCTGTTCAAGGAGAACCTCGGGCGTAGCGCATACCTGTCGGGGGCGGCCCTGGTGCTGTCGCTGCTGATCGCGATCCCCCTGGGAATCCTGCAGGCGGTGCGCCGCAACAGCATCGAGGATTACACGCTGACGACGGTCAACTTCGTGCTCTACTCGATGCCGTCGTTCTTCCTGGGCCTGATCCTGATCCAGATCTTCGCCCTGGACCTGAACATCTTCCCGCCGGGGGTCAGCGACAGCATCACCACCACCTGGGGAGCGATCACGCATCCGAAGCAGCTCTTCCTCCCGATCATCACGCTGACCGTCATCAACATCGCGTCGTTCAGCCGGTACATGCGCTCTTCGACGCTGGACAACCTGGCCCAGGACTACATACGCCTGGCCCGGGCCAAGGGGCTCTCCCAACGAGCGGTTCTGCTGCGGCATCTGCTGCGCAACGCCTGCCTGCCGATGATCACGCTCGTCGGGCTCTCGATCCCCACCCTGCTGGCCGGCAACCTGCTGATCGAGGTGCTGTTCAACTACCAGGGCCTCGGGCTGCTGTTCTACAACGCCCTGCAGAACAACGACTACAACATCATGCTGGCCTACACGATCCTGGGCGGGGTATTCACGGTGCTGGGAAACCTGATCGCCGATGTCCTCACCGCCGCCGCCGATCCGAGGATCCGCTTTGACTAAGACACCCGTCGAACTGCCGGGAGGCTTCCAGTCCCAGTCCATTGAGCTCACCGCCCCGGAGGGCGGCGAGGTTCAGGTCATCGCCAGCGGCTGGCGACTCGCGATGCGCGAGTTCGCCTCCAACCGCCTGGCCGTGCTGGGATTCGGGATCATCGTCTTCTTCATCCTGTTCTGCTTCCTCGGACCGATCATTCACCCCACCAACCAGACCGTCTTCAATCCGCTGACCACGGATCTGACGCCAGGAGGCGCCCATCCGCTGGGCACCGACGAGCATGGCTTCGACGAGCTGGGGCGGATCATGAAGGGCGGCCAGGCCGCGCTGGAGGTGGCCTTCCTCTCCTCGCTGATCGCCACCGTCGTCGGCACCCTCTGGGGAGCGATTGCCGGCCTGGCCGGCGGCATCGTCGATGGGATCCTGATGCGGATCGTGGACATCCTCCTGTCGATCCCGTTCCTGCTGATCGTGCTGGTGATCGCCACCAAGGTGAACGGCACCGTCATCGAGATCAGCCTGCTGCTGGGATTCTTCTCCTGGCTGATCCCGGCCCGCCTGGTCCGCGGCGAGGTTCTAACGCTGCGCACGCGGGACTTCATCCACGCGGCGCGCGTGATGGGCAGCGGCCGCGGCCGCCTGGTCTATCGGCACCTGATCCCAAATGCGCTGTCAGTGGTGATCGTCAACATCACCTTCCAGGTCGCCGAC
Source organism: uncultured Solirubrobacterales bacterium (assembly GCA_963718545.1). Taxonomy (GTDB): domain Bacteria; phylum Actinomycetota; class Thermoleophilia; order Solirubrobacterales; family Solirubrobacteraceae; genus Palsa-465. The sequence goes on along the minus strand of CAVQZO010000003.1, from coordinate 439,368 downwards.
TCGATTCTGGCGCTCGCCCTCCTGGGCTTCCTGGGCTTCGGGCTCCAGTACCCGGCCACCTCGTGGGGCGACATGCTCGGCAACGCCCAGAACTACATCAACTCCAACCAATGGTGGCTGGTTTACCCCGTCGGAGCTTGCCTGGTCGTGCTCGTGCTGGCGGCCAACCTCGTCGGCGACGCGTTGCGCGACGCCCTGGACGTCCGGCTGCGCCGTCGCTGAAAGGGATCACGAGCTTGACCCGCGCCCTCGAGGTAGACAACCTCACCACCGAAATCCAGCTGTCCCGGTCGACGGTTCATGCCGTCGGGAACGTGGATCTGGCCATCGACCAGGGGGAGACGCTCGGCCTGGTGGGCGAGTCGGGGTGCGGCAAGTCGATGATGGGCCTGTCGATCATGGGGCTGCTGCCGGCGGGCGGCCACATCACGGAGGGCTCGATCAAGGTCGATGGCAAGGAACTCGTCGGGCTGAGCGACCGGGAGCTGCAGACGATCCGCGGCAACGACGTGGCCATGATCTTTCAGGACTCGCAGTCGTCACTGAACCCAACGAAGACACTCGGGGAGCAGGTGGCCGAGCCGGTGCGCCTGCACCGCGGTGCCTCCAGGAAGGAGGCGGCCGACCGTGCGCTGGAGGTCCTGGAGCTGGTCGGCCTCCCCCGCCCCAAGGAGCGCCTCGACTACTACCCGCACCAGCTGTCCGGCGGCCAGCGCCAGCGCGTGATGATCGCTATCGCCCTGACGTGCGAGCCCAAGGTGCTGCTGGCCGACGAGCCGACGACGGCCCTTGATGTGACGATCCAGGCCCAGATCCTGGCGCTTCTGGACGGGCTCAGAGACCGGCTCGGCATGGCCACGCTCCTGGTCACCCACGACATGGGCGTGGTGGCCGGCCGCTCCAGCCGGATCAACGTGATGTACGCCGGGCGGCTGGTGGAGACGGCGCCGACGGACGAGCTGTTCTCCAGCATGCACCACCCCTACACGCAGTCGCTGCTCGGCTCGATCCCCCGGCTCGATTCAGACAACACCAAGGCGCTGATCAGCATCCCTGGCCTGCCGCCGGACCTGACCAATCCGCCAACGGGCTGCCGCTTCCATCCCCGCTGCCCGCGGGCGAGCGAGAAGTGCCGGATGGAGGAGCCGCCGCTGGCCGGCGAGAATCCCGCCCACCGGTTCGCCTGCTGGCACCCCGTGGACGGCCCGATCCGGCAGCGTCCGACAATCCCGGGTGTCAAATCGGGGGCCGCTGCTCAGAATGGCAAACGCGACAAGCTGCTCGACGTGGTGGACGCCGTGCGCGAATATCCGGTCACCGCCGGCGCGATCCTGCAACGGAAGATCGGCACGGTGAAGGCGGTCTCCGGTGTGAACCTGTACGTCGGCAAGGGCGAGGCCGTCGGCCTGGTGGGCGAGTCCGGGTGCGGCAAGACGACGCTGGGCAAGCTGATCGTGGGGATCGAGAAGCCGGACGGCGGCAAGATCACGCTGGACGGCAAGGAGATCTTCAAGATGCGCGGAGGGGCGCTGCGCAAGGCTCGCCGCGACCTCCAGATGATGTTCCAGGACCCCTACGCCTCCCTGGATCCGCGGATGCGCGTGCACGCGATCCTCCGCGAGCCGCTGGTCATCCAGAAGATCGGCAGCCGCAAGGAGCAGGACGAGCGGATCACGCGGCTGCTGGATGAGGTGGGCATGCCCCACAACGCCCTGGAGCGCTACCCGCACGAGTTCTCCGGCGGCCAGCGTCAGCGCGTCGCGCTGGCTCGCGCGCTGATGCTGGAGCCCAAGGTGATGGTGGCCGACGAGCCCGTGAGCGCACTTGACGTCTCGATTCGCTCCCAGGTGCTCAACCTGATGAAGCGACTCCAGGCCGAGCACGAAATGGCCTCGGTCGTCATCTCGCATGACCTGGCCGTCGTCAAATACCTGTCGGACAGGATCGGTGTGATGTACCTCGGCAAGCTGGTCGAGCTCGGTAGCGGAGATGACATCTACCACCACGCCGCCCACCCCTACACCGAGGCGCTGATCAAGACGATCCCGCTCCCCGACCCCACGGCCGAGAAGGCCAAGGACGACGTGGGCATCCGCGGCGAGTTGCCCAGCCCGGTGTTCCCCCCGTCCGGCTGCCGCTTCCGCACCCGCTGCCCGCGAGCGCAGGAGCTGTGCGCCGAGCAGGAGCCCGCGCTCCGCAGCTTCGGCCCGGGGCATCGCGCCGCCTGCCACTTCCCATTGCAGACGCCGCTGGAGGAGGACCCGGCGGCCGCGGAAGCCTCCGCCTCCGGGCCGGACCAGCCCGAGGCCAGCGCCTCTACTGGCGCGCCTTCCTAGTCCGCGAGCGCTCCTCCTGGCGCTCCACCACGTTGACGATCAGCTTCATCACCTGATCAATCCCGGTGGCCTTCGCGTCACCGTGGGTGAAGGCGGCGCGCCAGTCGCTGATGTGGCCCTTGGTGGCGAGCTCGTTGAACGTGGCTCGCGGGATCTCCAGCGTCACCTTGGCGTCTGAGGGAAGCGACTTGCTCACCTCCGGGCCGGGCAGCTCCACGCGGTAGATCTGCATGTCCCCCCGGCCGCGCAGCTCGAGCCCGACCACGATCTTGAGGGGCTGCAGCGCCGGAACCTCGTCCAGGAACCGCGTGACCGCGGTCTCGATCAGGCTCTTGGTGTCCGCGGGCGAGGCCAGATGGCCCAGTCTAACTTCGAACACGCGACTGCGCGGGGGAGTTATCCTCGCGCCCTGTCTACAAAGGAGGGCCCGATGGCCAGAATGATGGCCGACTGCCGCCGCTTCCCGAGCGAGAACAACTGCTCGCTGGTGATCATCGGCGAGGAAGGCGAGATCGAGAACGCCGCGGCGGAGCACGCGATCTCCATGCACGGTCACGAGGACACGCCGGAGTTCCGCGCGCAGATCCGTGGCTTCCTGGAGCCCGCCGACAACTACACGCTCGAGGCGCGGCCGCAGGAGACGATGCCCGCATAGCCCGCCGAGGCGTTCTCGGCAACCCGGGGGCCGCCTCCTGGCGGCCCCTAGCCGTTAAATCTTGTGGCGCTGCAACAGCTTGCGGCCGATGACCATCTTCTGGATCTCGCTCGTGCCCTCGCCGATCAACAGCAACGGCGCGTCGCGGTAGATCCGCTCAATCTCGTACTCCTTGGAGTAGCCGTAGCCGCCGTGGATCCGCAGACACTCCTCGGCGCAGAAGCGGCCCGCCTCGGAGGCGAACAGCTTGGCCATCCCGGCCTCGATGTCCGAGCGCTGGCCGGCATCCTTCATCCGGGCCGCGCGGTGCGTGAGCAGCCGCGCCGCCTCCACCTGGGTGCCCATGTCGGCCAGCTTGAACTGGATCGCCTGGTGCTCGGCGATCGGCTTGCCGAACGTGCGCCGCTCCTGCGAGTAGCGGAGCGCCAGCTCGAGCGCCCGCTGGGCCAGCCCGACCCCGCGTGCGGCCACGTTGACGCGACCCAGCTCGAGTGCGTCCATCATCTGGGAGAAGCCCCGGTTCAGCCCGTCCTCCTCGCCGCCCAGGACGTTCTCGGCCGGCACCCGGTAGCCGTCGAACACCAGCTCGGTCGACTCGACGCCCTTGTAGCCCATCTTCTTGATCTGCGGTGGGACGTTCAGTCCCTTGTGGTCACCGGTGTTCTCGGAGGCGCCGGGCTCCTTCTCGCAGATGAAGCAGGTCATCCCGCGGTGGCGCGGCTCGGCGTTCGGGTCCGTGCGCACGAGCACGAACACCAGGCTGGAGCGCAGTCCGTTGGTCACCCACATCTTCGTGCCGTTGATCTCGTAGTGCGTGTCGTCGACCTTCTTGGCGGAGGTCTTGATCGCCTGCACGTCCGAGCCGAGCTCGGGCTCGCTCAGACTGAACGCCGCCCGCATCTCCCCTGTGGCCATCTTCGGCAGGTACTTCTGCTTCTGCTCGTCGGTGCCGAACTTCATCAGCAGGTAGGAGCCGATGAAGTGGGTGTTGACGATCCCGCTGATGCTGATCCATCCCCGGGAGAGCTCCTCCACGATCATCGCGTAGGTGGTCAGGTCGAGGCCCATCCCGCCGAAGTCCTCCGGGATCGTCACCCCGAACAGCCCCAGCTCCTTCATCTGCTCGACGATCGGCTCGGGGAACTCGTCCTCGTGGTCGTAGTGCTCGGCGTTGGGGATGATCTGCTCGTCGGCGAACTGGTGGACCATCTCGCAGATCGCACGCTGCTCGTCGGTGATGTCGGGGGCGTTCGTGGCGGTGGCCATGGGTGTCAGCTCCTGGATGAGGGAAGCGCGGATTCTACGATTCGCGGGCGGCCTTTTGACCGTTGCGCGAGGCGTGGCTCCAGGGTGACTGCGGCCGCTCCTGGGCCTGTCCATCCAGCTCGATATCGACCCGTTCGTTGTAGAAGCACACGAGCCCTTTGATGCGTCCGGCCTCGGGCAGCGGCTCGGCGTAGCACCACACCAGATCCTCGATGCGTTCGCCGTCGTCGAGCACCACCGAGTCATATCCGGCCGTGCCCTTGTAGGGACACAGGCTGCTGGTGTCGCTGGGCTCGAGCCGGGCCTGGACATCCTCGCGCGGGAGGTACCAGCGGGTGGGCAGATTCGACTCGAACAGCGCCACCGCCCGGTCGGACTCGGCCAGCAGCTCGCCGTTCAGACTGACCCGCACGTGCGTGCTGCTGCGGCGCAGGTCGATCCGGTGGTAGGGGTCGGCCGGGTGTCCGACGACCTGCTCGTCCTCCTCGAACCAGGCGTCCATGCGGTCCCAGTAGAAGGCGATCAGCCCGCGCAGGTCCTCGGCGCCGGGCAGCGGGTCAGCGTAATACCAGGCGGCCGCCTCGGCCACGTGATCGCCCACGGCGATCGTGTGGTAGCCGGCGTCGCCCTTCTTGGGGCAGTGGGTGTGGCGATCGCTGGGGATGAGGAGGTCGGAACGGACGTCCTCGGGCGGGAAGTAGTAGACCGGCTGGTGACCCGACTCGTGGACGGTGATCACGGCCCGGCTGTCGGCGACCGTCTCGCCCCCAAACACCACGCGCACGCGCTTGGGGCACGGCTCGATGTAGAGCGCCTGCCCCGGGGGAGGTGAATCGAAGTTGAACCGCCCGGCCGGTCGGGCGCTGAGCGGTCCGGTGCCGGTCATCATGCCCATCGAGTTAGAGCCTAGCTGGCCGCCGGCCTGGACCAGGGCGAGTCATACTCGCGCGCGATGAACTTTGCCCGTGATGTGGTGGACGCGGCCCCGGCCGACCGGCTCGCCCTGGTCGAGCTGAGCCGTGAGGGAGGGCGGCGCACGTGGTCGTTCGGCGAGGTCTCGGCGGCATCGGGAGCGCTGGCCGGGCGGCTGGCCGGGCTGGGCGTGGGCCGCGGCGACGTGGTCATGACGCTGATCGGCAACCGGCCCGAGTGGGTCCTGGCGATGGTGGCCTGCTTTCGCATCGGAGCCGTGGCGCTGCCCTGCAACGAGCAACTTCGCGCGCGGGACCTCCGCCTGCGGCTCGCCGCAGCTTCACCGCAGGCGATCGTGGCGGACGTCCGGAACCGGAGCGAGCTGGAATCCGCGCAGCCCGACTGCCCGGTTCTGGAGGTGCCCGACGAGTCGCTGCTGGTCGGGGAGCCGGCGCCGTGCGTGGACCTGGATGCGCGGGATCCCTGCCTGATCACGTTCACCAGCGGCACCACCGGCGAGCCCAAGGGAGTCGTGCACGGGCAGCGCTATCTGCCCGGCCAGCGGTTGCAGGCGTCGAACTGGCTGGACGCCCGAGACGGCGACCTGGTCTGGTGCACGGCCGCCAGCGGGTGGTCGAAGTCGGCGCGCAACGTGTTCATCGCCCCCTGGATCCAGAGGGCGGCGGCGCTGCTGCACGACGCCCGGTTCGATCCGGTCGAGCGCCTGGTCGTGCTGGAGCGCGAGCGGGTCAACATCCTCTGCATGGCGCCCACCGAGTACCGGGTGATCGCCAAGCGCTGCACGATCGGCCGGGTAGATTCGCTGCGCGGGCTGGTGGCGGCCGGGGAGGCCTTGAATCCCGAGGTGCTGCGGGCCTGGCAGGAGGGGTGCGGGTTGCAGATTCGGGACGGCTACGGCCAGACCGAAACCGGTCAGCTGACCGGCGTCGCCGCCGGAGCGGAGATCCGGCCGGGATCGATGGGGCGGCCCCTGCCCGGGGTCTCGCTGACGGTCGACGATGGTGAACTGGTGCTGGCCGACCCTTCTTCTGATCCGACGTTCTTCGTGGGCTGGCTGGGAGGTGAGCCGGCCCCGGAGGACCAGCCGTGGCGCACGGGCGATCGCGTGCGCGTCGACGAGGACGGCTACCTGTACTTCGAGGGGCGCAGCGACGACGTGATCATCTCCGCGGGCTACCGGATCGGGCCGTTCGAGGTGGAGTCGGCGCTGGTGTCGCACGACGCCGTGGCCGAGGCGGCGGTGGTTTCGGCGCCCGACGACGAGCGCGGGGCGGTGGTCCGGGCGGTGGTGGTCCTGCGCGAGGGGTTCTCGCCCGGCAATGCGCTGGCAACCGAGCTCCAGGACCATGTCAAGCGGGAGACGGCGCCCTACAAATATCCTCGCGTGGTCGATTTCGTCGACGAGCTGCCCAAGACGGCGAGCGGGAAGGTGCAGCGTGCCGTGCTGCGCGGTGCGCACGGCTAGCTAGGCTGATGTGTGGAGATGAGTGAATCGCGGCCGATCATCGGAATCCCGACTGCGCTCGAGCGGGCGCAGTACTCGATCTGGGATGCCCAGTGCTTCCTGCTCCAGGTGGGATACATCCGCGCCCTCCAGGAAGCGGGAGCCCTAGCCGTGATGATCCCGCCCGATCGGGACCTTGTGGAGAACCCGGACGAGATCCTTGATCGCCTCGACGGGCTGCTCCTGGCCGGAGGCGCCGACATGGACCCCAGCTTCTACAGCGCCGCACCACATCCGCAGACCACGGGGACGGTGCCGGAGCGCGACGAGGCGGAGCTGGCCCTGGCCCGACGCGCCATCGAGCGCGACCTGCCGGTGCTGGGCATCTGCCGCGGCATGCAGCTGATCAACGTGGCGCTGGGCGGCACCCTGCATCAACACCTTCCCGACGTGGTCGGTCATGGTGAGCACCGGCGCAGCGTGGGCTCCTTCGAGAACTCAGAGCATGATGTGCGCCTCGAGCCTGGGTCGCTGGCCGCGCAGGTGATCGGTGAAGAGCTCCACTCGACCAAGTCGCACCACCATCAGGGAGTCGACCGCCTGGGCGAGGGCCTGGTGGCCAGCGGCCGCTCGGTCCTGGACGATCTTCCCGAAGCGCTCGAGGCGCCCGAGCGCACGTTCGTACTCGGCGTGCAGTGGCATCCAGAGGCCGACCCGGCCTCCCCGGTGGTGGGTGCGCTGGTCGAAGAGGCGCGGTCTCGACGCCTCGCCCGGCGCTGAGCTCAGATCTGTCTCAGCGCAGCATGCGCGGCTCGCCGTAACCGGCGTCTCGCACCGCGTCGGTGACCTGACGAGCGTGCTCGGCGCTCCGGGTCTCCAGCACCAGCTGGACGGCGGTCTCCCGGATGTGGAGATCGATGCCCTCGCGGATGTGCTGGACGTCCAGGAGGTTGGCGCCCTCGGCGGCCAGCAGGGCCAGCAGTCCGGCCAGGGATCCGGGACGATCGGGCAGCCGGGCCAGCAGCACGAGCCGGCGGACCGACTGGGTCTCGTGGCGGCGGGCCACCTCGGCCAGCAGGCCGATACCGACATTTCCGCCGGACAGGATCAGAACGGTGGTCCCCTCGCGCGGTTCGGTTCCCACCTTGCCGGCCAGCACGGCGGCGACGCCCACGGCGCCCGCGCCCTCCACGACGAGCTTGGTGCGCTCCAGGAGGAACACCATCGCCTCGGAGACCTCGTCCTCCCCCACCAGCACAAGGTTGTCGACCAGCTCCCGGATCAGGCTCAGGGTCAGCTCGCCGGGACGCTTTACGGCGATCCCATCGGCGATCGTGAGCGCAGTGGGTACCGGCGTCGGCATCCCGGCCTTCAGGGACGCCGGGAAGGGCGCACACGCCTCCACCTGGACTCCCACCACCTCGACATCGGGCTTGACCTGCTTGATGGCCAGCGCCACCCCGCTGATCAGGCCGCCGCCGCCGACCGGCACCACGACCCGAGCCAGGTCGGGCACCTGCTCCAGCAACTCGATCCCCAGCGTGGCCTGCCCAGCGATGATCTCCGGATCATCGAAGGGGTGGATGAAGGCCAGACCACCCTCGTCGGCCCGCGCTCGCGCGGCGCCCACCGCCTCATCGACCGTGACACCCTGCAGCCGGACCGCCGCCCCGAGCGCGCGGGCCGCTTCGATCTTGGAGATGGTCGCGCCCTCGGGCATGATCACCTCGCAGGGCACGCCGAGCGTGCGGGCGGCATAGGCCACGGCCTGAGCGTGGTTGCCGGCGCTGCCGGTCACCACTCCGTTGGCGCACCCGTCGCCCAGCGAGGTGATCTTGGCCATCGCTCCGCGCAGCTTGAACGACCCGGTGCGCTGGAGATTCTCCGCCTTGAGCACCACCGTGAATCCCGCGCGCTCGGTCAACGTGCGGGAGCTGACCACCGGGGTCTCGCGCACGACGCCGTGCCCGGCGCGCGCCGCCCGGTCGATGTCCTGGCGCCCGATCAATGATGAGCGCGAGCGTGCGGGGGCCTGCTCAGTCAGCGAGGGCCACCACGGCGTCGATCTCCACCTGAGCGCTCCGCGGCAGCGCCGACACCCCGACCGCCACGCGGGCCGGCGGTTCGGCCTCGAAGAACGACGCGTACACCTGGTTGACCTCGGCGAAGGCGCTCAGGTCGGTCATGTACACGGTCAGCTTCACGGCGTCGGCCAGGCTCGTCCCGGCCGCGCCGCACACCGCCTGCAGATTCTGCAGGCACTGGCGCGCCTGCTCGGCCGGCGTGCTCCCCACGATCTCCCCGGACCCCGGATCCAACGGGATCTGGCCCGAGCAGAACAGCAGTCCCGCCGCCCGCACGGCGTGCACGTAGGGACCAACCGCCTCCGGGGCATCGGGGGCGGTCAACGTCTGGCGATCTGCGGGCACGGACTTCCTCCTCCTTGGTGGCTCTCGTTCCACAGGGTATTGCCGCGGAGTGGCCGGGGGTAGGGTCCTGGGTAATGGCCAATCGCCTGGCGGGCGAGACCTCGCCGTATCTGCTGCAGCACAAGGACAACCCGGTCGGCTGGTACCCGTGGGGCGACGAGGCCCTGGAGCGCGCCCACGAACTCGACCGGCCCCTGCTGGTGTCGATCGGCTACTCGGCCTGCCACTGGTGCCACGTGATGGCTCACGAGAGCTTCGAGGACGAGACCGTGGCCTCGCTGATGAACGAGTCGTTCGTTCCCGTGAAGGTCGACCGCGAGGAGCGGCCCGACATCGATGCCGTGTGCATGGAGGCCTGCCAGGGCCTGACCGGGCAGGGCGGCTGGCCCCTGAACGTGTTCCTCACCCCGGACCTGCGGCCATTCTTCGCCGGCACCTACTTCCCGCCCCAGCAGCGCCAGGGCATGCCCAGCTGGGTGATGGTGCTCCAAGCGGTGGCGGCCGCCTGGCAGTCCCGGCGGGAGGATATCGAGCGTCAGGGAGAGCAGGTGGCACAGGCGCTGCAATCGAGCGCCCGCATGGCGCCGCGGGAGGACGAGCTTCCGGAGTCGGCGGTCCCGGACGCCATGCAGGCGCTGGTCCAGACCTTCGACGCCCAGCACGGCGGCTGGGGGGGCGCGCCCAAGTTCCCGCCGGCCTCGGTGACGGAGTTCCTGCTCGGCGCCGGCGAGCGCGACATGTCGGTGGCCACGCTGCGGGCGATGGCCCGGGGCGGCATCTACGACCAGGTGGGCGGAGGGTTTGCCCGGTACGCGGTGGACGCGACCTGGACGGTGCCCCACTTCGAGAAGATGCTCTACGACAACGCGCTGCTGGCCCGGGCCTACCTGCACGGCTGGCAGGTCAGCGGCGATGAGCTGTTCCGGCGGGTGTGCTGCGAGACGCTCGACTGGGCGCTGCGGGAGATGCGGGGCCCTGAGGGCGGCTTCTGCTCGGCGCTAGATGCCGACTCCGAGGGCGTCGAGGGCAAGTACTACGTGTGGACGCTGAGCGAGCTGCGCCAGGCCCTGGGCGAGGAGCTGGCCGGTCCCGCCGTCGAGTTCTTCGGCGCTACCGCCGAGGGGAACTTCGAGCAACGCACGAACGTGCTGGAAGGCCGCGGCCCGGTACCCGAGCAGCTGGAGAAGATCCGCGCGCGGCTTCTCGAGGTGCGCGAGCAGCGCGTGCGGCCGGGTTTGGACGACAAGCGGCTGACCGCGTGGAATGCCCTGATGATCGCCGCGCTGGCCGACGCCGGAGCCGTGCTGGAGAGACCGGGTTACGTGTCAGCCGCGCGCGAGTGTGCCCGCTTCGTGCTGAGCGAGCTGCGCGGCGGTGACGGGCGGCTGCTGCGCACGTGGAAGGACGGGCACGGCAAGCTCGACGCCTACCTGGAGGACCACGCCTTCCTGCTCCACGGGCTGCTGGCGCTCTACGAAGCCACGTTCGAGCCCGAGTGGTACGCCGCGGCCGTCGATCTGGCCGAGACCCTTCTGGATCGTTTCGCCGATTCCGAGCACGGAGGCTTCTTCACCACGGCCAGCGACCAGGCCCATCTGCTCGTGCGGCGCAAGGACCTGGAGGACTCCCCCATCCCGTCGGGAAACTCGGCCGCGGCGCTCGGCCTGCTGCGGTTGGCCCGCCTGTCCGGCGACGCCCGCCACGAGCAGGCGGCTCGCGGCGTGCTGAGGCTGAACGGAGCGGTGGCGCTGCGCTTCCCGAGCGGCTTCGGGCACCTCCTCCAGGCCCTGGCGTTCGATCGTGGTCCCGTGCGCGAGGTGGCGATCGTCGGAGAGCTTGCTGATGGCGCGGGCCCGCTGGCCCGCGCCGTACGTGCCCGGTTCCGGCCGTTCACGGTGCTGGCCGGAGGCCCGCCAGAACCGGACGACCAGACGGCAACCGTGCCGCTGCTGGCCGGGCGGCGGCTGGTGGGGGGCCGGCCTGCGGCCTATGTCTGCGAACGGTTCACCTGCCAGGCCCCGGTCAGTGAGCCCGAGCAGCTGAGCGATCTGCTGCCCGGGTGACCCTGTCGTCACCCGTCCACGGGCGATTGTCAACCGCCGGGTACGGGCGTATGCTGGCCCGCACTATGCGGAACGGGAGGTTCGCTGGTCTGGCTGTGGGGTGGGCCGTTGCGGCACTCCTCCTGGTCGGCTGCGGCACCTCGAGCCCAGCGGCACCGTCAGCGCTCGATCCGGCCAACCTGGCCCCGGCCAGCACGCTCATCTACGCCTCGATGACGGTCCGGCCGCAGGGAAGCCTGGCCACCCAGATGCGCCGGACGCTGACCAAGCTGGGGGGCCCGGCCACGGTGCGTTCGCTGCTCGGGTCGATCAACCGGAGCCTGGGCAAGAACGGAATGAGCTACGGGGCGAACATCCGGCCGTGGCTCGGGCAGCGGGTCGGCCTGGTGCTGACCCAGCTTCCCCAGACCGGGGTCGCGTCCAGCTCCCTCCCGCCTGGAATGGCCCTGATCATGCCCACCAAGGACCCCTCGGCGGCCCGCGCGTTCGTGCGCCGGCTGGTGGCCCGCAACCCCGGCACGTACGGGCGGGTATCCGGCGGATACGCCGTCTACGGCGGTGGGCTGGCCTATCAGCAGACGCTCGGCTTGACGCGGGCCGGCTCGCTGGCCGCCAGCCCGGCCTATCGGACCACGGTGTCTCAGCTGGGGTCGGGCACTGCGGCGACCCTGTACATGAACCTCCATCGGTTCGCACAGATCACGGCGTCGACCACCAGCGCAGCGAGCGGGCTCGGCGGCCTGCTCACGCAGTCCCTGTCTCGCATCGGCCCGAACGCAGCCTTGGCCGCTGGCGTGACGATGTCGCCGAGCGCGATCCGGGTGGACGTGGTGGAGACGGGCCTGAGGCAGAGCGCCCAGCACCGGGCGGCTGACGTCGGCGGTCTGCCGGCCGGTTCCTGGCTGGCGCTGGCCACCGGCTCGCTCGGAGCGGCCACGCAGAAGGAGCTGCGCACCGGGTTCCAGCTCGGGCTGGCGGGAGGCCTCAGCCAAAGTGGCCTGACCGGCAATCCGCTGGCCGCGGCGATGACGCAGCGCCTGGCCTTCCTGGAGCGGGACGTGCTGCCGGCGCTGGGGCCGATGTCGCTGGCCGTGGGGGGCACCTCGCCGTTCAACCTGGCCGCGGGCCTGAAGCTGACCCCCTCCAGCCTGCCGGCGGCCACGCGGGTGCTTGGCATGCTCCGCGGGCTGGCCGCCAGCAGCCCGGCGCTCAGCGTGAGCGGCAAGGCCAGCCACTTCTCGGTCAAGGTGCCGACGGGCAGCAGCCTCTTGGTGAACGAGATCCACCGGGCGGTGGTGGCGACCTACGGGTTCGCCTCGCCGTCAGCGTTCCTGTCGCCCGCTTCAAAGCTGGCCGGCGACCCGACGTACCGGCGCGCCTTATCCGAGCTGCCCGGAGGGAGCAATGTGCCGTTCTACCTGTCCTTCGGACCGATCGCCTCGCTCGTGCAGCTGGCCGATCACCAGCCGTCGGCGGCCAACACGATCCGGGTGCTGGACAAGCTGAGCTACCTGATCGTGGGCGGCGTGCCGGGGCACACGCGGCTGGTGCTCGGGCTTCACTAGCCCCCGCCGTCTTCAGAGGACCGGCAGGTAGCGCTCGAGCTCCCAGGGAGTGACCTGGATCCGGTAGTCGTCCCACTCCTGGCGCTTGATCTCGATGTAGCGGTTGAACATGTGCTCGCCGAGCGTGCGCAGCGCCAGCTCCGATTCGGCGGTCAGCTCGATCGCCTCGCCGAGCGTCTCCGGAAGCTGCTCGATGCCAAGGCGGCGCCGATCCTCCGGGGAGAGGTGGTAGAGGTTCTTCTCCATCGGGTCGGGCAGCTCATATCCGTGCTCGATCCCCTCCAGACCGGCCTGCAGCAGCGCCGCGAAGGTGAGGTAGGGGTTGCAGGCGGGGTCCGGGCAGCGCAGCTCCATCCGGGTGGCCGCCTCCTTGCCCGGGTGATACAGCGGAACCCTGACCAGCGCCGAGCGGTTGCGCCGCGACCAGGCCACGTAGACCGGCGCCTCGTAGCCCGGCACCAGCCGCTTGTAGGAGTTGACCCACTGGGCGAAGATCGAGCAGATCTCCCGGGCATGCCGGAGCTGGCCGGCGATGAACGCCTTGCCGACGTCAGACAGGAAGTACTGGTCGTCGGCGTCGAAGAACGCGTTCTGCTCGCCCCGGAACAGCGACTGGTGGGTGTGCATCCCCGAACCGTTCTTGCCGAATAGGGGCTTGGGCATGAACGTGGCGTGGTAGCCGTACTTCATGGCGTATTCCTTGACCGTGATCCGGTAGGTCATGCAGTCGTCGGCCATCTTCAGGGCTTCGGCGTAGCGCATGTCGATCTCGTGCTGGCTGGGGCCGACCTCGTGGTGGGTGTACTCGGTGTGGATCCCCAGCTGCTCCAGCGCCAGCACGGTCTCGCGCCGCAGATCGGAGCCGGCATCCAGCGTGGTCAGGTCGAAGTAGCCACCCTCGTCCAGCACCTCGGTCGACTTGCTGTCCCGGAAGTAGAAGTACTCCAGCTCGGGCCCGACGTAGTAGTGGTCAAAGCCCATCTGGCTCGCTCGCTGCAGCGCCCGGCGGAGCACGTGCCGGGGATCGCCCTCATAGGGAGTGCGCTCGGGGGTGAGGATGTCACAGAACATCCTGGCCGTCCCGGCCTCGTCGGGACGCCACGGCAGGATCGTGAACGTGCTGGGATCGGGCTGGGCGATCATGTCCGACTCCTCGACGGCGTTGAAGCCGGTGATCGACGAGCCGTCGAAGCCCATCCCGCCCTCGAAGGCGTCAGCCAGCTCGGTGGCGTTGATGGAGAAGGCCTTCAGCTGGCCCAGGATGTCGGTGAACCACATCCGCACGAAGCGGATGTTGTGCTCCTCGACGCTCGCCATCACCTCCTTGGGGCTGAGCGAAGGAGAGGGTGCGTTCATGGAGCGGGAACGTTACTTGCTCGGCCCCGGTCAGTCGGCTTCGCGGAGCCAGCGCCGAGCCCAGCGCTCCAATTCGGACAGCGCCGGCTCCAGCTCCCGGCCCATGTGGGAGAGCGCATATTCCACCCGCAGGGGCGGCCCTGGGTGGACGGTTCGATCGACGATCCCCTTGGCCTCCAGCTCCTTCATGCGCTCGGACAGGAGCCGGTCGGAGAGCTCGGGAACCGACTGGGCGATCGCCGAGAAGCGCATCGGGCCGTCCATCAGGACCCGGAGGATCGCACCGGTCCAGCGGCGGCCGATCAGCTCGACGGCCTGGTGGTAGAACGGGCAGCAGCTAGAGCGACGGCCTGCGCCGAGACTGGGACCGGAATCCGAGCTGACTTCGCGAGCTTCCATGTGCCCGCCGCAGACTCTACGCAGCCTTGAGGGTCCGCGACTCCTCAGTGGAGCCGTCGACGGGCACCTCACCGGCCACGTTCACCATGGCGGTGAAGGACTCGAGTGACACCGCGGCGATCGCCTCGAGCAGCTGCTCGTCGTCCCAGCCGGCCTCCCGAGCCTCCTCGTGGAGGTGCATCGGCGGCCGTCCATCCACGACCAGCGCCCGCAGATAGCTGAGCAGCGCCGCCTCGCGCGGATCGTTCGAGCGGAAGTGCCGGGCCAGCGCCACCTCGTCAACGGCCAGGCCGGCGGCCCGGGCCGCCCGGGAGTGCATCTGGATGCCCTGCTCGGAGTGGTGGTGGGCGGCCACGGCTAGAGCGATCCGCTCCAGCGTCGCGAGCGACAGACGCCCGTGCCGGAGCTCGGAGCGAAACCGGGCATAGGCGCGCAGCGCCGCCGGCGAACCGGCGAGCACGCCGAGGAAGTTGGGGAGCTGACCCCCACCGGACAGAGCGCCGCGCAAAATCGGCATCGAGCGCTCCGGGGCAGTGAGCTCGTCGTGGATCTGGAATCTGCTCATCGAAATCTTCATGGGACCACCAGGACAGGAGTAGGGACGCACCCCCTCCTTCACTTTCGAGACCTGCTTACGGTTCATAAGCGTACCGCCGGCGGGGCATCGCTTGCAAGGGGTGAGGGGACGCTTGTTCGATTTCTCTTCAGTACGACCTTCGGGTCGGCCTGGATCAACCTGCCCGTCGATCCCGTCGATCCGTCGATCCGTATGAACGCAGCCCGGGATAAACCGCGTGTGATCGGGCTATCGAGATCAGATAAGAACGGTCGCGCCGCCCAGGGGGTGTGGGCGGCGCGACCTTTGGGGGGCAGACCGGGGGCCCCGGAATGGGCCCGCCCTACGGCGCGGGACGGATCAGCGCGTGATGGAGAAGCAGATGGTGGAGGGCGCTCGCGTGCAGCGTGGCCGCATGGGAGCTGGTGACTGCCCCAAGCAACAGGGCGAGTCCGAGCACGACCGCCCACAGGGCGACCCGGTCCGGCTTGAACCCGCTGCGCTCGTGCGGCCGCAGACGGGCCTCATAGCCACCACGGGACGGAGCATAACCGCGTGTGCCGTGGCCTCGGATGACCACCGTGCGCCGCGCCGGGGCAGTCTCCTGCGGAGCGCCGGTGACATCGGACACTTCGCCGGTGAGGATGGAGCCGGGGGTGGCGGCGATGCTCGCCACGTGAGCAACCACATCCTCTGTAGGGGCCGCCGGCGTCGGAGCTCGGACGGGCTCGGAGTCCCTCAAGCCGGCCGGGGTGGGTTCCGGGGCGCTGAAGTCGCCCCGATCAGACCAGCTGAAGTCGATCTCGATTCGATTAGCCCGCGGCCTGCGCGTTCCGTTAGCAGCGGCTGCCCCGTGCCCTTCCGGTCTCACTCCGCGCAGCGACTCAGATGAGGTCAATTTCGCCCTTCTCTTTCTGTTGCTTACGGGGTTAGCTGCCGGGCTCGCGCCGAAAGAGCGGCGCTACGTGTCCATGGACGCGATTCGCCCCAATGGGTTGGGTCCCCCGCTTCCTGCGTGCGGCAGTTACGCCACCCGCAGAGGGAATTCAGCATTTGCGGGTGAAAATCTAACACGGACCGGCGACGTAATCATTCCCGACGCCAGCCTGAAGCCTCGCTATTTGCGAAGTCAGGGGTTTGGCCGGCGAGATGGATGCGCCGGCCGGGTGCTACCGGCCGGCGACGCGGGCGACGAAGGCTGCCACCTGCTGAGCATCGCGCCCCTGCACCACGTCCGCGGGCATGGTGCCGTAGCCCAGGCAGGTCTGCTGCGAGTTCGATCCCGGGCTCTCGAGACAGCCGTACTGGATCGTGTGGAGCACGAGCGATGCGGCGGGCTTGATCTGATCCAGGTTCGGACCGGTCTTGCCCACCGCGGCCGCGGCGGCCAGGGTGTGACAGACGGCGCAGTGCTCCCCGAACAGCTCCCGTCCGTTCTTCTCTGCCGCGGTCAGCTTGACCCCGCCGACCTGGGCGCTGGCGTTGTCGTGATTGCCGACCAGGAAGGCGGCGGGCAGGACGATGCCGAACCCGACGAAGGTCAGCACGAGCGTGACGTTGATGACCCGCCGGCCCACCCTGCCCTGGCTGAGCATGGCGCCGGTGATGGGGGCCAGGCGACCTTTTCCGGCGGCCCAGAAGATGCCGACGGCGAGCGCTGTGAACAGGACCGCGATGATGATCACGCCGACCATGTGCCCGGGGACATTATCGCGAGTGCTGGGCGGGCGTCGCCGCCAGGAGGGGGCCGCGAACGGTGCTCGGTCAACGCCGGCGCCCCGCGGCAAAGCTCATCACGGGAGGCGCCACAGCGCGGAAATCGTCCGCCGCCGACGCCTCCTGGTTGCGCTGCTCGGCCAGTCCGATCCGCACCTGCTCGTCCAGCATCGAGAACTCCTTGATCTGGGCCACCAGCCGGTCGGGTGCGGCGATCTGGCCGACCTTGTCGACCAGGATGTTGGTGGCACCTCCCGCGGCCGCGAACCGCTCCAGCTTGCCCTCTATGAGCAGCAGCGGCTCAGTGCGGACGAGCAGGCGGTGCCGCTCGTAGATCTTCGGGGGGACGATCAGGTTGATCGTCCCGTGCTCGTCCTCGAGCAGGACGAACACCACCCCGCCTGCCGTGCCCGGGCGCTGGCGGGCCACCACCAGGCCCCCGATCCGGATCCGGGCGCCGTGCGTCATCCGCTCGAGATGGGCGCTCGTGGCCACGCCGTCCGGCAGCCGATCCCGGAGCAGCTCCATGGGATGGGCATTCACGGTGAGCCCGGTGGTGCCGTAGTCGGCCAGCATCGACTCCCACCTGGACAGGCTGCGCAGCTGTGGCGGTGCCGGCAGATCCAGCGGCAGGGACAACTGCACGCCCCCGGGCACGCGCCGGCCCGGTGTGCTGACGCCGAGCTGCCAGAGAGCGAGGCGGCGCGGAGAGGCGACGGTTGTTTGATCGCCGGCCCCGTTCATGCCGGCCAGCGAGTCGCAGGCGCCCGACCAGGCCAGGAGCTCCAGCGCCGGGGCGCCGGCACCGGCTCGCGAGGCCAGGTCGGAAAGGCTGCGGAACGGCCCGGCCGCCTCACGGGCGGCGACCAGTGCCTCCACCTCCTGCCGGCGCACCCCGCGGATATAACCGAGGCCGACGCGGACGTTGCCCTCGCCCATCTCGCACTCCACGTCGCTCAGGTTCACGTCCGGGGCCAGCACCTCGATGCTGCGGCGCTGGGCCTCGTGAACCAGGGCGTCCGGCGGGTAGAAGCCCATTGGCTGCTCGTTGAGCAGGGCGCACAGGAACTCCGGCGAGTAGTGGACGCGCAGCCAGGTCGATTGGTAGGCCAGCAGCCCGAAGGCGGCGCCGTGAGCCTTGGGAAAGCCGAAGCCGGAGAAGCCCTGGACCATGGCGAACACCCGCTCGGCCAGCTCGGCATCGACGCCGTGCTTGCGCTGGGCGCCGGCCACGAAGCGCCTGTGGTGGGCCTCGATGGCGGCCTCCGATCGCTTGCGGCTCATGGCGCGGCGCAGACCCTCCGCCTCGCCGGGGGTGAAGCCGGCAAACGCGATCGCCACCTCCAGCACCTGGTCCTGGAAGATGATCGTGCCCAGCGTCTCCTCCAGGACCTCCTTGAGCGATGGGTGCTCGTAGGGGACCTGGTAGTCCGGGTCGACCCGGAGCCGCTGGCGGCGCTCGATGTAGGGGTTGACCGCTCCGCCCTGGATCGGGCCCGGCCGGACGATCGCCACCTGGATGGTCAGGTCCTTCAGGGTCTCCGGGCGGGTGCGACGCAGCGACTGCATCTGGGCCCGGCTCTCGATCTGGAAGACGCCCGTGGTGTCGGCCTCCTGAATGCAGGCGTAGGTATCCGGGTCGTCATAGGGGATGCGGCTCAGGTCGATCCGCTCCTGCCGGGTCCGGGAGATCATCTCCACGCAGCGCTCGACCGCTGAGAGCATCCCCAGCCCCAGCAGGTCGATCTTCAGAAAGCCCGCGTCCGAGCAGGAGTCCTTGTCCCACTGGACGATCTGGCGGCCCTCCATGGCGGCCGGGACGATCGGGCAGCAGTCGATCAGCGGCCGGGTGGCCACCACCATTCCGCCCGAGTGCTGGCTCAGATGGCGCGGCAGACCGTGGGCCTCGGCGCCCAGGCGGGCCAGCCACTGCCAGCGCTGGCCGGCTCCTCGGGCCGAGGAGGCTCCTGCCGCGGGTCGGCTTTCGTCCTTGCGGGGGTCCGGCGCGGGAGGTGGAGGGTCGTGGGGATCCCGCCCCTCCCCGGCACTGAGCCGCAAGCCAGTGCCGGAGGCAGCAAACTCCTCGCCCAGATCGACCCCGAACACGCTCTCGATGTCGCCGGCGACGTTCCGGGCGTCCCAGCCCTCGCTGCCCCGGGCCACCCGCTCGATCTCCCCGGGCGGCAGCCCGAGCGCCTTGCCCAGCTCGCGCATCGCGCCGCGGGCGCGGTAGGTGGGGAAAGCGGCGACCAGGGCGGAGCGGTCGTGGCCGTAGCGCTCGTGGATGCGGGGGATCAGGGTCTCCCGGATGTCCCGGGGGAAGTCCAGGTCGATGTCGGGCAGGGAGGTCAGCTCCTCGTTGAGGAAGCGCCCGATCAGCAGGTCGTTGGCGATCGGGTCGACGTGGGAGAGGCCGGTCAGGTAGCAGACGATCGAGGAGACGCTGGAACCCCGGCCGCGGCCGGGGGGCAGGAGGGCTCGGGCGCTGTCGGGGCCGCGCACCTCTGCAGCCACCTCGCGGGCCAGCTCGAGGAGGTCGTGATGGAGCAGGAAGAACCCGGCCAGGTTCAGCTTCTCGATGATCCGCAGCTCCTCGTTGAGGCGGGCTGCGGCGGTGGATCTGAGGGCGGATGATTGGGTGGCGTAGCGATCGTGGAGGCGGCTATCACACAGCTCCGCCAGCTTGCGTCCGGCGGCGTCGTCCTCCGAGCCGGGATAGCGGTAGCCGAGGTCGCTGGTCAGGTCGAACTGCAGGCGCTCGGCCAGGCGGGCGGTCTCGGCGACGGCGTCCGGGTGCTCGGGAAAGCGGGCGGCCATCGCGGCCGGTGAGGCCAGCACGTGGCTGAAGTTGCCCCGACGCTCGGGCTCTGAGGCATCCAGCGTGGTGTGCAGGCGGATGGCCACGAGGGCGTCCTGGAGAGGGGCGCGCGAGCGGGCGTGAGCGTGGATGTTGCCGGTCGCCACGCAGGGCACGCCGATCCGGTCGGCCAGACCGGCCAGACGGCGGTTGCGCGCCCGGTCGTGGCGCAGGTAGGGGCGCTGGAGCTCGACGCGTAGCCGGTCGGAACCGAAGGCATCGAGCAGGCGGCGCAGGGTGGCCTCGTCATGGATGCCCTTGGAGGCGCAGCCGCTCAGGCAGACCAGGCCGGTTGAGTGTTGGAGGACGTCCTCGAGCGGGACGTGGGGTTGGCTGGGTGGGCCGGGTTTGTTCTCTCGTGTGTGCGCGTGCGCGCGTGTGAGCAGGCGCGACAAGTTGGACCAGCCGGTGGCGGTTTCGACGAGGAGGGTCAGGTGGCGGCCGTCATCGAGGTCGAGCTCGGCGCCGTGGATCGGGCGCAGGCCGAGGGCCTGGGCGCTGACGGCGAACTCCATCGAACCGGAGACGGAGTTGTGGTCGGTCAGGGCCAGGGTGTCGTGGCCGAGCTGCAGCGCTGCGGCGACGAGCTCATCGGGCAGGGAGGCTCCGTCGAGGAAGGAGAAGGCCGAATGGCAGTGCAGCTCGACGTACATGGCGAACGTATGTTCGCACCTGGCAAGGATGGACGCACGCCGGTTGGCGACCGGGCCGACACCGTATTCTGAGAATCACGAGCCGGTGACATCGGCCCGGGAGTGCGGCGTCACCCTTGGGCCCAACAGCGAGAGTTTGAACACGACCATTAGGGGCCACCAATGCTTGGCCTGACGCGCTGGTGCATCACACATCGCCGTACCGTGGCGATCGCCTGGATCCTCGTGGCGATCGCCGTCAGCGTGGCGGCGCAACTCGTGGGGCGGACGTACGCGACCAACTACACGCTGCCGGGAACTCAATCCCAGCAGGCGCGGAATCTCCTCCAGCAGGAGTTCCCGACCCAGGGCGGCGACAACGACTCGCTCGTGTTCCACACCTCGACGGGAACGATCTACTCGGCGCCGGTTCGAAACACGATCACCAAGCTGCTGGCCCGGGTGGCGACCCTGCCGCACGTCGACGGGGTGGTCAGCCCGTACAGCTCGGTCGGCGCCGTTCAGGTGTCGCCGGACCATCGCACGGCGTTTGCCGCCGTCCACTACGACAAGCTGGCCACCGTCCTCCCGGCCGACACAGGCACCGCCCTGCTGACCGCGATCCATCGGGTGCAAGTGCCGGGACTCAGCTTGGCCGCGGGTGGGCAGGTGATAGAGAACGCTGAGGGCTTCAGCATCGGCCCGGCCACGGCAGTGGGCGTGCTTGCCGCTCTGGTGATCCTGCTGATGACGTTCGGCACGCTGCTCGCGGCCGGGCTGCCCCTGATCACAGCCGGAGTGGGGCTGATCACGGGAGTGGCCGCGATCGGTCTGGCCACGCACGTGATGGCGATTGCGAACGTGGCTCCGGACCTGGCGCTGATGATCGGCCTGGGCGTCGGCATCGACTATGCGCTGTTCATCGTGACGCGATTTCGCGAGAGCCATGCCGAGCTCGGAGACGTGACCGAGGCGATCGTGCAGGCGATGGATACGTCCGGGCGGGCGATCCTGCTGGCCGGAACCACGGTGGTGATCGCACTGCTGGGGATGTTCGCCACCGGGGTCGCGTTCATGTACGGGCTGTCGATCGCCTCGGTGGTGACGGTCATGCTGACGTTGCTGGCGTCGCTGACGCTGCTGCCGGCACTGCTCTCGCGGTTCGGCGCGCGGCTGGCCGGGCCGAGCCGATCGGCGCGCCGGCGGCAGGCCGAGGGCCGTCCGCCGCGAGAGTCCATGTGGCGGCGCTGGAGCCTCCGCGTACAGGCGCGTCCCTGGCCGCTCGCCCTGGCGTCGCTCGCGGTGATGCTGGTGTTCGTCTGGCCGATCACGGGGCTGCGGCTGGAGAGCAGCGACGCCGGCCACGATGCCAGCGGGAGCAGCACCAGCCAGGCCTACGAGATGCTGGCGCGTGGATTCGGGCCGGGCTTCAACGGCCCACTCGCCGTGGTCGCCGAACTTCACGGCCGTGGAGCGTCGTCACTGCCGGCGTTGCGCGCGGCCGTCGCCGGCGCCGCGGACGTGGCGGCGGTCAGCCCGCCCCGCGTCAGCCCGTCCGGCCGGATCGCGGTCCTGCAGGCATACCCGCGCTCGTCGCCCGAGTCTGAAGCGACCACGAAGCTGGTCAACCGGCTGCGCGCTCACGTGCTGCCGCCGGTCGAGCGCCAGACGGGCCTGCGGGTGCTGGTGGGCGGCTTCACCGCGGGCTCGATCGACTTCAGCTATGTACTGGCCGACAAGCTCCCGCTGTTCATCGGGATCGTCGTGGTCGTCTCGGCGCTGCTGCTGTTCGTGATCTTCCGCTCGCTGGTGATCCCGCTGCAGGCGGCGGCGATGAACCTGCTGAGCATCGGCGGCGCGCTTGGAGCCACCGTGGCGGTGTTCCAGAAGGGGGTGCTGGCCGGACCCCTTGGGATACAACCGGGTCCCATCGAGCCCTGGATTCCGGTGCTGATGTTCGCGGTGGTGTTCGGGCTGTCGATGGACTACGAGGTGTTCCTCGTGTCCCGAGTGCGGGAGGAGTGGGTGCGCCGCGGCGATGCCTCGTCGGCGGTGGCCGACGGCATCTCCCACACGGGCCGGGTGATCAGCGCGGCGGCGGCGATCATGATCTGCGTCTTCCTGTCGTTCATGGTGGGCAACGAGCGGGTGCTCAAGGAGTTCGGCTTCGGACTGGCGGCGGCGGTGTTCCTGGACGCGATCATCGTCCGCTGCGTGCTGCTGCCGGCGACGCTGGAGCTGCTGGGGCCCGCAACCTGGAAGCTCCCACGGTGGCTGGACGACCGTATGCCGGAGGTCAATATCGAGGGTTCCGCGGCTCGGGATGGCGTGGCGATGGGCGAGGCGCCGGCGGGCGACGAGCATGAGCGGCAGTCGGTCAGAGCTTGACCAAGTCCCGGGCGGGCTCGATCTGCCACCGGCGGGCGACCTCGGTCAGGTGGTCGTCGAGGCTCCAGCCGTCGGGACGCTCGTCGCCTTCGTGAACGGGGCTGGCGCCCTTGAGGATCATCGAGCCGGTGTTGTCGCCGATGCGGCGGAGGTCTTCGATGTCCTCTTGGGTCAGCCGGATGTGCTGTGGCAGCGCGGCCAGCTCTTTGCGTTTGTCCTCGACCGGGCGGGCGTTTTCGCCGGCCTCTTGGATGAGAGTGGGGACGACTGTTTTTACGGGCGCGTGAGCCAGGTTCCACTGACACGCCAGCTGGAGCAGAGTGAGCTGGTGCTTTTGGGCGATCGGGCGCATTGCCTGAAGGCGGGCACGGCCGGCCTCGATCCAGCCCTTTGGGCGGAAGCCGCGGTGATCCTGGCGGACCATCTCCTGCTCGGGGAGCAGGTCATCGAAGAACAGGCCGCCGTAGTCGACGACTCTGGTGATCACGTTGATGTCGCGGGCGGCGGCGGCGGCCAGGCACAGCTCGCCGGGCCAGGGTTCGAGCGGGTTGAGGATGATCATCGCCCAGTCGAGGCGGTCCCCGAAGCGCTCGAAGCAGTCGATCAGGTCGAGGGTGAAGCCGTTGGCCGGGCCGGGAGCGACCCCGATCAGGCGGGTCAGGCCTGCTTGTTTGAGGGCGCTCATCCCGTCCCAGACTTTTTGGCTGGTGTAGCCGGTGCGGTCCGGGTTGTGCAGGAGCAGGAGGTCGAACTGGTCTATTCCGCAGCGGGTCAGGCTCTGCTCGGTGGCGTGTTTCAGGTAGTCGGCGTACTGGCCTGGGTCTCGGATTCGTGGGTCCGTGAACCGGGGGAAGCCCTTGGGGCCGTCCCGCTCGCCCTCGTAGAAGTCGTGGCCGACGGCGCCGACGACGCAGATGTCGTTGCGGGTGGGGCCGTCTGGTGTGTTGAAGGCCTTTTGGAGGGCCTGGCCGAGCATCGTGTCGGCCTGGCCGGCGCCGTAGACGTCGGCGGTGATGACCGTGGGGATGTCGCGGCCCGGCGTGATCAGATCTCGGTAGCGCTCGTCGTCGAGCGGCTCACCGAAGTGCATGAAGCGCCCGCCGCTCCAGGTGCCGACTGCGGTCTGGGTGGGGTCGGTGGGCATGTGCCGTGGATATTAGGAGCCCGGGTTGGTGGTCGATCCGGGGGTGATGCGATTTACCAGGCTATGTGCCGAGGAATGCTGATCACCCGTTTCGATGACGTCTCAGGATCACGGCCTCAGCGCTGGCGCCACCAGCGGCCACTGCGCAGATCGTGGAAGACGACCTCGTTGCGCCCGCAGGTGGTGACCACCTCCCAGTAGCGCCGGCGCAGCGGGCGTTCGGTCCACCAGCGATCCTCTATCAGCCAGGATTCGCAAACGGCGTCCACCTCGCGGTCGTCGATCACGCACGGCCGGCCGTCGTCGGCCGCCTGAACGGATACCCGGCGGGGGACGGAGAGACGTTTGGGTCCTTTGGATCCGTTGGCCGTTTTGGGTCCTGGCATCGGGATCAGCCCTCGTACGGGGTGAGGACTGCGCGGCGCTCGGGGAAGCGCGAGTCCGGATCGACCTGGAGAACCCGCAGGGCGGCATCCGCGCCGGCGGCGGCGCGGGTCTGACGGACGGCCTCCTTCAGCCGGGCAAGTCGCGCGGTGGCCGGATCGTCGACCATGCCCTCCTGCTCGCTGGCCGCCGGTCCGAAGCGCTCGATGGTGAGATGGAGCGCCTGAGCCGGCGCGGGCATCAGCGACAGCCGGGGGGCCAGGGCCAGGCGCATGCGGACGGGATCGCTGAGCGCCTCGCGAAAGGTCACCCGTTCCCGCCAGGTACCGCCGCGCTCCACCAACGCCGCCGTGAGCACCACCGAGCGCAACATCCGGCCTCGCCGTTCTCGCCGGGCGAGCAGGCGGTCGATCAGCACGCCGAGCGCTCGTTCCAGCTGCTGTCCGCCGGCG
This sequence comes from uncultured Solirubrobacterales bacterium, assembly GCA_963718545.1. GTDB lineage: Bacteria > Actinomycetota > Thermoleophilia > Solirubrobacterales > Solirubrobacteraceae > Palsa-465. Next base: position 414,793 of record CAVQZO010000003.1, on the reverse strand, counting down.
GCTTCGGGCAGCTCCAGTGACTCTCTGACGAACTCCGGCGGAGTGCGAGGTCTCAGCGGACTGTCGCTGCCCCGGGCCAGCTGATGGGCCAGCCGGCCGGCAGTGCCAAAGCGATCGGCCACGGCGGCGACCGGCAGATCTGCCAGCTCGCCCAGCGTGGCGATCCCCAGGCGCTCCAGAGCATCCGGCAGGTGGCTCAGCTGCGAGCGTTCGCGTAGGAGCGCGACGGGCAGCGGGGCGAGGAAGCTCCGGGCGTCCCGTTCCACGATCAGTGGCCGGCGCACCCGAGCCTGAGTGGCCGCGGCGACGGCGGCAAAACGGGTCGGGGCCGCGCCGTAACGGGCGGGAACCGCAATGGCTCGGCGGGCGGTTCTGAGGACATCAGTCAGCTCGCCACCATGAAGTCGCAGCAGCCCACGGGCATCGAAGCAGGCAAGCCCCGGCTGTCCTGGTTCGACCGCGGCACCGATGGACTCAAGGGCGGCGAGCTTGCGCTCCCAGAAATCAGCTACTCCGGCCGGATCAGGCGGGATGAGCATCAGCCGCGGGCACCGGGACAGTGCCTCACCCAAGCGCATCCCCGGATGGATGCCGAACGCGCCGGCCGCGGGAGACACCTCGCCCACCTGCTGGAGGCCGCCAGGTTCAGGAGCCAGCGCCGCCGGAGTTTGAAGCAGCTCGGTGCGGTCGCCGGCGGCCACGGTGAGCTGCAGACGAGGGAGTAAGACGCAGACGATCAGGGGAGACGCCACAGCGAACACATGTTCGCATACTCCGTGGACACAGGCGCTGCTTCTTGCCGTCCGGACGGCCAGGCTGGCACCGTGCGCGTCGCCTCCGGGCGACACTCTGCCGGAAATCAGACCATTGTTCATCCGGCTGAAGCCCAGGCTCTAGCTCCCCGCGTCACGGGAGAACGCTACTTTCCGGTGCGTTTGACTCCTGCGACGCACATCGACAAACCGCCCATAACGGGCCGTCCACCTCAAGATTGCCGCCCGACGGGCCGATAGGCACCCCAATCCGGCTGGACCGATCACCCGGAGCCGCCCATGGGTGGCGCCGCCGTGATGAGGGCCGCCGAAGGGACGCACTATGCCCGATAGCTCACGACAGCCAAAGAGATCCGCCGTCCGCCTGCGCGGCGAGGATGGCCAGTCCCTGGTCATCCTCGTGGCGGCGATGTTCGTCGTGATCATGATCGCGGCTTTCGCGATCGACCTGTCCTCCTGGTACCAGAAGCACCACCAGCAGCAGGTGGCGGCTGATGCGGGGGCGCTGGCGGCCGCGAACTGCTTGGCCAACCAGAGCGCAGGGAACGGCGGCGGGAACACGTGCACGTCGGCTTCGGACACGACGGATGCGGGCGGAGTGGCCACGAGCATCGCCGACACGAATCAGGCGAACACTGCGACGGCTTCCTTCGCGAACACCACGCAGGGGGCGGTCAGCGCGGTCAAGAACGTGACGGTCACCACGTCGGCGCCAGATTCTTCGTTCTTCAGCCGGCTGATCGGCCTGTCCCCCACGGCGACGGCAGTTGCGGTGGCGTCCGTCTACACGAACGCCAAGGACTGCAGCACCAGCGGCGTGGGGTGCCTGATGTTCTACGCTGCGGCGAACAACTGCAACTCCGCGTCGATCACGTTTCAGGTGGGCAACAGCGTCAATCTGAACGGCGGGATCCTGACCAACGGTCCGATCAACGACTCGGTCGGGAGCGGCGGCAATTTCGGCGGGTACATCTCGGACGGCTCCGGCACCACGTGCAACACCAACACGAACTTCAAGAACAACGCCACGTTTGCCCACAGCCCGACGCAGCAGACGATCGACTACGGCAGCTCGACCACACCCAACTGGCCGATCAACTACGCGGCCGACTTCCCCGCCTGCAGCGGCAGCGGCGCGGCACCAACGAACTGCACCAGTAGCGCCGCCACCAACGGCGTGTCCGGCTCTCCCAACTACTGCACGTTCGCGTCCACGTCGAGCCTGACGACCTCCGCCGACGGCGTGTACTGCGGCATCGGCACGGGCGCCGGCGTGAACCCGGCCAACCCCGCCACATGGACGGGCAGCGTCTCGGGGGGAACGACCGGCAAGGTGACGATGATTGGCCAGAACGTCTCGTTCCAGGGCGGGATTCTGACGGCGTACTCCAACAACCTCCTGGCTTACGCCACCGGTACCTCGGCCACTGCCTTCGATGGGACCGGAGGAAACACGACCTGGACCGGTGACGTCTTCGTCCCCAACGGCGGCGCCACGATCAGCGGCGGAAACGTCGGCTTCACCGGCTTCATCCAGGCGCAGACGATCAACTACACCGGCGGTGCCTCCACGGGCGACGGGCCGACGTACGGCGGCGGCACCGGCAACTTCTCGGGCACCGACTCCCTCACCGGCTGAACCGAGTAGGTAGGGCCCGGCGAACCGTCGGCCGACCACCACCTAAAAAGCGGAGTATTAGACGATCGTCTAGTCCCACCGGGCGGTTACGCCGATTACATTCTTGGCATGTCGGGGGACATGCCAAGGGGCGGCATGGGCACGGCGTGTAGGCGCTTCAACCCATGCAGTGAACAGGGTCAATCGCTGGTCATCGTGGTGCTCGCGATGTTCGTGATCATCGGGATCATGGCGGTCGCAGTCGACCTCGCCACCTGGTACCAGAAGCATCACCAGGCGCAGGTGGCGGCCGACGCGGCCGCCCTTTCGGCGGCCAACTGCATGGCCAACGCCGGCATCACCCTGTCGGCGACGCCGACGACATCGCTCAACCCGTGCACGACCGTCAGCGACACCGCCGACGCAACGTCCGTCGCCACCAGCATCGCCGCCGAGAACGGGGTGACGATTCCCAGCGGCAACGTGACGATCAACACGACGAGCACGACGGGCTCGACCGGATGCCCAGCGACGTCTGCCTGCGTGACGGCGGCCAACAGCTCGGCCCCGTTCTTCGCCGGGATCTTCGGCGTCGGCTCCACATCCCAGACCGCCAGGGCTGCCGCCTACTACAGCGCCCCGATCACGTCGAATTGCACCAACTCGGCCTCGGGCGCGTGCTACTTCGCCTTCGCCAAGGACAGCAACTGCTCAGATACCGGGATCACGTTGTCCAACAACGGGAACGTCACGGTTTCAGGCGGGATCTGGAGCAACTCCGGGCTCAACATGTCCGGCACGGACAACAACAGCCATTGGGGCGCCGTGACGTACGGCCAGAACTGCACATACACGCCGAGCAGCAAGAATCCCAAGTTCACGTCCGGACCCTCACCCCACGCTCCGCTTCCCAACTGGCCGAGGGACTACACGACCGTCATTACGGCCTGCGGTGGAACCGGCAACCCCTGCTCCAGCGGAACGCCGACCTTCTGTACCCAGTCGGCCCAGAACTACGGGACGAAGAGCTCGCCGTACAGCTTCTCCAGCGGCCAGGTCTACTGCGCGTACGGGACCGGCACGAAGAGCGACCCGAGCACTTGGAATGGGACCATCTACATCGCGCCGTCAACGGGCACGTACAGTGACACGTTCATCGGGGGTTACGTCAACATCGCAACCCAGGGCAGCATCACGCTCTCCTCCCAGCTCAGCACGTCGATCGGGAATCTCCTGGTGTACGCGAACGATGCGAACAGCCAATCGCCCACGGGCAATTCAGCCGCGGACATCAGCACGCAGGGCAGCGCCACCCTGTCCGGCGACATGTTCGTCCCGAACGGCACCCTGAACCTCACCACCCAGGGCTCGGGTAACGTGACGACGTTCCTGGAGGCGAACCAGCTGTCGGTCAGCGCCGGCGGCGGGATCACGGGAAACGGGCCCGCTACGGGGACCGACGGGCAGACCCTGGCGGGCTCCGATCAGCTGACTCAGTAGGCGACGCGCCGTGGGAAGTGCGCGGCTACCAGTGGACGCCGCGCGTGGCTCGGGCGAACGCCTCCTGCTCGAGCCGGCGCCGGTCGCCGCCGCCCTTGGAATCGCCACCCTCGGGGAACAGCTTGATCGCCTGGTTGGCCAGGATGTCCTGGGCACCTGGGGCGACCGCGTAGGTGAGCTGACCGAGGCTGCCCAGAGTGGTGGCGATCCGCTTGGGCCGGCGGCGGATGGCCTCCATGATCAGGTCGGCCGCCTCGTCGGGGCTGAGGGTTGGGAACCGGTCGTACATCTTGGTCGGCGCGATCATCGGGGTCTTGACGAGCGGCATGTAGATGGTGGTGACGTGAACGCCGTCGTCGATGATCTCGGAGGCGATCGAACGGGAGAACGCATCGAGTGCGGCCTTTGAGGCGACGTAGGCGGAGTAGCGCGGGGTGTTGGTCTGCAGCCCGATCGTCGAGATGTTGATGATGTGGCCGCTCCCGCGCTCGCGCATCCCGGGCAGCACGTCCAGGATCAGCTTTAGCGCACCGAAGTAGTTGAGCTGCATGGTCCGCTGGTAGTCGTGGAAGCGGTCGTAGGCGTTGCGGACCGAGCGGCGGATCGACCGCCCCGCGTTATTGACCAGGACGTCAGGGATCCCGACGGACTCGATCACCTCGTTGGCCATCCGGTCGATGTCGTCCGGATCGGATAGGTCACAGGTCGCCACATGGGCTGTGCCTCCGCGGGCTTCGACCTCGCGGGCCGCCTGCTCGAGCTTGTCCCGCGTCCGCGCGACGAGGACCACCGTTCCGTGGGCCTCGGCGATCTTGTAGGCCGCGGCCTGGCCGATTCCCGATGAGGCTCCGGTGATCATGACGGTCTTGCCGCCCACGGCACCCTGGAGCGAGGGAGCCAGAACGTGGCCGGCGCCGGGCACCCGCTGGCCGAAGGCCAGCGCAGTACGAACCCCGCTCGAGACGAGCTGTCCGACGTTCGGCGCCACGCGGGCCACCCTAGCACCCGTCCTGAGCCCGGGCGCAGCCAGGAACATCATCGTTTCTGGACGCGTGATCTAGCCGTAGCCATGGACGTTTATAAACATTCGTATGAGGGCCGATGGATGAGCCAATCCTGAGACGGCGTCTTCCGGCGCCTGGTTCGACTAGCCACCGGGGCGGCCGTCTGAAACAGCGATGGCTGCCGCCTGCCCTCACCCGACCCCCTCCCGCCGCATTACGGCTCGACCGGCCCGCTGGCTCAGCCGTCGCCTGAACCAGAGCGGTTCCGAGAGCGGCCAGGCGCTGATCATCACCGCGCTGGCGATGACCCTGGTGCTGCTCATGTCGGCCTTCGCCATCGATCTCGCCACCTGGTATCAGAAGCATCACCAGGCCCAGGTCGCCGTTGACTCGGCGGCCCTGGCCGCAGCCAACTGCCTGGCCAACGGCAAGACGGTGACGTCCTCGAGCAACACCAATTGCTCATCGGCCACCGATACGACTGACGCTCAGAGCATCGGCACTCAGATCGCCAGCACCAATCTGCCCACCTCCACCGACCAGGTCACGGTGAACACGACCTCGCATACGGTCACGGTCACCGCATCCGCCGCCCCGCAGGTCGACTTCGCCGGTCTGATGTCCCTGCATGCGACCGTCAGCGCCCGCTCGGTCGCCAGCTACTCCACCGCGACCGCGGACTACTCCGTGTTCGTGGGCAACGACACGTGTACCAACGGGACCGGCCTGCAGATCGCCAGCGGCGGTGGCGGCAACGCGACCGTGACCGGCCTGTACAGCGATGGCGTGATCGACAACCAGGACAACAGCGGCGCCGCGAACTGGTCGGGCGGAATCTCCGACGGGTCCACCACGGGCGGGTATAGCGCGACCGCCACGCCGATGTGCGGCAATGGGCAAGGCGTCGCTGGATCGGGGGGGTCCTCAGAGGATTTCAACTCCTGGCAGACCAAGAACACGACCGTCGAGGCCGGACAGGAGACCGCCTACCCCGAGCAGTACAACCTGCCGGTGGTCAACAGCTCCACGATCACGGCCAGTGAGCCCACCTCCTCCCCGACGGTGACGCCGGGCGTGTGCACCTTCGCCTCCACGTACTTCTCCACCGACGCGACCGGCATCCACGCCCTCAACTGGCCCGGGATCTACTGCGTGGTGAACTCCTCCGGGCAGATCGCCACGAGCTACGGCACGAGCACCAGCTCCTGTTCCTGGACGCCGTCGAGCAAGCCGGGCAGCGATGACACAGCCGGATCGATCTTCGTGCAGTCCTCGATCGAGGGCCAGTTCGAGTTGGTGGCCCCCTGCGTCGTCGGAGCCGCCAACGGAAACGATCCCGGCATCTCCAGCAACATCCAGGCGATCAACAACCTGACCCCGATCGTTTACGGCACCGCGCAGTACCTGTCGACTGGTCCCTGTCTGGTGCCGAGCACGACGTTCGTCGACCCGAATCAAATCGTGCCTGAGTCCTACCCGGACAACGTCTACCTGTACGGAAACAACCTCACGCTCGACGGAGCGATCTACGCTCCGTGCGGAACCGCGGAGCTGGCCAAGAACAACGCATTCAACACCTTCCTGGAAGCGGCCAACGTGACCATCGACAAGAACAACTTCCAGTCTTGGGCCGGCATCGGGCCGCCCAGCGTGCCCGCCTCAGACAGCCTGACCAGCTGAGTTTCGCCCCCAGTGCCCCCGGCTCCGGACGCTTCCCCCTTGTCCGGCGCCGGGGGCACCCCCCTTTAAGGCTCAGACCGGCACGCCGGAGTCGCGCAGCAACCGGCTGACCGGCACGGCCACCAGGTGATGCGCGCGGAGCACCTGGTCGAGGCGCCCCAACTCGATCAGCGTTGCCGCCAGGTTGCCGCCGTTCACCTCTATCACCTCTCCCGCCCGGAAGTGGCGGAAGGGATCGTCGTTTCCGGCCATCCGGACCGCCCCGGCCACCGGCCGGCCGCCGGCCCCGTGGGCGAACAGCCACTGACCCAGGCTCGGTCCGCTCGAGGCATACAGGAAGTGGTGCTCCCAGCCCAGCCTGTGGAGCAGGCGGTGCAGCGTGCCCCGCGTGTGCAGCCAGCCGACCAGGCCGCTGTCAGGCAGCCGTGGAAATGCCTCGTCGCCGTAGTCACCGACGTTGTCGGCCGACCCGAGCGAGGGGTTGCTAATGGCGAAGGACACGTGCAGGCCGTCGGCACTCGCGGCGGCCAACAGGGGCTGGAGCTGCGGGCTCGTGGCGTCCACCATCACCCCGACCTCGCGCCGAGGCGTGGTGACCGCGGTCACCGGCTTGATGTTCGTGAAGTGCGAGACCAGCGAGTAGGACATGCTGGCGCTGAACGTCCAGCCGGCGACGACCACCAGCGCCGCCCCGGCCGTGGCGGCGCGCACCGCGCGCAGGCGCCAGGTCGGCACCGGCTTGACGTAGCGCTCGTTGCCAAGGATCAGCGATGCCGTGGATGGCCGGCGAGCGAAGCGCGGATCGGGCTCGACCTGCTTATCCAGGGCACGGGCCACCGCCGGACCCAGCTCGTTCTCACGCTTGACCACCTCGGCCAGCCCGAACCGGACCAGCGCCTTGTTGCTCTCACGCACGTGGCCGTAGCCGAAGCCGTAGGAGATCACCGGGCAGCCGCGGATGATCGCCTCCAGGACCGTCAGGCCGGCGCTCGAGTGGATCAGCAGGTCGGATGCGGCGAGCACGTCGCCCATCCGGTCGGTGAAGCCCATCAGCTTGAGGCGGGGCTCGCCACCCAGCTGCTCGGTCAGCCGGGCGCGCAGGTTGTCGTTGCGTCCGCACAGGGTCAGGACCGTGGCGGTGGGCTCCGCGGCCAGCGCGGCGCGAGTGGCTCCGAACAGATCCCCCACGCCCCAGCCGCCACCGGACACCGCTATCACCCTGCCCTCAGCCGGTAGCGCCAGCGCCTTGCGCGCCTCCTGACGCGAGCGGGCGGCCAGGAAGGCCGGCCAGGTCGGCGGCTTGGCCCAGCGCACGCTGCCCGGCCCGGCGATGCCCTCCACCTCCTCCTGGGACTCCGGGTGGGTGATGAAGTGCAGGTCGATCCCCTTGTGGGCCCAGAAGTGCAGGCCGGACAGATCGGTGATCGACGAGTAGCAGGGGACGGTCAGGCGGCCCTTGCGCCGCAGTTCGCCCAGCACGGCCGTCACCCCGGGGTAGGTGGAGACGATCATGTCCGGGTTGTGGGCCTTGATCAGCCGCGTCAGGCCGCGCCGGCCCATCATCGTCAGCAGGAACAGAGAGAGCCACCGGGTGGGCGCGAAGTTCATGAACAGCCGGTACTGGAAGTCGAACCACCACGGAATCCAGCGGAACATGAAGGCGGAGTTCTCCCGCAGCAGGCGGGTCATGAACGGGCCCATCGCCGGCAGGCCGTTGACGATCGATACCTGGACGTCCGGGTCCTCGTCCTTGAACTCGCGCGCCACGGCGCGAGCCGGAAGGTCATGCCCCTCGCCGATGTCGGCCGAGATGATCAGGACCTTGCGGGGCGGCGCCTCCTCGTCGGGCTCCCCGGCCGGGATCACCGCCTTGTCCTCCTCGTCGGCCTGCTTGACGGCCTGCTCGCGGCGCCAGTCGACGTACTTGCGCACGCCCTCGCTGAATGGGGTCGCGGCCGTCCAGCCGAGCTCAACGCGGGCCCGCTCGCCGGAGACGATCTTCGTCCCCAGATCGCCCGGGCGGGCCGGCATGTAGACGATCTCGGTGTTGCCGACGATCTCCTGGACGAGCTCGGCGATCTGCTTGATCGTCACGTTCTCGCCGGATACGAGGTTGTAGACGCGGTTGCAGGCCACCTCGTCAAGGCCGAGCGCCACCCCGTCGGCCAGATCCTCCACGTAGACGAAGCGGCGCGACTGCATACCGTCGCCCGACAGGGTGAGCGGCTCGCCCTTGAACGCCTTGTTGACGAACGCGGGGACGACTGCCGCCTCGCGCGCCCGGGGACCGTACGGGATCCCGAAGCGGAGGATCGTGAAGTCGATCCCGTACAGCTCCTGGTAGCTCTTGCAGTACAGCTCGCCGGCCAGCTTGGTCGACGTGTACAGGTGGCTGGGCGGGGGAAGCAGGGTGTCCTCGTCGACCTCATCGGACTCCGTGTCGCTGTAGACCCAGATCGTGGATGCGTAGAGGACGCGCTTGACATCGGCCCGGCGGCAGGCCTCAAGGACGGCCACGGTGCCGCGCGCGTTGATCCGCTCGGCGTCCTCGGGCTCGGCGTGGACGTCGTTGACGTCGGCCACGGCGGCCAGGTGGGCCACGGCGTCGCAGGTCACGAGCGCCCGCTCCAGCCCCTCGCGGTCGGTGATCGAGCCGAGCACCGTCTCCACCGCATCCGGCCCGCTGGCCGGATGCCAGGGACTTGGTCGCAGGTCGTAGATGACCGGTTCGTGGCCGCGGGCGCGCAGCTTGTCGACTACGTGCGAGCCGATGAAGCCCGACCCGCCGGTGACGAGAACCCTCATGCGCCTTCGCTCAGCTGGGGACGGTAGTAAAGGGGCGGACACGAGTGGTTGGCGGCCACCCAGTCTGAGTTAGGCAGATCCACGTCGTGGGCCATGATCCGGTGGCACGGCTGGTCATACACCCTCCCGGTCGAGCGCTCCAGCCAGTCGAACACTATGTACTTGTACAGGCCGCTGGTCATTCCTTCCGGCAGTTCCAGCTTGCTGCCCGAGTACTGGGGGTCAAGGTGCTCCCGGGCCACGTCGTTCTTCCAGGCCACGATCTCGGGCATCCGCTCGGTCTGGACCAATCCGAGCGCAGCGGTGAACTCGCTCATCCGGAAGTTGAGGCCGTGCACGGCGTGGGTGGGCTTGCCGTAGTTGCGGAAGTCTCTCGCGTGCGCGAGTAACTCGGGCCGCCGGGACACGAGGATCCCGCCCTCTCCCGTGGAGATCGTCTTGGTGGCATACATCGAGTACACCCCGGCGTCTCCATAGGTACCCGGCTTGCGATCGTTCCAAGACGCTCCGTGGGCGTGGGCGCAGTCCTCGATGAGGAAGATGCCATGCGCTGCGCAGTAATCGGCTATCTGCTCTGAGTCGAAGGCGATGTGGCCGCCGATCTGGACGAGGAACGCGGCCTTGGGCTTGTGCTGGTCGGCCTTGCGCTCGAAGTCCTCGAAGGACATGCACAGGTCCTCGCGGTTGCAGTCGACGAACTGGACGCTCGCGCCGGCGCGGATGGCGGCCAGCGGCGTGGCCATGAACGTGTTGGACGGGCACAGCACGGTGTCCCCGTGGCCGATGCCGGCGAAGTGCAGGGCGGCCAGCGCGCCGCCGGCCCAGCTGGAGGTGGCGACGGCGGGGACTCCGTTCCAGGCCTCCCAGGCCTGCTCGAAGCGTTCGGTCATCGTCGCCTCCGACCAGCGGTTCGAATCGATCACCTCATCGATCAGCTGGTGCAGGCGGGCGCGGTCGCGAGGATCGAAGCCGATCGCGAAGCGCGCATAGTCGGGCGTGGTCTGTGCGTCAGTGGAGGCAGTGGTCATGTTGTCCTGAGGATCGGCGGCCGCGGGGTTTGGGGTGCGACCGGAGTGAGTTGGGTGCCGGCGGACGAACCCCTGCTTGCCGCTGGACCCGCGCTGTGCCGCGGGCGGACCCGGCGGCAAGCGTGTCAGACAGGAAGGACGGTACCGGTTTTTGAGGATTCGAGGTGGCTGAGGATGCGCTTCAGGGCCTCGGCGGTGCGCCGGTGCGAGTGGGTCGAACTGTAGAAGTCGGCATCGTGGAGGAGGACGACGGCGCCGGGCTGTAGGTCCTGGATGACCCGGTCGGCGATCCGCTGGGGGGTGGTGAACTTGCGCCAGTCCTTGCCCCAGGCCGACCAGAGGAGGGGGTGGAGGTTGTTTGCGCGGGCTGTCTCGAGACCCTGCGGGCTGTAGATGCCGTAGGGCGGTCGGTGGACGGTGGGGGTCTGGTTGGTGGCGTCCTGGATGGCCTGGAGACTGCGGGCGTAGTCGTCTTGGAGCTCTCGGGCGCTCCGGCGGAGCTGGAGGACGTGGCGGTGGCCATGAAGCGCAATAAGGTGGCCCTCGGTCTGGATGCGCTGAGCCAGCTCGGGCCGGCGTTGTACCTGCTCGCCGACGACGAAGAACGTGGCCTTGGCGTTGTGGGCAGCGAGGATGGCGAGGATCTGCGGGGTGCCCTCGGGATGGGGGCCGTCGTCGAAGGTGAGCGCTACGCCGGCCTTGTTCAGGCGGCGCGGGAGCCGTAGCGCGGTGGCGGCGCGGGCGTTGACAGGGGCGAGGAGGTGGCCGATCAAGGGGATCTGTGGATGAGATGGGCGCTATAGCGACCTTTTGATCCACCGATCATCGCGCCCTGCCGAAAAGCGTGACGACTCAGTAGCAAAACCTCGCCTGCCGCCTCCTCGCGCTCTACTGTCGCTCAACGACGCCATGACCACGTTCGACGCCGAGGTGACGATCCGCCGCACCCGGTTCTCCAACGCGGAGAACGGGTTCGCCGTGGTCGACGCCGACGGGGACGACGGCGAGCACATCGTCCTGGTCGGGCCGCTGATCCACCTGGAGGAGCGCGAGCGGGCCAGGATCCTGGGGAGCTGGGTGGAGGACCGCCGGTACGGCCCGCAGGTCAAGGTCGCCGAGGCCCATCCCCTCCCACCGGCCGACAGCAACGCGCTGGAGGCCTATCTGCAGGCGCGTGAAGCACGTGGGCCGCAAACGCGCCCAGGCGCTGATCGATCACCACGGGCCCGACAATGCGCTCGACGCCATCGACCGAGATCCGGCGGCGGCCTTTCGTGCGGTCGGCCTGAGCTGGACCCGGGCCGCGGAGGCGGCAGCGTCCTGGCACGCCCTGCGCGTCACCCGGCAGCTGCACCTCCTCCTCGCGCCCCACGGGCTCAGCTACCTGGTGGCCCGCATCCACGAGGAGTACGGGGCGACCGCCCACCGCGTGCTGGCCACCAACCCCTACGAGCTGACCAGGGTGTTCGGGGTGGGGTTCGCGATCGCGGACCGGATTGCGCTGGTCACCGGGTGCTCGCGTGACAACCCGGGCCGGACCCGCGCGGCGCTCGTCCATCTGCTCAGCGAGGCCGAGCGGAGCGGCAGCACCTGCCTTCCCCTGGAGGCTCTGCTGCCCACGGCGCGAGAGCTGCTCGGCGAGCCCTGCGACGTCGATGAGCCCGACGTCGACGAGCTGGTGGCGGCTGGGGACCTGACCCGGGACGGCGATTGGATCTACCGGACGGCCACGGCCGCGCTCGAGGAGGAGCTGGCCGAGCGGGTGCGCACGATGCTGAGCTCGCCGCGCAGTGGCCGCCTCCGGGAGCTCGACTGGGCGCCGCACGTTCCGGACGGGGTTGACGGCGGTGCCGGCTTGGGGCACGGCACCGCCGCTGACTCGTCGCTCACCGACGAGCAGCTGGCCGGCGTGCAGGCCGCGTTCGCGCACCGGCTTTCGGTGATCACCGGCGGCCCCGGCACGGGCAAGACCGCCTCCATCAAGACGATCGCCGCCGAGGCGGCGCGCCAGAACGCCCGGGTGGTCCTGGTGGCGCCGACCGGCCGGGCGGCCAGCCGGATGAGCGAGGCCAGCGGCCTGACCGCCACCACCGTCCACTCGGCGCTCGGGTGGATCCCCGGCGAGGGCCCCACCCACGACGAGGACGACCCGGTCAAGTGCGACCTGCTGATCCTCGACGAGTCCTCGATGGCCAACCTGGAGCTGATGGTCACGCTCCTGCGCGCGGTACCCCCGACCGCTCACCTGGTGCTGGTGGGCGACGCCGACCAGCTGGCTCCGGTGGGCGCGGGCAAGCCGTTTGCCGAGCTGATCGCGGCGGGACTCGTGCCCTCCGCTCGGCTGACCCACATCTTCCGTCAGGCGGCCGGGAGCATGATCGTCCAGGGCGCTCACGCCGTCCGGCGGGGCGAGACGCCCGATTTCCGGCCCGGCGAGGAGATGCGCCGCGATCTGTTCCTGATCGAGCACGCCGATCCGATCAGCGCCCGGGAGGAGATCGTCTCGCTGGTCACCGAACGGCTGCCCGCCCATTACGGCGTCGACCCCGTATCGGACATCCAGGTGTTCGCGCCCGTGTACAAGGGTGAGCTGGGCATCGACGCCCTCAACGAGGCGCTGCGGGAGGCGCTCAACCCGGACGGGCGGAAGGTCCGCGGCGGCCGGCTGCGGATCGGGGACAAGCTGATGATGACCGGCCGCAACATGCACGAGTTGCGGTTGATGAACGGGACGCTGCTGCGGCTGCTGGACGAGGTGGAGGGCGCCGAGGGCGATGACCCGGCCCTGCTGCTGGCCGGCGAGGAGGGCATCTTCCGGCTCCCGCCCGAGGAGTCCGAACGCCTGCGGCTGGCCTACGCCTGCTCGGTGCACCGGGGTCAGGGGATCGAGCTGCCGGTGGCGGTGATCGTCGCGCATCCCGCGGCCGGCGCCTATTTCCTGCGGCGGGAGATGCTCTATACCGCGATCACGCGAGCCAAGCTGGCCACCGTGATCGTGGGACAGCGCGGGGTGGTGGCGCGCGCCGCGCGCACGCCGGACACGAGCCGGCGGCATTGCCGGCTGGCCGAGCGGCTGGGAGCCTAAGCCCGGGCGCGGTGGCGGCTAGGCTCGCGACCCGGCACCTGGCCGGGGACGGGGAAGTCAGGCGCCGGTGCGAGCCCGCGCTTCACCGGCTGCTTCGGGGAGACCGTCAGCTCCTCGCCGTCGTGGACGATGTCGAGCGCATCGTCGCCCTGGACCGAGTAGCTCACGCCGTCCTCGGTGATCTCCACCTTCAGGCGCCGGCCACGCACGTAGAGGCGGAAGCACAGCCGGTTCAGCTGCTGGGGCAGTCGCGGGGCGAAGCTGAGCACGCCGTCGTGGTCGCGCAGGCCGCCGAAGCCACACACGGCGCCGATCCAGGCGCCGGCCAGCGAGGCCATGTGCAGCCCGTCGCGGCTGTTGTGCTGCAGGTCGTCAAGGTCGACGAGCGCCGCCTCACACCAGTACTCGTAGGCCAGCTGAAGGTGGCCCAGCTCGGCCGCCACCACCGCCTGGGTCAGGGCTGACAGAGAGGAGTCCCGGACGGTGATCTGCTCGTAGTAGGCGAAGTTGCGCGCCTTCTGCTCCAGGCTGAACCTGTCCCCCCGCTGGTGCAGCGCCAGCACCAGATCGGCCTGTTTGACCACCCGCTTGCGGTACAGGTCGAAGTACGGGAAGTTCAGGAGCAGCGGGTACTGGTCGGGCGACGTGTTCTCGAAGTCCCAATCCTGGTGGTGCGTGAACAGCTCGGCCTGGGGATGCACCCCCAGCTCCTCGTCGTAGGGGATCAGCATGGCGTCGGCGGCCGCCACCCAGTCCGCCGCCTCCCCGTCCTCCACCTGTAGCTCGGCGGCTTCCTCGGGAAACCGCTCGACCGCGGCGGCGGCCTGACGGAGATTCCGCTCGGCCATCAGGTTCGTGTAGACGTTGTTGTCCGCCACGGCGCTGTACTCGTCGGGACCGGTCACGCCGTCGATCCGGAAGCTGCCGGCGCTGTTGAAGTGCCCCAGCGAGCGCCACAGCCGGGCCGTCTCGGTCAGGAGCGTCAGGCCGGTCGTGCGAGCAAACTCCTCGTCCCCAGAGACGTTCTGGTAGCGGACCACCGCGTCGGCCACGTCGGCGGTGATGTGGAAGGCGGCGGTGCCGGCCGGCCAGTACCCCGAGCACTCGTCACCGTTGATCGTCCGCCACGGGAATGCCGCGCCTCTGAGGCCCAGCGTTCGCGCCCGCTCGCGAGCCTTCTCCAGGGTGTGGTAGCGCCAGCGCAGGGCGTCGCGGGCGGCCTCGGGAGTCGTGTATGAGAGGACGGGCAGAACGAACATCTCGGTGTCCCAGAACGTGTGCCCGTCGTAGCCCGAGCCCGTCAGGCCCTTGGCCGGGATCGCCCGCACCTCGGCCCGAGCACCCGCCTGGAGGGTGTGGAACAGCGCGAAGCGAGCGGCCTGCTGGAGCTCGGGGTCCCCATCGATCTCCACGTCGGCCCGGTGCCAGAAATCCTCCAGATATTTGCGCTGCCCCTCCACCAGGCCATCCCATCCGGTGTGCTGCGCCTCGGCCAGCGCGGCGCGGCACTGGTCGCCCAGGGCCGAGCGGGAGCGTCGCGAGGACCAGCCGTAGGCCAGGAACTTGACGACCCGCAGCTTCTGGCCCTCAGGGACATCGGCGGCGATGATCACGCGGCCGATGTCGTCGCCACTCTCGGCGAACACGTGGGTACCTTCCGGACCGTCGATCATGTGGTCCATCCCGGCGGCCACCCGCAGCTTGCTGTTGGCGGTCGTGTGGACAAGCCAGGCGATCCCGTCCCGGTGCGCGCCCCACTCGAACTGGAGCGGGTGCTCCAGGACCGCGGCGGCCCGCGGGTCTCCTGCCTGTCCATCCATCGGCTCGTTGGCCACGAGCTCGGACTGGATGACCAGGCGGGCGTCGGTTTCCAGCGGCTCGACCTCGTAGCTGATCGCCACCACAGCCCGCTGGACGAACGAGACCAGCCGGGTGGTCGTCACCCGGACCTGGCGGCCGCTGGGCGCGGCCCACTCCGCGCAGCGGCGCAAAAGGCCGGTGCGCATGTCCAGGACGCGCTGGTGGGTGCGCAGCTGGCCGTAGCGCACGTCGAAGGTCTCGTCGTCGACCAGCAGCCGGATGATCTTGCCGTTGGTCACGTTGACAACCGTCTGACCCGACTCCGGGTTGCCGTACCCGGCCTCCGCATACGGCATCGGATGCAGCTCGTAGAAGCCGTTCAGATAGCTGCCGGGCAGCCCGTAGGGCTCCCCCTCGTCCAGGTTGGCGCGCAGTCCGATGTGCCCGTTGCCCAGCGCGAACACCGACTCGGTCTGGGCCAGGCGATCCAGATTCAGCTCGGTCTCGATGACCTTCCACGGATCGACCTCGAAGCCGTGACTCTGCGCGACGCTCTCGTCACGGCCCTGGGGATCGCTGCGCTGCTCGCGGTCGTCGTCCTTGTCTGCGTGAGCGGTCACTGGCTGCCGTCCATGAGCTCGGCCAGGTCCTTGACGACGATGTCGGCTCCGTGCTGTCGCAGCCCGTCCGCCTGCCCGACGCGATCGACGCCGACCACGAAACCAAAGTCTCCCGCCCGGCCCGCCTGCACTCCGGCCAGCGCATCCTCGAACACCGCCGCCGCAGCCGGCTCGACGCCCAGCGCGCGCGCTCCGGCCAGGAACGTGTCCGGCGCCGGCTTGCCCTTGAGGCGCCGCTCAGCGCCGACGTTGCCATCGATGATCTCCTCGAACAGCTCGAGCATGTGCGCCGAGCGCAGCACGTCCCTGGCGTTGGCGCTGGAAGACACGACGGCGCGCCGCAGCCCGGCCTCCTTGGCCGCCTTCACGTAGCGGACTGATCCGTCGTAGGCCTGGACCCCCTGCTCGTGGATGAGCTTCAGGACGAGCTCGTTCTTGCGATTGCCGATGCCGTCGATCGTCTCCGCGTCAGGTGGGTCGTCCGGGGTGCCTTCGGGCAGCTCGATGTCGCGTGATTTCAGGAAGTTGCGCACCCCGTCGTAGCGGGGCAGCCCGTCCACGTATTCGTCGTAGTCCTCGACCGTGTCGAACTCGCGGAACTCCTCGCCCGTCTTGTCCGCCCGCTGGCGCAGGTAGTCGTCGAACGTCTGCTTCCAGGCGGCCGCGTGCACCTTGGCCGTCTGGGTGAGCACCCCGTCCAGATCGAACAGGCAGGCCGTGATGCTCTCAGGTAGCCCCAGCATCCCGGGCCTAGCTACCCGGTCCAGGCGCGACGCTCACGCGCAGCCGCTCGCCGTCCAGCCCCACCACGTCGCCGTCGTGTAGCTGGCGCCCGCGCCGGACCTCGGGCTCGCCGTTGACCTGCACCTGCTGGTCGGCCAGCAGCGTCTTGACCTCGGCTCCGCTGCTGACCAGGCCAGCCAGCTTGAGCAGCTGGCCGAGCCGGATCGTGTCACCGCGGATCCTCAGCTCGCGCACGCGGTGACCGTATCCCATTCCGGGCGTCCAACCGCGGATAGGATGCCCGCAAATGGGAACAGCCCGCTCGGTCGTGGCCCGGATTCTGGAGAACCCGCGGCTGCGAAGGATGGAGCTCGGCTTCGTGCTGTTCGCCCTGGGCGAGTACGGCGTCTGGCTGTCGGTGATGGTGTACGCCTTCCAGCACGGCGGCACGACCAACGCGGCGCTGATCGCCACCTTGCAACTGGTGCCCGCCGCCGCAGTGGCGCCGCTGGTGGCGCGGGTCACCGACCGGCGAGGAGGCCTCCACATGCTGCGCGTGGGGTACATCCTGCAGGCCGCCTCGGTCCTCGGTACGGCCGCGGCCATGCTGGCGCATTCGTCCTCCTGGATGGTCTACGCCGGGGCGGTGGTGGCGGCGTCGGCCGTGACGTGTACGCGACCCGCCCAGGCTTCGGCACTGGCCTCTCAGGTCGAGCATCCCCAGGAGCTGACCGCGGCCAACGTGCTCAACGGGTGGGCGGACAGCGGAGCCCTGCTGGGAGGCCCGGCCCTGGCCGGTGTGCTGATCGGGATCGGTGGCACGGGTCTGGCGCTGGCCGGGTTCGGCGCCGGCCTGGCGCTGGCCGCCGCTCTCGTGACCACGGCCGCGCTGAGCTCAACGGCCGCGGCACCGGCTGCCGTCGTGACCCAGGAGACGCGTCCCGAGCTGTCCGAGCAGCTGACCGGCCGGCTGGGAGCCGCGAACGGGGGCCTGCGCGCGCTGGCGTCCAAACCGGTGCTGGCGGTGCTGGGCGTGATGTCGGCCCAGTACGTTGCGCTGGGCGCGCTCGATGTTCTGGTGGTGGTGCTGGCCGTGCATACGCTGAGGCTGGCTGCGTCCTTCGCCGGCTATCTCGACGCCGCCTTCGGCGTCGGCAGCGTGCTCGGGGCGATCGTCGCGCTCAGGCTGGTGGGGACCTCCAGCCTGGCGCGTCCGCTGTGCTTCGCCGCCCTTGCCTGGGGGCTGTCGTATGCACTGCTCGGAGGTTTTCCCACGCTGGCCACGGCGGTGGTTCTGCTGGCCGCGGCCGGCCTGAGCCACACGGTCGTGGACACGGCGGGCCGCGCCCTGCTGGCCCGGGTCACGCCGCTGTCCCGGCTCGGACGGGTGTTCGGGATGCTGGAGGGAATGACGACCGCGGCCCTGGCTGCGGGAGCACTGCTCGTGCCCCTGTTCTTCAGCCTGGGGGGAATCCAGCTGGCTCTTACCGGGGTCGCCGTCCTCCTGGTGGCGGCGGTCATCCTGCCACTTCGTCAGGTGCGAGCTGCCGACCGCAGCGCGCCCGCCATCGATGGCCTGCGGCGATTGCGCGACCACCCGCTGTTCGCCAGGCTGGCGCTTCCCTCGCTCGAAGAGCTGGCGCGCGACCTGATCATCCTCCGGGTGCCGGAGGGCAGTGAGGTCGTGCGACAGGGCGAACCCGGGGAGCACTTCTATCTGATCGCCGAAGGGGGATTCGACGTCACGATCGACGGGGACCCGGTGCGCCGGCTCGAACCCGGAGAGGGATTCGGCGAGATCGCGCTCCTGCGGGACGTGCCCCGCACCGCGACGGTGACGGCAGACAGCGAGGCGATCCTGTACGCCCTGGGTCGGAGGCCGTTCCTGAATGCGATGGGCGCGAGCCCGCCCAAGGTCTCCCTCCCGGGGCACGCCGAGGTGGGACGGCCCGGTACCGTGCCAGCGTGACCGAGTTCGCTCAGCCCCTGCGCGAAGCGGATGTGTCCCAGGATCCATACGAGCAGTTCGCCCGGTGGTTCGCCGACGCCGGCGAGGCCGGGACCCGGTTGCCCGAGGCGGCCGCCGTGGCCACCGCCACCGCCGGGGGCGTCCCCTCGGTCCGGATGGTCCTGGTCAAGCACATGCAGTCCCCCGGCTTCGTCTTCTTCTCCAACTACGAGAGCCGCAAGGCCGGGGAACTGCGTGACAACCCTCGGGCGGCACTACTGTTCTACTGGGATGCCCTGGGGCGGCAGGTCAGGGTGGAGGGATCTGTGGAGCGAACGACGGCCGAGGAGACGGCGGCGTACGTGCGCAGCCGCCCCCGGGGAAGCCAGCTGAGCGCGCTGGCCTCGCGCCAGAGCCAACCCGTGGCCAGCCGGGACGAGCTCGAGCGCCGGGTCCGGGAGCTCACCGAGCGCTACGCCGAGGCGGAGCTGCCGGTGCCCGGCTTCTGGGGTGGATACCGGCTCAGGCCGGAGAGCTTCGAGTTCTGGCAACACCGCGAGGACCGGCTGCACGACCGCCTCGTGTATGCGCAAGGCGCGGAAGGCTGGCGCCTGCAGCGACTTTCGCCCTAGTTTCGAGACGCGGCAACCGGTGTCGGATAGCTTTTGGTATGGCTGAGGACCGGGGAGCCCTGGTTGAGTTGGAGTTGGCCTGCGACGAACATGCGCCGGCGGCGGCGCGCGAGGCGCTGGCGAAGGTGTCGGATGGCCGCCCGGTGTTCGGGGACGCGATGCTGGTGGCCAGCGAGCTGATCACCAACGCCGTCCAGCATTCCGGATGCCGGACCGAGGATCGTCTCCAGGTGCTGGTGGCCCGCCGGGAGGGACATCTGATCATCTCGGTGCTGGATCCCGGCGCCTCGGGCGGCACGGCCCGGGCGGCCGGCGCGGACGTCGGCTTCGGCGGGCTGGGCCTGATGGTCGTCGAGCAGCTGGTTTCGGAATGGGGCGAGGAGCGGGGCGACGGGTATCGCGTGTGGGCGCGGCTGCCGCTCAGCTCGGACTAGCGGGCCTCCGGGGCGGTCGGTCGCGCCCCGCGTTGCACGAGGTCCGCGGCCAGCGCGATCGCACCCAGCACACCCGCATCATCGCCCAGCGCCGGCGTGACGATGAACTCGTCGATCCGCGCACCCAGGAGCGGGTGGTCCAGGTAGCCGGCCAGGAGCTCCGGGAGCCGGCGGCGAACGGCCTCGAGCAAGACCGGACGCTGCAGCACGCCGCCGCCGGCGATGATCCGGTGCGGCGAGGCCACCGACACGATGGCCAACATCCCCAGGGCCAGGTATTCCGCCTCCAGCTGCCAGGCCGGATGCTCGTCGGGCAGCTCCTCCGGGTTGGTTCCCCAACGCTGGGCGATCGCACCACCGGCCGCCAGTCCCTCCCAGCAGTCACCGTGCACCGGGCACGAGCCCCCGAACGGGTCCCGGTCGCGGTCGTGGGGGATCCGCATGTGCCCCACCTCCGGATGGATCAGGCCGCGCCAGATCGCCCCGTCGTGGACCAGCCCCGCGCCGATGCCCGTCCCCACGGTCAGATAGCAGAGGCTCGGTGCGCCGACTCCGGCACCCCAGCGCTGTTCGGCCAGGGCCGCCGCCCCCACATCCGTCTCGAACGCGGTCGGCAGTCCCAGCCGGTCCCGCAGCACCTGCGCCACCGATGTGTTGCGCCAGCCCGGCTTGGGAGTGGTGGTCACATAGCCCCAGCGCGGCGAGCCCTCGTCGAGCACGAGCGGCCCGAACGCCCCCACGCCGAGGGCCACCGGCCGGGGGTGCGTCTCGAAGAACTGGGCGATCCGCTCGAGCGTCTCCTCCGGCGAAGCTGTCGGGAACTGCTCCCGGGCCACGAGCTCCCCCGGACGGGGGCCGAGCGCACACACGCACCAGGTGCCACCGGTCTCGACGCCTCCATACAGCGGGGCCATGTTGAGATGGTGCCGCACGTGCCGTCAACATTCACTACGGGTAGCTACTGAGCATGTCCTCGACCGAGCACGAGACCAAACCCGAGACCGACCCCGAGAGCGAGGAGGCCGCCGAGCAGCGCGAGCTGCTGCTCGATCGGGAGGCTCGGGTGGAGGCAGTCGAGGGCGACGGGCCCTATGGGGAGCTCGGCCGGCGGTTCAACCGCCGCTCGCCCTTCTACATGGGAATGATGGGCGGCCTCGGGCTCGGCGTCGCCTATCTGGCGGCCTGGGCGGTGAGCTCCGCCGACCAGGAGCTGGAGCTGATCTTCCTGGCCTTCTTCGTCGCCGTCGGCCTCGAGCCGATCGTGGCCTTCCTCGTGCGTAGGGGCATCCGCCGCGGGTTCGCCGTGGCGATCGTCTCACTGGGGACGATCGGGGTCGTCGTGGGGTTCCTTTCAGTGGCCATCCCGCCGCTGGTCAACGAGATCGACAGCCTGGTCAAGCTGGCCCCGCATTACCTGGAGACGCTCAACAAGCGCAGCTCATTTTTGGGTCACCTGAACATGAAGTACCACATCGTCAGCCACCTGCAGAAGGCCCTGTCCGGTGGCGGCGTGAGCACCGTGACCTCAGGCGTGGTCGGGGCCGGCAAGCTCGTGCTGGGGGCGATCACGGCGCTGGTGATCGTGGTGGCGCTGACGATCTACTTCCTCGCCGACCTGCCGCACGTGACCTCGCTCTGCTACCGGCTGGTGCCATTCAGTCGCCGCGCGCGGGCCGGCCTGCTGATCGACGAGATGTTCGCCCGCGTCGGCGGCTACGTGCTGGGCAACATCATCACCTCGGTGATCGCGGCCGTGGGCACGCTCGTCTGGCTGGAGATCTTCGGGGTCCCATACGCGCTCCTGCTGGCCGTGTTCGTCGGCTTCATGGACCTGATCCCGATCGTCGGCTCGACGATCGCCGGAATCATCGTCGCGCTGGTGTCTCTGACCGTGTCGGTGCCCGTGGCGATCGCCACGGGCATCTACTACCTCATCTACCGGCAGGCCGAGGACTATCTGATCACGCCGAAGATCATGCGCCGGACGGTCGACGTGTCCGGATTGGTGACGGTGATCGCGGTGCTGGTCGGAGGGACGCTGCTGGGGATCATCGGCGCGCTGATCGCCATCCCGATCGCCGCGGCCATCAAGCTCATCCTGGAGCAGGTCACCTTCCCACGGCTGGATTCCAGCTGAGTGGGGGAGGCCGGCCGTCAGGCCGGCCTCCCCCATCCGTCTCAGAATGCGCCTCGGGCAGGCCGCTCAGCAGGATCCCGAGGACAACGCCCGCCGCCCCGAGGATCTGCACGGCCGTGGCCGGGTTGCCGAAGGCCAGCCAGCCCACGGCGGCGCCAACCACCGGTTCGAGGTTCACGTAGGCGCCCGCCTGCTGGGCCGAGACCTTCGACTGCCCGTAGGCAAACAGCCAGAAGGGCAGCACGGTGCCCACGGCGGCCAGGCTCAGCACCGCGGCCACCGTGCCGCCGGATGCCGGCGCGGCGGGCGCCGGCTCGGTCAGCAGGGCCAGGGGAACCGAGATCAGCAGGCCGCCGCCGAACTGCACCGCCGTGACCGCGGCCGGGTCGCGATCGCCCAGCAGCCGCGGCTGCACGTAGATGAAGGCCGCCGACATGACGGCCGATGCGAGCACCAGGAGGTCTCCCTTGTCGCTGGCGCCGCCACCGCCGTGCGCGGCCACCAGGCCGATGCCGATCAGGGCCAGTGCGTAGCCCAGCCAGATCATCGGGCGGCGGGACGCCTGACCCCGGGCGGCCGCGATCAGCGCCACCAGCACGGGGACGGCGCCGACCAGGAGGGCCGCGTGGCTCACGCTGGTCCGCGCGATGCCGGCGTTCTGGAGGACCAGCACGGCGCCGAAGCCCAGCGCGCCGGCTCCGAGGACGCCGGGTGTCAGGGCGTGGCGCAGCCCACGGCGCCCCGCCAGGGCCAGCACCGGCGCAGCGATCAGGAAGCGCACCGAGGTCAGCCAGGCGGGGGCGAGCCAGGGCAGGGCGAGCTTCGACAGAGGGACGGTCAGGCCCCACAGTGCGCCCGCGCCGGCCAGCGCGGCGATCGGCATGAGGTTGTGAGTGCGCAGCTTCTCCATGTGAACAATGATGGCCTCACTTGGCGTATCTGTACGGCTGAATTGGACAGATTGGGGCCGAAGCGCAATAATATTTGGTCAAATGCCGCTTTCACTGGATTCGATTGACATCAAATTGTTAGACGAGCTGCAGCGTGACGCTGACCGGCCCAACGTGGAGCTGGCGCGGCTGGTGGAGCTCTCTCCCGCCGCGACGCTGCACCGGGTCCGCCGGCTGAAGGAATCCGGGATCGTGCGCCAGATCGCGGCCCGGCTGGACTCCTCGGCGGCCGGGTTCGCACTCCAGGTCTACGTGGCCGTGACCCTCCAGCGCCACGACGATCAGGCCCACCGGCGCTTCGCCGAGGCGGTGCGCGCCATGCCCGAGGTGATCTCCGCCGACTGGGTGACCGGCGAGACCGACGCGATGCTGATGGTGGTGGCGCGGGAGGTGGCCGAGCTGCAGCGCGTGCTGGTCAGGCTCTCGACCCGGGGCGGGGCGGCCCGGGTGATGACGCTGCTGCGGCTGGAGGAGCTCAAACCCTCCTCGCCGCTGCCGCTTCAGCCCACTACCTGACCGGCTCGAGCAGGAGGATCGGGATCGGCCGGTCGCCGGCCCACCGCTCGTAGGCCCGCAGGCCCGGATACGTCTGGATGCTCTCGCGCCAGATCCGGTCGCGGGCATCGCCTTCCAGCCGGCGGGCCGTGACGCTGTGCTCGCGTCCGCGCAAGACGAGCATGGCCTGCGGATTTGCCACCAGGTTGTGGTACCAGGCCGGATGCCGGGCCTGCCCGTAGTTGGAGGCGATCACCATCTGACCGGCACTGGTGGGGTAGATCAGAAGCGGGCTGTGCCGGGTCTGGCCGCTGCGTGCGCCCGTGGTTCTGAGCAGCCCGATGGGGAGGCCGGTCAGGAGGCTGGTCAGCGTGTGCCGGCCGCGGGTGATGCGGAAGATGGGCTGATCGACGCGATCAAGCGCGCGGATGTACACCCAGGATCCGATGCGGGTGCCCCCCGTGCTGCGCATCAGCCGCTGAAACCGGTTGGGCACGAGCCGCACGCTAACACGGTGGCCAGCGTGCCCAAAGCCGCTGGCCACCGCAGACTGATCAGCGGGTGGAGACCTCTTCCCCAACGTCCGCGCCGGCGTACTCCAACGGCGCGGCGGCGGGGATGACGTGAAGCCGATCCTCGGCCTCGCGCTGAGCCAGCTCGGCCTGCTTGCGCTTGGTGGCGATGAAGGGCACGCCCCGGGCAGGGACCAGCGAGGCCAGGCCGGCGATCAGGCAGGCGATCAAACCGAAGGCGAAGGCCGAGGATAGGGCGCTGGAGAAGGGTCCGGAGATGACCGACGGGAAGAACGTGTGCCCGAGCAGCGCGTGCTGGTGGGCAGCCGACACGGCGTGGATGCCGGGGCCGAGCAGGGTCTGGACCGGGTTGTAGCCGAGGAAGGCGGCGAACAGGGTGGCCACCGGCGGCAGGTTCGAGGCCTTGGCCGCCACCACCGAGGAGACGCCGTGGGCCCGCAGCCCGTGATAGAGCGACTGGTGCAGCCCGCCGGACAGGCCGACGATCATCAGGCTGAAGAAGATCCCGATCGACAGCACCATGGCCGAGTTCATGAACGTCGCGGCCATGCCGCCGCCGGCTCCGCGCTGGCTGGGCGGCAGACTGTTCATGATGCTGGCCCGGTTGGGGGAGAAGAAGATGCCCATGCCGAGGCCGTTGAGCAGGATCACCAGGGCGAACACCGGATAGGAGAAGTTGACCGGGAGGATGGCCAGCAGCAGGAAGGACAGGGCGGCCAGCAGCATGCCGGCGACGGCGAACGGCCGGGGGCCGATGCGATCCGACAGCGCGCCGGCGATCGGCCCGGCGAACAGCATGCCGGCGACCAGCGGAAGCAGGTAGATGCCCGCCCACAGGGGGGTCTGGGCGAAGCTGTAGCCGTGGCGGGGCAGGTAGATGCCCTGCAGCCAGATGATCAGGACGAACTGGAGTCCGCCGCGGCCGATGCCGGACAGCATCGAGGCCAGGTTGCCGGCGCTGAACGCGCGCACCTTGAACAGGTCGATGTGGAACATCGGCTGCTCCACGCGCGTCTCGATGAAGCAGAACACGATCAGCATCAGGATGCCGCCCCCGATCTCGGCGATCACCTTGGGGCTGGTCCATCCCATCGTGTGGTGTCCGTAGGGCTGGATGCCATAGGTGATGCCGACCATCACGGCGACGAGCCCGACCGCGAAGGTGAGGTTTCCCGACCAGTCGATCTTGGCCGGCTTGCGCTCGGACAAATCCCGCAGCTTGGCGAATCCCCAGGCGGTCCCGAACACGCCGAAGGGCACCGAGACCAGGAACACGGCGCGCCAGGCCACCGGGGCGAGCAGGCCGCCCAGGACCAGGCCGATGCTGGAGCCGGCCACGGCCGCGACGCCGTTGATGCCCAGCGCTAGCCCGCGCTGATTGGCCGGGAACGCGTCGGTGATGATCGCGCTGGAGTTGGCGAACAGCATCGCGCCGCCGACGCCCTGGAAGGCTCGCATGATGATCAGCCACAGGGCGCCGTCGGTGCCCTTCATCCAGGTGACGGACAGCATGATGCTGAAGAACGTGAAGACCGCGAAGCCGAGGTTGTAGGTCTTGGCTCGGCCGTACATGTCGCCCAGGCGGCCCAGGCTTACGACCAGCACGGCGGTCACGACCAGGAACCCGAGGATCAGCCAGAGCAGGTAGTTGGTGTTGCTCGGCTGCAGCGGGTTGATGTGGATGCCCTTGAAGATGGCGGGCAGCGAGATGAGCAGGATCGAGGCGTTGATCGTGGCGATCAGGACGCCCAGCGTGGTGTTGGACAGGGCCAGCCACTTATAGTGATCCGGAACCGGGTTGCCGTGATGGTCGAGGCGCACGGCGGGTTTCTGATGCCCGTTCGGGGTCGTGGCGTGTCCGTTGGCGTCGCTCATCGCTTCATTCAAGATAGCGGAATTGTGAGCTTACGTAAACGTCAAGTTGTTGCCGTGGCGTTATCGCACCGAGGGCTCCGCTATTCGGACATAAGTGCACCCGCCCCTCGCCGGCTGCGGGGGTTACCGACGTAGTGGTGGTTACGGTGAAACAGCGCCGTCAGGACGACGTCTCAGCCTCCGGCACCTCGATCTCCCGCTTGAGGATCTTGCCGGTCGGGCCCTTGGGCAACTCGTCGGACAGCCAGATCACGCGCGGGTACTTGTAGGCGGCCACCTTGCTCTTCATGTAGTCGCGCAGGTCGTCCGGAGTGACGCTTTCGCCGTCCTTCAAAACGACCGCGGCGCCCACCTCCTCGCCCAGCGAGTCGTGTGGCACGCCGATCACCGCCGCCTCGCGGACCGCCGGGTGCTCGTACAGGACCTCCTCGAGCTCGCGCGGATAGACGTTGTAGCCGCCGCGGATGATCAGGTCCTTCTTGCGGTCGACGATGAAGTAGTAGCCGTCCTCGTCCACCGTGGCGATGTCGCCGGTGTGGAACCAGCCGCCGCGCATGACCTCCTCGGTGGCGTCGTCGCGGTTCCAGTAGCCGTGCATCACGAACGGGCCGCGCATCGTCAGCTCGCCCGGCTCGCCCTCAGGCACCTCGTTGTCCTCGTCGTCGACGAGCCGGATCTCGGTCCCACCCACTGGGACGCCGATGGAGCCGGGCTTGCGCTCCCGGTCGGGTGTGTTGAACGTGCCCATCCCGGTCGTCTCGGACAGGCCGTAGCCCTCCAGGACCTTGGCGCCGAACGCCTCGTCGAAGCCGCGGAGCACCTCGACCGGCATGGCCGAGCCGCCGGACACGCACAGGTCGAGGCTGGAGGCGTCGTGCTTGTCGCGGTCCGGGTGATGCAGGAGCGCCGCATACATGGTCGGCACGCCGCCGAAGGTCGTGGCCTTGTCACGCTCGATCACCTCGAGCACCTTGCCGGGCTCGAAGCGCGGCACCAGGGTCATCAGGGCTCGCGCCCGCACGGTGCAGTTCATGACCGAGTTCATCCCGAATACGTGGAACAGGGGCAGGACGGCCACCGCCACAGAGTCCGGCTTCGCGTCGACCAGGTCCCGCGCCACGGAGGCGCCCTGGCGCAGGTTGGAGTGGGTCAGCGCCGCTCCCTTGGGCGTGCCCGTGGTTCCCGAGGTGTAGATGATCACCGCCGGGTCATCGTCGGCTCGCTTGGTGACCTCCTCCACGGCCACCGACCTGGCCAGCAGCTCCTCGAACTCGCCGGGCTTGACCACCAGGCAGTCCGCGCCCGCGGCCTCGCTCCCCTTCTGGGCGGCCTCCTCGAAGTCCCGCCAGCCGACCATTAGCTTGGCCCCGGAATCGGACAGGTGGTAGGCCACCTCCCGGTCCTTGAGCAGCGGATTCATCGGTACGACCACGGCGCCCAGCCGCAGCGCCCCGAAGTACACCAGCGGGAAATACGGCACGTTGGGCAGCTGCATCCCGACGCGGTCCCCGTGCTCGACGCCCTGCGCCCGAAGCAGACCCGCGGTATGGGCGACGGCAGCCTTCAGCTGGCCGTAGTTCAGAACCAGGCCATCGAGCTTGACGGCGGGCCGGCCAGGATCCTCATCGGCGGCGTCGCTCAGCTCCTGGGCGAAGTTGGTCATCTCATCTCTCCTCGCATGGTTTCAAGCTCTGGCTGCAGTTATGCGGGCTTCCATCTCGGCCACGGCGGCTGACTGAGCCTCATCCCACGCAAGGACAGGGAGATCAGCCGCGCGCCAAGCGCGGAATCCGCCGATCAGATCGGTGGCGCGGTCAAAGCCCAGGTCCCGGAGGGTGGCGGCCAGCAGGCTCGACTGATAGCCCTCTTCGCACACCACGATCGTCCAGTCGCTTGGCTGGGGCGCGGAGGGGTGGCGATAGGAGCCGGCGGGATCGAGCCGCCACTCGGCGACATTGCGCGGGATGATCAGCGCGCCGTGGATCATCCCGCCCTGAGCCAATTGACTCTCACTGCGGACGTCGATCATCCGGGCTCCAGTCTGTGCCGCCCGGTAGGCGGCCAGCGGCTCGAGTCGGTTGAGGCGAGCGCGCGCCGTGTCGAGTAGCTGGTCAACCGTCACCCGGGACACCGCCATCACCTACCCCAAAGGGCGATGTCGCTACGCGCCATGCCGTCAGCAGCTCGTCGTCCTGCACCGCTCGCAGAGCAACCGCCGGTGTTCCCACCACGACCGTCCTCGCCTCGACGTCATGGCGCACCAGCGCAGCCGCGCCCACGAGGGCCTCCTCTCCGATCGTGACCGGCGGCAGGATGATCGCCCCGGCCCCGATCCGTGCTCCGGGGCCGACCCGGATACCGCCGTCCGGGGACGATCCGGGTGGCCGGCGGCCGAGTGTGGGATCGCTGATGAACGTGGCCCTGGCGCCCACCTCCACCGCCTCCCCCAGCACTGTCCGGGGCGCCACCAGGACGTCGGCCTGGAGGCGCGCGCGGTCATGGATCTCCGTGCTGTGGCTGATGATGCATCCCCGGCCAACCATGGCGTCCCTGCCGATCCATGCCGTCTCTCGGACTAGGGCGTGGTCTCCCACGTACGTGCCGTCCCCGACGCAGGCGCCCGCGGCGACGATGCTGTAGCTGCCGATCAGGCAGCCGGCCCCGATCAGTGTCGGAGCGCCCCGCTGCTGCCGGGGAGACCTGCTCCGGGCATCGATCTGCTGCGGGCGGCCGAGAATCGAGCCCTGCCCGAGGCTTGACCCCGGGCCAATCGTGACGCCCGCGTAGATGGTTACGTGAGGAGCGATCTGGACGTCATCGGGGATCGTGACGCCGGGAGAGATCCAGAGCCCGGGTGCCCGGTCAGACGCAATGAGCTTCACCGGTTGCCTCTCACCCGATCGAGGGCCCGTCCGACCGCCAGGCCGGACCGTACTCGCCGAGTCCTGAGCAGTTCCCTCAGCCGTTTGACCTCATCCTCGGCGCGTGTGGCCCGCGCGCGCCACTGCTCGATTTCCTGCGCTGCGGTCTCCGCCCTGGCCTCGTGCTTCCACATCAACCGGGACAGACGCGACACCTCGTCGAGAGCGGACGGGTCGGGCCGGGTCGAAGGGCGGCCGTCGCGCAAGAGATCAACGAGCGCTGCCGCGTGCTGGCGTGCGGCATGGTGCCGGCGCACGAGCTCGTGGTTCACCCAGCCCATCTCTGGCCGGTACTCACCGAGATCGGCCGTCAGCTGCGCCGGGCTGACCGGCTCGGGAGTCGCGTGTCCGGCAAAGCCATCGGCCTCCATCCGGGCATAGCGATCGGGGGTCACCCACCCGTCACCTCCGAACGCGTCATAGACGTACACCGCTCGGGCACAGCTCATCGCCTCCAGTGCGGCGCGCGACTTGGCGACGACCACATCAGCCGCGGCGATCGCCGGGCGGACGTCCAGGCTGCATGTGCCCGGGCGACCGACCTGGACCAACGCGATTCCCGCCGCCTCCCAGGCCCGCGTCAAGGCGACGCGTCGCTCACCGTGCAGGTAGTTCCCCAACAGCAGAGCCTGGCGTGGCCGGGGAGGCAGCGGACCGGCCGGGCTGAACCACTGCTGGTCGATCGGCTGGCGCAGGCGGACGATCGGGACATCCAGGGCGAGCGCCCGGACACGGGAGGCGACTCGATCAGATAGCACGACGACGGCGTCCACGGCGCTCGAAACCAGCATTGGCAGCTGATGGTCAAACAGGTCGGAATGCGCGATGTGGACCACTCTCGCCCCGGGGTAGCGCGCCACCACAGCTGGAGTGACGATGGCGTCCTGCACGATCGCGGCATCGCAATCCTGCGGTAACCCTTCCGGCAACTGGGCCACCAGCAGCCCCTCACGCGCAGCTTGCTCAGCCATCGGACCGAGTCGCTCCGCCGCCAGCGTGACCTGATGCCCGAGCCGTTCGAGCTCCCGTGCGACCGTGAGCGCGTAGGTTTCGCTACCACCCACTCCGTCGAGGGCATACGTCGCCAGCACCACGTTCAGGGCCACGGGGCGCGTCGAGGTCAAGCGGACAGATCCGCCGGCGACAGCTCGCGGAGCCGCTGGCTGAGGATCCACTGGTGGCCGAACGGGTCCCGGATCCTGCCGGCGCGATCGCCGTAGAACTGATCCTCGAGTGGGAAGATGACCTCGGCACCGGCCGAGAGCGCCTTCTCCCACACCGCTTCCACGTCTGGCCAGTACATCTCCATGATCGCCGTCACCACTGCGCCTGCGGCGGCGGGCGGCCTGGCCGGCGCCTCCGTGTCGACGGGCTCCTCGGTGATCATCACGATGGCGTCGCCGATTCGGACCTCCGCGTGAATGACGGCGCCGTCCGGGGTGATGAAGCGGTCCCCGTGCTCCTCGGCGCCGAACGCGCGGCGGTAGAAGTCGATGGCGGCCATCCCGTCCGGCACGACCAGACGCGGTGTGACCGTGCGGAGGTGAGGCGGGACCGGGTCAGTCACGTCCCGGAATCCTAGACCCCGCCACTCGGCCGCCGCCGGCCGGCCAGCCGGCGGCTACGCTGCCAGCGCCTCGAGCGTGAGGTGTACGACGCCGCTGTCGTAGGTCTCGGCGTCTGAAGTGCGGAAGCTCAGGCGCGGTCCACCCTCGGGAAACAGACGCTGACCGGCGCCGAGGGCCAGCGGGAACACGAACAGGTGAATTTCGTCGACCAGTCCGTCGGCCAGCATCGCACGGACCAGGGTGCCGCTGCCGCTCACGTAGATGCCGCCTTCGACCTGATCCTTGAGCCGCAGGATGGCCTCCGGGCTGTACGGGCCGAGAACGGTGGAATTGCTCCAGTCCGCATTCGTGAGCGAGCCCGACACGACGTACTTCGGCGTGTCATTCATGAACGGCGCTCCGGGATCCTCCGCCGCCGACCGCCCGGACCACGCCGGGGCGAACTCCTCGTAGGTCCGCCGGCCCAGCAGGATGGCCTGGCTGGCGCCCATGACGCTTCCGATCGCCACCCCCATCTGAGGGTCGAACGGATAGTCGAACGTCCAGGTGGGTGCGTCGATCACGCCGTCAAGCGTGGTGAACTCGTGGACCAAGACCTTTCCCATGATCATCTCCTTCGGCTCAGTTCGGTTGATGCAGCTGAGACTCCCACTCGGGGACCAAGTCATCGGCCGGATCCGCGGGCCGAAGCGGAGCCTGGCCGGCTTGACATCGCTATAAGGCGGCGAATAGCGTCCCACACGTCTTTTGGGGACCAATGATGGAGGTGTGAAGTGGCTTCTACTGCAACCGTGAGTCGCCGAATCAGGCGCGCCTGTTGTGGGGCGCTCGCGCTGGGAGCGGTCCTTGTCGCGCTGCCGGCCTCCAGCGCCGCCGCGGCCACGATCACGGTGAACACCACGGCCGACAATCCGCCCAGCTCGGGCGAGTGCTCGGGAACTGCCGGCGACTGCTCGCTCAGGCAGGCCCTGGACAAGGCCGCTTCGGGCGACACCGTGTCCGTCCCGGCCGACAGCACTGCGTATCAGGTCAATGGCTCGCCGATCGCGCTCCCCGCCGGAGTGGCGATCGTCGGCGGAGGAGCCGGCTCAACGACGGTCACCGGCGGCGGCAACAACCAGATCTTCGTCGAATCGATCTCGGGTTCGGTATCGATCTCCGCTATCACGCTCACGGACGGCCTGAATCCCACCCCCGCGAACGATCAGGCCGGCACGGTATGGGTCACTCGAGGCAACCTGACGCTGGACCGGGTTGCGATCACGCACGGCAGGAGCCCTCGGTTCGGCGGGGCCATAGAGGATTTCGGCGGCAACCTGACGATCACTCGAAGCCGCTTCAGCTTCGACACTGGCCAAGCTGCGGGCGGGGGTGCCATTGATTACTACGCACCCGACACCCTGAGCATCACGGACTCGTCGTTTGACCACGACAGCGCCGATTCCGGGGGAGCGGTTCTGTCCGAGAGCGAGGCGAGCTTCGCGCTGAATCGGGTCACGTTCGACAGCAACACCGCGACCACAGTCGGCGGCGGCATGGAAACAGACGGCACGGGCTCGCTCCACAACGTCACGTTCACCGGTGACAGCGCGGCTTCGGGTGGCGGGCTGGAGGTCGAGGGCACGACGACGGCAATCAATGACACGTTTGCGAAGAACTCCGCTCCGGCGGGCGCCAATGTGCACGTCGACGACTCGGCCGTGTTCAATGTTCAGAACAGCATCTTCGCCCGGCCGTCCGGGAGTGCCAGCTGTTCCATCACCTCCGGTGGGACGCTGACCGACAACGGCAACAACCTGGAGGACGCGTCGACCAGCAGCTGCGGCTTCACAACCGCCAAGCACGACGTGATCGGCAAGTCAGCCGACCTGGGAAGCCTGGCCAACAACGGCAGCAAGGTGGCGACCCCGGGCGGACCGCCGCAGACGCTGGCCCTGGGCAAGACCAGCCCGGCTCTGCACCGGGCGGCCGCATCCGGCTGCACGACGGTCGGGTCGGTGGACGAGCGCAAGATGAAGCGACCGGGGCTGGCCGGCTCCGCCTGCGATATCGGCGCGTTCGAGCTCCAGGTGTCCAAGCCCAAGGTGTCGATCACGACGCCGCGGAACCACGCCCGCTACATGCAGGGCAAGACCGTTCACGCCAAGTACACCTGCCGCGAAGGCAAGAACGGTCCCGGAATCAAGTCCTGCAAGGGCACCGTGGCCAAGGGAAAGAAGATCAACACCAAGACGCTGGGCAAGCACACCTTCTCGGTGACGGCCACGTCGAAGGACGGGCTGAAGGCCACGCGGAAGGTGACCTACACGGTGGTCAAGGCAAAGACGAGCTCGGCTCCGGGCTTCACCGGCTGAGCGCTGGCGCGGGGTCGCTTCGGCGGCCCCGCCGACGGCTACGGGCGGATTCCGGGCGTGAGCCGACGGACGGCGTGGACGCACTCGTGCACGGCGCCCCGGCCGGCGACGCCGGCGGTCAACAGGCTGCTGAACAACGCCACGGCGTCGACGCTCTTGCGGCCGGCCGTCGTCCAGTAGTCGTCCTGGAGGTCGAACCACAGTGCGAACTCATCCAGCGTCAGCGCCGAAGCCACTCCGTAGAGGGTGGCGGTCGCACGCGACGGGAGCGGGTGGCCCTCGCGCATGCCCAGCGCCCACTGGTACGTCCAGACGTAACCGATCCCCACCAGGCCGAAGATCCCGAGCGTGGAGTGGTGCAGATGGCGGCCGCCGGCGCTCATGTTGCGAAACGGTCCACGGCCGGCGCGGATCGCGTGGGTTACGACCCGGCAGGAGAGGAAGGCGAAATTGAAGCCCGCCGCGCTGAGGAACGCCCGCTCGCGACGAGGATCGGCGAAGTGGCGCTTCCACAGGCCATGAAAGTGTGCGTCCTTCGGGTCCACGTAGTGGACGGCCATGCCGGAAACCCTACCGGCCAGTTAGCCCCGGTCAGTGACTCGGCCGTTGCATCAGGACGGCGGGTCTCGACGCCGGGTGGTCGGCGAGGAGCGCGCCCGCCCGCAGCGCCAGCGCCCCCGGTGTCCCGCGCCAGGATGACGGAAGCCGGAAGCGGGTGACCAGCACGCCGGCCACGTCGCGCGTGCTGATCAGGCGAGCATCCCGGCCGGCACGTGGCGAGATCTGGTCAAGCGGATCGGCCAGCACGTCGACCTCTGAGACGCTCGTCGGTGGGGACGTCGGGGTCCCGTTGTAGCTGAACGTGGAGCCCGGGAGGTAGATCGCCAGAGGCTGCTCGGCAGCGTTGCCGCCGAACGTGACGATCGCACGGGGGACGGATGGCGGTCCCAGCGCGCCCGCCACGGCCCGCCAGTTGGGCCTCTGGTAGGCCGGGTCGCCGTCGATCTTCACCCCGACCCAGATGAACCCGGCGATCAGCGCCACGAACAGGGCAGCTCCCGCCAGGCGGAAGCGGCGGACCGTCACGGCAGCCCCGACGACGACGCTCAGCGGGACCCAGGCGGCGATGAAGTTGCGGGCGAACACATAGTCCCGTCCGATGAGGAGCGCGGCGATGGGGACGAGCAGAACGAAGGCGGCCACTCCCCCGGCTCGAGCCGCCCCAATCCGTTCGGCGCGGCGGGCCCCGATGGCCAGGAGCGCCACCACCAGCGCCAACAGGATCAACGCCCCGAGCGGACCCCAGGTGACCGCGGGGCTGAGGTACAGCTGGGATGCGCCGAGCGTGGTGGGGATCTGCTGAAGGCGCATCGAGAGCGGGATCAGATGCAGCCAGTAGAGCAGTCCACCCGAGGTGTCGCCCAGGACCAACGGCAGCATGGCCAGCTGGACCGCGGCGGCGACGGCCACCGCGATGACGGCGCTCCGGCGGCGCCATCGCCAGAGCAGCCACAGAGCTTCGGGAGCAATCAGAAACACTGCGAAGAAGTGGGTCAGGACCGTCAGGCTCGAGCACACCGTCCAGCCGACGAGGTCCTTCGTTGCCCCCCGGCGAAGGAGCCGCGCCCAGAACAGAAACGACAGCGCGCCCAGGAGGGCAAAAAGCATGTAGGACCGCGCCTCCTGCGAGTACCAGATCAGGAACGGGCTGACCGTGGCCAGGGCAGCGGCCGCCAGACCGGCGCGTCGGGACACCAGCTCCTTGCCGCACAGATAGGTCACCGGGACCAGCGCGGTTCCGGCCAGTGCCGACAGCGAACGGATGCCGACCTCGCCGGCCCCGAATACGCGGGTCCACACCCAGGTCACCAGGAAGTACAGGGGCGGAGTGGTCTCGTAGTGCGAGACGAGGTGCAGCATCTGCCCCAGCGAACGCCCGACCTCGTGGACCGTCGTGGCCTCATCCAGCCAGAAGCTCTGGGCATTCAGCGTGCTGAAGCGCAGCAGCCCAGCCACCGCCGTCAGGCAAACGGCCAGCCAGCCCTCAGGACTGAGCATCCCCACCTGAAGTGAACGAAGCGGGCCTCTGGTCACCCGCGAGTCGTCGTCGGCTCGCTTGCGGGTGACGATCGACATCGCCGCCGAGTGTAGGCCCCGCTAGCAGGGGTTAGACTCGCTGGCTCAGGAGGGACATGGGCTTCTTTTCACGCGGGGACGGCAAGGACGAGGAGCAGTCGGAGGCGCTGGCCCGAATCGAGCAGGGGGGAATTCCTGCCGACGCCGAACGGCGCCTTCAGGAGCTTTCACGCGAGGGATCGCTGTTCACCAGCGGCCTGTCGGTGCGGGAGTTCGCGCTCCTTCACCGGATGGGCCCGCGGCCGCTCGCGCAGGTGATGGGAGCCAGCGTGGTCCGTACCGGATGGCAGTACCTGCCCCCACTGGATCCGGTCCAGGTGCAGGCGAGCTGGTACGGGGGGACCAGGGCGCGCTACGGCCCGATGATGAGCAGCCGGGCACTGCAGAACCGCTATGCCGAGCCGTCCTGGACCGAGGCGCGCAAATACCAGTGGCACAGCACGGTTGTCTGCGAGCTGGACGTGCTGTGCGACGCCTGGACGACCGCCCGCCGTCGAGCGCTCGACCGTCTGACCGAGGAGGCGCTTCAGGTGGGTGCGGACGCCGTGGTCGGGGTGCATCTGGGCCACAGCGACCACGACCTCGGCAAACACACGATCGAGTACGTCGTCACCGGCACCGCGATCAGGCTGCCCGGCTCCGACGCGACGTCCCGGCCGGTCCTCACCGATCTGTCCCTTCAGGACTACTGGCGTCTGCACAGCGCCGGTCACGATCCGCTGGGGCTGCTCACCACCACCGCGGTCGTGTTCGCATCCGCGTCGCGCACTACCCGGGCCAGCCGGCTCCGAACGATCAACCGCAACCAGGAGCTCGAGGAGCTGACCCGCGCGTTCACCGATGCCCGGGAGGCGGTGCGCGGACGGCTCGAGAGCCAGGTGTCCGATGCCCGCGGCGACGGAGCGGTTGGCGTTGAGCTGTCGCACGCCGTCCACCGGGAGAAGTTCTCGCTGGGCTCAGCGGTCACCTCCGAAAACCTCCGCGGCTGGCATGTCGGCCGGCTCGGGATCCCGTACCGCGTCTCCGGAAAGGGGGACGTGGAACGGGAGGGCTGGGTGGTCACGATGCACGGTGCCGGCACCGCCGTGCGCCGACGCGAGGATCCAGGCCCGCCACCGCTAGTCAAAGCCGCGATCCGGATGGGAGGAAGAAAGTGACCGATTACAACCCGGAATCGCTGGAGGGGGTGCCCGAATCCGGTCGGGAGCGGTTGGAGCAGAACCGGGCCGGGCTGTACACCTCAGATCTGAGCGTGAGCGAGTTCCTGCTCGTATCGCAGGCCGGCTTCGATCCTCTCGGGCTCGTCGTCGGAAGCTCGATCTTCCACATCGGCTTCCAAATGGCCGGGCCCACCTCGAGCCGGGAGCTGGATGTCCTGTCACAGGCGATGTACAGCGCCCGCCAGCTCGCGATGACGCGGATGGAGGAGGAGGCCGACCAGCTGGGCGCGGACGGGATCGTCGGAGTCAGGCTGGACATCGGCCGGTACGAGTGGGGCGCGAACATGGCGGAGTTCATCGCCATCGGGACCGCCGTCAAGCACCGCGACGGGGTTCTGCACCGGGCGCCGAACGGGCGCCCGTTCCAGAGCGACCTCTCCGGTCAGGAGTTCTGGACGCTGCTGCGGACCGGCCACCGGCCCGTCGGGATGGTGATGGGCAGCTGCGTGTACCACGTGGGACGCCGCAGCCCACTGAAGACGGTCGCTCAGACAGGTCGGAACGTGGAGCTACCGAACTTCACCCAGGCGCTGTACGACGCGCGTGAGCTGGCGATGCAGCGGATGCAGACCGAGGCCCAGCAGCTGGAGG
Organism: uncultured Solirubrobacterales bacterium; assembly: GCA_963718545.1. Taxonomy (GTDB): domain Bacteria; phylum Actinomycetota; class Thermoleophilia; order Solirubrobacterales; family Solirubrobacteraceae; genus Palsa-465. The sequence continues at coordinate 378,363 of CAVQZO010000003.1, read as the reverse complement.
CAGAGGGGATCGTGGGAGTGACGCTGTCCGAGAAGAGCCACGGCTGGGGCAGCCATGTGATCGAGTTCTTCGCGCTGGGCACGGCGATCGTCTCCACCGGTGAGCACGTTCAGATCGAGCCGCCGGTACCGGTGCTGGATCTGAACGATCGCTAGCCCGCGGCCCAATGGCGGTCCGACGTGATCTGATCGAACAGGCCCTCCGAGGCGTGGAGGCCTGGGAAGCGCGCTGGGGAGCGGTGCCTGATGCTCCCTCCCTGACCCCCGCGGTCGACGTTGGGGCGCTGCTCGAGGATTACGCCCAACGGATGGAGGCGATGCTGCCGTTCTTTCATCCGCGGTACGCGGGCCAGATGCTCAAGCCGCCACATCCGGTGGCGGTGGCGGCCTATCTGGCGGCGATGATCGTCAATCCCAACAACCATGCCCTGGACGCCTCCCAGGCCACCTCGCCGATGGAGATCGAGGTCATGCGCGCGCTCGGGGGGATGTTCGGGTTGCCCGACGAGGCGCTCGGACATCTGACTTCCAGTGGAACGATCGCCAATCTGGAGGCGCTGTGGGTGGCCCGCGAACTCGCGCCCGGGACGGCGGTGGTCCATTCGCAGTCCGCGCATTACACCCACGGCCGGATGTGCCAGGTTCTGGGCGTCGAGGCCCGAGCGGTGGCGGCACACCCGGACGGACGGATCGACCTGGACGCCGTCGAGGCCGAGCTCGCCCGTGGCGGTGTCTCCACGGTCGTCCTCACGCCTGGCACCACCGGCGTGGCCGCGGTGGACGACATCCGAGCCGCTCTGAAACTCCGAGAGCGCCATGGGGTGCGGCTGCACGTCGACGGGGCCTACGGCGGTTTCTACACGCTGCTGGGGGAACATGACGCGTTCGCTGCCATCGCGGAGTGCGATTCGGTGGTGGTCGATCCGCACAAGCACGGCCTGCAGCCGTACGGGTGCGGCGCGGTCCTGTTCGCCGACCCGACCGTGGGGCGCTTCTACAAGCATGAGTCCCCCTACACGTACTTCACCTCCGATGAGTTGCACCTCGGGGAGATCTCGTTGGAGTGCTCGCGGGCGGGTGCCGCCGCGGCCGCCCTGTGGCTCACGCTCCAAGCGTTCCCGCTCGAACCCAACCGGGGCCTCGGCACCGTCCTGCGCGCCTGCCGCCAGGCGGCGCTGGCACTGGCCGATCGGTTACGCACGTCTGAGCACCTGCAGCTGCACCTGAATCCGATGCTCGACATCGTCACCTACTGGCCGCGGCGGACTCGGATGAGTGAGGTGGATGCGGCGTCGGCGGCGATCCTTCACCGCGGCATGGACGATCCCGAGGATCCGATCTTCCTGTCCACGCTTCGCGTCGACGCCGACGCGTTCGCCGCGCTGCATCCGGAGGTCGAGCGCGACGCCGAGTCCGTTCGCGTGCTGCGTTCCGTGCTGATGAAGCCCGAGCACGAGGCGTGGATCGACCCCCTGCACGAGCGGCTGGAGCTGCTGGCGCTGAGCGTGTAAACGTGCGCCCGTCACAAAAGCGCGACGCTTTCAATGTATGGGCGATGAACGATGCGGAGCTACTCGCCGCCAGTGCCCAGGGTGACGGAGATGCGTTTGCCTGTTTCTATCGCCGTCATCTCCCCACGATCGTCGGCTACTGCCTGCGCGCGACTGGAAGCGAGGACGCTGCCGCCGATCTGGCCGCGGAGGTCTTCGCCACCGCACTCGAGGCCTCCGACCGGTACGAGCCCCTGTATGACTCGGCGTCCGCGTGGTTGCACGGCATAGCTCGCAACAAGCTGCTGGACAGCTGGCGCCGAGGGCGGGTTGAGGACGCGACCCGCCGCCGGCTGGGTTTCCAGCCAGTGCTGCTGGATGACCGCGACCTCGAGCGCGTGGTGGAGCTCGCCGCTCAGGACACATTGGCGCTCATCGATGAACTGCCCGCCGAACAGCGCCGAGCGGTACGGGGTCGCGTGTTGGGCGAGCGCGACTACGCCGAGCTCGCCGCCGAGCTGGGTTGCTCTGAGTTGGTGGTGCGCCAGCGCGTCAGTCGCGGCCTGGCCCGGCTGCGCGCGAGGCTGACCGAATCAATCGGAGGAACTTCAACGTGAGCGACTACTTTGACCGTATAGAGCAGGAACTGCGCCTGGCTGCTCGCCGCCGGGTCGCTCCCGTTGTCGCACCCCGCAGGTTTCGCCCCAGATGGGACGGTCTGGTTGTCGGTCTGAGCATCGGGATTGCCGCTCTGATCGCGGTGTTTGCGCTCAGCGTGCAACACCGGGCAGCCCACACCGCCGGTCCGGAGCATCACGCGCGCCCGGATCTTTCGGTGCAGCTCCACGTCGGGCCAACGCTGCGGGACCTGCTGTCGCACTTCGCTGTCCTGCGCCGGCCGCCCACTGCCGCCGACCACGCGGCGGTCAGGACGTTCACCGTCGCGACCAATAACAAGCCCGAGGTTCCCGAGTACGTCCGGCTCGCGGGAGTCGCGGACGGGATCCGGGTGTACTTCGTGGTCTATCCCATATTCCAGCACGGCTCCACCGGGCCTGTCGTCGCGCACAGGATGAACGTCATCGCGGACGGCGGGTACGGGTATGAGCCGGCCGCGTACCAGATCTTCCCCTCGATCATCGGCACCTTTAGGCGGCCGACCGCCGCCTATCTCGGAGTCGTCCCCGATGGAGTCCGAGCGGTTCGGTGGCGATTCGCGTGTACACCCGCCTTCCCCGGGAAGGGCTGCCGGTTGCCACCCCAGCGTGTGGCGACCGTGACCGTGCATGACAACCTGGCCGTGCTTCCGCTGCCCGCACTTCCGCAGGGAATGGGCTACGCGGGAGCGACGAGGGTGACCTGGTACCGGACGAACGGATCACAGACGGTGTTCACGAACCAGAATGCCGCGGTGCCGTTTGCCGGCGCACCGGCCTGGCCGCGCACGCGGCGCGCGAGAAGGCACCATCGCTGAAGCCGGCCGGCCGAGCATCCGGGAAGCTGACTCCTCAGCTCGAGATGACGGTGAACTTCTTGAAGGGCTCGCTGAATGTCCAGATAGATCTCGTGCCCTTCGGGAAGGATGCGACGTCGCCTGCGGTGAGCTCGACCCGCTCACCTGTCGCCACGAGATCGATCGCCACCGAGCCCTCCAGGACGTAGAACGACTCGTCACCGGCAAACAGGTACTCGTATTTCGCAGGCGCGTCAGTGCGCCAGAGCGATGCCTCATGCTCATTCCCGTGGGATCCGCGGCCCTGCAGTACGTGTTCCTCGCCGACCTGGGTCCCGTCGATCACCATCGGCTGAAAATCGATCGCTTCCGCCCGATGAACAACGTACCGAGGCGTTCCAGCGGCCACCGCGCTCTCCTCTCGTGACGTTCCCTTGACCGCAGATTATGGTTCCTATGAGTGATTAACAGGAAGCCGATCTGCGAGTACTTGGACTACTCCGGGCGAGACGAGGCACTGGCCGGCGGGGTGCGCATGGTGCCGATCGACACGCCGGCCGGTGCTTTCAAGGTTTGGACGAAGCGGATCGGCAACAACCCGAGGCTGCGGGTGCTCCTGCTTCACGGCGGGCCGGGCGCGACTCACGAATACCTCGAAGCTTGCGACAGCTTTCTCCCGGCGGCAGGGGTTGAGTACTACTACTACGACCAGCTCGGGTCCGCTTTCAGCGACCAGCCTGAAGACGGCTCACTGTGGGAGATTGATCGCTTTGTCGATGAGGTCGAACAGGTCAGACGGGCCCTCGGCCTGGAGCGGGACAGCTTCGTTCTGTACGGACAGTCCTGGGGCGGGATCCTCGCCATGGAATACGCGCTGGCGCACCCTGGGACCCTGAAGGGGCTGGTCATCTCCAACATGATGTCCGACGTTCCCGCGTACAACGCGTACGCCCAGGACGTGCTCAAGCCCGCGATGGACCAACACGCGCTGGCAGAGATCGAAGCGCTCGAGGCAGCCGGCGACATCGAGAACCCGCGCTTCATGGAGCTTCTGTACCAGCATCACTACGTGGAGCACACCCTCCGCATGCCGCTCGAGGACTGGCCTAACCCCGTCCAGCGCGCCTTCGCTGCCATCAACCCATCGATCTACGTCTCGATGCAGGGCCCAAGCGAGCTCGGCATCAGCCAGGACGCGAAGCTCGCACAGTGGAGCCGCTTCGATGACCTCGGGTCGATTGAGGTGCCCACCCTGGTCATCGGAGCGCGCTACGACACCATGGATCCCTCACACATGGAGGAAATGGCCAAGCGCTTCCCGCTTGGGCAGTACCTCTACTGCCCAAAGGGAAGCCACCTTGCGATGTACGACGACCAGCAGACCTACTTCGCCGGTCTCCTGGAATTTCTCAGCGGTCTCTGACGTGGTTGTCACCGGCACGTAACCGGACAAGAACTACCGTCGCAGCATGAAGGCATGTTGCATCAAGGTCGCCTCGCTTGCTGTCCCCGCAGCCGTAGCTGCACTTGCGCTGGCGGCCTGCGGTGGGTCCAGCCACTCGTCGCAATCGCGGTTGAGCGGCCACTCTGGAGAGACGACCGCCGCGAACGCAGCCCGGTACCCGGAGTGCATGCGCACGCACGGTGTCACCAACTTCCCCGATGCGCAGGTGAGCGGGAACAGCGTGAAGCTCACGATCAACCCCTCCATCACCGGCTCGCCTGCGTACAACTCAGCCCGGCAGGCATGCGCGCATCTGATGCCGACGGGAGCGGGTCAGATCACCCTGAATCCCGCCCAACAACAGGCTCATGAAGCGGGACTGCTCGCCTTCGCCACATGCGTTCGCAAGCACGGCTTCCCCCGCTTTCCTGATCCCAACAGCCAGGGCCAGCTGACGCCCGCGATGATCGCGCAGGCTGGAATCAACCTCAGGCAGCCGGCCGTGCTGCAAGCAGGTGACGCCTGCGCTCCAGCCAGTCACGGTCAGATCACGAAAGGCGACGTCGCGCGAGCGATCAGCGATGCCGGCGCCTCCGGTTCATGATCCTGTGTGAGCGATCTCTCCGAGCTGGCGCCACACGATCATCAGTGTGAGTCCGGAGCCGATGAAGGCAAACCAGAACGGGGCCACCACGCCCCAGTGCTGGGCGATAACCCCGCCCGCGATCTGACCGAGTACGAGCCCGCCGAAGACTCCGATCAGGTAGACGCTGCCAACTCGTCCCTGGAGGTCCCTCGGCACCGCACGCTGCCGCACGGTCGAGCTGACCGTGGCCCACGTGAACGCATAGGCACCGAAGACGAACATGATGATCACCGCGATCCATGCCTCGGTGTCGAACGCCAGCGAGAGGTGAGTGCAGACTTCGAGGGTCAGGCACACCCGCATGATGTTCCCGAGCGGCCAGCGCTGCTCCAACCTGCGGTAGAGAAGAATCGCGAGCATGCCGCCCACCGCGCTGGAGGTTGTGAGCAGTCCGTAGCCGACTTTGCTCATATGCAGGTGGTGCAGCGCGTAGAGCACGAGGACGGACCAGGCGGCGCCCCAGGTGATGTTGAACGAAAGAATGGTCAGCGCCAGGGTCCGGACCGGCGGATGGCCCATCAGCCACCCTAGGCCCTCGCGGATATCGGATCGGATTCGGCTGTCCCGCGGGCCTCGGGAGCCGAGCTTGCGGGCGCCGATCTGCCACACCAGCAGCAGCGCGGCTACCACGATGACCGCCTGGGCCAAAAACGGCCAGGCGCGTCCGAGGGAGAACAGGAACGCGCCGATCGGCGGGCCGACCAGTTGCTGGCAGAGAACAAGGCTTCCTTGCAGTCGCGAGTTGGCAAGCCCGAGGTCGTCCTTATTCACCAGCATCGGCAGTAGCGTTCCTGCGGTGGTGTTGGAAAAGACGTCCGCTACGCCCAGCAGCAGCATCGCCGTCAGCACCCACCAGACGCCCACATGCCCGGTAAACAGCCCTACCGCGAGGACCACGATCACGAAGGCCCGGAAGGCCTCTGAGCAGACGAGCAGCAACCGGCGGTCGACGCGGTCGGCGATCACTCCCGCCGGTAGGCCCAGCAGCAACCACGGAAGTCGTTGCAGGAACGCTGCCGCTGCGACCAGAAACGCGCTCCTTGTTTCCGATGCGATCAGCAGCGGGCCGGCCGACAGGGCGATGCCGTCACCAACACTGCCAACCCAGGACGACGACACGAGCCAGCGGAAGCCCTGCCCGAGCCGGTCCGGGGCAAACCTGTCAACTAGGGTCACCACGGTGGCGTGCGACTTTATTCGGGCCTCCGGGCGCGACTGACCAACCGCGCCTTCACAGGACTAGTTTGCGGAGAACACGATGCTTCGGAGCGTCGCAACGACCGCGGGTGCAGACGGCTTCGCGTGCAGAACCAGCGCGCGGTGGTGACCATCGATCATGAACCGGAAAACCGATGTCCAGGCGTGCAGGGTCACGGCGTAGTTGACTCCCGCCGCGCGGTAGCAGAACGCGAGGTGGCCACCGATCTCTCCGCCGCTCGGGTATGGCGGGGCAACCATCAATCGGCCGTGGTGAGCAGACCAGGTGACATCACCCAGCCCAATGGCAGGACGACGAGCTTCGGCGATAACTCGGTCGGTGAGCCTGTCAACCATGCGCTCGCCCGGCCAGGCGCACGGCTGACTGTCTCGCGAAGCAATGATGTCGACGTGCACGAACCAGGGCGGCCCAGGCGGGTTGCTCCAGATCACGGTCTTCCCGCTCGGAACCCCCGGTGGTGAGCCTCCGAAGCCGATGTAACTCCATTCCCCGTCCCGACAACGAGGGCTGGCAAGCCGCACGACGGTCCCGGTGTAGTTAGCACTGCACACCGCTGCGATGGAGGGGGGTTCACGCGGCCCTGTAACCGCCGGCACCCGGGTCGGGCAGACCGGGCGCATGATGCGCATCTCCCGGCACAGGGTCAGCGCGTGCGAAGGGGTCTGCATCATCGAAACCGCATGGGCAGAACCCGGTCCAACCGGCCGCGTCGGGTGCAGGCCACCACAGGCCGTACCGACCAACGCAACCGCCGAGAGCGCAACGCCCCACCTCAATCGCTGACCGAGACACAGAGAGCAGAACTCAAAGCAACGCCTGTGCCGGTGCGGAAGGCTGACGGATCTAGTCATGTGGCTGTTCGGCCCAGTAAGCGTCAAAGCCGGGGAACGGGCCGGTAAGTCGGTGAAGCAGGCGGCGGACCAGGCCTGTCATCTCGATAGAGCTCTGAGGCCGGCGGATGTTCACGGCGGCTAGGGCGTGTTGATCGGAATCGCTGTAGAGCAGCCAGCTGCCGTGCCATTGCAGGTTGGTGAGTTGGTAGGGCGGAGGCGAGGCGATCGCCTGGTGATGTAGCTGGACTGGGGGCCGTCCGTTCGGGCGAAGCAGCTCCAGCGTCTCCGACTTGCCAGAGGCGACGGTAAACGCGACGGCGCTCGCCCTCGGGGCGATACTTAGCGAGCTCGAGATGCGGCTCGGCGAGGAGATCCGCCCGTAGACCGAACCGTTTGCGCGGAGCAGCACCGCCTGGTGGTTGTTGAGAAGCTCAAGGAGGGGACCGACCGGCTCAATGAATGTGTCGGATGTGAACCCGAGACTTCGCAGTGATCGCAGAGGTCGGACTCGCGTGCCGTGCGCCTTTACCACCACGCCGTCAGCGACGAAAAAGAGCGTTCCCTTGCTCACCGGATACTCGGCGTGGAATGGGGCCCTGGCGATCACGGCTAGGAGCCTCCCGGTCATGCTGCGTAAGAGCAGCTCCCTGCGGAGGTAGCTGTAGGTGTAGAACCCGTTCTCGGTCCAACCCAGCGGCTCTTCCCGATGGGCCGCCGGTCGCTCGATGCCGTTGAGCGGCGCCAAGTACAGCTTGTGGTGAGCCTGGAAGACAACGTGGCGGCGGCCGACCATCACGATTCCAACCTGCCAGCGAGAGCTGAGCCGGATGCGAGCACGCCACCGGATCCGCCCGGCCCACCCAACAACCAAGTGGTGCTGCCGGATCCCCGACCAGACATCCTGGCTGGCACAGCACGACGCATCGCGCGGGAACGGCCGAGCTAGCCCGCGCAGGCGCTGCACCGAGCCGTCCCGCGAGATCCTGAACCTGACGCTCAGTCCGACCGCCACGATTACCGGCGCCGGAAGATCCGGCCGCCGGCACAACCGGGTGGCCGCGCAACCGGCCGGCCGACCTCCCCCGCCGGACACGGACACGAGCACGAGCGCGGTGGCGGCGATCAGAACAGCCGCCAACAGCTTTCGAACCCCCGGCACATTCCCAATACGCAGCGAGCAGCACCAGAGGTCCAGATATGAGTCCCGCCCGGGACTCAACTGGTGTTAGCTAATCCACCGCGACCAGAGCCGGCGCGGCCGCGATGAGCAGCTCTCGCAGTGCGTCAGAGCTCATAGGGCGGGCCAGCAGGAAGCCCTGGGCGAAGTCGCAGCCGAGCTCCGTGAGCCGCTCGTGCTGGGGGGGCCGTTCCACCCCTTCGGCGATGCAGCGGATTTCGAGCACGCGGCTCAGGCCGATGATCGCCGCCGCGAGCCTGCTCTCCTTGTCGTCGCCGTCGACGCTGTCGATGAACCGCTTGTCTATCTTGATGAAGTCGATCGGCAGCTGGAGGATGTAATTCAGCGACGAGTAGCCGGTGCCAAAATCGTCGATCGCGACCTTGACGCCGAGCTCCCGCAGCGCGCTGAGTCGCTCGATCGCGAGCTCCACGTCGGAGATCATCAGGCTCTCGGTGATCTCGAGCGCCAGGCAGCGGGGATCGAGGCCGCTGGAGTCCAGCGCGCTGCGCACCTCGTCGATCAGCTCGACACGGGCAAGCTGCCGCGCTGAGAGGTTGACGGAAACGACGCGAGGCGGTGTGGACTGATCCGCCTCCTGGAAGGTCACCGCGTCGGCGCATGCGCGCTCCAGGACCCAGCCGCCGAGCTGGACGATAAGCCCGGAATCCTCCGCTACGGGGATGAACTGGGCCGGTGAGACCGTGCCTCGTATTGGGTGCTCCCACCGCGCGAGGGCTTCGTAACCGGCAATCTCGCCTGTTCTGAGTTCGAAGATCGGCTGGTAGGCGAGCGTCAGCTCGCCGGCCTCCAGCGCCGATTTGAGATCCGTGCGCAGCGCGAGCTGCTCGACCACGGTCGCTTGCATCTCAGGTTTGAAGTAGCGGAACGTATTGCCACCGGCGGCCTTGGCCTGGTACATCGCGACATCCGCGTTACGCAGCAGCTCATCGACCGTGATCGAGTCACCCGTCTGGCCGGTCGCGCCCACGAGCGTGATCCCGATGCTGCACGGGACAGAAACCTCGCGGTCGTCCACCCAGAGGGGAGCACTGATGATCTCCAGCAGCTGCACCACGATCTCCGACACGCCCCGCGCGTGCGCTCCATCCTCGAGCAGGACTGCGAACTCGTCACCGCCCACCCGGGCGACGGTGTCGCTCACGCGCAGCGCAGAGCAAACGCGCGCTGAGATGGTGTGCAGCACCCGGTCACCGCCCGCGTGCCCAAAGGTGTCGTTGATGCTCTTGAACCCGTCGAGGTCCAAGAACAGGACTGCCAGCGAGCCGGCATCCTCTCCCCGGCGCCGGAGCGCATGCTCGACGCGATCGTGGAACAGCGCCCGGTTGGCGAGTTCGGTGACCGGATCATGAAAGGCCTGGTAGGTGAGCTGCTCCTCGAACTGCTTGCGCTCGCTCACATCGCGCAGGTTGACCACGATCCCGCCCACCGTGTCATGCCCCAACAGGTTGGTGAATAGGCACTCGACGTCCAGCAGGCGACCGCTGCGGTGGTGAAGCCGAAACTCCAACGCCTCCGAGGACCAGTGCCCGCGGGACAGCGGGCCGCTGAGCGCTGACTCAACAAGCGCTCTGTCCTCGTCGGGGATGTCGTCCAAGAACCGCCGACCGACGAAATCGGGAGCGTCGTATCCGAGCACCTCGCGAACAGCGGGACTCGCGTACTCCACGGCCGTATCAGCGGCAAGCACGAGGATCACGTCGCTCGAATGCTCCACCAGCGCGGCCAGGCGGACCTCACCCTCGGTACGCAGCGCGCTCTCCCGGAGCTTGCTCTCGCGCTCTGTGGCCGCCTCCTGCGCCCACGCCAGACCGATCATCCGCAGCACCACCAGCCCAAACAGCACGATCGCCGCGGCACCGATGACGATGTGGTCAGAGTTACCTGACGACCTGAGCATCTCCACGACCGGAGCGATCAGCGCCGCCACCGAGATTCCCAGGATCCGAGCCCGTGTGAGCTTGATCTTCGGCGCGGTCGCCTGCGAGACGGCTCTCATCGACGGGTGGAGCGCGGCGGCACCCCAGAGTACGTAGTACAAGATCCACCCGCCGTCAAGCGGACTACCCGGGGTGTACGTGCCGTGGAGCTGGATCCAACCATAGATCGAGTCGGTGACCAGCACCGCAGCCACCGCACCGATCACCATGTAGTACGACGGGTTGCGACGCCCCCCGCCGACCGCCATCCGCAGCGCAACCCCGAGCATCAGGATGTCCCCGAGCGGGTAGGCCATCGAAACAAGCTTTGCACCCAGGTGAAGGGTCGTGTCCTCTGCGTAGGGGGCGATCAGGAACACCCAGGAGAGCAGCGCCAAGCCGATGGTCACGATCACCGAATCGAGCAGGCTCGTCCAGTCGCGGCCCGGATTACGGCGTCGCAGGAGAAGCAGCAGGCCAGCCGTTGTCAGGGGGTAGACCGCTAGATAGAGCGGGTCGGCGACGGACGGGAACGGCAACGCCACCCCGAAGAATGCTCTGTAGTTGTAGGCCAGCACGTCGCCGGCGACTAAGAAAGCCAGGCCAAGCGCGATTAGGTACCACGCCAAGCGGGCCTCGGGCTTGTGCCGACGGATGCCGACGAGGATCGCGATGCAGGCGCTGAAGCCGATCGCGTTGTAGACCGGGCCCGCGTTGAGTGGCCCGGCGATGTACGCGACCGTTATGGGGGCCATCACTGCTAGATAAAGCCACCAGGCGTGGCGGGAAAAGCGCATCTCGCTCGTCAAGGACTCCTTGGGGTTGTCGGCCAAGTCGGTTAACCGTCTACTCCGTCTATCGACACAGTGCCGCCCTAGCGAGAGAACGCGGCTCATCCCCTGTGGACAGGCGAGGACCGCAGCTTCAAACAGATGGTTAATCTCGCCGACCGGGACACCGAGCGCTTGCCCGTTGGCACCATGCGGAGCAAAGAAAAGCCCGATTTACGGGGCCTTTGTAGAGCCGACGCCCGGACTCGAACCGGGGACCCCTTCATTACGAGTGCCTCATTTGCAGGGCATTTGCCGCAGATACAGGCAGATGAGTGCAACTCAGTGCAGTTGTCACAGGTCAGAATTGCGCAGTTCGGGACATCCTTCGGGACACGCTTCGTGTGGCGAGGTCCCACGCGTCAGCCGGAAATGCTTCTGATCTGATCTTCCAGCGAGTAGCTTGACGATGGTGGGCGACCAGGTCCGGATCAGTGACATCGAAGATCCGAAGGAGCGGCGCAGGCCGGAAGAGGAGCTGATCGGCCGCTACTACGAGGAACAGCTCCGCGCGCTCTTAGAGCGGGTGCGGGAAGGCTTCCAGCGGCTTGACGCGGGCCAGATCGACCCCTTCGACCTCGATGACCTCATGCATCACTACAAACGCTCAGCGCAGAAGCTCTGGAGCTTCTGCAACTCAGGCGGGTCGGGTGGAACGCACGCCGCCCGTGCGCTCGAATGGAATCGAGAGCACGACGAGCAGGACACAGACTGGTGGGAACTCGGCCGTCCGCGTCGCGGAAGGAGCTAGCCCACCCGTGGCGGCGGGTCAGCGTCCGGGTGGAAGCGGGATGCTGAGCTGCCGGCAGATTCCCCGCGCAGTGGGCGTCTTGATCTCGCGGTGCCGCGGTACGGTCGAGCGCTCACCAGTGGCCGGGTTCTCCCACAGCTCATGGTTCGCGGCTTCCCGGAGAAGTCGGCAACCGTGAGCGGCGAGATGCCGCTCGAGGTCCCGCTTCTTCACGCAGCGATCTCAACGGACTCGACCAACGCCCAGCCTTTGGCCGGGATCACCTCGCCCCGTGCTTGCCGCTCTTCGAGAACCAGGACAATTGCGTCACGCACCATCTCGCGCGCCTGGTCAAGGTTCTCGCCCTGAGTCTGCACCTCGGGCAGCTCGGGAACATGGGCGTAGACCCAGCCGTTACCGGCATCTTCGAACACCACGCTGAAGGAGTGAGCCGCCATGCACGAAACGGTACTCACTGCCTGGCTAGCACGCTACCGCCGCTCGCTCGCCCACGCCTGAGGTGCTTGTATGGCCGGACATCTGCGGACATCTGCGGACATCTGCACCCAGTGCGTGGAGTGTGGTCAAGATGCCCGAAGATGTCGTAGGCAGCGCGGACAGATCACAGACCGTGAGAACGGCCCGGCCCCCGCATGTCATCCCAGGAGACCGCTGCAGCCCCTGCATAAACAGTGTCCGCGCGCGTGGACTGATCATCTCGCACGGAGGCGAGATCACCGCGAGCATGTCCGCACGCGTCTGACTTGGGCCGTCCATCTGGACGTCGGGCCCGCCTCGTCGCGCGCGGGTCGGCCGAGCTGGATGCGAGGCGCTCAGTCCGCGCGCGACCGGAGCGCTGGTCGCCTGTTCACCCAGCTGCTCATTGCCTGTCCCAGGATGCCTGGTTTCGTCTGGAAGCGGAACTCGGCAGCTCCGATCGTGGCCCGTCTGGTCTAGTGCCCGTCGGCTGGTTCAGCGAGACGCTTGACGCGCTCGAACACGTCCTGGGGGCTGCCGTGTTGCCAGACGTGCACCAGTGCGCGTCGAAGTCGAGGGTTGTTGTCTGCTTCGAACTCGATCAACTCCGCGGCACGTTCTGGATCGCTGCTAAGGAGGTCCTCGATGGGGCCGGCGCCGACGTTCCCGAGCACCTTCTCGTTTGGGGCTGCTTCGAGCAGCCCGAGCACGACTTGCCAGGCTTCCTCGGTGGGGAGCAACTGGCGGTCGTGGAGCAGCGGTATGAGCACCTGCTCGGCCCACTGGTCCCATCGATCGTGGTGCTCGTAGAACTGACACCAGGTCGTGATCACGTGGTCCCATCCCACAACGTCGGCCACGAGTCGCTCGCGCATAAGCGAGGCATTTGCCAGCGCAGTGGCGAGTTTGGGATCTCGGCGAGCCCCGTCGCGAAGACGCGGTCGCCAGCCGTGTAGTTCCCAGAACTGCAGGAGGCTTTGACCGAGGTCGCGCAGCCCGTCCGGATCGTCGCTGGCGTCGACCGCTGCGAGAAGGTCGTTCCAGCGCTGGTCAGGTGTAGGCGCATCCATGTCTTGATCATCGCGGCGCACACCCGGAATCTATTTCACTCGGCGCGTCGGTCTATCCGGGTAGATCGAGATCACCATCAGGATTCGTCGCCGGTGGGGATGCCTCGTTTTTGTCGAACGGAAGCATGCGGGGCACCGCCTTGTCGCCATTCTGGTGGTGAGGTCTGGGCGTCTCTCGCGGCGAAAGCGATCGTCTCGTCCGACGGGCGGTGGCTGCTCCTGGCTAGAACCAGCGGTCTTGGGGCCACGCGCCTGGTGCCCGGAACCAGCGGCGAAGAGGGGCACCCGAGCTGGCGGGTCACGGGTGCCGCTTCCGGACTGCCAGGGCCCACGTCAAGCTCGGGGCCGAACGCTGATTCAGCCAGAGCGCTTGCGCAGAATTCTGCTAGCTCCAAACCCGTAGGCAGGCGCGGGTTCCGCGCAAATGCAGCGCCGGGCTAGTTCGTCAACGGAGGCGCACTGACGAACCTTTAGTGATTTCTCTGCTCACGTCATCTGCCCCCGCCGGCATTTGCATGTCGGCGGGGGGATCTTGAGCGACCGTCAGACCTGAGGCGGGGCGCCGGGCTGGAAGGTGCCGGCTGTGCCGGTCCCCGAACTGCTGCTGCTTCCGGTCATTCCGGGGCAGTGCCCTTTCAACGCATGGGTCGTGGGGGCGGCATGCGTCACCTTGCCACGCGAGACTTGCGTCGCGGCGGACGACGTACTCGAGTGGGAGCTCGAGGTCGAGGTCGCCGCGCTGGCGAGGGCGGCGGCGCCACCGGTGAGTGCGCCGGCGGCGACAGTCGCCGCCAGGATTCTGTTCAACCGTCTGTGCATGGACTGTTGATCTCCTCTTGTTGGGTCGAGCCCCACCGTAGGCCCCGAACGTCGGGGCCGTGTATGAATCGTCAGACGGGCCACACTGTTGCGCGCGGGGCAGGCTGCCCCAGCACCCCTATTGCAGGTCGGCGGTGCCTCAGCGGCGGCTCGCGAGCCTCGAGGCCACCCGCTCGCGAGCCGTCATTTCGAGAGACAACCAACCGCCGTCACATTGGCGTTGGCGGAGCGAACCGGTCACGACGCCTCGACCGGCCGGGATGCCGCGCGGTACTGCTAACGGAGAGACGCGATCGCCACACGACGCTGCGGCCGGACGACTCCTTCGGTCATCCCCACGCGCGCGATCGGATTCGCGAAGAAACGCCCGAGCGGTAGCCGATGCAGCTCAGGTGGCTCGAGACGGCCACTTATAGATACTTGGTGGCGTGAACGTCGATCCACAGACCTCGATCGGACGCGACACGGCAGGCGTGATCGCGCCGCCGCCGCTCGTCTACCTTGGCGGGCTCGTCGCAGGCTTCGCGCTGCGATCGGCGCTGCCTGCGACGCCAGTGCGGCCAACGGTCCGGTGGCCGGTGGGCGGCGGGCTGCTCGCGATCGGCGGGACGCTGATGGGCTCGTTCCTGCGCGCGTTCGCCCGGGCCGGCACGCCGGTCTCGCCGTACAGTGCTTCGACGTCGCTCGTGACGACCGGCCCATACCGGATCTCGCGGAACCCTGCGTATCTCGGGATGGCGTTGGTCTACACGGGGATCGCGGTCAGCGCCGAGGCGCTCTGGGCGCTCGTGCCGCTGCCAGCGGTGCTGGCCGTGATCGACCGGGGCGTCATCGCGCGCGAGGAACGTTACCTCGACCACAGGCTCGGCGACGAGTATCGTCGTTACAAGCAGCGCACGCGGCGCTGGCTGTGAGGACGGCGCCCCGGTCGGGCGGAGAACCACCCGCGTAGGTACGAGCCACGCTTCGCCGCCTCACTCGGCCCTGTAACTCACACCTGACGCGCGAGATAGTGGGCGCCCCGTCGGACGACTGCTCTTTGTCGGGCTCGGCCTCCCAGTGGTGCTTTGATCGAGAACCGGCAGTCCACACCCCGCCAAGTTCCGGTCGCAGTCGAACCTGCTCCCGACAAGATCGAGGTCTGACGAGCGACGCCCGGCTTCCACAGAACCGGGCGAACGTTCAGGCGGTCGCGTCTGCCGTCTGTCACAAACGCAGGCGTAGTGCGGAATAGGGTATGTGATGGCCTTGAAGCGAGCGCTTGTGGATGCGACTGATGCCGATCTGTTGCGGTTGAGCGTCGGTCAGCCTGAAGCGTTTGGCGTGTTTTATGACCGGTATGAGCGCCAGGTGCTGGCGTTCTTTCTGCGGGCCACAGGGCGGGCTGAGCTGGCGGCCGACCTGGCGGGCGAGGTGTTCGCGCAGGCCCTGCGTTCGGCTAGCAGCTACGCGAGTGAGCGTGGGTCGGCGGGTGGCTGGTTGTTCGGGATCGCGCGACACACGCTGGCAGATGCGTGGGAGCGTGGTCGTGTGGAGGATCGTGCTCGGCGGGCGCTTTCAATGGAGCCACTTGTCTTGAGCGATCGTGATCTTGAGCGGATCGAGGCGCTTGATGGAACGGCGCTAGAGCTGTTGGAGGGGTTGCCGAGTGAGCAGCGTTGGGCGATCCAGGGCAGGGTGTTGGAGGAGCGTCCGTATGCCGAGCTAGCGGCCGAGCTTGAGTGCTCGCAGAGCGTGGTGCGCCAGCGTGTCAGTCGTGGCTTGCGGAACCTCAGATCGAGGCTGGAGAGGATGTCATGAACGTACTCCCTGAACTCCGGGACGAGGTGGTGCGGGCTGCCACTCGCCAGCAGCCCGCGCAAGGAGAATTGGTGCAACGGATGCGGCGGGGATTCGGGATTGTTCCGACGCTGATCTCCGTCGCGGTTGCTGTTGCGATCGCCGTGGTGGCGGTGACCGAACTGCGACACCGCGCTTCAAGCCCTCCCCGGCAGGTCAGTGTGGCGCATTCGATCCCTGCCTCCGTTCGGGGCTTAGTCGACGAGCTCGCGATTCTCCGTTCGTCCGAGGGCTCTTCCGCTCGTCAGTGGCTGCGCGGCAGTGATTTCCGCCGCCTGACTGAGCGCCCCAGACTGTTCCGAATCGTCCGGTCGTTGGTCCGGACGGTCTCGCTGCCTGATCACGAGCGGCTCACCCTCTATGTGGTCGATTCGAATCGGCCTGGGTTCACCGGCTTGGGTTTCATGGAGCGCGGGCGCTCGTCAGGAGAAGGCGAGTGCTGCATTACGGCTCGGGAGCTAAGACGCCCGTTCGGGCCGGGGCCGCTCAACTCTCAATCGGGACGAATACCGCCTCAGGTTTACTTCGAGATCGTCCCCGATGGGGTCCACAGAGTTCGGTGGACGTTTGCTGCCGCCGGGCACTTCCAGCGAATCCCCCGACGCATTGCGAGACGGAGAAACCGAAACTCCCCTGGATACATCGCTGATCCGAACTCCGCGCCGCTGACCGTCACCGTCACCGTTCATAACAACGTCGCCGCCATGAAGCTGCCCAACCGGGGGGCTGCCACCACCGACCTTTGGCTCAACTCCGCCGGAAAAGTCATCGCCCGCCACCGAACGCACTAGGGCCTCGATCCACCGAGGTCGGGCCAAGCCCATGCAACGTCAGCGCCTGCTCCCAGACGGTTCCGGCCTCGACAACGAGCAGGCACGCTCCGACGGATCCTTTGCGTCCGCTTTTCGCCTATGCTGAACGCTTGACGATAGGTCGATTGTCGATCTATGCTGATCTTCGTGGAGCTTCGCCCCCCAAGCTATTTCGCCCTAGCAGCGTTGATTGATGGGCCGCTCCATGGCTACGCCATCATCCGCCGGGCACGGGAGCTTTCTAACGGTCGTGTACGTCTGTCCACTGGCACGCTCTATGCCTTGCTGGATCGCGCGATCGCCGAGTCTCTGGTAAGTGCCGGGCGCCCATATGTGGAAAGCGGCCGTCAACGACGCGATTACATGCTGACCCCGGCTGGTCGTCTGCGGCTGCAGGAAGAGGCGCAGCGGATGGCTCGGGCCGCACGCACCGTCAATGCGCGCCTGAGAGCAACGGGTGGGGCGGCGGTTGCATGATCCGCGAAGGGATCGGAAAGGCGCTGTTGCGGTTCTATCCCGAGCCAATCCGGGTTGAGCGCGGCCAGGAGATCCTCGGAACCTCCCTCGATGCTGGCGCGGGTTCGCTCCGCACGTTTGGGCGTGAGTGTTTCTCGCTGGTGACGGGCGGCTTGCGACAGCGGGCACAGGCCAACGCCCAGGTTCCCGACCGGCGCGTGCTCGCGTCGTCGCTCCCTCTCGCTGCGCTGCTGCTGACCGCGATCCTCATTGCCAACAGGCCGCTGTGGGCAGCCTGGAACGGCTGGCTCGACGACGGGAACAACGGCCTACCTCACAACGTGCTGTATCTCTTGATCCTCCCAGTCGCGTTGGTGGGTTTGGACCGCCTCGCGGGAGCGATCGGAATAGCGTCTCTAATAGTGGGAGCCACCACCCTTGCAACGCCCACGATCTCACTTCAGCCTGTGCTGCCGATCGGGTTCATGGTGATGATGCTCGCGCCCTCACCTCGGCGGTTCACACCGCATAGGTTGCTGTGGTTGCTACCGATCGTCGGCCTCGGTTTCATCACGGAGCTGACCTGGCCAGATCATGTGGTCGGCCTCGCTGCGCTCGTTGGGGTCTCGCTCACGGGCCTGGCGCTGCTCTCCGTGGATGCCCGGCTGCTACTCGCGAGCGCATTCATCTGGTCGAGCGCCGGCCTTCGGCTCGCCCTCCACGCCACAACAGACGTGAACGTCCTGCTCGTCGCGCTCACGCCGCTCATCATCATGGCCGTCTACGCACGCCGACGAACGACACGATCTCGACAAGGCCGATCACCGATCTAGCGCCCACTGGTCTAGTTCTGCGGCAACCTACGACCAGCTTCCGGTCTGCGGCGAGCGTTGGGCTGCAAGACGTGACCTGTCTGCTTCCAGACGGTTCCAGCTTCGACAAGGAGGGGAACCGTTCACGAAAGCCGCGCGCCAAGGCTGAGCCTGTGCTTCGCCGAGCCCTAACCTATCCCGGGTGGTGAGGGAGCGGCTCCAGGAAACGAGGGTGCAAGTTTGCCTGGCTGTACTCACTCTGGTCCTCTTTGTTGGGATCTTTGTCGCAGTCATGTTGTTGAACGCCCCAGGTCCGGTACAGCGTCTCGCCAGCGTGGTGAACAGCGTTGAAGGATGTGGTGGCTCCGTCACCAGCCACCCGATGACGGTTCAGCAAGCCGTGTTTACGCCGGTACCGATTGGCATCGGTTAGGAACCCTCATCGCGCACGACCGTGACCTACGATTCGCTAATGAGGTTGTGGATCGGCATCCCGAGGCTCCGCTTCCGGACGGTTCCGGTCCCGACAAACGGAGGTCCGGTAGCTGCTTGCTTGCGAGGCTAGGTGTAGCGTTGAGGCCGTGGCGAATCCGAAGCATCCGATGCTTGCTGCTCGCTTACGGGTCCTATCGCAGACCGTCTCTTGGGGCGACGAGTTGCGCTACCTCGTGATCAACGACGGCGACGTGCCAATCATGCTCGGGGCGGGCTACGGATTCGATCGATGGATGAGCGGCGAGTGGGAGCCAGTTCCGATGCGCCTCCTGGTTCCGCTTTGGGGACGACGCATAGGGCCTGGAGCCCAATCCCAAGATTCCTTTCCAGTACGCGAGGACCTGCTTCCAGGTCGCTACCGACTCCGCAAGCGGCTAGACCCAGATCGCGACCCGGTCCGTGGTTACGAGTGGGTCGCCAAGGCGGATATCACGCCGATCGAACCGACCGCTGAGTTCGTGCTCCGACCAGGCTGAACCCAGCCGCACCCGAAGCCGTCTCTCAGAGGGTTCCCAACCGGTAAAGACCAGGCACGGTCGGTGGATTCCCTAGAGTGCCCCGACGATGGAGAGCCGGGCGGATCGTGTCGCGTTGATCACCGGGGTGAGTCGTCGTGCTGGGATTGGGTTTGGCTTGGCCGGGGCCCTGCTCGGGGACGGGTACCGGTTGATGCTGCACGGCTGGCCCGAGCATGACGCCCAGCAGCCATGGGGCGCCGATACGGACGGGATGCGCGCATTGCTGGATGAGCTTGGTGGCGAGCCTGACCAGGCCGCTTGGGTTGAGGCTGATTTCGCGGAGGCATCTGCGCCGGGACGAGTGGTCGCCGAGACCGTTGAGCAGTTCGGGGCGATCGACGTGTTGATCGCCAATCACGCCCGCTCCAGTGCAGCGGCTCTAGGGGATGTGAGCGCCGAGGAGCTTGATTTGTCCTGGGCGGTAAACGCGAGGGCGACCGTCTTGCTGGTGAAGGCTTTCGCCGAGTTACACGACGATGCCCGTCGAGATGGGCGGGTACTCCTGTTCACCTCCGGTCAGTACCTGTCGCCAATGCCTGGCGAGCTGCCCTACGCGATTAGCAAAGGAGCCGTCCATCAGATGACCCTCTCGCTTGCTGGTGGGCTGGCTGAGCGCGGGATCACCGTCAATGCGCTTCATCCTGGTCCTGTGGACACCGGTTGGGCCAACGAGGAGACTCGCGCAGCGGTGGCCGAGCGGTTCCCTGCCGGCAACTGGGGAACACCCCGCGACATAGGCCCGATCGTTCGCTTCCTCGTTTCCCCCGAGAGCAGACGGATCACCCGGCAGGTGATCAACGCCGAGGGTGGGTTTCGACGCTAACGCTCCGCCCAGGTCAGGAACCTGGAAACGACAAAGACCGGAACCGCTGATCCGCGCGGTGAGTCAGGGTGAGACCTGGGCAGCACCGGCTCAGGTCAGCGTCCAGATGTTCTCCTCCAGAACGCCTTCTTGATCGCCGATGACCCCGCGGTCGCGCCACACCAATCCGCAGGTGACGAGCCTCGCGAGGACTTCGTCCAGTTCCGCCGGCGGAACCTCTGAGAAGAGACGCTCAAGCGTCCGCTGGGGACCCCCGTGAAGGTCGTGACAGGCATCCAGCACATCCTGCTCCAGATCGCTCAGCGGCCTCACCACCGAGCCGATCCTATATCTTAAGCCGAGGTCTCATACACACACCGCAATTGACAAGAACCGGAGCTGATTGGAGCGGGGCTGGTCCTATGTGACGGCTCGCGCAGGTCGGGACTTGACCCGGGCCAACGCGATGCCAGCCAGCCCTCCGCCGCAGGCGAGGAGCAGTCCGGCCAGCCACATCCAGTGTGAGTTGCTTGCCGAGAAGTCGACGGGAACAGTGCTAACGCCGGTGAACACGCACCAGCCGATCAGCAGAGCACTCATCACGGCCCAGGCCAATAGGGACATTCGTTGTCGTCCAGTTGCCACGGCCCACACCAGGAGAAGTGCGACAACCACGGCTGGCACCGCGAGCGCCCAAAGCTCAACCGTCGAGCCCCACGCTCCAGGTGCCCAGCGACTGCCGACCGGACAGCCGTCCTCGCAGTTGTAGGTCGCGACGATAAGCGCCACGACCAAGAACGCCAATGCTGTCCCGACGCTTGCCAGCAAGGTCAGAAGGGCGGCGGCTGCCCGCCATCCCGGACCAGACTGTCGTGGCCTCCCGTCCCTTGCTCGATCCGCCATGTCGATACATCTCCAACCAGCGCAACTGAACGTGGTGCATCGTCCCGAGTGGAGTGGCACTCGTCAACCAACAAATCAGTGTCTCGGTCTGCACGCGCCCGCACGGACCGTCAAACGGTTCCCGATCCGACAAATCCAGGTCCGTGCTCATGCCTGTGGGATGATTCAAGTCAAGCTCGGAAGGAGCTGAGATGAACGGATCATTCGCACCGCTGACAACGCCGCCAGGGAGCAACCCGCAGGAGCAAGCTCCTCCGGCCCACGTCGCCCTGCATCATCCAGGCCAGTCAGGCCTCACGTTTCCGAATGGCGCCAACGCTCAAGTGGTTCTTCCTGAGGAGATCCGCCCGGAAAGCGAGCCGGAGAGCGAGCCACAAGGCAGACGCCAAAGCGTCGGTAGCTGGCGCATCCGACGCCGCAGAACCTAGTTCCCGCCACGGCAGCCGGTCGAGCCTGCTTGCGACAAGAACCAGGTCATCAGCCCAGCTTGCGGGCCGGTGAAGTCGGCCGATAGTTTGTACCCGTGGCTCGCATGCGGGATGGCCAGCTCGGGTGGCGTTGCTTGGGCGAGCGCATCGCCATGGTTGTCACGGCCGCTGTGGTGATCTCGCTGACTGTGATCGCGGTTGTCGCCATCGCCAGCCGCAGCGGCGGCGGGGGTGGCGGGATCGGGGGTTTCAACGCGTGCATCACGCAAACTCGATTCCTTGTCCTAGTTCGTCACCAAGGCGGACACAGCCCTGTCGAGACCATCAAAGAGCGGGGGCGTGACGCGGTAGTCGGCGAGGTCGTCAACGATCGGGGGCGAGACGCGGTAGTCGGCGGGGTCGCCACCGACCAACCGCCCACACTCGGAGGGGCCGCAGCAGCAGATGGACGGTATGTCATGTCGACGGCAACCCCTCTCGGTCGCGACGCCTCTGCGATCGAGGGGTGCTGGGATCGCTCCTTCCCGATCGCCCCCTGACTCCAGGGCATCGCGCCGGAGGTATCCCTTCCCTGTGATCGAGACCCAGCAGCATTGAAGCGGTGGATGCCACGCCCCGCGCGGTTCCGGATTCAGACGAAGCCAGGCATCCAGGGACGGGCAATGAGCGGCTTCGGTGAGCAGGCGACCAGCGCTGCGGTCGCGCGAGGACAAGCGCCTCGCATCCAGCTCGGCCGAACCACGCGCTGCCGGCCGGCCCGATGTCCAGATAAACGGCAAGTCAGACGCGCGCGGACAGGCTCGCGGTGATCTCGCCTCCGTGCGAGATGACAGGTCCACGCGCGCGGACATCGTCATTGGCGGCCAGGCCGGCGCGGATGAGCAGTGACGAACCGTTGGGGGTCGTCAGTCGCCTCATCCGTGATTCAGCGACGTAGGCAGGCATACACTCCACGCACTTAATGTGCTGAAGCCGTCCCAAGACGTCCCATGAACACCCAGAACCCCCGTCGCTACTGAAGATTTGGCCGACGGCCACGGCCGAAGCGGCCCTCCACGCCGAGCCCGCGGACATCTTGGGACGTCTTGGGACATCTTCGGACAAGTACCTGCAAATCGACATATTTGACGACGCGGTCATCGGTCGACCCGTGTCGGGGTGGGACCCACCTCAGCCAGGGCGAATGCCTCGGCCACCAAGGCCGCATCCTCGCTCCGCGGCGCGTAGTGCAGGTACCGCATCGTGGTCTGGATGTCCGCGTGCCCCATCCACTCCTGGACCCGGCGGATGTCCGCCTTCGCGATCATCCGCGTGCCGAACGTATGCCGAAGGTCGTGGAACCGGAGCGGCCGGAGGGCCGCCGCCGCGAGCGCAGCCTTGTACCGGCGGCGGAGCGCTGACCCGTCGAGGTAGTTGCCGGCGACGCCACTGAAGACGAGGTCGTCCTCCCCCACCCAATGCTCGCGCTGACCGAGCTGCGCTAGCGCAGTGGCTACGTCCGGCGCCATCGGCACCGCCCGGACCTTGCCTGACTTCGGCGTCGTCCGCACCCCGGCCGCGTAGCTCGCACGAACGCGGATCACGGCTCCCGCGAAATCGACGTCCCGCCACCGCAGCGCCAAAAGCTCGCCGAGACGCAGACCCGTGAACGCCGCGGTCAAGTAGACCCCCGCATCCTGCGGCGAGGCCGCCGCCCGCACCAGCGACCAGACCTCCTCCGGCGAGAACACCTGAATGTCGCCGCTCCGCGCAAGCGCTGGCTTCTCCACCTCGGCCGCCGCGTTCGCCTGCAGTCCCCACACCTTCCGGGCTCGCTTCAGGATCCCGTGCAGCAGCACCAGCGCCTTCGTCCGGCTGCTCGCAGCACCGCCCAACGACGAAAGCCACTGCTCGATCCGCTCCGTCGTCACCTCCTCGAGCGCCATCGACCCGAACGCCGGCAGCAACTGCGAGCGGACAAGCACCTTGTAGCCAGCCACCGTCGACGGCTTGCGCTGACGGTCCAGCTCGACGTACCGCAGCCACTCACCCGCCGCATCTGCGAACGTCGCGCCCGTGCGCACCTGCCCGGCGAGCGTGCCGCGGCGCGCCTCGTGCAGCGTCTCCCGCAGCCAGTCCTCCGCCAAGCGCTTGGTGAAGTAGCCCGCGGGCGGCCTGCCGCGCTCGCTCCACGCCGGCCCGAGACGCTTCTGCACCTGCCGCCCGTCAGGCAGCCGGTACTTCGCATACCAGGACACCCCGCGCTTGCGCTCGACGCGGAACACGTGCCCGGTGGGAGGGCTGATCGCCACGGTGCAAATACTACGCCCTTCTCGGGACATATTCGGGACACGCTTTGAAGCGTCGCTTGCCCGCAAGAGCCAAAATCCCCCGTTTGCTGGCCCTTTGTAGAGCCGACGCCCGGACTCGAACCGGGGACCCCTTCATTACGAGTGAAGTGCTCTACCAGCTGAGCTACGTCGGCGCGGGCACCGCGCTGAGGAGGCTACCCCACGACGACGGGTCGCGAAGTCGACGATCCACCTTGCAACTCCATGTCGGTGCCTGTATCCCACGTATACCCGCCACCACATCTGCGACCTGACGTCCACTCGCCAGACGGCGCGACACAGCGATCCAATGACCAACCCCGACTCAGCCCTCCAGCAGATCCTCGAGCAGGGCGGCCGGTTCGGCCACCGCGAGCACGTACAGCTCGCCTGGACTTACCTGCGCGCGCTACCGCGCGAGCCGGCCCGCGACGCCATGCGGCGCTCGATCCGCCACCTGGCGCAAGCCCATGGCGCACCGGATCGCTACCACGAGACGCTCACGCTGGCCTGGATGGACGTGGTCGACCTGCACCTGGACCGCGGCGCCCGCGATCGCTTCGGCGAGTCCTTCGAGGAGTTCATCAAGCACAACGAGCGTCTGTTGGACCGCCACCTGCTCCGGCATCACTACAGCCGTGATCTGCTGGACAGCGGCCGGGCTCGGCGGGAGTACGTCGCGCCGGACCTCCAGCCCTTCCCTGCGCTCACGTAGACGGTCAGCCGGCCAGATACAGCCGGTGGGCGACCGCGGCCGCCTGCGTGCGCGAGCGCACGCCGAGCTTGCTGAGGATCCGCGACACGTGGACGCTGGCGGTCTTCTCGGCCATGTAGAGCGACGCGCCGATCTGGCGGTTGGTCGCCCCTTCGGCCAGCAGCGCCAGCACCTGACGCTCCCGCGCCGTCAGCCCGAACGGGTCCTCCGCCACGCCGCTCTCCGACGAAGCACCGGCCTCATCGGACTCGCCAGCCGTCAGCCGCGCCCGGTCGCGCAGGGCCAGTACCTCCGCCTTCAGCCACAGCGCCGGCAGCTGCTGGGCCACCTCCAGCGCCTGATCGACCGCGCGGCCCGCGCTGGCCCGATCACCTCGCTCGACGTACGCCTCGGCTTCCCACCACCGGGACAGCCCGGCCTGGAGGGGGCGCTGGAGCTCGTCCCACCGCTCGGCCACGGCCCCCCACAGGGCCGGGTCGTTCTTCCCCCGGGCGCGAGCCAGCTCGGCGGCGCCGACGGCGCTCCAGGCGGCCTCCACCGGGCCGCCTGATTGGGCCGCACCCTTCAGGCGCTGCGCATGGATCCGGGCTCGAGCCACAGCCTCGCGCGCCTCCTTGGGCTCGCGCAGGTCTCGCGCGCGCTGGGCAATGTCGGCCTCGATGCGGGCTCCCACCGCGCTCACGCGGGCGACCCGCATCACGTCGTCGGTGCACAGCTCGATGCGGTCGAGCGCGTTCTGCACCGCGGCGCGCGCACCGGTCAGGTCACCCTCCCGGCGGCGCAGCTCCCCGAGATGGACACCCAGCCCGGCGATCCACTGCGGCTCGGAGGAGCGGGCGACGAGCGGCTCGGCCTGCTCGAGCAGACCGCGGGCCAGATCATGGTCCCCGTCGCCGAGTGCGGTCTCGGCCTCGCGCAGCAGCCGGAACAGCAGCAGCAGGCCGGCCGGATGGCTGAATCCGCTGTCCAGATGCCCCCGAGCGGCCCGCCAATCGCCGGCCTCGAACTCGATCTCGGAAAGGGTGAGCAGCAGCCATTCGCGATGCGTCCCCATCCGGGACGGCGTCGACTCGAGTCCTTCGCGCGCCACCTCCAGGGCCTCCCGGGTGCGGCCGCGCAGATTGAGCAGATCGGCCAGATTCGAGAACGCGTACGCGACGCCGTCCTGGTTCTCGATCCGGCGCCCCAGGTCGATTGCCTCCCGCAGGGACGCCACCCCCTCCTCGACCTGACCAAGAGCTATTTGGGTCATCCCCAGCGTGTTCAGCACCTCGGACTCGGCGTCGCGATCTCCGGCGCCGACGGCCGCCGCCAGCGCCTTGCGCCCGTCCTCCAGCGCCTCCCGGAAATGGCCCCGCAGCAAGCGGGTCCGGGCCAGCCAGGAAAGCAGCGAGGCCCGCTCGCAACGATCGCCCTCGGGAAGCCTGTCCAGCGCCTCCATGGCGGTCTTCAGGCCCTCCGGCCCGCGGTTCATCGACCACTGGACGCGGGCCAGATGGTCCAGCACGGTCGCGTACCGCAACGGATCCTGGTCCGCGTCGACCTCGGCCGCCGCGCTCTGCAGGAGCACCTCGCTGCGCGCGCGGTCGTCGGCGATGCTGTGAGCCCGGGCAGCGAACACGAGCAGACCCACGTGGTCCAGCTCCACCTGCCGGTCGGACTCGGGCACGCGCGGCCACAGCTCGAGCGCCCGTTCGGCCAGGTCGGCCGCCTCCCCGTAGGCGTGCGCGGAGCGAGCCGCCAGCGCGGCTTGGACGCTGGCCCTCAGCGCCGCGGGCTGGTCGCCGGCGGCCGCATAGTGCGCGGCGATCATGGCGGCTCGCTCGACCTCGGGGCCCTCGCCCGCGGGACGTCGCTCCTCCAGGTATCCCGCCAGCGCGCGGTGCAGATCCACCCGCTCGCCGGGCAGCAGATCGTCGTACAGGACCTCACGCAGGAGCGCGTGGCGGAACGCGAAGGACCCGTCCTCGAGCGCGACCAGGATCTGCTCAGCCCGCGCCTCGCGCAGGGCGGCCTGGACCGCGGCATGGTCCAGCGGCGTCACCTCGGCCAGGGTCGCCTCGTCCAGGCGCCGTCCCACCGCTATCGCCCGCGCCAGACGCTGGGCCTCCGGCGACAGCCGCTCTATCCGCAGCAGAAACGCATCACGCAGGCTCTGCGGCGGAGCCCCCCGCCCGTCCATCCCGGCGGCGACCAGCTCCTCGGTGAACAGCGGGTTGCCCTCGCTGCGCATGAACAGCCGCTCCACCAGATCATCGCTCGGCGCCCCGTCCAGGATGTCGGTGAGCGCTTCACGCAGTTCGGCGCGGTCGAACGGCACCAGCTCGATCCGGCGGCTGTGTTCCAGACGCTCCAGCTCGCTGAGCAGCGGGCGCAGGGCGTGCCGGCGATGGATCTCGTCGGTCCGATAGGTGAGCAGCACCAGCACCCGCTCGCGCCGCAGGCTACGGGCCAGAAACGTGATGAATGCGCGGGTCGAGCGGTCAGCCCAGTGCATGTCCTCCAGGATCAGAACGAGCGGGCAGGACTCGCTCACCACGTCGACCAGCTCCAGCAGCGCTTCGAACAGGCGCACCTGCGCCGAGGGATCATCGCGACTGGGCAGCGGCTCGCCGTCACCCAACCCGGGGAGGAGGCTGGACAGCTGGGCCCGACTGCTTGCAGCCAGCTCGTCCAGAGCGCTGTCGCGCTGGCGGATCAGCGGACGCAGGGCACCGATCAGCGGCGCGTACGGCAGCTCGCCGTCGGCCTGCTCCACCGCCTCCCCCCGCAGGACGAGCACCGCCCGATCGGCCACCCGCCGCTCGAACTCCGTGACCAGCCGTGTCTTGCCGACCCCCGATTCCCCGCCCAGCAAAACCAGCCCGGGCTGGCCCTCGGAGGCCCCCTGCGACGCGTGTTCGAGCTCCCCGAGTTCCCTCAGGCGCCCGACGAAGTGGTTACTTGTGACTCGCGCCCGCACCTCGAATTCCGTGCCAGACAAGTCGCCGGACTCGCCGACGAGGACGTTCCGATGATATGAGGTGCCGCTGCTCGGCATCATGCCGGAGCTCCGCCTGATGTCCTGATGCGGCGATGTAGGTCAGAGAGTTCATGTCTCCTCCTGCCGTCGAAGTTGAAGTTCACACGGAGGAGACTGAACTGCGACCGGAGCCTGCACATCAGCAGAACGGTGCCAATTGGCCCGGGCCACCCCTTAGCGGGAGGCGCGGACCCCTTAGTGCGCTTGCTCCGGGGTCGCTGACTTGGAGTACAGCGACCCCGGCCCGGCCGAACTCAAAGTCGGCCGGGCCGCGAGTGCAGCTGCGCTACTTCTCAGCCCGTGAATTTCGGGCTGGTCTTCTTCTTGGCTCGTGCCGGCTTGACCGCCGCGGTCTTCACCGTGGTGGTCACGTGACCGGACGCCTTCGAACCCTGGTCGTTCGTGGCCCTCGCCGTGTTCTTGACCTTGCCGGTCTTGTTGGCCTTGACGATGATCTTTACCGTTGCGCTGCCGCCACTGCGGAGATCACCGATCTTGCAGGTGACGGTCCTACCGCTGTGGGTGCAGCTCCCACCACTGTTCGCGATCACGCCCTTCAGCGTCTCGCTCGATGGGATCTTGTCGACCAGCGTCGTGCCCGTCGAGAATCCCGGGCCCGAATTCGAGACCTTGATCTTGTAGGTAAACACCGAGTGCACCCGGAGCGACTTCGGGGCGGACTTCTTGACCGACAGCTTCGCCGCTGCCAGCTCGAAGGCACCGATGTCACACACACCACCCTGCGGACGGGCGACACCACGCTCATCCGTCGACGGGCAGCCGGTGTTGGTGCCGGCGTTCACCGTCGGGCTGGCCGAGGTCTCGGCCTGCGTCGGAATGACCACCGCCGAACCATCGCTGGTGTTACCGACAAGCGGCCCACCGTTGTCAGCCGGCTTGCCCAGGTTGGGCTCGGTGCTCGGATGGTCAGTCGACCCGTTGAAGCACGAGCCGTCGGAATCCATGTTGTGACCGAGGTCGAATGTGGGGGAGAACACGGCGTTGCAATCCCCGCCCGTGTTGTCGGCGATCACTGTGTTCTCGATCCCTGGCGTACCCGGACCGCTGTATCCCACCGTGGTCAGGTCCGCGGTGCCGTAGATGCCTCCACCGCAACCAGGGTCGGCGCTATTGCCCGTGATCGTGTCGTTGATCAGCGATGCCGGGGTTGGCCCGTCGCTCTCCACAGATATCCCACCGCCGCACTCGTCGCCGACGCCATTACGGCTGATTGTGTCGTTGATGAGCGTCAGGGAAAGGCCGGAGCCGGCATAGATCGCACCGCCGTCGTCACCGTAGTCGGCTAGGTTGTGAACGAAGGTCGACGAAGACGATTCCAGCGTGCCCCCGTCCCAGTAGATCGCGCCACCGTAATCGTCAGTGCTCGCATTGCCAGAGAACAGGTCGTGGTCGAACGTGTACGCGGCCGATCCATCCAGATACACGGCGCCACCGTCACTGTCGGCGGAGTTGCCAGTGAACCGGTCGTAATTCGCGGTCAGAGCACCACTCGATACCCAGGCGATCGCCCCACCATCCGGCGCGCTATTGGAACTGAACGTCGAATGAGTGACGGTCAGTGGGGCCGTGGTGTCACCGTAGATCGCGCCACCTTCCTCATCGGTGCCCTGGTTTCCTTCAAACGTGCTCTTGCCGATCGTCAGCAGGTGGCTCGAGCTGTCGTAGATGGCTCCGCCGGAGCAGTCGTTGTTGTTGTTGTCGAACACGGTGCCCGTGAGTGAAACGGCGCTATCGGTATCGGCATAAATCGCGCCGCCGGCGCACCCCCCGTTCTGATCAGAGTTGCTGGTGAACGTCACGTCACCGGACTTCCCGGTCGACGAGTTGCCGATCGTCAGGGTGCCGTCCGTGAGGATGGCGCCGCCCTCCCCGGAGTTCGCCTGGCCGCGGCGGAGTGTGAGGCCCGAAAGGGCTAGTGAGGCCCCCTGGGCCACGTTGAACTGGCGGTCGAGGTTGTTGCCGTCGATGGTCGTGGAGTCAGATCCCGCCCCGACAACCGTTACGTTCGCGCCGGAGGTGATGTTGAGGTCACCTGTCGTCTGGTCATTGGACCCGGACGGCGCAATGGTCAGCTTGTACAGCCCGGCCGGCACGTCGATCGTGCTCGACCCGCCGGCGCTGTCGGCCGCGATGACCGCTCCGCGCAGCGAGCAGGACCCGGAACTCGAGCACGGGGTGGCCGAGTCGGTGGTGGTGTTGACGGTGTAGGTCGCGGCGGAGGCTACGCCCGCCCCCATCAACGCGACTACAGCCGTGGTCACGAGGGCGAGCAGCAGACGCCGCGGCCTCGGTGTGGGCACTGCTTGCATGAATCCCCTCCAGAAGGTTGTGAACAGCAATCGACGACCCCAGACGTCAGACGTGCTCCCGAAATGTTCGGGCGCGGGCAAGCTATTCCTGCGATCGGGCGCTGTCAACCATGCTCAACGAATTGGGCATGAAACTGACCATCTGGCGGCAGCTCCCCGCACCGCACGCACCGGGCTCGCCACCCCACCGGCAGCACCTGGACCACCAGCTTGCGCCCGCACTGGACGCAGAAACGGGGCGGGTCGGTCGCGCGTTGGCGCCGCTCGCATTCTGCGTGGTCAGCGCTGTCCACCGGCTGGCCGCAGCCGGCGCAGAACTCGCTCACAGGGTTTTCGACAGCTCCTTGACCGGCATCTTCAGCTCGCTGAGCAGCTCCAGGTCCTGGTCCGGCTCGCGCCCCAGCGTGGTCAGGTAGTTGCCGACGATCACGGCATTGATCCCGCCCAGCAGACCCTGCCGGGTGCCCAGGTCACCCAGCGTCAGTTCACGCCCACCGGCGAAGCGAAGCACCGTGCGCGGCAGGGCCAGGCGGAACGCGGCGATCGTCCGCAGCGCGTCTTCGGACTCGGTCACCGGCAGCTGTGAGAAGGGCGTCCCGGGACGGGGATCCAGGAAGTTCATCGGCACCTCATCGGGCTCCAGCTCGGCCAGCTGCGCGGCGAACTCGGCCCGCTGCTCGAGCGTCTCCCCCATCCCGATGATCCCGCCGCAGCACACCTCCATGCCCATCTCCCGGACCAGCTCGAGCGTCTCCCAGCGCTCCTCCCAGGTGTGGGTACTCACCACCTCCGGGAAGTGGGACCGAGCTGTCTCCAGGTTGTGGTTGTAGCGATGGACGCCGGAGTCCCGCAGCTCCTCGGCCTGCTCACGCGTGAGGATGCCGAGCGAGCAGGCCACATTGATGTCGACCGCCGCGTGCACCTCGGCCACGGCCTCGCGCACCTGGTCCATCAGGCGCCGGTCGGGACCCCGCACCGCCGCGACGATGCAGAACTCGGTGGCGCCGGTCTGGGCCGTCTGGCGAGCCGCCTCCACCAGCGACGGGATGTCCAGGCGGGTGGCACGGACCGGCGTGTCGAACCGGCCCGATTGCGAGCAGAAGTGACAGTCCTCGGGGCATCCGCCGGTCTTGAGGCTGACGATCCCCTCCACCTCCACGTCGGGCCCGCACCAGCGCATCCTCACCTCGTGGGCGAGCTGCAGCGCGTCCGGCAGCAGATCGGGCTCGAGCCGGAGGACCTGTAGCGCCTGGGGCTCGTCCAGGCCCACGCCCCGCTCCAGCACCTGCTCGCGCGCTATGTCAAGGATCTCGCCAGCCAAAACCGCCTCCGTGTTCCAGTCAGATCAGGTCGTCTGCTCAGAGAGTGCCGGATCAGCTCATCCCGTGCATTTGCCGCCACTCCTCGGCCAGTAGGGCCCACCGCTCGTGGTCGCGCCAGCGGCCGCTGATCTTCAGGTACCGCGGCGAGAATCCCTCTCGCTGGAAGCCCGCCCCCCGGGCCAGGGCGATCGATGCCCGGTTACCGGGCTGGATGTTGGCCTCCACCCGATGCAACCGCAGCTCTTGGAACGCGACGCGCAGGACGAGCTGGATGCCCCGGCGCATGTAGCCCTGGCCCGCGAACTGCTTGGCGGCCGCGTAGCCCAGGTAGGCGTTCTGCAGCGGGCCGCGCGTGATCTGAGAGAGGTTGAAGAAGCCGAGGATCGCCTCGTCGCTTGATCGGCAGACCAGGAACGCCTCGAAGTCGATCCGCCGGGCATCGACCAGGTAGGCGGTGAAGCGCTCGCGGTCGGTCGGTGCGCTGGCCCAGGGGCGATGGAAGGCGCGGCTGGCCCGCATCAGCGAAGTGAACTCCTCTTCATCTGACCGCGTCGGCGCCCGCAGATAGACGCGGTCCTCCCCTGCGTTCACCCGTTCAGCACCCGCTCGAGCCGGTAGGCCAGGGCCTCACACGCCAACTCTTCGTTCACGTTCAGCGGAAGTCGCAGCCGCGTGTCCTCCACCAGCTCGACCGCCCGGCGCAGGCGCTGCCCGTCCCTGCCCCGGTCCTCCTCCAGCTGCTCCAGCCGGTCGCAGTTGCGCACCAGATCCTCGGCCCCCCACCCAAGCGCCGCCAGATCAAGCAGCCAGGCGGCCACGAGCGTCAGAGCCAGGTCCAGCGCGCCGGTCTCGGCTCGCCGGCGGGAGCGGCGGATGCGGTCGGTCCACTCCGTTTCGGCTCGCCGGCGCTCCTTGCGCGGAATCAGCTCCAGAGCGAGCTTCTGCTGGTCCTCGAGCTCCTGCCTGACCCGCTCGCCGCGGGCTCGGACCGAGTGCAGAAGGGTTGCCCAAGGCGCACCGCCAGCCGCGTGTGCCCCAATCGCGGCGCGTGTATATGCCTCGGCGGCGTCGCGCAGCCGCCCGCCCTCCGGCGAGGCCAGCTCTCGCGCCCGGCCCGCGTCGCCGAGCGACAGCCGCGCCAGGGCCACCGCCGTCTCGTGCGGCGTCCCTGCCGACTCCAGCTCGGCCGCGATCTCCTGCGGAGGCGGCGCATCGAAGCGCACGGCCTGGCAGCGCGAGCGGATCGTGGGCAGCACGTCCCCCAGCCGGT
The DNA here is from genome assembly GCA_963718545.1 of uncultured Solirubrobacterales bacterium. Classification (GTDB taxonomy): domain Bacteria; phylum Actinomycetota; class Thermoleophilia; order Solirubrobacterales; family Solirubrobacteraceae; genus Palsa-465. The sequence goes on along the minus strand of CAVQZO010000003.1, from coordinate 346,203 downwards.
CGGTGATCAGGATCAGATGGACGTAGGCGGGCGGCTCCTCCAGCGTCTTGAGCATGCGGTTGGCGGCCTCGTCACCGAGCTGATCGGCGCACTCGATCACGAACACGCGCCGGCTCGATTCGAACGGCGTCCTGCTGGCCGCCGCCACCACAGGCTCATCGATGTCGCTGACCAGGATCTCGTGGGCGCCGCTGGGCACCACCCAGGTCAGATCGGGGTGGTTGCCGCCCAGGGCACGACGCCGGGCGGAGTCCGGGTCGGCCTCCCCGGCGGCCAGCAGGTCGGCGGCAAATGCCCGGGCCGCGTCGGCCTTGCCCGCGCCGCCCGGTCCGTGAAACAGATACGCGTGAGACGCCTGGGCGTCTCCGTCCAGCGCCGGACCGAGCACCGCCCGGGCGCCAGGGTGTCGCTCCAGCTCAGCCAGCATGCGGTCCGATGCTAGCCGCCGGTAGGGTCAGCGCGGATGAGTACACGCGGGCGGCTGATCACCATCGAAGGGATCGACGGGGTGGGCAAGACGACGCTGGCCGCCGGACTGCTGGCGGCGCTGCGGGAGCGGGGGCTTGACGTGGAGCTGCTGCGTGAGCCAGGCGGCGTGGAGCTGTCCGAGCGCTTGCGGGAGCTCGTCAAGGATCCGCGGCTCAACGTCGGTGCCAGGGCCGAGGCGCTGATCTACGCGGCCGCCCGGGCCCAGCTGGTGTCCGAGGCTGTGGTTCCCCGCCTGGAGCGGGGAACCTGGGTGCTCCTGGATCGGTTCGTCGACTCGTCCCTGGCTTATCAGGGCTCCGGACGGGGGTTGGGTCTGGAGGCGATCGCCGAGCTGAACCGGTTTGCCACCGGCGCGCTCGTTCCGGATCTAACCCTTCTGCTGGTGCTGGCGCCCGGCACGGCACGCGCCCGAGCCACCGAGCGGTCGGCCGCGCCGGATCGCCTGGAGCGCGAGGGCGAGGCGTTCTTCGACCGGGTGCTGGAGGGCTACGCGGAAATCGCCCGGCGCGATCCCGTCCGGGTTCGGACCGTGGCGGCCGATGGGTCCGCCGAGGATGTGCTGGAGGCGGCGCTCGCAGCCCTCAGCGGCCTGGTTTAGGTTTGCTCGCCCTTTGGCGATGTCATTCTCCCGTGAAGAGACTTCCTTACACCAGGTTTTAGTCGGTAAAGTTCCGCAATGTCAGTACGGGAAATGGCTGGTTTCTGGGCGGTATACCGGGAGTAGCGTTGACAATGTTGGTAGGTCCACCGAACGGCCGGGAACTCATGTTGTTGGGTGCACCTGCCGATTAGGGCGGGTGATGAGCGCTACTTCCGATCTTGAGTACTCGGGGGCAATGAGCACGGGGAATCGCACACGCGTCCTGATCGCGGACGACCACCCCCTGATCCTGGCGGGAATCCGGCGTGCGCTGGACCGTAGTGACGGGGTCGAGGTGGTCGGCGAGGCCAGCTCGGGGCCGCAGGTTCTGGCCATGGTCGAGCGCCGCCGTCCTGAGGTGGTCCTACTCGACCTTTACATGCCTGGAGTCAAGGGCGCCGAGTTGATCGCCCAGATCCGCAGCCAGTGGCCCGAGGTGAAGACGGTCGTACTTTCGGCCAACGAGGACCGGGCGTCGATCGATTCTGCTCTGAACGCCGGCGCCAGCGCCTACATCGTCAAGTCCGTCAACCCGTCGGATCTCTCTTCGGTGATCCGCCAGGTGGCCGGTGGCGCGATCTTCCATGCGCCCTCACGGCCGACCACCGCGACCTCGGAGTCCGAGGAGCCGGCCGGACCTGATCTGACCGAGCGCGAGCGGACGATCCTGGCCGCCATCGCGTCCGGCCAGACCACCGCGGCGATCAGTCGTGAGCTCTGGGTCAGCGAGCACACGATCAAGTTCCATCTGACCAACATCTACCGCAAGCTCGGGGTCAGCAACCGGGCCGGCGCGGTCCGCTTCGCCATCGAGCACGGCCTCGCGGCCTAGTCTCCCGCGCCTCCCGGGCGCCTCCTCCACGACTCCGGAAAATCCGCGCGGAATCTGTTGCGCGGACGCCTGAAAATCGTCCGATACCGGGTAAAATTGATCTTGTTCCCGAACTCGCGTCGACGCCTTGGCTCAGCGCCGCGGAACCCGTTTTCCGTCCGAGGCATCCGCGAGGATTCGTTGTTACGCCCCTGACCACCTCGGAGTCAGGAGAAAGCAGCGGAGATAGCGGAAATCGAGAGGAGCAGGCAGGCAATGGAAGACAACTCCCAGACCCAGATCAGCCAGGCGACACCGGGACAGGGAGTCTCGATCGACCGCTACTTCACGCGCCCGGGAGAGGACCCGTTCGCGCAAGTCGAGTGGGAGCGCCGCGATGCCCGGATCGGGCATGGCGAGCGGGTGTCGTTCGAGCAGCTGGGAGTGGAGTTCCCGAAGTCGTGGTCACAGAACGCGACCAACATCGTGGCTCAGAAGTACTTCCGTGGCCAGCCGGGCTCGCCGGAGCGCGAATCGTCGGTGCGCGAGATGATCAAGCGAGTCGCCGGCACGATCACCGCTTGGGGCGCGGAGCGCGGCTACTTCCGATCGACTGAGGATGCGACGGCATTCGAGGCGGAGCTCAGTCACATCCTGCTTCACCAGATGGCGGCGTTCAACTCGCCCGTGTGGTTCAACGTCGGCTGGCATCCGGTCGGCAGCCCGAAGATGCAAGCGTCGGCCTGCTTCATCCTGTCGGTGGAGGACAACATGGAGTCGATCCTCGAGTGGAACACCAAGGAGGGGATCATCTTCCGGGGTGGCTCCGGATCGGGCATCAATCTCTCGAAGATCCGTGGCTCGCACGAGCCGCTGAGCCGAGGCGGCACCGCCTCCGGCCCCGTGTCCTTCATGCGCGGCGCCGATGCGTGGGCCGGCTCGATCAAGTCCGGCGGCGGGACGCGGCGGGCGGCCAAGATGGTGGTGCTCGACGTGGACCACCCCGACATCCGCGAGTTCATCTGGTGCAAGGCCAAGGAGGAGGACAAGGCCGCGGCGTTGCGTGACGCCGGCTTCGACATGTCGATCGACGGAGACGGCTTCTTCTCCATCCAGTACCAGAACGCCAACAATTCGGTGCGGGTCACCGACGAGTTCATGCGTGCGGTGGAGAACGACGAGGACTGGCACCTGATCGCCCGGGCCACCGGGGAGCCGACCGGCGAAGCCATCCCGGCCCGGGAGCTGATGCGAGAGATCTCAGAGGCGGCCTGGCGTTGTGCGGATCCTGGCGTTCAGTACGACACCACGATCAACCAGTGGCACACCTGCCCGAACTCAGGCCGGATCAACGCGTCGAACCCGTGCTCGGAGTACATGCACGTAGACGACTCGGCGTGCAACCTGGCCTCGCTGAACCTGATGAAGTTCCGCCGGACCAACGGGACGTTCGATGTCGAGTCCTTCGAGCACGCCGTGGACATCATGTTCCTGGCGCAGGAGATCATCGTCTCCCCCTCGAGCTACCCGACCGAGGAGATCACAAAGAACGCCCGGGCTTTCCGCCAGCTGGGGCTCGGTTACGCCAACCTCGGGGCCTACCTGATGGCCGACGGGATGCCTTATGACTCGGATGCCGCCCGGGGCACCGCCGCTGCGATCACCGCTCTGATGACCGGCCGCGGTTACCTGCGCTCGGCTCAGGTGGCAGAGGCGATGGGCCCGTACGACCGGTACGCGGAGAACCGGGAGGAGCACAACGCGGTGATGCGGATGCATCGCGACGCCACCTACGCGATCCCCGATTCGACCGCCACGGACATCGAGTTGCTGGAGGCGGCCAGGTCGATCTGGGAGCAGGCGGTGCGCGCCGGCGAGGAGCACGGCTATCGCAACGCGCAGGCCACCGTGCTGGCGCCGACCGGGACGATCTCGTTCCTGATGGATTGCGACACCACAGGCGTCGAGCCGGACTTCTCCCTGGTGAAGTTCAAGGAGCTGGTGGGCGGCGGACAGATGACGATCGTGAACCGCACGGTGCCTCTGGCGCTCCAGACGCTCGGCTACAGCGAGGAGCAGATCGACCAGATCCTCGCCTACGTCAACGAGCACGGCACGATCATCGGGGCCCCCGGCCTGGCAGACGAGCATCTTCCGGTGTTCGACGTGGCCGTCGGCGAGCGGGCCATCTCGCACATGGGCCACATCAAGATGATGGGCGCGGTCCAGCCGTTCATCTCGGGCGCGATCTCCAAGACGGTCAACCTCCCGCAGACGGCCACCGTCGAGGACATCGCTGATGCGTACGCGCAGGCCTGGCACCTGGGCGTCAAGGCGCTGGCCATCTACCGGGACGGCTCGAAGACCGCGCAGGCGCTACGTACCGATGCGCAGAAGGGCGTGCCGGCTCCGGTCGACACCCAGGCGGCGATCGACAAGGCGGTCAAGGAGGCGCTGGACCAGGCTCCGCCGAAGCGCCGGCGCATGCCACGCGAGCGCAACTCGATCACGCACAAGTTCTCGATCGGCGGCCACGAGGGCTACATCACGGCCGGCATGTACGAGGACGGCTCGATCGGCGAGATCTTCCTCACCGACATCGGCAAGGAGGGCTCCACGCTGCGGGGCATGATGAACTCGTTCGCCACGGCGATCTCCATCTCCCTGCAGTACGGGGTGCCGCTGGAGACCCTGGTGCGCAAGTTCAGCTACATGCGCTTCGAGCCCGAGGGCATGACCTCCAACCCGGAGATCCCGTTCGCCAAGTCGATGCCCGACTACATCATGCGGTGGCTGGCCTCTCGATTCCTGGACACCGATGTGCAGGAGGAGCTGGGGATCCTCACCCCGGAGGTCCGGGCTCGCAAGGCGGCACAGGATGCCGTGAGCTCGCAGGCGGGTGACACCGCCGGGCCCCCCGCGGCAGCAGCGTCCGCCCCGCCGGCGCCGGCAGCCGAGCGGCCGACGCCGGCCGCGGCGAAGCTGACCGACTCACCGCCGGTCCTCCCGGCCGTGCGACAGGGCCTCGACCTCGGGCCGGCCTGCCAGCAGTGCGGCGGGATGATGCAGCGGACAGGCAGCTGCTACACGTGCTCAAGCTGCGGGTTCAACACCGGCTGCGGTTGATTCAGACAGCCGACCGACTCGCCCGGGTTCGGTCACGGCTGTCGGGAGCGATCGATCCGTCCCGCCACCCGGTTCTGAAGCCTCCGGTCAAAGGCTGGCGCGCGTTCAAGCATCTGACGCAGCTCAGGTTCCCGCGGTCCTACCCGATCGTGCAGTTCCCCAACGCGCCGTTGATCCTCGCGTTCGCGTCCGGCATGCTCGCCAGCTACAGCCACGGCCGCGAGCATGCCTACGCCCAGGCCATCTCGTACCTGGCGATGGCAATCTGGGCGTACCTCGAGCTGTTTCAGGGTGTTAACGCGTTCCGGCGGTTGCTTGGGCTGGCGTACACGATCTCGACTGCCATACACCTCGCCAACGCACTTCATCACTGAGGGGTACGCCGAGGATCACTGCGCAGGCGGATCTACGTTGAGGCCGGTTTGTGGGCTGCGTCGCGCTCCTCGCCGCGCTTGATCAGGAACGCGCCGAGGGCGCCCGCGAGCGAGCCGATGACCGTGATCGCGTAGATCTCCATCAGGACGTCGAGCACTCTGCCCGCGAACGAGATCGGGTTCTGGATACTGGAGGAGACCGTCAGCATCTGCGTGGTGGTCCAGAACAGTGCGCTGCCGAGACTCTTGATCTGGGTCTGCTGTTGATGGTGCTCGAACAGGAACGCCAGAACGGCGCAGAGCAGGTCAACCCCGACCGTGATCAGGACGATGGCGACCAGTCGGTCACGGAGGCGGCCGTGGGTCGGCGTTTTGGCGCGAAGAACGTCGCGCGCCTCGCCGCCCGCCTCGCCCAGCACACGCGCCACGTACATCGACGGGCTATTCGCCGTCCGGCCCCAGGATCCTTGAGTGCGGGCCGCTAGTTGTAGGACCCGAGCAGGTTGTTCAGCTCGTGTAGGCGGGCGATGGGTGGCTTGTGGCTGAGGGCGCCGTGTGGTCGGCGGCGATTGTAGAAGTCCAGCCAGCCGGCGAGGGCGGCGTTTCGTTCTGCGCTGTCGCGGTAGATCGCGCCATAGGCCCAGCCGCCGAGCATGGTGCGGATGAACCGTTCGGCTTTGCCGTTGGTTTGGGGTCGGTAGGGGCGGGTGCGGAGGTGGCGGATCCCGAGCGTGTGGCATGCGATCGCGTGGACGGTCGAGCGGTAGGCGGGGCCGTTATCGGTGATCAATCGCTCGGTGGTGATGCCATAGCTGGCGAAGTGTTTGATGGCGCGGCGAAGGAACCCGACGGCGGTGATCGCCTTCTCGTCGGCCAGAACTTCGACGTAGGCCAGGCGGGTGGCGTCATCGATCGCGATGTGGACGTACTCCCAGCCAACCTGGAGACGGCGGACACCAGCAGCGTCAGCCAGCTTGCCGGCCGCGTTTCGCTGGCCGGGCCTGCCGATGAAGCGATGCCCAGCACCGTCGTGAATGCGACCGAGCTTCTTGACGTCGATATGGATCAGCTCACCGGGGCGAGCTCGTTCGTAGCGCTGCGCGGGCTCCAGACCGATCCGGCCGAGCTTGCCCATCCCGATCCGGGTGAGGATTCCCGACACGGTCGAGAGGGCCATATCGAGCGTCCCGGCGATCTCTGCACCGGTCATACGCAAGCGTCTGAGCGCCGCGATCACCTCCACCCGCCGATCGTCAGTGCGGTTCGCAACGACCGCTGGCGCGGAGGTGCGGTCCAACAGGCCCGGCAGTCCTTCAGTGCGATGACGGGCGATCCACTTGCGCGCGGTGCGGTCACTGATCCCGGCCGCCTCGGCGGCCGCGTTCAGCGACCACCCCGCCCCCTCAACGCGATCGATCAACAGCTCCCGACCCTTCAGACTGAGCCTGGCGTTAGCGTGCATCTTCATCCGGTGTCCTCCTTGGGACTGACTGGCTTGAGCACCTGTCAGCCTCCAAGGAGCACCGGATGGCTACCTCACCAACGGAACAACGTGGTCAGGATCTACAGCTAGTGGGATCCTCCAGCGTGAGATGTCACGTGTGCGCTGCGCTGTTGGGCTGCCCAATGTGGGCGAGTACGGTGATCCACGTCTCTTGGTAGATCTCGCGTGCCGGGCCGAGAGCAGTGGCTGGGATGGCGTCTTCGTCTGGGATCACGTCGCCTACCACCAGCGGGGCTGGGGGGTCGCAGATCCATACGTGAGCGTCGCGGCGATCGCCGCTCGGACGACCCGTATTCGCCTTGGAGTGCTGATCGCGGCTTTGGCTCGCCGCCGCCCGTGGAAATTCGCTCGTGAGATGGCGACGCTGGACGTGCTATCGGAGGGTCGGCTCGTGGTTGGGGTGGGGCTCGGCTCGCAGGGCCAGCAGGAGTTCGCCGCCTTTGGCGAGGATCCAGATCCGCGCCGCCGCCACGAATTGGTCGACGAGGGGCTCGAGATCGTCTGCGGGCTGTGGACCGGCCAGCCGTTTTCCTACGACGGCCGTCACTACCACGTTGACGAGAGCCTCTTTCTACCGTCGCCGATTCAGCGGCCCAGACCGCCGATCTGGATCGGTGGGCGCTGGCCAACGCGGCGATCATTCCGCCGCGCGGCTCGCTTCGACGGCGTGTTTCCGACGTTCAACGGTGTTGGACACGCCGAGCGGCCCACACCCGCGCAGCTCAGGACCGCCGTCGAGTACACGCTTTCGCATCGAACCGGTCCGGCGACGCCATTCGACGTCGTGGTCGAGGGCCAATCCGCCGGTCAGGATCACGAGCTGATCGGCGCGTATCAGGAAACCGGCCTCACCTGGTGGATCGAGAAGCTCGGATGGTTTCGTGGTCCGGTCGACTTCACGCGCAAGCGGATTGAGCAAGGACCACCCGTGCGCTAACGCTGGCTAAAACCGCTCCTGGTTGTAGATATCGAGGAGCTCCGGAGGGGCTGTCATGCCGATGCCGACCTCCTCGAGGATCGGACCGAGACGCTGTCCAAAGGCCTCGAACTGATCCTTAGACGCCCAGATCTCACTGACCTTCAGCTGTCCGTCCGATCCGAAGCAAACGTGGTATTCAAGGCCGTCAGGCGGCCAGTGCCCGGCTTCGTTGAGGCGGCGCTTCACCTCGTCGTACCGGTCGGCGCTCAGCGACTCAGGCGAGAAGCGAACCAACAGACTCATCGGAAACATCCTTTCGGGTGGAGACTCTGCGAGGCGAGCTTAACCTCGTCACGTCGTCACGGGGAAGTCTCTGAGCCGGGTTTGTCCTGCGAGCTGGCGCGCCGCTTACTGGCCGGCCGGGCGACGCCAGGCGAGCATCACACCGTCCCCGATCGTCAACAGCACGTTGTCTACGCGCTCGTCGGCCTGCACCCGGCTCGCGAACGCTCGGATCCCTACCGTGCCCGGATCCGCGACGTCGGGGCTGAGCGCCGCGCCGTCACGAAATAGATTGTCGGCAGCGATCACGCCGCGGTCAGCCAGCTTCTCAACCACCGCGTCGTAGTAGGCGGGATAGTCAGCCTTCCAGGCGTCGATCCATACCAAATCAAACGGCCCGTCCAGCTGCGCCAGCGACTCCAGCGCGTCGCCCAGGATCAGCTCGATGCGATCGCCGTAGGGGCTGGCCTCGAAGTGACGGCGCGCGATCGCAGCGTGGTCGGGGTCGACCTCCAGGGTGATGACGCGCCCGCCGTCAGGCAGGGCGGCGGCCATTGCCAACGCGCCTACGCCCGTGAATGTGCCGATCTCAAGCACACGCCGGGCCCCGCCGATCACAATCAGCGCTTCCAGCAGGCGCGCCTCTGCCAGCCCGGCCATCATCTGCGGGGTTCCACTGTTCGTCGCGGTCCAGCGCGCCGCTTGCTCGAATGCGCCGGCGAACGGGGTCGTGTGTTCGGCCGCGTACCCTTCGGCGTCTGCGGCGATCAGCGCGGTCACAGCCGTGAGCTTAGTGGCAACGTGACTGCTGTGAGGGACCCTGGACAGCCAGCCGGCACCGGGGTAGCTTGCACCCATGCGCGAGGTCATCAGCACGGCTGACGCTCCAACCTCGCCGATGTTCAGCCAGGCGGTCAAAGCCGGCGAGTTCGTTTACGTTTCGGGCTTAGTCGGAATCGACGCCAGGACCGGCCAGCTCGCCGGTTCCACGGTCCAGGAGCAGACAAGGCAAGCGCTGAGCAACTGCGAAACGGTCCTGCACGCGGCGGGCGCAGGGTTGGATGACGTCGTCGAGGTCGGAGTCCTCCTCACCAACCCGGCCGACTTCGCCGGGATGAACGAGGAATACGCGACCTGGTTTCCGTCTGAGCCGCCAGCCCGCTACGTCGCCAAGCTTGGGGTTGAAATTCCCGATCTCCTCGTCTCGATTCGCATGACCGCGTTCGTGCGCTGATCGTCGTTTTCGTCTTGACCGATGACCGGGGCGGCCAACCACATCGGAATCCTGCTCTTCGATGATGTGGAGGAGCTCGATGCGGTCGGTCCCTGGGAGGTCCTCGCTCACTGGGCGCGGAGCTATCCCGAGGACGGCTGGGCGGTGTGCCTCCTCTCCCCGGGCGGTCAGCCCGTGACCGCTGCCAAGGGCATGGTGATCGGTGCGCAACACGCGCTGGACAGCGGGCCTCCGCTGCAGGTGCTGATCCACCCGGGAGGCCAGGGCACCCGGCGGCTGATGCGGAACGAAGAGCACCTCGCCTGGGTCCGCAGCCAGCGCGAACAGGTGCCGCTGATGGCCAGTGTCTGCACCGGCGCGCTGGTGTATGCCGCCGCCGGCCTGCTGCGGGGCCGGCCCGCGACGACGTATTGGAACGCCTTTGAGGAGCTGGCAGCCGCCGACCCCAGCGTGCAGCCGCGCCCGGGCGAGCGCTATGTCGACGACGGAGACATCGTCACCTCGGCCGGAGTCTCGGCCGGGATCGACATGGCCCTGCATCTGGTGGCGCGTCTGGCCGGGCCGGAGCGGGAAGCCCAGGTACGGCGGGGCATCGAGTACCACCCGGACCCCCAAGCGCGTCCGGCGCCTGATCGCACCACTCATAAAGTGCGCTGAACGCCCTTGTCACGGACGACCCGCGGCTGTAGGGTCTCTACAGTCGAAACTGCGTTTCGATAGTTGAAATCCATGCCCGGCTCCGACCAAGACGAAGGCGCACCGAGGTTCTCTCGCCGAGCCGTCCTCCGCGGCGCCGGGCTGGGCGCGGGGATGCTGTACATCGCAGGCTGCGGCAGCTCGCAGAAGCTCCCCTCTAAGACAGGCCCGGGTGTCAAGTCGGTGACCGGCGTGCCCGGGCCCCCGGCCACCGGCGCCCGGAACGACGCCTCGCTCGTGATCGGCTGGGAGCAGGAGGGCAACTCGTTGGATCCCGCGATCGGCTACGACCTGGTCAGCTGGGACTCGCTGTGCAACTGCACCACCGCCGCGCTGATGGCGTTTGGCGCCAGCGGCGACGGGCCTTACCCCAACGCGGCGGCATCCGTGCAGGCGAGTAACAACGACTCCGTCTACACCATCCAGCTTCGTCCCGGCGTGAGGTTCCAGAACGGGCGCACCGTCACAGCCGAGGACTACGTGTATTCGTGGGAGCGGCTGTTGGATCCGAAGCTCGCATCGTGGGCCTCGAGCTACCTGTACACGATCGATGGCGCTGAGGAAGTCTTCAAGGGCAAGGCCAAGTCGATCAGAGGCGTGAAGGTTCTGGACCCAATGACCCTCCGGGTTCAGCTCCAAGCGCCCGACATCACCTTTCCCAACATCCTGGCGGAGCCGTATACGGCGCCGGTACCCCGTGAAGTGGTGAAGAAGTACGGCAGCGGTTTTGCCCATCACGTCGTCTCGACTGGCCCGTTCATGCTCACCAGCTATGACTCTGCCGGCCAGACCTGCACCTTCCAACGCAACCCCTACTACTTCTGGAAGGGGCTGCCCTTCATCGGCAGCGTCGTCTACCGGTGGGGGTCCAGCGCCCAGACGGAGCTGCTGCAGCTAGAGCACGGCAACATCGACTCCATCGGAGAGGGCATCGGAGCGTCGCTCGTGCCCCAGGTCTATGCCCAGCCGTCGCTGAGCAAGTACGTGGTGAAGGTCGCGCTCCCGGCCGTGCGGTGGATCGGGCTTAATCTGCACCGCCAGCCGTTCACCGACGCGCGGGTGCGACAGGCCCTCAACTACGCGGTCAACCGTTCCCAGATTGCGCGGATCGGTTACGGCGAAGGGGTGCCCTGGGGTTTGCCCTTCCCAGAGTTCCTGCCTGACTTCCGCCGGGTGGCCACGCCGTACACATTCAACCCCGAGAAGGCGCGGGCGCTGCTCAGCGCCGCCGGTGTCAACAAGCCGTCCTTCACGCTCACCTCAACCTCCTCCGATCCCAATCCGAGCATCGCCCAGGTGCTGCAGCAGCAGCTCAAGGCCGTTGGTGTGAACATGTCGATCGACACGGTGAGCGATAACGCCTACAACACCGCCACCGAGAACAAGAACTTTGCCGCGGCGCCCATCCAGTGGTATCAGGTGCAGCCAACCGCGCTGGACATCCTCAGCTCCAACTACGCGTCAGGGGGATCGTCCAACTACTGGAACTACGCCAACTCCAAGGTGGACGCACTGTCCCAGCAGGCCCTGCGCGCGCCCAACGCGACGCAGAGCAATGGGTATCTGGCGCAGGCCGAGCAACTCATCGCCCAGGACGCCCCCGGCATCTTCCTGGAAAGCCTGAACTTCATCGACGGCCGGAACCCGAACCTCCGGAACTTCCATTACAACGTCTTCTACGGCACCTACTACGACCGCCTTTGGAAGGCGGCTTAGTCTTAGCGTCCTGACCCGCCGCCCGCGGCCGTCGGTGTCGCTGGTGTGGGGCTTGGGCCTGCTCGGAGCGCTGGTCCTGTTCGCGCTCATCGCGCCCGTCTTCGGCTCCCCGGACAGGATCTACGGCAACGGCATCTCGGCCCATGGACTGCCGCTGGGGTTCGGCGCGGCCGGCCATCCGCTCGGCACCGACAGCATCGGCCGGGACATGCTGGCGAGGCTGGCCTACGGTGGCCGCACGACCCTCGAGTTCACGTTCATCGCGAACATCACCTCGATTGGCCTGGGTGCCGTCGTCGGCGTGACCGCCGGCTTCCTGCGCGGAGCCGCCGAGATGGTGCTGATGCGGATAACCGAGGTCTTCCTGTCGGTTCCGACGGTCATCTCGGGACTGGCCCTGGCCAGTGTGGTCGGCGAGGGTGTGTTCGGGGTGATCGTGGTCGTCACGGCCCTGTACTGGGCGTGGACGGCACGCGTGGTGTTCGGGGAGACACTCGCTCTGCGCCGGCGCCCGTTCGTCGAGGCGGCCATCGCCCAGGGAGTACCCAGCGCGACGATCATGCGCCGGCACATCGTCCCCCACCTGTCTTCCCTGCTGCTGGTCATCTCGGCGCTGAACGGTGCCGCGGTGGTGGCGATTGGCGCCGGGCTGTCATATCTGGGGGCCGGCGTGCAGGCCCCCACGCCTGAATGGGGAGCGATGATCAACGACGGTCAGGACGCACTGCAGTACGCGCCGCACGAGGTGCTCGAACCGCTGGTCTGCATCGTCCTCACAGTGCTCGCCTTCGTGCTCATCGGTGACGGCCTGGCGCGTCGCGGAGCTGTTTCCCTGCGGAGATCATGGCTCGATATCTAGGCACCCGGATCGCGCTCGGCGCCCTGACCATCCTCGGGGTGGTCCTGCTCACGTTCGTGCTCATGTTCGTCGTCCCCGGTGATCCGGCACGGACCATTGCCGGGCCCCGCGCGACGCCGCAGGTGCTGGCGCTGGTGCGCTCGAACCTTCACCTCAACCAGCCCGTCCTGGCTCAGCTCGGCCACTATCTGGCCGGAGTTGTCCAGGGAGATCTGGGGGTTTCCTACGTGCAGGATCAGCCGGTGGCGCAGCTGATCGGTGACCGGCTGCCGGCCACCATCGAACTAGGTCTGGCCGGTTTGGCGCTCGAGCTGATCCTCGGCGGTGCCCTGGGGGTGTGGGACGGGCTGCGCCCACGGCGCAGCCGCTTCCTCGCAGCGATAAACGTCGGTTTTCTGTCGGTTCCCGCGTTCTCGCTGGCCTTCCTCTTGCTGCTGTTGTTCGGCTACAAGCTCTCGCTGTTTCCGATCGACGGTGGCACGGGCGGGACGCGGATCGTGCTGCCCGCGCTCACGCTCGGCTTGATCGGGATGCCGTATTACGCCAACGTCGTGCGCGATGCGATGCAGGAGACGCTGGCGGCGCCCTACACGCGAACCGCCGTGGCCAAGGGGCTGCCGCGCCGCGTGGTGCTGCGACGCCACGTGCTGCGCAACGCGTTCTCCCCGGCGCTGACCATGGCCGGCCTGGACTTCGCCATCCTGCTCTCGGGCGTGGTTTTCGTGGAGACGGTGTACGGCTGGCCCGGGATCGGCCAGCTCCAGACGCAGGCCTTCTACAACGTGGACCGCCCGGTGCTCATGGGAACCGTGGTGATCGCCGCGGTGCTGGTCGTGGTGGCCACCCTGGCGATCGACCTGATCCGGATGGCGGTCGACCCGCGCACGCGCTTGGAGACGGCATGAGCGCCGCCGCGCTTGCGGATGCGTCGCCCACCCACGGGCTCACCGTCCAGGATCTGCACGTCCGCTATGGAGAACGCCATGCTGTGCGCGGGGTGTCGTTCTCGGTGCAGTCCGGTCAGACGCTGGCCATCGTCGGCGAGTCCGGATGCGGCAAGTCATCGACCGCCCTGGCGGTGTCCCGGCTGCTCCCGCCCGGCGCATCGCTCGAAGGTCAGGCGCTCGTCGGTGACCTCGACCTGGCCACCGCGCGGGGTAAGACGCTCCGAGAAGCCCGCGGGCGGGTCATCGCCTACATGCCGCAGGACGCCATGGCTGCGCTCAATCCGGTGCAATCGGCTCGGCGCCAGATTGCCGAGGTCCTCAGCTTTCGCCGGGGGATGTCTCGCGGCGAAGCCTCCGCCGAGGCGGTGTCGCTCCTGGACGAGGTTGGCATCAGTGAGCCAGAGAGCGTCGGGCGCCGCTATGCGCACGAACTGTCCGGCGGCATGCGCCAGCGGGTCATGCTGGCGATTGCGCTGGCCGCGAGGCCTCGGGTGCTAATCGCCGACGAGCCGACCACGGCGCTGGATGTGACCGTCCAGGCGGGGATCCTGGAGCTGGTGGGCAACCTGGCTCGGTCCGAGGCGATGGCGCTGGTGTGGATCACGCACGACATCGGGGTGGTCGCGGAGATCGCCGACGCGGTGGCGGTCATGTACGGCGGGCGAATCGTCGAACAGGGGCCGGTGGAGACGATCTTCGAGCATCCCGAGCACCCGTACACGAGGGCCCTGGTGTTCGCGCCGCGCCAGAGCCGCGGGGCGCAGCCCAAGGTGCCCTTCGATGCCATTCCCGGTTCACCGCCGCTGGGCGAGTTCCCCGGTGGCTGTCCGTTCCATCCGCGGTGCGTGCACGCTCTGGAGAAGTGCGCGCAGGCGATGCCGCCGATCCTGGAGCTCGGCTCCGAGCATCGGGCCGCCTGTCACCTCCTCTCTGCCCGGCCATGACCGACGGCGACCCGCTCCTCGAGCTGCGCGACGTCCACAAGCACTACCGGAGCGTGCACGCCCTGGCCGGGGTGTCCGTAGAGATCCGGCCTGGAGAGACGCTCGGCATGGTGGGCGAATCGGGGTCGGGCAAGAGCACGGTCGGGCGCATCGTGCTGGGTCTGGAGCGCCCCACCTCTGGCATTGTGCGCTTCGCCGGGCGTCCGTACCCGCGCAGCCCCCGACGCATGCGGGCGATCAGGCGGCGGGTCGGGATCGTCTTTCAGGACCCGTACGACTCGCTCGACCCTCGGTTCACGCTCAGGCGGATCATCGACGAGCCGCTGCACACGCACGGGCTGCCATCCGGCGATGACCGGATCGCCGAGCTTCTCACCTCCGTGGGGATGGAGAGCGCGGACCTGGACTCGTATCCCGGCACGTATTCGGGTGGCCAGCGGCAGCGCATCGGGATCGCCCGCGCCCTCGCTCTGGAACCCGACCTGATCGTCTGCGACGAGCCCACGTCGGCACTGGATGTCTCGGTGCAGGCGCAGATCCTCAACCTGCTGCTCGCGCTGCAGCGCGACCGCGGCCTGGCGTATCTGTTCATCTCCCATGACCTCGAGGTGGTACGCCGGATGAGCGATCGCATCGCTGTCGTGCGGTCCGGCGAGGTGGTGGAGACCGGGCCGGCATCCGAGCTGACCAGCAGCCCACGCCATCCCTACACGCGCGCGCTTCTCGACGCAGTGCCGGCCACCCGGCCGAGTGAACGGCGCGCCGCCCCTGGCTCTCGCTCCGGTCCGCCCAGCCTTGCGGGCGGCGGGACTGGTGAGGTGAGTCGCTAGAGGATGTCAAGCATCTCGTCGTTCCACGCGGCGAGCGCCCGGGCCCTCTGGGTGAACCGGTGGAGGGGATATTCCAGCGTGAAGCCGAGCGCTCCGGTGACCTGCTGGCAGGCTGCGCAGGCCGCAGCGATGGCCGGACCCGCATGGGCCAAAGCCTCGTCTCCGGGCTCGGCCGTGGCCAGCAGCAGAACGCCGTGCACCGCCGTGGCCGCCCCGGCGAGCAGCTGCTGGACCGGTGGCAGCCCGGCCAGGGTCGTCCCGAAGGCTGCGCGCCCGCGGACGTAGTCGACGGTCAGATCGAGGGCGGCCTGCCCGACCCCGGCCAGGTAGCCGACTCCGGCGGCCAGCCACGCCTGGCGAGCGGTCCGCCACGTGGAGGGCTCGATCGGCACCGGTGCTCCCAGACCGACCACCCGATGGACTTCGAGGCCGTCGGCCGCGGGAAGTGGGTCGGCGTGCACGATCGTCCGCAGGACCGGCGTACCGTCGAATATGGCCACGACTCGCCGATGCGGTCCGAGGCACCGCACCAGGTCCCCCACCAGGGGGCTGCCGCCCAGTAGGCCGTCCACCGGCCCGAGCGGTGCCGCCCGGCGGCCCAGCTCCGCCGCGCCGAGCGCCGCGCAGTCGGCCAGATCCGGTGCGGCGGCGAGCTCTGGCCAGTCGAGGGCCGCAAGCGCGGCGTCGAGCCGCGGCCAGGCGCTGCTGAGCGCTCCTGGCACCCAGTCTGCCTGCGCCGGGGCGATGCGCGCCACCACCCCGGCCACGCTGTCCGCAAATGCCTGGGCGTCGCTGAGCGGGGTGCTCACGCCGGCGCCTCCTGCACCGCGGCCAGGACCTCGGCAGTGTGTTCACCCAGGGATGGCGCGCCCCGAGGCCTTGCTGCGGCTACGCCATCGATCTTGAACACTGAGCCCAGCAGCCGCACCGCGCCCACGCCATCCTGCTCGACCGTCTGGACGAGGCCGTTGGCCCGGGTCTGCTCGTCATCGAAGAGGCCATCGAGACGCCGTACCGCAGCGGCGGGCACGCCCGCGGCGCGGAACCGCGCCACCCACGCGTCGACTGGCTCGCAGGCCAGTCGGCGCTCGAACTCCCTGGCGATCTCGGCCCGCTGGCGACGCTCCGTCTCGCTGGCTGCGGGAGCCTGCGGGTTGGCTGCCCATGGATCCGTGAGTCCGAGCACGGCCGCTGCCGCCCGGCGCTGGCGTTCGTGCAGACAGGCAAGAGCGACGAACCCGTCCGCCGCGCTGTAGGCACGGTAGTAGGGCTCCAGCTCGGCGGCGTCGCGCAGCTCGCGGGCGTGGCGGGCGAGATCATCGGCCGTCGCCAGATCAGAACCGCCGCGCGCGTCCGGATCGATTCCATCCACCCAGACGAAGCGCTGCGCCTGCACGGCCAGCGCGGCGCCCAGCAGCGATACCTCCACGCCGGGCGCCGGCGCCCGCTCGCGGCTGATGAGCCCTCCGAGCACGGCGATCGCCGCCAGCAGTCCGGCGGTGAAGTCAGCCATGGCGATGCCTCCTGCGCGCTGAGGGACGGCGTCGGACGGGTGGGCGTTGGCGAACAGCAGACCGGAGACCGCCTGCGCGACGAGGTCGAAAGCGGTGACCGCGGCGTCGGGGCCGTCGCTGCCGAGCGCTGAGACGCAGCACCACACCACGGACGGGTTGATCTCCCGCACGCTCTCCCGATCCAGACCGAAGGCTCTGGCGCGCGTCTCGGGGAGGTTGTGCAACATGGCGTCGGCGGTGCGGATCAAGGCGCGGCTGGCCCGCCGATCGTTGTCGTTCTTGAGGTCGAGCACGACCGAGCGTTTGTTGCGGTTCAAGGCGTAGAAGTACCGGCTCTCACCGGGCGCGAACGGCTCGTAATAACGCCAGGCATCCCCCTGGGGCGGCTCGACCTTGATCACGTCTGCGCCCAGGTCGGATAGGAGCAGGCCGGCAAACGGTCCGGCCACGTACTGCGCGTACTCGAGCACGCGCAAGCCGGAGAGCGGGAGCCCTGAGTCGCTCGGGAGCCCTGAGTCGCTCATACCGGCAGGCCCAGCTCCCGCCGGGCGATCACCATCCGCTGCACCTCGGCGGCGCCACCCGAGATCGTCGTGGCCAACGAGGCGCGCTCGAAGGCGGCGATGCGCCCGCGCACTGTGGCCGTGCCCTCCTCCAGCAGCGCCTCTGGGCCAAGCAGCTCCAGCGCGAACGCCGCGACCTCCTGCATGAGCTCGGCGATCGAGAGCTTGGCCATCGAGCTCTGCGCGCTGGCCGGATGACCCATCTCCAGTAGCGCGGCGGCCCGGCGGCCATGCTGGCGCGCGGCCTGGGCAGCTCCGCGCAGGCGACGCAGTTGCCGGCGCCGACCGGGCTCAATCGCGAAGCGATCCAAGCAATCGAGCAACCAGAAGATGGTGCCGACCTTCTCGCTGGTCACGCGCTCGTAGTCGAGCGTGCCCATCAGCACGCGCCAGCCGGCGTGCAGCTCGCCCACCAGGTTTCTGACCGGGATCTCCACGTCATCCAGCTCCAGCTCGCCGATCGTGCCGCCGCCCAAAGTGGGGTGAAGATGGACCGTGATGCCGGGGCTGCTCATCGGGGCCACCAGCACGGAGATGCTCCGGTGCCGGTCGCGCTGGGGACCGGTCCGAACCGCCAGGTAGACCCAGTTTGCATGGCCTGCACTCGAGGTCCAGATCTTGCGGCCGCTCACCACAAGCCGATCGTCGGCCAGGCGCGCGCGAGTGCGCAGCGAGGCCAGGTCCGAGCCCGCGTCCGGTTCGGAGAACCCCTGGCAGAACAGGATCCGGCCGGCCGCCACCTCGGGAATCAGGCGTTCCTGCAGCTCACCGCTTCCGAACCGCAGGAGCGCGTTACCGATCGTCTTGACCGAGAGCAGGTAGCCCGAGAGCGGCAGCCAGTGATATCCGAAGCGCTCCTCGCAGGCGACGGTATGCAAGGCCGTGAGGCCTCGTCCTCCGAGCCGCTGGGGCCAGTGGACACCAATCCACCCACCCTCTCCGAGCGCGCGATAGGCCCGGGGCGAGTCGCCATCCGAGGGCATTCCCTGGAAGCGCAGCTCGGGCTCGTCGCCGACCTGTTCGGCCAGCTCGCCGGCGAAAGCATCCGCCTCGGCCGCCAGTGCTCCCACCAGAATGCCTCCAGGCGGGTTGGCCACGGTCACGGGTGCGCTCCTTGGACGCCCATCGACCGCTCGATGGCTCGCGCGGCGTCGAGCAACCCAACTGTCAGCTGCCGGCGGAACGCTGGGGTGGCGCGGGCCGTCGGCAGCGACACGTTGATTGCCGCCATGCCGGGTCCGTCTGGCCACACGACAGGCACGGCGATGGACACCAGGCCGATCTCGTACTCCTCCTCGGAAACCGCCACGCCCGCAGCTTGGATGGCGGGCAGTTGGGCGACCAGCTGATTCCAGCTCGTCAGCGTCCGGGCCGTCAATTGCTCGTACGGCTCCTCCCCGAGCGTCTCACGGGCCACCTCCTCGGAGACCTGGGCGAGCAGGCACTTCCCGAGCGCGGTGCAGTGCGCGGGAAGCCTCATGCCGACCGTCACCTGCGGGGTGAGCAGGCGGTCCCCGGCCTCGCTGAGCAGGTAGACGACCTCCGACCCCTGGAGGATGGCCGCATTGACCGTCTCCTGGAGGCTCGAGGCGAGCTGTACCAGGTGGGGGCGGGCCAGCTCGGGCAGGCGCATGCCGGCCATCATGGCCGGCATGAGACGCGCCGGTTCCAGCCCCAGGCGCAGCCGCCGGGTGGCGGGATCACGGTCGATCCATCCGCGCTCGGTGAGCAGCGCGGTGAGCCGGTACACGGTCGGCATCGGAAGCCCGAGCGCATCCGAGATCTGTTTCTGGGAGAGCTCGGGACCGGCCGCTGCGAATAGCTCAAGCACATCCAGACCCCGCGCCAACGTGCCCACCGAGTTCTCACTGGTCGAAACTTGCTTTCGCATATCGGCAGCGGTTACTCTACGGGCCGGATGAGCCCTCGTCAATCGCCAGCGCTCCTCCCGGAAGGCGAGATGAAGTCGGTCCGGGTCGTTGAGAACGCGTGGATCGAGCTGGCCGACGGCGTCAAGCTAGCCGTCCGTCTCTGGCTCCCCCCGGGCTCCGAAGTTGAGCCCGTGCCGGCGGTGTTGACCTCGGTCCCCTACCGCAAGAGCGACGGGACCGCGATCGGCGACGCCGCCTGGGGTACGTACTTCGCCGCCCGCGGCCTCGCTTACGCGCGCGTGGACATCCGCGGGAGCGGAGATTCGGAGGGGATCCTCCAGGACGAGTACACGCCTCAGGAGCAAGACGATGCCGAGCAGGTAATCGCCTGGCTGGCGGGCCAGGCGTGGTGCACGGGAGCGGTGGGGATGATCGGGATTTCCTGGGGCGGTTTCGCGGCGCTGCAGATGGCCGCGCGCCACCCCGAAGCGCTGGGGGGTGTGGTGGCCATCCACGCCAGCGACGACCGCTACTCGGACGATGTCCACTACATCGGGGGGTGCGTCTCGGCGATGGACATGACCCAGTGGGCGACGTCCATGCTCGCCTATCTGAGCCAGCCACCCGATCCGCAGGTCGTAGGGGATGATTGGCGAGCGCAGTGGCGCCAGCGCCTGGAGGCCAACCCGATGTTCATCGAGTCCTGGCTTGCTCACCAGCGACGCGATGATTACTGGCGCCAGGGATCGGCCTGTGAGGATTACGCCGCCATCCGCTGCCCGATCTTCGCGGTCGGCGGATGGAGCGATGGATACCGGGACATGGTGCTGCGCGTCGTCGAGCACGTCTCCGGACCGGTGCGCGGGTTGATCGGACCGTGGGGCCATACGGGTCCGGAGGCGGGTGCACCGGGTCCGGCGATCGGCTTCCTGCAGGAATGCGTCCGCTTCTTCCAGGCCAGCCTGTCGGGGTCCGACAATGGGTTCTTCGATGAGCCCCGGCTGATCAGCTACCTGCAGGAGCCCGTGGCCCCTGCCGGGTCCTATGCCCAGCGAGCGGGAAGGTGGGTGGCCGACGCCGCCTGGCCGTCACCGTCTGCCGCGCCGTGGAAACTGCTGGTGGGCGCAGCCGCCCTACAGGAGGCGGACGGCGATCCGCCCGACGCGGCCAGCCGGGCGCTCCGCGGCCGGCAGACGACCGGACTTGAGGGTGGGGTGTGGTGCGGCGACGGCAGCCCCGCCGACTTCGGCTTGGACCAGCGCCCGGATGACGGAGCGTCGCTGTGCTGGGACAGCGCCCCGATGCCCGAGCGCATCGAGCTGCTCGGCTGCGGCGAGGCTCGGCTCCGCGTGAGCGTCGACCGCCGCCAGGCGCTTGTCGCCGTGCGGGTCTGCGATGTGGCCCCCGACGGCACCTCGACCCTGGTGGCCCGCGGGCTGCTCAACCTCAGCCGCCGCGAAGGTCACGACCGCAGCGTCGATATGCCGGCGGGTGAGCCGGTCGACATCTGCGTGCCCCTGCAGGCCACCGGCTACGCGCTGCCGGCCGGGCACCGGGTTCGTCTGGCCGTCTCGAATACCTACTGGCCATGGGCGTGGCCGCCGCCGGAGGCGAGCGTCCTAACCGTCCACTGTGGCCCCGGGAACGTGCTCACGCTGCCCCGTCGCCAGCCGACTGCGCTGGATGCCCAGCTGCCGGCCTTCGGCCCGCCGGAGAGCGGTCAGCCTCTGGCCAGCCAGACGACGATGCTGCGTGACGGCGGCAGGAAGGTGCGCCGCAATCTGGCGGATGGTTCGACCGAGGTGGAGTTTGACTGGCATCCGTCGCGCGTGCGCATCCTGGCCACGGGGACCGAGATGGGTGAGGAGAACGTGACGCTCTACCGTGTGCGTGATGGCGATCCGCGATCAGCGAGCGTTGTCTGCCGAGTCACCGTGACCCTCGCGCGGCCGGGCTGGAACGTCCGCAGCGAGGCCAGCAGCACCATGACCTCTGACCGAGAGACGTTCATCGTGACCACCGCGCTCGAGGCCTACGAGGACGACGTGCGGGTGCACGCCCGCTCAGTCACCCACCGGTTCCCGCGGGACGGCGTCTGATGGCGACGATTCCGACCACACGGACGGACGGGCGCCGCACTCCTCCCTGGTCGTGGTACACCGACCCGGAGATCCTGCGCCGGGAGCACGAGCGGATCTTCCGGTGCGCCTGGCAATACGCAGGCCACCTCGGGGAGCTGCAGGGGCCGGGCAGCTACTTCGCCTCCGAGACGGGTCCGGTGCCGATCGTGGTCACGATGGACGGGGAGGGCACGCTGCGCGGCTTTGTCAACGTGTGCCGCCACCGGGGCACGATCGTGGCCACCGACGCCCGCCGTCGCGGAACGCTGCAGTGCCCCTACCACGCCTGGACCTATGGCCTGGACGGTTGCCTGCGCGCGGCTCCGCGAAGCGAGGAGGACCCGGCCTTCCGGGCCGAGCGGTTCGGCCTCGTGCCCGTCTCGATCGGCACCTGGGGACCGTTCGTGTTCGCCAACCCCGATCCGCAGGCTGGCCCGCTGGACGAGGCGCTCGGCGATCTGCCCGGCGTGGTGGCGGCGCACGGGCTCGACGTCGACGCGCTGCGCATCAACCGCCGCGTTCGCTACGAGATCCGCGCCAACTGGAAGATCGCGCTGGAGAACTACCTGGAGTGCTACCACTGCCCGGTCAACCATCCCGGGCTGGTGGACGTGATCGACGAGCGCGGGCTGGTGCTCGATCCCCAGGGACCGCGCGCCAGCATGTATGCCCCGGTCCATCCCAGATCCCTCGACGGGCGAGGCCCGATCGATGCGCACGGAGAGTTGACCGAGGGGCAGAACCACCTGTGGTTCCCCACTCTGAAGTTCAACGTGCTGCCCGGTCACGCGAACCTGTCGATCGGCCCGGTGTGGCCAACCGGTCCCGAGACGTGCACCGGATACCTCGATTACTGGTTTGGCGAGAGCGCCGACGCGGAGTGGATCGAGGAGCTGTTCGTACTCGATACTCAGATCGGCGAGGAGGACACGGCTCTGGTCGAGGCTGCTCAGCGCGGCAGCGCGGCGGGCGTGATCGATCGCGGCTGGGTGCTCGGCGGCGCCGAATCACTGATCGGCCACTTCCAGGACTACCTGCGCCGGCAACTCGGGCTCGACGAGGCGGGAGCGAGCCCGCCGTGATTTCCGAGCGGGGCGCCCAGGACGCCCCGCACCTCACGGGTGTGCTGATGCGGGGCGCGGCGCCAGATCCAGCTCGTCCGGCCCCACCGAGTGCCCCGCCCGGCAGCGGAGCTGCACATCGACCGGCTCACCGCAGTTGCGGTGCGTCAATTCCACCGGACCGCCGTCCTCATCGAGCCAGCGATCGCCCCACCGCATCAGAGCGACGAGCACCGGGAACAGCTCCGCCCCTTTATCGGTCAGCCGGTAGCTCGGGCGGGTGCGCTGGCCGGGCTCGCGATAGCTCTCACGCTCGAGCAGGCCCTGTTCCACCAATTCGCGCAGGCGAGCCGCCGCCACCGGCTCGCTGATGCCGACCCGCTCGGCGAAATCGCCGAACCGGGACGTGCCGTAGAACGCTTCGCGGAGGATCAGGAACGCCGAACGGGTTGGGATGACATCCAGCGACAGGGCGATCGTGCAGCGATCGGCCTTCCAGTCACCCCGCGACTCCAGCGGACCGGTGAGGTGAACCGCGTGTTCCATGGCACCCATGATATCTGACTTGGCTACCCCTAAGCCAGCTCTGTAAGATGCTGGCTATGTCCATCCTAAGTCAGCCTCCTACGCCCGCCCTTTCCATCGCCGGATCGCGGCCGCCCACAGCGCCCCGGCTCGTCCTGATCATCGTGTGTGCCGGCGTGGTGCTGGCCAGCCTCGACCTGTTCATCGTGAACGTGGCGCTGCCTCAGATCGGTCGGGACTTCGATCTGCGCGGCGGGGGTCTGGCCGACCTCTCCTGGGTGCTGAATGCGTACGCGATCGTCTATGCGGCGCTGCTCGTCCTGCTGGGCCGGATTTCGGAGCGCTATCGCCGCGACCTCGGCTTCCTGACCGGGGTGGCGGTATTCGTCGCGGGTTCGATCGCCTGCAGTGCCGCCACCGACCTGCCCGCGCTGATCGTGTTCCGCGTCGTTCAGGCCGCGGGCGCCGCCCTGCTCACCCCCACCTCGCTGAGTCTGATCCTGGCCAGCTTCGAGCCACAGCACCGCGCCGGTGCGGTGAGGACCTGGACGGCAGTGGGCGGCCTGGCCGCCACACTGGGACCCGTTGTGGGCGGGTTGCTTGTGGCGATCAGCTGGCGCTGGGTGTTCCTGGTCAACGTGCCGGTCGGACTGCTCGCTCTGACCGTGGGATGGCGGCGCCTGCCCCGAGTACCCGGCCACCCCGTACTCCCTCCGGAGCTGTCCGGAGCGGCCCTGCTCACGGCGGGTGTGGCCGCACTCGTGCTCGGGCTGGTCAACGGCAGCCGCTGGGGCTGGGGAAGCACGCCCACGCTGGCAGCGCTCGCCGGAGGGGTGGCGCTTCTGTTGGCGTTCGCCGTGCGGTGCGCCCGGAGCGCCAACCCGCTCGTCGACCCCACGCTGTTCCGGCTCCGGCCGTTCACCGGCGCCTCGACCGTAGCCGCCGTCTTCTCGGCCGCGTTCGGCGCGATGCTGCTCTCCAGGGTGCTCTGGGCCCAGGACGTTTGGCACTGGTCACCGGTGCTGACGGGGCTATCGATTGCCCCCGGCCCGCTGATGGTCCCGCTGGTCTCGTTCACGATCACGGGTCGCCTCAACGACCGGCTCGGCTCAGGAGCCACGATCGCGATCGGCTGCACGATCTTTGCCGCCGGTGCCGCGTGGTGGGCGCTGGCGCAGACGCTGGCTCCCGATTACGCAGGCGAAATGCTCGGGGGCATGATCCTCACCGGCATCGGCGTGGGGCTGGCGCTGCCGACGATCATGGCCACCGGTACCTCGTCGCTGCCTCCGCACTCACTGGCCACCGGATCGGCGGTCGTCAACATGTTCCGCCAGGTCGGCTTGGCTGTCGGCGTGGCGGCGCTGATCGCGATCATCGGCGAGCCGCACTCGCCGGGCTCGGTCCTCAGCGCGTACCGGAACGGCTCCCTGGCCGTGGCCGCGATCTCTCTGCTGGCTGCGGGTGTCGGCCTGTTCGTCCTGCGCCCAGCCGCGCGTCGGCATGATTAGCCGACACCGGTCAAACAAGGAGGCAGCATGCCGCTGAGCGCACGCAATCAGCTTCGGGGCACCGTGACAGACATCAACCAGGGAGCGGCCATCGCCAATGTGGACGTGGACGTTCAGGGCCAGCGGATCGTGGCGTCCATCACCGTGGAGGCGGTACGGGAGCTGGGGCTGCGAGAAGGCAGTCCCGTCACGGTCGTCATCAAGGCCTCTGACGTGATCCTGGCCACCGACTGACCAAAGGGAGCCCAAACCGTCATGTCCGCCCGCCCCACATCGGTCGCCCTGGAATCTCAGACTCAGAGGAAGCTCGCCGCAAACCTGTTCAACCATGTCTGGACGCTGCTGGAGAAGGCTGACCGCACACCCGCCGAGACCGAGCGGATGATCCACGCCGCCCACGCCTCGACGTTCTTCTGGGATGAGGTGGGCGAGCCGGTCAACCGAGCTCGCGGCGAGTGGCAGATCTCCAGGGTGTACGCGACCGTGGGACGACCCGAGCCGGCGCTCCACCATGCCCAGCGATGCCTGGACATCTGCCGCGAGAACGACATCGGCGGGTTTGATCTGGCCTACGCCCACGAGGCGATGGCCCGGGCGAGTGGCCTCGGGGGCGACGGGGACGCGGCCACGGAGCACGCGCGGCGGGCCGGGGAGCTTGCGGCTGAGATCGAGGACCGGGAGGATCGCGAACTGGTGCTCAGCGACCTGGCCACGCTGCCTGGTTGATCTCCAGCGCCTGTGGATGCTGGTGACGGTGCTGCGCCAGATCCTGCACTGACGTTCAACTCTGGGAGAGTTTCTCGCCTATACGGCATGAAAGTCTCCCAGAGTTACTTGACACCGACCCTTCGACTTCTGACCCGCCGCCCACCAGGGGAGCCTGTCGTCTGTGAGACGCCTCAGACGTGCTCCGGGGTCCGGCTCTGGTTCAGCCAGCCGGTGAGCCGCTCCCGGTCGGTGCTCGGGCGCCCGAGCAGGTATCCCTGCGCGGCGTCCATGCCCAGGGCGCGCGCGGCGTCCAGATCCTCACTCGTCTCCACACCCTCCGCCACGACCAGCGCCTCCAGGTCGCGGGCCAGCGAGACAAACGAACTCACGGCGGCCTGGCGGGCGGCATCGCCGGCCAGGCCGTCGATCAGGGACCGGTCCACCTTCAGAAGGTCCGGTCTGAGCTCGAGGACATGGCGCAGGGACGCGTAACCGGCGCCGGCGTCATCGACCGCCAGGCGCAGCCCGCGCCGGCGGAGCTGCTGCAGCTCGTGGCGCATCTCTCCGTACGTGTCGATCGCGCGGTGCTCGGTGACCTCCACGACGATGGAGGAGAGATCGACCTCCGGACGGCGGTGCGCTCGGCGGGCAAGGGCCAGCACCGCGGGCGGAGTCAGGTTCAGGGCCAGGAAGCGGCCTGGCGGCAGCTCCTCCAGCAGCGGCCACGCCCGCACCACCACCAGCTCCTCCAGCTCCAGGCCCAGGCCAACATGCTCGGCTTGCGGGAACATCCGATCCGGCGGTGGGAACGGCGCCGGGAATCGGGCCAGTACCTCAACGCCCAGGCAACTGGCGTTCGACAGGTCGAAGATCGGCTGGAAGGCCAGCGCCACTCCGTCCGAGTCGATCAACCCCTGGATCGACTCACGCAGCTCGTCACGGGCCCGCAGGTGGTCGAGCTCCGGTCTGACCAGCTCGGCGAGCATCGCCATGAAACCCCGTGCCATCGACTCCACGCCCGGTTCGACCGCGGAATAGCAGAGCCTGCCGAACGGCGCACCGCTCGACAGCATCAGGGGAACCCACGCCAGACCATCGATGTGCAGGGGCGCCTCGGGCCCGCACAGCTTGGTGGGATCTGTGGCCGCACAGGCGCAGCAGCGAGGTCCGCACGGCGTCAGCTCCACCGCGCAGACCCGCTCGAGCACCAGGTGAGCCCGGGCAAGCTCGACCACCCGCTTGAGAGTCGCCGTCTCAGGCGGGCCTGAAAAGGTGCCCTGAATGGGGGCTTCCGGGTCTGAAGTTCCGAGGGTAGTCACGAGCAGACATCGTGTTCACCGGCCCTCGTAAACATCGGCCACACCGGGACTCACCTTAAGGGTTGCGAACAGTCACTAAGCGGGCGCCGGGACTTATGCTGCGCTGCGTGAGTGAGCTCCGCGTGGCGCTGATCGGCTACGGGCTGGCCGGGCGGTGGTTCCACGCACCGCTGATCGCGGCGGTCCCGGAGCTGCGGCTGACCGACGTGGTCACCTCCAACCCCGAACGCCGGCGGCAGGCGCTGGATGACCACCCCGGTGTCCGGGTGGTGAGTGAGGTCGCGGAACTATGGGATGGACCGCCGCCCCAGCTGGTCGTGGTCGCGACGACCAACGCCACGCACGCGCCGCTGGCCATGGCCGCAATCGAGCGGGGAACGGCGGTCATCGTGGACAAGCCGCTGGGCGTGAGCAGCGATGAAGCGCAGGGGCTGGTGCGAGCGGCGGAGCGGGCCGGTGCCCTGTTGACCGTGTTCCAGAACCGGCGGTGGGACTCCGACCAACTGACCCTCCGCCGCCTGATCGACGAGGGCCGGCTCGGCGGGGTGCTCCGCTACGAGTCTCGGATCGAGCGTTGGCGGCCGCAGGCCGACCCGGCGGCTTGGCGGGCCGCTGACCCGGCCCAGGGTGGCGGCCAGCTGCTCGATCTGGGCAGCCACCTGGTCGATCAGGCGGTCCAGCTGCTCGGGCCGGTCACCCACCTCTACGCCGAGATCTCGAGCCTGCGGGGTCTGCCCGCGGATGACGACGCGTTTCTCGCCCTGCGCCATGCCGGCGGTGCGGTCAGCCATTTGCACGCTTCGGCGCTCACCGCCGCTCCCGGGCCGCGGTTACGCGTGCTCGGAACCCAGGCCGCATATGTGGTCCAGGAGGTCGACTCGCAGGAGGCGGCGCTCCGCGCAGGACGCCGGCCCGACACCGAAGCGGAGTGGGGCGAGGAGCCGCGCCCGGCCTGGGGACGGCTGGTGACCGGCGAGGCAGAGGAGCTCGTGCGCAGCGAGCCCGGAGACTGGCCCGCGTTTTACCGGCAGCTGGTCCGCGCGCTCCGGGAGGGTGCGGCGCCGCCCGTCGATCCGTGGGATGCCGTGGAGACGCTGCGGATCCTGGATCTGGCTCGTCAGAGCTCCGCGATGCGCAGCGTGGTGGCGCTCACGACCTGAGCACCTGGTGTCTATCGCAGGCTGGACTCGGCCCAGATGTTGATCCGGCCCTCTTGGGCGTACTGGTCGATCTCGGCCAGCTCCTCGGGCGTGAAATCCAGACGCTGTAGGGACGCCACGTTGTCCTCCAGCTGGCGAAGGCTGCTCACCCCGATCAGCGCCGAGGTCACGCGGGCGTCTCGAAGAACCCAGGCGAGCGCCATCTGGGCCAGGCTCTGGCCGCGCCGCTCGGCGATCTCGTTCAGCCGCCGCACCCGGTCGAGGTTCTCCTCGCTGAGCAACTCCTCGGAGAACGAGTCGCCGCCGCGGGCGCGGGAACCCTCGGGGATGCCGTTCAGATACTTGCCGGTCAGCAGGCCCTGAGCCAGCGGCGAGAAGGCGATGCACCCCGCGCCCTCCTCCTCCAGGACCGGCAGCAGGTCGCGCTCGATCCAGCGGTTCAACAGCGAATAGGACGGCTGATGGATGAGCAGCGGCGTGCCCAGGCTGCGCAGGAGCTCGGCGGCCGCCCGGGTGCGCTCACCGGAGTAGGAGCTGATTCCGGCGTACAGCGCCTTGCCCTGGCGCACGGCCGTGTCCAGTGCTCCCATCGTCTCCTCCAGAGGGGTATCGGGATCCACCCGATGCGAGTAGAAGATGTCCACGTAGTCCAAGCCCATGCGCTTGAGGCTCTGGTCGAGGCTGGCCAGCAGGTACTTGCGTGAGCCGTGGTTGCCGTACGGGCCCGGCCACATGTCGTAGCCCGCCTTGGTGGAGATGACCAGCTCATCCCGGTAGGGCCGGAAGTCCTGGGTCAAAAGCCGGCCAAAGGTCTCCTCGGCCGTCCCGTACGGAGGCCCGTAGTTGTTGGCCAGATCGAAGTGGGTGATGCCCAGGTCAAAGGCCCGGCGCAGGATCGCCCGGCTGTCCTCGAGCGGCCGGCTGGAGCCAAAGTTCTGCCAGAGACCGAGCGAGATGGCGGGCAGCTGCAGGCCGCGGCGGCCGCTGCGGCGGTACGGCATCGAGTCGTAGCGCTCGGGAGCGGGGACGTAGGGCGGGATCAGGTCCACGTACGCATCCTATGCCGATAAGCGAGCGTTCGGGGGCGCCGGCCGGCAGGCCGGCGCCCCCGGCAGTTCAGGAGGCCGAAACCGGAGCCTCTTCGGCCGCAGCAGCGGCCTCGGCGGCCTGCGATCCCGAAGTCTCCGCGGCGGCGGTGGTCGGAGCCGGTTCCACGGCGGGCTTCTGGGACTCCGCGTACAGGTGGGCTCCCGCGGCGCCAGCGGTTCCGGCGGCGAGCGCGAACAGCCCCCAGCCGAGGCCCTTTCGCTCCGTGCCGAACAGACGATCCAGGGATATCGGGCCGGGGCCGAACTCGGCCAGCGCGGCGGCGACGGCGATCAGCACGGCGTTGTACTCATACCCGCCGTTGGTGAGCCACGGCCCGTTCTTGAGATGCACCCGGTTGATCGCCGTGAGCATCGTGGCGATCAGGGCCGAGGACGCCAGTGGCGTCTGGAAACCCAGGGCGAAGGCGGCGCCGCCGCCCGCCTCGGCCACACCTGCCGCGCGTGCATGCACCCGACCGGGGTGCAGCCCAAGCTGCTCGAACATCTGTCCCGTTTCGTCGAGTCCATGTCCTCCGAACCACCCGAACAGCTTGTGTGTCCCGTGACCCACGAAGAAGCCACCTACCGTGGCCCGCAACAACAGACGTCCCATGCGCATCACCCACTTTCAGTTCGATTGCCGTCCTCTACGCCTACCCCAACCGGCTGGCGCCGAGCCAGCTCCGCGCGCACGCGCGGGGCCACCTCGGTGCCGAACAGTTCGATCGAGCGCAGCACGTCCGCGTGGGCGACGGCGCCCACGCTCATCTGCCCGACGTACCGCTGATGGCCGAACAGCTCGTGCTCCATGAGGATCTTCTCGGCCACCTGTTCGGGATCGCCCACGGCCAGCGCTCCATCCGGAGCGGCCAGCGCCTCGTACTCGGCGCGCCCTGACGGCGGCCAGCCACGTTCCCGGCCGATCCGGTTCATCATCGCCAGATACGGCGCGGCGAACGCCGAGTCGGCCTCGGCCCGGGTCCTTCCCACGAACGCATGCGTGTTGATCGCCACTGGCCCGGGTTCGCCTGGGTGCCCCGCCTGGCGCCAGGCCCGGCGATAGAGCTCCACCAGCGGAGCGAACCGGGCCGGCTGCCCGCCGATGATGGCGACCGTCAGGGGCAGCGCCAGCATGGCCGCGCGGACCACCGACTGCGGCGTCCCGCCGACGGCCACCCAGATGGGCAACGGATCCTGGAGTGGGCGGGGCCAGATGCCGGCCTGGTTCAGCGGCGCTCGGTGCCGCCCTGACCAGCTGACCGGGTTGGCGTCCCTGATCGCAAGCAACAGCTCGAGCTTCTCTGCGAACAGCTCGTCGTAATCGTCGAGGTCATAGCCGAACAGCGGGAAGGACTCGATGAACGAGCCCCGGCCGGCCATGATCTCGGCCCGCCCGCCGGACAGCAGGTCAAGCTCGGCGAACTGCTGGAAGACGCGCACCGGATCATCCGAGGACAGCACGGTCACGGCGCTGGACAGGCGGATGCGCTGCGTGCGGGCGGCGATCGCGGCCAGCGGGACAGCGGGGGCGGAGACGGCGAAGTCCGGGCGGTGATGCTCGCCGAGGGCGAACACGTCGAGGCCCAGCTGGTCGGCGAGCTCGGCCTCTTCGAGCAGATCGCGCATGCGTTGCTCGGGACTGACCCCGGAGGCCAGGTCGGCGAAGGTGGCGATGCCAAGCTCCATGATTGGAGTAGCGTAGCAGATGGTTGTGCCGTCAACTAAGTGATCAGCTGCCCCTGCATGGTCGGGCGCGCAAACCGGACGACGAGACGGCGAATTGCGCGCTCCACCAGGTTTTTCATGGTTGGGCGCGCAAACCGACGCGCTCAAGAACGATTTGCGCGCTCGAACACCATGACCCCGCCCGTCCACCCATCATCGCGGCAGTTCAGACAGCGAGCACCTAGCGCCGCGGACCCAGCCGCCCGGTCAGCATCTCCACCGCCCGCTTGAGCTGATCCAGCGTCGCCTTTTCGACGCTCGTCACCCCCAGGCTGCGGTTGACCCAGGCATTTACCTCACGCTGGCTGGAGCCGTCTCGCCGGGCCACCTCCGACACGAGGCGGTGGCGCTCATTGCGCAGACGGTTGCGCCGTTCGAAGACCGGGACGGTGGCGGGCGTCGGAACCGGCACAACAGGCGCCGGTGAAGGCGAACCTGGAGCCGTGGGGGCGGGCGCAGGCCCGAACAGCGTCATCTGCGGCGCCACGTCGGCCAGCAGCGGCTCGAAGTCGAGGCCTGCGCTCGGCTCTGTCTCCCGGCGATCGGGGCGCTCGAGCTCCTCTCCGAGCCCGTCCTCGCTGCGCCGGCGCAGGACGACCCGCAGCTCGTGCTCGACGGCGGCCGCGTGGCTGCGCAGGACCGGGTCGGCCGGGATGTACAGCCAGCTCGGCTCGGGCGGGCGCCCGGGCAGGGTACGCACGAACCGTCCGACGATCTGCCGGAAAGCGAGCGGGGTCTTGGCCGCCGTGGCGTACACGCCGACCCGCAGCCTCGGGATGTCGACCCCCTCGGAGACCATGTTCACCGCGACGATCCACGGCGCCCGGTCGTGAGTGAAGGCGGCCAGCTTCGCCGCGGCCCGCGGTTCGGCGTGCAGGACCACCACGGGGACCCGGCCGGTGGCCTCTCGGAGCAGCGCGGCGATCCGCCGGGCGTGCGCGGAGTCGGCGGCGATGACCAGGCCGGCAGCGTCGGGATGCCCGGCGCTCCGCAGTCCACGCAGGCGCTCGTGCGCCTCGCGCAGGATCCGCGGCAGCCCGTCCGGCAGCTCCGTGGAGATCGCCGTGCGGTACCGGCGGCTGGCCTCACGGGTGCTCAGCACCGTGTCGAATGACGACTCGATGATGTCGTCGCCGCTGCGCCAGGACAGCGTGCCGTCGTAGGTCACGAAGGCGACCGGCCGGCAGATCCGGTCCCGCACCGCGTCGGCGTAGCTGTACGCGAAGTCCGGTTCGGCCACGCCGTCGGAGTCGTAGGTGACCTTGGGTATCGAGGTGGCATCGGACCGGAATGGCGTGCCTGACAGGAGCAGCCACCGGTCGGCCTGCGCGAACGCGGCGCCAAACGAGTCGCCCCAGGCCAGATCCTCGCCCAGGTGGTGCGCCTCATCGGCCACCACCAGCGTGCTCGGCCCGGTGCCGGCCGCCCACTGCCGGGCGGCCTTGGCGATCCGCGCGTAGGTGACCACCACCCCGTGGAAGCCGGCCGGCGGACGGGGCGACTCGGCATCAGGGACAAGATCGAGCCCGACCGCGTGCGCGGCCCTGGCCCACTGCCGGGTGAGCGGAACCGTGGGGCAGGCGATCACCGCAGCCCCGCAGGCCCGGCGGCCCAGCTCGCGGCGGGCGAACTCCAGCGCCGGGCGGGTCTTGCCCGCGCCCGGCGCGGCCGAGATCAGGAACGAGCCGGATTGCCATGCCTCCATGTCGGCCAGCGCCCGTTGCTGCCAGGCCCGCAGGCCGGTCTGGCCGGCTCCGGGCGAAGCAGGCGACTGGATGCGGAGAGCGCTGGAGGCCTGAGGCATGGGCGGGGCATGCTGGCGGAGCGGCCGGACTGAAAATCCAAACGCCCGCCACATGGGTAGATTCGAGCGATGAGCTCTCCCGCCGAGATTCTTCCCGGCCTGTGGCGCTTCACGGCCGTCCACCCGGACTGGGAGGAGAGCGATGACTGGGACGCCGAGGTGGCCTGGTGGGCCGTCCGAGGTGCGGATGGCCTGGCGCTGATCGATCCGCTGGTGGAGGACTGGGAGGAGCTGGACGGTCTGGTGCAGGGCGCCGGAGGTTGTGCCGGGATCATCCGCACGGTGTTCTGGCACGAGCGCAGCATCCCCGAGGCCGCGGCTCGCTACGGAGCCGAGATCTGGGCGAGGAGACCGCGGCCACCGGTGGAGGCGGGAGCGTTCGATCACGCGGTCGAGGACGGAGGCTCGCTGGCCGGCGGCCTCGAGGCCAGAGTTCTGGTGCGCGACGACGAGATCGCCGTGTGGTTGCCCGAGCAGCGGGCGCTCGCGTTCGGCGACGCCATGCTGCGCGATGCGGACGGACGGCTGTCGATGTGCCCCGAATCCTGGCTGGCCCGTGTGGGCGGGCGCGCGCGCCTGCGCGAGGATCTCGTCCCGCTGCTGGAGCTGGGGCCCGAGCACGTCCTCGTCTCGCACGGCCCGCTCGTCCTGGCTGACGGCCTCGAAGCCCTGGAGGCAGCCGTGGCGCCAACGCGGTGATACCCCCGTTCGTGAACGTCGCGTGGCTCGGGCGCCACTGCGCGGAGGTGGTGCTGGTGGACGTGCGCTGGTACCTGGACGGTCGCAGCGGCCGCGCCGCCTACGACTCAGGCCACATCCCCGGAGCACTGTACGTCGAGCTGGCGGAGGTGCTGTCCGATCCGCCCAGCGACGCCGCTGGCCGCCACCCCTTCCCGAGTCCTGAGCGATTCGCGGCCGGACTGGGCCGGGTGGGCATCGCAACGGAGGACACCGTCGTCGCCTACGACGATGCCGGAGGGACGATCGCGGCGCGGCTGGTGTGGATGCTGAGGATCCTCGGGCAGCCGGCGGCCGTGCTGGACGGCGGACTGGCCGGCTGGGGCGATGCGCTCGAGTCCGGACCTCCGGCTGGCCGGCCGGAGGTCCGGGTACCCCCCCGCGATTGGCCGGCGGAGCGGCTGGTGTCGATCGAGGAGGTGGCCAACACCGATGCGCTGCTGATCGACGCACGTGACGCCTCCCGGTTCGCGGGTGGTCCGGACCCGGTCGATCCCCGCTCCGGCCACATTCCTGGCGCCCGCAGTCTGCCCGCCACCGGAAATCTGGGCTCCGATGGGCGCCTGCGCGGGCGAGAGGAGCTGCGCCGGAGGTTCACCGAGTCGGGGATCCAGCCTCACAGCCAGGTCATCTCATACTGTGGCTCGGGGGTCAGCGCCTGCCACAACCTGCTGGCCCTCGAGTATGCAGGGCTCCCCCGTGGCCGGCTCTACCCCGGTTCGTGGTCCCAGTGGAGCCGCGACCCGGAGCGGCCGGCCGCCACCGGCGCGAACGCCGATGCTGCCCGAGTCTGAGCGCGCCGCCACCCGCCACCTGTGCGGACAGGTGCTGAGCGAGAACTGGCGCCAGGGCCGGCGCCGGGGGGATGGGGTCACGTTCGGCTACACGTGCCCGAGTCCCGGCCATTACCCCTGGCAGTGGTACTGGGACTCGTGCTTTGCGGCGATCACCTGGCGCCGCTACAACCGCGAGCGCTCCCGAATCGAGCTGAGCTCGCTACTGGCGGCCGCTCGCGAGGACGGCTTCATCGGCCACACGGTCTTCTGGAACAAGCCGTTGCGGGGGACGCGCCGGTTCACCTACAACGTGCTCTCGCCGGGCGCGGCGATGACCGCCAGCATCCAGCCGCCCTGCCTGGCCTGGGCATGGCGGATCGCGGTGGGCGATCCGGCGCAGGAGCCTGGCCTCGGCGCCCATCACGACTGGCTGGAGCAGAACCGCGACCTGGACGGGGACGGGCTGATCTGGATCGTCCAGCCCGACGAGTCCGGGCTGGACGCCTCGCCGCAGTTCGATCCGGTGTGGGGGTGGCGAGCCCACGACCTTCCGGGATTCGTGACGCTGGTGCATCGCAACCGGCGGCTGGGCTATGACCTAAGGCGGGTGGCGGCCCGGGGAGGGCCGGTGGTGTGCGAGGTGCTGACCAACGTTCTCTACTCGCTATCCCGGATCGCGCTCGGCCGGCCTTCGCTGACTCCGGCGCTCGTCGAGCGCCTGTACGACACCGAGCGAGGCCTGTTCGGACCGCTGGTCCGGCCGGCGCCGGCGGCCCGGATTCCGGTCACCTGGACGGCGCTGGCACCGCTGGCGCTGCCCGACCTGCCCGAGGCGATCGGCCGGCGTCTGGTGGAGGAGCACCTGCTCGACCCACGGAGGTTCTGGCTGCCGGCCGGCATGCCCTCGGTGCCAGCCGACGAGCCGAGCTTCCGGCGTGACGACCGCGGCCCGTGGCGGCAGCATCGCTACTGGCGCGGGCCGATGTGGATCAACGCCGTGTGGCTCGTGTGGCTCGGGTTGGTGCGGTTGGGCTACGACGAGGCCGCCGATACGCTGGCCGGGCGCGCGCTGCAGGCGGTAACGCGAGGCGGTCTGTGGGAGTACTACGACCCGGTTGACGCCACCGGCATGGGTCAGGCGCACTTCGCCTGGTCAACGCTGGTGCTGGAGATGATCGATCCCGATCCACGGGCGGCGTCCAGCTACCTAGCCGATCCGGGGACGTCGACGGCGCGCTAAGTTGAGTGTATGGATACTGACAGCCCAAATACCCAGCAGAGCGTCGAGCTGAGCGACGACGAGTGGCGGGCCCGCCTGAGCCCGGAGCAGTACCAGGTGTTGCGCCATCAGGCGACCGAGCGGCCATTCACCGGCGAGTACGTGCACATGAAGGACGACGGCACCTATCACTGCGCCGGCTGCGGAGCCGAGTTGTTCAGCTCGGACACCAAGTTCGAGTCCGGCAGCGGCTGGCCGAGCTTCTACGAGCCGGCCGTGGCGGCGAACGTGGAGACCCGGACAGACCGCAGCCTCGGGATGACGCGCACCGAGGTCGTGTGCCGGCGCTGCGGCGGACACCTCGGGCACGTGTTCGACGACGGTCCGCATCCGACCGGACTGCGCTACTGCATCAACTCCTGCGCGCTGGAGTTCGGGGAGAAGTAGGGTCCGCGGGCTCGCCGTCCGGCGGGTCGGCCTCGAATTCTCGGTCCGCGCGGCGCTCGCGCAGCCGGACGGCGATCCATATCCCGGCGAGCACCGCCACCAGCACTACGGCGGCGGCGATGCCGACGCTGGACACCACGCCGGTGATCGCGGTGCCACCGAAGTAGCCGAGCAGTCCGTAGGTCGTCCCCCAGGTGACGGCGCCCAACGCGTTCCAGGCAAAGAACGTGCCGAAGCGCATCCCGTTGATCCCGGCCAGCCAGGCTGTGGCGAACCGGACCCAGGCGATCCACCGCCCGATGAACACCGCCTTGGGACCGTGGCGGTCGAAGAACCGATCGCCCATCGACACCAGCCGCTCCCGGCGGCGGTGGAACGGCCCGGTGGACACCAGCACCTCCCGGCCGTAGCGCCGTCCGAGCAGGAAGCCCAGGTTGTCGCCGATGATCGCCGAGGCGATGCCGATCGGGATGACCAGCCAGATGTGCAGCTTGCCCTGGCTGGCCAGGACCGCGGCCAGCACCAGCGCGGTCTCACCCGGCGAGGGGATGCCCATCGACTCCAGCCCGATGATCGCCGGCAGCAGGTAGCCGAGGCTGCTGGAGACGCCGAAGATCGCCGCCTGCAGGGCCATGACTGGACTTCCTAAGCGCCGGCCGTGAGCCGCTGGGTCCGACGATCCGGTGGCGCCACGCGCTCGACGGCCTCCGGGTTGCGCGCGACGGCCAGCAGCGAGAGCCCGGCTGGGAGCGTGCCTCCCGCGGCCAGCCAGCGTGATTCGGCGCGCAGTGGCAGCTCCAGCACGCGGTTCAGCCAGCGCGGGGGCAGATGGAGCTCGCTGGTGTAGCGACCGTCGGGGGAGCGGCGGCGCTGGGTCAGCCGGACCAGCGCGGCGGGAAGCAGCAGCAGGCTGTTGAACGACGTGACCCGCTCGAGCTGCCAGCCGGAGGCGTTGACCGCTCGGGCCAGGCGCGCCCGCGAGTAGCGCCGGTAGTGATGGTTCATCTCATCGTGACTGGACCACAGCGCCTGATAGGCGGGGACGGTGAGGAGCAGCCAGCCTCCCGGGCGGCTGACGCGCCGCAGCTCCCGGAGCGCCACGGTGTCGTCGGGCGTGTGCTCGATGACGTCCAGGCACGTGATCAGATCGAACGTCTGCTCCTCCCAGGGCAGCTCCTCGACCCGGCCCGTCTGGACGTCGAAGTCGCCGCGCTCGCGGGCCACCTCCGCCGCCTCTGGGTTGAGCTCGAGGCCGGCCACGCTGGAGCAGTACCTGGCCAGCTCCAGAAGGGTGCGACCCGATCCGCATCCGGCGTCCAGGGCGCGGCCCTCGTGGCCCAGCGGCAGCCGGACCAGCTCCTGCTCGATCACATCGCGCCGGCCCCGGTACCACCAGT
The DNA here is from genome assembly GCA_963718545.1 of uncultured Solirubrobacterales bacterium. Classification (GTDB taxonomy): domain Bacteria; phylum Actinomycetota; class Thermoleophilia; order Solirubrobacterales; family Solirubrobacteraceae; genus Palsa-465. The sequence continues at coordinate 309,286 of CAVQZO010000003.1, read as the reverse complement.
GGTGCTCGTCGACATCGAGCATCGTCCGCATCAAGCGTTCATCCATCGCTAATGATCCTGGCAGGTCCGAAGCCGAGTGTCTCGATTCAGAAGTTCGTGAGCACCGAGAAGGTTGCCTCGGGGGGGCTGACCAAGGACGCAGGAGCCGCGGCGCAGCAGCGCTGCGCGAGGCGACGAGGACGCAGGGCAGCGCCGCCGGGGTGCCTTCGAATGCACGCGAACTTCTGCATCGGGGCACTCATCCATTCACGGTCGCCGGCACGTCGTCCTCGATGGGGGCTCGAGCGGCCGACAGAGTCACCGTGAAGGTCGCCCCGGGGTCGGGGCTGTCCACGAGGTCCAGGGAGCCCTGCATGCGTTGGGCCAGCTCCCGCCCGATCGCGAGGCCGAGGCCAAAGCCGGCCTGGCCGAACGTTTCCCTCCCGCGCTTGAAGCGCTGGAAGATCAGGGCCCGCTCCTCGTCGGGTACGCCGGGTCCTTGATCCTTGACGCTCAGCCACGGGCTGGGACTGGCTCCCAGCTCCACCGACACCTGGCTGCCGCGGGGCGCCACGCGCAGGGCGTTGTCGAGCAGGATCCGCAGGATCCGGGCCACGCTGCCCGGATCCCCCAGCGCCCACACGGCCTCGGCACCGTCCTGCAAGACCACCTCTACGCCGCGGTCGGCGCTGGCCAGCTCGAACTCCGCCACCACGGCCCGGCACAGCTCGCACAGCTCAACGGGCTCGGAGCGCAGCTGCACCTCCGCATCGAGGCGGCTGAGGTCGAGAAGGTCCGCGGCCAGGCGGCCCAGGCGCCGGGACTGCACGCGGGCCCGCTCGAGCAGCGCTGTGGCGTCAGCGAGATCGACGGCGCCGCTGCGCAGGTCGTCGGCCAGCAGCTCCAGCATCCCGTCCAGCGAGGCCAGCGGCGTGCGCAGCTCGTGCGAGGCGGTGGCCACGAACGCTCGCCGGGCCTCCTCCTGCTGGTTCAGGCGCCGTTGCATGATCGCGAACGAGCGGGCCAGGTCGCCCACCTCGTCCCGTGCCCGGTCGACGGGAAGCTCTGTGCCCGTGCCCTGCGCGCCGACCCGGAGCGCGGCCAGGCGCAGGCGCTGCAGGCGCCGCACCAGCCGAGCGGCGAGCGGGAAGGCGAGCAGCGCCGACATGATCAGGCCGACCAGCGCCGCCAGCTCGAATGCGCGGCGCACCGCTGCCACCGTCTTGGGGATCTGATCGATGGGCTTGTACACCGTTAGGACGGCGTCGTCGCGGCGCAACGGAATGGCCGCCCGTACGTAAGAACCGTTGCCGGTGTCGAACCCGTAACGCTTCTGGCCGGTCTGGAAGGCCTGGACGATTGCCGGAAAGACCGGGTTGGGCTGGTCGGTGTCCGCAGTCGGGAACACCACCTGGCCGTGGCCGCTCAAGTCCACGTAGCCGATCAGCGTCACGTTGGAGGCGTTCAGGCGATCCCGCAGCCGACCCAGCGCGAGACTCAGCGCCTTCTGCTCGCGGAGGGCCACTGCGTGCGCCCGCCCCTTCGCACCCAAGTCCGCAAGGCCCGCGTAATCGATCCCTTCGATCTGCTTCACCTGCGCGGAGGCGTTCTTGACATCGGACTGGAGCGTCCCCAGTGACGCATTGCTGAGCAGGCTCTCCAGCCGGGGCAGCAGGAGGACCGCGGCCATCAGCAGAGTCACGACGGCGGTGATCACCACAGCGCCGACGATCCGGCCCCGCAGACCGAAGGCGTTCCAGCGCGGGGGCAGAGACACTAGGGACCTCGCAGGCGATAGCCGGCGCCGCGCACCGTGAGGATGTATCGCGGCTTGTCCGGCTCAGGCTCCAGCTTCTCTCTCAGATGGCGGATGTGCACGTCGATGGCCCGCGGATCCCGGTAGGCGCTGTCGCCCCAGATGGCGCGGAGCAGCTCCTGGCGGTTGAGCAGCCGGCCGGGGTCCTCCATGAGCGCGTCCAGCAGCTCGAACTCGCTGAACGTCAGGCGCACCGGCCGTCCCTCCACGGTGACCTCGCGCTGGGGGCGGTCCAGGGTGATCGGTCCGACCGTGAGGATCTCGGCCCCCATCGCCCTGGTCCCGGCCCGGCGCAGGACCGCCCGGATCCGGCTGCGCAGCTCGGCCAGCCCGAAGGGCTTGGTCACGTAGTCATCGCCGCCGGCCTCCAGCCCGAGAACGGCGTCGGCCTCCGAATCGAGTGCCGTGAGCATGATGATCGGGACCATGTTGCGGCGAGACCGCAGCGTGCGGCACACCTCGTAGCCATCCGGTCCCGCGCCCAACGCGATGTCGAGCAGGACGATGTCGAAATGCTCGGTGCTGGCCCGATCGATCGCCGAACGCCCGTCGGACACCGAGTTGACCCGGTGCCCCTCGCGGGAGAACGACCGGGTGAGCATCTCGCGCAGGTCGGCCTCGTCGTCAACGACGAGGATGCTCAAAGAGGCGTCGCCGCCTGGAGACGCCGCCACGGCGGACAGCGGACGCTCGCTCGTCATCAGGAGACGATCGTAGCGAGCGGGAAGTCAGTCCCGGCGACCGTTGGGCGACGGCATCGAGCTAGGCGCCGTGAAGGGTGCGGACGCCCTCGGGCGCCCGGGCCTTCTCGATGACCGGCAGGGTCGCCGTGCGCGGGACGAGCCGGCCCTCCGCGGCCACCGCCCAGAGGACCACGAGCCAGGTGATCGTGGCCAGGATCACGTGGACCCAGACCATTTCGGCTGGGAGCCGCAGCTCGTACTGGGCGCTCCCGATCAGACCCTGAGCGGCGAGCAGGATCCCCAGGACCGTCAGGGGCTCCAGGGGATCCAGTGGCAGACCTCGGTTGTGATGTCGCTTGAGCAGCCAGGCCCCGATCACGACGAGGCCGAAGACCGCGGCGACGGTGGCGTGCTGATGCACGGCCCACTGCAGGGTGTCGGCCCCCATGATCGTCAGTCTGTGGACGTGCTGGCCGACCAGCCCACCGGAGTGCGGGCCGGCCGCCGTGGCCGCGGTGCCGGCGAAGATGGTCAGAGCGCCGAGCGGCAACAGTGCCCGTACGGTCCAGACGAGCGTGCGATCGGTGCTGCGCGGCCGGTCGCCCGGCTCGTAGACGGACCGCCAGGCCAGGGCGAAGGCTGCGATCAGGATCACCATCGAGAGCAGGAAGTGCGACATGACGAAGCCGGGCGCCAGCTTCTCCCGGACGGTGAAGCCGCCGAGCACCGCCTGGGCCACCACGCCGAGCGGCAGCGCCACCGCCAGCCAGGCCAGGTCTCGCCGGAAGGGCCGGCGGGTGAAGGCGAGGATGGCCGCCACCACGGCGACCACGCCGACCAGGCCCGAGAGCGCCCGGTTGCCGAATTCGATCAGGGCGTGGCCCTGGGCGGGCGGATACAGCCGGCCGTAGCACTTGGGCCAGGTCGGGCAGCCGAGCCCGGAATCGGTGAGTCGGACGAGGGCCCCCGTGAACACGATCAGGGTGAGGGCGCCCAGGGCGATGAAGGCGATCCGGCGGTACTGGGCCGGAGTCGGGTGCATGAGTCGACCGACCATGTCCGACCCATGATGCCGCACGCGGCCCGAGGTGGGCAGCGTCAATTCTTCTGACACCATGCGATCGATGGTCTCGACGATGGGGAGGCTTCGACTGCCGGCGTGGCGGCGAAGGGCGGTGAGAGCGCAATGAGCAGCCTCGCCGTGCAGAGGCGGCCCGCGGCGCTCATCGTCCGGGCACGCGAGCTCGGTCAGCGGGACCTGCTGATCGTCGGACTCCTCGTGGCGGTCCGGATCATCCTCAGCCTGATCCAGATCTCGCGACCGGGACTGCAGAACGACGAGGTTCTGTTCGTCAACGCAGCCACGCTCGGAATCCCGCACGTGTTCATCGAGCACCAGGTGCTGGGCATACCGGTGATGGTCTTCCCCTACATCGGCGCGCTCAAGTCCTGGGTGTACATCCCGATCTTCTCGGTATTCGGTGAATCGGCGATGTCGATCAGGCTCCCGGCCGAGCTGATCACGACGGCCGGACTCGTGTTGCTCTATCCGGCCCTGCGTGCGCTCGTCAACCGGCCCGTGGCGCTCCTGACGTTCGCGCTTCTATGCTTCGACAACAGCCTGTTCTGGCTCACGCGTGACGATGTCGGCCCGAGCGCGCTCGAGTTCTTCCTCAAGTGCGCCGGAATCTTCTGCGCATACCGGCTCAGCCAGACGCAGAGGCTGCGCTGGCTGGCCCTGCTGGTCGTAGCCCTGGCGCTGGGCGTGTTCAACAAGCTGAACTTCATCTGGATCGTCAATGCCGTGGCGCTGGTGTCGATCGGCCCCCTGCTCGCCTCACGCACACAGCTGCGGCGCCGGCCGGCAGCAGCCGTCATCTGGGTCGGCGGGCTGGCCGTGATCTACGCCGCGTTTGGGACCTACTACCTGTACCAGCACGTTGGGCTGATCAACTCCTCGCATCACCACGGCAACCTTCTCAGCCACACCTGGCCGAGGTGGGTGTCAGGAACCGAGGCGCTGCTCTCAGGATCCTGGTTCTACAGCTACGCCCTGGCCGGAATGGCACCCCGCCTCGTGGTCGCCTATGTGCTGTTCGCGCTGTTCATAGTCGGGGGGCTGGCCTCGCTGCTCTCCCGTCGCTGGGCCAATTCGGCCGTGGCCTCGATGGCGCTCATCACGGTGCTGACCTCCGTGCAGATGCTCGTGACCTACGCAGCCACGGCGGGTTGGCACTACATCGCCATCTACCCGTTCGTGATGGTCGTGTGCAGTTACGGGGTCTGGACGGTGGCTCGAGCGGTGCGGCTCTCCTGGCGCGGGGCGGCGGTGGTGGTGGCGGCGGCCGCGATCGCCTTCCTGGCCTATGACGGCGTGCTGATGGCGAAGTACTTCCGCCAGTTGAACCGGGAGCCAAAGAACTCCGCCTGGTCGCCGGCGATCTACAGATTGAGCACGTATCTCCGGCGCCAGCCGGGAACGGTGATCGCGGTCGACTGGGGAATTCAGCCTTCCCTGTTCGCGCTTGACCCCAACGCTCGCTGGCACGACTATGCGTTCGGGTTCGTCAACTCGTCCCCAGCCAGCCTCAGCACGGCGGCGGCCACCATCGCGCGGGTGCCAGGACGCAAGCTGATCGTCAGCTACGTACCTCAGAAGGAGGAATTCCCTGGAGTCGACGCAAATCTCGCGGTTGCCGAGCGGGGGCATCTTCAGCGACTGACCGGCATCCGGGGCGACACCGGGGTTCCGGTTTACATCGTCTACGCCTACCGGTAGGCGCCGGCTGGGGTATTAGCTTGTCCCGGGCAGCCGCCAGACCGAGGCCTGGTGTTCGGTGCCGGGCCCTCGGTGTAGAACCGTCGTGAGGAAGCGGACCGCGCACGTCGGGTTGATCGTGTACTGGTAGGGGACGACCAGCGTTCGCACGTCCCACGCGATCAGGTCGTGACGAGCCGGCCGGATCAACTTGGCGGGCGGAACCCGGAGCGTCGGCTGCAGCCAGCACAGGTCGAAAGCCAGCTGAATGCTGGCGTAATGGTCGTTGGGAACGGCCACCTCACCCGCGGGGATCCGGTAGCGAATGCCGTTCACGGCCTGCCAGAACATGGGCAGGTTGTGCGAATTCGTGGCGTACGGATAGGTGAGCAGCACCGAGCCGACCGGCACGTGCCTCTCGCTGCTCGACTTGAACCACGGCGGCACGGCGGCGGAGGCAATCGGGTATGGCCACGTGGGAACCAGGGAGATGAGCCCGAGCACAACCAGCGCCGCCGGAACCAGCCGCGACGTCAAGGCTCGACCCCGGCCGACCCCGGCGGCCCCACTATCTCGGTGTTCGAAGATCCACCGGTCGACGATCACGGCGACCAGGACAGCGACGAACACCCACAGGAATTGGGTGTACCGGGAGGCGGCCTCGTTGTCGAACAGCGGGAGATGGGTGAGGACCACGAACGGGAGCGGGAGGCGGGTCCAAGACCACCCCGCGTGCAGGTGTGCTCCCATCGACATGACAAACGACACGATCGCCATTGCCCAGGCGAAGCGAACCACCGACTCGCGGCGGTACCTCCAGCCGCCGAGGAGCATCAGCAACAACAGGGGGAGGCCGATGTAGGCGCCATTCTCCGTTGTGTCCGGTTGCGGCGGCTTTCCGGTCGGGGTCAGCGCCACCAGCTTGGACCCGTAGGTGCCGACGCCGAAATGGAAGTGCTGGTTCAGCGTGGGCACGATGGGGCTCAGCAGATCAGTCGAGATGCCGGCGAGCAGGCTGACCGGATGGATCGGGCCGCTGGCATGCTCGGGCCCGGTCCGCCCGATGATCAGGACCGCCACGACGAAGGGAAAAGCGATCCCGAGACCGAGGGTCAGGCTTCTGGTCACGTGGACCCAGTTGGCCCGAAGCTCGGAGCGCCTGAACAACGCGTAGAGCACGACGCCTGCCACCGCGATCAGGCCATCCTCGGCCAGCACCTCCTCGGAGATCCCGAGCTGGACGATCACGAGCAATCCCAGCAGCAGGCCCGCCCGCTGCGGCGACCACGCTCGCCGCACCAGGATGTCGTGCAGGACCAGCAGCAGGAGCGGAGGGACGAACGCCATGAGCATGAACAGGTGTCCGGCGCCCTGACCGACCATGAACGGTGAGAAGCCGTACAGGAGACCACCGAGGAACGCGGCCGTGCTCGACCGTACCCAGCGCCTGCAGGCGAACATCGCTGCGGTGGCCGATGCGACGAAGGCCAGCCACAGGAGCAGGTTGTAGGTGGCGACGGGGCCGAACAGGAGGGTGATCGGGGTTCCGAGCAACCCGAGCAGCGGCATCGCCGTGTTGTTGGCCAGATCGGCGCCCCAGGGATAGTGCAGCCAGGTCGTCCGAAGGGGATCCTCAAGATTGGTCAGAGCATGCGCGCCCCAGGCCAGGAACCAGACCTCCTGGCCATTGTCGCCGCAACCTCCGCAGTTCAGGGTGTGCCCAGGGCCGTGCGACCAGGCGGGCAGGTAGGCGAGCACGGCCAGCACGCCGTAAACGGCAATGCTCAGCCACACGGTCCGGTCGAGCCGCCACCCCCCGCGCCCGGCCAGGGGCCTGGCGGGAGCGCTCACCGTGTCGATGTTTCGACCCGCGGTCGCAGCCCGGGTTTGCGCCACCGTACCTCCCTCAATCGCACGAGCCGCGACAGCAGCCCGGCTCCTCCGACCGCGCTGTATACCAGGAGCAGCGACGCGGTAGGAGCCACGAACCGAGCCGCCTTGTCGTAGTAGAAGTCAACCAGCACGATGTTCAGCACCAGCGCGACGAGCGTGAAGACGGCGGGGGCGGAGGCTCTCCGCCGGATCAACTCCCCCAAGCCGAGCAATCCCGTGAACGGTGGGAGGAACACCCAGAACAGACCGATCACGACGCTGGGATAAAAGGCCCAGTTGGGAATCGTTGCCATTGGGCCTCCGAGATGACACGGGCAGGTCCAGGACATCAACGCCCCGTGCAGCTTGTCCGGGTACACGTATGGCCCCTCGGCGCCCGGGGTGTGGCCGTACAGAAACGAGAACGCAAAGGTGCGGAGCGTCGGCGCCCAGTAGCCGTAGCCCGTCCGCCAGGGCGCGCCGAAGGCATGCCACTGATACCAAGCCAGAGCGCCGACCAGAGGAATCGCCCCGGCGGCTGCCGCCAGCCGCCGCCGGCCGCGCAGCACCAGGGGGAGTGGAACCAGAAGGACCACCGCAAGCAGCCTGACGCAGACGGCGGCGCCGGCGGCCGCGCCGGCCAGCATCGCCGCGAGGTGCCGCGGAAACGTGAGGGCGATCAGAATCAGCACCGCCACCAGGCTGGCCAGTGCGTCAGACAGGATTATCTGGGCGCTGGTCTGGGCAAATGGCGATAGCCCGACCATCAGAGCAGCCAGCCCGCCCGCCAGCGGACCCCCCAACCGCCAGGCTGCGAGCACCAACGCCAGCACGTAGAGGATCGTGATCACCTTCGAACCGATCTGGATCAAGCCTGGAAATGTCGAGGAGAAGGCGGCAAAGGGAGCCAGCGCAGCCGACGTTCCAAACGGATAGCGGGGTGGGAACGCGCGGTGGCCGAACGCCGCAACCCCCTCGTTCCAGAACGTGAAATAGCCGTGACCGTGGCCTAGCTGCCATGCGCCGTCGGCATATTCGATGGCGTCGGGGCCGGGTTGGTGCTCGAGCGGTCTGGTGCGTGCCGTCGCGACGACGCCGACTGCCCAGACGGTCACCGCCAGTGCGACGGTTGCCAACACGATCTGTCCGGGACTTGCGAGCCACCTGCGCATCACGGGTTCAGTCCTTTATGTAGGCGACGGCCACCGGGCGACGGGGCGAGTCGTACAAGTGGAGGACAAACGCGTAGTCGTGACGGAACTCCAAGAAGTTGAACCGGAACAGCCCCGAGCCAGTCAAATTGCCGAGCAGGAGCTGCCGAGCCTCGCCGTCGTCGCGGAAAAACAGCATTCCTACCGAACCGGCGCGGATATGCCAGCGCAAACAGGCGGATCCCAGCTTGTGCTTGAGGGGCGCCACCTGGACGGTCGCCGTGAGCCTGTCGCCCCGCTTCGGAGTCGTGGGGATGGTGATCGACACCTCCAGCTGATGCGTGATTCTGGCGGAGCCTGGCGGGGGCGACGCAGCTGAGCACCCGGCCATCGCGCACGCCGTCAGCCCAACAGCGAGCAGCGTCGATGCTCGGGCAACCGAAAGCAGCGCACTGCGATGGCGTGTGCGCGTCACCGGTCAGGAGTCGATTGTGGAGCCGGACTGGACGAGAGGGGGGGACAGAGCCAGGAGGCTTTCCAGCCGGGCTCGGACCGAGGACACCGAGTATTGCTCGGTGATCAGCTTCCGGCCCGAGGACGACAGCGTCTGCCAGAGCTCGGCATCGTCCAGAACACGCAAGGTGGCTCTGGCCAGCTCCTCGTCGGTATCGGCGATCAGTAGGTCGCGTCCATCCGTGGCGGCGATTCCCTCGGCGCCGGTGGGCGTGGTCACCACCGGCAGCCCGGCCGCCATCGCCTGGGTCACCTTGCCCTTGACGCCGGCGCCGTAACTGAGCGGAGCCAGAGTGGCTATGACGGAATCGAGCAGGGGCTCCAGCTCGGGTACCCAACCCGCGATCGTGACGCGATCCGAAGCCAGTGCCAGCACCTCGGGAGGAGGATCCGGCCCGACCACCATCACGCTGACCTCCGGCCGATGCGCCCAGACGTGCGGCATCACGCCGGTCACCAGTCGCAGGACGGCGTCGATGTTGGGATCGTGCTCGAAGCCACCGACGAACAGGAGACCGGAGCGGGCGGCGCGGGGCGGTATCCGTTCGCCCAATCGGTGGACGTTGGGCATCACCCGGACGTCGGCACCGGTCTCGTCGGCCTGTACCCGCTCGCGCTCAGCATCGCTGACCACCAGCGTCACGTCGGTGGCCCGTACCAGCGCGAGCTCCTCGTCACGCAGCTCGGTGGCCTCCGGCCCGATGTCGCCGAGATCCTGATCGCTCTCAGCGCTCCCCGAGATCCCGTTCTCGTGCCAGTACCGGCGAGCCTCGCGCAGCCAATGCAGATCGACCGTGTCATAGACCGTGACCGCCTGGGGGGCAGCCTGCTTGAGGTCCGGCAGCCAGCGAGTGGCGATGTGGGGACGGGACAGGATCGCCAGGTCGATCGTGGGCCCGACCTCGGCCAGCTCCTTGACCGGGTCGACGTAGCCGTGGATCACCCCCACCCCCAGCCTGGCCAGCCGGTCGCCGTACGGGGGCGTGGCGCGGAGGTTGTCCGGCAGGAAGGTGACCTGGCAGCCCATCTCCCGGAGCAACTCGATGATCGTCTGCATCCGCAACGACCCGGAGTCCCGGTCGGACATCGGGACTCGGTGATCGATGATCAGCACGTGAGGCTGGGACCCGCGGCGGAAGCTGCGGGGCGTCGGCGGGGAGCCTGGCGGGAGGTGTTCGGACTGCAGGCGTACGGCCCACTTCGCGGCGAACTTCAGGCGGTTCTCCTCCTGGTGGCGCTTGTAGCCCGCGGACGGATCGGTGCCCGCCGTTCCGCCCTCGTGATGAACGACGATGGCTTCGGGCTCGTAGACCACGCGCAGCCCACGCTCTCGTGCGTCGAAGCAGAGGTCGGTGTCCTCGTAGTACATGGGCAGGAAGGTCTCGTCGTAACCGCCCCGGTCGCGCCAGAAGTCGGCGCGTACCAGCAGCGCCGCAGCCGACCCGTAATCCACGTCCCGCCGGTATCCGTAGCGCCAGGAATCCGCATGGTCGCCCCGGCCGTAGTTGGCGCCGGTGCCGTCTGACCAAAGGACCGCGCCGGCCTCGTTGAGACTCCCGTCCGGATACACGTACCGCGGAGTGACCACCGCGATGTCCGGCGCCGAGTCGCCGCACCTGACCAGCTCCTGAAGCCAGCCGGGCTGAACCTCGATGTCGTTGTTGGCCAGGACGAGCCACCGTCCCCGCGCCGCCGCCCCGCCACGGTTCACGCTGCGCAGGTAACCGAGATTCTCCGAGTTCACGATCAGCTCGACGCCCTTGACGGACGCGAGCAGCGCCCGGTTGGCCTCGTCGGAGACGTCGTCCACCAGGATGACCTCGTAGGTGATGCCGGAGGTGTGCTCGAGGATTGAGGTCAGGCAGCGCTTGGTCAAGTCCGCCCGGCGGAACACCGGGATGACGATCGACACCTCCGGGACGTCGAAGTGGGGGAACTCCAGAACGTTCCCGCCCGACGCCGACGCGCTGGGCGTGGCAACCACGGCCAGCCGTCGCGACCTGGCCTGACGGGCACGGCCGGCCACCGTCCGGAGCATCCACTGGAACGCCTCGACGGCACGCGATCCCTCCCCCCCACAAGCCGGAAGGCGCGGTCCCGGATCCGCTGAAACGCGTTCCAGGTGATCGAGTCCTCGACGCGGCGCATCACCTGAATCGCGCGGCCGTACTCCCGCTGGAGTGAAACGATCGTGTCCCGCAGGTGCTGAATCTGGCGCTGGGCCCCAATCAGGTCGAGGTCGCGGCGGGCCAGCTCGCGTAGGAGATCGGACTCGTGCAGGGTCAGGCTGCCGACCCGGCCGTTGCTCTTGGCGTACTCGGTGAAGATGCGCTCACGCTCGGCCTGGACCAGGCCCAGTCCGACATCGGCCAGCACCGAATCCCCGGGCAACGTGGTCAGAGGACCGTCGGAGGCCATCGCCACCAGGTAGACCGGGGTGCCCAGGCCGGTGGCGGACCAGTCGTCGCCCTCTCGCTGCACGAACAGGGTGCTCGCTTGCGGGCTCTCGCCTTCGTGCTGGAGCTGATGCATGGCCGAGCCTGCCACCGTCCGCTGACCCCACACGCGCAGATTGGTGAAACGACTGGTCAGCAGACTCCCGAACTCGTCCGTGTCCAGCTCATGGACGTGGTACGGGTTCTCCTCCCGGCGTACCCCCTCGTAGACGCGGCGGTCGGGGGTGGACATGATCACCAGCCCGCCGGGACGCAGCACATGACGGATCTGATCCAGCAGCCGGTCGTGGTCATCCAGATGCTCAACCATCTCGAAGGCGACCACGGCATCGAAATGGCCGGCGGGCATGTGGCCCAGGTCCAGGGCGTCGGCCACCTGGAAATCCAGCCGCTCGGCGCCGTAGTTGAGGCGGCTGTGCTCGACGGTCAGCGGATCGATGTCGATCCCCAACACGGAGGCCGCAGTGTGGGCCAGAATGGCAGCGCCAAACCCCTCGCCGCTGGCCAGGTCGAGCACGCGCAGGCCCGTGAGCCACTGGGCGGCCCACATGTACCGATGCAGGTGCTCGTAGACGACCTGGACGTCAGGCGCCCAGGGGACGCACCGCTCCCCGGTCCACTGAATCAGCCTGGGTGCACCCGGTCGCCGGCGGGCGCTCATCGGCTCGGCTCCGGCGTGGGCGCCGGCGAAGCGGCCGGCTGGATCTGGCTCTCCCGTAGCCGGTCGGTCACGGCGGAGAGCGGAGCGGCCGCGGCATCCTTGGCCGAGGCGATCAGCTCGAGCCCGGCCGGCCAGACGATCGCCACCGCCGGATCGTCATAGGCGAAGCCGCCCTCGGTGTCCGGATTCCAGTAGGCGGAGGTCTTGTAGACCACGTCCGCCTCGTCGCTGACCACGCAGAACCCGTGGGCGAATCCGTCAGGGCAGTAGACCTGACGGTGGTTCGTGTCAGTCAACTCGAAACCCTCCCATTGCCCAAACGTGGGCGAGGCTACCTGGATGTCCACCACGACGTCATAGATCGCCCCCCGCGCGCAGCGGATCAGCTTTGCCATGCCGGGCTGGAAGTGCATACCGCGGACGATCCCGCGCCGCGAACGGGAATGGTTGTCCTGGACGAACTGGTCCTGGATGCCCTGATCGGCCAGAAGATCCCACCGGTAGGACTCCAGGAAGAACCCGCGGGCATCCGCGTGAACGACCGGCTCGATCAACCTCACGCGCGGCAGCCGCCCCGGCGTGGCGCGCAGGCTCACAGCTGCTCGGCGATGTTGGGGGCCTCGCGCCGGAAGAACCACAGACCGAACACGAAGACGGCGACGATGATCCCGATCGGGATCAGCAGCCGGATCGCCCCGCCGATCTCGGCGGCCGCCGACGGCGCGGTGGGGTCCACGAAGGCGTGGCGCATCTGGGTAAGGAGGGAGGCGATCGGGCTGCCCATGGCGATCCGCTGGATCGAGGCCGGGTACTTGGTGACCGGGTAGATGATCGGAGAGGCGTAGAACAGCATCTGGGTGAGCACCTCCCAGATCGGCTGCATGTCCCGGAAGCGGACGTACAGGACCGAGAGGATCATTCCGGTCCCGACGGCCAGCATCGTCCACAGTGCGATGAGGACCGGCATTTCCAGCCAGCCGACTTGGGGATGGACGCCGTCGATGAAGGCGAACACCACGACGGTGACGAAGTTCAGGCAGAAGTTGAACAGCGAGGTCAGGCACACGGCCAGGGGGATGGCCAGCCTGGGGAAGCGCATCTTCCGCAGCAGTCCCTCCCGCTGGACCATGCACTGCACGCAGCCGGTGGTGGTCTCCATGAAGTACGTCCAGGTGACGATCCCGTTGAGGAGGTAGGCCGCGTAGCCCTTGGTCCCCGCGCCGGCGTGGAACACCTGTGTGAACACGACGTACATCACGCCGAAGAACAGGAGCGGGCGGAGCAGCGACCACAGGTAGCCCAGCGACGATCCGAAGTAGCGGAGCTTGAAGTCGGTCCTGGCCAGGACGTAGGTGAGCGTCACGAACCGGTGGAAGTCGTCCCCGAACGCGGACGGCTCCACCTCGAGGGCGGGGGGCACCGTCAGTTCACCGAGCGCGCGGGGCTCCAGGGTGGACTGCGAGACGGTCATGCCGGGTCGATCTCGAACGTGTGCGGGAACTGGACCATGCCCTTCGTTTGAGGAGCGCTGTGCACGACGATCGTGGCGACGTTGTCCTTCAGGTCGAGCACGTCGTCACCGATGCCCGGACGAGCCACTGATGCCGTCATCGAGTACCGCCCGCTGGCCAGCCAGTTGTCGAATCGCAACCGGATCGTGGTGCGGGAGCCCGCCCGGAACCGACCCGTGTGGATCTGGTCGGCATCCGGGTCGGTGCTTCCGTGCAGCTGGTTGGTCGAGATGGCCAGGACCGCGGCCCCGGATTCGTTGATCAGGCCGATCCCGAAGATCGGATCTTCGACGGCCTCGCGGAACTCCACCTCGACGCAGGCCGTGCAGGGATCTCCGTAGGCACATTCCGCCACGCGCCGGCCGGCCGGATCCTCGAACCAGCCGTCCGCGATCCCAGCCACCTGACCGGAGCCCGAGCGGGGGTTGACGGCGCCCGGCGCCAAGCCGGACAGGCGGGCGAAGTTGAGCCGGTTGTAGCCGCGGGCAATCTGAGCTGGATCTCCGATCTCCACCATCTGACCCTTGTCCAACAGCATCGCCCGATCGCAGAATCGCTCGACGGCGCCCATGTCGTGGGTGACGAACAGGATCGTGCGCCCCTGCTGCTTGAGCCTCTGGAACTGGTCGAAGCACTTCTGCTGGAAGTTCGCATCGCCGACGGCCAGTACCTCGTCGATCAGCAGAACCTCGGTCTGCACCTGGATGGCGGCCGAGAAGGCCAGGCGCACCAGCATCCCGGACGAGTAGTTCTTGAGCTTGAGGTCCAGGAAGTCCCGCAGCTCCGCGAATTCGATGATCGCGTCGAAGCGCTCGCGGGCCTGGCGCCGAGTCAGCCCGAGCATGATCGCGTTGATCATCACGTTGTCCCGGGCGGTCAGTTCGGGGCTGAACCCCACCCCGAGCTCGATGAACGGCGAAATCCGACCCCGGACCTTGATCGATCCGGTGTCCTTGCGGTAGATGCCGGCGATGCACTTGAGCAGCGTGCTCTTGCCGCTTCCGTTGCGCCCGACGATCCCGAAGAACTCGCCCTGGCTCACCTCGATGCTGACGTCCCGCACCGCCTCGAGCACGTCAAACTGGCCGCTGCGCACGGGGTGCAGCACGCGCTCCTTGAGCGTGAAGAACTGCTCGTGCGGGAGCTTGAACGCCTTGCTTACTCTGTCAACGGAAACGGCCGCGCTCGCCCCGGCAGAGCGCGAGACATCCGCCGTCGAACGGGAGACGACCGTGCTCATTGAGGCCTCAAAGCTAGCAGCGAACGCAGCGGATCAGACGCGGTGGGCGGACGGGGCGAAGCGGCTCGGACAATGGCGGTCGTAAGGGACGGAGAGCCCGCACCGCTGGCGCGGTACGGGCTCCTCCGAGGACGACCCTGGTAGGGCTGGGGGGCCGTCCGAGGCCCGCGAGAAAGGGGGCGATACTCGCGAGCCAGGTGACGTCCTTGTCACTAGCCAGCATAGCGATCGGGATACACCCCAGGGGCAAATCACGTGCCAAAAACTTCGCCTAAGTGCGCAACAACCCCGGGCGACTTCCGTTTCGCGTTCTTAACATCTGTTGCTTCCCACACTTCCTTGCCGGGAAGTCATCCGCGATGTTGCCAGCCTCTCCGTCCGAGCCCGAAACCGCCCCGCTTCGCCTGCCCGAACGGGTCGCCCTGGTGAAGGTCCCGATCGCCGTCACCGACTACGAGAACGCGCTCGACCTGATCGACCAGCACATCGCGCAGCGCCGGCCCGGCTACGTCTGCGTGGCCAACGTGCACACGGTGATGGCCGCCGGCGAGGATCCCCAGCTGCGATCCGCGCTGGCCGGGTCGGTTATCAACGTGCCGGACGGCATGCCGCTGGTGTGGGCGCTGAACGCGCTCGGGCACCGGCTCAGCGATCGGGTGTACGGACCCGAGCTGATGTGGCGCGCCTGCGCCCGCGCGGCCGCCACCGGCACCCGCCTGTACCTGTACGGCGGGCGTGACCAGGTGGCCCTGACCCGACTGGCCGAGAACCTTTCCCGCCACCACCCCGGCCTGCAGATCGTGGGGGGATTCTCACCGCCGCATCGCCTGCTGACAGACGAGGAGCGCCAGGCCATCGTGACGGAGATCAACCAGGCCCGTCCCGACATCGTGTGGGTGGGCATCGGCGTCCCCAAGCAGGAGAAGTGGATGGCCGAGATGCGCCCCCATCTGGAGGTGCCCGTTCTGGTCGGTGTGGGGGCCGCCTTCGACTTCCACGCGGGGCTGGTGACGCAGGCCCCGCCCCGGCTTCAGCGAGCTGGACTCGAGTGGGCCTACCGCCTGGTTCAGGAACCTGGCCGCCTGTGGCGTCGCTACCTGCGCTACAACCCGCGGTTCGTGGCCGCGTTCGCCGCCCAGTACCTGCGCCACCGCCGCAAGCTGGCCGGTCGTTAGTGCCCCGACCGACGGCCAGTGTCGTGATCCCGACCCGGCGGCGTGCGTCGTATCTGGACGTGGCTTTGAACTCGATCGTGCCGCAGGCGACCGCCGCCGGTGCCGAGGTGCTGGTGGTGAGCGACGGGCCGGATCTGCCCACCGAGGCGGTCACGTGGCGGCACCGGGTACGGCGCCTGGAGATCCCGTCGGGCTCCGGAGCCAACGCGGGGCGCAACGCGGGGGTGGCCGCGGCGGGCTCAGACCTGATCATCTTCGTTGACGACGACGTGGAGGTCGATCCCGGATGGCTGCCAGCGCTCCTCGAGGCGGCGCGCACCCAACCGGTCTATGACGTGTTCGGGGGGCCGATCATCCCCCGGCTCGAGCGCAGCATGCCGGTCTGCGGGCGCGAGGCTCCGCCGATCACGGCACTCGACTACGGGGAAATCGACCGTGAGGCGCCGGTCGTGTGGAGCGCCAACATGGCGGTGCGATCACGGGCCCTGGAACGCATTGGTCCGTTTGATCCGGCGTTGCGCGGCCGGGGCGAGGAGGAGGAGTGGCAGATCCGTTTCCGCCAAGCGGGCGGTCGCATCTTCTATGTGGCCGGCGCGCGGTTGGTCCACCGCCGAAACGCCCAGGACTCGAGGTTGGGCCGAATGGCGCGGGACGCCTACCGGCTGGGCCGGACCGCGCGCTCGTTCGATCGCCGCAAGGGGTCGGCTCCGCCGCTCCGCCAGGAGCTGCGGACCCTGGCCGGATCGGGGTGGCACGCCGCCCGCAACCGCTGCGCCTACGGAATCCTGTTCGCCGCTCACACGGCCGGCCGGCTCCGAGAGATGTACGGGGAGCGCTCGGCTTGACCGGGGCCACGAGCCCGGACGACTTCCTGTCCGGTGCCAGCGGCTATGTGGCCGGGATCCGGCGGACCACGCTGGCCCGGCTGACCGATGCAGCGCTCGACCTGTCCGAGGCCCGCCGGCGGGCGGCGATCCGGCGCGCGGCCCGGGACTGGCCGCCGCAGCGGCGTGTGCTGGCGCTGTCGATCTTCCGCTCGGAGGTCCCCAACCTGATGGCGCAGACGCGGCAGGAGCTGGAACGTTCGCGCCACCAGGTCCAGTTCGAGGCCACCGAGGTGGGTGGAGCGGGCAAGTTCGAGAACCTCAACCGGCTGCTGACCAGCTTCCCGGTGGACGGACGCGACTGGCTGATCGTGCTCGACGATGACGTTCGCCTGCCGGTGGGCTTTCTGGACTCGTTCCTGTTCCTGGCCGAGCGCTTCGACCTGGCCATCACGCAACCCGCCCACCGGCGCTACTCGCACGCCGCGTGGTCGGTCACCCGGCGCCGGGCCCGAAGCGTCGTGCGCGAGACGGCATTCGTGGAAATCGGGCCGGTCGTCGCCTTCCGGGCCCGGACCTTCGAGACGCTCCTGCCGTTCCCCCCGCTCACGGCCGGGTGGGGGCTGGACAACCATTGGTCCGCGCTAGCGGCCGACCGCGGCTGGCGGATCGGCGTGGTCGACGCCACACCAGTGGAGCACGCCCTGCGCCCCGTGGCCGCCTCCTATGACCACAGCGATGCCGTCTCCGAGGCCCGCAGCTTCCTCGCCGACCGCCCCTACGTGCCGGCCCCAGAAGCCCGGCGGACGCTCGTCACCCACCGGCACTGGTAGAGCGGGGAGGCGATGGTAGAGCCGTGAAGGTCCTGGTGGTGACCGAATACTTCCCGCGCCGGGGCGATCCGGTCCGCGGGGTCTGGGCCCATCGGCAGGCGCTCGCCACTCGCGAGGCCGGGGCCGAGATCCGCGTTCTCGTCCTGCACCGGCCGATCCCTCCGCTGGCCGCGCTGCGCCGGCGCGACCTACCGGCGATCCGCCGGGAGATGGGACAGCCAGGCCGAGCCGAGCTGGACGGCCTGACCGTCGAGTATCTCCGCTACCTGTCCCCGCCCAGGCCGTGGTCGTACGACACATGGGGTGCGTGGGCAGCCCCCTGGCTGGCCCGGCGGCTGACTGCGCTGCGCCGCAGCTTCGACTTCGATCTGGTGCACGCTCATTACGCCCTCCCGGCCGGGGACGCGGTCCGCCGAGCCGCTCCAGATGTGCCTCTGGTCGTCTCGGTGCACGGCCACGACGTGTTCGGCGCTGGGTCCGGAGGACGCCGGGTTCAGACGGTCCTGCGCAACGCCCGGCTGGTCCTCGCCAACAGCCGGGGAACGGCGGCACGCTGCCGGGCCGCGGGAGCACCCCAGGTCGAGGTGGTTCATCTGGGCACAGATATCCCGGAGTCGCCCGGAACGCCCCCGGCTGTGCCGGTGCTGGTGACGGTGGCCCATCTGGCGGCGCGGAAGCGTCACCAGGACGTCCTGATGGCGCTTGCCCGCCTGCGAAGCCGGCATCCCCGCCTCCGGTACGTGGTGGTGGGCGACGGACCGGCCCGGGAACCCCTGGAGCGTCAAGCGTCGGAGCTCGGCCTGACGGGGAGTGTCGAGTTCGTAGGCGCGCTCGCGCCCCAGGAGGCGCGCTCGACCGCCCAGCAGGCCACCCTGTTCGTGATGCCCAGCGTCGACGAGGCGTTCGGGGTCGCCTACGTGGAGGCGATGGCGGCGGGCGTGCCGGCGATCGGCTGCCGCGGCGAGGCCGGCCCAGAGGAGATCGCCGCCGCCGGCGGAGGGATCCTGCTGGTCCCGCCCGAGGATCCCGACCGGCTGGCCGAGGTGATCGAGAATCAGCTGAGCGATCCCAAGTCCCTGTCGGAGTTGCGCCAGGCCGCTCGGCAGACCGTGCTTGAGCACTTCACCTGGCCCGGCTGCGGACGGGCCACGCTCGAGGCATACGGACAGGCCCTCGCCACCCCGCGGCGCGAAACCGTTCGATGAGCGCCCCGCCCGCTGGTAGCCTCGCCTCGTTGTCGTCCCTGGCCTCTGCTTCACGAAAGTCCGGGCGGGGCGCCGGCCGCCGCGCCGATCTGATCCTCGGCGCGCTGAGCGCCGCCGGGCTGACCGTGCTGGCCGGAACCGCCACCAGCGGTACCGAGCTGACTCCCAACACCTGGGTGGAAATCGCCCTGGTCACGATCGGCGCGATGCTGGCCGGCGCGCTGATCATCCGCCGCCGGACGATCACCGGCTGGGCGGCGGTTGCCGTCGCCGCGTTCGCCGCCCTGGCGCTGCTGACCGGTCTGTCCATGGCCTGGTCGATCGCCCCGGATCTCAGCTGGCTGGAGGCGGCGAGGACGACCGCCTATCTGACCGCCTTCGGAGCTGCCGTGGTGCTGGCCCGCCTGCTTCCCGAGCGCTGGGCAGCCGTGCTGTGGGTGCTGGGGTCCGCCGCCGTGCTCCTCACGGGCTGGGCGCTGGTGGTCAAGGTGTTCACGCTGGGAGCGGGCGGCCAGCCTCAGTACGGACGGCTGCTCGCTCCGTTCGGTTACTGGAACGCCACCGGTCTGATCGCCGGCATGGGGATCCCGGCCCTGCTCTGGGGGGGCAGCCGGCGAGAGAGCCGGCGGCTGACCCGAGCTTTGGCGCTTCCCGGGCTGTCTGTGCTGGGTGCCGTGGTGATCCTGTCCTACTCGCGCACTGCGCTGGCCGCAACGCTGGTGGGGCTGTTGGTGCCTCTCCTGTTCATGCGCTCACGGCTGCGGGCGCTTCTTCTCCTGGGGCTGGCCGCGATCGGCGCCGCGGTGATCGGTGCCTGGGCTCTGGGCGATGCCGCTCTGACCAGCGACCACGTCGCGCTGGCCGCTCGCCGCTCGGCCGACGGCACGTTTGGCCTCGTGCTGGTCATCGCGGTGATCGTCCTGGGCGCGGTCGGCTTCGGCGCCACGATGGCGATGGACCGGATCTCGCTCAGCACCAGGGCGCGGCAGCTTGTCAACCGGGCACTGCTCGGCGCGGTGGCCCTGCTGCCGTTCGTGCTGGTGGCCGCGCTGGCCGCCTCGTCTCGCGGCCTCACCGGCGAGATCTCGCACGTGTGGAACACGCTGACCAGCAGCCAGACAACCGTCGGTGACAAGGCCAGCCGGCTCGTCGACTTGGCCAACAGCCGGCCCAGGTACTGGCGCCAGGCGCTGTCGGTGACCGATCACCACCTGCTGGCCGGATCCGGCGCGGGAACGTTCGGCATCGCCCATCTGCGCTATCCGACGGCCACGCTGACCTCCACCAACGCCCAGCACGCGCATTCCTACGTGTTCGAGACGCTGTCGGATCTGGGTCTGCTCGGCCTGGCGGTCAGCCTGGCGCTGCTGCTGAGCTGGGCGATGGCAACCCGGGCGACGCTGAGCTCTCGAACCGCCGCCTCCCAGCCGGAGCGGGACGCACTGTGGGTCATGCTCGGCATCGTGCTGGCCTTCGGGTTCAGCTCCAGCTTCGATTGGACCTGGTTCTACCCGGGCCTGGCGGTGCCGGCTCTGATCTGTGCGGGCTGGCTCGCCGGTCGGGGCGTGGCGGTTCCCGGCGGCCGGCCGCAGTCGGGCGCCCCCCGACGTCAGCTGAGTCAGCGACCCGGAGCGATCGCCTCGCTGACAGTGGTCCTGATCGCCACCATCGGTCTGCTCTGGGGCATCTGGGAACCACTTCGCTCCGCGGACGGGACCAATGCCGGGATCAACGCGATGATCGCCGGACACCCCGACGAGGCGATCGCCGATGCACGTTCGGCCGCGGCCGCCGACCCGCTCTCGCTGCAACCGCTCCAGGAGCTGTCGGCGTTCCTCGGGGCGGTGGGCGACCAGCCGTCGGCCCGCGCGGAGCTCGTCAAGGCCACCACGATCCAGCCTCAGAACCCCCAGCCGTGGAGCTGGCTGGGCACCTACGAGCTCCAGCGGGGCCAGCTAGGTCCGGCGCTCCGAGCGCTCCAGCGCGCGGCCCAGCTCGACATCACCAACGTGCTGACCGCGCAGCAGCTGAAGCGCGCCGAGCGAGAATCAGGCCAGGGCTAGCGAGTACGCCTCCACGTGGCGCTGGGCGCTCCGGGCCCAGGAGAAGCTGCTGGCCCGCTCGCGCCCTCGCGCGCTCAGACGTGCCCGCAGCGCCGGCTCGAAGGCAACGCGGATGAGCGCCGCGGCCATCCCCACCGGATCACCTGGCTCGACCAGGAGGGCCGCCTCCCCGGCCATCTCCACCACCGCCGCTGACCGCGCCGCCACCACCGGGACCCTGAGGGCCATCGCCTCGAGCACGGTCAGCCCGAATCCCTCGTAGCGGGCCGGGTGAGCTAGCGCCAGCGCACCCGCGTACAGCTCGGCCAGCCGGGCCGAATCAGGATCGGGCTCCCGCCAGACTCCAGGAGCGGACACACCGCGCGCCGAACCCGCCAGCAGCAGATCGGCGGGGCGCTCGCCGGCCGCCAGCCGATACCTCGAGTAGGCGTTCAAGAGCGTCGGGAGATCCTTGTGCGGCTCCTCCCCACCCACGTAGAGGAAGTACCGGCCGCGCCGGCCTCCGGCCGTTCCGGCTCCCCCGCCGGCTCCCCGTCCGGCTGCCGGGAAGGCCTGCCCGGGGCCGTGATGGGCGACCACGACCCGTTCGGCGGGCACGCCCCACAGCTCCCGGACGTCGCTCGCGGTCCGCTCGCTGACGGAGATGAGCAGGCGCGCCGCGTGGGCCGCCGGCCGCTGGGTCAGGCGGGCGTAGGCCCGGAACCTCCGGTCGAAGTCCCTCGGGCGCCGCTCGAAGGCCAGGTCATGAACGGT
Source organism: uncultured Solirubrobacterales bacterium (assembly GCA_963718545.1). Lineage (GTDB taxonomy): Bacteria > Actinomycetota > Thermoleophilia > Solirubrobacterales > Solirubrobacteraceae > Palsa-465. The sequence goes on along the minus strand of CAVQZO010000003.1, from coordinate 287,793 downwards.
GAGCACCTGCGGCACCTCGATCTCCGCCTGGATCCGGACCGGCTGGGGATGGTGGAGGAGGTCGGCCCGCTCGCGGCGGGCCCGGCGCGGCAGCTCCTGGTGGGTCCACCAGACATCGGCGGCCAGGCCGCGCACCGCGTGAAGCCCGCCGGCTCCGGACGGCGTGCGAGGGTTCTCGGCGGTCAGGACCTCAACATCCCGCCGGGCCGCCAGCGCCTCACAGAGCCGGGCCACGTAGACCCCCGGCCCGGACCGCGGCGCTCGGCTCGCGACCGTCGTGTCGAGCAGCACGCGCAAGGTGCTCAGCGCTGCCCGCGGGCCAGGAGCAGCCGGCGCGCGAACGGCGTCCCGCCCTCGGCTCGCACGACGACCTGACCAAATCCGAACTCGGACAGCAGGTGACGCAGCGATCGTGGCGTGTACAGGTGAAGATGGTCGCCCAAAGGCTGGGAGTATCGCTCCACGCCGCCCAACAGCAGCCGCAGGCGCCCATGGTCCGGGGTGGTGACGGCCAGGCGGCCGCCGGGCGCCAGTACCCGCCGGACCTCGGAGAGCCAGACAGCCGTGTCGGCGATGTGCTCGATCACCTCGCTGGCCCAAACGAGCTCGAACGCGTTGTCGGCGAACGGGAGCGGCCGGTCCGGGTCGACGCGCTGGAAGCTCAACTCGGGGTGTGCCGGGCGGGCCCGGTCCAGCGCCGCCTCGGCGATGTCGGCCCCGATCACCGAGCCTGCGCCGCCCTCCATGGCCAGTCCCGAGAAGGTCCCTTCGCCACATCCGAGGTCCAGGACCCGGTCCCCCGGACGCAGCACGGACAGCAGGAAGCGCCGCCGGCGGACCAGGTCAGGCGGCGTCAGGTCAGGCGGCATCTGTTGCCAGAGGTGCTCGTAGTAATCCCGCAAAGCGCGCCGTGGAGTCTGGCCGATAGTCTCTCCGTGAGGCGAGGATCCAGGTTTGGCCACGACGCTCGATCCAGCGGCGGGCCATTCGGGTTCTCAGGAAGAGGTCTCGATCGCGTGCTCAACGGACTGATGCAACCTGGATGGACGGTGACTTGAGGGTCGCCTTCGACAGCCGTCCGGCCAAGGATCCGCGGGGCATCGGCCGCTACGCCCGCTGCCTGATGGAGGCGCTGGGTGAATCGGGGCGGGGCGAGATCGTGGAGAGTCACGAGCCACGGGCTCGCCGGGTCGACCTCTACCACTCACCGTGGATCGACGGGGCTCTGCTCCGTTCGCCCGTTCCCATGGTGGTGACCATCCACGACCTGATCCCGCTCAAGCGGCGTGGGGAGTTCCTGCGCTCGGGCGTCCGCTTCAAGCTGCGCTATCTGGCCGTACAGCGTGCCGTGCGCGTAATCGTCCCCACCCGGGCCGTGGCCGACGACGCCATCCGGGAGCTGGAGATCCCGGCCGAGCGGATCGTCGTGATCGGGGAGGCGGCCGCCCCGGCGCTGCGCGCCCGGCCGGCCGACGAGGTGGCCGCGGTGCGGGAGCGCTTCGGGCTGCCCGAGCAGTACCTGCTGTGGGTCGGGGGCCTGCAGCGGCCCGACCCGCGCAAGCGGGTGATCGCCCTGGCCAAGGCGAGGAGATCGATGCCCCTGGTGCTGGTCGGGCCCACGGGTCGATGGGCCCGGGAGCTTCCGGATGTGACGCTCACCGACCGCGTCTCCGACGACGATCTGGCCGCCATCTACACCGGCGCCCATGCGCTGGTGTTCCCGTCGGCCGATGAGGGATTCGGGCTGCCTCCGGTGGAGGCCCTGGCCTGCGGCACGCCGGTGGCAGCCTGCGACGTGCCGGCGATCCGAGAGGTGCTGGACGGACGTGTGCTGCTCAGCGACGTCGATGACATGGATGGTCTGGTCCAGGCCGCCGAGAGCGCGCGGCGCCCAGCGCCGGAGCCGCTCCGCTGGACGTGGGTCGACGCGGCGGCGGCCACCTGGGACGTGTACGCCGACGCGGTCCAGGCGCCCAACCGCTGGCGCAGCGGACGCCGCTGATCAGCCCGCCGACGCCGGCGTTTCCAGGAGAAGTGTCACGGGGCCGTCGTTGACGAGCTCGACCTGCATCATCGCGCCGAACACACCCCGCCTGGCTCCGGACCGCTCACAGAACCGTTCATACAGCGGCTCGGCCGCCGGACCCGGAGCCGCTGCCACATAGCTCGGCCGGTTCCCCCGGCGGGTGTCGCCATACAGAGTGAACTGGCTGACGCAGAGGACCTCTCGATCACCCAGAGGCTCATTCATGCGCCCCTCGTCATCGGGGAACACGCGCAGCGACCGGACCTTGTCGGCAAGCCAGTCGGCCTCACGCTCCCGATCCTCGACACTCACGCCCAGGAGCACGAGCAGGCCGGGTCCGATCTGCGACACGATCGCGCCGTCCACGCTTACGGACGCGCGGGAGACCCGCTGGACGAGTGCCCGCATCAGGCTTCGCGCAGCTGGTCGGCGGCGTCCTCGGGCGCCAGGCTGTTCAGATGCACACCGGCACCGAGCTCGAGCCCGGCCAGATGCGTCAGGCGGGGCAGCACATCGATCCGCCAGCAGAAGTGCTCGGCGCCCCGGGGCGCGGTGCGGATCCACAGGTTCAGAGGCGGGCTGGCGCCCAGCCGGCGAGCCAGGCGGCCGAGCACGTCGTGCAGGAGGGCCGCCCCGGTCGGGCCACCGTCCTCGAAGCGCGCCCTCGGTACGCGAGGCAGGAGCATCAGCTGGAACGGCACGCGGGAGGCGAACGGGCACATGACCACGGCCTCCGAGTCGATCGCCACGATCCGCTCGCGCTTTCGCACCTCCTCCTGCAGGAGGTCGCCCGCGAGGTTGCCGCCCATGGTCCGAGTTGCGTACGCGTTCGCCCGCTCCCGCTCCCGGGCGATCTCGGCCGGAACGAACGGCAGCGCGTACAGCTGCGCGTGGGTGTGCGGGCGCGAGGCGCCGGCCTCGCGGCGCTCATTGACGATCAGGTGCAGACAGGCGGCCTCGGGGTGAGCGCGCATCCGCTCGCGCCACACGCCGGCCGCGGCCGTGACCTCCTCCGGCGAGAGCTCCGAGAGCGACGTGACCGGGCGAGGGGAGTTGATGATCACCTCGTGGGATCCGCGCGACGGGGCGCTCCAGAAAAGATCGGTTTCGCGATTGGGCCGCCCGGCTTGCTGAGGCTCAGCGGGGAGCTGTTCGGTTGCGTCGCTCAGGGCCGGGTACAGATTCGGGACCACGCGGACCGTCCAGCCCGGGCTGTCCGGCTCACCCCCGCCGGGGCGCACCGCGTACAGCTCGGGAGGCGTCCGATCCTCGTGCCCGTCTGCGAACGGATCGTCTTCCGGGACGATCCGGTCCGGCGGCGGTGCCACAAGCCCGCCGCCGGGACGACCAGCGCGTGAACCGGCGATGATCACCCGGTGCCCGCTCAGAGGGTCGATTCGCAGCTCCGGTCCGCCGCTCAGAGGACCTTCTCCATCGCCACGTGCTCGATGCCGGCCTCGGTGAACTCGCGGCCCCGGGGGTTGTAGCCATTGCCCTCGTACAGCGAGCGCGCGTAGGTTTGAGCGTGGAGGACCAGCCGGTTGGCGCCGCGGGCTCGGGTTTCGGCGTCGGCCTGGCGCAGGAGCGCCGTGGCGATCCCCTGCCGGCGAGCCGGCCGGGCGACGGCCAGGCGGCTGAACTGGACGGTGCTGCCCACGAACACCAGCCGGCAGGTGCCCAGCAGCGTTCCGTCCTCGACCGCGATCAGATGCACCCCATCCCCGTCACGCCCGTCGCGCTCCTCCCCCACGGGCACTCCTTGCTCCAGGCAGAACACCTCATAACGGAGGGCCAGAGCGCCGTCCAGCTCCTGCTGAGTGCTGACGCGCCGGATCTCCCAGCGCGGATCGTCCGGGCGCAAATGCACGCCCGACAGCTTGACATACGAAAGGTCTGCTTAAGTATGCGTTAGCGCCGGAGCCTCGCAGGGTGACGCGCTTTTCGCTTCTGAGGAAATCCTCGCGGGGTCCGGGGCAACTGGACCCTCTGAGCCGTTGCCACAGGCTGCTTCCGGCTCTCGCGTTCTGACGACTGTTTATCCCTTTTATGGGTGATCCCACCCCTTTCCCAAGTCCTGCCGCGATCGCGCGCGCAGAGCTCTTCACGCGTGAACGCTTCGTCTACGAGGGCGAGACCCTCGAGGATGCGCTGGCCCCTGGCTCGGCTCGCCGGCGGGCGCTGGACGCGGCGTTGACCGAGCTCGACGCGGGTGCCAAGTACCCGTCGCTGGAGTGGCGGCGCGAGTACTCGCTGCTGCTTGGGCTGGAGCGGTTGCTCTCTGAGGAGGAGCCACACCTGGCCGACGGAGCCGTGCTGTCCGCCCATCAGGTGGATGCCCTGTCGGGGACGCTGACCGCCCTGATCGCCGAGGCTCAGCGCAACGGGAACGGGAACGGTGCCGCTGCGTCTGCCTCGGTCAACGGCTCTGCCCCGCTGGCCTCGGTGGCGATTCCCGGCGAGGAGGAGGACGCCGATCTCGACGAGGATGCCGACCCCGACGAGGAACCGCAGGACTGGCAGGACGAGGGCGAGCTCGATGCCGACGTGGCCGTCGAGGGCGCGCCGGACGATCCCGGCGCCGACCGGCGGTTCTGGTTCGAGCACGCTACCGGCGCCGGGAAGACCGTGGCGGCACTCGGGTTGGTCGAGGCCTCGCGGACCGGCGGCATCCTGATCCTCACCCACCGCCGCAACCTGGTCGACCAGTTCCTGGGCGAGCTGCGCGACCGCGGCTACCGCGATCGCATCCACTCGCCGTTGCTCTTGGATTCGGACGGCCGCGACGACCACGAGGCGGTGGTCGGACCGGTGACGGTCGAGACCTACCAGTGGTTCGTGCGCAATGCCGGGCGCATCTCCAACGCCTACACGATCGTCATCTGCGATGAGGCGCACACCGCGCTGGGCGAGAAGACGTCCGCCTCGATCCGCGCCTGGGACAAGCCGATCTGGATCGGCATGACGGCCACCGGCGCGCTGATCGCCCGGCACGTCACGGACCTGTTCCCCACCCAGACGTCCCGCTTCGATCTCGCCCAGGCCGCACGGCGCGGCGTGATCGCACCGCTGCGCTGCATCCGCATTCCGCCGGGTCCGGGGGTGCGGACGATCGCCAAGGTGCCGCTGCGCCGGGGGGAAGTCGACACCGAATTCGACCAGGAGATGCTGGCCGAGCTGCTGGATCAGGGGCCGTTCAACGTGGCGATCGCCGACCTCTACAAGACTCGCTTCAACAACGTGCCCGGCGTCGTCTACGCGGCCGGCGTGCGCCACGCCTACAACGTGGCTCAGGCCTTCCGCGACCTGGGCATGAAGGCCCAGGCGGTGTCCGGCGAGACGCCCAAGCGCCAGCTGGCCCGCATCCTGGCCGATTACGAGGCGGGCAAGGTCGACGTGCTGGTCAACGCGCAGCTGCTGGCCGAGGGCTGGAACAGCCCCCGGGCCACCGTGTGCATGCACCTGGCGCCGACCGCCTCCAAGCGGATCTACCAGCAGCGCGTCGGCCGCGTCACGCGGCGGCACCCGGGCAAGGAGGCGGGGATCGTCGTCGACTTCGTCCACCCGGCGACCAAGCACGACGACCCGGTGGTGACGCTGCATTCGCTGCTTGATCGCGACGTGTATCGCGGCGGCGCGATCGTCGTCGGACCGGTGCGCCGCGGGCGTGGGCGCCGGGTGCGCGTGGAGCGGCGCGTGCTGCCGGTGACCCCGGATCCCGATCGGCGCGCCGAGGTATTCGAGCGCGAGCTGTGGCGGATCGCGGTCGAGCACCTGGACTACGGCGAGCAGCGCGTGTGGGCCCAGCTGGCCGGAGCGCGGGTGACCGCCAACGGCTGGCGCCGGGCCAAGGCGATGCTCCACTTCGACCGGGGCGGCGAGCTTCGCAGCCTGTACCTCCTCACTGCCGTACAGCGCAACCGGGTGGCGCAGCTGAGGTTGCGTGCGCTCCAGGAGATAGCGGCCTCCCGTGACGCCGACGCCTTCGACAAGGCCATCGACATCATGGCCGGATGGCCGCGCGACGAGCGGCGCGAGGGCGTCAAGGTCATGCTCCAGGCGCTGGCCGAGCGCCGGATCGGGCGCCGCGACCAGGCCAACGCGTGGATCTGGCGGATGGCCGAGTACACCCGCGAGGTGCATGAGGAATACGCCGTGCAGCGCTGGCCGGAGACCAAGCGACTGCTGGGGCTATTGGTGAATTCGAGCGGATCCGCTCACGCTCGCAACGCCCGCCGGATCGTTCACGCCGCCCGCCAGCAGGATCGCCGCCTGTCGGCCGCGTTGCTGGCCGCCTCGCTGGCCCATACGCCCGAGGCCCAGCAGGCGCTGGATGGCGCGCGCACGCGAATGGCGCGCAAGCCCGCCGCACTGGCCCGCGAGCTGCTGCGCAACTTCCCCAAGGGGCGGCGGGGGACCAAGCGACGCCGGCGCAAGGCGAGCGACGCTTCCGCCGGAGCCGAGGAGTCCAAGGTGGCCGCCGTGCAGAGCACCGACGGCAGCGAGCCGGAGCTGGACGAGCTTTCGGCCGACGAGGATGTCCCGGCCGGACGCGACGCGGCCTGAGTCAGGGGTTCAGGTGGACCTCGCCTGAGTCCAGGCGGGCTTCGGCGTTTTTGGTCTTCACGATCAGGCGCCCGCTGGCGTCGATTCCAGCGGCTGTCCCGCGGCCGCCGGTCCACGTGACCGGCCGGCCGCGCAGAGCGTCCCGCTTGCGGACCGCATCCAGGATCTGTTCGTCCGGCGCGACCGTCCATTGCGTCAGGCTTTTCAGAAGGCGTTGCAGGACGGCCTGCACTTCGGAGGCCGGGAGGTCCAGCGTGGCGGCGGTGGTCTTCAGGTCTCCGGGGAGCTGGTCGGGTTCGACCGCCACGTTCAGGCCGATGCCGAGGACCGCCCAGTCCTCCTGGGGACGGCCTTCGACGAGGATGCCGGCGACCTTCCGGCCGTCTAGGAGGACGTCGTTGGGCCACTTCAGTTCGGCTTGCTGACCGCAGACTTCGGCTACCGCGACGCCTGCTGCGAGGGATAGGAGCCGATTTGGTTGTCGGATCAGCAGCGAAAGGAGGAGCGCCTGGTTGGGGGGCGCGATCCAGGTGCGGCCCTGACGGCCTCGGCCGGCCGTCTGCTCGTCGGCCGTGACCAGGGTTCCGTGCGGGGCGCCCTCTTGGGCGAGATCTCTGAGGCGTGCGTTGGTTGAGTCGGTGCGGCGGTAGTGGCGTCTGGGGGTGCCGAGCATGCTCTAGCGCGCACGCTGTCGGTACAGGGCGTTGATATCGCGCTCGAGCACGTTTTTCGTGTTCTGGCGCGATATCAACAGCGCCGGCTCGCAGCGTGCGCGTTTGAGCACGTCCGATTTCCGGTGCATCAGCGGATGGGGCCGGTACGCCTGATCCAGAAGGCGCCGCCGCCCCCGGCGCCATGGCGCGGGATCGCCTGGCGGAAGTCCGCTTCGCGCTGGTGAAGGAGCGCGTTCAGCGGCAGGACGACCTCGAACCGTGGATTGAAGGCCAGAAAGGCCTCGAGCAGATACTGCTCGGCCCATGCCCGGCGCTCCTCCACCACCCACTGGCGGGGGTAGTCGTGGGGCAGGAAGATGTCATGGAAGTGGACGTGGACGCCGGGGGCCAGTCGGGGCAGCAGGCCGAGGATGATGTGCTGGACGTCGCCGCCTGTCTTGACCGTGTGCGTGGTGTCGACGAACAGGACGTCTCCTGAGCCCAGCGCCTCGACGACGGCCGGGTCGAGCTCCTCGGCGGGAGTCGGCTGGATCTCCAGCCCGTCCGGAACGCCCATCTCGTGCCACCCGCCGAAGGGATCGAACGCGGTGTGCCGGAACGGGGTCCCCTCCTGCTCGTTGACCCGGCGCGCCAGCTGGATCACGTGCGTCGATGCCCCGGAGCCCAGCTCCATCACGCGCGCGGGCTTGAGGTGGCGCAGCATCCCGAACAGGGTCTGCGGATCCGACCACTCATACGTTCCGTTCGCGAAGTCGTAGTCGTCCAGGACCGTCTCCGACATGTGGCCCGACAGCCGATGTAGCAATTGGGCGGCCTCGTCCAGACGCAGGTCGATGCCGTGCATCGGGCGCTCGGAGGACCACAGAGACTCGGGCAGTCGCTCGATCTCAGGGAACGGCAGATAGAACGCGGGCAGACGCAACCGCGGGTCGGTGGATGGCGGTTCGGCCTCCCGCAGGCTCTCGCGCACCCGGGCCATCGCTCGTCGCGTCTGGCGCAGCCGCTCACGCACGTCCGGTGCCCTTCTGCTCGAGCTCCACCTCGGATCCGGAGGCAAGGCCGAGCCGCTCCGCGGCACTGCCCTGATTGACCGCCAGGGCGAGAAAGCCAGCCGCGTCCGGATAGAGGATCAGCTCGCCCGGAGCGGCGTCCATGAACGTGGTGGCGTAGATGGCCCGGGTGGAACCGATGTCGATTTCAGACCCCGGCGGGAACTGCACGTCTCCATCGCGGCAGTTCAGCTGAACGTTCCCGAACCGGTCAACGAGCAGGACCGTCGCCCGTAGGCGGCCATCCTGGATGACGGCCCGGGGCAGGTCGAGGCGGATCAGACGGCCAGAGTCAAGCGGTTGGCCGGCTTCACTCAGTGAGCGGCCGGCCGCCAGATGCGCGGCCACGGGGGCGAAGATGTCACGCCCGTGGAAGGTCGCCGACACCGGCTCGAGGCGGAACGGAGAGTCCGAGATGTCAACCCCCTCAGCGATCCCGCCTGCACGCTCGGCGGCCGGCCACAGCAGCCCGTTGTCTGGCCCGACGAGGATCTGCCCGTCCGCGCAGCGAAACGCCACCGCGCGCCGCTCCGATCCGACGCCCGGATCGACGACGCCCACATGTACGCCGGCCGGGAGGTAGGGCAGCGCTGCCTGAAGCCGCAGCGCTCCCCCGACCACGTCCTGGGGCGCCACGCCGTGGGTCACGTCGATGATCCGGGCCTCCGGGCAGATTCGGGCAATCACTCCGTGACATACGCCGACGAACTCGTCCTGGAGGCCGTAGTCGGTCATCAGGCTAACTACGGGAACGCTCATCGAGACGCGGCGTCCTTCACGAGCGCGTCGATCAGGCCCCCGATGTAGTGCTCTGTCGCCTCCACGTCGGGCTCCAGCCCATGCTCTCGGAGGGTGGCGCTGGTCACGGGGCCGATGCTGGCCAGCCGGGGCCGGCCGCCGTCTCGCCAGGCGTCGGGTGCGCCCGCGGCACGGAGGAAGTTGGTGACGGTCGAGGAGGAGGTGAACGTGACGTAGTCAGCGCCGCGCACCGACTCCACCTGCGCCGCCTCGAGCGGTTCAACCACGGTGCGGTACAGGGCCACCACATCCACCTCGGCGCCGCGCCGGCGCAGCGCTTCGGGAAGGACGTCCCGCGCCTCCTCGGCCCGCGCCACCAGCGCGCGGCTGACCGGCACATCCTCGAGGGCCTCGAGCAGCCCCTCGGCCAGAAATCGCTCCGGAACCACATCGGCCTGGATGCCGTGGCGATGCAGGCGTGCGGCCGTGCCCGGCCCGATCACGGCCACCCGGGCTCCGGCGAACGCGCGGGCGTCCCGTCCGGCGGCGTGCAACCGGGCCAGCAGCTCGTCGACTCCGTTCGGGCTGGTCAGGCACACCAGGTCATAGCTTCCGAGATCGGGAGCCGGCCCTTCCAGCGGCTCGATCCGGATGGCCGGGGTCTCCACCACCGCGGCCCCCAGGCGGCTCAGCTGCTTGGCCATCGAACTGGCCTGGAGACGGGCGCGCGTCACAGCCACGGTCACCCCGTGCAGCGGGCGGCGCTCGAACCAGGCGAGCGCCTCGCGCAGCCCGGCCACCGCCCCGAACACGGCCACCGTAGGGGCCCGGATCCGCTGGCGCTCGGCCAGCTCGGCGAGCGTGTTCAGCGTGCCCACCACGGCACGCTGATCAGGCCAGGTGCCGCGCTGGACAAGTGCGGCCGGCTCATCGGCCGGCCGCCCACCCTCGATCAGACGGGCGGTGATCGCCGGCAGTTGGCGCACGCCCATGTAGACGACCAGCGTGCCCGGGAAGGCGGCCAGCGCCCGCCAGTCGAGCGCGGATTCGGGCTTGGCCGGATCCTCGTGACCGGTCACGAAGGCCACCGCGCTGGACATCTCGCGATGGGTCACCGGGATCCCGGCGTAGGCCGGTCCGGCGATCCCGGCTGTGACGCCCGGCACCACCTCGTACTCGATCCCGGCCGCGCGCAGAGCCTCGGCCTCCTCACCGCCGCGCCCGAACACGAACGGGTCCCCGCCCTTGAGCCGGACCACCTCGCGTCCGGCCTGCCCGTGCTCGATGAGCACACGGTTGATCTCATCCTGGCCTACCGATGGCTCGCCGCCCTCCTTGCCCACGTAGACCAGCTGGGCATCGTGTCGAGCCGTGGCCAGCGCGCGATCGGGGATCAGGCGGTCGTGGACGATCACGTCGGCCTGCGCGATCAGCTCCAGGCTGCGAACGGTCATCAGGGCCGGGTCGCCCGGACCCGCCCCCACCAGGTGGACGGTCATGCCGCCTCCGCCCGGCGGAGCAGGTCGTGGGCGCCCGCGGCGCGCATGCGCTCGTGGAGCGTCTCGGAGACGACGTCCGGAGCGTCCGTGACCTCGTCGCTGAGCCACTCCGAGCCGTCCGGCAGGCCCACCCAGGCGCGCATCTCCAGGTGCCGTCCCGCCCGCCTCGCGTGCGCCCCGACAGGGGTCTGGCACGAGGCCTGGAGACGGCGCATCAGATCCCGCTCGGCCCGGAGGGAGATCTCGGACTCGGAGTCGTTGAGCAGCCCCGCGATCGCCGCCTCGTCTGGAGAACCGTCGAGCGCCTCCACGACCAGCGTGCCCTGACCCGCCGCCGGGACGAGCTCGTCCAGGACGCAGCCCGATTCCGCCTCCCGGCCCAGCCTGAGCAGCCCGGCCAGCGCGAGCACGATGGCGTCGACCTCGCCATCCGCCAGCTTCCGCAGGCGGGTATCGACGTTGCCGCGCAGCTCACGGACCTCCAGGTCTGGTCGCAGCGCTCGCAGCTGGGCGGCGCGGCGGAGGCTGCTCGTGCCGACCCGTGCCCCGGCGGCAAGCTCCCGGAGCGAAGCAGCGCCACACAGAGCGTCGCGCGGATCGACCCGCCGCGGAACGGCGATCAGACGGAAGGGCTCGGGAAGGTTGGTGGGCACGTCCTTGGCCGAGTGAACGGCCAGGTCGATGCGCCCATCGAGCAACGCCCGCTCCAGCTCCTCCACCCAGCGCGACTTGTCGGAAACGCGATCTCCACGGTCACCCGCGGTGGTGATGGTCACGATATCCGTGTCGTGTCCGCCGGCGCGCAGGCGCTCAGCCACCACTTCGGCCTGGGCTAGCGCCAGGGCACTTCCCCGGGTTCCGATCCGCATCAGGCGCGGCGGCGGCGAGCCGAGCGGATGTCGGCCACCCTGGCGTCGGCCGGCTGCTCGTCGGCCGGCGCAGTCGCCGGCACGTCGATCGCCGCGCTGTCCTCCACGCTCAGGTCGAACAGGTCCCGGATCAGGGCCATGCGGGCGTGGACCCGGTCGTCGCGCAGCTCCTTGAGGCGAGCCGTGGGCTGGTGCAGGAGACGGTTGACCACCGCCTGCGCGATCGCATCCACGCGCTGGCGATCCCGGGGGAGGCGGTCTCCCACTTGCCCTGGTTCTCCTCGACGACCGCGTGAGCGATCTCGGTGGCCCGGGCCCGCAGCGCGGCCAGGGTGGGCAGCACCTCCAGCGAACCCAGCCAGGCGGCGAACTTGCCGATCTCCTCCTCGACGATTCCCTCCGCCTTGCGCGCCTCGCTCTGGCGAACCTGGCGATTGCGCTCGATGACCGCCTGCAGGTCATCGACGTCGTAGAGGGTCACCTCCGGTACGTGGGCGCAGGCCGGGTCGATGTCCCGCGGCACCGCCAGGTCGATCATCAGCATCGGGCGGCCCCGCCGCGTCCGCAGCACCTCGGCCAGATCCTCAGCCTCGATCAGCAGGTGCGGTGAGGAGGTGGCGGCCACCACCACGTCGGCGCGCTCCAGCGCCTGGGGCAGCTCATCGAAGCTGAGGCTGTCCCCGCCGTAGCGCCGGGCGAGACTGACGGCGCGGCTGCGGCGACGCCCGGCCACGAACACGGTGTGGCCGCCGCTGTCGGCCAGTGCGCGCGCGGCCAGCTCGCTCGTCTCGCCGGTTCCGATGATCACCACCTCGCTGCCGGACAGGTCGCCCAGGACGTCACGAGCCAGCGCCACCGCCACCGAGGACAGGCTGAGGTGCCGCTCGCCGATCACGGTCTCGGTGCGCACGCGCTTGCCGGTGGCCAGGGCAGCGCGGAACAGCTGGTGAGAGAACGGGCCCGCTGTCTCGCGGGCCACAGCCGCCTCATAGGCGCGCTTGACCTGGCCCTGTACCTCCGCCTCCCCCACGATCATCGACTCCAGGCCGGCCGTCACCCGGTACAGGTGGCGAGCCGCGTCGCAGTTGTGATGGGAGTAGATCGCCGGGGTCAGGGTGGTCGGGCGGATCCCGGCCTGCCGGGCCAGCATCGCCAGCACGGTGCTCTCGGCCTCCACGGGGTCACTGACCACCAGGTACAGCTCGGTCCGGTTGCAGGTCGAGATGGCCACCGCCTCCTGGACCTCGGCGGTACCCCGCAGGTCACGCAGGAACTCCGCGGCGCGGGTGTCGGTCAGGGCAAGGCGTTCACGCACCTCGACTGGGGCCGTCTTGTGAGAGACGCCGATGGCCAGCAGCTCGGTCACAGCTGGTGTGACACCTCACGGTCGGGGTTTTCCGGTGCGGGCGCCGCTGTTCCCTGCTTCACCGGCTGGCCGGCCGGTGAAGCCTGTTCGCGCTGCTCGAGCTCCCGGCGCAGCTCGGCCAGGTCCCGCTGGTTGCGCACCAGGCGCCGGGCCATGATCGCCACGTAGATGAGCACGATGGCCAGGAACACGATGTAGGCGGCGGCCACGTAGGGGCCGGCGGTGTGCAGCGGCAGCGCCGGAGTGATGGCAAACAGGGTCATGATGGAGCGGCGCTCCGGCTCAAGGGTCGCACCGCATCCTCGCCGAGCAGGCTGCGCCGCAGCCGCCGGGTCTCGATGCGCATCGTCTTCGCCGCCATCTCGTATTTCATCAGTGTGGCGAACAGCAGCGCAATGCCGAGCAAGGACAGATAGAAGACGAGCTTCATGGAGCCCGGGAGCGCGCCCCCCTCCAGGTTCAGCACCCGGGGATGCACGTAGGCGGTGGACAGCCGCACAGCAATGAAGTTGAGCGGCACGAACGCGGCACCCACCACGGCGAACACGCTGGCGTAGCGAGACTGGCGCTCCGGGTCCTCGATGGAGAAGCGCAGCGGCTGGTAGGTGGCGAACAGCAGGATCACGATCAGGTAGGAGACGAGCGTGGGCTCCGACCACACCCACCAGTGGCCCCACGATGCCTTCGCCCAGATCGACCCGGACACGATCCCGGCGATCGAGAAGATCAACGACAGGTGGATCGCACAGTAGGAGCGCATGTCCCAGACCCGCCGGCCGGTGCGCAGGTAACCGATGGCGAATAGCCCGCCCAGCACGTAGCCGCACAACGAGACGATCGCCAGCGGCACATGGAGGTAGAAGATCTTCTGAACGAAGCCCTGGTTGGCGTCCAGGGGCGCGTAGAAGAACACGAGCGCCATGGCGGCGGTGATCGTGGCAACCGTGGCGATCGTCAGCCCGCGCAGGTGGCGGGTGTGCGGATTCAAGGAAGGCATACGAAGCCGCTAGTCCTCAAGCAGGTAATCGAACACCGCATAGGCGAGGAGGGCGTTGACTAGATCATAAAGGGCCAAAACGGCCACCCACTTGCCTGGCGGAGTCGCCGCCCCGTGGGTTCGCAGCAGCGGTCCGAGACCGCGGGCGATGGCGATCAGCGCGGGGATCAGGAGCGGCAGGCCGACGATCGGCCCGATCAGGTCGCGGGCCCGGGTCTGCACGGCGATCGCCGAGACCAGGGTTCCGATCACCGCGAAGGCCAGGTTGGCCAGGGCCAGGATCAGGACCAACCCGGGCAGGGCGCCACCCAGCCCAGGCGGATCCAGGAGCAGTGCGAACGCCGGGACCGCGATCACCTCCAGCACGACCAGGAAGACGAACAGCGTCGCCGCCTTGGCCACCAGCATCGCGCTGCGGTCCACCGGGGCGAGCAGAAAGGCGTCGAAGCCGCCCTGCTCGCGCTCGGCCACGAACAGCCGGTTGATGGCCAGCATGCCGGCGAACAGCAGCGTGACGGTGAGCACGCCCGCGGCCAGCTGGCCGGACAGGGTCGAGCGGTTCAGCCCGAAGTGGAAGACCACGAACACGGTCACGGAGAACAGCGCCATGGCCGGCACCGTCTCCAGGGTGCGCAGCTCCACCAGCAGGTCCTTGCGGAGGACGGCCACTGCCGCCCTCATGCGTAGACCTCGCCAAGCAGGGTTTCGGTGACGCCGCCGGGGGGTCCCAGGTAGACGGCTGCGCCGTCGCGCAGCGCCAGGACGAGATCAGCCTCGGCCAGCGCGGAGCGGGGATCGTGGCTGGTCATCACCCTCGTCACGCCGGCCGCAGCCCCGATCAGCGGCTCGAGCAACGTGGCGGCGCCGGGGTCCAGGTTGGCTCGGGGCTCGTCCAGGAGCAGCAGGTCGGGCCGGTGCAGCACCGCCCGCGCCACGGCGAGCCGCTGGACCATGCCCCGGCTGAGCGAACGGACCGCGTCCTCTCCCCGCCTGGCCATGCCCACGGCCTCCAGCACCTCCTCCACCCGTTCCGGAGGGACCGCGTGCAGCCGGGCGTGGTAGCTCAGGTTCTCCCGTCCGGTCAGATCCCGGTACAGAAGCGGGTCATGCCCGAGCAGACCGACGCGCCCCCGCACGGCCCAGGCCCGCTTGGGCAACTCCTCTCCGAACAGGGACGCGGTGCCGGAGTGCGGGCGCAGCAGCGTGGCGAGAATCCGCAGAAGCGTCGATTTGCCCGCTCCGTTGCGGCCGAGCACGGTCAGCGTGGCGCCACTCGGCACCACCACCGACACGTCCCGCAGCGCTGTTCGCTCGCCGAAGTGCCGGGTCAGGCCCTGCAGCTCAATGGCCGCGTGGCTGTCCGGGCTCACGGTTCAGTGTCCCCACGGCGTGCTCCAGGACCGGAGAGATGACCCCGAACAGCTCCCGTATCGCCTTCGGGCTGCCCGGAAAGTTGACGATCAGGCTGCGGCCGGCCAGCCCGGACATCCCCCGGCTGAGGATCCCCATGGGCGTGTGGCGGCGCGACTCGGCCCGCATGGCTTCGGCGATCCCCGGGGCATCCCGCTCGATCACCGCTCCGGTGGCCTCCGGGGTCACGTCGTCCGGCGTGAAGCCGGTGCCGCCGGTGGTCAGGATGATCGGGACCTCGTCCTGCACCTGGCGGCGTAGCCACTGCTCGATCGCCGCGGCATCGTCGCCCACCACGTCCTGGGTGACGACCTCGCCGCCGGCCCGCTTCGTCAACTCGGCCAGGGCCGGTCCGGAGAGATCCTCGGTGCGCCCGGCGGCCACCGAGGTGGACACGGTGAGGATCGCGGTCCGCATGGCCGGTGGCAGGTTAGGGCCTATCAGTCGCTGTGGTCGGCTTGGAGCGACCGGCGCAGGCGGATCCCGATGGTGCGGGTGCGCTCGTAGAGCTGTTCGGCGCCGTCGGGCCCGAAGTGGTGAGCGGCGTAGAAGTCGAGAGCTACCTGGTTCTCGCGCAGCACCCAGAGCGTCGCCTCCTGCCAGCCGCCGGCTCGAAGATGACTGAGCGCGGCGTCCATCAGCGCTCGGCCCGCGCCAGCCCGCCAGGCTCCTGGATCGACGTAGATGGACGCGATCTCGGCCACACCCTCGCCGGCATCCTCGTCGCGGCTCGGCTCGGACAGACCGCAGAAGCCGATCAGCTCAGCGTCTCGCTCGGCCACGAACACGACCGATCCGCCGGACAGTCCATCGCGCCACCGTGGCACTCGCTCGGCCGCCGACAGCCCATCGAGCACGTCATCCGGCATCAGGCCGCGATACCCGGCCTGCCAACTGCGCACGTGCACCTCGGCGATCGCCCGCGCATCGGCGGGCACGGCGCGTCTGACCGTCACCGCCGCCAGTGGCCCGAGCGCCCGCCTGATTTCTCCAGCAGCGCCACCTCGGTGATCTCCGCGCCCCGCTCGATCCCCTTCACCATGTCGTAAACGGTGAGGGCGGCCACCGATGCGGCGGTCAGGGCCTCCATCTCCACGCCCGTCGGCCCGGTCGTCCGAGCCTCGGCGATCAGCTCGATCTCACCGCGCTCGGCGTCGATCCGGCCCTCCACACCCACGTAGGACAGCGACAACGGATGACAGAGTGGGATCAGCTCGGCCGTCCGCTTGGCCGCCTGGATGCCCGCGATGCGAGCCACCCCCAGCACATCGCCCTTGGGGGCGTCGCCGGCGGCCACGCGCGCGGCCGTGTCGGAGCTGACGCGGATCACGGCGCGCGCGATCGCCCGCCGGTCACTGGCCGGCTTGTCTCCCACGTCGACCATGCGGGCGCGCCCGGTCTCGTCGAGATGGGTCAGCAGCGGTTCGCTCACGCGGGCACGTGGGCTCGCTGCGCGCCGGCGATCAGTTCCTTGACCGCATGTACGTCGCCGGCGCGCAGCAGCTCGATCGGGTCGGGCTCGCCGTTGACGATCCCCTCGAAGAACTCCTTGCGGTCCTGGTAGGTGGGCAGCGTGGCCTTGGCCCACCCGCGCACGTCGTTGAGCAGCACGGCGAGGTCCGCGTACGGCTCGCCGAACAGCTCGGCGATCTCGCGTTTCATGCGCTTGGCCAGGGCGGGCGAGGCACCGGCGGTGGAGATGGCCACCGCCAGGGGCCCGGTGCGCACGATCGCGGGCAGGATGAAGTTGCACAGCGGCGGCACGTCGACCACGTTGACCAGCATCGAGCGGCGCTCGGCATCGTTGAACACGGCGATGTTCACGTCGGTGTCGCCGGTGGCGGCGATGGCGATCAGGCAACCCTCCAGATCCTCAGCGCGATACCCGCGCTGCTCCCACTGGATCGAGCCCTCGCGGGCCAGCTCGGCCAGCTCCGGATGAGCTTCGGGAGCCACGAGCGTCACGTCCGCCCCGCAGGCCAGCAGGCCCTCCACCTTCTCCAAGCCGATGTCGCCCCCGCCGACCACCAGGCAGCGGCGTCCGCTCAGGCGCAGGCAGGCGATGTAGAAGGGGACGGCCAGCATGTCCCGGACGCAGGACTGGTCGCAGACGCCCCTGCGGAACTGGCAGACGCACTCCTTGCCGCTGTAGGCCTGGGCGGGCACGCGGTTAAGCGTAGTGTCCTGTCACCGCATGGCGTCCCGCGCCAGGCGCGCCCCCAGTCGGCCGAGCGGGCGCAGGCCGCGCCTGAGTGCCGCGGCCCGGATCGAGGGTCGTCCGTACAGGATCACTGCAGCCTGGCGCAGCGCGGCTCCGAGCGTCTCGTCGTAGGGATGCCACCACGGGTTGCGCACGATCGAGGGCTCCCACACGCGGAGCTTGACGTTGACGCACTCGTAGAGGCCGAACTTCGAGTGGGTCCGGCCCAGCCCCGATTCCTTGACTCCGCCCCACGAGCACTGGCAGGCGCCATGGCTGAACATGTGGTCGTTGATCCACACCATCCCGGCCTCGATCTCCCGGGCCAGCCGCTCGCCCCGACTCCGGTCAGAGGTCCACACGGAGGCGCCAAGTCCGAAGCGGGAGTCGTTGGCCAGAGCCAGGGCCTCGTCCTCGGAATCGACGACCGTGATCGGCAGCACGGGCCCGAAGATCTCCTCGCGCATGATGCGCATGTCCGGGGTCACGCCGGTCAGCACGGTGGGGCCGTAGTAGGCCGCCTGCCGAAGATCCGCGGGCGGGGTGACGGCTCCGCCGCAGCGGCGCGTGGCACCGTGGTTCACCGCGTCGTCCACCAGCTCCGAAACCAGCTCGAACTGCTCCCGGGAGATCATCGGCCCGATCTCGGTTTCCCAGCTCATCGGGTCGCCGACTCGCAGCCGCTCGGCTCCGGCCACCACTCCCTCGATGAACCGGTCGGCCACCTCGCGCATCACGTACACGCGCTCGATGCCTGAACAGGTCTGCCCCGCGTTGGCGAACCCGCCCCACAGTGCGCCTGAGACGGCGTGATCGAGGTTGGCGTCGGCGAGCACGATCATCGGATCCTTGCCACCCAACTCCAGCACGCAACCCTTGAGCCGCCGGGCGCATCGCTCGGCCACGCCGCGGCCCGTCTCGACCGATCCGGTGAAGAAGATCTTCTGCGCGGACGACTGGACCAGGGCATCGCCCGTGCCCGGCCCGTGCACGACACGTACCAAGCCGTCCGGAACGCCGGCGCGCTCGAACACCATCCGGATCCGCTCCCCGATCAGCGGCGTCAGCGATGCCGGCTTGAGGACCACACCGTTGCCGGCCATCAGCGCCAGCGCGATTTCCCCAAGCGGGATGCTCCACGGGTAGTTCCAGGGGGCGATCACGCCGATCACCCCCAGTGGCTCGTACGTGAACGCCGATGACTTGCCGCGCAGGAACAGCTGCGACATGGCGATCTGCTCGTCGCTGAGCAGCTCCTGACCCGCGCCCGCCACCCAACCCAGGGCATCGATCGTCGGCAGCACCTCCATCGAGAAGGCCTCGTTGCGCGGCTTGCCCTGCTCCCGGACGATCAGGTCGCGGATCTCATCCGCCTCGTCGATCACCACCTGGGCGGCACGTTGCAGATACCGGGCCCGGTCGCCGAGCGTCAGCTGCGCCCAGAACGGCTGAACCTGCGCCACATCATCGACCACGTCGGCCACCCGGTCGGCTGGCGTGATCGCAACTGTTCCGAGACTTTCGCCCGTGCTCGGGCTGAATGACTCGAGCCTGGCGCCGGAGACCGTCACCTGCACGCGGCCAGCGTATCGCTCAGGCAGGCGCGGTCAGCTGGGTACGAGCCCGGAGCCCGCGCCTCAACAGACGAATGAGCTCCCGGCCGTGTTCGGGCTCGGCCACCACGGTGGCCGGCGCGCCGCGGCTCTGGAGGTCGACGGCACCGAACCCGACCACCCGCTCGGTTCCACCGACCAGCGCCGTGGCGCAGACCACCGCCCGGCGGTGGGGGTCGAAGCGCATCACGTCGAGGAGGAGGCTGTGGGAGGGCTGAAAGCCAAGGCGCTCCAGGAGCTCTGCGACCAGAGGCTGGTCGCCCGGCCGAGCCAGGCGGACGCGGACGCGCAGGCCTCCGTCGAGGCGGTGGGAATGGGTGAGCATCGCCAGGGAACCGTCGGGGTGGACCATTTACTACATGGTAGTAGCTTCGATCCCGCGCCAGACGACAAGGAAGAACCTCTCGACCACGGCCCGAAACTCCGCGTGACCGCCGGTGAGCGAGGATGGCCGGAACTCGCCGTAGTACGCGTAGATCACTGAGAAGATCACGCTGATCAGCAGCACGCCCGCGAGGGTGAGGCGATCGGTGTCCGGCCGAACCTCACCGCTTCGCTGGCCCTCCTCGAGGATGTTGGCCACCAGCTGGATGAGGGGCTGGGGCCCGGCCTCCAGCAGAGCGCTGAACCGAGCACGGTTCTCGAGCACCTCCTTGATGATCTCCGCCCGCACGTGCGGCTGTTGGTCACCCGGTTCGAGCATCGCCACGAACAGACGCAGCAGCCGTTCCCGGGTGGTGAGCGCGGGATCGCGCAGGTCCGACTCCACCAGCGGCTCCAGTCGGTCGCGGAACTGGCGTGCCGCCGCCTCCAGGAGCACGTCCTCCTTGCGCGGGAAGTACCGGTAGAAGGTTCCCCAGGCCACCCCGGCGGCAGCCACCACGTCCTCGACGCGGGTCGCAGACACCCCCACTTCGGAGAAGCGGGCGATCGCGGCGTCATACACCCGAGCCCGGGCGGCGATCCCCCGCGCCTGCCGGGGCCGGGAGCCCAAGGATGTTCGTTCGGTCTGCGCCATTACCTTGACAGGGGCATTTGCGCAAATCATGATACGCATCACTTTTTGGGTCAAAGCGTTGGGGGCCGACTTGAAGGGACGCGACCGATGACCGGGATCCTGTACGCGATCGCGCAGTTCGCCGTGCGGCGGAAGCTGGCGGTGCTGATCGTGTGGCTGGTGGCGACGATCGCTCTGGTGGCGATTTCCCACCGGATGGGCGACAACACCAACGACAACCTGTCGCTGCCCGGGACCGATAGCCAGAAGGCCTCCCAGACCCTCCAGCAGTCGTTCCCGACCCAGGCCAACGGCGTCAGCCCGATCGTCCTGCATGCCAAGAGCGGCCAGCTGACGGACTCCAAGTACTCAGGCGCGGTCAACCAGGCGGCTGCGGACGTGGCCAAGAACCCCAATGTCGCCTCGGTGGTCAACCCGCTCACGCCCCAGGGGGCGGGCGCGCTCAGCAAGGACAAATCGACGGGGTACCTGAGCGTGGGGCTGAAGGTCAGCCCGGGGTCGCTCTCGGAGTCCCAGGCGCAGGCGATCATCGACCAGGCGGCCAGGCCGGCCGAAGCGGCCGGCCTCGAGGTCGACACGGGCGGCCAGCTCGGGCAGAAGGTGTCCAAACCGTCCACCGAGTCCAGTGAGCTGGTGGGGATCCTGGCCGCGGTCGTGATCCTGACCTTCACGTTCGGGACCGTGACCGCGATGCTGGTGCCGATCCTGACGGCGATCTTCGCCCTGCTGTCGACGCTGGCGATCATCCGAATGCTCGGGCACGTGGCCACGGTGCCCACCGTGGCCCCGACGCTGGCCACGATGATCGGGCTGGGCGTGGGAATCGACTACGCGCTGTTCATCGTCACCCGCCACTTCCGGGGGCTGCACGACGGGCTCGACATGTCCGAGTCGATCGCCCGCGCCACGGCCACCTCGGGCGGGGCGGTGTTCTTCGCCGGCGGAACCGTGACGATCGCTCTGGTCTCCCTGGCTGTGGCCGGGATCCCGCTGGTGACCACGATGGGCCTGATGGCGGCGATCGCCGTCGTCGTGGCGGTGCTGGCGGCGCTGACCCTGCTGCCGGCATTCCTGGCCCTGCTCGGGCCGCGCATCAACTCGCTCCGCGTTCGCCGGCCGGCGAGCGAGACCGACTCCCGGAAGGGCGTCTGGGCCACCGTGGCCCACGACATCGCCAAGCAGCCGCTGGTGGCACTGCTGGCGGCGGTGGCGATCCTGATCCCGCTGTCGATCCCGCTCCTGTCGCTGAGCCTGGGCCAGCAGGACACCGCGGCACTGTCCACCACCACCACGGCGCGCCGCGCCTATGACCTGATCTCCAAGTACTTCGGCCCGGGCGTGAACGGGCCGCTGATCATCGCCGTGAAGTTGGGTTCCCCCGCCCAACCGGCGTCGGGCTCCTCCTCGCCAGGGTCGGATCCGCGACTGGCGACCCTGCAAAAGGACGTGAGCTCGACGCCGGGCGTGGCCGCGGTCACACCGATGTCGGTCGACAAGGCCGGCACGACGGCGTACTTCAACGCGATCTCCACGTCCGGTCCGGCCAAGGACGCCACCACGAAGCTGGTGGATGACCTGCGCGCGCAGGTCATCCCGACGGCCGAGAAGGGCACGAACATGAAAGCGGACGTGGGTGGCAGCACGGCCGGCTACGAGGATCTGGCATCGCGCATCTCGAGCAAGCTGCCGCTGCAGATCCTGGTCGTCATCGCGCTCAGCTTCGTGCTCCTCGTGCTCGCCTTCCGCACGCTGATCGTCCCGCCCCAGGCGGCGGTGATGAACCTGCTGTCGATCGGCGCCTCCTACGGCGTGCTCACCGCCATCTTCCAGTACGGCTGGCTGGCCGGGCTGATCGGGTTGAGCGGGCCGGTGCCGATCGTCTCGTACGTGCCGCTGTTCATGTTCGCGATCCTGTTCGGCCTGTCGATGGACTACGAGGTGTTCCTGGTCAGCCAGATCGAGGAGCACGTGCACGCGGGCGAGGACAACAGCAGCTCGGTGGTGTCAGGTCTGGTGACCAGCGCTCGGGTGATCACCGCCGCCGCCCTGATCATGGTGTTCGTGTTCGGCAGCTTCCTGCTCAACGGGGATCCCACGATCAAGGAGTTCGGGATCGGGCTGGCCGTCGCCGTGGTGCTCGACGCCACGGTCGTGCGCTGCCTGCTGGTGCCGGCCCTGATGATCCTGATGGGCAAGATCAACTGGTGGTTCCCCGGCTGGCTGGACCGGTTGGTCCCGCATTTCAGCATCGAGGGAGCGGAGTTCTTCGAGCGGCGCGACCACTCGGTGGCCAGGCCTCCGGAGCCGGTCCTGGTCGGCTCGGGAGCCGACGAGGCGGGCTGAGGGTCAGGCGTCTCGTTCCCGGGCCCGGCGGATCTCGGCCAGGCGCTCGCGCAACGCCGCCTCTGCCTCGTCAGGCTCGTAGAACCGGGCGCCCGCCGCGCCGGGCGGCAGCAGCTCCTGAGCGGAGAAGTGGCCCGGATGCCGGTGCGGGTTGTCGTAGCCGCGGTCGCTGCGGGTGGATGAGCGCAGGTGCGCGGGCGGCGGCTCGGCGCCGCGCTCGCGCACGTATTCGCGGGCGGCGATGATCGATCGCTTGGCCCGGTCGGATTTGGGCGCCAGCGATAAGTAAATTGCCGCCTGGGCCAGGGCGAATTGGGCTTCGGGCAGTCCGACGTGCTCCACCGCATCGGCGGCGGACGTGGCCACGACCAGGGCCTGCGGGTCCGCATTGCCGATGTCCTCGGAGGCCAGGATCACCATCCGCCTGACGATGAACCGCGGGTCCTCCCCGCCCTCCAGCATCACGGCCAGGTAGTAGAGCGACGCATCGGGATCCGACCCGCGGGTCGCCTTGATCCAGGCCGAGATAGTGTCGTAGTGGTTGTCGGCCTGGCGGTCATACAGGATCGTCCGCCGCTGGAGCGCGTCACGGATGTGCTCGACGGTGAGCGGACCGTCCTCGGCGACCTCGCAGGCCAGCTCCAGGCCGTTCAGCGCCGCGCGGGCATCTCCGCCGGTCCACTCGGCCGCGTAGTCCAGAGCCGCCTGGTCCACCCGGGCGGGGTCGCCGCATTCTCCCTGGTCGACCGCACGCTGCAGAGAGCTGGCGGACATCGTCCGGCTGGAGCGCGTCCAGTTCGTAGACGCGGCTGCGGGACAGGAGCGCCGAGTTGACCTCGAAGTACGGATTCTCCGTGGTGGCCCCGATCAGCGTGATCAGTCCTTCCTCGACGGCCGGGAGCAGGGCATCCTGCTGGGCCTTGTTGAAGCGGTGGATCTCGTCCAGGAAGAAGACGGTGCCCTGGCCGAGCTTCCGGCGCTCGCGGGCGCGCCCGATCACCGCCCGGACCTCGGCGCGACCGGCCTGTACGGCGCTCTCCTCCTCGAACGCCGCCCCCGAGGCCTGGGCCACGATCCGCGCCAGCGTCGTCTTACCCGACCCGGGCGGGCCGTGAAGGATCATCGAGTGGGCGTGGCCTGACTCGATCGCCTGGCGCAGGGGCAGGCGGCTGCCCGGTTCGCCCAGCAGGCGCCGCTGTCCCACGAACTCTTCCAGGTTGCGCGGGCGCATCCGCGTGGCCAGTGGCGCATCGGGCGCCGCGGTCGGCGGAGCGTCGTCAGCTTCGAACAGCCGTTCCACAAGGGTGGAGTATGGACGCGGTGGTCTCGGCAGCAAAGAGGGGGCGCCGGCCGTCAGGCCGGCGCCCCCTCGAAGGACTGCTCAGGCTGAGAGCTCAGGCGGCGGCCCGCAGACCGTCCAGCTCGTCGTTGTCGGCCAGCCGCCGCAGGGCGCGACGCTCCAGCTCTCCGGCCTGGGCGGCTGAGATGCCCAGGTCCGCGCCGGTCTGGCGAACCGTTCGCGGCTCGTCACCGTGGAGTCCGAAACGGCGCCGGATGACCTCGCGCTCCAGCTCCGGCAGACGGGCGACGACCTCGGCCACCTGACGGTCGCGCAAGGTGACGGCCACCTCCTCGGAGGGCTCGGGCCGATCGCTGGGCAGCAGATCGCCCAGTGAGGCCTCGCCGTCGTCGCCGATCGGCTGATCCAGGCTGGACAGCCCGCGACTCAGCTCGCGCGACTCGGCCACCTGCTCCATCGGTAGCTCGGCCACCGACGCAATCTCCTCGTCGGTGGGCTCGCGACCCAGCTTCAGGGCGAGCTCGGCCTCCACCTTGCGCACCTTGACCTGCCGCTGCGCGACGTGGACGGGAACGCGGATCGTGCGCCCAGAATTCTGCAGGCCACGCTGAATAGCCTGGCGGATCCACAGGGTGCCGTACGTGGAGAACTTGAAGCCCTTGCGCCAGTCGAACTTCTCGACCGCCCGGATCAGGCCGAGCATGCCCTCCTGGATGAGATCCTCGAGGGGCAGCCCGTGTCCCTGGTACCGGCGGGCCTGAGAGACCACCAGCCGCAGGTTGGCGTTGATCATGCGGTTCTTGGCCTGGAGGTCACCGCGCTCGATGCGCTTCGACAGCTCGATCTCCTCCTCGGCGGTCAGCAGCTTGTGCATGCGGGCCTGCCGGAAGAACAGATCCAGTGACTCCAGCGAACCGTCCACCGTCGGCACGTGCGTCCGCTCGGCCAGCTCATGCCGGCCCTCGGTCGCAACCGTACGACGGCGCGGCGCAGCCGCGCGGCGGGGCCGCTTGTTGGATCGGGCCTCGGCGTGCTCGCCGCGGACCCTGCTCTTGACAGTTTGGTTACTCAATTTCGGTTCCAATGTTCTTTAGTTCGAATATGATCGAATTATACGACGAACAGGGGCTTGGGTCAAGGGTCCGGACGGGCGTACCGTCCGTCCCGCTGCCGCCGTATTCAGTTGAAGCTTCGTGGTCGGTAGACCAGCTGTTGGGCACTGTCTGCCCGCGAGCAGCGGGACAAACGGAACGCCCGTCCTCCCGCTGACCTTTGGTGCGGAGCGGGGCCTCCCGCACGAAACGACGCTTCTGCTGGGAGGTTCCCTGCTTCGGCGCCTTCCGGTCGGCGCCTGCTCACGGCATGGGGCTGCGAGCGAATTTGCATTATCCAGAGCGACCGGGGCCGCGTCCAGCAAGTCTTATCGAACTGTTACCCGAGACCGGAGGGCCGGTTACGACCCATTCGGCTACGGAACACCAGCTGGTGTGTTACCCGGCTCGTGGTGGGCTAACACGCACGACAGAAGACCGGGAAAACGAGCCTCCACGTCCTCCTCGCGAAGGGACACCAGGCGCAGCACACCCTGACAGCGGGTCTGGGTGACACCGGCGTCGCGCAGGACCTTCAGGTGGTGGGTCAGGGTCGACTTGGAGACCGAGACCCCGAGGCCGCCGCAGGAGGTCTCGCCGCGCTCGCCCAGGGTGCGGACGATCTCCAGGCGAACCGGGTCGCTGAGGGCGTGGAGCAGGCCGCTCAGGGTGATCTGCTCGGTGACTGGGTGGGCGATCGTCCTCATACCGTCGTTCGATCCATGTCGTACAAGGGTAGCGGCGGATCAGCAGCTCACGGGACTTCAGCCGGCGGCCGGAATCCCGATGTACTCGAGCGCGGCCTGGTGCAGCAGCCCGTTCGTGGCCAGCCCACTGCCGCCCCCGGCGGTGGCCACGCCGCTGAGGTCGGTGAAGGTGCCACCGGCCTCCTCCACGATGATCTTGATGGCGGCCAGATCCCACAGCGAGACGCTGGGGTCAACGGCGATGTCCCCAACACCCTCCGCGACCAGCATGTACTGCCAGGCATCGCCCACGCCGCGTGTGCGCCAGCAGGCTCGCGAAAGTGCGAGGAGCGCGTCCAGACGGCCCACCTCGTCCCATTCCTGGATGCCGCTCCAGCAGAGCTGCGCGTCGCCCAGCTCGCCGACCGCGGAGACATGGATGGGCTCCCCGTCGCAGAACGCACCCGCCCCGCGCAGCGCCCACCAGCGATGGCCAAGGGCGGGCATCGAGGCGACTCCCACCTGAATTTCGCTGTCCGCCTCCAGCGCGATCAGCGTCGACCAGGTCGGCAGGCCGCGGAGATAGCTCTTCGTCCCGTCGATCGGATCGACGATCCAGCGGCGCGAGGCCGAGGTGCCCGCGGTCTCGCCCATCTCCTCGCCAATCACTGCGTCATCGGGTCGGGCCTCCGACAGCCGCTCACGCATCGCGCTCTCCACAGCCCGGTCGGACTCGGTGACCGGCGTGCTATCGGGCTTGGTCTCGACCCTCAGATCGGCCGCCCGGTAACGCGCCAGCGCGATCTGGTCGGCCAGGTCGGCCAGCTCCAGCGCGAGCTCGAGGTCGGGATCGGCGGCGGCTGGCATCGACGCCTCGATCGTAGTGGGTCTCCCGCTGGCGTTAGGCTCTGGCGCATGTCCGACCTCCAGGCCGAGACGACCGAAGTCCTCCAGGCCCTGCTCCGCTTCAACACGGTCAACCCTCCCGGCAACGAGCGGCCGGCGATCGAGTACCTGGAGGCCTATCTTCGGGAGGCCGGGTTCTTCACCGAACTGCTGGCCGCGCACGATTCCCGGCCCAACCTGGTCGCGACGCTCGACAGTGGCGAGCCGGGACCGGTGATGGTCTACCTCGGGCACGTGGACACGGTTCTGGCCGATCCCGACGACTGGACCTTCGATCCCTGGTCGGGCGAGATCTCCGGCAACCAACTCTGGGGTCGCGGGGCGCTGGACATGAAGTCACAGGTGGCAGCCGAGGCCGTGGCGGCGGCCAGCCTCGCCCGGGAGGGCTGGAGACCTGCCCGCGGGGCGCTCAAGCTGGTGTTCGTCGTCGACGAGGAGACCGGGGGCGAAGCGGGGGCGCGCTGGCTGACCGAGCAGCACCCGGACAAGGTGCG
This sequence comes from uncultured Solirubrobacterales bacterium, assembly GCA_963718545.1. GTDB lineage: Bacteria > Actinomycetota > Thermoleophilia > Solirubrobacterales > Solirubrobacteraceae > Palsa-465. The sequence continues at coordinate 260,951 of CAVQZO010000003.1, read as the reverse complement.
CTGCGACTACCTGATCAACGAGGGCGGCGGCGCCTGGTTCGAGTACGGAGGGCGGCGACTTTATGGGGTGTGCTGCGGCGAGAAGGGCGTGATTCGCTTCAACCTGACGGCGCGGGGCGCAGCGGGCCATGCATCGCTTCCGCGAGCCGGAGACAACGCCCTGCTGAAACTCGCCCCGGTGCTAAGCCGGCTCGCCGCCAAGCAGCCGGGCTACGACCTCACCGACGGTTCGCGAGCGCTGCTGGAGGGGCTGGGCGAGGATCCAGCCGATCCGGCAGGAGCCATGCAGCACATCCTCCAGGACGCGCCGGCACTGGCCGTCATGGTGGAGCCGATGCTGGGGGTTACCTTGTCCCCGACGATGGCTCACGCCTCGGACAAGATCAACGTGATCCCGTCACGAGCCACGCTGAGGGTGGACTGCCGGGTACCGCCCAACATGGGTGAGGACGTGGCGCTGACGCGGCTGCACGAGGTGCTGGGAGACGTGGCGGACGGCCTCGAAATCGAGATCACCGAGACGCACCAATCCAACGTCTCGGCGCCGAGCGGCCTGCTCATGGAGACAATCGAGAACTGGGTGAGAGGCCAGGACCCCGAGGCATCGACCGTGCCCGTGCTGCTGCCGGGGTTCTCGGACTCCAGCTGGTTCCGGACCGCCTTCCCGGATCTGGTGGCCTACGGGTTCTTCCCCCAGAGCCACCAGTCGCTGCTGGAGGTGGCGTCGCTGGTGCACAACGCCGATGAGCGAATCGACGTGCGCGACCTGGGCTTCGCCACGGGGTTCTTCGTGGACATGGCAAACACGCTGCTCGGCTGACTCCCGCGCCCGCTCCGTCGCCGGCGCCGGTGTGCGCTACGGGGGCGGCGGGAGCCGCCCCCTTACGCAAATAGACTTGCCCGATGCCTGAGGGCCGGCTCGATCCCGAAGTGTTCCGGCTGCCCGTCCAGCGACTGCGCGGCGGCTACTACTCAGACGCGTACTTCGTCTCCACCAAGCGGCTGCTGGAGGAGCAGGACCACCACCCGCACGTGCTCATGCAGGTGTTTCAGAAGCAGGAGTCGGTGCTCGGTGGAATCGATGAGGCGATCGCCATCGTGAAGCTCGGCGCCGGACGGGAGCTGGACGGAAAGTGGGCGCCCGGCTGGGCTGAGATCGAGGTGCGGGCGCTGCACGAGGGAGACCGGATCGCGCCGCTCGAGACGGTGATGACGATCGAGGGGGACTACAGCCTGTTCGCCCATCTGGAGACGGCGTACCTCGGTTCGCTGGCCCGCCGCTCGCTGATCATGCGCAACGTCGCGGACGTGGTCCGCGCCGCTCGCGGCAAGCCGATCTTCTACTTCCCGGCCCGGCATGACCACTGGCTGGTGCAGACCGGTGACGGGTGGGCCGCACATGTGGCGGGGGCAATCGGCGTGTCGACGGACGCGCAGGCCTCATGGTGGGGTGGTCGCGGCATCGGCACTGTCCCCCACGGGTTGATCGCGGCCTACGAGGGCGACACCGTGCAGGCCGCCGAGATCTTCGCCAACCGCTACCACGCGGAGATGAACGTGACCGTTCTGGTCGATTGGGAGAACGATTCGGTGCGCACCGCCCTTGAGGTGGCCGAGCGACTCGGGCCGATGCTGTGGGGAGTGCGCCTGGACACCTCCGAAACGCTGGTGGATCGCTCGCTGTTCGATGAGATGGGCGGCTATGACCCGCGAGGGGTCAACCCACGTTTGGTCGAGAAGGTTCGGGGTGCGCTGGACGACGGGGGGTTTCCCGAGGTGCGAATCGTGGCCAGTGGCGGATTCGACGCCGACCGGATCAATCACTTCGAGGATGCGGGAGTCCCCGTGGACGCCTACGGAGTCGGCTCATCGCTGATCCGGGGCAGCAACGACTTCACCGCCGACGTGGTGCTCGTCAACGGCCGGCCGTGCGCCAAGTTCGGCCGCCGTCATCACCCGAACCCGCGGCTCGAGCGGGTGCACTAGTGGCCGTTATGCTCCGGCGCCGATGCTGAGATGCTGAGGGCGATCGATCATGTCGGGGTGGCCGTGGAGGACATCGACGCGGCGCTGCCGTTCTACCGCGAGGTTTTGAAGCTGTCTCTCGTGCACCGCGAGACCGTCGAGGAGCAGGGGGTGCATGCGGCGCTGCTCGATGTGGGGGATGGGCACGTCGAGCTCGTGGCCCCGATCGGCCCCGAGACCGGCGTGGCCAAGTTCCTGTCTCGGCGGGGTGCCGGGCTTCACCACGTGGCCTACCGGGTGGGAGACATCGAGGCGACGCTGGGTGAGCTGGCGGCGGCCGGCGTGCGCCTGATCGACGAGCGGCCGCGCGCAGGGATCCGTGACTCTCGCGTCGCGTTCGTGCACCCCGGTTCGGCCGGAGGGGTACTCATCGAAATCGTCCAACCCGCGGAAGGGACCATATGAGCACGAGCGATAGACCTCAGAAGATCAGCATCGGCTTTCACGGCGGCCAGGTCCTGGCCGCGCGGGTGAAGCCGGACGAGCTGTCGAAACTCCGTTCGGCGCTCGGCTCGAGCGGGTGGCACGAGCTCACCGCCGAGGACGGAACGGTGGCGTTCGATCTCACGAAGGTCGACTACGTGCTGGTCGACCACGACGAGCACCGGGTCGGGTTCTAGCCGGGCGCCGGGTGCGAGCGGGCGGCGGGCGCGAGCGGGCAAAAAGAAACCCGGTTCCCGCCTTTCGGCGAGAACCGGGTGACCCCCACTACTTTGCCCCGGTCCAATTTGCCCCCACTTTTACTGCCTTCGTTCCCCCGGTTGCCCCCACACTGCTGCCCCCTCAGGCGCCCGTGGCGGACGACTGTTTTCAGTGGCTGGAGAAGCTCACTGGCACGTTCACGTCGGTTGGACCGTACGTGACTTCTGCTGACAGGCCATCAGGTCGGGGGATGAAGCCGGCCTAAGGCCCTTTGTTTCGCAGCCCCCGGTAGGGCAAGGGGAATGATGGCCTGACGGCCAGACCTCTACTACCGTGATAACAACCCTTTTGTGGTGCGTAGTTAGTACGGACCCGCACAAGCGGTCCCAGAGCGGCCATGAGGCGGTGCGCTTAGCCCCTACAGTGACTGCCCGTGTCCGACCGCCCGGCATCCCAACGCCTCCTCGACGCCGACCGCTCGCTGCTGCTGCTGATGCGCACAGCCGGCCACCGTCCGGCGCTCGAACAGGCCGCCGCCGCCTACTCCAAGCTGGGTGAGCACGCGGCGATCTGGATTGCGCTCGGGCTGGCGGGTGGGATGATCGACCCGCGCCCGGGCGGACGGCGGCTATGGCTGCGTGGTTGCGCAACCGTGATGGGCGCCTACGGGCTGAACTTCGCGGTCAAGCTGGCGGTGCGGCGCCGGCGCCCCGAGCTGCGGGACCTACCCCCGCTGACCTCAACTGTGTCGCGGCTGTCCTTCCCCAGTGCCCACTCGACCACCTCGTTCGCCGCCGCCGCCGCCTATCGGGATCTCGTGCCGGGCGGATGGCTGTACGGGGCAGCCATCGCGTTCGCGCTGACCCGCCCCTACCTGGGGGTGCACTACCCGAGCGACGTCCTGGCGGGGGCGGCGCTGGGGAGCGCTCTGGGGACGGCGGTCCGGACGCGGGGAGGGGGGTCTTCGCTGGCCGGGGGTGCGGAATGCCGATGAAGGTGGGCATCGTGGGGATGCCCAATGCCGGCAAGTCCTCGCTGTTCTCGGCGCTGACCGGTGTGGCGGCGGAGGCGGCCAACTACCCGTTCACCACGATCGAGCCGAACGTCGCGGTGGTCCCTGTAGCCGACGAGCGGCTGAACGAGGTGGCCGGCACGATCCGAGCCTCCAAGGTGGTGCCCGACACGATCGCCTTCCATGACATCGCGGGGCTCGTGGCGGGAGCCCACCGCGGCGAGGGCCTGGGCAACCAGTTCCTGGCCAACATCCGCGAGACGGACGCGATCATCCACGTCGTCCGGGTGCACGAGGACAGCTCCGTGGTGCATCCGGAGGGGCGGGTCGATCCGCTGAGCGACATCGAGACGATCGAGACCGAGTTGGTCTACGCCGATCTCGAGCAGGCCGAGCGACGGCTGGACAGGGTGGCCAAGACGGCCAAGAGTGGGGACCGGCATGCGGTGGCCGAGGCCGCATGGCTCAGACAGGTGGTGGAGGCGTTGCAGGCCGGCCGGCCGGCGCGAGAAGTGGCGCCGCCGGCTGACGCGCCGGATGCCATGCAGCTGCTCAGCCCGCTGACCGCCAAACCGGTCCTGTTCGTGGCCAATGTGTCCGAGGGAGATGCGGAAGTGCCGGCGCCGATCGCCGCCCACGCCGAGGCGATCGGCGCCCGGGCGGTGGCCATCTCGGCGCGCCTGGAGTCGGAGCTGGGGGAACTGGACGACTCAGACGCTGCCGCGATGCGGGAGGACCTGGGGCTGAGCGAGTCCGGGTTGCAAACCGTGATCCGAGGAGCCTTCGATCTGCTGGGACTGATCGCGTTCTTCACCGCCGGCGAGGACAAGCCCGCCCAGTCGTGGCACCTGCGACGGGGACTGACCGCCTGGCACGCGGCCGGACAGATCCACTCCGACATCCAGCGCGGGTTCGTGCGGGCCGAGGTCGTTTCGTGGGACGCGCTGGTGGACGCCGGCGGGTACGCGGGGGCGCGCGAGCGGGGCGCGCTGCGGCTGGAGGGGCGGGACTATGTGATGGCGGACGGGGACGTGATCACCGTCAAGTTCACCCCGTAGCCGGGCCGCGGCGCGCTGCGTGCGGAGAGGCCGGGGACTCTGGGAGAGAAATCCACCCCTGGGGTGGAAAACCCTCCCAGAGTCAGAGGCAGCGCCGTCTCTGGGACTGCCTCACAGGTCGGCCAGCGACCCCGCAGCCTCCAGGCGCTTGGCCAGGGCGTTCAGACCGAGCCGGCGAGCCGCCTCCGCGCCGCCCTCCAGATTCGTCTCCGCATCCGCCGGGCGCTCCAGCTCGACCAGCTGAAGCAGGGCGATCTCCCGGTAGCGGCGCAGGTGGTCGGCGTTCTCGCGCAGTGACTGGGCCACCCGGGGCCGCTCGTCCGGGGCCGGGCGAGGCCGCTCCACCGTACCCACGGCCACCAGAGCCCCGTCCAGCGAGCCGTACCGCTCCAGCAGCTCGGCCGCCGTCTTCGGGCCCACCCCTGGCGCCCCGGGCAGCGAGTCGGAGGGGTCACCGCGCAGGGCGATGAAGTCGGGAACCAGGGCGGGATCGATGCCGTAGCGCCGGCGCACCTCCGCCGCGTCCACCGCCTCGAACCCGGTGGTCCCGGACTTCAGGTACAGGACCGTGGTCTGCTCGCCCACGCACTGGTACATGTCGCGGTCACCGGTGAGGATCAGCGTGCTTCCCCCGGCCGCCGTCTCCGCGGCCGCGTAGGACCCGAGCAGATCGTCGGCCTCCAGATCCTCGGACCCCTGACATCCCCAGCCGAAGGCCGAGAACAACGCCGGCGCCTGCTCGAACTGCCAGGCCAGCGGATCCGGCACCGGGGGCCGGTCGGCGTGGTAGGGCGCGAACAGCTCCACGCGGTAGGCGGCCGCCTCGGCCCCGAAGCACACCACCACCGCCCGCGGTCGCCGGTCGGCAACCACCCGCAGCAGAGCGTTGACCCCACCCAGAAGCGCCCCGACGGGGCGGTCGTCCACACCCCGAATCGATTCGGGCAGGGCGAAGAACGATCGGTAGAGGAGAAATGGGGCGTCGACGACGAGCAGCGGGGCCGGCACGCCCGCCAGCCTAGCCGCCGATCGACCGGGCCGCGATCGACCGAGCCGACCAGGCCGCCGCGCCGATCAACGGATCGTCAGAGCCGGGCCGCCGACGTTGCCGTACTTGATCCGGTAGCGACCGGGGCCGGGGATGCCGGCCCGATAGTGGCCACTGTCGACCGTGTGTACGCGGCGCATGGTCTTCCAGCCTCGCTTCCCCAGCTTCTGGACCAGCACCAGCACGCCCCGATGGGTCGGATAGACGCGCCCGGCCACCGATCGACCGCCGGACGGACCCGACCCCGCCGAAGCGCCGCCGCTGCCCGAACCGCCGCTCGAGGCAACCGAGAAGACGCCGTGCATGTTCACCGTGGTGAAGGCCATGTAGGTGCTCATCAGCCCGAAGTCCTGCTGCAGCGAAGGACCCGTGACGTCGGCGCGGCCGTGGGTGCCGATCACGGCGGCTTCGACGATGCGCGGGGACACGCCGTGTTTGAGCACCTTGATTCCCACCAGGCTGCCCTTGACCAGGCCGCTGAGCTTGCGCGAGGCCGCGCCCACGCTCAGGTTGTACGCCCAGTGGTGGTTGGGGTTGCGGCCCGCCCCGTCGTAGGGGTCCGGCACCCCGCGCAGCCAGGGCTCCGGCGAGGACCCGAGCCACACGTTCTGGATGCTCTCCGTGTGCCCGCCCGAGCTCGAGGAGAAGTACGTGACCACCGGAGTGCCGTGGTAGGTGACCACCTGGCCGCGGGTGGCCGACACGGCGGCGTCGGTGGCGGGCGTCTCGGCGGTGACACCCTCGTACATCTGGGAGCGGGTATCGGAGTAGACGTCGAACGTGGAGCCCGCCGACCCGGAGGTCAGCGCGTACGTCCGGGCGGCCACGGCCTGGGCACGCAGCGCCTGGGCGGGCCAGCTTGACGGCATCTCGGCCGAGATCACCCCGCGCACGTAGTCCTCGACGCGCAGCGCGTTGACGGTCTGGACGCCGCCGGACCCATCGGGCCGGAACACGAAATCGCCGCGGTACGGGCCCAGGCCGACCAGGGTGAGCGGCCCGGATCCCGACACGGTGAGCGGGGATGAAAGAGTCAACGGCTTGGCGGTGCCGTGCTTCAGCACCAGCTTGCCGGACGACACACTTACCGCGTAGGTGGTTCCGGGGTCCAACGTCTTACCACCGGCCTGGCTGGCGCCGGTGAACTTGGCCGATCCATCCTTGAGCAGCACCCGGATGATGTCGGAGGGGCTCACCGATCCGAGGCTCGTCCCCTGGTAGTAGTGAGCCAGGATCCGCTGGTAGCTCCAGTGGTGCTGGGCGTATCCGAGGGTTCCGTACTGGCTCAGGCCGATCCCGTGGCCGTCACCACCGCCGCGGATGTAGAAGCCGCTGGCCGATGGTTCGGACACGTGCGGGATGACGTGCGGGTAGACGTGACCGCCGGATGCAGCGGCGGCCTGGGCGGCGGCCGGGAGCGCCGCCCCGGCCGACAGCGCGGCCAGGAGCGCGGGCGAGCGACGGAGCGCGCGGAAGACGGATCCGGAAGCCATAACTTCGCTTTGTGTCGTCAGCTGAGCCAAAAGGGTTGAGCCCCGGCGGCGCCCAGGTTCGGCCGCAGACCCGGTTTCATAACGCGAGGACGTGCCCGGAGTTGCGCCGAAACGGCCACCTCGGGAGCCTGCTCTACAGATTCCCCTGCGCCATCTTGCGCAGGTCCATGGCCCTGTTGTACGTCTCCTCGTCGACGCCCTTCTCGTAGGCCACCTCGCGGAGCATCCGGCCCGAGGAAGCCGCCTCCTTGACGATCTCCGTCGCCTTGTCGTAACCGATGTACGGGTTCAGCGCCGTGGCCGCGGCCAGGGTCGACTCGGCCGACCGATTCGCTCCCTCCTCGTTGGCCTGGATCCCGTCGACGCACTTCTCGGCAAACGCCCGCGACGTGGTGGACAGCAGGCGGATCGAGCCGAGCAGGTTGCGCGCTATCAGCGGCACCCGCACGTTCAGCTCGAAGTTGCCCTGGGTGCCGGCGATGGTGATCGCGGCGTCGTTGCCGATCACCTGCGCGGAGACCTGCAGGACGACCTCGGGGATCACCGGGTTGACCTTGCCGGGCATGATCGAGGAGCCCTTCTGGAGCTCGGGCAGGAGCAGCTCGCCGATCCCGGCCCGCGGGCCGGAGGCCATCAGCGCCAGGTCGTTGGCGATCTTGGTCAGTGACACCGCCAGCACCTTCAAAGCTCCCGAGAGCTCGACCAGCGCATCCCGGTTGCCCTGGGCCTCGAACGGGTCCTCGGGCGGGCTGATCTCCAGGCCGGTCGCTTCGGACAGGCGCGCCCGCACCCGCTGCGCGAACTCAGGATCCGTATTCAGGCCGGTGCCCGTCGCCGTCCCGCCCAGCGGGATCTGCGCCACCTGGGGCAGCGCGTTCCGGATCCGCCGAGCGCCCAGCCGCACCTGCGCGGCATACCCGGAGAACTCCTGGCCCAGGGTCACCGGCACCGCGTCCATCAGATGGGTGCGCCCGGCCTTGACCACATCGCGGAACTCCGCGGCCTTACGAGCGAACGCTGCCTCCAGCTCCTCCAGGGCGGGCAGCAGCTCGCTGGTGACCTCGCCCAGGGCGGCCAGGTGCACCGCCGAGGGGAACACGTCGTTGGAGGACTGGCCCATGTTCACGTGATCGTTGGGATGGACGCCCTCGCCGGCCAACCGCGCGATCACCTCGTTGGCGTTCATGTTGGACGAGGTGCCTGAGCCGGTCTGGAACACGTCGATGGGGAACTGCTCGTCGAACTCCCCGCCGGCCACCCGGTCGGCCGCGGCGGCGATGCGTTCGGCGAGGCCACCGTCGAGCAGATCCAGCTCGGCGTTCGCGCGAGCGGCGGCCCCCTTGATCCGGCCGAGCCAGCGGATCACCGGCACCGGCACGCGCTCGCCGGAGATGGGGAAGTTGGCGACCGCCTTGCTCGTCTCACCGCCCCAGAGCTGCTCGGCCTTCTGGTCCTGAACGCTCATGCCGGTACTCCTTTTCAAGTTCTGGTCCGAGAACAAAGCTACAACTCACCCTACGTCGCGGACCCCAGGAACGCGATCAGCTCTCGGGCCACCCCCACCGGATCGTCGTAGGCGATCAGAAACCCGGTGCGGGCCAGGGTGCGAAGCTGGGCGTGGGGCAGCAGGTCAAGCGCCTCCTCCGCCCACTCGAGCGGGTGCAGCGGATCCTCGTCGGCCCACAGCAGCAGCACGGGCAGATCGATCTGCGCGTACGCATCCAACAGGTCACGCTGATCGCGCACCGGCCACTGGCGCACGAACTTGGCCCACGCCCGGGCCCGATTGGCATTGCCGCCGACGTCGGCGAACGCGTGGCGCACCAGATCGCGCGCTTCCGGGTTGTGCTGAACGGACAGTCGCTCCCCGAGCTCCGGGCGGAACACCAGGGGCGCCGCCTGGGACAGGGTGCGGTCGAGTCCGGGCAGCCCACCCAGGCGAACCGCCGCCCGCCAGGCGCCCCGGCGGCGGGCGAACCGCTCGCGCCGGTGCAGGCGGTTGGGCGTCAGCACCAGGCGCCTCGGTGTCAGCAGACTCGAGGCGACGGCCCGCAGCGCCAGCTCGGCCCCGAAGTCATGGCCGGCCACCAGCGCCCGGGGCCCGGCCGCCTCCGCACAGAACCCGCTGAGCACCTCGGCGAACCACTCGGGGGTATAGGGATGCCGCGGGCGATCCTCGGAGTCCCCGTGGAGTGGCAGGTCCGGCAGCACCACCCGGAAGCGCATCGACAGCGCCTCCACCACGGGCTCCCACTCCCGATGAGACAGACCCAGCGAGTGGAGCAGCACCAGCGGCGGCCCGGTCCCGGTCTCGCGATAGGCCACCCGGGCCCCGTCGGAGTGGTGGTAGAGCCGCAGCTTCACGCCAGCGATCCTCCCAGATGGGCGGCCCCGGGATGGCGCCGACTCCCGCCTAGAATCGTCCGTCCGGTGACCCCGCTCCGCCCCGTTGATCCCAAGGCCGATTTCCCCCGACTCGAGGAGGGGGTCCTGGCTCGCTGGCGGGAGCGCGACGTGTTCGCCGAGTCACTGCGCCGCCGCCGCGACGCTCCGGTGTGGAGCTTCAACGAGGGCCCGCCGTTCCCCAATGCGGCGCCCGGGGTTCACCACGTGCTCGCCCGCGTGTTCAAGGACATCTTCTCCCGGTACCGCACGATGACCGGTCACTACGTGGAGCGCAAGGGCGGCTGGGACTGCCACGGGCTCCCCGTCGAGCTGGCCCTGGAGGCCGAGCTGGGCTTCCGCTCCAAGGACGACATAGAGGCCTTCGGGATCGCCGAGTTCAACGCCCGCTGCCGCGAGAAGGTGGGCAGCCACATCGCCGAGTTCAACGAGCTCACGGAGCGGATCGGCTACTGGATAGACCTTGACGACGCCTACCGGACGATGGACGCGGGCTACGTGGAGTCGGCCTGGTGGGCGCTCAAGGAGATCCACGACAAGGGGCTCCTGTACGAGCGGTTGAAGGTCGTTCCCTACTGCCCGCGCGATCAGGTCACGCTGTCCAGCCACGAGCTGGGACAGCCGGGCGTGTATCGGGACGTCGTCGACCCGAGCGTGTTCGTGGTGTTTCCGAGCCAGCGCGGCAAACTGCTCGTCTGGACCACCACGCCTTGGACGCTCGTCTCCAATGCCGCCGTGGCGGTCGACCCCGACCTGACCTACGTCCGCACGACCGATGACTACGTCGTCGCCGAGGCGCTGCTGGAGCGGATCCTCGGCCCCAATGCCGAGGTGGCCGAACGCTTCCCGGGCCGGGATCTGGAGGGGCTCCGCTACGAGCCGCCGTTCGACTTCATCGCCGCCACGGAGTACGGCCCCAAGGGCCACACCGTTCTGCTCGGCGACTTCGTCACCGCCGACGCCGGGACCGGCCTTGTGCACACGGCGATCGCCTTCGGCGAGGACGACTTCCGCCTGGGCGAGCAGTACGGGCTGAACGTCGTCAACCCGGTCAGGCCAGACGGCACCTACGACGAGCGGATCGGCCCCTACGCGGGCCGCTGGGTCAAGGACGCCGATCCCGACCTGATCGAGGACCTACGCGGTCGCGGCAGACTGTTCCGCGCCGAGCAGTACGAGCACTCCTACCCGCACTGCTGGCGCTGCGGCACGCCGCTGCTCTACTACGCCAAACCGTCCTGGTACATCGCCACCAGTCAGGTCAAGGACCGGCTGCTGGCAGCCAACGAGACGGTCAACTGGCACCCGTCCGGCATCAAGCACGGGCGCTTCGGCAACTGGCTGGAGAACAACGTCGACTGGGCCCTCTCCCGCGAGCGCTACTGGGGCACCCCGCTGCCGGTGTGGCGCTGTCCCGAGGGCTGCGTCAAGGTCGTGGGCTCGCTGGCCGAGCTGAAGGAGCTCTCCGGAGTAGAGCTGGGCGACCCCCATCGGCCGTTCGTCGACGACGTCACCTTCCCGTGCGAGAACTGCGGACAGGACATGCACCGCGTTCCCGAGGTGATCGATGTGTGGTTCGACTCGGGGGCGATGCCGTTCGCCCAGTACGGGGCGCCCCACACTGGGCGCGACCGGTTCGAGGCCCACTTCCCGGTCGACTTCATCTGCGAGGCCCTCGATCAGACGCGCGGCTGGTTCTACTCGCTGCTGGCCATCTCGACCCTGCTGTTCGATCGCTCCCCCTATCGCAACGTGGTCTGCCTGGGGCTGATCAACGACGAGGAGGGGCGCAAGATGTCCAAGTCGCTGGGCAACACGGTCTCGCCCAACGAGGTGATCGAACGGTTCGGCGCCGACGCGCTGCGCTGGTACTTCTTCACCTCCAAGTACCCCTGGGACGGCTACCGCTTCTCGATGGACACCGTGGGCGAAGGGGTACGCCAGTTCATGCTCCAGCTGTGGAACACGTACGGGTTCTACGTGCTGTACGCCAACGCCAACGGGGTCGATTCGGCCGCCTATGAAGGCGGCCACGCCGGTTTGACCGACCTTGACCGCTGGGCGCTGTCCCGCCTGCACGGGACGGTCGCCGCCGTCCGCGAGCGACTGGACGAGTTCGACGCCACCGGCGCGGGCCGCGCGATCCAGGACTACGTGGACGAGCTGTCCAACTGGTACGTGCGCCGCTCTCGCCGGCGCTTCTGGGACGGCGATCCGTCGGCGTTCTTCACGCTGTACACGGCGCTCGGCACGGTGGCCAAGCTGCTTGCCCCGTTCGTCCCGTTCCTGGCCGACGAGATCTACGAGAACCTGGACGGCTCGGAGCCGAGCGTGCACCTGTGCGACTTCCCGTCGGCTGATGAGCGCGACCTCGCGCTGGAGGAGACGATGGCGGTGGCCCGGGAGACAGTCCGCCTGGGCCTGGCCGCCCGGGGTCAGGCAAGACTGAAGGTCCGCCAGCCGCTGCGCGCGGCGGTGATCGTGGCCTCAGGCGCCGAGCGGGAGGCGATCCAGCGGATGGCCGATGTGGTCCGCGAGGAGCTGAACGTCCGGGAGCTGCGGTTCGTCTCGGCGGCTGACGAGCTGGTCGAGGTCGAGGTCAAACCCAACTACCGCTCGCTGGGCCCCAGGTTCGGCAAGCAGATGCCGCTGGTCGCCGCCGCGGTGGCTGCGCTGGAACCGGCTGCGGTGTCGGCCGCGCTGCGGAACGAGCGCACGGTGGCCATCGACGTCGGCGGCACGGAGCACCCCTTGGGCCCGGAGGACCTGCTCATCTCGATGCGCCCCCTGGAGGGCTACCAGCTGGAGCGCGAGGGCTCCCACGCCGTGGCGCTGGAGACGGCGATCGACGACGAGCTCCGCGTCGAGGGCTGGGCCCGGGAGATCGTCCACGCCGTGCAGGCGGCCCGCCGGGAAGCCGGGCTCGACATTTCGGACCGGATCGTGCTGGTGCTGGACGGGGACCAGCCGCTGCTCGAGGCCGCCCGGGCCCACCAGGAGTACATCGCGGGTGAGACGCTGGCCGTCGAGGTGCGCTATGAGCCCGACGGCGCCGTCGAGGCGGCGACGATCGACGGCCTGCGACTCGTGGCTTCTGTGAGCCGCGCGGGATAACCTTTGGCTCCCCAAGAAGGGAGGGCCAGGGTGGTTTGCTCGTCCTGCGGGACGCCCAATAGCGAAGGAGCCAGGTTCTGCAACCAGTGCGGCAACCCGCTGGCGCTGGCCTGTCCGAGCTGCGGGCACCCCTACCGCCCCGGCGCCCGATTCTGCGAGCAGTGCGGGACCGCCCTGGGCGAGGCCGGTGCGACCGCCGAGTCAGAGTCCGCGTCGGCGACCGTTCCACACCTGCCGGCCCTGGCCAGCCCGGAGATGCGGCTGGTCTCGGTCCTGTTCGTCGACCTGGTCGGATTCACCTCGCTGTCCGAGCGGCGTGAGGCCGAGGATGTACGTGAGCTTTTGGGTCGTTACTTCGACTCGACCCGGACGATCATCGAGCGCCATGGTGGGGTGGTGGAGAAGTTCATCGGCGATGCGGTGATGGCCGTGTGGGGCGTACCGGTGGCCCGAGAGGATGACGCCGAGCGCGCCGTCCGCACGGCCATCGAGGTGGTCGATGCCGTGACCGCCTTCGGGGAGGAGGTGGGGGCGCCGGACCTGCGGGCGCGAGCCGGCGTGGTCACCGGGCAGGTGGCCGCACTGGAGAGTCCGGGCGAGGGACTGGTGGTGGGCGACCGGGTCAACACGGCCTCGCGCGTCCAGTCGGCCGCCGAGCCCGGTTCGGTCTATGTCGACGAGGTGACCCGGCAGGTCACATCGGCGGCGATCGCCTACGCCGACGCCGGCGAGCATTCGGTCAAGGGCAAGGCCGAGCCGCTGCGGCTGTGGAGGGCCCTGCGCGTGATGGGCGGGGTGGGCGGAGCCGACCGCGAGGAGGGGCTGGAGGCCCGATTCGTGGGCCGCGAGGCCGACCTGCGGCTGGTCAAGGAGCTGTTTCACTCCGCTCTTGACCGCCGCTCGGCCCGGCTGCTGGCCGTCACCGGTGATGCCGGCGTGGGCAAGTCGCGGCTGCGCCGGGAGTTCTTCAATTACATCGACGGTCTTTCCAGCACCGTCCTGTGGCACCTCGGTCGCTGTCTCTCCCACGGCGAGGGGGTGGCCTACTGGGCACTGGCCGAGATGGTCCGCCAGCGCCTGGGGATCGCCGAGGAGGCCTCGGCCCAGGAGGCCACCGAGCGGCTGGAGCTCGGACTCGAGCGCTGGGTGCCCAGCCCGGAGGACCGAGCGTTTCTGACCCCTCGTCTGGGCGCTCTGATCGGCATCGCCGAGCCGGGTCTGGGTCGGGAGGAGCTGTTTGCCGGATGGCGCCTGTTCTTCGAGCGGCTGGCCGACTACGAGCCCGTGGCGCTGGTCTTCGAGGACATCCAGTGGGCAGACGCCGGACTGCTCGACTTCATCGAGCAGTTGCTGGACTGGTCGTCCAGCAGCCCGATCTTCATCCTCACGCTCGGGCGACCGGAGCTCATGTCCGGACGCGAGGGCTGGCCGGCCGGGCACCGCGGGGCGACGATGATCCGGCTCGAGCCGCTGGACGAACCGGCCATGCGGGACCTGCTGGGTGATCTGGTGGACGGACTGCCGGCGACGGCAGCTGACCAAATCGTGGCCCGCGCCCAGGGCATGCCCCTATACGCCATCGAGACCCTGCGGGCACTGGCCGACCGCGGCGTGCTGGCGGAGACCGACGGCCGGCTGGTCACCACAGGAGAGGTGGGCGAGCTCGATGTGCCCGCCAGCCTGTCATCGCTGCTGTCGGCCCGGCTGGACGCGCTCAGCCCACCCGAGCGCGGGCTGGTCAAGGCGATGTCGGTGTTCGGCGGCTCATTCCCGCGCGCGGCGGCCGCCGCCCTGGGAGATGTGCCGGAGGCCGAGCTCGATGCCGTCCTGGCCTCGCTGGTGCGCAAGGGCGTGCTGGTCATCCGCACCGACCGTCTCTCGCCCGACCGCGGCCAGTACGCCTTTGCCCAGGGCCTGCTGCGAACGGTGGCCTACGAGATGCTCTCGCGCCAGGAGCGCAAACCACGACACCTGGCGGCGGCCGAGCATCTGCGCGGCGCGTTCCCCAGCGAGGGCGAGGACGTGGCCGAGGTCATCGCCAACCACTACCTGGACGCGCTGGCCGCCGCCGCCGGGGATCCCGACGAGGAGGCGTTGCGCGAGCGCACGCTCGAGGCGCTGCGGCGGGCGGCCCGCCGGGCGATCACCGTGGGCGCTCCGGAAACGGCGGAGCGCATCTACCGCAACGCGGTGGCGCTGGCTCGAGATGCCGGCGAGCGAGCCACGCTGGTCCAGGCTGCGGCCGAGGTGGCGCTGCAGGCGGGGCGCCTTGCGGAGGCAGCCGGCCTGTTCGAGGAGGCCCGTGAGGCATTTGCCGGCATCGGGAAGCGGCGGGAGAGCGCTCGTGTGATGGGGTTCCTGGCCCGGACGCTGATCAGGTTGAGCCGGATAGACGAGGCGGTGAGCCGGCTGGGCGAGGCGCTGGAGCAGCTCGAGGGCCCGGCACTGGATGCGGTGGCCGCCGAGATCCACGAACAGCTGGCCCGAGCCCACTTCTTTGCCGGCAACTACGCCGAGGCGATCAACCACACCGAGTCCGCGCTGGAGATAGCGCAGGCCCTCACGCTCACCGACACGCTTTGCGGCGCGCTGGTGCAGAAGGCCAACGCCTGCCTGTACACCGGGCGGGTGGAGGAGGCCCGGATCCTTTACCTGGGAGCCCGAGAGCTGGCCGAGCGAGACGGCCTAGTCGATGCCCTGGCCGCCATGGGCGGGAACTTCACCAACCTGTGTCTCATGTGGGATCGCCCCGAGGCGGTGGAGGAGGCGCAGGGCGCGCTGGCCCTGACTCGCCGGCGTGGCGATCGCTTCAGCGAGGCGATCTCGGCCGGCAACCTGACCTCGATGCTGCTGCTCCGCGGACGCTGGACGGAGGCAGACGAGGTGATCGCCGAGCTGCTCGGCCATGGCGAGGACAGGCCCGGAGCCAATTTCCTGCGTTACCGAGCTGCCTTTCTGGCGTTGCTGCGCGGAGAGCTGGACGGGGCCCGGCGGCTGGTGGAGAGCCTGGCTGAGTGGGAGCGCTCGGGCGACGAGGAGCTGCAGAGCATGGCCGGCGTGGCGACGGCGAACCTGCTGTTCTGCGACGGGGAAACCGAGGCGGCTCTCGATGTGCATCGCGAGCTGTTTGCCCGGTACCTGCCCAGGCTCAGCCCCGCCTCAGAGGTCGTCCGGGACGGATGGCCGTTTGCCCTGGAAGCCGCCCGTCGCCTGGGGCGCCCCGAGGCCATGCGGGAGCTCGTCGATCTGCTCGGCGCCCAGCCGCCCGGCCACATCCCGCCCTATCTGGACGCGCATCTGATCCGGGGACGGGCCCTCGTCGCCGCGCTGGCGGGGGACTCCGACGGAGTGGACCGGGATCTCCAGGCCGCGATCGAGCGCTTCCGCCAGCTCGAGTATCCCTACTGGCTCGCCACCGCCCAGATCGACCTGGCCGAGTGGCTGATCGGCCAGGGGCGGGCGTCAGAGGCGGATCCGCTCCTGGAGGAGGCGGGCGACGCTCTGCGCTCGCTGGGCGCCCGGCCGGCGTTGGAACGAATCGAGCGGCTGGTGCGCCCCGAGCGAGCGGCGGCCGTCTGAGTTCTAGGCGCTGGGCTGGAGCGCCGGCTCGAGCTCTGCCTCGAGGCGCTTCTTCGGATAGGCGCCCGTGACCCGCTTGGCCTCCTGGCCGTGGCGGAACAGGATCAGGGTCGGGATCGACAGGACGTTGAACTGGATCGAGGTCTGCTGGTTCTCGTCGGTGTTGAGCTTGACCACCTTCAGCTGGCCTTCCTTCTCCTCGGCGAGCTCGGCGACGACCGGAGCGACCATGCGGCACGGCCCGCACCAGGGAGCCCAGAAGTCGACGAGCACGGGGACGTCGGACTCCAGAACCTCGGCCTGGAAGTTGTTGTCGGTTACCTCGGCGACTGTGCCTGCCATGCGAATCCCTCGTCTCGTCTGTGAGTTTGCTTCAAAAAGTATAGCGTGGGGCGGCCACCATTAGGCTACCCGTGATGCCGGATCCGACCAATGGCCAGATCGCCGCTGCGCTGGACGAACTGGGCGATCTGTATGAGCTCGACGGGGCGATCATCCACCGGATCGTGGCCTACCGCAACGCGGCCAAGGCGGTGCGTGACGCCTCGGAATCGATCACCGCTCTGGCCCGCCTGGGCCGGGCCACGGAGCTCCCCGGGATTGGGGCCACGATCCAGGAGAAGGTGCTGGCTCTGGCCGACACCGGGCAGATCCCGGCGCTGGAGAAGCTGCGAGGCAAGTTCCCGGCCGGGCTGGTGGCGATGACCCACCTACCGGGCCTCGGTCCCAAACGCGCCCGGCGGCTGTATGACGAGCTGGGGATCGACTCGCTCGAGGCCCTGCGGGAGGCGCTTGAGAACCGCCAGATCCGCACGCTCAGGGGCTTCGGGCCCAAGGCCGAGGAGGCCCTGCTGGGCGCGCTGACCGTGTTCGAAGCCGAGGGGCCGACGCGCCGCACCGTCCTGAGCCGGGCGCTGGCGGTCGGCGAGCGGCTGGTCGACGCGCTGCGGGCACATCCAGCCTCCGACCGGGTCGAACTGGCCGGCTCGGCGCGGCGCATGGCCGAGAGCGTCAAGGACCTCGACATCATCGCCACGGCAACCGATCCCGCCGCCCTAGCCGGGGCGGCGGCCGAGCTGACGTTGGTGGAGTCGACCGCCAGCCCGGGAGACAACGCCATCCGCCTCCTCACCCACAGTGGCCTGCGGGTCGATCTGCGGATCGTCGAGCCGGACCAGTTCGGCAACGTGCTCCAGCACCTGACCGGCTCCAAGGAGCACAACATGGCCCTGCGTGACTACGCGGTGCGCAGGGGCCTGCACATCTCCGAGTACGGGGTGCTTGACGACGGCACAGGCGACACCCACCGGTGCGCCACCGAATCTGAGGTGTACTCGCTCCTCGGTATGGAGTACATAGAACCGGAGCTGCGCGAGAACCGCGGAGAGTTGGAGGCCGCACTCAAAGGCGGCCTCCCCGATCTGGTCTCCGTGGCCGATCTCAAGGGCGACCTGCACTGCCACACGACGGCGTCGGACGGCACCGCGTCGGTGGAGCAGATGGGGCGGGCGGCGGTCCAGGCGGGATACGAGTACCTGGCGATCACCGACCACTCGGCCAGCATGGGCTTCGGCGCCGAGGTCACCGACGACCAGCTCAGGCGTCAGATGGATCTCGTCCGCTCAACCGAGATTCCGGGGCTGGAGCTGCTGATCGGCTCGGAGGTCAACATCCTGCCCGACGGATCGCTCGACTACCCGGATGAGCTGCTGGCCGAGCTCGACTGGGTGGTGGCCAGCGTGCACACGTCGTTCCGGATGCCCCAGGCGGAGATGACCCGGCGGATCGTCCGCGCCATGGAGCACCCGTATGTGGACTGCGTCGGGCACCTGAGCGGGCGCAAGATCGAGCGCCGGGCGCCGTACGAGTTCGACTTCGACGCCGTGCTGGACGCCGCCGTGCGGACGGGCACCATGTTCGAGATCAATGCCAGCCCGGACCGGCGGGACCTGAACGAGGTCCACGCTCGCGCGGCCGCCGCCGCCGGCGTCCCCATCGTGATCAACTGCGACGCCCACCGGGTGGGGGGCTTCGAGGTGGCTAGGTACGGGGTCGCGACGGCGCGGCGCGCTTGGCTGGGGCCGGCTCAGATTGCGAACGCGGGATCATGGGCGCAACTACAGGCGCGGGCGAAACACGGCCGCGCAGCTGGATCCAGGCAAACCAGCTGAGCCCGGCCACCGTGCCGATCAGGGCGATCCAGAAGTTCAGCCGCATCCCCAGGATGTGGACGGAGTAGTCGATCCGCAGCGTCTCCTCGAACATCCGGAACCCGGAGTAGCCGGCCACGTAGAGCGCGAACAGTCCGGGCGGCCTGATCTTCCGGTGGTGCCCCAGCCACACCAGGAACGAAGCCAGGCTGAGGTTCCAGATGATCTCGTACAGGAACGTCGGCTGGAAGGTGGCGAACTGGACGAAGTGGGCCGGCCGGTGGGCCGGGGAGATCTTCAGGGCCCAGGGCAGCGTCGAGGGCTTACCGAACAGCTCCTGGTTGAAGTAGTTGCCGATCCGGCCGAACGACTGGGCGACCAGCAGCCCAGGCGTCACGGCATCCCAGAACTGCAGGACCTGCTCCCACGGCATCAGGCGCTTGATGCGCCAGATGCCCACGACCACCCCGGCGGCGATCCCGCCCCAGATGCCCAGGCCGCCGTCCCAGATCGCGAAGGGTCCCCACCAGTGATCCGGGATCTGGCTGGGGGTGGTGATCAGGAAGTAGATCCGGCCGCCGATCAGGCCGGCCGGGAAGCCCCATTTGGCGGCCTCGTAGGCGACGTCCGGATCGCCGCCGTTGCGTCGCCAGCGCTGGCGGGCGACGACGATCGCGGCGGCGACCGCGAACACGTACATGATCCCGTAGACGTGGAAGAACAGAGGCCCGATGTGGAAGCCGCTCTGCGACGGGCTGGGTATGTAGGCGAGCGGGGTCACGCGCGTATGGCCGTGGGCCAATCGGTCATGAGGCGCGGCAGGATCACATCGGCCAGCTGCCGATCCATCGCCTCGGCTGTGAAGGGCGCGAGGCGACGGGCCACCACTGAAGCGTACTCCCCGGCCGGATCGTCCAGCGCGAGGCGGATCGCCTTCGGAAGGTCCTCGCCGACCAGGCGGGGGTCGGCCGCCCGGGCGATGTCGCGCGCGGGATAGGCGCCGGGCGCTGCGGTGGTGACCAGCCGGCAACCACATGCCAGCGCCTCCAGAGCGGCGATCCCATGGTCTTCGCGCCGGGGGGCGGCGAGGAACACGCGCGAGCGCAGGAGGAGCTGGCGGAACTCCTCCCGAGGCACACGGCCCGCGTTGCGCACGCCGTCCGGAGGATCGAAGCCGTCCAGCCCGCACACGGTCAGCGTCTCGCCGGGACGCCGGGCGACGCGCCAGGCGTCCAGCACGTGCTCCAGGCGCCGCTTCACCGGATCCCCGGCGTAGGTGAGCGCCGCCAGGTCGCGATCCGAGGCGACCGGCACGCGCTCGGGCAGCTCGATCGGCGGGGGCAGCGTGACGGCGGGCGCGTGCGCCGCGGGGCCGTGGGCCAGTGACCGCTCGCTCCACGGCAGCAGCAGCGGCGCCTGGGCCAGCCTCCGGATCTCCACCGGCCGCTGCCAGATCCCGTGGCGCCCCGGCCGGTTCTCGTGGGCCGTGGCATCCAGGAAGATCGCTCCCGGCTTCGGCCACAGGAGCGCCGCCGTGATGGAGCAGTAGATGATCGCCCGCGGCTGGTGCTGGACGATGCCGTGCCGGGCGGCCCGGCGGGCCAGGTGGGCCTGGGTGAGGTCGGTCAGCGCGAACGTGCGCACACTGGGCACGGGACCGGTCCGCACAACCTCCACAGACGCCCCCGCCCGGCGCAGCCCGGCCTCGAGCTCACGATTGGCCTCACTCCAGCCGCCGGTGCCGTCGACGCAGACGAGCAGGACATCCACCGGCGGGGCCATCAGGCACCGCGGTGGACCGGCGGCCGGCTGGCGCCGTTCATCTCCATCAGATTGGAGCGGAAGCCCGGCGTGCGGACCAGCTTGA
Organism: uncultured Solirubrobacterales bacterium; assembly: GCA_963718545.1. Lineage (GTDB taxonomy): Bacteria > Actinomycetota > Thermoleophilia > Solirubrobacterales > Solirubrobacteraceae > Palsa-465. The sequence continues at coordinate 240,560 of CAVQZO010000003.1, read as the reverse complement.
TCGCCGCCAGCGGTGAGGTGCGCTGCACGTAGTAGCGAGCGCCGTCGCGTTCCTCGATGGCGGTGACAGCTGACGCCTGACGGCGCCAGGCCATCGACCAGATGATCGCGAACCCGGCAGCGATGGCCGGGACCTGGGGCAGGACGACGGCCAGCGCCCCGGCGCCGATCGTGCACACCAGCAGCGGCCACAGGCGGTTGAGCACGATCCGGCCCGGATGGATGTCCGGCAGGCTGGCCTGGGTGCTGGCGTTGGCCAGCAGGTTGGCGATCGGCGGGTTGGTCGCGGCCCGCCGGCCCAACCACTGGCCGATCAGCGCCGCCGCCACCCACCACCCGGCTGAGACCGGGATCACCAGGCTGTTGCCGGTTCCGTTGGCGCCGGCCACCGCGACCACCCCGAGCAGCGTGGCGGCGGCGGCGCAGATCAGGACCGTGGTGCGAAGGAACTCGGAGAAGCGCATCGGGAGGCTTGGGGGCGCGGGGCCTAGTCCGCCGCCAGTATGCCCAGCAGCTCGCGCACGCCGTCCGTCCCGTCCACGACGAGATCGGCCTGGCTGACGACGTCGGCCGGGCCGTCCTCCGAGCTCACTCCCACGCAGACCGCGTGCTCGAGTGCACCCTGTTCCTGCAGCCGGCGGATCGCTGCGAACGCATCCAGATCGGTCACGTCATCGCCCACGAACACCGCACTCTTGACCTCGGCGTCCTTCAGCAGATTGGCCACACCGGCGCCCTTGTCGATCCGCACGGGAGGACGGGCCTCCATGACCTTGCGTCCCCAGTGGACCTCGAGCCCGGCGGCCTCCGCCTGAGAAGCGAGGGCATCGACCGCGGCTCGGGCCGTCTCCTCGTCGGGGGCGCCGCGCCAGTGAAACGCGACGATCGGTCCCTTATCCTCGATCCGGACCCGGCTGCGACGTAGCTCGGATGTGTCGGCCTGGCGGCGGAACTCGGTGATCCGGTCGGCCCATTCGCGCACCGTGGGATCGAGCACCGATTCGGTCCAGCCCGATTTGAGGAGCTCGGCGCCGTGGGAGCCGATGTAGGTGATGCTGCCAATCGACACCATCGCGCGGGCGTCGGCGGCCCGACGCCCAGTGACGCAGGCGACCAGGCCGTAGCGCCGAGCCACCGCGACCAGCACCTGCCGGGTCGCCTCGGGCACCCGGGCATCGGACGCAATCTCCACGATCGGCGAGAGCGTGCCGTCGATGTCCAGCAACACAGCCGAGGCCTTCGGATCTGCTCGGAGCGGCGCTAGCGCGTCGGAAGGGAGCGCTGAAGGCACGCCAACTAGTATGCCGCCCCGTGACGAGGCGAGCGGGCACGGAGGGGCGCCCGTGAGTGCGTCCCAGATGTCTCCCCGAACCGGGACAAAGCTGCCGGTGCTGCTGCTGCACGGCCAGCCCGGAAGCGCTCGGGACTGGACGCTGGTCCAGGACGCCCTGGGGGAGCGGCTGGAGACGATCGCGATCGATCGTCCCGGGTGGGACGGTCGCTCGGCGCCGGGGGGACTCGAGCGCAGCGGACGGGCCGCGATCGCCGCCCTCGACAACGCCGGCGCCGCGCGCGCGGTGGTGGTCGGGCTCAGCTTCGGAGCGGCGGTGGCCGCCTGGGTGGCGGCGGAGCAGCCTGAGCGGGTGGCCGCACTCGTCCTTGTCTCACCGGCCGCCAACACGGCGGCGCTGCAGCCCGTGGACCGGCTCCTGGCCCTGCCGATGGTCGGCTACGCAGCCAGCGCCGGGGTCCTGGCGGGGGCCGGCGTGGCGCTGGCCTCGGGGCGGCTGCGCCGGCGACTCGAGCGGACGTTTGCGCTTCCGGATGACTATCTGCGCTCGGCCAGCCGGCGCCTGCGCCGGCCCGCTGCCTGGACGTCGTTTGTGGTGGAACAGCGTGCGTTGCTGGACGATCTCCCGCGCTTGGAGGAGCGCCTGGGCGAGATCACGGCGCCCACCACGGTCGTGGTGGGAACGGCCGACACCGTGGTTCCGCTGGAGGCAAGCCGCCAGCTCAGCCGCCAGATCCCGGGAGCGGACCTGGTGGAGATCCGTGGTGGCCACCACGTGCTGCCGGCCGAGCATCCCGCTCGCCTGGCCGACCTGATCCTGGAGGCTGCCGGCTACTCGTCGGCGTCTTCGGGCAGCTCCACCTCGCGCAGCTCCTGAGTGTCCACATCCAGGACGTAGCCTCGGACCCTCCCGCGGTGGGGGATGAAGTCCGAGCGGCGCACGCGGCGAATCGACTGGCGGACGTCCTCGTCGAGATCGGCGAACGCCTCCACGGCGAACGTCGGGGCGACGCCCGTCTCCTGCTGCAACTCGGCCCGGAAGCCGTCCTCGGTGATCGTCTGCATGCCGCACCGGGTGTGATGGACGATCAGCACCTCGCGGGTGCCCAGCTTGCGCTGGGAGATGGCCAGCGAGCGGATCACGTCCTCCGTGATCACGCCGCCCGCGTTGCGCAGAACGTGCGCCTCCCCCACCTTGATGTCCAGCGCCGCCTGCAGGTCGATGCGGCAGTCCATGCAGGTGACGATCGCCAGACGGCGGCTCGGTTCGGCGCTCATCGGGCTGTCGAGGCTCATCGGGCGAGGGATCGTAATGACCTGTGGATGGAAACGCCCCTATAGAGGCATTTCCATCCACACATCACCAGGGCCTATGCTCTGAAGGTCGTTTCACCCCGGGGGACAACGAGGGGCCATGGCAGCGCAGGCGTTTGTCACATTCACGCGGGCCCGCCGGCCGTCGCTGGCCAAGCTTCTGGCCGTGCTGGTGATCGCCCTATCCGTGACCGGCACGGGCCTGGCGGCGTTCATGTTGACGCGGGGCAGCGTGGTCACGAGCCCCGTAACTCACGTCTCCCCGAAGCTGGCCCGTCCGCAGGTCACATCCACGCATCGGCCACGGCACCGTCCACACCGTTGAGCCGGTAGAGCGCCACCGCCTCGGGCGAGCCGAACCGCCCACCCGGGGCGCTGGCCGCGCCGTGGTGCACCAGCACGCAGTGGCTGAGCGCCAGCCGCCGCTCCTCGTCCAGACCGGCCTGAGCCATGGGCTCTCCCAGCATCTGGAGGCCGAGCGTGATGTGCCCGAGCAGGCGCCCCTCCTCGGTCAGCTCTATGTCCGCCCCCAGCTGGAACTCTCGCATCCGGCCGAGGTCGTGGACGATCGCAGCGCTCAGCAGCAGATCGCTGTTCAGGCGGCGATGCAGGTCACACAGCTCCCGAGCCAGGGTGGCCACCGCCACGGTGTGCTCGAGCAATCCCCCCAGGTAGGCGTGATGGCCACCGCGAGTGCAGGGCGCTCGCCGCAGCTCCTCGCGCAGCTTCGGGTCGGCGAGCAGCCCGTCGAGCAGGCGCCGGTAGGCCGGGTCGTATACCTCGCGGGCCAGATGTTCCAGGAACCCGTCCAGCTCGTCCAGGTCTCGACGCACGCTGGGCAGGAAGTCGGCCGGATCGGCGCCGTCGGCCCGGACCACCTCCGAGACCTCCACCACCAGCTCGTCCCGGAAGCGCTCCACCTGACCGGCCACGCGGACCAGATCGCCGCGCTCGAAACCTCCGGACAGGCGGTCGGCGTCGCGGAACGCCCGCGCGGGAACGCTGCCCGTCCGGTCGCGCAGTTCGAGAGCCAGATACGGCGAGCCCGACCGTGTGCTCAGGCGGTCTTTGCGCACGCAGGCGAACACGCCGCGGACCTGGTCTCCGGCGCGCAGGGTGGCGATCGTCTGGTCGGGCGTCACCAGCCCATGATGTACGGTGGATCGGATGCGGTCACCGTATCCAGGGGCGTTTTAGGTGAACTCCCTCGAGTGGAGCTATCGCCCCGACGGACTCCGGGCCCCGGCCCTCATATGCGCGTTCAGGGGCTGGAACGACGCCGCCGACGCCGCCTCCTCAGCGCTCACGTTCGTGGGGGAGTCGCTGGGGGCTCAGCGCTTCGCCACGATCGATCCCGAGGAGTTCTACGACTTCCAGGCCACGCGTCCCCGGATCACCATGGAGGACGGCCAGACCCGAGCGATTGAGTGGCCTGTAGTGGAGCTCTACGAGGCGCGAATCCCCCGGGCTCCGCGGGACCTGATCCTGCTCGGCGGCAGCGAGCCCTCGTTCCGCTGGCGCCACTTCACCACGCTGATCGTGGAGCTGGCCGAGGCGATCGGCGTACAGATGGTGGTCACGCTGGGGGCGCTCCTGGCCGACGTCCCTCACACCCGCCCGATCGCGGTGACCGGCCTGGCCTCCGATCCCGTTCTGGTCCAGCGACTGGGCCTGACCCAGTCGACCTACGAAGGGCCAACTGGCATCGTCGGAATCCTGCACGGAGCCTGCCAGGCGGCCGGCCTTCCGTCGGCCAGTCTGTGGGCGGCCGTTCCGCACTACATCGCGGCCACTCCGAACCCCAAGGCCGCCCTGGCCCTGGTGCGCAAGCTGGAGGGCCTGGTCGGCGTGGCGGTGGACGCGCTCGATCTGGAGACGGCCTCCGCCGACTACGAACGCCAGGTCAACGCGGCCGTGCAGAGCGATCCCGACGTGCAGGCGTTCGTCGAGCGCCTGGAGCAGGCCGTGATCGACGAGGAGACCGAGGTGACCGAGCTCCCGTCTGGCGACTCGATCGCCCGGGACCTGCAGCGGTTCCTGCGCCAGCGCGGTGGCGACCCGCCGGCTGCGCCCCCGAGCTAGCTCGGTCTGCGGTGCTGCCGGCTGCACAGTGCCGGCAACCCCGGGTGAGTCAGCGCTCAGCGGCCGGACAGACCAGGCGGTAGTCGCACATCGAGCACGCCTGGATCGACGGCGTGGGCTCGAACTCCTGGGCCTTGATGCCGGCGGCCACCTCGCCGGCCACCGAGCGGATCCATTCGGCCCGCTCCTCGTCCCCCGGGACGGCCACCTTCTGGTCGTCCAGCAGGTAGTAGTAGGCCCCGCGGGAGGCCTCGAGACTCCAGGCCTCGCGGGCACCGATGGCATAGAGCGACAGCTGCACGTCCTCGGCCAGCTGCTCAGCGGTCTTGGGCCGGCCGGTCTTGTAGTCGATCAACTCGTACTCACCGCTGGGCAGGCGATCGACGCGGTCGACCCGGCCGCGGAGTAGGTGCGGGCCCAGCCGGAAGGTGAACGAGCGCTCGAACCACACGGGCTGGGACTCCTCGGAGCCGGCTCGCTCGTGATAGCGGGCCAGTGCCGCCGCAGCCTTGCCGCGCAGCTGGCGCTCCTCCTCGGAATCCCCGAACCCTCCGCGTCGCCAGCCGGCCTCCAGCAATCCGAGCAGCTCGGCCAGGGGGGCCGGCGGCGCGCCCGGATCGGCGGCGGCGTGGTAGCGCTCGAGCACCTGGTGGATGAGGATTCCGAACCGCTGGTGCAGCGTCGGCTCCTGGGGGATCCGGAACACCCGGGCGAACTTGTAGCGCAGCGGGCACGTCCGGTAGGTGTCGATGTCCGAGGCCGAGAGGACCACACCGTCGCCCCGCAGGGGCAAGAAGCGCTCCAGCGAGGGCTCGTCACGGGCGGCCATCACCTGGGCCCGGCGGCGGACGTCTCGCTCGGCATCCAGCAGGTAGTCGTCGAGCGGCGAGGAGGTGAAGATCTCCCGTTGCTCGGCGGTGACGGCCTGGCTGATGCGCACGTTCACGTCCCGGAGGGCCTCGGCCACCCCCTGGCCCTCCGGCCGGGCGAGCAACGCCGCCAGCTTGAGCAGCTCCAGGTAACGGACGACCGCGTGGGAGACGTCGAGATCGGTGTCGAAGCGCAGCTCGCCGAGGCGCCCGCCGGCGCGCATCGTGCCCTCCAGCAGCTCGTCGCGCAGCAGGCGATAGGTGGATTGGAGGGTCTCGGCCGGCCCGAACAACTCCTCGTCACGGTCCTCCCACACGGCGGCCAATATGCGCCGGGCCGCCTCCACCGGCTCCGCCGGCGCGATGGCCGGTCCGCGGTCGGCGGCCGCTGAGTAGCTGAGCACCGCCCGCCTTCGCGCCCGGCTGACTGCGCCGTACAGCCTCTGGCGCAGCATCGCCGCCCGCGTGGATTCGCCGTCCGGAGGCAGCGGCTCCTGGAGCAGCGCATCGGGAATCGCCTCGCCGGACTGGGCGGCCAGCCCGGCACGGAGACCGAGCACGAATACGTGGTCGACCTCGAGCCCGCCCGAAGCATCGAGACCGAGAACCTGCACATGGCTGGGATCCGCGAGGTCGGGCTCCTCGTGCTCGCGCAGACCGAAGTCGGCCACCGCGGCGATCGACCGGGCGAACTCCCGTGGGGTGGCCTGCGGCGCCCGCGCCACGAACGCTGCGGCCAGCTCCCCGAAGCGCGCCAGCGCCCGCAGCCGCTCCACCACGTCGGCCTGAGCGGCGAACAGCTGCTGGCGCCGGAGCCCGATGCGCTCGATCAGGCGGTGGACGTACAGGTCGGGGCGGACCGTGTCCACCTGAGCGGCTCCGGCCCGGTAGAGCTTGAGGAATACCCGGATCCGCTCGCGGGCCTCGGGCGGCACCTGCGGAGACTCCGTGGCGGCGGCCAGGGCGGCCACCATGTCGAGCTTGCGCCGGCGGGCGATCTGCGTGCACCGGGCGATGTCGATCGACCGCAGCCCGATCGGCGGGCGGGCCAGGGCCCGGACCACAGCCGGAGCATCGCCCGGGTCGGCCAGCAGCCGCAGCCACGCCAGCAGGTCGCGGATCTCAGCACGCTGGAAGAACGCCGCCTCGCCGACCAGGCGGTGGGGCACCGCTCGCTCTTCGAGGGCCACCGACACCGCCTGGCCCTCGATCGCGACCTCCGGCACCAGCACGGCCACGCGGCCCGGGGCCAGGCCCTCCCGGGTGATCAGCCGCTCGATGTCCGCCGCCACGGCCTGCGCCTGGGCCCGCTCGTTGGCGCACCGCCAGAACTCCACCCGGCCGTGGTCCGGCTCGGGGGCCGGCGGCACGTCCGCATGGGCTCCGGGACTGTCGAGCCCAAGCGCCCAGGCGGCACGCATGATCGTGGGTGGGCAGCGCCGAGAGTCGACCAGCTGGACCACGCGGGCATCGGCCCGCCGGAAGCCATCCAGGCGGGCGGCTCCGGCGCCGCGGAAGCGGCGCAGGGCAGCCAGCGGATCGCCGGCCACGGTCAGGTTCGTGCCCCCGAGCTGCGCGGCCAGGCGGGCCGGAGCCAGATCGAGCTCCTGGGCATCGTCCACCAGTACGTGCTCGAATGGCTGCCGGCTGGCCGGTCGCTCGGAGATCAGGCGCAGCGCCAGGCCCACCAGATCGCCCTCGTCGCAGGCGCCACTGTCTGCCAGCATCTGCTGATGAGAGCGGAACACCTCGGCGAACTCGCGCTCGGCGGGATCGTCCGCCGCGGCGGCCCACTCGGCGAATGCCTCCACCTCGATCAGTTCTGACTTGAGGCGGTCGATCCGGCGGATGAAGCGGCCGAGCAGGGCCCCGGCGTTCCCCCCGAAATCATGGTGCTGCAGCGGCAGTTCATCGATCCGTTCCGCGAGCATCGCGAGCCGGTCGCCCGGTGTGAGGGTGGCGTCGAGCAGCTCGGGCCGGGTGCCGGCCCGCCTCAGGATCACAGCCGCGAGCTGCGCCGGGGTACCGACCACGAGCTCGCTGTAGCCCTCGCGCAGCTCCGCCTCCAGTCGAATCCGGGCGGCGTCGGCCCGGGCCTCGGTGGGGGCAACCCACACGATCCGGTCAGGGATCACACCCTGTTCCACCAGCCACCGGAAGCGGGCGATCAGAAACTCCGTCTTGCCGCTGCCAGCCGGGCCTCGGAGAATCAGCGGACTGCCGGTGTGAGCGACCAGCCCCCTCCAATCGGCGACAGCGGCTACGTCGGCTCCGATCACGTCTGACAGCTTAAGAGCACGCCGCAATACCACGGCACGCGCCCGGCGGCGGCGGTCCGCCAGTCACGCACCGTGCCCTTGCGACGTACTCTAGGTCCGAGATGCACACCGTTTCTTCCGCGATCGAGGCCGACTGGCTGGGCGCCTGCCGCCGAGCCAGCCGGCGACTGGCGGAGATGCTGGCGGCGACAAGCGGAATCGCTGAACGCGCCCGGGAAACCGGCTCACGCGGGAGCGGTGGAGACCGGACGCTGGTCATCGACGAGACGGCCGAGGCGATCGTGTTCGCGGAGCTGGACCGGCTTCACGCCGCTGGTCACCAGTTCCGTGCGATCTCCGAGGAGCGGGGGGAGATGGACTTCGGAGACGCATCGGTGCTGGTGATCATCGACCCGATCGACGGCTCGCTGAACGCCAAGCGCGGTCTCCCCCACCACGCCGTGTCGATCGCGGTGGCGAGCGGCAACACGATGGCCGACGTGGAGTTCGGCTACGTGTTCGACTTCGGCCCTCACGAGGAGTGGTGGGCACGCCGCGGCGAGGGCGCGTGGCTGAACGGCGAGCAGCTCGACCCTGAGCTTCAGGAGCGCCGGGGTCGCGACGGCCGCCTGGAGGTGCTCGGCATCGAGTCGGCCGATCCGCGATGGGTGAAGGCTTCGATCGACGAACTCGGGGTGGTGGCCTACCGCCTGCGCGCGCTCGGCGCGATCGCCCCCGCCCTGTGCCAGGTGGCGGCCAGCCGATTGGACGGCCTGGTGTCGCTGCACAACTGCCGGGCGGTGGACGCCGCGGCCGGGCAGCTGATCGTGCGAGAGGCCGGCGGAGTGGTCAGCTTCCCCAGGTGCTCCGGGCCCCTGTCGGCGCCGCTGGACACCGAGCCCCGCTCGCCGGTGGTGGCCGCCCGCAGCCCGGAAACGCTGCTGGAGCTCGAGCGCGTGCCGGATCTCGGATGATTGACTGGATCATCGCCGAGAAGGTCGCCGCCTACGTGGCGGGCACCGGGGATGCCCCCGACCCGGAGGTGGACCTGTTCGAGCTGAAGGCCGAGTCAGAGCGCCGGGTCGTCGCGTATACGGGGCTGACGCCCGTCAGCCCGCTGCCGGCCCCCGAGGGGGTGAGCCGGCGCGAATGGGTGGCCAGCAACATCCGCTCCACCCGGGCGCTGCTTGACCCGGTGATGGAGCGGGCCGGCAAGGGCCTGGGTCGTGCCGCCCCGGCCATGCAGATCGCGGCGGGCGCGGTCCTCAGCCTGGAGATCGGCCTCGTCGTCGGCTATCTGGGCCAGCGCGTGCTCGGGCAGTACGAGCTGGTGCTGCTGGACGAGGCGGCCGATGACCACCCGCCCCGGTTGCTGTTCGTGCTGCCCAACCTCGGCCAGGCGCTGTCCAGCTTCGAGGCCGACGAGCGCGAGTTCATGACCTGGGTCGCTCTGCACGAGGTGACCCACGCCGTCCAGTTCGGCGGCGTGCCCTGGCTCCACGGTCACCTGTCCGGCCTGGTACACGAGTTGCTGCGCAGCGCCGAGCTGCGGCTGGACACCAGCCGGAAGCGCAGCCTGCCCAGCCGCCAGGAGCTCCGCCGGATGGGCGGAGCGCTGCTGAGCGGCGACATCTTCGGGGTGGTGATGAACCAGTCCGAGCGGGAGATGATCGATCGAGTGCAGGCGGTGATGGCGGTCATCGAGGGCCACGCCGAGCACGTAATGGATGCCGTGGCTCCCGACCTGATCCCGTCCCTGCCCCGCCTGCGGCAAGCGCTGAACGCCCGGCGGCGCACCCAGTCGACGCTGTCCCGCCTGGTTGGCCGGCTGCTCGGGCTCGAACTGAAGCTCCGCCAGTACGAGCGGGGCAAGCAGTTCTGCGACGCCGTCGTGGGGTCCGGGGGCGAGGGAGCCCTCAGGTACGTGTTCTCGAGCCCAGAGGCGCTGCCCTCACTGGCGGAGATCGAGAAGCCGGATGACTGGCTGGAGCGTACCGCCGGCGCCCGTGCCGCCGCCTGAGGCGTTTGCTCAAACCGCCAGGGCGGCTGCCAGCCTGGCGATGACTGCGAGTGGTTCATCCTCGACCTGCCGAGCGGTGACCCTGATCACTCGGTAACCCTGGGCGACGAGATCCTGGTCGCGGCGGCGGTCGCGCTCGAACGCCCGCCGGTCGGAGTGGAACTTGAACCCGTCGAACTCCAGGACGAGCTTTCGATCGGGCCAGACCATGTCGACCTCGTGACCGGCGACCCGGTGGTTGGTGCGGGGGCGCGGAAGCCCAGACGCGGCGATCAGGTCGAGCAGCCGGCGTTCGTAGCCAGAGCGGGTGCGGGCGAAGCCGCCGTTCTCGATGAGGTGGCGCAGGGTGGCAACACCCCGGCAACGAGGGGAGCGGTCCATTGCGTCTTGGATCTTCGGGATCGTGGTCAGCCGCAGCCTCAGGGCCGTGGCGATCGCGCTCTCCAGCTCTCTGATGGTCAGGGCTCCCGCCAGATCGACGATCGTTCTGGCTGCGGAGGTCACTGGCATGCCCTGGCGCCAGGCCACGTCACGCGGGTCGATGGCGGGGACGCGACGGAGCTTCACGCCGGGCAACGGATGCCCACTGCGGCCGACAAGGGTCAGCTCGGGCTGCGGTGGGGCCTCGTCGAGCAGTTGCCATAGGGCGCCCGCCACGCAGCCACTCACGATCGCGTCACCCGCGAAGTGGAGAACGGCGGCGGCGGCGGGCGTCCACTCGTCCGCTCTGGCCGGATCGATCAGGTAAACGGCGCGATGAAGGAGCAGGTAGCGGCGCGTCGATCGATAGCGCCGCGACCGAGGCCCGCCGCCAGGAGTTGCCCACGGTGAGCGCACCTGTGCTGGAGGGCCGCCAGCCGCTCGATTGCCGCCCTCCCCTGCCCGAAATCATGTTCCAGCGAGCAAACCGTCCCGATCAGCGCCGGTTTGCTCGCCCCACCAGGTTTTTCATGGTCGGGCGAGCAATTCGCGCCGGCCACGTCCGGTTTGCTCGCTGGACCAGGTTTCACGCCCCATAGAGCTCACAACCACGCCACATCCACCCCTTTCGGTGCCAAATTTCACAAGAAAGCGACAGGGGTGTAACAACCTCCCGGCGGCGGTTTACAAACATGTGTTCGGGCGTTTCGATGCCTGGCAGGGGCACCGCCCCGGACTGCTAATGTGAATTCCTACGGGAGTGGAGTAATCCAATATGGCTACTACAAGCAACAGCACCACGGGCCAGACCGCCGCTACCGGCGGCACCAACCAGGCCCAGAAGAGCGGCGGTACCCCCGCACGCAAGACCACCGCGGGTACGGCCCGCAAGCGGAGCACGACCTCCGCGCGCAAGACGACCTCCGCGCGCAAGACGACTTCCGCGCGCAAGACCACCTCGAGCCGGAGCACGGCGGCCCGCCGGTCGACGGCGAGCTCGCGGCGGACGTCGACGACGTCCACCCAGCCGCGCACCGTCACGGAAATCGCCGAGCGCGCTGTGCTGGTGCCGGTCGGCGCCAGCCTGATCGTCAGCGGCGAGGTCGCGAGCACGGTGAAGGATCTGGCCGGCAAGTACCGCACCCGAGCCGGCATCGAGCGCGAGATCAAGCGCTTCGAGCGCCGGGGCGCGACCGCCCGCAACCGCTTCGAGCGCCAGGTGCGCCGTCAGCGCACCAAGTTCGAGCGCGAGCTGCGCCAGCGGCGCAATCGCGTCGAGCGCACGGTGAAGCAGAACCGGCGTCGCCTGGAGCGCGAGGTGAGCCAGGTCCGTCGCGATTTCGAGCGGCAGTCGAGCCTGGTCTCCACCCGGGTCGAGAAGCTGGCCACCGACGCCCGCGGGCTGGTCGCCTAGACTCGAGTTGGAACCGACTTACCCCGCCCGCGCCTCGAGGAGAGCGCCCGGCGGGAGAGGTTCGCCGGCCTCATAACCTCGCCGGCGGACGTAGCACCCTCTCCTCCCTCAACCGCCGGGGCGTCACGCAAGTGGCGCCCCGTCGGTCCTTAATTCAGGCGGAGCGGCCGGCTCGGCGTCGGGCTCGAAGCGCCGCTCGTAGATGCGGCAGCGCTTGGTGATCCGGCCGCCCATCGCCTCCAGGCCGCGATTCATCGAGGAGTTGGTCTCCAGGATCCAGCCCGCCTCACCCTGCGAGACGGGCGTGATCGCGGCCATGTCGAAGTGCTCGATGTACAGAGCGGCGGCCACGCCGGTGTGCTGGTATTCCGGCAGCACCCCCAGGAAGCCGATCCGGCAGCGGTCCATGTACTTCTTGCGGTTCAGGTAGTACCACCAGCCCAGCGGCAGCAGGCGGCCGTTCATCTTCTTGTAGACCTGGTGGATGTCGGGGATCGTGATCGCCATCGCCACCGTCTGCCCGTCCTGCTCGGCCACCATGAACCAGTGCTTGTCGTAGATCAGGCGGTAGGTCAGGCCCAGATCGTCCAGGTCCTCCTTGGCGTAGGGCACGAAGCCCCAGTTCTTTGACCAGGCGGCGTTGTAGACCTTGGCGAACTCGTCCATCTCCTTGCGGAGGTGCAGCCAGGACATCTTGCGGATCGTGATCCCGTACTTGTCGCGGCAGCGCTCGGCCAGCTTCTCCAGGATGGGATTCATCCGTGTGTCGCGATCGGTGATGTTCAGATACCAGTGGAACACGTCCATGGCCTTCTCGAGGCCGGCCGCCTCGACCCGTCCCTGGTAGTAGGCCGGATGCCAGGGCTGGCGGATCATCGGCTCCAGCTCGTGGCCCTCGATCAGCACTCCGCATTCGTCGTTCATGACGAAGTCCATCGGCCCGACCATGCGGTCACGGCCGCGTTCGCGCAGCCATGCCTCCGCAGCGGCCAGGAGCTCGTCCAGGATCTCCTGGTCGTCCTCGAATTCCAGGAACCCGAACAGGCCCCACCGGTTGGAGTGGAATTCGTTGAAGTGGTGATCGATCTGAGCGCTGATCCGGCCGACCACCCGCCCGTCACGTCGGGCGAGGAACAGCTCGCCCTCACCATGCTTGAAGAACGGATTGAGCTGCCGGCTCAGCCAGGCGTACCGCTCGAGCTTGAGCGGCGGGATCCAGGGCGTGCCCTTGTGCAGGCGGAACGGGAGGTTGACGAACTCGCGCCGGTCCGCGGCTCCCCGGACCGCGGTGACCTGAACCGGTGCCCCCACTGGTGTCTGGACAGACATCAGGGCGGAAAGGTACCTGAAACGGGTCTGTCAGAATGAGACGTATGCCGACCCGAGACCAAGTACTTGACTCCCTGCGCTCCGTGATCGACCCGGAGCTCCGCAAAGACATCGTCGAGCTGGGGATGGTGAGATCGATCGAGGTCCACGCCAACGGCGTGGTCGACGTGATGGTCTCCCTGACGACCCCTGGCTGCCCGATCCGCAGCCACTTCCAGACGGGCGTGAACGGGGCGGTGGGCGGACTCGAGGGCGTCACCGGCGTCAACATCAGCTTCGACGTGCTCTCCGACCAGGAGAAGCAGAACCTGGGCCGCAAGCTGGGACGCGGAACTCTGCCCGAGGGCGCGCTGGCCCAGGTGAGCAACGTGATCTGCGTTGGTTCGGGCAAGGGCGGCGTGGGCAAGTCCAGCGTCACCGCCAACCTGGCTGCCGCACTGACCGCCGAGGGCAAGACGGTCGGCATCCTGGATGCCGATGTGTGGGGCTACTCGCAGCCCCGGATGCTCGGCCTGGGTGCCGAGCGGCCCAAGGTGAGCGCCGAGCGCAAGCTGATCCCACTGAGCGCTCAGGATGGGATCAAGGTCATGTCGATCGGCTTCTTCGTCGAGCAGGACGCCGCCGTCGTGTGGCGCGGCCCGATGCTCCACAAGGCCCTCCAGCAGTTCCTGGAGGACGTCGACTGGGGTCAGCTGGACTACCTGCTGATCGATCTCCCCCCGGGGACCGGTGACGTGTCCATGACCCTGGCCCAGCTGCTCCCTCACGCGCAGTTCGTGATCGTCACGACACCGCAGGCCGTGGCCCAGAAGGTGGCCCGGCGCTCGGCGGAGATGGCCACCAAGCTGAAGCTGGAGGTGGCCGGGGTGATCGAGAACATGTCCGGCTTCGTCACCCCCACCGGCGAGCGCTATCCGATCTTCGGCGAGGGCGGCGGCGCGCTGCTGGCCGAGGAGCTCGAGGTGCCGCTGCTGGGCAAGATCCCGCTGACGATGGCCCTGCGCGAGCAGTCGGACTCGGGGCTACCGGTCGTGTTCAGCAACCCCGACGACCCGGCGGCTCAGGCGCTCCGGCAGGCCGCCCGCGGCCTGATTGCCCTGGGGGGCATCGACCTGCCGATGGTGGCCGAGCCGGCCGCACCCCAGCCGGTCGGGATGTCGCTGCCGATGGCCTAGCGTTACCGCTGGCCCAGCGTCAGCTCTTGCCGTAGTAGTCCGCGTTGATCTGCGTGAACTTCTGCCACTCGTCGGGGAGCTGGTCCTCGGCGAAGCAAGCATCGACCGGGCAGGCCTCCACGCAGGCATCGCAGTCGATGCACTCCTCCGGATCGATGTAGAGCATCTCGACCTTCTCGTAGTCGGGCTCGTCCGGTGTCGGGTGGATGCAGTCGACCGGGCAAACCTCCACGCACGAGTTGTCTTTCGTGCCGATGCAGGGCTCGGCGATGACGTAGGCCATGTCTTGTTCAGTCTTCCTGTGTCGAGTGCGGGACGAGCGGGCCATTCTACGTAAGAAGTACCCTCCGGGACCTGTGCTGCTGCTGACCGGCGCCACCGGGACGATCGGCTCGCCCCTGCTCCGGCGCCTGACCGATGCCGGCATGCCCGTGCGCTGTCTGGTGCGGGATCCACGGCGGCTGGGGGCCCAGCGGGTGCGCGTTCAGATCGCCCTGGGCCGGCTGGAGGACCACCTGTCGTTCCGCCACGCCCTCCGCGGCGTCGACACCGTGATTCACCTGGCCTCCGTGATCCGCGACCAGCCGGGTGGGTCGATCGAGGAGCTGGACGGCGTGGCCACCTGGCGCCTGGTGCGGGCGGCGGAGCGGGCCGGGGTCAAACGCTTCCTGTTCTTCTCCACGCTTTCGGCCTCGACGCGAAGCCACGCCCGGTTCATGCGCGCCAAAGCGATCGCCGAACGAGCCGTGATGGAGTCCTCGCTGGCCGCCACCGTGTTCGCCCCCTCCGTCGTCTACGCCCCGGGTGATCCGTACCTCCGGCTGCTGGGGCGGATGTCACTGCTTCCCGTGATGGCCATACCCGGACCCGGGCGCACCCCGTTCCAGCCGATCTGGGCCGAGGACGTGGCCGACTGCGTGGTGGCGACGCTGCCCGGAGGCGCGCGCGCCGAGGAATCGGTGGGGCGGAGATTGGAGCTCGCCGGTCCGGAGACCCTCACCCAACGCGAGCTGGTGGAGCTCGCGCTCGAGGCTCAGCACCGGCACCGCCCGGTTCTCCCGGTTCCGCTGCGGGCCGTACGGCGAACGCTGAAAACGCTCGAGCTGCTGGCCGGCCCCACGGCGTTTGCCACCTGGGATGAGGTGGAGCTGCTGGAGATCCCGATGGTGGCCGAGCACGGCACCCGGGACGCGCAGTGGCTCGGCGTTGAGCCGAAGAGTATGGGAGCGGTGCTGGGCGTGTCCTAGAGCGGCGGGCGGCGCTCTGACCACGCAAGCGCCTCCTCCAGCTGCGAGGCCACCGCCAGAAGCATGTCCTCACGCGCCGGGCGGCCGATCAGCTGCACCCCGGTCGGTAGACCGTCCTCACCGTGGTAGAGCGGGAGCGAGATGGCCGGCTGGCCGGTGACGTTGACGATCGCGGTGTAGGGGGTGAAGGCGCCCGAGCGCCGGTAGTGATCCCACGGGTCCGTTCCCCGGCCGTGCACCTCGCCGATCAGCAGCGGCCGCCGGGCCAGGGCGGGCGTGACCACGATGTCGTACGGAGCCAGCGCGGTGACGATCTCGCGGGCCACCCGCTCGAGCCGGCCCTGAGCGGTCAGATAGGTCAGCGTGTCCTGGCTGCGAGCGTGCTCATACATCAGCCAGGTCAATGGCTCGAGGTCGGACTCCATCGGCGCCCGGCCCGCCAGCCGGGCGCCGATCTCCACGGTCATCCCGATCCCCGGCCCGAACGCCCGGGTGAAGTCCGGAAGCAGATCGCGGCCGGTCCACGGCGGATCGACCGGCTCCACCTCGTGCCCGAGTGACTCGAGCAGAGCGGCGGCGTTCTGAGCCGCGGATAGGCAGGCAGGGTCGAGCTCCACCGCGTCCAGAGCCGGACTCAGGGCGACGCCGATCCGCAGCCGCCCAGCCGGCAAGCGGGCGGCTGCGGCGAACCCGCTCGCCGGAGGAGGAGCCCACGTCGCGTCCCCCGGCTCATAGCCGGCCAGGACGTCCAGGACCGCCGCGGTGTCGGCCACCGTGCGGGTGAGCACGCCATCGCCGACCAGGAAGCTCTGGCCGCTGTCCGGCCCCACCGAGACGCGGCCACGCGCCGGCTTGAGGCCGACCAGGCCGCAGCAGGCAGCCGGGATCCGGGTCGAGCCACCGCCGTCGTTACCGTGGGCGATCGGCAGCATGCCGGCAGCCACCGCCGCGCCGGACCCGCCGCTGGAGCCGCCGGGGGTGCGGGTCAGGTCCCACGGGTTGCGGGTGGGGCCGTGGCGGCGGGACTCGGTGGTGGGGAGGATCCCGTTCTCGGGCAGCGCGGTCTTGCCCACCAGCACGAACCCGGCCTGGCGCAGGCGGCGGACCGCAAAAGCATCGTGGTCGGGGCGGAAATCGCCCCACAGGTCGCTGCACATGGTCAGCGGCATGCCGCTCACCGGCCGGTTGTCCTTGATGGCGATCGGCACGCCGGCGAACGGCCGGGGGTCGCCAGGTCCGGTGCGGGCGGCCTCGGCCAGCGCCTCTTCGGCGGCCAGGTGGGTGAACGCGTTGATCTGCGGCTCGAGCTCGGCGATCCGCTGCAGGCTCGCCTCGACGAGCTCGACGGCGCTGAGCTCCCCGGCACGGACGAGTGACGCCAGGTGCAGGGCCGAGGAGCGCAAGAGATCTGACACCTCGGGGAGCCTATAGCGGAACTCTTCGTTTACCTGCGGGTTATCCTCATCGTGATGTCTCGCCTCTGGGGTGCGCGAGGAGCCGTCGCCGGACTGCTCGTCAGCGCTACATGTCTGCTGGCCGGCGCCGGATCGGCGTCCGCCGCCAATGTCTCGTTCCGCCTGACCGGCGGCGGCCGCTCGATTCCGAGGGAGTTCTTCGGCCTGTCCATGGAATACAACTCCGTGGCCGCCTACCAGAGCATGGGAGGCGTGTTCAAGCAGGCGGTCTCGCTGTTCCGGTCCGAGAACGGCGCCCCGATGATCCTGCGCGTGGGCGGCAAGTCGGCCGACCACGTCTACTGGGATCCGCAGAACAAGACGAATCCGCCCAAGAACACCTGGCGGATCGGCACGCCGTGGATGGACAACCTGGTCGACATGGTCAAGGGCCACAACATCCGCGTGATGCTCGACCTCAATCTGGCCGTGCATTCGCCCACGATGGAGTCCGCCTTCGCCGTGGCGGCCAAGAAGGCGCTGCCCGGCGGGGATCTGATGAGCGTGCAGATCGGCAACGAGCCGGACCTGTACAAGAACCAGCCGTGGCTGTCCAAGGAGCGGATCGCCACCACCACCGGCGTGCAGGGCAAGTGGCCGCTCAGCTACTCCTATCCGCAATATCACCGGGACTGGCTCGTGTACGCGCGGGCGCTGCGCAGGGCGGTGCACGGCATCTCGCTAGGCGGGCCGGAGACGATCTCCTCCAAGCTCCAGTACATCCAGGGCGTCCAGGACGACGGTTCACTGAACGCCAACTACATCACCATCCACCGCTACCCCTCGTCGAGCTGTTGGCCGAAGGGCTCGCGCTGGTACCCGACTATCAAGATGATGCTGGCGGCCGGCGCGTCCTCCGGGCTGGCCCACACGGTGGCGAGCACGGCATCGCTGGCCCACTCGCATCACCAGGCCCTGCGGCTCACCGAGGTCAACTCGATCAGCTGCGGGGGCAACACCGGCGTGGCCAACTCGTTTGCCACCGCCCTGTGGGCCCCGGACGCCCTTCTCAACCTGGTCAACGTGGGCGTCAACAGCATCAACTGGCACATCCAGCCCGACCTGCCGAACTCCCCGTTCCACTGGAGCTCGAAAAAGGGACTGCACGCGCTGCCCGAGATGTACGGGCTGTCCCTGTTCGCGCAGATGATGCAGCCGGGCGCGAGGCTCCTGAACGGCAGCACGTCCAACTCCTCCGATCCCTCGGTGAGCATCTGGGCGGTTCGCTTCGCCGGTGGAATGCGGGTGCTGGTGATCAACAAGTCAGCTCAGCCGTCGTGGACCACGCTGAACATCGGCCGGCACAAGAGCGCGTTCGTGCGGACGCTCCGTGCCCCGCGCGTCGGCTCCAGCGACGGCGAGACGTACGGCGGGCAACACATCTCCGTCACCGGTCACTGGAAGGGGAAGGTCCGCTCTCCCTCGGTGCCCTTCAGCAATGGCGCCTACCACATGTATGTGGGCAGGTACAGCGCCGCGATGCTGACGCTCTGGCGGTAGGCCTCGGGTTCCGCTCGATAGCCTTCGGGCGCGTGAGCTTCAGCGACGAGGTCCAGTCCGGGCTCGAGGGCGTCGTTGCCTTCGCCACGGAGATCGCCGAGCCCGACCGGGATGGCGGATCGCTCCGCTACCGGGGGGTGGACATAGAGGAGCTGGTTGGGCGCGTGCCGTTCGAGCAGGTCTGGGGCCTGCTGGTGGACGGCCGGCTGCTGCCCGGGCTGCCGCCGGCCGAGCCGCACCCGCTGAGTGTGCATTCGGGCGATCCCCGGGTGGACGTCCAGGCGGCGCTGGCGATGCTCGGCCCGCAGTGGGGATTCGGGCAGCTGATCGACATCAGCAATGACGAGGCCCGAAACGATCTGGCCCGCGCTTCGGTGATGGCGCTGTCGTTTGTGGCCCAGTCGGCCCGCGGGATCGGACTTCCTCCGGTGCCCCAGCGGGTGATCGATCAGGCCCGGTCGATTCCCGAGCGGTTCCTGCTGCGCTGGCGCGGCGAGGCGGACCCCCGGCACGTCCAGGCGATCGACGCCTACTGGATCTCCGCCGCCGAGCACGGGATGAACGCATCGACCTTCACGGCGCGCGTGGTGGCGTCGACCGGGGCGGACGTGGCCGCCGCGTTGAGCGCTGCGGTGGGCGCCCTGTCGGGGCCCCTGCACGGCGGCGCTCCATCGCGGGTCCTGCGGATGCTCGACGAGGTGGAGGCGTCGGGTGACGCGGAGGGATACGTCAAGGACGCGCTTGATCGCGGCCAGCGGCTGATGGGCTTCGGTCACCGGATCTACCGGGCCGAGGATCCCCGGGCCCGGGTGCTGCGCAACACCGCCAAGGACCTGGGCGCCCAGCGAGTGGAGGCGGCCGAGGCACTGGAGAGCGCCGCGCTGGCCGAGCTGCATGCCCGCCGCCCCGACCGGGTACTGGCCACCAACGTGGAGTTCTGGTCGGCCGTTGTCCTTGATTTCGCCGAGGTCCCGCCGGAGCTGTTCACGCCGATGTTCACGTGCGCCCGCACCGCCGGCTGGTCGGCCCACATCATGGAGCAGAAGCGGGAGGGCCGGCTGGTCAGGCCCACCTCGCGCTACGTGGGCGCCGGGCCGCGGTCGCTGTCCGAGGTGGAGTAGGCGGCTTAGACGGCGGCGCCGGCGTACGGCCCGCGCACGTAATCCTCGAGCATCCGCGCGGCGCTGAACCGGGGGATCAAGGTGATCAGCGAGGCGCGGACTATCTCCAGCCAGGCGACGGGCATTCCCCGCTCGTCGCGGTCGTAGAAGGTGGGCACCACCTGCTCCTGCAGGAGATGCTGTAGCGCGCGGGCGTGGCGCTGGTCCTGGGCCTCCGGGTCCTCAGCGATCTCACCCTCTATGGCCCAGCCGTTGGAGCCGTCGTAGGCCTCGGCCCACCAGCCGTCCAGCACGCTCAGCTGCAGGCCGCCGTTGACCGCTGCCTTCATGCCGCTCGTGCCGCTGGCCTCCAGGGGTGGCCGGGGGACGTTGAGCCACACGTCGCACCCCTGTGTGAGCATCGCGCCGGTGGCCAGGTCGTAGTCGTCCAGGTAGATGACCCGGCCGGCGACCTCCGGGGCGGATTTCATGCCGAACAGACGCTGCAACGAGTGCTTGGCCTCCTCGTCGCGAGGGTGAGCCTTGCCGGCCAGCACCACCTGCACCGGCCGGTCGCTGGAGAGCAGCGAGATGATGAAGTCACGGTCGCGAGTCAGCAGTTCAAGGCGCTTGTAGGTGGCCACACGGCGCGCGAAGCCGATCGTCAGGACGTCGTCCCGGAACGCGTGTGCGGCCGCCTCGACGTACTCCCGGGTGTCGCCGCGGAGCAGGCGGTCCAGGGTGCTGCGCCGCCGCAGGAACTCGACTGTCTCGGCCCGCTGGGCGTTGCGCGCCGCCCACAGCTCCTCGTCGGGGATCTGGCGCACGGCCTCCCACATGCCCGTGTCGAGCACGCGCACGGGCCAGTCCTCGCCGAGGTGCTCGTCGAACAGCGCCCGCATGGTCGGCCCCACCCAGGTGGGTACGTGGACGCCGTTGGTGACGTAGCCGATCGGGGCGTCGTCGGGAGACTGCGCGTTCCACAGCGGCGCCCACATGCCTCTGGACACCTCGCCGTGGCGCCGGGAGACCCCGTTGGCGGCCCGGCTCATGCGCAGCGCCGCCTGGGTGACGCCGAACGGCTCGCCGCTGTTCTCCGGGTGCGTGCGACCGAGGGCCAGAGTCTGATCGAGCGGCAGGGGCAGGCGGGCGATCGCCTCGCTGACCTGCACTGCCGGGTAGGTGTCGTTGCCCGCGGCGACCGGGGTGTGGGTGGTGAACACCGTCCGCGAGCGCGCCTCCCGCAGGGCCTCATCGGAGACGTGATTGTTGGTCGACAGGGTCTCGGCCAGGGCCAGTGGGGCCAGCGCGGCGTGGCCCTCGTTGAGATGGATCACGCCGGGATCGATGTTCAGCGCCCGGAGCGCCGCGATGCCGCCCACCCCGAGCAGCACGTACTGAGCCAGCCGGATATGCGGGTCGGCCTCATAGAGCCGCGCGGTGATCCAGCGGTCCGTCGGGCTGTTGCGCGAGATGTCGGTGTCCAGCAGGTAGAGGGGCACGCGGCCGACGTCGACGCGCCAGATGTAGGCCTCCACGTCGGAGCCGTAGATCGGGACGGTGATGCTGATCGGAGATCCGTCCGGACCGGTGACTCGAGCGGCGGGCAGGCGCTGCGGGTCGGTGTCCACCCAGTACTCGTGCTGCCACCCGCTGGCGTCGATCCGCTGGCGGAAGTAGCCCTTGCGGTACATGAGGCCGATGGCCACCATCGGCAGAGCCCGGTCGGATGCCTCCTTGAGGATGTCGCCGGCGAGGGCGCCAAGCCCACCCGAATAGACCGGCAGCGACACGTGCACCCCGTACTCGGCGCACAGGAACGCCACCGGCTTGGCCGGATCCGGGTTGGATTGGGCCGGTCGCGCCAGGTCGGCGTCCAGCTGCTGCTCCAGAAGCCGGGCCTGGCGGACAAGTGCCGGTTCGGAGGCGGCCCGCTGGAGGGCTCGGTTCGAGGCTTCGCTCAGCAGGCGAACGGGGTTCTGCCGGGCCAGCTCGAAACGCTCGCGGTCGATGGCCGCGAACACCTCGGGCGCCCCGGGCTCCCAGCACCAGCGGTAGTTGTAGGCCACTCGAGCCAATGGAGTCAGCGGCTCGGGTAGGCGCTCGGCCAGCTCCTGGCTGGCCAGCTCCACGTCCGCGCGGCCGTCGTATTCGCCTGCACCGTCCACGGCCCGCATTATGAACGGGACGGCTTTGCGGGCGATGGCCGGGGGTACTGTGCCCGGGGTGAGCGCTCAGCGAGACCGCCGTCTGGGGGTGCTGGCCTTCGGAGACTCGATCACCCACGCCGGCGGCGATGTCCAATGGGGCGTGGCGCTGCACTCGTGGGCGCTGTGGGTGGCAAGGGCGCTCGGTCTCGGGTACACCGGTTATGCCACGGATGGAGCGCTGGTGGAGACGGTCACGGAGTCCCAGATCCCGATGTTCCGCAGTCTGGCCGCTGATCCGGAGGCCGGCTTCGAGCTCGGCCTCCTGTACGTGGGCACGAACGACGTCCGCCAACCTGAGTGGGATGCCTCGCGGTTTGCTTCGGCGTTCGAGGCCGCTCTGGGGTTCCTGACCGAGCGCTGCGATCGGGTGGTGACGTTGACGATTCCGCTGGACATGGGGCGGCCGCGGTCGGTGGCGCGGGTGGAGGAGGCGAACCGGATCATCTCGGCTGCGGCGTCTTCGGTTGGGGCTTCGGTGGTTGATCTCCGCCGGTTCGGCGGGCGCACGGTGATGATGGCTGACCACGTGCATCCGACGGCGTTCGGGCAGATCGCGATCGCCGAGGCTGTTCTGGATGTGCTGGCGGGTGACGGCGTCGTGGTCCGGGTGCGGCCGTGGTCGATGATCGCCTACTCAACTTCGCGGTGGGGGCGGGCGCATGGGGATCTGGTGTACGCGTACAGGCATTTGAAGACTTCGCTTCGGGGGCTGGTTGGGGGATGAAACTGCCGCTTGGGAGGGTTGACGGACCGGTTTCTAGGGTCACTAAGCGCGCATCCTGAGTCGGAGCGGCGTTGATATCGCGCCAGGGCACGAAAATGGTGCTCCAACGCGATATCAACGCCCGAGTGCTCCAGGATGCGCGGAAAAGCACGTTCCCGCCCCTTCGTTGCTGGTGCTCAGCGGCCCGCGGCCTCCGTCAGCTCCCGCAGGCGCTTGGCGTCGTCGCGCGTGAGGGCGCCCGGCTCCATCTCCCACCTCCAGTTCCCGCCCGTCTTCGATGGGTCGTTCATCCGCGCCCGGCTCCCCAGCCCCAGGATGTCCTGCGCCTGGACGATCGCCGTCCGCGCCGGCGACTTCAGGGCCAACTCGATCAACCCCCACCACGACTCGGTCGACTTGATCCCGGCCCGGCGCAGCTCCGCGTCCACGAATCGGCGCTGCTCGGCGCCCAGCGACTCGTACCAGCCCCGGGCGGTGTCGTGATCGTGGGTTCCGGTGTAGACGACGCGGTTGGGGAGGTGGTTCTCGAACCGGTGCGGGCTGTCCGGATCACTCGGATCGAAGCCGAACTGCAGCACCAGCATCCCGGGCACGCCGAGCTGGTCGCGCAGGCGCTCGACCGGCGGCGTGATCACGCCCAGATCCTCGGCGACCACCGGCAGGTCGGGCCCGAGCGCACGCGAGAAGGCTCGGAACAGCGCCTCACCGGGGCCGCGCTTCCAGCTGCCACGCGTGGCGTCCGTGTCGCCCTCGGGCACGGCCCAGTAGGCGACGAAGCCGCGGAAGTGGTCGAGGCGGACGGCGTCGAACAGCTCGAGCGTGCGCCGCAGCCGCTCCGCCCACCAGCGGTAGCCGGAACGGCGCAAGGCGGGCCAGTCGTACAGGGGGTTACCCCAGAGCTGGCCCTTGGCGGAGAACGCGTCGGGCGGGGCGCCGGCCACCCGGCCGGTCTGGAACAGCCGGGGGTGGCCGCGATGGTCGACGCTCCCCGGCGCCACGTAGATGGCCAGATCGCCCAGCAGCCGGACGCCGCGCTCACCCGCGTACTCACGCAGACGCGCCCATTCGCGGTCGAAACGGACCTGATCGGCCAGGGCATCGCGCGGTCCCAGGCGGATCCAGTCCTCGATCCAGGAGGCCTCACGCTCGCGGAAGGCGAGCTTCTCTCCGGCGCTGACCGGCGCGCGTGGTTCGGCCAGCAGTCCGGGCCAGCCGGCGAACGCCGAGCGCGACTTGTAGGGCGAGCCGTAGCGGTCGGGGGGACCCAGGGGCAGCAGCTGCCACCAGCCCTGGCCGGCGTCGGAGAGCCAGTCGATGAACGCAAACGCCTCGCGCCCAAGCCGGCGCCCGGGCAGCGAGGTGGCGTGCAGGAGTACCCCGCTGGAGCGGTTGGAGAGCGCGGCGCGGATCGCTTCGGAGCTCAGGGCGGGTTTCACAGCGCGTTGTTTACCGACACGGTCAAGCCGGATATGTTCAGGTACAAGTGAGCCCGCGCGCCTCCAAACCTGACGTCGCTGCCGCGACGCAGACGGTGGCTCGGGCCGTGGTGCGTCAGCCGGACGCGTCCGAGCGGCCTCCCAGCCGCATCGTCATCCAGTTTCCGGCGCCTGCCGTGGACCTGGGTCGCTACCCGGTCAAACGCTGCGTCGGCGACACGATCGACGCGTCGGCGGACGTATTCCGGGACGGTCACGACATGTTGCGGGCGGTGGTCAAGTACCGCCGCGCCGACGGATCGAGCCGGCGCTGGCGGGAGAGCGAGCTGCGCCGCGTCGACGCGGGACAGGGCGGCGTGCGCTGGGCCGGCCGGTTCGATGTCGACGCGCCCGGGCGCTGGCAGTACACGTTCGAGGCCTGGACCGACCGGTTCGGCACCTGGCGGGACGAACTGCGCCGCAAGGTGGAGGCGGGACAGCACGATCTGGCCGGCGAGCTCTCGGAGGGTGTTCAGCTGTTGCGCACGGCCGAGGAGCGGGCGCGGACCCAGCGCGACCGGGTGGTCATCCAGCGCGCGCTCGTCGTCCTGGAGGACGGGGATGCCGAGGAGGACGAGCGCCACGCGGCCGCACTCGACACGACCCTCTACGACGCGGTGGAGGGCGACCAGGAACGGGATGACTGCACGGCGATGGACCCGTTGACCCTGGAGGTGGACCGCATGCGGGCCAGGTTCGGATCCTGGTATGAGATGTTCCCGCGGTCCTGGGGTGGACTGAGCGGGGTCGAGGCGCAGCTGCCCCGCCTGGCCGAGCTGGGGTTCGACGTCGTGTACTTGCCGCCCATCCATCCGATCGGGCACACCAATCGCAAGGGCCGGGACAACGCGCTGACCGCCGCGTCCGGCGACCCCGGCTCGCCGTGGGCGATCGGAGACCGGGATGGCGGACACGACGCGATCCACGCTGACCTGGGCACGATGGACGACCTGCGCTCGCTGACGCGAGCCGCCGGGGAGCTGGACATCGATGTGGCGCTTGATTTCGCGATCCAGGCCTCGGCCGACCACCCGTGGCTGACCGAGCACCCCGAATGGTTTCACCGCCGCCCGGACGGCACGCTGAAGTACGCGGAGAACCCGCCCAAGCGCTACCAGGACATCTACAACTTCAACTGGGACACGCCGGACTGGCGCAACCTGTGGGACGCACTTCTTCAGGTCGTTCTGCAGTGGGTGGGGTGCGGCGTCAAGGTGTTCCGGGTCGACAACCCGCACACCAAGCCGGCCCCGTTCTGGGCCTGGCTGATAGAGCGGGTGCACGCCGAGGACCGGGACGTGATCTTCCTGGCCGAGGCGTTCACTCGCCGCGCCGTGATGCGCCATCTGGCCAAGCTCGGCTTCACCCAGTCCTACACGTACTTCACCTGGAAGAACGCCCGCTGGGAGCTCACGGAGTATCTGGTCGAGCTGGCCTATTCCGGCGAGCAGGAGTACTTCCGGCCCAACTTCTTCGTCAACACGCCGGACATCCTCCACGAGTACCTGCAGCATGGCGGGCGCCCGGCGTTCGAGGCGCGGCTGGTGCTGGCGGGCACGCTCAGCCCCAGCTACGGGATCTACTCGGGCTACGAGAACTTCGAGAACGTGGCCGTGCGCGAGGGCTCGGAGGAGTACCTGCATTCCGAGAAGTACGAGATCAAGGAGCGTTCGCTGGACGGCCCGCTGCTCGGGATGGTGCAGCAGCTGAACCTGGCCCGCCGTCACAATCCAGCCCTGCAGCGCCTGGACAACATCACCTTCATGGGTACCGAGAACGAGGCGATCATCGCCTACGCCAAGCAGACCGGTCCCAACACCGTGCTGACCGTGGTCAACCTGGATCCCCACAACCCCCAGGAGGGCCTGGCCGTCGTTCCGGCGCACCTCGGCCTGCCACCGGTGTTCGGCGTGCGTGACCTGCTCACCGATGAGCTCTTCGAGTGGCGCATCGGGCGCAATTACGTGAGGCTGGAGCCAGGCGTGCGACAGGCCCACGTGAACCGCGTTGAGCTAGCTTGAACGCAATCTGAACCATGTGCGCTTCTTTCCAGACCACCGAGGAATTCGCCGCCCTGCAACAGCAGGGCACCCGGGCGATCTCCGTGCAGCCCGGCACCGACGACGAAACGGCGCCGGGCGTCGCCCAGACCCGGCAGTGGTTCGAGGCCGAGCCGCTGTGGTTCAAGCGCGCGGTGTTCTACGAGATCCACATCCGGGGATTCTTCGACGCCAACGGTGACGGGTACGGGGATTTCCGGGGCCTGAGCGAGAAGCTCGACTACCTGCAGTGGCTGGGCATCGACTGCATCTGGCTGCTGCCGTTCTACGAGTCACCGCTCAAGGACGGCGGCTACGACATCGCGGACTTCTACAAGGTCCATCACGACTACGGAACGGTCGAGGACGTGCGCCAGCTGATCGACGCCGCCCACGCCCGGCGCATCCGGGTGATCGCCGACATGGTCATGAACCACACCTCGAGCGATCACCAGTGGTTCCAGGAATCGCGCTCCAGCCCGGACAACCCCAAGCGCGACTGGTACGTGTGGTCGGATACCCCGGACCGCTACCAGGACGCACGGATCATCTTCATCGACACCGAGTCCTCGAACTGGACCTGGGACCCGGTGGCGGGCCAGTACTACTGGCACCGATTCTTCTCCCACCAACCTGACCTCAACTACGACAACCCAGAGGTCCAGCAGGCGATGCTGGACGTGCTGCGGTTCTGGCTCGACCTGGGCCTGGACGGCTTCCGGCTCGACGCCGTCCCGTACCTGTACGAGCGCGAGGGGACGATCTGCGAGAACCTGCCCGAGACCCACGCGTTCCTCAAACGGGTCCGCACGGAAGTGGAGGAGAATTACCCGGACCGGGTGCTGCTGGCCGAGGCCAACCAGTGGCCTTCCGACGTCGTCGAGTATTTCGGCGAGCAGGGCGACGAGTGCCAGATGTGCTTCCACTTCCCGGTCATGCCGCGGATGTTCATGGCGCTGCGCCGGGAGCAGGCCACACCGATCTACGAGATCCTCGACCAAACGCCGGCCATTCCCGAGAACTGCCAGTGGGGCCTGTTCCTGCGCAACCACGACGAGCTGACCCTGGAGATGGTCACCGACGAGGAGCGGGACTACATGTACTCCGAGTACGCCAAGGACCCGCGGATGAAGATCAACCTGGGGATCCGACGCCGTCTGGCGCCGCTGCTGGACAACGGGCGCGACGAGATCGAGCTGATGACAGCGATCCTGTTCTCGCTGCCGGGCTCGCCGGTCCTCTACTACGGCGACGAGATCGCGATGGGCGACAACGTGTTCCTGGGCGACCGCGACGGCGTGCGCACACCGATGCAGTGGAGCCCCGACCGCAACGGCGGCTTCTCCCGGGCTGACTTCGCGCAGCTCTACGCGCCGCCGCTGATGGACCCGGTGTACGGGTTCCAGGCGGTCAACGTGGAGGCCGAGCTGCGCACGCCGACCTCGCTCCTGCGCTGGATGCACCGCTTCATCCAGCTGCGCAAGGAGCACCCGGTGTTCGGGTTCGGCACCTACGAGCCGATCCCCACCTCCAACCCTCGCATCTTCGCGTTGATCCGCCGGTTCGAGGATGACCTGGTCCTGTGCGTGCACAACCTGGCCCGCTCCGCCCAGGCCGTGGAGCTGGACCTGGGGGCGTTCCGCGGGCGCGTGCCGGTGGAGCTGTTCGGCAACTCCCGGTTCCCGGCGATCGGCGATCTCTCCTACCTGCTCACCCTGGCCCGGCGCGGCTTCTACTGGTTCGCGCTCGAGGAACAGGGGAACGAGGACTCAGATGCCTGACCCAGCGCAGACTCCCGAAGGGCTGCGCCAGGATCCGGCGCAGGCCGTGAGCGATGCCACCGGCTACTCCGCCGAGGAACTGGCCGAACTGCTCGACTGCCCCCACCTGCGCGATTGGATCACGCAACAACGCTGGTACGCCTCCAAGACGCGGCCGGTGACGGGGATAGAGATCGTCGAGGAGGTGGCGCTGCGCCGCGAGCCGACGCTCGTCCTGGCCCTGGCCCAGGCCCGCTTCGCCCAGGGCACGCACGAGCTCTACCAGCTCCCGCTTGGCATCGCCCGCCGGGGGGAGGGGCAGCCCAGCGAGCCGATCGCAGAGGCCGGCGACCTGGTGGCCTACGACGCCCTGCCCGAACCGGTGCACGCCCGAGAGCTCCTGCGCCGCATCGAGGAGGGCGGCGACCTCTCCACCGCGGACGGGACGTTCAGCTTCCGCTGCGTGGATGACGGCATCACGGTCAGCGATGACATGCCGGTGCGCCCCGTGGGCGTGGAGCAGTCCAACTCGTCGCTGGTGTTCGGCGACCGCTACGTCCTCAAGGTGTTTCGCAAGATAGAGCCGGGCATCAATCCCGAGCTCGAACTGCTGCGCTTCCTGACCGCGCACGGGTTCCCCAACATCGCCGCCCTGCACGGGTGGTACGAGTACGAGGGGGTGGCGCTGGCGGGCACCCTGGGCGTGGCCCAGCAGTTCGTTCCCGATGCGATCGACGGCTGGACCCTGGCCCTGGACGAGGCCGTGTCAGTGCCCGACCGGTTCCTGGAGCAGCTGGGCCAGCTGGGTTCGGCCACCGCCCAGATGCACAACGTGCTGGCCTCGGATGCCGGCGATCCCGCCTTCTCTCCGGAGGAGCCGAGCCAGGAGGCCATCTCGCTGCTCACGGCGACGATCGACGAGGACATCGAGCTGATGTTCCTGAGGCTGCCCGACGACGAGCGCCTGGCGCCGATCATCGGGCGGGGTGAGGATGTGCGAGAGCGGCTGGCCGCCCGGGCTCATGTGGGGATCGGTGGCAAGCAGATCCGCATCCATGGCGACTACCACATGGGTCAGACCCTGTTCAGCCCGCGCGGCTGGGTAATCCTCGATTTCGAAGGCGAGCCCGCGCGCGCGCTGTCCGAGCGGCGGCAGAAGCGCTCACCGCTGCGGGACGTGGCCAGCATGCTGCGGTCCTTTGCGTATGTCAGCTCGGCGGTGGAACGGATGCGGGGGCGAGCCGCCCCCGAGGACTTCGAGCAGCGCGCCCGTCTGCGCTTTCTGGAGAGCTACTTCAGCGAGGTTGACCCGACGCTGCTGCCGGCCGGCGAGTCGGCGGTCCAGAACCTTCTGGCCATCTTCGAGCTGGAGAAGGCGATCTACGAGCTGCGCTACGAGCTGGACAACCGCCCGGATTGGGTAGCGATCCCTGTGGCGGGAATCGTCCGACTTCTGGAGACCACATGAGTATTGCCACGGACCAGCTGGAGGCCATCGTCCGCCGCGAGCACCCGGACCCGCATGCGGTCCTGGGCGCACATTCGACGACCGGCGGCGTGATCGTCCGGGCTCACCGGCCGGACGCGATCGGCATGACGGTGCTCCCGGCCGATGGGGCCCGAGTGAGCATGGAGCAGATCCACCCGGCCGGCGTGTTCGAGGGCGTGGTCGAGGGCGCGGAGCTTCCACTCGCCTACCGGCTCGAGGTCGATTACGGGCCGGACGGGACGTTCGAGTTCGCGGATCCATACGCCTACGCCCCGACCCTGGGCGAGCTCGACCTGCACCTGATCGGAGAGGGCCGGCACGAGCGGCTGTACGAGTTCCTGGGCGCGCACGTCCGTGAGCACGAGAACGCCCTGGGCACCGCATTCGCCGTATGGGCACCGGCCGCCCGCTCGGTCAGCGTGGTGGGCGACTTCAACTCCTGGGACGGCCGGCTGCACCCGATGCGCTCGCTGGGCTCGAGCGGGATCTGGGACCTGTTCATCCCGGAGATCGGGGAGGGCTCCCGGTACAAGTACGAGATCCTCACTCAGGCCCACGAGATCCGGCTGAAGGCCGATCCGTACGCGTTCGAGACCGAGGTGCCGCCCCAGACAGCGTCCGTGGTCAACCACTCCCACCACAAGTGGAGCGAGCGGGAGGAGGCCTGGCTGCGGCGGCGGGCTGAGCAGGAGGCCCCGCTGAACAGCCCAATGTCGATCTACGAGGTGCACCTGGGCTCCTGGCGGCTGAACAGCCTGGAGGACAACCGTCCGCTCACCTACCGGGAGCTGGCCGATGAGCTGTCGGCCTACGCCAAGGACATGGGGTTCACTCACGTGGAGCTGCTGCCGGTGATGGCCCATCCGTTCACCGGGTCCTGGGGCTATCAGGTGACCGGCTACTTCGCGCCGACGCCGCGCTACGGCTCGCCCGACGAGATGCGCCAGTTCGTCCAGCGCCTGCACGAGAACGGCCTCGGGGTGATCCTCGACTGGGTCCCCGCGCACTTCCCGCGCGACGACTTCGCGCTGGCCCGGTTCGACGGCACGGCGCTCTACGAGCATGCCGATCCCCGGCGCGGCGCCCACCCGGACTGGGGCACCCTGGAGTTCAACTTCGGCCGTCACGAGGTCCGCAACTTCCTGCTGGCCAACGCCCTGTTCTGGCTCAGCGAGTACCACGCCGACGGCATCCGCGTCGACGCCGTGGCCTCGATGCTGTACCTGGACTACTCGCGCAAGGAGGGCGAGTGGATCCCCAACGAGTTCGGTGGGCGGGAGGACCTGGACGCCGTCTCGTTCCTCAAGGAGCTCAACGAAGTGATCTACAGCCGCGAGCCCGGGATCGTCTCCGCGGCCGAGGAGTCGACAGCCTGGCCAGGCGTCTCACGCCCCACCTACCTGGGCGGTCTGGGCTTCGGGTTCAAATGGAACATGGGCTGGATGCACGACACGCTCGGCTACTTCGAGCAGGATGCCGTCTACCGCCGCTACCACCACCACGAACTGACCTTCAGCCTGATGTACGCGTTCAGCGAGAACTTCATCCTTCCCCTCTCCCACGACGAGGTCGTGCACGGCAAGGGCTCGCTGTACAGCAAGATGGCCGGCGACCACTGGCAGAAGCTGGCCAACCTGCGCGCGCTGTACGCCTACATGTGGGCCCACCCCGGCAAGAAGCTCCTGTTCATGGGACAGGAGTTCGCCCAACCGGATGAGTGGAGCCACGAGCGCTCGCTGGACTGGCATCTGCTGGAGAGCGAGGATCACGCCGGAGTCCAGTCCCTCGTACGCGATCTCAACCGGGCCTACCGGGCCCAGCCCGCGCTGTGGGAACTCGACTCCGACCCGGCGGGCTTCTACTGGATCGAGCCCAACGATGCCGACCGCAACGTGCTGGCGTTCGCGCGGCGGGGCTCCGATGCGCGGGCGCCGCACCTGGTGTTCGTGGCCAACCTGTCGCCCGTGCCGCGCGAGGGCTACCGGCTCGGGCTTCCGCGCTCGGGCCGCTGGAAGGAACTGGTCAACACCGACTCGCACTTCTACGGGGGCAGTGACGTGGGCAACCTCGGCGGCGTGCTGGCCGAGGGCGTGCCCTGGCACGAGCAGCCGTTCTCGGCCGAGCTCACGCTCCCGCCGCTGGCGGCCCTGTGGCTGGTGCCGGACGAGGATTGAGCGCTGGTCGCCGTCGCGCCGGGCTTTGAGCACCGGCGCGACGACGCGGGCGAACTCCAAGTCGCCCGCGTCGCGACTCCGCTGGTTATGGTTCGCGCCCCGATGGACACCTGGCCCGGACAACCGTTCCCGCTCGGCGCGCGCTGGGACGGGGAGGGCACCAACTTCTCGCTGTTCTCAGAGGGCGCGGAGAGCGTCGAGCTGTGTCTGTTTGACGAGGAGGGGCGGGAGCAGCGGCTGCCGATGCGCGATCGGCGGGCGCTCAACTGGCACTGCTACGTGCCTGGCGTGAGACCGGGTCAACGGTACGGCTATCGGGTGCACGGGCCCTACGACCCGGGGAGCGGCCGGCGCTTCAACGCGGCCAAGCTGCTGATCGACCCTTACGCAAAAGCGATCGAGGGGATGGTCAGGTGGGACGCCGCCAACGTGCTGCCCTACGTGCCCAGCCAGGCCGAGGACGGCGACCTGGTGCCCGATGATCAGGACGACGCGGCCGCCGTGCCCAAGGCCGTGGTGATCGACGACGCATTCGACTGGCAGGAGGACCGGCCGCCGCAGGTTCCCTTCGAGGACACGATCATCTACGAGACCCACGTGAAGGGATTCACGATGCGCCATCCCGAGGTGCGGGAGGACCTGCGGGGAACCTACGCCGGGCTGGCCTCCGAGCCGGCGGTTGCCTACCTGAAGGACCTCGGCGTGACGGCGGTCGAGCTGCTGCCCATCCACCACATCTCAAACGAGGCCTTCCTGCACGATCGCGGGCTGACCAACTACTGGGGCTACAGCACGATCGGGTACCTGGCGCCGCACTCCGAGTACGCGGCCACGGGCCGGCGGGGAGAGCAGGTCCGGGAGTTCAAGGGCATGGTCAAGGCCCTGCATCGGGCCGGCATCGAGGTGATCCTCGACGTCGTTTACAACCACACAGCCGAGGGCAACCACCTCGGGCCGATGCTGTCGTTCCGCGGGGTCGACAACGCCGCCTACTACCGGCTCTCACCCGAGGATCCCCGCATCTACGTCGACTTCACCGGAACGGGCAACTCGCTCAACCCGGTGCACCCGAGTGTGCTGCGGCTGATCATGGACTCGCTGCGCTACTGGGTCAGCGAGTGCCACGTGGACGGGTTCCGGTTCGACCTGGCCGCGGCGCTGGCCCGGGAGCTCTACGACGTCGACCGGCTGTCGGCGTTCTTCGACGTGATCCATCAGGACCCGGTGCTCTCGCAGGTGAAGCTGATCGCCGAGCCGTGGGACGTGGGGCCGGGCGGCTATCAGGTGGGGAACTTCCCCGTGCTGTGGTCGGAGTGGAACGGCATGTACCGGGACACGATGCGGGACTTCTGGCGCGGCCACGGCAATTGCGGGGACTTCGCGCGGCGGCTGTCGGGGTCCTCGGACCTGTACCAGTCCGATGGCCGGGACCCGTTCGCCTCGATCAACTTCATCACCGCCCACGACGGCTTCTCCCTGGCCGACCTGGTCTCCTACAACGACAAGCACAACGAGGCCAACCTGGAGGACAACCAGGATGGGACCGGCGACAACCGGTCGTGGAACTGCGGAGTGGAGGGCCCAACGGACGATCCGGAGATCCGTGAGCTACGGGGCCGCCAGAGGCGCAACTTCCTGGCCACGCTGCTGCTCTCCCAGGGCACGCCGATGCTCCTGGGGGGGGATGAGTTCGCCCGCACTCAGCACGGCAACAACAACGCCTGGTGCCAGGACAACGACACCTCGTGGTACCAGTGGGACCTCGAGGACGATGCCCGGGCTCTGCATGCCTTCACGATGCGCCTGATCCGGCTGCGCCGCGCCCACCCGGTGTTCCGCCGGGCCAGCTTCCTGGAGGGCAAGGCCGCCGGCGCCGGGACGCTCCCCGACGCCTGGTGGTTCCGCGCCGACGGTCTGAAGATGACCCGGCGCGACTGGGACGACGGCCAGCCGCTGCTCGGCCTGTTCCTCAACGGGGCGGCGATCCCGACCCGCGGGCCGCACGGTGAGTCCGTCAGCGACGACACGTTCGTGCTGCTGTTCAACGGGTCAGACACCGACCAGGAGTTCATGCTGCCGCGCCAGCGCATGGGCCGGCGCTGGGCACTGGAGGTGTCCACCGCCAACCCCGACGCACAGCCCGGAGCGAGCGAGCACGCGGCGCACACGCCGGTGCAGTTGCGATCGCGTTCGATCCTCGTCCTGCGGCGGCTGGGATGAAGGGGCCGGCGGCGGAGCTCAGAGCCACCTACCGTCTGCAGCTGACCTCGGAGTTCGGCTTCCAGGCCGCCCGTGCACTGATCCCCTATCTGCGCGACCTCGGCGTCTCGCACCTGTACCTGTCGCCCTCGCTCCAGGCCCGCTCCGGGTCCACCCACGGCTATGACCAGACCGACCCGACCCGGCTCTCGGAGTCGCTGGGAGGCGAGGCGGCCTTCCGGCGGCTGGCCGGAGAGGCGCACGGTGCGGGCATGGGAGTGGTGCTGGACGTCGTCCCCAACCACATGGCGGCCGACGACGAGAACCGGTTCTGGCACGACCGCGGGCTGCGCGAGCAGTTCTTCGACATCGATCCGGTCAGCGGACGCCACCGGCGATTCTTCGACATCGACGATCTGACCGCCATCCGCCAGGAGGATCCGGCGGTCTTCGAAGCCACGCACGAGTTCGTGCTTGATCTGGTGCGGCAAGGCCTGCTGGACGGGCTTCGCGTGGATCACCCGGACGGTCTGGCTGATCCGGGTGGATACGTGCAGCGGCTGCGGGCAGGTGGTGCCGAGCGCGTGTGGGTGGAGAAGATCCTCTCCACAGGAGAGGATCTGCGCGACTGGCCCGTGTCGGGCACGGTGGGGTACGAGTTCCTCAATGACGCCTGCGCGCTGTTCGTCGACTCGGCCGGCGAGCCGGAGCTGACCGCGCTCTGGGAGCGGGTCTCCGGGGATTCGCGCGGGTTCGGCGAATGGGCACATGAGGCCAAGCGGGAGCAGGCGGCCGGCGTGTTCACCCCGGAGATCGAGCGCCTCGCCCGGCTGCTGGATCGCGATGAGAGCGTGTGGCGCGACCGTCTGGCCGATGCCGTGTCACGCCTGCCCGTGTACCGCACCTACGTACGGACGGGTCTCGTTGAGGATGCCGACCGGCGGGTGATCGCCGAGTCGGGCATGGATCCTGAGATCGCCACCCGGCTGCTTCTGGAGCAGGAAGCGCCTCCCGAGTTCGTGACCCGCTTTCAGCAGACCACGCCGGCGATCATGGCCAAGGGCGTGGAGGACACGGCCTTCTACCGCTACGGACGGCTGCTCGCCCTTGGCGACGTGGGCGGAGACCCGTCCCGCTTCGGCATCTCGGTGGAGCGCTTCCACGAGGGCAACCTGAAGCGAGCCGAGCGCTTCCCGGAGGCCCTGCTCACCACGATGACCCACGATGCCAAGCGCTCGGCCGACGTGCGAGCTCGGATCGGTGCGCTGGCCGGCCTGGCCGGGGAATGGACCGAGCGAGTCGAGCGCTGGATGGAGATGTCCATCGGTCTCCGGAGCCCGGAGGGAGCGCCGGACGACGTGGAGCGCTACTTCATCTTCCAGACGCTGGCCGGGGTGTGGCCGATCGAGTCCGAGCGGCTGGAGGCATATCTGGAGAAGGCACTGCGCGAGGCCAAGCGCAACACGAACTGGGTGGAGGTGAACCCGGAGTGGGAGGACGCGGTCAAACGGTTCGCCCGCCAGCTGGTGGAGGACCCGGGGTTCATGGAGGACTTCCAGCCGTTCGTGGCGCGGATCGCTTCGCTGGGTCGCCGGGCCGCGCTCGGGCAGGTGGCGCTGAAGCTCACATCGCCCGGGGTGCCGGACATCTACCAGGGCGACGAGCTGGAGTTCCGCGCGCTGGTGGACCCGGACAACCGCCGGCCGGTCGACTGGGACCTGCGCCAGGCCCAGCTGAAACGGCTGATGGGCGGGGGGCACCTCGGCTCCGACTCCCAGAAGCTGTGGGTGATCTCGCGGCTGCTCGGGCTGCGCGCCCGGAGGCCGGAGCCGTTCTCTGGCCGCTACGAGGTTTTGGATGCCGGGGCGGCCGTCTGCGCGTACGTGCGAGGCGATGACGTGGTCACGGTGGTGCTGGTTCGTCCGGATTGCGGAGATGCAGTGCTGACCGGCGGCCCGGGCGGGCGGTGGCGCGAGTTGCTGAGCGGCCAGGAGCGGTCGCTGGAGGGACGGGTGCCGGTGGAGCGGCTGGTGGGCGAGGTGGGGGTGGCCGTCTTCGAGCGCGTCTAGTTCGGTAGGGTCCGCCGTCGCTCGGCCGCGGGGCGATCTCACATGCGCGTTCTACTCATCTCATGGGAGTACCCCCCGGTGATCGAGGGAGGCCTGGGACGGCACGTCCGCAAGCTCTCCGAGCAGCTGGTGGATCAGGGTCACGAGGTTCACGTGCTGACGCGCGGCGGCGGACGCCTGCCGGCCGAGGAGTGCCGGCGCGGAGTGACGGTTCACCGGGTGAAGGAGCCGCCCTTTCCCCACGAGCTCGAAGCGTTCCTGAGCTGGGTGGCGGGGATGAACCGGGACATGGCGGAGCTGGGATTTGGTTTGTGCGAGGTGATCGAGTTCGACCTGGTCCACTCGCACGACTGGCTGGTGGCCGAGGCGGCCGAGCAGGTCGCCAGGCAGCGCGGCCTCCCCTGGCTGGTAACGGTGCACGCCACTGAGTTCGGTCGCCACCAGGGCTGGGTCCAGAGGCATCCGCAGTCCTACATCCACGGGATTGAGCGGCGCATGTGCCGGCGCTCGGACCATCTGATCACGTGCTCGGAGTACATGCGCGGTCATGTCTCCCGCGTGTTCGCGGTGGATCCCGAACGGGTCACGGCGATCCCCAACGGCATCGACCCGCACGACCTGGAGCCGGTCGAAGAGGGTGATCTGACGGCGCTACGCCGGCGGTTCGCCCGGCCGGATGATCTCCTGGTTCTGCTGGTGGGACGACTGGTGTTCGAGAAGGGTTTCCACTTGGCTCTGGAGGCTCTTGCCCCCCTGGCCTTGGACAAGGGCAACATGCGCTTCGTGGTGGCCGGCACGGGCACCGCCGAGGCCGAGCTCAAGCGCCAGTCCAGGCGGCTGGGTCTGACGCGCCACGGGACGTTCCTCGGGTGGGTCGGCGACGACATGCTCCATTCCCTGTACCGGGTGGCCGACCTGTGCATCGTCCCGTCGATCTATGAGCCGTTCGGCCTGGTCGCTCTCGAGGCGATGGCGTCCGGCTGCCTGTGCGTGGTGGCCGACACCGGCGGGCTGCGCGAGGTGGTGCCCGACGACGGCACTGCGGGCCTTCGGTTCCCAGCCGCAGATGCGGACGCGCTGCGAGCCATCCTGGAGCGGGTGCTGAGAGATGACGGTTCCCGCCGTCAGCTGATCGACGAGGCCCGGGCTCACGTGCTGAGATTTGGCTGGCCGGAGGTGGCCCGCCGTACCACCGCCGTGTACTCGCAGCTCATGGCGAAGTCGGTCGAGGAGGAGAGCGGAGCCCGGCTGTGATGCCGGGCTCCGTGTCCCTCCGAGCGTGATCAACCGTCGGTGGTTGGGGGGGTCACCGGTGGGGTGGTGGTATGAGTCGTGGTCGTGGTGGGGGCGGCCGCAACGGTGGTCGTGGTGGGCGACGTTGGCGTGGTTGGCGTGGTTGGCGTCGATGTCGGTGGGGTGACCGCGGCGGTCGTCGTCGGGGTCGTCTGAACCGGCGGGGCCGGGGCCGGGGTCGTGGTCACGGGAGCAGCCGCAGGTGTGGTGGGCGCTGGCGCGGCGACAGGAGCCGCTGCGGCGGGGGTGGTGGGCGGTGCCGCCTGGGTGGGCGGCGCTGCCGGGGTGGTCTGGGCCGGCGCCGGCTGAGGTGCTGTCGTCGGCTGCTGGTTGGCCGTCGTGGTCGGCGTGGTGGTCATCTGGGTGGCGGGCGGCTCGGTGGTCGTCTGGGTGGCGGGCGGCTCGGTGGGCGAGCTGCTGCTCTTCTGGGTCGGGGCCGTCGGGCTCGGCTTCGCCGTGGTGGTGGTCTGGGACGAGCTCGTCCTCGATGAGCTCGCCGTCGAAGGGCTCGTCTTGCCCGAGGCGGCCCTGGCGGTCGTGTTCGGCTTTCTGCTCGAGCTCGTTCTCCTGACCGAGCTGGTCCGAGTTCCCCAGGCGCGCCCGGTCCGATGCTCGGCCAGCATCTTGTCGATCACCGCCAGCATCTTGGAGCCGGCTCCCATCCCGCCTGGCGGGTAGAAGCCGATCTCCAGGTGCGGGCCGGTGGAGATGCCGACGATTCCGTAGCCCACCTCGGTTATCTGCTGGCCGGCCCTGACGTGCTGACCAACCTTGACGAGGTCCGATCCGGCGTGGCCGTAGTAGACGATCAGGCCCTTGAGCGGTCCTGAGGTGATCTTGAGGATCGGCGCGTTGGGCCCGAATCCGCTGATTCCCTCGCCGATGATCACCCCGTCGCCCATGGCGTATTCGGGAGTGCCACCCGGCGCGGCGTAGTCGACGCCCTGATCCACCGACCCGTTGACCAGGTACTGGCGGGGCAGCGGCAGGGCCACACCATTGATCAGGACGTAGGTGGACGACTGGGACGGCGCCGGAGCTGTGGGCGTCACCACCGTCACCGAGCCTGCCGCTCCGGTTCCGTTTCCGTTTCCGTGTTCAGCCAGCTTTCCTCCGGTACCGGTGGCCGGCGAGCGTGATCCCGAGTTGGCGGCATGAGCAGAGGCCGAACGCGTGGCTGACGCGGTGTGAGGGGTTGAGCCGGACGTTGCGGGGCCGGACGTGGCTGCGGTCGAGGCACCCTCGCTCGAGGAGGCTGACCCGGCTGGGCCGGAGCCGAGGACGAGCACCGGGGCGCGGAACATCGCCGCCCACAGGCTGGCGTCGATCTCGCCGCTGGCACGGACATCCTGGCGTCGCTGGAAGTCCCGGACAGCCGCCCGGGTCTTTGGACCGAAGATCCCGTCCACGACCAGATGGCTGAGCGGCAGCACCTGGTTGAGGCGCTCCTGGGCGGCCGCTACCAGACGCCCCTCGCTCCCGTATTCGAGCACGACCCGGGATGCCGCCTGGCTGCCGGCGGCGTCGGTCGTCGTGCTCCCGGCGGTCGCGGAGTTGGGGCCACCTTCGGCGGCCGCGACTCCAGTGGAGGCGAGCGGCGCGGCGGCCAGCGTGGCGCTGACGGCCATCGAGATGCTCTTGCGCCGGCGCCGGGCGCGCCGGCCGATCTCTGTCAGCCGCCGGCGCTGGCGTGAACGGGCCAGCGAGCGGTCCCACAGCTCGGCCGAGGCGAGATCACGTGAGGCCAGGGCCCCATGGACGGGCACGTCAAGGGACGTTGGGGACAAGGTGACTCCTTTCGGTTCTGCCTGCGGGGTTAGCTGACGGGCTCGCGCGACCGATTGCGCTACGCCGCACTCTGGCGGCGATTCGCCCCCGCGGCATACAAGCCGCAATGGGTTCCCCGCTCTCCAGTCCGGGCGGACGGGAGATTCGGCGTTGAAAAGCTGTCTGAGAATAACCCGAGCTGCGGGCGGAAGTCGCGGCGGCCGCCCTACGGGGTCAGCGGTGCGGCAGGCTGCGGATGAGGTCGGGAGTGACTTCGCCGACGACCTCAACCACGCTTGACGCCAGCTCGAGCGCATCCGCGTCGGGCGGGTAATGGGGGTTGGGCACGGCGATCACCCGCATCCCGGCGGCGGCCGCGGATCGAAGGCCGTTGCTGGAATCCTCAACTGCGACGCAGCCTGCCGGCGCCACCTTCAGCCTCCGCGCCGCCTCAAGATAGACGTCCGGCGCGGGCTTGCCGCGCTCCACCTCCTCGCTTGACACGGCCACTGCGAATGCGTCCCGCAGGCCGCTCTCGCTGAGAAACAGGTCGATGATCTCCCGGTTGGAGGAGGAGGCCAGCCCGACAGGCCATTCAGCCGCAATCGCCCGCACCGACTCCATCGCACCGGGCAGCAGTGGCAACTGCTCACGGTAGAGATCCTCCATCCGTCCCACGACGCGGCGGTTGATCTCGTCCGCGTCGAGCGGCACGGCCAGGTTGTCCCGCATGTAGGCCGACCACTCCGGCGAGCTCATCCCCATCATGTCCCGGGGTGCATCCTCCCGCCAGCGTCCGCCCGACTCCTGGACGACCGCCTGCTTGGCGTCGTTCCACAGCTGCTCGGAGTCAGCCAGGACGCCGTCGAGGTCGAAGATGACGGCGTCGGGCACGGGCGGGTTCTAGCAGGACGATCTGTGGATCGATGTGCCCCCAGAGGGGCATCTCATCCACCGATCCCCGCGTGCACGAAAAAGGGCCCGGCGTCACAGCCGGGCCCTCTTCCCAAACAGCACTCGCCTGTTGGCGAAAGCTTACGGCTTACATCATCCCCGACATGTCGGGCATGCCACCGCCAGCGCCGCCGGCGCCGTCCTTCTCGGGTACCTCGGCGACGATCGCCTCGGTGGTGAGGATGTTCTTGGCGATCGAGGCGGCGTTCTGCAGCGCCGAGCGCGTGACCATGGCCGGGTCGATGACACCGACGTCGACGAGGTCGACGATCTCGTTCGTCGCCGCATTCAGGCCGTGGCCCTTCTTCGCCTTCCGGACGTCGTTGACGACGACCGAACCCTCCAGACCAGCGTTCTCAGCGATCTGACGGAGCGGCTCCTCGAGCGCACGGATCACGATCTTCGCGCCCGTCTGCTCGTCCGGATCCTCGATCGCGTCGAGCTTGATCGACGCCTGCGCGTGCAGCAGCGCGACGCCGCCGCCCGGCACGATGCCCTCTTCGAGCGCCGCCCGGGTCGCCTGCAGGGCGTCCTCGACGCGGTGCTTCTTCTCCTTCATCTCGGTCTCGGTGGCCGCGCCGACCTTGACCACGGCAACGCCGCCGGACAGCTTGGCGAGGCGCTCCTGGAGCTTCTCGCGGTCGAAGTCCGAATCGGTGTTCTCGATCTCGGTCTTGATCTGGTTGATGCGACCCTTGATGCCGTCGCTCTCACCGGCACCGTCGACGATCGTCGTGGTGTCCTTCGCCACGACCACGCGACGTGCGCGGCCGAGCTGCGAGAGCTGGGTGTTCTCCAGCTTCAGGCCCATCTCCTCGGTGATCACCTCGCCACCGGTGAGGACCGCGATGTCCTCCAGCATGCGCTTGCGGCGATCGCCGAAGCCCGGCGCCTTGACGGCCACGCCGGTGAACGTGCCACGCAGCTTGTTCACCACGAGCGTCGCGAGCGACTCGCCCTCGACGTCCTCGGCGATGATCAGGAGCGGCTTGCCCGACTGGATGACCTGCTCCAGCACGGGAAGGATGTCCCGCACGGAACCGATCTTCTGGTTGGCGATGAGGATGTAGGGATCCTCGAGGGTGGCCTCCATGCGATCCTGGTCAGTGACCATGTAGGGCGAGATGTAGCCCTTGTCGAACTGCATGCCCTCGGTGAACTCAAGGTCCATCCCGAAGGTCTGACCCTCCTCGACGTTGACCACGCCGTCCTTGCCGACCTTGTCGATCGCGTCGGCGATCACGTCGCCGATCTCGTCGTCGCCCGCGGAGATCGTTGCCACGCGGGCAATTTGGTCCTTGCCCGAGATCTCCTTGGACTGGCCGGCGATGTTGGCGACGACCTGATCGACGGCCTTCTCGATGCCGCGCTTCAGCGCCAACGGGTTGGCGCCGGCGGCAACGTTCTTCAGACCCTGGCGAACGATCGCCTGGGCCAGAACGGTGGCCGTGGTGGTGCCGTCGCCCGCGACGTCGTTGGTCGCCGTGGCGACCTCGCGAACGAGCTGAGCGCCCTGGTTCTGGAAAACGTCCTCGACCTCGATCTCACGGGCGATGGTGACGCCGTCGTTGGTGATCGTGGGCG
This sequence comes from uncultured Solirubrobacterales bacterium, assembly GCA_963718545.1. Taxonomy (GTDB): domain Bacteria; phylum Actinomycetota; class Thermoleophilia; order Solirubrobacterales; family Solirubrobacteraceae; genus Palsa-465. Next base: position 199,351 of record CAVQZO010000003.1, on the reverse strand, counting down.
CGCCGAACTTCTTGTCGAGGACGACATAGCGGCCCTTGGGGCCGAGCGTGACTTTGACGGCGTTGGCCACCGCATCGACGCCCTGCTCAAGCGCCTTGCGGGCCTCCGCCTCGTACTTCAGTTCCTTATGAGCCATTTACTGAACCTTTGCCAATACGTCGGACTCGCGGAGGACGAGGAGCTCCTCGCCGTCCACCTTGATCTCGGTGCCGCCGTACTTGCTGTACAGCACCTCGTCGCCTTCGGCAACGTCAAGCGGCGTGCGCTTGCCGGTGTCCTCGTTGACCTTGCCGTCACCGACGGCCAGCACCTTGCCCTTCTGGGGCTTTTCCTTCGCGGTGTCGGGGAGGACGATGCCGCTAGCGGTCGTCTCCTCCTCCTCGATCGCCCGGACGATCAGACGATCGCCGAGGGGCTTGAGCTTCATTTATGCAACCTCCGGGGGTGAAAGGATGTCTTCCCCTGGCACTCTTCAGGTCCGAGTGCCAACTCGGCTAAATATAGCTTGCTTTGGCACTCTCCCGTCAAGAGTGCCAACGACTTTTTAGATTTGCTTAGCCGTGACGCTCGTGAGTTCGGCGCGTAGTGTGGAGAGATGTCCGGGCTCTCCAACCCTCGGGTTCCGTGGCGACTCGTGTGGGTGGCGCTCGGCCTGCTTGGGCTGGCAGGCGTGATCGCAATCCTGACGATCGTGCTGTTGACCGCCCCCACCGCCTCCGGGAGCGGCAGCCGACCGGTGCTGGCTTCGGTCCTCTCCCGCGGGGAGGGCTCGGCGGCGTGCGCAGCGACCAACCGGGATCCGGTGAGGAGCACCCGGGCGGGCGCGCATGCCACGCTGATTCCGCCCGGCGCCACGGCGGTGCTCTTCTGCCGGTACGGACCAGCTGGCACGCGTGTTCTGGAGCGGTCGATCACTCAGGGCGCGACGGTCTCGCAGGTGAGCTGGGAGCTGAACGCGCTGCCGTCCGACCACGGGGTGTACTCCTGTCCCTCGGATGATGGTGAGTCGATCACCGCCGACTTCAGCTACACGAGCGGGGCGGCGAACCCGGTCAGCGTCGGGCTGTCCGGATGCCAGTCAGTCACCAACGGGTATGTCAACCGCCTGGGCCTCGACCACCCGGTGATCGCGCAGCTCGCCGGGCTGATCCCGTGGGAGGGGACGATCAGGGGGCGGCTGGAGATCTGCGGCGGGCCGGCGCCAGGGGGCTGCCGGACGACGACCAGCTCCGGGGTTTGCGTGAGGTCGCGCTGCCTCCACGCAGCCCAGGTGGCGATCAGGCACGCGGTCGGGAGCCAGTACCCGAACGTGCAGCTTCACCGGGGTCACTTCACGGCTCGCGTGGCGCCCGGGCGTTACAACCTGTCGCTGCTTGCCACCGGTCGTCTTGGGAATGCCCGAGTGCTCGCCACTGCGCGTGTCCGGGTGCGTCTGCATCGCACGACGCCGACAGCCTTCCGGCTCTCGGTGCGCTAGCGGCTACTAGTTGCGGGCGCTGCCGAGGCCGTGGATGCGGTCGCGCATCTCGGGCGGATTCTCGATGATCTGCGAGAAGCGGACGACGGTGACGGTGTCCTCGATGGACACAGTGCGGCCGTAGATCTGCTCCAGGAAGTGGATCATCTCGTCGACCCGGCGGAACTCCGGGTTGTCGTGCTCGATGTCCCGGGGGGAGAGGTCGGAGACGCGCTTGACCTCGACCTGATCGATGACCGCGTAGAAGATCTTCTCGCGAGGCGAGTGCTGGTATCCGATCGTGACCAGAACGCACTCGTTCTTGTGGTACTTGTGCGACTTGTCGCCGAGGCGGATCGTGGCGGTCTTGCGACCGCGCCGGAGCTGGTCGGCGAACACCGACGAGTAGAAATTCAGGACCCGCACCGCGCCCAGCCTACAGATCCCGGGCCCGGCGCGACAGCACGCGGCGCACCATCTCGCGCTCCCCCTCGTAGGACAGCTGGGCGGCCGCCTCTGGCAGTCCCATCCACTGCGCAACCTCGATCTCATGATCGTGGTCACCCACGTCGCCGCTCCGGTATTCGAACAGGAAAAAGGCCACCCGCTTGGCGATTCGCCGCCCGTGGCGCTCGTAGGTGTACGCCACCTCGCCGAGCGGCTCGATCAGATCGGCGATGACGCCCGTCTCCTCGCGGACCTCACGAATGGCCGCCTGCTCCGCGGTCTCGCCCGCCTCGGGGTGTCCCTTGGGCAGACCCAGCACCCGCTGACCCTCGGCATCGCGCTTGACGGGGACGATAGTCACGATCTGATTGCCACGCACGACCACTCCACCGGCAGAGAATTCCGGCGGCTCGCGCCTCCCGTCCGTGCGTCTCGAGCCGCTAATAGACGTACCGCTCGAGGGCGTCAGGGTCGTGCACGACCAGCTTCCCGCGGCCCTGGCTGATGATGCCGGCTCGCTCGAGCACGGCCAGGAACCGGCTGGCCGACTCCCGCGACGAACCGGCCACCTGAGCCAGCTCGGCCTGGGTGGAAACGATCAGAACCCCTTCGCCGTCAGCTTGGTCCGAGCGTGCCGAGTCGACCATCTCGGCCAGAACCGACGCCACCCGGCTCTGCACCGTCTGGAACGACTGGCGGGTCAGCCGCTCGTTGGTCTCCCGTAACCGGCCGGCCAGGGCCGCGAGCAGGTGAACGGCGATGTCCGGATGCTGGCGCATCAGCCGCTGCATGTCGGAGCCGAGGATCGCCGTGACCTCGGTGTCCTCCACGGCCTCGACGGTGGCCGAGCGGCGCTCGTTGTCGAACATGGCGAGGTCGCCGAAGATGTCCCCCGGGCCGAAGTGCGCCAGCGTGATGGAGCGACCATCGGAATGCTCGCGGACCGCGCGCGCCCGGCCTGACCGGACGATGTAGCACGTGTCGCTCTGATCGCCCTCGCGGAACACGGTCTGGCCACCCTCGTAGCTGCGTGGCAGGGCCACGTCGACCACCTGAGCGAGCTCCTCATCCGGCAGGCTCGAGAACACCGGGACGCGGCGCAGTGCCTCGGCGGTGAGCTCCGCGCGAGTGTGGAGTTCGGTCACGCGGAGGAGATTACGGGTCCCGGCGCCGCAGCCCGCCGACAGGACGACGCGGTCGATGGATCCGCCACAGGGGAGGACTGTGCCGGGGGGCATCGTCTGTCCAGGAGCTCCACTCGCTGCGCGGGGCGTCGGTCATGCCGCCGAGGACGGCCAGCAGCGGCTCATACCGGCCGCGCACCTGCCGGAAATCCTGCCAGGCCTGCCCGCGGTCCTCAGCGAGTGGGATCCCGGCGTCGGCCAGCCGGTCGCGGCCGGCCTGGAAGACCGGCTCTGGGAGGGCGATCTCGGCCTCCGGCTCGGGCGGTTGATGGGGGATGCCGAGGAAGTCGGCGATCGCCACCAGCGCGCTGACCCCGGCCTCCAGGCACAACTCGCTGCGGTATTCCGGACCGACATCACAGGCGGTTCTCAGCAGCGCCGCACCATCCAGAACCGCCTCCGCGCTCAGGACCCAGTGGTTGAGCGGATGGGGCGAACGGAAGAAGCCGAGCTGGGGGAAGCTCGTGTGCGACTCGCCCAGGTCGATGAACCAGTCCTCCCAATCGTTCCAGAACAGATCCAATTGCTCGAAGCGGGCGAGTTCCCAGCTCTTGATCAGCAGCCCCGGGCCGTCCGGTGGGGAGCTGGTGCGCACGGCGAGCTTGGCGATCAGCGCCTCACGACGCGCGAACGCCCCGTACAGGCTGGGCAGGTAGGTGATGACCAGCGCGAACAGCGTCAGGCCAACGCCGGCGGCGGCGAAGGAAACGATCTGGCGAACGAGGCCGCTCGGCGTGTCGAAGCCGAGGGTGAACAGCGAACTGCCAGCCAGTTCCACGGCGTGCGGCACCTGGTTGAAGCTGAGCGGCGAGGCGGCGAGCGCCCAGAAGATCGCGCTGAAGCTCAGGAGGATCAGCACTCCCCAGGTGAACAGCTGAGCGAACAGACCCAATGGGGCCTGGAGCGAGAACACCCGGTCCCGGGTCCGGTAGTCCTGGCTGCGGCCGATCCTGAGGCGTAGCGTCAGCACCTGGCGGACGGTCAGGAACGCCAGCCGAGCCAGGCGGGCGGGCACACCCCGCGGAAGCACGACGGTGCGGATGATCGAGGCCAGCACAGCGGCGACTCCAGCCGCGCCCAGCAGCCCGACGAGTGTGCGGAGAATTGTCACCGCCTGGATTCAAGCGGTATGACAGCGGCCGTGTGCTGCGGCGGCGCCGTCAGGCGGCGTCGAGGGCCTGCTCGCGACGGCGCCGATGCAGGGCCAGCCTGACCCAGACGACCAGGGCGATCAGGAGCGCGAGCGGCACCATGGCGGCTAGAGCGATCAGCGCCACGCCGGCGGCCACGGTCAGGACCTTGACTGCGTCATGGGCGGCGCGGCCGATCGTGAACCCACCGCTCGAGTGGGTGCCTGAGGCGAGTGGCACGGGGACCGGGCCGCCGTTGACCGTCACGTACAGCTGGCTGAAGCCGATCTGGTACTGCAGGCGATGCAGGGTCGCCTGGTCACTGTTGATCTGCGCGTCGGCCGTGTGGATCCGAGCCTGCAGGCTGTCGATCTGCGCCTGGGTCGTCGCCCTGGCCAGCTGCTTGAGCAGCGAGGTGCGCAGCGCCTGAGCATCGGTCAGGCGACGCTGGTCTGACAGGTACGGGCCGTTGACGTCCTGGGTGCCGTCGGTGCGCGAAATGACCCGAGAATGCTGAAGGGCGGACAGCCGGGTCACGGTGTCGGACAGGTTGGCGCTGGGGATGCTCAGGTTGAAGGTCGCGTACCCGTTGTTGCCGGCGGCGGCGGTGACCTGCGAGTTGCGGACGATTCCCTTCTCCTGGCCGACCACGTCGAACACCTCCTGGGCGACGACGTCGACCCACCGGCCCTGGGCGTTGAGCTGGAGCTGCGCGGACTGGATCGTCTTGCGTGCGGTTGCAGTCGGCGCGGGGGTGGAGGGCGCGACCGCGCTGCCGGCACTGCCGTTCGTAGGTGAGCCTGCCGGGGTCAACGACTGGTTGGTGCCGGACGCGGATGAGGAGCTCTTGGAGGAACCATGTGTCGAGGAGGCTTGGTACAAGGTTGCCGGCGCCTTGGGACCCTTCTGCGCCCGCAAGGGAGGGGTGGCATTCAGCGAGTTGCCTCTCGCCGACGAGGAGCGGTTTGTCGCGGACGCACCTGCCAAGACGTTGCTCGACCCGCCTCCGGAAGCCGCCACCACGATCACGGCCACGGCCGCGACCGCCGCGATACTCAGCCCGGCCGCCCATCCAGGTGAGCGCCAGGAGCGATGGCGGGTCGGGCGCGGTGGTGCAGGCCCGAACCGCCCCAGCACCCGCTCGTCGAGTGCCTGCGCCCGCTCGGAGTCGAGTTGCGGACGCTCCGCCGCGACCAACACGGTCAGCTCGGCCAGCTCGGCGAACTCGGGGTCGACGATCCGCCCGCTCAGCGTGGCATCGATCGCCTCGAGCTCGGCCATCAGGTCCGGATCGACCGGGAATTCAGGCTGGCGCATTGCAGGCCTTTCTCAGCTTCTGGATGGTGCGGTGGAGCAGCGTGCCCGCGTTGGACTCGCTGATGCCCAGGACGTGGGCGATCTCGGCGTTCGTGAGACCGGCGTGGAACTTGAGCGCGATCAGCTCACGATCGCGGCCGGACAGCTCCGTCAGCGCGGCCCGGACCGTCGTGCGCCGGAGGATCACCTCGTCGTCGTCTTGGTCGATGATCGAAACGGGGCTGTCAGGGTCGGCGTCGCCGGCCGGGTCGAAGACGAGGCTGGCCACCCGCTGGCGGCGGCGGAGCTCGTCGAGTGCGGCGTTGCGGGCGATCCCGAACAGCCAGGCCCGCTCCTCCCCCCGGCGCCGGTCGAAGGTCCGGCGGCGGCGGTAGGCCCGCTCGAAGGCGAGGGCGGTGACGTCCTCGGCGGCTGACGGGTCACGGACGAGGCTGATGACGTACGCGTACACGTCGTCACGGCTCGAGCGATAGAGCGACTCGAACCGCTCCCAGGCCGATTGGCCCTGCACTCCCGGTTCCCTCAGCGCTTGCACCACGCTCCTACTACGACGCTAGGTCCGTTTCATCACATGATCGCGCCGGAGTCGGCGATCCGCGAGTCGGCGATCCGCGAGGCGAGCCAGTGTGCGGGCGGATCAGGCAGGCAAGATCACGGCGCGTCGGCGCACGTCGTGGCCCGCAAGTCATCGGACGTGTTGCCAGACCCGGACCCAGCCGACCCGGAAGGTCGCGGGCACTGCCTTCGGTTCGTGCCGCATATTCTTGGAGATAGCGAGATCGAGCACCAACACCTTTGGGGCAGAAGTGATCGGCGCGGCATGCGAGGAAACCGCCGCGACCTCGTGGCGGTCGTAATACCAGGTGATGCCGTGGGGCTCCCAGTTCACTGCCACGGTGTGCCAACCGCCGGCGATGTGGACACCATGCAGGCAGCGCCCCCACCGACGCTGATCGATGTGGTAGTACCAGCACGCGAATTTCCCGCCTTCGAGGATGTCGATCTCGGCCTTTCCGCCCAACCACACCGCCGGCCAGTCGACGATCTTGTTCCCACGACCGGGAACCCAGATCCGAGCCTCCACCAACCCGTACTTGAAGCTCCACCGGCCGAGCGTGGTGGCGATCCCGGAACTGTATGAACGCCACCGTCCGTCGCACTCTTGGTGCTTTCGAATCATCCTGAGCATCAGGCCGTTCTGGGCAACTGCGACGCGCGATGGATCGAAGCACTCCTGCTCGTAGGGGTTGAAGCCGGCCGCAATCTCGCCATTGTCGAACCTTGAGTTCGACCAAGCCGAAGGCAGAGCAGTCCCCTCGAAGACGCTGTCCAGCTTCAGCTGCCAGCGACCGTGCGCGAGCGGAAAACTCGCCGTGAGGCGCACTGGAGTCCGGACCTGCGCAGCCGAGAGAGGATGACCGAGGATCAGCGCGGTGAGCATCGGCGCCAGGGCAACCGAAATGCAGATCAGACCCCGGCACGTACGGCTAGCACCCACCGTAAGCTCATGACACCTGCCGCGGGACGGGTTTATCTTCAGTCTCGGAGTCATCTAGACGCGACATCGACCGGCGGGACCAAGCACTTTAGGCGCCACGTCGACACGATCGGCCCGCTCTCGGGGCGGGCCATCCTCGGGTCAGGCGCGACTCATTCGCGCGGGCGGCGACCCCGGTCACCGCGCGTGCTGCCACACCCGCACCCACCCGATTCGGAAGGTTGCCGGTATGGCTGTCGGGTAATGCCTCATCCTGCTCGAGAGGGCGAGATCCAGCACGAGCGACATCGGGGCCGAGGTGATTGGAGCGACACGACTCGAAACGCTGGCTACCTCACGACGGTCGTAGTACCAGGTGATGCCGTGAGGCTGCCAGTTCACAGCCACGGTGTGCCACCCATTCGCGATGTGGACGCCACTCAGACACTGACCCCACCGCCGTTTCCTGATGTGGTAGTACCAGCAGGGAACGCCGCCCCCTTCCAGCACGTCGATCTCGGCCTTCCCACCCATCCATACCGCAGGCCAATCCACGATCTTGGATCCACGGCTGGGAACCCAGACCCGAGCCTCCAGCAAGCCGTACTTGAAGCTCCACCGACCGACCGTGCTGGCGACCCCTGAACTGTATGGACGCCAGCGCCCGTCGCACCGCTCGCGCTTACGGATGATCCTGAGGGTGAGAGTCCCGTTGGTGAAGGCTGTACGGGAAGGATCGAAACACTCGAGCTCCTGACGGTTGAATCCCGCCGCGGCCTGTCCGTTACCGAACCTCGAGTTCGACCACGCCGGAGGCAGTGCATCCCTGGTGAAGACGCTGGAGAGCTTCAGCTCCCAGCGGCCGACCTTCAGTGGAAAGCCTCCCTGGCTCACGCTACCCCGCGCCTGGGCGACGAGGAAATGATGACTGATCACCAGGGCAGCAATCACGGGCGCCAGGCCAAGCGCTGCTCGGACCAGATTCCGGCGTCGCTTCAGACCCCGCATATCCTCAGAATAACTGCTGATTCTGACGCGCGCGTCCATCTCGGACAGGCACTCATGTCGATAGATATCGACCAGCAGGCCAAGCCCCGTACCACCGTGGCGGCAACCGCCTGGCTAGGTCCGCGTGCGCCCAAGCAGCCGCCGGAGATGCCAGGCGCTGGAGAGAAGCCGGAGCGCAACTCGTGTCGCCCCAAATCGATCGGCCACCACCCATGCCCAATGCGGGAACTGACCCTTAACCCGTGGGTCGGTCAGGAGCGTAGGCACGTTTAGCTCCACGACGAACAGCTCATCAGCCAGCGGATACGCGCGAAATTCGGCCAACTCGCTCAGAAACCGGCAGATCCCGAGACCCACCAGAGTTCGATCGTGAAAGACGATCACCCCCCGACTGCGAAGCGCCCGACGGCAGAACCGAGCGTCTTCCAGCACAGCCGCGTTGGTGTGTTCGGCATCGATGAAGCAGAGATCGGCGTTCACCTCGGTGGGATCGAGATCCCCGGTACTGGAGTCGATCGTGGTCAGTTTGTTCAGGTCCGCGCCGGGTATTCCCGATAGGCGCTCCAGCATGGCGGCTGTCGTGTTGTCGGGATAGCGGATTGCGTCGGACCGTTCGTCTGGCGAAAGTGCGTCCCGCCGGTCGATAGACACGATCTGGTGGCACCGTGGATCGCCAATCACCGACTGCAAGCTCGCACCCTGATAGGAGCCGACCTCCATGTAGCCAAACTCGCCACGTGCGGCGAGCGCGGCGTGCAACGCGAGCAGCGATCGACGGTCGCCTCCCGACGTCCCGCCCGTCTTGATCTGCTGAAAGAGCCCTTCGTCGAGCTGATCCACACGCTCAGTCCACGAAATTGATGAAGAGGTCATTACCGCCTCCCCCAAGACGGGTGTGGGCACATGGCCAGGACGTGCATGTCGATCAACCGGCGTGCTGCCATACGCGCACCCAGCCGATCCGAAAGGTTGCCGGCACGACCGTCGGCTCGTGAGGCATCTTGTCGGAAATGGCGAGGTCAAGCACCACCGACATCCGGGACGAGGCAATCGGCACCAGAGCGGACGAGAGCCGGCCCACTTCACGGCGGTCGTAGTACCAGGTGATGCTTCGAGGTTGCCAGTTCACAGCCACTGTGTGCCAGCCATTCGTGATGTGGATACCGCCGACACACCGGCCCCATCTGCGATGGTCGATGTGGTAGTACCAACAGGGAACGCCGCCCCCTTCGAACACATCGATCTCGGCTCCCCCGCCCAGCCACACCGCGGGCCAGTCCAGGATCCTGCGCCCACGACTGGGGACCCAGACGCGAGCCTCCATCAAGCCGTACCTGAAGCTCCACCGGCCGACCGTGCTGGCGATCCCGGAACTGTATGGGCGCCACCGCCCGTCGCACAGCTGGGGCCGTCGGACGATCCTGAGCATCAGACCCCCCGCCGCGACCGCCACCCGGGAAGGATCGAAACACTCGAGCTCGTACGGGTTGAAGCCGGCCGCCACGGCTCCGTTGCCAAATCTGGAGTTTGCCCACGGGAGATTCAGTTCGCGCCCGGTGAACAGGCTGTTGAGCGTCTCCTTCCAATGACCCTGAGTCAGTGGAAACGCAGCTCGCGCGCCGTGCGCGTAGGCGTTCCGGTCCTGTGTGGACATCAGCTGCGTGACGGCGAGAGCGGCGATCACCGGCGCCAGAGCAAGCGCGGACCAGACCAGCCCCAACCCCCGGCGCCGGAGACGTCTCATCGACACAATCGTATCCGTACCCCGCCGCTCGGCCGGTCTATTCCATGAGGTCACTTGTGTCTCTCAATGGACGGTCTCTGCGTAGCTCGAACGGAAGGAACGGACGCTGCCGACGGGCCAGGACTGCACTGCGCAGGTACGCGCGGGGGCCCGCGACCATCCCGCGCCGCTCCAAGCGGGAGAGTTCCGCGGGAAGCCGGGGGCGATCTGCATCGCCGGTTTCCCGCCGGCGCTGCGCGATGACCCTGGCCAGGATCGGGATGGAGCGCAACGCGGCGATATGGAAGCCGGGGTCCCGGAGGGCGCACTTCGTCAGCACGGCGGTAAATCCCGACCCGTACGTGAACAGCTGCCGGCGCAGGGAAGCCTCGTCGCGGCGGTGCTCGTGCCAGACCAGTGCTCGCGGCTCGTATTCCACGGCATGACCCGCAACGATCATCCGCGTCATGATGTCGATGTCTGCGCCACCCTGAGTGGGGGTGCCCCCACCGAGTGCGGTGTCAAACCCACCCAGCGCCACCAGGGCACGACGTCGGAACGCCATGTTATTTCCCGCTCCGAACACCGCTCCCCAGTACGGGTACAGGAGCCTGTCCCTGGCCCGGTTGGCCTGGTTGTCGTATCTCCGACGAACCAGCCCGTGGGAGAACCCTGCGTAGAGTTCGAACCACTTTTGCGCCGGGGTTGCCAGGTCAAACGGGAGCACGAGCCCGGTCGCCGCGGCCACCTCCGGGTCAGCGAACGGTGCAGTAAGCCGATCGATCCAGTCGTGGTCGACGACAAGATCATCGTCAGTAATGGCAATGATCTCCGCGGTCGTACTCGCGATCCCCAGGTTCAGCGCAACGCACCTTCCGCCGCTGAACAGGGGTAGGTAGCGCAGGCCGGGCACGCGCTCTGCCGCTGCCTCGACGACCGACCGCGTAGTACCCCCGTCAGGCTCCTTGCCGACGACGATCACCTCCAGACCCGGCCGGGCAAGCGTCTCCAGTGAGCGGAGGCAGCGGGCGAGTTGGGTTCCGTCGCGGCTGGTCGGGATGACCACGCACACGCTGAGGCCGCGGGCCGGCGGAGCACTGTCAGAACACCTATCCAACCCAGGCCAGCCGTCGATCAGCTCCTGAGGACCGTTCGGTGAAGGGCCGCAACTATGGCTCCGCGCGTGCTGACGGATCGCGTGCTCAGCCCTCGACCACGCCTCAGCGGCGATCTCCTCGGGTGAAAGCTGTGCGGGCGGACGGCGCAGATAGATCAGGTCAAGCGGCTCGCCGTGGACCCGCAGCAACGCCAGGGTGTCCCGGGCGTCCTCGGACCAGGGCAGACCGCCGGGTGAGGTGAGCTGTAGCGGCCGATCCAGCGCGAGTTCGGCCACCGCGGTCGGATCCGAGTGCGCGAAGGGCTCCAGCGGAAGATCCCCCCTGGTCCGGGCGCTCACCGCCTGAACTCCTCGTCGATCGCATCCAGGAGATCCGGCTCGGTCGAGCGCAGCTTGCGGGCGAAGAGCCGCCGGTAGCTCTCGGCCTCGCCGTCCGGTGTGTCGGGCGCCCGGCCGGGTCGTGCCTGCAGCGTGCGAAGCACCGGCAGATCGGCCAGGGTCAAAAAGCGTGGACGCCTGGCGGGGGTCCCGTTGTCGGGATTCGGCCAGTCTATGTGCCACGGACAGTCGTGACGAACCTGCTCGGCCGCCGGGCCCACCAGGGAGGGCGAACGGAGAATCGAACCCGGGCAGGTTTCATGCGTGAGATAGCTCGTGCGGAAGAACCGGACGAGGTCGGGGCGCGAATCCAGGACCTCGAGCAGCTTGGCCGCGTGCTGGCGCGCGTAGATCCGCCATGAGGAGTGACCGTAAGGCGCCAGCCCGGTGGGCAGCCTCCGCCGGTGGAGCGGAACCGGGAAGCGGCCCAGGTGCACATAGTGATCCTTGACGGTCAAATAGCGCCAGCGCAGCCGTCTCATCCCCCCGTCGCGAAAATGGGGGGCATTCCAGCCCGCGAACGGGAGCGGAAACAGCCGGAATCGTGACATTCCACGCCAGCTGGCGAGATCGTCTTGAAGCTCCTGCACCGACACAAGCGGATAGCAGCTACCCGAGGCGACCACGAAATGCTCCGCCGTGGTGGCCTCGAGCGCTGCCCTCAGTCCGCGCAGTTCGGCATCGAATATCGACCAATCCCCCCAGCCTGTGGGGCGACGGGTTAGCCGCCTGACCCTGGCGTGCGCCCCCTCGGTCATCGCGGCGCTCACGTGAGCCGGCGAACGACCGTCACAGTGCAGAAAGACGTCGAGTCCGGTCAGCGAACCGATCAGACGGCGGACCTGCACCGGGTCTTCGTAAGCCAGGATGATCACCGCGACAGACACAGCTTCTCCTACACCCTCCCCAGGGCCGCATCGGCCACGGACTCAGCCACGAGCGGAGCGGGGGTCCCAGCGCCCCCGGAAGGTGGCAGGCCCGACCACGCTTGGGCCCGGGCCGCCCACGCGAAGCGTTCGGGCACGGCGATACTCCGCCCCAGGGCCAGGAACGCTGCCAGGGCGAGGGCGCCGACCACTATGCGCACCACGATGAGCGGGCCGCCGTCTGGAAGCGCTACGAGGGCAAACGCCGCCGCGATCACGCCGAGCATGCTCAGGACGAACCGAAGCGGGAGGGCCGGGAGCCGCACGACGCGACCTGCGGCGACTGCGAGCACGATCCAGCGCAGCACATACGCGGCGAAAGTGGCCAGCGCGGACCCCTCGATCCCGAGTACCGGCACAAGCAGAATGTTCAGCCCGAGGTTGCCGGCGGCGGCCAGAATTGTGGCCGTGCCGATCGCGGTCGTCCTCCCGGAGCAAAGAATCACTCTCGTGGCCGACGCAGCAGCCGCGGCGGGGAAGGAGGTCACCGATATGACCACGACGATCAGGACGAGCTTGTCCGGCCGGTAGCTCGCAGGAGCGAACAGCTCAAGCAACAGAGGCGAGAGGACCGTCCACCCCAGCAGCGCCGGGGTCAGCAGCGCGTATAAGGCGTTTCGGCTGGCGCCGAGGACAGAGCGTCGCACGGTGCCACCCGGCAGACCAAACACGCGTGGCATCCACGCGTTGTTGAGTGCCACGAGCAGCATGATGGCCAGGCTGCCGACGTTGCGTGCCACGGCGTATCGGCCAACCGCGCCGGCGCCAAGGTCGCCATGGATCACGAAGCGGTCAGAGGCATCGATCACGAAAACGCCGAGTGCCGCCGGTACCAGCGCCGCGCAGTAGCGAAGTGCGCCCCGGAACAGCGCAGCGTCTCGCCGCCTCGGCAAGCCGGGGCGGGCGAAGACCAGGGCTAAGCCCATGGCGACGGCTTGCGCGGCCATCTGGCCGAACATGTACTCGCTTGCCGTGCGGCGCACCAGCAACAACAGACCCACGGCAACCGCCTCGGCGAACACCGACTGGGCGACGCTGACGGCGGCGAACCTTCCGAGCCTGTCCCGGCTGCGGATCAAGCCGAGCGAAGCGTTCGTGATCGCCGAGAGGCCCGCCCACATCACCGCGTAGCGGAGTGTCGTGGTGTAGGCGTGGCCGCCGGTCAGCGGACTCCACAGGGGACCTGTCAGGTAGGCCAGGACGAACGTGATCACGGCGACCCCGATCGCCAGCCCCACCAATGCCCGGGCAGGTTCTTCTCCTCCGCGCGCATACGCGCGCTGGATCGCGGTCTGCAACTGGAAGCTGCCGATGGCGAATAGCACCTGCATGACCGCGATGGCGACGGCAGCCTGGCCGTACCGGGAAGGGCCCAGAAGCCGCGTTGTGATTGGCGTGAACAGAGCGACAGCACCGATCTGGGCGGCCCACAGGATCACGTAGAGAAGGTCTCGTCCGAACAGTCCGCGGACGGCCTTATCGGCCTCCGCGTGCCCCGAGCGTCCACTCGTCATGACGCCGTTCCTGGACTGGCTAGACGCAGGACATACGAGCCGCCGTTGGCGTAGACCACCTGCCAGCTGCCACTGGTCAGGAACAGGCCCAGCCAGGCGTCCGCCTGGGCCTGCGTCTGCAGCCCGTACTCGCGCTCGTAGATCGGCACCCTCGGGGACCACGAGGCGTAGAGCGTCGGCTGGTCGGTCCTCAGACTGGCGTAGCGCTCGTACTCGGCGGTCACGGTGGCCACGTCAGCTGCGACCGGGTGGCCGGCTCCGAGTAAGGATTGACCGACGAACTGTTCCCACCCGACCGCCTGGACGCGGTTGGTGAAGAGGGGCGAGCTCACCGGGTTCTCGCCATAACCGATGGGCAGCATGTACGAGTTCGGAGCCGCGTTCCGTTCAATCCATTGCCTGGCCGCCCAATCGGATCGGAGCAGGACCTTCCCCCCATCAAGCCCGTACGCGCTCACCATAAACGCGGCCAGCAGGCTGACGGACCCTAGGAGCACCGCGGCCTGCGCGGTTCGCGCCCCGACCCGCAGCCGCCTGAGGCTGGCCACGGGCGGCCGGCCGACGGCGTAGACGGCAAGCGCGGCCAGCCAGGGAATAGCGAACAGCGTCGAGCGGAAGATCCCCTCGTAGCCGTAGGGATTAATCAGCGTGAGGGCCAGACCCACGCCCGGGCACAGGATGAATGCCCAGGCCCAGCGTTGGCGGCGGGTCCGGATCAGTCCCGCCAGCGCGAGCCCAATCAGCACCAGCAGGGCACCGGTCAAGGCGAACGAGCTCAGAGCCGTGATGGCAAGCCGCTGGTGGCCGGGGGTGCTGGCCGTTTGCGGGGGAAACAGGTTGGAGAAGCTGAAGATTCCCGACAGCGAGAAGAACCTGCCCACAGTCCCGTGGTTGATAAGAGCCCACGCCGCAGCCGGCGCGAGTAGGGCGATGGGAGCCCAGCGCGGACGGCCGACCCCCAGCAGTGTCAGGACGATCAACATCCCGCCCACCATGAACGGGCTCAGCTCGTGGGTGGGAGCCATGGCGTATCCCGAGAGGACGAGTAGCGGTGCCCTCAGCCGCATGGCCGGCCCAGGCTCGGCGGGGCCGTCAAGCACCAGCGCAAGCACGGCCAAGCCCATCACGAACCCGACCGATTGCGGGGAGAAATAGTCAGCACCGAGCGAGTCGGCCAGCACGGCGAGCATCACGGCGAGCCAGCACCGGTACCGCGACGGGACCACGCGGCCGATCAGGAAGCGCAACTCAGCTACGCGCACGAGGGCGATCAGCACCGGCCAGTAGGTAGCGATCCCGAGCGGGCTCCTGACGTCTGCCACGCGCAGAATCCAGGCCACCCCGGAGAACAGCGCCGAGTAGGTCAGATAGATCGCGTTGGCCGGATCATGCTCGCTGGAGGGGGTCAGATGATGGTGGCGCAGGACCTGCAGCACCACATCCATGTGCTTGGCTGCCGAGGACGTTCGCGGCATTCCGTAGAGGAGCGCAGGTGTGAGTGTGGTGGCGAGGGCAAGCGAGAGAACCGCCAGCGCCAGGTGGCCCTCAGGATCCCGCCGGCCGAGCGCGATTCCCGCCAGGACGAGCACGAGCCCGGCGTACCACGCCGGTGAGATCTGGGTCAGGAAGCCGCCAACGCCCGGGCTCACATGGCCGGCGGCAACCGCAGCGACGACCCATATGGCGGTGCCCACCACGGTGCAGGCCAGGCATGGGCTGAGTGACCGAGCCGCAGTGGCGATGGCTGGACCGAGGCGCCAGGACTGCGTCGAGACCCAGGCGCGGCGCACCGAGACCACATGCACTATGGCGGCGATGACACCCAGCCCGACCGCGACCGGAACGGGGTACCAGAGCGGGAGGAACACCATCAGTGCTCCCAATCCAGTCATGACCACGAACGCGATCAGACACGACACCCCTAGACGCGCGGAGAGCGACGGTTCAGACGACAGCTGAAGCGGAGCCGTGCCAATCCCGGCGAACAACGCTCCCACTACGCCGGCAATCCGCAGTCCTCCAACTCCAGACGCGTATCCGGCAGCCAGCGTGACCAGGGACAGTGCGAACACGGCGCTGAGCAACGGCGGCCCAAAGCCGCCCTCGGCGGCAAACCAGGCTCCTGGCCGGCGTCCAGGGCGGCCCTCATCGGCTGAGACGAACCGCAGGAGACCCGCGCGCCTGGTCCCGCCGGTCGGCGGGGAACGGGAGGGTTTCGGGGGACTCGTCTGGAGCGTCACGGAGCCACGGCCCTGCGATGCTCGGGCGGGAGCCTGGACCGGGAGACGAGGTAGGCCGGTGGACCGGCCAGGAACCCGAGCAGCTCTGCGGCGACCAACGGCCACGACGGACCCGCGCCCTCGATTGGCGCGCCTGATCTTGCGGCCAGGGTCCCCGCGCGTCGAACGCCGGCGAAGCTCCGGGCCAGGATCTCCTGCCGCGACTCGCGCGCCAGTAGGTACTTGCATATATACGCCGACAGTCCCTTCCCGTAAGCATAGGCCTGGTGACCAACGTCACGCATCGACCGGCGATGCTCATGCCAGACGAGCGCCGCCGGCTCGTAGCTGATCGCATGCCCTGCGCGGAGAAGGCGGACGAAGATGTCGAGATCCTCTCCCCCGCCCGTGGGCGTCCCAACGCCAAGCGATTCATCGAAGCCACCGAGCGAGCGCAACGTCTGCGTGGCAAAGGCCAGATTGGACCCGCCTCCGATCGTTCCCGGCGCATACGGATAGAGGCCTTGATCCCCCGGCCCGTCCAGCGTGTACAAGCACGGTTGGCAGCGTTCTGACCACGCCAGGCGGCGGTCGTAGTACTGCTCGGCCGGCCGCTCCAGCGACACGCCGGCGAGCATTCCGGTGACGCACCCAACATCGTCGCGGCGCTGGAAACCTCGCAACATCGCGCTCACCCAGAGCGGATCAACCGTGGCGTCGTCGTCCGCAAAGGCGATCACGGGCGAAGCGGTCTCGCGCAGCGCGCGGTTCCGAGCCTTTGACAATCCAGGTCTGTGTTCGCGGAGATACCGGATGCGACCATCTCTCGAGGCGAGTTCCTGTACGAGCCGCTCGGTTGAATCGTCCCGTGACGCGCTGTCGACCACCAGGAGCTCAAGCTTCTGGTGACGACTGGCCATCACCGATCGAAGGCATCGATTCAGCTGCTCAGAGCGGTCCCGGGTGCTGATTGCGACTGTGATCTCCTGCGCGGCATATTCTGACCAACTCGACGCGATCGGATCAGGTGGACCGGCAGCCTGTGGCTCGGCCGGTCCCCCGATCTGCTCCTCCAGCGCGCGCCTCAAAGCTGGAGCCAGGAGCCTCCCATCCTGCATCTCGACCTGAACGAAGCCGAGTGGTTCGCCGCCCCTTCGAATCAGAAGCCGCGCCTCGTCAAATCGCGACCCGGGCCGGCCGCGTGGCTCCAGGTCAGCGAGAGACGGGCTGTCGAGGTGCACCTCGCCGGACCGGATTCGGCGTGGGGCCGGCATGCTGCCCGGCGATCGTTTCACGACAACGGGCTGACTTCAACGACAGAGGCAATCGGAGGGAGTTCGTCGAAATGGGGACGCCCGTGACCGGGCGGGGCGATCGACGCCAACCGAAAGCGCTCGCGAACGATCGTGCGTAGCACCCGGGTCCCGTCGGGGAGCGCCCGAAGGTTGCTCAGTCCGTGCAGACGAGAATGCTCCCAAGACGGCACCTCCGTGACGCGCAGGCCAGCCTTCGCTGCGCGGACGGCCATCTGTGCCTCGATCTCAAAGCCGGGACCATCGAGGTGCAGACGATCCAGACAACGCCGCCAGAACGCGTTGTAGCCGTAGCACAAGTCGGTGTAGCGTGTCCCGTACAGGATGTTGGTGCTCGCGCAGAGCAACCGGTTGCCGGCACCACGCAGCCGTGTGAGGTCAGCGCTCCCGGCGCCCGCAAGGCATCGCGAGCCCTTGACGAAATCGGCGCCATCCATCAAGGCCGCAACGAATGTCGGAATCTCACCCGGGTCTGCCGAGCCGTCGGCGTCAAGCGTTACGATGATTTCGCTGGCTGCCGCCGCCGCCCCACACGCAATGGCGACGCCCTTGCCGGGCGTCAATTGCACCAGAATTCGGGCATCTGGCCGCAGCGACCGCACGACACCAATCGTGTCGTCCTCGGAGCGGCCGTCGACCAAGATGACCTCCGTCACGCAGCCCGGCATCCGAGCGAGTACGTGGGGCAGGTTTTCCGCCTCGTTCAAAGCCGGAATCACCACGCTCACCGTGCTTTCCGACGCATCGGAGCGTGGGTGATTACCGCCCGAGTCCACCCCCTCGCGCCGATTCGTCTTCATGAGCCTCCTCACACCTGTATGACCGTTCCCTCCCCCCTAACAAGCGAGCCACTTTAATCGATCGCCATGCGGTCTGCCCCGGCAGGAAACCGGCCCGGGCCTGGAGAGGCTCGGCTCGACAATCGGCGACGAGCCGAGGGCGAGCAGCGCCCGGCGAGCCGATCACCAGTCCAGGCGCTGAATCCGCGGGCGAATCGGTCAGTTCATCAGTGAGTCATCCGGCCGAAAATGCGCCCGGCGACCTGCGCTGCGCGAGTGCGGCTGTAGGTCACCGTGGTGACCAACAGGCCTATTCCAATCGCCCACGCCCGAGCCAGCGCTCCAAACTGACCCGCACCCGCCCGGCGCAACTCGCGGCCGACAGCTGTTGCCAGCAGAGATCGGACGTAGGTGCGCTCGGCCTGGAGCGCGACAGAATTGCCTTCGAGTTGGGCTATCACCGCCTTGGCTCGGCCCTCCATCTGGCACCTTTGCAAGAAGTACCGGACAGTGGTGCGCGCTGCCGGGACGCGATGGATCACGCGCGCCGAGGGCGAGTACACCCAGCGGCTTTCAGGGTGAAGTCGGCTGGCTCGGATGCAGAGCTCGGTCTCCTCGGCTGTAGAGCCCGCCCCTTCGTCCCCATACGCCCGGCCGAGGTTCATCTGAAAACCACCGATACGGCGTAGGACGTCGGCCCTCATCGACATATTTGCGCCGATCAAGTTTCTCACCGGGCTGTCAAACCGCGGCATCCCCGGATGGCTACAGCCCACGACCCAATTGAATTCGGGTGGGAACCAGCCAGGTTGACGGTCGATCCACCACGGCTCAACAGACCCCCCGACACCCAGAACCGAAGGATCGTCGTACGCGGAGACGAGTCTGGCCAGCCAGTTCTCATCGGCGATCGCATCATCGTCGAGAAACGCAAGCACCTCGCCCCGCGCGTGGTCGGCGCCCGTCTGACGGCTTCCCGAAAGCCCACCCACGTGATCATTGGCGAAAACCTCGACTCCTCGAAGATCGGTCTGAGCGAGCCCTAGAAGCTCGGGGCATCGATCGATCACCACGACCGTCTCGAAAGCCGCATGGGTCTGGGCGTGCACGGATGCGACCGACGCGACCAAGTCCGTCCAGCGCTCGATCGTGTACGCACAGATGATCACCGAAACCCGTGGGCTTCGCGTGTCCGCGCCAGCGGTGACGGACGCAGGCCTCACGGTCGCGGTCGGACGCCTGCGCGATGTTTACCCGGCTCGGACCGCACTGGGCGAGATTACTCGCGGTCTACGCGTGCTGGCGCTGGGGCTTCACCGTGTATTTGGGATCTCGCGCTGATTCGAACCCCGCCCGATAGATTGACCAGCGTGTGCCCATCACGCCAGACAGCATCAGCACAGCCCCCAGGCGGGCGGCCCCGGGGCGGCGCCTACCGGCCGTACCGATCAGCCCGGCACCGGCGCCCCCGAGCAGCTTGGCGACGCCGGCGATCCGTCCGTTCTTACCCTGTCTCAGAGGCTCACCGAGATCACCCAGATGCCGTTCCATGGCCTGAATGGAGGCCAGCTCGAGGGCGGTGGCCAGCATCGCCAGCCGCCGCGCCGGCCAGGACGCAGCGTGGGGAGCACACAACGTCGCTGCGGCGCCGGCTCCGGCACTGGAGCTGGCGCCGAATACGAACGGCAGGTGCTGGCGCGCCTCGTGCCAAACCGGGACCGAGGTGTTGGCGATCAGGACGGCCGTGTAGGTGGCCAGCGGAAGTCCGAGCACCGCAGCCGCCGCGCCGGAGATGCGGCTCAGCACCTGCAGGCGGCCGGTGAAGGTGCCGAACGTTGACAGTGCGGTCGCTCCGCCGGCAGCAGACAGGATCCAGGATCCGATGCTCATCGGCGAGCTCGGCTTGACCACGCGCAGCATGTTGTAGAAGCGGGTCGGACGCCCGACGTCGGAGATGAGAAGCGGCGGGCTGACTGCGATGCCGGCGAACGCCACCAGCTGGGCACGGCGGGCCAGCGTCTCGTTGCCCGCCAGCCGCGCCCCAAAGCTCAGTCCGGACGAAATCCCGGACACCCCGCCCGTCACGAAGTACACGGGGATCTCCCAGGTCCACGTCGGCTCCTTGAGGATTGGGTGCCCGTAGTAGGAGCTCCGCTCGTGGGTTGTGCCCGGGGGGTTCGTGAGCGGTCCTTCGTCCGGCGGGTCTGGGGCGCTCGTGGCCGTGGGTGTGGTGTTGGTGGTCACCCGGACCCACGCAGGAAGGAGAGGACCAGCGCGCCCGTCACGGTGGCTGCAGCCAGCGCCGCGGACCGCCAGGTGCCGCCAAGGTGGCGCGTCGCGTCGACCGGATCCGGCGGAAGGCCATATACCTCCGGCTCGTCCAGCAACAGGAAGAAGGCGCCGAAGCCACCCACCCCGTCGCCGGGATCCTCTCCATACAGGCGGGCGTCGGCCAGCCCCTGCTCGCGGAGGTGCTCGACGCGCTGTCGAGCGCGAGCGCGCAGTTCCTCGTGCTCGCCGAATTGGATCGACTGCGTCGGGCAGGCCTGCGCGCAGGCGGGCTCGCGGTCGTCCTTGAGGCGGTCGTAGCACAGGGTGCACTTCCACACCCGGCCGTCCTCTTCACGTTTCTCGATGACACCGAACGGACAGGCGGGCACGCAGTAGCCGCACCCGTTGCAGACATCCTCCTGCACGACCACCGTGCCGAACTCAGTGCGGAACAGCGCGCCGGTGGGACAGACGTCGAGGCAGGCCGCCTCCGTGCAGTGCTTGCAGACGTCCGAGCTCATCAGCCAGCGGAACGAGTCGGCGTCCTGGACGGGCTGCTGCTCGATGAACGCCACGTGACGCCAGCGGTTGGCTCCCAGCGCGCCGCTGTTGTCGTATGACTTGCCGGTGAAGCCGAGCACGTCCTCGGGCACGTGGTTCCACTCCTTGCACGCCACCTCGCACGCCTTACAGCCGATACAGATCGAGGTGTCCGTGAAGAACCCCATGCGCGGCTTGGCCACCGGGCCGTAGGTCTCCTGGCCAGCCGCTGCGCTCGTGTCCAGCTGAACGACGGTGTGGGTCATGTGGATTTGCCGCCTCCGTTGAGCAGCCCGGCTCGGCGCCGGTAGTCCTGCACCAGCTGGACGAGCCCGCCGTCCCGTGGCCGGCGGCCGGGCCGGATGTCACAGGTGATCGCCTTGACCTCCTGGATGTGGACGTTGGGGTCAAGGGCCAGGTGGAACAGGTCATTGGCCGCGTCTCCCTGGACCAGGCCCTTGAAGCCCCAGTGGTAAGGCAGACCGATCTGGTGAATGACCCGGGGCGGATCGGACGCTACCTTGAGCGGCCTGATCCGATCGGTGACGAGGACTCGCGCTTCGATGGCCGCCCGGGCGGACACGATCGTGGCCCAGTCTCCATGTTCAAGCCCCTGCTCCTGCGCCAGCTGAGGGCTGACCTCGCAGAACATCTCGGGCTGGAGCTCGGCCAGATGGGGAACCGTGCGGCTCATCCCGCCGGCGGTGTGGTGCTCGGTCAGCCGGTAGCTGGTGGCCACGTAGGGGAACACGTGGGCGTGCGGATCGCCGGCGCTGGGGTTGTAGGGATCCTCAGGATGCTCCAGGACCTGGCGCGCCGGGTTGGCCTGCTGGGCGTAGAGCAGGTTCTCGACCGGCGATTCCTGAGGTTCGTAGTGGGTCGGCAGCGGTCCATCCAGCAGGCCGCTGGGCACGAACAGCCAGCCCTTCCCGTCGGACTGCATGATGAACGGCTCATCGCCGCGCAACGCGTCCTCGGCAGCTGCACCGTCGGGCGGCACGTAATCCGGTGCCTTGGTCGCCTTGAAATCAGGCACGTCGTAGCCGGTCCACTTCTCCTCCTCGGCGTCCCACCAGATGTACTTCTTGCGCTCGGACCACGGCTTGCCGTCTGGGTCGGCCGAGGCGCGGTTGTAGATGATCCGCCGGTTCGCCGGCCAGGCCCAGGCCCATTCGGCGGCCACCCAGTCCTGTTCGCGTTGGGGCTTGCGCCGGTTGGTCTGGTTGACCCCGTCGGCGTAAACGCCGCAATAGATCCAGCAACCGCAGGCGGTCGAGCCGTCAGGCTTCAGGTCGGTGTATGCCGATAGCGGGTTGCCCTCGCCGTCCCATCCGTTGATCTCCTGGAGCACCGCCTCGGCGCTCGGCTCATCGATCGAGCCCTCGGTCGGATAGGTCCAGGTGAGATCCAGGATGGCGCGGTCCTTGGGGTCAGTCGAGTCCGCCAGCTTCTCTTTGATGATGCACCCGATGTGGTACATGAACCACAGGTCCGAGCGGCTGTCCCCGGGCGGTTCGACCGCCTGGTTGTGCCACTGCAGCAACCGCTGGGTGTTGGTGAACGAGCCGTTCTTCTCCACGTGCGCGGCCACCGGCATGAGGAACACCTCGGTCCCGATCTCCTCGGTCTTCAGCTCACCGCTCTCGATCTCCGGCCCCTCACGCCAGAAGCTGGACGACTCGATCTCGCCGAAGTCACGCACCACCAGCCAATCCAGGTTGGCCATCGCCAGGCGGTGTAGCTTCGAGGCCGCGGATCCGACGGCCGGGTTCTCCCCGAACAGGATCATGCCCTGGACCTTCTTCTCGAACATCCCCAGCACGGTGGGGTAGATGGAGTGGTCGCCGGTGATGCGCGGGATGTGGTCGTAGCAGTAGTCGTTGGCCGCGGTCGCCTTGTCGCCGTACCAGGCCTTGAGAAGGCTGACCATGTACGCGTCCATGTGCCCCCAGAAGCCAGCCTGGGCGGCGTTGCGCTCCAGGTAGTCCTTCAGCGTCCGGTGCGCCTTGGGATGGGGCATCGGCAGGTAGCCCGGCAGGATGTTGTAGAGCGTCGGGATGTCGGTCGATCCCTGAATCGAGGCGTGTCCGCGCAGCGCCATGATGCCCCCGCCCGGCCGCCCGATGTTCCCGAGCAGGAGCTGGATGATTGCCGCCGTGCGGATGTACTGGGCCCCCACGGTGTGCTGGGTCCAACCGACGGCGTAGGCGATCGCCGAAGTCCGCTCGCGGCCCGAGTTCTCACACAGCGCCTCGGCCACCTCGATCAACCGCTCCTTCGGCACTCCGCAGATCTCCGCCACGGCCTCGGGCGTGTATCGGCTGAAGTGGCGCTTGAGCACCTGGAAGACACAGCGCGGGTGAGTCAGGCTCGCATCCCATTCCGGGGGCTCGCCGTGCTTCAGCCGGCCTCCCTGCGCGTAGTGCGCCTGCTCCCCCGAGGGCTGTCCCTCCTCCTGGCCGGACGGGGCATTGATCTCCATGCCCTTGTACTGCCACGACGCCGGGCTGTAACTCCCCTTGTCGGCGTCGAAGCCGGAGAACATTCCGTCCAAGTCCTCGGTGTCCCGGAAGTCGTCGGTGACGATCGTGCTGGCGTTGGTGTACGTCTTGACGTACTCGTCGAACCACCGCTCGTTCTCGAAGATGTAGTTGATCACCCCGCCGAGGAAGGCGATGTCGGTGCCGGCCCGGATTGGCACGTGCACGTCGGCCACGGCACTCGTCCGGGTGAAGCGCGGGTCGACATGGATGACCTTGGCGCCGCGCGCTTTGGCCTCCATCACCCACTGGAAGCCGACCGGGTGGTTCTCGGCCATGTTCGATCCCTGGATCAGGATGCAGTCTGAGTTCTGCAGGTCCTGCTGGAAGCCGGTGGCGCCGCCGCGCCCGAACGATGTCCCCAAACTGGGGACGGTGGAGCTATGTCATATACGGGCCTGGTTCTCGATCTGAACCGCGCCCATGGCCGAGAAGAACTTCTTGATCAGGTAGTTCTCCTCGTTGTCCAGCGTGGCACCGCCGAGGCTGGCGAAGCCGAGCGTCCGGTTCAGCTTGCCGGGTGGCTCGTCCTCGCTCTCGGCCGGCTGCTCGGACTCCCAGCCTGCCTCTCGCGCCGCGATCAGCCGGTCGGCGATCATGTCCATCGCCGCGTCCAGAGGCAGCTCCTCCCAGTCGGCCGCGTAGGGCCGGCGGTACTTGACGCTGTACTCGCGCGTGGGGCTCTTGACCAAACCCAGCGAAGCGGAGCCCTTTGGACACAGCCGGCCGCGCGAGATCGGGCTGTCCGGGTCTCCCTCGATCTGGATGACCTCGCCGTCCTTGACGAACACCCGCTGCCCGCAACCGACTGCGCAGTAGGGGCACACCGACCGGACCACCTTGTCCGCCGTGGCCGTGCGCGCGATCAGCTCTCGCGAATGGCTCGACTGAGCGGCGCGGGCCAGTCCCAGCCGGTCTCCCTGGAGTTGCCCCAGCAGCGGGCCGATTGGCAGGCGGAGGCGTTTTCTGGAGCGGGTGCTCATCGACGGCGCGGAGAACCTATACCCCAAGGGGCCCTAGATGAGCCACTCCGGTCACTGCGCTGACGAGGAAGCCGCGCTGGTCGCCGGGCTCAGCCGGCTGGGACCGACAGCCCGGCGAACAGTCGCGGATCGTTGCTGATCACGCCGGTCACACCGAGGTCCTGGAAGTGGCGGATCAGGGGCAGCTCGTCCACCGTCCAGACGTAGAGCTCACCGCCGGCGTCCGCGACGGCTGACACCAACCGCGGGGTGACGAGCCGGTAGTGGGCCATGATCGCGTCACACGCGCCCGAGCGAATCGCGGCGGCCGCCCGAGCGGGCATCGCCGCCCGTAACAGCTGGGCCAGGATCAGCACCGCAGGGACCATGGCCCGGTAGCGAAACGGGTCACGCCGGAGCCGAGGCACCGACCAGCCGAGGCGAATATCCGGCTGCTCCCGCCTGATCAATTGGAGGCTCTGGCGATAGTGACTCGAGACCAGCGTCCGGTCCAGCAGCCCCCGCTCGCGCAGGGCCTCCACCACCCGCAGCTCGTAACCGGGCAGCTTCAGGTCCAGGTTCAACTCGACGTCCGAGAATGGAGCCGAGGCGAGATGGTCCAGTCCCTCGCCGAGTGTCAGGGTCTGACGGGAGGAGGCGTCGGACCAGTCGTGAGCCAGGAGCAGCCTCTGATCTGGATACCGCCGCCGCTCGGCGGCGGCCACACTGACCGTGCGCCAATCGACCGGCGGCTCGGGCAGGACGTCGAACTCGATCATGTCCACACCCGCCGCCAGCGCGGCATCGAAGCTCTCGCTCGTGTTGCCGGGCGCGATCAGATCGGCGCCCTTGTGTCCCACCCGCCTGAACCGCCCGTCAGCCATACGCGTCAGGCTAGCCGCTGGGCCAGCAGGGCCGGAAGCGCCGGCCATTCAGGGCGAGGTTGTACAGCGCGCCCATGATTCCGGCCCGGTTGTCGGCCGTGCAGAAGCGCGGGTACAGCCTGCGCCGGTATTCGGCATTGAGGACCGGCTTGCCGGCCCGCAGATACGACCGGTAGGCGCCGCATTCCGAGTACTGGTTGCACTGCTCGACCAGAGCTCCGTCGAAATATGGCTGTAATGCCCGGACCTGCCCGGGATCGTTTTTCTGGAACACCGCCAGGCCCAGCCGGTGGGCCTCGCCGGCCACCCACCTGGCGTAGCGCAGCTGCCGTCTGCGCGTGATCGGGAAGCCGCTGTGCTGCCCGGCAACCTCGATGTTGTCGGGCTCCAGGGCGTCGAAACCCTTGCGGGCGCACATGCGGAACCGCGCCGTCATGATCGGTTCCAGCGCGCGCAGGGCGCGAATGTCCAGCCAGCGCTCGCCGGGCCAGCCGTCAGAGCGCCCGAGCAGACGGCGGGGGAAGCGGTGCGCGTCCGGACGCCAGTTCTCCCAGGTGCCGACGTCGATGTAACAGATGACATGGCGGCCGAGCGTGTGCAGCCGGGCCACCTCGGCCGCCGAGGTGTCGAAGCCGTCGATGTCATACGCCGCCACGCTCATCCCGTTGTCGATCCTCCCCTGGAGTTGCCAATACCAGGTCAGGTCCGCCGGCGGCGCCCAGTGTCCGGCCCCCATCGCCAGCGCGGCCAGACCTGCGATCAGTGCTGACATCCCGGGCACCAATAAGTCATTCGGCCGCCGTCCCCCTGCACTCGAGATCTGATCGCGCTCCCGCAACGAAAACACGGCTGCCCGACCAGGCGGTAGACGCGCGGGCGGATGAAGCGCGGTCCTTGCGTGCCTGACAGCAGCATGCGAGGTCGGACCCGCTCGATGATCCGCATTGCCTCCGCGTCGCTCACCGACGACATTGGGCGCCACGGATCGACCTCGGCCTCCCAGCAGGCCTCGGACTTCCAGATGTTCCCGATCCCCGCCACGTTGCGCTGATCCAGCAGCGCGTCGCCGATCGGCCGGGTGCGATCGTCGTGGCGCAGCCGGCCGAGGAAGCGCTCGGCATCGAACTCGGCCGCCAGCACGTCGGGGCCGAGGCCGGCCAGGCGCTGATCGAAGCGCGACCGGCCGGAGGTCATCAACTCGAGCACCGGACCGTCGAACTGCACCACCTCGGTGCCCTCCCGGGTGAACACGATCCAGGCTCGCGAGGGGGATCGGTGCCAACGCCGACCGGATGGGTAGACGCCCCAGGCGCCCGTCATCTTGAGATGGGAGTGCAGGACCAGGTCGCCCTCGAAGACCAGGAACAGGTTCTTGCCGTGCGTGTCGAGCCGCTCCACTCGCCGCCCATCCAGGCGCTGCGGCCAGCGGTCGCGGCCCGGGGAGCCGCGCAGGGCCCCCGGTCGGCCCACCGGCATCCGCACCTCGTCAGGCACGTGACCCTCCAGGACGGGCCGCATCCGGGTGGCCGCCCACAGAATCGTGTCCCCCTCAGGCATCCGAGGCCTCGGTCAGGCGCTCAGGGTGAGCCGCCGCGGGCCCTCCTGGAATCCCAGCCCGAGCAGGGTCGGTCCGAGTGGCGAGACGAGCGCCGATCCGCCGTCCACCTTCTCCAGAGCCAGCCGCTTGATCTGGCCCCGGCGCACCTGATCGACCAGAGCCCTCAGCGCCCGATCCAGCCGCGCGTCGCCAGGTTCGACCAACGTCTGGAGCGCCCGGCCGCCCCGTTCCAGGTAGACGATCGGCTCCCCGCCGATCAGCACCACGTAGGCCCCGGCGGTGCGTGCGGGAGCGCGTCCTGCGGACCTCTCGGGCCAGGCCAGGGCCGCTCCGTACGGTTGAGCGGGATCGATCGCCGACAGCACCACGGGCGGATCCTGGAGCCGATCCCGATCCTGCCCCCCTTCCCGCAAGCGCTCCACGGCGCCGGGCAGGGCGAACTGGGCGCCGCCCAGCCCCTCGACGAAGTAGCCCCGCCGGGCCACCCCCAGTGTCTCCAGTGAGGTGAGCTCCGAGTAGATCCCGCTGAATCCGCCCGGCAGGCCCTCGGCCACCACCAGCTCCCGGGTCAACACGCCGTAGCGCTCCAGCAGCAGCTCGCTCTGCGCCCTTCGCCGCGCAACCGGATCGACATCGGCCGTCACCAGCCCGGCCGTCAGTGACCAACGACCCTGCACCTGCGGAACAGAGCGGTTGCGCCCGCGGGCGGAGAAGCGTCCACTTCGGGCACGGCGGGCGGAAGCGGACGCCTGCCGAGCCAGCGACAGCCGCGGCGCTCGCAGCGGTGCGAAGGCGTCGTTGGTGACCTCGCCGGCCCAGACCAGATCCCACAGGGCCTCCTGCAAGTTCTCGGGGGAGAGGGCCAAGTCGACCAGCAGATCGGTGAAGAAGCAGGCGCCGCGCCGCAGCCGGTCACGAATCGCCTCATGCGCGGGCTGGTCCGGCGACGCCGTCCCACGGACGGGTGGCGCCCCCAGCAGAGCCACATCGTCCCGGAAGTACAGCGCCACCCTCCCGGATGCCCGACCCAGGGCGCCGGCACCGATCCAGACCACCTCCCCGGCGGCACACAACTGGTCCAGCCAGGCGGGCGAGTAGGCGCCAGTGCGGCGGGGCAGGACATCACGCTCCCACACATCGGGAGGCAGGGCCACGCCCTGCAGCGGTACGAGAACGTCGCGGAGCCGGTCCACACCTGCACCGGTTGGGGGATGACGATCGACGCCCTGCCAGCGCGGCAGGAAGCGGGCCAGGTCACGTGGATCGACCGGTTCGACCTCGCGGCGCAGCGCGGCCAGGGACGCCCGGCGCAGGCGGCGCAGGACCTCGGGATGGCACCACTCGCGCGCGCTCCCGCCCGGCCGCAGCTCGCCACGGACCAGCTCTCCCTCGCGCTCCAGCCAGCTGAGCACGGCGGTGCCGTCGATCCCGTACCGGTCGCGCACGTCGGCGCTGGTGAACGGGCCATGGCAGGCGGCGAACCGCCGGAGCACGCCGGACAGCGCGTCGGGCACGTCCTCCAGGAACACCTCCGGGAGCCCGCCCGGCGGCGCCACGCCCAGTGCGTCCCGATACAGGCCGGCGTCGGCGGCCACGATCCAGCGCTCCTCTCCGGCCAGCCGGACCCGGACGGCACGACGCTCGCGACCGAGCTCGATGAGCATCGACTCGGCATCGACCCCCGGCACGACCCGCGCCTCCACCTCGGCCATCGTCAGGTCGCCCAGAGCCCGGAGCATGTCGTGAACCCCGTCCCGGGTGGCCACCCGCCGGTGCTCGGAGAGGAACTGAAGATCCTCCTCCACCGAGGCCAGCGCGGCGGGATCGATCAGGTCCCGGAGCTCCTCCTGGCCGAGCAGTTCCCGCAACAGCTCGCGATCCAGTGACAGGGCGGCGGCGCGGCGCTCGGCGTTGGGCGTGTCCCCCTCGTACATGTAGGTGGCCACGTAGTCGAACAGCAGCGAGGAGGCAAACGGCGACGCGGTCGGCGTCTCCACCTCCACCAGCGAGATCTCGCGCCGGCTCAGCTTGGTCAGCAGTGCGATCAGGCCCGGCAGATCGAGAACGTCCCGCAGGCACTCCCGGTAGGTCTCGAGAATGATCGGGAATTCGCCGTAGCGGCGGGCCACCTCCAGCAGCGTCTGGGACTTGAGCCGCTGCTGCCACAGGGGCGTCCGCTTGCCGGGACGGGCCCGCGGAATCAGCAGCGCCCGGGCCGCGTTCTCCCGGAAGCGCGCCCCGAACAGCGCGCTGGAGCCGAGCTCGGACACGATCAGCTCCTCCACCTCGTCGGGCTCGGGCAGCATGACCTGCGTGAGCCGGTCCGGGTCGGAGA
Source organism: uncultured Solirubrobacterales bacterium (assembly GCA_963718545.1). Lineage (GTDB taxonomy): Bacteria > Actinomycetota > Thermoleophilia > Solirubrobacterales > Solirubrobacteraceae > Palsa-465. The sequence continues at coordinate 170,273 of CAVQZO010000003.1, read as the reverse complement.
GCTCGGCGTCGGGCAGGTGAACGATGATCCCGTCGTCGGACCAGATGGCGTCGGATTCGAGCCCCAGCTCATCGCGAATCCGGGCACTCAGCGCCAACCCCCAGGCGGCGTGCACGCGGCCCCCGAACGGAGACAGGATGCAGACGCGCCAGTCACCGATCTCGTCCCGGAAGCGCTCGAGCACGATCGCCCGGTCGCTGGGCACGACGCGCGTGGCATCCTGCTGCTCCCGCAGGAACTCGACCAGGTTGCGCGCGGCTCGCTCGTCCAGGTCGTAGTCGGCCGCCAGCGTCTCCGGCGTCTGCTCCACCGCCCAGCGGGCGAACGCGCCGACCGCCTCGCCCAGCTCCGCCGGGCGCCCCACGCTGTCGCCCTTCCAGAACGGGACGGCTCCGGGCAGTCCGGGGGCGGGCGTGACGATCACGCGGTCCCGCCCGATCTCCTCGATCCGCCAGGTGGAGGCGCCGAGCAGGAACGTCTGACCGGGACGGGCCTCATAGACCATCTCCTCGTCCAGCTCGCCCACCCGGCGGCCGTCGGGCAGGGTCACGGCATACAGGCCGCGATCCGGGATCGTCCCGGCGTTGGTGACGGCCAGCGACCGGGCACCGGGCCGGGCGCGCACGGTGCCGGCGATCCGGTCCCACACGATCCGGGGCCGCAGCTCGGCGAACTCCGAGGACGGATAGCGCCCGTCCAGCATGTCCAGCACGTTCTCGAACACCGGCCGGCTGAGCTCGGCGTAGGAGTGTGTGCTCGTGACCAGCGCGTAGAGGTCGTCCACCGCCACCAGGCCGGCGCCCTCATCGCCGTCGGACTGCTCGGCGGCGGCGGCGATCGCGACGATCTGCTGGGCCAGCACGTCCAGCGCGTTGCGAGGCACGACGGTGGTCTCGATGGCGCCCTCCCGCATCCGCCGCGCCACCACCGCCGACTCCAGCAGGTCGGCCCGGAACTTGGGGAAGATCCGCCCGCGGCTCACGTCGCCCACGTTGTGGCCGGCCCGGCCGATCCGCTGAAGACCGCGGGCCACCGACTTGGGTGACTCCACCTGGATGACGAGATCGACGGCGCCCATGTCGATCCCCAGCTCGAGGGACGAGGTGGCCACCAGGCACGGGCAGCTCGCCGGCCTTGAGCATCTCCTCGACGACGAGCCGCTCCTCCCGGGCCAGGGAGCCGTGGTGGGCGCGGGCGATAGTGGTGGGGGGTGGGGGGTGGGAATTGTTCGCGAGCTCGTTCAGCCGCAGCGCCAGCCGCTCGGCCCCGCGCCGGTTGTTGACGAAGATGATCGTCGAGCGATGCTCCTGGACCAGTTTCAGGAGCTCCGGGTAGATGGCCGGCCAGATCGACCGGCGGGTGGCCTCACCGCCGGCCAGCGGATCGAGCTCGGCGCCCGCGTCGGGTTCGACCATCGACTCGACCGGCACCTGGATCTCCAGATCCAGTTCCTTGCGCACGCCGGTGTCGACCACCCGGCAGCTCCGCCGCGGGCCGACCATGAAGCGGCCCACCTCTTCCAGCGGGTTCTGAGTGGCGCTCAACCCGATGCGCTGCACGTCCCGTCCCGCGGCCTCGGTCAGCCGTTCGAGCGTTAGCGCCAGATGCGCGCCCCGCTTCGTGGCGGCCACCGCGTGAATCTCGTCGATGATGCACCAGCGGGTGCCCTCAAACAGCGCCTGTGCTCGCCCGGTCAGCATCAGGTAGAGCGACTCCGGCGTGGTGATCAGGATGTCCGGCGGATGGCGCAGCATGGCCTGACGGTCGCGCTGCGGAGTGTCGCCGGTGCGCACGGCGACGCTCAGCTCGGCGCCGATGCCGCGCAACGGCACGCGCAGGTTGCGGTCGATGTCGTACGACAGAGCCTTCAGCGGCGAGACGTACACCAGGCTGATCTGACCCGCGGCGGGCTCGCCACGGTTGGGGCGGGCGGGTCCTGTTCTTTGCTCACTCCACAGGGTGTCTATCGCCCACAGGAAGGCGGCCAGCGTCTTGCCCGAACCGGTGGGCGCGCTCAGCAGCACGTGCTCCCCCGAGGCGATCGCCGGCCAGGCCTGGGCCTGGGCCTCGGTAGGAGCGGCAAACGCGCGAGTGAACCACTCGCGCGTTGCCGGGCTGAATACGTCCAGCGGAGACGGCTTTGACATGCTGAGGCTGAGGCTAGCGTGGTAGCGCTGGACGGTTTCTAGCCGAGTGTCAGCGCGGGTTGCGGTCTGGCGATAGGTAGCGGCACGCTAGGCTGTTGGCCGTGGTGGGAGCTCGCGATGTTGCGCTTGCGGTTGTGGGCCGGGTGCTGCCGGCCGAGTGGGTGTGGTCGCAGACTTTCGCCTCGGAGGTTAAGTATTGGGCCGAATGGCTGGCGCGAGAGGGAGGTGAGTATCACTCCGAGTACCTGCAGCGGCTCGATCCGACCGCGGAGCTGGACGATCCCTTGGTGACGACTGCGGTGGACCAGATACCGACTGGCGAGATCTCGGTACTGGACGTGGGAGCCGGTCCGCTCACGGCGGTGGGTAAGCGTTACCGCGGACGGAATGTGAACGTCACAGCGATCGACCCGCTGGCGCACGAATACGATCGCCTCCTGGCAGAGCACGGAATTACTCCACCCGTACGGACGGTTTATTGCCCAGGCGAGGAGATAACCTCACGAGTGGGCAAAGATCGCTTCGATATCGTCTACGCCCGCAATTCGGTTGACCACTCTGCAGATCCTTTGAAGGTCATTTGCGAGATGGTGACAGCCGTAAAACCCGGCGGGGTTGTACTGCTTCGACACTTTCGCTGCGAGGCAAAAAACGTGCATTACTATGCCATTCATCAGTGGAACTTTGATGTCGACGACGGTAACCTGATACTGAGCAGGCCTTTCCGTTCGCACAATGTGACTGACGCGCTGGACTCTGAAGCGCGCACTCGTGTGTGGCTTGAACGGTCGTCTCCGCATGCACCCTGGGTGTGTGCCGAGATCACGAAGTCGGCCACAGTGGCCTGACCCAGACGTTCCGAGACGCGACGCGGGACCGGTGCGGCCACCGACCGGCTGGCCGCGGCTACGGCGGCTCCTGGCTCATGAACGCCAACCGCGCGGACACCCCGTCGGTTGGCTGAAGGGTGGCGATCCGCCGTCCGGGCTGAACCGCCGGCCGGATCTCCCCCAGCCGGTCCCCCAACCGCTCGGCCAGCTCCCCCGAGGCGATCGCCGGCCAGGCCTGGGCCTGAGCCTCGGTAGGAGCGGCGAACGCGCGAGTGAACCACTCGCGCGTTGCCGGGCTGAATACGTCCAGCGGGGAGGTCCTGGCCATCGACTCTGAGGATAGGTGTCTCAGTGGCCGTCGCGTGCGTGGCGCGGCAGCCACCAGACGGCCACCCAGGCCACGCCCAGCAGACCGATCGCCACCAGCAGCGAATCCGAGGCCGAACCCACGAACGCCACGGCCGCACGGGCGCCCCCGAGGCCACCGAACAGGACGGTCCCGACGAGCGCGATCCCGAGCGACATGGAGAGCTGCTGCACGGACTCCAGCAGGCCGGAGGCCGAGCCGATGTCCCGTGGCGCCACGCCGGCCAGGATCACGTCGAACATCGGTACGAACACCATCCCCATCCCGAAGCCGGTCAGGGCCAGCGGCACCGCGGTGTCCCAGGCCGTGAGCTCGCCGCCGGCGCCACGGAGCACGAGGTCGACGACGCCCAGGCCGATCGCCATGAGCGCGATTCCGATGTGCATCGTCGTGCGGCCGATGCGCGCCAGGAGCATCGAAGATGTGATCGAGCCGCCGATCGCGGCGATCGGCATCGCCACCGTGGCCAGCCCGCTGCCCAGCGGGGAGTAACCCAACCCGGCCTGGAACATCACGTTCAGCGCCAGCATCACCCCGCCCATCGCCCCGATGAACCCGACCACGACGGCCAGCCCGGCCACGTAGGGACGGCGCCGGAGGATCGATGGCTGGACCATCGGCGCGCGCCCGCTCCGGACGCGGCGGGCCTGCCGGAGCGCGAAGGCGGCCAGCAGCCCACCGCCGCAGGCCAGCATCACGAAGCACCAGGCCGGCCAGCCGTGCTGCCGGCCCTCGATCAGCGGATAGACGAGCGCCGCTCCACTGGCCATCGTCAGCAGAACGCTCACCGGGTCGAGGCGGAGCTCCGGATGCGCGGGCCGGATGGGCGGAAGAAACCGGAGGCCGCCGACCAGCGCCAGCCCGCCCAGCGGCAGATTCACCAGGAAGATCGCCCGCCAGCCGCTGCCGAGCAGGTTCAGATTGACCAGCCCGCCCCCGATCAGCGGCCCGAGGACCGCCGCCAGTCCCATCACCGGGCCGAACACACCGAACGCCTTCTGCTGCCCCTCATCGCCGAACAGCTCTCGGACGATCCCGAACCCCTGGACGACCATGAGCGCGCCGAACGCGCCCTGCACCGCCCGGAAGCCGACCAGCCAGCCCGCGCTCGGGGCCAGCGCGCAGGTCAACGAGGCACCGATGAACCCGGCCATCCCGATCAGGAGCACCCGGCGGCGGCCGAATGCATCCCCCAGGCGCCCGCCGACGAGCAGCGTGGCGGACATGGCCAGCGTGTACACGGCCGTGAACCACTCGAGGTCGGCGAATGAACCGCCGAGCTCACGACGGATCGCCGGTCCCGCGGTCTGTGTGATCGTGGAGTCGAGCAGGTCCATCACCGACGCCGCGACCACCACGGCGAATCCCCACCACAGCGAGCGGGTGGAGCTTCGGGTGGTGGGAGACAGGACAACTGGTGGAGTGAATGTGGTGGTTGACATGTCTTGAACCCTCTCGCTCCATGCGGTCACCTTTTGTCCGCATTTATTTCCATGCGGTCAGATCTTGTCCGCATGATCTGAGAGTCTCCTCGCCATGGTCCAGACCTCCGCGCGCCTGCTGGCGCTCCTGTCGCTTCTCCAGATCCGCCGTGAATGGTCCGGTCCCGAGCTGGCCGATCGCCTCGAGGTGGGAACCCGGACGATCCGGCGGGACATCGAGAAGCTCCGCTCGCTCGGTTATCCGATCGAGGCGGCGCCCGGGGTGGCCGGGGGGTACCGGCTGAGCGCGGGCGCAGAGCTGCCGCCACTCCTGCTCGATGACGCCGAGGCGGTGGCCGTGGCGGTGGGCCTGCGGACCGCGGCCTCGGGTCAGGTGGCGGGGATAGAGGAGACCTCGGTGCGGGCCCTGGCCAAGCTCGAGCAGGTCCTGCCCACTCGGCTACGCCGCCGCGTCCGGGCGCTCGGTGAGGCCACGTCGGTGTTCAACATCGATGGGCCCCAGATCGACCCCGAGGTGCTGGCCACGATCGCGGGGGCCTGCCGGGACGGCACGCGGCTGCACTTCGCCTACGTGGCGCGGGATGAGCGAACCAGCGACCGAGATACCGAGCCCAGCGCCGTCGTGTACAGCGGCTACCGGTGGTACCTGGTGGCGTTCGACCTGGGCCGGGACGACTGGCGGACGTTCCGGATCGACAGAATCGACTCCACCCGCCGGGTGCGCACCGGAGCTCGTGGCCAGCGCCGGACCGTGCCGGGCGGCGATCCGGCCGCCTTCGTCAAACAGCGAATCCGGGGGCCCGAGGGAGAGCCGGGCCAGGTGCGCCTGGGGCTTCCCGCCGATCAGGCGCGCCGCCGTATCCCGGGGCGCTACGCCACGGTCGAGGACGACGGGCCGGCCGCCTGCCTGGTCACCACGGTCGGGCAGTGGCGGCGGGACTTCCTGATCTGGATGGCCACCCTGGAGGCGCCGATGGAGGTTCTCGGACCGCCCGAACTGATCGAGCTCGGGCGCTCGCTGGCCGGCCGGCTGGCCGCGGCTACGGCGGCTCCGGGCTCATGAACGCCAACCGCGCGGACACCCCGTCGGTTGGCTGAAGGGTGGCGATCCGCCGTCCGGGCTGAACCGCCGGCCGGATCTCCCCCAGCCGGTCCCCCAACCGATCGGCCAGCTCCTCCAGGCTGATCACCACGACGGTGAGCCCCCAGAAGTGGGTGTCGTGTCCGTCCAGCTGGGGTGAGTGGACGAGCTCGACGATGGCCGATCCCAGGCGCCGGAAGCCCTGCCTCAGATCCCCGTTCTCCCGGATGCGCCGCAGCGGCATGCCGGCCCGGCGAAACGCGTCCGCCGTGCGGTTGAAGTCCGGGGTGGAGACGACGACGTGGTCAAGCCCGGTGGCGCCATTCGGATGGGTGGCGAACGGGGGCGGGCGCAGCACTCGCGGCACCGGGGACGGCAGACCGTCGATCGAGCCCATCGCGTTCACCCCGCGCAGCGACCACGAGACGATCCCGGTGCCGCTCTCCTCGTCCAGGCGGATCCGGATGCCGCCGAGATCGAGATTGCCGTCCTCGACTCGGAACCCGAGTGCCTCCCACGCGTCGGGCGTGTCACCGACGGCCAGCTCGGCCAGCTCCGGTTCCCGCGACACATACACGTGGAGATTGTCGCTCAGCCCCGGGCGAGGGTCTTCGCCCGCTGGAACACCGCATCCAGCATCGGCTCGGTGAGCCGCCCGGTGAACGTGTTCTGCTGGGAGACGTGGTAACAGCCGAGCAGCGTCCGCTGGCCGGCGATGGCCTCAACCCCGTGGCCGAAGCGGGGGCGCGGCCGCGGGGCATCAAGCACGCGCAGGGCGGCGTCCCAGGCGAACCCGCCCAGGCAGACGATCACGTGTATGCGCTCCAGCAGCTCCAGCTCGGCGTTCAGGTAGGGCAGGCAGTTGTCGCGCTCGGCCGGGGTGGGCCGATTGGCGGGAGGCGCACACCGGACCGCCGCCGTGACCCAGCAGTCGCGCAGCTTCAGGCCGTCGTCGCGGCTGACCGACTCGGCCTGGTTGGCCAGCCCGGCGCGATGAAGCGCGGCGAACAGCCAATCGCCCGAGCGGTCCCCCGTGAAGATGCGCCCGGTGCGGTTGCCGCCGTGAGCGGCCGGCGCCAGGCCCAGGACCATGATCCGCGCCTGCGAGTCGCCGAACGCGGGCACGGGCCGCCCCCAGTAATCCCATTCGGCGAACGAGGCCCGCTTGACCCGGGCCACCTCCTCGCGCCAGGCCACCAGACGCGGGCACCGGCGGCACTGCGTGATCCGCGCCTGAAGCGCGGTCAGCTCGCTCACGCGGCCAGCAACAGGCCGTCGATCATCCGGTCAATCACTGGCGCCAGGTCGAGCGGATTGACCGGATCGCCCAGGCGCACCTGACGGGAGACGAGCTCGGTGATCGCGCCCACCACCGCCACCGCGTCGAGCGGAGAGGCGAACCGGGCGGCCAGGCCGCGCTCGGCGGCGGCCGCGTTCTCGCGGTCGATGATCTCCGCAAAGGACTCGAGCATCTGATCGCGCCGCCGGGCGGCCTCCGGGCCGGCGCCGATGATCTCCACCAGCAGCGTGCGCACATAGTCGGGATGCTCGGCCACCGCGGTCAGGAAGGCCCGCGTGCCGGCCCGCATCCGTTGGCGAGGATTGCCGCTGCCGGCCTGCCGCGCCGCCTCGGCCATGCTCGACGCCAGCACCTCGAAGGCCTGATCGAACAGGGCGAGGATGCAGGCCTCCTTGTTGGCGAAGTGCTCGTAGAAGGTGGCCTTGGACATGCCGGCCCGGCGGCTGATCGACTCCGAGCCGGTGTTCCCGAAACCGTGTTCGGCGAACTCAGCCGCGGCGGCGCGCAGCAGCCGGGCCCGCTGCAGGGGGAGGCGGACCTCCGGTGGCGGAGCGTGACGACCGCGAGCCGCGGGCGGATCGGCCTTCATGGCCGCAGCGCCCTTCCGTAGTGGCGCTCGTAGTACTGGCGGTACTCGCCGGAGCGGATCGGTCCCCACCACCACTCGTTGTCGCGGTACCAGCGCACGGTCCGCTCCAATCCTGCCTCGAACCGCGTCCCGGCTCGCCAGCCCAGGTCGGCCAGCTTCTCGGAGGACAGCGAGTAGCGGCGATCGTGACCGGGACGGTCGGTGACGTATTCGACAAGCGACGCATCGGCTCCGGCGAGCTCCAGCACGCGCCTCACGACCTCGATGTTCTCGCACTCGTCGGGCCCGCCGCAGTTGTAGACCTCGCCCGCAGCGCCGTGCTCCAGGACGTGGCCGATCCCGGCCGCGAAATCCTCCACGAACAGCCAGTTCCGGATCTGCCGGCCGTCGCCGTACACCGGCAGCCGGTCGCCCGCCAGGGCGTTGAGGATCATCAGCGGGATCAGCTTCTCCGGGTACTGGTAGGGACCGTAGTTGTTGGACCCGCGGCAGATCAGCGCCTGGAGACCATAGGTGTGGAAGTAGCTGGCCACCAGCAGGTCGGCCCCGGTCTTCGTGGCGCTGTAGGGACTGGAGGGCGCAAGCGGCGAGGTCTCGGTGAACGATCCCTCCTCGATCGAGCCATACACCTCGTCGGTGGACACCTGCAGGTAGCGCAGCCCGCGGGTGCGGGCGGCCTCCAGCAGGACATGGGTGCCCTGCATGTTCGTCATGATGAACGCCTCGGGCCCGGAGATGGACCGATCGACGTGCGTCTCAGCCGCGAAGTTGACGATCGCCTCAGCATCGCCCACGGCCTCCGCCACCGCCTCCGGATCCTCGATCGCTCCGGCCACGAAGCGGATCCGCTCGCTGACGTCCTGCAGGCTCTCGCGCCGCCCCGCGTACGTGAGCTTGTCCAGCACCGTCACCTGGTCGCCATGGTCGCGAACCCGGGTGCGGACGAAGTTGGAGCCGATGAACCCGGCTCCGCCACACACCAGCAGCCTCATGCCACCGCCCACCTGACGTGGAGATAGTCGGCGAGGCCGTGGCGCCAATGCGACAGCTCGGGCGTTTCCGGACGCGCGCTGCGCAGCACACTGTAGGCGGGGCGCCGCGCCGGGCGGGGAAACTCCGCGGTGCTCACCGGTCGCACCGGGGTGTCCACGCCCGCCTCGTGGAGTACCGCTTGAGCGAACTCGAACCACGAGCACTGGCCGCCGGCCGCGCAGTGCACGACACCGACCGGTCGCTCAGCCCGGGCCACCAGGTCGATCAGTGCCGGGGCCAGGTGCCCGGTGAAGGTTGGACAGCCCACCTGGTCGTCGACGACGGAGAGCTCGTCGCGCTGGGCAGCCAGGCGGAGCATGGTGTCCGGAAAGCAGCGCCCGGCGAACCCGAACAGCCAGGAGGAACGGACGATCGTGTGGGCGTCAGGAGCGGCCGCGGCGACGCCCAGCTCCCCGTCGAGCTTGGAGGCCCCGTAGGCGGAGGCGGGGCCGGTCGGGTCGGACTCGACGTACGGCGTGTGCTTGTCGCCCGCAAACACATAGTCGCTGGAGATGTGCAGGGTCCAGGCTCCCTGCTCGGCCGCCGCGGCCGCCACCACCCCAGGGGCCTCGGCGTTGACCTGGCGGGCGCGCGGATCCGTTTCGGCTCCGTCGACGTCGGTGAAGGCGGCACAGTTGATCACCGCCGCGGGAGCGTGTCCGGCCAGCGCTCTCCGCACGGCGGCGGAGTCGCGGATGTCCAGGTCGGCGCGGGACAGCGCGATGACCTCATGCCCGGCCTGTTCACCGGCCCGCCGGACGTCCGTGCCGAGCATCCCGCTCGCCCCCGTGATCAGCAGTCGCATCGGGACACAAGGGTAGAGCCAACCCGGACGGCCGGACGGTTGGCTTCGCGCTCCTGGCTGGCCGGCCAGGAGCGCGGGAACTCGCGTCAGTCCTGCCAGAAATCCTCGACCAGCTCGCCGTCGCCCCCCTCGGGGCGGTCGTTGCCCACGGCGAGCAGGTCGATCCCCTCGGGACCGGCCTCGAAGCCGCGGGCCACCGGCGGGGATACGCGGATCAGGTCCCACTGGCGCACGTCCACGGTCTCCCCATCGAGCCGCATGCGGCCCGAGCCGGCGACCACCACGTAGGCCTCCTCCTGCTCACGGTGCCGGTGCCCCCAGGGCATCCGCTGGTTGGGGGCCAGGCGGTACAGGCTGACGCCCAGATGCTCGGACTCCATCGCGCTGCGGCCGAACCGGGCCTCGACACCTTCGGCACCCCGGCCTGCGGCGTTGTCCTTGATGTCGGTGAGAAAGTTCTTGATCGTGTAGTCACTCATAGATCACACGAGTTTACGGACCGCCGTTAAGGTGGTGGCGTGGGCGAGCGAACCAGCTACACACCTGGGACCTTCTGCTGGGCCGACCTGACGACGCCCGATCAGGAACCGGCCAAGGCGTTCTACTCGGCGCTGTTCGGCTGGGTGGCCGATGACCGACCGATGGGCGAGGGCGTGTACTACTCGATGCAGTGCATCGACGGCCGGGAGGTGGCCGCGATCTCCCCCCAGCGCCAGGAGCAGCGCGACGCGGACGTGCCCCCGATGTGGAACTCCTACATCGCGGTGGCGGACGCGGACGCCGCGCTGGCCCGCGCCCGGGAGCTCGGCGCCACCGTCCACGCCGACGCGTTCGATGTGTTCGATTCGGGCCGGATGGGCGTGGTCCAGGACCCGCAGGGCGCCCACTTCGCGGTCTGGCAGGCGGGCACCAACTTCGGCGCCCAGCTCGTCAACGCCCACGGTGCCCTCTCGTGGGATGAGCTCTACACGCCCGACATCGACGCCAGCGCCAGCTTCTACGGCGGCCTGTTCAACTGGACAACCCAGCCGATGGAGGGGATGGAGATGCCCTACCTGGTGATCCAGACCGAGGCGGGACGGGGCAACGGCGGCATCACCACGATGGAAGGCGTGCCTCCGAACTGGCTGGTCTACTTCGGGACCGACGACATGGAGCGCTCGGTGGCCCAGCTGGGGGAGCTCGGCGGCGCAACGCGAATGGGCCCGATGGACATCGGCGTGGGCACGATCGCGGTCGCGAGCGACCCTCAGGGCGCCACGTTCGCGCTGTACGCGGGGCGCTTCGAGGACTGACGCACCTCCGGTGCCCGCCTCGGCATACTGGGGCTGGTGAGCCGGACGACGCTGTCCAGATCACTGATCGCCGGACTGGCGGCAGTGGCCCTCGGTGGCTGCGCGGTTGCCGGGCATACCTCCAACCGGCGCGGTGTGAGCTACGCCAAGGGTTCGAACGGTCAGGCGATCGCCCTGCACGGACGCCCCCAGGCGGTCAATCCGGTGGCCGGCGCGATCGGCTCGAGCGGATCGGGCGGGGCCGCCTCGGTCGGCGCCGCGCCACAGCAGGCGGAGGTGACCGTCGGACCGCCGGCCAAGTCGCTGCCCTCGCCGCTGTCCAACTCGCAGGTCCTCTCCGAGCTGGCGGCCAGCGGCATCTCGGCCAACCCCAACCGGGCCACGGAGACGCCGAGCCGGTTGGCCATCGCGCCGGTCAACGCACCGGCCCCCGTGCAGGCGGTGATCAACGCGGGCAACGAGATCGCCCATCTTCCCTACATCTGGGGTGGGGGTCACGCGACCTATGAAGACAGCGGCTACGACTGCTCGGGGTCGCTCAGCTTCGTGCTGGCCGCGGCCGGCCTGCTGAAGAGCACCGAGACCTCAGGGGAGCTGATGAACTACGGCGACCCGGGCCCGGGCAAGTGGATCACGATCTTTGCCAACCAGGGACACACTTTCGCCTACATCGCGGGGCTTCGCTTCGACACGGTCGCCCTGGCCGAGACCGGCTCACGCTGGTCGAACCGGAAGGCCGACGAGCCTGATCTGAGCAGCTTCGCGGTCCGGCATCCGCCGGGCTTGTAGGGCTCAGCCGACGGCGGCTCGGGCCGCGCGGTTGGCGGGCGGCCCGAGCTCGGCGACGAACTCGAGCAGGAGCTCCGAGAAGAGCTGTGGCGCCTCGACCTGCGCACAGTGCCCGACTCCCGGCAGCAGCTCGAGCCTCGAGTCGGGCACCTGGTCCAGGATCTGCTGGGCGCCGGCGTGGGACAGCAGGCGGTCGCGGTCGCCCCACACGAGGAGGAGCGGCGTGTGCACCTCTTGGAGTGGCAGCGCCCCGCGAAGCTCGGGCAGCATGCGGTGGGCGATCTCCAGGTAGCGGGCCACCCGGGCGCGTTGGGAGTGGTGGGAGGTGAATGTGGAGATCACCTTCCGGTCCACCGAATGCCCGGGACCGAAGGCCAGCTGGACGTAGAGCCTGGCCACGGCGGCCCGGAGGACGGCGCCGGGGACCGGCGCTGGGAGCGCCAGCAGCGAGCGCAGCACGGGATCTCGCTCCACCAGGAACAGCAGGCGGCTCATCTGTAGCCCAGCCGGCGCAACGGCGGCGATGCCGGCGAGCCTGGAGCCCTGACCGGCCGCCAGGCGCAGGCACACGCAACCGCCGAGCGAGTTCCCCACCAGCACGGCCGGCCGGCGCGGCCGTCCGCCCGCGTAGCGGAGCGCGTCGAGGGCGAATGCATCCAGCTGGGGCAGGATCGGGCCCGAGTCCAGCTCGTCCGCGCCACCGAACCCGGGCAGGTCGACGGCCACGGCCCGCTGCCCGGCCCGGGCCAGCTGGGCCAGCGTCAGGCGCCAGGTGTCGGCGCTGTCGGCGTAGCCGTGGAACATGAGGATCGGCGGGCCGCTGCCCTCCAGTTCCAGGACTCGGGTCCGGTAGCCGGCGAACTCCATCCGGTGCTCGAACAGCGGCTGGATCATCAGCGGAAGGGTAACCGCGGCTGGCGGCGGGACTCTATGCCCGGCCGTAGACGGGGATCGCGGCGCCGCTGGTCGGGCCGACCTGATCGGAGAGCAGATGGGCGACCACGCCGGCGATCTCGGCCGGCTGGACCCACTTCGAATGGTCGGCCTTGGGCATCGACTCCCGGTTCGCGGGCGTGTCGATCGTGCTGGGCAGGATCGCGTTGCAGCGGATCCCGTCGTGCTTGTACTCGGCGGCCACCGCTTGGGCGAACGCCACGACGGCCGCCTTGGAGGCGATGTAGCCGGCCGCCCCGGAGAACGGCTGGAGCGCGGCGCGTGAGCCCACGCACACGATCGCGCCCCGGTGGGGCATGGGGTTCTCCAGCATGTGAGGGATCGCCGCGGCCGTCATCAGGTAGGTCGGGCGCAGGTTGAGACGGAACTGACGCTCGAAGTCCTCGATCGGCGTCTCGGGGACCTTGGCCCCCATGGCAAAGCCACCGACCAGGTTGGCCAGGGCGGACAGCGGGTGGCTGGCGTCGGAGCTGGCCGCCGCGACCACCTCGCCCGCGGCGTCGGGCTCGAACAGGTCGGCTTGGATGGGCTGGAGGCGGTCGTGATCGGGCAGCCGCTGGAGCTCGCCCGAGACGATCCAGGGAACCACCACCCGCCAGCCGTCGTCGAGCAGCCGGCCGACGATGGCCGACCCCAGGCCGCCCGTTCCTCCTGTGACTATCGCGGTTCCGCTCATCTGGCTACGTCCGCTGTGCACTTTATCTTCGACGGCCATGGCCGCCGGGCCCAATCGCAATCCGAGGCAGATGGAGGCCGATCTGCGCGAGCTGGTGGAGACCGTCCAGAGCCCTCACCTGCGCCGCCTGCTGGACGAGATCTTTGCCAAGCGATCGGCGAGCTGGACCGGCTACCGGGAGGCCCCAGCGGCCAAGCACTACCACCAGGCCTACCGGCACGGGCTGCTGGAGCATTCCCTGACCGTGGCGCAGGGCGTCAGCGCCATCGCGGCCACGTTCGCCGGGATCGACCGGGACATCGCCGTGACCGGAGCGCTGCTCCACGACATCGGCAAGCTCGAGACCTACGAGATCAACGACGCCGGGGAGATCCGGATGTCAGACGCCGGGCGCCTGCATGGCGAGATCTCGCTCGGGTATTACCGGATCCGCCGGGCGATCGACAGGCTGGAAGGGTTCCCGTCGGACCTGGAGCAGGCGCTGCTCCACATCATCCTCAGCCACCACGGATCGCTGCGCCACGGCAGCCCGGTCGTGCCCTGCACTCGCGAGGCCACGCTCGTCCACATGATCGACAACCTGGGCAGCAAGCTCGGCAGCTTCGACCGGGTGGAGAGCGACCTGGCCGACGGCGAGAGCTGGTCTGCGTTCGACAAGGGGATCGGCGCCGGCGCGTACTTCGGGGCGGCCGCGGGCACCTCGGAGCGGGCAGCGGCCTGACTCAGGCCCGCCAGGATTTCCGCAAATAGCGCAGGGCTCCGGGCCGGGCGTCGGCGGCTCGCGCTCGGCGGGTTACAGTCTGAGGTCAGTGGCCAAGGACACCGAAAAGCTGATCCGCCAGCTCTCGCTGATTTCCTATCTGATGGCCGAGCGGCGGCCGGTGACCGCCCCGGAGATCCGCCGCGATGTCGAGGGGTACAGCGTCATGAACGAGGACGCGTTCGCGCGCCGCTTCTACGCCGACCGGTCCGAGTTGGAGGCGCTGGGAATCGTGCTGGCGGTCGAGAAGCCGCAGGACGGCCAGGTGGAGCAGGAGAACTACTCGCTTCCGCCCGAGAACTTCCACCTCCCGCCGATCGAGTTCACCGATGCCGAGCTGGCCGCACTGGGCACGGCACTGCAGCTGCTCGATGGGGAGTTCGCCTACGCCGAGCCGCTGCGCCTGGCCCTTCAGCAGATCTCCTGGGGACGGCCGAGCCCGCTGAGCTCCCCGGTTCAGAGGACGGTGGCACTGGGCATCACGGGCGCCGCGGGGGGTCACGACATCTCCCAGCGTCTGGCCAAGATCGAAACGGCCATCTTCCGGCGCAAGACGATCGTGTTCGACTACTACACGATGGAGCGCGACGACCTGGGCACCCGGCGTGTCGACCCCTACCAGCTCCTCTATCAGGGTGGGCAGTTCTACGTGGTCGGGCGCTCCCATGAGCGCGACGCGATCCGGGTGTTCCGGCTGTCCCGAATTCGCGGCAAGGTCGGCTATGCGACGAAGGCCGAGCACGACTTCCAGCGCCCGCGGGAGTTCGACCCCGTGGCGTACGCCAACCGGATCCAGTGGCAGTTCGGCGAGCCGGTCGGACGGGCCGAGGTATGGATCAGCGGCCGCATCGCCTGGCAGATCGAGCGCCACTTCGGGCGGTACGGCGAATTCGCGGCCGCGGATACGACCGATCACCGGGATCGGCTGTTCAGGACGGCCTTCGCCAACGCCCGCCAGCTGATCGCCTGGGTGCTGGGGCTGAGTGACCATGCTCGGATCATCGGGCCCCCGGAGCTGCTGGCCGACATGCAGGAGCGCGTGCGCATGCTGGTCGAGCGCCACACGGGAGACCCGGACGGACTACTGGAGGGCACGGCTGCGGCGGGATCTGCGGCGGGCCCGAACGGCGGTGCCCCGGTCGAACTCGAAACCGCTGACCGAGCCGACGGGAACGGCCTGGTGGCCGATGCGGCGATCCGGCCGGAACGGTTCGCGCGGCTGGTGACGCTGGCCAGCATCCTGATCGAGGCCGGACGCGCCGGCCGGACACTCGATGCCGCGGAGCTGCGGGACCGGCTGAATGTCTCCGAGCAGGAGCTGCGCGAGGACATCTCGGTCCTCAACGTGGTCAACTTCGGCGCCGGCACGTACGTTCTGTACGCGGAGATCGGGGAGGACGGGACCATCTCGGTGGACCCGGAGCCGTACGGCGACTCGTTCGCCCGGCCGGCCCGGCTGCTCCCGGTGGAGGCCAAGGCGCTGATCGCGGCCATCGACCTGATCGGCGAGCACATCCCGGCCGGCTCGCTGTCCTCGGTCCGCCAGAAGGTGGTGGAGGCGCTGGGCGAGGACCCGGCTCACGAAGGGCTACAGGTCGCCTCGCCGGGCGGCGACGACGCCGAGATCGCCGCCGTCGTCTCGCAGGCGATCGCCGGACGGCGGCTGGTGTCGTTCGAGTACTACAAGGAGAACGAGGACGAGTTCACGGAGCGGACCGTCGAGCCCTACGCGCTGATCAACGGGCGCGAGGGCTGGTACATCGCCAGCTACGACCCGAGTCGCGAGGACGTTCGGCACTTCAGGTTGGACCGGATCAAGTCAGCTCTGGTGACCGAGGACAGCTTCGAGCCACGGGGGGACATCGATCCGGCTGCCGACGTGGAGGGCTGGCCGCGGACCGGCGAGGTTCCGGCCTCGCGCCGGGCCCGGCTGTGGATCTCGCCTGAGCGCGCCCGCTGGGCCCGGGAGGAGCGGACCGTCGTCGGCGAGCGGCCGGATGGCTCGGTGGTGGTGGAGCTGGGGTTCGCCGGGCTCGATTGGCTGGTGCGCGAGGTCCTCAAGGAGGCGGGCGACGCGGTGGTGCTGGAGCCGGCGGATGCGCGGGAGGCCGTGCTGGACGCGGCGCGGGAGCTGGAGAGCGCCGGGCGGAGTCTGGCCGGGCGGTAGGTTCTGGGGCGAGTTTGGGACGGCCCGGCGCCGCGCGTGCCGCTGTCTGAAACTGCCGCGATGAAGAGGTGGAACGTGCTTAAGCGCGCATCGTGGACGCTCATCGCGTTGATATCGCGCCTGAGCACGAAAAACGTGTTCCTGCGCGATATCAACCGCTCCTCGGGTCAGCGTGCGCGTTCAAGCACGTCCGCAGCGTTGCTTCGACCCGCTTCACCTCATTGCTGGTGTTTCGGGCGCCAGCACCGACTTCGGGCCCACCGGACCCCCGCCCATTAGAGTCCACGCCCGGATGAGCCGCCGTGACCAGATCGCGATGAGCCCGGCGGAGGTGAGCACGTTCCTGGACGAGGAGCGCGTGGTGATCTGCGCCAGCCACGGCGCGCACGGCTGGCCCCACCTGATGCCGCTGTGGTATCTGGTCCGCGAAACCGACATCTGGGCGTGGTCCTACGCCAAGTCCCAGAAGGTGCGCAACCTGGAGCGGGATGCGCGAGCCACCCTCCAGGTCGAGGCGGGCGACCAGTACGACCAGCTGCGGGGGGTGATGATCGAGGCCGAGGCGGTCATCCACCGCGACGCCGAGCAGACGATCCGGTTCGGGCTGCAGCTGTTCGAGCGCTATGGCGGCGAGGCCGCCCGTGACGCGGCGGAGGAGATGGTGCGTACGCAGGCCTCCAAGCGCGTACTGATGCAGTTCCAGCCACGGCGCACGGCCAGCTTCGACCACAGGAAGCTCGGGGGGGTTTACTGATGGCCGCGCTGAAGGGGCTGATCCTGTCTGGCGGCAAGGGCACCCGCCTGCGGCCGATCACCCACACCAGCGCCAAGCAGCTGGTGCCAGTGGCCAACAAGCCAGTTCTGTTCTACGGGATCGAGGCGATGGCGGCCGCGGGGATCGAGGAGATAGGGATCATCATCGCGCCAGAGACGGGCGAGGAGGTGAAGGCCGCCGCGGGCGACGGATCCCGGTTCGGCGTCCGGATCACCTACATCCTCCAGGAGACCCCCAGCGGGCTCGCGCACGCGGTGCTGACCGCCGAGCCGTATTTGCAGGACTCGCCGTTCGTCATGTACCTCGGCGACAACCTGCTCCAGGGCGGGATCATCGATCTGGTGGAGGCCTTCCGGGCCCACGAGCCTGACGCGCTGATCCTGCTCCAGGAGGTGGACGACCCCGAGTCCTATGGGATCGCCGAACTGCAGGACGGAGCCGTCGTGCGGCTGATGGAGAAACCGCCCGCGCCGCGCTCCAACCTGGCCCTGGTCGGGGTGTACATGTTCACCCCCCACATCCACGCGGCGGCTCGAGCCATCCAGGCCTCGGCCCGGGGTGAGCTGGAGATCACCGACGCGATCCAGCATCTCGTCGATTCGGGGCGGCGGGTGGAGCCACACGTGGTCAGCGGTTGGTGGAAGGACACCGGTCAGCTGGAGGACATGCTGGCGGCCAACCGGCTGGTTCTGGACACGATCGAGGGCAGCGTGCAGGGCGAGCTGATCGACTCGCAGGTTGACGGCCGGGTGGTGGTCGAGCCGGGAGCCCGGCTGGAGCGCTGCGCCGTCCGCGGCCCGGCGATCATCGGCGCCGGCGCCCACCTGATCGACTGCTACATCGGTCCATATACGGCCGTGGGCGAGAATTGCCGGGTGCAGAATGCGGAGGTGGAGAACTCGATCCTGCTGGCCGGCGCGGCGGTCCGGGACCTGGCCGGCCGGATGGAATCCTCGTTGCTGGGACGGAACGTCTCGATCCGCCGGGACACCCGGCAGCCACGGGCCTACCGGTTCCTGGTCGGGGATCAGTCGGAGATCTCGATCCTCTGATCCGGACGCACGGGGTCGTCAGCCGGCCAGCGACTTCTCGCCGAAGAACGTCGCCACCGGGTTGCCGTTGAAGTTCTGGATCTCCCGATATCCCGCTGATGCGTAGAGATGCCGCGCGCCGGGCTGTTTCGGCCCGGTGTCGAGCCGGGCCACCGTGTAGCCGAGCTCCCGTGCCCGGTCCTCCAGCGCGGCCAGGAGCCGACGGGCCACGCCCTGGCCGCGGGCTTCCGGGACGACATACATCCGCTTGAGCTCGCAGGACTGGGCATCCAGCCGCTTGATCCCGCCGCAGCACACGGCCACGCCGTCCCGGTAGCCGACCAGAAACGCCCCGGCCGGCGGGTTCAGCTGCGCCGGCCCGGCTGCCGGCATCGCGGCACCGTTCAGCTCGAGCCCCTTGTACAACGCGCCCACCTCAGCCCGCATGGCCGCCTCCAGCCGGCCCCCGTCGCCGGAATCCACGCGAGCGTCACGGAAGACGATCATCCGCCCGAGGAGAGGTCGGCCTGCAGCTCGCCGAGGCCACCCTCGATCTCGAACCGAGGCAGCAGGTAGGGGTCGGTGTGGGGCGTGGCGAAGCCGGGATTCTCGGTCACCGCGTTGGTGTAGCCGGCCGCCTTGACGGCCGCCACAACGGCCGTGTCGTACCGGCTCGAGGGGTAGCAGAAGCTGTTGACCGGGACGTGCAGAACGCGCTGGAGGAACTTGCGCGACTGCACCACCTGCTGCTGCAGCTCGGCCGGGCTGATCTGGGTGAGGTCCGGGTGGGTGAGCGAATGCGAATCCACCTCCCAACCCAGGCTGATCAGTCGCTTGAGACGGTCGTTGTTCAGGTGGCCGACGGTGATCTCGTTCAGTACCCCCGGCCAGCCGTACTTGGACATCACCCCCGGGGCGAACGTGGCCTGCGGGATGTAGCCGTTGTCGAAGGTGATCACGATCGGCCTGGCCGGCAGCGTGCCGCCGTGGAAGAAGTCGTCCATCATCTCGTTCAGCGTGACCGCCTCGTAGCCCTGCTGGTGGAGCCAGGCCATCTCGGCCTCGAAGTCGGCGTCCGACACGTACAGGCCGGGATAGTCCTGTCCCGGCGGGGGATTGCCCAGGTCGTGGTAGACCAGGATCGGCACCCCACCGGTGTAGTGGCGCCAGCTCGGTTGGGCGGTGGCGTTGGTGACCTTAACCGAGGCGTGAGCCTTGGCGTGGACTGCAGAACGGCGCGACTTGCCCGCCGAGCGTGTGTTGGATGAGCCAGAGGCGTGGGAACCCCCGCAGCCGGTCAGCAGCAGAACGACGAACAGGAGCGCGAGCGACGGCAACTTGCGCACGGCGGCGAGGGTAGCGACCCCAGCGGCCACCCGCCGCGCTGAGGCGATCATCGGAACAGGAGGCTAAGGTGAGGGCAGCACCCCGCCTTCAGCTGCTCCCGATCCAGGCCGAAGCTCTAGACAACGAGATGCGTCTCTCCCCTTTCCGCCACCGCTCCAGCCCGAGCGGCCGCCACCATGCCCTGTGGCTGGTGCCCCTGTTCCTGGGGCTCGTGCTCGCCTACGGGCTGCTGGCCCGTCCCCACCAGCCTGCCTCGCTGAAGCTGACCGCCGCTCCTCGCGGCCACGCGGAGGCGGTGGTGAACGCCGCCGCGGACGCTCCCCGGTCGACCACCAGCGTCCCGACGGTCAGCGCGAGCCTGGTGGCGAACGGAGCGCTGCGGCGCCTGCCCACCTCCTTCTCCGGCATCTCCACCGAGTCGTGGGACGTGGACGGGCTCGACTCCGATCCCCTGGCCGTGAAGCGCGTCCTCGACCTGCTCAAGGTGCCCGGGGACGGGGGGCTGATGCTGCGGGTCGGCGGCCAGTCGACCGAGCAGACCTACTGGTATGCACCCAAGCTCGGGGTCGGAACCGAGGCGTACCGGCCCGGCCTGTACTGGCTGAAGACGCTGTCCCGGCTCACTCGAGCCAGTCGCCTGCGGGTTCTGGTCGACCTCAACCTGGTGGCCCGCTCGCCGAGCATGGCGGCCGCCCTGGCCAAGTCGCTGGTCCATTACATGCCGTCCGGCTCGATCGCCGGCCTCGAGGTGGGCAACGAGCCGGACATCGGACACCGCCAGGTGGTCAACCCCCTGGCGCCACCCGGCGAGACGGTCCCGCACACGCCCAAGGGTTGGGACCAGTACACCTCCTCTCAGTACAGATCCCTGTTCCGGAGCTACGCAAATGCCGTGCACAGGGTCGCCCGATCGCTCCGCATGGTCGGTCCGGAGGTGTTCTTCGCCGGCAAGAACGTCAGCTGGGTCCAGCAGCTGGTCAACGCGGAGCGTTCGCGGCTGAGCATGCTCACGGTGCACCGGTATCCGCTGTCAGCCTGCACCAGCTCGACCGCGGGTGACTACGCCACGACGGCGCGCGTGCTCGGCCAGAACGCGTCCGGTGGGATGGCCAACGAGCTGGTCAAGGCCGTGCGGGTGGCCAGGAGCGCCCGCCTGCCCCTGCGACTCAGCGAATTCAACTCGGTGACGTGCGGAGGCAAGACGGGCGTGAGCAACACGTTCGCCACCGCCCTGTGGGCCCCCGACACGATGTTCTCGATGTGGAACGTCGGCGTGTCCGGCGTCAACATGCACCTGGCTCCCGGTCAGCCCAACGCCGCCTTCTCCATCTCCCAGTCCGGCCTGACCCCGTCTCCACTGCTGTACGGGATGATCATGTTTGCGCGGGCCAGCGGATCTGGCGGCAAGCTCGCCCCGGTGCGCACGTCGGGCACCTCAGCGCCCAACGTCAAGGTGTGGGCCGTCCGCGCCTCGAGGAACGTGCTGAAGGTGCTGGTCCTCGACAAGGGCCGCGGAGCCGTCAACGCGGCGCTGCACCTCGGCAACCACGGCACGGCGACGATCCAGCGGCTGATCGCTCCCAATCCGGCCGCCACGGCGGGAGTGACCCTGGCCGGCCAGCACCTGGGCGCCCAGGGCCAGTGGGTGGGCCGGCGCGTGATCCCGCAGGTCAACCCGGCGCGGGGCACGTACACGGTGCCCATGCCCGGCTACAGCGCCGCCCTGATCACCGTGCACACGTAGCCCGGTTTACCTCTTCTGAGGGACATCCCGCTATCAATCCCCCTGCCATGCCGCCCGACCGGCGAATCTCCTCCGGCCGCGCGCACCACAGCCGCTGGGTCCTCTCCACCGTCGTGATCGCCCTGATGGTGACGGCCTGCGGAGGCAACAGCGGCGCGCCGAAACGCCACACCGCCCACACCGCCAGCCGTAGCGGGACTCACAGCGGCGCGCCCGCCTCGGGCCAGCCGCTCCCCGTGGATCCCGCCCAGCCCGTGACGGTGAGGGCAACGGTCCCCGGCACGGTGAGGACCGGACTGCCCGAATCGTTTCTCGGCCTGTCGATGGAGTACTGGGACCTGCCGGCGTTCCACTCGCGGCCGGCCGCACTTGACCGGGTGCTGTCTCTGCTGCACGTCCCCGGCGACGGCCCGCTGCTGCTCCGGGTGGGTGGCGACTCAGCCGACCAGGCTTACTGGGGGCGCCATCCCAGCCCCCGGCTCGGCCCCTGGCCATACCGCGTGACCCGGGGCTGGCTGCACACCCTGGCGGCGGTGGTGCGATCGGCTCACGTACACGTGATCCTCGATCTCAATCTGGCCGCCGGGGCTCCGCGCATGGCGGCGCGCTTCGCCCGCGCGGCGCTGCGGACGCTGCCCCGCGGGTCCCTGGCGGGATTCGAGATCGGCAACGAGCCCGACATCTACCACCACTGGGTGAACTACCACAGGGCCGGGCGGGCCGGCCTGTTCACGTCCTCCGGTGAGTGGGACCAGTTCTCGCCGGCGCGCTACGCCGAGGCGTTCGACACGTACGCTCGCGCGCTGGCTCGAGTGGCCCCGAACGTCCCGTTGGCCGGCCCCGCCACCGCCCGGCCCTTGCGTGACATCGCCTGGGAACGGCGCCTGTTGGCGATGGAGCGAAGCCGGGTGGCGATGATCACCGTCCACCGGTACCCGCTCACGGCGTGCGCACACCGAAACGCCAGGAACTTCTCCACCGTCACCCGGGTGCTCAGCACGCGCATCGCGGCCGGACTGGGCACGGTGGTCGCTCCCGCGCTCGCGCTGGCCCGCCAGGCCGAGCTGCCGCTGCGCATGACCGAGCTGAACTCCGTGACCTGCGGGGGGCGGCGCGGGGTCAGCAACACGTTCGCCTCCGCGCTGTGGGCGCCCGACGCCCTGTTCTCGCTGTGGAAGGCCGGACTGGCCGGAGCCAACATCCACGTCCGCCAGGGAGCCGCCAACGCCGCCTTCTGGATGTCCCGCCACGGCCTGAGGGCCCGGCCGCTGCTCTACGGCCTGGCCCTGTTCGCTCGCGTCCTCGGCCGTCGCGGCCAGCTGGCTCACCTCCGGGTTGCCCGGTCAAGCCCGTCCGTGCGCCTGTGGGCGGTACGCAGCGCCCGGCGCCTGAGACTGCTCGTGCTCGACAAGGGGCCCCATCCAGCTCGGCTCGTCCTGCGGGTTCCCTCGCGCGGGCCGGCGCTGATTCAGCGGCTGTCGGCACCGTCGGTGTCGGCCACCAGCGGGGTGAGGCTGGCCGGCCAGACGCTGGCCGCCAGCGGGCGGTGGGTCGGCCACCGCCAGACCACCGATGTCACGCCCGGCCCGGGCCGGCGCTACCGGATCCGCGTGCCCGCCTACAGCGCCGCGCTGATCAGCTTCGAGTTCTGAACGGGGCCGGTCCCGGTGGTGGTCTAGCGGGACCACCACCGGGGAGAAGCGTATGCCTCAGGCCCCGACTAGCGCCTGCTCGTCGGTGTACGGCCGGCCCTGCTCGGCCCGCTCGACCAGCGACGCCGGCGGCTCGAAGCGCTCGCCGTACCGGGTGGCCAGCTCGCGGGCGCGCTCGACGAAGCCCGGAAGGCCACCCTCATAGCCGTTGATGTACTGGAGGACTCCGCCGGTCCAGCCGGGGAACCCGATGCCCATGATCGACCCGATGTTGGCATCCGCCACCGACTCGATCACGCCCTCGTCCAGGCACTTGATCGACTCGATCGCCTCGATGAACAGCATCCGCTCCTCCAGGTCCTCCAGAGACAGCTGCGAGGGATCGTCCACGGGCGGGAAGGCCTCCCGGAGCCCAGGCCACAGGCCGGTGCGCTTGCCCTCCGCGTACTCGTAGAAGCCGCGGCCCTCCAGGCGACCCGGACGGTCGAACTCGTCCAGCATCCGGTCGATCACGGTCTCCGACGGATGGGCACCCCACCCACTCGAGCCGTTCGAGCCGGTCTCCACGGCCTCCTTGGCCGCGTTGCGGATCTTGCGCATCAGCTTCAGGTTCAGCTCGTCCGACAGCTGCAGCACCGGCGCGGGATAACCGGCCTGGGAGGAGGCCTGCTCCACCGACGGAGCGGGTACGCCCTCCGAGAGCATCGCGATGCCCTCGTTGATGAACGTCCCGATCACCCGGCTGGTGAAGAAGCCGCGACTGTCGTTGACCAGGATCGGGGTCTTCTTGATCTGCTTGGCCAGGTCGAGCGCCCGCCAGGTGGTCTCCTCGCTGGTCTTCTCGCCCTTGATGATCTCCAGCAGCGGCATCTTGTCGACCGGGGAGAAGAAGTGCAGCCCGATGAAGTCGGCCGGGCGGCTGACGTTCTCGGCCAGACCGGTGATCGGCAGGGTCGACGTGTTGGAGCCCAGCAGCGCGTCGTCGGCCAGGTGGGGCTCGATCTCCGCGAACACCTGGGCCTTGACCTTCGGATCCTCGAACACCGCCTCGATCACGAGATCCGCGCCGTCGGCGTCCTCCGGCTTGTCGGTCGGGTGGATGCGGGCCAGCAGAGCATCTCCGTCCTCCTGGCTCTGGCGCCCGCGCTCCACGGCTTTGGCCACCAGCTTCTCGCTGTAGCCCTTGCCGCGCTCGGCCGCCGCCTGCTCGACGTCCTTGAGAACGACCTCGATGCCCGCCTTGGCGCACACGTAGGCGATCGCGGCGCCCATCATGCCCGCGCCCAGGACCACGGCCTTCTTGACCTCGAAGGTGGGTGCGTCCTCTGGACGGCCCCGCGAGCCGTTAACCCGGTTCAGATCGAAGAAGAACGCCTGGATCATGTTCTTGGCCACCTGTCCGGTGGCCAGGTCGACGAAGTAACGACCTTCGATCTCGAGCGCGTTGTCGAAGTCGACCTGGGCCCCCTCGACGGCGGCCGCCATGATGTGGTGCGGAGCCGGGTAGTTGGCGCCCTTGATCTGCTTGCGCAGGTTGGCCGGGAAGGCCGGCAGGTTCATGGCCAGACTGGGCGTGCTCGGAGTTCCGCCGGGGATCTTGTACTTGGGGTCAGCGTCCCAGGGCTGCTGGGCCTCAGCGTTCTCCTCGATCCATTTCCTGGCCGCCGGGATCAGATCGTCTTGAGAATCCACGATCTCGTCGATCAGCCCCAGCTCCCTGGCCTTGTCCGGGCGCAGGCGCTGACCCTGGAGCAGAACACCCATCAGGGCCTGGACGATCCCGATCATCCGCACTGTGCGGACCACGCCGCCGGCGCCCGGGAGCAGGCCCAGCTGGACCTCGGGGAACCCGATGACCGCCTTGGGGTCATTCACGATCACCCGATGATGGGTAGCGAGCCCGATCTCCAGCCCACCGCCCAGCGCGGCGCCGTTGATCGCGGCAACCACCGGCTTGCCCAGGGTCTCCAGGCTGCGCAGCAGCGCCTTGTTGCCCCGCACGAACTCCGAGAACTCCTCGGCGTCCTCCGGGCGCACCTTGCGCAGGTCGTTGAGATCGCCGCCGGCGAAGAATGTCTTCTTGGCCGAGGTGATGACGACGCCCTTGATCTCGTCCTGCTCGGATTGCAGGCGCTCCACCGTGGCCTTCATCGAGTCCAGGTAGGCCTGGTTCATCGTGTTGGCCGACTGGTTGGGATCGTCCAGCGTGAGGACGACGATGCCGTCGTCGTCCTTGTCCCACCTGATCGTCGAATCACTCATTGAATCGCCTCCACAACCGTCGCGATACCCATCCCGCCGCCGACGCACAGGGTGGCCAGGCCGTAGCGGCCGCCCGTGCGGTGCAGCTCGTCGATCAGCGTGCCCAGGATCATCGCGCCGGTGGCGCCCAGCGGATGGCCCATGGCGATCGCGCCGCCGTTGACGTTGACCTTCTCCATGTCGAGGCCCATGTCGCGCACGAAGCGCAGCACCACGGCGGCGAACGCCTCGTTGATCTCGACCAGATCCAGGTCATCGACGGTCAGCCCCGCCTTGGCCAGCGCCTTCTTGGAGGCCGGGGCCGGACCGGTGAGCATGATCGTCGGATCCGCGCCGGACAGGGCGGTGGCGAGGATCTTCGCCCGGGGCTTCAGACCGAGTTCGTTGCCCAGCTCCTCGTTGCCGACGGCCACCAGTGCGGCGCCGTCGACGATCCCGCTCGAGTTCCCGGGTGTATGCACGTGGTTGATCTTCTCCACCCAGTGGTACTTCTGCAGCGCCACCGCATCGAAGCCGCCCATCTCGCCGATCGCGGCGAACGACGGCTTCAGCTTGGAGAGCGTGTCCACCGTGGTGTCCGCGCGGATGAACTCGTCGCGCTCCAGCAGGGGGTGATCGTTGATATCCAGCACCGGGATGATCGAGTTCTCGAAGCGACCCTCCTGCTGAGCCTGGGCCGCGCGCTGCTGGGAGCGGGTGGCGTACTCATCGACGTCGTCACGATCGAAGTTCTCGACCGTGGCGATCAGGTCGGCACTGATCCCCTGGGGGACAAAGCGCGTGTCGTAGGCGGTTTCGGGGTCCATCGCCCAGGCGCCGCCGTCCGAGCCCATGGGCACCCGGGACATCGACTCCACGCCTCCGGCGAACACCAGGTCCTCCCAGCCCGAGGCGACCTTCTGGGCGGCAACATTGACCGCCTCCAGCCCTGAGGCGCAGAAGCGGTTGAGCTGCATGCCCGCCACCTCGGGGGGCAGCCCAGCCTTGATCGCGGCGGCCTTGGCGATGTCGCCACCCTGGTCCCCAATCGGCGACACGCACCCCAGCACCACGTCATCGACGCGGCCCGGGTCGAGGTTCTCGTTGCGGCTGAGCATCTCGTGCATCAGGCCGACGACCAGGTCGATCGGCTTGGTCGTATGCAGCGACCCATTCACCTTGCCCTTGCCCCGCGGCGTACGGATCGCGTCGAAGACAAGCGCCTCTGTTGACGGCATTTCAGGAGCTCCTTGGCAGATGTTTCGGCGGCGGGACCCGGCGCGTGGATGGCACTCAGGGGGTAACCGACACCCATGTCGGATAATAGCCCCTGAAGCGCTGAGACATGGCCACCCGTTCTCCCAAACCCAGGCTCCGAGCTCCCCAGCGCCGGGACCTGATTCTCGACGCCGCGTTGCGCCAGTTCGCGGAGCGCGGCTACGAGTCGGCCTCGATGGGCCAGATGGCCAGCGCTGCCGGGGTCTCGCGCACCGTGCTCTACGACCATTTCCCCTCCAAGCATGCGCTGTTCGTGGAGGTGCTGGACAGCCAGCACGACATCCTGCTCGACCACCTGAGCGAGTCGATGGCCTCAGACCGCCCGATGCGCGAGCGCATCCGAGGCGCCTTCGAGGCCTTCTTTGGCTTTGCCCAGGAGCGACCGCTGGCCTTCCGCCTGCTGTTTCCGGATCACCCTCCGCTCGACGCCGCCGTTGCCGCTGAGTACCGGAGGCGCCGCGTGCAGTCCAATGACCTGCTGTCCCGGCTGCTCGTCGCCGACGCGCGCCGCGCTGGCATCGACACCGGCAGCCCGGTCGGCCGCGCCGTGTTCGTCATGCACCAGGAGGCGCTGGAGGGCGCAGCGCGCTGGTGGCAGTCGCACCCCGGCGTGTCCCGGGCCGAGCTGGTGGACGCGGCGATGGCCGCCCTGTGGACGGGGCTGGGCGCAGCCGAGCGCTGAGGGCCTCAGCAGGTCGATGACGGCGCTGAGTAGCCAGACCCGGAACTCGGATCGTCGACCACGCCACCGGTGCCCGTGCGGATGACCGCTCCCAGGTGCACGACGTACCAGAGGCCCCGCCAGGAGATCAGTGAGGCGATGCCGAACGAGCTGAGCTGGCCGTGCTCCCGGTACACCACGCGCGAGTTGGGCGTCTCCCAGTAGCCGACGCGGTTGTAACAGGTTCCCGGCGGCACCCAGTGGGCGTAGCCGGCCGGCACCGTCACCCGGATCAGCCGAGCGGCGGGGGCCCCTCTGCCGAGCAGCGCGTGCGCGGCCCCGATATCAGCCTGGAAGCCGCCGAGCAGACGGGCGTGCCAGTCGCCCTGTGGATCCGCGATCGCCTTGACCTGGGCGTAGGCCGCCTCCGGGAAGAAGGCCGGTAGCGCCGGTTTCAGCCGCCCGCTCGTGATCCCGTGCCACAGATCGGCCATCTCCCGGTGAAATTGCCGGGAGGAGGAAGACGGCCGCTGATGGGTTTGCGGTAGCCGCCCCGGGTTCAGGCGGCGATGGTGGGCGGCTCGGTGGGGAGTGACCGAAGCCTGGGTGGCAGTGCTGGTGGTGGTAGCCGTGCTGGTGGTGGTCGCCGTCTCCGGACGCGCCGGGTGCGACCGAATCGCCTGCCCGCAGGCCGAAATGACCAGGGCGGCGACAAGGGCTGCAACGGGTGACCGCCACATCCCTTCTATCGTGACTGAAAGCACTGAGATGAGCGTTCGCGACGACATTCGCAACCTGGCCATCGTGGCCCACGTCGACCACGGCAAGACGACGCTGGTCGACGCCCTGCTGTGGCAGTCCGGCGCCTTCCGGGCAAACCAGGACGTGGCCGACCGGGTGCTGGACTCCATGGACCTGGAGCGGGAGAAGGGCATCACGATCCTGGCCAAGAACACCGCCGTGCGCTACGGCGACGTGAAGCTGAACATCGTGGATACGCCGGGACACGCGGATTTCGGGGGCGAGGTGGAGCGGGGGCTGACCATGGTGGATGGGGTTCTCCTCCTGGTCGATGCCAGCGAGGGACCGCTTCCCCAAACCCGGTTCGTGCTGCGCAAGGCACTGGAGGCGCGGCTCCCGGTGATCCTCGTGGTCAACAAGGTCGACCGGCCGGACGCCCGTATCGATGAGGTGGTGGACGAGGTTTACGAGCTGTTTCTCGACCTGGACGCCGACGAGAGCCAGATCGACTTCCCGATCGTCTACTGCAACGCCCGGGCGGGCCAGGCCTCGCTTGACCCCTCGGTTCCCGGGGAAGATCTGCAGCCGCTGCTTGACCTGCTGGTGTCCCATATCCCGCCGCCCGAGTACGACGAGGGGCGTCCGCTGCAGGCGCACGTCACCAACCTCGACGCCTCCCCCTACGTCGGCCGCATCGCCATCTGCCGGGTCCGGCAGGGCACCGTCCGGCGTGGCGAGACCGTGGCCTGGTGCCGGGCGAACGGCTCGATCGAGCAGGTCAAGGTCAGCGAGCTGTACGTGACCGAGGCGCTCGAGCGCGTCACCGCCGAGGAGGCCGGTCCCGGCGAGATCATCTCGGTGGCGGGCATTCCCGAGATCACGATCGGCGAGACGCTGGCCGACGCGGACGATCCGCGGCCGCTTCCCGTGATCAGCGTGGACGAGCCCTCGCTGTCGGTGACGATCGGCGCCAACGACTCCCCGCTGTCCGGCCAGGATGGAGACAAGCTGACCGCCAGCCAGATCATGGCCCGTCTGGAGCGGGAGCTGATCGGCAACGTGTCGCTGCGGGTACTGCCGTCCGAGCGTCCCGACGTGTGGGAGGTGCAGGGTCGAGGTGAGCTGGCCCTGGCCGTGCTGGTGGAGCTGATGCGCCGCGAAGGATTCGAGCTCACCGTGGGCAAGCCCCAGGTCGTCACCCGTGAGGTGGACGGCCGCCGCTGCGAGCCGGTCGAGCGGATGAGCGTCGACGCCCCTGAGGAATTCGTGGGCGTGGTCACGCAGCTGCTGGCCCTGCGCAAGGGGCGCATGGAGCAGATGGTCAACCACGGGACCGGCTGGGTCCGGATGGAGTACCTGGTGCCCGCCCGCGGCCTGATCGGCTTCCGCACCGAGTTCCTGACCGAGACGCGCGGGACCGGATTGCTGCACCACGTCTTCGATGGTTGGGAGCCGTGGGTGGGCGAGCTGCGCACTCGCCAGAGCGGCTCACTCGTGGCCGACCGGCGGGGCCGGGTGGCGGCCTTCGCGCTCTACAACCTGCAGGAGCGGGGCACGCTGTTCGTGGGCCCGGGCGATGAGGTCTACGAGGGGATGATCGTTGGTGAGAACTCGCGGGCGGAGGACCTTGACGTCAACGCCTGCAAGGAGAAGCACCTGACCAACATTCGCTCCTCCACGGCGGATGAGCTGGTGCGCCTGGTCCCCAAGCGCGAGCTCTCGCTCGATCAGGCGATGGAGTTCCTGCGTGAGGACGAGTGTGTGGAGGTCACCCCACACGCCGTCCGGCTGCGCAAGGCGAATCTCGACGCCACGGCGCGAGTCAAGGCCGCCCGGGCGCGCAAGCGCGTCACTGTCTAAGGCCCTAAGGCCGGATCGGGCCGGTGGTTTCACAGACCACCGGCCCGAGACCACCGCTATCCCAGCTTGCCGACGACCTTCTCGAACGCGCCGGCGATCACTTCGTAACCGGTGGCGTTCGCGTGGATGTTCGGACCGATCGGCGACACCGCGCACATCCAGGTGAGGTTGCAGATGTTGACCAGGTCGGTGGGCAGCTGTTGCCCCGCGTTGGGCTTGCTCGTGTTGTAGGTGTCAAATGCCTTGGCCACATTGGCCGTCTTGAACTTGGAGCCCTTATCGGCTGCCGTGATTACGGCGTTGACACTCTTGCTCAGTGACAGCGACGCGGCTCCGAGCGTCGCCGTCGAGGGATTCAGCTCGTCGGCCAGAACCGGGTCGTACAGGTTCATGGCGGCGAACCGGGTGCCCTTGGGGGCCGCCCTGCGCAGGGCCTTGAGGATCTTCGGCGTGTTCGTCCTGATCGCCTGTTCGCCCGCGCCGACGCAGGTGATGATCTGGGCGAAAGTCGGCTCACTCACGCACGGCACGATGTCGTCGGCGCCGATGTCGATCGTCACCAGCGGCACCTCGCCCTTGCGATGGTGCGCCTTGAGGAACTTGACCGCGGCCGCCAGCTGCGAACCGCCGGTCCGGTCGCAGCCGTAGAAGGCGGCTGCCACGTCGTTGCCCTGCCCGGTGAGCAGGCTTCCGGTGGTGTCGCCGGGGCAGCCCACCTCGACCAGCTTCAGCTTCCTCACCTGTCTGGCGTAGTGGGCGCGCAGGTCATTGGAGTAGCCCTGGCTGGTTTCGATTCCCTGGCCGCCGGATCCGAGGGGCTGGTAGCCGACGGCCAGCGAATCTCCGAGCGCCAGGTAGTAGTGCGGGCGCTGGGCGGCCAGGGCGGACGGCGCCGCGGCCAGCAGGGTGAGCGCCAGCAGCGCCAGGAACAGTCCGGTCCTTGTTTTTGACATGGGTCTCCTTGAATGCGTCCTGCCGCCGCACTCACGAGCGCGGCGGCAGGAGCCAGAACTGCTGTATGGATGTGACTAGCGCTTGACCTTGAACTTGATGATCTGCGCCTTGAGGCCGGCGTTGCCCATCAGGCCCTCCGTCGTCGTCGACGGGGTCAGCGTGAGC
Organism: uncultured Solirubrobacterales bacterium; assembly: GCA_963718545.1. Taxonomy (GTDB): domain Bacteria; phylum Actinomycetota; class Thermoleophilia; order Solirubrobacterales; family Solirubrobacteraceae; genus Palsa-465. The sequence goes on along the minus strand of CAVQZO010000003.1, from coordinate 139,590 downwards.
TTGTAGGTCTTGGTGTGCTTCGGCCGGTGCTTCTTTGACGTCTTGACCTTGAAGGTCACGACGTCGGTCTTGGCGCCCGCCACGTTGGTCAGGGTCTGGCACTTCTTGTTCACCTTGAAGTGCCGGGGGACCTTCAGGCAGAGCTTGATGGAACCGGTGCCGACCTGGCCGGCGTTGGCCACCTTGATCTTGACCGTTTCGGTCTTCCCTGCCTTGACCGTCTTCAACTTGTTGTGGGTCACCGTCGGTGACGGCGGGGTGAGATTCCGGGAGATCCAGATGCCGCCCGGATTGGTGAAGCCGCCGACGGCGAGCAGCGTGCAGGCCTCGGCACCCGACGGACTTGTGGTCACCGATGACCACGTGCCGCCGAACGCACCGGCGCCGGTAACAGGTCCGGCCGAGCCCGCTGGGAAGGCGACGCCCATGAGCGGCTGCGTGTTCGCGGTGCTCAGGTTGACGTTCCCCGTATCCAGGGTGCAGTCGCCGGTCACTCCGTTCAGATGCACGTCCGCGGAGAAGTCCGCCAGCATCGTGACCGCGCCTGACACGAAGTTGATCGTGCCTGTGGCGGTCTTGGAGAGGGTCGTATTGATCGTCCCGCTGATGCCGGCAACGCTGAAGCTGTAGGGCGGGAAGCTAACGCCGGATGGCGCCACGGCGTAGTTGGCTTCGCCCGCACCTGAGCTACCCGTGATGTTGGCCTGGGCAGTCAGCGGCGCGGTTGACGGGGTGACGATGTTGGCGGGGGTTCCGCCGGCATCGAGAAGTGCGTGGTTGAACGTCAGCGTGTAACAGCCCGGGGGCGTACAGGCCGCACTGGCGCCCTGCGCGGCGAACGCGGCGAACGTGCAGGCCACCACGGCTCCCAGAGCCAGTCTGTTCAACACAGACGGGCGAAGACTCCTGCGGCCGCCCGGCCGCGTACCTCGAAACATTCTCTTCCTCCTGATAGGCGTTTCCCTGCCTGCCATGACCATAGCTGGCGAGTCGGTCCAGCGCACCTTTTGTGAAAGCCACGCGGGACCGCATGCCGTTTCAGGATGCGCCACACTGGACAGGTCCGTGGCTGTCAAAGTCCCGTTTTGCAGGATCTATTGCAAACGCAGGAGCAGCCGCCCGTCCTCCGACGAGGCATGTTACGGTGGGCGCCGCCCCACTGCCGACGGCCATACTCGAGCAATCCGGGAGCGGTCCGCAGCCCGGATGCTGCCCTCCGTCATAGCCCTGGATCGACTGCCCACGACCCCCCGCTAGATGCCGATGCCCTCACGCACGCCTGACCGCTCGACGCCGACGTCCGCGCGCCGAGCGTTGCGCCGAGGCCTGGTCGGAGCTGCCGCCGTCGCGGCGTTGCTTACCTCGGGCCTCGTACCCGCCAGTTCCGGAAGCCTCCAGAACCAGATCTCGGCTCAGCAGTCCGCCGCATCGTCGCTGCAGACCCAGATCGCCGACGACAACGCCCAGATCGGCCGCACTGCCGGCGGCATCGCCGCCGCCCGAGCGCACCTGAACGCCCTGCAGGTCCAGCTCGATGCGCAGGTGGCCCAGCTGCGCAAGGTCCAGGGCGAGCTGCTGGCAGCTCGCGCTCGGCTGGTCCAGCTCGAGAACAAGCTGCGCGTGTCGTCCGCCGCCCTGGCCAGCAACCTGCGGGCCAGCTACGAGAGCGGATCGCCCAACCTGATGACGGTGATCCTCAACTCCAACGGCTTCTCCGACCTGCTGCAGCAGGTCAACTTCGCCCAGCGGGTCGGCAAGCAGGACGCGTCGATCGTCAGCGCGACCCGCGCGGCCCGCCAGGCCATGATCCGCGAGACGATCCGGTTGGGTGTGCTGGAGGAACGCGACCGCACCTTGACCAACCAGATCCTGGCGCAGCGCAACCAGGTGGCCGCACTTCAGTCGGCGCTGGTCTCGCGCCAGATCGCCGAGGTTCAGGCACGGACCACCGCGCGCTCGCGGCTATCAGCGGTGAACTCCAGGCTGAACTCGCTGCGCACCAAGCTCGCGGCGATCGAGGCGGCGGCTGCCGCCCAGGCCCGGGAGAGCGCGGCCCAGGTCAACTCGTCGGTGGGCGGGATCGCCATCGACACCGGCGGCATGGTGCAGCCTCCCGCGGGCGCGCCCGCAGCTGTGCGCGAGATGATCGCGGCCGGCAACGCAATCGCCACCCTGCCCTACATCTGGGGCGGCGGTCATGGCTCCTTCCAGGCCGCGGGCTACGACTGCTCGGGCTCGGTCAGCTATGTGCTGGCCGCGGCGGGACTGCTGAGCTCACCCGAGGTGTCCGGAGACTTCGAGTCCTACGGAGATCCTGGGCCGGGGCGCTGGGTCACGATCTATGCCAACGCCGGCCACGTCTGGATGGAGATCGCCGGCTGGCGGTTCGACACGGTCGCGCTGGCGTTTGGCGGGACCCGCTGGGCCCGTGGCGGCGGCGAGTTCTCCGGATTCGTCGTCCGGCACCCCCCGGGGCTGTAGCCATTCGCGAGGCGGGATCGACTCTGGGAGAGAAATCCACCCTATGGGTGGAAAAGTCTCCCAGAGTGCGCTCCGTCAGGCCTTTGCGGCGGCCAGGATCGCCGCCGCCTTCCCCCGGAGGTCATACAGGGTCACCGTCTGACCGTCTGAGGTGAACCTCACCTTGCGGGCGACGCTCTCGGCGATGCTGATCGCGTCGGCACTGCCGGTGCGGGTGTCGCCAGGGAGGGCCTGTCCGCCCGTGCCGTCAGCGAGCAGCCAGCCCAGCCGGCCCTCCTCGACCTCCGTGGCCAACCACCGCGCGGTCACGGTGCTCTCCCGGCCGGAGAAGCCGCCGATCCCCGCCACGTTGGTGGCGCCGTCCACGATCGCCTGAGCGGCCGTGCTCTGGCTGTCGACGGCCACCGTGCCACCGCCGTGCGCCTTGGCGTACCTGGCGGCGGCCAGGAGGCTCGTGCTGTTGCCGCCGAAGCCGCCGGCAAGACCGCCACCGCCGCGGGCCGCGGAGCCTCGGCCGAACAGGCTGGAGACCGCGCCGCCCGAGCCTGTTCCGGGCGCACCGCCCGGGCCTGCTCCGGGCGCGCCGCCGGCTGCGCCAGATAGCGGTGTGAAGCCGCCGCGGTGGCGGGCAGAGCCGCGTCCGCCGAAGCCTCCGGCGCCACCGCCCCCGGGACCACCCATGCCGCCGACCTCGGCGGCGGTCGGCCCGCCGGTGGGGAAGGTGCCGCTGGTCGGATGCGAAAGGGTCTCGGCCGCCCAGGTGACGGGTGCCGCCAGCAGGGCCGTGCAGGCCACCGCCGCCAGCGCCACGCGCAGACGCGAGGACATGGCCGCACTCAGAAGCACCGCCCCGCCGACGCCGGCCACGATCACCAGCGGTTTGGCCCAGCTGAGCTGTCCGTCCAGGTTGCCCAGCACGACCAGTTCCGTGACGGTGCCGCCGATCAGCGCCGCCGGCCCGAGGATCCGCGCCGAGCGTGCCCCGGCCGCCACTCCGATCGGCCGCGGCAGCATCTCGCCCACGCCGGCGCCGATCAGGGCGGCGGCCCACGGCGCCAACATCGAGACGTAGTACGGGTGGAAGATGCCGGAGGCGAAGCTGAACACGACGCCGACGGTCAGCAGCGTCCCGGCAAGCACGATCACGAAGCCGGTGCGGGGGTCGCGTCGGCGGAGCCGGGTGAGGACGACCAGACCCACGGCGGCGACCAGCGCGAAGCCGAGCAGCCAGCCGGCCTGATCGCCCAGGCCGCTCTGCAGGAGCCGGAAGATGCCGGTGTTGCCGCCGAACAGGGACCCGGCGCCCCCACCGCCGCCGACGCCACCCGCGCCCGTGCCGCCGGGACCGCCGGTCTGTCCGGCGATCCGGCCGAGTCCGTTGTAGCCGACGATCAGTGACCAGATGCTGTTGTCGGAGGTGCCCGAGACCCACGGCCGGTCCGCGGCCGGGGTCAGGGTCACCAGCAAGGGCCACGCCAGCCCGACGACGGCCATCGCCAGGCCACCCCCCAGGAGCTGACCGATCGTGCGGAGGTTGCCGCGCCGTCCGGCGCCGTCACGGCCCCAGCGCATCCACAGCCATGCGGCGGCGATCGCCGGCACCAGCAGCAGCGCCACGCCCATCTTCGTCTCGAAGCCCAGGCCGACCATCACGCCGGCCCACACCAGATGCCGCGTCCGACCGGTCTCCAGAGCCCGCAGCGTGAACCACACCGCCGCGACGGAGAGCATCACGAGGAGCTCGTCCGGGTTGTTGTGGCGCGAGACGGCCACGATCGTGGGTGTGGTGGCGAGGACCAGGCCGGCGGCGAACCCGGCGGCCCGGCCGAAGCGCCGCCGAGTCAGGTCGTACATCAGCGCGGCGGCGATCACGCCCATAATCGCCTGAGGCACGAGCAGGCTCCAGGAGCTGTAGCCGAACACCCGGACCACCACGGCCTGAATCCAGTAGGCCAGCGGCGGCTTGTCGATCGTCATCAGCCCCGCCTTGTCCATGGAGGCGAACAGGAAGTCGTGCCAGCTCGAGGCCATCGACTTCACTGCCGCCGCGTAGAAAGTGTTGGCGTAACCGTTCGCGCTCAGGTTCCACAGATTGAGCACGCCGGCCGCGACCACGACCGCCAACAGTTCCGGATAGGCGAGGAGGCGCCGGGCTCCGACCCGTGCATCGATGGGGTGACCGGCCGTCCCCGGAGAGGAGACCACCGCGACCGCGGGAGCTCGATAGGGCAAATATTCTGCGCTCATCAGGAGAGCTCTCAGGACTGGTCGGGCGCCCGGTGCGCCTCGGAGTAGGCGCCGGCCACCGCGACCGCACCCGCGGCACCGATCGCCAGACCGGCGAGAATGCGACCGAATCTGCTCATCGTGGTCCTCCTGGACTCGTTCATCGTCCCGAGGAGATTCGATGCCAGCGCGAAGCGGACGCGAAGACGCGGCTAAGCCGAGCGTAGGAGTTGGCCGCGGGTACCTAAAGTGGACGTGACCGAACGAGATCAGGAGAACGACATGTCAACCAACAGCTTCGATGCCCAGGGCCCGCTCGAGGTGGGCGGGAAGTCATACGACATCTTCCGGCTCGACGCGCTGCAGTCCAAGTACGACGTGGCGCGTCTACCGTTCTCGTTGAAGATCCTCCTGGAGAACCTCCTGCGCAACGAGGACGGCGAGTCGATCCGGAAGCAGGACATCGTCGCGCTGGCCAGCTGGAACGCCAAGGACGAGCCCAGTCAGGAGATCGCGTTCACCCCGGCCCGCGTGGTCATGCAGGACTTCACCGGCGTGCCCGCGATCGTAGACCTGGCCGCCATGCGCGACGCGATCCGGAAGATGGACGGGGACCCGGCCAAGATCAACCCGCTGGTTCCGGCCGAGCTCGTCATCGATCACTCTGTACAGGTCGACTCGTTCGGCAATGCCGGCGCGTTCCAGAAGAACGCGGAGATGGAGTTCGAGCGCAACCAGGAGCGCTACGCGTTCCTGCGCTGGGGCCAGGGTGCGTTCCACAACTTCAAGGTCGTGCCCCCGGACACCGGCATCGTGCACCAGGTCAACCTGGAGTACCTGGCCCGGGTGGTGTTCACCGACGACGAGCGAAATCTGGCCTACCCGGACACGCTGGTCGGGACCGACTCCCACACCACGATGATCAACGGGCTGGGGGTGCTCGGCTGGGGCGTGGGCGGAATCGAGGCCGAGGCGGCCATGCTCGGTCAGCCCATGTCGATGCTGATCCCCCAGGTGATCGGGTTCCGGCTGACGGGCGAGCTGCCCGAGGGCTCCACCGCCACCGATCTGGTGCTCACCGTCACCGAGATGCTCCGCCAGCACGGGGTGGTGGGCAAGTTCGTCGAGTTCTACGGCAGCGGGCTGCCCAACCTGCCGCTGGCCGACCGGGCGACGATCGGAAACATGTCCCCAGAGTTCGGATCCACGTGTGCGATCTTCCCGATCGACGCCGAGACGCTGCGCTACCTGGAGTTCTCCGGTCGTCCCCGGGAGTTGATCGACCTCGTCGAGGCCTACTGCAAGGAGCAGGGGCTGTGGCACGACGAGAACTCCGAGGAACCCACCTTCAGCGACACGCTGGAGCTCGATCTGTCCGAGGTGGTGCCGAGCATCGCCGGTCCCAGGCGCCCGCAGGATCGGGTTTCGCTGACCAACGCCAAGGAGGCGTTCCACGAAGCGCTGGCCGGCTTCCTCCCGGACGAGGACGACGAGGACGAGGCCATCGCCGACTCCTTCCCGGCCAGCGATCCCGTCTCGACCCACGTGCCCAACGGCGAGGGCCACGGGCCGAACGCGCCCGGCCGAACGGGTGAGGGTGAGGTGGCTCAGCTCGAGCGCCCGGGCGCCCCGATCACGCTGGCCGACGGCACCGAAACCGAACTCGAGCACGGGCACGTGGTGATCGCGGCGATCACGTCTTGCACCAACACCTCGAACCCCAGCGTCATGCTCGGGGCGGGGATCCTGGCCCGCAACGCGGTGCAGCGCGGCCTCAAGGTCAAGCCGTGGGTGAAGACGTCTCTGGCTCCCGGGTCCAAGGTGGTCACCGAGTACCTGGACCGGGCCGGGCTGACCGAGTACCTGGACGAGCTCGGGTTCAACCTGGTCGGCTACGGCTGCACGACGTGCATCGGCAACAGCGGCCCGCTGCCCGACGAGATCTCCGAGGTGGTGGGGGACGCCGACCTGGCCGTCGTTTCTGTGCTGAGTGGCAACCGCAATTTCGAGGGCCGGATCAACCCCGACGTGAAGATGAACTACCTCGCCTCGCCGCCGCTGGTGGTGGCCTACGCGCTGGCCGGGTCGATGAACGTCGACCTCTATGAGGAACCGATCGGCGCCGATTCGAAGGGCGAGGATGTCTACCTGAAGGACATCTGGCCGAGCTCCCGCGAGGTGGCCGAGACGATCGAGGACGCCGTGCAGTCCGACATGTTCCGCAAGAGCTACGCCGAGGTGTTCGACGGCGACGAGCGCTGGAACTCACTCGAGGTGCCCTCCGGGGATCTGTTCGAGTGGGATGAGCGGTCCACGTACATCCGCCGGCCCCCGTTCTTCGAGGACATGCCGCGCGAACCAGAGCCGATCGATGACATCAAGGACGCTCGTGTGCTGGCGGTCCTGGGCGACAGCGTCACCACCGACCACATCTCGCCGGCCGGTGCGATCAAGCGTGACGGACCGGCCGCGCAGTACCTGAACGAGAACGGCGTGGAGCGCCGCGACTTCAACTCCTACGGCGCCCGCCGCGGCAATCACGAGGTGATGATGCGCGGGACGTTCGCCAACATCCGCCTGCGCAATCTCCTGGCCCCAGGCACAGAGGGCGGGGTGACGATCTACCAGGGCAGCGAGAGCAACGGTGAGGAGACGTCGATCTACGACGCCGCCATGAAGTACATCGAGGCGGACATCCCGCTGATCGTTTTAGCCGGAAAGGAGTACGGGTCGGGCTCCTCGCGGGACTGGGCGGCCAAGGGAACCAGGCTTCTGGGGGTGCGCGCGGTGATCGCCCAGAGCTTCGAGCGCATCCATCGGTCCAACCTGGTAGGTATGGGCGTGCTTCCTCTGCAGTTCCAGGAGGGGGAGTCGGTGGAGTCGCTCGGCTTGACCGGCCAGGAGAAGTTCACTGTGGAGGGCCTTTCGGGCGACGATGATGTGCCCCGGGAGCTCACTGTCAAAGCTGACGGGAAGGAGTTCGAGGTGACGGTGCGCATCGACACGCCGAAGGAACAGCAGTACTTCCGGCACGGCGGGATCCTCCAGTTCGTCCTCCGTCAGCTTCTGGCGGCCTGAGGCATGGCGATCCCAGAGCTTCTTCAGAACCTCCTGACTGCTGCCGGGCCGTCAGGCAACGAGACGGCTCCGGCCAGGGCGTGGCGCGACTGGTGCGAGGGATGGGGCGCCGAGGTCGGCGTCGATCACGTCGGGTCCTCGTGGGCCCGCCTGCCCGGCCAGGCAGGCGGGCCACGTCTGGCGGTCGTCGGGCACATCGACGAGATCGGCGTGCACGTCACCCACATCGATGACGAGGGCTTCCTGCGCTTCGACCAGGTGGGCGGCTGGGATCCGATCGTCCTGGTCGGGCAGCGGATCGTCCTGACCACGCGGCAGGGCGAGGTGCGCGGCGTGATCGCCCGCAAGCCGATCCACCTGCTCAAGGACGAGGACCGCAAGCGAATGCCCGAGCTCAAGGACCTGCACATCGACATCGGCGCCGCCAGCAGCGACGAAGCTCGGGAACGGGTGATGGTCGGCGACGCGGGCGTGATCGATGTGCAGCCGCTCGAATTCCCCAACGGTCGCGTGGTCTCCCGGGCGCTTGACAATCGCGTCGGTTGCTACGTGGCCGCCCGCGCCGCGCAGCTGGTGCACGAGGCCGGCGGATCGCCGGGGGACTTCTATGCCTTGGCCGTGGCCCAGGAGGAGACCACCTTCGGCGGGTCACGGACGAGCGCCTTCCGGCACGAGCCCGATGTGGCCCTCGCCGTGGACGTGACCTTCGCCACCGATCAGCCCGGCGTCGAGCTCGGTCATCTGACCAAGCACCCGTTCGGCTCCGGCGCGGTCCTCACCCGCGGCACGATGCTGAATCCGCGGGTGTTCGAACTGCTCCTGGAGGCGGCGGAGGCGGAGGACATTCCGCACACGCTGCAGTCGGAGGGCCGGTTCACCGGCACCGATGCCGACGCCATCCACATCAGCCGCGCCGGCGTTCCGACCGGGGTCGTCTCGGTGCCGTTGCGCTACATGCACTCACCGGTGGAGATGGTGCAGGTGGAGGACATGGAGTCAGCGGCGCGCATCATCGCGGGGTTCGCCCAGCGCCTGGAGGCGGGCACCTCGTTTGCCCGCTGAGCCGGCCCCTGGAGAAGCGGTGCTGCTGCTGTTCGATATCGACGGGACGCTGCTCCAGGGAGCCACCGGCGCTCACCGCGATGCGCTGCACGAGGCGCTGCGCCAGGTTCACGGAGTCGATGCCGAGCGGGTCGGGCTGAGCATCTCGCCCGCCGGGCGGACCGATGGCGACATCGCTCGGGGCATCCTGCTGGATGCGGGCGTCTCGGCGGAGCGAATCGATGCGCGGCTCGACGAGGTCCGGGAGGCCTGCGGCCGCGCCTACGTGCGCCTGTGCGAGCCCGACCTTTCCGATCACGTCGTGACAGGGATGCCGGAACTCCTGGGCTGGCTGGCCAGCCAGCCCTCGGTGCACCTCGCCCTGGTGACCGGCAACTACGAGGCCGTGGCCCGGCTCAAGCTGCGCCGGGCGGGGGTGGGGCACTGGTTTGCCACGGGTCAGGGAGCGTTCGGCTCGGATGCGGAGGATCGGGCTGCGCTGCCCCCGATCGCACGCCGGCGGGCCGGGCGGCTCGGCGAGCCCTATCCGCGATCGGCAACGATCGTGATCGGCGACACGCCGCGGGACATCGCCTGCGCCCGGGCCGATGGACTGCGTTGCGTGGCGGTCACCTCGGGGCCGTTCCCGGCCGAGGAGCTGACCGGTGCCGATGCCGTGGTCCGGGACGCCGGGCAGCTGCGGGAGGCGCTGGCCGGGCTGATCAGCCGCGGACCAGTTTCTTGTACGTGATCCGGTGGGGCCGGTCGGCGTCGGCGCCGAGCTGTTCGTGGCGGAAGCTCTCATACGCCTCGAAGTTCCCCTCGAACCAGCGGACCTCCGAGTCGCCCTCAAAGGCCAGCACGTGAGTGGCGATGCGGTCCAGGAACCAGCGATCGTGGGACACCACCACGGCGCAACCGGCGAAGGCGAGCAGCGCCTCCTCCAGGGCCCGCAGGGTGTCGACGTCAAGGTCGTTGGTCGGCTCGTCGAGAAGCAGGAGGTTGCCGCCGGAGCGCAGGAGCTTGGCCATGTGCAGGCGGTTGCGCTCGCCGCCTGAGAGCTTGGCCACCTTCTTCTGCTGATCGGTGCCCTTGAAGTTGAAGCCCGCCACGTAGGCCCGGCTGTTGATCGTGCGGTCGCCCAGCGTGATCTGATCGGCGCCGCCGGAGACCTCCTCCCAGACGGTCTTGCCGGGGTCCAGGGCGTCGCGGGACTGATCCACGTAGGCCAGCTTCACCGTCTCCCCCAGACGGAGCGACCCCGCATCGGGCTGCTCCTGTCCGGTGATCATCCGCATCAGCGTCGTCTTCCCGGCACCGTTGGGACCGATCACTCCGACGATGCCCGCCGGGGGCAGCTTGAACGACAGGTCCTCGATCAGGACCCGATCTCCGTAGCCCTTGCGCAGGCCGTCGGCCTCCACGACCACGTCACCGAGGCGGGGGCCGGCCGGCACATGGATCTGCACCTGGTCGAGCTTGACGTTGCGGTCCTGGGCGAGCAGCGCCTCGTAGGCGTTGAGGCGCGCCTTGGGCTTGTTGCGCCGGGCGCTGGCGTTCATCCGCACCCACTCCAGCTCCTGGTCGATCGTGCGCTTGCGGGCCTGGTCCTGCTTTGACTCCTGCTCGAGGCGCGCCCGCTTCTGCTCGAGCCAGCCCGAGTAGTTGCCCTTGTACGGGATGCCGCGACCCCGGTCGAGCTCCAGGATCCAGCCCGCCACGTTGTCCAGGAAGTAACGATCGTGCGTGACGGCCACGATCGTGCCCGGGTATTCCAGAAGGTGGCGCTCGAGCCAGGCCACGGACTCGGCATCCAGATGGTTGGTGGGCTCATCCAGGAGCAGCAGGTCGGGCTGTCGCAGCAGCAGGCGGCACAGAGCCACCCGGCGCTTCTCGCCACCGGACAGGGTGCTGACATCCGCGTCGGGCGGGGGGCAGCGCAGGGCGTCCATGGCGATCTCCAGCGTCGTGTCCAGGTTCCACGCATTCACGGCATCGATGCGCTCCTGGATCCGTGCGAACTCATCGGCGGTCTCGTCCGAGTAGTTCATCGACAGCTCGTTGAACCGGTCGAGCAGCGCCCGCATCTCGGCCACGCCCTCCTCGACGTTGCCCTTCACGTCCTTGCTCGGGTCGAGCTGAGGCTCCTGTTCGAGCAGCCCCACTGTGGCGTTGGGAGCCAGTTGCGCCTGGCCGTCGTACTCGGTGTCGAGACCGGCCATGATCTGCAAGAGCGTCGACTTGCCCGCCCCGTTGTAGCCGAGCACGCCGATCTTCGCGCCGGGATAGAAGGACAGCGAGATGTCGCTGAGGACCTGCTTGTCAGGCGGGTGGCGCCGCGAGAGCTTGTAGGTGGTGTAGATGTACTGGGACGACACTCCGGACGAGGGTAGAGCACGCCCGGCGGGTGGCCGGGAGGGGCATGTACCTTGAGCCGGACCGCTGACTGTGGACGGATGTACGGCCTATTGCGCCGGGCCGGAAGGAATCGGCGCCGGCTTTCCGTACTTATTGCCCAGTGGGTTCCGTGGCCTCAGCCGATGACGAAGTCCGGCCGATTGCCGACATTGTGGAGTACTAGGGCGTAGGACACTCGACCACCGGGGGGAGGACGAGCCGTATGTCACCACATAAATTCACCACACCACGAGTTGTTTACCTGGGGCAGGCCTACGGCAGCCGGGACGACCGGGAGCCGCGCCACGAACCGCGGATGCCCCGGGCGACCGATCGCTCCGCCAGTGCTCAGGTGGTCGCTCATCGCGCCGACCACGCGGCCCGGGCAACCGCTCGCTGACCAGCGCCTGAGCGCTCGCTGCGCCCGCCGCCTCAATTCTCCGGCTGCCATCCGCTGACCACCCAGCGGCGCTGGGCACGGAGGGTTCCCTGCTCGGTCACGGTGGCCAGCGTCAGGTGCCAGGCCGGTGCCAGGCCCTGATATGCGCTGGACACAGCGGACGTGGTGGCCTCGCGCGTCACCACCACGTAGCAGTTCCGCCTGCCCGCCAGCCGAGCCACCGCCTCCACGGATCCCCGGTTGGCGATCTCACCCTGACTGAGGGTCGTGTCGGCGCGCGCCTCCGCGGCCGCGAGCGTCATCTCTGAACGGGCCTGCCCGATGCTCGACCGGGCCAGGCGGGCCATCGTCGCCGCCACGTCGCCCGCGTTCCAGTTGATGTATGCCCGGGCAAACGCCGCCACCGCCTGGGCGGGTCCCGCAGCCCCCGCGGCGCGCTGCGCGGGCGGGGAGGGGCCTGGATATTCGTGGGTGGCATTGGCTCGAGCCACCGCCACCGCTTGAGGTCGGCTCACCCCTGGATGGCGGTGTCCCCCGCCGCACCCGGCGCCACCTGCAGCCAGCACGGCGGCGCAGGCGGCGCTGGTCGTTCGTCTCACAGACCGATCGGATGACGGGCCACGAAGCCATCCGCGTTGCGGACCAGTGGATGCCAGCCGATCCCCGTACCGCCGTCCCCAGGTCCTGCGGCGTTCCAGGTATCCCAGCGGAGGCCGGCGACGTACATGAACACGTGGTCAGGGCTGGCGTACAGCGTGACCCATCGCCCCACGCCGCGACGACCGAACGATTCGAGCTCGCCTGAGGTGGGCGTGGACGCGACGGGCAGCAGGCCAGCGCCGTACAGGAGGTGATCGACGCTGCTCGAGCAGTCATAGCTCGGGGCGATCTCGCTGAGCGGGAGGCCATGCCCGCCGCCGTACACGTACGGCTTCCCGACGATCTGATTCCCGGCGGCGATGATCCGCCTGACCGCCAGCGGGGCGCCGGCCGGAGCGGCGGCCAGTCCACTGGACAGGAGCTGAGCCCGGCCGCCGGCGACCACCGGCACGACGGCCGCCGCCAGCGAGGCGCACGCTCCTCCGTTCCCCGATGGATCAGCGGGCGGTGTCTGGCCAAGGGTTGCCGCGGCGCCGGTGGCGGGTGTGCGCGCCACCCGCACCGGACCGGACCACTGGCCGTGCTCGTACGGAATCCTCAGCCGCTCGGCGAGCTCCCACCACAGGTCGATGACCCGGGGGTAGCCGTCAACCGGCCCACCCCCCAGGCCGATGTCCCGCTTGTAGGCGATCGCCGAGTGCCTGTCCCAAGTTACGCGCAGCGGAGTCCCGTAGGGCAGAGCGCCCATGGAGTCGGCGGTGGTGAAGGTGTAGCCGCCGAGCTCGGCATAGCTGTCGGGCTCCGCCAGCAGGTTCACGCCGGAAGATCCCACCTCGCCGCTGGATGGATCCCCGGGACCGCCGTACTCCGTGGCGCCTACGGTCCGGCCGGTTCCGGGGGGGCCGAGGGCGATCGAGCCGGCCGTCGAGGGCGAGCACCCGCTCGAGCCCGCCGTGGGCCCGGTGAGCAGAAACGCACCGGCCGCCAGGGTGGCCACCACCAGGCCGGCCAGGGCTCCTCCCGCCAGAAGTGGTGCCGATCTGGAGCCGGTGCCGCTCACCTCCGCGACCATAGGCAGCACCCCGCGGTCCGCAACCAATTGAGGCGAAGTTGATCCAAATGAGCGTGCCGATCGACACGCCCGGGGGTGGCGAACGCCGGGACGCAGGAGGTCCGTCAGGGTGCCTCGGGCGGCGGTTGGACCGCTAACGTTTAAGCCGTGGCTCGTGTGCTCGACGTGGAACAGGCGCTTCTCCTGCTGGAGCTCGACGCACCCTTCGATCAGCGCGCCGTGCAGCTGGCGCGGCGCAGGATGGCCAAGCGGTGGCATCCGGACATCGCCCCGCCGGGACGCCAGCACGAGCACCAGCGCCATCTGCAGGCGATCAACGAAGCTGCCGACGAGCTGGCGCGGCTGGCCGAGACATCGCGGGGCGGCCGGGTCAGCCGCAACGCGGTTCGGGTGTCGGCGGCGGCCGCTCGCAAGGCGCGCGAGGAGGAGGGGCGGCGGGCGTACGAGGCCGAACAGAGAGCGCGCGCATCGGCCGAGGACCGGGCCAAACACGACCCGTTCGGCTCCCGGGTGCCCGACCACTCGGTCGTGCACCGCTACGCGCGCTGCCTGTCCTATCCCGAATGGGGCGTGGGGACGGTCAGCGGCATCTATTTCTCCGGCGACGGAGAGGACGTCCAGCAGTGGGCCCGCATGTCCTTCCAGGTCGGCGTGCGCACGGTGCCCGCGGGTTCGCTTCAGTTCGTCGATTTCTCAAAGCCCGATGCATCCGCCGACCGGGTTCAGCGCTTCATGACCGCCGCACAGCACGCGCTGGCCGAGGGGAACGCCAAGCTGGCCGCGCAGCGCCTCGTGTACGCCCGTGACGCCGAGCCGTCAAATACCGCGGTGCTGCGGCTGCTCACGGCGGCGTTCTGGCAGGCCGGAAATCTCCCCGCCGCGGCTCGGGCGGTGCGGGACTGGGCCCGGGTGGAGACCGATCGGATCACGCCGGAGCGGTTCGCCAGCCGCATCTACGAAGACATGGGAGCGATCGATCTGGCCGCCGAGGCCGCCCAGCGAGCGGCCGACCGGGCGCCCGCCGATTCCTCATCATGGGCGAGGTTGGGGCGGCTGAGGCTGCGGCTGATGGACCGCCAGGCCGCCATCGACGCACTGGAGCGGGCCCGAGCCACCGGGCCGACGGTGGAGGCGCTGCTCGATCTGGCTCTGGCCTACCACCTGGCCGGGGACGTGGGAGCCGAGGTCTCGGCGGCCCAGGCGGCGACCACCGTGGAGTCCGACTCGGCCGCAGCCTGGTCGACGTACGCCCACGGCCTGGCCCGAACCGACCGGCTCCAGGAGTGCATCACCGCCTGCGAGAGGGCGCTGGCCCTGGGGGCCGACCCGGAGGTGGAGGACCTGCTGGAGCGTGTGCGGGCAACCCTGCCGCACGAGCTGTCCCAGCGCACCGCGGCCTGAGCGGTTCCTGACGGCGGCCCGCGAAGTGATGCACTGCTCAGCTGCGGACGGGCACTTCCGCCATGTCCAGCACGCCGAGCAGCTCCACCACCCGGCAGACCAGCAGCCGTTCCTCCTCGACCTCCACCCAGGCTCCGGCCGAGGCCGGGAAGACCACGTGATCGCCGGCCTTCACCGGCATCCTGATGCCCGCCTGGTCCCACCAATCCAGTCCCGGGCCGACGGCCAGCACGATGCCGTGCTGAGGCGGCGGCTCATCCGTGCCCGGCGGCACGACCAGCCCGGAGCGCCGCACCCGGTCAGGGTCAAGCTCCTTGATGACCACGCGGTCGAATAGGGGACGCAGCTGCTGGCGCATCGCCCCGATGCTAACGAGCGGGCTGTCGGCGCCGTTCGACGACTGAAGGTCAGGCCGAGTGGGAGCCTGACCCGGTGTGGGTCGAAAAACGTTTCATGTAGCAACGAATTTCGACCCGCATGAAACCGGGAACATGTAAATCGCGGCCGCGCGCCCGAGCACCGTTCGGCGCCTGGCCGGCTGCAACCCCGGCCGCAACAATTCCCAGCGCACCTGACGTCCACCCCGGGACCTACGCTGCACCTTCCATGCGCCTGATCGTCGCCCGCTGCCAGGTCCGCTATTCCGGCCGCCTGAACGCCCTGCTCCCCGAGGCGCTGCGGTTGATCATGGTCAAGGCGGATGGGTCGGTGCTGGTCCACGCGGACGCGGGGGGCTACAAGCCGCTGAACTGGATGACGCCACCCACGGTGATCGAGGCGGAGGGCGTCCCGCCCACGCGGATGGTCGTGCGCAAGCGAGCCAGCAGCAGCGAGGACCGGCTGGAGATCGAGATCAGTGAGGTCCTGTCCGACGTAACCCACGAAATGGGCTCTCCCGACGCCGAGGCCGGCTTGGCCAAGGACGGCGTGGAGGCCCATCTCCAGGAGCTGCTGGCCGACCAACCGCACTGGTGCGGAGACGGGCTGCGTCTGGTCCGCCGGGAGTGGCCGACCGACATCGGGCCGGTTGACCTGATGTGCCGGGACGGCGATGAGGGGTGGGTGGCGGTGGAGATAAAGCGGGTGGCCGGGATCGACGCCGTCGAGCAGCTGACCCGGTACCTGGAGCGAATCCGGCGGGATCCCGCCCACGCCGACACCCGCGGAATCCTGGCCGCCCAGATCATCAAGCCCCAGGCTCGGGTGCTGGCCGAGTCCCGGGAGATCGACTGCGTGGAG
Source organism: uncultured Solirubrobacterales bacterium (assembly GCA_963718545.1). Classification (GTDB taxonomy): domain Bacteria; phylum Actinomycetota; class Thermoleophilia; order Solirubrobacterales; family Solirubrobacteraceae; genus Palsa-465. The sequence goes on along the minus strand of CAVQZO010000003.1, from coordinate 123,655 downwards.
GTCGACCTGGCCGTCCTGCGGGGCGAGCGCCAGCCGGAGCTGCAACTGTTCACCGCATGAGCGCTCAACCCGGAGCCGACCCCGTCCTCACGGAGACCCGCGGCCGGGTTCTGATCATCACGATCAACCGCCCCGAGCAGCGGAACGCGATCAACTCGGCGGTCGCCGAGCAGATCGCCAGTGCGCTGGACGAGCTGGACGCCAACGCGGAGCTGTCGGTGGGCGTCCTCACCGGCGCCGGGCGAGGCTTCTGCGCCGGCATGGACCTGAAGGCGTTCGTGGCCGGCGACAAGCCGTGGGTGGGAGACCGCGGGTTCGCCGGCATCACCCGGCGCTCGGCCGACAGACCGCTGATCGCGGCCGTGGAAGGATTCGCCGTCGCCGGCGGCCTAGAGGTGGCACTGGCCTGCGACCTGATCGTCGCGTCCCGGGGCGCCCGGCTGGGGATCCCCGAGGTCAAGCGCTCGCTGGTGGCCGCGGGCGGCGGCCTACTGCGGCTGCCGCGCGTCCTGCCCCGGAACGTCGCCATGGAGATGGCGCTCACGGGCGAGCCGATCGACGCCGAGCGGGCATACGCGCTCGGGATGGTCAACCGGCTGTGCGATCCGGGTGAGGCGCTCGCCACGGCGCTGGCGCTGGCCGAGCAGATCGCCGCGGGGGGCCCGCTGGCGCTGGCCGCGACCAAGCGCATCCTGCGCGAGTCGGTGGACTGGCCGGACAGCGAGTTCTTCGAGCGACAGGCCGAGATCGCCGATTCGGTGAGGGACTCCGAGGATGCCCGTGAGGGCGCACGAGCCTTCGCCGAGAAGCGCGACCCGGAGTGGCGCGGCCGCTGAGGTCCGCGGCGTAGTTACTGCCGGAATCTGAGACACGATTGCGGCTTACCCCCTAGCCACCTGGTCGATTTCGACCGGCGCTATGTAAAGCCCCGCCCGCTCCGGACCGATCGCGTCTGGAAACACCGGAGGCCGCCGGGCGCTGCGCGAACCGCGCAACGGGAAGCCGGGCCGGCCAGACCGGGCGTGTCAGCCCAATGATTTCAGGCTTCAGTTCAACTCAACTCGGACTCGTGGTCCCTGCCCCAAGCGGTGGCCACGACGGTCCGCGACCCGCCGTCGTCGCGGTGCTCGCACAGGTAGATGCCCTGCCAGGTGCCCAGGTTGAGGCGCCCGTGGCTGAGCGGCAAGGTCAGGGATGGCCCGAGCAGAGCCGCCTTGATATGGGCGGGCATGTCGTCGGGCCCCTCCAGGGTGTGCGTCCAGTAATCGGCCCCCTCGGGGACCACCCGGTCAAACCAGGTTTCGAAGTCTCGCCGGACATCCGGAGAGGCGTTCTCGTTCACGGCCAGTGAGGCAGACGTATGTCGGATGAGCAGATGAAGGATCCCCACCTCGATTCGCTGGAGGTCAGGGATCCGGGAGACGACGTCACGGGTGATCAGGTGAAATCCGCGCGGCCGCGGGTCAAGCTCGATCTCGTGCTGCAACCAGATCACGAGCGTGAAGTCTTCCCCACTGAGCGGAAACCCAGGCAGCGGCCACGCCGCGCGACCCGTCAGCGGGCGGGCGCCTCGAGGCGGGACACCGATCACTTCAAGTACATGACGGCCGCCTGGCGCAGGCGCCGCAGCCGCGTCACAGGCCTGCCCGAGGAGGATTCGCCGCGGCCCAGCGGCGGATGGCGCGCTTTGCTGGGGATCAACCCGTATCACCGCAACCCGATCCACGTTCTCCTGGCGAATCCAGGCGTGATCGCCGGGCTGCTGGTGGCTCTGGCCCTGATGCTCCGCGTGGTGGAGGTGCAGGGCCGAACCTACGCTCCGGCGCAGAACGCCCGGACCTATCTGGTGCTGGGCGGACAGATCGCCCACAGCGGGGACTACGCCTCCCAGCAGGTGGGCGCCGGCGGGACGCGGATCGGACCCACGGCGTATTTCGCGCCGGCCTATCCCTACCTCCTGGGAGCCCTGAACGCGGTCAGCGGTGACGTGGCCACGGGGGCGGCGCAGGTTAAGGTGGATCGACTGGCCCAGGCCGTCCTGGGCACGCTGTTGGTGGGTGTGATCGGGCTGATCGCGCTGGAGTTGTTCGGCGTCGACATGGCTCTCCTGGCCATGGCGCTGGCCGCCATCTACCCGCCGATGATCGAGATGTCCTCAGTGCTCAGCGCCGAGACGCTGATGACGGTGTTCGAACTGGCGGCCGTCCTGGCCGCGCTGCGCATGCGGCGAAGCCCTGATCCGCTGCGCTGGGCGATGGCCACGGGGCTGTTCACCGGGCTGGCCGCCCTCACGCACGTGAGCGCAATCCTGTTGATCATCCCGCTCGGCGTGGCGGCGATGTCGGTCGTGCCGGTGGTGGGCCGCCGCCAGGTGGCAGGCCTGCTGGTGCTGGTCGCCTCCACCCTGATCACGCTGAGCCCCTGGCTGATCCGGGACGGCCTGGTGATGCATCGCTTCGTGCCGATCACCGACGCCAGCGGCATCACGCTGGCCGGCACCTACAACGCCACCTCCGCGCAGGCACGCCCCCCGTACCGGTTCGTCTACTACCGGCAGGTCCCGGCGGACGCCACCATCGCGCGTCGCGCGTCGCACCTCACGGAGACCCAGCTGAGCAGCCGGCTGGACAGCCGGACGCTCTCCTACGTCTTCCACCACCCCTCCTCCGTGGTCAGCGCCGCCTGGCACAACACGCTGCGGCTGGCCGAGCTGGAGGGCAGCAGTGCGTGGCGTCAGTCCGCGCAGGCGATCGGCCTGAGCAACAGCACGGCCCAGATCGGAGTGATCTGCTTCTGGGTTCTCTGCGGGCTGGCTCTGCTCGGGCTGGTGGCACCGGTGGGCCTACGGGCACCGGGCTGGCTGTGGGGCGCCCCGCTGGCCATGTGGCTCGTCACGGCGCTGGTCAACGCCCAGACGCCCAGTTTCCGTTCAGCGATCGACCCGTTCCTGATCCTGCTGGGAGCTCGCGGCATCGCCCGGGTGGCCCGTTGGATCAGGGCCCGCCCAGCACCTGTGACCCGAGCACGGGTCACCGCCTGAGCGGCTCAGGTGGCCGTCCGCCAGTCCGGCGTCACCGAAGCGTGGTGACGGCCGTGGCGTGAGCGCAGGCGGTCATAGTGCTCGAGGGCCTGACCCGACCCGACGGCCACGCAGGTCAGCGGGGACTCGGCCATGTGCACCGGCATCCCGGTCTCCATCTCGATCAGGTCGGTCATCCCGTCAATCAGCGTGCCCCCGCCGGCCAGCAGGATCCCATCCCGGGCGATGTCGCTGGAGAGCTCCGGGGGTGTCTCCTCCAGGGTGTCCCGGATGGACTGGAGGATCTCCCGCATCGGCAGCCTGATCGCCTCGCGGACCTCGGCCTGATCGAGTTCGATGGCGGTGGGCAGGCCCGTGATCAGGTGCCGTCCTCTGACCTGGAACGTGCGCTCTTCCCGGCGCGGCACCACGGAGCCGATCTCGATCTTGATCGATTCGGCGGTGCGCGAGCCGATGGCCAGCTTGTGGACAGTGCGGAGGTGATGGGTGATGGCGTCGTCGAACTCGTAGCCACCGACCCGGACCGACCGGGTCAGCACGATCCCGCCCAGAGAGATCACGGCCACCTCGGTGGTGCCGCCCCCGACATCGACGATCATCCGGCCGACCGGCTCCTCGATGGCCACGCCGGCCCCGATAGCGGCGGCGATCGGCTCCTCGATCAGGTGGACCCGCCGCGCCCCGGCGGCCAGCGAGGCCTCCTCGACCGCCCGCTTCTCCACCTCCGTCACGCCAGAGGGGGCGCACACGATCAGGCGCGGATGGCCGATGCGCCGGTCGATCACCTTGCGGATGAAGTAGCGCAGCATCGACTCGGTGACCTCGAAGTCGGCGATCACGCCGTGGCGCAGGGGCCGCACGGCCGAGATGCTGGCCGGCGTGCGGCCGATCATCCGCTCGGCGTCGAGGCCGACGGCGTGCACGTTCCCCGTCTCGGCATCGTGCGCCACCACCGACGGCTCCGAGACGACGATCCCCCTGCCGCCCACGTAGACCAGCGTGTTGGCGGTGCCGAGGTCGATCGCCATGTCGTGAGCGCCGATGCTGGGCGTCAGATGCAGGCGGGAGTTGTCGCGACGGGAGCCGTCTCTACGAAACCGGATGTCCTTAGGTTGTCAGACCGGCGGACGAAGCGCGCAAACGCGCCGCCACGGTCCGGATCCGGACCGGCCACTCGGCCCGTGCGACGAGGCGGTTCAGCGGACCGTGACGGAGTGCCGGGCCAGGCGATGGTGGCCCTTGATCACCACCGCCTCATAGTGCCCGGCGGGCGGCAGATGCCCGTGGACCCGAAGCACTCGTTCCTGAGTGTTCCCGGTGATCAGCGCCAGGCGTCGCGAGGCCACCACCTTCGAGCCGTGCCGCAGCTGCAGGGTCGCGTGGTGCTGCTCGCCCGCGGAGGCGCGCAGGCGAACGACCACGCCCCGGCGGCGCCCGCTGGCCCGGGCCGAGACGATCTGGACGTGCTCGGGCCGGGGGTTCTTCGGCGGGATCTTGCCGGCACCCGTGCTCTCGCAGCGCAGCGTTCGGGCGTCCTCGCCCTCCTTGGCCAGCTTGGGTAGGTGCGGGAAGGTCGGGTGCCCGGAGGCCATGGCGCTGAGGTCGAAGAAGTCCGTCAGATCGTTGGCGTTGGCGTCCCGCAAGGTCATGGCCGGCAGGTTCCACTTGCGCTCCACGAAGGCCAGGATCGAGGTGTGGTCGTAGACCGTGTGACTGACGTGACGGCGCTTGGCGTAGGGGCTGACCACCACCGACGGAACCCGGAAGCCGTAGCGCCTGAAGCCGTCGTAGGCCGAATCCCCGGTAGGGGCCATCGCCGGGATGTTGTCCGGCGCCAGGGCCGCCGGCGGAGGCACGTGGTCGTAGTAACCCCCGTGCTCGTCGTAGGTGATGATCAGGGCCGTCTGCTTCCACTTCGGCGAGTGGCCGATCGCCTTGACCACCTGGGAGATCAGCGCCTCGCCGCGGATGATGTTCTGGGGATTCTCCTGCGAGGAGACGCTGTAGTTCGGCTCGACCAGGCTGAAGCTGGGCAGCGAGCCGCTGGCGGCGTCGGTGTAGAACTGGCTGAGCGATGCGCCGTTCTTCTGCTCCAGGGCAACGTCATTGGCGCCGTACAGGTTGGGGGTGGCCCCGGTCGGGTTCGGATACGCCGCGTAGTAGTCCTTCCAGCTGATCCCGTGCTCGGTCAGCTGAGTGAAGATGGTTCCGTTCGGAGCCGGCTGCCCGAGCAGTGCGACCTGGTTGTCATCGACCATCCCCGTCGAGGTGCCCGCGATCAGGTAGCGCCGGTTGGGATAGGTCTGCCCGAGCACGCTGCAGAACCAGCGATCGCCGATCGGGAACTGCTTGGCCAGGCTGTAGGTGAACGGCACGTCGTACTGGTCCCAGTAGCCCATCGCCACATCGCCGCTTGGCGAGGTGACGAACCCGTTGTTCTTGCCACCGTTGTATTGCTCGTGGCAGGCCACCCACTCCTGGCTGGGCTGGCTCGGAAGCTGACAGGTGGAGGGCATGTGGAAGGCCCGCAGCGGCTTGCCGTCCGGCAGCGGGTTGCTGTTCGCCGGATAGCCGTCGCGGGCGATCCGGAATCCGTCGCCCCGGGCACGCTCGCCGGGAATCCGGCCGAGCATCCCGAACAGATTGTCGTAGGAGTGGTTCTCCATCATCAGGACCACCACGTGATCGATCCGGGGCAGCGTGTCGGTCCCGGCGGCCAGCGCCGGGTGGGGCAGCGCGCCCGGCATCCTCAGGCTGGTGCGCCCCAGGACGCGGAGGGCCTCCATCTGCTGCGCACTCGGGGCCGTCAACCCGGCGAGCGAAGCGCGGGACGCGCGCCGCCGGCCGGCGGCCGCGCCAACGCCTGGCAGCAGCCCGGACGCCAGGGCGGCGCCCGCTCCGCTGACCAGGAACTCCCGCCGGCTGATCACGGCGGGCAACCTATCAGCCCAGGGAGCCGGGCAGTGACCGAGGTGTTACCGGCGCGCCCGTCAACGCTCACCCGGCATGCGCCGGGGGTACTGCGAAACGGGCTGGCTCAGATCGAGCGCGGTGGTGACGATCCGGTTCTGCTCGCGCGAATGGGCGACCGGATAGCCCTCGCCTGAGGCGGCCCGCTCCGGCCGGCCCACGTAGCCGAAGCGCAGCTGCTCGGGGAGGATCTGCTGCAGGCGCGGGGACATGTGGGCTCGAGCTCCCATGTTGCGCGGCTCCTCCTGAACCCACACCACCTCGCGGAGCTTCGGATAGGACTCGATCAGCTCCAGAATCTCGGCCTGCGGGAACGGGTAGAGAAGCTCCACGCGGCCGGCCGCCACCGCCGTGTTGCCCTGGCGACTCTGGTGGCCGACGACGTCGTAGTAGATCTTGCCGCTGCACAGGATCAGGCGGGTGACCTGCTGGGGGTCGACCCCGGGTTCGGGCAGCACGGGCTGGAAACGGCCGCCGGCCAGCTCCTCCAGGGTGGAGGCGGCCACCGGCAGGCGCAGCAGGCTCTTGGGGGTCATGACCACCAGCGGCCGCTGCTTGGCGATCCGGGCCTGGCGGCGCAGCAGGTGGAAGTACTGAGCCGGCGTGGTGCAGTTGGCGACCCGGATGTTGCCCTCGGCGGCCAGCTGCAGATAGCGCTCCAGGCGGGCTGAGGAGTGCTCAGGGCCTGACCCCTCGTAGCCGTGGGGCAGCAGCAGCGTGAGCCGCGAGGTCTGGCCCCACTTGGCCAGCCCCGGGGTGATGAACTGGTCGATGAACACCTGGGCGCCGTTGGCGAAGTCGCCGAACTGGGCCTCCCACAGAACCAGCGTCTCGGGACCCTCCTGGGAGTAGCCGTACTCGAAGCCCAGGCACGCCATCTCCGACAACGGGCTGTTGTGCAGCTCCATCGGCGCGAGCGCGCCGGGCAGGTGCTGCATGGCGCAGTGCTCCTGTCCGGTCTTGGGGTCATGCAGGACCAGATGCCGCTGGGAGAACGTGCCCCGCTCGGCGTCCTGGCCGGTCAGGCGGATCGGGATGCCCTCGGTGAGCAGCGAGGCGAAGGCCAGCTCCTCGGCCTGGGCCCAGTTGATCCCGGCATGGGTGGGATCGTTGACCGCCTCTCGGCGCTGCTCCAGCTGTTTGACCAGCTTGGGATGGACGGTGAACCCGTCCGGCACGGCCAGCAGCTCCTCGCCCAGGACCTGGAGCTTCTCGGCCGGGACCGCGGTGTTGACCTCGGGCGAGGGCGAGCGATCGAGCTGGTACTCACCGGTCGCGTGCCCGCCGTCGGCGTGGGCGATCCGGTCCTTGAGGGTGGCGTGGGCCTCACTCAGCACCTCCCACACCGAATCGGTCATCTCGGTGGATTCCTGCTCGCTGAGCACGCCGGCCTCGATCAGCTGCCGGGCGAACAGCTCCCGCACCGGGGCGTGCTTCTTGATCACCTGGTACATCTCGGGCTGCGTGTAGGCCGGCTCATCGGCCTCGTTGTGGCCGAACCGCCGGTAGCCGATCAGGTCGATCATCACGTCGTGGCCGAACTGCTGGCGGAAGGCGAAGGCCAGCCGGACCGCGCTGATGCAGGCGGCGACGTCGTCGGCGTTGACGTGGATGATCGGGACGTCGAAGCCCTTGGCCAGATCCGAGGCCCACGTGGTGGAGCGGGCGTCGTCGGGATCGGTGGTGAAGCCGACCTGGTTGTTCTGGATGATGTGGATGGTGCCGCCGACCGTGTAGCCGTCCAGCGCCTGGAGGTTGAGGCTCTCGGCCACCACTCCCTGGCCGGGGAAGGCGGCGTCACCGTGCAGCAGTACCGGCACAGCCGCGTTGGTGTCCTGGTGGGCGTGTGCGCCCTGCCGTGTGGTCTGGGCGGCTCGGGTGGCGCCCTGCGCGACCGGATCGACGTACTCCAGGTGGCTGGGGTTGGATTCCAGGCGCACGATGATCGACTCGCCCCCGGGCAACTGGTAAGCCCCCTGGGCGCCATGGTGGTACTTGACATCCCCGGTGCCGCCCTGCGGAATGGTGGTGATCGGCTCGAGTGTCGAGGAACCCTCGAACTCGGCGAAGATCGAGTCGTAGGGCCGGCCCAGGTTGTGGGCCAGGACGTTCAGCCGGCCGCGATGGGCCATCCCGAGTACCACCTCACGAGCCCCCTGGGTGGCCGACAGCTGGATGATCTCGTCGATCATCGGCACGGTCATGTCGAGGCCCTCCACCGAGAACTGCTTCTGGCCCAGGTAGGCCTTGTGCATGAACCGCTCCAGCGCGTCCACCTCGGTGAGCCGCTTGAGCAGCGCCTTCTGCTCATCGTGGGTGAGCTGCTTGCGGTAGTGCCCGGACTCGATCGCCTCGCGCAGCCACAGCCGCTGGCGGTGCGACGCGATGTGCTCGATCTCATAGGCGATCGGGCCGCAGTAGGTCTCACGCAAACACGGCAGGGCCTCGGCCAGATTTGCACCGGGCACGTACATGCGCAGGATGTGGGCGGGAATCCTGCCCATCAGCTCGGGGGTCAGCCCGAGCGGAACCGGATCGAGCGCCGGGTCGCCCTCGGGCTCCCGGCCGAGCGGGTCGAGGCGAGCGGCCAGGTGGCCGTGCGTGCGGTGAGCCTTGAGCAGCGAAGTGGCCGCCTGCACGGCCTGCATGAGCTCCTCCGTATCGGCGGCGGGCGACGTTCCGGCCCCGGCCGGAGCCGCAGCGGGTGGTGGCGCGGTCGGAAGGGTATGAAGCTGCGCGCCCAGATCAGCGAATACGCGCTCGTAGAAGCCCTCCTCGCCCTGAAGCAGAGCCTCGATGCGCTGAAGGAACCGGCCCGACTCCGCACCCTGGATGATCCGGTGGTCGTAGGTGGAGGTCATCGTCATGACCTTCTCGGCTCCGATGGCCGCGCCGATGGCGCCCAGACCGGGCGGGTACCCGATCGAGCCCGTGGCCACGATCGTGCCCTGCCCCACCATCAGCCGCGGGACCGAGGCTATCGTCCCGATCCCGCCGGGATTGGTCAGGCTGATGTTCGCGCCACTCAGATCGTCCGCGGTCAGAATGTTGGTCCGCGCCTTCTCGACCAGCGCGTTGTAGGCATCCAGGAACTCCAGGAAGCTCTTGCGACCGGCGTCGCGGATCACCGGAACCATCAGCGTGCGGGTGCCGTCCTTCTTCTCCACGTCGACGGCCAGGCCGAGGTTGACGGCCGCGTCGTCGATCCGATGGGGCACGCCATCCACATCCTGGAAGTGGTGGGCCATAACCGGCATCTCATCGGTGGCCACCCGAGCGATCGCGTAGGCGATCAGGTGGGTGAAGGAGACGCGCTGACCCGCCTCCTTGAGCTGCCGGCGCCGGGCGTCCAGGGTCGCGACGGCCAGCGTGCGGAAGCTGGTGGCGGTGGGGATCTGGCGGCTCTCATCCATGTAGCGAGCCAGCGCCGCGGCGGCGCCCTTGATGCGTTCGGCGTTCTGAGCGGGTGCGGCCGTGGCGCCGTTACCCGCGGCCAGCACGTCGGCCTTGGTTATCCGCCCGCCCCGGGCGCTGCCCTTGACGCCGGTCAGATCGACTCCGTTGGCGGCGGCGATGCGCTGGGCGATCGGGGATGCGCTGGCAGCGACTTTGGGTTCGCTGCCAACGGGTTCAGCGGGGGCCGGTGCGGTCGTCGCGGAGGCCGGACCCGGGCCTGACGCGGGTTGAGCGGCGGCAGTACCCGCGCTCATGCGGGCGATCACCTGCCCGACGGTCACGGTGTCCCCATCCTCGGCCAGGATCTCGGTGATCGTCCCGGAGGCGGGAGCGGGCAGCTCCATGTCGACCTTGTCGGTGGAGATCTCGACGACGGTGTCGCCGTCCTTGACGGCGTCACCGACCTTGACCGACCACTCGAGAATGGTGCCCTCCGTGACCGATTCGCCACCCGTGGGGGTGACGATGTCGATGACCTGGGCCGCCGCCTGCTCGGAGGCGGCGTGGATCTGGGCCTCGGTCTCGGCGGCCTCGGCGGGAGTGGTGCCACTCTCGTCCCCGAGGCTCTGGGACGCCACGGGAGCTGAGCTGGCCCCGTTGCCGCCGCCGTTGGCGGTGGCGATCTCGGCCAGCAGCGCTCCGACGGCCACCGTGTCGCCCTCGGCCGCGTGGATCTTGACGATCTGGCCGGCCACGGGGGCCGGCACCTCGGCATCGACCTTGTCGGTGGAGATCTCGACGACGGTCTCGTCCGCGTCGACCGAGTCACCGACCTGCTTGCGCCACTCCAGAACCGTGCCCTCGGCGACCGAGTCGCCCATCGCGGGCATCACCAGCTGGAACGTGCCTGTCTCTACCGCCATCGATCTGCATTCAACTGTAACGCGCCTTTTCCGATGCGAATTCTCTTCGTTTGCGGCTCTCCCGGATGAATCCGATCGAGCCGAAGAACGGACCCAAACCGCCGAGAACCGCGACCGTCACAGCGAGCCAGAACGGGATCACGCGGTAGCGGGCGGCGGCGATGCAGACCAGGGACATCGCGATCCAGATGCAGCCGTGGGACAAGCCCAGGATGAACGTAGCGGGCTGGGGGTTGCCCAGGGCAAAAGCACAGATCAACAGAGCTGCATAGACGCACGAGTGAAACAGGGAGACCGCCTCCAGCCGGTTGAACGTGACCGTCCGCGTGAAGGCGCCGTCGCGATGTGAGGTGCTGGACACGGGCTGACTTCGAGTCAGGAGGCCTGGGCCAGGAGCGCGCCCATGCGCCGGAGGGGAGCGTCGGCCTCGGCCGGCCATCGATCAGGGTCAGCCGGCCACCAGGCGAAGGTGTCGTGCTCGGGGTCCGGCGTGACGCTGGCCCCATCGGGCAGCCAGGCTTGGCCCACCAGCAACACCATGCCGGTGGGCGACTGCACGAGCGCCTCGATGGTCAGCCGCTCAGGATCGACTGACCACTCCTCCCGGAGCTCACGGCCCAGCGTGTGGGCCGGATTCTCATCCACCTCCACGGCCCCCCCGGCTCCCAGGGCCCAGCGTCCCGCCCACGACGCCAGCCAGGCGGCGCGGCGGCCGGCCAGCCAGTGGCCGTCGGCCGAACGGACGATGCACAGCGCCGATAGGCTGCGGCCGGCATCAGCGGGCAACAGCCGCAGCGCCCAGCGGATCGGCTGAAGCTCCAGATGGAGCTTGCCGTTGTCAGCCTGGAAATCAACCAGTCGTGCGGCCAGCCCGTCATGGCTGGGCGACCCGCGCTCGCGCAGGGCGCTGAGTAGCTGGTCGGCCTCGGCGGTGGCGGACTCGTCAGGTTGATAGGGGTCGGGGCGCCAGCTGGCCTCCACGTCATCGGGATTCCAGGGGCCGCGGGCCAACAGCGCCGGTAGAGCGGGCACGCCGTAAAGGTATCGGGGGCCTTGATGATCTAGATCGGGTACTCGCGCGGTTCGTCCTGGACCGTGATCCAGCGCAGCTCGGTGAACTCCTCGGCAGCGGCCTGACCGCCGAATCTCCCCCAGCCGCTCGCCTTGACGCCTCCGAACGGCATCTGCGGCTCGTCGTGCACGGTGGTGTCATTGATGTGGCACATGCCGGTGTCCAGGCGGCGAGCCACCGACTCCCCCCGGCGCGGATCGCCGGTGAACACGGACGAGGACAGCCCGTACTCGGTGTCGTTGGCCACTCGGACCGCCTCGTCCTCGCCGTCGACCTCCACGATCGATACGACCGGGCCGAACGACTCCTCGTGGTAGATGCGCATCTCGGGTGTGACGCCGCGCAGGACCGTCGGCGGGTAGGAAGAACCGTCAGCCCGGCCGCCGGTGAGCAGCTCAGCGCCCTTGTCCACCGCGTCGCGCACCAGCCCGTCCACCCGCTCCACGGCGCCCCGGCTGACGAGGGGACCGATGTGGGTGGCCGGATCCCGGGGATCCCCCAGGCTCAACGCCCCCGCCCGGGTCACGAGTCGCTCGGCCAGCGGTGCGGCCACCTTTCGGTCGACGACCAGACGCTCGGTGGACATGCAGATCTGGCCCTGGTGCATGAACCCCCCGAAGCTGGCCGCCGCGGCCGCCCGGTCGAGATCGGCATCATCGAGAACCACCATCGGCGCCTTGCCGCCCAGTTCGAGCAGAACCCGCTTCAGGTGGCGCCCGGCGTTCTCAGCGATCAGCCGACCCACTCGGGTGGAGCCGGTGAAGTTGATCCGCCGCACCGCCGGATGGACGATCAGCTCGTCGGCGACTTCAGCCGCCGCGCCGGCCGGGGCGGAGATCAGGTTGACGGTACCGGCCGGGATCCCGGCCTCCACCAGGCAGCTGACGATATCCCCGTGGGTGGCGGGCGAGCGCTCGGAGGACTTGAGAACCACGGCATTGCCGTAGGCCAGCGGCGCCGCCACCGCGCGGGTGCCCAGGATGACCGGGGCGTTCCACGGCGCGATCCCGGCCACCACGCCGACCGGCTCGCGCACCGCGCGGGCCCGCTTCCCCGGGATCAGGGAATCGATCTCCTCGTCGTGAAGTGCCTCCGCCTGAGCACCGGCCGCGTGGAGCATCCCGGCGGCCAGTTCGACGTTGAACATGCCCCAGCCGAAGGTGCCGCCCGTCTCCGCAGTGACCCGCCCGGCGATCTCCTCCTGTCGGCTCGTCATGATCTCGGCGGCCCGGTCGAGCAGCGCCCGTCGCTCGGCGACCGGTGTCTGCGCCCACCCGGAGGCGGCCAGCGTGGCGGCGTCGACAGCCCGGCGGGCGTCCTCGCGGCCGGCGGCGGCGGCCACCGTGGCCGTGGCGCCCGTCCATGGATCGTCCACCGCGAAGGTCTCTCCCGAGGCGGCATCCGCCCACTCGCCACCGATCAACAGCTGCTGCGTCGCCTGGGCGATCTCACCCTCCAGTTTGATCGAGGCGGCCAAGAACCAGGGGCGCGGTGGGGGCGAGGCTCGCCGGGAGACGCTCGAGCATCAGACGCCAGTCGGGATGGGCATCGATCGCGGTGCGAACGTCGGCGACGGCCTGTTCCATGTCTCCTCCCTGGGCCACACCGAGCCCGGCCCAGAAGCGGAGCTCATGGTTGTTCGGCTCCATCTCGGCCGCCCGGCGGTAAAGACGGGCGGCCTCGTCGTGGCGTCCCGCCGCCGACAACTCGTCCGCCTCGCCGGCCAGGCGGTAGGCGCCGTGAACGCCGAGCAGACGCCGCAGCTCCGGGAGGGGCTCGGGATGGTCCTCGACGCGCAGACTCACGTCCTGGCGCCAGGCCTCACCGGCTCGGGGCACCACGAGCAGCGCGGCCGACTGCTTGCCGCGGGTGTCGCCTCCGGCCGCCTCGGCGGCCTCGAGCGCCGCCAGCAGTCTCCAGGCGAGCTCCCCCTGAGCGTTTTCGAAAGCCTCGAGCATCGCCGGCCACACCCGCTCCGAGCGCATCATGTTGGCCTGGCAGGACAGCTGGTCACCGGTCACATGGCCAGCGAACTGGACACAGTCGGCACCGGTGTGAACGGCCACCGCTCCGGAGGCGTCGATCATCGCCACCTGGCGCACCGCTGCGCCCGGGTCCTCTCCGATCAGGCGGTCCAGCGCCTCCTGGGCGGAGGCGCCGGCGCCCATCAGCTCCAGGCCCCGCGGGCCGTACGTGATCTCGGCCACGGACTGGGTGGCCACCACGCCGACGCCCGGGGCCGCCCACGGCACCACCGCCCCCACCGAGAACCAGTGCGACTGAACTGCCACGCCGAGGCGGCCGGTGTGGGACTCGCGAGCCACCAGGGAGTACGTCACCGGCCGCAAGGTACAACCGCTGTGCCAGTCTTGCCGCGTGACCAGGTTTGCCGTGCTCGGCGCCGGAGGTGTGGGCGGGTTCATCGCCGCCGCGCTGGATCGCGCCGGGGAGCAGGTGCAGGTCGTGACCCGCGAGCCGACGCTGGCCGTTTTGAACGAGCAGGGGATCGATGTGCGCAGCAGGGTGCTGGGCGAGTTCCGGGCCCGGCCGGCGGCGGTCGCCGAGCTCCACGAGCCGGTCGACACCCTGTTCGTGGCCACCAAGGCCGTCGGGCTGGACGCGGCGCTCGATCGGATCGCGGCCGATCCGGCCCTCGTGGTTCCGCTGCTCAACGGCCTGGATCACCTGGCGCTTCTCCGGGACCGATTCGGAAGCGGCACCGTGGCCGCGGCGGTCATCCGGATCGAATCCGATCGGCCGGCGCCGGGACGGATCGTGCAGACGAGTCCGAGCGTCCGCGTGGACATGGCCGCGGAGGACGCCCGGGCGGCGGTCGGGCTGCCCGCGGTGGCTCAGAGTCTGATCGAAGCTGAGGTCCCCACGATCATCCGGGACAGCGAGGCCGAGGTGATGTGGTCGAAGCTCGTCCGCCTCAATGCGCTGTCAGCGACGACGACGGTGAGCGGGCGGAGCATCGGTCATATCCGGTCCGATCCGGAATGGAGACGGACGCTCGTGGCGTGCGTGGAGGAGACGGCAGCGACGGCAACCGCGGACGGCGCGCGGATGGACCCGGCCGACGCGATGGGCGAGCTCGACGGGGCCGACCCCGGGCTGGGCTCGTCGATGCAGCGGGACCTGTCCGCCGGCCGGACTCCGGAGCTGGACGCGATTCAGGGCTCCGTGATGCGAGCCGCGGCTCGGCACGGCGTCGATTGCCCGACCGTGACCCGGCTGGCGGACGAGATCGCCCGGATGGCGGGGATCGTTCCGCCGGTCGTCAGCTGAGCCTCAGAGCGGCGGAACGATGGGCGGGGGCGTGCCCCGCGAGGGGATCACCAGCTCGCGCTCGAACTCCTGCGCGGCGACCGCATCCACGATCTCCTCCTCTTCCTCCTCCAGGCCGGCGTCGTGATCGCCGTCGCACAGCACACGGAAGGCGCCTGTGACACCGCCATCGGCCTGCAGCACGATCCCGGGAAGGATCTCCTCGCCCTCCTCCAGGCCGAGGCGCTCGATGTCGAAGGGGGACATCCCGATGCCCCAGCTGTGGTGGGTGGGATTCTCCCGGTCGTGCGCCGCCACCCCCTGGGCGAGGCGCTGGAGCAGGTGAGCGATCTTCGAGGTATCCGCCACCGATACCAGGCTACTACCCGTAGGCTGTCGCGCATGAGCCTGATCCACACCTGCTACCGGATCACCGACATCGACCGATCGGTTGCCTTCTATGAGGCGCTCGGTTTCCAGGAAGTCCGCCGGAGACCGATCGGCGGCGACGCGATCAACGTTTTCATGAATCAGCCCGAAGACGGTGCGGAGGCCCGTCTGGAGCTGACGTTCAACATCGGCCGCACCGAGCCGTATGAGATCGGCACCGGCTACGGGCACATCGCCATCACCAGCCCGGACCTCGACGCCACCCTGGCGGAGCCGGCCAAGCAGGGCATCGAGCCCGAGCGGGCGCCCTACCTGGCCGGTGGCAACGGGCCGAGAATCTGCTTCGTCAGGGATCCGGACCAGTACCGCATCGAGATCATCGAACGGCCCTGAGCCCGGAAGCGGTCCCTCTCACCCCGATAGGCTTGATCTCGTGATCATCGAACGCTCGATGAGCGACGGGTGGCTGTCCAACACCTATCTGGTGGCGGATGAGCAGGGCTCCGACGCCGTCCTGATCGACGCCGGCGGCCCGGTCGAGCCGCTGCTGGCGCTGATCGACCGGATGCGCTATCGGCTCACCCACGTGCTGCTGACCCATCACCACCACGACCACGTGGCCGAGCTCGACCAGGTGCTGGCCCGGCACCCGGACACCCCGGTCCTGATCCACGAGCTGGAGCGCGAGTCGGTTCCGCAGGCCACCGGCGAGCTGGTGCCGGGTCAGGCGATCGAGTCCGGCGCGCTGCACATCATCCCGCTGCACACCCCGGGTCACACGGCCGGGATGATCTCGCTGCTGATCGGCGACACCGACGTGTTCACCGGGGATACGCTGTTCAAGGGCTCGGTCGGGGGCGTCCGGGCACCCGGTCACTCCACCTACGCGGATCTGAAGAGCTCGATCATGGACACGCTGCTGACCCTGCCTGCCGCCACGCGGATCCACCCGGGCCACACCGATCCGACCACCGTGGCTGACGAGTTCGAGCACAACCGGTTCGTCAGGATCTGGCGAGGCGCCGACCCCGAGGGCAGCCAGTCCTGCACGGCGATGGGAGAGCCCGCCACGCTGATCCTGCTGGGCGACGACTACGACGGCGGCCACAAGGCGTGGGTCCGCTGGCCGGACGGGTCCGATGACATCGTGCCCGGCTCGCAGGTCCAGCTCGACGGGACCGACTGAGGGTGGCCGACAAGAAGATCCCCACGGGCCGGGTGTCTCGCACGGCCCGAGTCGGTCGGCTGGCCGCCGGGCAGGCAATCCGCCATGCCGGAACGCGCGCCGCCAACGTGGCCCGGACCCAGGAGGGCGCCGGGCTGGCGATGGAGCGCCGGCAGGTAGAGGCGGCCGAGCAGATCGTTTCGGTGCTGGGCACGATGAAGGGGGCCGCCATGAAGGTCGGACAGGTCATGTCCTTTCTGGACCCCGGATTCGTGCCGGAGGAGTACCGCGAGGAGTTCCAGCGCAAGCTGGCGGCGCTGCGGGACGCCGCGCCCACCGTGACCTTCGGGCAGATGCGCCGGGTGATCGAGGAGGAGCTGGACGACCCGCTCGGGGATGTCTTTGCGGAATTCGACGAGGAGCCGATCGCCGCCGCCTCGATCGGGCAGGTCTACCACGCGGTCCTTCAGGATGGGCGCGAGGTGGCCGTCAAGGTCCAGTACCCAGGGGTGGACGCGGCGGTTCGGGCCGACCTGCAGAACCTGGGGATGATCCTCCGCCTGGCCAAGCGGATCGCGCCCGGTCTCGATCCTCAGGCCGTGGGGGCCGAGATCCGCAGCCGGATCGAGGAGGAGCTCGACTACGAGCTCGAGGCGCAGAACCAGCGGGCCCTGAGCCGGATCTTCCGCGGCCATCCGTTCATCGTGGTTCCCGGCGTTGTCAGCTCGCTGTCACGCGCGCGCGTGCTGGTCAGCGAATACGTCCACGGCACGGGATTCGAGGAGCTCAAGGGCTACCCGCAGGAGGAACGCGACCGGATCGGCGAGATCATCTTCCGTTTCTACTTCGGCTGCCTGTACCGCCATCACCAGTTCTCCGGCGACCCTCACCCAGGAAACTCGATGCTGCTGAGCGATGGACGCATGGCGTTCGTCGACTTCGGGCTGTTCAAGCGGATGCCCGCCGGCTCCGTGGAGCTTGAGGAGGAGGTGGTCAGGGCCACGATCGAGGGTGACGCTGACTCGATCATGCGGCTGGGCACCGAGGTCGGCTTCTTCCCCGAGCCGGAGAGGTTCGACCCCCAGCGCGTGCTCGAGCACTTCCGGGTGGCCACCTCGTGGTACACGGTCGACCAGGAGATTGAGCTGTCTCCGGAGCTGGCCACGCAGGTACTGATCGACATGAGCGATCCCCGCTCCGAGTACTTCGGTCAGCTGCGCCACGAGTCGGCGCCGCCCGACCACATCTTCGGCCGCCGCATGGAGGTTTTGACGCTGGCCGTGCTGGCCCAGCTGCACGTTCGCGGCAACTTCCACCGGATCGCCCGCGAGTGGTTCTACGACGATCCGCCGGCCACCGAGCTCGGCGAGCAGGAGGCCGAGTTCTACGGAGCCCGGGCCGGCTGAGGCCCCGGGGATGCCGAGCCCGTCAGCCGCGGCCCGCTCGGCATCCAGCCTCGCTAACCAAGGGCCGGGCTGACGTCGTCCGGCTGCCGGCATCCCCGCAGACAGGTCAGACGCGCTGGATCTGTAGGAGGCTGGTGGTTCCGGGGCGGCCACTCGGCAGCCCCGCGGTGATCCCCACGCGGGAGCCGGGCTTGACCCACCCGAGCTCCACCACGCGCCGGGCGGCATCGGCGATCAGCGCCTCGGTCACCTCGTGGCGGCGCATCGAGGCGGCTTGGACCCCCCACATCAGGCCGCACCGGCGGACCGTCTCCCGGCCCGGGGACAGCGCGTAGATCGGCACATGGGGGCGGTGGGCGGAGATCAGGCGGGCCGAGCGGCCCGACAGCGTGGGCACGACGAGCGCGTCGAGGTGCAGGTCGTGCGCAGCCGCGCAGGCACTGTACGCCACCGTGTAGGCCGGGTCGCGAGCGTCACGACGGACCCGGTGCTCGTTCCAGTCGCGGTAGGGCAGGCTGTGCTCGGTGTGCTCGGCGATCGAGGCCATCATCGCCACCGCCTCCACCGGGTACTGACCCACCGCGGTCTCCTGGGAGAGCATCACCGCGTCGGTGCCGTCCAGGATCGCGTTGGCCACGTCGGTCGCCTCAGCGCGGGTGGGGCGCGTGGAGTTGACCATCGAGTCGAGCATCTGGGTGGCGGTGATCGACGGCCGGGCCAGCTGGCCGGCCACGCGCAGAAGGCGCTTCTGGACCAGCGGCACGTCCTCGATCGGCAGCTCGATCCCGAGATCCCCTCGTGCCACCATCACGCAATCGGCGGCGCGGATGATCTCGTCGGCAGCCTCGACCGCCTGGGGCTTCTCGATCTTGGCGATCAGGGGCAGTCGGGTGTGGCGGCGAACGCTGGTCACGTCCTCGGCGCTGCGCACGAACGACAGAGCGACCAGATCGACTCCGATCGACTCGCCGAAGCGGAGCATGTCCAGGTCCTCCTCGGGTACCGCGGGCAACCCGCGCGTGGATCCGGGGATGTTCAGCCCCTGCCGGGAGGCCACCGAGCCGCCCACCTCCACGGTGGTCACGATCTCCCCGGCCTGCTCGCGCACGCTGGTCACGCGCAGGCGGATGGCGCCGTCGGCCAGATAGATGATGTCGTCCGGGTCGACGGCCGAGGCCAGCCCCGTCCAGCTGACCGACATCTGCTGATCGTTGCCGAGCCCATTGGCGCCGCAGCACAGCACCAGCGACTCGCCCGGCTTGAGCTCGGCGATGTCGCCCTCGAGGGAGCCGATGCGAATCTTCGGCCCCGGCAGATCCTGGAGGATCGCCACCTGCCGACCCACCGCGCCGGCCGCATCACGCACTCGCTGGGTGTTCTCGGCGTGCATCTCCCGATCCCCGTGGGAGAAGTTGAGGCGGGCGACGTCCACCCCCGCCTCGATCATGCGCCTGAGCGTCTCAGGGTCGCGTGATGCCGGGCCGATCGTGGCGACGATCTTGGTGCGACGCATCAGGAGCGGACCGGCCGGGCGAGCATGGGCTGCAAGTTACTCGACCACGGCTCCGTCGCTGATCACGGGCTCGCCATCGAGGCTGAGCTCGCCGCCGCCGCGCAGGTCGCAGATCAGATCCCAGTGCAGCGCCGATACGTTCGTGCCGCCGGTCTCGGGATATGAACGCCCCAGGGCGAGATGCACGGTGCCGGCGATCTTCTCGTCCAGCAGGGTCGAGCCGGTGGCCCGGTCGATGCCCGAGTTGGTCCCGATGCCCAGCTCACCCAGATGGCGGGCGCCGTCGTCGGTGGCCAGCGCCGCCAGCAGGTGCGCCTCACCCCGGTCGGCCCGCGCCGACACTACGCGGCCCTCCTCGAACGTGAGCTCGGCGCCACTGACCTGGGCGCCGCGCCCTCCGGACGGGACGGTGAAGCGGACGGTCCCCGTTGCCGAGCGCTCGTGCGGCCCGGTGAACACCTCGCCGCTGGGCATGTTGCGGCGGCCGTCGGAATTGATCCAGGTGCGTCCCCCCACGTCCAGGCGCAGGTCCGTCCCGGGGGCCCGGATGTGGACCTCACGTCCCCGGCTCAGCCGCTCCGCCAGGCCGGCCTGACGGCGCTGCAGCTCGGCCCACGCGGCCGGCGGATCCGGGCGATCGAGAAACAGCGCCCGCTCGAGAAACTCCTCGTAGTCCCGGCCGGACATGCCCGCCTCCTGGGCCAGCGCGGGCGTCGGCCAGATGCTCACGCACCACCGGCGCTGGGCGCGGGCGCGCTGGATCGGGGCGCGGGCCCGGGCGGCCCGGGCGGGGAGATGGGGGTCGATCGCGGTCAGGGCCCGCGTGTTGGCCGGAGCCTCGATCCGCACGGAGGCATCGACCGACTCCATCTCGGTCAACTCGAGCGGCGCGAACGAGTCGAGCTGCTCCTCACGCGCGTGACGGTAGAAGTCGAGCATCAGCTCGGGCGGTGAGATTCGGAGCAGCGGCCAGGCGCCCCGCTCGAGCAGCACCCGGTGCAGGGCCACTGCCGGCTCCTGGGCCAGCGTGGTGGTGGCGATCAGCACCTGCTCCCCCGGCTGGGCCTGCAGGCACCAGTCGGCCAGCAGCACGGCGTACGCATCGGGATCGATCACGGCGCCTGCATCTCCGGGAAGTTCTCCTCGAGGTGGACCCGGAGCGAGTCTCTGACGAACCGGCGCTCCTGCGTGCCGGCCATCCGGTAGCGGCCGATCAGCTCCTTCTGGCGCTCGATTCGCAGGCCGGCGATCGTCCAGGACACGGCGAGCCGCTCGAACAGCAGCTCGGTGGCCCGCTGCCATGCGTCCTCCTGATCGAGGCCGGCGGCCAGGGTGTCGGCGTACTCGCGGCGGGCCGCCGGCGAAAGGGCGCCGCGCAGCTCCAGCTCGCCAGCCTCGGGATCGGTGTAGGTGCTGGCCGGCGCGGCTGGCTCGGGTGGGCCGCCGTTGCCGGCCTGCCGCTGGCGCTGGCGGTTTCGCTTGCCCACAGCGGCGCTAGGCGGGCGTGGTCGCCGCGCGCTCGAGCTGCACCTGCACGTCGCCGGCCACCGGCCGGGTGTGTCCCGCCCAGGCGATCGCGGGATCCAGCGCGGCCAACTTGCGGATCGAAGCGCGAGCCTGCTCGGTGTCCTGGTTGAACGCCGGGTGCGGGACGTGTGCGGGCGTCCGCCGGCCGGTCAGCGGATCGACGGTGTAGAAGCAGTCCGACACCAGCGCCAGCCGGTCCTCGTCCCGGAACAGCCCGATCAGCCCGGGGGCGTGGCCGGGCAGATGGATGACCCGGAAGCCGGCCACCTCGTCGCCCTCCTCCACCGTGCCCGCAACCTGCAGGGCACCACCGTCCCAGCGCGTGAGCAGCTTGGGATAGATCGGGCGGGCGTAGGCGGGGAGCTGGTCCAGGTGCCAGTAGTCGCGGAAGCTCGAGCTCGACTCGGCCGCGGCCCGCTCGAGCGGGTGGCAGAAGACGGGCGCGTCCAGTCCGGGCACGGCACCGCGGTGGTCGGCGTCAGCGTGACCGAGCACGACTCGCCGGATACCGCCGAGGCGGGCGCCCGCGGCGGCCAGCGCCGGCGCCATCTCGGAGATGCCCCCATCGAACACCGTAACTCCGCCGTCATCGGCGATCAGGTAGATGTTCATCGTTCGCGGCCTACCCCCGCGCAGCACCCAGACGCCCGGAGCGATGGCCTCCGGCTCGGCGCCGTGCAGCGCATGCCCCATCCGGGTGCGCACGTTGGCCAGCTTGGCCAGACGGGCCTCGGCGGCCGAACCGACCGGGGGCAGGAGACCGAGCTGCCGGGCCACCTCGCCGCTGTCCATGTAGGCCACGTTGTTAGTGATCAACCCATCAGAGACAGAGACGACGTCACAGCCCTCAACCTCGACGTGCGCCTGGTTCGGAGCGAAGCCCTGGAAATGCCCGGGACCCGCGAAGGTGGCCCTGGCCCGCCAGCGGACGGCGCAGCGTCCCGATGCGGCGACGGTCTCGAGAATCTCGAAGCGAAAGTCCGGGAAGGCCTCGAACAGCTCGCTGAAGTACCGGCGAATGCCGTCCGGGGCGACCAGCTCCTGCTGACCCACGAGCCGATCGACGCCCCCGGGATGCCACGTGGCCGCGGCCGCCTCCAGGTCATGCGCGTTGAGAGCAGCGAAGAACTGCTTGGCGACTTCGGTGGACGAGGCCATGCGACGGCCAGTCTACGGGGGCGTATCGTGGCGGCGCGATGAGCCCAAGTCCGTCCCGACGCGAGCTCGGCCGCGGCGAGCGAGTGCTCCCCGGCCTGTGGCGCCTGCGCTTGACGCTGCCCTGGCCGGGCGTGCCGCACTGCAACGCCTGGGCGATCGCGGCCGGCGACGGATTCGTGCTGGTCGACTGCGGGATGCATCAGCCCGGCTCGCTGGCCCAGCTGGAGCAGGCGCTGGGCCAGGTGGGACTCCGCCTGGAGCGGGCCCGGCGCCTGGTGATCACCCATGCCCACATAGATCACTGGGGTCAGGCGGGCACTGTGGTTGACCGGGCCGGTTGCGAGATGTGGATGCACCCCAATCATCAGCACGCGACGGCCGGCGAGACCGACCCCGAGCAGGCGCTGGCCCGCCGGCTGGAGGTGGCACGCCAGAGCGGCGTGCCCGACGCCGCCCTACGGCGTTATGCCGAGCACCTGCGGGAGATGCCATCCGGGATCGCCCGGGTGGTCGAGCCCGATCGCGAGCTGGTCGACGGGGTGAGCGTGGACACCGACCTCGGCACCTGGCGGGTGTACGAAACGCCGGGCCACGCGCCCTCCCATGTCTGCCTGTTCCAGCCCGAGCGACGGCTCCTGATCTCCGGCGACCATCTGCTCGGCCGCATCTCCCTGTATTACGACTACGGCTGGACGCCTGATCCGATCGCCGAGTTCCTGTCGTCGCTGGACGTGGTGGAGCGACTCGATGCCCGCCTGTGCATGTCGGGACACGGCCGAACCTTCACCGACATCCGGGCTCACATAGCCGGTAACCGAGACCTGGTGGCCGCCCGCCTCGACCGAGCTCTGGGCGGGCTGCGCGACGAGGCCCGCAGCGCGCTGGAGCTCGTGCCGGCGATCTTCGGCGAGCCGATCACCGAGCAGACGGCCGGCTGGCGCCTTACGGAGACGCTGTGTTACCTGAACCACCTCGAGCGGCAGGGTCGCGTCGCCCGGACCCCGGGGGGCGACGGAGCCGAAACGTGGCAGCAGGTGACGCAACCTTGACACGGTCGTGTCAAGGTTGTTAGTGTGAGCCGGGCAGTGCGGATCGACGAGATCATCGCCCGGAGCGAACGGCCCGTCTTCTCGTTCGAGTTCTTCCCTCCGAAAACCGACGAAGGCGAGGCCAACCTGCGCGCCGCCCTGTCCGAGCTGCGCGAGCTGGAGCCCGACTTCGCGTCGGTCACCTACGGCGCCGGCGGCTCGACGCGGGAGCGCACGCTGGGCGTGACCCAGTGGCTGAAGCGGGAGCTCGGAATCGAGGCCATGGCCCATCTGACCTGCGTGGGAGCGACGGTCGACCACCTGCGGCGGACGCTCGGGCAGGTCGAAGCCTCCGGCGTCGAGAACGTGCTGGCGCTGCGCGGCGATCCGCCCCGTGACCAGGGCGGCGGATGGGTGACCCATCCCGGGGGGCTCGGCCACTCGGCCGAGCTGGCCGAGCTGATCCACCGGGAGTACTCGTTCTGCGTGGGTGGAGCGTGCTTCCCGGAGGTCCATCCCGAGGCGCCCGACCCGCTGTCGGATCTGCAGTTCCTCAGGAGCAAGGTGGACGCCGGCGCCAGCTTCCTGATCACCCAGCTGTTCTTTGACAACCACGCGTACTTCCGATTCGTCGACGCGGCTCGGTTCGCCGGCATCGACGTGCCGATCCTGCCGGGAATCATGCCGATCACGAACGTGACTCAGATCAAGACGATCACCGGGATGTGCGGCGCCACGATTCCGCCGACGCTGCTCGAGGCGCTGGAGTGGCGGGCGGCCGGGCGGGGCGGGGCGGAATCGGTGACCGAGCTCGGGGTGGCCTACGCCACGCTGCAGTGCGCCGAGTTACTGGCCGCCGGAGCGCCCGGGATCCACTTCTACACGCTCAACCGCTCGCCGGCCACCCGGGCGATCCTGTCCGCGCTCAAGCTTCTGAAGCCGTGGGTGGCGCGGGAAGTGGGCGCGCCAGCGTCAGGCTGATCCCGTCCGGGGCCGGCCGCTCGTCCGCCTCGACGAAGCCAGCCGCGCGGGCGGCTTGGATCATCGGCTGGTTGTCGTTGTCCGTGCTCAGGGTCAGGCGCTCGAGGCCGCAGGCGCCGAACAGCCAGGCGGCGGTTAGGCGCAGGGCTCGCGGCGCCCAT
Organism: uncultured Solirubrobacterales bacterium; assembly: GCA_963718545.1. Lineage (GTDB taxonomy): Bacteria > Actinomycetota > Thermoleophilia > Solirubrobacterales > Solirubrobacteraceae > Palsa-465. The sequence continues at coordinate 99,658 of CAVQZO010000003.1, read as the reverse complement.
CCGCGCCCACGGACCTGAGGCGCCAGCCAGATGCCGATCTCGGCCGAGCGCTCGTCCCAGTTCACGCGGTAGATGTCGATCTGGCCTCGACAGGTCTCGCGGCCGAGCTCGAGGATGGTCAGCCGGACCTCGATCCCCTTCGCCCGAAGTTCGGGCTCAGCCTCGGCACGCCGGCCCAGCTCGGCCCCGCTGGGTGGCCGATTCAGGCCCAGGCGCTTGTACAGCTCGGGGTCATCCTGGTGGGCGATCAGGACGTCCGGGATGTCCCAGTCGCTGGCCGGCCGCAGCTCCACCACGCCGTCGCTGAGGGGTTCGAGGAGCTCCGGAAAGGACGGCATCCTGGCGCCACCGTACCCTGCCTTGAAGCATGGAGGGCATCCCGTACAGCGTCCGCCGGTCTGACCGCGCTCGCCGCATCCGGGTCAACGTCGACGCCGTGCGGGGCGTGGAGCTGGTGCTACCTCGCCGGGCCACCGAGCGCGAGGCCCAGGCGGCCATCCGGGAGCTGCGCCCGTGGATCGAGCGGCGCTGGCAGGAGGTGGGTCGCGCCCGGGCCGCCCTGGCCGCCCGCGGCGACACGGTCCCCTATCTCGGACGGGCACTGTCGCTGATCGCCGAGCCCGGGCGCCAGCGGGTGCACCGGCGCGACGACACGCTGCTGATTCCCGACGGCGAGCAGGCCAAGCCGGCCCTCGAGCGCTGGTACCGGCGCTGCGCCCGTGACGAGATCGCGGAGCGGCTCGACCGAGCCTGCGAGGTGGTCGGCACCCCCTACGCCGGTTTGACGATCCGCTCTCAGCGCACCCGCTGGGCCAGCTGCTCCCGCGGCGGCGCGATGAGCTTCAACTGGCGACTCCTGCTAGCCCCCGAGCCGGTGCTCGACTACGTGGTGTGGCACGAGGTGTGCCACCTCCGGATCATGGATCACTCGCCGCGGTTCTGGAGGCTGGTGGCGCGCCACTGCCCGGATCACCGGGAGCAGTCGGCGTGGTTGCGCCGTCACGGCGCGACGCTGGTGCTGTAAAACGCCCCGACCTCGCGGTTCGTTCAGCGCTGATCCATCGGCACGTAGTCGACCGACCGCTGGCCGGTGTAGATCTGGCGCGGCCGGGCGATCTTCTGCTCCGGGTCGTCGATCATCTCCAGCCATTGGGCGATCCAGCCGCTGGTCCGCCCGATCGCGAACAGGACCGGGAACATCTCCACCGGCATGCCCAGCGCCTCGTAGATGATCCCCGAGTAGAAGTCGACGTTCGGGTAGAGCTTGCGGTCGATGAAGTAGCTGTCCTCCAGCGCGATCTTCTCGAGCTCTATGGCGATGTCCAGCAGCGGGTTGGTGCCGGTCACCTCGAACACCTCGTGGGTGATCTTCTGGATGATCTTGGCCCGGGGGTCGTAGTTCTTGTACACCCGGTGGCCGAAGCCCATCAGGCGCTCGTCCCCCTCCTTCACGCCCTTGATGAAGTCCGGGATGTTCTCCTTGTTCTCGATCCGGCGGAGCATCCGCAGCACCTGCTCGTTGGCCCCGCCGTGAAGCGGGCCGTACAGGGCGCCGACGCCGGCGGCCACGGCCGAGTACGGGTCCACCTGGCTGGAGCCGACGCTCCTGACCGCGCTCGTGGAGCAGTTCTGCTCATGGTCGGCATGGAGGATGAACAGCACGTCGAGCGCATGCTCCAGGCGGGGATCCGGCTCGTACTTCAGCTCCGCGATCCGGTAGATCATGGAGAGGAAGTTGCCGGCGTAGCTCAGGTCGTTGTCCGGATACACGTACGGCATGCCCCGGTTGTGCCGGTACGAGAAGGCGGCGAGGGTCGGCATCTTGGCGATCAGCCGGATCACCTGCATGTACCGGATCTCCTCGTCCTTGATCTTGTTGGCCTCCGGGTAGAAGGTCGACAGCGCGCCCACCGATGCCAGGAGCATGCCCATCGGGTGGGCGTCGTACCGGAAGCCCTGCATGAACTCCTTGACGTTCTCGTGCACGAACGTGTGCGTGGTGATCAGGTGGGTCCATTCGTCGAGCTCTGACTGGCTGGGCAGGTGACCGTGCACGAGGAGGTAGGCCACCTCCAGGTAGGTCGACTTCTCGGCCAGCTGCTCGATCGGGTAACCGCGGTACTCGAGGATGCCCCGGTCGCCGTCGATGAAGGTGATCGCCGAGCGGCACGAGGCCGTGGCCATGTAGGCCGGGTCATACGTCATCAGGCCGAAGTCGTCGTCGTTGACCTTGATGTTGCGCAACTCGGTGGCCCGGATCGTCTCGTCCTCGATCGGGACTTCGTAGGTTCGACCGGTCCGGTTGTCGGTGATGCTCAGCGTGTCGGAGGTCGTGGCGCTGGCGCCATCTGCCGTTTGGGAAGTCTCAGTAGTCATGGCAATCCTCTCGCGCGGGTTGGCATTGACTGTAGTACCCGCACCCGGCCGGTGTATCCGCACGACGCGGGTCGTGAACCGGCCGCAATCAGGAGGAGCTGGGGCCGCCCTCGTAGCGGCTCTCGGTGGCTGCCCGCTGGCCCTGGTAGTGGCTGCCCAGACCGGGGCTGCCATACGGACGCTGGGCCGGCCGGTCCAGGGTCATGAACGACAGCTGGGCGATGGGCAGGCCCGGGTAGAGCTTGATCGGGACCCGGGTGAGGTTGTTGAGCTCCAGGGTCAGCGTGCCCCGCCAGCCGGGGTCGCAGAAGCCGGCGGTGGCGTGGACGATCAGCCCGAGACGGCCCAGACTCGACTTGCCCTCGATTCTGGCCACGATGTCGTCGGGCAGCTCCACCCATTCGAGCGTCCGGCCGAGGCAGAACTCGCCCGGATGGATGACGAACGACTCGCTCTGCGGGATCACCACCTCCTCGGTCAGGTTGTCCGGCGGCTGCCGAAGGTCGATGGCCGAGGCGCGGTGGTTGTGGAACACGCGGAACGAGTCGCCGAGCCGCAGATCGACGCTGGCGGGCTGGACCAGTCCGGGGTCCCACGGGTCGATCTTGATACGGCCCTGTTCGACGAGCGCGAGGATCGTGCCGTCGGACAGAACGGAGCTGGCCGTCGGCGGGGGTCCGGGATTCGGCGTGCTCATTGTGGCTGGGGAGTCTGCCAGCGGGCGCGGATCGGTGTAGCTGGCGAGCGGGGGGCGGATGGGCCCGGAACGCCCATTGTTCATTTAGTCGTCCATACGACGACTAAATCGACAATCGATGATCGGTCAGTGGCCCAGCGTGCGCGTCCGCGCCCTGCTGACCCGCACCCGGTTCGGCGACGGCGGTGGCCGGTCGCCGTGCGGGCCACGGCGAGGCGAGCGCGGGAATGGCCGGATCGGGTGCGGGCGATCCTGCCCCCGCCGGATCCCACCGTCGTCGTCTGACGCGGGCGGCTCCGAGGACTCGCGGCGGATGACCCACCAGACAAGGAGGATCACCAATACCAGCGGGATCTTGAGAATCAGGTCGATCCAGGCAAACCCCACCGCCTAAGTTTAACCTTAAGCGAGGGGTTCGCAACGTCTTTTCAACGCCCGCTCGACAGGCGGATCAGGCGCTCGAGCGGAGCGTGAGCGGCTGGTCGGCGAACCGCGTGATCGCCTCCAGCTCCGCCACCCGGGCGGTGATCTCGTCCGGCCGCAGACGGGCCACGCGCTCGGTGCCGAACTCCTCAACGTTGTAGGAGGCCAGAGCCGTGCCGTAGGCCATCGCCCGGGACAGCAGCTCGTGGTCCAGGGGGTCGCCAGGATGAGCGGCGACGTAGCCCACGAACCCGCCGGCGAAGCTGTCCCCGGCTCCGGTGGGGTCGATGACCGTCTCCAGCGGGAAGGCCGGCAGGGCGAAGAAGCCTTCGGGCGTAACCATCGCGGCGCCGTACTCGCCCTGCTTGGCCACGACGACCTGGGGGCCCCAGGCGCGGATCTGGCGCGCCGCCCGGACCAGGTTGGGCTCCTCGGTGAGCTGGCGCAGCTCGGCGTCGTTGAGGATCAGGCAGTCGACTTCGGCGATGGCCGCCAGCAAAGAATCCCGGGCGGTCTCGATCCACAGATTCATCGAGTCCAGAGCCACGAACCGCGCCCGGCGGCACTGGGACCTCACCTCTCGCTGCAGATCGGGCTGGATGTTCGCCAGGAACAGCACATCGCAGTCCCGCGAAGCCGGCGACAGCTTCGGCTCGAAGTCGGCGAACACGTTCAGCTGCGTGTCCAGCGTCTCGCGGTCGTTGAGGTCCCAGCCGTACACCCCACGCCAGAAGAACGTCCGGCCCCCGGACACGTGCTCGATGTCGTCGGTGGCCACTCCGCGATCGGTCAGCACGGCCCGCTCGGCCGGCCCGAAGTCATCCCCGACCGGCCCCACCACACGGACGTCGTCGAAGAACGAGGCAGCAAGCGCGAAATGCACGGCCGAGCCGCCGAGCATGCGCGACCGCTCGCCGAAAGGGGTCTTGACCGCGTCGAAGGCGATCGAACCGACAACCGTGACGGACATGGACGGCTGAGGGTAACCGCAGCTCGGCGTCAGGGGACTGCGTGCTCACCGACGATGGGTCGTTAGCGCGTCGGGGGCTGCGCTCTCGGGCCGACGGCGGAAGAAGCCGCGTTCGGTCGTCCAGGCGGCCCCCATCAGCACGATCCCGAGCAGCAGCGAGCCGATCCCAAGCACGATCGGGATCTGTATCCCGAGCAGGGGCTTGGAGTAGCCCGAGCCGGGCTTGGAGTAGTTGATGTAAGCCTGTACGAAGACCAGCGCCAGGGCCGAGAACCCCAGAAACGGCAGGACCCCGGCGAGCACGAAGCTCCTGGCGCTGCGCAGGATCGCGCGCCGGTAATAGACGACGCACGCCAGCCCGGTGAACCCGTAGTAGAAGGCGATCAGGAAGCCAATGGCGGTGATCGAGTCGGCCAGCACGTTCTGGCTGAGGAGTTCCATCGCGATGAACAGCGCCGCGGATGCAGCAGCCATCGTGACCGTCGAGACCCACGGGGTCTGATAGCGCGGGTGGATCTTCCCGAACACGCTGGGGATCGCCCCCCAGCGCGCCATCGACAGGCTGCACCGCGCGGTCGGGAGGATCGTCGTCTGAGTCGAGGCGGCAGTGGAGGTGAGCACCACCAGGATCAGCAGCTTGTCCCAGCCGGAACCGAACACCCCGGCGCCGAGGAAGCTGAGGATGTCGCTGGAGTTGCCGGCCAGCGCGTGCGGTCCCGCGTATGCCTGCGCCGCGAACGAGACGAGCACGAACACGCAGACGAGCAGCAGCGTGCTGAGCACGGCCATGCGGCCCGGGCCCGAGTCAGAGTCGCGCGACTCCTCGTTGACCGAAACGCCGGCGTCCCACCCCCAGTACACGAACAGCCCGAGTAGGACCCCGTGCATCAGAGACGCGTAGGAGGGGATCCGGAACGGGTTGATCCACTGAATCGACGGTGTGACCGAGCCGACCGGATGGGCCGTCCCGACCTTGACCAACGCCACGATCGAGAAGGCCACGAGGATGCCGAGCTCCAGGGTGAGCATGAATGCCTGGGTGCGCGCGTTGAGCTCCACGCCGATCACGCAGATGACCGCCATCAGGGCGATCCACGCCACGCCGACGAGCATCACATCGAGCTGTGAATTGGCCGCGGCGTTCAGGCCGAGCAGCTTGAACGTGTAGACGCCCGCGATCTGGGACAGGCTGGACATCACGATGATGTCGGCGGCGATGATCACCCAACCATTGAGCCAGCCCAGCTGGGGTCCCATCGCCCGGGTGACCCACGCAAACGTGATGCCGCAGTCGGGGTCGGCACGGTTCATGTAGTTGAAGGCCAGCGAGATGCACAGCATCGGCAGGAACGAGACGATCAGCACCGCCGGCGCCGAAAGCCCGATCCCGGAGACGGCGACGATCGCGCCCAGCGTGGCCGCCATGCTGTAGGCGGGCGCAGTGGACGCGACGCCGATGATCAGGTTCGACAGCGGGCCGATCGCGCCGGCCTTCAGGCCCTTGGTCCCCGGCGTCTGGCCGGCGGGCGCCACGCCCCCGCTGGTGGTCGGCGGGGCCATCGCGGGCGTATCAACGGGCACTGTGTTCCCTCTCTCTCACAGTTGTCTGGTCTGCGCCGCGGCGTAGCGCGATGCCGGTGAGGATTTCGCGCACGATGCGTTCGGCCACGAGCGCGGTGATGTCCAGCGCACCGACACGGTCGGGCAGGACTTCGACGACGTCGGCACCGACGAGCTGGCAGCTGCCCGCGAGCTCCCGGCAGGCGGCGAGGAGATCAGCCGAGGTCATCCCGCCCGGCTCGGGGGTCCCGGTGCCGGGCGCGAAGGCAGGATCGAGCACGTCGACGTCGACGGACAGGAAGACCGGCCCTGAGCCGACAAGCTCGATCGTGTCGCGGACGACGGCCTCGATCCCGCGTGCGCGCACGTCGTGCATGAAAAAGGAGGTGATCCCCCGCTCGCGCTGCCAGCCGAACTCGGCTGCTCCCGGCCAGTACCCGCGAAGGCCGATCTGGACATAGCGAGCGGCGTCGACGTGCCCAGATTCCACAAGCCGATACATCGGCGTTCCGTGCGAGACCTCGACGCCGAACACCGCTCGGCCGGTGTCGGTATGGGAGTCGAAGTGAATCAGCCCGACGGGACCGTGCTCGTGCGCGCAGGCACGGATATCCGGCTCAGCGATCGAGTGATCGCCACCAAGGACAACAGGCACTGCGCCGGCGGCCAGAACGGCAGCGACGAGCTCTTGAATGGCGTCATGAGAGCGGACCGGATCCCCGGGCAAGATCGCCGCGTCGCCGAAATCGACGACCCGCAGCGCCTCCCGCAGTGCATCGACCCCTGCCTCCAGATGAGGTCCGGTCGTGCACCCGGCCGCTCGGATCGCTCGAGGCCCGAAGCGCGCCCCCGGGGCGTCGGAAGTCAAGTCGTCCATCGGTGCCCCGACGATCGCGACATCGCAACCGACGAGCTCGTCGGGGTCCTCGGTGTATGGCAGGCCGGCGAATGTCAGCAGACCGGCGTAGTCGGGCTTCTCGCCGTGGGCAGCCCACCGTTGAATTGGGTCGATCATCGTCTCCTCCCGCGTGTCGGGGATGAGGACTATAGGTTAGACTGAAATTTCAGTCAAGCTAGACTCATTGTCATGGCCCGACGGCAGACAGACAGAAAGAGCAGCGATCGTCGACGTGCGATCCTGGATGCCGCGATCAAGGTGATCGCCCGCTCAGGCGTCCGCGGCCTGCGCGTCGAGCACGTTGCCGAGGAAGCGCAGGTCGCCGTCTCCCTGCTCTACTACTACTTCGACAGTCGCAACGGGCTCGTGCAGGCCACGCTGGATCACGCGAACGAGCGCGCTCAAGCTGTCGTCCGCAACGGCGACTCCGGCCGCCGGACCGTGGAAAAGACGCTGCTCGCTGAGCTCGCCCCAGACAGCCGAGACACGTCAGCGGTGTGGGGCGAGGTGCTCGCCTCAGCCGTCTTTGCACCTGAGCTGCGCGCCGGCCTCAGAACCGCAGCAAGAACGTGGAGCGAGCTCATCGCCGAGGCAATCGAGGCCGGGCGCACCGACGGCTCGATCTCCCCGCAGGTCGATGCCCTGGTCAGCGCCGAGCGGCTCACCGCGCTCGTCGAGGGCCTCAGCGCCCACTGGCTCGCAGGCATCATGACCCGCGCCCGGGCACGCCAGCTCCTCGCCGATGGCATCACCCTGGAGCTGGCCGGCGATGGGGATCGCCGGCCGTGACCGGCGGGCTCAGGCGGGCATCGTGACGCGCAAGCGGGAGCCGTCCGGATCAAACAGTGGCTCCGGGACGACCTGGCCGGCTACCCAGCGGCCGAAGATGTCGATCTGGACGTCCGTCCCGAGGTCCACCTCGACGGGCAGGTAGGCATAGGCGATCGAGCGCTCCACCGTGTAGCCGTAGCCCCCACTGGTCACCCGGCCGCGCACCTGTCCGTCGATCCGAACCGGCTCGTTGCCAAGCGCCACCGAGCGCGGATCCTCCAGCACGAGGCAGCGCAGGCGCCGTGCCGGCGGCTTGGCCCGCAGCGCATCGGCGCCGATGAACTCCTTGTCCTGGCGGACGGCGAACTCCAGGCCCGCTTCATACGGCGTCTCATCCGCCGTGATGTCGGCCGCCCACGCGCGGTAGCCCTTCTCCAGCCGGAGCGACTCGATGGCGCGGTAGCCGCCGGCCACCAGGTCATGCCCCCGCCCGGCCTCCCAGAGCGTACGCCAGAGACCGGCGCCATATTCGGAGGGGCAGTACAGCTCCCAGCCCGGCTCGCCGACGTAGGTCACGCGCAAGGCCCGGACCGGGATGTCGCCCACGGTGATCTCCCCCATGCGCATGTATCCGAAGTCAAGCGGCCCGGCCGAGGCCGGCCTGACGATGTCGTAGGCGTGCGGCCCCCACAGGGCAAAGCAGGCCCAGCGGGAAGTTACGTCCTCCAAGACGACCGATCCGTCGTCGGGAAGCTGGCGCCGGATCCACCCCATGTCGTGGCTGCCGAATGCCGTGCCGGTGACGATCGAGAACCGGTCCTCGGCCAGGCGGGTCACCGTGAAGTCGCATTCGATCCCGCCGCGGCGGTTGAGCATCTGCGTGTAGGTGATCGCCCCGACATCTCGCGCCACCCGGTTGTCGCACAGGCGCTCGAGCAGCTCGGCCGAGCCCCGGCCGCTGACCTCGATCTTGGCGAACGAGGACTCGTCGAACAACCCGGCAGCCTCGCGGGTGGCGCGGTGCTCAGCCTGGATCGCCGGCGACCAGTGCACGCCCGCCCACCCACGTGGGCGCAGTTCGGAATCCCCGCCGGACGCGTTCGACTCGTACCAGTTGACCCGCTCCCATCCGGACTTCTCGCCGAAGGCCGCCCCGTGCGCGCGGTGCCATTCGTAGGCGCTGGAGATGCGCAGCGGCCGGCCGGCCTCCCGCTCGTGCCCGGGATAGCGGATGTCGTAGTAGGTCTCGTAGACCTCGCGGGCCCGCTTGAGCGTGTAGGAGGGGGACCGGTACTGCTGCCCGAACCGGCGGATGTCCATCTCCCACACGTCGCTGGGGGGCTCGCCGGCCATGATCCAGTCGGCCATCAGGCCACCGATCCCCCCGGCCCCGGCCAGACCGTGAGCGCAGAAGCCTGCCGCCACGAACAGGCCCCGCACCTCGGACTCGCCGAGGCAGAACTCGTTGTCCGGCGTGAACGCCTCGGGTCCGTTGATCAACCGGGTGACCCTGACGTCCTCCATGATCGGGACCCGTCGGCGCGAGTTCTCCGCAATCTCCTCGAAGCGCGGCCAGTCCTCGTCCAGCAGGCGTCCGTTGAAGTCCGCCGGGATGCCGTCGAGCAGGTGCGAGTCCAGTGACCAGGGGGCGCTGTGGCGCTCGTAGCCGCCCATCACCAGGCCGCCACCCTCCTCGCGGAAGTAGATCAGCAGGTCGGGGTCGCGGAGTGTCGGAAGGTGCTCATCGGGCGGCCGTTCGCGGAACGGCTGAGTGACCAGGTACTCATGCGCGAACGGCACGATCGGCACGCGCACGCCGGCCAGCCGGCCGATCTCAGCCGCGAACATGCCTCCGGCGTTCACGACGATTTCCGCCTCCACGTCTCCCCACTCGGTCTGGACGCCGGTGACCCTTCCGTTGGCCACCCCTATCCCGGTCACGCGCGTGTGCGTGAAGGTGCGCGCGCCGCCGGCGCGAGCGCCGTCGATCAGGGCGTTCGTGAGCAGCGACGGATCCAGGTAGCCGTCGGTCGGCAGGTAGGAGGCGCAGCGCACGCCATCGGTGACCATCAGCGGGAACAGCTCGCGCGCCTCGTCGGGACTGATCAGCTCCAGCGGGAGCCCGAACGTCCTCGCCCAGGCCACCTGCCGGAGGACCTCCTCCTCGCGCTCGGGCGTGCAGGCCAGACGGACGCCGCCGCAACCCACCCACCCGCAGTCGAGCTGCTCGTACAGCCGTACCGACTCCATCATCAGGCGCGTGAGCGCGACGCTCCCCCGCAGCTGGCCCACCAGACCGGCCGAGTGAAAGGTGGAGCCGCTGGTCAGCTCGCTGCGCTCGAGCAGGATCACGTCCCGTTCGCCCCGCTGCGCAAGGTGGTACGCGATGGAGGCGCCGCCCACCCCACCCCCGATGATCACGACCCGGGCGCGCCCGGGCAGCTCACGCGGCCGCGGCATCCAACCATTCCTCGAAGCGCGGATCGGCGGCGGCGCCTTCCATGCGCTCGAAATGCTGTCCGGCGTAATCGGAGAAATCGAAGTCGAGCTCGGAGATGAGGCCCTGCAGGACCCCCCAAGCGGCCTCGCGAGCGTCTGAGACGATCCGCATCAGCCTCAGCGCCGCGGCGCGGCCGGGCGTCGGCGGCGCACCGCTGTACGCCTGGAGCAGAACCCCCTCGGCCGCCTCGTCCAGGTCGTTGTTGACGGCCAGGTTGCCGAGGTCGAAGAACCGGTGCCCCATCCCGGCGTACTCCCAGTCCACGAGCAGGATGCTGTCCGGTGTGACGAGCAGGTTGCCCGGCAGCAGGTCGTCGTGGCAGGCCACGGGGGCGAGGAGCGGGAGGGCCTCGGCAATCCGCCCGACGATTTCCTGAGCTCGGATGAACACGGCCGGAACCCGGCCGCCGCGCCGGCGTACCAGGGACTCGTAGTCGCCCAGCAACTCCGGAATCCAGAAGCGTGTGGGCAGCTGGAGGCCCGAGTCGTGAAAGCGTCGAAGGGCCCGGCCCACCGGGGCGGGATCTCGGCCGAGGTCGCCGGGCAAGAGCGGTCGGGCCGCGAGGTAGACCGTCACCAGACACTCCGCGTCGGCGTACACGAGCTCCGGTCCTATGCCCAGCGCCGCCGCCCGCTCCGCGGCCAGGCGCTCGGCCGTGCGGTCGATCCCCAACAGCTCGGTGTTCCTGCCGGGCAGGCGGATGACGTAATCGCCGCTGGCGAAGCGGGCCCGGAAGTTGCGGTTGGTGATCCCCCCGTCAAGCGCAACCGGAGGATCGAGGGGCTCTCCCAGCCGATCCGCCAATCGGTTTAGGATCATCGTCACGTCGGACACGTGGGCAACCCTAAGCGAGTTGTGGATCTAGATGAGCTGAAAAGGCACGTGCAGGACGGCGAGATCGACACCGTCCTGCTGGCCATCACGGACATGCAGGGCCGGCTGCAGGGCAAGCGGCTGACGGCCCGGCATTTCCTTGACGAGGTCGCCGGCCACGGCGCCGAGGGCTGCAATTACCTGCTGGCCGTCGATGTGGAGATGAACACCGTCGAGGGTTACGAGATGTCCTCGTGGGCGCGGGGATACGGCGACTTCTCCATGCAGCCGGATATGTCGACGCTGCGGCCGGTCCCCTGGCAGCCAGGCACGGCGCTGTGCCTGGCCGACCTCGCCTGGGCGGACGGACGCGACGTCGTCGCCTCACCGCGGCAGGTCCTCCGTGCCCAGCTGGACCGCTTGAGCAGCCGGGGCTGGTCGAGCAACGCCAGCACCGAGCTGGAGTTCCTGCTGTTTCGCGACACGTACGAGGAGGCGTGGCAGAAGGGCTATCGCGACCTGGTGCCGGCGAACCTCTACAACGTCGACTACTCGCTGCTCGGCACAGCCCGCGTGGAGCCGCTGATCCGGCGCATCCGAAACTCGATGACCGGGGCTGGGCTGGAGGTCGAGACCTCCAAGGGCGAGTGCAACCTGGGCCAGCACGAGATCAACTTTCGCTACTCGGACGCGCTCCGGTGCGCCGACGATCACTCGATCTACAAGAATGGCGCCAAGGAGATTGCCGCCGAGGAGGGCATGTCGATCAGCTTCATGGCGAAGTTCAACGAGCGCGAGGGAAGCTCGTGCCACATCCACTTCTCCCTGTCGGATGGCAACGAGCCGCTGTTTGCCCGGGACCGGCAGACGTTCGAGCGCTTCCTGGCCGGGCAGCTCGCCGCGCTCCGCGAGCTCACCCTGTTCCTCGCGCCGAACGTCAACTCCTACAAGCGTTACGCCGCCGGGAGCTTCGCCCCGACCGCGGTGGCGTGGGCGCGTGACAACCGCACGTGCTCGCTACGCGTCGTCGGGGAAGGTCCCGGGCTGCGCTTCGAGAACCGGGCGGGCGGCTCAGATCTCAATCCGTACCTGGCATTGAGCGCGATCATCGCCGGGGGCCTGCACGGCGTCGAAGCGGGACTGGAGCTCGAACCCGAGTTCGTGGGCAACGCGTACCTCGCCACCGACCGTCCCCGGCTTCCCTCGACGTTGCACGAGGCTCGGGATCTGTTCGCCGCAAGCGCGATCGCGCGGGAGGCATTCGGAGAGGAGGTTGTGGCGCACTACGTCAATGCGGCCGACATCGAGTTGGGCGCCTTCGACGCAGCGGTGACCGATTGGGAGCGCGTACGAGGGTTCGAGCGTCTGTGACCTCGGCACTGGAGCCAGCGACGTCCGGCGCCGCGTCGCTGGAATGTGCGGCCTCGCTGGAGACCGTCTTTGCGCCGGTGAGATCGCTTACCGCATTCGAGGAGACCGTCGATCGCCTCGGCACGGCGATTCGCCTCGGTCTGCTCCCCCCGGGGACTCGGCTACCGGCTGAACGCGAGCTCTGCGCGAAGCTGGGGATCGCCCGCTCCACGCTCCGCCAGGCGCTGATCGCGCTCGGTCAGAGCGGACATCTGCGGGCCACCCGCGGCCGGGGCGGCGGCACGTTCGTGGCAGAGGTGCTTCCGCCGGCGGCCCCGCCACCGAGCGATGCGGTGGAGGCGTGGCGGGACACCTGTGATCAGCGCATGTCGGTCGAGGTCGGGATCGCGGCGCTGGCGGCCGAGCGGGCCTCCAAGGAGCAGATTGCCCTCCTCGAAGAGGTGGTCGACGCGATCGAGTCGATGCTTGAGGACTTTCCCGGCTACCGCCAGGCTGACGTGCGGTTCCACATCGGCCTCGCCGAGGCCACGGGCACCCCCCGGCTGGTCACCGCGATGACCGAGGTCCAGGGAGCGATGACCGGGCTGATCGACCTGATCGCCCACCCTCCGGAGGTGCTGGCCTCGGCTAACGCCCAGCACAGGCGCATGCTCGAGGCGGTGCGCGCCCATGACGAGGTCACGGCGGCCAAGGAGATGATCGAGCACGTCAAGGCGACTGAGCACATCCTGGGTGGGCTGCTCCCAAGCGGTGTGACATCCGGGCGAGCGACTTGACTTCACGAGCGCCAGCGGAAAGGATTCGCCTGGCTAAGGAAGGAAGAGCACACCTTTACGCCGTCGAAGGAGGAACCGGGCATGTCGACAACTGCTGGGACGCTGTCCACTGACGAGCAACGCCTCGCGGAGCTCGGCTACAAGCAGGAGCTGAAACGGGGCTGGAGCGGCTTCTCCAACTTCGCGATCTCATTCTCGATCATCTCGGTCCTAGCCGGCTGCTTCACCACCTACGGTCAGGCGTGGTTGAACGGCGGTCCGGTCGACATCTCGATCGGCTGGCCCGTGATCTGTCTCCTGGTCCTCACTGTCGCCTTCTCGATGTCCGAGCTGGCCTCGGCGATGCCTACCGCCGGCGGCATCTACTACTGGGCCTCCAAGCTTGGCGGCCCCGGCTGGGGATGGTTCACGGGCTGGTTCAACCTGATTGGGCTGGTCGCCGTCACTGCGTCCGTCGTGTATGCCTCCGCAGTCTTTCTGAACTCGACGCTCGCCTTCTACGGAGCCCACATCCTCGGGGTCAACTTCGCCACCACGAGCATCCAATCCTCGCTCCACCACACGTTCGTGCTGTTCGTGATCATCCTGGCGGTCCACGGACTGATCAACGTCTTCTCCTCACACCTCGTGGCCATGTTCACCCAGGTCTCCGTGTGGTGGCACATCGTGGGAGTCGCGGTGATCATCGTTCTCTTGATCGCTGTCCCCAGTCACCATCAGAGCTTCAGCTTCGTGTTCGGCCACCGGCAGAACCTGTCGGGGTTCTCACACGGTATGTACTGGTTTTACGTCCTACCGCTTGGCTTCCTGCTCACGATGTACACGCAGACGGGCTACGACGCATCCGCCCACGTATCGGAGGAGACCCACGGGGCTGCCATGGCAGCGCCGAAGGGCGTATGGCGCTCCGTGTTCTACGCCGGCCTCATCGGCTGGTTCCTGCTTCTTGCCATCACCTTCTGCGCGACCCACGTAAGCGCCATCAACGCCGCAGGTGGTACGTCGCAGTCGATCATTGAGACGGCGCTCACATCTGCGGCCGCCAAGGCGGTGCTGGTGATCTCCACCGTGGGTCAGCTGTTCTGCGGCATGGCCTGCGTGACCAGCTCCTCGCGCATGACGTTTGCCTTCTCGCGCGACGGGGCCGTGCCGGGGCACAACCTGTGGCGGCGGCTAGGCTCGAACAGCACTCCGACCTGGTCAGTTCTGTTCGTGGTGAGCTGGGCTTGCATCATCACCGTTCCGGCGTACTGGGGCAATCACGCCGGGCTCCCCGTCGCCTTCCTGGCCGTCACCTCGATCTCGGTGATCGGCCTTTACATCGCCTACACGATCCCGGTGTTCCTGCGCTGGCGAATGGGCGACCGGTTCGAGCCGGGCCCGTGGACGCTGGGACGCAGGTACCGGTGGCTGAACCCGACTGCCTTCATCTGGGTTGCCATCTGCGTCGTCCTGTTCTCGCTGCCGTTCACCCCGGCCGCCGTCCCGTGGAACTCGGGCTTCAGCTGGTCGGCCTTCAACTACGCGCCGCTGGTGACGATCATCGTGATGCTCGGCGTGACGATCTGGTATCTGGGCTGGGCCCGGCACTACTTCAAGGGGCCGATCCGGAACATCGAGGTGGGCGACGACGGTGTGACCATCCTCGAGCCCACGGCGGATAGCGCGTAGCGTGACCGGCACGCTGCAGGTCCTCGAGCCCGCCACCGAGGAGGTTCTGAAGGAACTGCCGCGCGCGGGCGTCGAGGAGGTTGATGCTGCCGTCGATAGGGCCCGCCGGGCGTTCCCGGCCTGGCGAGCCCTGGCGCCGGCGGCCCGGGCCGAGCGCCTGCGGGCGCTGGCGGACACCCTGGCCGAGCACTACGAGTACCTGGCACAGGTAGAGGCGCGCAACGCCGGCAAGCCGATCGGGGATGCCCGTGGCGAGATGCAGATGGTGGTTGACGTGTTCCGCTACTACGCCGGCGCGCCCGAGCGCCTGCTCGGGGACACCATCCCCGTGACTGGTGGCGAGGGCTTCACCGTGCGCGAGCCGCTCGGCGTCGTCGGCCTGATCGTGCCCTGGAACTTCCCGCTGACGATCGCGGCCTGGAAGCTCGGGCCCGCACTGGCCGCCGGAAACACGGTGGTGCTCAAGCCGGCCGAGCTGACGCCGCTGACCGCGATGCGGTTCGAATCGCTGGCGCTCCAGTCCGGGATGCCCGAGGGAGTCGTCAACGTGGTGGTGGGCCCGGGATCCGTCTGCGGCCGCCGGCTGGTCGAGCACCCGGACGTGGCCAAGATCGCGTTCACCGGGTCAACCGAGGTCGGCCGGCAGATCGCGGCGGGCGCCGCCCAGACGATCAAGCGGGTGACGCTCGAGCTGGGTGGCAAGTCCGCGAACATCGTGTTCGCCGACGCCGACCTGGCGGCGGCGGCCGACGCGGCTCCGGGGGCGGTGTTCGGGAACGCCGGTCAGGACTGCTGCGCCCGCTCACGAATCCTGGTCCAGCGTTCGGCCCTGGATCAGTTCATGAGCCTGCTGGAGGAAGCCGTGGAGCAGATCCGGGTGGGTGACCCGCTGGACGAGGCCACCCAGATGGGGCCGCTGATCTCCGCCGGGCAGCGCGAGACGGTGAGTTCGTACGTCGGCCCGGATGCGCCGGTGGCGATCCGTGGCCAGGCTCCGGAAGGGCCCGGCTACTGGTTCCCGCCCACGGTGCTGTGCCCGGTCGACGTGGATGACCGCGCCGTTCGAGAGGAGATCTTCGGCCCGGTGGCGTGCGTCATCCCATTCCGAGACGAGGAGGAGGCAGTGCGACTGGCCAACGACACGATCTACGGGCTTTCCGGCTCGATCTGGACGCGAGACGGCGCCCGAGCGCTGCGGGTGGCTCGCGGTGTGGACGCGGGAGTGCTGTCGATCAACTCCAACACCTCGGTCCGGGTGACCACCCCGTTCGGGGGCTTCAAACAGTCCGGCTACGGCCGCGAGCTCGGACCCCACGCGCTCGACGCGTACACCGAGGTCAAGTCGATCTTCTACGCCACCACGTGATGGGCCGCCTGGACGACAAGGTCTGCGTGATCACCGGCGCGGCCGGGGGCATCGGCCAGGCCGCATCCAAGCGATTCGCCGCCGAGGGCGCGCGGGTGGTGGGCGTGGACCTGCGCGAGCACAAGATCGGCGAGCTGTCGCTACAGGCAGATTTGACCGAGGAGGCGGCGGTTGCGGCCCTGTATGGCCGCATCCGCCGAGATATGGGGCAGATCGACGTGCTCTTCAACAACGCCGGCATCTCCCCCAGCGACGATGCCTCGGTGCTGGACACCTCGCTGGAGGCCTGGGAGCGGGTACAGGCGGCCAACCTGCGCAGCGTGTTCCTGTGCTGCAAGCACGGGATCCCCTACCTGCTGGACAACCCAGCCGGTGGCTCGGTGATCAACACGGCGTCGTTCGTCGCCGTGATGGGCGCGGCCACCTCGCAGATCTCCTACACCGCCTCCAAGGGGGCGGTGCTGGCTCTGTCACGCGAGCTCGGCGTCGAGTTCGCCCGGCGCGGGGTCCGCGTCAACGCGCTGTGCCCGGGGCCGGTGGACACGCCGCTGCTGCGGGAGCTGTACGCCAAGGATCCCGAGCAGGCGGACCGCCGTCTGGTGCACGTGCCGATGGGACGGTTCGGCCGGGCGGAGGAAATCGCCGCGGCCGCCCTGTTCCTGGCCAGCGATGACTCGAGCTTCATGACCGCCCAGGCGTTGCTGGTCGACGGCGGAATCGCCGGCGCGTACACCACGCCTCTGTAAGCGGGACGCCGGCGCCACCGAACTCAAAGTCGGTGGCGCCGCAGCCTGGTCAGGCGGTGGCGGGGACGGTGCGGCGGCGGTGGCGCTCGGCTTCGGTGGCGGAGCGCTCGGATTGGCGGCTCTGCGCGGCCAGCGCGGCGCCGATGGCCAGCAGGGCCCAGGTGATCGGATCCTCGAGGAAGTCGGCGTACAGCATCGTGTGCAGCACCAGGGCGAGGAAGGCCGCGGCGACGGCGCCGCGGACCGGATCGGCACGGGCGCCCCGGAACAGCGCGATCAGCGCAGATATCACGAGCGTGAGGTAGACCGCTTCGCCGACCAGTCCCTGCTCGGCCGCCACCGTGATGGGGATGGTGTGTGAGGCGGCCAGGGAGTTGGGCCCGACCCTGTTCTCCTTCCGGTACTGGGTGACGAACGCGCCGGACCCGTAGCCGTACACGGGACGCTGGGAGAACATGCGCGCGCCACCGCTGACCAGGTTGGCTCGGCCGCTGGAGGCGCCGTTGAGGCCCTGGTTGAGGCCGAAGGTGCTGGGTGAAACGGCCAGCGCCACCAGGCCCACGACGATCACCGCGGCGACCGCCGTGACCACCGGCCACACCTTCCAGCGCAGGGCAGCGAGCACGGCCAGTCCGACCAGGAGGGCACCCAGGCTCGATCGCGACAGCGTCAGCACCAGCCCGGCCCAGAGCATCGCCAGCACGACGCAGGCTCCGATCTGCCAGCGCGGCCGGCGCTCGCGCAGGAGCACCGCGCTCACCAGGATCATCACCAGTGCCAGGTAGCGGCCGAAGATGTCCGGGTCGAAGAACACCGAGTTGACCGTGAAGTACGGGTGCACGTCGAGCCGCGCGATCAGCGATGGGTTGAGCAGCAGGCTCTTGGTGGCGTACTCCACGTAGCCGATGCAGGCGAACAGCACCGCGAGCACGACCGTGACCCCCAGGCACCGCGTGAGCAGCTCGCGATCCCAGCGCATGTCGCGCAGCAGCCGCATCAGCAGTGCGAACGGGACATAGAAGAACACCACGTTCTGGAGCGCCGTCACAAAACTGACCGAGTACACGCCCTGGATCGCGTACAGGACCACAAAAGCCGCCAGGGCCTTCTCGAAGAAATGCACCCCTTCGATCGCGGCCGGCGGCGCGGCGGCGCGGCGGCGCGAAGAGGGGGGGCGGCCGGAGCGCGCCTCACGCAGGGTCGGAACGAGCCAGGCCAGGCAGCCGGCCGCCACCACGAAGTACAGGGGCACCAGCAGGTTGGCGGCGGTCGCCCCCGACTGGATGGGGATCCGGAACGGCAGGGCCACCATCGCCAGGGGAGCGAGCAGGCGGGGGCGGCGGTGCAGAAGCACGGCGGCCCCAATCAGCAGCCCGACGACGACGGCGGCGGCGATGGCCACCTCCAGGGGATGGCGGTGGATGATCCCCAACTGTGGCGAATGCCAGATGTCGATCAGCAGCAGGATCGGCGACAGGACGAGCGCGCCCAGCATCGCCCAAGCTCGGGCGACGGGGTTGCGCAGCGTGATCACCGCTCCGGCCAGCAGGGCGACCGCGATGACTCCCAGCTTCGGCAACGGTCCTGAGAGCACGGCGAAGGCGATCACGATCCGCAGAGGCTAAAGACTCAACCTAAGCGATCCTCTACGCTGCACGCCCATGTCCCGCGGAAAGCTGCTCCTGGCCTGCGGGTTGACGACGCTGGCGGTCTCGGCGTGCGGGATGTCGGCCAAGCCGTTGGCCGGCACTCCCGGTATCTCTCGCGCTGCGGGCAACCACGCACAGGTCAACGACCCCCGCACCAAGCACGTGAAGTGCCTCAAGTCCGACGGGTTGTCCGTCCGTCTGTTCCGGGCCTCGGGCGCTCGGCCGGCATTTCAGGTCGGGAGTGCGCCGACCGGTCCGACGGTGATCTTCGAGCCGACCCAGCAGGCCGCGACGGGAGTGCAGATCGTGGGCCAGGCGCAGGGGGCGGAGGTGATCGGGGCGGCGCTGGTCTACCCGAATCAGGCCCCGGACTCGGTCATGCAGCAGGTGGAGAACTGCATGGCCATCGGCGTGAACGGCTAACCGGACGTTCAGCTCGACCACACTAGAATTACCGCGTCCCACGCCCGTGCCCGCGCGTGGGCATGTGTTTGCTTTCTTCCTCGAGAGCTGCCCGCGACTGGGGCATCCTCTGCCTGAACTTCGACGCGCGGCCCTTCCCTTCGAACCTTGTCCGTCCCCACCGCCGAGCCGGCCACCAGCAGCTCCAGCCCCATCTCAGGGAGCTCCACGCGGGGACCGCTGCCGCCATACCTGAGAGGCGGCGCGCTGTACGGGTGGCTGGCCGCGCTGGCTCTGGCGCTGGGCGCGCTGTCGCTGCTCTTCCCGTCCACCCCGAGCTACGACCCGTGGGCCTGGCTGGTGTGGGGCAAGGAGATCATCCACGGCTCGCTGCACACGCCCGGCGGCCCCACCTGGAAGCCGCTGCCGATGATCTTCACGACGATCTTCGCGCTGTTCGGCTCGGTCCAGCCCAACCTCTGGCTCATGGTGGCTCGGGCCGGGGCCGCCCTGGCCGTGTTCATGTCCGGCCTGCTGGCGGCGCGGCTGACCTGGCGGCTGTTCTTCACCGGGTCGTCCTCGCCGGACGGCGGTCCCCGGTGGGCCGCGGCGGTGCCCGCAGGGCTGGCCGCGCTGATCGCGATGGCCAGCCTGGCCCTGACCGGCGAATTCCTGGACGCCAGCACGCTCGGCTATTCGGAGGGGCTGATGCTGGCGGCCACGCTGATGGCGGTGGACCGCCACCTGGACGGCCACTACCGCCAGGCGTTCATCTTCGGGTTCGTGGCCGCGCTTGACCGGCCGGAGATCTGGCTGTTCTGGGGACCGTACGGGCTGTGGCTGATGTGGCGGGATCCCGGTTCGCGAGCGCTGGTGGTGGGGCTGGCCGTGGTGACGCTGTTCCTGTGGTTCGTGCCCCAGAAGTGGGGCGGGGGATCGTTCACCAGCGGCGTCACCCGGGCCCAGCACCCCCGGCACAACAGCCCGGCGTTTGCGCACTGCCCGTTCTGCGCCGAGCTGAAGGACCACGCGTGGCCGCTGGTCCTGCTGCGGATCAAGGTGGCGGCCGCGCTGGCGGTGCTGTGCGCGGCCGGGGTCCTGTGGCGGATCCGCTCGACGCTGCCCGGGTGGCGGTCGATGTTCGCTCGCCGGCGCGAGCCGGAGTCCGGCAAAGCGCTGCCTCCACGGACCTCCGCGCTGTTGACGCTGATCGTGAGTGGCCTGTTCGGGTTGGGCTGGTGGGTGCTGGTGGCGATCGAGACCCAGGCCGGTTTCTCGGGGAACGATCGCTACCTTGTCCTTGGGTCGGCGTTCATCGTCCTGGTGGGAGCCGTGGGGTACGGCTGGCTGACCATCGGGCTGGTGCGCCTCGCCAGTCGCGCGGGCGCGCGCTCGCGGGCTCGCGAGCGGGTGTCCCGGGCCGTGGTGCTGGCGGCCGGCGCCGTCGGCGCTCTGCTGTTCGTATTCGGCCCCAACTTCGTCGGCTCGAACTTCATCGACCTACCGAAGACGCACGGCTCGCTCCTCTACCAGGCCCACCTGCGCCAGGACCTGGTAGCGCTGATCAACCGGCATGGCGGAGCCAAGCGGACGCTGGCCTGCGGTCCGGTGATGTCGGAGGGCTTCCAGGTGCCGATGGTGGCCTGGTACCTGAACGTGCGCACCGTCCGGGTGACGGATCAGCCCACCACCAATGAGCAAGGGCTCGCCCCAGTGGCGAAGGGCAAGTGGCCGGCCACTATCTTCCAGGATCGGGACAACCGCGGCGCAGCGTTGCTGCCGACTCCCCAGACCATCAAGGGCTGGGAGCACGAGGGAGCTCACTACAGCTTCACGGTCGCCCCCCATCACACCATGTACTTCTTCCAGGACTGCCGCACCGGGACCGCCTCATGACCGCGACGACCGCACCCCGGGGATCGGCCACCAGCGGATTAGAGCTGCACGCGCCGGACTGGGTGGTGGCCATCCCCGAGTGGCTGCGGGTGGGAGCGTTCCTGGTCGTGGTGTGCGCGGTCTCCGTCGCCTTCCGCAGCATCAACCTGGCCGGGCCGTACTGGATGGACGAGGCGATCACCGTGGGCATCTCCTCGCACCCGCTCACCACGATCCCCGGTGTGCTGCGGATGGACGGCTCGCCGCCGCTCTTCTACCTGCTTCTGCACGTGTGGATGTCGGTGGCCGGCACGTCCGAGGTGGCCACCCACTCGCTGACCCTGCTGATCGCCACGCTGTGCATCCCGATCGGCTTCTGGGCCGGCTGGAGCCTGTTCGGCAAGCGGGCCGGCGTGTTCGCCGCCGTGCTCTTCGCCTCCAACGCATTCCTCACCGAGTACGGCGTGGAGACCCGGATGTACGTGCTGATGACGCTGCTCGGACTGCTCGGGACGATCGGGTTCCTGCAGGGGTTCGTCAACCGCCGGCGCGGCTACGTGGTGCTGTTCTGCGTCTCGCAGGCGCTGATGCTCTACACGCACGCCTGGGGGATCTTCTTCGGGGCCTCATGCGCGCTGGCCGTCCTGCTGCTCCTGAAGATCGGCGATCCGGCCGATCGCCGGCTGCTGGTGAAGGACGCCGTGATGGCGTTCGTGGGCGCCGGGATCCTGTTCGCACCCTGGGTACCCACGTTCCTCTGGCAGGCGGCCCACACCGCGGCGCCGTGGGACTCGACCCCCCACTTCGGCGCGCCGGTGCAGCTGTCGCGCAACATCATGGGCGGCGACCGGGTGACCATGGCGGTGGTGATCCCGGCCGTGGTCGGGCTGGCCGGACTGACCGTGCGCCGTAACCGGCTGAGCCAGCCCGCCCGCCTCATGTGGGTGCTGCTGACGATCGCCGTGGGAACCCTGCTCCTGGCCTGGCTGGCCTCGCACGTGACCCCGGCCTGGGTTCCGCGCTACTTCGCCCCGATCGTCCCGGCCATCCTCCTGCTGGGAGCGTTCGGAATGTCCCGGGCCGGACTCCTGGGTTGGATCGGGCTGGTCCTCTCGATCCTGTTCCTGGCCAATCCGGCCACCTACTCGCCCAATTCCAAGAGCGACATGAAGGACGTGGCCGCCGAGCTGGCGCCGATGCTGCATCGGGGCGACCTCGTGATCGTCGGGCAGCCCGAGTCGACGCCGCTGGCCTACTACTACCTGCCCAGCGGACTGCGCTTTTCCAGCACGATCGGGCCGGTCCGGAATCCCTCGTTCATGGACTGGGTGAACGCGCTTCAGCGTTACCGCAACGCTGATCCCAGCAAAGTCCTGCCGCCGCTCCTAAACTCATTGAGACCCGGTCAGCAGGTGGCGTTCATCCGCCCGCTTACCGAAGGTGTCCAGAACTGGAAAGCACCGTGGACCGTGCTCGTCCGGCGCCGCTCGGCGCAGTGGAGTGCGATCATCGCCGCGGACAAGCAGCTGAAGCCGGTCTTCTGGGCCCCACACGACTACAGCGAGGCCTGCTGTGTCGCCGACAGTGCCGTCCTCTACAAGAAGACCTGAGAGCCCACATGCCTGATTCGACACCGACAAGCCCCACGCCGCGAGGCGCCGAGATCACTCCGGACAAGCCCGTGGTGGTGCTCGGCGGGGGGCCCGCCGGACTCACCGCCGGGTACCTGCTGGCCAAGCGGGGCAAGCCGGTGATCGTGCTGGAATCCACCGACCAGGTGGGCGGCATCGCCCGCACCGAGGTCAAGGATGGTTACCGGTTCGACCTGGGCGGCCACCGCTTCTTCACCAAGGTGCAGGAGGTCGACGACCTGTGGCACGAGATCATGAAGGAGGAGTTCCTCAAGCGCCCGCGGCAGTCGCGCATCTACTGGCACCGGAAGTTCCTCGACTACCCGCTGCAGGGGATGGACGTGATCAAGAAGCTCGGGCCCTGGGAGCTATTCCTGTGTGGGATGTCCTACCTGTGGGCGGCCATCAAGCCCAAGGGCCGCGAGGACAACTTCGAGGAGTGGGTGTCAAACCGGTTCGGCAAGCGGCTGTTCAACCACTTCTTCAAGGCCTACACCGAGAAGGTGTGGGGCGTGCCGACAAGCGAGATCCGGGCCGAATGGGCGGCACAGCGGATCAAGGGCCTGTCCTTCTTCAGCGCCGCCAAGTCGGCCTTCTTCGGCAACAAGGGCGACGAGATCAAGTCGCTGATCGGCGAGTTCAACTACCCGCGCTTCGGGCCCGGCCAGATGTGGGAGCAGATGACCACGGACATCCGCGCCAACGGCGGCGAGGTCAGACTGAACGCTCCAGTCACGCGCATGCGGCTGGAGGGCGGCCGCGTCGTGGAGGTGGTGGCCGGCGGCGAGACGCTGACCCCCTCGCACGTGATCTCCTCACTGCCGCTGCGCACCACGGTGGGCATCACGGAGCCGGAGGCGTCACGTGGCGTGCGGGATGCCGCGCGGGGTCTGCGCTACCGGGACTTCCTCACCGTCCTGCTGGTCCTGAACGAGAAGAACATCTTTGAGGACAACTGGATCTACATCCACGAGCCAGACGTGCGCGTGGGCCGGATCCAGAACTTCCGTTCCTGGAGCCCGTGGATGGTGCCCAACGACGAGGACGGCTCGATCGGACTGGAGTACTTCTGCTGGGAGGGCGATGACCTGTGGCGGATGAAGGACGAGGACCTGGTCAAGCTGGCCACCTCCGAGCTCGTCCAGATCGGGCTGGCCCGCCCGGAGATGGTCAAGCGCGGGTTCGCTGTGCGGGTGCACAAGGCCTACCCGATCTACGACGCCGACTACGCCGAACGCGTCGCCACGATCCGGGGCTGGCTCGAGACGATCGCCAACCTGCAGCAGGTGGGCCGCAACGGCCTGCACCGCTACAACAACTCAGACCACTCGATGCTCACCGCGATGCGCGCGGTGGACAACATTCTCCTGGGTACCGAGCACGACATCTGGGCGGTCAACGCCGAGAGCGTGTACCACGAGGAGCACCAGGAGCCCGAGCAGCCCTACAAGAACCCGCCGGCCCCGCCGGCCATGGAGCAGCCGCTCGCCACCGAGCGGTAGGGTCTGGCCGGGCGATGCGGGGTGTCGTGAGTCGACGGCTAATACGTCTGGTTGCCCTCGTGGGCGTGGTGGGTCTGGCGGCGTTGCCGGCCTTGGGGCCGGCAACTGCTGTGGCTGCCGGGGGGACCTCCACGGGTGCCTCGAGCACGCCGGCGGTGCCCGATACGACCAACCCGTTCTCTCCCGGGATACCGATCTCGCCGGCCACCGTCCCGAACACGACGACGACGCCGGCGGTCGTTCAGACGACCGCCAGCTCCAGCGGCAGCTCCGGCCTCAGCGGCACGAACGCGATCGAGATCGCGCTCGTCGCGGTCGTCGTGCTGAGCGGGATCGCGTTCTTCATCTGGCGCGACGCTCGGCGGCGGGCACCCGTCCGGAGCACCGCCGATGCCGCGGCGGGCCTGCCGGGTGGCGCCAGCCGGGGCTCCAAAGCACAGCCCAAGCCGCGCAAGCTGAGCCCGGCCGAGCGGCGGCGGCGCAAGCGGGGCCGGGCGCGGCGCTGACCTCGCTACTCGCCAGGCGTCGACTGGCGACGGCGTTCCAGCCCCCGGCGAGCGCGGACCAGATCTCGCTCCACCGTCCGCCGAGTGGCTCCGGTCTGCGCCGCGATCTCCCGGTAGTCATAGCCGAGTCCCTGCATCCACAGCGCCGTCTGTTCGCGGGCGGGTAGACCACGCACCTCGGCCAGCCGCTCCCGGAACTCCACCACCTGATCGGGGCCGGGGGATCGCACGGGGAGGTTGATGATCTGGCCGCCCGATGCCGGCTGTTCGCTGAACGGCACCTGACGGGATTCGCATCTGAGGAGGCGGAGCGCTTCCCGCGTGGCGGTGGTGGTCAGCCAGGCAAGTACCGAGCCCGGAGCCACGCGATCGCGATGCGTCACCCAGCGGCTCCACGCGATCTGGCACGCGTCCTCGATCAGCGGCTCGGGGGCTCGCACGTTGCGGGCCACGATTCGCTCAAGCCTCGGCGCCAGTTCGGCGAAGGTCGTTTCCGGTCGCGGGCGGTTCCTGGGGACGGCCATCGGGGCTCCTTCTTTTTGAGACGAAGTTGACACGCCAAAACGTAGCAATCGCTGTGCTGGATTGCTAGCGTGAATTTGCTTAGTTTTGTCTCACTAGCATCAGGGAGGCTCGGTGGCCTGGTATTTAGCTGTAACTGCACATCCTGATCCTACCGGGCTTCCGGGTAGCAATATCCTGCAGCAGCTGGTCAACGGCGCCGAAGCCTGGGCTCTGGCCATCGCACTCCTGGGCGCGTTCATCGGCGCCGGTCTCTGGGCTGTCGCCTCCCACACGAACAACCACCACTACGCCGCGAGGGGCCGCATGGCGGCGGTTGTCTCCGCCGCGGCCGCGCTCGTGATCGGCGCCGGACCCGGGCTGGTCAACTTCTTCGAACACCTGGGATCGACCGCCCGATGAGGAGCCGCGTCGCCACCGTTCTCACTGCCATCGCCCTGATCGGCCTGGTGGCGACTCCGCCGGCCGCCGCGGCCCTTGATCCCGGAAACATCCTCAGCTCGGAGACGGGCGCGGGCAACGCGGTCGACGTCCTCGCCGCGGGAACCCGTACGGCGGCAAGCCTGGCGTTGGGCGTGTTCGCGTCAGGGGTACTGGGCGGAGCCAGCTCGGCGTTGCAAGAGACCGCGCACGTGATCAGCCGAACCACGGCGCCGCGGTTGCAGAGCACATGGTTCTCCTCCACGTACTGGCGGGTCGGGGGCTTGGCCGCGCTGCTCAGTCTCCCTTTTCTGTTCGCCGCCGCAGCCCAGGCGCTGCTGCGCGCGGATCCGGTGCTGCTGGCCCGCTCGGTGTTCGGCTACCTGCCCCTGGCGGTGATCGCGGTGAACCTCGCCGCCCCGATCACGATGCTCCTGCTGTCTGCCACCGATGAGATGTCGTCGGTGATCGCCGGGGCCGGAATGGGCGGAGGCGTCCATTTCCTGCAGCAGACCGCCAGGCTGACAGCGGGCCTGGGGGTCCTGGACGGCTCGCCGTTCCTGGCGATCGCGGTTGGGCTGCTGACGTTGGCGGCCGCCGTGGCGCTGGCCGTGGAGATGCTGATCCGGGAAGCTGCCGTGTACGTCGTGGTGCTCATGCTGCCGCTGGCGTTCGCGGCACTGATCTGGCCGGCCCGGCGGCGTTGGGCTGTGCGGTTGACCGAACTGCTCGTCGCGCTGATCCTGTCGAAGTTCGTGATCGTGGCCGTCCTGTCGCTGGCCGGTGCGGCGTATGGGAGCAGCGGCTCGCCGACCACGACCCGTCTGCTGACGGCGATGACCCTGGTCCTGCTTTCGACGTTCGCTCCGTGGGTGATGCTCCGGCTCCTGCCCTTCACCGAACTCGCCGCCGGAGCTGCGGGCGGTATCCGCGCCGAGGTGCCCCGGCTGGGCAACATCCCCGGGGACGCCCGGAGGACGGCGGACACCGTGGCGGGTCAGGCCGAATCTCTGGCTCACATCCTCAGGCACCAGGCCGGAGCTCCAGAGCCTGACGAACCGTCATCCGGCGGCGATGCGGGTCATCGAGATGCGGCCTCGGCACCCACCGAGCGCCTGCCCGCCCGGGCGTCCGGAGCGGCGGATGGGCCGCGCCCCGATGAGCTGGGTGGCGACCCGGCCTCCGCGGCCGGGAGACCTGACGGAAGACCGGCCGCTGTCGCCACGTCCACCACTCGCGAGGAGGAGCCGCGCGGGCCGTTTCCGCAGATGGAGTCGATGTGGCAATTCGAGCAGCTCACGCCAAACTGGATATCCCTCGACGACGAGGGAGTGCGCAGGGTCGCTGGTCCCGAGTCGCCGGTCGGCCCGATGCCCCCCGGGCCCGAGCCGGAGGATTCCCAGCCGGTGGAGCCGAGATCCGACGAGCCCCAATGAGCTCGGACCGACTCACCTATCGGTTCGGCCCGCTCGAACGGCATGGGCTGCTCGGATCGCTGACAGCCTCGCAAGGCTGCCTTCTGATCCTGGGTGCCGCGCTGGCCGTGACCGGAGTGGACCTCCTACCGCCCGCGGCCGGGGTCGTACTGGGCTTGGCACCTCTGGCCGGAGTCGTTCTGGTCGTGGTGGTCCCCGTGGGTGGGCGGACGGCCGACGCCTGGGCTGGGCTGCTGCTGGTTTTCCTGCTTCGGGGGCGCGGGCGTTCCGGTCGCCACGGGCGCACATTCATCTCAGCCGCTCCGGGCCACGGGATGACGTGGTTGGGACCAGGCCGGCGGTTGGTCGATCCGGCCGAACAGCCACCGCCCGCGGTGGGTGCCGTGAATCTGGGAAAGGCCGAGTACCGAGGCCGCAGTCTGGGCGTGCTGGTCGAACGGCGCGGCCTTCGTTTGACTGCGGTCCTGGCCTGCCGGGCCGCCTCGTTCGCGCTGCTTGACCCCGAGGCGCAGGAACGACGGCTCTCCCGGTGGGGGGTGGTCCTCAGCTCCGCAGCGGCCACCCCGATCCGCCGGCTGCAGTGGATCGAGCGCACCAGTCCCGCCCGGGCAGACCAGCTCGCCCGCTGGCTGCACCAGGCCAGAGACCCAGCCACCCCGCCCCGCGGGACACCAATGGTGGAGTCATACCTGGAGCTGATCTCCGGGACGGCTCGGGTGGCTCAGGATCATGAAGTCCTGATCGTCATCCAGGTGGACCGGAACCACCTGCGGGAGCGCGACCACCTACCTCTGGAGCAGGCGCTGGTCGAGCAGACCGAGCGTGTGGCCCGGAGCCTGGAGGCAGCGGAGATCCGCGTGTTGGGGGCGCTGAGCCCGGCTCAGCTGGCCCGGGCCCTGCGGACGACGTTCGATCCGTTCGCCACGGCCGAGATGACGGCGCTGGAGGCCGCCGACCGTGGTCGCCAGGGCGTCGCCGCCGTCAACGCCTGGCCGGTGGGGACCCAGGAGCACTGGGATAGATACGTGTGCGACGGCGCCCAGCACGCCACGTACTGGATCGGTGGTTGGCCTCGCGTTGACGTCTCACCCCTGTTCATGGACGCGCTGCTCGGGAGCTCCGAGGTCGTGCGCAGCGTGTCGGTCTGCTTTGAGCCGATCCCATCCGCGCGCTCAACCCGGGAGGTGGAGGCCGCGGTGACGCGGGATCGGGCGGATCGCGAGCTTCGACGACGCTTCGGCCAGAGTGAGACCGCGCGCCAGCGCCTGGCCCAGGAGGGGGCCGCCCGCCGCGAGGCCGAACTCGCCGCCGGTCACGCCGAGGTTCGACTGGCGGGCTTCGTGACGGTGAGTGGCCGCGACGAGGGCGAGCTGCGGCGAGCCTGCGCGAAGGTGTCCGAGCATGCCGCCCGGGCCCGCCTGGAGCTACATCGTCTCTACGGCCAGCAGGCGGCCGCGTTCACGTTCACGTTGCCTCTGGCCCGAGGGCTGAGATGAGCTTCCGGTTCCTCACGGCCGAGCGCCCGGGGCACCGCTTCACAACCCGCCATGCCCAGGCCGTCTACCCGTTCACCGCCTCCTCCGGTCTGGGTGGACGCGGTGCGTTCGTCGGGCGGGACTCAGGCGGCGGTGCGTTCTGCTTCGACCCGTGGGTGCTCTACGAAGACGGCGCGCTGGACGACCCGAACGCAATCGTGATCGGCAAGCTCGGGCAGGGCAAGAGCGCACTGGTAAAGACGCTTCTCTGGCGAATGCTCCTGTTCGGGCGACGGGCATTCGTGCTCGACGTCAAGCGTGAATACGGTCCACTGTGCCAGGCAGCAGGCGTTCACCCGATCGCGCTCGTTCCCGGTGGCGGCGTTCGACTGAACCCGCTGGCCTGGCAATCGGACGAACCAGCACAGGTGGACCTACTGCGAGCGATCGCAGCCACGGCGATCGGATCAGCGGTGACTCAAGCCGAGGCGTCCGGCCTGCGGGAGGCACTGAGGGTGGTCCGGTGTCACGGGGGCGAGCCGACGCTGCCGGACATCGCCGCCGTGCTGTTCGCCCCGCCCGCCGAGATGGCCGACCGGCTCCGAACCAACCCCGGTCAGCTGGCGGAGGATGCCAGGCGAGCGGCTCTGGCTCTCCAGGACCTGTGCCTGGGACCGCTGCGCGGCATGTTCGACGGGCCCACCACACCCGGCCTCGATCTGGATGCCCGCCTCCTGGTACTCGACTTGCATGCGGTGCGCGACTCGCCGGCGGTGGGCATCCTGATGGCCTGCGCCACGGCATGGATGACCGCGTTGCTTGCTCGTATGGCCGAGCAGCCGACGCGCGGCCGCCTGATCAACGTCGCCGACGAGTCCTGGAAGATCATCCAGCACCCCGGCCTCGGCGAGTGGTTCCAGGGCAACTTCAAGCTGGCGCGTCAGTTCGGGGTGATGAATCTGGTGGTGTTGCACAAGCTGGCCGACCTGCACGCGGCGGGTGATGCGGGCTCGCGAGCGGCTCGGATCGCCGAGGGGCTGATCGCCGACGCGTCGACCCGCGTCATCTACCACCAGGACGAGAGCCAGATCGCGTTGACCCGGGAGCTGCTCGGCCTGTCCGACACCGAGGCTCAGCTGCTCGGCCTGCTCTCGCCAGGTCAGGCGCTCTGGCGGGTGGGCCAGCGGTCGTTCGTCGTCCAGCACCACCGCTCGCGACTGGAGAAGGGCCTCTCGGACACCGATGCGGGGATGCGCCTGGCGCGATGAGCTCCCGGCCGAACGGTTACGGCGGTGAGTCGGTCGCGCTGGGGATCCTGGCTGCCCTCGTGCTGATGCTCCTGCTGGTATGGCTGACAGGCGGCCTGGCGGGAGCTGTCCTGGGCCGCACCTGGCCGGTACTGCACGTATCCGAACTGGCGGGCGTGCTGGCCCGCCTGCCGCTCCACCTCGTTGAGCCGCGCTCGGCCTGGCCACCGCGTGCCCAGCGCGACCTGCCGGGCGCAGCCGGGTTGGGGGCCGCATTCCTGTTTTCTCTGGCACTGATCGCGGGTGCCGTCTGGCTGGTCTGGCGGCTGGTGGGACCGACGATCGGCGGCGGGCATGGCGGTGCGCGCTGGGCCGGCGCCGGAGACCTCCGGTCCCTGCACCGGCCGGTGTGGAACCCTCACCGGCCTGCGGGCCGTCTGGTGCTCGGACGCCGGGCTGGCCGCCTCCTGTACGGGGAGCAGCGGCATGCCCTGATCGCATTCGGTCCCCCGCAGTCGGGCAAGTCCGCCGGTCTGGCCATACCGGCGCTCCTGGAATGGCAGGGCCCCGCGATCGCCTCCTCGATCAAGACAGATCTTCTTGACGCCACCGCCGCTCGGCGGGGGCAACTCGGCGAGACGATGGTGTTCGACCCGTTCGAGCTGGCCGGCACGGCCGCGGCCGCCTGGTCGCCCTTGCGAACCGCCGGAACCTGGGAGGGAGCGCTCGAGACCGCCTGGCGGCTCACTTCGGCCGCCGAGCTTGACGGCCGGGGGGTGGAGGGCGGCGAATTCTGGGCGGCGGCCGCCGAGCAGCGCCTGGCGCCCTTGCTGTACGCCGCCGCCAGCTCGGGAGAGCACATGGATTCGGTGGTGGCCTGGGCCTACGGGCAGCGCCTGCGTGAACTCGACGCCGCCCTGGAGCAGGCCGCGCAGCAGGCGCGCGGTCCTGCCGAGCACCAGGATGCTCAGGCTGCCTACGACGCGGCTCGCGCCTTCCAGGCCCAGGCCGACCGCACACGGTCCTCGATCGAGGCGACCGCGCAGACCCTTCTGAGGGCTTACCGGTTCGGGCGCGTGCTGCGCTCGGCTCGCGACTGCGAGATCACTCCCGAACGTCTTCTGAAGAACGCCAACACCCTGTACCTGATCGGCGACGCCAAATCCTCCAAGCTCCTGCGGCCCCTGTTCTTGGCGGTCGTCTCGGAAGTCATCGACGCCGCTTACGCCCAGGCCAACCGGGCCGGGGGCCGCCTGGAACTGCCGCTCCTGGTCTGCCTGGACGAGGCGGGCAATGTGGCGCCCCTGCCCAATCTGGCCGAGATCGCGTCCACGGCACCGAGCCATCACATCCAGCTGCTGACCATCTTCCACGACATGGCACAGGCGCGCAGCCGGTACGGGCAGCAGGCCGAGACCGTCGTGAACAGTCACCGCGCCCGGATGCTGCTTCCCGGAGTGGCAGATCTGGAGACGCTGCGCTACTTCGCCGGTCTCGTCGGCGAAGAGGAGACCCTGGATGTCACGAGGACCGTCGGATCCGGAGGTCCCACCCGATCCACCGCGCGCCGCCGGCGCCCGCTGATCGCCCCCGAGGCTCTCCGCCAGCTGCCCGACGGAAGCGCGCTGCTGTTGTACGGGCGCTTGGCGCCAGTCCAGATCCGGCTCCGGCGCTGGTTCGCCGACCGGCGATTGCGCAGGCTGGCCCGTGGATGACCTGGACCCGGAGAGCTGGGACGGTAACGACCCGGACAGCTGGAGCGACGAGGGTCCGCGACGCTGGCCTCTGGACTGGCGAGGCCTCCTGCCCCGCGAGCGGTGGCTCTGGTTCGAGCGGCTGTGGGTGGATGTCTGCCTGCTTCGTGACCGCTACCGACTGCCGGTCCGCTCGCGCTGGTGGGAGGACCCAGTCCAGGTGGAGGCGCTGGCCGCCCTGGCCGCCTGGACCGCACGGTATGACTCCGGGGAGTGGGACGACCCGCCCGGGAAGCTGTCGCTGCTGTTCGAGCTCGAACGGCTCGAATCCCTGCTCCGCGACGGCAACCAGCCGTTCGTCCCGACTCGGGATGCCGAGGCCTTCCAGGCCCACCTGACAGAGCTCGGTTGCCAACCACCACCCGGCGGTGGCGCACTGGGTCACTCGGCCTACAGGAGTTGAGATAGTGCTGGCGGTAACCCCGCCAAGGAGACTCGCATGCCGCTCAGCCGGAAAGACGATCGCCAGCAGCGCCACAGCCCGGCCGCTGTGCATGTCCCGGACCCCAGCTTCAACATCCCGTTCCACCAGCTGCCGGAAAAGGGCATCGACGGCAACACGGCCTACGAGGTGCTGTCCAACGAGCTGCTGCTGGACGGGCAAGCCCGGCTGAACCTGGCCACATTCGTCACCACCTGGATGCCCTCGGTGGCGGCCAAGATGATGGCCGACACGATGGACAAGAACATGATCGACAAGGACGAGTATCCGCAGACGGCGGCGTTCGAGACCCGGTGCGTGAACATCATCGCCGACCTGTGGCACTCACCCGAGGCGGAGTCGGCCACCGGGTGCTCTACCACCGGCTCGAGCGAGGCGGCGATGCTGGCCGGGATGGCGCTCAAGTGGCGCTGGCGGGCACGCCAGCAGAAGGCGGGACGGCCGACGGACAAGCCGAACCTGGTGATGGGCGCCAACGTCCAGGTGTGCTGGGAGAAGTTCTGCCGCTACTGGGAGGTCGAGCCGCGCATGGTGCCGATGGAGGGCGACCGCTACCACCTGGGTGCAGAGGAGGCGGTGGCGCAGTGCGACGAGAACACGATCGGCGTGGTCGCGATCCTCGGTTCGACCTTCGACGGCAGCTACGAGCCGGTAAAGGACATCGCGGCGGCGCTGGACAAGCTCGAGTCAGACCGGGGCTGGTACATCCCCGTGCACGTCGATGGCGCCTCCGGCGGATTCGTGGCGCCGTTCATCCAGCCCGATCTGGAGTGGGATTTCCGGATCGAGCGCGTGCAGTCGATCAACGCCTCCGGCCACAAGTACGGCCTCATCTATCCGGGTGTGGGCTGGGCGATCTGGCGTGACAAGGCGGCGCTCCCCGAGGACCTGGTGTTCAACGTCAACTACCTGGGCGGCAACATGCCCACCTTCGCGCTGAACTTCTCCCGGCCCGGCAGCCAGGTCGTGGCCCAGTACTTCATGTTCACCACGCTGGGACGCGAGGGCTACACGCGAGCGATTCAGAACGCCCAGGACGTGGCCATGCACATCTCCTCCGGGATCGAGGAGATGGGGCCCTACGAACTGCTGACCCGGGGGGAGGAGCTCCCGGTGTTCGCGTTCAAGCTCAAGGACAGCGTGGACAAGTACTCCGTGTTCGACGTGTCCGAGTACATCCGCATGCGCGGCTGGCTGATTCCCGCCTACACGTTCCCGAAGAACCGGGAGGACCTGAGCGCCCTGCGGATCGTCGTCCGGGCCGGGCTCAACCACGATATGGCCGACCAGCTCCTGGACCAGCTCGGGGACCAGACCGAGCAGCTGGAGTCGCTGGATGCTCCGCTCCCCAAGCGCCAGACGGGGAAGCGCCAGGCCTTCAAGCACTGATCGCGCCCGTCGCGTGGCTGGTCAGAGATCGGCTGCCAGCTCCCGGCCCGACTGTTCGAGCGTGGCCGGCGTCCCCGCCTCCAGCACCCGCTGGAGGTCGAGGATGCGGCGGCTGAACAGGTCGAGATCGAGCTGACCCACCACGGCGTGACAGGGCACCCCAGCCTGCCGGCACCGGGTCGCCACCTCGGCCACCGCCTTGCCGGCCAGGCTCTGGAAGTCCAGCCGGCCCTCGCCGGTGATCACCCCCCGGGCCTCGCGCATGCGGGCGTCGAAGCCGAGCTCGTCGAGCACGAACGCGGCGCCGGGTACCAGCTGGGCGCCGAACGCGGCCCACAAACCCCCTGAGAGTCCGCCGGCGGCGCCGGTGAGCGGCACGCCCCGCGGATCACGCGGGTAGGAGCGGGCCAGCTGCTGCAGGCGCCGGGACAGCCGGGTGACCTGGGCTGGTGTGGCTCCCTTCTGGGGCGCGAACACCCGGGCGGCTTCTTCGAACGGCGTCCGCACGTCGCACAGGACGACGAGCTTGGCTTCACCAAGTCCGCCGGCCCGGCGGATCGCCTCGATCGCACCACGTCCCCCGTCGGTCGTGGCACTCCCTCCGACAGCAACGAGGATCCGCTTCACCTGCGCCTCTGCCGCGGCGGCGGCGATCAGCTGCCCGGTGCCATGCGTGCTGGCGGCGATCGCGTCACGCTCAGACGGCTTCACGAGGCCGAGACCGCTGGCCGCCGCGGTCTCCACCACCGCGGTGTCCTCGCCCAGCGCGAACTCGGCCTCGATCTCCCGCCCCAGGGGGTCGCTGACCCTCACCACCCGGCGCTCCAGCCCGAGCGCCCGGGCGAGCGCCGCCAGCGTCCCCTCGCCGCCATCGGCCACCGGCATCACCGCGGCCTCGCGTCCGGCTGCCCGCAGACCCCGCGCGATCGCGCCAGCCACCTCGGCGGCCGCCAGCGTTCCCTTGAAGCTGTCCGGCGCGACCAGCACCTCGGTGGGAATGCCCTTGACCGCCACGGGCGTCATCCTTTCAGGCGGTGGCGAGCGACTACACCACGATCGAGGTGGCCGGACAGGAGGTCAAGCTGTCCAATCCAGGCAAGGTGTTCTTTCCCGAGCCCGGGCACACCAAGCTGGACGTCGTCAACTATTACCTGGCGGTGGCCGAGCCGGCCCTGCGCCACCTGCGCGACCGGCCGACCTCGCTCAAGCGCTTCGTCAACGGGGTGACCGGCGAGGCGTTCTTCCAGAAGCGCATCCCGGACTCAGCGCCCGAATGGCTGCACACGACGGAGGTTCGCTTTCCCAGCGGCCGTCCCGCCCGGATGCTGGTGTGCGACGACGAGGCGCATCTCGTGTGGGGGGTGAACCTCGGTGTGATCGACTGGAATCCCTGGCAGGCCAAGTTGCCCGACCTTGATCGTGCCGACGAGCTGCGCGTCGACCTCGACCCCACGCCCGAGGCCGCCTGGGACGACGTGCGCCAGCTGGCCCTGGCTGTGCGCGAGGTCCTGGCCGATCACGGCCTGACCGGGTTTCCCAAGACCAGCGGCTCGCGCGGCATCCATATCAACGTCCCCATCCAGCCCGAGCACGACTTCATCACCGTGCGCCGGGCGGCCGTGGCGCTGGCCCGAGAGACCGAACGTCGCGCTCCTGAGCTGGCCACCACCTCGTGGTGGAAAGAGGAGCGCCACGGCGTGTTCATCGACTACAACCAGAACGCCCGGGACCGCACGGTGGCCTCGGCCTACAGCGTCCGGCCCACCCCGGACGCCCGCGTTTCCACCCCGCTCACCTGGGAGGAGGTGCCCGACGTCGAGCCGGCCGAGCTGCGCCTGGACACGCTGCCCGATCGGGTCAGGGACGTGGGAGACCCGAGCGCGGACATGCACGCCCAGCCGGGATCGCTGGACAAGCTGCTCGAGCTGGCCCAGCGCGACGAGGACGGCGGTCTGCCCGACGCGCCCTGGCCACCCAACTTCCCCAAGATGCCCGGCGAGGCACCTCGCGTGCAACCGAGCCGTGCGCGCAAGAAGGACTAGGAATCCATCTGGGACAGCGCGCACTCGCGCGGCGGCTTGTCCTCCCGCCAGCGCAGGATCTTGGTGCCGTGCCGAATCCGGCCGCCGCTGGCGTGGTCGAAGCTGACCTCCACGACCAGCTCCGGCCGCAGGCCGATCCACTCCAGCTCCTTCTCGTTCTTCCAGCGGCTCGGGTCGCCGTGGCCCCGGACCCCGGTCTCGTACGGGGTCAGCTTGCCGACCAGCGCTCGCTTCTCAGCCGCGCGCAGCCCGGATGAGTGCCCGACCACGTGGAGGTCGCCGTCCTCGTCGTAGAGACCAAGGATCAGCGAGCCGACCGTGTTCTCCTCCTTGCCGGGCCGGTAGCCCATCACCACGGCATCGATCGTGCGCAGGCGCTTGACCTTGACCATCCCCACACGCTGCCCTGGTCTGTAGGGCGCACGCGAGTCCTTGGCCACCACGCCCTCCCCCCGGGCCAGCCAGGGCTCGGCCTCGCCCGGCGTGGCGACGATCGGCGTCAGTGAGACGTCGTCGAGCGCCAGCCCTTCCAAGCGGGCGCGCCGCTCGGCCTGGGGCAGCGGCATGAGCGTCTCATCCTCCTCGGCCAGAAGGTCGAAGGCGATGTAGTGAGATGGGGTCTGCTCGGCCAGCATGGCGATTCGTGAGGCGGCCGGGTGGATCCGCTGCTGGAGTGCGTCGAAGTCCTGCAGATCGGTCTCGACGCTGTCGTCGACGACGATCTCGCCGTCGAGCACATAACGGCCCGGGGGGAATCTGAGCTCCGGGAAGTAGCGACCGAGCGGTTTGCCGCCTCGTGACTGGATCGTCACCTCGTCGCCGTCAACGAACACGATCGCCCGGAAGCCGTCGTACTTGGGCTCGTAGACCCACTCATCGCCGGTCGGCAGCTCCGGCTTGCCGCGCGCCAGCTGTGGCTCGATCACAGGCTTGAGGGGGAGCGCCAAAGTGGCGAGATGGTAGCCCGATACGATCGTCCTATGGCCGCTGACCACGCCACCCCGGCCGAAGAGGAGTACATCCAGATGCTGTTCTGGCTGTTCGAGGCGGGGCTGCCGATGACCGGCGCCAACCTGTCCCGGGCCATGCAGCTGTCGGCTCCCACGGTGTCGGAGATGCTCGGGCGGTTGGAGCGCGACGGCTACGTCGAGCGACACTCGGGCCGGGAGATCAGCTTCACCGAGTCAGGCCGCGAGGACGCCGAGCGGATCGTCAGCCGCCACCGGATGATCGAGCGGTTCCTGACCGACGTGGTCGGCGTGCCCTGGGATGACGTGCACGAGGAGGCCGAGCATCTGGAGCACGCGATGACTCCGCGCTTCGAGGCCTACGTGCGAGCCTCGGTGGGCGACGCCCTGACCTGCCCGCATGGCCATCCGATCCGGGTGGGCGAGCGGATCGACGGCGTGCCGCTGGCCGACTGCGAGACGGGGGCCACCGTGAAGATCCTGCGTTTCGAGAACGAGGCCGAGGACCTTCTGCACTACCTCAAGGACGCCGGGCTGGAGCCCGGGCTCGACGGCCGCGTTTCGGTCAACGATGGCGAGCACGTGGAGGTGCAGGTCGATGGGACAACCGCGACCGTGACCACCAGCGTGGCCGAAACCGTCTCCGTGCTGGCCGATCCCTCGCCGCCGCCACGGATCGCCCTGCCCGAGCAGCTGGTGCTGGGGCGCGATCGCTACGGACGCTGAGCAGATGGGTCGAGTGTCGACTTCGGGGGCTCCTGGCCCCCTAAATGAACACTCGCCGAAATTCTCAGGCCGGGACGGCCTCGGGCAGCAGGGCGACGGGCTCCCGTGGCGCCAGCCACTTGACGATCTGATCGGCCACCGCGGGGTGCCCGAGGAGGTCAAGGTGCGTGGCCCCGCCGTAGTGGCGGTAGTTGTCGACCGGGAAGCGCAGGCGCTCGCCGCGAGCGGGCATCCCCCATGCCGAGGCGTGCAGCACCAGCAGGTCGCCGATGTGGCGGCCGATCCGGTGATCGTGGTCACGGGTCAGGCTGGCCGAGACGAAATAGTGGTTGGCGTGGGCCAGGAACGGGATGTCACGGGCGGCGTGGCGGAAGTAGGCCTCAGGATCCTGGCCTGACCAGCACTCGTCGGTCAGGTAGCCGCGGCCGAGGTCCTTGATCCCGACGCTGCGGGCGTTGATGGCGCGTGCCACCGGTCGCGTTTCCGGCAGGCGGGCCAGCGAGCAGGCGGCGGCGTGGGCGGCCTGCTCCAGAGGAGCGCCCAGGTGCGGGGTGCCCAGCGTGAACACGTCCGTCACCTTCTCGCACCACCCGGTATCACAGCCGTAGTGGCAGGCGCTGCGGCCGACCAGCCCACCCATCGAGTGACCGATCAGTGCGATTCCGGTCACGTCAACCGGCCAGGCGCGCACGAGCTCGTCGACGAGCGCCGACAGCCGGCGCCCGTTCTCGGAGATGTGCAGGCCGCTGTTGTAGCGGATGTACACCGGCGTGTAGCCGTACTCGGTCCGCAGACGTTCGCCATAGGTGGGCGGACGCGGGTCAACCGAGCGGGCCGCGCGCGCGGCCAGACGCCAGGCGTCCTCGGTCTCGCACAGCCCGTGCAGGAAGATGGCCACCCGACCGCTTGCGTCCGGGAACGCCGCGGCCAGCGCCACGGGCGAGGCCGGCACATCACGCCCGCGCACGCGGACGGCCAGGTCCACCGCAAACGGGTTGTGCTCCTCGGCCAGGCGATCACCCCACATGCCGCTCAGGGCGCCCTTGATCAGGCGCCCGGCCACCGTTCGCTCCATCGACTCGGCATCCTCCGGCGTGGCCAGGGCGGCGCCCTGGCCGCTGGCCCGCATCAGGGCCCGCCCGGCGGCGCCGACCGAGCCGTAGGCCAGGCCGGCGATCGCGTCGTGGGCCAGCTGCACGGGCCGGGACACCTCACCGACGCGCCGGAACACCCGGGCGGCCAGCGCCTCATGCGTCTCGCGAATCTGGGAAACCAGCGAGCCGTAGCCGCGGCCGGCCAGGTCGCCGGAAGCGAGGAGCTCCTCAGGCAGCATGCACCGGCGCCCCTGAGCTGACCTCCTGATAGGCCTCGGCAAGTCGCGAGATGCCCTCCCGGATGTCGTCCGGCGTGACCCCCGAGTAGGCCAGCCGCAGGCTGGATTCGCCGCCCTCCAGAACGAAATCCGAGCCCTTCACGAACTGCACGCCGCGGTCGGCCGCGGCCTGGAAGAGCGCGCCGACGTCGGTGCCGCGGGGCATGTCCACCCAGAGGAAGTACCCACCCTGCGGCGGCACAAACCGGGCGTCGGGCAACTCCCGCTCCAGGCACTCGCACAGCGTGTGGGCGCGTTCGGCAAGCGCGTTCTTGACCGTCTCGATGGAGGTCTGGAGCGCACCCGAACGGGCGAACTCGTTGACGATCCCCTGCGCCACCATATTGGGCGAGATGTAGGCGCCCACGGCGAGTTTCTGGATGCGGGCGATCAGCTCGGCGGGGCCGACCAGGTAACCGACCCGGATGCCCGGGCAGACCGTCTTGGAGAAGGATGACGCGTAGACGACGCGCTCGGGGTCCGTCGAGACCATTGTCGGCAGCGACTCGCCGGCGAAGCGCAGGGCCACATAGGGGTCGTCTTCGAATACCACGAAGTCGTGCTCGCGGGCCAGCTCGAGCAGGCGCGCGCGCTTATCGGCCGACAGCGTGTACCCGGCCGGGTTCTGGAAGTTCGGGATGATGTGGGCGAGCTTCGGCTGGGCGCCGGCCTTGAGAACGCGCTCGAGCGCATCGACGTCGATCCCGTCGGGCTCCAGCTCGACCGTGCGCACGTCGGCACCCCGGCCGCGCAGCGACAGCAGCGTGCGGTCGTAGGTGGGGCGTTCTACGATCACCGTGTCTCCCGGTTTGACGAGCGCGTCGAACAGGAACGCATCGGCCTGCATCGAGCCGTTGGTCACGAGCACGCGCTCGACCGGCACCCCGTGATGCTCGGCGATCCACTCGCGGAGCGGCACGTAGCCGACGGCCGTGCCGTAGGCGGTCATGCCGGCCGGGTCTTTCTGGAATGCGGCGTCGGAGGCGGCGCGCAGGCCATCCACGTCGACGATGTCTAGTGAGGGTGCCCCGCGGGCAAAGGAGATCGTCTTGGGCATGGGCCAAAGACTACGGTGTGACGCGGGGGCCAAGCCCGCTAGCTGGCCTCCGCGCGCAAAACGCCTGCTCAGGCCGTGGCGCCCAGGATCGACATGGCGATCTCGGCCACCTGCGTCGGAGTGCGCCCGACGCGCACGCCCCTGGCCTCCAGCGCCTCGGCCTTAGCCGCCGCGGTGCCGCGAGAGCCGGACACGATCGCGCCGGCGTGGCCCATCGTCTTGCCGGGCGGGGCGGTGAAGCCGGCGATGTAGCCGACCACGGGCTTGGTGACGTGCGCCTCGATGAACTCGGCCGCCCGCTCCTCGGCGTCGCCGCCGATCTCGCCGCACATGACGATCAGCTCGGTCTCCGGGTCCTCCTGGAACAGCCCCAGGATGTCGATGAAGTCGCTGCCCGGGACGGGGTCGCCGCCGATGCCCACGATCGATGAGTTGCCAAAGCCGCTCAGGGCCAGCTCGTTGCCGATCTGGTAGGTCAGCGTCCCCGAGCGCGACACCACGCCGACGTTGCCCTCCTTGAAGAACGAGGCGGGGATGATGCCGACGCTGGCCTTGCCCGGCGACAGGATGCCCGGGCAGTTGGGGCCGATCAGCCGCGCGCGGCCGTTCTTCTTGATGATGTTGAACACGCGCAGCTCGTCGTGGGCGGGGATGCCCTCGGTGATCGCGATGATCAGCTCGATGCCGGCGTCCTCGGCCTCCAGGATCGAATCGGCGGCAAACCGGGGCGGCACGAAGATCATCGCCGTGTTGGCCCCCTCCTTGGCCACCGCGTCGTGGAACGTGTTGAACACCGGGACGCCGTCCACGTCCTGACCGCCCTTGGCGGGCGTGACGCCGGCCACCACGGTGGTGCCGTAGTCCCGGTTGCGCAGCGTGTGGAAGGTGCCTTCCCGTCCGGTGATCCCCGACGTGCAGAGTCGGGTGTTCTGGTCTACCAGGATGCTCATGCGGCGCCCCCTCGGGCCAGCTCCACGACCTTAGCCGCGGCGCCGTCCATGGTCGACTCGGTGTGCACGTTGGGGAGGCTGGCCTGCGCGAGCATCGCCCGCCCCTCCTCACCGTTGGTGCCGTCCAGGCGGACCACGAACGGCACGGTCGGCTTGATCGAGTCAAATGCCTCGATCAGGCCCTTGGCCACCTCGTCGCAACGAGTGATCCCGCCGAAGATGTTGAACAGCACGGCCTTGACCTTCTCGTCGGACAGGATCACCTCCACGGCCGCGGTGATCGCGTCCGCCTTGGAGCCACCGCCGGCGTCCAGGAAGTTGGCCGGCCGGCCGCCGGCCTCGGCGACCACGTCGAGGGTGGACATCGACAGGCCGGCGCCGTTGGCCAGGATCCCGATGTCACCGTCGAGCTTGACGTAGGTCAGGCCGCGCTCCTTGGCCATCTGCTCCTGCGGGTCCTCGGCCGAGGGGTCGCGCAGGGCGGCGTTGTCCGGATGGCGGAATAGGGCGTTGGCGTCGAGCGTGACCTTGGCGTCCAGAGCGCGGACCTCCCGCTCCGGCGTGACGATCAGCGGGTTGACCTCGACCAGCGTGGCCTCCTCCTCGGTGAAGGCGGCATACAGGCGGGACAGCATCGCCCCGACCGGGCGCACCACGTCGGAGTCGACCCCGGCCTCGAAGGCCAGCCGCCGGCCGTGGAAGTCCTGAAAGCCCAGGAGAGGGTCGACGTGCAGGCGGGCGATCGCGTCGGGGTCGGTGTCGGCCACCTCCTCGATGTCCATCCCTCCCTTGGTCGAGAGCATGACCAGCGGCGCCTTGGCGCTGCGGTCAAACACGATCGAGGCGTAGTACTCGGAGGCGATCTGTGAAGCGCCCTCCACCCACAGCTCGTAGACGGTCAGCCCGCGGATGTCCATGCCGAGAATCGCGCCGGCGTGCCGCTCGGCCTCCTCGCGGTTCTGGGCGATCTGAATGCCGCCCGCCTTGCCCCGGCCGCCGATCTGCACCTGTGCCTTGATGACGCACGGGTAGCCGATCTCCTCGGCCGCCGCCACCGCCTCCTCCACCGTCCGGGCCGGCTTTCCGGACGGGACCGGGACCCCGTGGCGCGCGAACAGCTGTTTCCCTTGATATTCGAGCAGGTCCATAGCCAAGGACCTTATTGGAAGTCGGTTTTGGCGGGCTTCATGGCATCATGCGGCGCTCATGGCGATCCCCAAACAGATCAACTTCCTCACCTTCGATGTGTACGGCACGCTCATCGATTGGGATTCCGGCGCGTTTGACGCCTTCAAGAAGGAGGCCGATCGCGACGGTTTCACGATCGAGCGCGACGAGCTGATACCGCTGTTTCACTCGGTCCAGCAGCAGATCCAGGCCGGCTCCTATGAGCTCTACGCCGAGGTGCTGCGGCGCACGGCGGTGCAGATCGCCAAGGACCTCGGCTGG
Organism: uncultured Solirubrobacterales bacterium; assembly: GCA_963718545.1. Taxonomy (GTDB): domain Bacteria; phylum Actinomycetota; class Thermoleophilia; order Solirubrobacterales; family Solirubrobacteraceae; genus Palsa-465. The sequence goes on along the minus strand of CAVQZO010000003.1, from coordinate 57,906 downwards.
CCGCTGGAGCCGTCGCGGTCGGGCTTCCTACCGGACTCCGTGCAGCGCTGGCCCGCCTTCCGGGAGACCAACTCGGTTCTCCAGAAGGCGGCCAAGAAGTACTCGATCGGGTTGATCTCCAACGTCGACGACAAGCTTCTCGGACAGACCCGCCGCCACCTGCGCGGCGCGACCGGACAGCCGCTGGACTTCGATCTGGTGGTAACCGCGCAGCAGGTGCGCTCCTACAAGCCCGACCCGGCCCACTTCACCGAATGCGAGCGCCGGATCGGCGGCAAGAAGGGCTGGGTGCACGTCGCCGCCAGCTACTACCACGACGTCGAGCCCTGCCTGAAGAAGAAGATCCCGGTCATCTGGGTAAACCGCACCGGCCAGACCCTGGAGTCAGGTCAGAAGAAGCCCGACGCCGAGGTCAAGACCCTCCGGGAAGCGGTCAAGCTCGTCGGCGTCAGCTGACAGCCGTCAGCCGACTCGGCTTTCCGCGCTGGCGGAACCGCCGGCCACCACCCGGTCGCGACCGGCATGCTTGGCCTCGTACAGGCGCTGATCGGCCACCTTGACCACTTCGCCCAGCTCATCTGCCGAGACGCAGGTTGCGACGCCGACACTGGCGGTCATCTCGAGCTCTCCGGGCAGCACGTCCCACCGCTCGTCCCGGATCACCTCGCGCACGCGTTCACAGCACACGGTGGCCGCCCGAGCGTCGGTCCCCGGCATCAGCAGAACGAACTCCTCCCCGCCGCTACGCACGACCACGTCCGATCCGCGCACGGCGCCGCTCAGCAGCTCCGAGACGCGGACGAGCACCTGGTCGCCGGCGTCGTGGCCGAACCGGTCGTTCACCGCCTTGAAGCGATCGAGGTCGAGAACGGCGAGGCTGACGGGATCGGAAAGCGTGCGGGCGCCCAGGCGCTGCAGCTCCCGGGCCAGGAAGCGGCGGTTATACAACCCGGTGAGCCAGTCGCGGTCGGCCTCGTCGCGCAGTTGCTCCTGAACCCCCTCCAGGTGGCTGGCTCGGTGCTCGAGCTCCGCATGGGACTCCGTGAGGCGGCGATTGATGGCCGCCAGCTCATCTGTCACCTGCCGGGCAGCGTGCGTCTCCAGTGTGGCTCGCTCCAGCCTGAGCTGCAGCCCGGAGAGCTCCCGGAAGGCCTGGCGCTCGAGTTCGGCCGCCCGCTCCAGCGCGTCGTAGGCCTCCTCGGTGCGTCCGGCCTCGCGCAGCGTCTGGGCCAGGGTCGACAGGATCAGGCTGCGGGTCTGAGGGACGCGGTCGCCCAGCCACTCCAGCGCCCCTTCGCCCGAGCGCTGGGCGTCATCGGTGTCACCGAGCGTCATCCGGGCCTGCACGTCGGCGCGCACGGTCGCGCCCACGACGTACGGATTGGGCTCGGGCTGGGCCGCCAATAGCTCGGTCGCCCGCTCCGCCTCGGCCAGAGCCTCGGCGGCCCGGTCGGAGTGCAGCAGGATGTCCGCGTGGGTGCAGTGCAGAACGGCCTGGGCGAACTGGCTCTCGGCCTCGATCTCGATCACGCGCTGAAGTCCGAGCCGGATCTCTCGATCGGCGCCAGGCAGGTCGCCGTGCTCCCCCAGGTATTGAGCGAGGTCGTTGCGGGAGATCGCCTCCTCCCACGGGTCGCCCAGCTCAAGCGTCAACCGGAGCAGAGCCTCGATGCGCTCGCGCAGGTCCGGCACCCCCACGTTTCCGAACACCATGCAGGTGGTCCGCCGGGCGTGAACGCGCAGCGGCAGATCACCCACCAGGTCCGAGATGGCAATCGACCGCTCGGCATGGCGGAGCGCCTCGGTATAGGCACCCGTGAAGAAGCTCAGCTGTGCCTTCACGGCGCTCATCTCGCACTCTGCCGTCGGGTCGGGCTCCACCTGCCAATGGCGCTCGGCGTCGACCAGCAACTCGAATGCCCCGGGCAGGTCGCCCCGGTGAGCCGAGACCGCCGCTTGCACGGTCCGGGCTCGGGCACACAGTCCATCGGTTCCGAGTCCGCGAGCTGTCTCGTAGCCCTGGACGGCGTCGCTCAGAGCACCCCGAGGGTCTTCGTAGAACCTGCTGCGCGCCCGGACCAGCGCTCGGTCCAAACGCTGGAGCTCGTCGCCAGCAGAATCTGATTGCTGGGGTGGTTGGTGCGCAGCCATATGACTCGTCGAAGCTGGGGCTCAGTAAAGGCCCTCGCGGCGGGCGTAGCGGGCGGCGCGGGCGCGGTCGTACTCCTCGGCGTTGAACTCGGGATCGGCTTTGAGCTGGCGCAGGATGGCGCCGTTGCTCGGCAGGTCGGAGCGCTCGACGTGATGTTCCGGATTCCACAGATCGGAGCGGATCAGAGCCTTGGAGCACTGGGTGTACGCCTCCTCGACGTGAATGCGGATCCCCAGCTTGGGGACCTTCCCGTTCACCGCGCTCGCCGCCAGCAGCTCCGGATCGTCGATGATCTGCGCGGTTCCGTTGACCCGGAACGTGTCTCCGACGCCCGGAATCAGGAACAGCAGGGCGATGCGCTGATCGCGCAGCAGGTTGGTCAGCGCGTCCGCGATCTTGTTCCCCGGGCGGTCGGGCAGGAGCAGGGTGCGCTCATCCAGGAGGCGGACGAAGCCGGGCGGATCGCCTCGGGGTGAGACGTCGAGGCCACCGTCTGGCCGGGCCGTGGCGACGCAGACGAACGGGGAGACCTCGATGAACCGCCGTGTGAGGTCGTTGAGGCGATCGGAGATCTTCGCCGTGATCAGCGGGGCCGGGCTGCCGATGATCTCGCGGAGCTCCGCCTCGTTCGTGATCACCCGGGAGGCCACGCCGGCGAATATACGCTTAGCCTTCGGACGGTGAGAGTGCTCGCCGTGCACGAGGATCTGATCGTCGTGGTGAGCATGTTCTGGCAGACCAGCTGCACCCTGGTGCGTTACGGTGACGAGGGCTTCGTGATCGATTCGCCGGTGCTCCCGGACGAACTGGAGGCGCTGCCGGCCCTGGCCGAGCAGGCGGGCTTCCCGGTCAGTGGCCTGCTGGCCACCCATGCGGACTGGGATCATTTGCTGGGTCGGCTGGCCTTTCCGGAGGCCGGGCTGGGGCTGGGAGAACCCAGCTTGAAGCGGCTGAACGAGGAACCTGGCGCGGCCCAGCGTGCGCTGCGGGATTTCGATGAGGAGCACTACATCGACGGCCGCCGCCCGCTGGGTCTGGGTGTCGGTCAGACCCTGCCGGTCCCCGGGCGGCTGTCGCTGGGCTCCGATGACGGCGCCGAGCTGGAGCTGCACCCGGCCCCCGGCCACACCGCCGACGGCACCGCCTTCTGGATGCCGTGGCTGCGGACGCTGGTGTGCGGCGACTATCTCTCACCCGTGGAGATCCCGATGATCAGCGCGGGCGGGTCCGCCTCCCTGTATGTGGAGACGCTCGCCCGCTTGGCCGGTCTGGTGGATCAGGCGGAGTCGGTGATCCCGGGACACGGGCGGCCGATGAAGCGCGACGGGGCGCAGCGTGTGCTCGAGGAGGACATCGCCTACCTGGAAGGGCTCGACGGCGATGGTGACGCGCCGCTCCCGGAGAGCCGCCGGACCGGGGAGCAGCGCCGGATCCACCAGGAGAACCTTGCGCGGCGCTGATCAGGGCGGCGAGAGGATCGCCGGAGATGCGGCGTCTGAACCTATTCCGAGGCGCCGTTTGAGGTGATCACGGCCAGCGTGTCGCCGTTGGCCACACCTCCGCCAACCGAGATGGGCAGTTCCGAGACCGTGCCCGCCTTGTGAGCGCTGATCTCGTTCTCCATCTTCATCGCCTCGATCACACAGATCAGCGTCCCCTCCTCAACCTGAGCGCCCTGCTCGACTGCCACCTTGAGGACGGTGCCCTGCAGCGGAGAGCTGAGCGTGTCGCCGCCAGCACCCGCACCGCCTGAGCCGGAGCGCTCCCGGCGCGGCTTGCGTGCTGCCCCCGAGGCTCCGGAAGCCGGGGCGGCGCCGTTCGTGACCACTGCGGCGGCCACGGGAGCGCCGATCACCCGCACGTCGAACCGCTTGCCCGACACCTCCACGGTGTACTCGTGCTCGACCTTCTCGTCACCATCGTCATCCGCAGGCTGCTCGGCGGGCGGGAAAGCCAGGGTCTTGAGCCACTCACGATCCTCGATCAGGTCCCGGCAGGTCTCGGCGGCCGCCCACTGCTTCGTCTGCAGGATGGCCGTGTGGAACGGGATCAGCGTCTTCAACCCGCCGATCTCGTATTCGCCCAGAGCCCGCACCATGCGCCGCGTGGCCTGCTCGCGGTCGGCGTCCCACACGATCAGCTTGGCGATCATCGGGTCGTACATGGGCGAAATCACCGAGCCGGCCAGGCAGCCCGAGTCAACGCGCACGCCGGGTCCGCTGGGCTCGATGTAGCTGGTGATCGAGCCCGGTGCTGGAGCGAAGTTCTTGGACGCATCCTCGGCGTTGATCCGGCATTCGATCGCGTGGCCGCGCAGCTCCAGCTGCTCCTGGCGGAGCGACAGCGGCTCGCCGGCGGCGACCCGGATACCCTCCTTGACGATGTCGATCCCGGTGACCATCTCGGTCACGCAGTGCTCGACCTGCACCCGGGTGTTCATCTCCAGGAAGAAGTACTCGCCGTCCTGGAGCAGGCCCTCTATCGTGCCGGCCCCCGTGTAGTTCACCGCGGCGGCCGCCTCGGTGGCGATCTTGCCGATCCGGGCCCGCAGCTCCTCGTCCACCGCCGGGGCCGGCGCCTCCTCGATCAGCTTCTGGTGCCGGCGCTGGAGTGAGCAATCGCGCTCGCCGAGGTGGATGACGTTCCCGTGCCTGTCGGCGAGCACCTGGACCTCCACGTGGCGCGGGTCAGGCAGGTAGCGCTCCAGGTACACGGTCGGGTCGGAGAAGAACTTGTCTCCCTCGCGCGAGGCTCCTTCGAAGGCCTCCTGCAGCTTGTCTTCGCTGAGGGCCACGCGGAAGCCCTTGCCGCCGCCGCCACCGGCCGCCTTGACCGCCACCGGGTACCCGATCGTCTCCTTGATCAGCTTGCGGGCATCGTCGACAGTTTCGACGGGCTCGGTGGTCCCGGGCACGATCGGCACCCCGGCGGCCTGCATCAGCTCACGGGCCTTGGTCTTGGAGCCCATCGCGTCGATCGCCGAGGCGGGCGGCCCGATGAACGTGATGCCGTGCTTCTCCAGCGCCGTGGCGAACGCGGCGTTCTCAGCCAGGAACCCGTAGCCCGGATGCACCGCCTCGGCGCCGGAGCGCTCGACCGCCTCCAGCAGCTTGTCGATCACCAGGTAGCTCTCGGCGGCCGGACCCGGCCCGAGCAGGTAGGCCTCGTCGGCGCGCTTGACGTGCGGAGCGTCCCTGTCCAGCTCGGAGTACACGGCCACGGTGCCGATCCCCAGCTCCTCGCAGGCCCGGATGATCCGCACGGCGATCTCACCCCGGTTGGCGATCAGGATCTTGGAGAACATGGCGGGCGCCGACTTTACCGTCGGCGGGCTGAGGACGGCGGAACCGCGCGGCGTACGTCGTGTGAGACATGGCATGTGAGCGGGGTATTAAGCCGTCACGACGAGAACCGGTGCTTCGTCCCAACTCGAGATGGCTTTACTAAACTTCGGCCCCGTGAACACGCTCCCGGACGTGCGCGGGACGCGCCCGGGTGTCGACAGACTCCACGAAGCGTCCGCGGCCAGCGATGTGCAGTCTGCGACGGCGATCCCGGTCACCGCAGATGGGCTCGTCACCCCCGATGCGCGGGTAGTCCCGCTCAGGACGCGCCTGTCCAGCTTCTGGGACTGGGCGGCGTCGCTGGACACCCGCTGGCGCTACCCGCTGCTGGTGTTCGTGAGCACCCGCGTGCTGTACCTGGCGCTGGCCGGGATCGACCATTTCGTGCGCACCGGCAGCGCAGGACGTCAGTGGGGCCTGGGCCGGGAGCTGTCCAACTGGGACGGCGCCTGGTACATGGCCGTCTCGGTCCATGGCTATTACCACCACCTGGTCCTGACCCACTGGAACACCCTGGGGTTCCTACCGCTTTACCCGATGCTCGTGTGGCTGCTGATGCACGCGTTCTCGATGTCCGACGTGTTGGCCGGAATGATCATCTCCACGGTCACCGGCGCCGCGGCCACCGTGCTGATCGCCCGGCTGGTCGAGCGCTGGTGGGGCAAGGACGCCGTCCGCCGCTCGATTCTGTTCTTCTGCCTGTTCCCCGGATCGATCGTCTTCTCGATGGTCTACACCGAGGGCCTGCTGCTCGTCCTGGTGGCCGGATGCATGCTTGCCCTGGAACAGCGAAGATGGGTGCTGGCCGGCCTGCTGGCCGGCCTGTCCACGGCCGTCGAGCCGGTCGCCATGGCGATCATCCCCGCCTGTGCGGTGGCCGCCTGGCTGGAGATCCGTGCCCGAGGCTGGCGCGACCGAGACGCGCTGCGATCCCTGGCCGCTCCGATCCTCTCGCCGCTGGGCGTGTTCGGCTTCGGCGTCTTCCTATGGATCTGGACGGGCACCCCATTTGCCTCGTTCACGACCCAGAAGGTCGACTGGCACGAGACGACCACCCCGCTGGCCATCCCGCGGGCCGCGGTCACGCTGGCCAAGCAGGCGCTCGGGATGGAGGGCCCGCCCCACCCCAACGTCGACCTGAACATCGTGGTGGGCCTGCTCGGCACCGTCTTCCTGATCTGGGGACTGCGCTGCCTCTGGCGGTTGCGCGCCCGGGTGCCGGCGGCTGCGCTGGTGTGGACCGCGGCGCTCGTGTTCATGACGCTGACCTCCAACTCCACCCCGCCCAACGCCCGGATGCTGATCTGCGCGTTCCCGGTGATCGTGGCGGTGGGCGCGTCCCTGCGCGGGCGGGCCTACCGGCGGCTGGTGACCAGCAGCACCGTGTTGCTGATCGTGATGAGCATGATCACGTTCGTCAGCACCGGCTTGCGCCCGTAGCGGCCCGCCGGTACGGCCTCCTGGCGAGGTTCAGCGCGAGAACCGGGTCACGTAGATCGTCGCGGCATAGCCGAACGTCCGCTGCCGCCGGTGCCGGTAGGCGCGACCCAGGTCGGCCAGCAACGCGTCGTACCGGGCCAGGTCTCGCTCCGAAGCCAGCGGGCCGGGCCGGTGCCCCTGGTGGCTGGCCACGACCCAGAGCCGCAGGCACGAGCGCTCGATCTGCCGGAGGTGACGCGCCGAGGGCACGGCGTACCGCTCCACGTACGGCCGGATGACCCCCCACGGGGCGTCCGGCAGAACCGGCGTCAAGCGCTGGATGGCCGGATCGTCCCGCCGGTAGTAGTCGAACAACATCCGCCCGTCCTGGGGATAGAAGAGGACGCAGTCGCCGGATCGGCTGGCGCGGGCGACCTGGAAGACCGCCGCCTTCCAGTTCTCCGGAGTGGCGCCGTACGTGGGTGCCAGGACCAGCGCACGCATGACCAGCAGCAGGACGACCGCACCGAGGCCGAGGAAGCGGCCCCGGCCGGGAAGGTCGAGGCCCCAGGCCAGCAGCAGCCCGACGACCGGGATCAACAGGATCACGGCGCGGGCCAGCTCGACTGGTTCGCCGGCCACGGCGGCGGCCAGCATAACCACGATCGGAACGCCCAGCCAGCTGCCCGTAATCCACGCGCTGGTCCTCGCCGGCTCGCCCGGCCAGGCGAGCCGGCGAGGGCGAACCTGCAGCCCGACCAGCCTCACGCCCAGGGCCAGCGCCAGCGCGATCGTGACGCCCGCGGCGGCGATCGTGACGGCGGTGATGTGGAAGTTCGGCGGGAGGCCGGAGGAGATCAGAACCAATCCGGCCTGGCCCACAATCGCCGGGGTGACCGGGTCGACCCAGAACAGCTGACCCGAGCCACGCTGCAGCGCCAGCACGGCCAGCGGGACGCAGCCCGCCGCCACCAGCAGCAGGCATCCGATGATCAGCCGGGAGCGATGCCGGAACACGGGCAGGACGGCGAGCTCGGCCAGGAGGATCAGCCCGGCGTAGAAGCTCACGTACATCGACAACAGGCCCAGGACGACGTAGGCGATCGTGGCCGTTCGGGGGACCCTTCCGTCCGATTGCACGATCACGGTGAAGGCCAGCAGCGCTCCGGTGGCCAGCGTCACCATCAGCGCGTAGCCCCGGGCATCCTGGCCCCAGAACACCAGGGGCAGGCTGAGCGCGCAAAGCAGGCCGGCGCTCAGCGCCACGCGGCGGCTAGCCACCAAACGCCAGGCCAGGACCGCCGTGAGACCGGCCGTGACCGCGTCGGCGACCACGGAGGGCGCACGGACGACCCCCACGGCGTTGCCAAACCAGTCCACCAGCACGTGGAGGAGCAGGTAATAGACGAGCATGTTCCCCCCGTCATGGCGAATGGCCCGCCACAGCCCGGCGCCGTGCTGGGAGACGATGGCGATGCTGGCTCCCTCGTCCAGCCAGAGGCTGCGGGTACTCAGGCGGTAGGCGGTCAGGCCGGCCGCCAGCAGCACCGGCACGCCGACGGCGAGAACCAGCGAGATACCCCCTCCCGAGCCGGCCGTGCGGCTCGAAGGGTCGGCCTCAGCCAGCGGCCTCGGATGCCGCGATCGAACTGGGCTCGCCAGAGGCATGACCGATCGGGGAGACGCGCAGCCGCGATCGCCGCGGGTGGAGGCCGGGAAGCGGCGGGAGCGCCAGGCGCCGTTGCAGGAGCGGGCCGAGAACCCACGCGAGGAGCACCAGCCCGTACACGCCTACCATGATCAGCGAGTCGGGCAGCGGGACGGCCACCTGACCGTCCGCCATCACGGGGAAGGCGCAGAAGACGAGGACCGCGGGCAGCCAGAGCTGACGCTGGGCACTGCGGTCGGCGGCGAGCAGCACGACTCCCCAACTCAGATACCAGGGCCACGCTGCGGGGCCGCCCAGGGCAGCCGCGATCAGGACCAGGCCCAGGTAGCGCGGGAGCGTCCTGTAGCTGACCCGGCGGCAGAGCGCGAGGGCGATCAGGCCGACCAGAACGAAGGCGATCACCGTGGCGGCGTTCTCCCAAGCGGCCGCCGCCTGCTCCACGCCGGCCCCGAACCGGTGGGTTATCTCCCACAGCGATACCGAGATGGCCGTGGATGGGGTGAGAGCCATGCGCGCGGTGGCCGGAGTCGAGAACAGGCTGCCGGAGATCCAGCTCAGGCCGACACCGGTGATTGCGCCGGCGGCAAGTACCACGGTGCCTGCAGCCAGTCCGCTCGCGCCGAGGATCCGCCGCCATCGGCCCGGCTCGGCGCGCCACCAGCAGATGGCGATCATCACGACCGCGGCCGCGGCGGGCAGCTTCACCGTGGCAGCCAGGGAGCAGAGAGCGATGCCGAGCAGCGGGCGCCGCTCGACGGCCATCACTACCCCGGCCGCCATCAGACCCGCCATCAGCGCGTCGTTGTGGCCGCCCGCCACCAGGTAGAGCAGGCTGAGCGGGCTGATCACAGCCAGCCAGGTGGCTCGCGCCGGATCCGCCCCGAGGGTCCGGGCCAGACGCGGGACGGCCCAGGCCATGAGGCCGAGACCGACGAGCTCGGGCACTCGCAGCAGGAGGATCCCGAGCGCGATGTGCGATCCGGCCAGTCGCTGCACGAGGGCGGCCAAGCCGATGAACACGGGTCCATAGGGCGTGGTCGTGTGGGTCCAGGTGCTGGACACACCGGCCAGCAGCCGCGGATCATGCAGCGCCTGCGGGGCGGTGTGGTAGGGGTTCAGACCATGCGCGAGGACGGCGCCCTGGGCCAGATAGCTGTACATGTCCAGGCTGAACAGCGCCGGGCCGAGCGCGAGCGGCAGCGACCACAGCGCGCCCACCCACACGACCTCGCGGGCCGTGGCGCCGGGGTGGCGATGCAGGCGCACGCCCAGGCCGGCCCAGGCCAGGCACAGCACGATGACGCCCGCCCAGAACACGTGCCATTGCACTCCGTGGGTGCCCAGGCTGACCTCCCACCACCAGCGGACCGGCCGCATGGCCAGCAGTCCGGTGGCGGAGATGGCGGCGGCCCCGGACCCGATCAGGCCGATGACAGGCCAGGTGACGCCGACGTGGCTTCTCAGGGCACGCAACATCAACCCACAAACCTACCCGGAGTGGCGGGATTTCCGCATTGACACGGAGTTAGGGTCCCGTGGCGGAAGGCGACGCGGGTCAGTGCCCGGCCGTGATCATCCCGGCGGCGACGGTGTTGTCGCTCGTCTCGTCGATCAGGATGAAGCTGCCGGTGGTGCGGTTGCGGGTGTACGGATCCACTACCAGCGGGCTGCTGGCCCGGAGCTGTACCCGAGCCACCTCGTTGAGCTTCAGCTCCGAGACGTTGTGGTCGTGCGCCAGCGTGTTGACGTCGACCCGGTAGTCGATCTTTTCGACGATCGCGCGCGCCGAGCGGGTGGTGTGCTTGATCGTGTAGCGACCACCTTCACGCATCGGCTCCTCGCCCATCCAGCAGAGATTGGCCTCGAACTCCCGGGACACGCTGGGGGCATCGTCGGCCTCGGCGATCAGGTCGCCCCGGGAGATGTCCACCTCGTCTGCCAGCAAGAGGGTGACCGACATGGTCGGGAAGGCCTCCTCGATCGGGCCCTCGAACGCGTCGATCTGCCGGATGCTCGTGCGCCGTCCGCTGGGCAGCACCACGACTTCCTGTCCGGGGTGCAGCACACCGCCGGCCACCTGCCCGGCGTAGCCCCGGTAGTCGTGATGCTCGTCGGTCATCGGGCGTACTACCCACTGCACCGGGAAGCGGACATCAGCCAGGTTGCGATCCGGGGCGATGATCAGGTGCTCCAGGTGGTAGAGCAGCGGAGCGCCTCCGTACCACGGTGTCTCCCAGGATCGCTCCACCACGTTGTCGCCCTTCAACGCCGAGATGGGGATGAAAGTGATGTCCGGGATCTGCAGGCGAGCGGCCCAGTCGGTCATCTCGTCCAGGATGCTGTAGAAGACGTCCTCGGAGTAGCTGACCAGGTCCATCTTGTTGACCGCCACGACCACGTGGGGGATGCGCAGCAGAGACGCGATGTAGGTGTGCCGGCGGGTCTGCTCGCTCACCCCTTTGCGCGCGTCGACCAGCACGATCGACACGTCGGCGGTGGACGCGCCGGTGACCATGTTGCGGGTGTACTGCTCGTGCCCGGGGGTGTCGGCGATGATGAACTTGCGCCGCGCCGTGGCGAAGTACCGGTAGGCCACGTCGATCGTGATCCCCTGCTCGCGCTCCGCCCTCAGCCCGTCGGTGAGGAGCGCCAGGTTCAGGTAGCCATCGCCGCGGCGCTCCGAGGTCTGGGCCACGTGGGCCAGCTGGTCCTCCAGGATCGACTTGGAGTCGTGCAGGAGACGGCCAATCAGGGTCGACTTACCGTCGTCGACCGAGCCCGCCGTGGCGATGCGCAGGAGTTCGCTGGTCCGCCGGCGGCCGGCGCCAGGCGTGACCGGACCGTGTCCGTTGGTGGTGGTGCCGGCGCTCAAAAGTAGCCCTCGCGCTTGCGATCTTCCATGGCCGCCTCGGTAACCCGGTCATCGGCGCGGGTCTCGCCGCGCTCGGTGATGCGCGTGGCCGCGATCTCGGTGACCACCTCGGTCAGCGTCGCGGCGGTCGAGCGCACCGCCCCGGTGCAGGTCATGTCTCCGACCGTCCGGTAGCGGACGGAAGCCTCGAATGGCGACTCCCCGTCCATCAGCTCCACGAACTGGTTGGCCGCGTACAGCATCCCGTCGCGCTCGAACACATCCCGGGTGTGTGCGTAATAGATGGACGGGACCTCGAGCTTCTCCTCAGCGATGTACTGCCAGACGTCCAGCTCGGTCCAGTTGGAGATCGGGAAGACGCGCACATGCTCGCCCTTGCGGATGCGGGCGTTGTACAGGGCCCAGAGCTCCGGCCGCTGGTTCTTGGGATCCCATTGGCCGAAGTCATCCCGGAACGAGAACACGCGCTCCTTGGCTCGAGCGCGCTCCTCGTCACGCCGCGCGCCGCCGAACGCCGCGTCGAAGTTGTGCTCCGCGATCGCGTCGAGCAGCGTCGTGGTCTGGAGCCGGTTCCGCGAGGCCCGCGGTCCGGTTTCCTCGCGGACGCGGCCGGCGTCGATCGAGTCCTGCACGCTGGCCACGATCAGGCGCTCGCCCAGCTGCGAGATGATCCGGTCGCGGAACTCGATCACCTCCGGGAAGTTGTGGCCGGTGTCCACATGCATGATCGGGAACGGGAACTTCCCCGGGCGAAACGCCTTCTCGGCCAGTCGCAGCAGGATGATCGAATCCTTGCCGCCGCTGAACAGCAGGACAGGCCGCTCGAACTCAGCGGCCACCTCGCGCATGATGAAGATGGACTCGGCCTCGAGGCTCTGGAGATGGGAAAGCTCGTAACTCATGGCGAACGGTCTAGGGGGCTGTACTCCGGGACGACGCGGCCGGTCTCAGCTCAGACGTGCAGGCCGCACTCGGTCTTGTCCTCGCCTGACCAGCGGCCCTCGCGGCCCGACCCCGGCAGCGTGCAGGGAGCGCAGCCGATCGAGGCATAGCCCTGGTCGTGCAGCGGATGGTAGGGCAAGTCGTGCTTGAAGATGTAGGTCCAGACGTCCTTCTCGGTCCAGTCGGCCAGCGGGTTGAACTTCAGGATGTCCCGGCGCTCGTCTCGCTCGAGCTTGGGCGCGGCCGCCCGGGTCGGGCCCTGCTCGCGCCGGATGCCGGTGATCCACGCTTCCACGCCTTCGAGCGCCTCCTCCAGTCCTGCCACTTTCGCTGCGCCGCAGCAGTTCTCCTGGGTCCAGGGGGTACCCGGACTGCTGGCGTCGATCACCTCGATGGGCAGCTTGAAGCGCTCCTCGAAGCGCTTCCAGGTCTCGAGCGTCTCCGGAAAGAGCACTCCGGTGTCGATCGTGAACAGGTTCGCCGAAGGCTCGATCTCGCTGAGCATGTGGGCCAGCACCGTCTCCTCCTTCTGGAAGGAGCAGGCGGTCTTCAGGCGCGGGTGGAAGTGCTCGACGGCGTAGGCGAGCACCTGCTCGGCCGAGGCCGATTCGAGATCAGGGATCGTCGCACTCACTGGATGTAAGCGTAGCCGCCGGGTTCGCCGAGAACCTCAGACCGCGCACTCTCCCTCGCCGCGGATCACCTGGAACGGGGCGTTCTTGGTCCAGTCGATGAACACGTTGATGTTCTCCAGGTTGAACTCCGCCGGCATCGACAGATCCTTGACCCGCTGCTCGAACTCGGCCGGGCCCACGCGGTCGGCGAACAGCTTGAACGTCTCGCCGGCCTGGCGGTCTGATTCGTAGTAGCGCAGCCAGCGCTCCAGAGCCTCGGGGACGCGCTTGGCCGGAAGGCGCGTCTTCAGCCGCGTCCCGTACTGGACGTCGCCACCCTCGTAGGTTCCGCCCACGTGCGGGATGTAGGCCGGGATCGTGCGCTCGCCCACCTTGATCGAGGCTCCGTAGAAGCCGATGTCGGCGATGTGGTGCTGACCGCAGCCGTTGGGGCAGCCGCTCATCTTCACATGGATCCGCCGGGTCAGCTCGTCATCGATCTGCATGTCCTGCAGCCGGTCCTGGATCGCCTGATTGAGGCCCATCGAGCTGGTGATCCCCAGCTTGCAGGAGTCGGTGCCCGGGCAGGAGACCACGTCGGTGATCTCGTCCGCCCCGGCGTCACCCAGCTCGAGCTGCTGGAGCGCCCGCCATACGTCGTAGACCGACTCCTCACGCACCCAGCGGAGCACCAGGTTCTGGTGGACCGTGGTCCGGGCGGCGCCGCCGGTGAACTCGCGCATGATCTCGCCCAGGCCCCGCAGCTGCTCGGGCGTCAGGTCGCCCCGACGGACCTTTACCTCGACAGTGACGAAACCTTCCTGTCGCTGGCGATCCACGTTGGTTGCCTGGAAACGCGAAAAATCCGTCAGATCTCCATTCGGAGAACCATGGTCGCTCGGGCGCGCCGGGGCGTTGCCCTGCTCGTCCTGCTCGAACAGGATCCCGTCCAGGGAGAAGTCCCGTTCGTCCACCCAGTCGCCCCGGAGCTCCTCCTCCACCTGCTCGCGGAACGCGTCGATCCCGATCTTGTCGATCAGCACCTTGATCCGCGCCCGGGCGCGGTTGACCCGCAGGAAGTCCTGGCGGTCGAAGATCCGCATGCAGGCCTCGGTGATCTTCAGGTAGTCGCCGTTGTCGAGCTCGACGAACTCGTACAACGTGGGCGCCAGGCGGGGCATGATCGACGTCCCGCCGCCCACGCGAATCTCCACGCCGCGCACGCCGTCCCGAACCCGGGGAACGAAGGCCATGTCGTGGATCCGGGTGATGGCGTTGTCCTGATCGGTGGCCGAGAAGGCTGTCTTTACCTTGCGGGGCATGGCCTGAGTCGTCGGATGGCGCACGAAGTAGCGCACGTAGGCCCCGGCGTACGGAGTGATGTCGAACTCCTCGCCCGGCAGCACGCCCGCGCGGGGATCGCCGGTCACGTTGCGCATCGTGTTGCCGCACCCCTCGCGGCTGGATAGGCCGGCGTCGCCCAGATCCCGGATCAGCTGGGCGGCATCGTCCAGCGGTATGTGGTGCATCTGGATGTTCTGGCGGGTGGTGATGTGACCCTTGCGCAGTGGCACGTACTGCTCGATCGCGGCCGCGAACGCGTCGAGTTGATCCGGCGTGACGCCGCCGAACGGCAGCTTCACGCGCACCATCTGGACATCCGGCTGGCGCTGTCCGTAGACGCCCTGCTTGAGGCGGAACTTGATGAAGTCCTCCTCCACCAGCTTCCCGTCCAGATAGCGGGTCGACTCCGTGTCGAAGTCGTCGAACTCCCGGGCGATGATCGGGATCACGTGCCCGGGAACGTTCTCCAGAACCTCCGGATTGTCCCGCGAGCCCTCGCGGGCGTAGATCGAGGGCGAGGCGTCGGCACGGCTGGTTGTCTGGCTGTCCAGCGAAGCAGGTTCCATGGGGATCTCTCGCGGTTGCGGGAAGGGACTCGGACCAGCAAAAATATCAAAACCGGGTCGGGGTTTACCTATTTTGCTGTTGGAGCTCCCGGGGACGACTGGCGAGAGGCACTGCCGGCCGGATGCGATGCACCGGAACTTGACGGCCATAACCTCGCACACCCCCGTCTTCGCCGAGGGGTTGGGGACGTTGTGGCTGTATACGGTCGCTTTCGTCGCTCGCCGCCCCCGGGGGCGGGACGTGATGGACGTTATGGCCCTGCGGATCCGACCGGTGCGCGCGTAAGGGACGCCAGTCGGGCTCAGCCGCGAGGCTTGACGACGAGCGTGAAGTGCCGCTTGGCCGAGCCGCCGTAAGCGTCCACAGCTCGGACGATCACCTTGCGATTCACCTTGCGTGTCGGCTTTCCGGAGATGACGCCGGTCTGGTGGTTGATGCGCAGCCCGGGCGGCAGCTTGCTGGCCTTGTAGGTGAGCGCGGCCCCGACGCTGTCGGTGGCGTGCAGCGCGATCCGCACCGAGCTCTTCACCCGCGTGGTCTTCCTGGACAGCGCCTTGAGCTTCACCGCCGGCGCCCTGACCGTCCAGGTCAACGCATCGGTGGCGATCATCCCGTCGTGGTCCACAGCCCTCAGCGTCACGAAGTACCTGCCGGGCTTCCTGGGCGTACCGCTCACCTGGCCTGAGGACGGGTTGATCGACAGCCCGCTGGGCAGGCCGGAGGCTGAGTAGGTGATCGGATTGGCGCCGTGACGGCTGGTCGCCGAGATGGTCACGGGGGTGATCCCCCGGCCGGCGGTCGACGTCCGGCTCTTGGGCGAGCTCGTCAGAGCGACCGAGTCACCGACCGAGCCACACAGCGCTGCCGCCAGCGCCGTGCCCTTCGGGCTGCCCAGGCCGGAGGCCATGTCGTAGCCGGTTCCGGCCGCGTAGCCGGTGACCCCGTCGTAGCTGTTGTTGCCTGACCTCACATCGTTGAAATCGGAGCCGTAGGCCTCGCGCGCAGCGCCGTAGAGCCCGGGGTTGGCAAAGCCCACTGGAGTCGTGCAGGCCGAGGATGCGTCGGCCAGCGCGGTGAGCGAGGCCCAGGTCGGAGCCGCCGCGCTGGTGCCGCCGACGGGGATCCAGCCACCGAAGTAGATGGCGTAGCCCGTGTTGGGATCGGCGTTGGCCGACACATCCGGGACCTCCCGGCATGTGAAGCCCGCGGAACCGCAGGTGATCGAGGACTGGCCCAGCCCGAACCCCGACTGGTAGCTGGGGCGCGACCATATTGTGGAGACGCCGCCGCCGCCGGAACCACCGCCGCTGCCGTCGTTCCAGACGGTCTCGTCAAAGGGCGAGACGGCCAAGTTCAGGCTGGTCCCACCGACGCCGGTCACGTAGGGCTGGCTGGCAGGATCATCTACCGCGCGACCACCGGCCGGGTTGCCACTGGAGTCCGTGCAGTCCTGAGTGCCGTTGTCGCCCGTTGCGGCGAACACCGACTGGCCCTGAGTGGCCGCCTCCTCGAATAGCGTGTTCTCGGCCCCCGGGGTTCCCACCGACGCCGATGCGGCCTGGCTCTCACAGACTCCCCATGAGGTCGAGATCACCTTGGCGACGTCTTCACTGACGATCGCGGCGTACGTGTCGTAGGCACCCTGATCGGAGTTCGGCCCCTCATAGACACGGATGTTCGAGTTCGGCGCCAGCCCGATCACGTCCTCGATGTCGAGTACGGCCTCCAATTCGCAGTTGGGATCGCGGTTCTTGCTCGGGCAGCTGACACCACCATCCACATTCGTTTGGGTAACGCTGGCGCTCGTCCCGTAGCACGACTGATATGCGCTGATGTCGGCACTGAGGTACGGCGCGAGCTCGTACAGCGCAACGGTGGTCCCGGAGCCGGTGTCGCCGGAGTTGTAGAGACCGTTGAAGCCGTAGGCCGAGGCGATCTGGCTCGCGGTGTATCCCCCGCTGTCGACGGCCGACGAGCAGGCCCTTACGGCTGAGGCACCGCTGGTCCGCGGCAAACTCGAATTGACTCGACTGTTGTGCGCAACCAGGCCCTGGGGCTTCTCCACAGCCAGGTTGTTGAGCCCAATAACGCTCTGGATCACGGGCGCTCCGCTGCCGCTCACCTGCGGCGCGCTCGTGTTGGCGAAGGCGGTGCGCCCGTCGCGCAGGTGGTAGCGCTCGAACTTCGTCTTGAAGGCATCCGCTACGCGCCCCGCGGCCGCGGACACCGAGAAGGACAGGCCGTCGGCGGCCAGCCGCCCCGAGGCCAACCCCTGGGCGCGGAGCGACTGCTGGGCCGCGGCGATCTGCGTCGGCGTCGGGCCGAAGCGCGCGGCAAACTCGTCCACCGACAGGTAGTGGTGGTAGACGCTGGATCCCGGGGTGGCAACCTCCTGGGCGTAGGCGGCCAGCGCCGCGGGGTCGCGAGGCTGCAGAGTGACCGTGACCGTCAGCGGGGTGCTCTGAGCAAGCGCGCCCACCGCCTGGGCACCGGACGGCAGGGAGGGCTTGTTGCCGACCCGGCGAGAGCCGGCTGCCAGGGCAGCCGCCGGCAGGATCAGGAGCACGAGCGCCGTCGCCCCGGCGAGCAGGAGCGTGCCACTGAACGAACGACGGGGAGCGGGGAGAGGGTTCAGACCCAAGGCAGCGGCAGTTCGGGCTGACGGGACACGCCTTCGTGCCGTGCCGCCTGCGTCCAGGGATTGGGCGCGGGAGGTTCGGGAACGACGATGGGCATCGTCTGCCGCATGAACTGCTCCAAAGCTGCAGCCACCGCCGCGGCTTCCTCGGGAGAGGCGCCGGGGGCGATGGTGAGTAGCTTCGGACGACGATTCAAAGCGCGCTCCAGATTATCGGCGGCAGAGCACTGCAGATTTGGCCAGAACCCCCGCTTAGCCACAGCTTGTATCGGCAGTGACCCGGCGATCCTTCAGTCACAACCCTTCGTCGCTCGAGGAGTCTCGATTCCGGCGTAAGCGATGACTAAGAGCGCCTATACCGCGCCGTGCAGGAAGTACCAGATGAAGAAACCGCTGAAGATGACCAGCAGCGGGCTGACCCGGCGGCCGTGGAGGAGCTCGGATCCGGTGTGAAGGATGATCCCGACGCCCACCCCGTTGGCGATGCTGTAGGTCACCGGCATCACGATGATCGTGGCGAACGTGGCCAGCGGCGAGGTGTTGTTCCAGCGCAGATCCCGAACCAGGGAGAACATCATCACGCCTACGATCACCAGCGCCTGCGCGGTGGCCTCGGTCGGGATGATCCCGGCGATCGGCGAGATGAACATGCAGAGCAGGAGCAGCACGCCGGTCACGACGGAGGCCAGCCCGGTACGCGCTCCCGCCGTGACGCCCGCGTTGCTCTCGATGAACGTGGTGTTGGAGGATGCCGACACGATGCCACCCACAGCGGCGGCCAGGCCGTCGATCGCCAGGGCGGTGCGGATCCGCGGCAGCCGGCCCTCGGAGTCGAGCAGCCCGGCGTTCCGCCCGACGCTGATCGACGTGCCGACGTTGTCGAACAAATCGGACATGACCACCGCCAGGACCACAGCCACCGCGCCGACCCCGAGGGACCCGAAGTGGAAGCTGAAGTGGTGGCCATTGGCCAGTCCGAGGTCGGGCGTGGTGAGCCAGGCGCCCTGAGGCAGCCGCGCCGTCCCGTCGGTCCAGATGTGGTAGCCGTCGATCACGTTGATCACGGTCGCGAGAACGGTGGCCCCGACGATCCCGAACAGCAGTGCCCCCTTCACACCCCGCGAATGCAGTGTCCAGGTGACCAGCAGCCCGAGGACGAACACCAGCATCTTCCACGTGCCGAGGTGACCGATGGCCCCCAGCTCGCCTCCGGACACGATGAAGCCGGCGTTCTTGAGCCCGACGATCGTGATGAAGGCGCCGATCCCGATCCCGATGGCCAGCTTCAGGTCATAGGGGATGGAATCGATGATCTTCTCGCGCAGGCCCACCACGACCAGCACGACGATCACCGCGCCGTCGATCACGAAGATGCCCATCATCGACGGCCAGCTGATCTTGTGGGTGGCCACCTGGGCGACGGCAAACGCGTTCAGCCCCAGGCCCGAGGCCAGAGCGAACGGGTAGCGACCGAAAACCCCCATCGCGATCGTGAGCACGCCGCCGGCCAGGGCCGTCACCGCCAGCACCTGGTCGAATCCGAGCCGGACGCCATGCATGTCTGCAGTGCCGCTGAGGATCGCGGGGTTGACGAACACGATGTAGACCAGCGTCAGGAACGTGGTGACGCCGCCGAGGATCTCGGCCCGGTAGTCCGACCCGCGGGCGGTGATCTCGAACCAACGATCGATCCGGCGGCCGACCCGGGCCGTCTGTGAAGTGGCCATGCCCGTGCCTCTAGAGCGGGATGTTGCCGTGCTTGCGCCGGGGTCCCGGCTGGCGCTTCGTCTGCAGCGTGTGCAGCGCCGTGATGACCTTCGGGCGTGTCTCGTGGGGGACGATCACGTCGTCCAGATACCCGCGTTCAGCCGCCGCATACGGGTTCGCGAAATGCGCCTTGTAGTCGGTGATCAGCTTCTCCCGGCGGGTGTCCGGCGTGGGCGAGGCGGCGATGTCCCGCCGGTAGATGATGTTGACCGCGCCCTCGGGTCCCATCACCGCGACCTCGGCGGTGGGCCAGGCGAAGTTCATGTCGGCGGCCAGGTGCTTTGACCCCATCACGTCGTAGGCGCCGCCGTAGGCCTTGCGGGTGATCACCGTGATCTTCGGCACCGTGGCGTCGGCGTAGGCGTACAGGAGCTTGGCGCCGCGGCGGATGATCCCCCGCCACTCCTGGTTGGTGCCGGGCAGAAAGCCCGGGACGTCGCAGAACGTGAGGATCGGGATGTTGAAGGCGTCGCAGAAGCGGATGAATCGGGCTGCCTTCTCGGAGGAATCGATGTCCAGCACGCCGGCCAGCTGCGCCGGCTGGTTGCCGACGACCCCGATCGCGAACCCATCCAGTCGCGAGAAGCCGCACACGATGTTGCGCGCGTAGTGCTCGTGGACCTCGAAGAACTCCCCATCATCGACCACGTAACGGATCACGTCCCGCATGTCGTAGGGCTTGTTGGGGTTATCCGGGACGACGTGGTCGAGCTCCTCGTCCATCCGGCCCGGATCGTCGCTCGGCTGTACCCGCGGCGGACTCTCCAGATTGTTCTGGGGGAGGAACGAGAGCAGGTAGCGGATGTCCTCCAGGCAGGCATCCTCGTCGTCTGAGGCGAAGTGCGCCACGCCGGACTTGCTGGCATGGCTCATCGCACCCCCCAGCTCCTCGAAGCCCACCTCCTCGCCGGTGACCGTCTTGATCACATCGGGGCCGGTGATGAACATGTGCGAGGTCTCCTTCACCATGAAGATGAAGTCGGTGATCGCCGGCGAGTAGACGGCCCCCCCGGCGCACGGGCCCATGATCGCGCTGATCTGGGGGATCACGCCTGAGCTGCGGACGTTGCGCAGGAACACGTCCCCGTAGGCGCCTAGAGAGACGACGCCCTCCTGGATCCGGGCACCGCCGGAGTCGTTGAGACCGATCACCGGGCAGCCGATCTTCTCGGCCAGATCCATGATCTTGCACATCTTCTCGCCCATCACCTCGCCCAGCGAGCCGCCGATCACCGTGAAGTCCTGGCTGAACACGCACACGCGGCGACCGTCGATCGTCCCGTGGCCTGTCACCACAGCATCGCCGTAGGGCCGGTTCTTCTGCATGTCGAACTCGTGCGTCCGGTGGCGGACGAAGGTGTCCAGCTCCTGGAAGGACCCTGAATCGAGGAGTTTCTCGATCCGCTCGCGAGCCGTGTACTTGTGCCGGGCGTGCTGCTTCTCGACCGCGGCCTCAGAGCCGGCGTGAATGGCGTCATGCTTCAGCTCCTGGAGCTGAGACAGCTTCTCCTCATAGGTCTCCGGAGCCTTCTCGCGCATTCGGGGCGCGAGTCTAAGGGTTCGTCGGAGAACCCGGGATCAGCCGCGTGAGAAGGGTCGGTGATGATCGCTGCCCAGCCGGTCCAGAACGCCGGCCAGGACCTTCCCCGGATCGAGACCGGGTTCGGATCGCACGGGCTCGACAGGAGCGGTGACGGCAACGGGCGCGAGCTTGGGCTGGAGCTCGGGTTCGACCTCGGGCTCAGCCGGTGTAACGGGCGCCGGATCAGACTCCGGCTCGGCTTCGGTGAGAGCCGGCTCGGCCACGGGAGGCGGCCCGAAAGCCTCCTCGGGCACATCGACCGGTGTCACGAACGACCTGAATAGCAATCCTCCTAAGCGCCGGAAGAACCCGGGCCGCGGCGTCGCCGTGGGCTCCGACTGAGGCTCGGACGACGAGCCGGGCTCGAGTGGCGGGTCCGGCTCCAGCTGCGGGTCCAGCTCCAGCAGCGGGTCCGCTGCCGGCGCCGGCTCCTCCTCAACCGGTTCCGGCTCTAACACAGGTTCCGGCTCTAACACCGGTTCCGGCTCCATAACCGGCTCCGGCGCGGCGACCGCCGTCGCGGTCAGAATCACCCGGGTTCCCCAGCCTGAGGGCTCGATCCGCACCGTGCCGCTCGCGCGCTCGCCCTCCCAGGCGACGGTGGTCTCGGGCTCGACTCGAGTTATCCGGATCTCTCCGAAGTCGCGCAGATGGCGGCTCAGGGAATCCGGATCGCTGCACACCTCCCAGAGCTCCGGGGCGGACTTGACCAGGGTTCGGGCTACCTCGTGCTGAGTCATTGCCATGAGGTTTCGCCCACCTCCGGGTGACTCCTCCCCTCGCAGGCGAGCGCCCGCCCCCGAACCTCCCCAGAGCCAAGATCCGAATAGCGGAGCTCTCTCACAGGCCGTGGAGACGGACCGCCTCGAGCGACTCGGACATGAAGTTGCCGACGATCAGCGTTCCGGCGGGCGCGTCGACCCCGTCTCGCGCAGGCGCTCAGGAGGACGGCCGGTAGTCCCCGAACACGTCGCGCATGGCGCCGCACACCTCGCCCATCGAGCAGCGGTCCTTGAGCGCCTGGCGCAGAACCGGGAGCATGTTGCCATCCCCTCGGGCCTGTTCGCGAATCTCCTCCAGGCGTCGGGCCACCAGCTCACCATCGCGATCCGCTTTGAACGCCTTCAGCCGCTCCAGCTGCTGGGCCTCGGACTCGGGATCGACGCGCAGGATGTCCGGCACTTCGGCCGACTCGGTGACGAACTTGTTGACGCCGACGACCACATCCTGGCCGGTGCGGTAGCGCTCGTGGTAGCCGAACGCTGACTCCTCAATTTCGTTTTTCATGAAGTCGATCGCCTGCACCGAGCCGCCCAGCTCGTCGACCTTGTCGATCAGCCACTGGGCCCGGCTCTCGATCTCGTCGGTCAGCGCCTCGACGAAGTAGGACCCGGCGAACGGATCCACGCTGTCGGCGGCGCCCGACTCGTAGCCGATGATCTGCTGAGTGCGCAGCGCGATCCGGGCGGCCCGCTCGGTGGGCAGCGCCAGCGCCTCATCGAAGCCGTTGGTGTGCAGCGACTGCGTGCCCCCGCATACGGCGGCAAAGCCCTGGAGCGCCACGCGCACGATGTTGTTCTCCGGCTGCTGCGCGGTCAGCGTCACCCCGCCGGTCTGGGTGTGGAAGCGCAGCCGCCACGAGCGCTCGTCCTGAGCGCCGAACCGCTCGCGCATGATCCGCGCCCACATGCGCCGGGCGGCGCGGAACTTGGCCACCTCCTGGAAGACGTTGTTATGGCCGTTGAAGAAGAAGGCCAGCCGGGGGCCAAAGCGGTCGATCTCCATCCCGGCGTCGAGCGCCGCCTGCACGTAGGCGGTCCCGTTGGCCAGGGTGAAGGCGACCTCCTGCACCGCCGAGCAGCCCTTCTCCCGGAAGTGGTAGCCGCTGATCGAAATCGTGTTCCACTTGGGGATCCGCTCGTTGCAGTACGAGAACAGGTCCGTGGTGAGACGGATCGCACCCTCCGGCGGGTAGATGAAGTTCCCCCGCGCGATGTACTCCTTGAGGATGTCGTTCTGGGTGGTGCCGCGCAGCTTCTCCGGCGCGACGCCCTGCTCCTCACCCACCAGCTCGTAGAGCAGCAGGAGCACGCTGGCCGGCGCGTTGATCGTCATCGACGTCGATACGTGATCCAGAGGGATGCCATCGAACGCGGTGCGCATGTCGTCGATCGTGTCGATCGCCACCCCGGTGCGGCCCACCTCGCCCAGGCAGCGCGGGTCGTCGGAGTCCAGCCCCAGCTGCGTGGGCAGGTCGAAGGCCATCGACAGGCCGGTCGAGCCGTGCTCCAGCAGGTAGTGGTAGCGCTCGTTCGATTCCTTGGCCGACGCGTAGCCGGCGTACTGGCGCATCGTCCACAGCTGCCGGCGGTACATGTCGGGATGGATCCCGCGCGTGAACGGGTAGGCGCCGGGCTCCCCGAGCTCCTCGGTCAGGTTCTCCGGGAGGTCCGCGTCCGTGTACTCGGGCCGGATCTCGATGCCGGAGTCAGTGAACCGGCGGGGATCGTCGGGCCCGACGATCGGGGCGATGGTGCGGTGCTCGGTCTCTTCCATGGGGCCCGAGAGGTTACCCCCGGCCCGAGAACCGCGAGCCGAAGCTGCCGGGGCTGGGGACTTTGAGTTCCCCAGCCCCGGGCCAGACCTTTACTCCTACTCCATGACCGGCGGCGGATACACGTCGCGCACGTACTCGTCGATCTTCTGCTCGGGGAGAGCCGTCCGGACCGCCCAGGCGTAGATGATCAGGCTGAACAGGGCGGAGGCGATGATGCAGCCCGCGAGTCCGATGGTGTCGGTGCCCCCCTGATCGAGGACGTTCTTGAAGATCCCGACGCCGCCGATGATCCCGCCCGGGCCGAACGCGCCGAGGTAGATGATGATCCCCATGCCGACGATCCACGTGATGATCCACGGGGCGGCCTGCCAGTCCATCCTGGGGGCGTTGGGGTTGGCCTTGGTCAGGTAGGACAGCCAGATCAGGCCGTATCCGATCAGCAGCGCCACGATCAGCGTGCTGTAGGTCTGCCAGCCGGAGAACAGGATCACCCATCCGGCGCCGACGAAGGCCAGCGGCGAGATGATCGACGCCGCGGGCAGCCGGTAGGCGCGCGGGTAGCTCGGCTTGCGCACCCGCAGCGCGCCCAGGGAGACCGGCGCCCCCGCATACATGAACACCGAGGCGCTGGTCACGATCCCGACCAGCTTTGACCAGCTCGGGAACGGCAGCAGGAACAGAGCACCGATCACGGTGGCGACGATCACGCCGAACACCGGCACCTTGGCCGCGTTGACCCTCTCGAACGCGGTCGGGACGTAGCCGTTGCGGCTAAGGCCGAAGGACAGGCGGGCCGAGGACGTCTCATACATGAGGCCGGTGCCGGCCGGCGAGACGACCGCATCAATCCTCAGCACCGTCGCCAGCCAGGAGATCCCGGCGATGCTCACCAGGGTGAAGAACGGCCCCGCGGCCAGCTTTCCCGCGATCGGGCTCGTACTGGTACCGAGGCCAAGCCACCCACCATTCGCGGCCAGCACGCTCGGCTTCATCGCGCCGATGAACGCGACCTGGATGAGGACGTAGATGACCGCGCCGATCAGCATTGACAGGATCACGGCCCGGGGCAGATCCTTCCCGGGATTGGCCGACTCGCCTCCCAGCTGGACCGCCTGTTCGAAGCCCAGCAGCGAGAAGATGATGCCCGCCGGCAGCGTCAGGAGGATCGCCTTGAAGGCGCTGTGGGTGGGGAAGAAGTGGTTGAAGTTCGAACCGTGGAAGTGACCGATCAGCAGGACCAGGATGGTGATGATCGGAATCGCCACCTTCCAGGAGGTGATCGCGTTGTTGATCCTGGCGAAGTACCGGACGCCGAGGATGTTCACCACCACGAAGAAGATCAGCAGAATCGCAGCGGCGACATAGCCCCAACCGTGCAGGGTTCCGCCGCTACCGGTGTGCGCCACGTAGAAGTTCCGCGCCCAGTGGGCGGTGGACAGATACTGGACGGCCGCCAGAACCTCGATCGGCGCCACGCTGGCCGCCTGGAGGTAGGAGGCCCACCCGAAGGTGGCGCCGGCGAAGCTGCCGAACGCGTAGTGGGGGAACCGGCTGGTGCCGCCACTAACCGGGAACAGGCCACCCAGCTCCGCGTGCACCAGAGCCAGCAGCAGGATGATCACCGAGCCGAGGACCCAGCCGATGATCGCCGCGGGTCCGGCGATGACAGCTGCCCCGAGGGCGCCGAACAGCCAGCCGGAGCCGATGATCGAGGTCTCCGAGGACCACAGAAGCCCTAGGAAGCCCACTCCACGATCAAGCCCGTCCGACCCGAGATCAGGACCAGCGGGAGCTACAGCGGGGGTGGATGTTGCCATGAACTCTCCTCTTAGCTGAACGACGGGGAAAGACGACTGCCGGGCGGCATCCTAACCACAGAGCCGGCGAGGTTGTGCGAACTGATGCAATTTCGCGCCGGAAGGCGATGCTCCTGCCGAATCATCCACCCGGCCGGTCGGGCTGTCCAGCGCCAGTTGGAGAAGGCCACCCGGCCAGCGGGCCAGCCTGGGTCTAGCCTTTCCACCATGCACGTGCGCGTGAAGCTTTTCGCCGGGCTGCGGGAGCGGGCGGGCACAGACGCCATCTCGCTGGAGCTCCCAACGGGCGCCCGTGTGCGCGACGCCCTGGCCCAGGTCAGCTGGCTGATCCAGGACCTCCCGGTGGTGATGGCGGTCAACCTCGACTACGCCGACGAGCAGGCCGTCCTGCACCCCGACGACGAGCTGGCGCTGATTCCACCGGTGTCCGGCGGGGCCGTGGCCGCCGTTCACGCCCGGGTGGTGAGCCATTCCCTCTCGGCCGACCAGCTCCAGGAGCTGGTGCGCGATCCTCGGGCCGGAGCAGTGGTCACTTTCATGGGGGTCACGCGCGAGGTGCCGGCGCTCGACTACGAGGCCTACACGGAGATGGCCGAGCGCCAGTTGGTGGCGATCGTCCAGGCCGCGGTCGCGGAGCACGGGCTGTGCGCGGCCGCCGTCGAGCATCGGGTGGGCCGGGTGCCCCTGTCCGAGGCCTCGGTGATCGTGGCCGCCTCGGCCCCCCACCGGGGGGAGGCGTTTGCCGGCGCGCGGCAGATCATCGATGAGGTCAAGCGGCTGGCGCCGATCTGGAAGCGCCAGGAGGGCGAATGGGTGGCCGGGTCCACGCCCGGTAGAGAAGCTGAGCGCCCGGCCCGATAGATTGCCGGGCGATGCCCACCTGTCTGGTCACCGGGGGCGCCGGCTTCCTCGGCTCCCATCTGTGCGAGGAACTCCTGGGCCGGGGGAATCGCGTGATCTGCGTGGACAACCTGGAGACCGGGTCGCTGTCGAACATCGCCCACATCCGCAGCGATGACTTCGCCTACCTGAACCTGGACATCATCGAGCCGTACTTCATCGACGAGCCGATCGACTTCGTCTACCACTTCGCCTCGCCGGCCTCCCCGATCGACTACCTGCGCCTCCCGCTGCACACGCTCAAGGTCGGCTCATACGGGACTCACCACACGCTCGGACTGGCCAAGAAGCACCGCGCGCGGTTCCTGACCGCCTCCACCAGCGAGGTGTACGGAGATCCGGAGCAGCACCCGCAGCCCGAGACCTACTGGGGCCACGTCAACCCGATCGGGCCCAGAGGCGTCTACGACGAGGCCAAGCGCTACGCCGAAGCGCTGACCATGGCCTACCACCGCCAGCAGGGCGTGGACACGGCGATCGTGCGCATCTTCAACACGTACGGACCCCGCATGCGCGCCCACGACGGCCGAGCAATACCCACATTCCTGCGCCAGGCGCTGCAGAACCGGCCCATCACGGTGTTCGGAGACGGTTCCCAGACGCGCTCGTTCTGCTACGTCGACGACCTCGTCCGAGGCATCATCAAGCTGGCCGAGTCGGGCTACCACGAGCCGGTGAACATCGGCAACCCGAACGAGTTCACGCTCCTGGAGCTGGCCGAAGCGGTCATCGATGTGACGGGCGCGTCCTCGGAGATCATCTACGAGGCGCTGCCGACCGACGATCCCAAGGTGCGCCAGCCCGACATCACCCTGGCTCGGGAGATCCTGGGCTGGGAGCCAGAGGTGGAGCTGCGCGACGGCCTGGAGAGGACCATCTCGCAGTCCGGCCGCGACGCCCTGGTCGGCGTGCCGCGGTAGAGCCTCGACGGCCGGAGGTTTGTCCGAACTCGCCATCGTCCCCCGGACGTGGTTTGATCGTAACTTCAGGGGTCCAGGTACGTTTGAGTGTCGCGAACCCCTGCAGGCGCGATGAGCATGATTCCGACAGAGGCTGCCCCGGCGGGCGAGGAGGCCCCGCCCCCCCAGATCTCGCTGGCTCCCGAGCCCGCGCGAGACGTGCGGGCCAAGCGGCCTCCCGTCCTGTCGCTGATCCTCCGGTTGGAGACTCTGCGCCGGGTGGCTCGCGTGATCTCGCTGCTGGCCCTCGATTACGTGGGTGTGGTCGGCGCGCTGACCACCGCTCTGTGGCTCAAGATCGCCCTCAAGGGTCATCCCAGCCTGGCGCTGGCGTGGAACGAGGCGACCCAGTGGATCGCGTTCGCCTACCTGGTGACGGTCCTGATGTTCGCCCGGGCGGACCTGTATGCGGAGCGCCAGCGGCGCCCGGGGCTGGGACGGATCGCTTCAGCGCTGTTCTGGACGACGGTCATCGCGCTCGTCTTTGCGCTGGCCAACGGAGAGCACTTCTCCAGCTACTACATCTTCTACGGGAGCCTGGTGTTCGGCACCGCGTACATCACGGCGCTGCGGTACGCGCACACGCGTGTGACGGGGTGGCTGCTGGCCAGAGCCGGCTACCGGCGCCGGGCCCTGCTGGTCGGTTCGGGCGACCAGATCGAAGCGGTGGCCCACGCGCTGGCCTCGCCCGCCGACCACTTCGTCGATGTGGTCGGCTACATCTCGCTCACGCCACGCCCCGACAACGGACTGCGGTCGCTGGGAAGCCTCGGCGACCTCAAGCAGATCCTGATCACCTCGCGCGTTCAGGAGGTGATCATTGCCGACCCGGACTTCCCCCAGGATCAGGCGGTGGAGCTGGTCGACCTGTGTCACCGCCGGGGCGTGACCGTGCAGGTGGCCCCGTCCACGATGGAGATCCTGATCGACCGAGCCGAGTTCGTGCCCGGCCAGACCGTGCCGCTGTTCCGTCTGCGTCCACCCGTGTTCGAAGGGATCGACTACGCGCTGAAGCGGAGCTTCGACCTGGTGGTGGCCGGCCTGATGCTGCTGCTGCTGGCTCCGTTGCTGGCGATCATCGCCGTGGCGGTCAAGCTCAGCTCTCGGGGACCCGTGCTCTACCGGTCGATCCGGCCCGGGATCGGCGGACATCCGTTCGCGTGTCTGAAGTTCCGCACGATGCGCGAGCACTCCGACCAGGTCCAGGCCGACCTGGAGTCGCTGAACGAGAAATCGGGCGCCCTGTTCAAGATCCGCAACGACCCGCGCTTGACCGGGGTGGGTCGCCTCCTGCGTCGCTTCTCTCTGGACGAGCTGCCGCAGCTGGTCAACGTGATCCGGGGCGAGATGTCGCTGGTCGGTCCGAGGCCGCTCCCGCTGCGGGACTACGAGCGGCTCGATGAGTGGCACAAGAAGCGCTACCTGGTGCTGCCCGGGGTGACGGGGCTCTGGCAGGTCTCGGGGCGGGCCGAGCTCGACTTCGACGATCTGGTCCGGCTGGACTTCCTCTATCTGGAGCAGTGGTCGGTGTTTCTCGACCTCTCGATCCTGCTCAAGACCCTCCCGGCCGTCCTTTCGCGGCGCGGGGCCTTCTGAGGGCGGTGCGCTCGGCCAGTCGGTAGGCTGGCGCGGCGATGCCGCCCACCGACCGCTTCGTGATCAGCTTCGCGGCCGAGCCGCCCCAGGATGCGCTCCCCTACGGGCGCTGGGCGGACACCCTGCGCGAGCGCTTCCTGGCCGCTTGCTCGGAGATCGATACCGAGGGCGAGGAGATCGGCCGGCCGGGCGAGATCAAGTGGTTCCCGGACCGCAGCTACGCGGGCCGCACCTACGTTCCCGGCGTGGCCCGTACCGAGGAGGGCTTCGAGATCTTCGGTTACGTGTCGTTCCTGGAGGGCGGTGGGGGCACCAGCGGCCCCGGCGATTTCGCCGCCTGGGCGGATTTCACCTCCGAGGTGGCCGAGAGCAACCCTGACTGGAAGCTCGATCTGAACGATGAGGTCATCGACCTCTGGCGCGGCGAGGAGGGCAAGCAGGCCAAGATGACCCTGGTCTGGGGCGTCCCGATGATCGCCGGCGGCGTCGTCGTGACCGGCGAGCTGGCCAACCTGGCCGTCGATCAGTGCAACGTGATCGAGGAGCGCTTCACGCTGATCGCCCCCGATGACTACCGCGGCGACTACCTCGACGTGAAGCTGTGGGGCAAACGGGGTGACCTGATGGCCTCCGAGTCGCTCTACGTGGATGACGGCGAGGACGTCGCCGAGCCGGACGGCGGCGAAGCAGACGAGGGCGAAGCGGGGCGCTAGGCTCGGGGCCCTCCCGCCCTCGTAGCTCAATGGATAGAGCACGCGCCTCCTAAGCGCGGGATGCAGGTTCGATTCCTGCCGGGGGCATGGTCGCCGGCTAAGCAGGGGTTAACGTGGCCGTTGCTACCGTCCCGGCTGCTCGTGGCCCAGCCGACCGTCGAAGACACTCCGTCCCCTCCGGCGGGCGGGCACCCGGACCCCAATCCCGCGACGCGCCCGGGTCCCCGCGAGCTGATCCGGCGCTACCCGTGGCCGTTCGGCACGGCGGCGGTGGTACTGGTGGCGTTCGCCATCATCCGCTGGGCCAACACCCGGCCCGGGTTCGATCCCTACGGGTGGCTCGTGTGGGGCCACCAGGCGGTGGCCGGCGCGCTGGACACGAACGCCGCGCCCTCCTGGAAGCCGCTCCCGTTCGTGTTCACGGTCCCCTACGCGCTGTTCGGCCACTACCAGCTGTGGCTGTGGATGGTTACCTCGGTCGCGGTCTCGATCAGCGGCGTGATCTTCGCCGCCCGGATCACCTACCGGACGCTCGACCCGACCCCGGAGCGCCAGTGGATCGCCGGGGTGGTGGCGGTGCTGGCCGGGCTGGCCGTGTATCTGATCAACCAGTACTGGCATTACATCCTCTCCGACCAGTCCGACCCGATGATCGTGTCGCTGTGTCTGGCTGCGATCGACTCTCACCAGTGCCGCCGGCACCGCTGGGCGTTCTCGCTGGGCGTGCTGGGTGGCCTGGGCCGCCCCGAGGTGTGGGCGTTCACCGGGCTCTACACGCTGTGGGCGTGGCGGGCCGTGCCGTCGATGCGGCGCTTCCTGGTCGGGGGCTGGATCGTCACCGCCGCGATGTGGTTCGGGATCCCGGCCCTCACCTCCCGCAGCCCGTTCGTCTCGGCCGACAACGCCTTCTACTCGGGCCGCCGGCTGCACCATGACCTGATCCTCGGGACGATCGGCAGGTACCTGCACCTGATGCCGCGGGGACTGGAGATCGCGGCGCTCATCTCGGTGGCGCTGGCCGCGTGGCGACGGGACCGGGCGACCCTCACTTTCGTCGGGGCGATCGCGCTGTGGGTGATCATCGAGATCGCGTTCGTGATCCACGGCTGGCCGGGAGTGCCTCGATACATGTTCGAGCCGGCGGGCCTGCTGGCCGTGGTGGCCGGGATCGGGGTCGGCCGGTTACTGCTGGAGCCCCCGCGGCTGCGCGCCCCCGTGGGCATCGCCGGGGCGGTGGCGGCCGTGGCGCTTGTGGTCAGCGTGATTCCGGCCGTCGTCTCCCAGGCGCGCTGGGAGCACCGTGACCTGGATCACCAGCGCCTGCGTACGCGGACGATCAACCTGCTCGGCTCGGAGATCGCCGCCAAGGGCGGCGCCGGCGCGTTCCGCGGCTGCGGCGCCCCGATCACGCGCCTGGAGTACCAGTCGGCGGTGGCCTGGGCGTTTCAGCGCAACGTCTCGGCGGTCGGCTTCATCTACAGCAAGGCGGTCGCCAGCGACAAGCCGATCGTGCTGGTCACCCCCTACCCGCAGTCGGGCAGCGGCTGGCACATCCAGCCCGTGCACCAGCGCTCCGCGGCCTGCCGGGCCCTGTAGGTCACCGATTGTTCATTTAGGGGGCGCTGTGCCCCCTAAATCGACAATCGAGGCCCTAGCGGTCCGGGCGGTCGGGATAGACCTCGTCGATCGTCGTCAGCGCCACGAACGGCGCACTCGCCGCCGCCTGGATCGCCTCAGCCCCTCCGGCCAGGCGATCGCAGATGGCGAGCACGCCGACGACCTGATGACCCTCCTCGTGCAGGGCCTGGAGGGCCCGGACCGTGGAACCGCCGGTGGTGACCACGTCCTCGACGAGCATGCAGCGATCCGAGGCGTCCAGCAGCGGCCCCTCGATCCGCCGGGACAGACCGTGGGTCTTGGTCTCCTTGCGCACGAAGAACGCCTTCACGTCAGCGCCGCCGGCCAGGGCGGCGCAGGCGATCGGGTCGGCCCCCATGGTCATCCCCCCGACCGCGGTGGCGCCCCACTCAGCGGCCTGGGCGGCGACCAGTTCACCCAGGGCGAGGAAGCCGTCCCGCAGGAGGATTGCGCGTTTGGCGTCGACCAGGTACTGCGCGGTGGCGCCGCTGGTCAGCGTCACCTCGCCGATCACCAGCGCGTGGCGGCGCAGGGCATCCAGCAGGCGCTCGCGGGGGGGCAGGGCAAGGGGTTCGGGCATCGGGATCCCATCCTAGGTAAAGCGTGCCGGTGAGGCCGCCGAACCGGCAAGTCGGCGGCCGAAGGGCTAGTGGTAGGTGTCGACCCAGTCGCCCATGGCCAGCCAGTGGAACACGAAGATCGCGTCGATGATCGGCAGGCGCATGCAGCCGTGGCTGGCCGCGTAGTTCGGGGCGGGGTTGTAGCCGTGGATGGCGTAGCCGCGGACGAAGAAGTCCGAGTAGTACATGCCGTCGGGCAGGTACCCGGGGGTGCGGCGGTAGATCCTGTAGGAGCCGAGGATCGTCGGCGTGGACGGCTTGCCGGAGCTGATCGGGTAGATCCACTGAACCTTGTCGCCGTCGATCAGGGCGAGCAGCTGCAGTGACAAATTGCCTTCGGCATGGCGGCCCTGGTGCGGGAAGCGACCGTGGAAGCTGCCACGCCCGTTGAGCAGCTGCGCCACCAGGCCCGGGCTGGGCATGTCCGACGTGCCCCAGCGGAGGATCCGGTGGTAGGCGTCGATCGCCCAGCCGGTGTGCTGGTCATAGACGCCCGACTCCGGGACGTAGACGTGCAGGGCGCGCAGGCGCTGCTGGAGGAGCTCCACGAACCGGCCGGTCGATCCGAAGTGAACGCTCTCGGAGAGGGCGTCGACGCCGGACTGCGCCTTGAAGGCGCCGAGCGCGGAGTTGCCCTTGTGATCGGCCACCACGGTCACCTGACCCGGGTGCTTGGCCCCGAGGCGCCAGGTGAAGGCGCCGGCGTTGCCGTGGTCGGCGGAGTGGATGGTCAGGGTGGCCGTCTTGAACACGTGGCCGTGCCGGAACGCCTTGAGGGTCACGGTCTGGCCGGCCACGTAGGGGTGGACGGTGGCGGTGAGCTGGAACCAGCGACCGGGCACGGAGACCGCCTGGCCGTGCACGTGGAAGACCCGGGAGAACGACAGCGTGGCGTGGGGCCGGGCGGATGAGGCATCGGCCAGGGCGGCCGCGGGCACCGACAGGAGAGCCCCGCTCGCCAGCAGAGCCACGTGGAGAAGCCTCCGCCGGATCGAGCGTCGGGTCATCTAAAGGAAAGTAAATCAGTCCGGTAGGAGGGATGCGAAACGGCGGGCGAAATCAGCCGGTCTGGCCGGCCGGCGCCGGGGATGGCGAGCCCCGGGAGAGGGGTCCCGTCACCAGCGCGATGGCCACCAGCGAGCCGACCGTGAGCAGGACGATCAGACCGGCACCCCAGTTCAGCTGGTTGACGCCGAGGGCCAGGCAGTTGTTGACGCAGTGCAGCGCCATGCAGGGGTACAGCGAGCCGGTCCGCCAGCGGACGAGACACAGGACGAACCCGAGGAAGCCGAGCGGCACGAGGTACTGGGAGGCGGCGGAGCCGGTGTGGGCCAGCCCGAACAGCAGGCCGACGATCACCGCGGCCACCCAGGGGCCGAGCTGGCGGCCGGCCACCGAGATGGGCAACCGCCGCAGGACCCCGAACAGGAACCCCCGGAAGAAGAACTCCTCGGCCATCGGCGCCACCGCGCACACGAACACCGCCGCTCCGATGGCGGCCGCGGTGCTGTGCGAGGCCCCGAGCTCGCTGGGCAGGCGGTCGGTGCCGTGCAGGGAGAGCAGGCTGGAGTACAGGGAGGTGACCACGTAGTAGCCGATCGCGGCGATCAGGAAGGCCGACACGCCGAGCTTCCAGGAGATCCGGCGGTACCCGAAGTCGGCCGGCCGCATCCGGCCCTGGAGCAGGGCGAACCACAGAGCCGCGGCCACGAAGGCGAAGTCGAAGAAGTAGTCGGCGGTCAGGGTGACCGCCGGGGTGGGGTGGGCCAGCGGGGATCCGAACGCGCTGCCGAGGATCTCTATGAACAGCGAGCTGAACACGCCCCCGGCCAGGCCGAGGGCCAGGGCGGCGGGGGCGATCCACAGCGCCGGATGGGCGCGCTCGGGCGAGGGTTCGGGCGGCACGGGTGGGAGGTTACGTTCGC
Source organism: uncultured Solirubrobacterales bacterium (assembly GCA_963718545.1). Taxonomy (GTDB): domain Bacteria; phylum Actinomycetota; class Thermoleophilia; order Solirubrobacterales; family Solirubrobacteraceae; genus Palsa-465. Next base: position 24,271 of record CAVQZO010000003.1, on the reverse strand, counting down.
AGTTCCGGGAGGGCGAGCAGGTCGCGCAGCGAGGAGATGCTTCGCGCGCCGGGGACGGCTGGGCCGCCATCGCGAGCGATCAGCACGGCCGCGATGCCGGACCGGCGGGCGCCGGCCAGATCCTCCTCGGGACTGTCGCCGACATGGAGCGCCTCGGAGGCGGGAACGCCGGCCAGCTCGAGGGCTCGCCGGAATACCGGCGGCTCGGGCTTCGGAGCCGAGCACTCGGCCGAGGTGACGACGCCGTCGACGTCGCCGAGCAGCCCGAGGACCTCCAGCGTATGGGGGAGCGAGGCGTCCCAGTTGCTTGCCACCACGAGGCGCAGGCCGCGCGCCCGGAGCTCTCGCAGGACCGCCGGAACCTCGGGGTAGGGCCGGAACTGGAGGGCCGCCAGCAGGATCTGGGTGAGCTCGTCGGCTCCGATCGCGTCGAGGACGTGCTTGGCGGCGAGGGCCTGGCGGAGCACCTCCGCGCAGCGGACGCGGAGCTCGTCGACGCTCTGCTCGTCGCGTCCCTCGTGCAGGTGGGCGCGGTAGTAGCGGATCTCGGCAGCGATGGCGGCCTCAGCCTGTTCCGAGCTGATGCGGACACCGAAGCGCTCGTCCATCAGAGCCCGCAGGGCGGGCGCGGGCGGCTCCAGTTCCAGGAGCGTCCCGTGGACGTCCAGCAGGACGGCGCGGGCCGGAGGCTGCCGGCTCAGGCGATGAACCGCCAGGTCACGAGATCGGCCAGGACAGCCCGAGCGGCAACGGACACAGCGTGCGAGTGTTCCAGACGACATCGAGCGGCGGGGGCGCCTTAGCAGGACCGCAACGATTGGACGCCCGGCAGGAGGGGAAGCGTTCGGGCCGAAACATCCGGTAGATACACTGCAGGGCGACCGAGGCTGCCTCAATCCGCCTCCGTCCAAGTCGCCCTGACCTCCTAGATGAGCCGACGCGAACGACAGCGGCGCCGCCAGCGCAAACGTGGACATCCCGTAAAGCGGGCGGCCCTGGTGGGCGGGATCATCGTCCTGGCCGGCATCGCGCTCGGGGCCATGGGGCTGGTCGGCTGGGTTGTGGCGACGGCCGATTCGGCACCCAACATCAACCAGCTCAAGCCGAGGGTGCCGGGACAGGTCTCAGCGGTGTATGCCGCCAACGGCACGCTCCTGGGCTACATCACCTCCGACATCCTGCGCACCTCCGTGCCCTACACCCAGCTGCCCGTCATGCTGCGCCGGGCCACCGTGGCGATCGAGGACCGCCGCTTCTGGCATCACGGCGGCGTTGACTACATGGGTCTGCTCCGCGCCGGGGTCAGGGACGTGCTGGGCCAGGGCAACGGCCTGCAGGGCGGCTCGACCCTGACCATGCAGCTGGTCGACAACGTGTACCTGCCGACGAAGATCAGGGCCCACCACAACGTCAAGTACAAGATCATCCAGGCCAAGCTGGCCAACGAGCTTCAGTCCAAGCACTCGCGGCAGTGGATCCTGGAGCAGTACCTGAACGATGTCGATTACGGCACCGTGGGCGGCCAGACCGCCATCGGCGTCGGAGCCGCGTCGAGGGTGTTCTTCAACAAGCCGGTGCAGAAGCTCGACCTGGCTCAGTTCGCCCTGCTCGCCGGCCTGCCCCAGGCGCCTTCTGAGTACAACCCGTTCGATGCCCCCCGCCTGGCTCGCGGGCGCCGCGCTCAGGTGCTCCAGGCGATGGCCACCTCGGGCTACATCACCCAGGCGCAGGCGAACGCCGCCAAGGCCTCCCCCCTCCAGGTCAAGCCCAACTCCGCCTACCAGACCCACCGCCAGCCCTACGTGTTCGACTACGTCAGGCAGCAGCTGATCAAGGAGGTCGGCTACAAGGCCTACCACGCGGGCGGGCTGAAGATCTACACGACGATCAACCTGGCCGACCAGGCCGAGGCGCGCCGGGCGATCCTGGCCCACGAGGGCCAGCCCGGGGACCCGGCGGCAGCGCTGGTCTCCGTCGATCCGAGCGATGGTCACATCCTGGCCATGGCGCAGTCGACCCAGTACGGAAGCGGCAAGGGCCAGACGACGTTCGACTACGCCACCCAGTCACAGCGCCAGACAGGCTCGTCGTTCAAGCCCTTCGTGCTGATGACGATGATCCACGACTACGACGGCGATCCCAACAGCACGTACTACACGTCCAAGTTGCTGCAGCCGGGCTGGCTGCCCGGCTACCCCACCTACTCCGTGCATACGGCCGAGCTGAGCTACCAGGGCACGATCAGCATCACCAAGGCGATGACCGTCTCCGACAACACGGTGTTCGCCCAGCTGGGGGTCGACGTGGGCATGGACAAGGTGGACAAGATCGCCCACGAGATGGGCATCACCTCACCGCTGTTCGGCAACCCCTCCGAGGCGATCGGCGGCCTCAGGATCGGAGTGTCGCCTCTGCAGATGTCGGACGCCTACGCCACGCTGGCCAACGGCGGCTCCCACATCGCGCCCACCATCATCAACAAGGTGGTCTTCCAGAACGGCAAGGTGGAAAACCTGGACGTGCCGAAGCCCAAGCGGGTGTTCCCCGACGGCCAGACCTACGCGGCCGATCAGGTGCTCAAGACGGTGATCACGAGCGGAACCGGCACCGCCGCCAATTACGGGTGTCCGGCGGCTGGCAAGACCGGCACGACCAGCAACTACACCGACGCCTGGTTCGTCGGGTACACGCCGCAGCTGTCCACCGCCGTGTGGGTGGGCTATCCGAACGCCACCACATCCATGACCGACGTCAACGGCCTCGGCCCGGGCTTCGGCGGCACGCTGGCGGCTCCGATCTGGCATGACTTCATGCAGTACGCCTCACACGGCTACTGCGGCGACTTCCCGGCTCCCACCGTTCCGTGGCAGGGAGTGCCTTACAACGGAGCCCACTCGGCGGGCGGCAAGGCCAACACCGTGACCGGCACCGGCGGAAGCGTGAACCCGTACACAAACACGACGCTCTACTCTGCGCCGCCGCAGACGCCTCCGACCACCCAGGTTCCTCCCGCCGCCGGCGGTACCACAGGTGGGGCGTCCCCGGGCAAGGGCAACGGCGGCGGCCACGGCAAGCACGGCTAAGTGCTTTCGGTTGGGCGGCTAACGGCCCGCCGGGCCGCTAGCCCCTAGAATCGTCCGCATGCCCAAGGAGGAAAAGGTCGAGCTGGAGGGAGAGGTCGTCGAGGCCCTTCCCAACGCCATGTTCCGCGTGAAGCTGGACAACATGGATCGGGTCGTGCTCGGCCACGTGGCCGGCAAGATGCGCCGATTCCGCATTCGCATCCTGCCGGGAGACCGGGTGCGCGTCGAGCTCTCGCCGTACGACCTGGACCGGGCCCGCATCGTCTACCGCCACCGGTAAGCGCTCCGATCAGTTCGATGCGCGAGCTCGAGCTGATCGATGATCTCAGCACGCTGCTGCGGGCTGAGGATGCTCGGGTGATCCGCTGGGTGGGAGACGACGCCGCCGTGGTGCGTGCTGCCGGTCCCTACTCGGTCACGTCGGTGGACACGATGGTGGACGGGGTCCACTTCCGCTGCTCCGAGCTGAGCTGGGCCGAGATCGGGCACCGGGCGCTGGCTGCGGCTCTGTCCGACCTGGCCGCCATGGGCCTGGACCGGGGGGAGGCCTACCTGGCCCTGGGACTTCCGGAGGGTGCGGAGCGCTCTCAGTGCGCCGAGCTGATCGGCTCAGCCCAGGCGCTGGCCGAGCGCACCGGCTGCACGATCGCCGGTGGAGACATCACCCGGGCTCCAGCCCTGACTGTGTCGGTCACGGTGATCGGGCACACCGATGATCCAGGCCGCCTCGTGACCCGCGACGGCGCCCGGCCGGGCGACCTGGTGGGCGTCACGGGGACGCTGGGCGATTCCGCCGCCGGGTTGGCGGTGCTGGAGGGAAGGGTCCGGCTCGAGGACGAGCCGGTCGAGTCGCTGCGGGCGGCTCTACAGCAGCTGCGTGGCCGCTACGCGCGCCCCGAGCCGCGCCTGGCCGTGGGCCGGGCCCTGGCCGAGGCGGGCGTCACGGCGCTGATCGACCTGTCCGACGGGCTGGCCACCGACGCCGGACACCTGGGCCGGGCCGGCGGCGTCCGGCTCGAGCTGGAGCTCGCCCGCCTGCCCCTGTCCGACGGGCTGGCCGCGGGATGCCGGCAGCTGTCAGTGGCCCCGGCCGAGCTCGCCGCCACCGGCGGGGAGGACTACGAGCTGTGCACGTGCGCGCCGCCCAGCGCGCGCAAGCTGGTCGAGGCAGCGGTCACACACGCCGACGCGGCGCTCCGGATCACCTGGATCGGGCGGGTGATCCAGGGAGAGGCCGGAGTGAGCTTCCTGGATGCCACGAGCCGACTGGCCGGATTCGAGCACACGGTCTGACGGTCTCCGCGAGCGCCCTCTGGCCGGGCGACGCTCAACCCGGCGGTGAGCTCCACCGAATTGGCCTGGGCCAACGCAGCCCGGAGCAGGGCGGCATCCCGAGAGCGGCGCAGGATCGCGTCCGCCACGGCCCGGGGATCGACCGAGTACTCGCCTGAATCGAGGCGTTCCTTGAGGTCGGAGAGCTTCTTGTCTGGTTCCGTTTCCATTGCGCGGCCTCCTCGTGTCGGCCCGGCGACTACATCGGCAAAAGTGGCGTGTGGCTACACCGAACTGGACGACTTTCAACAGAAAACAACCCCGATGCCCATCAGTAGTAAACCCGGATGGCCAGACGGGTTAGTACAAACGTCGAATCGGGGGATCTGAGGGGGGTCAGCGCCGGGAGCCGAGCGCTGACTTGGTGCCGCCCAGAGAGCCCGGTCCGGCGTAGGTCACCGGTCCCCGCACGGTCACGGGTGTCGCCTGCGAGGGGGCCGGCGCCGAACGCAGCACGATGATCAGGACGCTGACCGCGCACCCCAGCAGTAGGCAGATGGCCAATCCGGCGAGCGGCGACAGCGCCCCGCCGAGGACCATCAGCATCCCGGACCAGACGAGGCCGACCGGCGTCAGGTGGAAGGCGTGTACGTAGTAGCCGACGACCAGAACCGCTGGAACCAGACCGACCAGGCCGAGCCCCACCATCAACCAGCGGCGGGTACGCACGCCCGGCTGGGCCAGCCACAACCACAGATGCAGGGCGGGGACGAGCAGAAGCGCGGCAAAGGGATTGCCCAGCCACAGGATCACGGTTACGAGGCAGAGGATCACCATCAACGAGATCGCGGCCGCGTCGCCGGAGGGGGTACCAGGCCGGGTACGGGTGGGCCAGAGGCGAGCGGCCAGCCGCACACAGCGCGGGCGCAGGAGGGCGAACGACACGGCCAGGATGAGAGCCAGGACCGCCATCAGCGCGATCCCGCCACCGCCCAGCGCGATCGTGCCGGCCACCGGCCCGGGAGGGGTCCCGGACTGCAGCCCGCCCGCGCGCACGATCAGCAGCACGATCAGGGCAAGCAGGAACGGGACGGTCGACGCCAGCACCCAGCCCAGCCAGCGGAGAATCGAGTGGCCTCGCCGGCGCGCCCGCGCCACAGCATCAACGATGGCCACGGCCACGGGAAGGATCAGCGACAACACCAGCAGGCGGACCGCCCAGCCGGGGACCAGCTGGCCGCTCAGCACCAGGTAGGACGACGGCGCGGGCACGGCGGATCCGTTGTCGAGCGCGCTGACGGTCTGGAGGATCGCCTCCTCGGACTGCTGGAGACGCAGCGAGCTGACGAGCTGGTCGGGCGGCGTCGGATCGTAGCCGGAGGTGCTGAACTCCACGGCAGACAGTCCGTGGCTGCCGAACGGTCCCTGCTCGCTGCCGGAGTAGGGGAAGGCGAGATGGGCCAGCTGGGACCCCAGGGTGTAACTCCCAGAGGTCAGGCCGGTGTCCGTGGAGACGTATCGCGAGATGGTCTGGCGCAGCAGCGGGGCGGCGACGACGTCGGCGTCCGACCACGGGTCGACCAGCGGCTGGGTCGGATGAGGCGCGCCGAGGTCTCCGAGCGTGATCACGGCGTCGACCGGGCGGGTGGCCAGCGACCCAGCGAGCTGCGCGGCACCCGCCGCTCCCACCGATCCGCTGGTGGACACGAGCATCACCGTGTGGCTCTGCGTCTGACCCGCGATCAGCCGGGCGAGGTCGAGCAGCACCTCGGTTCCGGACAGGTCGGCCAGTCCCGGGCTGCTCGAGGCGTCTCGGTGGGCCACCAGCACGATCGCCCCGCCGGCCAGACCCGGCCGCACCGCGGTGACCGTTTCCACGGGACGCTGGCCGCGCGCCGTGCTCAGATCCTGGGTGGTGGTGTTGACGGTGAACCCGCTGGTGCCCTGCAGCTGGGCGGCCACGTAGTCGGCCAGCCCCAGATCCCCAGGCGAGCCGGGCGCTCGGTGCGGGAACTCCCTGGCCAGGCTCTGCATGTTCGCGAGCAGGGCCTTTCCGTTGAGCGGCACCGGGGCGAGATCGCTCGGAGCGGGTGACGGCTGACCGGTCAAGGAGAAGCCGAACACGATCACTGTGACCGCCACCAGCGCCAGCCCCGACCGGTAGATGCGGGGATCGACCATCGCCTCCCAGATTAACCCGCCGGCCGCGCTCCGGGCTGCCACCGAGGGCTCCCAGGGTGTCTGGCCACTAATCTTGCGCTGATCGTCATGACCGTGGCCGAACGCGCCGCCCGGATCCTGCTGGTGGATGACGAGCAGTCGATCCAGACACTGCTCTCCTATCCGCTTCGGCGCGATGGCTACGACGTGGTTCAGGCCACCGATGGGCGTCAGGCGCTGGAGCGCTTCGAGGAGCAGGCGTTCGACCTGGTGGTCCTCGACGTGATGCTGCCCGGCATCGACGGACTGGAGGTCTGCCGGCGGCTGCGCAGCCGGAGCTCCGTCCCGATCATCATGCTGACCGCCAAATCCGAAGAGATCGACAAGGTGGTCGGGCTGGAGCTGGGGGCCGACGACTACATCACCAAGCCGTTCTCGATGCGGGAGTTCTCCAGCCGGATCAAGGCCGCCCTGCGCCGGGCCGAGATGAGTCGCTGGACGCAGGACGGAGGGAGCGAGCCTCCCCTGGAGGTGGGGGATCTGCGCATCGATTTCCTCAAGCGGACCGTGCGGGTCCGGAGCGCCGACGCCCCGCTCACGTTCGTGGAGTTCGAGATCCTGTCCACCCTGTCCCGCTCCCCGGGCCGCGTGTTCACCCGGGACATGCTGCTGGCTCGGATCTGGGGGGATTCCGCCTACCGGGACCCGCGCACGATCGACGTGCACATCCGCCATCTGCGGGAGAAGATCGAGAAGGACTCCAAGGATCCGGAGTACCTGTTCACGGTGCGCGGGGTGGGATACCGGTTCCGCGACACCGACGAGTAAGGCGGCGGGCGGATGCGTCCGCGCCTGAGACAGGCTCTTAGAAGCTCGGCATGTTGATCTCCCTCCGAGACCGTCTGGTGCTGGTGTTCTTCGGAATCACCGTGCTGGCCTTCGCGGCCCTGTACCTGTACGTCTCGCCAGGGCTGCACAGCCGGCTGCTCAATGACCGCCTGCACGGGCTGGCCGTCTCGGCCCGGGCGTACTCCGGGCCGATCGCGCGGACCGTCGGCACCTCGGCCAGCGGAGCGGTGGTCAGGGGCAGGGTCGACGCGGCCAGCCGACGTTCGCAGATGCGGGTCACGCTGCTGGCGGTCAGCGTGGCGGCGCAGCCGAGCGGACCGCAGCTGACCCCGATCGCGGATTCGGGCAACCCCAACAGCACCCCCCACCTGGGTTATCGCGTGGCCTGGCGGGCGATCCACAGCCACCGGTTGGCGACCGGAACCGAGACCAACCAGTCCGGGATCGTGGCCGAGGCGGCGCTCCCGGTCAGCTTCCAGGGGCGCGTGGCCAGGGTGGTCGTGTTCTCAACGCCCGCCTCGGACGTCCTGCGCACGGTCGCGGTGGTGCGCCAGCAGATCCTCGTCGCCGGCGCGATCGCTCTGCTTCTCTCGCTGATCGGTGGGTACCTGCTGGCCCGCTGGCTGACCCAGCGGGTGAAGCGCCTGGAGCGGGCCGCCGAACGTGTGGCCGGGGGCGAGTTCGAGCACCCGATCGCCGTAGACGTGCAGGACGAGCTGGGCCAGCTGGCGGTGGCGTTCAACGACATGCAGCGTCAGCTGGGGCTGCTGGACAAGGCGCGCAAGCAGTTCATCGCCACGGCCTCGCACGAGCTGCGGACCCCCGTGTTCTCGCTGGGCGGCTTCGTGGAGCTGCTGGAGGACGAGGAACTCGACGATGCCACCCGGCGGCGGTTCCTCGGCCACGTGTCCGAGCAGGTGGAGCGGCTGCGCAAGCTGTCTGTCGACCTCCTCGACCTCTCGCGGCTCGAATCGGGCTCCCTTGAGCTCCGTCCCGAGCCGGTCGACCTGGGTGAGCTGACCCGGTCGGTGTCGGCGGAGTTCGAGGTTTCGCTGACCCAGCACGACTCTCGCCTGGAGCTGCGCCTGCCCCGGCAGGTGGAGGCGATGTGCGATCCCGTGCGGATCGCCCAGATCGTGCGCATCCTGATCGACAACGCGCTCACCCATACGCCGACCGGAACGAACATCGTCGTCACCGCGGGCCGCTCGGACGGGACGGTCAGGCTGGCCGTACGCGACAACGGCTGCGGGATCGACGAGGGGGCGATGCCGCGGATCTTCGAGCCGTTCTTCACCGCCGATGACGCCCAGGGGTCGGGGCTCGGCCTAGCCATCGCCAGCGAGCTGGCGGAGCGAATGGACGGGCGGCTGAAGGTGGACTGCCACCCCGGGGAGACCGTGTTCACGCTGGAGATCCCCGCCTGAGCCCAGGCCGGCTGGTCCCTGGGTCAGAGGCGCCGGGTGATCACCCCGAGCTGGGCCTCACGGAAGCGCCTTTGGCGGCCTGGCAGGCCGCCATCTCCCGTGAGCGTTCAACCCGTTTCGCCGTCGTAATACGGGACGTTCCCGCTGGCACGATGCAGCATCACATTGTCTTTTCCTCCCGGTACCCACACGCCGATCTTGTCGCCATCCGGATACACCGCCACGGCGGGCTCCCGCTTGCTCGAGAACATGACGAAGTGGGCGGCCTCTGAGGCATCTGCGGGCGTCGTCACCTTGTGGGCGCCCTCGGGACCGGCGGGAAAGCAAACGACCGCGCCGCTGGGCAGCCGCTCGACGCCCTCCGGGCTCCGCAGGTCAAGCTCCCCGGACAGCAGGAGCAACCACTCCTCCACATACTCGTAGTGGTAGGGGCACAGCGACTCCCCTGGCGGCAGCTCGAACAGCTTCAGTGAGATTTCCTTCGTGCCGATGGCGTGGGAGATCAGGGCTTCGCCGCCTCGATAGCCGGCCGGATCGTCATCGTCGTAGATGAACTCAGCCGTGTGCAGGTTGGGGCGCTCGCTCATGAGGGCATCATCCCACCCGTGGCGGCGGAAAAAACCGAACTGGTGTTCGATCTGGCGCGAGAGGTGCGCAAGGTGGTGCTCCCGTACCTCGGAGCCCACGCCGGGCGAGCCGAGGAGGGCGACGGCGCCGGGGGTGACGTGACGTTTGCCGTGGACGAGGTGGCGGAGCGCTACGTCGAGACGTTCGTACGCGACCGAGCGCACGGGTTCAGCTTCTACTCCGAGGACCGGGGGCTGGTGGGCGACCGTGATGACTCGCACGTACTGGTGGTGGACCCGATCGACGGGACCCGCCCGGCCATGGCCGGCCTGGAGTCGGCGTGCGTGGCGGTGGCGCTGGCGCCCCTGGGCGACGGCCAGCCCACGCTGGCCGACGTGGAGATGGGGTGCGTGATGGAGATCAAGACGGGGGACTGGTTCATGGCCGAGCGGGGACGCGGACTGCGTTCATCGCGCACGTTGACCCTGAGCGGCAACACCGATGTCGGGCGGATGTTCTGGGGATACGGGTTCCGCGGCCGTCCGGCCCGGGAGACCGTGGAGGTGCTGGGGGATCTGATCGACGTCAGTTCCGTGGGCGGCGGCACGTTCGAGCTCGGCTCGCAGGCGTTCGTGATGACGCGCGTGGCCACGGGCCAGCTGGATGCGGTGGTGGAGGTGGGCTCGCGCCTGATCGAGGACGTCCCCGGCATGCGGGCGAAATTCGAGCGCGTGGGCCGCGGACAGGTTCTCAACAACTCGCCGTATGACCTGGCCGCGGCTTGGCTGTGCCTGACCGAAGCCGGTGGCGTCGTCACCGACGGCTGGGGCCGGAGCTTGGACGGCTACCGGCTGCTCGGCTCGGGCCACGAGTTTCAGATCTCGTCGATATCGGCGGCCAACCCTGCGCTACACGCGGCGCTGCTCGAGGCGGTGGACGCTGGGGTGACCCGGTTGCGACGGCTGAGCGGCGAGTAGGCTGCCGCTCAGCCCATGCTCCAAACCGTCTCCCTGGCCCAGAAGCATCTGTCCGACTATGCCAGCATCGTCGGCCGGCCGCTGGTCGATGAGATCCGCCTACTGGCCGACCGGCTGGGCGGGCGGCGCATCCTGCACCTGTCAGCCACCGCGTTCGGTGGCGGCGTCTCCGAGATCCTCTACACCCTCGTGCCACTGATGGTCGACGTCGGTCTGGCCGCCGAATGGCAGGTCATCTACGGCCGGGAGGAGTTCTTCAACGCCACCAAGGTGATGCACAACGCGCTGCAGGGACACCCGGTTGACCTGAGCGAGGAGCAGTGGCAGACCTGGACGCACTACAACGAGATCAACGCGCGGGAGCTCACCGGAGACTGGGATCTGTGCATCGTGCACGACCCCCAACCGGCCGCCGTTTGCCGGCTGGCAGGCGAGAAGGCCGACCACTGGGTGTGGCGCTGCCATATTGATTTATCAGAGCCCAATCCCGACACGCTGGCCAGCCTGATGCCCCACCTGGGCTGCTTTCCGGACGCTGTCTTCCACATGCCGGGCTACGTCCCGGAGGGCCTGGAAGCTCGGCCACACATCGTTCCGCCGGCGATCGATCCTCTGGCGCCCAAGAACATGGCCTTCTCCCCGGACGACGCGGTGTACATCTGCGGGCAGTTCGGGATCGATGTCGACCGGCCGCTGCTCTGCCAGGTGTCCCGGTTCGACCCGTGGAAGGACCCGCTGGGGGTGATCGACGCCTACCGGATCGTCAAGCAGGAGATGCCCGAGATCCAGCTGGCGCTGGTCGGCTCGATGGCCACCGACGACCCGGAGGGCTGGGACTTCTTCAACGCCACAATTACTCATGCCGAGGGCGACCCGGACATCCACATCCTCAACAATCTGAACAACGTGGGCGCCATCGAAGTCAACGCGTTTCAGTCCCACTGTGACGTGGTCATCCAGAAGTCGATCCGCGAAGGGTTCGGGCTCACGGTGTCGGAGGCGATCTGGAAGGGCCGGCCGTTCGTGGGGGGCAACGTCGGGGGCATCCCCCTACAGGTGACCGATGGCGAGTCCGGATTCCTCGTGGACTCGCCGCAGGCGTGTGCGGAGCGCTGCCTGGAGATCCTCCGCGACCCGGGACTGGGCCGGCGGCTCGGTCGCAACGGCAAGGAGGCGGTGCGGCACCGGTTCCTCACGCCGCGGCTGCTGCGCGACTGGCTGGTCCTGATGGACGGGCTGTTCAGCTGATGCCGGGTCCCCGCCTCGTGCAGTCGATGGAGCGGAGCGCCTGATGGCCTCGCCGCTGGTTCTGGTCTCCAACCGCGGCCCGGTCACCTTTCAGCCCGACGGGCAGGTCAGGCGCGGCACGGGCGGACTCGTCACGGCGCTGATCGGGCTTGCCACACACCGGGACGTGACGTGGATCGCCTCGGCGATGACCTCGGAGGACATAGAGATGTCCGAGCGCCACCAGGGGGCGCCGTTCCCGGTCCGCGCCCCGGAGGGCGCGGAGTACCGGGTCAAGCTGGTCGCCTCAGACGACGAGGCCTACGACCGCTTCTACAACATCATCGCCAACCCGATGCTGTGGTTCATCCAGCATTACCTGTGGGATCTGTCCAACGCCCCGGACATCCGGCGCAACGAGACCGAGGCGTTCGAGTTCGGCTACAACGAGGTCAACGAGGACCTGGCCCGGGCGGTGCTGGAGGAGATCGAAGGCGTCGAGCATCCGGTGGTGATGGTCCACGACTACCACCTGTACACGCTGCCGGGGTTGATCCGCCAGGCTCGCCCGGACGCGTTCCTGCACCACTTCGTCCACATCCCGTGGAGCCAGTCGGACTCGTGGCGGGTGCTCCCATCGATGATGCGGGAGGAGCTCTACCGGGGGATCCTGTCCAACGACATCATCGGCTTTCACACACGCTCCTACCGGCACAACTTCCTGCAGTGCTGCGAGGACCTGCTGGGGCTGGAGGTGGATCACTCCGGGGGGGTCGTCCAGGTGGACGGGCGCGAGGTCTGGGTGCGGGCCTATCCGCTGCCGATCGACTCTGGGGCCGTGCAGGCCGTGGCAGCCCGGGAACGGACTCGTCAGTTTGAAGAGGAACTGCTCCGCCGCCGCCGGGACCACCTGATCCTGCGCGTGGACCGGGCCGACCTGTCGAAGAACGTGCTGCGGGGATTCAGCGCGTTTGACGTGTTCCTGGAGCAGCACCCTGAGTTCCGGGAGCGGGTCACGTTCATCGCCCAGCTGATGCCGTCCCGGACGGACGTCCCGGAGTACGCCGAGTACCTGGAGCGGATCGAGGCCGTGGTGGCGGTGGTCAACCACCGCCACGGCTCGCCGGACTGGATGCCGATTCAGCTCAAGCTGCGTGACGACCTGGAGGAGGCGGTGGCCGCCTACAAGCACTACGACGTGCTGATGGTCAACGCCATGTTCGACGGGATGAACCTGGTGGCCAAGGAGGGGCCGATGGTCAACGAGCGAGCGGGCGTCAGCATCTTGAGCGAGAACACCGGTGCGCACGAGGAGCTGGGAGAGTTCGCGCTGTCGGTCAACCCGTTCGACATCCAGGAGCTGGCCGATTCGATCCATGCGGCGCTGACGATGGGCGGCGACGAGCGGCGGCGGCGTCTGGAAGGCCTCCAATCGATCATCACCCGGCGCGATCCGGGGGACTGGATCGACGACCAGCTGAACGACATCAGCAAGAAGAACGCGGCGACCCGCAACGCGGTGGCGGAGAACTGAGTCGAGCCGCCGAGATGGCTCAGTGGAACGTCCGGCCGGCGGCGAGCATCTCCACGTACTGGGCGATCCGCCGGGCGCGGGTCTCGGAGCGCTTGGCCTCCTCGATGCGGAAGATGAACGCGTAGCGGTTGGCCGACGTCAGGCCGGCGAAGTTGCGCTCGGCCTGGGGGTTCTGCCCCAGGGCATCGAGAAAGTCCTGGGACGGAGTCGCGCGGGAGGGTGGGGCGTAGGCCGCCTCCCAGCGGCCATCCTGCTTGGCTCGCTCCACCTCGGCGAGGCCGGCGGGACGCATGAGGCCGCGCCGGGCGAGCTCGGTCGCCTTTTCGCGGTTGATCTGCGACCAGCGGCTGCGCCGCCCGCGCGGGGTGAACCTCTGGCGGTAGAAGAACTCATCCAGGCGGCCGACCTGGCTGTCGATCCAGCCGAAGCAGAGAGCCACCTCCACCGCTTCGCCATAGGAGAGGGTGGGTCTCGGCGCACCTCGCTTGGCGAACTTCACCCACGCGCCTGAGGCGGTGACGTGGTTCTCCTCCAGCCAGTCCTCCCAGCCCTGCTGCTTCGGGAACTCCAGGAGCGGCAGCTCGTCGGCGGCTGAGGTTTGCTTAGGAGTCATACGCGAGGGATTCTCTCGGTCGGCAATGGGGTTCGCTTGCGTGGTGGTCCGGCCGCTGGAGGGGGCGTTGCTATATTCGCTCGCTGGCCGGACCCCCGGTCAACTTCTCATGCCCGGCGACCCCATCGTCTACGACCTCGTGCTGCTCCTGTCGCTGGAGAGCGACGAGGACGCCCGCGCCAAGCTCCTCGCCGACGTGGAGTCCGCGATCACGACCGGCGGCGGTTCGGTGTCCCGCAACCAGGCGTGGGGACGCCGCCCGACCGCGTTCCCGATTCGCCACCAGAGCGAGGCCGAGTACCACCTGCTGCAGTTCTCAGGACCGACCAGCCTGCTCGAGTCCCTTTCGCACAGCCTGGGGATTGCCGACCAGGTGCTGCGGTTCCGCATCATCAAGGTGGTGCCGGGGACGCCGCCGGCACCGGACAGCGCGCCGCCGGTCCTGGTCGGAAGCCACAGCGGAGCCGCTGGAACCGCTGAGTCAGAGCCGGCTGCCTGAACCGGTCGGAGTGCGGCTGACGGCCGCGGCAGTGTCACCGGCGGGTGACAACTGCATCGTCTCTGCACCAATTCTGTGATGTTTCCGCCCATTTTCCGGCCATCGCGCCGGTTGACGCCTGTGGCGGGCCTAGACTCGCGCTCAGGCGAGAGAACTTCTTGAAAGGAGCCATTTCCATGGCGGGCAACATCAACCGAGTGATCCTCACGGGCAACCTGACCAAGGATCCCGACGTCCGGACGCTGGCCAACAGCGGGCAGACCGTCTGCACCCTGCGCATTGCGTGCAACGGCCGGCGCCGCACGGCCGAAGGCCAGTGGGAGGATGCTCCCAACTATTTCGACGTCACCGTCTGGGGCCAGCAGGGCGAGAACTGCGGGCGCTATCTGGCCAAGGGACGGGGCGTGGCGATCGACGGCCGGCTGCGCTGGCGCGAGTGGACGGACAAGGAGAGCCAACAGAAACGATCGGCAGTCGATATCATCGCTGAGACCGTGCAGTTCCTCGGTGGGCGTGACGACGCCTCGAACGGTAACGGGAATGGCTTCTCCAGCAGCGTGCGCGAGGCGGAGAGTGACATTCCGATCGATACCGGCGACTTCGTCTCTGCCCCCGCGGGCTCCGGCGCGGCTGACGACGACATCCCGTTCTGATCGCCAGCCGCCAGAGCAAGCTTTCCGATAACTCAGGAGACGCCACGTGGCGAAACAACGTAGAAGGCCGGTTCGCCGGCGCGACAGGAAGGGTGGGCCGACCTCAGGCCGGCGCAAGCCCTGTCCGTACTGTCGCGACAAGGTCGATCAGGTCGACTACAAGGACATCTCTTCGCTGCGGCGGTTCATCTCCGACCGAGGCAAGATCCGCTCGCGCCGCATCACCGGCGCGTGCCGCCGGCATCAAAGCCAGGTTGCGCGCGCCGTCAAGCGGGCTCGTGAGCTGGCCCTGCTGCCCTACGTTGCCGAGGGCGGAAGCGACCACCGCGAGCGCGGCGGCCGTTCCGACCGCGACCGCGACCGGTAACCCGAGGTAAGAGATGCCTCGGGCGATCCTCCTTCAGGATGTGGAGTCACTGGGCGAGCGCGGCACGGTCGTGGACGTATCCGCGGGGTACCTGCGCAACTTCCTCGTACCGCGCAAGCTCGCCGAGGTTGCCACCACGGGCTCGATCGAAGCGGCGGCTCGCCGGCGCGAGGCGTCGGAGCGGGCCGAGCGCGAGGCAGTGGACAAGGCGCGTGAGAACGCCGCGCTGCTCGGACGCACGGTGCTGACGATCCCCCAACAGGCCGGCGACGACGGTCGGCTGTTCGGTTCGGTGACCACCCAGGACATTGCCGACGCCATCCGCGAGGCCCGAGGCCTGCGGGTGGACCGGCGAAAGATCCACCTGGAGGAGCCGATCCGGAACGTCGGGACGCACATGGTCGTCGTCGAGGTGGCTGACGATGTCACCGCCACGGTCAAGACGATGGTGGTCGCGGCCTGAGGCTGCGGCCCCGCGTTCAAGCCACCGCTCCTGAGTCTCCAGCCTTAGCGCGCGACCAGCGTGACGCGAGTGGCTTGCACCCGCGGCCGCACCCTCAGGCTGACGGGTCTTGGCCCGGCCCTGCATCTGGATGAGCTGGCTGGCCGCTTGGGTGCGAGAGCTGCTCGGCGCCGCTACCGGAACTTATTGCTGAGAGCGGGATCGATGGGAAACGTCCGCCTGTGCTCGACCTATATTCGGACGGCCTCATGAGCGTCGCCACGGCCAGCGCCAATCTCCCCCCCCAGAACATCGACGCCGAGAAATCGGTGCTCGGGGCGGTGCTGCTGGACGAGCGTCACCTGCATGCGCTGCTGGTGGACGAGCAGCTGCGGGCGGAGCACTTCTACCGGGCTCAGCATGCCGCCATCTTCCAGGCGATGCTGGATCTGTACACCGACGACCGGAAGATCGACCACCTGACGGTGGCCGAGCGCCTCCAGCAGAACAACCAGTTGGAGGAGATCGGCGGCGGGGAGGTGATAGAGGAGCTGTCCGCCTGGGTGCCGGCGACCGGCCACGCGTCGGAGTACGGGCGGATCGTGCGCGAGCAGGCCCAGATGCGGGCGCTGCTGACCGCCACCTACCAGATCCAGGCCGGCGTCCACAACCGTGAGGCGCCCCCGCGGGAGCTGCTGGAGCAGGCCGAGCGGGCGATGCTGGAGGTGGCCCACGACGACCGGCAGCGCACGATCCGGCCGATCGCCCAGATCCTGCACGAGGAGACCGACCGCCTCCATTTGCGCTCGCTGCAGAAGAGCCCGCTCACCGGGACGCCGTCTGGGTTCCGAGACATCGACGAGCTCACGGGCGGGTTTCAGAAGGGCAACCTGATCATCCTGGCCGCCCGTCCGTCGATGGGCAAGTCGGCCCTGGTCTGCAATTTCGGGGAGAACGCGGCCCTGGCCGGGTATCCAGTTGCGCTGTTCTCGCTGGAGATGTCCGAAGCCGAACTGGCCCAGCGGTTCGTGGCCTCGCAGGCGAGGGTCAAGGGGGACGACCTGCGCCGGGGCAAAGTGGCTGAATCCCGCTGGCCGAAGATCCTGGAAGCGTGCGGGCGGCTAGGCGAAGCCCCACTGTTCGTGGACGACTCGAGTGACACGGGAGTCCTCGAGGTGCGCGCCAAATCCCGGCGGCTGCACCACCAGTTGATCGACAAGGGCGGGCTTGGCCTGATCGTCGTCGACTACCTCCAGCTGATGCGCCACGAGGGCCGGGTCGAGAGCCGCGTCGAGCAGGTCGGCCAGATCAGCCGGGGCCTCAAGAGTCTCGCCCGGGAGTTGAACGTTCCTGTCATCGCTCTCTCCCAGCTCAGTCGGAATGTCGAGCAACGGGCCGGCGACAAGAAGCCGGTGCTGTCCGACCTGAGGGAATCGGGCCAGCTGGAGCAGGACGCCGACCTTGTGATGTTCATCTATCGGGAGGAGTACTACAACAAGGAATCCACCCGCCCCGGGGAAGCGGACATCATCATCGCCAAGCACCGCAACGGGCCAGCAGGCGTCGACGTCACGCTCACCTTCCGCAACGAGTTCCCCAAGTTCATGAACTACGCCGGACCGGAGTTCGCCGGATGAACGAGATGGCGGCCAGGCGATGAGCGCATGCCCGTTCGGTCTGTGTGACGGTGACGGCTGGCGTTATGACGAGGCGACCAACACCGCATATGACTGTCGGTGCCGACCCCAGATCGTGGCGCGGGCGAAGGCCCGGAGTCTGTCGGCGGTGATCCCGGCGCTCTACCGGGATGTGGCGTTCGACCGCTTCCCGGTGACGGAGATGGATCCCGCGGTGGTGATGGCCACGCGCCGGTTCGCCGATCAGGTGGAGAAGCGACTGGACGAGGGCCGCGGCCTGTGGTTCATGGGACCCAACGGCACCGGCAAGACGACGCTGGCGATGCTGATCACCAAGGCGGCGCTCAAGACGGGGCGAACGGCGGCGCGATACACCCTGCCCGACCTCCTGCGCCAGATCCGCCAGACCTTCGAGACCGGCTCGCATGTCGACCTGTTCAACCAGCTCACCGCGGTCGATCTGCTCCACATCGACGACATCGGCGCCGAGCAGTCGACGCCATGGGTGCTGGAGGAGCTCTACTCGATCGTCAACGCTCGCTACGAGGAGAGACGCTCGATCGTGATCACCACGAACATCCTCGACCGCAAGCTGCTGTGCGATCAGATCACTGAACGCACCGTCTCTCGTCTGACCGAGATGTGCGACGAGCTGCCGCTGGTCGGGCACGATCACCGGAGGGACGACCTGCGGATCGCCTGACCGCGATCCCAGCGGCGCCCGCCTGAACGCGCCCTACACTGGCCTTGTTATGCCCGGAATAGTGATCGTCGGCGCCCAGTGGGGCGACGAGGGAAAAGGAAAGATCACCGACCTGCTGGCCGAGCGCGGCGATGCGGTCGTCCGCTTCCAGGGCGGGAACAACGCCGGGCATACGATCGTCCGCAACGGCGAGACCTGGAAGCTGCACCTGATGCCATCCGGGATCCTGCACCCGGGGAAGCTGTGCGTGATCGGCAACGGCGTGGTTATCGATCCCAAGGTGCTGACCGATGAGCTGGACGAGCTGCGGCGTCGCGGGGTGGACACGAGCAGCGTGCGGGTCTCCGCCAACGCGCACCTGATCATGCCCTACCACATGCTGCTCGACCACGCGGGTGAGATCAAGCTGGGCAAGCTGCAGATCGGCACCACGCGGCGCGGTATCGGGCCGTGCTACGCGGACAAGGCGGCTCGCCTGGGCATCCGCGTCCAGGACCTGCTGGACGAGAAGATCCTCAAGAAGAAGATCGTTGCTGCGCTGGAGCCCAAGCGGCTGTCGCTGCGCGAGTTCGCCAAGGATCCCCGCCTGGACCTCCAGGCCATGACAGACGAGTACCTGACCTATGGTCACCGGATCAAAGCGCTCATCGCCGACACGACGCGGCTCGTCCTGGAGCACCTGGACGCCGGCGACATGGTCGTGTTCGAGGGGGCCCAGGGAACCCTGCTGGATATCGACCACGGCACGTATCCGTTCGTCACCTCATCGAACCCCGTAGCTGGAGCCGCATGCATCGGCGCCGGCGTGGGGCCCAAGGACATCGACGAGGTGTGGGGGGTGACCAAGGCGTACAGCACCCGCGTGGGCGCCGGTCCGTTCCCCACCGAGCTCGAGGGTCCGCTGGCCGACGAGCTACGCGACCGCGGCGGCGAATACGGCACCACCACCGGCCGGCCACGACGCGTGGGGTGGCTGGACCTGGTGGCCCTGCGCTACGCGGCTCGGATCAACTCACTCACCGCGCTGGCCGTGACCAAGCTGGACGTGCTCTCCGGTCAGGAACGCCTGTGCGTATGCACCCGCTACCGGGGAGCTGAGGGAGCCGAATTCGACCACTTCCCCTACCACCAGACGGTTCTGCACCACGCCTCAGGTGAGTACGAGGAACTGCCCGGGTGGTCGGAGGATCTGCGCGAGTGCCGCAACGAGGATGAACTGCCTGACGCCGCCCGCAACTACCTGCAGTTCATGGCGGACTTCATCAAGGTGCCGATCGCGCTGATCGGGGTCGGCCCGGGACGGGATGAGGTCATCTGGACGCGGGCGTCCTCAGAGATGTACGGCTCGGGTGCCCTGAGCACCAGCCGCGCCGCGAGCTGATCCACCAGCGCGGGGTTCGGCTGCGGGGCCGGAGGGTTCAGCGCCACGTCAGCGCCACCCCTCCAGCAGCTCCCCGTCGGCCACCCTCCGCATCACCCGCGCAGGCACTCCGACGACCAGCGCCCTCGGTTCCACGTCATGCGTGACCACGGCTCCGGCGGCGACGAACGCCTCCTCGCCCACCACGACGCCCGGCACGAGCACCGCGCCGCCGCCGATCCGGCAGGCCCGTCGCAGTATCGGGGCGCTGAGCCTCTCGCCTCGCGGATGGCGCCCCATCGTGTCGTCATTGGTCATCAGCGCCCCGGGCCCGATGAACACGTCGTCCTCCACCACCGCACCGCCAGTCACGTACACGCCGGTCTGAATCGACACGCGATCACCGACCTGAGCGTCGAAGTCGATGCAGGAGCCGCGGCCGATCACCGCGTCGGCGCCGATCCGCGAGCGCTCGCGCACCTGCGCCTGGTCCCCCACGATCGAGCGCCCGCCGATCCGGGCGCCGGCATAAACAACGGCGCCGGCGCAAACGGTCACCCCGTCGTCGATGATCAGGTCGCCGAGAGCGGCGCCCCGTGCACTCGAGCCTGGGCGCAGACGGGGTCGCTTCCCCAGCACGGCGCCGTCCTCCACCACACAATCTCGGCCCAGGCTAACTCCGGGGCGGATCACCGCACAGGCGCCGATCACACAACCGGCCCCGACCCGGGCGCCGGAATGGATCACCGCCCCGGGCTCGACGCTCACGCCCTCGCCCAGCTCAGCGTCCGGCGCGACGTGCGCGCCGGGATCCACCCGGGCCTCGGAGGGCGATTCAGCCACGCGGACCGCCTCGGACCGAGCGATCAAGCGAGCTCTGGAGCTCCTCCAGGACGCGGACCACCCGCAAACCGCTGGCGCCGTCCGAGCGCGGGTGGCGCCCGGTGGCGATGCACTCGATGAAGTGCTCGCATTCGAGCCTGAGCGGCTCGACATTGGGCACCCGCGGGGAGAAGATGGCCCCGCTGCGGGTGATGTACTCGCCATATCCGCGGGCATCCTCGTCGAAGCCCTTGTCGTAGACAGTCACCTTGCCCTCCAGCGCCATGTCGTCGAAGGTCGCCATCTGACGGGATCCGACCACGGTGAACCGCCGCTCCTTATGGGGATCAAGCCAGCTCATGTGCAGGTGGGCGGACAGTCCGGACGGAAAGCGCAGGAAGCAGAAGACGACGTCCTCCACGCCAGGTCGGACGTACGACTCGCCATGGGCCACCGCTTCGACCGGCTCCTCGCCGGCCAGCAGCAACAGGACCGATACGTCGTGGGCGCCGAGGCTCCACAGGGCGTTCTCGTCGGCCCGCAGCTTGCCCAGGTTCAGCCGGTTGCCGTATATGTAGTAGATCTCGCCGAGCTCGCCGCTGTCGGACAGATCCTTGAGCGCCTGGACGCCGGGGTGGTACTCCAGGAGATGGCCGACCATCAGGATCCGCTCGGCCGCCTCTGCCGCCTCCACCGCCCGCTCGGCATCGGCCACCGACTGGGCCAGCGGCTTCTCCACGAAGCAGTGCTTGCCGGCCCGCAGCACCCGGGCGGCCAGGCCCGCGTGGCTGGGCACCGGAGTGGCCAGCGCGATCGCGTCCAGATCCGGGTCGTCCAGGAGCTGTTGCAGGTCGCCGGTCACCGAGACCCCGGGGAACCGCAGCGCCGCGCGGGCCAGCGCGTCCTCGGACTCATCACAGCACCACGTGAGCTCACAGCCGGACAGCGATGCGAAGTTACGGGCCAGGTTCGGCCCCCAGTAGCCGAGGCCGGCGACGCCGATGCGAACCGGAGCGGAGGCCATCTGGCGCCGCAGTCTAACTGCCACCGAAATGGTGAAGCAGGGCTTCCACCACCCGCTCGCCCGCGCGGCCGTCGCCGTACAGGGGAGGATGCTCGGACGGGAGAGGTGCCTCCAGGGCAGCTGCGACCGCGGCGCCGTCGAGATCCACCAGTTGGTTCCAACCGCTCTGGACGGTCTCCACCCACTCGGTGTTCGGGCGCAGCGTGAGACAGGGGATCCGGGCGAGGTAGGCCTCCTTCTGCAGCCCACCCGAATCGGTCAGCAACGCTCGGGCGTTGGTCAGCAGGGCCATCGTCTCCACATATCCCAGAGGACCCGTCAGCTTCAGCCTCGGCGCCGTCGCCAGGCGCTCCAGCAGCCCGTCCTGGACCAGCCTCGACCGCGTGCGCGGGTGCAGGGGAAGGATGGCTGGGGCGGGCAGGTTCACCAGCAGCTCCACCAGACGCTCCAGGCGCTCCGGCAGGTCCACGTTTCCCGCCCGGTGGGCGGTGATCAGGAGGTATTCGCCCGCCCGCAGACCCCGGGCCGCCAGCAGATCCTGCATCTGGCGGGCACGCGGCTGGATCTTTGCCGCCACATCCACCATCACGTCGCCCACGCAGGCCAGCTCACCGGTCACCCCCTCACTCCGAAGGTTGTCCATCGCCGGCGCCGAGGAACACAGCAACACGGAGCTCAGATGGTCGGTCAGCACGCGGTTGAGCTCCTCCGGCATCGTGCGGTCGTACGACCGCATGCCGGCCTCCACGTGGGCCACCGGAATCCCCCGCTGCGCCGCCGCCAGACCGCCGGCCAGCGTGGAGTTGGTGTCGCCATAGACCAGCACGGCGTCGGGATCCAGGCCCTCCAACGCCGGTTCGAGGGCAGCGAGCATCCGCGAGAGCTGGGAGGTGTTCGAACCGCCGGCCACGTGGAGCTGCCGGTCAGGCTCGGGCAGGCCGAGCTCGGCGAAGAACACCCGAGACAGCTCGTCGTCGAAGTGCTGCCCGGTGTGCACCAGGATCTCGGTGCTCGTCTCCCGCAGTCGCGGGGACACCGCGGCCGCCTTGATGAACTGCGGCCGGTTCCCGATCACCGTGAGGATCTTCAAGCTTGCGCCGGTTCGCTCGCCGCGGTCACGCCTCAGGCGCGCGCCAGCTCCTCCGTCAGGCGGAGGCCGACGGCCTGCGCGGCGGCGGTCGTGGCGGGTCCGTCGGGGTCGTACTCCCGATCATCCACGGCCGCCACCGGATGGACCTCGCGCATGGTGGAGGCGAGGAAGACCTCATCTGCGTCCAGCAGCTCCTCGAGCGTCGTGGCGCGCTCCTCGGCGGGGGTGACATCCAGGACGAGTGCCCGGGTGATCGAGGCCAGGATGTGCTCGCTCAGCGGCGGGGTGAAGAGATCACCGTCCTTGACCCAGAACACGCTGCTGGTCGTCGCCTCCAACACCCGCCCGTGCGGGGTGACGAGCAGCGCCTCGTCGAACCCGGCCTCCTGCGCGAGGCGCCGGGCAAGCATGTTGGCGGCGTAGGACAGTGACTTCACGCCGTCCAGCACCCGGGTGGGCGCATAGGAGATCGAGCCGAGCCGGATCCGCTCGGGCAGCTCCGGAAGATCCTCGGTGAGCACTATCCGCCGGCCTCCCCGGGTCACCAGGATCCGCAGCGCTTCCGGCGCCGGGTCGGTGCCGGCCTCCGCCAGCAGCCGCCAGACCTCAGCCCGCACCGCCTCCACATCGAGGGGCAGCCGCAGGTTGCTCGCCGACCGTTCGAGCCGGGCCAGATGATCCTCCAGCCGGAAGGGTGTGCCGTCATACACCCGGACCGCCTCGAACGCGCCGTCCCCTCGCAGCAGCCCTTCGTCGGTGACCGGAATCGTCGCTTCCGGCGCGCGCATGATCTCGCCGTTCAGCGAGGCCAGGCAGTCCTCATAGCTGTGCACAGACCGAGCCTATCCGTCCACGGTGCGCCGCGCCCACACCTCGGCCAGCCTGACCACCGTGGCCGCCGAGGCGGCCATCTCGTGGACCGAAGCCCACTCGCGCACCGAGTGATATTCGTGGCCTCCGTCGAACAGGTTGGGCGTCAGCAGCCCCATCTCGCTGAGCCGCGAGCCGTCGGTACCACCCCGGATGGCGCGGCGGATCGGCTCGATGCCCTCCGCCCGCATGGCCTCCTCGGCGGCCTCGACGAGCTGCGGGGCCTGCTGGATGTACTCCCGCATGTTCCGGTACTGCCGGCGCACGTCGAACTGCACTCGCGCCCCCTCGGCGGCGTCGATCACCCCGCGAACGGTCTGCTCGAGCAGTTGGAGATGCTCGGTCAGGCGCTCCTCCTCGAAGTCCCGGAGGATCACCCGGAGCTCCGCGTTTGCCGCCGTACCGGTCAGCTCGTACGGGTGGATGAACCCGTCGCGCTCGCCGGCCGTATCGGGAGTCAGCCGGTCCGACGGCAGGGCCGACACGATCTGCGCCGCCAGGCGCAGGGCGCTGATCAACTTGCCGTAGGCCTGGCCCGGGTGCACCTCCACTCCTTCGATGCGAATGACGGCTTCCAGGGCCGAGAACGACTCGTCCTGGAGCTCGCCGAGGTCCGAGCCGTCGACGGTGTAGGCGAAACTGGCGCCGAAGCCCGGGATGTCGAAGCGCGTGGCCCCCTCTCCGATCTCCTCGTCCGGAGTGAAACCCACGCACAGCGTGCACCGCGGAACCTCCGGGTGCGACGCCAGGAAGGCCACCGCGGCCATGATTGCGGCGACTCCAGCCTTGTCATCGGCACCGAGGAGCGTGTCCCCGCTGCCGGTGACCAGATCGTGCCCGTGCACCTGAGACAGCTCGGGCATCGAGCGGGGGTCGAGTCGGGTTCCGTGACGGGGGAGCTCGATCACGCCACCGTCGTAGTCCCGGTGGACGAGGGGCGTCACTCCGGCCCCGGGAGCGTCGGGCGAGGTGTCGACGTGTGCGATCACGCCGATGGAGGGAGCCGCGGTCTGATTGGTCGGCAACGTGGCGTAGACGTAGCCGTGCTCATCCAGGCGGGCGTCGTCCAGTCCGATGTCGCGCAGCTCCTGGACG
>CAVQZO010000002.1:1622500-2402231 GCA_963718545.1 uncultured Solirubrobacterales bacterium | reverse complement strand
CAAAGAGACGCCTCGGCACTCGCCCAAGCTGCGGCCTGGGCAGCCAACCTGCCGCGTGCTTATTGCCGACGACATCGAGGATAACCGCCAGCTATTGGCCCAACTTTGGCCCCGGTCGGTTTCGAGATTCGGCTGGCGACCAACGGCGCGGAGGCCGTCCAGGAGTTTGCGGCATGGCAACCACATCTGATCCTGATGGATTTTCGGATGCCGGTGATGGACGGCCATGAGGCGATCCGTCGCATCCGGGCGATGGCCGGCGGCAAGACGCCAAGATTATCGCCGTGACCGCCAGCGCGATGGACGAAAACCGCCAGGCATCTGATGGAAATCGGCGCCGACGATTTTATCGGTAAGCCATTCCGGGAAGCCGAGTGTTCCAGAAGATTCACGTCTCATCTGGGAGTGGAGTACGTTTACGCCGCGATCCCGCAGTCTTAGCCAAGGAGGATAGCGGCCGAACTGCACGCCCGAGTCTCTGGCTGGTTGGCCCCAAGATCTCATCGACCGCGATGCGCGAAGCCGTCGTCACGGCGGATCTGGACCAACTGCTAACGCAGATTCAAGAGGTTGAAGCCCACTATCCCCCGACTGCCCAAGGGCTGCGACGCCTGGCCGAAGGATTCCAATACCAGAAACTTCTCGATCTATTAAGCCCGGGGAGCCCCCATGAATCCACACGAGCCGAAAAATGGCGCCGGACGACCCGCCGGCATCTTGGTCGTGGACGACACCCCCGCCAATTTTCAGGTGCTGGCCGGCATGCTCAAGGACCGCGGGTACAAAGTCCGCCCCGTTCCGAGCGGCAAGTTGGCACTGGTGGCGGCGCAGCACGATCCCCCGGACTTGATCCTGCTCGACATCAATATGCCGGAGATGAACGGCTATGAGGTCTGCGAACGCCTCAAAGCCGACGACAAGCTCCAGGGAATTCCTGTCATCTTCATCAGTGCCCTCACCGAACAGCTGGACAAGGTGAAGGCATTTGCGATCGGCGGGGTGGATTACCTCACCAAGCCTTTTCAAATGGAGGAATTGCATGCCCGCGTCGAGACCCACCTCAAACTCCGCCGCCTGCAGATCGAGTTGGAAGAGGCCAACGGAGCGGTTGGAAGAGGGTCAACGGCCGGATGTCCCGCGACTTGGCGACGGCAGCGAAGATTCAGAAGACGTTCCTGCCCCTGCGCCGCGTTGAGTGTTCCGGCGGCGGAGTTCGCCTGGAGCTATCATCCCTGCGATGAATTGGCCGGCGATGGACTGAATATCATTCCGCTTGGCGACGGACGGGTTGGCCTTTACATCCTGGACGTGAGCGGTCACGGCGTTTCGTCGGCCCTACTGTCGGTTACGCTCAGCCGTCTGCTCTCACCGCCGTCGGAGCCGTCCTCGATCCTGATCCGGGGATCGAAACGTCGCGTCGCCCGCTGAGGTTGCCGACCGGCTGAATCGGCTCTTCCCCTATGACACGGCCGACAGCGCCCCTGCTTTGGCATGCGGACGCGTATGCCGGCTGCGTCGGCGCGTATGCCGGCTGCGTTGGCAAGACGCCCGGAATGCGCGGAAGCACGACCGAAGCGCTGCTGGCGGGACGTGACGCTCTCACACGTAGGAGGCCTGACCGGACGGGCCTGGAGTTCGCCGTAAGCAGGGCCGCGCCGGCGGCGTGCAGAATCGACTTGATGCCTAGGTACGGGCGGTGCCGGATCAGTGCTCGATCAGTCGGCTCGTGAATCCGTCGCGCCACTGCCATGTCGCCGTTCCGATCGTGAGCTGGGCGAAGCGGTCCTGAGCAAAGCAACCGGCCGAGGGTGCCAGGGCCACCACCCCCGATCGGGGAAGCGCACCGCTGCCTACGTGGGGAAGCGATCGTCTGCTGTGAGCCGCATGCGGACGGCTCCTTTGAGCAGAATGACCCGTCGCCGCGCCAGCCTTGGCGGACGGTTGGGGCCCCACTGATCAGCGCTGGCCGCTATTGATTGAGCCAGGGTGCCGCGGCATCGATGATCATGTCTGCGCCCCGGCAATCGACGCAACCCGGATGAGGAAGATCGTGGGGTCCGGCACGATGATGTCCGCGGCGATCAGGACACCACCCGCCGCGCCCTTGAACACTCGCCGAAGCCCGCGAACAATGCGCAGACGCCGGGTGGGTGGAGGCGTAGGAGGGGCCTGAATGATGACTCGGACCTCTTGACGGATCAGAACGATCGCTTGCTGGGTTCGCAGTGGATCACGTCGTTCGGTCGTCACCTGCGACGGGAAATCAACGAGGACAGTCTCCGCCAAGCGCTGGTCGCCACCTAATGCTTCAGTCAATATCCTCAGCTCGTCGTCCAGGATCGGGTCCACGTCTTGAACAGGCGGTGCGTTCGCGACATAGGTCTGCTGTCGGGCCAACGCGTTCCAGAAATCACTATCCGAGAGCCACTGGCCGAGCAGAGCCTCGAGTTCGTGTAGATCGTCGTCATTCAGCTCGTCGCCCGTCGCGAGGAAGCGCGCCAAGAGCTCGGGATCCGTTTTTCGAAGTATCTCGACGAGGTACTCCGGGACGCGCTCAAGAGCCACAGGCCAACCCTACCTCCGTGACCTGGCCCGAACCAGTCAGTTCCTGGAGCAACTACGAAACGCAAGGTCAACCAGCAACGACCGAAGGTTCTGGGCGAGGCGAACTTCTACACGTACTCCGAGGGCGCTTCGGCGCGCCTAGAGCAAGCTGGCGAGGTAGTCGCGCAGCATCTGCTCCATCACGGCGAGCATCACTTGGTCGTCGCCCGCCATCGACGCGGCGGCGGCGGCGCCGTATGGGTGCAGCGGGCGTGGCTTAACGGTGACGAACGGTGGTAATCCGTAACGCAGCGCCGCCCAGTTTGCCCACAGCCTCGCCGTGCGCCCGTTGCCATTGGCGAATGGGTGGATGCGCACCCAGTTGCCGTGGAGCACCGCGCAGTACGTCAGCACTCCATGCAGCTCGTCGGGCGCCATGACCGACGGGTCCGCGCCGACCGGGATGACATTGTCAAGCCGGGTGGCTGCAGTCTGGGCTCCCCGTTCGAAGCGCTGCAGGGCCTGGGGCACTTGCGCGGCCGGCACACCGAGGACACCGCCTACCTGCACCTCGTAGCCGATCAGATCTGGGAAATTCTGATCGGAGTCCCGGAACTCGCCAGCGTAATACGCGAACGGCCGCGCGATGCCCTCGTAGAGATCACGATGCCACTGCTGCGCCAGCGCGACTGTAGGAGACACACGCTGATCGGCCGCGCTCGCGATGGCGGACAGAACCTTCGCGGCGTTCGTCGCAATTTTGGGTGCGTCGGCGGGGGCATCCTCCCAAACGGTGGGCACGACCTACGTGAAGGCTTCGGCAACGCCGTATGCGTCCTGGGTGCTCGAGGTCTCGACCATCTCTGTCTTGATCGGGTCTTCCTCGTAGGCCTCCGCATACGCGAAGGCGTCGATGGCACCCTCCAGGTGCTCGCCGCGGCGGTAGTGGCGCAACAGCACGAGCGTGCCGGTGAGATCCTGCTCTAACAGTAGAGCCGCCGCCTGCAGCTCGCGCTCGAGCATCTCCTCGGCGAGCTGATTCTTGCTGACGCCGTAACGCTCGGCCAGCAGCCCGAGGATCTCGTGGTTGGTGCGGTTGTGGAACCGAAGCGTGAACTTCGGTGGGGCAGGGGTCGCCATGGCGCCCTCCTCGGTCGGGTAGGCCTAAGAATAGCACGGTCGTGCCGTCAATGCTTAGGTTTGCCGTCACGTATCGGCCCGAGAGGTCGCGGCCTTGAGTATGGGACGCCAGGCCGCCTTCGCCGATCGCTTGCGCGTCTACTGGAACGCACGGTGCCATCCGCATCCAAAGTGGCGGAACGATCTAACCCAACACTGACCCGACCCGTCGGGGGTGGCGTCTCTTTCGGCACAAGCACACACAAGCCACCACCGGCGCGTCAGGGCAGCGGTGCGCTTGCCGGTCGCGGCTTGTCGCGGCTTGCGCCGGGCGGACGATTGCTTTGCTCAGGACCGCTTCGCCCAGCTCACGATCGGAACGGCGACATCTCAGTCGTCACGTCTGAAACTCAGCGAGCGGCCGAGCCAGTCCGCACCGGCGCGGCCGCCGACCCGTCTCTGCATAGGCAGATCAGAATCTCTGCACGACGCGTCTCAGCCGTGGTTTCGGCGAGCCTCTGGGCCGCCGTTTCCGCGCAATCCGAGACCGTGAACCCCCGAAGCGAGATGCTCGTGGCGCCCGCCGAGCAGGGCTCTCGTGGCTGGCACAGATGCGGTGGCGTCTGCGCGGGGCTCGCCCATCGCATTTCGCGTTTCGAGCGCCGCGGCAGCCCGTCTCTGGACAGCTCCTCGTGTATGTCGGCACCACGACGGCATCGCTTCAGAGACGTTCGTCCGGGCGTTGGGCGAGGACCTGGAAGACGGACGTAAAGCGCTTCTCGAAGCCCCGACGGGCCGCGCGCACGTAGAGACGCCATATCCGCATGCGCTCGGGGCCGATGAGCGCCTCAGCTTGCTCGCGGTGCTCGTCGAGATTGCGCGCCCACTCGCACAGCGTGCGCGCATAGTCGAGACGGAAGCCCTCGACGTGGGTCGGTTCGAGACCCGCGGTCTCGAACGCGGTGAGCACGCGAGAGATGTGCAAAGGCGCTGCGTCGGGAAACACGAAGCGCTCAGAGAACGGCCCGGCTTCCGGGTCGCCGTAGCGCAAGCGGGCGATTCCATGGTTGAGTAGGCGCCCGCCGGGGCGCAGCACGCCGGCGAGCTGCCGCGCGTAGACGTCGATGTTGGCGCTCCCAACGTGCTCGACCATGCCGATCGAGGCGACCGCATCGAACTGCTCGTCGGCGAGGTCACGGTAGTCAGCGACACGAAACTCGACCTGTCCCGCGAGACCCGCCGCCGCCGCCCGCTCGCGCGCAAGCACGGCCTGCGGCTCGGACAGCGTGATGCCGGTGACGTGGACGCCGTGCTCACCCGCAGCGTGCAGCGCGAAGCTGCCCCACCCGCACCCGACGTCGAGCACTCGCTCGCCGGGCACGAGGCGAAGCTTCGCGCACACAAGCTCGAGCTTGGCGCACTGCGCTTCCTCGAGCGTTCGCGCGCCCCGCGAGAAGATCGCACAGGAGTACGTCATCGACTTGCCGAGAATCAGCGCGAAGAAGTCGTTGGATACGTCGTAGTGGTGAGTTACAGCGCGCCGGTCACGCCCGCGGCTGTGACGTCGCCCACGCGGGCGCAGCTCGGCTGTTGGAGTGTGCGGCAGCGTGCGCAGCGCGCCGGCCCGCACGGCCGCGGCCGCTAAGCGCGTCTTATCCCGTGCGTCCACTGACGGGACCTTGTAGGTGTCCAGCAGCTCGAGCGCCGCTTCCATGTCGCTCACCTCGAGCTCGCCGCTCACGTACGCCCGGCCCAAACCCAGCTGACCCGGGGCGCGCAGAACATGGGCCAGCGCGCGCGGCGAGCGCACGCTGAACGTCAGCCGGCCCGAGCCGTTGGTGGCCGGCAAACTGCTGCCGTCCCACAGCTCAAGGCGAAAGGGGCGCTCAGGAATCGCTTGCGCGAGCGTTTCGCGCAGCGACAGGGTGGCGCTTCGCGCGCTCACCGTATCGGCATCGGACCGAGCTTGGCCGCCTGGCGCTCAGGGCTCACACGCACTACGGCCCACACCAGTCCGACTCGTTCCAGCAGGCGGATCGCAAGCGCGGACGGATCAAACTCCCAGCGGCTAAGGCCGTGCTCAGCGGAGGTCGGGAACGCGTGGTGATTGTTGTGCCAGGCCTCGCCGAGTGAGAGTGGTGCGAGCCAGGCGAGGTTTCGCGACTCGTCCCTGGTGTCGAACCGGCGGCGCCCGAAGAAGTGGCAAAGCGAGTTGATGCTGTAAGTCACATGGTGAAGCACGAGCATCCGCACCGCCCCTCCCCAGAGAAGACCGGTCACGCCGTCGCGCACACTGCCGCCGAACAGCCAACCCAGCCCAAACGCGGCGCCCAAACCGCCGATCGCCCACACCAGAAACGTCCGGTCCACCCAGCTTACGACCGGGTCGGCGAGCAGATCCGGCGCGTAGCGCGAGCGCTTTCCACGATCGGCGTGAATGAACAACCACCCGACATGCGCATGGAGCAACCCACGCGCCGCGCCACCCCAGCCGTGACCATGATCGACGTGCGGACTGTGCGGATCGCCAGCCCGATCGGAGAACCGGTGATGCTTGCGATGATCGGCCACCCACGAGACCACCGGGCCCTCGATCGCCGCCGAGCCGAGAATCGCCAGCACCGCACGGACCAGGCGCCCACACCTGAACGCCCGGTGCGTCAGGAGGCGATGAAAGCCGACCGTCACACCCAGTCCCGTGAGCACGTACAGCAAAAGGAAGTCGAAGATGTCGTTCCAGCCCAAGAAGCTGTCCCACAACTGCCAGGCAACAAAGAACAAGCTGAGAATCGGCACCGTCGTCACGATTCCTGTGATCACCCGGTCGCGACGCTCGTTGACCACAAGCTCAACATCGTCGGAGTCGAGTAGGAGAGAGCCATCCGCCATCGCAACAGTCTCACAAGCGGCCCTAACGGACGGATCAACCGAGCACGGCAAGCGAGACCTGCCTCGCGGCAGTGTTCGTCGGGGGCCAGCGGAGTGCTGCTTCTGAGCAGCCGGGAAACCACGGTAAGGAACCAGCCCAGTTCTGCTCCGTTACGGGAGCATGAACGCAGGACCCGCCGCGCGAGACACGAGAGACCTCGTATTCGACAAACCCGAGACTGCCATCAAGTGGACCACCTAGGCAATTGGCCAATCCTGCGCACCAATCTGCGAGCCCTGCTCTCGGCGAACCGCAGCACCGCCACGAGGCCCCGATGTGTACGAGCGTCACTTGTCGCCAGCAATTCGATCACGCTTTCGCATTGCGGGTCTTTGGCGCGGAACGTCGGGAGCCTCGTTGTGGCACGAAAGCAGTGCTCGCGCATCCACCCCCGGTCGCTCGGCTCGCCATGCGCCGGAGCGTCCCAGCCGCCGAAGCCCGTCCCAGGCTCCGCCGTCTAGCTGGAGACCGCGTCGGTCTCAGCTGTGCTGGATCCGGGTGAACCCTCCGAGATGCTGGCGCTTGACCGTCATCGGAACGCCAGCGCCGGCTTGGCGCCTGAGCATCTCCAACACGGCTTCGCTCGGCTCTCCGTAGACCTGGATGCTGGTCGTCGCCTCGAGCGTCTCAGCATAAGCGCGCGCCGCTCGCTCGGCGACGACGTCCATGTGAAACTCCATCGAGGCAGCGTCGGGATGAATCTGGACGACCCCGACCCTCGGTGCTGTCCTCGTTTACGTATTCGTTGAACGCCAAAAGCTGAGGCTCGTTCGCCTCGATAAATGGGCCGAGGTCAGCCGCGCGATCCCGCTCGGCAGCGAGCTTGCCCTCCCTGAGTCTGTTGGTCGCGATGAAGATGAACGGCGCAGACATAACGGATCCTTTGGTCGCTGTGACACTCGTAGCCTGCATGCTCCCGTGCGTCGCCGCTCTTCGCCCGCCGGACGGCGCCCGTTCCCGCGCATACGAGGTGCGCGCGCAGATGCTCGTCGCTTAGCTTGCGGCCTCGAGCGTGTCGTGCTCGAGTCGCGCTAGCCCGCGATCGCGGTCGCCTTGCGCAGGAGGTAGTCGCGTTCCGGCCGGCTGGTCGTGAGCCGGGACGCGGTGCGGTATGCCTCGGCGGCGGCAGCCCTGTCGCCGGCCAGCTCGAGCAGGTGACCGCGGACCGCGGGAACGCGGTGGCTGGTCGTCAGGCGCGGGTCCTGCTGCACCTCGGCCAGTAGTCGAAGACCGGCCTGCGGGCCTTTGAGCATCGCGAGCGCGACCGCGCGGTTCAGCGTGAAGACGGGGTTGGGGGCGACTTGCTCGAGCAGCTCGTACAGTGCCGTGATCTCGCGCCAGTCGGTCTCGGCCGCGCTCGGCGCCTCGGCGTGGACGGCCGCGATTGCGGCCTGGAGCTGGAACGGGCCGACGGGACCCGCCGTGAGCGCCCGTTCGGTCAGCGCCACACCCTCGGCGATCAGCCGGTGATCCCAGCGGCCGCGGTCCTGCTCGGCGAGCGGGACCAGCTCGCCCGAGGGTCCGGTGCGGGCGCGGTGACGCGCGTGGGTCAGCAGCATCAGCGCCAGCAGGCCGGTGATCTCGTCGTCGCCTGGCAGCAGGCTATGCAGCATCCGCGCCAGGCGGATCGCTTCGTGTGCGAGCTCGAGCCGTTGGATTTGAGCGCCGGAGCTGGCGGTGTACCCCTCGTTGAAGATCAGATACAGCGTGTGCCGAACGGCTGCGAGCCGAGGTTCGTCCGGGCCCGTATCCGGCAGCTCCAAGCGCGCGCCCGCCTCCGCGACCGTTCGCTTCGCGCGGCTGATCCGCTGCGCCATCGTCGCCTCGGGGATCAGGAACGCGCTCGCGATCTCGGCGGTCGTCAGACCGCCGACTGCCCGCAGGGTGAGAGCGATCTGCGATGGGGGAGACAGCGCCTCGTGGCAGCACAGGAACAGCAGCCCGAGCGAGTCGTCGTGAGCCGGTGCGTCGTGGCGTGTTGTCCGAAGCGCGTCCCACTCTTCGCGTCGGCGCCGGGCGGCGTCGCTGCGGAACTCGTCGATCAGCCTGCGCGAGGCGGCCGTGAGGAGCCATGCACGCGGGTTCTCGGGAACGCCTGTCTCCGGCCACTGCCTGACCGCTGCGAGGAGTGCCTCCTGGACCGCGTCCTCGCACGCGTCGAACGGGCCGTAGCGGCGCACGAGCAGGGCGAGCACCTCCGGCGCCAGCGGGCGCAGGAGGTGCTCGTGGGTCTTAGAGGTCGGCGCCGCCGACATCGAGGATCGGCCGGACTTCGATCGGGGCGAAACGTGCGCTCGGCCACTTCGCGGCGATCTCAACCGCGCGCTCATTGGTCTCGCAATCGACGATCAGGTAGCCGCCGAAGTGTTCCTTGGCCTCGGCGAGCGGCCCGTCCGTGACCACAGGCGGGCCGTCGGCCGGGCGCACTGTCTTCGTCTGCAGAGGGTCGGCGAGCGGCTCAGTCGCGACGAGCTCGCCCGACTGCCTGATCTCCTCGAGCAATCCGGCCATCTCCTCCATCAGGTCGCTGCGCGACGAGAAGATCTCGCGCATGTCGGCGTTGTCGTACAGAAGGATCATGTATTTCATCGTCGTATCCGGTCTCATCCCACCCGGCGGTAGCAGATGTGCGTCGCCAGTGGGGAATGGAGGGCATCGGCGGGCTCGAAATCGAACTCGGCGACGCCGTTGAATATCCCCTCGCCGGACCCGAGCAGAACGGGGGCGATGTCGAGCCAGAGCTCGTCGATGACGCCCGCCAGCAGCGCTTGGCGGACGGTCGAGGCGCCGCCGGCGATGTCGATGCCGTCTGCGCCGGCAGTTTCGCGGGCCTGGGCGTAGGCGGCGTCGAAGCCATCGGTGACGAAGTGAAACGTCGTCCCGCCCTCCATCTCGATCGGCGCGTGAGCGTGATGGGTGAGGACGAACACCGGCGCGTGGTATGGCGGCTCGGGCCCCCACCAGCCCGACCACTCCTCGTCCCACTCGCCGCGGATCGGGCCAAACATGTTGCGGCCCATGATGTAGGCGCCGCGGGGACGCAGCAAACGGCGCTCGGCGGCAGCGTCCGCCTCGTTCGCGCGCTCGTCGCCAAGGTGCCAGCCGTGAAGCTCGCGGCCCCGCTTGCCGAGCGGGTGTTCGCGGCTTTGATCTGGCCCGGCGACGAAGCCGTCGAGGGAGATCGACATGTGGCAGGTGGTGTCAGTCATTGCTCTCCTCGTAGCCGTCGGTGCTGATACTGAATCGGGTGCTGATCACCATGATCAAAGCTCCTTTCGGGATCGTGTGGACCCTAGTCGGAGCCGCGACGCCGTTCTCGACATGGAGCCTCGCACGTCCCCACGTGTGGACGCGCGGGCATCGGGCTTTCCGGGTAGTCGGGGCTGGGAAACGCGGACGCCCGCGCTGGTTCGAAAACCACGTCCGGCGCCCGTACCCGCCGCCGCCCTGCTCATCGCCAATTGCGAGACCCGACCCGTCGAGCCGTGCCTACGCAATTCGTTCAATTCTGCGCGCTGTCGTGTGCGCCCTGCTCTTGGCGACTAACGCGATTCCGTCAAAAGCCGGTCCGGACTATCGCATTCGTCATCGGGACCAAGAAGAACCGTGACATCGCGATGGCGGCGACCCCTATGTCGCGCTTCGTCCGTGGCAGGAGAGTCGTGCTTCTAACGACGACCGAAGCTAATCTGCGGGAGCGCCTGGGGGCATCCTGACGAACTCCACCCGAATGCCCCACTTCCCACGGCGCCGGCAACCTGCAAACCGACGGCTGCCACAGCACCTCCGGTCATGATTATTCCCGCTACACCCGCGCCAATGACGACCATAAAGCCAGCGCATCTGAACGGGAACCGAAAGTCTCCCCCCGGGGGTCTCTCCGCGCTCGAGAGCGTCCAGCTTTCGGTAGAGGAGTGCCGATTCCTCGTCTCGGGTCGCGCGGATGAAATCGCAGGCGGTAATCACCGCGCCGCGGGGTTCGTAGTCGGGTAACGCAGCTGCAAGTGTCGACTGAAGCTCCGAAGGTGCGCCGGGTGCCTTCGCAATTGCGTCCAACCCCCGGTCGAATTCCTCGTCCGTCAGGGAGTCGAGCATCATGCGTAATTCGTACGCCTGGTCGGGAATATCCCGCAACGCCGCCTCCATATTGCGGACCAGGTCACGCATTACGTCCGGACGCTCCAGAGCAGAGCGATCCTCGCCTCTGGCGGCAGCATCCATCAGTTGGGTCCAGAGCTCATCAAGTAGTAGTAGACGCTCCATGAGCGCCAACGCTTGCATCCCGGCCAACCGCCCTTCTGGTGTGCCTATTGCTGGTGCGACCCGGACCGCCATGACCCCACCTTCCGCTTTCTGGGGAGCCTAACCACCCAATATCACTACGGGGAAAGTCTGTTCGTGGCTGGTTGAAGTCGCCTGCTGTCACGGACAATCGTGTTCCGCCTTCAGGGCCACGTTGCGGCGGCCGATCGCCGGCGACGAGAGGCGTCAGTGCGCGAGCCGGAGAAGAGTGCTGCGCCAGAAACGACTCGCCGGGCCGGGCTGTCGCTCACGCCATTCCTATGGCGACTTAAGAGTCGCGCGGGTTGATCTCCCCCCGCGCGCGAAGTGCCCGTCGCCCGCAGGTCCGCGTAAATAGGCATTTTCCGGACTCTGCATGCATCGGTGCTGGCCCCTTTCCGATGGTGTTGGTGCATCTGATAGCTCCGTTGGGCGTCCGACTGAGGGGACTCACGCGGCCTCCGGCGCCGATGCAGGACGTGAGGATGCTTCGTGGAGCGGGTCGGGGATGCGGTCGCCGAGTCGAAGCAGGACGGTTCCGGCCAGCACGGCGGCAACCGCACCACCCCACCAGATGGCGTCTGGTGCGGTCTTTAGGAGAAGGCCACCAATCGCTGGGCCGATGGCCAGGGAAAGGGTGAAGGTCAGGCTGTAGAGAGACAGGTAGCGGCCGAGCAGATGGGCTGGAGCCATGTCCGCGACAAGCGGCCCGAGGACGAGAATGTGTGCGATTTCACCCACCGCGAAGACAATCGCAACGCCGACGAGGAGGCTGGTCGCCGCGAGCGCCGAGTGGATGAGCGTCGCTGGCAGCACCGCGAGCAGGCTGACCGCAAAGAGCGCGCTCGTCAGCGCGAAAGCCTGTGTGCGTCGCATCCGCGCCACCACGCGCACCGCTGGGATCTGCGCGACGACGATGAAGGCCGTGTTGACAAGAACGATGATCCCGATCTCGGCAGGGCCGACCGGTGTATGGGCTTTTGCAAACGGCGGCAAGATGTTGGAGAACATGGTGTGGCCGACGATGACGAGCACGATGTTGGCTGCGATCACCGTGAGGAAGACTCGATCTCGAGCGACGGCGCGAAAGCCAGTTCCGTCGGCGTCTGTCGCTACGACGGGCACGGCTCGCAGGGTCGGCATGGCAGCCAGCACGATCAGCCCAAATCCGGCGTAGGTGACACCGTCGAAGAGATAGAGAATTTGGAATGAGTTGAGCTGCTGTGCAGCTGCGACGACGAAGCCGGCCACAGTTGCGCCTAAGCCGATACCAAAGTTACCGGCGACGCGGTTAAGGGCGAAGGCGGCCGCTCGCTGCTCAGGCGTGACCAACCTGACGACCAATGTCCGGTTGGCCGTCCCAGCCGCCCCGAGCCCGGCTCCGCTGACAACCGAGCAGGCAAACGCCTCCCGGGGATGCTCCACGAAGGCAAAGCCGGCGTAGCCAACGGCGCTCGCCAAGCTTCCTGCGACCACGACCGCTTTGGCGGAATACCGATCGAGCAGCGCTCCCGTCGGCGGGGTGACGATTGCGGACGTCCCCATGGTCGCCGCGAGAACCAGTCCGGCCGTCGACGTCGGGAAGCCACGGATCTGGTGTAGATAGATGATCTCAAAAGGAAGAACGAGCCCATAACCGAAGTAGTTGAGGGCGTTTCCCCCTTGAAGGATGAGCACGGGGCGAGAAAACCCGGTGCGCCAACCCGCAACGAGGCGTGACACGCGGCGGTTCATCACGTCATGAAGGAACGGATGCCTCCCGCTTGAGGAATCTCGGTTGGTGTCATGCCGTCGGCCTGAGGCACACGGCGTCCACCCAGCCGAGTCGACGCGGATCGCAGCATCGCGATTGGAGTGGCCGCCACGTGTGGCTCGTGCGCGACGCGACGGGCGAAGCGGATCGCCCGCCTCCGAGCGGCCGCGCGATGTAGCTCCTCGATGTGGGCGGTGACGATCGCTCGAGCGAGAGCGGGATGCAGCATTTGAGCCTCCTTCCTCTACGACGACGCTTCACTCAGTCCGCCCCAGGTCGCCGCCATCGATCGTTTGTGGTGGTCGGCTTGTGCGCACTCGTCCGCCAATCAGAACTCGAATTTGCCTGTCGCGGGTTCTGACCCCGCCTGGTGGACAAACTCGCCGACGAATGTCGAGCATCGGTGGTGTCCCAGTGGTTGTGAGCCGCGATGCCAGACTTCGCTCGTGAACAACCGCGACCTGATCCGTGCCCGCGCGGGCGACCACCAGGCGTTCGCGGCGCTCACGGACCCCTACCGGCGCGAGCTCCAGCTGCACTGCTACCGGATCCTCGGCCAGGTGCAGGACGCCGAGGACGCGGTGCAGGAGACACTGCTCTCTGCGTGGAGAGGCGTGGAGTCGTTCGAGGAGCGGTCGACGCTGCGCTCCTGGCTGTATCGGATCGCCACCAATCGCTGTCTGAACATGCTGCGCGACAGCGGTAGACGCCCCAGAACAGGGCCTGGGCTGGCCTACACACCACCGGAGCCCACTCGCTACGGAGAGGTGCTGTGGCTCGAGCCCTATCCCGACGCGCTGCTCGAAGGCATCGTCGACGGCGCGGCCGGTCCGGAAGCCCGCTACGAGACCCACGAGGCGGTAACGCTCGCGTTCCTCACCGCGCTTCATCGCCTCCCGCCCCGCCAGCGCGCCGTCCTCGTGCTTCGCGACGTGCTGGGGTTCTCCGCCACCGAGGTCGCCGTGATGCTCGATACCACCCCCACGTCGGTGAACAGCGCGCTCATCCGCGCCCGCGCGACGATCGAGGAACGCGAGCCGCGGGCGCACGACCGAGCGCCGGTCCCGCGTTCAGCCGAAGAACACGAGCTCGTAGCGCGGTTCGCAGACGCATTCGAGCGCGGGGATGTGGAACCGCTCGTCGCGCTGCTGGCCGAGGACGCGTGGCTGACGATGCCTCCCGAGCCTCACGAGTACCAAGGCCACGACGCGATCAAGCAGGTCTACGCCCATGCCTTCGCGAGACGGGACAACCCCCACCGCCTCATTCCGACACGGGCCAACTCCCAACCCGCGTTCGGCCAGTACGTCAAAGACCCACATACTGAGGTCGGCCGCGCGCTCGGACTCCTCGTGCTGACACTCGACGGCGACAGGATCTTGCACATCACCCGCTTCGCCGCGACCAGCGCCCTACCGCACTTCGGACTCCCTCGAACGATTCCGTGGTAGCACTCGCTCAGCGCGAGAACGCTCAGCGTTACCGTGCTGACCCGGAACCAAGACTCGCGACCCTGCGGGGTCGCGTCCCCGTGCTCGCCAATCTCGAGACTGCCCCGCCGAGGCGTCCACATAGGCAATCGGTCGATTCTGCACGCTCCCTCGCGCGCCCCGCATCCGGCGAACCGGAGGGGTCACGGCCTTAGGGGGCGACGAACCGAGCGCGCGAAACGCATCGGCCGTGCCGTCGCCGTAACCATCGCAGAGGACGAGCGGCTGCTCGAGCGCCCGCGTTTACCCTAGAGCCGCGCGCAGCGAGAAGAGCGGTCTCGCGGGTCGTGCGTGGGGATCGCGATCGTGAATCGCGTGGCAGCGTCTCATAGACTCGCAGCGATGCCGATCAAACGCGATGTTCAGACCGTCACTCCCGCGGGCGAGCGGCTCGCGCCGCTGCCCGAGGGCATGCTCGTGCACGACCTGATCACTCACACCGATGAACGTGGCACGGTCTGTGAGCTCTACGACCCACGCTGGGGCGTCAGCTCTGACGCGCTCGTATTCGCCTATATGTTCACGATTCGCCCCGGAATGGCGAAGGGATGGGGGATCCACCGCGACCACGACGACCGCTACGCGTTCCTGACGGGAGAGCTCGAGCTCGCCTTCTACGACGCCCGCGAGGAGTCGTCGACCGCCGGCCAGGAGTCCCGCCTCGTGCTCTCAGAGATGCACCGCAAGCTCCTGACAATCCCGCGCGGGGTTTGGCATGCAGAACGCAACATCGGAATGGCTGACGTCCGGGTCGTCAACTTCCCAACGATGCCCTATGACC
This sequence comes from uncultured Solirubrobacterales bacterium, assembly GCA_963718545.1. GTDB lineage: Bacteria > Actinomycetota > Thermoleophilia > Solirubrobacterales > Solirubrobacteraceae > Palsa-465. The sequence continues at coordinate 2,387,334 of CAVQZO010000002.1, read as the reverse complement.
ACGCCAATCCCGACAAATTCAAGCTGCCGCTTAACACAAACGAGCTGCCCACAGAGCTCGGGTCGCAGTGGCGCGGCTGGTGAGCCTCGGCGAACGATGTAGAAGTCCAGATGTGGGCCCCTTGAGGATCACCTCCAGCAGGTAATCGATCGCCAGAAGTATGCGGTGAGCATTCCGCCTCGGGCCACGGGGCGGGGAGGACAGTACGTAGGCAACCCGCGGATCTGCATGCCGCCGAGCGAGCTGTGCTTTCGGCGAAGTCAGCGGAGGAAGTCGCCGACGATGCGTTGGAATTGTTCGCTCGCCTCGATGTGGACGAAGTGGCCGACATCCGGTATCTCGACGTAGTGGGCGTTGGTCATGGCCTGTACGAGCGGCCTTACCACCTCGGGTGGAACCACGGTGTCGAGCTCTCCACTGATGAGGAGCACCGGCGCCGCGATAGCGCTCAGCTGCTCGGACAGGTCGAGGCCCTCACGCCACTCGACCCACATGCCCGAGAGTCCGTCCGTGTTGTTGGGAGCCGCGCACAGGCGGTCCAGGTAGCCAGCCTCGGCCGCACCCTCGCGCGCGACCCCGCAGGCCAGCGAGGCGCGACGCGAGATTCGTTCCCTCGCTTCGGTTGGCTCGGTCTCGGCTGCCGTGTCGGCTGTTTCGGCTGCAGCCAGCCGTCAGCTGCGTCGAGAACCCGGGCCAAAAGCCGCTGGCGCGCGGAGGTGACCGCATCCGTGAGGTCTGATCGACGCAGACCGGGGCATTGCTCACGATCAGGCGCTCCACACGGTCCGGAAAGGTGCTCCCATACGCCAACACGACCGAGCCGCCGTAGCTGTTCCCGTAGAGCGTTAGCCGATCGAGTGCAAGGTGGCGACGCAGGCAATCAAGGTCGGCGACGTAGCCCGCGATCCGGTACTCGTCCAAAGAATCGGGCGCGGCCGAGAGCCCTGTACCCCGCGGCGCGAACACGAGCATCTCGTGCCCCGGCAACTCGGTGCCGGTGAAATACGCCTCCGGGTCCAGGCCCGGACCACCGGGCACACACACGATTAGCGGCCCAGACCCCCGTCGCAGGTACGAAAGCGTCCGTTCGCCCGGACCAGGAACGTCGCGAAACGCGAAAGTCCGTCCTGCGGTGCCACCCTCGCAACCTAGTCGCTAGCTCACAGCCGCACAACCCCGTCCGATCAGGCTTCACCGGCTGAGCCGGCGCTCGTAAGTCAGATCCCTCCTGCAACGGCGCTCGCCGGCCAGCCTGATCTCAAGTCTCCGCGCGCGTTGGGCGGGTCGATCCCGACCAACACGGGTTATCGGGCTAATAACCCGAGGTCGCGGGTTCGAATCCCGCCCCGCCTACCGGACCCGAAGCTTGCCGATCGCCTTGCGGGACTCCCCGTCGTGCAGTTTCGCCGTGAGCTTTACGGAGTAGGTGCCGGCCTTGGCGTGACCCGGGACGGTCAGCTTGACCTTGATCTTCCGCGAGCTGGTGCCTTGGGGGAGGAAGCTGCCCGGGGACACGGTCAGCTTGGCGCCGCGCAGGTTCGTGGACGCCTTGAACTTGAAGGTCGCGCCCGGGGCGGCGCCGACATAGTCGAACTTGAACGACATCGTCGCCTTCTTCCCCGGTGCGGCACTCGTCTTCTTGCCGGGCACGATGCCTGCATCCCGCGTGCCGAGGGTTGCGTTGGAGTTGAGCGAGGAGGGATAGGAATCGTCGGCGCAGATCCACGCAGAGCTGCCGGTTGGGGCGCTGTCGAATGCGCTGTAGCCGGTCGTCAGGGAGTTCTGGCAGTCGATCGGCTCGGCGCCGGGTGGCAGCGTTGGACCGGTCGAGCCCTTGCTGAACTGCCGCCCCCCGACCGTCACCAGATACGTGAACGGTCCGGCGAAGGGCGCCCCGTTCTTGTGCTTCGGCAACCCGAAGTCGGCGGTGGCGGTGAAGTTCTGCTCACCACTCGAACTGTTGTAGCTGAAGTACTGGGAGGAATAGCCCACCCACATCTCCCCCTTCGGGGCCGAATCGAGCCGCTGCAGCTCCTCGGTGTATTGCTGGCTCGGGATGAACCGCAGCTGCGGACCCGTGTTGGCGGGGCCGGTGGAACTGGACAGGAAGGACGAGGGCGCGATGGAACCCGCGGGAACGCGGAAACCCAGCCAGATCTGGGTGGGGTCGGTCCCGGGCTGACCGTCACCTGAATTCGTACTCCCGGAGTTCCCCAGGTTCGAGCAGGACCCGGCCGGAGGCGAGCTCGCGTCGCTCGAGGCGCACACCGTGAAGTGGATGGCCACAGACCCGATCGTCTTTGGCTGCGACGCGGTCGGTGTCGACTCGAACACGGCACAGCCGCTCAGACCGATGGCGGCCGCCGTCAGGATTATCCCGGTGCGAATGCCCCTCATGCCCCATCCTCCTCGGGCGATTGCAGATCCGTTGCTTATATACCTGAACCCGGAGACGGATGGAAGAAGAAGTCTCTTGCTCGGCGGGTGCTCAGCCCTGCCGCCCGGGGGAATGTGGGGGTTCACCTGTAGCGAGCCGACGCCCCGGCAGCGATCCTGGCACGGAACCGATGGTGATGCCTGTGTCCTCCCATATCCGCTCGCTCGCGCTGGTGGGTGCCTGCCTGCTCGCCCTGGCCTGGACCGGGTCAGTAAAGGCCGACACGCTGCCCACGCTGAACCAGGCCACCCTGTCGGCGATCCTCGCCCAGGGCGTCAAGACGAAGCAGGTCCCCGCCGACCTGGCGCCGTCACTGCCCCATGCCCAGCACGACGTGTCACTGGCCTGGAGGGACGGTTGCCTGCTGGGCCACGGCGCGACCAGGATGCACAAGCCGTGCGTGTTTGGCGATCCCACGTCTCACACCACGGTCGTCCTGTTCGGCGACTCCCATGCCGGCGCCTGGTTTGCCGGGTTGCAGGTGGTCAGCCTGGAGCAACACTGGCGACTGGTGTTCATGGGCAAGATTGGCTGCCCGTCCGTGTCGGACGTCCTGGTCAAGCGGATCAACGGCGAGTGGTACCACTCGTGCGTCATCTGGCGGCACAACATGGAGCACGCGATCGTCAAGCTGCGCCCGAAACTGCTGGTGATCACCTCGTCGGACTACGTGGGCCGGGCTCAGCCGGATTCCGGCAAGCACAACTCACACCACCAGAGGACTTGGCTGAAAGGCGTCGCGACAGTGTTCAAGACCCTCCGCCACGCGGCGGACCACGTGGCGTTCCTGGCCAACGTCCCTCGCCTCCTGGAACCCGCCTGGCAGTGCGTGGCGGCGCACAAGTCCGACGTGTTTCCCTGCACCGTGGCGCGCAGCCAGGCCTTCCAGTGGCCTAACGTCCGGCGGCGTGAGCTGCGGCTGGCCGCCTCCGACGGCATCGCCGGGATCGATCCGACACCGTGGTTCTGCACCCCGACGCGCTGTCCGGTGATCGCCCACGACATCCTCATCTTCCGAGACACGCAGCACATCACGCCCGAGTGGTCCGAGTTCCTGGCGCCGATGCTCTCCGGCGCGCTCACTCCCGTGATCAGCGCGCCCACTTCATAAACGAGCGGCCGCCTAATCCCCTTCCTCAGTGCGCCACGGAGGTGGGTCCGGCGCTGAGGCCAGCGCGCGGCGAAGCAGCGTCATCAGCCGGCGCCGTTCGGCATCGGCCAGCCCGCTCAGTACCTCGTCCTCCACCTGCGACGCCGCTCGGCGGGCCTGCTCCAGGGCGTCACGCCCGTCCCGGGTGATCAGCACCTCCCAGGCCCGGCGATCGCCGGGGCGGCGGCGGCGCTCGGCGCGGCCCGCCGTCTCGAGCTCATTGATCAGCTTGACCATCGCGCTGGGATCGATCCCCATGTCGGAGCTCAGCTGCTGCTGGATGGCGCCGTCCCGGGCGCCGAGCACGTTGAGGAGCGCGAACGTCGCGGGCGTCAGACCGATCCCGTCAAGGGCCTCCGCGGTACGCGTGTGCATGGCTCGCCAGAGCCGGAAGAAGAGCTGGCCGGCGAACTCAGCCACCTCGAGGTCGGATGAGAGGGAGACGGACTGAGGCATGGCGAAAGCATCTCACACTTAATGGCGTAGAACAATCATTGACAGCCGCCATGATTGTACTGTACCATGATCTCACGCACGCAGTCCATCCAGGGCCGATAGGCCCGTGACCACAGGAGCGAGCATGCCTGCCATGACCTCCAACGACGCCACATCCACCAAGACCTCCCTCCGGTCAGTGATCCTGGAGGTGGACGATCTCCCGCTCGCCGAGTCCTTCTACAGCACGGCGTTCGACCTCGGCTCGCGGCTCGGTCTGCGCGGCTCCGATGCGCCGACGACCGGCTTCAGAGGGTTCACGCTGTCGCTGGTGGTGGCTCAGCCGGCCAACGTGGACGAGCTCATCGGTGCCGCGCTTGACGGGGGAGCCACGCCCGTGAAACCGGTGAAGAAGACCTTCTGGGGCTACGGCGCGGTCGTTCAGGCGCCGGACGGGACGATCTGGAAGGTGGCGACGTCGGCCAAGAAGAACACCGGACCCGCCACCCGGGAGGTGGACGAGGTCGTGCTGCTGCTCGGATGCGAGGACGTGGCCGCCAGCAAGAACTTCTACGTGGAGCGCGGTCTGAAGGTGGCCAAGAGCTTCGGCAGCCGCTACGTGCAGTTCGACTCCGACCCCGTCACGCTGGCGCTGTACCGGCACCGTGCCCTGGCCAAGGACGCCGGGGTCCCCTCGGAGGGCGCGGGCTCCCACCGGATCGCCATCCAGGGCGATGGCACGCAGTTCACGGACCCGGACGGCTTCACGTGGGAATCAGCCTGAGCTGACAGCGGCCACCTCGCCGAGCGGCGGTCGCTAGCCTCGAACCGTGCCCGAGCGAGACTGGCGCGAGGTGATGCGGAACTGCGAGCGCTGGCTTGGCACGCGCCGACCTCAGACTGCCGCCGAGCTGCTGCACAGCGCCGCGGAGTCGCTGCCGGCCGACGCCTGGCCAGATGCCTACGGTGAGGGCGAGGTGGTGGAGGCCTTTGAGCGGCGCATCGCCGAGCTGCTCGGCAAGGAGGCCGCGGTACTGCTGCCGAGCGGCACGATGGCCCAGCAGATTGCGCTGCGTATCCACTGCGACCGCCGTGGAGCGGACACGGTGGCCTTCCATCCGACCTGTCACCTGGAGCTCCACGAACACGCCGGCTACGCCCACCTCCACGGCCTGATGGCGGAGCTGGTGGGGCACCGCGACCGCCTGCTTGACCTCAACGACCTGCAGGCCCTGAACGCGCCGATCGGAGCGATCCTGCTGGAGCTGCCGCAGCGGGAGATCGGCGGCCAACTGCCCGAATGGGCCGAGCTGGTGGGCCAGATCCAGTGGGCACGGGGCCGGGGCGTCGCCACGCACCTGGATGGCGCCAGGATCTGGGAGACCGCCCCGTACTACGACCGGCCCCACGCCGAGATCGCGGCCCTGTTCGACACTGTGTACGTCTCGCTGTACAAGGCGTTGGGCGGGACCGCCGGGAGCCTGCTGGCCGGGGACGCCGAGCTGGCCGGAGCGATCCGCGTCTGGCGCCGGCGCCACGGCGGCGCGCTGTTCAACCTGTTCCCGTTCGTGGCCGCCGCCCAGCGCGGCCTGGACGAGCTGGTCCCGCAGATGCCCCGCTTCCTGGAACACGCCCGGGACCTGGCGGCGGCGCTGAGCGCCGTGCCGGGCGTCACCGTGGTGCCCGAGCCGCCGCAGACGCCGCTGTTCCACCTGCACCTGAAAGGCGACCCGGAGGATTTGCGTGAGCGGGCGCTCGAGCTCGCCGAGCAGCAACGGGTCTGGCTGTTCAACGGGGTCCAGCCGACCGGCGTCCCCGGCGTCGGCAAGGTGGAGCTCAACATCGGCGAAGCCGCGCTCGAGATCCCACCGGACGAGGCGGCCGAGCTGTTCGCCGCCCTCACGGCCGACCAGAGAGCTCGTTGACATGAAGCTCCTGTTCGCCTCGGAGGCTCTGGTGCCTCCGATCGGCGGCGCGGAGCGCACGATGCTCGAATGGATGCGCGGCCTGGAGGCTCGCGGTCACGCGACCCGGGCGGTCTACCTCAGCGATCTGGAGCGGCCCGAGGAGGGCTCCTACTGGCGCGGGCGGGCCCAGCAACGCTCCGAGCTGGGCCGACTCGTGACGCAGGCAATCGACGTGGAACGACCCGACGCGGTGATCGCCCAGCTGCACGGGGCGCCGGCCGCGCTGGCCGCCGCCAGCCGCGCCGGGGTGCCGGGAGTGCTGGCTGTTCCTTCGTACGAGACGCTGTGCAAGCTCGCATTCCTGCCCGGCTCGCGCTGCCCTTCCGGCGGGGACTGTGTCTCCTGTCCGGCTGCCCGGACCCTCGGCCCCGCGGAGCGGGCGGCGCTTCGCCGCGCCCGCGAGGACAACGCCCTGGCGCTGCGCGAGGCGAGCGCCGTGGTCTTGCCGAGCCACGCCATGGCGCGGGCCGTCTGGGCATGGTCCGCTCGCGACGCGCATGTGATCCATCCGGTCGGGCCCGAGCTGCCACCCCCTGCCGGCACCGATCCGGCCGGACCGGTCGTCTGCTTGGCCGCGCGCTGGTCGACGCACAAGGGTGTGGATCTCCTGCCGCACCTCGTCGCGGCGGTGGGCCGCCGGCGCGAGGTGTTGGTCACCGCCCCAGGTCTCAGCCCGGCGCAGCGTAAGGCGATCACGGCCGGAGGTGCCCGGATCCGCGAGGCCGCACCGGTCGACGAGCTGGTCCGCGGCGCCAGCCTGGTCGCCATGCCCTCGCAGTGGGAGGAACCGTTTGGCCGAGTGGCCTGGGAGGCGCTGGGCCGCGGGATCCCGGTGCTGGCCTCGGACGTGGGCGGCCTGCGCGAGTTCGTTCCCGCCCCGCTGCGGGTCGTGCCGCACGCCGACCCGCACGCGTGGCTTGTGGCCATTCACCGTCTGCTCGAAGACCCTGAAGCCTGGACGGGAGCCGCCACGAGTGCTCTCGCTGCCGCCGCCCGCCTGCTGGATCCCCCACCCCTGGATCGTCTGGTGGATGTGCTGGAGGCGGTAGCGCGGCCTCGTGCCTGGATAGGCTGAGCGCCATGTTGGCCGAGGACCAGGCCTCCTTCGAGCCACTCGACGATCCCGCTGTCGCTCGCGAGCAGTGGGAGCGGCTGTCGGCCGGGGACGAGAACCCGTTCGCCTCCTGGATGTTCGCCGAGGTCTGGTGGCGCCACCTGGGAACCGGTGGCCCGCTGCGGCCGTTCGCGGTTCACGACAAGGCCGAGATCCGAGCGCTGCTGCCGGTGTACGAGCGCGGGGGAGTCCTGCGGCTGGTGGGCCATGGGGACTATGACCGGCTCGGCCCGATCAGCGCCGAGGACGATCGGCCCTGGGCGCTGCGGATGCTCGGCCGGCTCGCCTCCGACTTCGGTCGCCCGCTGGTGGCCGATGATCTCCCCGCGGGTAGCGCCCGCTGGCTGAGCGGCACGGTCGTGCGGCGAACCCAATCGCCGGTCGTCGATCTTCCGCCCGGCGGCTTCGGGGCGCTCCTGGCCAACCGGCCCCGCACGCTGCGCCAGCGGGTCGGGAACCGGGAACGTCGCCTGCAGCGCGCCCACCAGCTGACCATCCGCCAGGCCGACGGGGAGACCCTGACCGACGACCTGGACACGCTCATGTCGCTCCACAACGCCAGGTGGGGTGGGACGAGCTGGGTGTTCTCGGGAGCGCGTGTGGCCATGCACCGGGAGCTGGCCGAGCGGGCGCTGAAGCGCGGCTGGCTGCGGCTGCGCGTGCTCGAGCTTGATGGGTGGCCGGTGGCGGCCAACTACGGCTTCCGCGTCGGGGGGACGGAGTGCTTCTACCAGACTGGACGCGATCCCGATCTGGCCCGGACGTCGTGCGGGGCGGTGCTTCAGGCCGCCTGCATCCGCGCAGCCTGCGAGGAGGGAGCCAGCCAGTACCGGATGCTGCGCGGCGATGAGCCCTACAAGCTGAGCTGGGCTGACCGGGATGCCCCGGTGGAGACAGTGCGCGTGGAGCCCGCATGATCGTCGATGGACTCGGCCGGGAGGAGATCGGCGACGGCCAGGTTCTGCGGACGGCGACGTTCCGGCTGGACGAGGGCCGGGTGGAGCCGATCACGATCACGCTGCCCAGGGAGTTCGACCGCGGGCCGGAGGATGACGGGACGGCGGCACTTCCGTTCGCGCTGCTCGTCTCGATGCGGCTGGGCGAGGAGCTCGACCTCCAGGGACGGGTCGACCCCGAGTTGCTGGCCCGGACCGACGACATCCAGCGCTACTACCTGGCCTGCAACCGGGACGGGCTTCACGAGATCACGGTGCGCACGCACGGCCCCCTGGATGTGGAACGGCCGGTTGCCCGTGCCGCCGGGTGCCTCTCGCGCGGTCTCGATTCCCTGTTCCAGGCGGCCTGGCGCCGCAGCGCCGCCGGCCCACTCGACGCGCTCGTGTTCGTGGACAGCTTCGAGCCCAGGCATAGCGAGGCGGTGCGAGCCCAGGAACGGGAGCTGGCCGCCCGGGCGGCCGAGCTGATCGGTCTGCCCCTGATCACCGTCGATGCCCGCGTGCGTCATCTGAGCGACTCGTACTTCGACTGGGACGACGGGGTCGCCGCCGGAATGGCCTGGGTCGCCCACAACCTGACCGGAGGGCTCGGACGGCTCGTCATCCCGGCCGGCGACTACGTGGAGTCGCTCGCGCCCAACGGCTACGGGCCGGCCATCGATCCCCTCCTGTCCGCCAGCCGGATGCACCTGGAGCCAGGCGACGTCTCGGCCAACCGGATGGAGAAGGTCCTGTGGCTGAGCCGGCACAAGCCCGAGCTGCTGCCGATCCTGAAGGTCTGCTACACGGAGGACCGCTCCGACAACTGCGGCCGGTGCGGAAAGTGCCTTCTGGCCATGGCCTGCCTGCGCGCGGCAGGGGTGCTGGAGCTGGCCACTGGTTTCCCCTCCGAGCTAGACCTCGACGCGCTGACCGAGGGGCCGCATCGCCTGCTCGAGGGTCTGCTGCAGCTCCGGGCAATTCGAGCCGCCGCCGAGCGCGCCGGGGACTCCGAGCTGGCCGATGCCCTGTCGGAGGCACTCCGCATGAACCTGGCCGTGGTGCCCCGGCGGCCCGGTCCCCAGGCTTCGTTCCGTGCCCACCACAGCCACAGGGTGCGGGTGCTGCTCGAAGAGGGGCGCTCGGGAGGGGTGGGGCTGGTCCAGGGCTTCGATCCCCGAACCCGGCGCCACGTGCACGCGGCCGGCTCGACCCCGCTGGCGCCGGTTCGGGCCGAGCTGGGGGCGCTGGTCATCGATCCCGGGACCGGGCGCGTCCCGCTGTGGGTCCTGCCAGACGGTCGGCTGGCGACCACCGAGATCTCACCTCGCGGCTCGGCTCCCCGGAGGGGACCCCGAGTCCGGCACGCGGTGGCGGGCGTGGTTCGGCACGGCGCCGGGGGCTGGCCTCGCGGCCTGCGCAGCCAGCCACTCGGTCCGGCCGCACCGGAGGAGGGCCAGAGGCGGGCGGGCCACGTGTTTGCCGACCCGGCCCCCGACCGGCTCGCCCTGTGGGTGGGTGAGGACCCCATCAGCGGGGATCAGTTCAGCGCCTCGAGTGACCGGGAGATATTGCAGGCCGGCTATCCGCGACCGCGACTACTCGGGTACCTGCTGGCGCGCGCCCCGGTCACCGGCCGCCTCGGGGTCCATCCCCGGGCGCAGCAGGCGCGACCGACCAGCTGACCTCGAAAGACAGGGCCGCCTCGTCAAAGCTCCGATGCGCCCCCCCGGCCAGCGCTGGGATCTGGCTGGCGTAGCAGGCGAGCGCCTGGGACTTGCGGGCTCGCTCCAGGGAGTTCAGCCGGCGAACATGGGGGAGGAGCCGGTCGGCGGGGACCGGCAACCGGCGCAGCGCGCGCTCCCACGGCACGTCGGGATCCAGATGCGGATCGGGCTCGGCGCCGGTCACCCACGGCGGCCAGCCGGCCCGGATCGCATATGGGATGTCCGCGTAGAGCTCCAGGGGGATCCCCGGCTCGGAGCTCCACAGCCGAAATGCGGCGTCACGGGCGGCCAGGTGGTCCGGATGGCTGCCCATCCCGAGCGGCGCGAGCACGCCGGCTGCGGCGTCGACCCGGTCCCTGAGGCGCCCGAGGATGCCCTCGGCCGTCGCGTCCGGGGGTCGCTCGTCCGCGTCCAGGAAGCCAAGCCCCACCGCGGTGCGCGCGACCGTGGCCAGGGCGGCTCGGTCCTCATCATGGCGCCGGCGCATCTGCTCGGCGTCGTCGTGGCCGCCGCACAGGCGGACCCAGTCGGAGGCCCGTCCGGAGGGCGGGATCCCGTCGCACACGTTGACGACGATCACGTCGGCCTCCGCGTTCGCCAGCACCGTGAACGCACTGAGCACGGCGTCGTCAAGGTGGGGGGAGAGCACGATCGTCGGACCGTCCGGTTGATGTCGCACCCGGCCGATTATCGGAGAAGATGCGAGCGTGACCCGTGAGGCGATGGAGGTGGTGTTCGCGGCCGAGCGCCTGTGGCCGCCTCTCGGCGGAGCCGAGGAGGCCACGATCGAGATGGCCGAGGCGCTGGCGGTGATCGGCCACCGGGTGCGCTGCATCGGTCTCGAGCGCCCGGTCGCTCCAATCCGGGCGCTCCATCCGGCCGTGAAGTGGGAGGCGGAGCCCCAGCCCGACCACGGCTTCTCGTTCTGGGACTGGCGTGCGCGGGTGGCCCGCTCCGACGCGGTCGGGTCGGCCGTGCTCCGCAGCCATAGGAAGCGTCCGGCCGACGTGATCGTCACCTACGACACCGCGGCGCCGGGGGTGGCGCGGGCAGCACGAGCGGCTGGCCGGCCGCTCGTGCTGTGGATACCTGGGTACGAGAGCGTCTGCCACTGGCGGTTCGTGGTCGGCTCGAGGTGCGCTTCCCCGTTCGACTGCCGGACCTGTCCCCGCACCCTGGAGCTCCCGGCGGCCGAGCGCGCGGCCCGCATCGCCCATGCCGACGGACACGCTGGCGCTCTGAGGGGCGCCGGTGAGTTGATCACCATTAGCCTGGCGATGGCGGATGCGGTTGAGAGAACCTGCGGGCGGCGACCCCGGGTCATTGCTCCGGCGATCGGCGCGCCACCGCGGGTGAGGGCCGACCCGGCCGGGCACGTTCTGGCGATCAGCTCGATCTGGACGCAAGATAAGGGCGCCGGCATGCTCGCTCCGATCGCCCGGCGGCTGGCCGGCCGCCGCCTGGTCGTTCAGAACGGCCGCGGGCGCGACATCGTTCCCCTGCCGGATGAGTTGCTCGGGCTGGACAACGTGGAGGTGCTCGACTCCTCCGGCCCGATCGTGCGAGCGCTTGAGGGCGCCAGCCTGCTGATCGTGCCCTCGCAGATGCCCGAACCGTGGGGGCGCGTGGCCTTCGAGGGCATGGCGGCCGGGGTTCCGGTGGTCGTGTCCGACATCGGGGGCATGCGCGAGTACGTGCCGGTGGAGCAGCGCGTTCATCCGCACGATGATCCGGACGCCTGGGGAGCGGCGATCGCTGAGACGCTGACGCCACGGCGGTGGGCGATGGCCAGGGAGCGAGGGTTCCGGGCGGCGGCCGGCGTGCTGTCCGGTCGTCCCATCGAGCGATTCACCGAGGCGCTGGAGGCGGCGCGCCGGCCTCAGGCAATCGACATCGCCTGATCTGCGTCGACCGGCTCCGGTTCGGTGGGACCGTTCCGGCCGCCGGGATCGTCGAGCACGGCGCCCAATTCGTCGAGGAACCTGTCGGTGGCGAAGCGATCCACCGACGCCCGGCAGGCCACCGGGTCGTGCACCAACCCGTCCAGGGCACGGCGCAGCGTGGGCGAATCGAGCTCGTCCACCAGGCAGCCGGTGCGCCCGTCCTGGACGATCTCAAGCGCGCCGCCGGCTCGGAGCGCGATCACCGGCACCCCGGCCGCCAGCGCCTCGGCCATCACGATCCCGAACTCCTCGATCGTGGGATGAACCAGCGCCCGAGCGCCCGTCAGCAAAACCTTGAGCTCCGCGTCGGTGACTGCTCCGGCAAACGACACCCTGGGTGGGGCGATGCGGCGCAGCCGGTCGAGCTCCGGCCCGACGCCGGCGATCGTCAACCGCAGGCCGCTGCCCCTGACGGCCTCGATCAGCTGGTCGAAGCGCTTGTGGGGGACGAGGCGCCCGATCGCCAGCAGGTGACCATCCGGGTCTCCGTGGCCGGCGAACAGGTCGACGGCTACGGGCGGGTAGAGGATCTGAGCCGGCTCCGGGAGGGTCGTAGCTGCGTACCGGGAGCAGGCAAGCAGCCGATCGGCGCGGCGGCGCAGTCGTCGCTGGTGGGCGCGCATCAGGGGGAGGACCGCCTGCACGGCGCGGCGGAGCGGCCACGGCTGGTCCTGCAGGTAGTAGCGGGCCATCGCAGTCGACCACCGTGGTTGACCGTTGGTGTACGCCACGACCGGCACTCCCGGGACCACGCGGGGTCCGAGCGCCCAGCCACTCGAATGCAGCGCCAGCACGACGTCGCCGTCGAGGCGGCCACGGCGTCGCAGGCGTTCGGCGTGGACCGGGGCAACGAACCGGTGTGGGCGTCCCGGCAGCTCGACCGGCCGGGCGGTGGGGAACAGATGTGGTCTCGGGTCGTCGCGGAAGTGGGGCGTCACCAGCGTCGCCGCCGGCCAGCGGTCGGCCACCGCCGTGACGATCCGCTCCATCCCCCCGAACTCGACGTCCCCTTCGAGCATCACCGTGAGCCCGTGACCGTCATGGGCCGGATCGCGGAAGCTCAGCGCGGGCACCTGAGGAGACTAACGTCTGAGTGAACCGGCGGGGCACGCCGGGGTCTGCGAGAATCGCCGCGTCGTGGAGAGGGCGCTCGACTCCGTTGCCGACAGTCGGCGCCTGTTGCTGCAGGTGATCGGGGACGAGCCCGATCTCACCCTCGTGCGAGCCGGCGGCAATCTGGGCGACGAGCTGATCCGTGCCGGTACACACCGGCTGCTCGCTCGCCGGCCATTCCGGGAGATCGGGCTGGACGAGTTAGCCGCCGCCAGCGGCCGAACTGTCCTGCTGCCCGGCGGCGGCGCCTGGTGCCGTCCCTACCACGAGTGGATGCCGTACGCACTGGGGATCGCCGAGCTGCGGTTCGAGCGGGTCATCGTGCTGCCCTCCAGCTTCGACCCCGGGGAGGACTCGGTGCGACATGCGCTGGAGAAGACACGCGCCACGGTGTTTGCCCGCGAGCGGACGTCGCTGGAACTGATCCGTGATTACGGTGCCGCTCGGCTCGCCCACGACTGCGCGTTCTTCTTCGACTTCTCGCCCTACGTCCGGCCCGGTGTGGGGACGCTCAATGCGTTCCGCACCGATCCCGAGGGGTTCGGGGCGGATCTGCCGCCTGACAACCGCGACATCTCCCGGGAGGCGGCCGGGCCGGAGGACTGGCTGGAGCTGATCGCGGCTCACGCCGTGGTGCGCACCGACCGTGCCCACGTGATGATCGCCGCCGCGCTGATGGACAAGACGGTGCAGGCGGCGCCCTCCCGGTACCACAAGATCCCGGCCCTGGCGGAGACCTGGCTGCGCGACTTCCCGGTCGAGCTGATCCGGCCGGCCGACGGTGCGCAGCGGGCGCACCGGAGGACTCGGCGCGTGGAGCCCCGTCCGTCTCGAGTGGCTGCGGTGGTCGTTTCCCGGGATCGTCCGGACCGGCTGGACCGGGCGGTGCGATCGATCCTGGGGTCGGCAGCCGTGGGGCGAGTGGTGGTGATCGACAGCAACTCGGACCCCGTGCTCGAGCCGCGGTTCACTGCCCTGGCCGCGAGCGATGACCGGGTGCTCGTTCGCCGAGTCGAGCGCGATCTCGGGCAGGCAGGCGGCCGGCGGCTGGGGGTTGAGCTGGCCGAGGCGGACTTCGTCCTGATCGTGGATGACCAGGTCGAGCTATATGACGGCGCGGTCGAGCGACTCCTGGCTGATCTCGACGCCTCGCCCGATGCCGCCGGCGTCACCCCGGTGGTGGTGAACCCCGATGGGGTTGTGCGGCACTTCGGCGGCGATCTCGTCGTGGGGAGCGAGTCAGCCGAGTTCAGTCTGGGGTGCGCCCGGGAGGCGAAGCTCCCGCCGAGCGGGGCCACGGGATGGCTGCCCTCGGGGTGCCTGCTCGTGCGCGCGTCGGTGCTCAGCGAGATCCCGTTCGACGAACAGATGGTGCCCGCCTACGAGGACGCCGAATGGAGCTACCGGGTCTCCGCGGCCGGGCTCGGTCTGCGGCGCTGCCGGGAGGCTGTGGTGATGCAAGCGGACGGCGGGCCGGCCAGCCCGCCGTCTTCTCAGTTGGCCGACTGCGCCCAGCGGGTGGAGCGGCTCGTGCCCATGGCGCGTTTCTACGAGCGCCACCACCTGTTGCCGGCGGTGGATCTGGCCTGCGTGGCGCCTGAGCTCCGGCTCCCGGATGGCAACTACGACCTGGCGAGACTGCGCCGGCTGCTGGAGCTCGTGTCCACCCAGGGCGTGGACTGGACCGTGATGGAGTGGATGAACGGCGGCCTTGACCCGCTCTGGGAAGGCCGCCGTCCGTCGTCTTCGGCCTCAGCCGGTGAACGTCGGCGACGGCGTCTTCTTACGCGTCGTCTTCGCCTTCCGCGCCGCCTTCACCACGACCTTGACGGTGCCTGAGCGCGACTCGCCGTCCGGCAGCTTGGCGGTCAGCTTCACCTTGTAGGTGCCCGCCTTGGCGTTGGCCGGGACCGGCACCGTCACGGTCACCGGCGTATTGCTCGTGCCCGCGGGCGTGATCGACTTCGGCTTGGGTGTGGCCTTGGTGCGGCGGACGGTCGTCTTGGCGCTGAGCGTGAAGGTGGCGCCGGGTGAGCTGCCGGTGTACTCGAACGTGAAGTGCGCCGCGGCCTTCTTGCCCGCGGTCACGCGCACCGTCTTGCCCGGCACGATGCCGGCGTCGCGCGTGGCCAGCGTGGCGTCTGCGCCGAGCGGGGACGGTGACTGATCGTCCACGCAGATCCAGTCCTCCTCGGCCGAGAACGTGGAGTCGATCGAGCCGTAACCCTGGGTGGCAGAGGCCTCGCAGTCGATTCCTTCGGTCGAAGCCGGGGTGGGGATGGTGCTGCTTCCCTGGTGGTACTGACGGCCGCCGACGACCAGCTGATAGGTGAACGGCCCGGCGAACGGCGCCCCGTTCTTTGCCTGGGGCAGGCCGAAATCGGCGGTGGCGGTGAAGTTCTGATCCGTGGTGGCGCTGTAGTTCACCCATTGCGAGACGTAGCCGACCCACTGCTCGCCGCTCGATGCCGGCTTGAGCCGCTGCAGCTCGCTGGAGTACGCGGAGCTGGAGGTGAAGGTCAGCTGCGGCCCAGTGTTGTTCGGCCCGGTGGAGGTTGAGGTGAACGACGCGGGAGCGATCGTGCCGCTGGGCACGCGGAATCCCATCCAGAGCTGGGACGGGTAGTAGCCCGCCTGATCGCCGGAGTTGCCGTTGTTCGAGCAGGATCCGCTGGGACCGCTGCCGCCCTGCGACGCGCACACCTTGAAGGTGATCGCCACGTTCCCGATCGTCTTCTGCTGCGCCGCGGTGGGCGTGCCGTCGAACACGGCGCAGCCGCTCAGCGCGAGTGCCCCCAGCCCCAACACAAGTCCGGAACGAATTGCCCGCATTTACCCACCTTTTGAAGCCTCTTGCTCCGGTCCCGGCGCGATTTATATCAGGCAGTTGCCGGCTTGTCCGCGCCACCGGACAGGAGGGCGAGAACTTGCGGGCCGTGGCGTTCGATGAACGCCGGGCCGATCCCGCTGATCTCGCCCAGCTCGGACAGTGAGGTGGGGCGGAGGCTGGCGAGCGTCTCGAGCGTGCGGTTGTGCGCGACCGTGTAGGCGGGCTTCCCGTCGGCCGCCTTGGTCCGCCAGGCCCGCAGTACCTCCAGGAGCCCGGTGTCCTCGGCGCTGAGCGTCGTCTCCGGCTCAGCTCGCCGCTTCTGCTTTTTGTTCACCGGGGTGAGGGTGCTCGGGTCCGGCAGCGCGATCGTCTCGGGATCGCACACATCGCAGCATCGCCCGGTGGGCGCCGGTGGCCGCTCGTCGCCGAAGTGGGTGAGGAGGGTCTGCCGGCGGCAGCTGTCCGAGTTGGACGCGAACGCCTCCACGGCGTGGTAGGCGCGCCAGGCCCGGTCGCGCGCCTGGCGGCAGATCGCCTGGACCTTCCCGTACGCGTTGTCGGGAGCGCCGCTGGGGCTGACGGCCAGTCGGCCGCTGGAGGCGGGCTCCAGGTGGACCAGCCCGGCCCGCTCCGCGACCCCCAGGGCGACCCGGTCGCGGTCCTGGCCCGGGGCGTCGATCACCGCCTGGCCATGGAGCCGTCGCACCAGGTCGAGCACCTGCTGGGGCTCCACCTGGTCACGCGTGATGAAGTTGATCAACCTGCCCAGATCGGCGCGGCTGGACAGCAGGATGGCCCGGCCCGGCTGGCCGTCGCGGCCGGCGCGGCCGACCTCCTGGTAGTAGGCCTCGACGCTCTTGGGAATCGCCCAGTGGACGACCGCCCGCACGTCGGCCTTGTCCACGCCCATCCCGAATGCGTTGGTGGCCACGACGATCTCCGCGTCGCCGTCCATGAACCGGGTCTGGGCAGACGCTCGCTCGTCGGGCGCCATGCCGGCGTGGTAGCCCACCGCCAGCAACCCCTCCGAGCGGAGGTTGTCGGTGACCTCCTCCACCTCCTTGCGGGTGCCGCAGTACACGATCGCCGGGCGGTTTGCGGGATCTTGGAGAGCGAGCGAGAGGAGCATCCCCTTGCGCGCCTTGGAGCCGGTGCCCTCGAGTCCGATCACGTCGAAGCTCAGATTCGGGCGGTCGAATCCGGCGCGGAGGACGTGCGGCTCCGCCAGTCCGAGCCGGCTGACGATCTCCCGGCCGACCTCCTCGGTGGCCGTGGCCGTACAGGCCATCACGGCCGGGCGCCCCAGGCGCTCGATGACGCCGCGGAGCCGCAGGTAGTCAGGCCGGAAGTCGTGTCCCCACTCGGAGACGCAGTGCGCCTCGTCCACCGCGAACAGGTCGACCTTGCGCTGGGCCAGCGCGGACAGGAAGCTCGTGGAGGCGAACCGCTCGGGTGAGCACAGCACGATCCGGGCCCGCCCGCCGCGGAGATCGTCCATCGCCCGGCTCACCGTGCCGGCCTCCATCCCGGAGGCGATCATCGCCACCGGGTGTCCCCCGAGGCGAAGGCGCCGGTACTGGTCGGCCATCAGAGCGATCAGTGGCGAGACGACGACGGTCAGGTCGTCCGAGGCGATGCCGGGCAGCTGGTAACAGAGGCTCTTCCCACCGCCGGTGGGCATGACCACGAGGCTGTCGCGGCCTTGCAGGGCCGCGACCACAGCGTCCCTCTGGCCGGGGCGGAAGCTGGGCAGCCCGAAGTGGGTCAGCAGCGCGTCCGGATCCCTGGGGCCGTGGTAGCGGCACTCGAACGCCGTGTCGACGTCGATCCGGTCCAGGCCGGTGATCGCCCGCCGGGCGGCGACGTCGTCCTGGAACAGGGCCGCCTGGGGAGGAGGCGGTGCTTGCGCGGCCGCCAGTGCCTCAGCCACACTCGATGCCTGCCTGCGCTCCGTGTCCGACAGCGATCGCCACAGGCTGCGCAGCTCCTGGAGTTCCGAGGTCACCGTCGGGTCGGCCGGATCCGACTGGAGCCGGGGAAGGAGCTCGGTGGCTCGGGCGGCGAAGGTGGTCACCGAGCGAGCGTAGGGCGGGGGCAGGACGGATCAGGGGTGAGATTCGGGTCGGTCGGCCCTCTAGGGAGGGTGGAGGCTTCCAGGCACCCGAGGCGCGTGAGCAGGACTCGTGAGTTCAGTCGCTGGCTGGCCGGTCTTGCGGGGGAGCGGCGAGCCAAGGTTGAAGCCGCGGTCAAGCTCGTGGCCACGCGAGGCTCGACCCTGGGGCGCCCGCACGTCGACGTCATCCATGGCTCGTCCATGCACAAGCTCAAGGAGCTCCGGATCGACCGGGGCGCCCGGGTGCTGTTCGCCTTCGATTCGAATCGAAATCCCGTCATGCTGGTCGGCGGTGACAAGACCGGGAAGTGGAACCGCTGGTATCCGCCGGTGATCCGTCAGGCGCAGCGCCTCTACGCCGATCACGAGCGGAGCTTGGGAAAGGAGCCTCCGTGGTGGAATCGAGACGTGGGGAGGGGCGACCCTCCGAGGAGCCGGTGAACGCGATGCGAGCAGAGCTGTACAGGCGGCTGATGGAGGCCCAGGAGGAGATCGCGCAGGCCCTCTACCGACGGGGAGCGAGTGACGACAAGGTGCAGGCCGCGCTGGATGCGGTCGACGAGCATTTGTCAGGAGACGAGCGGCGGGAGGATCTGTACCTGTCCGCGCTGGCGAAGTACGTGCAGGCGTTGGGTGGGCGGATTGAGGTCCGCGCCGTGTTCGGCGAGGAGTCGATCGTCGTCCGGCGGGAGCCCTGAGACGGGCGCGGCTGGCTAGGGTAGGGGTCAGGTCATGGATTTCGGAATCGGCTACTTCCCGACTCACGACGGATTGGGCCCCGATCGGATCGCCCGGATGGCGGAGGAGCACGGGCAGGAGTCGCTGTTCTTCGCCGAGCACACCCACATCCCGGCCAGCCGGGAGACCCCGTATCCCGCCGGGGGCGATCTGCCGCGCAAGTACTTCCACACCTACGACCTGTTTGTGGCCATGACCGCGGCCGCGCTCGCGACGTCACGTCTGCGCATCGGCTCAGGCGTCTGCCTGGTCATCGAGCGCGACCCGATCACCACCGCCAAGGAGGTGGCATCGATCGACCACCTGTCCGGAGGCCGGGTGGAGTTCGGGGTCGGCGCCGGCTGGAACCGGGAGGAGATGGCCAACCACGGGACCGACCCGAGGACTCGGATGCGCCTGTTCAGAGAGCGCGTGGAAGCCATCAAGGCGATCTGGACGCAGGACGAGGCGAGCTACACAGGCACTTTCGTCGACTTTGAGCGGATCTGGTCCTGGCCCAAGCCTGTGCAGCGGCCGCACCCGCCGGTGCTGGTCGGCGGTTTTGGGCCGACTGTGGAGGACCGGGTGCTGGCCTTCGGTGATGCCTGGTTTCCCAACTACAGCCGCAAGGTGGTCCCCCGCTTCCGTGAGCTGGAGGCCCGGGCAGACCGGCGGATCGAACTTCAGTTGATCGCCGTGCCGGCCGATCCGAAGGTGCTGGAAGAGCTGGCCGAGGCCGGGGCGACGCGGGTCGCCCACTGGCTCCCGAGCGGGGGAAGGTCGGTGGTGGAGCCGGCACTGGCCGAGTGGGAGCGCGCGATCGCCGAGTTCACGGGCGAGATCTGAGTCCGGCCGGGCGCGCTGTAGGCATCTGCCGAACGCGGTAGCTTGCGGTACGTGCCCGAAACGGTGCGCGTGATCCGCGGGGATCGCGAGGAGACCTATCTCATCAGCGAAGAGCGCGGCGACGGGGCGCTGCTGCTGCGGCCACAGTCGCCGACCGTGCCGGCTCTGCCACCTGAGTCGACCCAGATCGACGGCCCCGGGTTTGCTGCACCGGGAGCGCCGGCGGAGGCGATCCTGGAGATCCGGGATCTGACCGTCGCGTACGGCCCGAAGGTCGCCGTCTCCGAGATCAGCTTCCAGATCCGACTTGGCGAGATCTTCGGCCTCCTCGGCCCCAACGGCGCCGGCAAGACGAGCACGCTGAGCGCGATCGAGGGGCTGCTGGAGCCGCGTTCCGGAACGGTGCTGATGGGCGAAGTGGACATCCGGCGTCAACCCGCGCTGGCGAAGTCCCGGATGGGAGTTCAGCTGCAGGCGACCAGCTTCCAGGCGGAGCTGACGATCAAGCAGATCGTCCGGCTCTACGCCGGGCTGTACGGCGTCAGCCTGTCCGAGGAGCAGATCGCCGGAAGGCTCCGGGAGATCGGCCTGGAGGGGGATGCCGACAGGGCGTTCAAGCAGCTCTCGGGGGGACAGCAGCAGCGGCTGGCACTTCAGATCGCGGTCATCCACGAGCCGGACCTGCTGCTGCTCGACGAGCCAACCGCAGGTCTCGATCCTCAATCCCGCCGCCAGCTGTGGGGTCGCATCGAGGACCTGCGCCAGCGCGGCGGAAGCATCCTGCTGACCACGCATTCGATGGAGGAGGCCCAGGCGGTCTGCGATCGGGTGGCGATCATCGACCAAGGCCGGCTGCTGACGGCCGAGACTCCGCGCGACCTGATCGCCAAGCACAAGGATGATCCCCGCGTGCGCCAGGTCGCCCATGGCGAGGTCACCCTGGAGGATGTGTTCATCGGGCTGACCGGGAGCGAGATCCGTGACTAGCGTGGAGCGCCCGGGTGCCCCGCCGCTACGGACCATCTTCGCGTCGCTGTTCCGGGCCGACTTCCTGGTGTTCCTCAAGCACCGGCGGGCGCTGGTCGTCAGCCTCCTGCTCCCGGTCTTCCTGCTCGTCAGCACCAACGGAATCCAGGCCAGCCACAAGTTCGGCGGGGCGGTGTTCATCATCGGCCTGGCGATTGCCTACGGTCTGGCGGCCACGTCGATCGTCGGGTATGCGTTGACGGTCGCCCGAGACCGCGAGAAAGGTGTCTTCCAGCGGCTCCGCGTCACCCCGGCGCCCACCTGGACGATCATGGCCAGCCGCCTGGCCATGCAGGGTGTGGCGAACCTGATCCTGGCCCTGTTCGTGGTGATCCTCGGCACCCGGATCCATAACATCTCGCCGTCGGTCGGTCAGTACCTGCTGGTCTTGCTCGTCTCCGTTCTGGCCGGCGCGGTGTTCCTGAGCATTGCCCAGGCGATGGTGGGCCTCGTCCGGTCGGCCGACACGGTCCAGGCGATCGCGCGCGTGCTGCCCGCCGTGCTGATCCTGCTCGGCACGCTCGGGCAGAGCGGCGCACTGGGCAGCACGTGGGGCGACATCGCGCGCTGGAGCCCGGTCGGGGTCGTGATGACCCTGTTCGCCGGCGTGCTCAATCTGCACGCGTGGGGCAGCCGCGACACGCTGTCGCTGGTGGCCAGCTTCGGGTACATCGTCGTGTGCGCCGGGATCGGCATCCGCTGGTTCCAGTGGGAAGCTCGCTGAGGGCGGATTGCCCTCAAACGCGGACTAGGTCGTCTTCACGAGCACGACCGTGCAGGGAGCCTGCGCGCACACGCTCCTGGGCACGCTCCCGAACACCTTGCGGTCGATGCCCTTGTTGCCGATCACCAGCAGGTCCGCCCCGTGCTCTGCCGCAAGCTGGCAGATCACGTCCGCAGGCTCGCCCTCGGCCGCTGCGATCTCACCGTCGAGTCCGCGCTCACGGGCCTGTCGCAGGGCATCGGCGAGGATGGCGTCGACCTCCTCCCTGATGTGAGACGCCCACTGGAACTCCAGCAGCACGCTGGTCCGCTCCGGAGCCAGCTGCCAATCGGGCAACGGGGTGTACGCGCTGATCACAACCACCCGTGAGCCATAGCGCTGGGCCATTTCGAGCCCTGCCTCAAGTGCCCTCCCGGCGGTTTCGCTGCCATCCGTGGCCACGGCGATGGTGCTGTACATGACCTGCGCTCCCGGCCGATCATATGCGTCGCGGTGAGGGTGTCAACTCAGCACCGATGACCGACGGCGGCCAAGGTTTCGCACCGGCGTTGGCTGATTGTATACGGACCTGTTGGCTGTCAGCATACGAACTCGTATACATCTAGCCTACGAGCGCGCTATGGTTGCGTGGTGGCGCCTGCTCGCCCAGTCAACCCGTTTCGCTTCTCGGGGCCGTTGGACCCTGAGCAGATGATCGACCGGGATCCCGAGGCTGATGATCTCCTGGCGCTGACCGAGGGGAGCCACTCCTTCCGGTTGGTGGGGCCACGGCGGTACGGCAAGACGACGCTGCTCCGACGCGTACTCGAGGCAGCCGAGCGTGCCGGTATGGCGACGGTCATGGTTGACCTTCAGGACGTGCTCTCGATTGCCGAGATCGTGGTGCGCATCGAACGCGGCTACGAGCGGCTCAAGGGTCCGGTGCGGCGGAACGTCGAGGCACTTTTCCGGAGCTGGAACATCGGGCTGTCGCTGGGCGGCGGCGGGTTCACGGCCACGTTGCAGCGCAATCCGAACGTTGATGCCGAGTCGGTGCTGCTGCGCCTGCTCGAGCTGCCGGCGGCGCTCTACGAGCGGCAGGGCACCCCCAGTCTGATCGTGTTCGATGAGATCCAGGACGTCCTCGCCGTCACTGGCGCTGACGGAAAGATCCGCAGCGTGATCCAGCACCAGGGGCAGGCCGCGACCTACGCCTTCGCCGGCTCGGCACCTGGGGTCATGCAGCAGCTGTTCGCCGATCCCAAGCGACCACTGCTGGACCAGGCGGTACCGAGAAACCTCAAGCCACTGCCGATCGATGACGTCGCTCAGTACGTGACCGCTCGGTTTGCCAGGACCGGTCGCGAAGTCGGCGCAGCCCTCACGCCGATGCTGGAGTTCACCCGCGGACATCCGCAGCGCAGCATGATGCTGGCCCACTACGTGTGGGAGCGAACCGGTCCTGGTGCGAGAGCCGACGAGCAGACCTGGCTCGCGGCTCTTGACCAGCTCACCGCCGACACCGCCCCACTGATGCACGCCATCTGGCGCGCCCTTCCCGCCAACGAACGGCGCGTCGCTCGGGCTCTCGCGGTTGTCAACACCCCGCTCTACAGCGACGACACGGCAGCTGCCGTCGGAATCCGGCGGGCCAGCATCCGCCGCGCCCTGGATGGCCTGATCGCCAACGCCGACGTGATCGACGAGAACGGCCAGCCGCGCCTGACTGATCCGATGTTCGAGCACTGGCTGGAGACGCGGGGGCTGACGCCAGCAGGCGGGGACGATCTGGCAGAGCCGGACTGATCCGCTCAGTGTGGCCGGCGTAGCGATACGGTTCGGACAGGCGGATCGTGCCGAGCGGTCCACGGACGGAGGGAGACCCATGGAGACGATGAGCCCGCTCGACGCCTCGTTTCTTCATGTTGAGGATGCGGTCACGCATATGCATATCGGTTCGGTGGGGATATTCGAGGGGCCCCCTCCGGCTCGCGGCGGGGTGACCGCGGCCGTCGCGCGCCGTCTGCCCCAGGTTCCGCGTTACCGCCAGAAGGTGCGCTTCGTCCCGCTCGCCCTGGGCCGGCCCGCGTGGGTCGAGGATCCGCACTTCAACCTCGAGTACCACGTACGGCGCACCGCGCTGCCGCGGCCCGGAGGCGACGAGGAGCTGCGCAAGCTGGTCGGCCGGGTCATGTCCCAACAGCTCGATCGGGACAAGCCACTGTGGGAGATGTGGGTTGTGGAGGGCCTGGAGGACGGGCGCTGGGCACTGATCAGCAAGACCCATCACTGCATGGTCGACGGCGTCTCGGCCACCGATCTGCTCAGCGTCATTCTCAGCCAGGAGCGGGAGCCCGAGAGCGAGGCGGTCGAGCCGTGGCGGGCCGCACCCGAGCCGGGCGCGGCGAGCCTCATAGCCCATTCGCTCACGCTGCGGGCGGCCAGCCCGTATGAGGCGGTGCGCACGGTGATGGCGGCCGCGCGCGGTCCGCGCCGGGTGGCCATGCAGGCGGCGGCAACGACCCGGGGACTGATCAACTTCCGCTCGTTGCTCAGCCCGACCGCGGCCGCGAGCACGCTCAACGGGCCGATCGGGCCACACCGCCGCTGGAACTGGGCCCGTGGGCGGCTCTCGGAGGTCAAGCAGGTCCGCCAGGCCCACGAGGCCACCATCAACGACATCGTGCTGGCCGCCATCACCAATGGCTTTCGGGAGCTGCTGCTGTCGCGGGAAGAGCCCGTGGGGGGACGGATCATCCGCACACTCGTCCCGGTCTCGGTGCGGGCCAAGGACGAGAAGGGCGTATACGACAACAAGGTCTCGGCGATGTTCGCCGAGCTGCCGGTGGGGATCGAGGACCCCGTCGAGCGCCTGGAGGCGATCCACGCGCAGATGCAGGACCTCAAGTCCTCCGGGCAGGCCGTGGCCGCCGAGCGGCTGACCGCGCTGAGTGGCTTTGCCCCCGCTGTGCTGCTCGCACTGGCCGGGCGGGTCGGGACGCGGCTCCCCCAGAGCGCAATAAACACCGTCACGACCAACGTCCCCGGGCCCCAGCAGCCGCTGTATCTGGTCGGCCGGCGCCTGCTCGAGGCCTTCCCGTTCGTCCCTCTCGGCGGCCACGTCCGGATCGGGGTGGCGATCTTCTCCTATGACGGCGGGATCAACTTCGGCGTCACCGGCGACTTCGATACCGCCCCGGACATCGACGTGGTTTGCGCGGGAATCGAGCACGGATTGGCGCAGCTGCTGGACACCGTCCCGAGGCGCGTCCGCAAGTCAAAGGGCGACGACAGGACGTCCTCGGGCCGGACCTCGCGGCGGTCGAAGGGCGCCGCCAAGGCCTCCACCTAGGGCTGAACGGCTGTATCGGGAGCAGGGCCTCGGGGTAGTTAGCCGTGATGTCACGAGCTGCTGAGCCGCTGGCCGTGGATGGCCACGCCCCCCCAGATCCCCTGCAAACGCTGGTCGATCGCTATGACGCCGCCGTCTTTTCACCCGAGCGCGGTCAGGGGCGGGTCCGCCTGGCCGTGGGCGACGGGGAGGCCTGGGACGTCGAGCTGAACGCCGGTCGCGCCCGGATCGCGCCTGCCAAGGGCCACCCAGACGCCGTCCTCACCGCCGACGGGGCCACCTGGGCCAAGATCGCCTCTGACGTCCGCGGCGGTCTCGACGCCTTTCGCGACGGACGCCTCAGCGTGCGGCGGAACCTGCACCTGGGCACCGGGTTCCTGGCGGCCACCAGCCAGGTGACCGGTCCCGGTCGCCTGCGCTTCGCCACCGTGAGCACGCGTCGCGTGCGTCTGTCGACGATCGAGGCGGGGAAGGGGCCGGCCGTGATCGCCGTGCACGGGCTCGGCGCCACCAAGGGCTCGTTCCTGCCCACGGTGGCCGCGCTGAGCAGCCAGTTCCGCATGATCGCGATTGACCTGCCCGGGTTCGGGGACTCCGACAAGCCGATCGGCGCCCGGTATGACGCCCGCTACTTCGCCGACGTGATTGTCGATCTGCTGGACGCGCTCGAGCTCGATCGAGCCCACGTGATCGGCAACAGCCTCGGCGGACGCATCGCCCTCGAGGTCGGGCTCCAGCATCCCCAGCGCGTCGGCCGCCTCGGCCTGCTCGCACCGTCGCTGGCCTGGCGCCGTTCCCGACCCTGGGCGTCCCTGCTGCGTCTCACCCGCCCGGAACTCGGTCTCCTCCAGCTCGCCCCGCGCCCCGTCGTGGAGGCGATCGTCAACCGCGTCGTCCCAGGCGCCGACAACGGCTGGGCTGCCGCAGGCGTGGACGAGTTCCTACGCGCCTACCTCACCCCGTCCGGCCGCGCCGCCTTCTATGCCGCCGCCAGGCACATCTATCTCGAGGCGCCTGATGGGGACGCCGGCTTCTGGACGCGCCTGCCGGCTCTTGCCCCTGATGCCTTGTTCGTCTGGGGCCGCAAGGACACGTTGGTGCCGATCTCCTTCGAGCGCCACGTCCATGAGGCGCTACCGGCTGCCCAGCACCTGGAGCTCGACTGCGGGCACGTACCCCAGATCGAGCGGCCGAGTCAGACCAACAGCGCTCTCGCCAAGTTCTTCGCGCCCTAGCTCAGCTTCACCGTGGAAAACG
This sequence comes from uncultured Solirubrobacterales bacterium, assembly GCA_963718545.1. Classification (GTDB taxonomy): domain Bacteria; phylum Actinomycetota; class Thermoleophilia; order Solirubrobacterales; family Solirubrobacteraceae; genus Palsa-465. Next base: position 2,361,669 of record CAVQZO010000002.1, on the reverse strand, counting down.
CCAGATTTTGGGGACGGCCATTCCTGAACAGGCGATGAACTAACCCACCACCTCTGGCGCACCGATCCCGCCGCTGCGAGAATCCGAAGCATGGAAGGCCACATCCGGGGGTCGGTGCTGGTTGTAGACGACGAACCAACTATCGCCGAGGTGGTCGCTCGCTATCTGGAGCGGGCCGGCTACGGAGCAACGGTCGCGACCGATGGTCCTTCCGCCGTCGCTGAGGCGATGCGCAGCCGTCCCGACCTCGTGGTGCTCGACCTGATGCTTCCCGGCATCGATGGCCTGGAGGTGATGCGGCGTTTGCGCAGCCAGAACGGGGACCCCATGGGTGTGATCCTGCTCACGGCCAAGGGCGAAGAGTCAGACCGCATCACCGGCCTGCGCCTCGGTGCCGACGACTACGTGGTCAAGCCGTTCTCGCCGGCCGAGCTGGTGGCGCGGGTGGATGCGGTGCTGCGGCGGGTCGAGAGCGCTCCCGCCCCGGAGGCATCCCTGGACTTCTCCGACCTGCGAATCCTTCCCGCAGCACGCCAGGTGTTCGCCGGGGAGGAAGAGGTGCAGCTCACCCAGCGCGAGTTCGACGTCCTTCTCTTCATGGCCCGCCATCCCGGGCAGGTCTTCACGCGCGAGCAGCTGATGGATGCCATCTGGCAGTACTCCTTCTACAGCGACACGTCGACCGTCACCGTCCACATCCGCCGCCTTCGGGCCAAGGTCGAACAGGATCCGGCGCGGCCGCGCCACATCCAGACGGTCTGGGGCGTCGGCTACCGCTTCAACCCGTGAGCCGGCATCCCGTGGTCGGCCGGGTGAGATCCGCCGCAGGCCCACTGTCTCGACAACTCGCGCTAGCTGTGGCGCTGGTCGTCGCTCCGGTGCTGATCGCCCTGATGGTCGTCGGGCTGCTGATGGTCATCTCGGGACACGCCGCCTTGCTGGTCGGCGCGATCGTCGCCGCAGCGGGCCTCCTCGCGGTGCTGGCCGCGCGCCTCGTCGCCAGCTCGATCCTGGGTGACGTGGATGCCATCCGGGACGGCCTGGCTGAGGTCGGGCGCGGCGAGCGATCAGTGCGCATCGAGACGACCGTCGACGACGAGTTGGGAGAGCTGGCTCGCGCCGCCAATGCCATGATCGTCCAGCTGAGCACGGAAGAGGCGGCTCGGGACCAGTCCGAAGCGGCCAGGCGAGATCTCGTCGCCGCTGTCTCTCACGACCTGCGCACACCGATCACTTCGCTGCGCCTGCTCGTCGAAGCGGTGCAGGACGAGATCGTCGACAGGGAGACCCGCGCCAACTACCTGGCGCGGATGGGAATTCACATCGACGCGCTCAGCTCGCTGATCGACGATCTGTTCGAGCTGACCCGCCTGGAGGCCGGCGACATCAGCTGGACGCTGCAGCGCGTTCCCCTGGACGAACTCGTCACCGAGACGGTCGAGGCGATGCGCGTCCATGCGGAGGCCAAGGGCGTGGCCGTCCGCTCTGAGGTTCCGGCCTTTCTGCCCGCCGCGCGTGCCAATCCCGAGAAGCTCCAGCGCGTGCTGTTCAACCTCATTCAGAACGCGATCCACCACACCCCGGCGGACGGAAGCGTGATGGTGTACGCGGAACCGGTCAACGGATCGATCGAGCTCGAGGTGGCCGACACCGGCGAGGGCATCCCCGCGGCAGAGCAGCCGCACATCTTCGATGCCTTCTTCCGCGGAGGCGACGCCTCGCGTACGGGGGGCGGAGCCGGGCTCGGCCTTGCGGTCTCCCGGGCGATCGTGGAAGCCCACGGGGGCCGTATCTGGCTGGCCGACGCCTCTAGCGGCACGCGTGTGCGCTTCAGCCTGCCGCCAACCGGCTGAGCCGGCGCCGACGCTCGCCCCCATTTCCACTAGGTCGACGTTCCTCCGGACGACTTTGCTGCGAGCACGTCGGCTGGGAGGATTTCAGGCGGTACGGCGAGCAACTCGTCGGCCTTGGACATGAGCGCGGCCGCGATCTGTCCGTTCACGTGTGCCTGCCTGCCCTGTTCGCTGCGGAATGTGTCGAAGATCCAGAACGTTGTCGGCGAGGTGCGCGCGGCGTACCAGGCGACGGTTCCTGTTTCGGCCTCGGCGAGGGGCAGTGCGCCGCTCAGTAGGGCCGCCACGTCTTCGGACTTCTCGGGCCTGGCCTCGATGCGGACCACAAATGCGTAAGGGGTTTCCATGGTTGAACCTCCGGTTCGTCTGGCTAAGGTCAGCGCTCGGACCGGAGCGCTGCGATCACGTTTTCGGGTTCGTCGCGCTCGCGCCAGTCGCCCCGCACGTGGGCGTGTCGGACTGATCCATAGGCCCCGATCACGAACGTGGCGGCGGCCGGCAATATCCATCCACCCTCGCCGTTGTATTCGGCCAGATCGTTGCCGGCCATCTCGAACAGCTTTCGTGTCTCGGCACTCACCTCGTATTTGAGGCCGTAAAGGTCAATCACCTGACCTCCGACGTCTGACAGAACCGCGAAGCCCAGCTCGTTCTTGCTAGCCATCGACACCGAGTGATCCCGGGTCTGTGGGGATACGGCGACGAGCTGGCCGCCCGCGGCGGTGATCTCGGCGAGATGTGCCTGAAAGGTCCGCAGCTGCAGGTTGCAGTACGGACACCACTCGCCGCGATAGAAGATGAGGACCACGGCGCCGTGCTCCAAGAGGCCGGACAGGCGGACGTCCTCCCCGTCCTGGTCGGGCAATGTGAAGTCGGGCGCCGCGTCGTCCACCTGTGGAGCTCGGCGCGCAAAGTCGACGGCCTCCAGCTCATCTGCCGCGGTCGCGAAGCCGTTCAGCAGCTCCGCCGGAGCTTGCGAGGCCAGGGCCTGGTTGAGCTCATCTCGTTGAGCTGCGTACGTGCGGTTCTTGAACATCTGACGATTCCTTCCTCGAGGGGGCGGTAGGGCCGGGAGGGGAAGCTCCCGGCCCTACCGTGTCCCGTCAGGCTTTCGTGATCGGCTACTTGACTGCGACGCCGGCGGGGGTGGCACCAGCGGGGAGCGAGGCGGTTGCCTGCTCGGTCAGCTGGCTGCCGGCGACCGAGAAGACGCCGAGTGCGTCGGCGCGGCTCTCGTCGACGTACAGCGACTGGCCATCGGTGCTCAGCCGGGCATCGACTGCACCAACTCCGCCCTGGTTGCTCACTGGTGTGGAACCGAGCAGGGTCAGCTTGCCGTCACCGGCGATTTGGTAGCGCGAGATGCTTCCAGACGCGGTGTTGACCGTGAACAGGAACTCACCGTTGCGAGTGATCTCGATCCAGCACGGGGCCATCTGACCGTCGGCGAACGGCGAGCCGGCGATCGAGTTGAGCGTTCCATCTCCGGCGACGCTGTAGGCCGAGATCGTGCCACTGAGGGGTGCGGTGTTGTGGGCGTTGGACACGAACAGCTGGCTCGGATTGATCGGATTGAACTCGCTGCCGAACGGTCCCAGGCCCTGTGCGGCGAAGGGGGAGTCCGGTGCGGGGCTGAGATGACCGTCACTGCCGACGCTGAAGCTGTCGATCTGCGAAAGGCCGATCTCCGTTCCGACGAGGTTGGTCCCGGTCGAGTTGAACAGCACGTCACCCGGCTGGGCGTTGAACGGGAGCGTCACCGAAGAACCGCCCAGTGGCCGCAGCCGGCCGTTGCGGCCCAGGACGAAGCCCGTGTAGTTCGTGTCAGCCGAGCCCGCGTTGGCCACGTATACCAGGCCGTGATGCTCGGCGACGCTGACCGGCTCCGCGCCGCCGGAGGAGACAACGCCTCCGCGCACCGGCCGCAGCGCCCCGTTCCGTTTGATCCGGAGAACCGACAACTGGTTGCTGCCGGCGTCAACTGCGATCACGTAGCGACCGTTGCCGGTGACCTGGATCGCGCCCTGCGAGGAAAGGCCGCTTCCGGCGCCCGCGCCCCCGGCGTTGAACGGAGAGCCGGGGAGAGGAGTGAGCTGGCCGTCACCACCACGGGCAAAGCCCGCGATTGTGTTGATGCCGGCCGTGTTGTCATTCACGTATACGAAGCCGTGGGCGCCAGTGTTGGCGCTGGCCAGCGCCGGGAGGGCAGCGGCGCCGGCAAGCGCCAGCCCCGCGGACACCATGATCCGGGACAACCTGTGTGGGAGGTGCATGGGATTCCTTGGTCGAGTTTCTTCGTGGTCATCGTGAGGAGGGCATGCCTTCTCTCTCAGTGGACCACTTGGTCCAAAGGATTAGACCAGCGAACTCTTACGGCTTGGAGAACGGAACCGCCGATGCCAGGGAATCGTAAGAATTGCGTGGGGTGGCGCGCGTCTCAATCCCTATTGATTCCGCGATCGGTCTGTGGACCGACAAGTCCACAGACTATGATTCAGGCGTGCCTTCATCAGTTGCCACCCACCGTGGGCGGGAGACACGTGACCGGATCCTCCGCGCCACGGCGGCGCTGGTGGCTGAGCGCGGAGCCGCTGGAACCAGCCTCGACGACGTCCAGGCGGCGACCGGCGCCAGCAAGAGTCAGCTCTACCACTACTTCGGCGGCAAACGCGGGCTCGTCGAGGCAGTCGTCGACTACCAGTGCGCCTCCGTGCTCGGTCTTCAGGCGCACGCGCTCGCCTCCGTCAACAGTTGGGAGGATCTCCAGCGCTGGGCAGAGTCGATGGCGAAGCTCGTCGAGGAGCAAGGCGCACGCGGTGGCTGCCCGATCGGCACGCTCGCTGCCGCCCTGGCCGACACCGACGAAGGCCTTCGAGCGCGGCTGAGCGAGGCTTTTCAAGCCTGGAGCGACTCCATCCGCGGGGCCCTCACGAGGCTCCGTGACAGTGGCTCGATCTCCATGGACGCCGACCTTGATGCGCTGACCACGAACCTGCTCGCGGCCATCCAGGGCGGCCTGCTTCTCGCGAAGACCTCACGCGACGCCGGCAGGCTGCGCACGGTCTTGGACGGCGCGATCCTCCAGCTGAGGTCCCCTGGGCTGGGCCTGGAGCGCGACTGATTCCGAGCCGTACCGGACGACATCAGCCGTGGTTGATCAAGCAGTAGATCGTGGCGTGGTTAGCTCAAGTTCAGATAGGACGGCGTCCAATTCCTCCATGAGCCTTGCCGCATCCGCCTCGGAAAAAACGAGCGGGGGTCGGATCTTCACGGTGTTACCGGCGCCGCCGGTGGCAGACACCAGAACCCGTCGCTTGCGAAGCCCGTTGACGATCGACGCGGCGGAGGGACCGGCCGGCTGTTTGGTGCCTCGGTCGGCGACGATCTCCATCCCCACGTAGAGCCCCGCACCGCGAACGTCGCCGATCAGCTCATGCGCGACCGCCAACCGGGCGAGCTCGTGCCGGATGAGCTCGCCCACTCGGCGGGCATTTCCGAGCAGATCTTCGTCGTTGATCACACCAAGTGTCGCCTGTGCGGCCGCTACCGCCACGGTGTTGCCACCGAAGGTGTTGAAATAGCGAGTGTCGCGGCCAAAGCCGGCGACTACCTCGGAAACCATCGCCACTCCGGCCACGGGGAACCCATTCCCCATCGGCTTACCCATGGTGACGATGTCCGGGTCCACCTCATGGCGCTGGTAGCCCCAGAGCCGCTCCCCCGATCTGCCAAAGCCACTCTGAACCTCATCGGCGATGAAGAGCCCTCCGGCCTTGTGGACGACATCGGCAACCGGGCCGAGCAGGTCGATTGGCTGGGCGAAGATGCCATCGGATGAGAACAGCGGGTCGACAATCAGCGCGGCCAGTCCATCGCCGCGGCGCTCGAGGTCGTGAATCTGGGCTGACACCTGTTCGGCCCACCAGGTGGCCATCCCCTCTCTGTCCACCCGGTAGGAGTCAGGAGCCGCGATCTGCCGGACCCACACCCCCAGCGGTGAGTAGTCGCCCAGGGATGGCGAGAAGCTGGAGGTCAGCTCCGAGTTTCCGTGGTAAGCCTCAGAGGTGACGATGATGCCTTGCCGTCCGGTGTAGTGCTTCGCGACCCGCATCGCCAGGTCGTTGGCCTCAGAACCGGTGCACGTGAACATCAGGTGACCGCTCGCGGCGATGCGACCGCCGAAGGTGGGCAGAAGCTCCTCCGCGTAGTTGAGTATCGCCTCGTGGAGGTAGCGCGTGTTCGTGTTCAGTTTGGCCGCCTGCTGCGCGATCGCCTCGGCGATGACCGGATGGCAGTGACCAGCCGGAACGACATTGTTGTAGGCGTCGAGGTAATCGTTCCCGGCGCGATCGAACAGCAGCGTTCCCTTCCCTCGCACGAGTTCGAGCGGCTCCGCGTAGAAGAGCCGATAGGCGGGACCGAGGAGGCGCTGGCGGCGCTCGATCAGCTCGAGCGTGACAGGTTCTAGTCCCTCTCGCTGAGCAGGATCGAAGGCGTTATTCATCTTGCCGCGAGTTGTGCTGGAGGCACTCATGTGATTCCCCGAGCTCCTAGTAATCCTTGAAGGTCATCGACACCTCGGCCTGCGAGCGGGACAGGAACCATTCGAGCTGACCCCATCCCCGTTCAGTGTTTCGCATGATGTACCGAGCGTTGTCAGGGAAGAGGGCAACGCGATGGTGTGTTATCAGCGCGCGGGCGATCACCCGTCCCATGACAAGGTCCGGAAGCAGCTCCAGCTCCCGCGACGTGAGGTCCGCCACTTCGAGGTAACCGGCAAGCAGATCTCGTCCGTCGGCAAATATGTCCTCGTAGGCCACGACACCCGCATCAGTCGGCAGCTGGTTCAGCAGGGCGGTCGCGACGTCGATCACTATCGCTGTCCGCACCGCGTCACCGAAGTCGATCACGCCCACGAGCCGTTCCGGGTCATCTCTGGCCACGATCAGGTTCGACTTGCTGAAATCGTTGTGCAGCACCTGCCGGCGGAGCGTTCGGAGCTCCGGGGACAGGGCGGCGAATCGGGCAAGCCCGGCCCGCACCGCGGCACGCCGCCCATCATCCGGCACCGCCGGCAGCAGATCGGTCAGCCGCATCAGGTGTTGTACGTCCCAGGCGAGAAACCGAGATGCCCCCGGGTGATCAAACCCGGCCATCGCCAGGCGAAGCCTCCCCAGGACCCGCCCAACCTCTTGTCGCTGCCGGGGAAGAGCCGGCGCCGCGTCGAGCGGCACCCCGGGAATGAAGCTGAGAAGGCGAGCCACCCGCGGCTGATCGGCAGTATCGGTGAACGAAACGAGCCGGTCGCCGCTGCGGTCTGGAATCACGAACGGCACCGGCAGCTCAACGTCGCGATCGATGACGTAATCGAGCAGATCGACCTGTAGCTGGAGCTCCGCCAGGCGCTCAGCGGGATTGGCCACCTTGAGGATCACGCGCCGACCGTCGGAGCAGTCGAGACGAAAGGTGTCGTCCTTCTCGGTATCGAGGCGCGTCGCCTGCCCGACCGCGTCGTAATGCTCTAGCGCGACCTGCTCCGCCTCACGCGCGTCCATGCGGATGTACGGGACGCTCAGGTCGTCGTGGCGTTCGATCTGGCTCGATCCCGGCTGGGTGCTCTTCACGGCTCGCGCGATGGCATCGGTGTGCGTTCGAGCGCAGCCAGAGCGTCAGGCTCGCCCAGCACTAGTCCGCCGAGCGCGATCGCCGCTCCGTCGGCGTCATTTCCAGGAGCGAGGTAGTCGGCTCGGTCGAGAAGCTCGCGGACGGCGTTGGCGACTGCGACGCCGGTTCCCGCCTCGTCGAGCATCGCCACGTCGTTGACGCCGTCGCCGATCGCCAGCACCCGCTCGAACGCAATTCCGAGCCGCTCACGGATCATCTGGCAGGCGGTCCCCTTGGATACACCGACGGGCATGATCTCCAGGTACTCCGGGTACGAGTGAAACCAGTACAGGACACCGCCTAACTCGCGTCTCAGCAATGCGCTGACTCCCCGGAGGATGCTCGGCTCGCCAATCAGCATGACCTTGATTGCAGGTAGGGCGGGCGGGTGGCTGAGGCTACTGATCACCTTTGGCTGGATGCCCGCGCGGCGCGCTTCGAGCTCCACCCACTCGTCGATCTCGGTCACGAACCAGTCCCAGGCCGTGTAGAGGCACATGCGCACCGGCAGGGCCTCCACGAGCCGCTCGATTCCGCCAAGGGCAGCCTGAGGGAACGGCTTGGCGACCAGCGGCCTTCCGCCTGCCATGTTCACCACGACTCCGCCGTTGGACGCGACCATGAACTGCTGCCCGGGCAGAGCGGTCGAGCACTGAGCTACCGACGGGGCCGGTCGCCCGCTTGCGAGGACCACGTGCACGCCGGCGGTGGCCACTTGGTGCAATGTCTTTGAGGTTCGCAGCGAGACGCTGAGATCGCTGCGCAGAGCGGTCCCGTCCAGATCGAGGAACACCAGCTCAAAGGGCGGAACGAAACAATGGGAGACAGTCTGAGGGGCGGTCCGCGCCTGAGCTGAGGACGGCGTGTCTGTTGCAGGCACTGGGGGATCGGAGATATTGTTCTTGGAGAGCGAACAGAGCTTTAGCTACGTTCGGGCTTATTGTACGCTCTCGGATGGACTCGAAGGAAGGCTTGCCCTGCGGTGAGGGAGAGATCGGCGGTGGGAGGTTCAGGAACGCTGGGAGCGGCTAATCGGGTGCCTCGCGGGACCGGCTCGCGCGCGCCACGCTGGCCGCCGGACAGAGCCGACCGGGGTGGGCGATGACCTCGGCAGACCACGCGGGTGACGACGGCCTCCTGATCGGAGTCGACATCGGAACGAGCAGCGTCAAGGCGCTCGCCGTCTCGCTCGGCGGGGAACCGCTTGCCGAGGCCGTGGTCGAGCATCCGATGCACAGGCCTCGCCCGGGGTGGGCGGAAAACGAGCCCGAAGACTGGCTCCGCGGCGTGATCCGTGCGATCCGAATGCTGCTCGAGGCCGACGGGGTCAGCGGCGGCGCGGTCCAGGGTCTTGCGTTCGTCTCCCAGCGGGATCCGTGGGTACTCCTGGATCGAGAGATGAACCCGCTGCGCAGGTCGATCAGCTGGACCGATCGGCGCAGCGAAGAGGACCTGCTGCACTTCTACGAACATTTCGACCGCCGATGGCTGATCGATCGGACCGGGGTGCTCCCCATTCCGGGCCTCGGCTTGCCGGTCCTGCTCTGGATCCAGCGCTGCGAACCTGAGCTGTGGAGCTGCGCGCGGTATCTGCTCTCGCCGAAGGACTACGTGCTCTGGCGCCTGACCGGAACGTTGGGGACCGACGTGAGCATGCCGGCGCGGAGCGTGATGAACGACTTCCGGAACGACACGTGGTCTGAGCAGATCTGCAACGCGGCCGGAATCTCGCTCGACCTTCTGCCGGAGATTCGCTGGTCCCCGTGGGAGAGGGTCGCTGAGCTGCCGTCTCCGTCTGCAGAACTGCTCGGACTGCCGGCGGGCCTTCCGATCGCCGCTGGCGGTGGTGACGATCCGAGCGCAGCACTTGGTGCCGGGGCGATCGCAGACGGCGACCTCTGCGCGGGAACCGGAACCAGCAGCGACTGGCGTGTCGTCACCTCCTCAGGAGAGGCGGACGCGGAGCTGGCACGGGGGGATATTGCTCGCCACCTCGTCGACGGGCGCTTCATCTTCGAGGTATGTATCGAAAGCACGGGTTCCTCCTTGCGCTGGTTCCGTGACGCGTTCCCCAACGGGAGCGTGTCCAGCGATTACTTCGCGCTGTTCGAGGAGGCCGAAGCTGTTCCGCCGGGTGCCGACGGGCTGATCTTTCTGCCCTTCGTCGACGGGTGCAATCGCGCCCCATGGTTCCTCCAGCAGGCTACCGGGAGCTTTCTCGGCATCGTCTCCGGGCACACGCGTGGTCACTTCGGCCGCGCGATCCTGGAAGGGATCGCCTACCAGTATCCGCCGACGCTGGAGCTCGTCGCGCCCGGCGGCCGTGATCCAAAGCTGCCGATCACGTTGGTAGGCGGCGAGACCCGGAGCGCCTTCTGGAACCAGTTGAAGGCCGACGTCATGGGTGTGCCGCTTCGCACCACGTCCGTGGGCGAGTCTGCGACCCTGGGGGCCGCGATTCTCGCTGGTCAGGGGGCCGGTCTGTTCACGGACGCAGCCGAGGCCGTGGAGGCGCTCGTTCGCTTCAGTCGCACTTACGACCCCGACCCACAGCGCCATGCCATGTACGGCAACTTCCGCGATGCCCACCAAGAGGCGTTCCAGGTCGTCCGCCAGACCTACAACCACGCACAACCAGGAGCAAACGAATGACGACTCAACTCGCACTGGATTCTCGGGTCGAACGGTTCCTCGCCGGCACTGCCAGGTTGCTCATCGACGGTCGGTGGGTCGAGGCGGCGGAGGGCGGCACGTTCGAGACCCTCAATCCCGCCAACGGAGAGGTCCTGATGCGCTGCGCGTCCGCCGATGCGGCGGATGTCGACCGGGCGGTTGACGCTGCCCGGCGCGCCGGAGAGGGCCCCTGGAAGCGGATGTCACCGGCTGAGCGTGCGCGAGTGCTGTGGCGGATCGCCGACCTGATCGAGCGTGACGCCGACGCTCTGGCCCAGCTCGAGGTGCTCGACATGGGCAAGCCCCTCCGCTTGGCCAGGGAGGACGACATCCCCATGGCCATCGAGCATTTCCGCTACTACGCGGGTTGGACGACAAAGCTCGAAGGCGAGACGGTCCCCGTGTCAGCAGGTGCCTATCTCAACTACACCGTGCGGGAGCCCCTCGGGGTGGTCGGGCTGATCATCCCGTGGAACTACCCACTGATGCTGGCGGCGTGGAAGCTCGCGCCTGCGCTCGCGGCCGGCAACACGTGCCTGCTCAAGCCCGCCGAGCAGACCCCCCTCACGAGCCTATGGCTCGGGGACCTGCTCATGGAGGCAGGCGTGCCCGAGGGGGTCGTCAACATCCTCACGGGATTCGGCGAGACCGCCGGCGCGGCCATCACCGGGCACCCGCAGGTTGCCGGCGTGTCCTTCACCGGATCGACCGCCGTGGGCCGAGAGATCGTGATCGCCAGCGCTGGAAACCTCAAGCGCACCGCCCTCGAGTTGGGAGGCAAGTCTCCCAACCTCGTATTCGCGGACGCCGAAGTCGACGAGGCCGTGGCCGGAGCGGCGCACGCGATCTTCTACAACATGGGCCAGGATTGCGCCGCCGGTTCGCGGCTGTTCGTCCAGAACAACATCTACGACGAGTTCGTCGAGTCGATCAGCGAGAAAGCCTCGAGCCTGCGGCTGGGTTTCGGACTGGACGACGGAGTCGACCAGGGCCCGCTCGTCTCCCGCGAGCAACTCGAACGGGTGACCGGTTACCTGCGGGTGGGCCTCGAGGAGGGAGCGGTGGCAGCCACCGGCGGTGAACGAGCAACCGGAGGGGACCTCGACGCCGGCAACTACGTCCGGCCAACCGTGTTCCGGGACGCCAGCAACACGATGACCATCGCCCGTGAAGAGATCTTCGGCCCCGTCGTCACGGTGATCCCGTTCCGAGACGAGGAGGACGCAATCCTTCAGGGCAACGCCACAACCTACGGCTTGGGCGCCGGAGTGTGGACCCGGGACATCAAGAAGGCTCACCGAGCCGCAGCCGCTCTGAAGGCCGGGTCGGTGTGGATCAATTGCTACAACGTCTACGACGCAGGGTCGCCCTTCGGCGGCTACAAGGAGTCCGGCTTCGGGCGGGAGATGGGGCGCTACAACCTCGATCTGTTCACGCAGGTCAAGAGCGTCTGGGTAGACCTGTCGTGACGTCCATCGGTCAAGTCGACCTCGCGTCCGACGGCCCGCCGGGAGCCGACCTCGGTTCGATCTCCACGCCGGCGCTGATTCTGGATCGCTCGATTCTGAACGCCAATATCGAGGCCATGGCGGACCATGCAGCGCGCTATGGCATGGAGCTGTGGCCGCACGCCAAGACGCACAAGTCGATCCAGATAGCACGAGCGCAGCTCGCGGCCGGGGCCCGGGGCATCACCGTGGCCACGATCGCCGAGGCCGAGGCGATGGCGCACGCCGGGGTGCAGGATCTGCTGGTGGCCTACCCGCCGGTCGACGCTTGGCGGCTGGAGCGGGTGGTCGACCTGGCCAGGGCGGTCCGGTTGCGAGTCAGTCTTGACGATGTCCAGACCGCCGTGCGGCTAGACCACGCCTGTGAGAGCGCCGGAGTCGAAATCGGCTTCCTGTGGGAGGTCGATTCCGGCAACCACCGCTGCGGATCCCCTCCCGGGGAGCCCACCGCGGAGCTGGTGTGCCGCGTCGTCGACCAGCTCCGGCACGTCCACTACGACGGCCTGATGACGTTCGCGGGCCACGCCTACGCGGCCAAGGACGATAGGCAGTTGAAGCGGATCGCTCGCGAGGAGCTCGAAGCCGTTCGGTTCACGGCGGACCAGCTTGCGAGGCGAGGAATCCAGTCCCGCGCGCTGAGCGTCGGCTCGACTCCGACAGTGAGGCAGTTCACCGACGATGCGGCCGGGATGGAGATACGGCCAGGGAATTACGTATTGGGTGATGCCACGCAGGTCGGTCTCGGGGTCGCGTCACTCGACGAATGCGCGCTCAGCGTCCTGAGCACGGTCGTCTCTCGGCCGACAGCGGAACGGGTGATACTGGACGCCGGCTCCAAGGCGCTGAGCAGCGACCGCATGACGGATCGCACGAGTGGCTACGGCGTCGTCCTCGGCGTTGACGGGATCGCGATCGACCGGCTCTTCGAGGAGCACGCGATCGCCGACGTCCCTGCGAGCTCGCCGCTGGAGGTGGGAAGCCGCGTGCGGATAATTCCGAATCACGCCTGCGCGACGGTGAACCTTCACTCGACGCTGCACGTCCTCCACGATGGGGAGATCGCCGAAACCTGGTCGGTGGCGGCGCGGGGATGGTCCTAGATCGGCTACCAGGGAGGAGTGCCCGCCCCGACCAGAACTGCGATCCCGTGCGCGGACGCGTTACGGAATGCGTGCGGAGTGTCGGTGCTGAACCGAATCGCGTCGCCCTGCTGCAGGACGAAGGACTCATCGCCGAGCAGCAGCTCGACCTTTCCGATGATCACGAACGCGAATTCCTCACCAGTGTGGGCGATAGCGTCATTCCGGTAGCTCGCGCCGGGTTGGAAGGAGATCATGTAGGGCTGGATCTGATGGTTGTGTCCCGGGCCGAGCAGCTGATACACGACCCCCACGCCCCGCTCGACCCCGCTGACCTCGGTGCCCCAGGCACGGACGACCTCGGGACGACGCGGACGCCCGTCCCCATTGCCTTCATCACCGTACGCGGCTAGGAGATCCGTGATGTGCAGCTCGAAGTGGTTGGCGACCTGCTGCAGGCGCTGGAGAGAGACGCCACCGGTGTTGTTCTCAAGGGCGGAGAGCGAGGAGGCGGAGATGCCGATCTCGCGTGCCTGCTCACGTAGCCCAAGTCCCGTCTCTCGGCGCAACTGGCGCAAGCGCTGACCGAGAATCTTGCGAAGGGAGTCGTCCATCAGGGTGTCGGTATCGGTTCAGGAGTCGCTCTGATGGGCGAGATCGTAAAACACCTCAGCCCACCCCCGGGTCGGTGGTGGGTTAATCCCCGCTCATGAACGCTGTTCTTGGCGGACTCGGCGCCGCGGTCTGTTTCTCGATCTCGGCGCTTTGTGCATCGGCGGCCAGCCGGCGGATCGGAGCGGCGTCGACACTCGCTTGGGTGATGACGATCGGGCTCGTCCTGGTCGTCGTGCCCCTTGCGATCGTGGGCAACTCGCATGGGCTGAGGCCCACGACGATCACGCTCTTGGCCATCGCCGGCCTGAGCAATGTCGTTGGCCTGCAAATCGAGTACGTGGCCTTTCGCCGCGGGAAGGTCGGTGTGGTCACGCCGATCGCTTCGACCGAAGGCGCCATCGCCGCGCTGATCGCCATCATCGCCGGCCTGCACGTATCCCTCCGGACGGGGGTTCTGCTTCTCCTCGTCACCTTCGGCGTGATGCTGGCAGCCGCCCATCCTGACCCGCCCGATCCCAGACGGGAGTCGGGCGTTCGCTCGGCTGTGTTGGCCGTTCCAGTCGCCATCCTGTTCGGCATCAGCCTCTACACGACCGGGCGCGTCGGGCACCAGGTCCCGATTCTGTGGGTGGTGCTTCCCGCTCGGCTGTTCGGAACGGTCTTGCTCGCGGCTCCCCTGAGTGCCCGCCGCCAGCTGCGCCGGCCGGGCTCGGCCTGGCCACTCGTGACGGCTGCAGGCGTTGCTGAGGTGGTCGGCATCCTCAGCTACACGTTCGGAGCGCGGGGGCAGCTCGCTGTGGCAGCGGTGCTCGCCTCGCAGTTCGCTGCGCTCTCCGCCGTGGGTGCGTATTTCGCTTTCGGCGAGAGGCTCACCCGCCTCCAACTGGCTGGGCTGGTGGTCCTGGCCGTGGCCGTCGGCCTGCTCGCAGGGCAGCCGTGACGGCCCCGGAAGGCACTTCGCGGCTCGTTCGCGCGGCGCTGAAAGATCTCCTCCTCCGCAACCTTGTCATGCCCGATGGGCGGTGGTATGTTCCCGATCCCAGAACAGAGAACGCTCTTTGTTCGGGATACGCGAACTGCTTGAGGCCACCACAGAGGGAGAGGACCATGGCGGACATCCTCAGCGGACCGTCGGAGCCGTCAGCTCCGGTCAGCGGACCCGCACTCGGCGACGCGGGCCTGGACGGGACCCGCGTCGACGACAGGACGTACCTGCACGAGCTTGGTTATCGGCAAGAGCTCCGGCGGGTTCTTGGGTTCTTCTCGAGCTTCGCTGTGCAGTGGACCTCGATTGCCGTGGCCGGCGGCCTGGCGCTCAGCCTCGGCGCAGGACTGACCCAGGTTGGGCCGGCGGTGTTCTTTGCCTGGATCATCGCCGCGGGGTTCCAGATGGTGGTCGGTCTAGCGGTCGCCGAAGGCGTCTCCGCATATCCTCTGGCCGGCGGCTCCTACCAGATCATCAACCGGATCGTGGGAGCCCGGTCATCACTCGGATGGCAGATCGGCTGGTGGCTGATTGCGGCGCACATCGCCGCCTTTGCCACCGAGGCCTACGGGATCACGCCGTTCATCGCGAGCTGGTTCGGCGTCACACTGACCGGGCACGGGACGTTGCTCCTCTGGGCCACCGTATTGATGGTCCTCTCGACGATTCTGAACCTCACAGCCGTGAAGGTCGCGGCTGCTTTCAACAACACGGTTGGTGTATTCGCGGAGTTCCTGGCCATCGGAATCATCATCGTCGGCGTGCTCGTCGCGGTGATCTTCACGGGCGCCCACTTCAACTCCCTCAGCTATCTGACCTCATCGCACGGGATCGTCCCCAAGGGCAAGTCGGCGACCTGGCCATTCCTGTTCGCGATGCTCGTGCCGGTGTTCGTCATCTCCGGCTTCGACATCAACGGCACTGCGGGCGAGGAGACGGAGAACGCGGCCAGGACCGTCCCGAAGGCGCTCATCGTCGCCAACTTCAGCACCTTCGCGCTTGGAACGATCATCGTCCTCTTCGCGACGCTGTCGATCCACAACCTCTCCGCGGCCACCTCGTCGACGGACCCGATTCGGACGATCATGGGTCCGGTGCTTGGCAACGGAATCGCCAAGACGTTCGAAATCGCGGCCGTCATCTCGCTGTTCGTGAACATGATGATCCTGCAGCTCACGGCGGCGCGGGTCATGTGGTCGCAGGCTCGTGATGGTCAGATGCCGTTCCCGCGCTTCATGACGAAGCTGACGCGGGACCGCATCCCGATCACGGCAGTCATCGTCGCGGCGGTCATCGGATTCCTCTTCATCGTCTACACCGGGTTGCTGACCGTGCTTCTGTCGATGACCGCCATCCTCTGGGCAGCTGGCTACGCCGTCCTCGTGGGGGTCCTGATCTACGCCAAGCGCCGGAACATGCTGCCCGCGCGCCCGTTCAGCAACGGACGCTTCAGCCCGATCGTCGATTGGGTCGCGCTGATCTGGTCGGTGGCGATCTGCGTGATCCTGATCAAGTCAAATCCCAACGACGTCGGCTTTGGATTCGCCGGCACGATCGGCATCGGGCTGATCCTCTACTTCGTCCTGATTCCGTCCAGCCGTCGCGGCAAGCTGAAGGACGCCCGCGCAGAGTCGGAGGTGCTGGAATCTGAGATGAGCCTGTGAGTTCGACGGGCGCGCGCGGGTACAGCGGGCAGCCACTCCTGATCGGATGCGACATCGGGACGAGCGCGGTGAAGGCGGTGCTCACCACTCCGGACGGCGACCTGGTCGCCAGGCAGATCGCCGAACACCCGATGCATCGCCCCCATCCCGGCTGGGCGGAGAACGACCCGGAGGACTGGTACGACGGTGTGACTGGGGTCGTACGCGGGCTACTCAAGGCCTCAGGGGTCGCTGCATCCCGCGTTGCGGCGCTGGGGGTGGTGGCCCAGCGCGAGCCGGTGGTACTACTCGACGGCTCCGGACGCGTTCTCACTCCCTCGATCAGCTGGACTGACCACCGCACATACCGTGAAGCCCAGGAGGTCTGTGACCGCTTCGGCCGCACGTGGCTGATCGACCGCACCGGGATGGCCCCGGTTCCGGGCGCCACGCTGACGCACCTGATGTGGTTGCGCCGGCATCGGAACGCCGACTTTGCTCAGGCGCGGCGGATCATCTTCGCGAAGGACTTCATCCTCGAGCGCCTCACCGGCGAGCGGGGAACGGACGGGTCGACGCCAGGCCGCAGCCTGATGCTCGACATTCACCAGGGCGAGTATGCCGCCGAAATCTGTTCGGCATCCGAGATCGACGCCGGCGCCCTTTCCCCGATCACCCGACGTGCGTGGGAGGCGATCGGGACTCTCCGCCCGAACTGGGCCGACGAGTTCGGCCTTGGCAGGCAGACGATAGTTGCAACGGGCGGTGCCGACGACGCGGCGGCAACACTGGGCGGAGGCGCGACCGAGACGGGTCAACTGTGCCTCGGCACCGGCACGGCCACGAACTGGCGGCTGGTCTGTGACTCCGTGAAGCCCGATGAGACGGGTCGCGGCGACCTCGCCCCGCACGTCGTACCGGGCCGTTACATCTTCGAGGTGGCGATCGAGAGCACCGGCTCATCGCTCCGCTGGCTGCGCGAGACGTTTGGCCTCGGGGCAAGCTTCGCGGAGCTGCTCGAGGAGGCGGAGAAGATCCCGCCGGGCGCGGATGGGCTGATGTTTCTGCCCTTCGTGGACGGAGCCGGAAGGGCGCCGTGGTACGTGGAAGGTGCCGCGGGCGCCCTTTTGGGAATCGTCTCCGGCCACAGGCGAGGACACTTCGTCAGAGCGGTCCTTGAGGGAGTGGCCCACCAGTATCCGCGGACACTTGAGATCGTGGCTTCGCGTTCTCCGGTTCGACCTCCGTTCGTCACGGGTGACGGCGAGACGGGCAGCCCCCTATGGACGCAGATCAAGGCCGACGTCCTCGGTGTGCCTCTGGCGGTTCCGAAGATCCCTCATCTGGCCGCGGCCGGAGCGGCAATCCTCGCGGGTGTCGCGGCCGGAATCTTTGCCGACGTCCAGAGCGGGGCCAGGGCGTTTGTCGAAACGGAGCGCATCTTCGAGCCGGACTCCGGGCGACACGCCCGTTACCGAGAGCTGCGGGCGAGCTACGAGGAAACGCTTGCAGACGTCCTTCCCGCCGTGACAGCACGGCGGAATCAATCAACCGACAGCAACCAGGAGTGATCAAATGCCCACGAGTATGGGAAAGCAGCTTCGTCTAGCGCGCCTCTTCGACCCTGACAGTCAGACCTCGTTCATCCTGCCGATGGATCACGGCGTCGAAGAGGCCGGATACACCGAGCTCGAGCGTCCGCGCGAGCTGATCGCCAGCTTGGCTCGCTCGGGGGTCAATGGCTTCCTGACGCGGCGCGGACTCGGTGCGTTCGCCGCCGACGCGTTCGCGGGCCGCGCCGGGTGGGTGACCCGGCTGACCGCCCGGACCGGCCTCTCGCCGGGACTCGAGAACGAGCAACTGGTGCTGGCCTCGGTCGAGCAGGCACTTCACAACGGTGCCGATGCGGTCGTCCCGACGTTCTTCATCGGGCACGGCACAGAGGCGACTCAGCTACCGGCGTTTGGAGCGATCGCTGACGAATGCAATCGACTCGCCATTCCGCTGCTGGCAGAGATCTTCCCGGTTGGAGGGCCCGAAGCGACTCCATACGATGGGCCTTACACGATCGACGACATGCGCGTGGCGGTGCGGGTGGCCTCGGAAGAGGGAGCCGACTTCATTAAGACGTGGTACACCGGAGATCCCTCATCGTTCAGCCGAGTGATCGACTACAGCCTGGTGCCGGTCCTGATTGCGGGTGGTCCCAAAGCCGACAACGAGCGCGCGGTCCTCGAGATGGTGCGCGGGGCGATGGACGCGGGCGCGGCCGGAATCGCGATGGGGCGAAAGATCTGGCAATCGGCTGACCCGTCCGGAATGGCTCGGGCGCTGTCGGCGGTGATGCGTCAGGGTGCCTCGGTCGATGAGGCGCTTGACCTTTTGAGTCCGGTCGCCACCGCGTGAGTCAAGGGTCGGAATTTGACGTCATCGTGATCGGCGGCGGCGTGCTCGGGACCGCCGCCGCCGCTCGACTCGCGATGACGTCGGCCTCGGTGTGCCTGCTGGAGGACGCGGACGATCTGGCGGAAGGCTCGAGCAAGGGGAACGCGGGGATCGCGACGACCTTCTACGCGCCCCCGGGCACGCTCGAGGCTGAGCTCATCGCCGCCTCCTGGCCTCGTTGGGAGGACCTCTGCGAGCGCCTCGACGTTCCCTTCAGCCGGCCCGGAGCCCTGACCGTCGCCATCGACGATTCGCAGAAGGAACAGCTGCCGGCCATCTACGAGCAGGCGATCGCCTGCGGGACGCACGCCGAGCTCTTGACGGGGGACGAGGCTCGCCAGCTGGAACCGGAGCTAACCCCCGAGTGCCGGGGCGCGGTGCACCTGCCGGATGAGGGTCTAATCGATCCGATGCGCCTGACCTGCGCATATGGCGAGCTGGCCGCAGCCAACGGGGCGGACATTCGCCTTTCCTGTCCTGCCGCTGGCTTCGAAACCGACGGGACCGGTATCACCCACGTGGTGACGCCTCAAGGACGGCTGAAGGCCGCATGGGTCGTCAACGCGGCCGGAGTCGCCGCCGGTACCGTCAGCCGGCTGGCAGGCGGAGAGGTGCTCAACATCTGGCCGCGCAAGGGTCAGTACTGGATCCTCGATCGTGCCTACGGGGAGCGCCTGCGCATGATGGTCCTGCCGGTGCCGATGCCACAGACCCGTGGTGTCCAGGTGGTGCCGACGACCAATGGTTCGGTGCTGCTCGGTCCGGACGCACGCGACATAACCGACCCCGAGGACAAGAGCACCGAGCGAGAGGCGCTGGGCGCCATCCTTGAGCAGACGACGCGTCTGGTCCCGTCGGTCACGACCGACTACACCATCAAGACCTATGCCGCCAACCGGGCCGCGTCCGATGAGACGATGCGCGTGCGTCCCGACGCGCTGCGAGACAATCTGATCCAGGTCGGCAACCGCTCGACCGGCATCTCGGCGTCTCCCGGCACGGCCGACCGGGTGCTTGAGCTGCTGCGCGCCGGCGGCCTGGAAGCCCGAGATCGCCCCGACTGCATTCGAAGGCTGCCACCGGTCAGGAGGTTGCTCCTCGATCCTGAGCCGGAGACCCTGGACCAGGTTGACCCAAGGTATCGACAGGTCGTCTGCGTGTGCGAGCAGGTGACCGCAGCGGAGATCGCGCGGGCGCTGACCGCTCGCGTCCCGGCTCGATCTATCGAAGGCGTGCGCAAGCGCACCCGCGCCACCGGCGGGCGCTGCCAGGGGTCGGTCTGCATGGCCGGCGTCGCCTTCCTGTGCTCGCTGCACACCGGCCTGCCCCCCCAGCAGATCCGCCAGGGTCCCGACGGCGCGACGATCGGAGTGGGCAGTGCTCGCTAGGAGCATCGGAGTGGTCGGCGCCGGTGTGGCCGGATTGAGCGCTGCGCTCGAGCTGGCCGCGTCCGCCCGTGTCACCGTGTACGACCGGCTTCCTGCGGCGGGAGGAGTACTGGGCTATGAGGATGCCTTAGTCGAATTGCTCGCGCATCGCTGCGAACAGGCAGGGGTGCAATGGATGCTCGGGACCACGGCGGTTCGCTGGGTGCGGCCCCGACTGCTGACCGTGGGCCCAGCCGGCATCCGGTGGGCCGAGCACGGGCAACTCCTCTACGCAGGCGGCAGCCGTCCCGCCACGCAGGCTGAACTCGGCATCTTCGGGCCGCGGCTGGCCGGCGTGCTTCCCGCGACCGTCGCACTGCACTTTGCCGAAGCCGAGGTTCTGCTCGGGCACCACGTCGTCTTTGTGGGCACGGGAGACTGGGCCGAGGCTGCTGCGAAAGTGATCGCCGAGCAGGATTGCCAGATCACCATCGTCGCCCCGCCCGGCGCCCCGGAACCGGCTTTCCGTCACGAGGGTCTGTGGCCGGGCTGGGTCCCGACCCGTGTCGACGGAACGGGGCGCGTGTCCTCACTGACGCTGCAGCGTTCCGGTGTCGAACGGCGCCTCCGCTGCGATGCGGTCGTGCTGGCTGACCGGCCGCGCCCGCTTCGCAATGTCGACGGCGCGGTGCTCGATTCCTCGGACGGCGTGGCATTCGTCCAGCCGGCTCACGATCGGATCCCTGCGGCTGGCGCGGCGGATGAGGCCCGCGCGGCCGCTCGAGCTGCATTCTCAGAACCCAGGGTGGAGGTCTTGGCATGAAGGTGTCGTCTCCGGTCGGTGAGTTTCCCTTTGAGCTCGAGCGCCTCCGCAGGAACGGTGCCCAGCTCTCACTCGAAGGCCGCATGGGGGCCTGGCCCGCGCGGGTCGAGGTGGGCCCGCACGATGGCGCTCGGCTGCTCCGCGTGCTCGGCGGCTCGGTCGTGGCGCCGGTGCTCGGAGTCCTGCTGATCGGTGGGGTTGGCCGGCATCTCATGAGGCGCCGGTCATGACCGGCGACGCGCTGGCCGGCCGCATCGCCTTCGTCACCGGAGCGAGTTCAGGCATCGGGGCTGCTACGGCCCTGTTGCTGGCGCAAGAGGGCGCTGCGGTGGCACTTGTGTCCCGCCGGCATGCCGAGCTCGCGCAGGGCTTGAACGGGTCAGGAGCGGCGACCGTGGCCATCCCTACAGATGTCTCGGACCCCGCTGCCGTGCTCCGGGCGATCGATGTCGCTGAGGAGACGCTGGGACCCATAGACATTGCGGTCAACTGCGCCGGAGTGATCGGTCCGACCAGGCTGGAGGACCTGACTGCGGACGTGTGGCAGCAGGTGATCGCCACCAATCTGTCGGGCACCTTCTACGTCGGACGTGAGGTTGGCCTCCGAATGAGGAATCGCGGTGGCGGCCGGATCGTCAACATTGCCTCCGACCTCGCGTTCACTGCGATGCCGGGCTACGTCGACTACGCGGCAGCCAAGGCGGGCGTCCTGGGGTTGACCCGGGGGCTTGCCGTCGAGCTTGCGCCCACTGTGCTGGTCAACGCGGTCGCACCAGGACCGGTCGACACCCCGATGATGGACCATGAGCTGGCCAGCGATCCTGATCCCGAAGGCGCCCGTGCCGCCACGATCCGCCGCGTACCGCTGCGCCGGATCGCCACACCCGAGGAGATTGCTCAGGCGATCCTCTTCCTGATCGACG
Organism: uncultured Solirubrobacterales bacterium; assembly: GCA_963718545.1. GTDB lineage: Bacteria > Actinomycetota > Thermoleophilia > Solirubrobacterales > Solirubrobacteraceae > Palsa-465. Next base: position 2,340,091 of record CAVQZO010000002.1, on the reverse strand, counting down.
GCGCCCCGTATGTCACGGGCGCAGTGCTCTCCCTCGACGGTGGCATAACCGCGATGAGCCGGCTGTTCGAAGAGCCGGAGGAGGTTCCCGGATGAATATCGAGCAGGTCTACGTTCCCGCGGAGGGGCGGTACGACCGCATGGGCTACCGCCGCTCGGGCCGCAGCGGACTTCAACTCCCACTCATCTCGCTTGGACTGTGGCTGAACTTCGGCGACGACCGGCCGTTCGAGACCGGTCGCTCGATCGTGCGACGGGCCTTCGACCTGGGGATCACGCACTTCGACCTGGCCAACAACTACGGCTCGCCCTATGGGGCGGCGGAGCGGAACTTCGGGCGGATCGTGCAACGAGACCTGCGGCCCTATCGGGACGAGCTGCTCATCTCGACGAAGGCCGGGTACGACATGTGGCCGGGCCCGTACGGCAATTGGGGGTCCCGCAAATACCTGCTGGCCAGCCTCGATCAGAGCCTGAGCCGTATGGGGCTTGATTACGTTGACATCTTCTATTCGCACCGCACCGACGTGGAGACTCCCCTCGAGGAGACGATGGGGGCGCTCGACCAGGCTGTGCGCTCAGGAAAGGCCTTGTACGCCGGGATCTCCACCTATTCTGCCGAGCGCACCCGGGAAGCGGTCGCGATCCTGCGCCAGCTGGGCACTCCGATCATCATCCACCAGCCGTCCTATTCAATGGTCAACCGATGGATCGAGGATGGGCTGCTCGACATCCTTGAAAGCCTCGGCCTGGGCTGCATCGCCTTCTCCACCCTCGCTCAGGGTCTCCTCTCGGAGCGATACCTGCACGGAGTTCCCGGGGACTCACGCGCCGCTCGCGGGCAATCGTTCTCGCAGCGGATGCTGACCGAGGAGAACCTGGGCCGCATTCGCGCCCTGGCGGAGATCGCCCGCGCGCGGGGGCAATCGCTCGCCCAGATGGCCGTGGCTTGGGTGCTGCGTGACCCTCGGATAACCTCGGCGCTCGTCGGCACCAGCAGCGTGGAGCAGCTCGAGGAGATGGTCGGTGCGCTCGACGGGCTCGATTTTTCGGCTGACGAGCTGGCTGAGATCGATCAGCACGCTACCGAGGCGGGAGTGAACCTCTGGAAGCCCCTGGACCGAGCCGAGGCGCCGGCCCTGGCCAGGTGATAGACAAACCTCGAGGAAAGGAACCGCGGTGACCCTGACGTCCGAATCGGTCACAGTCGTCGGAACCGGAGTCATGGGCTCAGCGATCGCGCGGGCCATGTTGACCGGCGGACACCACGTAACCGTGTGGAATCGCACACGTGCGCGGGCCGAGGCCCTGGCTGCGGAGGGAGCGAAGCTGGACGAGGACCTTCCTGCAGCGATTCGAGCCAGCCAGGTGACGCTCATGTGCGTCTCGAACCAGGCAGCCGTTGACGAAATGCTCGGGCGTGACGAGGTGCGGGAGGCCCTCCGTTCTAGGACGCTGATACAGCTCACGACCGGGACAACCGCCGACGGACGAAAAGGGCAGGCGTTTGCCGAGCAGAACGGGATCGCGTATCTCGACGTGGCCATCATGGCCTACCCCCGCTCGATCGGGACAGACGCCGCCGTGCTCCTCTACGCCGGCCCGAGCGACGTGTTCAACGAGCATCGGAGTCTGCTGGAGGACCTGGGAGTAGCTCGCTACGTCGGCGTGGACGCCGGACGTCCAGCGGTCATCGATGCCGCGCTGATCGGCTTCTTCTACGGCACACTGGCCGGCTTCATTCATGGCGCAATCCTGGCGAAGAGCGAAGGAGTCGACCTCCCCGAGTACGTGGAGCTGGCCCGGCCGTTCTTTGCCGGATTCGTGACCGACGCGGTCCGGGAAACCGGTGATCGGATCCTGGCGCGTGACTACAGCGACCCGCAGTCGTCCATGTACACGCACCTGGGAGGCATCGATCTGCTCGTCGTCGGGGTCAGCCGTGAAGCCGGGATCGAACATGGCGTGATGAGCGCGATCAAGGAGATGTTCGAGCGGGCGGTCGCTGCCGGCCGAGGAGATGAGGACATCGCTTCGCTGGTGGAGGCTGAGACGTCGACGACACCGGCGTAGACGGCGGAGCCACGCCCTCCAGATGTGGGGGCAGACCCTTAGTAGCGGGCGCTAATGCGCTGCCGGCGCCAACGCCGGAGCGTCGGTGTCATGCGCTGCGTCCTCCACCTCGTGAAGGGCGCGGGCGAGCAGTGTCCAGAGCGTGGCGCGCTCTTCGGCGTTGAGGGCCTGGAGGACCTCGTTCTCGACGTCTTCCATCGCCTGCCCCGCGCGCATCAGCGCCTCGCGGCCCTCGGGGGTGATGTGGACGCGGTGGCGGCGCCGATCATCGGAATCCCGGCGCCGGATGAGGAAGCCGCGATCCTCGAGTTCATTGAGGAGCAGGACGACGTTCTTGGCGTCCATGCAGAGGGCGTCGACCAGCTCCTGCTGGGGGGCGTCGTCGTGATCGGCCAGGTAGCTCAGCGCCATGACCAGCCGCAGGTCAAGTCCCAGGAGTTCCGGGTTGCTGCGCCGCATCACCTGCTTGGACAGCCGCGGGAGCAAGAACATGGTGGTGGCGGGACAGCCACGGCCTTCGGACGAACTCATAACGCCTCGGAGTATATCGCAATTTCGGGCATAGTGGGCGGAGCCCGGATTATGCCCAAGATGTAATTGATCCCTGTTGCGGGGATCATTCGTGCTAGGCTACTCATCACATGCAATCGGAAGGGATCCATCAGATGAGTACGACCAGCCCGGCACCTGCCCGCCCCAATCGGTGGGCGGTCCTCGCCCTCCTTGGAATCGCCCAGCTGATGGTCGTGCTCGACGCGACGATTGTGAACATCGCGCTGCCCTCTGCGCAGCGCGCGCTCCATTTCACGAATGACAACCGTCAGTGGGTCATCACCGCGTATGCATTGGCCTTCGGCAGTCTGCTGCTGCTCGGCGGCAAGCTCGGTGACCTGTTCGGACGCAAGTGGACCCTGATCGGCGGCCTCACGGGATTCGCCGTGGCCTCGGCCATCGGCGGGCTCTCGCAGTCGTTCGGCATGCTGGTGGGAGCGCGAGCGTTGCAGGGAGCCTTCGGCGCGATCCTCGCCCCGTCGGCGCTCGGCCTGCTCACCGTGACCTTCCAGGGCTCCAAGGACCGGCCCAAGGCGTTCGGAATCTTCAGCGCGATCGCCGCTGGCGGCGCGTCGGTCGGCCTGCTGCTCGGTGGCGCGCTGACCCAGGCCATCTCCTGGCGCTGGTGCCTCTATGTGAACCTGGCCATCGCCGTCCCGACCGCGATCCTGGCCTTCCGGCTGCTCACCAACGAGCGCCAGCCCGCCCGCCCGCGGATCGATCTGCCAGGCACCGCACTGGCCTCGGGTGGTCTGTTCGCCCTCGTGTACGGGTTCTCCAACGCCGAGACGCACTCGTGGACCAGCCCGGTCACGGCCATCGCGCTGACAGCGAGCACGCTGCTGCTCGGTGCCTTCCTGGTGCTCGAGCGACGGGTCGCGCATCCGCTTCTGCCGCTGCACATCGTCTGGGACCGAGCCCGCGGCGGTGCCTACGCAACGATCGCGCTGGCCGGCTCGGCCGTGTTCGCGGTCTTCCTGTTCCTCACGTACTACCTGCAGCAGAACCTCGGCTACTCACCCCTGACGACGGGGCTTGCGTTCCTGCCGATGACCGCGATGATCGTCCTGACCTCCACCACGGTGCAGACGCGGGTTCTGCACCGGACCGGTGCGCGGCCCCTGGTCATGGGCGGGATGACACTCGGGATCATCGCGATGCTCCTGTTCACCCAGCTGACTCCCGGCGGCGCGTACCTGACGCATGTCCTGCCTGGGTTGATGCTGACCGGAGTCGGCATGGGCTGCGTCTTCGCTCCCGCCTTCTCGACGGCGACCCTCGGGGTCAAGAACAGCGACGCCGGGATCGCCGCGGCGATGGTCAACACCTCCCAGCAAGTCGGAGGCTCGGTCGGAACCGCTCTGCTCAGCACGATCTTCGCCAGTTCCGCAGCCAGCTTCGCCTCCACCCACGCGCGGACCGCCGGTCTGGCGAGCGCCGCCTCCATCCACGGCTACACCACCGCCTTCGAATGGGCCGCCGCTCTGTTCGCGGTCGGGCTGCTCGTGGCGATCCTCGTCCTCCCCAAAGACGGCGCCGCCCGCGCTCGCGTCGCCCAAAACCAAGCCAGCAATGACCTCAAGCTCAGCCTGGAGACCTCATGAGCACTTGCACAATCCACCCTCCGTTCCGCGTCGGTGACCTCATTTCTGAGCGCGCCGCTCGCCGGAGCGTCGCCCACCAGCGCCCTGCCGCGCGAAACGACTCCCCAACCTCGCTGGCCGGCTCGGCGGACCGTGACACATCATCCCCGGTCGCCAAGCCGCAGATCCTGCGCCGGTGGTCGATCGCGGAGCTGATCGCGGCTGCCACCTGGCCTCAAGACGTCGCCTGAAGCACGGCGGCCGGCCGGGCTGCGCGTCGGCACGTGCTCGGACGACTTCAGGCGCCAGCTCGCCGTGCGCGAGAATCACGCACGGCTATGCGCCTGAACGTTCGCATCATCCACCGCCACAGACCGGTGCGCCGCGGCGCCACGTTGCTGACGGTCGTCCTCGTCGCGTCGACAGCAGTCGCCTGGCCATCCGCAGCGCCGGCCGCCGGGACGTCCACCAAACCACACGCCTATGCGCTCATCGATGTGACCGTCGCGACGCTCTGGGGCCGGCCCAGCTATCCGCGCCGGGTCGACGCTCCGTCGCTCACCAACCCGGTCCACCTGGGCGCCTGGCTCACGCCCCTCACCACACCCCAGCGAGTGTGGCTCACCGGGCACCTGATCGATCAGGCGCTGTACGGCCAGCGGGTGGCGGTCTGGAAGCGGCGCGGGGCGTGGGACAAGATCTCGCTGACCGGGCAGGCCACGCGCACCGGCCTCAGCCACCCCGGATGGGTTCCTGCGCGGCAGCTCACGAAGCCGGCGCCCGTATCGGCGGAGCCCTCTGCACCGCCTCCGCCCAGCACCGACGAGGCGGTCGTAGCCGTCCGGCGGGCCTGGCTGAGAGCGGAAACCAGCAGCGGACAGCCAGGGCGACGCCTGCTGCACCTCAGCTTCAACACCCGGCTCCCCGAGTTGGGTTCGGACGGCTCGTGGACGATCGTGCAGACGCCCGCCGGGGGGAGCGCACTGATCGCCAGCTCCGCGATCGTGATCCGCGATCCGGCGGCAGCGGTAACACCTCCCACCGGGCAGCAGCTGGTCAGGTCAGCCAAGCTGTTCCTCGGGCTGCCCTACCTCTGGGCGGGGACCTCGGCCTACGGCTTTGACTGCTCCGGTCTGACGTACACGGTGTACGACTTCTACGGCACCGTCCTCCCGCGGACCTCGGAGGGTCAGGCCACGGTGGGTAGAACGGTGCGCAGGAAGGCGCTTCGCCCGGGAGACCTGGTCTTCTTCAGGACCGATCCGCCGTCACGAGACATCTCGCACGTGGCCATGTACGTCGGCGGGGGAGACATCATCGAGTCGCCGCACTCTGGTGCCGCCGTTCACATCATCCCTCTGTCCAGGCTCCTTCCGTACTACGCGGGCGCCCGGCGTTACCTGAGATCTCGGCCGGTCGCCGGCGCCACCTGAGTCAAGCCTCACTCATCGGCCACAGGTCTGACACAACCTGGTCGAGCCGCGGGCTCTACCGTCGCGAGCCTTCCAGGTCGGCGATGTTGGCGAACCGTTAGGACACCGGCCGTTCACGAAGGGTGAGCGGTCGGCGGCTAGCTTTGCCGGCCGTCGCGCAAGCAGCAGCGGCGAAGGCTGCGCCACGCCGGTTTACAGCTCTCAGGAGGTTCGTTCGGTTATGACAGCTTCAGGTCCTTTGCGGACAGCCCGGTTGCGGTTGTCGGCCCTGAGTCTCGTGGCGGGGACTGCGATCGCCGTGGCAGCGTGCGGCTCCAGTCACCCCAAGAGCACTGCCACGACGCCAAAGAGCACCCCGACCACCTTCACGAGCAGCGTGTTCGCGTCGGGCGTCCCGATCACGTTCAAAAGCCCCAGCGGGACGGCTTCGATCAACCAGCCCGACGACATCGCCGAGCTCGGCGGTCACATCTTCGTCGGCTTCCAGAACAACGTCGGCCCCCAGGGCGAGCCAACTCCAAAAGGATCCGCGGGCGCAGGCAACCGTGACTCCACGATCGTCGAATTCTCCAGCTCCGGCGCGCGGATGGGTGTGTGGACCCTCCTCGGGCACGTCGACGGAGTCACCGCCGACACCGCCCACAATCGGGTGGTCGTCACCACCAACGAGGACGCAAGTCCGCACCTTTACGTGCTCACCCCGGGCAGCTCCGAGGCCGCCAGCTACACGATCCCGGCGCTCCCGTCGAAGGGCGGGCTCGACGCGATCTCCTTCTGGAAGGGGATGATGCTGATCTCCGCCTCGGCGCCCGGCGCCCTCGGGAAGGCGCCGCCCCAGGCGAGCTATCCCGCCGTATACGTCGTCACCCTGAACTCGAGCAGCCACGTCGCATCGGTGCGCGGCCTATTCGGAGACGAGGCGAGCGCGACCAAAGCCAATTCCGGTCAGACCGGCACGACCAAGCTGGCGCTCAGCGACCCGGACTCCAACTTCGTCGTGCCGTCCTACGCAGCGCGGTTCGCCGGACAGTTCATGCTGACCAGCCAGGGCGATTACCGCGACATCTTTGTCGGAAGTTCGACCGGCACGCAGCTGTCGACGATCAAGCTGTCGCAGTCGATCGACGACACCCAGTGGGCGTCGGGCCCATCGGGCACGCTGTACGTCACGGACGGCAGCGCGGACCTGATCTACAAGATCACCGGGCCGTTCACGAAAGGGCAGGAGGTCGTCGGAGTGAGCCCATGCGATGCGGGTAACGCTCCGGCCTCGTGTCCCAGCACACAGTTCCCGAACAACTACCTGGGAAATGTGAACCCCTCCACCGGTGCCGTGAGCAAGTTCCCCCTGTCGACGTCGATCCAGCCGGCCGGGCTCCTGTTCGTTCCCTGAGCCGCGCCACATCCTGAAGCGGAGGTAGCAGGGGCCCGCCGGCGGCATCGCCGCTTCCCCTGCCTGGCCAGGATTTGTGAAAAAGCCCAGCGACGCCCGGCCGTCCGGAACAATGGCCTGGACGGCCACCCGCCGGGTGGCGGGGGCTTCATGCTCAAACGAGGAAACAGGAGAGACCGGATGTCAGCAGTAGACAAGGGGGCCGAGCTGAAGTTCGAGCCGTCGAACCCGGGTCCGTGGGACCTGGACGCCGTGCACTTCCCGAGGCCGGCCACGCGGTACTGGAGCGACATGCACCCGGAGGCGCTCAAGCGCGGGTTCCGGGACTTCACCAGCTACTACGGGATGCTGCTGGACACCCTGGATTACGAGTACCTGAACGGGTTCGCCTACATCAGCCCGCGACCGGTGGCGCACGAGCAGGCGCCGGAGCGCTTCCAGCGGGCCGAGGAGGTGTGGGCCAAGAAGCTGTGGCGGGCCCAGCTCCGTGATTGGGACGAGAAGTTCAAGCCGGAGTCGATCCGCAAGCACCGCGAGCTGCAATCGGTCGACCCGACGGCGCTGTCAGATCAGGAGCTCGTCGCCTACCTGGAGACCTGCCACGAGCATCACAAGGAGATGATCTACCAGCACATGCGCCACACGGGCGCGGCGATGGTCACGATCGGGGACCTGCTGGCCCACGCGAGCGACTGGACGGGCGTGCCGCACGCCGAGCTGCTGAGCATGATGCAGGGGGCGGCGCCGGTCTCGGCCGGCGCGTCCCACGAGCTGGCGCGCATGGTGGCGGCGATCAGAACGGACCCCGCCGCCCAGCAACTCCTCCATAGCGATCAAGATCCAGGCGAGATCCTGGACGAGCTGAGGAATCTCGGGGGCGAGACCGGCGAGGCCGTCAACGCCTACCTGGAGCTCACGGGCTACCGGCTGCTGGATGGCTTTGACATCTCCGGGCGCTACGCGTTGGAGATGCCGGACGCGCTGCTGCGCGCGATCCAGGTCCAGGTCGACGGCAGCGATGACTCGACGACCGAGGCGGACGTCGAAGCCAAGGTTGCCGAGGTCCGGGAGAAGGTGCCCGAGGAGCACCGAGTCGAGTTCGACGGCCTCGTGGAGGAAGCCCGGCTGATGTACCGGATCCGGGACGAGCGCGGCGTGTACAGCGACATCTGGGCCTCGGGCATCATGCGCCGGGCGGCTCTCGAAGGCGGGCGCAGGCTGGCTGCGCGTGGCCGGATCCACGAGCCCGAGCATTTCATCGACGCCTCGTTCGAGGAGATGAAGGCGCTGGTCCTGGACCTTGACGGCCCATCAGCCGACGAGCTGAAAGCCCGCTACGAGTGGCGGACCACTCACACCGCCAAGGACGCGCCCATGCACCTCGGGCCCCCGAGCCCACCGCCGCCAGACCCGTCCGGGCTGCCACCCGCTGAGGCCCGGATGATGCGGGCGGCCGGCATCACCATGGACTCGATGTTCGCCCCCTCGATGGAGGCGCACGAGGAGAAGGTGCTGCACGGTCTCGCGGCCAGCGGCGGCTTCTATGAAGGCCCGGCCCGCAGAGTGGCTGGACCCGAGGAGTTCGGCCGCATCGTCAAGGGCGACGTGCTCATCACCGAGTGCACCTCGGAGGCGTTCAACATCCTGCTCCCGCTCCTGGGAGCGCTCGTCACCGACAGCGGCGGCCTGCTCTCGCATCCCGCGATCGTCAGCCGCGAGTACGGGATCCCCGGAGTCGTGGGGACCCGTGATGCCACCGACCGCATCCCAGACGGAGTAAAGGTCAGGGTGGACGGCGACAAGGGCGAAGTGACGGTGGTCGGGTGAAGGCAGTCGTTCCGCTGGCGGAGGCGTCTGACGACTCCGTCTTCGGCTCGAAGGCCGTTGGACTGGGGGAGGCCGCGCGGGGCGGCCTCCCGCTCCCGCCCGGGATCGCGCTGGCCGGCTCGATCGTGGAGGAGGTCGCCTCCGGGGACGAGGAGGCGATCAAAACCGTGGCCGAGTCAGTCAGCTCTCTGGCCACCCCGCTGGCCGTGCGCTCCTCAGCGGTCGACGAGGATGGGGCTGACGCCAGCTTCGCCGGCCAGCACATCACCCTCCTGAACATCCTCACCGCGGAGGAGGTGAGCGACGCGGTGCGGGAGATCTGGTGGTCGGCCAACTCCGACTCGGCGATCACCTACCGGCAGCGGGTCGGGCTGTTCCGCCGCCCAAGCGTCGGCGTCGTCGTCCAGTCGCTGCTCAACCCCGAGACCGCCGGCGTGATGTTCACCCAGAACCCCATCAACGGAGCGGACGAGCGGATGATCGAGGCGAGCTGGGGGCTGGGGGAGGCGGTGGTTGCCGCCCAGGTGATCCCCGACCTGTTCCGGATCGGCCGGAGCGGCGAGATCCTGGAACGCCGCGCCGGATTCAAGAAGGTGGCGATCCGTTCGCTGCCCGAAGGCGGCACATACGAGGAGAAGCTCTCGCCTCAAGAGGCCGAAGCGCTGTGCCTGTCCGACGAGAACCTGAGCCAGCTCCACGCGCTCGCGAGCCGGTGCGAGGAGGTCTACGGGATGGGCCGTGACATCGAGTGGGCGATCGCCGACGGCGAGCTGTACCTGCTCCAGTGCCGCGCGATCACGCGCGCGGGAAAGTAGGCGGCGACTCGCATGGCCGGAGCGCCCCTGGAGCTTCTCAAGAACGTTCCGCTGTTCTCCGAGCTGGACGAGGCCGATCTGGAGACGGTGGCCCGCCTGTTCAAGATGCGCCAGTTCGCCACCGGCGAGACCGTGACCAAGGAGGGCTCGGGCGGGGCGGCGTTCTTCCTGATCGAATCCGGCACCGCGGCCATCACGGTGCGGGGGCGGCCCCGACCTCCGATCGGTCCGGGCGCACACTTCGGAGAGGTCGCGCTGATCGATGGCAAGGAGCGCTCGGCAACGATCACCGCCATCAGCGACCTGGTCTGTTACGGCCTCACCTATTGGGATTTCCAGCCCTTCGTGCGGGAGAACGCAGCGATCGCCTGGGGGCTGCTGCAGTCGATGACCAAGCTGTTGCGGATCGAGCAGGAGGACTGACAGCCGCCGCCACCCCCGGCCTTCGGCAGAACCGCCGAATCGGACATTCGTCCAAATCCCATCAAGTGGTTCGGCTTTCTACCGATAAGTGGAGCCATAACCAGTAGGGCTGGTTTCCAACAACAAGGGGGTTATATGAGGCGCTACTACGTGTATCGCGCGCTGTTCGTACTGGCTGCGGTTGCGGCCCTGGTCATTGCGTCCGGCGCCGGAAACAAGTTCGCCTAGGGGAGATCATGATCAGGGGTCAGATCTTCCGGGCGCGGGGCTGGGCGGCTGTTGCCGTCACCGCCGCCGCCGCCTTCCACGCAGGACACAAGTTCTGAGATGACCTGAGGGCGTCCGCATCAGCGGGCGCCCTCGGACGTCTCTCCGGCAGGTCGGCCGCCACCGGGCGGCCATGCAGGGTTCAGATGCCGCGACTGAGTTCCCAGACATATTGCGCTCTCATCTCGGCCGCCGCCGTGGCTGCGGTGGTGGCGTTGCGCGGCCTGTGGAACCTCAACTTCATCACGGTGCACCCCGCGAACTTCGTGCTGCTGGCCTCTGCGGTCATGCTCACGGAGACGCTGCCGGTGAAGATCCCCCGCCGGGGTAACGACGAGGAGATCACGCTCTCCACATCCTTCGCCATGGCGCTGCTGCTTGCCGGCGGGCTGGGGCCGGCCATCATCGCCCAGAGCGTGGCCTCGCTGGTTCAGGACGTCATGTCCCGCAAGCCAGCCTGGCGGATCAGCTTCAACATCGGGCAGTACGCGCTGTCGATGGTCGCGGCGGTGCTGACGCTCCGGCTGCTGACCGACACATCGCGTCTCGGCACCGACCATCCGTTCACGGCCGCGCAGCTTCCCGGAGTGCTGGCCAGCGCCACCGCGTTCTTCGTCGTCAACACGGGCATCGTCGGCGTGGCCGTAGCCCTGTGGCAACGAGTTTCGCTGCGCGAGTACTTCACCCGTGACCTGTTCTTCGTCGTCACGACCGCCGGGGTTCTGCTGCTCCTGGCGCCCATCGTGATCGCGACCACGGCCTACTCACCGGCGCTCGTCCCCCTGTTCGCGGCGCCGATCATGGCCATCCACCGGGCCCTCTGGCAGGGGGCGCGCAGCGCCCATGACGCGCGGCACGACCCGCTCACCCGGCTGCCCAACCGTTTGTCGTTTCGTGAGGCGGTGCAGGATGCGATCAGCGACCGGAGGGCCCGGGCCTGTGTCCTGCTGATGGACCTCGACCGCTTCAAGGAGGTCAATGACACGCTCGGACACCACTACGGGGACCTCCTGCTCCAGCAGGTCGCGGATCGACTTCGTGATCAGCTTCGTGAGGGTGATCAGATCGCCCGGCTGGGGGGAGATGAGTTCGCGATTCTGAGCCGGCTCGGCACGCACGCCGACGCGACCGGTCTGGCTCACCGTGTGGCGGAATGTCTGCGTGGGCCGTTCGAGCTCGAGCTGATCCCGGTCGACGTTCAGGCGAGCGTCGGCATCGCCATGTACCCCGAGGATGCGGAGGACGTGGAGACACTGCTGCAAAAGGCCGACGTGGCCATGTACCAGGCGAAGGGCACACGCAAGGATGTCGCCGTCTACGACGAGGGCTTCGACAATCACAGCCCGAGCAAACTTGCCCTGTCGGCCGACCTGCGCGCAGGCTTGCAGAAAGACCAGATCGTCGCCTGGTACCAGCCGGCGCTGGATCTGCGCAGCGGCCAGGTGTTCTCGGTGGAGGCGCTGGTTCGCTGGGAGCACCCGCGGCTGGGTCTGCTGCCGCCCGCAGCCTTCCTGGAGATGACCGAGCACACGAACCTGATCAAGCCGCTCACGCAGCGGGTCCTGGACGTCGCCCTCCTGCAGGCCGCCTCGTGGCGCGAGCTGGGCATCGAGCTGACCATGGCCGTCAACGTTTCCCCTGCCGTCCTGATCGACGAGCAGTTCCCGAGCCAGGTGCTGGATGCGCTGCGCCGCGCCGGCGTACCGCCCGCGCAGCTGAAGCTCGAGGTCACCGAGAGCGCGCTGATGTCAGACCCCGAGGTGGCGCACGAGGTTCTGCTGGAGCTGAGCAAGCTGGGAATCGAGATCTCCATCGACGACTTCGGGACCGGCTACTCCTCACTGGCCTACCTGGCGGACCTGCCCGTCTCCGAGGTAAAGATCGACCGCTCGTTCGTGGGGCGGATGGGATCACGCTCCAAGGAGGGGATTATCGTCAATTCGACGATCGACCTCGCGCACAACCTGGGGTTGCGGGCGATCGCCGAGGGGGTGGAGGAGCTGAGCCTGATCTCGGATCTGAAGCTGCTGGGCTGCGATGCGGCCCAGGGCTTCGCGATCAGTCACCCGCTCACCAAGGGGGACGCCACCGATTGGCTTCTCAACCTGGAGCAGGTCCCCCGGATCGGGCCGCGGAAGGCCGTGGTGGCGTGATCCTCATCGTCCTCGCCTTCCTGTGCATCGCCAGCGTCCCGCTCACCGGCGGTCGCCTGACTGCGCTGGGGGAGTTGCGTCTGCGCGCCCTCCCCGTCCCGATCATCGCGCTGGCGCTCCAGGTCGTGCTGGTGAGCGTCGTGCCCGGGGGCAACGAGCAACTGCACGCCGGCCTCCACATCGCCACCTACGTCCTGATCGGGATCTTCCTGATCGCCAACCGGCACATCGCAGGGGTGCCGCTGATTGCCGCCGGTACAGCCGCGAACGCGCTGGCCATCAGCCTCAACGCCGGTGTGATGCCGGCCTCACGATCCGCCCAGCGCATCGCCGGGCTGGCGCAAACCGGTCATGTGTTTCACAACTCGGCCGCCCTGGCCCACCCGCACCTGCTCTGGCTCGGAGACGTCATCCCGGTCCCCGGGCCGCTGCCCAATGTGCTCAGCGTCGGGGACTGCGCGATCTTCCTCGGCATGCTGGTGCTGCTGCACCTCGGATCACGGCAGATGACCGCCGTCGCTCCGGGCGTCAGCTGAACCCGAAACCGCCGCCTGGCCGGGCGGCGGTCAGATCAGGCGACCGCGTCCCCGACCGCCGCGTCCCCGACCGGCCGGAGCCCAGGCTCAGGAGCCTTGGGTGCCGGCACGGGAGCCAGGAGCTGTCCGGGCGCCCGTGACGGGCTGACCGGTGGGATCATCCGCTCCAGCTCCAGCTCAGACGCCGGTTTGGGCTCGCTGATCAGGTAGCCCTGAGCGAGATCACAGTCAAACCCGACGAGCAACTCGAGCGAAGCCTCGTCCTCCACCCCCTCGGCCACCACCCGCATGCCGAGTGCGTGGGCCAGGCTGATGGTGGAGCGCACGAGCGCGATGTTCCGCTGATCGCCGGCCTGGGCCAGGCCGCTGACGAAGCTGCGGTCGAGCTTGAGCTCACTGACCGCGAGACTCGATAGGTAGGCGAGGGAGGTGAAGCCCGCACCGAAATCGTCCACTGACACCGTGATGCCCCGTGCCTTGAGGTCGGCGATCGTCTGCTTGCAGCGGTTGAAGTCGGTGATCGCCGTGGTCTCGGTGATCTCCAGGACGAGCGTTTCCGCCGGAACGCGGTGCCTGGCCAGGGCGCTGTTCACGAGGGTCGGAAAGTCCGGGTTGAGCAAGTTCGTTGAGGACACGTTCACGGATACGGCGACCGAGCGCTGCTCACGATGCCATTGGGCACACTGGGCCAGGGCCATCTCCAGGACCAGCTCGGTGAGCTGGTCCATCAGGTCGGCGTCCTCGGCCAGCGGCAGGAACTCCAGGGGCGGGATCGGACCCAGCCGGGGGTGGTTCCAGCGCACGAGCGCCTCCAGCGCCACCACCTCGCCACTCTCGATGTCGATCTGCGGCTGGTAGCAGAGCTGGAGCTCGCGGTTCTCGATGGCCAGCCGGAGATCCTCGACCAGCCCGATCCGGTTGCCCAGAAGGTCCAGCTCGCGGCTGTAGATGGCGAACGGCTTGTGCTCGAGCTTGGCCCGGTACATGGCCAGATCGGCGCAGCGCAGCAACTCCGGGGCGTCCTCGGCGTCACGGGGTGACACCGCGATGCCGATGCTGGCGCTGATCCGGGCCCTGACCGAGCCGAGGTGGAAGGGCTCCTCGAGCCGCGAGCTGATCCGCTGCGCCACGAGGCTTCCGTAATCCGCATCCGAGTCGAGCAGCACGACGGCAAACTCGTCGCCGCCCAGCCGGACCAGCAGGTCGGTGCCGCGGATCATGTTCTGCAGGCGCTGGCCAAGCTGTCTGAGCAGCTCGTCCCCCACCGAGTGACCGAACGAGTCGTTGATCTCCTTGAAGCGGTCGAGATCCACGAACAGGAAGGCGAGGGGCCGTGGTCCGTCTGAGCCGTCCGCGCTCTCGTCGGCCAGCCTGTCGAGCAGATCGAACAGCGCCCGGCGGTTGGCCAGCGTGGTCAGCTGATCGGTGATCGCCTGCTGATGGCGCTCGGCGGTGAGGATCCGCAGGCTGGTCAGGGAGATCCCGAAGCGCAGACCGGCCGCGGCCAGGGTCGCCGCGGCCAGGATCAGCCCGGCCAGGCTGACGTGGATCAGCGAGCTGCTGAACAGCACCGCCACGGCGGCCGCCGCGGCCGCCCCCGGCAGCCCGAAGCCCGGCGTGGTGGCTCGCGACAGCGGCGGAGCCGGTCGGGTGCGCACCCATACCGAGGAGGAGATGAGCAGGATCGAGGTCGGCCAGGCCACCGCGTTCACGATCGTCCCGACGTGCGTGGCGCCGATGCCCGCGCCGAACAGGTTGAACGTGTCCCCGACGGCGTTGAACGCGTAACCGCCGGCCATCATCAGCCAGGGGATGCGCCGGCGGCCCGGAAGCACAGCGCTTCCCCCGACGACCAGGATCAGCAGCATCAGATCCCCGAGGGGGTAGACGAGGTTGGCGGCGACCGACGAGGTCGAGCCGCCCGCCGCCTTGAGGACGCCCTGGAATACGAAGGCGGCACACAGGGCGGCAGCTCCGAGCCCGGCGATGCCGCCGTCCAGCCACGTCTCGACCGTGAAGCGGCGCACCTGACGGCGCATCAGCATCATCAGCGCCACGTAGGTCAGCGGGTAGAAGCAGATGTAGAAGGCGTCCGACGGGCCCAGGGAAGTAGGCGCCCCCCCGCCGCCCGAGGCCAGCAGCACATCACCCACCGACCAGGACATCAGGCCAAGGCCCATCACCAGGGGCAGACGGCGCCGTGTCTCTTCCGCAGCCGCGGCCCTGGCGATGCACAGGCCGCTGGCCACAAGCTCGAACACCGCCACGCCCCACCCGTCGATCGCGGGCCACGTCTGTCCGGTGGGCCGAACGACCTCCGAGATGATGTAGGCGACCAGCAGGATCGCCATCCCCCCGTAGATCCTCACAAGACGCGAGTCCATCGCAGCGCCTCCGACGAGCACGGCTTGCGCGCGAGCATCCCCGGCGCCATCCGCGCCGCGATTCCCGGCTGCCAAGCCGGCCATGTCGATTCTGCGTGTTCTCACGAGCCTTAGCACCTGGGAGCTCAGCCCCTTCTCCTGCGGTTTCCGTTGCCTGGCCGCCCCCGGCAATCGCCCGGCCAGTAGCTTCCACGCCTTATCGGCCGCGCCCGGGTGGCACTGAATACATGCCGCAAAAGCTCGGCTTTTCGGCCAGAGTCCGCCAAACGTGCCCGCCGGTCGTGTATGGCGTCCCGCCGATCTGGGTAGCACCCCCGCGAGGATGAGGAGAGCTCACCTACTGAGCTGGCTGTCCGCGATGCTGCTCCTGGGGGCGCTGCCGGCCGCTGCCCAGGCGGACCCGGCCCCCTTCGGACACGCCTGCACGACACAGGCCGATGGCACGCGGTTCTGTCCCACCACCGATGCCGGTCCCGGACGCACCGTCAACGGGGTCCCATCGTTCGATGGCGTCCCGCTGGACGTCGATGTGACACTGCCGCCGGCCTCCGACGGCAACGGCCCGTTCCCGACCGTCGTGATGCTGCACGGCTGGGGCAGCGACAAGACGGATTTCGAGTCGACCACGCCACAGGGCGACGGCTCCATCACCTACCACTACAACAACGACTACTACGCGCAGCAGGGGTATGCGGTGGTCAACTACACCGCGCGCGGGTTCGGACACTCCTGCGGCGGTGGCCCGCAGGCCACCGCCACCTATACGCCCGGCGACCCCTGCGCCAACGGCTACATCCGCCTGGCTGACACCCGCTACGAGGCGCGGGACACCGAGTACCTGCTGGGTCTGCTCGTGGACGAGGGGATCACCAAGCCGGGCGCGATCGGCGTGACCGGCATCTCCTACGGCGGGGGTCAGACACTGGAACTGGCCTACCTGCGCGATCGGATCCGGCTTCCCGACGGATCGTTCGTGCCCTGGACGAGCCCGGACGGAACGCCGCTCTCGATCACGGCCGCCTGGGCGCGCTGGCCCTGGTCGGACCTGGTCGACGCCCTGCTGCCCAACGGGCGCTTTTTGGATACCCAGGTGGCGCCGCCCCAGCAGAGCCTCAATCCGATCGGCATCGAGATCCAGAGCTATGTCAGCGGGCTGTACGCGGAGGGCCAGGCGAGCGGTTACTACTGCGGCACCTCGCCCGCCACGACGCCCTGCCAGAACCCGGACGCGAACATTCCTGAGGACTACTCACTGATCAGCGCCGGCGAACCGTACGGGAGCCAGGTCCGTTCCATCCTGGCGGAGATCTATGCACACCACCAGGCCTACGGACTGCCGGGCACGCCCAGCCCGATGTTGATCGAGAACGGGTGGACCGACGATCTGTTCCCGCCCGAGCAGGCCATCCGCGTCTACAACCAGGTCGGCTCGAGCGCGCCGGTGTCACTGCAGTTCGGCGACCTCGGCCACAGCCGCGGGTCGAACAAGCCAACGGTCAACCAGCCCTTCAACGACCAGGGCAGCGCCTTCTTCAACGCCTACCTGCAGGGCACCGGTCAGCCGCCGGCCCCCCGATCCGTCACCGCGTACACCCAGACGTGCCCCGCGACCGTGCCCGATGGCGGCCCCTATGCCGCGGCCAGCCTGTCGACGCTCAGCACGCGAACGATCAGGTTCGGGTCAAACGCTCCACAGACGGTGACCGCGGCCGGCGATCCGTCGGCCAGCTCGCAGTTCGACCCGATCGCCAACAGCGACGCGTGCAAGTCGATCACGGCCGAGACGGCGCCGGGCACCGCCGTCTACACGTACCCCAGCCGGGGTTTCACGATGCTCGGGCTGCCCACCGTGACGGCCACGATCAGCACCTCCGGAGACTACGGAGAGCTCGACTCGCAGCTGTTCGATGTCGCTCCGAACGGCACCGAGCGCCTGATCAGCCGGGGCGCCTACCGGCTCACGGACAACCAATCAGGTCAGATCGTCTTCCAGCTCCACGGCAACGGCTACGCCTTCCCGTCGGGCGACGTGGTCAAGCTGGTGCTGCTCGGCAGCGACGCCCCGTACCTGCGCAAGAGCAACGACCAGAACTTCACGGTGCGCGTGTCGAAGCTGACGGTCTCGCTCCCCACACGCTGAGCCTCGCGCCGTCAAGCGCTCACCTCAGCCGTGCTCCATTCCCGGTCGAACCAGCGCCGGATCCGGCTCGACCCGAACTCCGCCTTCTCGTGCATGTACTCCGTGGAGGGCCCCACCAGCTCACCCGAGCGCTTATCGCCGAAGAACGTGACGTCGACCATCCCAATCTCCCCTCCGCCGAACTCCAGGTAGCAGATCCCGCGCCCCCCGTACCGGGCCTCGCTCGTCGTCCCCCTGATCCGGGCCGCGATGTGCTCGGCGGCGATGCGCGCGTGACCCTCGGCGAACACGCCGGCCCGGGGCGTACCCACGGCCGCCACATCGCCCATCGCGTAGACGCCCGGGAAGGATGTCTCGAAGGTCAGCGGGTCGACCGGGATCCATCCGTCTTTCGTGAGGCTCGCCTGGACCACCACCCGCGGCGCCCGGTGCACGGGCACGGCCAGGAACAGGTCATAGGGCATCTCGCCGCCATCGCGCAGCCGCGCGACGCCGCGGGAGCCGTCGAGCTCGTACACCTCGGTGCGCGGATGCCACTCGATTCCCCGCTCGGCGAATGCTTCGATCAGGGCCTCTGACGCCGCGGGCGAGGGCGGGATCGGACGCGGGAAGTCGATCACCAGGGCGATCTCCGACCGGTCCCGCAGGCCGCGCTCGGTCAGGTACTCATGCAGCAGCAGCACGGTCTCGGAGGGCGCGGGCGGGCACTTGTACGGCGTCGACAGGACGCCGACCACCACCCGTCCACCCTCGAAGCCCTCCAGCACGTCTCGCGCGGCGAAGCCTCCGGGCACCGTGTAGAACTCGTGGCCGCCCTCGGCCAGGCCCGGCGTGGCGTCCGGGTCCAGATCCGCGCCGAGCGCCACCACCAGCACGTCGGCCTCGAACACGCCCGCGTCCGTCTCGACACGCCGAGCCGCCGGGTCGATCGCCCGGATCGCCGTCTGGACGAAGCGCACGCCGGGCTTGACCAGGTTCGCGTACGGGTGACGAACCTGGTCAGCAGTGGTTCGGCCGAACATCACGTCGAGCTTGGAGAACCCGAACACGAACGCGTCGTTCTGGTCGATCAGCGTGAGCTCGATTTCATCCCTGAACTCCTCGGACAGCCGGGTCATGAGCTCCAGGCCGGCAAACCCGGCCCCGAGGACCACGATCCGAGTGGCCGGTCGGGCGCTCATCAGCCGGACACCGAGGCGCCGGTCCCCTCGACCGGAAGACCGGCCTCAGACCACGCGACGAGTCCGCCCGACAGGGTTTCGACGCGCTCGAACCCCATCGTCGTCAGAGTCTCCCCGGCCAGCAGCGACCGGGCACCGGGACCCTTGGTGCAGTACACGAGGATCCGGGCCGAGTGGTTTCCGGCCAGTGCCGAGTCGGGGCTCGGCGAAGACGGGTCGGCCCGGAGCTCGAGCACGCCGCGTGGGATGCAGGTGGCTCCGGCCACATGCAGCTCGGCGAACTCGGATGGCTCGCGCACATCTATAACGAGGTCGTACTCACCCGTCTCCACGGCCGGGCCCGCGACATCCGGTGCGACGTCGCTCACGACTGCACGGGCTCGGTTCATCATGTCTTTCAGGCTGGTGGACATCGCTGCTCTCCTGGTCGAGTAGCGAGCGAGCCTAACTGTGGTCGTTCCCGATCAGGTAAGAGTTTCCGGCTGCGGCCGGCGGTCGCCCATCCAGAAGCGCGGGCCGGGGCCCCGCTTGCCGACGCGATCGTCAGGGTTCGACAGCGCGCAGCGGTCCAGCGACAGGCACCCGCACCCGATGCACTCGGTCAGGCCCGACTTGAGCCGTTCCAGTTCGGCGATCCGCTCGTCGATCCGGAATGTCCACTGACTGGAGAGTCGCGACCAGTCGCGCCGTCCCGGTGCGCGATCGGCGGGCAATTTGGCCAGCTCGGCGGCGATCTCGTCCAGGGTCAGACCGATGCGCTGGGCGAACACGATGAACGCCACGCGGCGGAGCACCGACCGGGGATAGCGCCGGTGGCCCGAGCCGGCGCGCTCAGAGCTGATCAGGCCGCGATCCTCGTAGAAGCGCAGGGCGGAGGAGGCGACCCCGCTGCGCTTCGACACGTCGGAGATCTTCAGCGGTTCGGCCACGTCTTTGAGGGAATCACAATTCGCCCTTGACTTCAAGTTCACTTGAACTTGTAGGTTGAGGGAATGAACGCAAATGCCCCCATATCTGAAGTGACCGCCAGCGAGCAGATCACCGGCGAAGTGACCTCCTGGCCCGGAGTCCAGGCCGGACCCGGGCGCCGGGGAGAGTTCTCGTTCCGCGTCGGCCGCCGGGAGATCGGCCACCTGCACGGCGGTCACGCCGCTCACTTCAACTTCCCCAAACCGGTGTGGAGCGAGCTGATACAGCAGGGCCGGATCGGACCGCACCCGGTGTTCCCCAACGCGCAGGGCCCCGCCGCGCGGCGGATCGCGACCGATGCAGACGTCCAGGACGTGATCGCGCTCCTGCGCCTGAACTACGATCGGCTGACGCGGACGGGTGAGCACCGATGAGCGCCCATCGGACGGCCATCGTCACGGGCGCCTCACAGGGGCTTGGGTTGGCACTGGCGCGGGAGCTCGCGCACCGAGACTGGAGGCTCGTGATCGACGCCCGGACCCCGAGCGACCTCGAGCGCGCGGCCAGCGAGCTCGGCGCGCTCACCGACGTCCAGGCCGTCGCCGGCGACGTGGCCGATGACTGGCACCGCGGGGCCCTGATCGCGGCGGCCGGTGACCGCATCGACCTGCTCGTAAACAACGCGAGCCATCTCGGGCCGAGCCCGCAGCCGGCACTTGACGCCTACCCGCTGGGTGACCTCGAGCGGGTCCTGCGGGTGAATCTCCTGGCGCCGCTGGCTCTCATCCAGCTCGCCCTGCCTCACCTGAGCGGCGGCTGTGTGATCAACGTGACCTCGGACGCGGCCGTCGAGCCCTACCCCGGGTGGGGAGGCTACGGGGCGTCCAAGGCCGCACTCGATCAGCTGACGGCGATCCTCGGCGCCGAGCATCCGGAGTTGCGGATCTACTCCGTGGACCCGGGCGACATGCGGACCCGGATGCACCAGGAGGCCTTTCCGGGCGAGGACA
Source organism: uncultured Solirubrobacterales bacterium (assembly GCA_963718545.1). Taxonomy (GTDB): domain Bacteria; phylum Actinomycetota; class Thermoleophilia; order Solirubrobacterales; family Solirubrobacteraceae; genus Palsa-465. The sequence continues at coordinate 2,319,413 of CAVQZO010000002.1, read as the reverse complement.
TCTCGGACCGGCCGCCTCCCGAGGAGAGCGTGCCCGGGCTGCTGGCGCTGATCGAGGGGACGCTGCCCAGCGGGCGGTATCAGGCCCGCGAGCTGTTACAGGAGGCGCGGTGAGCGCGCTGGCATTCGAGCTGACGCCCGCCCTCGAGGCAAGCGAGCCGCCGGAGGCCCGAGGGCTGTCCCGCGACGCCGTGCGCCTGATGGTCGCCTATCGCGGCGGCGAGGAGATCGTCCACGCACATTTCGCTGACCTACCGCAGCATCTCAGCCCCGGCGACCTGCTCGTGATCAACACCTCGGCCACCGTGCCTGCGGCGGTCCCGGCCAGCCGCAGCGACGGAAGCCAGATCGAGGTGCGGTTCTCCACGCCCGTTCCGCGCGCGCACCAGCCGAACCTGTTCGTGGTGGAGCTTCGCGGTGCCGACGGTGCGCCGCTGGTGGGCCGGGGGCGCGCCGGCGATCAGATCCGGCTTCCCGGGTCGGTCACGCTCGAGCTGCTCGCACCCTACGCCGCCCCCGCTCGGCTGTGGGTGGCCAGGGTGGATGTCCCATCCCTGCCCGAATACCTCGTGGCCCACGGCCACCCGATCCGCTACGGCTACGCACGCCGGCCGTGGCCGCTGAGCGCCTACCAGACGGTCTACGCCACCAGCCCGGGCAGCGCGGAGATGCCGAGTGCCGGGAGGCCGTTCACCTCCGACCTCCTCACCGGTCTCGCCGCCGCGGGGACGCTGATCGCACCGATCACCCTGCACTGTGGGGTCTCCTCGCCCGAGCGAGACGAGCCTCCCTACGCCGAGCGGTACTCCGTCCCCGAGACCACCGCGAACCTGGTGAACGCCGTACGCGGCTGGGGCGGACGAGTCGTGGCGGTCGGAACGACGGTCGTCCGCGCTCTGGAGTCAGCCGTGTCCGCCGGCTCCGTGAGGGCCGCCGGCGGCTGGACCGAACTGGTCATCTCGCCCGATCGCGCGCCCGCCGTGGTCGACGGACTGATCACCGGCTGGCACGAGCCCGGCGCCTCGCACCTGCAGATGCTGGAGGCGATTGCCGGCTCCGCGTTGATCGAGCGCTCCTACGAGGCGGCGCTGTCCACCGGCTATCTCTGGCACGAGTTCGGCGACAGTCACCTGATCCTGCCCTGAAGCGGATCGCCGAGCTCGCCGAGGGCGAACCATGGATCTGACGGTTTAGGCGCGCAACCGGGCGGGGACCTTCGAGATATGGCGCTCATCGGGTGGCTGTGGCTGGCCTCGCCGTTCGCCGTGATCGGGCTGATCTCCCATGACCGGGAGCTCCTGGCGGTGGTGAGCGCGCATCCCCACCGCTGCCGGGCCGTCGGTTGGACCGGAGTGGCGCTGATGCTGCTCGGCGTGGCGGTGGTTCCCGGATGGGCCGGCTGGATGCTGTACCTGATCGGTACGCCCCTGGCCGGGCTCGTGGTGTGGGGGCTCCGGGATGACGGGGACGGCGGCGGAGGGTCTGGGCTCGACGTGCCGCCGATCAACTGGGGTGAGTTCGAGCGCTCGTTCTGGGCCCACGTACGGCGCCGGGGCGGCCGCTCGACGCGCCCGCGGGTCCCGTCGGCGCGCTGACGTCAGCCGGAGGTCAGCACGACGACGGAGGTCAGCGCGACGCTATCCGCCGACGCGCCACCGAATCTCGGATGCTCAGTGGCCGCGCCGGCCGATAGGGCCGCTTTGACGGCAGATGACTACGCCTCGTGACGATCGGCGTGCTTCGGGCGCGTGGTCAGCGGCACGCCGGTGCGGATCTCCGTCAGGCGGCGCTGGGCGTAATTGATCTCGCTCACAAACTCCCGGATGCGGCCGAACGGGGTCGTCTTTGTGTTGGTCATCTTCGGCTCCTTTCGTCGGGTTGCAATAAGAAAGATGGCGGATGCGTGCCATAAACGCAAATATGCCTTTGCTAGAGCTGGTATAACTGTTGGTAATGATCGACGTACGCAGATTGAAGGTCTTGCGAGAGGTGGCTCGGCAGGGATCCTTCTCCGCTGCGGCCACCGCGCTCGGCTACACCCAGCCTGCCGTTTCGCGGCAGATCGCCGTGCTCGAGGCCGAGATGGGTGCCCAGCTACTGCTGCGCACTCCGCAGGGCGTTCTGCTCACCGACGCGGGGCGGATGCTCGTGGAGGGAGGCGAGAATGTCCTGGCCCGGCTGGAGCGTCTGGAGGACGAGGTTCGCGCCCGCGGCGACCTGACCGGCGGGCGGTTGCGCCTGGCCGTGTTCTCGTCGGCGGCGGCCTCGATCGTCCCCCGGGCGATCGTCCGCTTCCGTGAGCGCTACCCCGGCGTGGAGCTCAGCATCATCGTCGCCGACCCGGCCGAGTCGCTCCCGCTCCTGCGCGGCGGCGAGCTTGACATCGCGCTCTGCCATGACGGCGGCGACCCGGACGGGGAGACGCCCCGGATCGAGTGCGTCCCGCTCCTGGAGGACCCGATGTACATGGCCCTGCCCGCCGGCCACCCCCTGACCGACGTCGATCACCTGACCTTGCATGATCTGGCCGGGGAGACCTGGATGCTTCCGACGCTCGGAGACCGCTGTCCGGATGCCCAGCTGGTTCTCCTCGCCTGCCACGCCGCGGGCTTCGATCCGTCCGTCGCCTTTGAATACGACGACTACTCGGCGCTGCTCGGCTTCGTGGCCGCGGGTGTCGGCGTCGCCCCGATTCCGGACATGGCCGCACGGCACGTGCGTGAGGGCGTCGTGTTTCGCGAGGTCGATCCGCCGCTGCCGCCCCGCCCCGTGGTTGCTGCAGTGCCGGCCGGCTACCGCTCGCCCGCTGCGGCAGCGATGCTCGAGGTCATGCACGAGGTGATTGCCGAATGGACCAGCGAGCGGGCGCGCGCTGAGCTTTCGCCAGTCGCCGCGCTCAGCTGAGCGCCTGGCGCAGGTCGGCCACCAGGTCGTCGGGATCCTCGACGCCGCAGCTCAGCCGGACCAGATCGGCCGGCACGGCGGCGGCGGACCCTTCGACGGACTGATGGGTCATGGCCTGCGGCACCTCGATCAGCGACTCCACGCCACCCAGCGACTCAGCCAGGGTGAACAGGCGAGTCCGGGCGGCGACGTCAGCCGCCCGCGGGTGGCGGAAGCTGACCATCCCGCTGAAGCCCGGCCAGCGCACATCCGAGACCTCGGGAATCGAGCGCAGCAACCCCGCGACGGCCTCGGCACTCAGCGCGTGGGCCCGCATGCGCAGATGCAGGGTGCGCAGGCCGCGGTGCACGAGGAAGCAGTCCATCGGGCCGGGCACGGCCCCCACCGCGTTCTGGACGAAGCGCAGCTGCTCGTACCACTCCCGGTCGCGCGCCACCACCACGCCGCCGACCACGTCCGAGTGACCGCCCATGTACTTGGTCGTGGAGTGCACGACGAAATCCGCGCCCAGCTCCAGCGGCCGCTGGTTGACCGGCGTGGCGAACGTGTTGTCGACCGCCACCAGCGCCTGACCCCGCCGCGCCACCACCGCCTCTATATCGACCACGCCCAGCAGCGGATTGGTCGGGCTCTCCACCCAGATCAACCGGGTCCCCTTCACCAGGGCTCGCTCCAGCGCGCCGAGATCCGCCTGATCGACGAGATCGTACGCCAGCCCCCACCGGTTGAGCACCTTGTCGACCAGGCGGTACGTGCCCCCGTAAAGGTCGCCCGGGAGCACCATGTGGGCACCCGCCTGGCAGACGACCGTGATCAGGGCGTGCGCGGCGGCCAGGCCCGAGGAGAACGCGACCGCCAGCCCTCCCTCCAGCTCGCCGATCGCCTGTTCGAGGGCGAAGCGAGTCGGGTTGGCCGAGCGAGCGTAGTCGTAGTCCTCCACAAACTCGCCGGGCCGCGGCTGGGCGTAGGTGGAGGTCTGGTGGATGGCCGGAATGACCGAGCCGTAGCTGGGATCAGGGGTCAGGCCCGCGTGCACCGCTCGGGTGCCGAACCCGTCGCGACGCCGATCGGGATCGGTCACGAACCCAGCGCTTCGAGCAGGTCGGCGCGGGTGACGATCCCGGCCGGCTGTCCGTGGTTCACGACCAGCAGCGCCTGCTGATCACCGGCCAGCAGCTCCACCGCCTCGCGCACGGGATCCTCGGTCGACACCGCGGTGAAGGGCGGCTCCATGACCGCCACGATTTCACCGTCGAGGCGGGCGGGATCCTCGGCGGCGCGCTTGAGCAGCCCGCGCTCGCTGATCGATCCGACCACGGTCTCCGGGTCGTGGGGGCTGACCACCGGCAGCTGGGATACCCGGTGCTCGTGCAGCAGTGAGATCGCGTCACGCACACGGTGATGGGTCTCCACCGACAGCAGCGACGGAATCTCGCCCGCGTCGCGCTTGCGCTCCAGCACCTCGCCCACCGTCAGCTTGGACTCGCGCTCCAGGAAGCCGTACTGGCGCAGCCAGGCATCCGAGTAGATCTTGGACAGATAGGAGCGGCCGCCGTCGGGCACGATCACGACGATCATCGCCTCGGGGTCGGTGGTCTCGGCCGCCACGGCCAGCGCCGCGTGGACGGCCAGGCCGCCCGAGCCGCCGGCCAGGATGCCCTCCACCTGAGCCAGCCGGCGGGTGGTGAGAAAGGCGTCGCGATCTGTCACCGTGATCCAGCGGTCGACCGCCGAGGGGTCGAAGGTCTCCGGCCAGAAGTCCTCGCCGACGCCCTCGACCAGGTACGGGCGCACGTTCTCGGCTCCGCCCGAGTAGATCGACCCCTCCGGATCGGCACCGATCACCTGGATGTCCGGGTTGCGCTCGCGGAGGTAGTGGGCGGTGCCGGTCACCGTGCCCCCGGTCCCCACCCCGCACACCAGGTGCGTGATCCGGCCGGCCGTCTGCTTCCAGATCTCCGGCCCGGTCGACTCATAGTGAGCCTGGGGGTTGGCCCGGTTGAAGTACTGGTTGGGCTGGAACGCGCCGGGGATCTCGGCGGTCAGACGGTCGGCCACCCGGTAGTAGGACTGAGGGGAGTCAGGCGGTACGTCGGTGGGAGCGACGACCACCTCGGCGCCGTAGGCGCGCAGCAGGTCGATCTTCTCCTTGGACATCTTGTCCGGCATCACCGCGACCACCCGGTAGCCCTTCAGCCGGGCGGCGATGGCCAGGCCCGTGCCGGTATTGCCCGATGTGGGCTCGACGATCGTCCCGCCGGGCGCCAGCTTGCCGTCCCGCTCGGCCGCCTCTATCAGCGCCACCGCGATGCGGTCCTTGATCGACCCGCCGGGGTTGAACACCTCGAGCTTGGCCAGCAGCTGCGGACGCATCCCGGAGCCGAGCCGCGACAGCCTGACCAGAGGCGTATCGCCAATCGTCTCCAGGATCGAGTCGTGGATTTCCGGGAGCACGGCCGTCTGGGTCATGCCGGTCAGAGTCTGACAATTCTGCGCTCAGATAGCAAGGGTCCGAAGATTCTGCTGGTAAAAGTCGCTATACCTGCATATCCTTCGCCTACCCGGTCCCTGAGTGCCGAATGCCGAATCATCCACACGCTTCCGTCGATGCCGTCGACCAGAGGATCTTGGAGCTGGTGGCCGTCGATGGGCGGATCACCAACCAGAGCCTGGCCGAGCAGGCCGGGATCGCCCCGTCGACCGCGCTGGCCCGCCTGCGCTCATTGCGCGAACGGGGGGTGATCCGCGGCTTCCATGCCGAAGTCGACCTGGCCGCGCTCGGGCGTCCGCTCCAGGCGCTCATCGCCGTGCGCCTCACCGTTCACGCGCGCGAGCAGATCGACGCGTTCACGACCGCGGTGCGCAAGCTGCCCGGGGTGCTGATGGTCTTCCATCTGTCCGGCGTGACCGACTACCTGGTGTGGGTGGCGGCCGCCGACGCGCAGGACCTGCGGGAGTTCGTGGTCGACCACCTGGCCACGCACCCCTCGGTGTCGCACGCCGAGACGTCGCTGATCTACGAGCAGCAGCGCGGACCCGGGATCTGGGGAGCTGCGGACCACGCCTAGTGCCCCGACTCGCTGGTCTCGGCGGCTGGCCGGCCGCCGAGACTGAGGTGGCGTAGGATCGCCGCACGTGAACGATCCGGAGAAGCGCCCGGTCGCCGTTCTGGTCAAGGGAATGGCCCTCCTGGACCACCTGGCCGGCGAAGGCGATGCCACGCCCGCTCGCCTGGCCGAGCTGACCAGCGAGCCGCGCAGCAGCGTCTACCGCCTGCTGGCCACGCTTCGAGAGCTCGACTACGTCGAGGCCGGCACCCTGCCCGGCACCTACCGCCTGACGCTCAAGGTGTTCGCGCTGGGCAGCGCCGTCGTCTCGCGCTACGACGTCCGCGAGGCGGCGCGCCCCGTGCTCGAGCGGCTGCATGAATCGACGGGCGAGACGGTGTTCCTATGCGTGCGGCGCGGAAACGAGGCGGTCTGCATCGACCGGATCGCCGGCTCGCGGGTGGCGCTGCTGGAGCTCGGGCTGGGCGGCTCCATGCCGCTGCATCTCGGCGCGGCGCCCCGGGCGATCCTGGCCTTCGAACCCGAGGACGCGTGGGAGCGCTACCTGACCGAGGCCACCCTCGAGAGCGGCACCGAGGTGGCTCCCCACGACAGGACGGCTCTGATCGGCGAGCTGCGCGCCACCCGGCGGAGGGGGTTTGCCCTCTCCGATGAGGACGTCACCCCCGGCATCGCGTCCATCGGGGCGCCGATCTTCGACCACGCCGGCCGGGTGCAGGGATCGCTGTCGATCGGGGGTGTCCGCCGGCTCATGCTGGACCCGGAATCCGGCATGGCGCAGCGGATCGTGGGTGGCGCGGATCAGGTGTCCCGCGCACTCGGATTCCTGGCCGAACCGGTTGACGCCGGACGCGCGGCCGGATAGCGTGGACAGTATGTCCGCAGAGTGGACGGGAGTGCGGTCGGGACCGAGATGAGCGCGACGACCCGGCTGACCGTGGGACAGGCTCTGGTGCGGTTCCTGGCCGCTCAGGAAGTGGAGCGGGACGGCGTCCGGACGCGCTTTTTCGCCGGCTGCTTCGGCATCTTCGGCCATGGCAACGTGGCCGGGCTGGGGGAGGCGCTGCAGCGTCATGCCGACCTCCTCCCGTACCACCCAGCGCGCAACGAGCAGGCGATGGTGCACACCGCAGTCGCCTTCGCCCGCCAGCGCAACCGGCTGGCCGCCTTCGCGTGCACGTCGTCGGTGGGACCGGGCGCCACCAACATGGTGACCGGGGCCGCGCTGGCCACGATCAACCGGCTGCCCGTCTTGCTGCTGCCCGGGGACACGTTTGCCACGCGGGTTCCCCACCCGGTGCTGCAGGGCCTGGAGGTGGCGCACGACGGATCGGTGTCGGTGAACGACACGTTCCGGCCGGTGGCGCGCTTCTACGAGCGTGTCGAGCGACCCGAGCAGCTGATCCCCGCGGCGCTGGAGGCGATGCGGGTCCTCACCGATCCAGCCGAGACCGGGGCCGTCGTATTGGCGCTGCCTGAGGACGTGCAGGCGCAGGCGTTCGAGGTCCCGGAGGAGTTCGTGGGCGAGCGCGTCTGGACCATCTACCGGCAGCCGCCGGCGGCGGACGCCGTGGCTCGCGCGGTCGGGCTGATCCGCGGTGCCCGGCGTCCACTGATCGTGGCCGGCGGCGGCCTTATCTACAGCCAGGCCACGTGGGACCTGCGCGCGCTGGTCGAGGCAACGGGGATCCCGGTGGCCGAGACCCAGGCGGGTCGCGGATCGCTCGTCTCCGACCACCCGCTCAGCCTCGGGGCGATCGGCAGCACCGGCACGTCGGCCGCCAACCGGCTCGCCGCCGACGCCGATCTGGTGATCGGGATCGGCACGCGCTGGAGCGACTTCACCACCGCGTCGAAGTCCGCCTTCCAGGATCCAGACGTCCGCTTCATCAACATCAACGTCAGCGCGTTCGACGCCGCCAAGCACAACGGGCTGTCCTTGGTGGCCGACGCGCGGGTGGCCATCGAGCGGCTCGCCCGCGCTCTTCAGGGCCACCGGGCCGACGAGGAGTGGAGCCGGCGGGGGGAGCGCGAGGCAGCGGACTGGGCCGCCACGGTCGCGGCGGCGGTGGCGCCGCGCGAGGGGCTGCCCACCCAGACCCAGGTGATCGGGGCGATCAACGATGCGGCGGGTGAGACCGGCGTGGTGGTGGGCGCTGCCGGGTCGGCTCCCGGCGATCTGCATCGCCTGTGGCGGGCGCGCGATCCCGAGGGCAAGGGCTACCACGTGGAGTACGGCTACTCGTGCATGGGCTACGAGATTGCCGGGGGCGTCGGCGTCAAGCTGGCCGTGCCCGAGCGCGAGGTGTTCGTGCTGGTCGGAGACGGGTCCTACCTGCTGATGCCCGGGGAGCTGGTCACCGCCGTGGCCGAGCGCACCCCGATCGTGGTCGTGCTGGTCGACAACCACGGCTACGCGTCGATCGGTGCCCTGTCGCGCTCGGTCGGAGGCTCGGGCTTCGGAACCCACTACCGGATGGCGATGAACGGCAGCCTGCCGCTCGATCCCACCGACGCGCCGGCTCTGCCGATCGACCTGGCCGCCAGCGCCGAGGCGTTCGGGGCCCGGGTGATTCGGGCTCGGACGATCGATGAGCTGAGGCAGGCTCTGGGTGCGCCGCGACCTGAGGGCCCCCTGGTGATCGCCATCGAGACCGACCGCTACGCCCCGGCGCCGGACAGCGAGAGCTGGTGGGAGGTGCCCGTGGCCGAGATCTCGGACAGCGAGGACGTGCGAGCGGCCCGCCAGGAATACGAGCGCGGGCGACAGCGCCAGCGCACCCATTTGTGAGGAGGAGGGACCAGCCATGACCGTGATGCGTGAGCGTGGGGTGGAGGCGGTCGACCAGCCGGGCGCCGGACCGCTGTGGGAGACGGCGGCCACCGCCACCGACTACTGGAACGACTCGTGCGCGCTGGTGGAGCTGGCCTACGCGATCGAGCGGGGCGCGGTGGGCGCGACCAGCAACCCGACGATCGTCGGCGAGGTGCTTCAGAAGGAGATGCCGCGCTGGCGCGGGCGGATCATCGAGCTGGCCGCCGAGCACCCGAGGTGGACCGAGGACGACGTGGCGTGGGGGCTGATAGAGGAGATGGCCGCCGGCGCCGCGGAGCTGCTGCAGCCGATCTTCGAGCGCGAGCAGGGTCGCAAGGGGAGGCTGTCGATCCAGACGAATCCCAAGTTCTACCGGGACGCGGAGCGCCTGGTCGAGCAGGGGCTGCACTTCGCCCGGCTGGCCCCGAACATGCAGGTGAAGATCCCCGCCACCCTGGCCGGCCTGACCGCGATCGAGGAGCTGACCGCGGCCGGGGTGACGATCAACGCCACCGTCTGCTTCACCGTCCCGCAGTCACTGGCCGTGGGGGAGGCCGTGGAGGCTGGCCTGCGGCGGGCCGAGGCCGGCGGTCTCGACACGACCCGCATGTCGCCGGTGTGCACGATCATGGTCGGGCGGTTGGACGACTGGCTCGGCGTGCTCGCCACCCGTGACGGCATCATCGTCGACCCGGCCGCCGTGCACTGGGCGGGGATCGCCTGCATCAAGCGCGCCCACGGGATCTACCACGCGTGCGGCTACCGGGCCAGACTGCTGGCGGCGGCCTACCGCCACCATCTGCACTGGTCGGAGCTGATCGGCGGCGACATCACGCTGACCATCCCGTACGCCTGGCAGCGGCGCTTCAACCGCTCGGACATCGAGGTGACGGAGCGTTTCGATCGACCGGTTCCGGCTTCGATGCTGGATCAGCTGCTCGGCCACTTCCCCGACTTCCGGCGCGCCTACGAGCCGGACGGCCTGACGCCGGAGGAGTTCGACTCCTTCGGCGCGACCGTGCGCACGCTGCGCGGCTTCATCGGGTCCTACCAGAGCCTGGTGGCGGTCATCCGTGACGTGATGCTCCCCAATCCTGACCTCGGATGAGGGCGGTTAGGCCTGAGGCGGCTCCAGCGTCCAGGCGTGGTCGGGGTCATTGGCCACCGCCCATTGGCGGGTCGGCCCGGCCATCACGTTGAGGTAGTAGAGCTCGTATCCGGGCGGCGCGGAGACGGTGTGGTACCCGCGCGGTACGAGCACGCAGTCCCGGTCGGTGAACGTGAGGGTGGCGTCGAGGCTGCGGTCATCGGTGTAGACGCGCTGGAGCCCGAACCCCTGCTCCGGTGCGATCCGGTGGTAATAGGTCTCCTCCAGCAGCGTCTCCTGGGGTGGGTCGTCCCGATCGTGCTTGTGCGGCGGGTAGCTGGACCAGTGCCCGGCGGCAGTCAGGACCTCGCAGACGAGCAGCGACTCGGCCGCCAGGTCGCCCATCAGGATCGGGTGGATGAACCGCTCCTGAGCCCCGTACCCACGGCGCTCGACCGCGGTCTCGGCCCCGGGAAGCACCCGGGCCTCGGCCCCGCCTCCCGGGGCGGGGGCGAGGCACAGCGCCACCTCCGCCCCGCTGGTGCCGGCGGTGATCGTGTATTCACTGCCCGGCGGCAGGTAGGCCGCGTCAGGTGGACCCGACCAGGGATCCGGCCGGCCGCCGAGTGCCTGCCAGTCACCGTACGTGGACTCGACGGTGGCGGTTCCGGACACCACGACGATGCAGACCTCCTGTCCGATGGTCTCGCGCCGAGCGCATGCGCCCTCGGGTAGCAGCAGGACCTCGAAGCTCACGTAGTTCCAACCGGCGCTGGCCGGGGTCACACGGAGGATCGTTCCTTCGGCGTCAGGCGGGCTGGCGCGGACCAGCAGGCTCACCGCACCGCACCCGCTTTGAGCGCGACCGGCTGACCGCCGTTGGCGGAGGCGTACAGGGCTTCGATGGCAGCCGCCTGAGCGACGGCATCGCCGCGGCCCAGCAGGGGCGCGTGCTCGCCGCGGATCGCCGCCACGAAGTCCTCCAGCTCCAGGCGGTATGGATCCACGTGCTCGCTGCGAAGGCGCTGAGTCTTGCCGCCCCGCCGGATCACGATGCCCGGGTCATCGCCCTCTCCCCACGGGGCCTCGACGTCGATCGTTCCCTCGGCGCCGACCAGCTCCAGCAGGTCTCGCCGCGGTACGTCGAGGCCGGCATCGAACTGGGCGATCACGTCTGCGTCGAACCTCATCACGCCCGAGAAGGTCAGGTCGACGCCGTCGTCATTGACTCGCTGCTCGCCGTAGACGCGGATCGGCTCACCGGCCAGGAATCGGGCGAGGTGGACGCAGTAGCAGCCCACGTCCATCAGCGCCCCGCCCTCCATCTCACCTGACAGCCGTACGTCATCGGCAGCGGTGACCGTGAAGCTCTGCGCCGCGCGGATCAGCCGCAGCGCGCCGATCGCTCCCGATCCGACCAGCGACCTGATCCGGAGTGTCTGGGGATGATGCAGGTACATGAAGCCCTCGGCCAAGATACGGCCCGACTCGGCGGCCACGTCAAACGCGTGCTCGGCCTCCGCCCGGCTGCGCGCCAGCGGCTTCTCGCACAGGACGTGCTTCCCCGCTCTGAGCCCGCGCTCTGACCACTCCGCGTGCAGGTGGTTGGGCAGCGGGATGTAGATGGCGTCCAGATCGGCGTCGGCGAGCAGCTCCTCGTAGGAGCCGTACGCGCGCGGGATCCCGTGTTCGGTGGCGAACTCCTGCGCTCTGGCGAGCTGGCGGCTGGCCACGGCGGTGAGCTCGATGTCCTCGCTGGCTTGGGCGGCGGGCAGGACAAGCTCGTTGATCCGCGCGGTCGACAGCACCCCCAGACGGATCGGCGCGAGCCTGTCAGACCCCGGCATGGGTGCGCAGCCACTGCCGGTTGCGGATCTGCGCCGCGATGGAGTCGTCCAGCGGCTCGTCGTCGCGGAGGATGCGGTCCTGCTCCACCACGATCCAGCCGCCGTAACCGGTGTCTTCGAGGGCGGCGAAGAAGCCGGCCAGGTCGACGTCGCCGGTGCCCAGCTCGCAGAAGATGCCCCGGCGCCACGCCTCCAGCGCGTCCGCCCCGTCCTCGATCACTCCCGCCAGCACGTCGAGGCGAACGTCCTTGATGTGAACGTAGTTGGTGCGAGATCCCCACCTCCGGACGGCCTCGATCGGGTCGTTGCCTCCGAGGAGAAGATGACCGGTGTCGGCCAGCAGGCCGATGTCGGAGGTCTCCAGCAGGCGCTCGATCTCCCACGGTGCCTCCACATACGTCGACGTGTGCGGGTGGAATGTGGGCTCGAACCCGTGCGCGCGCACGAGCTCCTCGGCCCGCTTCAGGCCTTCCAGGAAGCGCTTCCAGCCGGCGTCGTCGAGACCTAGCGACGGGTCCGCGCCGCCACGTCCCGGGTTGGCGCGGCGGGCGTCGGAGCCGCCGTCTCCGAACACCGGATGGGCATCCCGAGCCCTCGCCTGGCCGAACAGGCTGAGCGTGCGATCGAGCTCGAACAGATCCTCCTCCCAGTGCTCGGGCTCGCTGAAGCGCACCGGGCACCAGCCGCCCGTGAGCTCGAGCCCGTGCTGTTCGAGGCGCGCACGCAGCTCGTCGCCCTCGCCCAGCCAGCCGGGCACGCCGAGCTCGGTGCCCGCGTAGCCGGCCGCCGTGACCTCGTCCAGGAACCGCTCGGGTCCCGGGACGTTCGGGAACACTCCCACCGTCATCTCGAAGGCGCCGTAGGACAGGGGGGCGTTGCCGACCCGCAGCGTGCTCATCAGAAGGTCACCTCCACCTTCACGGCTCCGCCGGCGCGAAACTCATCCAGCGCCGCGGGGAGGCCGTCGATCCCGACCCGGTGGGTGACCATCGGCGCCAGGTCGATCACCCCGCGCTCCAGCACCTTGACCGCCTGGGGCATCAGCTCGCGCCCGCCGATGAACGCCCCGAACAGGGTCAGCTCCCGGCGCGTGATCCGCTCTTGGGCCACCTCGCTGCGCGCGGTCGTGTTCATCCCGAACAGCACCACGCGCCCGGCCGGACGGACCACGCGCAGCGCCGTGGCGAGCTGCGAGCCGACGGCGTCGACGGCCACGTCGGCGCCGATGCCCTCGGTGATCTCGTGGATCTGGGCCTCGACCTCGCCGTCGCGCGGATCGAGCGTCTCGGCGGCACCCAGCGTGCGGGCCAGCGCGGCCCGGGCGGCCGCCGGCTCCACCGTGATCACCCGCGCGCCGGAGGCGGCGAACATGGCCGTGAACATCAGCCCGGCCGGCCCGGCGCCGAGCACGGCGACCGTCTCACCCGGGAACACGCGAGCCAGCTTCACGCCGTTGGCCACCGTGGACAGAGGCTCGGCCAGCACCGCCACCTCGGCCGGAACGTGAGCGGCGATCCGATGGCAAACCGACGCGGGAACGCGCACGCGCCCGGCCAGGCCGCCGTCCATGTAGATGCCGATCGTGGTCATCTTCGGGCACTGGTTCGGCAGCCCGCGCCGGCAGTACGCGCACAGGCCGCAGCCGATGTTGGGAGCCACGACGACCCGGTCGCCCAGCTCGAGCTGGGCCTCGGGTCCGGCCTCCACGACGAACCCAAGGATCTCGTGCCCCAGGATCACCCCGGGCGTGGCCGGATGGGCCTGAGGACGCTCGAGGATCTTCAGGTCGGTCCCGCAGATCCCGCACCGCTCGACCGCCAGCACCACGTCATCGGCTCGCCGGAGCTCCGGGCGGGGACGCTCGGTGATGTCGAGCACGCCATCACCGGCGAACACCGCCGCGGGCATCAGTTCCGTGGTCATCTGTCTCCGTTCGATGGGGCGCCGGTGGTGGTCGGGGTGGGGGTGGTGCTCTCAGGCTCCCGGGCGGGTTCGGCGGGCGCGACGTTCTCCCAGGCCTCCGAGGTGCAGGAGCGGGCAACCGCATCCAGCACCCGGGCGGCCGCGCCCATCTCGGCCACGCCCGGCGCGCGCTGGACGCCGTCGGCGATGGACTGCAGGAACAGGAAGGCCTCGGTGACCTTGAGGTCGCTGTAGCCCATGGCCAGACCGGGGCCGGGCTGGAAGTGCGCGAACTCCGGGTGGCTGGGGGACATGTACACCGTCGAATAGCCCCGGTCCCCGCTGGTCAGGGGCAGGCACACCTGCAGCTCGTTCATCCGCTCGAAGTTCCAGGACACCGCACCCTCCGAGCCGTTGGCCTCGAACACGTAGCGGGCTTCGGGGCCCACGGCGGCCCGGCTTGACTCCATTGTGGCCAGGAGCCCGCTCTCGAACTCCACCAGCGCCGCCACCCGATCCTCGTTCTCCACCTCGCCCAGCTCGCCATCGGTGGCGGCAGAGAAGTGCGTGCCGGTGCCCATTTCGATGCGCGGGCGCCGGCCGATCACGGTGTCCCAGCGTGCGCTCACGCGGCGGATCGGCCCGAGCAGGAACTGCGCCAGGTCGACCTCGTGGGACATCAGGTCGTACAGGATCCCGTAGCCCGCCAGCTCCCGAGAGAAGCGCCAGGACAGGCCACCGCGCGGGTCGGCCGCGTAGCTGGCCAGGAACTGGGAGCGGTAGTGGTTGATCCGGCCGAGCTGACCGGACTCGATCAGCCGGCGGGCGTACTGAACGGCCGGGGCGTGGCGGTAGTTGAGCCCCACGATCGTCCGCACTCCGGTGGCGATCACGCCGCGGACCGTTTCCAGAGTCTCCTCGGGGGAGCGCCCGAGCGGCTTCTCCACCCAGATGTGCTTTCCCGCCGCCGCGGCGGCCAGCGCCATCTCGCTGTGCAGGAAGTTGGGGGCGGTGATGCTCACGGCATCGACCTCGGGATGGTTCAGGACCTCCCGCCAGTCCGTCGTCCAGCCCTCGTACCCGAGCTGTTCGGCGGCCAGGCGCGCCCGGTCCTCGGTGGCGTCGGCGGCGAGCACCAGCCGCGGGGACGCCGCGCAGTCCGGGTAGTGGTCGCGGACCCGCCGGTAGGAGGCGCTGTGCAGCTGGCCCATCCAGCCCACTCCGAGCAGCCCGATCCCGACGGTCTCAGCCAACGCTCGCGACCTCCTGCACGTCCACCGGGCGCCGCTCGCGCCAGGCCCGGTCGCAGGCCACGGCGACCCGGAGCGCGCTCAGCGCCTCTTCGGGTGGGCAGGGATTGGTTGCGCGGCCGAGGACGAGATCGACGAACGCGTCGGTCTCGGCTTTGAAGGCGGCCTGGAACCGGTCCAGGAAGCCCCGGTATGGGTCTGCGGGTGGCGCCGGACCGTCGGGTTCCACGGAGTGCACGGGAGTGCGGTCGTTCACCCCGATGACCACCGAGTCGCCTGACCCGAGGATCTCGGTGCGGAAGTCGTACCCGAGCGGGTCGTGGCGGGCACCGGTGATCACGACCGGCAGCCCGTCGTCCATGGTCAGCACCATCGCCGCGCTGTCCACATCGTCCTGGCGGCCGTACCGCTCCCAGGCCCGCACTGTGCCCGTCGCATAGACGGTCGCGACCTCGCGTCCGGTCAGCCAGCGGGCCATGTCGAAGTCGTGGACGTGCAGGTCGCAGAAGATGCCGCCGCTGGTGGCGATGTAGCGCTCGTCGGCGGGCTCGTGGTCGTGGGCGCACATCCGCAGCGAGTACAGGGTGCCCAGCGAGCCGTCCTGGGCGAGCTCGCGGGCGCGGCGAAAGCCGGGATCGAAGCGGCGCATGAACGCGATCTGCAGCTCGACGCCGGCCTGGCGGGCGAGCTCGATCGTGGTCTCGGTGTCCGATAGGTGGATCGAGATCGGCTTCTCGCACAGCATCGGCAGCCCGCGCTCGGCACCGGCGGCGATCTGGGCCGGATGCTCGGCCGTCGCCGTGGAGATGACCAGCGCATCGAGGTCCGTGTCTGGGCTGAGGACCTCCGCGATGGTGGTGCCGCGGGCTCCGATCTCCTCTGCGATCACCTCGGCGCGCTCGGCGTGATGGCTGCCGACGACGACCTCATCCACCTCGGGATGCCGGGCCAGCGCCCGCGCCCGGAAGCCACCCATTCGACCTGTTCCGAGGACGCCGATCCGCATCTGTGCAAACGCTTGCACAAGTGGTTGGGGAATGCAAGGCGACGGCCCGGTGAGGGTGGGTGTGCGACGAAAATCGTTTCTATGTGAAACGAATTTCGACACGCACGGGTGGGGGCCGTGGCGCGAGCGCAAGGCCCGCGCGATCAGTCGAACTGCAGCGGCTCGTACGGCCCGTCGAGGACCGTGTCGAGGTTCGACATCACCTTGGCGAAGGTCTCGACATAGGCCTCCATCAGTGGCTGGCTCTGGATGATGATCGGGTGGGGCTCTGAGCCGACGATGAAGGACGAGTCCAGCACCTGGCTGGCCACCGGAAACTCGCCCGGCTCCCAGGGGCGGAGGGGCACGTCGTCCAGCGCCGGGTACCAGGGACTCAGGGTCGCGTGGCGGAAGGCGGGATAGGCGGGCAGCGGCTCGATCTGCCACAGCAGCGCCTCCACGCCCTCGGCCCGGAGCGCTCGGATCAGCCGGTCGCGTAGCTCGCTGGCCGCACCGGTCCAGCCGACCGCGGCCGGATCGATCCGCACCCGGTACTTGTAATGAACCGAGGTGCGGTCGCTCGGGACGTGGGGCGGTATCAGCCCGGTCAGGCCGGCCAGGCCGTCGGTCAGGATCGCCGCGTTTCGCTGGGCGTTAGCGGTGTAGCGATGCAGGCGCCGCAGCTGGGAGCGGGCCAGCGCGGCCGGAAGCTCCTGGGTGCGGTAGTTCCAGCCCAGCCCGTGGGAAACGTAGGACTTGACGCGGAACTCCCCCGGCCCGAGATGCGGCACGTCCTCACCGCGATTGGAGAAACGGCGGGCCACGGCGAACAGCTCCGGGTCGTCGGTCACGAACAGCCCGCCCTCCCCGCCGATCAGGTTCTTCGTCGCGTTCAGGCTGAACGCGGCGCAGTCGCCGAGCGTGCCCGCCTTCCGGCCCTTGTACGTGGCGCCATGGGCCTGCGCCGCATCCTCGATCACCGCCAGCCCGTGCCGGTCGGCGATCGCCTGGATCTCGTCCATGTCGGCGGGCAGGCCGTTGAGGTGGACCGGCATGATCGCCGCGGTCCGGTTCGTCACACGCTCCTCGATGCGGGCCGGATCGATGTTGAATGTCCGCTCGTCGATGTCGCAGAACACGGGCACGGCGCCGTGATGCGCCACTGCGGCGGCCGTGGAGATATACGTGTGGGCGGGGACAATCACTTGCTGGCCGGGAGCGATGTCCAGGGCGGCGATCGCGGTGTGCTGGGCCGCGGTTCCCGAGTTGGTGGCGATGCAGTGGGCGATGCCCAGGTATTCGGTCCAGTCGTGCTCCAGACCGACCAGAGCGGGGGCGTTGACGCCGCACAGGATGCCCCGGTCCAGGACCGCCATCACCTCGGCCCGGTCCTCGCCAGTGATCTCAGGCCAAGGCGCGTGGTCGTCCACGTTGAGGACAGGATTGCCGCCGTGGAGTGCGAGTGTGCCGGTGACTGCCATGGGCGTGAGCGTACAAACGTTTTCACGCACGTGTCAAGGGTGGATTCAGCGGCGAAATGAGAGGCGGATGAGAGGCGGCCGGGCCGCGACGACCCGGCCCTCCCTAGTGGATCACCGGCTCGGCCACGCCGGTGCGCCGTTCCAGGAAGTCAAAGTCGCAGCCCAGGTTCGCCTGGGTCACGTGACGGACGAACAGCTCGCCGAACCCGCTCAGCCCGGGCCTGATCGACGCTTCGAAGCCGGCACTCCGGCGGCCCAACTCGTCGTCGCCCACCAGCAGGTCCAACCGCCGCCCGGGGACGTCCAGCTCGATCTGATCCCCGTCCTGGACGAACGCCAGAGGCCCGCCGACGGCCGCCTCCGGGGCCACGTGCAGGACGCAGGTGCCGTAGCTCGTGCCGCTCATCCGCGCGTCAGAGATGCGCACCATGTCACGCACCCCCGCCTCCAGCAGGCGGCGGGGGATTGGCAGCATGCCCCACTCGGGCATACCCGGGGCTCCCACCGGACCCGCCCGCTTCAGCACCAGGACCGAGTCCGGCGTGATCAGCAATTCTGGGTCGTCGATCCTGGCTTCCAGATCGGCCTCGTCCTCGAAAACCACGGCCGGGCCGCGGTGGCGCAGGAGCCCCGGATCGGCAGCCACCGCCTTGATCACGGCGCCGTCGGGCGCGAGGCTTCCGCGGAGGATGGCCAGCGCACCGCCGGAACTGACCGGGCGCTCGAGCGGACGGATCACCTCCGGGTTGTGGACATCGACGGCGGCGCACGCCTGACCGAGGGTGCCGCCGGTCACGTTGGCGGCCTCCAGCTCCAACCGATCCCGCAGCCGGCCCAGCAGGGCCGGCAGCCCACCGGCGTAGTAGAAGTCCTCCATGAGATACCGGCCGCCGGGCTGGATGTCGGCCAGCACCGGCGTGTCGCGGGACAGCTCGTCGAAGCGATCGACCGTCAGGTCGACCCCGGCTCGCCGGGCGAGCGCCACCAGGTGGATCACTGCGTTCGTGGAACCGCCGAGCGCCAGCACGGTGATGACGGCGTTGTCGAACGACTCCGGCGTCAGGACGGTGCTCGGTCTGCGGTCCTCCCATACGAGCTCCACCGCATGGCGGCCCGTCGAGGCCGCCATGCGGGCGTGGGCGGAATCGACGGCCGGGATCGAGGAGGCGCCGGGGATGGTCAGGCCAAGGGCGTCGACGGCGGCCGTCATCGTGGAGGCCGTTCCCATCGTCATGCAGTGCCCGGCGGACCGGGCGATGCCGTCCTCCAGCTCGTCCCACGCGCCCGGCTCCAGACGACCCGCCTGGCGCTCGGCCCACAGCCGCCACACGTCGGTGCCGCTGCCCACCGGTTGGCCGCGCCAGTTGCCCCGCAGCATCGGGCCGGCCGGCAGGAAGATCGCCGGCAGATCTGCGGCGATCGCGCCCATGATCAGCGCCGGGGTGGTCTTGTCACAGCCACCCATCAGGACGGCCCCGTCGATCGGGTAGCTGCGCAGCACCTCCTCGGTCTCCATGGCCAGGAGGTTCCGGTACATCATCGCCGTCGGCTTCTGGAACTGCTCGGCGAGCGATAGGACGGGGATCTCCAACGGAAAGCCGCCGGCCGCCCACACGCCGTTGCGGACCTGTTCGGCGCGCTCGCGGAAGTGGGTGTGGCAGCAGGCGATGCCGCTCCAGGTGTTGAGGACGGCGATCACCGGCCTGCCCTGGAAGTCCTCGCGCGCATACCCCATCTGCTTCATCCGCGATCGGTGCCCGAAGGCCCGTAGCGAGTCAGGGGCGAACCACCTCTGGCTGCGCAGCTCCTCCGCCCGGCGCCTCATCGGCTGAGCTCCCTGGCCGGGCGGGCGCCCCTCATGGGGTCCCGTGCAGGATCACGGTCTTCATGTCCGTCATCTCCTCGACGGCGTAGCGCGGACCTTCCTTGCCGAACCCGCTGTCCTTCAATCCGCCGTACGGCATCAGGTCAGCCCGCCACAGCGGCGTCCAGTTGACGTGCACGTTGCCGGCATCCACCTCTCGCGCAAAGCGGATGGCGTTGGAAACGTCCCCGGTGAACACCCCGGCGCCCAGGCCGAACCGGGTGGAGTTGGCCAGCTGGATGGCCTCGTCGACATCGTCGGACGTGGTCACGGCGACGGCGGGACCGAACAGCTCCTCCTGGCTCAGCGAGCTGTGTGGATCGACATCGGCCACGACGGCGGGGGTCAGGACCGAGCCGTCACGCTGACCGCCGGTCAGGATCCTCGCCCCGTTCTGAGCGCTGTCCCGCAGAGCCGCCTCCACCCGGATCGCATCCCGTTCCGAAATAAGCGAGCCGAGGACGGTGTCGGGGTCGCCGGGATGCCCGAGCTTGATCGCCTCCACCTTCGGGACCAGGGCGTCCAGCAGATCGCCGGCGATCCGCCGGTCCGCCACCACCCGCTGCACCGAGATGCACACCTGGCCGGCGTTCGTGTAGCCGCCCGTGGCGATCGCGGCCGCCGCCAGCTCGACGTCAGCGTCGGGGAGCACGATCACCGGGCAGCTGGCCCCGAGCTCCAGCGACAACCGCTTGAGGCCGGCCGTTTTACTGATCTTCTCGCCGGTCTCGGCACTGCCGGTGAAGCTGATCTTGCGTACGCGGGAGTCCCGGCACAGCGCCTCCCCCAGCATCTCGCCC
The DNA here is from genome assembly GCA_963718545.1 of uncultured Solirubrobacterales bacterium. Lineage (GTDB taxonomy): Bacteria > Actinomycetota > Thermoleophilia > Solirubrobacterales > Solirubrobacteraceae > Palsa-465. The sequence continues at coordinate 2,299,411 of CAVQZO010000002.1, read as the reverse complement.
GAGCCGGTCAGGCACGAGATCGCCTCCGGATGCAGCCCGGCCTCCAGCAGGATCTCGGTCAGCTTCAGCGCCGTGAGCGGCGTCTGCCGGGCCGGCTTGAGCACGACCGCGTTACCGGCGGCCAGGGCGGGTCCGATCTTGTGCACCACCAGCAGCGCCGGGAAATTGAAGGGAGTGATCGCCACCACGACGCCGCACGGTTGGCGGATCGTGAAGCCCAGCCGGCTGGTGCCCCCGTTCGGCGCCGCATCCAGCGGCAGGCTCTCGCCATACAGCTGGGACCCCTCGAAGCCGGACAGGCGAAACAGGTCGCCAATTCGGGACGCCTCGCCTCGGGCCTCGCTGATCGGCTTACCGGTCTCGCTGGAGATGACCTGCGCCAGCTGCTCGCACCGGCCGTCGGCGATGTCGCCCGCCCGGCGCAGGATCGACTCGCGAGCGTGTCCGCTCAGTTGACGCTGATGGCGGGCGCCCCGCACGGCGGCCGCCAGCGCACGGTCGACATCGTCGAGATCGGCCACGGGCACGGTCGAGATCACCTCCCCGCTGTAAGGCGAGCGAAGTGCCTCCTCGCGCCCGCTCAAAGTCCACTCGCCGGCCACCACCATGTGCATGGGTAAACGTTTGCACAGCCGGGGAAGGCGGCGCAAGTTACGAGTGTGTTGGGCCGCGTCGTGCGGGCGTCGTGGGGGCGGCCAAATGCGCCGGCGCCGTGTCTCAGCGGGGGCGCGCCGCTGGTCTCAGCCGGGCGGCGGGCCCGTCGATTCGCGCACCACGAGGTTGCCCTGCAGCAGCTCCCGCCGGCTTTCGGCGTCGCCCTTCATCTGCTCGATCAACAGCTCGGTGGCCCGAGCCCCCATCTCGTGCTTGGGTGCCCGCACGGTGGTCAGCGCCGGCTCGACCAAACTGGCCAGCGCCACGTCATCGAACCCCACGACCGACAGCTGCCCAGGCACCTCCACGCCAAGCGTGCGGGCCGCCCGTGTGAGTCCGGTGGCCAGCAGGTCGTTGAAGGCGACGACGGCGGTGAAGTCGCGCTCGCCCTGGAGCAGTTGCAATCCCGCGTCCCGTCCCTGTTCGACCGTGTCACCCCCGCTGAACACCCCGGACAGGGCCAGGCCCGCCTCCTCCAGAACCGCGCGGACGCCGCCGGCGCGCAGGACGGTGGCGAGCGTGGGCGGACCGGCCAGGAAGGCGATCCGGCGGTGGCCGAGCTCGACCAGGTGCCGTGCGGCCAGGCGTCCGGCGTCCAGGTCGTCGAAGCCCACCTGGGACAGGCCGGCGCCCAGGCGGTGGCCCTCGGCCGCCTCCACCAGGGTCTGGATCGGCGCGGACAGCGCGCCCTCCAGTTCCAGTGTTCCCACCGGTGGATCGAGTCCGACCACCACGGTTGGCAGCTCCATCGCCTGGGACAGCCGTGGCTCGGCCACTCCAGCCGATGCGGTGACGATGATCCCGTCAACCCGGTTGCCGAGCAGAACATCAAGCGTCCGCTCGGCCCGCACCGGATCGCCGTAGCCGCTGGCGATCAGCACGCCGAACCCGGCTTCCGCGGCCGCGGGCTCGATGCCCGCGGCGACCTCGGCCCAGTAGGGGTCCCGGATGGTCGGGACGAGCAGGCCGATCGTCTGTGACATCCCGGTGACCAGCGCCCGGGCAGCGTGGTCAGGCCGGTAGCCGAGCCGGCGAGCCGCCTCCTCGACCCGCTCCCGGGTGGACAGACGAACCCGTGGGTGGCCCTGCAGGGCCCGGGTCACCGTGGCGGCCGATACGCCGCTGAGCTGGGCCACATCCTTGATCGTGACCGGCCGCTTCCGGCGGGCGCCGCGGAAACCGCCATTGGCCGCATCCGGAGCCATTGCGGAAACGTTTTTACCAAGCCGGGTCGGACAGAAGCGGCGCAATGAACTCGGCCGCCCGCGTCACACCCGCCTCGCCCGGAAGGAACGGGTCCTCGTTCTCGATGCTGAGCTCCTCGTCGTAGCCGATCTCGTGAAGGGCGCTGAGGAAGGCGCGCCAGAACGCCTCCGGGTTGCCCTCGCCCACCGCCCGGAAGACCCAGCTCCGCTGGGACGGATCGCCCCACGGATGCGGATCGAGAACTCCGTTGAGGGCCAGCTGGTCCTCGAACAACTGGGTGTCCTTGAGATGCACGTGATGAACCGCCGGGCCGAGCGCGTGCACGACCCGAACCGGGTCCATCTGCTGCCAGAACAGGTGACTGGGGTCCAGGTTGGCCCCGATCTCGGCTCCCACGGCGTCGCGGAGCCTGGTCAGCGACGCGACGTTGTAGACGAGGTGCAGGGGGTGCAGCTCGAAGGCGATCCGGCGGACTCCATGCTCGCGAGCGAGCTCGGCCAGGTCCTGCCAGACCTGGATCGCCTCGTCCCACTGCCGCTCCAGCAGCTCCAAGCCCTCGTCCGGCCACGGGAACCAGATCCAGTTGACCGCGCGCCCGTGTGGGGAGTCGCCGGGGCAACCGGACATGGTCACGATCCTGTCGATCTCCAGCAGCCCGGCGAGCCGGATCGAGTCCTTGATGAATTCGATGTCCTGCCGCCCGTGCACCGGGTGCATCGGCCAGGCCGAGCAGTTGAGCGCGGCGAGCCGGATTCCTCGAGATGCGAGGGTCCGGGCGAAGCGAGCCCGGGCAAACCCGCTCTCCAGAAGCTCGTCCAACTGGATGTGCGATGCGCTCGACTGTCCGCCGGTGGCGATCTCCACCGAGTCGATCTGGTTCAGCGCAGCCAGATCGAGCGCCTGCTCCAGCGTCAACTCCGGAACCGAGTCGGTGAACAGGCAGAGCTTCACGAGGCGCGCCTCGGCCTCATGTATCGTCGGCACCCCACGACGTTGGGAAAGCGATGAACAAGGGCCGGGACCCGCACCACGACATCCTCTTCGAGCCGGTGCGCATCGGCCCGAAGACGATGCGCAATCGCTTCTACCAGACGCCGCACGCGGACGGCCTGAACTCCCAGTTCCCGGGAGCCGAGGCGGGGTTCCGGGGGACGAAGGCCGAGGGGGGCTGGGCCGTGGTGAACACCGGCATGACGAGCATCGCGCCCGAGTACGACCACTCGGGCCGCGAGGTCGTCTCCCGGATGTGGGACGAGGCGGACGTCCGCAACTGGTCGCTGATGTGCGAGCGGATCCATTGCCACGGAGGTCTGGCCGGCATCGAGCTGATGGCCAGCGGCGGACACGTGACGGGTTACGAGACGCGTCTGCCCGCCGGCGCGGTCTCCGGGGTCGCCGACGACTGGCTGTTCATGGGTTCCTCGTTCCAGATGGACCGCGACGACATCCGCCGCGTGCAGCAGCACTACGTGGCCGCAGCGCGCCGCGCCATACACGCCGGCTTCGACATCGTCAACGTTATGGGGGCCGAGCTGATCGCGCTGCCCATGACGTTCCTGATGAGCCGGTACAACCGGCGCACCGACGAGTACGGCGGGAGCTTCGAGAACCGGGCGAGATTCTGGCTGGAGACGCTCGAGTTGGTCCGCGAGGCGGTGGGCGAGCGGTGCGCGATCACGGCCCGGCTGTGCCTGGACACGCTCGACGGCGCCGAGGACGGGATGCGGGCCGAGCACGAGGGCGCGGGCTTCATCAGGCTGGCCGACCATCTCGTGGACTTCTGGGATGTGGTGGTGGCGGGGGAGGGAAACACCTGGGGCAAGGACCTCGGGCCGTCGCGCTTCTTCGCAGAGAACTTTCAGAGTCGGTCGATCCTCCAGGTGCGCCCGCACACGTCCAAGCCGATCGTCGGCGTGGGCCGCTTCACCAGCCCAGACACGATGGCGCAGGTCATCCGCAGTGGCCAGCAGGACATCATCGGCTGCGCGCGTTCGTCGATCTCCGATCCATTCCTCCCGCGCAAGATCGATGAGGGCCGGATCGAGGAGATCCGCGAGTGCATCGGGTGCAACGTGTGCGTGTCGCGGGTCAACACCGCCACGCGGATCATCTGCACACAGAACGCCACGACGGGTGAGGAGTACCGCCGCGGCTGGCATCCGGAGCGCTACGAGCCGGTCATCGACGGTCCGGAGACGGTTCTGATCGTCGGAGGCGGACCGGCGGGACTCGAATGTGGCCTCGTCCTCGCTCGCCGCGGCGTCCCCTATGTGCATGTGGTGGACGAGGCGCCGCGTCCGGGCGGTCACATGGACTGGGTGCCGCGCCTGCCGGGGCTGGCCGAGTGGGCACGCCTCATCCACCACCGCCAGACGATCGCCGCCGGGCTGCGGAATCTGACGCTCGTGCCGAGAAAGCGACTGACCGTCGATGACGTGCTCGAATACGGAGCCGAGATCGTGGTCTGCGCGACCGGAGCCGAGTGGGCGCGGGACGGTACCAGCTCGGTGACCCGTGCGCCCCTGCCCGGGGCGGATGCCAACCTGCCCCACGTGCTCACGCCGGACCAGATCATGGTGGAGGGCAAGGCGCCGGTCGGCGAGACCGTCCTCGTCTACGACGCCGAGGGCTACTTCATGGGGGCCAGCCTGGCCGAGAGGTTTGCCCGGGAGGGCAGGAGGGTCATCTACGTCACTCCCCGCAACTCGGTGGCGGCCTACATGCACCACACCGGCGAGGATCAGATGATGATCCCGCTGTTGTGTGATCTCGGCGTCGAACTCGTTCGGGACTACGCCGTCGAAGAGATCGTCCCCGGCCGCGTGACGGGGCGACCGCGCATCCCCGGCGATCCGCCTCGGGAATGGGAGGCCGACTCCGTCGTCCTGGTGACCCAGCGCAACCCGCGGGACCGGCTGTTCCGGGAGCTGAAGGAGCGCGCGGGCGAATGGCCGGAGGCCGGTGTCAAGGCCGTGTACCGGGCCGGCGATTGCGCCAGTCCCCGCCAGCAGGTCGCCGACGCGATCTTCGACGCCCACCGGCTGGCGCGCGAGATCGACTCCGAGGATCCGTCGGTGCCGTTGCCGTGGATCCGGGAGGAGCGCTTCATGGGGACCTCGGACGCTGACTACGCTGGGATGCGCCCGAGCCACGCCGCGCCGTCACCCAGAGCCGTCACGCGTGACTAGATCAGCCAAGCGGTCGGGCGAACCGTCGTCGGTGGGATGGTCCACCGGCCGCCGGGTCATGTGAGCCTCGGCCACCGCCCGGCACAGCAGCACGTCGCGCAGGCCCTCGCGGCCGTCCGTGCGCGGCGGACGGCCCTCCTCGATCGCCGCGTGCAACTCCAGCAGTTCCCGCTTGAAGGCCTCCTCGTAGGAGACGATCTCCACACTTGACCAGGCATCCGCGGTGCCGGCCACACCTTCCTCTACGGTCAGCTCGCTCGGCATGTTCCGCAGGTAGGGAGACGGCAGGGTCAGCGTCAGGCGGCGGTCGGGGGACAGGAACATGAACTCCTGCCGGTAACGAGCGATCCCGGACAGGAGATCGACCCATGACAGGTGACATTCGACACCGGAGAACGTCATGTTGATCGACACGACACGCCGCGACAGGCTGGCGTACGTGACCCGCTCGGGCTCGCCCAGGGCTCCGCGCAGGGCGTTGAACTCGTGCACCAGGTTGTCCAGGAGCATCCATCGGTAGCAGTACCGGGTCTCCTCGTCCGCCTCCGGGAGCGCCGCCTCCAGGCGGCGGGCGTCGTCGGCGCGGAGTTCCTCCAGCAGCGCTGGCGAAACCCCGCTCGGAGGCGTCAGGGGATAGTGGGCGACGTAGGGCTCAGCCGGCGACTCGAGGGTCGTCACGCGCACCAGGCGCAGGTCATCCACATCGGAAAGACGCTCGAGGAGGCGCTCGTAGGCCGGGTCGTAGCGTTTCATCGTGCCGACCATCAGCCGCACTCCCGCGCGATCGGCCGCCTCGAGCATCTGCCTGCCCTCCTCCGGGCTCAGGCACATCGGCTTCTCCACGAACACGTGTACACCCGCCTCGGCGGCGGCGATGGCGGCCGGGGCGTGGCTGCCCGAGGTAAGCACCAGGACGACATCCAGGTTCATCTCCAGCAGGTCCTCCCAACGGTTCACCGCCCGCTCAGCGCCGAACCGGACCCGGCAGGCCTCGGCGACGTCGACCGACAGATCGCACACCGCTGTCAGCTCGTAGATGTCGTCGAGCTCGGCCAGGTGGGGAAGGTGCATCACCTGGGCGATGACGCCGCAGCCGATCACTCCGACACGGAGCCTGCTGTTCGTCATTGCCCCGAAGCCGTCTGGGCGTTGATCTGCATTCTCCGGACCCGCCGGCTTCGCACCCGGCGGATCGAGGTGCGCAGCAGGCGGGGAATGAGCAGGCCGATGCCGGTGATCGTGAGCGAGCCGACGATCAGCAACGTGGCCACCGCATTGATGGCGGGCGTAATGCCGAACTTGATCTGCGTGTAGATGTAGATCGGCAGCGTCACCTGAGCCCCGATCACGAAGAACGTGATCACGAACTCGTCGAGCGACAGGGTGAACGCGAACAGCGCTCCCGCGAATGCCGCCGGGCCGATCAGGGGCAGGATCACGTAGCGGAAGGTGCGCAGCTGGTTGGCGCCCAGATCGCTGGCCGCCTGCTCGAGCCGGCGGTCGAATCCCTCCAGTCGAGCGGCGACGATCAGCAGGACGTACGGGGTCGTGTAGACGGCCTGGGCGATCACGGCCGTCTGCGCAGACAGCTGCACGTTCAGGGCGTTGCGCAGGAACGACAGCAGACTGACCCCGATCAGGACGCCGGGGATCATGATCGGCAGCGTGAACGCGATCCGGAACCCGGTGCGGAATGGCAGTCGGCTGCGCACGAGCGGGAAGGCCGCGGCGGTGCCGACGACGGTGGCAATCACGGTCACCTCGAAGGCCACCTGCAACGAGGTCTTGATGGCGGTCTGGAGGTCCGGGCTGTTGGCGACGCTGGAGAACCAATGGAACGTCCAACCGGTGATCGGGAACGTCCCGAACGGGTTCTTGTTGAAGCTCAGCAGGATCAGCAGGACGATCGGGCTGAACAGGAAGACGTAGATGAACACCGCCCAGCCGGCCAGGCTGCGCCGCACCAGCTTGGCGTGACGGCTCACGACCTCGACGGTCGACGGCTCAGCGCCCATACACCTGACCCACCACCAGCGAACGCCGGAAGATCACCAGCAGGACCATCACGACCACGACGATCAGCAGGGCGATGGCCGCCCCCGTCGCGTACTGCGCCTCCTCGAAGAAGTTGTCCACGAGATTGCCGATCATCACCCCGCGCGTGCCTCCGACCAGCTCCGGGGTCAGGTACTCGCCCAGGATCGGGATGAACACGAAGATGACCGCCGTCGTGATGCCCGGTCTGATCTGCGGCAGCATCACCCGACGGATCGCCCGGGACTGTGTGGCACCCAGATCCATGGCCGCATGCAGCTGGCTCCAGTCGAATCGCTCCAGCGACGCGAACAGGGTCAGCGCAGCGAACGGGAAGTACAGATAGATCAGCACGAAGATCACGGCCGGGCGGTCGTAGAGCAGCCAGGATGGGGTGCTCAGCCCGACCAGTCCGAGGATTCGAGAGATCGCTCCCTGGCTGCCCAGGATGATCGTCCATGAGGTCACGCGCAGGAGATAGCTGACCCAGAACGGCAGAATCACCAGGAACAGCAGCGGACGCTGCCAGCGTCGGCTCACGTAGCGGGCCAGCCAGTAGGCGAACGGCAGGGCCACGGCCAGCGTCAGGGCGGTTGCGGCCGCTGTCATCCACAGCGTCGTCAGGAATGTGTCGACGTAGACCGGGGTGCTGAAGATCTGCTGGTAGTTGGCGAACGTCCAGTGGGAAACGACGTTGTAGCCGTCCTGCGTCCAGAAGCTGTAGGCGACGATCAGCCCCATCGGGGCAACGAAGAACAGTCCGAAGAGCACCATCGCGGGAGCGAATCCCAGGTATTGGGACAGCGCCAGCAGCAGTTGGCGAGGCGTCCGCCGGTGGGAGGACGAACCTCCCACCGCGGACATCGCCTCCGGCGCCCCGACGGCGCTCACCGGCCTGCTCCCTCAGCGTCGAGCACCGTCGACACTAGGCGCCGAACACCTGGTTGAACACCTGGATGTAGGCGTTGGGGTCCTTCGCCGGCCCCTTGAGGTGGGCCTTGGCGGCCTCCTCCGGCTGGTTGTAGAGCAGCGAGTTGGCGATCTCACCCTGACCCTGGTTGACCAGGATCTTGTAGGCCTTCTCGTTGAACCACGCCTCCCGGAACTCCTTGAACAGCGGCGGGATGTACTGCGCCTGGCCCCACGCGTTGATGAACTGCTCAAAGCGATTGGAGTGGGGTCCCTTCATCTTCATCTCGGCATCGAGCCAGCCGACCACGCCCTCCTTGGGCACGGCCGCCTTGATCGTCGGTCCTCCGGCCGCCTTGACCCGGATGTCCGTGCCGAGGTTCTCGGACGTGAACCACGCCGACTCGTTGGCCAGGGCGCGCACGACGCCGGTGTTCTGTGAGACGAGCGTCAGATATGCCGGCTTGGCCTGCGTGAGCCAGTCCTTGGCTCGGCTGAGCTCGGCGGCGTTCATGTTGTACGGATCCGTGGAACCCGTGGCCAGCCCGGCCTCGGCGACGATGTCCGTCGGCTGGTTCTCGCGCACGAACTTGCCGTGGTACTTCGGATCCAGCAACACCTCCCACGAGGTGGGCGCCGGGTTGACGTACTTGGGGTTGTAGTAGATGCGCAGGGCAGACCAAGCCCGCGGATACCCGAGGTAGCCGCCGCTGACCTTCCAGAACGGGAACTGCTTGGACACCGAGAACAGCTGGCTGGCCACGGGGAACGACTCGATGTCGAACGGCTCGATCAGGCCCTGCTGGTAGTAGTAGGGCACCCATAGGGCGTCCGCGGAGACGATGTCGAAGTTGCCGCTCTGCTTGGACTTGATGAACATCGACCCGTCGTCCGACCCGAGCGTGACGTTCACGCTGATTCCGGTCTCCTTCTTGATCGCCGGAAGCTGAACGGACGGGTCGTAGTGGTCGTTCCAGGTGAGCATGTTGAGCGTCACCGGGCCCTTGGCGCTGCCCGAGCCGCCCGAGCCAGGCGAGCTGGAGCCGCACGCCGCGAGTGACAGAGCGCCGACGCCGGCGGCTCCGGTCCGAAGCGCCTGCCGGCGCGTGATCAGGTTGTTTGTCATCTCTCTCCTCCGGTCCCTTCTTGAGTCAGTGGTTGCCTTCGCTAAACAGAACCGCGGCCTTGGCCTCCCAACTCAGCCGCACCAGCGTGTCCTCTCGAATTCCTTCATTGAGCTCCGTTGACATGTCGACGATTACCGGGTCATCTGCGGCTGGGCAGTCGATGCTGGCCCGGGTGAAGCTGCCGAGGAAGGACAGCTTCACCACGCGCCCTACCAGGGTTCGATCGTCCGGCTCAGCCGGGCTCAGCCGCACCGCCTCGGGCCGCACCATCAGAGTTCCCCTCCCGGCTGGCGAGCCGGGAGGGGCGGGCAGCGGGATCGCGCCGCGCGCGGTGACCACCCGGTCGTCCTGAGATTCGATCGGCAGAAAGTTCGACTCCCCGATGAAGCCGGCCACGAACTCGGAAGCGGGCTGACTGTAGATCTCTCGGGCCGTTCCGACCTGCTCGACGCGCCCCTCGTTCATTACCGCGATGCGGTCGGCCATGGCCATCGCCTCGCCCTGGTCGTGGGTGACGAACACGAAGGTGGTGCCGACCTCCCGCTGGATCTGGGAGAGCTCCACCTGGAGACGTTTGCGCAGCTTCAGGTCCAGCGAGCCGAGAGGCTCGTCCAGCAGCAGCACCGCCGGCTGATTGACGAGCGCGCGGGCCACGGCCACACGCTGTTGCTGGCCCCCGGAGAGCTGAGCCGGATAGCGATCGGCGAACGAGTCCAGGGCCACCAGCTTGAGGGCCTCCAGCACCCGGCCGGCCGCCTCGCTCCGCTTCACCTTGGCCATCTTCAGGCCAAATCCCACGTTCTCGCTCACGGTCAGGTGCGGGAACAGGGCGTACGACTGGAAGACCGTGTTGACCTTCCGCTTGTAGGGAGGCGTGGTGGTGACGACCTCGCCGCGGATCCGGATCTCGCCCTGGGTCGGCGCGGCGAACCCGCCGAGCATGTTCAGCGTCGTCGTCTTGCCGCACCCGGATGGACCGAGCAGGCAGAAGAACTCACCCTCGCGGATCTCCAGGTCCAGACGCTCCACCGCCGCCTGAGACCCGTACTCCTTGCGCACGCCGCTGAAGGCGATGGCCGGCACGCGGGCATCCGCCTCTGATTTGGATGGCGCCATTTCGGCCGTCACCAATTTGTCATTCCTCCGATCAACAGCTCGGTCCGTGATGCCTGCTCACCGATCGCCGCGCGGCCACTGACCTCGCGGGCGATCTGGTCCCGTGCCTCCCGCAGTCCGGTGAGCACGACGTCATGCAGTTCGTCTCGCCGGGTGGCGTCCATGGACACGCCGATGCCCACGGTCGTGTGCGAGCGGGTCCCGAACGGAACGGTGATGGCCATGCAGCACCGGCCGGCGACGGCCTCACCGTGCTCCTCTGCATAGCCGCGCTCGCGCGTCCGCTCCAGGTCCTCGCCGAGCTTCTCCAGGCTGATGATCGTGTTCTCGGTGAGGGCGGCGAGCTGGCCGTCGGACTCGAGTTGCTCGGCGAAGATCTCCCTCACGCCTTCGGGAGGTTGGACGGCCAGTAGTGCCTTGCCGAGCGCGACCGCGTTGGCCGGTAGGAGCTTTCCGACGAACGAGAGTGCGTAGACCGAGCGTCCACCCTCCTCGCGCATCAGGTAGAGCACGTGGTCGCCCTGGAGGATCCCCAAATTGACCGTCTCCTCGGTCAGGTCGGCCAGCCAGCGACACACCCGGCGCATCGAGGCCATCAGCGGCATTTGCACGGTGAAGGCGCCGCCCAGCTCCACGGTGGCCAGGCCCAGCGAGTAGCTGCCGTCGTCGAGCTTGGTCACGTACCGGCGTCGCTCGAGTTCAGCCAGAACGCGGTAGACGAGCGATTTCGTGCTCCGGGTGTGCGTGGCCAGCTCGCCGACGGACAGGGCCGAGCCCGTGCGCGCCAGGGCCAGGAGGACGTCGGCCGCGCACCCGGCCGCAGGTGCCGAATACCGGCTCTTGACATCCACGGAGGCCAGGCTCATCCGGTGCTCACCGCCTGGCTCAGCGCGGACATGCGGGCTGCTGCCGCTCGAGCCGACACGCTCAGAAGAGCTGAATCTGATGCGATGGCCAGGAAGCGGAACCCCTGGTCCAGGTACGCCTGGGCTCGCTCGCGGTCGGGAGCCAGGATGCCCGCCGAGATGCCGGCCGACCGCGCGGCCGCTGCGACGCGCGCCAGGGCCGCGCGGAACACGGGCGCATCGAGCCGGCCCGGGACACCGAGGGAGTGCGACAGGTCGGCCGGCCCCAGGAAGAGCACATCCACTCCGGGGATCTGCGCGATCTCCTCCACCTCGGCCAGCGCGGCGGCGCTCTCGATCTGAACGATCCCGACGACGTGCTGATTGGCGGTTTCCAGGGCTTCGGTCCGCTGACCGAAGCCGCAGGCTCGGTTGTAGGTGGCCACGCCACGGTGCCCGTCGGGGGGATAGCGGAGGTGACGGATCGCCCCGGCCACCTCCTCGGCACTATCCAGACGGGGGAACATCACGCCGGCCGCGCCCAGGTCGAGGACGCGACCTGCGCGGATCCGCTCCGCGCTCTCCACCCGGGTGATGACTGGCACCTGATGGATCCCCGCGGCCAGTATCTGCCCGACCAGGGATTCCTCGCCGCCCCCTCCGTGTTCCAGATCGACGACCAGCCAGTCGAAACCGGCCAGTGCGCATACCTCCGCGGCCAGTACCGATCCGAGGTTCATGAACGTGCCAATCGTGGGCTCGCTCGACCGGATCCGGGCGCGGAGGTGCATCGTCAGCCAGGCCCCCGTCGCAGCCCGACGGCGTCCCCGCGCCAGTCAAATCCAAATATGAAATCGTATTTCATGTCCAGATCCTGTGCGCTTATAACAGGCGGCCGGGCCGTGTGTCAATGCGGTTTAACTACTTGCTCAACGTCGGCAGTCCGATCATGGAATCGTTTACACTGGCGACGTCGTGAGCACCGCAGGCGCGTATGGGTCGGGATCCTCCGTCGGGGCCGGTGCCGAGCTCGCTCTGCTCGGAGGAATGCCCGCCGGCGTCCCGCGGAAACCGCATTACCCCCGGTTCACGACGGAGGCCCGCCGGGACATCGACGAGGTCTTGCGCGAGGGCGACATGGTCGGCCTGGGACGGGCGCATCCGTGGCTCGACGCAGCCGAGCGGGCGATCGCGGAATGGCATGGCGTCGAGCACTGTCTGACCACCTCCTCCGGGCACGCGTCGCTGCACGCCGCGTTGATCGGCCTGCAGATCACCAGGGGCGCCGAGGTCATCACCACGCCCTACACCTGGGGTGCCTCGACATCCCCGATCCTCTACAACAACGCGCTCCCCGTGTTTGCCGATGTCGACCCCGAGACCGGGCTGCTGGACCCGGACTCCGTGCGGGAGGCGATCGGGCCGGGGACCGAGGCGATCCTGGTCACCCACATCTACGGCCAGCCCGCCAACATGACGGCGCTCCGGGAGATCGCCGATGCCCACGGCCTCGCCCTCATTGAGGACGGCAGCCAGGCGCACGGTGCCAGGCACCGCGGGGTGCGGGTGGGCGGCTTCGGTGACGCGGCCGGGTTCTCCTGCATGGGTGGGAAGCTGCTGGCCACCAGTGAGGCTGGGTACCTGGTGACCCGGCGCCACGACGTGTACTGGAACGCGGTGATCAGCTGCCAGCACGCGGGCGGGACCGAGCACGCCGGGCGGGCCGACGAGGAAGGCTTTCCCTCGGACCTGCGTCCGTACATCGACTCCCTCCACCTCACCTACCGGGTGAGCGTCCTGAACGCGATCCTGCTCGTCCACCAGCTGGCCAAGCTTGATGAGGAGAACGCGCACCGAACCCAGAACCGAGACTGGTTCGTCGAGGCGATCGCCGGCGTCCGTAGCGTGGCCGTGCCCGACTATCCGGACGGAGACCCCGTCTACCACATGGTCTCGCTCAACTTCGTCCCGGAGCATGCCGGGGTGTCCAGGGAGACGTATCTCGCCGCGCTGCAGGCCGAGGGGGTGCCCGCATTCGCCTACGTCCAGGTGCCGCTTCACCGTCTGGAGCGGCTGCGACCGGGGACTCAGGCACCGCAGACGATGTGGGCCGAGAACCTGGCGAAGGCACAGGTCGATTACGCCGACGTGGAGCTGCCCGGCTGCGACGCCAAGGTCGAGCGGTCACTCGAGATGAGCTGGAACTGGATCGATGAGGACCGCGAGGCCATGAGCCGTCTGGCCGCAGCCTTCATAAAGGTCGAGGAGCAGCTCGATTCGCTGCGGCGTTACGAACGCGCCCGGCGCGCATGATCGATGTGTGACTCATGAGTGGTGAGCGTCCCCTGCGGGTGGCCGTGGCCGGCCTCGGCGGGATCGGGCTCATGCGTGCCGGCCACGTCGTACAGCATCCCGGCGCCGAGTTGGTGGCGGTGGCCAGCGCGACGGCGGAGCGGGCCGCCGAAGTCGCCCGCTCGTTCGGTCCGGAGGTGAGACCGTGCTCGCATGAGGAGCTGGCCGCGGCGGAGGACGTGGATGCCGTGGTCCTCTGTTGCCGGGCCCGGGAGCACGTGCGCTACGCGGTGCCACTGCTGGAGGCCGGCCGGCATGTCCTGCTCGAGAAACCGGGGGCGACGACGCTGGGCGATCACGACCGACTTCGTGCCGCCGCGCAGGCGGCCGACGGCAGCCTGCTGCAGGTCGGGTACATGCGCCGCTTCGACCCGCTCTTCCGCGAGGCTCGCCGCCGGGTCGCCGCGGGCGACATCGGGCAGCCGCTGCTCGTCCTGACGATCAGCCGGGACACCGAATTTCCGCCGGGCGAGGATCCGGCCGACACGGGCGGATTCCTGCTCGACATGGCGGTGCACGACTACGACATCGCGTGCTGGATCCTGGGGCAGCGGCCGGTGCGGGCGGCCGCGAACCGGCAGGCGCTGGTGCATCCGGAGCTGCTGGCGGTGGGAGATATGGACAACGCCGTGGTGACCGTAAGCTTCGACGGCGGCGGACTCGCGGCCACGCACATCTCGCGCACGTGCGCGTTCGGGCATGACATCCGCACCGAGATCGTCGGCACCGAGGGCTCCATCTTCGTCGGCGACGGTGCCGGCGCGAGCGACGGTGTGAACACGCTGGACGCACGCGACGCGAGCCGCTTTCCCGTCGACTACCGGGACCGTTTTCGTCACGCGTTCGAGGCCGAGCTCGCCGATTTCCTCGACCGGTGCGCGGGCTCGGCCCCCTCTCGCGCTGAAGCGGCCACCCTGGAGAGCGATCGACATGCCGTGGAGATCGGCGTCGCCGCCCGGGCGAGTGCCGTGCAGGAGCGTCCTCTGGCGGTGGGCGAGGACTGGCCCTGGCCGTGAGCCGAACAGTCAGGGCCGCCGTGATGTCCCGCCCTGGGCAGATCGCGGTGGAGCGCTTCCCGCTACCTGAGCCGGAGCCGGGAGCCGTGCTCCTGGAGATGTCGATGTCCGGCATCTGCGGCACCGACAAGCACACCTTCCGCGGCGAGACGATGCAGTACGCCGGGACTCCGCACGAGCGCCAGATCGAGTACCCGCTGATCTGCGGCCACGAGAACGTCGGGCGCATTGCCGCCACGGGCGGGGAGGTCCTGGACAGCCAGGGAAAACCTTTACATCCGGGCGACCGCGTGGTGCCCGCGGCAAACGTGAACTGCGGGCGCTGCTGGTACTGCCGGAACACATTTCCCTACTACATGTGTGAGTCGCTCCAGGACTACGGCAACAGCCTCAATTGCACCCGCCCTCCATATCTGTTCGGCGGATGGAGCGAGTACATGTACCTGGTGCCCGGCACCCGCGTGTTTCGGGTACCCGACGCGCTCCCGGACGAGGTGGCGGTGCTGACCGAGCCGATGGCGGTGACCCATGGCTTCGATCGGGCGCGGCGATTGAGCGACAGCTTCGGCGAGACGGTGGTCGTCTACGGAATGGGCCCGCTGGGGATGTGCCATCTGATCAAGGCGCGGCTGATGGGAGCGGGAAGCCTGATCGCCATCGACAGACTCCGATCTCGCCTGGAGCGGGCCGTGGACTTCGGGGCGGACACCCTGCTCGATGCCACCGCGCTCGAGGCAGCCGAGCTCGTGGCTCGGGTGCGCGACTGCACGGGCGGGCGCGGAGCCGACATCGTCCTTGACTGCAGCGGGGTGCCGGAGACCTTCGTGAACAGCCTGCGCATGGTGAGGGTCGGAGGCACCGTGGTCGAGGCCGGCGCATTCGTAGACATGGGCCCGGTGCAGATCAACCCCAACTCAGACATCTGCACCCGCAACGTGACCGTGCTCGGGATCGGGGGAGAGACCGCCGAGGCCTACGTGCCCGCCATGCAGCTGATGGCGAAGAACCTCGATCGTCTGCCGCTTGACCGGGTCGTCTCCGATCGCCTCCCCCTGGAGGAGGCGCAGCGTGGGATCGAGCTGGCTCAGCGGGAGGAGGCGATGAAGGTGGTGCTCACTCCGCAGCAGACCTGACCGGGAAGGTCGACCGGCCCGGAAGCGTCAACCCCACCATGAGCGGAAACCAGGCATCCGCCGCATCGCCCGCCATACTGCGCGCCGTGGGCGGGAACCTGACCGGGCTCTCACGCACTTGGGAACGCACGACGCCGCCGGAGGCGACGGCGATACTCGCGCATCGCGGTGCCTGGGGGGAGGTGGCCGAGAACACGCTGGACGCGTTCGAGTCGGCGATCCAGATGGGCGCCGACATGATCGAGTTCGACGTGCGCCAGACCGGAGATGGCCGCCTGGTCGTGCACCACGATCCGTCGCGCGATGGGATGCCGCTCAATGCCGTCCGCGCCGCGGCCCTGTCGGACGGCAGAGCCCAGACGCCGCTGCTGGAGGAGGTGCTGGAGTTGGCCCGGGGACGGATCGGCGTCGACGTCGAGCTCAAGGAACCGGGATACGTTTCCGAGGTCCTTCCCCTGCTCCGACGCAACGGCGTCGAGAACGCCCTGCTCACCTCCTTCCACGACGACGTTGTGCGCGAGGCCAAGGAACTCGAACCCACGCTGACCACGGGTCTGCTGGTCGGCCGGTACCGCAGCGCCACCGAGCTGTTCCCCGCCGGGCGCTTGAAGCGGGCTCGGGCCGACGTGCTCGTCATTCACCACCTGCTCCTCAACACGGGTGTGCTGGCGCGCACCGAGCATCCGTGCCTGGTCTGGACGGTGAACACCAGCACTCGGGTCGATCGCCTGCTGACGAACCCGAAGGTGGCGGGAGTGATCACCGACCACCCGCAGGCGGCCCTGGATCAGCGGGCGAACTGCGCCCGCAGGGCCGAGCTCAGCGCGTCGGCCGCTTCGGCCAGCTCCCGGCGACGCGGGTGACACAGGGAGATCAGGCGAGGCGTCAGGCTCTCGCGCGGCTGTAGCCAGGTCAGCGAGGACTCCACCGCCCGTTCGGCGGCCAGCCGCCCGATGCATGCGTCGCCCAGGCCCGCCGCCACCAGCCGCTGCAGCGCCAGGTTGTCGTCGGTTCGGTAGATGACCCTGGGCCGGATACCGCTGCGGCGCCAGGCGGTCTCGAGCTCGGACTGAATCGCCCACCTGTGGGTCCAGGCCACCACGTCCGCACCGTCCAGGAGCTCGAACGACGGACGCTCTGCCGCGGCAATCTCGCTGTCTCTGCGGGTGAGGATCACCCACGGGTCCTCGAACAGCGGGACCACCTCGACGCGCTCGTCGGGCTGCTGGTTGAGCGTGAGGGCAAGGTCCAGCCGACCCTGGGCCAGCCACTCGACGGTCCGGGGGTCCTCGTCGGTCTGGGTCAGCACAACCTCGATGCCGGGCCACTCGTCGCGCAGCAGGCGCAGCGCGGTCGGCAACAGCTCGGCGGCGGCCGTCTGGAAGACGCCCACTCTGACGGTCAGCCGCTCGCCCCGGCGGGCGGCCGACACCGAGGCGTTCAGCGCGTCGACCTCGGCCAGCGCCCGGCGGGCGTGCCGGTACGCGGCCTCCCCCTCCGGCGTCAGGGCGATGCGTCCGCGTCCGCCGGGACGGGTGAACAGCGTCGAACTGGTCACGCGCTCCAACTCGGCGATCTGATGCGACACCGCGGATTGCGTGTAGCCCAGCGCCACCGCTCCCCCGCGGAACGAGCCCTCATCCGCCACCGCGACGAGCGCTCGGAGCTCCCGCAACTCCACGCGATTTACGATAGATCTGGCTGATCGTTCAGGTCCCATACTCTCATTCTACGAGCGAGATCACGCACCTACATTCGGAGAGTGCGAAAGCTCAGCTCTCTGCTCTCCCACCGGCCCCGGCCGCTCGTTGTCGCTGTCCACGGCATTCTGCTGCTGGCGTCGGCCGCCCAGACGGCGCTCGTCCCGCTGCTCCCCGAGCTCTCGCACCTGCACCACCTGAGCAGCGCGGTCGGCGCCTTCCTGATCGCGGCGCCCGGCGTGGCCACGCTGGCCATCTCTGCCCCCGCAGGACTGATCGCCGACCGGTTCGGCGCCAAGCCGGTCACCGTTGCCGCGACCGTGCTCCTCACGGCCGGCGCCGCCTCTCAGGCCCTCCTCACCCCGGCGGCGCTGATCGTCGGGCGGCTGATGTTCGGGCTGGCCTACGGGATCGTCTGGACCACCGCGACCGCCTGGCTGGCCGATACGGATCCCCACGAGACCGGAGGCCGCTCGCTCGGTGCCGTGGCCACCAGTTCGGCCGCCGGACTGGCAATCGGCCCGGGGCTCGGCGGAGTCATGGCCCAACTCGTCGGCCTGTCGGCGCCGTTCGTCCTGGTCACGATCGCCGCTGCTATCGCCACGGTGGTTCTGGGCCGGCAACCCAAGGGGCCGGCAACGGCCGCTCCGGCCCGCGACTCGGTGCGCGCCATGGCCCTGGAGGCGCCCCGCTATCCGGGCATCTTCGTGGGCGCCGTGGCGCTCGGGGTGGTGGGCGCGGTCAACGGCGTGACGCAGCTGCTGGTGCCGCTCGACCTGCACCGGGCGGGGATCTCCACGGCGGCCACCGGCGTCGTCTTCTCGATCGCCGCGATCTTGTACGTGATCGCCAGCGGCAGCGTGACCCGCACCCGGCGCCTGTTCACGCTCGGCGCGGCGAGCACCGCCAGCCTGGTCCTCTCGCTGTCGCTGCTCCCGGCGAGTCTGGATGTGGCTCCCATGGTGCTCGTCGGCGTGCTGTTCGTCTCGACGGTTCCGCGAGCGATGATCAGCACGATCGCGTTCCCGCTGGCCACCCGCTCGGCGGCCGAGGCCGGCATCGCCCGGGGGTCGGTCATCGGACTGCTCAACTCGGCCTGGGCGGTTGGGCTGGTGCTGGCCCCCCTGTTGGCCGGCCAGCTGGCCGGCCATGGCGGTCCGGGGATCGGCTTTCTGGCCGCAATCGTGCCGGGAGTGCTGGCGGCGTTCTGGCTGATCAGCCGCCGCCACCACCTGCACGAGCCGGCGCTCGCCTGAGCCTGAGACCATCGTTGGCACAGGGCTCAACACCTGTTCCAGCGAGCAAATCGTCCGGCAACGCGCTGATTTGCTCGCCGCACCAGGTTTTTCATGGTCGGGCGAGCAAATCGCCCATGCCGTGCGCGGTTTGCTCGCCCCACCAGGTCAGGGCCCCCCGCCGTCCGGGGTCTCCATGCGCGCCTGGCGCTGCAGCTCGTACAGATCCGAGCGGGCGCGGACGTACTGCATGGAGGCGTCGACGCGTGGCTCGTAGTCCCACGACGTGTGGGCTCCCCGGGCCAGCCCGCGCTCGACGAGCCGCCGGTCGTGCTGGCTGGCCAGCACCCGCTCGCGGATCGCGCCCAGGTCGAGCCGGCGTCCCAGCTCGACCCGCAGCCCGGCCACCACATCCGCGTACGAAGGGTCGCCGGCCAGGTTCGTCAGCTCGGCCGGATCGTTCGAGAGGTCGTACAGCTGGTCGGGGTCGGTCTCGCAGACGATCAGCTTCAGCGCGCCCTGACGGATCATGGCCGCAGGCGCCGTCACCCCTTCGGCGTGGTACTCGCAGATCACCGGCGGCCGCTCTGGTGCCACGCCGTCAAACAGCGGTATGAGGCTCGTTCCATCCATGTCCGCCGCGGCCGCGACGCCCGCCAGCTCCAGCAGCGTCGGAGCGAGATCGAGCAGTGACACCGGCGCACAGACCCGGCGCGCGACACCTCGTCCAGGCGGGCGGATGATCAGGGGCACCCGGGCCGAGGGATCGAGGAACGACATCTTGTACCAGAGGCCTCGTTCGCCCAGGAACTCGCCGTGGTCCGCGGTCAGAACGATCCAGGTCGACTCGTCGAGGCCGGTCTCCCGCAGGGCATCGAGGATCTCCCCGATCCGCTCGTCCAGGTAGCTGATCGCCGCGTAGTAGCCATGGCGAGCGCGGCGGATCTGGTCGTCGCTCAGTGCCACCCGGTTGGCGCCACACATCGCCCGCAGCCGCCGGCTGTGAGGATCAAGCTGCTCGTCGGCCAGAGCGGGAACGCTCGGCAGCGCAACAGACGCCTCCTCGTACAGGTCCCAGTACCGCCCCGGGATCTCCCACGGGTCGTGCGGGTTGGTGAACGAGGCGACGAGCAGGAACGGATCCCCGTCGCCATGGCGGGCCAGGTCGCGCACCGCCCGGACGGCCTGGAAGCAGACCTCGTCGTCGTAGTCGGTCTGCATGCTGGCCACGCAGCGCCCGGGCGTGAGGACACTTTCCATCGTGTGGTACCAGGGCAGCGTGTCCGAGATGTCCCGCTGCCAGTCGGGCACCCAGTCGGCGCCGGCCGGGTAGATGTCGGTGGTCAGCCGCCTCTCGAACCCGTGCAGCTGGTCGGGTCCGACGAAGTGCATCTTTCCGGATAGCAGGGTCCGATACCCGGCGCCGCGGAGGTGGTGGACCAGGGTGGGGACCGTGGCCGGCATCTCGGCGGCGTTGTCATAGACGCCGATCCGCGAGGCATGGCGGCCGGTCAGCATCGCCCCTCGGGACGGGGCGCACAGCGGAAACGGGCAATAGGCGGCGTCGAACACGACCCCGTGGGAGGCCATTTCCCGGATCCGCGGCGCGTGC
Organism: uncultured Solirubrobacterales bacterium; assembly: GCA_963718545.1. Lineage (GTDB taxonomy): Bacteria > Actinomycetota > Thermoleophilia > Solirubrobacterales > Solirubrobacteraceae > Palsa-465. The sequence goes on along the minus strand of CAVQZO010000002.1, from coordinate 2,279,284 downwards.
ACGGCGCCGAACCCATACACGGGCAGCCACTGGGCGGCCAGCTGATCGGCCATCAAAATCAGGACATTGCGGGACTTTGTGCGTTTCGCAACCAATTCTTCATCCATTTGCTCTTGACTTTTCAGATTGTCTGAACGTAGGTTCTCCTACAAGGAGCGGGTGTCTCGTGTCAAGCGACAGCCCCTGGGGCCTCAGTGCCGTTCAACGGCGATCGACCACGGAACACGTGATCGTTGAGCTTCGCACGGCGATCATCACGGGCCGGATCGGCGCCAACGAGCCCCTGCGGGAGGCCTCGTTGGCCAAGGTGATGGGCACTGGCCGCAGCAGCGTCCGCGAGGCGGTCCGCCACCTGATCGGAGAGGGACTTGTGGAGTACCGTCCCCACCGGGGCGCATTCGTGCGCTCGATCAGCCAGCACGAGGCGTTCGACGTGTACCTGGCCCGCGAGGCGATCGAGGTGACGGCGGTACGGCACGCGTTCGAGCGGGGGACGGAGCTCGATCTCAGCGGCCTGGAGACGAGACTCCGCCGGGTCATCCTGGCGGCCGCGAGCACGCCGGACCGCCTGCCCGCCGGCACCGAGCTGGTGGCGGCCGACCTGGACTTCCACCGCGAGATGGTCGCCCTGGCCGACAGCCCACGCCTCACCCGGGCCCACGAGACACTGGCCGCCGAGGCGCAGATGCTCATGCACCACCAGCCGGTCTACCCGCTGACCGATTACGCCGGCGACCACCGCATCCTGTACGACGCGATCGCCGACCGAGATCCGGACACGGACGACAAGATCCGCCAGCATCTCCGGTTATCCGCGCAGCTGATCGCCACCGAGCTGCAGCGGATGGCCCGCACACGCCCGATCAGGGAGCCGGTGTGAGGCCGGTCGCTGTGATCAAGAGGGAGTCGTCGTGCGCATGAAGGCGGCCGTCCTGCCAGGACCGTCGCAGCCCGTCGAGGTGCGCGACGTGGACCTCGCCGAGCCCCAAGCCGGCGAGGTCCTGGTGAGGATCGGCGGTTCGGGCCTCTGCGCCAGTGACCTGAACGCGTTGGACGGCAAGCGGACGCTGGTCCCGTTCCCCGCCGTCCTCGGTCACGAGGCGGCCGGGGTGGTGGAGGCCATCGGAGACGCCGTGGACACCGTCGAACCCGGAGACCGGGTGGTGATCACCATCCTCCCCTCGTGCGGGCGCTGCGTGAACTGCCTGCGAGCAAGGCCCAACCACTGCGTCCGCGCCGCCGACGCGATGAGCCAGGGCAACCTGCTCGAGGGCTCGAGCCGGCTGAGAGACGGCGAGCAGCGGCTCAACCACTTTCTCACCGTCTCGTCGTTTGCCGAGTACGCGGTGCTCGGGGAATCCAGCGTCGTCAAGATCGACCCGGTCATCCCGCTGGACCGGGCGGCTCTGATCGGCTGTGCCGTGCTCACCGGCTTCGGCGCCGTGCGCCGCACCGCCGGGGTGGAGCCCGGGGACCGGGTGGCGGTGTTCGGGTGCGGGGGCGTCGGGTTGAGCGCCGTCCAGGGGGCCCGGGTCGCCGGCGCCGAGCAGATCATCGCCGTCGACGTGCAGCCGAACAAGCTGGGGCTCGCCCGGGCCGTCGGCGCCACCCACACGATCAACCCGACGGAACACGTCGACGTCCCCGAAGCCATCAGAGAGCTCACCGACAGGAAAGGCGTCGACCACGCATTCGAGGCAGCCGGGCGCAAGGAGACGATCGAGCAGGCCTGGCAGTCGCTGGCGGTGGGCGGATTGGTCACCGTTATCGGGACCCTGCCGGGCGGCACGAAGCTGACGCTCGACGCGGGACCGCTGATCGAGGAGAAGCGGATCGGCGGGTGCTACCTGGGGAGCTCATCGCCATCCCGTGACATCCCGGCGATGGTCACGCTCTACTTGAACGGACAGCTCCGGCTGGACGAACTGGTCAGCCGGCGGATCGGACTGACGGACCTGAACGAGGCATTCGACCGGCTGCGAGCCGGCACCGAGGCGCGCCAGGTGGTGGTGTTCGACGGTTCGGAGGTGGCCGCCGGCTGAAGCGACTCACGCACTGCACGATGACACCCGGGCTCGCGCCCGGGGCCACCAGCACCACGACGCCCGGCCGAAGCCCCGGGCGACTTGCCAAACCGAGAGGGAGAGAGAGGAACGCAAATGTCGAACGAACGTGAGAATCGACCACCGGACCAGGCGGGCATCACCCGCAAGGACCTGCTCAAGCGCGCCGCCGGCGGCGCCGCTCTGCTCGGCACGCCGAGCCTGCTGGCCGCCTGCGGAGGCTCCAGCGGCGGAGGCGGCTCGACCACCAGCGGCGGCGGCACAAGCACCGCCAAGCTGAAGTCCGGCGGCAACCTGCGCGTCGGTGCGACCGGCGGCAGTGCCAAGGACGTGATCGACGCCCACAACGCGATCGCGGATACCGACATCGTGCGCATCTCGGCCCTGTATGAGCCGCTGGCCGCTCCGACGGCCGACTTCAAGGGCACGCAGATGGTGCTGGCCGAGTCGATCGAGCCCGTCAACGGCAACGCCGCCCTGTGGGACATCCGGCTGCGCTCGGGCATCGAGTTCACCAACGGCCAGACGGTCACGGCCGACGACGTGATCTTCTCAATCAACCGGATCATCAACCCGAAGAGCCCGGGGACCGGCGCCGCCTCGATCGGCTACGTCAACACCAAGGGCATGAAGAAGATGGACTCGAGGACGGTGCGGGTCCCCCTGCAATTCGCCAATGCGGGCTTCGTCGACGACATCGGGCAGTACTTCAACAACATCGTCCCGACCAACTACAACCCGAAGAGCCCGGTCGGCACGGCGGCGTGGAAGTACCAGAGCTTCTCGCCTGGGCAGCAGAGCGTGTTCGTGAAGAACCCGAACTACTGGCAGTCCGGCCGGCCGTACGCCGACCAGCTGACGATCATCGACTTCACCGATGACACCGCGCGGGTCAACGCGTTGCTGGCAGGTCAGATCGACATCGCCGACACGGTCCCGACCGAGCTGCTCCCGCAGGTCCAGAGCAACGGCAACGCCTCGGTGATCAACAACCCGGCCGGCGGCTGGCTCCCGATCACGATGCGCGTCGACCAGGCACCATTCAACGACGTCCGCGTGCGCCAGGCCATGCGCCTGATCGTCAACCGCCCGCAGATGGTGGAGCAGGTGCTGAGTGGGCACGGGCAGGCCGGGAACGACCTGTACGGGCGCTTCGACCCGGCCTACGACACGTCGCTGCCCCAGCGCCACCAGGACATCGAGCAGGCCAAGTCGCTGCTCAAGGCGGCGGGTCGCGAGAGCCTCACCGTGACGCTCGTCACCGGGGACATCCTGGCCGGTGTCCCGGAGGAGTCTCAGGTGTTCGCCCAGCAGGCCAAGGCGGCCGGCGTCACGGTCAACCTGGACAAGTCCACGACGTTCTACGGATCCAATTACCTGAAGTACACGTTCGCCATGGACTTCTGGGGCCCGCGCCGCTACCTGTCACAGGTGGCTCAGGGAAGCCTGCCCAACTCGCCGTTCAACGAGACGCATTGGGACAACGCGCAATTCAAGAAGCTGATCGCGCAGGCGCGAGCTGAGGTGAACGCCTCCAAGCGCTACGAGCTGATCCACGAGGCCCAGACGCTCGAGTACAACGAGGGCGGTTACGTGATCGCCTTCTTCCCCAACTTCACCGCTGGGGCGAGCTCGAAGGTCGGGGGCATCCCGGCCGGTTTGCAGGCCACGTTCCTGCTCGGCCCGGCGCTCAAGGACATCGGCTTCACGGCCTAGATGGCGAGCGGGATCGGGTGAGGATCAAGGCGATCGAGACCTACAGCAACCGGGATGTGGCTGTTGTGAGGGTGCGAGCTGACGACGGAAACGAGGGCTGGGGTCAGCTTGCGCCCTACAACGCCGACCTCAGTGCGGCGGTGCTCCACCGGCAGGTGGCGCCGCACGCGCTTGGCGCCGACGCGCTGGACATCGGTGGCCTGATCACCTCGATTCCCGAGCGCGAGCACAAGTTTCCCGGCTCGTACCTGTTCCGGGCCCTGGGTGGCCTGGACACCGCTCTGTGGGACCTGCGGGGCCGGGCGGAGAACCTCAGCGTGTGCGAGCTGCTGGGCGGCCAGCCGCGGGCGATCCGGGCCTATGCCTCGAGCATGCGGCGCGACATCTCGCCTGACCAGGAAGCGCGGCGATTCGCAGAACTGCGGGAGCGGGACGGTTTCAGCGCGTTCAAGTTCCGGATCGGCAGTGAGGTGGGCCACAACGAGGACGAGTGGCCGGGCCGGACCGAGGCGATCGTGCCAGCCGTGCGCGAGGCGCTGGGGGATGAGGTGGACCTGCTGGTGGATGCCAACTCCTGTTACACGCCGGACCACGCGATCGAGGTCGGGCGGTTTCTCCAGGACCACGGGGTCGTGCACTTCGAGGAGCCCTGCCCGTACTGGGAGCTGGAGTGGACCGCCGAGGTGGCCGAGGCCCTCGACATGGACGTCACGGGCGGTGAGCAGGACTGCGAGCTGCCCACCTGGCGGCGAATGATCGCCATGCATGCCGTGGACGTGGTCCAGCCGGACGTCTGCTACGTCGGCGGGCTGAGCCGCGCGCTGGCGGTGGCCCAGATGGCCGAGGGGGCGGACATCCCGTGCATGCCCCACTCGGCCAACCTGACGCTGGTCACCGTGTTCACGCTCCACCTGCTGGCGGCGATCCCCAATGCCGGCCCCTACCTCGAGTACTCGATCGAGCCCGACGAGTACTACCCATGGCAGACGGGGCTGTTCTCGCCCGCCCTGGCCGTGGAGGATGGATGTGTGTCAGTGCCAGACGGCCCCGGATGGGGTGTGGAGATCTCGCCCAGCTGGCTGGAGCGAGCCGAGCGAGTCGTGAGCGAGGTGTGAAAGTGGGGAGGAGAACATGACCAAGTTCATTGTGCGGCGGGTGATTCTCGGCCTGCTGACGCTGTTTTTGGTGTCGGTGATCGTGTTCGCGGCCACCCAGGCTCTGCCGGGGAATGCCGCCACGGCGATCCTCGGCAAGACGGCCACGCCGTCCCGGGTGGCGGCTCTGACCCGGCAGCTTCACCTCAACGAGTCGCTGGTCTCGCAATTCGGCCATTGGCTGGGAGGGATCGTGACCGGCAACCTCGGCACATCGGCGGCGACTCAGCAGCCGGTCAGCACACTGCTGTCGGGCCGGATCGCGAATTCGGCGTTCCTGGTTTTGATCTCGGCGCTGATCGCGATCCCGCTGTCGATCGGGCTGGGCTGCTGGATGGCGATCAAGCGCGACAAGATCCCCGACTACGTCGGCTCGATGATCTCGCTGATCTTCGCCGCGCTCCCGGAGTTCGTGATCGGCATCGTGCTGGTGCTCGTGTTCGCGATCTCGGTCTTCCATCTGCTCCCGGCGGTCTCGCTGATCCCGCCGGGGCAGCATGCCTGGCAGCACATCAACGACGTGATCCTGCCCGCGTTGACGCTGATCCTGGCGGTGACGCCGTATATCAGCCGGATCATGCGCGGCTCGATGGTGGAGGTGCTGGAGAGCGATTATGTGACGATGGCCCGCCTGAAGGGCCTGCCGGAGCGGACGGTGATGCTCCGCCATGCGCTGCCCAACGCGATCGTCCCGGCGATCCAGGTGTCCGCCCTCCAGCTCGCCTGGATGGCCGGCGGGGTGGTGATCGTCGAGTTCGTGTTTACATTCCCCGGCGTCGGAGCGGCGCTGGTTGACGCGGTGGGCAATCGGGATATTCCCACGGTGCAGGCGCTCACGGTGATCATCGCCGCCGTCTACGTGGTGCTGAACCTGGGCGCCGACCTGATCACGATCCTCGTCACCCCGCGTCTGAGGACGGCGGGACGATGAGCACCGGAGCGATAGACCCAGGGCTCGCGGCCGGTCCGGTCCCGGACGTTCCACCGCCGTCGCCGACCTCGCAGCGGTTGCGCCAGCGCCAGTGGCTGGCCACGCTGGCCACGGCGATGCGCCTGACCCGGACGAGGGTCGGCCTGGGCCTGATGGTGGCGATGGTCCTGATCGCGCTACTGGGCCCGCTGTTCGCACCCCATTCGCCGACCGCGTTCATTGGCATTCCGAACTCGGGACCGTCATCGCACTCCCTGTTCGGTACGGATTATCTCGGCCGCGATGTGTTGAGCCGTTTCCTCCATGGCGGCCTGAGCGTGCTCTACCTGGCGGTCGCCTCGACCGTGGTCGGCATCGTCCTGGGCCTGGTCATCGGCCTCAGCGCCGCCTACGCGGGCGGGGTCGTGGACGAGGTCCTGATGCGGATCTCTGACGTGTTCCTGGCGTTCCCCCAGATCGTGTTCGCGCTGCTTCTGGTTTCGGCGTTCGGCCCCAAGCTGTGGCTGCTGGTGCTCACGGTGGGCATCAGTCACGCCCCGCGGGTGGCCCGCGTGATGCGAGGCGCCGCGCAGCAGGTGGTGGAGCGGGACTTCATCAAGGCGGCCGAGGCGGTGGGGGAGAGCCGCTGGCGGATCCTGTTCTCCGAGCTTCTCCCCAACGTGACCAGTCCTCTGCTGGTGGAGACCGGACTGCGGCTCACGTATTCGATCGGCCTGGTGGCCGGGCTCAGCTTCCTGGGCTTCGGGCTCCAGCCGCCGAACGCCGACTGGGGCCTGATGATCAACGAGAACCGGGTCTCCCTCACCGTGCAGCCCTGGGGGGTGGTGCTGCCGGTGCTGGCGATCGCCCTGTTGACGATCGGCACCAACCTGTTCACCGACGGGATCGCCCGCGCGGCGATCGGACTGGATCGGAGCGAGTCATGACCACGGCCGAGCAGGCAACCAACAAGGTCCCGGTGGACATCCGCGGCCTGCGGATCGCGCTGAGCGGCTCCGACAGCGACATCATCGATGAGATCACGGTGGAGATCGCGGCCGGCCAGGTGCTCGGGCTGGTCGGCGAGTCGGGGTCCGGCAAGACCACGGTGGGGATGGCGCTGCTGGGTTACTGCCGCCCCGGCGGCCACGTCACCGGTGGCACCGTGCTGGTCGACGGGACGTCGCTGTCGGAGCTGCGGGATGCCGATCTGCGCGGGATCCGGGGCACCGTCGTCTCCTACATCCCACAGGATCCGGGGACGGCGCTCAACCCGGCGCTCCGGATCCGCACGCAGCTGTTCGAGACGCTGGAGAACCACAGCGGGCTGGACGCCAAGGCCCGGGACGCCCGCGTGCGGGAGGCCCTGGAGGAGGTGGCTCTCCCCAACGACGACGAGTTCCTCAAGCGCTACCCCCACCAGCTGTCCGGAGGCCAGCAGCAGCGCGTGGCGATCGCGATGGCGTTCGCGGGCCGCCCGAAGGTGATCGTCTGCGACGAGCCGACGACGGGACTGGATGTGACCACGCAGGCGCGGGTGCTGGAGACGATCCGCGACCTGTGTCGCACTCACCACGTGGCCGCCCTGTACGTCAGCCACGACCTGGCCGTGGTGGCCGACCTGGCCGACCACGTGGCCGTCATGTACGCGGGCCGGGTGGTCGAGGCCGGCACGCGCGATCAGCTGTTCACCTCGGCCCGCCATCCCTATACCGCCCGCCTGCTCCGGGCGGTGCCGGACATCCAGGGCAAACGCGCGGTGATCGGGATCCGGGGCCGGGCCCCGCTGCCCGGCCACCGTCCGGAGGGCTGCTTCTTCGCCGACCGCTGCCATCTGGCGGCCGAGCAGTGCCACACCGCGTTTCCGCCGGCCGAGGAGGTCGGGCCCCAGCACCGCGTGCGCTGCTTCCGCTGGCGGGAAACGGCCGGATCACTGCCCGCCGGAGAGGCGGGTCCGCCCGCCGTGACCATGTCCGGCGAGCAGGTGCTCACCATCTCCTCGCTGAACGCGAAGTACGGGACGCGCGCCACCCTGTTCGACGTCAACATCGGGGTCGGGCGCGGGGAGTGCCTGGCGCTGGTCGGTGAATCCGGATCGGGCAAGACGACACTCGCCCGGAGCATCGCCGGGCTGCACCGGGACTGGACCGGTGAGGTGAAGCTGGACGACAAGGTGCTCGAGACCTCCTCCCGGCAGCGCTCCTCGGACGCTCGGCGGCGGATCCAGTACGTGTTCCAGAATCCGTACGCGTCGCTGAACCCCCGGCGGACGATCGGCCAGACCCTGGCCCGCCAGCTGCAGCTGTTCTTCCCCGGTTCCCGGAAGGAGATGAGCGCCAGGGTGAGCGCCTGCCTGGAGCGGGTGGCGCTGTCGGACGCGGCGATCAACCGCTTCCCGGATCAGCTCTCGGGCGGTGAGCGCCAGCGCGTGGCGATCGCCCGGGCGCTGGCCGCCGAGCCCGAGCTGCTGGTCTGCGACGAGATCACCTCGGCGCTCGACGTCTCCGTCCAGGCGGCGATCGTCGACCTGCTGCGGGAACTCCGCACCGAGATGGGGCTGAGCATCCTGTTCATCACCCACAACCTCGCCCTGATCAGGACGATCGCCGACCGGGTGGCCGTGATGACCGAGGGCCGGATCGTCGAACTCGGCCAGACCGAGCGGCTCTTCCAAGCACCCGAGGCGCCCTACACCCGCCAGCTGCTCGACAACACCCCCAGCATCGAGGGGGCACTGGCCCGTGTCGACGCAGACGCCTGAACGACTGCCCGACCTGCACCCGATCCACGTCCTCGAGGTGGACGGCCGGCCGGGCATCCGCTATCTCGACACAGGCGAGCCGGGCTGGCCCGCGGTCGTGTTCTTCGGCGGCCTGGGCACCAGCGCCGGCGCGTTCTCCCTGACGGAGTTCGCCCGGGGACAACGGCGTCGCCTGGGACTGCGATTCGTGTCCGTCGAGCGCAACGGCTTCGGTGACACTCCGTTCATGCCCGGGATCGGGTTCGAGGAGACCGTCGACGACGTGTTGGACGTGCTGAACCGGCTGGGCATCGAATGGTTCTCCGTGGTCGCGATCTCGGGCGGCGGCCCATACGCGGCCCGGCTGCTGGAGCGGGTGCCGGAGCGGATCGTTTCGGTCCATCTGGCCGCGGCGGCCGCGGGGGGCGAGTTGCTGGGCCAGGGAGCGGCGGGAGATCTGCTCGGGAACGTCGAGGCGATCGCCGCCGATCCGGAGGGCTTCTGGGAGTACCCGCCAGATAGCCCGGTCCACGCGATCCCGGGGTTCGCCGAGGCCTGCCGTGCCGAGGGCCGGCGCTCGCTTGGAGATCCCCGCCGGGCGGCCGCCGCGCTGCGCCACGAGGTCGAGCTGCTGAGCACCGCCACGCTGCCGTACCTCGGCGGGGTCAGCGCGCGCGTGTATATGTACTGGGGCAGGCTGGATGAGCTGGTGGGGATGGAGCACGCCCGGACCTGGCAGGCCGCGCTCGGCCCGAATGTGATGCTCCGCTGCTTCGAGGAGTCCGGACACGACGTCCAGTACCTGCACTGGCACGACATCCTGGACGACATCGCCCGGGAGGTGGAGGCGTGAACACCGAGGCGTTCATCACCTGCGCGATCACTGGCGCCGGCGACACGGCCGGTCGCAGCGAGCATGTGCCTGTGGCCCCGGAGCAGATCGCCGCCTCCGCGATCGATGCGGCGCGGGCCGGTGCGGCCGTGGTGCATATACACGTGCGCGATCCCGGCACCGGCCAGGGCTCCCGCGACCCGGCCCTGTTCCGAGCGGTCGTGGAACGGATTCGCGAGTCGGACGTCGACGTCGTCATCAACCTGACGGCCGGAATGGGCGGCGACCTGGTGCTCGGCGGGACCGACTCACCCCTGCCGCCGGACCGCGACGGCACCGACATGGCCGGTGCACTGGAGCGGCTTGCCCACGTCGAGGAGCTCCGCCCGGAGATCTGCACGCTGGACATGGGCTCGATGAACTTCGCCGCCGGCGGGGACTACGTGATGGTCAACACGCCGCAGATGCTGCGCGCGATGGCCCGGCGCGTGCAGGAGTTGGGCGTGCGGCCCGAGCTCGAGGTGTTCGACACCGGGCACCTGGTGCTGGTCCACGAGCTGATCGCCGAGGGGCTGATCGACACACCGCCGCTCATCCAGCTCTGCATGGGGATCCCTTACGGCGCCCCCGACGACCTGGGCACCCTGCTGGCCATGGTGGCGCGCCTGCCCGCCGGGACCGTCTTCTCCAGCTTCGCCATCGGCCGGATGCAGCTTCCGTTCGCGGCGCTGGCGCCGCTGGTCGGCGGCAACGTCCGGGTCGGCCTGGAGGACAACCTGTACCTGGAGCGCGGCCGGCTGGCCACCAACGCCGATCTGGTCGACCGCGCCGTGACCCTGCTTCAGGCGATGAACGTTCGCGTCCTCGGGGCCTCAGAGGTTCGAGACAAGCTCGCGCTGCGCACGCATGTCTGAGCTTCCCGGCGCCGTCGGGCTGCTCGGCGGTGGGGTGATCGGCGGCGGCTGGGCGGCCCGGTTCGTGCTCAACGGGGTGGACGTGCGGCTGTTCGACCCGGCGCCGGACGCGCAGCGCCGCGTCCACGAGATGCTGGACAACGCACGCCGCGCCTACCGGTCGCTGACGATGGTGCCGCTGCCGCCCGAGGGTTCGCTGTCGTTCGTCGGGTCGGTCGACGAGGCGGTCGCCGGCGCCGAGTTCGTGCAGGAATCGGCGCCAGAGCGGCTTGAGATCAAGCGGGAACTTCTGCGGGCGGCCAGCCAGGCCGCCCAAAAGGACGTGGTCATCTGCTCGTCCACCTCGGGGATCCGGCCGACGCTCATGCAGGAGCCGATGGAGCGCCCGGGCAGGCTCGTGGTCGGTCATCCGTTCAATCCGGTGTACCTGGTGCCGCTGGTCGAGGTGTGCGGCGGTGAGCAGACCGACGCGGAGGCCGTGTCGCGGGCGATGGCGATCTACGAGGCGCTCGGCATGCACCCGCTGCACGTCCGGCGGGAGATCGACGGTTTCGTGGCCGATCGCCTGCTCGAGGCGCTGTGGCGCGAGGGCCTGTGGCTGGTGCACGACGACGTGGCCACGGCGGCGGAGCTGGACGACGCGATCCGCTACGGCGCCGGGCTGCGCTGGGCGTTCATGGGCACGTTCCTGACCTACCGGATCGCCGGGGGAGAGGCGGGGATGCGCCACTTCCTGAGCCAGTTCGGCCCGGCGCTCCAGGCCCCATGGACCAAGCTGATGGACGTGCCGGAGCTGACCCCGGAGCTGGTGGAGAAGCTGGCCGAGCAGTCCGATGAGCAGGCCGGTGGTGCGGAAGCGGCCGAGCTCGAGCGCTGGCGGGATGACTGCCTGGTGGCCGTGCTGCAGGGTCTACGCGCCGTGGATGCCGGGGCAGGCGCCACCGTGGCGCGCTGGGAGCAGGGGCTGCTGGACGGCGCGGGGACGTCCGGGGCAGAGCTTTCTGATGCGCCGCTCCGGCTCGTGGCGCAGGAGATCCCGCCCGCCTGGGTGGACTACAACGACCACGTGCACGAGAGCCGCTATCTGCAGCTGTTCGCGGACGGGACCGATGCCCTGCTGCGGCTGATCGGGGTCGATGCCACGTATGTGGCCGGCACCGGCAGCTTCTACACGGTGGAGACCCACCTCTCGCATCTGGGTCAGGCGTTCGCGGGCGACCGGGTGGTGGTCGAGACCCAGGTGCTGGGGTTCGACGGCAAGCGCCTGCACGTGTTCCACCGGCTGCTGCGTGACGGTGAGTCCGAGCCGCTGGCCACGGCTGAGCAGATGCTCCTGCACGTGTCCGGGGGGCATGTGGCCCCGGCTGACGGCTCGGTGGGGAAGCGAGCTTTGGCGGTCGCGCGAGCGCACGCGGTTCTGCCGCGACCCGAGCGCGCCGGGCGCAGCATCGTCGCTACGAGATAGCGGCGCGACAGCCGCCATCCCGAGCGGGTCGCGCCGCCTGCCCGCAACGCGGTTGCTGTCAGGAGCGTTTCGGCGGCGGCACCTGGTGCAGCGAGCAAAGTGAACGGTCCAACGCAGATTTGCTCGTTCGACCAGGTTTTTCATGGTCTGGTGAGCAAAGCGTCCAGCTGGCGTGCGATTTGCTCGCTGGACCATGTAAACCCGGTCCGTGTGCCTTCATCGCGGCAGTTTCAGACGGCGCACCGGAAGCGCAAAGTTAGAGCGACTTGATGGCCGCTTTGGCGGCCCGCTGCGCGCTCGTAGGCAGCGGGGAGAAGCCGGTTCCGAGGCCGGCGTAGCGCCCGGTGGTGATGCAGAACGTCAGCCAGCGCTTGAGCAGGCGGGCCTCCGCGGGGTGTGCTAGGACCAGCGAGCTGCTGAACGTGGCGATCGGATAGGCCTGCCGGCGGGTCTTGGGCGGATTGATGATCCAGGCGCCGCGGGCGGGGATTCGGGTGACCGGCTTGGCGGCGTCGAACACGCTGTCGGTACTCGGGTACTCGAAGTTGCCGGCCGCGTTCTGCACGCGGGCCTCGTGGATCTGGGGCTGGGTGAACAGGTATGGCGTGGTCAGGTAGCCGATCGCCCCGGATGTCTTCCTGATCATCCGGCCGATCCCGGTGTTGCCGGCCTCTCCGGTGCCCGCCTTGAACCTGACCTGGCTGCCCGCGCCGATCGACGATCGCCAGCGATGGCTGACGTCCGACAGGTAGGTGGTGAGAACGTACGTGTCGTTGGAGGCGGACGAGCTGAACAGAGGCGTGATCTTGAGGTCCGGGAGCGTGCGGTGCGGGTTGAGGTGTTTGATCTTTGGGTCGGACCAATTGGTGATCTGGCCGAGGTAGATGCCGGCCAGGACCGATCCGGTCAGGTTCAGTCCGTTGCCGATCTTGGGGATGTGGTAACCGATCCCCACCCCGGTGACCGAGCGAGGGATCTCGCGGCATCTCGGGCAGGTGGTGGCCTGAGCTGGCGATAGCGGGGCGTCGAGGGCGGCGAAGTTGTCATCGCCCTGGGCGACATCCTTGAACGATTGACTGGGGCCCAGGACGGTGTATTGGACGCGGTTGCCGGTGGCTGCGTGGAAGCTCGCGGTCAGCTCGCTCTGCAGCAGGGTTACCACGCGGGTGCCCACGCCGGTCAGCGTTCCGGCGGATGCCTCAGCCGGGAGGATCAGGGTTGCCGCGACGATGAGGACGATGACCCCCGGTCGTTTCACGCCCGCGAACGTACGCGAAACGGGTCCCCAGCAGGGATTTCTTGCTCAGGTCAGGCCGCCAGCACGGCAGCCGTCACCGGGAAGCCGTGCTGGAGCAGGCTCTGAGGCGTCCTTTCAGCGGACCACCTGGGCTGGGGGTGGCCGAGTGAGGCGAGTGCCTGAAGGCCAGACCGGAGCGAGGGCGGCCGCCGCGGGCCGTGGGCGTCGGAGGCCAGCAGGAACAGGTCGGCCCGCCGGATGATCTCGGCGGCGAGGTCTGCGGCCTCAGCGCCATGGCGCCCGAGCAGCGACCAGGCGTTGACCTGAGCCAGCGCGCCCGCGGACAGCTCGTGCTCGATCATCGGCCACGCCTCCGGGGTGGCGACCAGGGCCCGCTCCGGGTGGGCGATCACGAGCCCGAAGCCCTGCCGGCGCAGGTCGGCGGCCGCCTCGGTGAAGCCGGGGTCGAAGTCATCCAGCGGCGCCTCGAGCAGGAGCCAGCGCCGGCCCGCCGGACCGTGGGCGATCAGCTCGAGCTCGGCGTGGGTGAGCCGTGCCACCATCGGATGGGCGAGCTCGCCGCCGCACAGGACGCTCACCTGGACACCCGCGTGGCGCAGGGCCGCGCGCACCTCCTCCACTCGCTCGGGCAGCACGGTGACGTCGGTCACGAATGCCTCGTGCACGTGCGGGGTGGCGATGATCGTTCCGGTCCCGTCGGCCAGCGCGGCCTGGGCGAGTTCGATCGCGTCCTGCATGTCGGCCGGGCCGTCGTCCAGGCCGGGCAGGAGGTGGAAGTGAGTCTCGACGAAAGGCATCTAGGTCCATGTTCGCCGCTGGGGGCGCAGTCCGGTGACGATTCTGTGAAACAAGCGCTGGGAGCGAGCGCGGCCATCATCAGGGCAGCGGCGACCATCAGGTCAGGGGTGTATAGACTGCCGCGCGAGCGGTGGCCCGGGGCGCCGACACAGAACCTATGTCCAGAAAGGTAGGGCAAGGGATGTCTCACGTTCCAGGCTTGGCGCGGCGGGCGAGTTTGAGCTTGGCCGTCGCACTATCAGTCGCCGCCGTTCCGGCGCTCTCGGCCGGCCCAGCGTCTGCCGCCAACGCGGCCTGCCCGACGGCCAACAGCAGTACCGCGACCTCGTGCACGTTCACGACGAGCGGCGAACACCAATTCTTCGTTCCGGCGGGGGTGACTTCCGTCACCGTAAAGGCGATCGGAGCAGCCGGAGCCACGGGTGATGGCGGCCCTTCGGGCGAAGCTGCGTCCGTGACCGGCACATTGGCCGTGTCCTCGTCCGATCTCTGGGCCGAGGTTGGCGCCGTCGGCGGCGGCGGTGGTTCGGCGTTCGGCGATAGTGGCGGTGGTGAGTCCGCCGTGCAAACGTGCTCTAACTCAGCCAGCGGTTGCACGTACACGGCTAACCCGTCCAACGATCCGCGTCTGCTCGTCGCCGGAGGTGCCGGCGGCGGTGGCGAGGGAGCCGGTGGAGCGGGCGGAAACGCTGGCAGCTCCGACACGTCGGGAATCTCCGGCAGAGGCGGTAACGGCACCGACTCAGGTACCGGGGTAGCTGGCGGCGGCGCAGGCCTGACGACTGCTGCCGGCACTTCGGGCGCCGCCGGGAACGGCAGTCCGACCTGCGGCGGTTCCGGCGGTCTAGGGAAGCCCGGAACCGGCGGAACGGGCGAAAATGCGGACGGCAACAATTCTCAGACTGGTGGCGGTGGAGGTTCCGGTTGGGTCGGCGGCGCCGGTGGCGGCGCCGGTAGCGGAGGCGGAAATGACTGCGGAAATCCCAGTAACACCGGTAACGGAGGTGGCGGCGGCGCCGGCCTGAGCTTCATCGCGAGCAGCGCCACCGGCGTGTCGGTCTCGAGCACGACCGCAGCGGCTTCCGTGACGATCTCCTGGAAGCAGCCGACCACCACGACGGTGACGTGCAAGCCGGGTTCGGTGTCGGCCGGTCGCTCCAGCACCTGCACGGCCACGGTTGTCAACTCCGGCACCACCACGGGAGCCGGTCTGCCGTCCGGGTCGGTGAAGTTCACCTCAGGTGGCCATGGGAAGCTGTCGTCGAAGTCGTGCACGCTGGCCGGTAGCACCAGCAGCACCTGCCATGTGAAGTTCAAGGGCTCGACCGTCGGCTCCTCGACGATCACGGCGACGTACGGCGGGGACACCACGCACCAGGGCAGCAGCGGCAAGACGGCGGTGAAGGTCAAGGCTGTCAAGCCGACGGTGACGACCAAGAAGGCCAGCGGCGTGAAGAGCACGTCGGCCACGTTGCACGGCTCGGTCAAGCCCGGCGGCGCGAAGACCACTTACTTCTTCGAGTTCGGAACCTCGAAGTCGTATGGGTCAAAGACGGGCAAGCACACGCTGAAGGCGGGTGACACCACCCGAAGCGTGGCGGCGGTGATCAAGGGCCTCAAGCCCGGGACGAAGTATCACTTCCGGCTGGTGGCCAAGAATTCGGCGGGCACCGTGAACGGCAAGGACGTCACGTTCACGACGGCGTCGACCTCGCCGGTTTTCACCGGGTGAGCTGAACCTGGATGGGGGCGCCGGAGCCGTAGTCCGGCGCCCCCAGGCCAGTTGAACCTGCGTGGGGCTTGACGGCTTCGTCATGCTTGCCCCATGAGCGCAACCCCAGCCAAGCCGCTGCTGTCCCCGGGTCAACTGGAGAGCCTGGCCGCGCTCGGCGAGGAGCGCACCGCGAATGTCGGCGAGATGCTCTACCAGGTAGGAGACCGTCGCTACCCGTTCATCGCCATCTTGGAGGGCGAGGCGGCCGTTGTCGACGCCGACGGACGGGAGATCGTCCGCCATGGCGCCTCGGGCTTCCTGGGTGAGATCAGTCTGCTGTCCGGCCAGACCGTCTATCTGACCGCGGTGGTCACCGAGCCGATGCGCTACATCGCCGTCGAGCGGGAGCAGTTGCGTGATCTGCTCGACGACGACGGCCCGCTCAGCGAGACCGTCCTGTCGGCTTTCGTGGCCCGCCGGGAGATGCTGCAGGCTTACGAGGGAATCGGCGTGGAGATCATCGGCCCGCACGCGTCGGCGCCGACGCGTTCGATGCTGGACTTCGTGCGCCGCAACCGGTTGCCGTTCACCTGGCTGGACACTGAGCTGCCGGCGTACCGGGCGCTGATCGATGGGCTGACTGCGGATGAGTTGCCGCTGGTGCGGCTTCCCGGCGGTCCGGAGCTGCGCAACCCAAGCCACGGTCACGTGTCCCGGACGCTGGGGATCGGTCTGGAGCTGAAGCCCCTTGAGGAGGTCGACCTGTTGATCGTCGGCGCCGGGCCGGCTGGTCTGGGCGCGGCCGTCTACGGCGCCTCCGAAGGCCTGGACACGCTGATCGTCGAGGCCAGCGCGCTGGGCGGCCAGGCCGGTACATCCCGCCGGATCGAGAATTACCTCGGCTTCCCCGCGGGGATCAGCGGCAGCGATTTGACCACCCGGGCGATCACCCAGGCACGGAAGTTTGGAGCGCGCTCGGCTACGCCCTACCGGGCGATCGCGCTGGAACCCGGCGACGATCTCCACGTCGTGCGTCTGGAGGAGGACCATTGTGTGGCCGCCCGTGCGGTGCTGCTCGCCACGGGCGCGGACTACCGCCGGCTGCCCGTGGCCAACCTCGAGGCCTACGAGGGTCTGAGCATCTTCTACGCCGCCGGGCCTCCGGAGGCTCGCCTGTGCGGCGCCACCCGCGTCGGCGTGATCGGCGGCGGCAACTCGGCCGCCCAGGCGGCCATCTGGCTGGCGCGTGGCGGCGCGGTGGTCACGCTCCTGCACCGGCGAGCGGACCTGCGCGAGACGATGTCCGACTACCTGATTCAGGACCTGGATCGCTACGGAGTTGCGGTGCGCGACCGCAGCGAGGTGGCCGAGCTGCACGGATCGGGCGGCCGGCTCGAGGCCGTCACGCTGACGGACGGGGAGCGGCTCAGCCTGTCCTTCCTGTTCCTGTTCCTGGGCGCCTCGCCGTGCACGGCGTGGCTCCACGGGGTGGTGGCCACCGACGAGAACGGCTTCGTGCTCACCGGGCCGGCGGCCGGTGCGGACGGGCTGCTGGAGACCAGCGTGCCCGGGGTGTTCGCGGCCGGGGACGTGCGCTCGGGCTCCACCAAGCGCTGCGCCACCGCGGTCGGCGAGGGCGCGATGGTGGTCAGCTTCGTCCACCAGCACATGGCCGGCGTGTCCGTCTAGCTCTCGAGAGCCGGTGGCGCGAGCCGGTAGGCGGGGGGAGTTGCGGACAGGCGGATCGGGTTGCGCGGGAGGCGAACCTCGGTGCCGTCCTCGCGGGACAGGCTGACGATCGGCTCGAGTCCGAGGCTCTCGGCCAGCCGGAACGCTCCGGCGATGTCGTTGACCACACCGGCGGGGACGCGTGCTTCGGTCAGCTCGGCGGCCCACTCGGACGCCGGACGCTCGGCCAGGCGCCGTTCGAGCTCGGGGATCAGTTCCTCCCGGTGAGCCACCCGGCTCGAGTTGGACGCAAAGCGGGCGTCCCTGGCCAGCTCCGGCGCGCCGAGGACCGAGCACAGCGAGGCGAACTGGCGATCGTTGCCCACGGCCACCACCAGCTCGCCGCCGGCGCAGGTCAGCGGCTCGTAGGGGGCGATGCTCGGATGCCGGTTGCCCATCCGTGCCGGAACGACGCCCGCCGCCGTATAAGCCGCGCTCTGGT
The DNA here is from genome assembly GCA_963718545.1 of uncultured Solirubrobacterales bacterium. Taxonomy (GTDB): domain Bacteria; phylum Actinomycetota; class Thermoleophilia; order Solirubrobacterales; family Solirubrobacteraceae; genus Palsa-465. The sequence goes on along the minus strand of CAVQZO010000002.1, from coordinate 2,261,550 downwards.
TGACCATCGCGGACAGCAGGCTGGAGAGCAGGTCAACCTCGACGCGCTGGCCCTCACCGGTCCTCGCCCGGTGGCTGACCGCAGCCAGGATCCCGATCGTGGCGAACAGCCCGGCCAGGACGTCGACGAGCGCCACGCCGACCTTGTGGGGGTGTCCGTCGGCCGGGCCGGTGATGCTCATCAGGCCGCCCAGCGCCTGGACCAGCAGGTCGTAGCCGGGCAGCTGGGTGGCCTGGGCCCCGAAGCCGGTGATCGAGCAGTAGATCAGGCCCGGGTTGTCTCGCCTGAGCTGCTCGTAGCCCAGCCCGAGCTCGTCCATCAGTCCGGGCCGGAAGTTCTCCACCACCACGTCCGACTCGCAGGCCAGCTGGCGGGCCTTCTCCAGATCGGCCGCCTTATGCAGGTCGAGCGCGAGGCTCCGCTTGTTGCGGTTGACCGAGAGGAAGTAGGTGGCGTTCCCAGCCTCGTCGTAGGGAGGTCCCCAGGCTCGGGTGTCGTCGCCGGTGCCCGGGCGCTCGATCTTCGTCACCTCGGCGCCCAGGTCGGCCAGGATCATCGTGGCGTACGGGCCGGCCAGGACGCGCGAGAAATCAAGCACTCGGAGGCTTGGCAGAGCGGGGGGCATCTGCAAGAATCCTAGATCTTCGAAACTCTAGGGTCAAATTCGCAGGAGCCGCCATCCATGAGCACCGCCAGCCACAGCCCCGAGCGCGTGAAGCTACGCCCCGAGGACTTCCTCGCCGTCGACTCGATGCTGTCCGACGAGGAGCGGGACATCCGCGACACGGTGCGCGCGTTCGTCCGGGATCGTGTCGTTCCGCACGTGGGTGATTGGTTCGAGCAGGGCACGATCCCGCGTGAGCTGGCCCGTGAGTTGGGTCGGTTGGGCGTGCTTGGCATGCACCTGCAGGGCTATGGCTGCGCGGGAGCCAGCGCCACCGCCTACGGCCTGGCCTGCATGGAGCTGGAGGCCGGCGACAGCGGCGTGCGCAGCCTGGTGTCCGTGCAGGGGTCGCTGGCCATGTACGCCATCCACCGCTGGGGTTCGGAGGAACAAAAGCAGGAATGGCTGCCGCGCATGGCCGAGGGCGAGGCGATCGGGTGCTTCGGCCTGACCGAGCCCGACTCGGGATCCGATCCCGGGTCGATGCGCACCCGGGCGCGGCGCGACGGGACCGACTGGATCCTGCACGGCCAGAAGATGTGGATCACGAATGGCTCGATCGCCGATGTGGCCGTCGTCTGGGCCCGCGCCGAGGACAAGCTCCGGGGCTTCCTCGTACCGAAGGGCACGAGGGGCTTCACCACCCAGGACATCCACAAGAAGCTGTCGCTCCGCGCCAGCGTCACCTCCGAGCTGATCCTGGACGATGTCCGGCTGCCCGCCGAGGCGGTGCTTCCCGAGGTGAGCAGCCTCAAGGGGCCGCTGTCCTGCCTGAACGAGGCCCGCTACGGGATCGTGTGGGGAGCGGCGGGCGCGGCACGTGCGTGTCTGGAGGCGGCGCTCGACTACAGCAAGGAGCGAATCCAGTTCGGCCAGCCGATCGCGTCCTTCCAGATCCAGCAGCAGAAGCTCGCCCACATGGCCCTGGAGGTCAACCGCGCCACACTGCTGGCGCTCCACCTGGGGCGCCTCAAGGACTCCGGACGGCTGCACCCCGCCCAGGTGAGCATGGGCAAGCTCGGCAACGTCAACTCGGCACTGGAGGTGGCTCGCGCCGCGCGCCAGGTACTGGGCGCCAACGGGATCACCCTCGAGTATCCGGTGATCCGCCACATGAACAACCTTGAGTCAGTCGTCACCTACGAGGGCACGGCCGACGTCCACGCGCTGGTGATCGGCGGTGAGCTGACCGGCATCCAGGCGTTCCGGTGAGCGCTTCCCTGCCCCCACCCGGGACCACCGCCCAACACGCGCTGGACCGACTCCGCCATGCGATCGTCAGCGGTGAGCTGGTGCCCGGACAGCGGGTCAACCAGGAGGACGTGGCCGAGAAGCTCGGCGTCAGCATCGCGCCGGTGCGCGAGGCGCTGCGGGTGCTCGAGCAGGAGGGGCAGGTCACCTACCGGCCCCGCCGGGGCTACCTCGTCACCGAGCTGCGGGCCGAGGACCTGATTGAGATCTACGCCCTGCGCCAGGTCCTGGAGGAGCGAGCGGCGCGCCAGGCGCTGCCGGCGCTCCACGCGGACGACCTGCAGCGAATCGCCGCCGCCGCGGAGGACTGCGCCGTGGCCGCCCGGCGAGGCGACGTGGCCGCGGAGCTGGAGGCCAACCGGCGCTTCCACTTCGGCTTGCTCGAGTCCCCCGGGCAGCCGCACACGCTGCGGGTGATCCGCCTGCTCTGGGACTCGACCGAGGCCTACCGGGCCCTCTACTACAACTCGCCCGAGGAGCGACGGCGAGCGGGGGAGGCGCATGAGCGGATCCTGGAAGCGGTCAGTCGAGGCGATGCCGACCTACTGGTGGCGGAATTGAATGCCCATCGTTCGCGTGCGCTGGAGGTCCTGGAAGGAATCCTCGGACGCACTGCCGTGTCGGCATAGCGGCCCGGCTCCCGCGCTTCGCTCCCTGCTCGCCTATGGTTCGGGGCGTGGAGCTTACCTTGATGATCGAAGGCCAGAACGGCGTGAGCTGGGAGGAGTGGCTCGCTCTGGCCCGATCCTGCGAGGCGCACGGCATCCCGGCGCTGTTTCGCTCCGACCACTATCTCGACCTGAGCGGCCAGCACCCCGAGCGCGGATCGCTGGATGCCTGGGCGACGATCTGCGGCCTGGCCGCGGTGACCACCGAGCTGCGCCTGGGCACGATGGTCTCGCCCGCCACATTCCGGCATCCATCGGAGCTGGCCAAGGTGGCCACCACGGCCGACCACATCTCGGGCGGGCGCATCGAGCTGGGCCTGGGCGCCGGCTGGCACGAGCGCGAGCACACGGCCCACGGGTTCCCGTTCCCGGACACGCGGACCCGGTTCGACATCCTCGAGGAACAGCTCCAGGTGGTGCTCGGCCACTGGTCGGACGTGCCATTCTCGTTCCCGGGAGAGCATTACCGCCTGGACACGCTGGAGGCGCAGCCCAAGCCGGTGCAGAAACCCCATCCGCCACTGATCATGGGCGGCGATGCCGGACCCCGCAGCGCTCGCCTGGCCGCCGCCTACGCGGATGAGTACAACACCGCCTTCGCCGCGCCGTCGGACGTCCACAAGCGCCGGACACGAATCGCCGAGGCGTGCGAGCGCGCGGGCCGAGAGATGATCGCTTTCTCGGTCATGACCACGGTCATCATCGGCGCCGACGAGGCGGATCTCCGCGCCCGGGTCAACCGGGTGGCCGACCAGCTCGAAATGGACGCCGATCAGCTGCTGAGCGACGCTCCCGATTCGTGGATCGTCGGCGACATCGACCGGGCCGCCGAGCAGCTCCACGAGCTGGCCCAGGCGGGCGTGGATCGAGTCATGTGCCAGCACCTGGCCCACCGCGACACCGATTTCCTGGCGCTCCTGGGCGAGCGCCTGGCTCCGCTGATGGCGGGCTGACCGGGCGGCGAGGATCCTCGCCGCCTGTCAGACGATGCTCAGGCCGAGGTCGTGAACGTGTGGTCGCGGCCCTTTGACTTGGCGGCCGCGTTCTTGGCGACGATCCGGAAGTGATAGGTAGTGCTCGGCTTCAGCCCCTTGATCGCGGCGTGCTCCTTCTCCCTGGTGGTGCCCTGGCCGGCCTGCTCGACGGCGGTCTTCTTGCCGTAGTGCTTGGTCTTCCCGTACTGGAAGTAGAACTTGGTCGGGCCGCCATTCGGGTTGACGCGACCGTGCAGGGTGGCCTTGTGCGCCTTGACGCTGCTGGCCTTGCCGGTCTTCACCAATGGTGTGCTGGTGACCATCACGCCATCGGTGCCGGCCTGCATGTAGTAGTCCTCGGCCACCATGGCAAAACGCAGCCGCACGGTCTTACCAGCCAGGCTGCTCAGCTTCGCCTTCAGCAGCGTCGGAGCCTTCGACTCTGGGCTGCCGGTGGGGGTGGAGAACACGGTCTTGAAGATGTCCGACGAGGCAACCGAGGTCACCGCCGCGGTGGGTTTCATCACATCAACGCGGTACTGCTCATTCGCAGGGCCGGAGCTGTAGGAGAGGGTGGGTGGCCCCTCGATCGTGTCGTAGGCGTCGTAGTAGACGTACAGGGACAGGATGTGGCGCTGGTGGCGGCCCAGCTTGATGTCCTGATACATGATCTCGGATGACTCGAAGTTCTCATCCGAGATCGCGGCATAGTTTCCCTGAGGGGGAGCCGGAATCGGATGGCCGCTGATCGGGGAGGTCGTGCCGGTATACGCCGACCACGTCCCGCCGCCTCCGGCCTGGTTGTACAGCGTCCAGCCTGTGAGATTGCCAGTCTCAAAGGTTCCGTTGACGACTTTTGCCGCGCCGGCGGTCGCCGGCCAGATGCACAGAGCCGCCGCGGTAGCAGCGAGCAGCGCCAGCCTGGCGCCCCGGACCTTCCCAGACATACGGCCTCCTCCGACTAGCTTCCGTTCAGGCGCACCCTATCCGGCTGCGGCGCCCGCACGGAGAAACTATTTACGCCGTTCGAACGCTTCGACGAGCCTGTAAGAATGACTGCGTGACCGAGCACTATCAGCGCCCAGGCTGGTTCACGACAAACGTCTTTAACCGGATCGTCGCCGTGCTGACCCGCCTGGGTGTCAGCGTCTACGGGTCCCGCGTTCTCGAGGTCCGGGGGCGTAAATCCGGTGAGTGGCGGCAGACTCCGGTGAATCTCATGGGCTTCGAGGGCGCCGACTATCTCGTCGCGCCTCGTGGGCAGACGCAGTGGGTGAAGAACCTCCGCGCCGGTGGCGAGGGAAGGCTGCGTGTGGGCAGGCGCACGCAGTCGTTCCGCGCGGTCGAGCTCAGCGATGACGAGAAGCCGCCGCTGCTCCGTGCCTACCTGAAGAAGTGGAAGTTCGAGGTGGGAGTCTTCTTCAGCGGCGTGGGGCCCGAGTCCTCAGATGAGGAGCTGCGTCGCATCGCCCCTGATCATCCGGTCTTCCGTCTGACCACCGTCTGATCGCCCGGCGGCGGGTCGATCCGAGCCTTCGCCGGCGAGCTGGCCGGCGTGTAGCCGGAGCAGGCAGTCCACCACTGCCGGGTCGAACTGGGTGCCCCGGTTGGCACTCAGCTCGCCCAGAGCGGTGGGCAGCGGGAGCGCAGCGCGATACGGGCGGTCCGTGGTCATGGCGTTGAAGGCATCGCAGCACGCGACGATCCTGGCCTCCACGGCGATCTTCTCTCCGGCGAGACCGTCCGGGTAGCCCCGGCCGTCGTATCGCTCATGGCAGGAACGGACGATCCCTCCAACCTCGCCCAACAGACCTCCCACGTTGCGGAGCATCTTCTCGCCCTCCACCGTGTGGGTTTCGATGATCGCCCGCTCCTCCGGAGTGAGCTTTCCCGGTTTGTTGATGATCGATTTGGGGATCGCGATCTTGCCGACGTCGTGCAGCAGCGCGACCAGCTCCAGGCGGCGCAGCTGGTCCTCGTCCAGGTGCATCATCGGGCCGACCGCCTTCGCCAGGTCGACCACGTCGCGACTGTGGCTGCCGGTGTAGGCATCATCTGCCTCCACCACATCACCCAGCAGGAAGGCCGTGCCCCGGTAGGCGGCCGAGAGCTCCACCATCGCCGCCATCCGGGCGCGCCGATCGCGAGCCAGGAACATCAGCAGCCCGCTGAGCGGGAGCGTGATGAGCGCCGCCTCGGGACGGCCCCGGGCCGCGAACGCCACCGCCAACCCGATCGGGCTCAGGCAGATGTCCATCAGGTAGACGCTCCCGAGCAGCTTCATGGGCAGTCGCGGGAGGCTTCCCAGCCGCAGCCCCTCGCGCGCCGTGCTGGCCAGGAAGTCGCAGCCCACCTGGGAGCACAGCGCCAGCAGGAGCACTGGCCAATCCGACCAGTGGGGCCCCCGCACCCCGGCCAGCGAGAACACGAGCGCAGGGGCGATCGTGTGCCAGCCGTTCGCCACCGCGGTCACCACTCGGTCGGGGGCGCGTGAGCGCCCGATGAACGAGGTTGACTTCCCCAGCACCCAGGCGCCGGCCACCAGCAGGGGGACCCGGCCGGGGGGCAGGGCAAACAGCATCGGGATCAGCACGAGTTGGGTCGGCGGCGTGTATCCCGATCCGACGTCGAACTCGATCCTCGAGGTGAGCGCGTACAGGGCCACGAACAGCAATGCGATCGCCACCGAATGTGACCCGTGTCCGGGGAGCCACACAGCCAGTGGCACAGCGGCAGCCAGGAAGGCGGTGGCCACGGTCAGCTCGGCTCGCAGCTCCCGGCCCGGCATCCGCTGGGGGAGGCCAGGCCGGCCCTGGGCCAGCAGCCGCTCGAGCCCGGCCGAGTAGGTCAGGGGCACGCCGGCCACTGCCGCTTGATCTACGTTCGTTCCCCCGTTCATCGTTCTCGTTGGCGTATCGGCGGGTTTCATCGCCGACTCGATTAGACATGCCCCATGATCGCCTCCGACTAGAACACCCGTCCAGATCTCCAGTTTCTAGTCAATCGGGATCACGATCGGACCGACTCACGCCTTGGATACATAGGGGCTGCCCACGGCAAACCCGCTGCGAAGCGGGGACGCAAAGCTAGAGGTCTCGCGAGGCGAGATAGCTCGGTTGCCAGCCCTCGTCACAGGCTCCCGCGCAGGGCGGAAGCCCCAACGATGAGGGGAATTTCACATGGCACTCAAGATCAGGATTGCGGCGCTGAGCGCGGTGTCCGTCCTGGCGATCAGCGGGCTCCTGGCCGGTGGGACGCAGGCCAGCATCTTCTCGTTGCTGCCAGGAGCGTGCGGCAATCAGCCGGAGTCGCAGCCGTTTGCCCACTGGGGCGATACGAGCAACTACACGCCCGTGCCCGGAGGCAGCTTCGAGTCCGGCGCGTTTCCGTGGCTGCTGACCGGCGGCGCGGCGACCACCTCGGGGAACGAGACGTTCTACGTGCGTTCGTCCTCCGATTCCCGCTCTCTGGCCCTGCCCGCCGGCAGCTCGGCAACCAGCCTGGCGTCCTGCACCGACATCTACCACCCGACCCTTCGTCTGTTTGTCAGGAACGCGGGCTCTGCTTCCTCACACCTGACCGTGCAGGCGCTGTATCCCGGGCTTCTGGGGGGCGTGAGCACTGCCAAGATCGGCTCGCTCACCGGCACGAGCAGCTGGGCGCCCTCGCCCCAGATGACGCTGCTGCTGAGCAACCTGCTGGCCACGCTGTCCCTGAATCAGACGGTGATCGCGTTCCGGTTCACGCCCGCCGACAGCCTGGGCAAGTGGCAGGTGGACGACGTCTACCTGGACCCCTTCGCCCGAGGCTGAGCGCTCGTCGGTCCGGCCCGTGTGGCGACACGGGCCGGACCGGCTGCCCGCCTGTCAGGTGGTGAGACGCGCCAGGATCTCAGGCCAGGCGCGGTCGGCCAGGGCGTGCAGGTCTTCGACGCTCAGCAGCTGCACCGGGTGGGGGATGTAAACCATCCGGTAGTCGGGCATGGCCAGCACCCGTGCCTGCTCGAGCGCCTCATCCACGAACGGCTCGGTGGCGACCGCCGCGGTCGCGATTCCCAGCTGCTCCAGGCGAACCATGTCGTGCACACTGCACGACGTACAGGAGCCTCAGTCGGCCAGCCCCTCCACCGCCAGATCTCCGCGGTTGGCGATCTTGCGGATGATCTCCGGCTCCGCCGGCTTGGAGAAGATCTCCTTGGTCAGGCGGAAGGTCTGCGCACCGGCTCTGTGCAGGTGGAATCCGATCCGGTCGAGGAACTGCTCGCCCTGACGCTTGTTGATGTCGAGTAGGGCTACCCGGCGACCGGCCAGCCCATCGGGACGGGAGGCCAGCGGCTCGGCGATTCGCCGCCGGTCGTCGAACGGACTTACGAGTTCCATCGCACCTCCTCGGAGACGATCTGCTCACCCATACCGGTACATGGTCCCAGGACGGCGGAATATCGGCCCGCCTCACCGCCGGCGACGACCAGAAGGATGTCCTCGGGCGCCGACCACTTACCGATCAACTCCCCGTCTCCAGCGGCCATCACCTGAGGAGTCGTCTCTCCCCAGCGCAGTTCCCGGGCCGGCCGGCGCACGGCGGCGAACATCTCCTGGCGCACCCGGTCCTTGTCCCAGCCCGCGCCGCGGAACATCTCGGCGTGCTCCGGGCAGATGACGAACAGCGACGGCACTCCGAGCGGCCACCAGTTCGGGCTCCAGGTCGCGGCGGCGGCCCACCCCAGCACCCGGGTCAGCTCCTCAGGCGTCGTGCTGCGGTGATCGGATATCGACAGCGGTGCATCGCAGGCGATCAGCGTCACCACCGATTGTCCGGCGTCGTAGCCGCGCTCGACGTGAAACGGCTCCCAGGGACTGACCTCCTCGTCCTCGGCGACGCAGAACCCCAGCTTTCCGGGATGGCCGAGCGTGGCGCGGTCAAGCCGGCCGGGATAGCCCTCTCCGGTGAGAGTGATGAGCAGCCGCAGCGCGCGGCCGATCGTCAGGTTCGCCCGCCGTCCCGGTCCGAGCGCGCCGATGCCGCCGTTCAGCTCCAGAAGCTCCCGGGCCGGTCCGTTGACGATCACCAGCTGGCCGGCCGGCTGGGTGGTGACCGCCTGTCCGTTCAAGTTGAACTCGGGTCTCAAAGCCGCCCGGGCGGCCGCCAGGACGACCGGAAAGTAGTCCGGGCGGCAACCGGCGAGCACGGCGCAGGCGGCGACGCGGGCGAGTGTCGCCTCACCCTGGCCCGGGGGAACGGGCCCGAGCGACTCCGTGCCGTCCCGGCCGCCGAGCATCGCCTGCACGCGGTCCGCCGTCGGCGGTACCACCGGCAGGCCATCCGTCCAGCCACGGTCGAACATGTCCTCCAGCTCGTCGAACGGCGAGGCCGCCTCGAGACGCGCCATCAGCTCGGGATCAAGCGTGCATTTGGCGGCGCAGCCCGGCTTGCGCAGCGGCGGCTCACGGGTGAGCGGCGGCACCACGCGGTGCGACCCAGCCGCGTCGAGCAGCGCCTGCAGCCCGTCGGCATCCCATCCGACCACACGTCCACGAATCTGCCGATCCTCATCGACGAGAACGACGGTGGGCACGGTCTGCACGTCAAATGCCCGCGAGACGTCGTACGGGGACGGCTCGGAGAGCACGTTCGCCGTGAAGCCGGCTCTCCGGGCCGTGCGAGCCGCCACCTCCAGCGGGTCGGCGAACACCGCCGCCACGGACACGCCCGCGTCCCGCAGCGCAGTCAGGGTGGGCGCCAGACGGCGCAGCGTCAACGCCGACGTCGGGCATTCCTCGCTGACGAATACGAGCAGCCCCGGGCGGTCGGTGATCAGGTCGCCCAGCGAGACCGGCCCGGCGGCGGCTGAGGGCAGAGCGAAGTCCGGAGCCGCGCTCACCGCTCGGGCTACGCGAGGGCCGGCGCTTCGGGGAGGCCGGACAGCGCGGACTGCAGATCCTCCTCGGAGAACACGGGATCCTCGAGCCGGCCGGCCAGGTAGGCGTCATAGGCACTCAGGTCGAAGTGGCCGTGGCCGCACAGGCCGAACAGGATGACGCGCGGCTCGCCGGCCTCGCGGGCCGCGTCCGCCTCCTCCATGACCGCCCGGATCGCATGGGCGGGCTCGGGCGCCGGGATGATCCCCTCGGTCCGGGCGAACCGCACCGCGGCCTCGAACGTCTCGTTCTGACGGTAGGCCCGCGGCTCCACCAGGCCGGCCTTGACGAGCCCGCACACCAGGGGCGAGTCGCCGTGGTAGCGCAGTCCGCCGGCGTGGACCGGCGGCGGGACGAAATCGTGGCCGAGTGTGTACATCGGCATCAGCGGGGTCAGGCCGACCGTGTCGCCGAAGTCGTAGGCGTACACGCCACGGGTCAGGGTCGGGCAGGCGGCCGGCTCGGCGGCGACGAAGCGCGTGCGAGCGCCAGCGCGCAGGACGCGGCGCAGGAAGGGGATCGTCAGCCCGCCGAAGTTCGAGCCGCCCCCGACGCAGCCGATGACCACGTCGGGCTCCTCGCCTGCCATGCCCATCTGAGCGATCGCCTCCTGGCCGATCACCGTTTGGTGCAGGAGGACGTGGTTCAGCACCGAGCCCAGCGAGTAGTTGATGTCCGGGTTCTGAGCGGCCACCTCGACGGCCTCGGAGATGGCGATGCCCAGGGAGCCGGTGGGATGCGAGGCCTGGGAGCGGCCGGCCTCGGTCACGTCGGAGGGCGAGCGGTGCACGGTGGCGCCCCAGGTCTCCATCATCGACCGCCGGTAGGGCTTCTGGTCATAGCTCGAGCCGACCATCCACACCTCGCATTCCAGCCCGAACAGCCGGCAGGCGAACGCCAGCGAGGAGCCCCACTGGCCGGCTCCGGTCTCCGTGGTCAGCTTGCGGATACCTGCCTCGGCGTTCTCGTATGCCTGGGCCACCGCGGTGTTCGGCTTGTGCGATCCGGCGGGGGAGACGCCCTCGTACTTGTAGTAGATGTGCGCCGGGGTATCGAGCGCCTTCTCCAGACGGCGGGCCCGGTGAAGCGGCGTCGGGCGCCACAGCTTGTAGACGTCCCGCACCCGGTCGGGAATCTCGATGTTCGGCTCGGCCGAGACCTCCTGGAGGATCAGGGCCATCGGGAAGATCGCGCCCAGATCCTCCGGCCCGGCCGGCTCCTTGGTGCCGGGGTGCAGCGGCGGGGGCGGCGGCGGCCCGGGGAGATCCGCCATGAGGTTGACCCAGTGGGTGGGGATGTCCTGCTCGCTCAGCGCGTATTTCACCGGTTCATCGCTCATCGTCATCTCCCTCGCTCGGTCCCAGCGATCCTACGCGACCGTCAAGTGCGGACGCGAGCCGGCGCCACCGGCTCGAAGACCCGCTCGATCTCGGGTGGCAAACGGTCGCGCCCGGCCGGTGGCTTGCGCGATCCGGCCTGATACTGGACCGGCCATTCCAGCTCCACGCCCTGCTCGGCGGCCGCGTGCAGCGTCCAGTGCGGGTCGTACAGGTGGGGGCGAGCCAGGGCACACAGGTCGGCCCGTCCGGCCAGCACGATCGTGTTCACGTCGTCGTAGCTGGCGATGGCGCCGACAGCGATCGTCGGCAGGCCGACCTCGTTGCGGATGCGGTCGGCGAACGGCGTCTGGTAGCTGCGCCCGAAGGCAGGACGCTCGAGCGGCGTCACCTGACCGGAGGAGACATCGACGACGTCGCAGCCGCGCTCGCGCAGCATCCGCGCAAAGTCCACAGCGTCGTCGGCGTCGAAGCCTCCGGGGACCCAGTCGGTGGCGGAAATCCGCGCACTCATCGGCTTGTCGGAAGGCCACACGGCGCGACAGGCGTCGAACACCTCGACCGGGAATCGCGCCCGGCCGGCCAGCGAGCCGCCGTACTCGTCGCCGCGCACGTTCGTGAGCGGCGAGAGGAAGCTGGACAGCAGATACCCGTGGGCCATGTGGATCTCCAGCAGGTCGAACCCGCAGTTGAGCGCCGCCTCCGTGGCGGCCACGAACTGGGCGAGCACCGTCTCCATGTCCTGGCGGCTCATCTCCCGGGGCATCTGGTTGGCCTCGCCGTAGGGCAAGGGCGAGGGCGCGATCACGGGCCAGTTGCCGTCCGCCAGCGGCTCGTCGATCCCCTCCCACATCAGCTTGGTCGATCCCTTGCGACCCGAATGCCCGAGCTGCGCACCGATCGCGCAGTTGCCGTGCGCGTGCGCGAACCGCACGATCCGCGCCCATGCGTCGGCGTGCTCGGGCCGGTACATGCCCGCGCAGCCCGGGGTGATGCGGCCGATCTCAGACACGCAGATCATCTCGGTCATCACGAGCCCGGCGCCGCTCAGCGAGCGGGCGCCCAGGTGCACGAGGTGGAAGTCACTCGGCGTCCCGTCCACCGCCGAGTACATGTCCATCGGCGAGACGACCACCCGGTTGGGCAGCTCCAGCGAGCGCAGGCGCAGCGGGTGGAACATCGGCGGCCGGGGCGCGCACCCGAACTCCCGGTCGACATCGGCGACGAACCCCGGGTCACGCAGCCGCAGGTTCTCGTACGTGACGCGCCGGCTGCGCGTCAGCAGGTTGAAGGCGAACTGGAGCTGGGGCTGGGCGACATAGCGCCCCACTCCCTCGAACCATTCGAGTGAACCCTGGGCCGCGCGTTGCGTGCTCTCGACGACCGGGCGGCGCTCGGCCTCGTAGGAGTGAAGTGCATGACGGAGATCCTTGCCGTGCTCTCGAAGCGCCCAGGCCAGTGCGGTGGCGTCCTCCATGGCCAGCTTCGTGCCCGAGCCGATGGAGAAATGGGCGGTGTGGGCGGCGTCGCCGGCCAGCACCACGTTGCCCGCCGACCACCGGTGATTGCGCACGGTGGTGAAGTTGATCCAGCGCGACTGGTTGGAGGCGAGGCGGTGTCCCTCCAGCGCTTCGGCGAACAGGCGCTCCAGCTCGTCGATGTGCTCGCCGGAGTCGAACCCCGACGCCCGCCACACCTCCTCGGGGCACTCGACGATGAACGTGCTCATCCGCTCGTCATATGGATAGGCGTGCGCCTGCAGGACGCCGTGCTCGCTCTCGACGATGAAGAACTTGAACGCGTCCCAGACCCGGTCTGTGCCCAGCCAGATGTAGCGGCACCGGCGGGGGTCGAGCACCGGCTCGAAGTGGTCGGCGAGCGCGGTCCGGACCGCGCTTCCGACCCCGTCCGCGCCGACGATCAGATCCGCCCAATCGAGTTCGTCCAGCCCCGGCGCCTCCGTATGGAACCGCACCTCGGCGCCGAGCTCCACCGCCCGATCCTGGAGGATCCCCAGCAGCTCCCGTCGGCCAAGGGCCGAGAAGCCATGCCCGCCCGACCGCGTGACCCGGCCACGGTGGTGGATATCGATGTCCGTCCAGTGCACGAACCGGCGCACGATCGCGGCGTGACTCGGGGGATCCGCGTGCTCGAACACGGTGAGGGTCTCGTCGGAGAACACCACGCCGAACCCGAACGCGTCCGCGGGGTCGCGGCGGTCCAGCACCGTTACCTCCCAGTCGGGATGCACTCGGCGCAGGAGAATCGAGAAGTAGAGACCGGCGGGCCCGCCACCGACGACGGCGATTCGCATGAGGTGCGCCCAAACCTACACGTCGCACGGACGGGTTGAATAGGCTGAGGCGCGGATGAGCGAGCCGCTGCGCCAGGACCTGCGTGACGGCGTGGCGATGATCACGTTCAACCGTCCGGAGCGGCTGAACGCCCTCACATTCGAGATCTACGCTGAGTTGCGTGATCGGCTCATCGAGCTCGCGCACACGCCGGAGGCCAACGTGATCCTGATCACCGGCGAGGGGCGGGGGTTCTGCTCGGGCGGCGACGTGGAGGAGATCATCGGGCAGCTGGTGGGACGCGAGGCGGGTGAGCTACTGGAGTTCACGCGGATGACGGGGGCGGTCACCCGGGCGCTCCGGGAGTGCCCGCAGCCGGTGGTCGCGGCCGTCAATGGCGTGGCCGCCGGAGCCGGTTCTGTGATCGCACTGGCCTCCGACTTCCGCCTGCTCGCCCGCTCGGCTTCGTTCGCCTTCCTGTTCACGCGCGTCGGTCTGGCTGGGGCGGACATGGGATCGGCCTACCTCCTGCCCCGCATCGTCGGTCTTGGCAGGGCCACCGAGCTCTTGATGCTCGGTGAGAAGGTCTCTGCCGAGCGGGCGCTCGAGATCGGGCTGGCTACGCAGGTGGTGGACGACGCTGACCTGGGCGTGGCGGCGGGCCAGCTAGCCCGCCGCCTGGCTGACGGCCCGGCGCTGGCTCTCAAGGCGACCAAGACCGCGCTGACCCGGGAGCTGGACAGCGACCTCGCCGGGGCGATCGAGCTGGAGGCGGTCATCCAGGCCCACCTGATGAAGAGCGAGGACTTCGCCGAGTTCTACCGGGCCTGGCAGGAGAAGCGCCCGCCCGACTGGAACGGCCGGTGAACGAGATCATCAACCCACCGGAGCTCGGCGCGCCCGCAGGCTTCTCCCACGCCGTGCGGGCGGGTGCGACGGTGTATCTGGCCGGGCAGATCGGGACGGGGGGGAGCCTGCCCGAGCAGTTCGACGATGCGCTTCGACGGCTCCTGATCGCGCTGCACGCCGGCGGCGGACAGCCGGATGACCTGGTGTCGATGCAGGTCTTCGTCACAGATCTCCCCGCCTACCGGGCGGCGGGCAGGGAACTGGGGCAGATCTGGCGGCGCCACTGCGGGCGCCACTACCCGGCGATGGGCCTGTTCGGCGTCACGGAGCTGTTCGAGCCTGAGGCGCTGGTCGAGCTGATGGGCGTGGCGGTCATCGACCGGTGAGCGACGCCCTCGACCTCCACCTGACGTCCACGCAGCGCGAGCTGTACGAGACGACGCGGGAATTGGCTGCCGGGCCGCTCAAGGAGGTGGCGGGCGCCGGCACCCCGGGCAAGGTGAACCGGCCCCTGATCAGGGCGCTGGCCGAACATCGCCTGCTGCCCAGGCTGTTCGACGGCGACCAGGTCCCGGCGATGGATCTCTGCCTGGTCCGTGAGGCACTGGCCCGGGACTGCACCGAGGCTGAGACCGCCTTCGCCCTCCAGGGGCTGGGCGCCTATCCGATCCTGCAGGCGGGTCGCTCGGCCTTGATCGAGCGGTGGCTTCCGGTGGTGTCCTCGGGTGAGGCGGTCGCTGCCTTCGCGCTCACCGAGCCCGAGGCGGGATCGGACGTGGCCGGGCTGTCCCTGGCGGCCGAGCCCGACCCGCAGGCCGGTGGGTACCACTTGACCGGCCGCAAGCTGTGGATCTCCAACGCCCCGGAGGCCGACATCTACACAGTCTTCGCGCGTGCTCCTGAAGGGATCACCGCGTTCGCCGTGCCGGGCGACGCACCTGGCCTGACCGGGGAGGCCAGGCGGATGCTGGCTCCTCACGCGATCGGCAGCCTGGAGTTCGACGGCGTCCGCGTGCCGGCTGATGACCGGCTGGGCGCGCCCGGCGAAGGCTTCAAGGTGGCCATGCGCACCCTTGACCTGTTTCGCCCCAGCGTGGGCGCATTCGCGATCGGCATGGCCCGAGCGGCGCTCGATCTGGCGGTGGAGCATGCCGGGCGCCGGCAGGCGTTCGGGCGACCGCTGTCTGCCAATCAGGCCATCAGCCATCGCCTGGCCGAGCTGACCGCGCGCACCCATGCGGCCCGGCTGCTCGTCCACCAGGCCGCGGCGGCTCATGACGCCGGGCACCCGGACCGGGCGCTGGCCGCGATGGCCAAGCTGCAGGCCACCGAAACCGCCCAGGCGGCGGTCGACGCCGCCGTGCAGGTGCATGGTGCCGGCGGCCTCGAGCATGGCCACCCGCTGGAGCACCTGTACCGCGACGTGCGCGCGCCCCGCATCTACGAGGGCGCGTCCGAGATCCAGCGCGAGATCATCGCCCGGTCCCTGTTCGGCCGATGAGGCGCGTTGTCGTGACCGGAGCGGCGCGAGGGATCGGCTGGGCGATTTCGCTCGCTTTCGAACGGCTGGGCGACGAGGTGCTGGCGCTGTCGCATGCGGATCTCGACGTCACGGACGAGGAGGCGGTGGCCGGTGTCTTCGCTCGCTTGGGCGCCGTTGACGTGCTGGTGAACAATGCCGGCGTGGCTTCGAGTGCGCCGCTCGTTCGGACGACGCTGGCCAGTTGGAACAGGCATTTGGCAGTGAACGCGACCGGGGCGTTTCTGTGCGCTCGGGCGGTGCTGCCGGGGATGGTGGAGCGCGATGAGGGCGTGATCGTCACGGTCGCCTCGACGGCCGGAGTGGCCGGCGCCCCGTACACCGTCGCCTACACGGCGTCCAAGCACGCCGCCGTGGGGCTGACCCGGGCGATCGCCGCCGAGTTGGCCGGCACAGGGGTGCGCGCCAACGCCGTGTGCCCGGCGTTCGTGGACACCGACATCACCGCGCAGGCGATCGAACGCATCGTCGACGCCACCGGACGGACTGCCGATGAGGCAAGGGAGTCCCTGGAGCGGCTCTCGCCGCTGAACCGCCTGCTTCGCCCGGAGGAGGTGGCCGAAGCGGTTGTCTATCTGGCGAGCGATGCCGCGGCGGCGGTCAATGGGCAGACGCTCGTGCTGGACGGCGGGGGCATCCAGGCGTGAAGCATGCTTAAACGCGCATTCTGAGGCTCACGGCCGTTGATATCGCGCTGAGACACGTTTTTCATGCTCTGGCGCGATATCAACCCGCCGCCAGCGCACGGTGCGCGTTCAAGCACGTTCCGCGTTCAGACGGAGGACAGCGCCCGCAACGCCTGTCGATCGACCTTCCCCGACCCCGTCCGCGGCAGCGCATCGACAAACCGAATGTCCCTCGGGTACTTGTGCGGGGACAACGACGCCTTGACGAACCCCTGCAACGCAGCAGTGTCAACCGTGGCCCCATCCCGCAGGACGACGAACGCCCGCGGCAGCTCGAGACCGTCCTCCAGATAGCCGACCACCGCGCAGTCAAGAACAGAAGGATGCGAGGCCAGGCAGCGCTCGATCTCCTGCGGCGCCACCCAGATCCCTCCCACCTTGAGCATGTCATCGGCCCGGCCCCGGTACTCGAAGAACCCGTCCGCGTGACGGGCGAACAGGTCGCCGCTCATCACCGTGTCCCCGGCGTAGGTCTCGACCGACTTCTGGCGCGCGTCCCAGTACATGAGAGCGGCCGTCTCGCCGCTGACCCACAGGTGCCCGGTCTCGCCGCTCGGCACCTCGACCCCGTCGTCGTCGACCACTCGCGCCCGGTAGCCCGGAACCGGCTCACCCACGCGTCCGGGCTGCACACGCCCGGGACGGGACGAGATGTAGATGTGGTAGGCCTCCGAGGACCCGATCCCGTCCAGCAGCTCGACGCCGAATCTCGAAGTCCACCGCTCGTGCAAAGCCACCGGGAGCGCCTCCCCGGCCGATGTGCACAGGCGTAGAGACGAGAGATCACCCGGCGTCTCCAGCATCGCCCGGATCATCGTGGGCACGTTGACGAGGATCGTCGGCTGAAACCGCGCGGCCAGTGAGAACAGCAGCTCCGGCGTGGGCCGCTCCGGGAACACGATCCCGGCGGCGCCGACCCCGAACGGATACAGGGCGGCGAGATCCCGGGCATAGCCGAAGAACAGCTTCGGGACCGGGAGCACGATGTCCTCGGGGCGGATATCCAAAACTCCGCGTGCATACGCCTGAAAGCTGAGGTACGGCGTCGCGGTCCGGTGCACGCACGCCTTGGGCATCCCGGTGGAGCCGGTGGTGAACTTCCACAGGGCGATGTCGTCCGGTCCCGTGGGGGCGGGATCCAGCTCCCCCGGAGCCTGCGCGACCAGCTCCTCATACGAACCCTCGCCCGGCAGCAGATCGCCTGAACCAACCCCGACGACCAGCAGCGCCCGCGGCCACGGGCTGTCCCGGCCCAGCATCTCACGGGCCTCGCGCACGGCGGCGAGCGTCGACTCATCGACGATCACCACCCCCGCCCGGGTGTAATCCAGGAAGTAGGCGAGATCCTTGGCAGGTAGGAACGTGTAGACCTCGGCGGTCACCGCGCCGAGCTTCTGGGCGCCGTACCAGCTGGCCACGAACTCGGCGCCGTCGCGCAACGCGAGCAGCACCCGCTCCTCCTGACGCACCCCGAGCTCCCGGAGCACGTTGCCGACCCGGGCGACCTCCTGGGCGAGCTCGGCATAAACCACCCGCCGATCGCCGCAGTACAGCGCCACCCGGTCGCCGCGACCCTCCGAGACGTGGCGGTCCACGAACCAGCTGGCCAGGTTGAAGCGCTCTGCCGTCACGCCTCCCGCTGGATCAGCTCCACGAGCATGTCCGTGAGCGTCTCGAAGGTCTCCGCTCCCTCCGCGGCGCTCGCGTCGGCGGGGGCGCCGCAGTAGGCGTCCGTCATTCCCATCGAAGGGAAATCGTGCAGGCCAGAGGCCATCGCGGCCGGCATGTCCACCGGCACCGCGGGCAGCTCGATCATCCGCGAGCGGTCGACGAGCTGCGGGGCATCGGCCAGCACCAGCGAGGTCTCGTAGCGCCCCGCATGGCAGGACCCGCTGCGGAACTCCTCGGTGAGCCGCTCCGCGGCACCACGCCGCACCAGGTCCAGGTAGAGAACTCCCGCCTGGGCGCACACGGCGCGCAGCGTCTGCACCTGCTCGGGCTCGAAATGGCAGTTGACGACGGCCAGGCGCCGGAAGCCCTGGGCAGCGGCCGATGCGGCCACGTCGCGCACGAGGCGCCGAAGCGTCTCTTCGGCAATCCCGATTGCGCCCGCGAAGCTCGCCGCATATCGGGTGACGCCGAACGGCAGCGCCGGGAGCACCACGCACGGCGGATCCTCGAGCCGGGCGGCCGCCCGCTCACAGATCCCGGCCGCGATCAGCGTGTCGGTGCCGAGCGGGGCGTGCGGGCCGTGCGGCTCCACGGCACCCACGGGCCACAGCCCGACAGGCCGGCGGGCCAGGACCTCGGCCAGCCTGGTGAAGGTGAGCTCCTCAAGACGCAGCACCTCGGCCATGCGCGCACTCTATGACTGCGCCAGCAGCCAGTCGAACACGTCGGGCATGCGGTTGACCAGCAGCGTCAGGTGACCCTCGTCCTCCAGGATCCACGTCTCGGCGTCCGGCACCGAACGAGCCAGCCATTCGCCATGCGCCACGGGAACGAACGAGTCCTGGCGGCCGTGGACGAACAGCGTGGGTACGCCGATGTCGCTCAGCTCAAATCCGAACGGCTCCATGAAAGCGAGATCGTCGTCCACCCATCCCTGCACCCCGTGCTTGAACACCTGCGGCATGGCCGAGGCCCAGTACTCGCCGACCGGCCCCTGCATCACGGCGCTGTCCGGGCCGACGACCAGGGTCGAGACCAGCTCGCGCAGCTGCTCAGGGCCGGCGGCCAGCATCCCCTCGGCCGCGGTGCGGAGGTGGGGCTCGAGGTGCTCGCGGCCGGCAAGCGTGAGACCGAACTCCACCCAGTTGTCCCTGCCCATCCCGGCGAAGTAGTTGAGCCCGGTCGCCTCGAACGGCGCCACGCCGGCCAGGGAGGCCAGCGCCGTACAGCGCTCGGGCAGCAGCGCGCCGCAGGCCAGCGCGTGGGGGCCGCCGCCGGAGATGCCCCAGGTGGCGAAGCGCTCGATCTCCAGAGCGTCGAGGATCGCGGCGCAGTCGGCTGCGGCGTCGCTGACGCTGCGGCCGGGGTGCGGAGTCGAGTCGCCGTAGCCCGGACGCTCGTAGGAGATCCAGCGCGCGCCGCGGGCGTCGATGTCGTCCAGCAGCTGGTCCAGCGGCTCGCCGGAGATCGGGGTGCCGTGGTGGTACACGATGGCGGGTCCGTCGCTGCGTCCGTGGTCGTAGACGGTGAACTCGCGGCCGTCGATCGTGATCTGGGTTCTGGTCATGGCCACATCATGACCGCCGGGATCCGCAGGCGGGCGCGGGTTATGCTGGCCCCGTGTCGCAGCGCGCGCTCACGTACTCGTCCTACCTGGCGCTGGACGAGCTGCTCGCCGCCCAGCGCCCGGCCTCCGGGGAGCACGACGAGATGCTGTTCATCGTCATCCACCAGGTCTACGAGCTGTGGTTCAAGCAGCTCCTGCACGAGGGCAGGCGGCTGCAGGGCCGGTTCGAGGATGGGGACACCTCGCATGTCCTGCACACGGCCAAGCGGATCCTCACGATCCTCAAGACTGTCGTCGCTCAGGTGGATGTGCTGGAGACGATGACCCCCAGCCAGTTCCTGTCCTTCCGGGATCGGCTCGAGGCGGCGAGCGGCTTCCAGTCCGCCCAGTTCCGGGAGCTGGAGGCACTGATGGGACGGCGCGACCCGGCGATGCTGAAGCCCTACGCCGAGGGCTCGGCGGAGCGGGAACGGATCGAGAGCACGATGGGCCGGCCGTCGCTGTTCGACTCGCTCCTCGCCTACCTGGCCACCCAGGGTTACGAGTCGGGGGAGGCCGGAGCGCAGCCGGCGATCCTCGCCGCGTACCGCGACGATGGCGAACCGGCCCAGGTCTGCGAGCGGATGATCGACCTCGACGAGGGCGTGATGGAGTGGCGCTACCGCCACGTGCAGATGGTCCGCCGGACGATCGGGGACCGGACGGGCACCGGCGGGTCCTCGGGCGTCGGCTACCTCGCCTCCACGCTCCTGCAACCCGCCTTCCCGGATCTCTGGGCAGTGCGCACGCAGCTGTGATCGACGGGCTGGCCGCGCACTACACCCGGTTTCGCGTGAGCGAGCGGCTCCTGCTCACCGGCCATTCGCACCAGGCCTGGCCGGACGTGGCCTTCGAGGGGGCGGCGGAGGCGTTTGACGATGCGGCCGAATGCGTCGACACCAAATGGGAGCGAGCGTTCGCCAAGGCCGATCGTGTGCGGCGGGGATACCGCTCGCTGATCGGCGACTCCGAGGCGGAGGTCGCCCTCGGCGCGAGCACGCACGAGCTCGTGCTGCGCTTCCTGTCCGCGCTCGACCTGCGCCGTCGCCCTCGGCTCGTGACCACCGACGGCGAGTTCCACACGATCCGCCGCCAGCTCGCGCGATTGGCGGAGCAGGGCCTGGAGATCGTCCGGGTGCCGGCTCGCCCGGTCGACACGCTCGCTGAGCGCCTGGACGACGAGCTGACCCGGACGACCGCCGCCGTCCTCGTTTCGGCCGTCCTGTTCGAGGATGCGCGGCTCGTTCCGCACCTGAACTGGCTCGCCTGGCGCTGCCAGGAGCTTGACGTGGAGCTGCTGATCGACGCCTATCACGCCCTTGGTGCGCTCCCTTTTCGCGCCCCGGAGACGGCCTGGGTGGTGGGCGGCGGCTACAAGTACCTGCAGCTCGGGGAGGGCAACTGCTTCCTGCGCATTCCCGAGCACGCCTGGGACTGGCGCCCGGTGATCACCGGCTGGTACGCCGAGTTCTCCACCTTGGGCGGGGATGCGGGCCAGCTAGCCCGCATCCCTTATGGCCGGGGGGCCGTGGCCTTCGCCGGTTCCACGTATGACCCGACGAGCCACTATCGCGCCGCTCGGGTGCTCGACTTCTTCGTCGAGCAGGGTCTCAGTCCGAAGGTGCTGCGGGAGTGCTATCAGGGCCAGCTCGCGGTCCTGGCCGAAGCATTCGATCGGCTGGGGAGCTCATCGATCACCCGCGACCGGGAGACGCCACTGGAGGGCTTCGGCGGCTTCCTGGCTCTGCGATCGCCCCGCGCGGGCGAGCTGCAGGCGGCACTGTTGGAGCGCGGCGTGTTCACCGACCACCGTGGGGAGTTCCTGCGCTTCGGGCCGGCGCCGTACCTGAGCGACGACCAGTTGGAGCGATCGATCGTCGAACTGGGGGCCGTGCTGGCCCACATGCCAAGCTAAAGCGCATGACCGAATTCCCCGAATCCCATCGCTACCTGCTTGACGCCGCCAACGCCACGCTGGCCACCGTCGGCCGTGGTGGCTTTCCTCAGCAGACCGAGATCTGGTTCCTGCACGAGGACGGCGAGGTGGCACTGTCGCTCAACACGTCGAGACTCAAAACCAAGAACCTGCGCCGGCGCCCGCAGTGCAGCCTGCTCATCCTGGACCTGGAGAACCCGTTCAAGTACCTGGAGATCCGCGCGAATGCGGTGTTGGAGGACGACGCCGATTACGAGTTCGCCAGGCGCGTGGGGGCCAAGTACGGCGGCGCTGACCTGCGGGAGCATGACGCCCCCGGGGACAAGCGGGTCAAGGTGATCCTGGAGCCGGTGAACGTCCACCCGGTCGATATGACGATCGGGCAGAGCTGACCTGCCTCAGCTGCTGGGAACCGGCTCCCGGCACAGCTCGCACGTGCGCGTGACGCGCTGAGCTGCGGGCACCTGCTCGCCTCGGAGCTTGGCCTCGGCCACCCGGGCTGGGCCCAGCCGCTGCTCGGCTTCCTCCAGCGGCTCTCCGCTGAGCATGTGGAAGGCCGCGCCCGCCCGCCCGCCGATCTCGGCGGCGTGGCGCTCGGCCATTGCCAGCACCTCCATCGCCTCCGAGTCCTCCCGCGCGGAACCCAGCGCGAGGGCCGTGCCCATCAGGTCGAACAGGATCTGCATGGCATGGCCACGCCGTTCGGCCTCCTCGAGCGACTGGGCGTAGTACTCCAACGCCTCGGCGAAACGGCCCTGCATGGCCGCCGTATCTCCCAGCAGCGTGTACCGGCGCCAGATGAAGTCGGCGTCGGATCGTTCCGCCACCTGATCGGCCTGCTCGAGCAACCGCGCGGCTCCGACGAAGTCTCCGTTGGCCAGATGCGCCTGGGCGTTCAGCGTGAGCGCCCCGGCCAGGAAGGCCTCGTCGGCGGGATCGGCCAGCCTGACGGCCTCATCGGTGTCGCGCATCCCCTGCTCGAGATCGACTCCTCGGATCACCAGAATCGTGCCCCGGATCCCCAGCGCGTGCGAGCGTTCCTGGGCGGTTTCTGCCAGCTCGACGGCCTGGCCGGCAGCCTCGATCGCCGCGTCGATTTGCGCGGCTGCGAAGCCCGCCCAGGCGAGCGCGATGAGCTCCAGCGACCGCTGCGCTGGATTGGAGCTCGGATCGGCCGAGACCAGTTCGACCGTCGAGACAGCGTCCCTCACGTCGCCCCGGTCGGATGCCACCATCGCGTGCGGCGCCGCGATATCACGGAGGATCGGGTCCCCGGTGACGCGGGCCCAGCGCATCGCCGCTCGGCGCTCGACCGTGGCATCGACGGCGGCCTGGAACTTGGTGCGCGTGGTGAAGATCAACCGGGCCGGCCAGATGATCTCCAGTTGCCGCTCGGCGTGGGCCCGCCGCCACCGGGCGCCGTCCGGCGATGCGTCGAGCTGCTGGGCCGCGATCTGGCGCAACCCCTCGGGCAGCCCGAAACGGATGCGCCCGTCGCCGGACTCCACTCGCCGCACCAGCGCCATCTCCAGGAGGCGGAACAACCCCTCCAGCACATCCAGGCCGTCCCGTCCGCACACCGCTTCGAGTTCCTCAACCTCGACCGGGCCGGCAAACGCTCCCAGGCGGGTGAACAATGTGCGGGGCGGCGCATCCAGCAGGCTGAGACTCCAATCCACAGTCGCCTGAAGGGAGCGATGCCGGTCGGGACGGTCCGAACGGTCATCCCTGAGCATGTCCGCCGAGCTCCTCAGCCGGTCGAGCAACTGCTGAGGGCTGAGCAGCGCCAGCCGCGCGGCGGCCAGCTCCAGGGCCAGCGGCAGGCCGTCGACCAGGTGGATCACCTCGATCAATGCATCGCGGTTCTGTCCCTCGATCCGGATGGACGCGTTGCGCCGCCGGGCCACCCGCTCCATCAGTGCCAGGGCAGCGTCGTCACCGAGCGAGTCGATCGGCAGACACAGCTCCTCGGCCAGGCGGAGCGGAGCCTGCGAGGTGGCGAGGATCTGCAGATCGGGGAGCGCCTCCTGCAGGCTGGCCAACTCGGCCGCCGCCTCCAGCACGTGCTCGAGGTTGTCCACGAACAGCAGCGTGCGTCCGCGATCTCGAAGGAGGTTGGTCACGGCGTCGACCGCCGAGGCGTCCGTATCCGTACGAGAGCCCACGGCCGCCGCAACGCTCGCCATCACCTCGGAGGCCTCGGTGACCGTCGTCAGGTCGACCAGCCACACCCCTCCCTCGAAGCTGTCCAGCAGCAGTCTGGATGCGCTCATCGCCAGGGCCGTCTTTCCCGAGCCGCTTCGCCCCGTGAGCGTGACCAGGCGCTCGCGCTGGATCTCCAGCGCCTGGGTGATCTGCTCAAGCTCGGCCTCGCGACCGACCAGCACCAGCGTGCCGGCGGGGAGGTTGTTGGGCCGGGCTGTCTGCACGCGCGGTGGGGGAAACGCGGACGCGCCCCGGCCATCGATGACGGCGCAGTACAGATGCTCGGGCTGGGGAAAGTCCTTGAGCCGGTGTGAGCCGAGTGACTGGGTGGGGACGGTCTCGGCCAGGTGCGATTGGGCGGCCGCGCTCAACAGAAGCTGGCCGCCGTGCGCCGCGGCGGCGACCCGCGCCGCTCGGTGCACCTCCAACCCCACGTAGCCGAGCGCGTTGCGCTCCACGTACCCGACGTGCAGGCCCATCCGCACCCTGAGCTCGCCCGCATCCGCCGGCCACTCCTCTTCCCGGATCCCGCGCTGTGCCTCCACCGCCGCCCGGGCCGCGGCCGCCGGGTCGTCGAACGTGGCGAAGAACGCATCCCCTTCGGTGCCCTCCACCCAGCCGCCCTCGTCGTCGATCGCGCCGCCCACCAACCGGTGATGAGTCGCCAGCACGTCCGGCCAGTTCGTGCCCACCCGGCGGGCCAGCTCGGTGGAGCCCTCGATATCGGTGAACAGAAGGGCGATCGTCCCCACCGGTGGCGTAGCAGCCCGCGTCACGTGTGCAAGCGTACGCTCGGGATCGGGTGGTTGCGGAGGAACAGAACATGCCCGAGGCGTTCGCGTGCCTCGCTTCAGGACTCCCCGGCGAGCTCGTGGTGGCCGTCGCGCCCCGTCCCGGTGTGGAGGTGCTGGTGCTGGGCGAGGACCGCCCGTTCCACGCCTGGAGCACGATCAAGGTGCCGGTCCTGGCGGCGCTGCTGAGCGTCGTGCACCGGGACGCGCTGTTGCCCGAGCACCGCGAGCTGGCCCGACTCGCCATCACCGAGTCCGATAACCGGGCGATCCTCGAGCTGTTCGTGCTGCTGGAACAGCTGGCCGGTGGCTCGCCTCAGGCGGCGGCCGCGATCGAACGCCTCTTCCGTCTGGCCGGCGACGCGAACACCCGCGTGGCCCTGGCTCCGCCGCCTCCCGGGGCGATCACCCCGTTCGGCCAGACCGGCTGGAGCGCCGCGGACTCGGCGAGGTTCTTCGCGGCGCTGGCGGGCGGCCTGCTTCTCAGCGCCGCGGACACCCGGTTCGTGCTCGACCTGATGGGGCGGGTCATCCCCGAGCAGCGGTGGGGTCTCGGGAGTCTGCGCCGGCCGGCGGCCTTCAAAGGAGGCTGGGGGCCGGAGCCGAACGGCATCTGCCTGGTTCGCCAGGACGGCGTGATGCTCGACAGCGGGACGGTGATCGGCCTGGTCGCGCAACCGGCGGCGGTTGAGGATTCCTTCGCGGTGGGTGTGCAGATGCTCAGCCATGCGGCCCAGTGGATCGCCGACCTGATCCTGGTCTGATGCTGCCCAGCGGCCACATCGCCACCGGGATTCTGCTCGGGCATCGCCGCGGCCGCGTGGCGAGCGGGCGCTCACGCCGCCTGATCGTGGCCGGCGCCGTTGTCGCGGCCTGCCTGCCCGACGCCGACCTCGCTCTGCCGATCGTGCTCGACCGCCTCGGGTTCAAGCACCGCCTGAACTCCGGCCGCCACCACAGCTGGATGACCCACACGCCCGTCTTCTGGGCCGGCGTCACCGCGCTGGGCCGGCGGGCGAGCCGTCACCCCGGGGCACCCCCGTGGGCGCCGGAGGCAGCACGACTCCTGACGGCCGGCGTTGCCCTCCATCTCGCCGGGGACGCCCTGGCCAACACCGTGGCGCTGCTGTGGCCGCTGCACCGCCGCGAATACGGCCTGAGCCTCGACCACATGCCCAGCGTCGACGACCATCTCGAGTATGTCCGCCGCTACCCGGCCACGGCGGCCGGCTGGCTCGAGGGGATGCTCATCGCCGCGGCCGTGCGGAGCGCCGCGCGTCAACGCCCGGGGGCGTGATCCTCATGCACGGGCCCGGACACTAGCTCCGGCCTTCGCGCCAGCCACGCTCGAACGGCAGGCGCCAGGTGTTCGGCGCCACCAGCTGATGAACCGCGTTGGGGCCCCACGAGCCGGGGGCGTAAGGCTTGACGGCGGGCGGATTCTCGAGCAGCGGCGCCGCCTTCTCCCACAGGCTCTCGATGCCCTCGGCCGTCGTGAACAGCGTGTGGTCGCCGTGCATGGCATCGAGCAGCAGCCGCTCGTAGGCCTCGAGGATGTCCCCGACCTCCTCCGTGTCGCTGGTGGCGAACTGCATGCTCAGCTTCTCCAGCTGCATGCCCGGACCCGGGCGCTTGCCGTAGAACGAGAGGGACACGCGGGACACGTCGGCCAGGTCGAAGGTGAGGTGATCCGGTCCCGCGGTGCCGAGGCCCGATCCGGCCGGGAACATGCTCTTGGGGGCCTCGCGGAAGGCGATCGACACGATCCGCTGGCCCTCGGACATCTTCTTCCCCGTACGCAGGTAGAACGGCACCCCCGCCCAGCGCCAGTTGTCGACCTCGCACTTCAGGGCGATGAACGTCTCGGTGTCCGAATGGGGGTGGACACCGCGCTCCTGGCGGTAGCCCTGATACTGGCCCCGGACGACGTTGACCGGATCGATCGGCTGTAGCGAGCGGAACACCTTGTTCTTCTCCTCGCTGATCGCGAACGGCTCCAGCGCGGTGGGCGGCTCGATCGCGATGAACGCCAGCACCTGGAGCAGGTGGGTGATCACCATGTCCCGAAACGCTCCGGTCGACTCGTAGAAGTCGACGCGTGTCTCCAGCCCGAGGGTCTCCGGGATGTCGATCTGCACGTGGTCGATGAAGTTCCGGCTCCAGATCGGCTCGAACAACCCGTTGGCGAACCGGAACGCCAGGATGTTGAGCGCCGGCTCCTTGCCCAGGAAGTGATCGATCCGGAAGATCTGGTCCTCCGAGAAGGTCTCGTGGAGCCGGTTGTTGAGCTGGATCGCGCTCTCCAGATCCTTGCCGAACGGCTTCTCCATGATCACGCGCGAGCGCTGGACCAGCCCAGCCTCGTCCAGCGTGTTGACCACCGCAAGCGCGGCGCCGGGTGGCACGCTGAGGTAGTGCAGTCGCCACACCTCGCCGCCCAGCGTCTGCTCGGCCTCGTGTACGCAGCTGGCCAGGCCGTCGGGCCCCTCGGACTGACACACGTACGTCAGGCGCCCGACGAACTCATCGACCTGCTCGTCGGTCACCTTCCCTGATGCGTACTCGTGGATCGCCTGGCGGGCGAACTCGCGGAACGACTCGTCGTCCTTGTCGTCCAGCGAGGTGCCCACCACCCGCAGCTCAGGCGCCAGGTGAGACTCCACCAGCCGGGCCAGGCCGGGTAGCAGCTTCCGCTGGGCCAGGTCCCCGGTGGCCCCGAACAGGACCACCACGTGAGGCGGAATCCGCTCCTCGTGCTCGCGGCGCCGCCGCGATCCCACCGCCGGATAGGCGATGTTCTCTTCGTTGCCCAGGACCAAGGTGCCCGATGATGACATCTTCGAAGCGGTGGGGCGCGACCAGGTTCGGACGGGGACGGGTAGCTTCAGCGCTGCATGACCGCGCTCCCCGAACTCGCCGGCGTAAGTCACGACTACGTCGATGCCGCCGGCCTCCGGATGCACGTCGCCCTGGCCGGCCCGGACGACGGTCCGCCCGTGCTGCTGGTCCACGGCTGGCCGCAGCACTGGTGGTGCTGGCGCCGGGTTCTCGGCCCGCTGGCCGAGAACCACAGGGTCATCGCTGTCGATCTGCGGGGTCACGGCTGGACGGAGCGGACGGCCCGTGGATACGAGAAGGACCTGCTGGCCGGCGATCTCCTGGCCCTCCTCGACGCCATGGGGTTGGACAAGGTGACCTGGATCGGCCACGACTGGGGTGCCTACTCGGGCTTCCTGGCGGCCCTACGCTCGCCGGAGCGGATCGAACGCATGCTGGCCCTGTCGATTCCGCACCCCTGGACTCCCCGGGATCCGCGTCTTCTGGCGGTGTTGCTGGGCTACCAGGGGCCGCTCAGCCTGCCGGTCATCGGGCCGCGGATAGCCGGCCCGCTCATGCGCCGTCTGCTCCAGACCGGGCGGGGCGCCGACCGGCTGAGCGCCGAGGACGTCGAGCTGTTCGCTTCGCGCACCCCGCCTGCCACCACCGTCGCGATGTACCGCTCGTTTCTCACCCGGGACCTTCCGGCCGCGGCCCGCGGACGCTTCGCCGGGCAGCGCCTGGAGGTGCCCACGCGCCTGCTCGCCGGCGCCGGCGATCTGGTGACGACCGGCCTGAGTCCCGGACCGGTTGCCCGCCAGCCCAACCTGGACGTGGCGGTGGTACCGGGCGTCGGCCACTGGATCCCGGAGCAGCGGCCCGACCTGATCGTGGACTGGGCGCGGGCGGGGACCGGGCGGCCCTAGTCTGGGCGGATGCCCGAGCTCCCCGAGGCCGAGCGTGCCCGCCAGACCCTGGAAACGGTTCTGGGTCGGACGATCACCCGCGTGCACGACGGCGACACGTACGTGTGCCGGCCTCACCAGCCGGGTGAGCTGAACGACGCTCTGGTCGGGCATCGGCTGACCAGCGCGCACCGGCGCGGGAAGTTCCTGTGGCTCGAGACGGATGGGGGAGAGGGACCGAGCCTGGGATTGCACCTCGGGATGGCCGGGCGGATCGTGCTCGATGACGTCGAGCCGCTCCGGCTCCACGACCGGTTCGCAATCGACCTGGACGACGGAACCCGGTTTGCGCTGCGCGACAGGCGGCGCCTGAGCCGAGCGGTGCTGAATCCCGACTTCAGCCATGTGGGTCCCGATGCGGCGGAGGTGGACCGGGACACCTTCCGGCGGGTCATCGGGTCAGGCCGGGCGCCCATCAAGGCGCGACTCCTCCACCAGGGCGCCATCGCGGGAGTCGGCAACCTGCTGGCCGACCAGGCTCTCTGGCAGGCCCGGATCTCGCCCGAGCGGCTGACCGGCAGCCTGTCCGTCGGCGAGCTCGACCGCCTGCGACGCGAAATCCGCTCCGCCGTGCGCTCCGCCATCCGCCGGGGCGGCGCCCACACCGGTGAGTTCATCCCCGCCCGCGAACCGGATGGCCGCTGCCCGCGGTGCGGAACACCGCTCCGCCGCGCCCGGATCGGCGGTCGTACGACCTACTGGTGCCCCAACTGCCAGACCTGAGCCGTCAAACCGAGCTGAGCCCGGGCGCGAACTGACGCGCCCGGGCTCAGTGGCTCTCGAAATTCCGGAGGACCGGTCAGTCCTCCTTCCGGTCCTCCTTGGCCCGCGAAGCCGCGGCGGCCAAACGCCGGGCCTCATCCTGTTCGGTCAGGGCAACCTCACGCTCTTGTTGAGCCTCAGCCTGGGCCTCCAGAACCGCCAGACGCTGCTTCGGCTCCTCCTCGGCGATCCGCTCCTCGCGCTGGGCCTCGACACGCTGGCTGGCCTCCTTACGCCGGCGCTCCGCCTGCGCGGCCCGCTGCTCACGCTGCTTGCGCTCTCGCGTGGCCTGCTGACGGCGCTCCTGCGCGCGCTTCTCGGCGCTGGCCTTCTGGCGCTCGGCCTGGTCGCGTTGCTCCTCCAGCCGGCTGACCCCCTCGGACTCCCGGCGCCCGGCCTCAGTGCGCAACCGCGCCGCTTTCTTGCGCTCCTCGAGCGCCTCCTGCCGACGGCGGGCGTCCTCGATCAGGCCCGGATCCATGGTCAGCTGGCCGGCCAGTTTGAGAGCCGCCGCGTCCACGCGATCGATCGTCAGGCGCGCGGCGTTGCGAGCACCCGCGCCATTGCCGGGCAGCAGCAGGCTGGCCACGTCCAGCGGCGTGCGCGCCAGACGGAGCGAGGTCTTGATGGCAGTTCGGGGAACGGTCCGGATCGTGGTCATGGCGTCTCCTGTCGCTCGATCTTCTCCGCGCGGGTCTCGGCCTCATGGGCTGCGCGCTCCAGCGCGATGGCCTGCTCGGTGGCGGCCAACCGGGCCTGCTCGCCGCTCTGCTCGGCTCGCTGCGCCGCCTCGCGCTCCTGCTGGCGCTGCCGCTCGGCGGCCACATTTTGCTCCGCCGCGGCGGCCTGAGCCTCGGCCTCGCGCTGGCGGCGATCAGCCTCGGCGGCCTGCTCGCGCTGCTGCGCCTCCACCTGGGTCTCTAGCCGCTCGCGCTCAACATCGGTCCGGTGCTGCTCGGCACGGAGCTGTGCCTCCTGCTCGCGCTCCCGCGCCTGGGCCTGCTGGGCGCGAGCCTCGACTGAGGCGTCGGCCTGCGCGGTCTGCAGGCGCCCCTCGCGGGACAGATCATCCCGTCCCGTGGCCTCCCCAGCCATCTCTTTCATCTTCCCTACCACCTTGCCGACGAGGCCGCCGGTGGTGCGTTCGGTACTCGTTCGGTCAGACAACTGCGATCTCCTTTGCAAATACGCGTTGCTCTTGGCCTACCCGACGGGGCGTCGAGTATTCGTCCGCGTTCACTGGATGACCTCCCGGATTAGCTATCGGGTCCGGGGGAAGCTTTAAGGGTTGACCTCTGATTCTGGACACGAAAGGACTCCCCATGCCCGGCACTCTCGTATCTGCCTCTGGAACCTTCGAGATCGGCGGGGACACCAGAATCAACCGGCTCGGCTTCGGAGCCATGCAGCTCACCGGCCCAGGGGTGTGGGGTGACCCCCGGGATCCTGACGAGGCGATACGCGTACTGAAACGCGCCGTCGAGCTGGGTGTCGATTTCATCGACACCGCCGACTCGTACGGCCCGTTCGTCTCCGAGGAGCTGATCCGGCAGGCTCTGCACCCGTATCCGGAGAACCTGGTGATCGCCACCAAGGCCGGCTTCACACGCCACGGGCCCGGGGTGTGGAAGCCTCTGGGCCGTCCGGAATATCTCCGCCAGCAGTGCATGCTGAGCCTGCGTCACCTGGGGCTGGAGCGAATCGAGCTCTACCAGCTGCACCGCATCGACCCTCAGGTGGCTCTCGAGGATCAGCTCGGCGAGCTCGTGGCGCTGCGGGAGGAGGGCCTGATTCATCACATTGGTCTCTCTGAGGTCAGCCTGGAGGAGCTCAGGCAGGCCCAGGAGCTCGCTCCCATCGCCACGGTGCAGAACCTGTACAACCTGACCAACCGTCAATCCGAGGAAGTCCTGGACTACTGCGAGGAGCACGAGATCGGCTTCATCCCCTGGTTCCCGCTGGCCACTGGGAAGCTGGCCAATCCAGGCGGGCCGCTCGATCGGATCGCCTCCAGCCACGGCTCCCGGCCCTCCCAGCTGGCGCTGGCCTGGTTGCTCAGGCGCTCCCCGGTGATGCTGCCGATCCCGGGAACGTCCTCGGTGAAGCATCTGGAGGAGAATCTGGCGGCAGCGGAGACACAGCTGTCCGACGAGGAATTCGAGTCCCTGGGACGGGCGGCTTGAGCACGGCCGGGCCCGTGCGGCTGCGCAGCCCGGGCGGCGCGCTCGAGGCCGAGTTCCTCCCCGGGCTCGGCATGGTCGGCAGCTCGCTTCGCCACCACGAGGACGAGCTGCTCGGCCAGCGGGGCGGTCCCCAGGCGTACGCCGAACGCAAGTCGACCTTCGGGATTCCGCTCCTGCATCCATGGGCCAACCGCCTAAGCGGCTGGGAGTACGACCAGTGCGATCGGCACGTGCGTCTGGATCGAAGCTCGACCGTGCTGAAGGCGGACCCGGATACGGGCCTGCCGATCCACGGTGCACTGGCGGCCAGCCCGTACTGGGAGCTGGGTGACGCGGTCAGCGGCGGCGGTGAGAGCGCCGTCGAGGCGACCCTCGACTACGCCGCTCACCGGGAGCTGATGAGCGTCTTCCCCTTCGCACACCGTCTGTCCTTCCGCGCCGCGGTGACCGACGAACAGCTGTCGGTGCGCCTCGATGTGACCGCGACGGGAGAGGATCGGGTGCCGATCTCGTTCGGCTTCCATCCGTACCTGACACTGCCGGGCGGGCGCCGGGAGGATTGGGAGGTGGGGCTGCCGGTCCGGCGCCAGGCCGCCCTCGACGGCCACGGCATTCCCTCCGGCGAGCACACGGAGCTGATGCCGGGCGCTCTGTCCGGCGTTCTCGGCGATCGGACGTTCGATGACAACTTCGACGAGCTTTCGGGGGAGCCCCCGGTGTTCTCGCTGGCCGACGCCAGGCGGCGGGTCGAGTTGAGCTACGACGCGGGATATCCGATCGCCCAGGTGTACGCGCCTGAGGGGTCGAGCTTCATTGCCTTGGAGCCAATGACCGCCCCGGTCAACGCGCTGCGGACCGGGCAGGGGCTGCGGCTCCTCGAACCGGGTCAGACGTTCACGGCGCGCTTCACGATCTCGGTGTCCTGGCGCTGACCCAGAGTGCCGTCCCAGCCCCGGGGTAGCCTTGGCGGGCTATGGACCGGAAGTGGTGGACTCTGATCGCCGTCTGTGTCGCCACGTTCATGCTCCTGCTGGACGTGACGATCGTCAACGTCGCGCTGCCCTCGATCCAGGCCTCGTTGAAGGCCAACTTCAGCGATCTGCAGTGGGTGGTTGACGCCTACTCGCTGATGCTGGCCGCGCTGCTGCTCACCACCGGGTCCCTGGCCGACCTCTGGGGGCGCCGGCTCATCTTCGTGCTGGGCCTGGTGGTGTTCACCGCGAGCTCGCTGGCCTCCGGCCTGGCCCAGTCGCCGCTCTGGCTCAACCTGGCCCGCGGTGCCCAGGGCGTCGGCGCCTCGGCGATGTTCTCCACCGGGCTGGCCCTGCTGGGTAGCTCCTTCCAGGGCCGGGAGCGTGGGGTGGCGTTCGGCGTCTGGGGCGCGATCACCGGCCTGGCAGTCGCCGTTGGCCCGGTCGTTGGTGGTGGCCTGACGACCGGCATCTCATGGCGGTGGATCTTCTTGGTGAACGTTCCGATCGGCGTGATCGCGGTGATCGTCAGCCTCCTGCGCGTCGAGGAGTCGAAGATGCCGCACGCGCGGAGGCCGGATCCGATCGGCGTGGTCACCTTCAGCGGCGCCCTGGCCGCGCTCGTCTACGCCCTGATCAAGGGAGACCAGAAGGGCTGGACTACGGGAGTGATCCTGGGCTGCCTGATCGGTGCCGGGGCGCTCCTCATCGTGTTCGTGATCGCCGAGTTGGTGCAGCGCGATCGGGCCTCGTTCGACCTCAGCCTGTTCCGCAAGCCCACGTTCACCGGCGGCGCGATCGCCGCCTTCGGCCTCTCTGGCGGCCTGTTCGCCCTGTTCCTCTACCTGACTCTGTACCTCCAGGACGTCCTGGGCTACTCCGCCCTCCAGGCCGGTCTGCGGTTCATCGTCCTTTCCGGGGGCATGCTCCTCACCTCCTTCCTGTCCGGCCGGCTGACCTCGGTCGTACCGATTCGCTTCTTGATCTCGCCGGGGTTTGTGATGGTCGGGATCGGAGTCCTGCTGATGCGCGGCATCAACCCGAGCACCGGATGGACTCATCTGATCCCTGGGTTCATCATCGCCGGGGCCGGCACCGGTCTGATCAATCCGCCGCTGGCTTCCACAGCCATCGGGGTGGTCCGACCCGAGCGGGCCGGCATGGCCTCCGGCATCAACTCCACCTTCCGGCAGGTCGGCATCGCCACCGGAATCGCCGGCCTGGGCGCGATCTTCTCCCACCGGGTGCGCACCACGATCGAGTCGCTGTTGCAGGGTTCCTCGCAGGTCAGCCCCAGCCAAGCGCATTCCCTGGCCAGCAGCGTCGCCAGCGGGAGTGGCGCGCGCGCAGGCATCCAGGCTCTCCCAGGGGCTGCGCGCGGCACGGCCGCGCACGCCCTCAGGGCGGGCTTCGCCTCCGGGCTGAACGAGATCTTCCTGGTGGGGGCGATCCTCTCTCTGGCCTCCGCCGTCCTGACCCTGATCCTGATCCGCAGCAAGGACTTCGAGGTGGGGGCCGCCCGGACGGTCAGCCGTCCCGATGCCGAGCCTTCCGCCATCGCTCATCTGGACGCAGTTGAGGCGGTCACGGAGTCGGCGCAGCCAGCCGAGGCCGGTGCTGATTCTGTCGCCCCCCGGTCAACGGAAAGCCTGGACGGAGCCCGTAACGGATCTCAGCTTCAGGTTGAAGGTCGTCCGGCCGATATTGAGAGTAATGAGCATCAAGGGCAGGAGGCAACCCAAATGAGCGAGCATTCGGCCGCAGCCCGCGAGGCGGACCCGGTCTCAACTGAAGAGGAACCGGCAAACGACGGGCTTCACCAGCGCATGTCCGGCTACGGCTACTCGTCGCCGCTTCCGCCACCGCCACCCCCGCCGCCGCTGGTCCCGTCCGGGCCGGGCGTCGGTTCTGAGACCGGCGACGGCTCTCCCGAGTCCTCGGGCCCGGGTCAGACATCCGGCGCAGGTCAGTGGCGGACGCAGGGCTACCAGAAGCCGTCACAGGCGTGGCTCGCGGCCTCACAGGCCTGGCGCACGCGGACCGAGGGGCAGCCGTCCGGTGTCGAGGAGACTCCATCGGACGTCGAGGAGACTCGATCATTCGTCGAGGAGACTTCATCGGACGTTGAGGAGACTTCATCGGGCGTTGAGGAGACGTTGTCGACCCTCGAGCAGACTCCGTGGAACGTCGAGGAAATCCCTTCGGACGTTGAGGGGATCAGGTCGGAGATCGAGCGCACAAAATCACGCTTCGAGGAGATCGCGTCCGACGCCGAACAGACCACGCACGACGCGGGCGACACCTCGCCCGAGGCCGCAGCGGCCAGGTTGCGATCCGCCCCGGCCGCCCGAAGCTTCTGGTCACGCCTCAGCGGATCCGGTTCGCCCCAGGTGACCCGACCCCCTGCAGCGCAAACGACTACGGAACCCACGGTCCCAGAGGCTGACCCCGAGCCGGACATGCCGGACGCCGGGAGTCCCCAGCCCGAGCCCGTGCTAGACCCAGAGCCCGACGCGACCGCGCCGGACTTCGCTACCCCGCAGCCCGAGCCCGAGCCCGAGTCCGTGTCCGTGTCCGAGCCCGTGTCCGAGCCCGACGCCAGTGCGCCGGACGCCGCGACGCTGCTGCCCGAGCCCGAGCCCGAGCCCCAGCGCGAGCCGCAGCTCGACCCTGAGCCCGAGCCCAGCGTGCCGGACACCGGCACCATGCAGCAAGAACCTGAGACACCCGATTACCCGGAATCCCCACCGGCTGCGCCCGCCGCATTCGAGCCGGATCGGCATTCCGACCTCTCGAGCGGTCAGGATGTGTCCATGTCCACGCCTCCGCTCGGCCCCCCAACTCCCCCAGCTGGGGCCGGCTCCGTTTCACCGCCGTCCTCGCCGGATCCGGCGATGCGCGATGTGCGACTTGTCGTCCAGGCCGTTCAGAGCGCTGAGGACGCCGCCTTGGCCTACGCCCGTGAGATCGGGGAGGCGCGCCGGCACCTGTCGCAGGCCATCGCGCATCTCGACCGGGCCGATGAGGCTCGCGCTCTCCTGAATCGTCTAGCCGCGGGCTTCGGACCGCAGGCGTCCGGAGGTTCCGGACCCACGGAGTCAGAATCACCGGCACCCGCACCCGCCCGCGGGTTTGGCGGCGCGGCGCCGGGAACGGCGCAGGGTGGAGCGTCTGTGACCACGCCCAGCCCGGGAATCGCGATCGCCCGACCGACCGGTCACGTCACCGGCCCCCGCGGCTCCGCCACCGATGAGCCGAGCGAGGACGCGGGTCAACCCGACGCCTCGACCGGATGGGCGGATTCGGACGTAGCTCAGCCGAGCGCCGACGGCGGAGGCTACGACTCCACGGGCGACTACCGCTCCAGCGCGAGCACCGAATCGGGCTCCGCACCGCATTCCCCAGTGCCTCCACCCCCGCGTCCGGGCGGATGGGGACCTGGCGCAGGCGGTAACTCGTAGCGCTAGCGCGTTAGTCACCTCCATCGTCACGAAGTGCTAGTCCGCGAGGAGTGGCTCATTCGGGACGCCCGGTGCATCTCGCCAGCTAGCGCAAAAAATCACTTGCATTCGTCCGGATCCTGGTTTAGTCTGCATATCTCTCACCAGGAGAATTTTCAATGGCAGCTTTGTTTGACACTCATCAGCTCTTCACCGGCAAGTTTGATGCCGCGGCCACCGCGATGACGTGCGCTGCCACCATCTTCTCGGTGAACGCTCGCACCCTCTTTCCCCTCGCTGGGGGTAGTGCGCGCTAGACGTTTGCGCACATCTCGATTCCAGCGAGGGCGGCCAGATGGCCGCCCTTTTTTGTGCCCACAACCGCCAAGGAGACGCCACGATGAAGCAACTCGCAGTCACATGAGCCCTCACTAGGGCGACCCGCAGTCATCTCCGATTAACCAACAGCAACGCCTGTCAACAGGTGTCGATCTGACACTGCCTTTTTCAGGCTGAGTGTCAGTGCTGTGATCTCAAGATAGAAAGGACGACGGCGATGCGCTTCGTCGACGAAGGCTTCCTGCTGCTCGCTCGCGGCGGGAGGACACCACACGCCCTGCCCACGCATCAGCGCAGGCGCGGCGACCAACGCCAGCTGCGCCTGCGAGAGGAGCTGGAGCTCCTGAACCGGGTCACGCTGCCCGATCGGTCACGCGCGCCGGTGCGCGCGATGGTGGGCCTGGCGGCCACCGTGGCCGGCGTGGTTCGCCGCAACGGGCAGCTGGACGCGTGATCACTCAGGTGAACCAGGGCGAGGGAGGGGCCGGGCGCCAGCCCGGCCCCTCTGCATCTCAGTACCTGATCCCCCGCGCCTCGAGCCAGTCCCTGGCCGCCTCCGGCGGCTCGCCTGACCACTCGGCGCGCGCGGCCAGGCGCAGCACGGTGGCGTCATCGGCGCCCACCTCGTTTCGCCGGTAGGCCAGATAGGTGGTCACCGCCCCCAGCACGGACACGGTGCCGCTGGCCACCCCGGGGTCCAGGGTCTGAAGCACGTTTGCCACCCGGCTCTCCAGGTCGTCGAGGGCGGTGACCGGCTCATCGGCATCCTCGAAGATCCGCTCGAACTCTCCGACGACCGGATCGGTGTCGTCAGGATCGACGATCTCGCTGGCGCGGCGAACGATTTCGGACAGGGTGATGGGAGCGGGGTCGGTGGGCATGCCAGGAGGCTAGCCGCGCATCGGATCAGTTCAAACCTTCACCTCAGCCAGGAGGAGATCGCCATGCTCGAAGATTCCTACGTGCCGCACCCGATCGCCGGTCATCAATAGACAGGAGCTGGGAACCATGGACACCTGGGATGCCATCACCTCCCGCCGCAACGTTCGACGGTTCGCCGACCGCTCGCTGCCGGACGAAGCCCTGGAGCGGATCCTGGAAGCCGGTCGCCGGTCGCCGTCCTCGCGCAACTGGCAGCCCTGGGACTTCGTCGTGGTCACGGACCGCGAGCAACTGCGGGAGCTGTCCAAGGTCTGGCGCGGCGGGGCGCACGTCGCGGACTCGGCGGCAACGGTGGCGCTCGTGGTCGACGACACCGACGACCAGCGGGAGCGGGGGATTCAGCAGTACGACCTCGGCCAGGCCTCGATGGCGATGATGATTGCGGCCGCCGATGCCGGCGTGGGCACCGGACACTCGTCCGTCGGTGATCAGGATCTGGCCCGGCAGGTGCTCGGGCTGCCCGATGGCAAGCGCGCCGCCTTCCTGCTGGATTTCGGCTATCCGGCCGATCGGCCGCTCAAGCCGATCCGGAACCCGGATCGCCGTCCGCTTGACGAGGTGGTTCACCGGGGCCGCTGGTAGCCCGGGCGCCGCTCCCCGCCGCAGTCCGGATCAGCTCCAGGCAGCAGGCCATCGGCAGCTGGGTCGAGTCGATGACCAGGTGGTACAGGGTCGGATCAGCCGGATCGGCGTGGTACCAGTCCTTCACGTAGGTCTCGCGGGCCAGATCGGAGGCACGCATCTCCCGCTCGGCGGTCTCGCGATCGGAGCCCAGGAGCCGCATGGCGATCTGCAGGCGCCGTTCGCGCGTGCCGCTGAGGCGGACATGGACCGCACCCGGAAGGTCACGCAGGACGATCGCTCCGGCCCGGCCGAGGATCACCGCTCCTGCCGCGGCATACTCGCGCAACGCCTCCTCGGTGGCGTCCCGGAACGCCTGGTCAGGGTGCAGCGCGTGCTCGCCGATCGCCATGCCCCCGAACAGCTGCACGGCCGGAGCGAAGTAGGCCGCCCATCGCGTCAGCCGGTCCTGCGAGGACTCCTCCCGGCCGACGGCATCCTCCACCGGAATGTCGAGGCGCCGGGACACGCTGACCGGAATCGCCCGGTCGACGAACGGAACCTCCAGCCGTTCGGCCAGGCGCGGGCCGATCACACTGCCGCCCGTACCGTACGGAGCCGAAATGGTCACGACGGCACGGCGTGCAGCGGCCGGATCGGAAGCCATACCGGGAGACTAATCCGGCGCGGCGTCGTCGTGAGGCAGCTCGTCGCGGTCCGCCCATTCGAGCAGCGGATCGATCTGGAAGACGTGTTCGTCGATCTCCGCGTGCAGATCGCCCAGACGCGAGAAGCGTTCGGGAACGGTGGCTATCGTCAGGTCGGCCGGCTCCACATCGTCGATCTCGTCCCAGCTGATCGGCGTGGACACCCGGGCCTCGGGCACGCCGCGTACCGAGTATGCGCTGGCGATCGTGTGGTCGCGGGCGTTCTGGTTGTAATCGACGAACACCTTGGCGGGATCCCGGTCCTTTCGCCACCAGGTGGTGGTGACGTCATCCGGCGCCCGCCGCTCCACCTCGCGGGCGAAGGCCAGAGCAGCTCGCCGCAGCTCGCCGAACCCATGCGCGGGGGTGATCCGGACGTAGATGTGGATCCCGTGGCCGCCTGAGGTCTTGGGCCAGCCGGTGGCGCCGAGCTCGTCCAGCACCTCGTGGGCCACGCCGGCCACCCGGCGGACACGGTCAAACGGACAGTCCGGCATGGGGTCGATATCGATCCGCCACTCGTCCGGGGACTCCACATCGGCGCGCCGGGAGTTCCAGGGGTGGAACTCCACCGTGGACATCTGCACCGCCCAGATGACGCTGGCCAGCTCGGTCACGCACAGCTCATCAGCCGTGCGCCCGAAGCGCGGGAAGTACACCTGCACGGTCTCCAGCCACTCAGGAGCGCCCTTGGGGATTCGCTTCTGGTGGACCTTCTCTCCGTCGGTTCCGGTGGGGAACCGATGCAGCATGCAGGGCCGCTCGCGCAGCGCCCGGACGATGCCGTCGCCGACGCTCAGGTAGTAGTCGACCAGGTCGCGCTTGGTCTCACCACGGGCCGAGAAGTAGACCCGGTCGGGATTCGAGATCCGGACCGTCCGGCCGCTCACCTCGATCTCCACAGCCTCGGTGCTCATGGCGGTCTTGTATCAGGCCGCCTCAGCCCGGGCGATCGGTCCGTAGCGCATCCGGCGAGGCAGGGCGGGCACGACCAGCCGGCGGCTGTACTCCTGGCCGACGCGCAGGGTCAGCGACCGCACAGGGTCCCACCGGAAGCCATACTGCCGGCGGATCGGCTCCGGCAGCAGCCCCACGGTGATGAAGTTGGCCAGCTCCAGCAAGGGGCGGGCCCGCAGGGGGACCGGGGGCCGCATGACGATCTGGATGCCGAGCTCGCGAGCCTGGTCTGAGACGTGCAGGACGCCGCCCTCGAGCGTCTCGCGCACGTAGAGCGCGAGACCCGGGCTGCTGGACGGCATCTCGGACTCCTTCAGGCCAAACAGGGAGCCAATCAGCCGCCAGTCGTCCCAGTAGGCGTCTCGGTCGGCCCGGCTGAGCGGGGCCACGTAGCGCTCGTAGACCAGCGATCCGGAATCGGCCAGCGTTGCGATGATCCACAGCAGCAGGTCGGGATCGTCGGCCGACCACGGGGTTCCGGCGGGGAAGCGGCCGACCGCTTCGGGCAGGGTGCCCCGGACCCGGCTGTGCACGCGGCGCACCCGAGCCGTGGCCGAGTCCGCTTCCTCGCGCTCGCCGTGTACCGCGGTGTGCAGCACATCCGCGGTACGCCTGAGCCGGGCGTAGGGATCGTCCAGCGCGCCGGTGGACATGAAGAACCCCGCGAACGCGACGGGGTGGGCGGCTTGCATCAGCAGCGCCCGAGGACCGTTCAGCGCCACCACGAGCTCGCGGTGGACGCGGCGGATCATCGAATGTTCAGTGAAGTAGCCGGCCATCCTGGGGGTCGCTGTCTGGTCCTACGCGGGTGACGCCGCTTCGGATCACGTTCAGCCCACCGCCTCACCGGCCCGGACGGCGTCCGCCTCCCGGTCACCGGCGACCGCGCGCAGGTGCCGGAACGGACGGCCCTCGCGCAGCTCCCTGACGACCCCCTCCACCAGCCCCGCATCGGGCAGCGAGCGACCGTCGGTCACCGCATCGACCACCTCGCGCTTGCGCTGGATCAGCCGAGCCATCGTCTCGTCGATCGTCTCGGCGGCCAGCAGGTACCAGGCGGTCACCGCATCACGCTGGCCAATTCGGTGGCAGCGATCCTCGGCCTGATCATGCAACGCCGGGGTCCACTCCAGCTCCAGGAAGCACGCGTTGGAGGCCCGGGTCAGCGTGATGCCCTGGCCCGCCACCCGCGTCGCACACACGATCAAGGACGGGCCGTCGGGCCTCTGGAAGGCCTGGATCGACCGCTCGCGGGCGCCGATCGAGTCCTGCCCCAGCAGGTGCAGCGCGTCCGGGAAGCGGGCGAGAACGGCCTTCTGGACCTCGATGTGGCGGGCGAACACGACCAGTGCCTCGCCGGAGGCCAGAAAGTCGTGGATCCAGGTCAGGGCGGCGGCCAGCTTCCCTCGCGCGGCGAGGCGCTGGAGCGCGGTCAGCTGGGCCAGGCGCTCCGCCCGCAGTGTGGCGGCGATCTTGGCGTCCAGGACGGCCAGATCCAGCGGCTGGCTGCGCAGCCATTCGATCACGTTGTCCTCGGCGAGCCTGTATTCGGGCTCGTTGTTCAGGCTCACGGGAATCACCACCTGGCGCTTGGCTGGCAGCTGGGGCAGGACCTCAGACTTGAGCCGGCGCACGAAACAGTGCCGGCGCAGATGCCAGTGCAGCCGCTCCTCGCTGAGCTCACCCTCGAACTGGCGGGTGAAGCTTGCTCCTGAGCCGAAGTCCTCCAGACGTCCGAGCAGCCTCAGCTGGGCGATCAGCTCATCGGCATGGTTGAGCACAGGCGTGCCGCTCAGAGCGAGCCGCAGGCCGTCCCCGCCCACCGCCTCGGCCAGCCGCCGTACTGCCCTGGTGCGCTTGGCGTGCGGGTTCTTGCAGTAGTGGGACTCGTCGGCCACCAGTGCGCGCGGGCGGCGCAGGCGCAGGATCTCCAGGTGGGCGGCGACGATCTCGTAGTTGAGGATCGTGATGTCGGTTCGCGCGGGCACCGGCCCGCCGCGGCCACTGATCACGCTCACGCTGCGGTGGGGCAGCCAGTGTCTGATTTCGCGCTCCCAGCCGAGCTTCATCGAGGCTGGGCACACGACCACGGCGGGGAATGCGTTATCGGCCTCCAGGGTGGCCAGCCCCTCCACGGTCTTGCCGAGTCCCTGCTCGTCGGCCAGGAAACATCGCCGCGCCCTCAGGGCGTAGCGGACCGCCGCCCACTGGAACGGAGCCAGCTCGCCCCCCAGTACCTCCTGTACCTCTGCGATCGGCTCGGCGCGACTTGCCCGGGACGCCGCCACCGCCCGGAGCGACGCGCGATGCTCGGCCACGAGCCCGGACAGCGCCTCGGCGGCGGCGGGTGCCACCTGGACCTCGTGGCGGGCCACGAAGGCGTCCAGCTGATCCGCGATCCACGGATCCAGCTTGAGCTCGTTGCGGCTGGCGCCGGGCAGCTGCTCGAAGGCCACGGCCACCTCGGGGTCCCACAGGACTTCCAGCGAGAAGCGAGTGCCGGCCACCCCACGCGCCAGGATCAGCCGTGCGGGTGGCGGATGCTCGCCACGATCGACCTGCTCCAGGCACCGAACGGCGCCCGGGCTGAAGCGGGCCGACGTCAGCTCCTCCAGCTGCTTGGCGGCGTCATCCGTCAGCGGGACCAGAGTGCGCTCGCCGTCGGCGACGGCGCCGGTGGCGAGGAGTGCCTGGGGCGGCTTGCCAAACAGGGTGTGCAGCGACCACCACCCGCGTCCGTCATAGCGAGTGGTCCGTACGTATCCCAACCACCGGTTGACCGCCCCCTTCAGCCACTCGTCCACCTCCGGGCTGGTGGTTAGCTCCGGGTAGTGCTCGAGTATCTCGCGCAGCTTCACGGCCACCCAATCGTCTGCCGGGGCTGACCACTCGCGCCGGTCCCAGTCGAACCTGCGTCCGGGCAGGGTTCGCACTGCCGCCACCAGGTGCCCGTCGTACGGGAAGGCCAGCACCACCGCACGACTTCCCTCTGCGTCCTCGCGCAGCTGCACGTTGGCTTCCTCGGGCACGAGCCGCATACCCACAACGTTAGTGACGTCCCGCGACGCTCCCGGCCGCGGCGCGACATAGAGTGCGAGGCCGTGAGCACAGGCGAGCCGCGTCCGGGACCAGGCTCTGAGGGCGCTGAGGACAGGCGCTGGTTCAGCCATCAGCCGAACGTCACCGGGGCCGGGTTGATCGCCGCGTACAGCGCGCGATTCTGGGGCCTCGTGGCAATTCTGGGCGTGGTGGCCGGAGCCGGTGGGGCACTGCTGATCCTGCTGTTGCGAGGTGTCGAGCACCTGTCGTTCGGCGGCCACGGGCACACGCTCCTGACGGTGGCCCGGGCGTCACCCGGGTGGCGGCACATCCTCGTCCTGGTGCTGGCTGCGGTGATCGTGGTCGTCGGCTTGCGCGTGCTCGGACGCCTTCCGATCGGCGGCACCGAGGTTTCCGAGGCGCTGTGGCTGCGCAGCGGGCGGCTCAGCTTCCTGCCCAGCGTCGCCCGCGGGTTGCTGTCGATCATCACCGTCGGGATGGGGGTGTCGCTCGGCCGCGAGGCGGCGCCTCAGCTGGTCGGGGCCGCCACCGGGTCCTGGCTGGCCACCTGGGCGGATCTGCCCCTCTGGCAGCGTCGCCTGCTGGTCGCCTCCGGGGCGGGGGCCGGCTTTGCCGCCGTCTACAACGTCCCGCTGGGCGGCACCCTGCTGGCGCTCGAGGTGATGCTCGGCACCCTGGCTCTGCCGCTGGTCCTGCCGGCCCTGATGGCGTCGCTGGTCGCGACGGCCGTGGCCTGGATCGCTCTGGGGACCGGGCCGACCTACCACGTCTCCACCTACGGCTTTCACGCCACCCAACTGGTCTGGGCGATCATCCTGGGCCCGCTGATCGGGCTGGCCGCCAGCGGCTGGACGCGGCTCGTGCACGCGGCCAGCGGCTTCCGGCCTCAGGCGGCGCGCTGGTGGGTCATTCCCTTTGTCGTCTTCGCGGCCCTGGGCGCGCTGTCGATCCCCTACCCGCAGCTGCTTGGCAACGGGCGGGACATCGTCGAGATCACGATCGCCGGCCGGCTGTCACTTGGGCTGCTTGCGGTGCTGTTCGTGCTCAAGCCACTGGTCACCTCCGCCTGCCTGGCCACCGGATCCCCCGGGGGGTTGTTCACCCCGACACTCGCCGTGGGTGCTCTGCTGGCCGGCCTGGCCGGAGGGATCTGGTCACACATCTGGGGCGGCGGGGCGACGGGCAGTTACGCGGTGATCGGCGGCGGCGCCTTCCTGGCCGCGGCCATGCAGGGCCCGTTGGCGGGCGCGGTGCTGATGCTCGAGCTCACCCGGCACTTCGACGCGCTGATGGTCCCGATGCTGGTGGCCGTGGTGGAGGCCACGATCGTCTCGCGCCGGCTCGGCGCGCAGTC
Source organism: uncultured Solirubrobacterales bacterium (assembly GCA_963718545.1). Classification (GTDB taxonomy): domain Bacteria; phylum Actinomycetota; class Thermoleophilia; order Solirubrobacterales; family Solirubrobacteraceae; genus Palsa-465. Next base: position 2,218,102 of record CAVQZO010000002.1, on the reverse strand, counting down.
GATCTACTCGGCCCGGCTGGCCGACGGTCCGGCCGCGGCGACAAATCCGGCCGCGGGCGCGGCTGCGGTGGCCACGCTGTACGCGCTGGATGACGCGCTGCCGCCGGACCTGATCCAGCCACCGCGGCCGCGAGGCTCGGATCCGCCGACGTCCGAGCGGCCGCCCCCGCGCCCCCAGGCTTGATTTACCGTTTCCTGGCCCGTTACCCACGCAGCAGCGTCAGCCGTGATCTCGGCGGCCAAAACAGGAGTAATCAGCTCTCCAGACGGGTATCCAGTAACCATCGGCGCCGGTTCGGCCTGTCCACGCTGGCGCCGCCGACAGGGGTCTAACAAAGGAGAAGATGCTGATGTCGGCAACCTACGCACCTGCGACAGCCACGGAGAGGCGCGTCAGCCTGTCGCGCGGGCCGGCCCTTATCGTCGGCACGATTCTGCTGGCTGCCGGTCTGTACTTCATGTACAGACAGCACACCTATCCACGCTGGAGCAACTTCCCCAACGGCGGGGCACCGGTGGACCGTCACGTCTTGGGCATCTTCGGCATCAACGGCTTCACCGGCCTGCTGACCGCGATATGCGGCGGTCTGCTGCTGTTCGGTGCTGCCCAGCACCACATGGCCAAGGCCTTGAGCCTGATCGTCGGCATCGCGCTCGGCGCCGCCGCGATCATCGGCGCGGTCAGCGGCAACGTCCTGGGTCTGGCCGCGTCAAACGGCTGGACCGAGGTGGCCTGGGGCATCGCCGCGGCGATCCTGCTGATCAACGCCATCATCCCAGCCCGCCGGCGGGTCTATGAGCGCGCCGGAACCGGGACTGTGGGCGCCGCCGGAGCCGGCGCTGTGGCCGGCGCAGCGGCAGGCGACGTCGCCGCCCGGAGGCACGACCGTCGTACCGGAGCCGCTGAGGAACCGGCCAACGCGGGCACCGGGACCGGCGCCGCTGGCGAGACCGCATCAGCTCGCGGCGAGACCCCGGCACAAGAGGGCCGGGACGTCAACTACACCCGCCGCATCACCAACGGGTCCGGTGCCAACCAGCCCGCCGAGGGCGAGCCGGTGGCCGTAGGCGGCGGCAACGCGCCCGCCCAGGAGGAGCAGACCGCCGGGAATGGAGGCGGGGGCGGCGGCCTCAGCCGCCTGTTCGGCCGGCGCAACTGACCCGCCGCATCACGCCGTGAACGTCTGAGGACCCGGAGCTTGTCTCCGGGTCCTCGTCTGTTGGAGGCGCCCGTCTCCGGAGACGGATAGGTTCCCGGCCATGCCAGCCCCCGCCGCCGGCCAGCCTCGGGACTGGGGCACGCCCCGGACCCGGAACGTCACCTGGTACGAACCACAGGCGATCCGCGCCCAGCTGACCGGCCTATCAGGCCAGGAGTACCTGCAGGGTCTGGTCGACGGCCGGATCCCGCCGCCGCCGATCGCCGAGATGGCGTCCAGCCGGCTGGTCTCCGCCGGCGATGGCGAGGCGGTGTTCCGCTGCCGGCCCGACGAATCGTGGCTCAACCCGCTTGGTCTGGTCCACGGCGGTCTGCTCTGCACGCTCCTGGATTCCGCCATGGGGGTGGCGGTTCAGAGCACGCAACCGGTCGGCCGCGGCTACGCGACGATCGAGCTCAAGGTGAGCTTTCTGAAGCCGGTGGCGTTCGACGGGAGCGAGCTCGAAGCGCGAGGACGGGTGCTGCGGGTGGGACGCCGGATCGCCTTCGCGGAGGCGCACGCCTATGACGCGAAGGGCGCCCTGGTGGGACACGCCACCTCCTCGCTCGCCAGCGTGAGCGCCTGACTGGTTGTGCAGGCGGGGGTCACGCCGGCCAGCCGCTGGCCGGCTGGCTGGCCGGCGTTCGGTCGTCTAAACTTCACCGTCTGGCGGATCGCCCACTCGACCGCGGGTCCTCAGGACCCACCGGCGCCACGCGCTGGTCGCTCACCGAGCGACCAGCGGCCAGTCCCGGAGGTCGGGAGTGTCAGGCCACCCAGGCAGACACTCGATTAAGTCCTGGGACGTAGTAGTTCAGTGGCGATCCATGACCGGACATTCAAGGCCCCGGCATTCGACCGGGGTCTTGGTGTTCAAGGTTGTGATCCAACGCGCACCGCGTGCGATAGTGGCCCGCGCACCATGCTGATCAGAGACGCCTCGGCGGATGACTGGTCCCAGATCTGGCCGTTCCTGCGGGAGATCGTCGCGGCCGGGGAGACCTACAGCTATGAGCCGGATATGGACGAGGCCGCCGCGCGAGGGCTGTGGCTGGCCGGGCCTCCGACTCGGACCTCGGTGGCCGTGGCTCCTGACGGCCAGGTGCTCGGCACGGCAAGCATGTATCCGAATCGCCCAGGACCCGGTTCACACGTCGCCAGCGCGGGTTTCATGGTGGATCCCCACGCCTCGGGCCGAGGCGTGGGCCGTGCGCTTGCCGAGGAGGCACTCGCGTGGGCGCGCAGCTCCGGCTTCCGCGCGATGCAGTTCAACGCGGTCGTCGCAACCAACGTGCGCGCGGTCGCGCTCTGGCAGTCCCTGGGGTTCCAGATCATCGGCACGGTTCCGGAAGCCTTCAGACACCCGGGCGAGGGCTACGTGGGCCTGCACGTCATGCATCGCCGCCTCTGAGAGCCGGACGTACCCGCGCGGCCGACTGCGGGCGCGGGTATGCTGCGCCCGGAAAAGCCGCCCCGCTGCGCACGCTCAGCTGCTTCGGCAGCACGGGCGGCATAGCAGCCGGGCCATTGCACCAATCACATCCCTCTACCCCTCGGAGCACGAATGACCGCTGGACCAGACCGCTTGCCGTGCCGCGAGACGCTTGCGCCCTTCGCGGTGCCAAGCCTCAGGCACGGGCTGCTCGCCATCGCGACATCGGTGGTGCCCTACGTTGCGCTGTGTTACGCGATGTATATGACGCTGGGCGTGTCGCCCGTCTTGACGGTGCTCCTGACAATTCCGGCGGCCGGGTTCCTCGTCCGCGTGTTCGTCGTATTTCACGACTGTTCGCACGGTTCGTTGCTGCCTTCCAGACGCGCGAACACGATTGTCGGGAGCGTCCTCGGTCTGCTGGTGCTGTCGCCCTTTCGCCGGTGGCGCCACGACCATGCCGTACATCACGCGACCGCGGGCGACCTGGACAGGCGCGGCGTGGGCGACATCGTCACGTTGACGGTGGCGGAGTACCGGGCGCGCTCGTGGCGTGGTCGTGCCGCCTACCGGCTGATCCGCAATCCGTTCGTGATGTTCGGTCTCGGGCCGGTGTTCGCGATGATCGTCGGACCCAGGCTCGTGGCGCGCGGGGCGCGGCGCCGAATGCGCAACAGCGTCCTCGGGACTGACCTGGCGCTGTTCCTGCTCGTCGGGGGGATCTGCTGGTGGATCGGCTGGCGCGACTTCCTGATCGTGTGGGCACCTGCAGCGCTCGTTGCCGGCTCGGTGGGGATCTGGCTGTTCTACGTACAGCACCAGTTCGAGGACGCCTATTGGGAGCGCGGGATCGACTGGACATACGCCGACGCGGCCCTGCGCGGGAGCTCGTATCTGAAGCTGCCCCGGGTGCTTGCGTTCTTCACGGGCAACATCGGACTGCATCACGTGCATCACCTCAACGCCCGGATTCCCAACTACCACCTTCCCCGCGCGCACCGCTCGAGCCCGGTGTTCGCGGGGGTCCCGACGCTGTCGCTGTGGGACGGACTCCGAGCTGTCAGGTACAAGTTGTGGGACGAGCAGGCGGGGCGGCTCGTGACGTTCGCTCAGGCGCGCGCGGGCGTTCAACTGGCGCCAGCATGAGCTGGCGCGACGCTCCGCTGCGGCCGAAGCCCTGAGGCCGCCTGCTACGTTGGTATCAGCGGTCGGCGACGTCGACCGCGACGCAGCTTGCTTGGGTCCCGCAGACAGCGGTTCGGGTCAGCCATAGCGTCCCGAATCGTCCGCGGCCCCTTTGCGCTGCCAAGGAGTACTGCATGTCAACAGAATCGTTCGCCGATCTCGGTGTCTCACTAGCCGTGACCAACTCTCTCTCCGCTGCGGGGATCACCCAGCCGTTTGCCATCCAGCGTTCCGTGATCGCTGACGCGATCGCCGGACGGGACGTGATCGCGAAGTCGCCGACGGGCTCGGGCAAGACGCTCGCCTTCGCGATCCCGATGGTGGAGAGAATCAACGCCAACGACCCGCGACCGGCGGCGCTCGTTCTGGCGCCGACCCGCGAGCTCGCGACGCAGATCGTGGAAGATATCCGCGGGATCGCACACTCCCGTGCACTCCGCGTTACCGCGGTCTACGGCGGCGCCGGGCTGATCAAGCAGGCCAAGGACGCCGCGGTTTCGCACATTCTGGTCGCAACCCCCGGACGGCTCGAGGATCTCCTCGGCCGCGGGGCGTTCAGTTTGGATCGGATCCGGATGCTGGTCCTCGATGAAGCCGATCGGATGCTCGACATGGGCTTTCGCCCGGCGATCGACAGGATCGTCGCTGCCTGCCCGGCGGCTCGGCAGACGCTGTTCTTCTCCGCGACTCTCGACGGCGATGCCGGGCGGCTCGCCGCGCGGTACGCGGATGATCCGGTGACCCATCAGCACGGTCCGAGCGAACGCCGTGCGAATGCCGAGATCCAGCACCGGTTCGTGCCGGTCGCCCACGAGCATCGTGTTGAGGCGCTGGTGGGCGAGCTTCGACGTGACCGCGATCTCACGCTCGTCTTCGTGAGAACCAAGCGCGGCGCCGACCGGCTCGTCAAGCGGCTCGCAGCCCATGGGGTGCACGCGGCCGCCATGCACGGCAACAAGTCGCAGCGCCAGCGTGAGCAGGCGCTCTCCCGCTTTGAGTCCGGCAGGATCGACACGCTCGTCGCGACCGACGTGGCGGCACGCGGGATCGACGTGGAGCGGATCTCGCATGTGATCAATTTCGACCCTCCCGCCGACAGCGAGACCTACGTTCATCGCATCGGCCGCACCGGTCGCGCCGGTCGCACGGGCGTTGGGATCACGCTCCTCTCGGCGGACCAGCGTGGTGACGTCGTAAAAATCGCCGGCCAGCTAGGCATCGATCACGGCCTCAACGGCACCGCCCCCCGGCGCCCGAGGTCGGAACCCGTCACCCGCGCAGCCAGGTCGAATCACGGTCCGTCGCACCGCAGGCCCCGTCGCCGGCGAGTCGCTGCTCGAAGCTGATCTCCCGCCGGCTCGAGGGTTAGGCGCGTTCTGGGCGCGTCACGTCATCGGTCACGGACCAGCATCGAGACGGGACTCGGGTTGTTGTCGTCGTTCTCGCCGACGGCCATGCACATCCGCTTGGCGCAGGCGATCCCCAGCAGGGTCCAGTTGGATAACGGCCGATCGGACCAGGTCTTCCCACCGGACCAAATCTCGACGTTGTCGCCGACGGCCACACAGAACCTGAGCCGGTGGCTGCAGGCGGCGTCATACAGCTCGCCGGCGTTCCAGCTCGCGGAATCAAGAATGTTCCACGCGTGTCCGTTCCACTGCGTGACGTAGGTCCAGTCGCCCGAGCTGTCGCCCATGCCCCCCGCGGCGAGGCAATCACTGAGTGAAAGACAGAAGACCCCGCCCAGCCAGCTGTAGTCATCGTCTTGGGGGAGGTACGGCGACCAAGTATGTCCATTCCAGTGCTGGGTCACGGGCGAATCGCCGCCATAGGTGATGCCGACCGCGAAGCACGAATGCGTCGAGGGACAATCAATGCCGAGCAGCTGAGTGTCCGACGCGCCGTCCCAGTGTCGGATCCTCAGGATCGACCACCGATTGCCGTTCCAGCGCTTCACGAGCGCGTGGCTCACGCCGTTCCGGGTAGCCGAGGAGCCAACGGCCATGCACCACTCCGACGCGGGGCAGGAGACGCCGTCGAGCTGACTATCCGGCTGACCCTTGGGATCCGGGTTCGGCACCTCCGACCAGTAGCTCCCATTCCAGTGTTCGATGACGCTCGCCGACCCGTGTTTCGTTTTGGCGTACCCGACCGCAACGCAATCCGACGCTGAGTGGCAGTCGACGTCGAGGAGCTCTCTCGGTTTAGGCCCGTGGACTTCGGCGGCGGCCATGGCGATCCAACGGCGTCCGTTCCACCGTTCGATGAGTGCTCCCCACCCGCCGTGGCGGGGACCGCCCGTCCCGACGGCCACGCAGAACTGGCTGCCTGCACAGGAGACGTCGTCCAGCGCTCCGCCTGCCATTCCGGCCGGAAGCGGCACGCGGTGACTGGTCGACCTCACGGCTGCTGGCGCGACTCCGGCCCATGTGAAGAGCGCGGCGATTGCAGCCACGAGCGTGACGACGCCTCGGCTCCATCTCTCCATGACGATCTCCTCCTGACGGGGTTGATAACGCCGTCAGACTGGGAGATCCGGCCCTGACTCGCATCGGGTGAACCCCTATATCCTGTGAGCAGGCGCCACCAGGCCGAGCTCGGTGATGGAGAAGGCGTTGCCGTCGGGATGGCGGAAGGCAAACATGGCCGGCACTCCCGGGCCAGCGCAGGACCTCGTCCGTGTCCACGCCGGCGCTTCGAAGCTCGGCGTGGGCGGCGGCGGCGTGGACGCTGACTAGCAGCTAGCTTGCCGGGAGTGTTCGTCGAAGGGCTTGATCACGTCCAGGTCGCGGCGCCTGCCGACTGCGAAAGCGAGGCTCGGCGGTTCTACGGCGAGCTTCTGGGGCTGCCCGAGCTTGAGAAGCCCGCGCGCCTTAGAGCCGGCGGTGGGGTCTGGTTCGCCGTCGGCGCACAGCAGCTCCACGTGGGCGTCACCGAGCCCTTCGAGCCCGCGCGAAAAGCCCATCCCGCCCTGCGCGTCCGTCCGGACACAATTGACGAGTTGGCTGGACGCGGCTGGCGTGAGGGTCAGCTGGGACAACGAGATCGAGGGAGTCCGGCGCTTCTTCCTGGCGGATCCCTGGGGAAACCGCCTCGAACTGCTGGCCCCCGCACCGAGCTGAACGAGGTGGGTCAAACAGCCGCGGTGGCCGGGCAACGCGTGTCGAGCCACCCGAGCGGAAGCTCGCCCGCCGGCCGCGTGAGCGGGGCGGCGAAGCTACGCCGCGCGCCGGTCAGCCGAGCAGCGGTCGCAGATGCAGTGGCGGCCGTGCACCGGAGACACGTTGAGCCCGCGCATCGCCGGATGGCGATCCTCGTGTGCGGTGCTCACGGTCTCGGCCGGACGCCCAGACATCGCGACTGACGACTCGGCCGAGCGGTCGGAACGATGGAACAGATGCCGGGATTTCTGGAACATGATGTGGACCTTAAGGACACCATCGGCTGGAAACTTGTACAACCCCAGTCCCTCCGGAAAAAGGTCAGTAGGTATTACGCCTAAACCTTCATTCGAGAGGTCAGATGGATGACCTTCCTCGAAGTTCGCTCTACCCCGAGCCAGAACTTCAAAACGTATTTTGTCCGGTCCTTTTATAGCGGACCCCACAGCCGCTCGCCCAGACCGGTCGCCCGGGCCACCGGCCGTGTCACTGCGGCCCTCATTGACGCCTCGCTCCCGATCAGGATGAGCCGGCGCTGCGCCCGGGTGATTGCGGTGTACAGGAGCTCCCGGGTGAGGATCCGGGAGCCGGGGTCGGGCAGCAGCACCGCGGCCGTCTCGAATTGCGAGCCCTGGCTCTTGTGGATCGTCATGGCGTGCAGCGTCTCGGCTGAGCCGAGGCGGGAGGGAGCGAACCGGACAAGGCGGCCGTCGCGCTGGAACGCCGCCGCCAGGCCGCCGGACTCCGTGTTCACCACGACCCCGGTGTCACCGTTGTACAGGCGCAGCTCGTAGTCATTCTCTGTCACCAGCAGCGGACGGCCGGCGTAATCACGGCCGTCGGGAGCAAATTCCTCCAGCGCGCCGGCCAGCCAGCGCTCCACCTGTCCGGCCCAGTTGGCGGCACCGTAGGGGCCGCGCCGGTGAGCGCACAGCAGACGGAAGGTCCCCAGAGCCCTCAGGGCACTCTCCGCGTCCCCGGCCCGCGCGGCCGCCACGACCGCGCTGCCCGCTTCGACGGCGGCGGCGCGCAGCGCAGCCAGGCCAGCCTGCGGCTCATCGGTTCGCGGCCCGGCGTCGGCCACATCCATCTCGATCCAGGTGATGTCGCCGGCACCGTGCCGGGCGGCGATCACGGCGTCCCCGGCGTCGCCGCGGCGCACCGCATCGGCCAGCTCGCCGATCGCCGCGCCGAACCGGTGCCCCCGGCGCAGCACCACGATCCCATCACCGAACGACTTCGGCTCGGACACCGGCTCGGCGCTCAGCTCGGCGCCGGCGACCCGGCGGAGCAGCGCCAGCATCCCGCCGGTCAGCCGCACGCCCTGGCCGGCCGGCCCGACGATGTCCCGGAGCACCGCACCGGCCTCGACCGCGGTGAGCTGGTCCGGGTCTCCGACCAGCACCAACCGGGCGTCACTGCGGATCGCCTCCACCAGCCGGGCCATCAGCGACAGCGACACCATCGACGTCTCATCGACGATCACCACATCGTGGGGCAGACGATTGGCGGCATCATGGCGGAATCGGCTGTAGGAGCCGGGCCGCCAGCCCAGCAGGCGGTGGATCGTCCCGGCTCTGAGCTCGCCGAGCCTCGCCCGCACCTCCTCATCCACCGGCATGGTCGCCGCCTCATGGTGAACGGCCTCCTGCAGGCGGGCCGCCGCCTTGCCCGTGGGCGCACACAGCGCGATCAGTGGGCTGGACCGGCCCGTTGTGGCCGCCTCTTCGGCCAGCAGCGCGGCCACCCGGGCCACGGTGGTGGTCTTGCCGGTGCCCGGCCCACCGGCCACGACGGCCAGGCTGCGCAGTACCAGACACGCCGCGGCGGCCCGTTGCAGATCATCCTCGGGGTTGGGGAACAGCCGGGCGAGCCCCTCGGCCAGCCAGGCCGAGTCCACCGGACGCAGGGGCCGGCCGGCGAACCCGGCCAGACCTGCCGCCAGCTGGCGCTCCTCGCGCCAGTAACGGTCGAGGTAGAGCCGCGAACCGATCAGCCGCAGCGGCCGGACCTGATCCGGCGCCTCGTCCTCGCCCAGTGCCACGAGCCGGGGCAACGACCGCACCCGCTCGAGCCAGGCGAACGGCTCGGGCCACGGAAGCTCCAGCAGCTCATTTCCCGAGACTTCCTCCACGGTCACGGTGTGGCTGATGGTTGCCAGATCCACGAACACGTTGCCGAGCCTCGGTGCCCGGACGGCCAGAGCGACGGCGAGCATGGCGTCCGGATCGGATACGTCGGCCAGCCGCCCGAGCTCGACGGCCACATGCACGTCAGCGGCGGCCACCACACCGGCGCGGTTGAAGTCGTGCAGCCGTTCCGGGGCCCGCAGCGCCAGCTGCGCATCGAACGCGTCGAGCTGGGGCTCGACCGCGCTCACGCGCCCTCCAGGGCATCGCTCAAAGCCACCACGAGCCCAGCGGGCGGAGCCCAGGAGAACACTCCGCAGGTGCCGTGCTCCACCGTGGGCGCGTCAGGTCCGAGCATCCCCCGCAAGAACAGGTAGTGGACTCCGGCCAGATGCCGGGAGGGCTCATAGCCGGGTAGGCGCCAGCGCAGGTAGCGGTGCAGCGCCACCGTGTACAGGAGCGCCTGAAGCCCGTAATGAGAGCGCTCCATCTCTCCGCGCAGGGCGTAGGGGCGGTAGTGCCAGGCGCTCAACGGCTCTCCGGCCGGGGCCAGCCAGTTGGTCTTGTAATCGAAGATCGCGAACCTCGGCTCCCGACCGCCGTCGCCCTCCAGGCGCACGACCAGATCGATGGAGCCGGTCAGGTATCCCCGGAGCGTGCTCTCCAGCGCGGGATCGTCCAGGCGGTCCGCATAGCCGGCCATCGGATCGTCGTCCGGGAGCCACTCACGCAGCAGCGCCGCCACTGCACCCAGGCCGACGTGACCACGGGGTTCGTCGCCACCGGCCAGCGGCAGCTCGAACCCGAGCTCGTCGAGACGGTCCGTTCGAGCCACCCGGCTCAGCGTGTCGCCCCGCAGCGCAGCCTCCAGCGGGGTCTGGAGGGCGGTAACGAGCCCGGCCGCCGCATCCGCCGGATCGCAGCCGAGCTCCAGCCCGGACCTGGCACCCCGCCGGCTGAGCACAGCCGCCAGCTCGTCCTGCAGCTGAGGTGAGGTGAAGTCGACCGCTTCCAGGCCCCTGTGCACCAGGGTTCCAACGTCCGCGCCCGTGCCCATCTCGGCCAATGGCAGCTGCCGGGCGGCCAGACGAACCAGATCGGGATCCGCGCGCTCGGTCAGCAGCGATGCGGCGCCCGCGGGCCCGCTCGGCTCGTCGTGCACCCAGGCCTCCTCGGGCTCGCTGCCCACCCAGGCCTCGTGGGCGGCAGCGGTGATCGCGCTGTAGGAGGTCCGCCGCCAGGTGAGGTCGAGCCGCCGGGCAAAGCTGGCGGCCGCGAGCACGCCGCTGTGCGGGGGCTCTCCGCTCCAACTCGCGGGCGGTCCGAGCCTGGCCCACTCGACGGACACGGCCGAGGGAGCCTGTCGCCGGATCTCCTCGAGCCGGGCGAACGTCGCCTCGTCGCCGGGGGTCTCGTTCAGCCCCCACACAGGCACAGTGCCATCGGGCTGGCGGGCGAACAGAAGCCGACCGAGCGCCGAGTTCCGCGCATCCCGGGAGCCGGCCCACCACGCCACCACCTGATGACGGGCACGCGTCAGCGCAACGTACGCCAGGCGCAGGTCCTCGCCCCGCTCCTCGCTCTGGTGCTGTCGGGAATGCCGGCGGTAGCTTTCGCCCTCCATTCCCACGTCGATCGCGCGCTCGTCCCCGCGCTCGGGATCGTGAAAGTCGACGGGCCGGGTGCCGGGCCGGACGTAGCCGGGATCCCACAGGAAGGGACAGAAGACGATCGGGAACTCCAGTCCCTTGCTGCTGTGAATCGTGAGCAGCTGAACTGCGTCGGCGTCTGACTCCAGCCGCCGGGTGAGCTCATCCCCACCACCCTCGCGGTCGGCGGCGGCGATGCGCTCGCGCAGCCATCCGGTGAGCGATGATGTCCCCAGACGCTCGGAGCCTGCGGCTGAGTGCAGCAGCTGGCCCACGTGCGAGAGATCGGTAAGACGCCGCTCGCCGCCGAACTCGGACAGGACGCGACCGGGGACCCGCTCGCCGAGCGTGATCGTCTCGGCCAGCGCGGCCACACCCCGGTCACGCAGCACCCGGGCCCAGGCGTGCAGGCGCTGGTGAAGTTCCTCCAGCTCGTCCTCGCCCGCGCAAGCGATCCGCTCGGCGTCCCAACCGAGGAACGGGGTGAGCGCCGCCGCCCGGGCTCGTAGGGGGGACGCCGGACGCTCGAGCGCCTCCAGCAGCCTGAGCCAGTTCTGGCCGGCCGCCGTGCCGAACACGCTTCCGGCGCCGGTGATCACCGCGGGGACACCGGCCGCGGTCAGCTCGGCCTGGACGAGCGCGGCATCGGTGTGCCGGCGCACCAGGACGGCCAGATCACCCGGGAGGACCGGGTTGTCGGCGAGCGTCTCACCACTCTCCGATCGGCGGTCGATGTGAGCCCCCGAGGAGAGCAGCGCGACGACCTGGGCGGCCACGTCCTTGGCGATGTAGCCCCTGGCGCTGGGCGCCGACGGGAAGCCGTTGTAGGTGACGGCGACGGAAGGCTCGCGGCGATCCATGACGCGGAAGCGCAGCGCCGCCGGCGACGGAGCGCCGTGCAGACGGGGGCGCCGGTGGCTGGTCGCGGCCTGCACCTGGCGGTAGACGATGTCCGGGTGTCCCAGCTGGGCGTCTCCGAACAGCGCATCGAGCCCATCGATCAGCGGCTGGTCGCTGCGTCGGTTCACGCGCAGGGTGGGGTGCTGGGCGGCGGCCCGCACGGCGGCCAGGTAGGCATAGACATCCGCCCCCCGGAACGCGTAGATCGCCTGCTTGGGATCGGCGATCAGGACCAGGGTGATCTCAGCGCCGAACGCGCGGTCGACGATCCGCCACTGGATCGGATCGGTGTCCTGGAACTCGTCGATCAGCACCACCCGGTAGCGCTCTCGCAGCCGCTTCACGGCGGCTTCGCCGCGCGGTCCGTTCAAGGTGTCGCATAGCCGGGTGAGCTGGTCGTCGTAGGTGAGCAGCGCGAGCCGGCGCTTGCGCACGGCCAGCTCCTTGCGCGCCGCCTCGGCCAGCCGCCGGCGCATCGCACCGAGACTGTCCTCGGGTGCATCCAGCGGATGGAGGACGGCGCCGGGGTTGTCGATCGCCATCCAGGCGATCCGTCCCGCCTCAGACCGGGACAGCTCCGGATTCTCGGAGCGGGCGAAGCGCCGCACGTAGAGGTCGTCGATCACCTCCTCCACCAGGTCATCGACGTTCTCCACGAAGGCGATGTCCGGCTCCAGATCGCCCAGTGTTCCCAGCTCGTCCAGCACCGCCTGGCAGAAGCCGTGAGTGGTGGCGATCGTGATCGCATCGAAGCCCGATACGGCTCCGGCCAAGCGGTCGCGTCTCAGCCTGACGGTGGAGGTATCGCCCTGGGCCAGGAGGGCAGCGATCTCGTCCCCTTCGCTGACCGCCGCCCCCTCCAGGAACCGGGAGAGCTCGCGCTCGGCGCTGACCAGGCGCTCGCGCACGCGGTCCCGCAGCTCGCCGGTGGCAATCCGCGTGAAGGTGACCAGCAGGAGCTCCTCCAGGGCGACGCCATCGGCCACGTATCGGGCCGTGAGGGCGGCGATCGTGAACGTCTTTCCGGTGCCGGCGCTGGCCTCCAGCACCATCACGCCACGGGGGAGCTCGCCGGCCAGGTCGAAGGTGTCGCTCACTCGAGCTCCTCCCGCGCCAGCAGCGGACTCCACAGCCGCATCGCGTAGCGACCGAACCGGGAGGACTCCCCGGTCTCCCACCCGTTGCCCTGCTCGTCGCTGGCCGGTGGCAGGGCCATCAGCTCGTCCAGGGTCAACTTGCTCCCGAACACCAGCTGATGCTCGGGCTCGGCGTCCTCCTTTGGGTAGTCGAACTCGGACTTCCACTCCTTCAGCGCGGCCCGGATCGCCACGCCCTCGTCCGCACGCCGGCGGGCGGCCGCGTAGGCGGCGGCGGTCTGACACGGCAGCGGCAGCGGTTCACGCAAGCCCCGCAGCCGGAGATCCGCCAGAACGGCCAGCTCGGCCAGCGCCCGCTGCCGGCGCTGATCGGGATTCGGCCCAAGCGCCGGGATATGGGAAACGGCGGCGCGCCCGGACGCACGGCCGACGGTGACCGCCTGGAACGGGACCTCCGGGTGGGCGGCGCTCAGCGCGAGCAGGTTGACCCAGGCGCCCAGGCGATGTCGCGGCCCCAGCCGTGAGAAGGTCACGGTGAGGAGCACGTGGTCCCAGACTCCCGAGACGGTGCCAGACAGGCGAATCGGACCGTCCCCGCCCTCCAGGACCAGATTGGTCTCGAGCGAGCGCGGGTCGGCGCCGAGGATCCGCGCCCGAGCCTGCTCGAGGATCGGCGTGACCTCTCTCCAGATGCCGGTCATGACGGGTGCTCCGAGCGCCTCGGGCGGCAGCGCTCCGCGGGCAATCTCGGCCTGTAGGCAGCGTTGCCACTCGATCCCGGCCAGCAGCCCCTCCAGGACCCGCTGGCCGATCTGCCAGCGCTGCAGCCCGTCCAGCTCAACCGGGAGGGCGTCCTGGATCTCGTCCTCGGTGGTGCCGACCGAGATCCCCAGCCGCTGGCGCAGGAAAGCCCGTACCGGCCGCTGGACGAAGCTGATCAACTCGCTCAGCGCCAGGGTGGAGGCAGCGACCGGGGGGAGGGCGCCGGCCAGAAACGGAGGCGGATCCCCGCGCTGCCCGTCGAGCGCCTGGGCCCCCTCCAGCGACACGGGGTCAAAGCTCCAGGGATGCGAACCGGCCAGCCGCCCGGGCAGGAAGTTGCGCCGATCAAACGGCTGCAGCGGATGGTGGACGACGACCCGGTCTCGCACGCCCTCCCGCGCCGTGGCCCCGAGCGTGTCCAGCAGCTCGGCCACGGGAACCGCCGGCGGAAGCGGCGCGTTGGTGCGTTCGTCGTGGCCGCTGTAGGTGATGATCAGCCGGTCGCGCGCGGCCATCAGAGCGTCCAGGAGCAGTTGCCGATCCTCGGCGCGAGCATCACGATCGCCGACCTGCGGTTCCTCCAGCAGCCGGTTGTCGCCATCGCGCGGAGCCTGACGGGGAAAGGCACCGTCATCGAGGCCCAGCAGGCAGACCACCCGGTGGGGGACCGACCGCATCGGCACGAGCGTGCAGATCGTCAGATGCCCGGTGCGGAAGTTGGCTCGAGTGGGGCGGCCGGCCAGCCGGCCGGCCAGGAGCGCCCGGATCTCGGGCAGCGCCAGCTGTGGAGCGGTCCGCTTCCCCGGCGTCTCGCTGAGCACGTCGTCCAGGATTCGCTCCAGTTCCAGCCGCTCCCAGGCCTGCCAGTCGGGTGTGGTGGTGAGTGCATCGGCGGCCCAGCGCAGAGCGGCGACCCATTCCGGCACGGTGCGCGTTCCCGACAGCTGATCGAGGGCGGCGCCGAGCCGGTCCACGAACTCGGCAAAGCGTCCGGCCAGGTCGATCGAGCCGGAATCGACGTCGTCGACCGGGAGGACCCGCTCAAAGAGCTGCTGTCCGGATTCGCTCAGCGTCACTCCGAGCAGCAGGCGGCGCAGCCCGGCCCGCCACGTCCCGGCCTCCACCGCATCGAGCTTGTAGGCCTGGCGGTGCCGGCCGTCCAGTCCCCAGTGGATGGCGCTGGCGCTCACCCAGTCGGCCAGCCGGGCCAGGTCGTCGTCGTCGAACCCGAAGCGCCTGCGCAGCGGCTCGGTGTCGGCCAGGTCCAGTACCTGAGAGGCGGTCAACCGCTGGGCCGCCAGCTCCAGCAGCCGCGCGATCACTCCCAGCACCGGGTTGGTCTGGCGCAGCGCGCGGTCGGCCAGGCGCACGCGGAGATCGATCCGGGACGCTGCGTCCGTGACGCCGTGCGCGGCGTCCTCCTCCTCACGCGCTGCGGGCCCGGCTCCGAACGTGGCCTGGATCAACGGCGCGAACGTCTCGATGTCCGGGCACATCACGATCACGTCGCGAGGCTCGAGCGTCGGGTCGGCCTGGAGCAGGTGGAGGATCGCCTCGCGCAGCACCTCGACCTGCCGCGGTCGTCCGTGACAGGCGTGAACCCGCACCGAGTCGTCGTTGTCGGCCAGCAACAACCGCCGGTCCTCGGCGCCGGGAAGGGGCACTCCCGGCGCAGCCCGGTCACCCCGGATGTCCGCCTGGATCCTCCCCAGCAGCGTTGACGGCTCGGTGTCCTGCAGGGGTACGTGGTGGGTGACGGCGGGGGCCGGGGCGAGCACGAGCTGCAGCTCCCGGGAGTCCCGGCCCCACGAGGCCAGCAGGCGGTTGGCCGCCGGCGCCGTCACGTCCTGGCGGCGTAGAAGCGGCGGGGCGTGGTCGGTCAGGTGGTCGCTGACCCGTTGCCAGAGGACGGGAGAGGGATGCAGCAGCAGCAGGTGCACCTGTCGGGCGGCCGCCAGAGCGTCCAGCGCCTCGACGTAGCCGGGCGGAAGGCGGGTGAGCCCGAACAGGCAGAGGCGGTCCGGCAGCTCGACCAGTGCGGGGTCGCTGCGCAGGCGCGCGCAGGCGTCAGGGAGGCGCTCGGCGCCGCTGGGCACACCGATTCGGTCCCGCAGGCAGCGCCACAGCTCGGGCTGCCAGTCCGCGCCGTCGTCCTCGCCCCGGGCCCAGGACTGGAGCAGCGCCGGGCGCCGCACGCCGTAGTCGTCGAACAACTGGGCGATTCGGCGCACGCGGGCGAAGCGGCGATCCGGCGCCGAATCCAGATGCGCGATCAGCGGTGCCAGCCAGGCCGCCTGCCGCTGGGCGTCGATCACCTCCAGCAGCCCCCACACCATCCGGTCCGGCGCCCACGGGTCCTGCTCGGGATCGATCCCAGTGGCCAGCGCCAGCGCCCCGCCGATCAGCCGGCCGGGAAACGGGAACTCGACGTTGGCGCAGACACCGTCGCGGCTCTCCGGCCGAGCCCCAAGCCGGCCGGAGAGCCGCTGGGACAGCCACCGCTCCATTCCGCGGCTGGCCACCGAAACGACATCCGGGGTGAACGGATCGTCCGGTGGCTCGACCAGGATCTCGCCCAGGGCGTCGGCCAGGCGATCGGCTCTCTCGGCGCGGTGGACGTGCAGCATCGACCCAGTATCCAATCGCCTGGGCTGGTCGTAACCTGACCTTCGTGAGACTCGAGGGGATCGAAACGGGCGACATCGTGGAGGTGGACCGCCTCGGACGGCGCTTTCACGCTCTGGTGGCGGGCACCGCGCTGGGCGGCCTGGCCATCCAGCCGCTTGACCGTAAGGTCACCTACCGGTCATGCCGCGCCCGGGATGTGGTCGGCCACTGGGCTCGGCGCGGGCGGCCGCGCACCTCGGTCGAGCCATTGGAGCCGAGCGTTCTCCAGCTCGAGTTCGACATGACGGTCCGGGAGCGGTCGGGTCAGTAGCCGCCCGACCCCACTGGGGTCGGTAGTCTGACCCGGCGATGAGCGACGATTGGAGACTCCGCGTCACGCTGACCGGGCCTGGCCCGGCGGACAAGCTGGCCGGACAGCTCCAGCAGGGCGACCTCGAGCACACGCTCGCCTCGGGAGCGGGTGATCGCGTGATCGTCTCACGCGACGAGAACGAGGTGTTCCTGTACGCCGGGAGCCGCGATCAGCTCGAGCGAGCCCGCCTGGCCATCGAGAACTCGCGCGCCGCTGGCCAGGTGCAGAGCGAGCTGCGCCGCTGGCATCCGGTGGCCGAGGAATGGGAGGACCCCGACGCGCCGCTGCCGACCGACGAGTCGGGGGTGGCCGCCGAGCACGCGGAGCGGATCGCCGAGGAGCGCCAGGAATCGCGTGAGCTGGGTGCGCCCGAGTGGGAGGTGCGGGTGGAGTGCGGGTCGCATCGGGACACTGTGGCCCTCGCCGAGCGGCTGCACGGCGAGGGCCTGGAGCCGCTGCGCCGCTGGCGCTATCTGCTGGTGGGGGCGGTCGACGAGGACGCCGCCCGCGAGCTCGCCGACCGACTGACCGGCGAGGCTGGGCCCGGCTGCACGGTTACGGTCGAGGGCACCGGGGCTGCTGTGGCGGCCGAGACTCCGGGCAACCCGTTCGCCGTGTTCGGCGGACTGGGTGGGTGACGGGGCTTTGAGACAGACTCTCAGACCGTGAACACGATCTTGCCGTGCACGTCGCCCTCGAGCATGGCGGCGAACCCCTCCCGGGCCTGATCCAGCGGCAGCGTGCGGTCGATGACCGGCCGCACGCCCCGGTCCACGCACAGCCGGCTGAGTCGCTCGAGCTCGTCGCGAGTGCCCATCGTCGAGCCGACTACGGACAGCTGCAGGAAGAACACCCGGGTCAGCTCGGCCGGCGAAGCGTCGCCGGTGGTGGCGCCGGAGGTTACGAGCACGCCACCCGGCTTGAGCGATTTGATCGAGTGTGACCAGGTGGCCGCGCCGGTCGTCTCCATGACCGCGTCGACCCGCTCGGGGAGTCGCGCCCCGGCCTCGAAAGCAGCATCGGCGCCGAGTTTGAGCGCCACCTCGCGTTTGTCGGCCGAGCGGCTGGTCACCCACACCCGGATCCCCGCCGCGGCGGCCAGCACGGTCAGCGCCGTGGCCACGCCGCCGGTGGCGCCCTGCACGAGCACCGTGGAGCCGGGGCTGACGCGGCCCCGCGTGAACAGCATCCGGTAGGCGGTGAGCCAGGCGGTGGGCAGGCAGGCCGCCTCTTCGAAGCTCAGCTCGGCCGGCTTGGGTACCAGGTTGCGCCGAGGTACGGCCACCCGCTCGGCCAATGTGCCCGGATGCCTTTCCGAGAGCAGCGAACGGCGCGGGTCGAGCGTCTCGTCCCCCCGCCAGTCGTCCGAGGCGATCACCGAATGCACGATCACCTCGTTGCCATCCTCGTCCAGGCCGGCGGCGTCGCAGCCCAGGATCATCGGCAGGGCGTCAGGGGAAAGCCCCGCCCCGCGCAGCGACCACAGATCATGATGGTTCAGCGAGGCAGCACGGACCGAGACCGTCGTCCAGCCGGCCGCCGGATCGGGCTCGGGACGGTCTGCGATCTCCAGACCGCTGAGGGGATCGTCTTTGTCGACCTTGGCGGCGTAGACGGCGAGCACTTGAGGCATGATGACCGAGATGAGCGCGCTTAGACGTCTGTGCGGGCCGTTCTTCGTTCTGGCGGGAGTGATGCACTTCCTCAAGCCGCGCGCCTACAGGGCGATCGTGCCGCCCTACCTGCCGGCGCCCGAGGCGCTCGTGTACGCCAGCGGCGTGGCGGAGATCGCCGGGGGAGTGGGGCTGATGGTGCCCTCGGCGCGGCGACCGGCAGGCTGGTGGCTCGTCGCCACGCTGCTCGCGGTGTTCCCGGCCAACGTTCACATGGCGTTGAACCCGGAGCAGTTCCCCAAGGTGCCCGGCGGCGCGGCTGCGCTGTGGGCTCGCCTGCCGTTGCAGCTGGGCTTCATCGGGTGGGTGCTCGGCGCGATGCGGGGCACCTGAGCCGCCTGCCGATCCCGGCCGGTGGGTAAGGTCCTCCGCCGTGAAGGACTTCCGCCACAGGGTGTGCGTGATCACCGGCGCCGGTTCGGGCATCGGCCAGGCTCTGGCTCTGAACCTGGCAGGGGAGGGGGGCCGGCTGGCCATCTCGGATATCAACCAGGAGGCGGTCGTCCACACGGCGTCGCTGGCCCGGCAGCGGGGCGCCGAGGTGGAGAGCTACGTGCTCGACGTCTCCTCGCGGGAGGCGGTTTTCGCGCACGCGGACGTGGTTCGTGAGCGGTTCGGCGGGGTCAATCTGGTGATCAACAATGCCGGCGTGGCCGTGTCCAAGACGGTCACGGACATGCCCATCGATGACATCGAGTGGCTGATGAGCATCAACTTCTGGGGCGTCGTCTACGGCACGAAAGCCTTCCTGCCCGCGCTGCTTCAGTCCGGCGACGGGCATCTGGTCAACATCTCCAGCGTGTTCGGGATGATCGCGGTTCCCACCCAGGCCGCCTACAACGCCGCCAAGTTCGCTGTGCGCGGGTTCACCGAGGCCCTGCGCCAGGAGATGCTCGCCGCGGGGTCGCCGGTGCAGGTCAGCTGCGTGCACCCGGGCGGCATCAAGACGAACATCGCGCGGGCGGCCCGCAGCAGCGACCAGACGCCTGAGGAGCTGGGCGAAGCGTTCGACAAGATCGCCAAGATGACCCCCGAGCGGGCGGCAGAGGTGATCCTGGCCGGGGTCCGGCGCAACCGGGGGCGCATCTTCGTGGGCGCCGACGCCAAGGCGCTCGACCTCTTGCAGCGCACGCTCGGCTCGAGCTACCAGCAGCTCGTCTACCGGGCGCACAGCCGGATCAACCCGGCCTGATCCCGAGGGGCATGCTGCGGCTGCTTCGACGGGTGGCCCTGGACGTGACGGCAGTCCGCGCGTCGCGGGACTTCCGCCTGCTGATGGGCGGTGAGAGCGTCTCCAACCTGGGCACGCAGGCGGTGCTGGTGGCGCTGCCCTACCAGATCTTCATCCTGTCCCATTCCGCGACCCTGGTCGGCCTGCTGGGCGCGTTCGAGCTCGGCCCGATGATCGTCGTGTCGCTGGTTGGGGGCGCGCTGATCGACCGCCGGGACCGGAGACCCGTGCTGGCCGTGGCGCAAATCGCGATGATCGTCGTCACCGGCGCCCTGTTTGCCGCCGCGCTGGCCGGGCACCCGCCGGTGGTCCTCGTGCTGGTACTCGGCGGGCTCCTGGCCGGGTGCTCGGCGCTGGACAACATCACGCGAGGGGCGATCGTCCCCGGATTGCTGGGGCCGGACCATCTCCGCTCCGGGCTGGCGTTCAACTACGGCCTCTCGCAGGCGATGTCGATCGTGGGACCGGGGCTGGGAGGCCTGCTGATCGGCGTCTTCGGGGTGAGCGTCATCTACGCCCTCAACGGCGTTCTGTGCCTGGCGCCGCTGGCTGTCGCCCTGGTCATCGGACCGATGCCGCCGGTCGGAGTGCAGGAGCATCCGCCGGTCCGCCGCGCGATCGCCG
This sequence comes from uncultured Solirubrobacterales bacterium, assembly GCA_963718545.1. Lineage (GTDB taxonomy): Bacteria > Actinomycetota > Thermoleophilia > Solirubrobacterales > Solirubrobacteraceae > Palsa-465. The sequence goes on along the minus strand of CAVQZO010000002.1, from coordinate 2,198,080 downwards.
ACGGCCTTCGCTTCGTCGCGGACAGCCGTCCGCTGGCGGGCTCGTTCTTGATCGACATCAATGCAATGGCGTTCGGCATGCCGCGGGCGCTGTTCGCCGTACTGTCGCTGACCGTCTACCACGCCGGCGCGGGCGGCACCGGGCTTCTCTATGCGGCTCTGGCGGCGGGTGGCACGCTGGCCGTGCTCACCTCGGGCTGGCTGGCACGGGCTCGCCGATTGGGGAGGATCGTGATCGTCGTCGTGCTCTTATGGGGCGCGGCGATCCTGGGCATGGGACTGGTGCGCAGCATCGCTCCCGCCGCCGTGCTGCTGCTCGCGGCCGGCTGGGCGGATGGCATCAGCGCCGTGTCGCGCACGACGATCAGCCAGACGCTCACCCCGGATCGGTTGCGCGGCCGGATGAGCGCGGTCTACAGCCTGGTCGTGACCAGCGGTCCGCGCCTGGGCGACATCGAGTCTGGTCTGGTGGCCGGACTGGTCGGCGCCCTGAACTCGGTTCTGGTCGGCGGGGCGGCGTGCATCGTCGGGGTGGGTGCCGTGGTGCTCGGGTTCCCCCAGCTCGCCGCCTACGACGCCGAGGAGGCGATGGCTCGGGTGCGGGCGGAGGCGGATGCAAGCAGCGCCGCCGCTATGGGCCGCGCTCCACCTCCCGCTTGAGCTCCCCGGCCCGGGCGCCGGCCAGCTGCTCGCGCAGCACGCCCACCACGGGTCCGCGAATGACCAGCCCGATCCGGCCCAGATCGACCTCCGTGTGGTAGCGGGCGCGCGTCGAGCTACCCAGATCGACCAACTCCCAGGAGCCGCTCACGGCCTTGACGTCGCCCGTCTCCTGCACCCAGCTGAGCCGGTCGGGGCCGTCGTAGGTGAACCGCATGCGGCTCTTGAACGTGCGGACCTTCCCGTCGATCTGCACATCCGCCACCACCACTCGGCCGTCGTCATCGTGCTGGACGGCGGCGAGCGACTTCAGACCGCCCTGCCAGTCCGGCGCCCGCTCCACATCGGCCACCAGCTCCCACACCTCCTCGATCGGCGCGTCGATCTGAGCCGTCGACTCACCTTCCAGACCCGCCATTCGCTCTCCTCTCTGCTGACGCTGACGATCGGGGAGCATATGCGCGGAGCCCGGGTAGAGTGGCCGGTCGATGAAGGACCTGTCCGCCTCGGCTTCCGGCCGCACCCACGCCTCCGTGGATGAGGCGTACGGCCTCCTGTCGGACTTCGAGTCCTACCCCGACTGGTTCCCCGAGGGCGTCAAGTCGATCCAGGTTCTGGAGCGGGGTCCCGACGGTCACCCGACCCGGCTCCAGGCCAAGCTGCACACCAGTTCGGGTCCCGTGCAGCGCGACTTCGACATGCAGATGACGACGGTGCTCCGCAGGCATGAGGTGGTGGAGCTGCGCCGGGTTCCGAACCAGAACCGCGACCGGGAGGAGATGACCGTCAGCTGGCGGCTCACCAGCGGCCCGCAGACGCTGGTGGCCGTCGATCTGCATGCCCGCCTGGACCTCCCCGGCTTCCTGCCAGTGGGCGGGCTGGCTCAGGGGATGGCCGACCGGTTCCTGCAGGCCGCGCTGCGCCGGCTGAACGGCGCCTAGGTTTCTGCCGCGACGCCCCGTCGGCGGATCAGGCGGTCAGGGCGAGCCGGCCGGCCTCCAGGTCGAGCAGCGAGCGTTTGCGGTCCAGGCCACCGCCGAAGCCGGTCAGGCTTCCGTCCGCGCCGATCACCCGGTGACAGGGGACGACGATGGCCACCGGGTTGCGGCCGTTGGCCAATCCGACCGCCCGGGAGGCCCGCACGGTGCCCAGCTCGCGGGCTATGTCTCCGTAAGAACGGGTCTCACCGTAGGGGATGCGCAGCAGGGCATCCCACACCCGGCGCTCCCATTCGGTGCCCCGGAGGTCCAGGTCGATGTCGAAGATCCGGCGGGCGCCGGCGAAGTACTCCTGGAGCTGCTCGCGCACGCTGGTGAACGGCTCAGGGGCGTGTCGCCAGGCGGGGGGAGGGGAGGGCGGGCGACGGGCCCCTCGACCGAGGAACGACAGCCCGGAGAGCCTGGCGCCATCGCCGGCCAGCAGGAGCTCCCCGACCGGGGAGTTGATGGTCGTATAGATCATGCCTCTACAACGGCGTGGCGCTGGCAGGCGTGAGATCTTCACGCTCCTGGACGCCCATCGCTTCCGCGATCAGCTCATACGAGCGCCGGCGGGCGTCGTGATCGTGGGTGATGGTCACCACGATGATCTCGTCAGCCAGGTACTCCTCGGCGATCTTCTCCAGTCCCTCGCGAACCCTGGCGGGTGAGCCGATGATCGCGCGGCGGCCGGGCAGCGATCCGGTGGCCGGGCGGCGATGCTCGTTGAGCCACTGTGTGGCCTTCTCGGGCGTGGGCACGGGGATCAGGGTCCCCTCGCGAAGCAGGCGCAGCGTCATGCGACTGCTGCTGGCCAGGAGCTCGGCCTCCTCGTCGGTCTCGGCGCACAGGGCCCAGGCGGCCACCGCGGTGCGGTGGGGGCGGCCCGGATGCTCGATGCCCAGCCGCTCCCGATACAGGCCGGCGATCTCCGCGCCGGCCGGGTTGATGAAGTCGGCGAACGCGTAGGGAAGGTCGAGCTGGGCGGCCCAGATGGCGCTCTGGGGCGAGGAGCCGAGCAGCCATGGCTCCGGCTTCGCGCAATAGCCCGCAACCACATCGGTCAGCCGCGCGAACGGATGGTCCTCAGGCAGCGTTCCGTCGAGGTAGGCCAGCAGCTCGGCCAGCTGCTGGGGGAAGTCGTCAGGCGAGGCCTGGCGGCGATCGCGCTGGAGGGCGAACGTGGTCAGCGGGTCGGTTCCGGAGGCGCGGCCCAGCCCCAGGTCGATGCGGTCCGGATACAGAGCGGCCAGAATCGTGAACACCTCGGCCACCTTGAACGGGCTGTGGTGGGGAAGCATCACACCGCCGCTGCCCACCCGGATCGAGCTGGTGGCGCTGGCGATCGCCGAGATCAGCACCTCGGGCGCCGCCCCGGCGAGCATCGGGCCGCCGTGGTGCTCGGCCACCCAGTAGCGGTGAAACCCAAGGCGCTCGGTCAGACGGGCCAGGTCCAGCGTGTTGTGCAGGGCGTCGGCGCCGGTCAGCCCCTCCGGCACGGGTGACTGGTCGAGCACGGAAAGGCGCATGCATTCATCGTAGGAAGGCACCGCGTGGAGGTCCTTCACTAACCCGGGCGGGCTCGATGGTTACGGCTCCGGAGCGGAACCCCCCGCCCGGGTGGAGTGTTCCCGGTAGCTGTAGAGGACAGGCGCGTTTGGCGGCTAGGTTGATCTACATGAGCGTGATGACAAACCCGCAAGCCCCTCCGGTCGAGGAGCGTCTGTCACCACTCGAGCGACTCGAGACCCTGTGTGACCCGGGAACGCTGGAGCTGATCCGCACCCAGGTCACCTCCACGCGCATGGGCGACAAGGCCCGCGCGGGCGATGGGGTCCTGGCCGGCTCGGGACTGGTGGGAGGCCGCCCCGTGTTCTGCTACGCGCAGGACTCCAGCTTCGCCGGCGGCTCGCTCGGTGAGGCCCACGCCGACTCGATCGTCCGGATCATGGATCTGGCCGAGCGTTCGCGTTCCCCGATCGTCGGGTTCGTCGGCTCGGGCGGGGCCCGCATGCAGGAGGGCGTGGCCGCGCTTGGCGGCTACGGACGCATCTTCCGCCGGACGGTGGCGCTGTCCGGGAAGGTGCCGCAGATTTCGGTGGTCTCCGGGTTGTCGGCCGGCGGCGGCGCGTACTCGCCGGCGCTCACCGACTGGATCGTGATGACGCGGGAGGCCAGCATGTTCCTCACCGGTCCGGGTGTGGTCCGTGAGGCTCTGGGCGAGGACGTCACCGCCCACGAGCTGGGTGGCCACCGGGTGCACGAGCGAAACGGCGTCTGCCACTTCGTCGCCCCGACGGACCGTGAGGCGGCAATGCTCGTGCGGGACCTGCTGAGCTACCTGCCCAGCCACCGTGACCTGGGCGCGCCGGTGGCGCCGGCTGTCGAACCGCTTCCCGTTGACCCGGGCGAGTTCGTGCCGGCGCTGGCCCGGCGCGTGTACGACGTGCGCGACGTGATCGGGGCGGTGGTCGACGACGGCCGCCTGCTCGAGGTGGCGCCCGGATGGGCCCGCAATCTGGTCACGGGCTTTGCCCGCATCGACGGCCACACGGTCGGTGTGATCGCCAACCAGCCGCGCTACCTGGGCGGGGTGCTGGACGTGGCCAGCTCTGAGAAGGGCGCCCGCTTCGTCTCCCAGTGCAACGACTTCCGGATCCCGCTGCTGGTATTCGTCGACACCCCGGGCTATCTGCCGGGGACCCGGCAGGAGGCCGAGGGCGTGATCCGGCTCGGGGCCGGGCTGGTGCACGCCTTCTCCGCCGCCGAGGTGCCGAAGATCACCGTCATCCTGCGCAAGGCGTTCGGCGGTGCGTTCATCACGATGAACTCCAAGGACCTGGGCGCCGACTACGTGTTCGCCTGGCCTCAGGCCGAGGTGGGCATCATGGGCGCCGTCCCCGCGGTCGGGATCATCCATCGCCGCGAGCTGGCGGCGGCCGAGGACCCGGTCAGCACCCGGGCCGCCCTGGCCGAGGCCTATGCGGAGAATCACCTGCACCCCGAGGTGGCTGCCTCCCAGGGGTACATCGACGAGCTGATCGAGCCCGTCGATACGCGCCACCGCGTAGCGGTCGGCTTCCGCTCGCTGCGAAGCGCCTGAGCGCCTCAGCGTCTGAACGTCTGAGAACCCGGCGCCGGCCGGTTCGTCGCCGTTCTTACGGTCTTCCGGGGAAACCCATGGTTGTTTTTTCGGTTTCTAGGTGAGTCTTCAGGCATGAGCACGATCCTGATCACCAACGCCATAGCCTCCGGCGCGGCCGTCCTGACGGTCCTTTCTCTGGCCGGGCGCCGCCATCGGCGCCGCCGTCCGCGGGTGCAGCGCATCTACCGCACGGTGGATGGGCGCCAGGTCACCCGGGACGAGACCCTCTGAGCGCCGGCCGGCGCCGCGGGGCGCCGGACGTTAGATTGCGCCGCTCAGTCGTCATTCGTCACCGCGACAGAGAGAGCGCCGCATGCCCAACCGAGCCGCCATCGTCACCGGAGCCTCCAGGGGGATCGGCCTGGCCATCGCCGAGGCCTTGGGAGCGGAGGGCTACGGCCTGACCCTGACCGCCCGCAAGCCCGAGACGCTGGAGGCCACCGCTCGCCAGCTGCGCGGCCGCGGATACGACGTGGAGTTCCTGGCTGGGAACATGAACGATGAGGAGGCCATCAGGTCGGTGGTCGCGCTCCACCGCGACCGTTTCGGCCGCCTTGATGTCCTGGTGAACAACGCCGGGCTGGGCATCGGTGCCGCCGCGGGGGAGCACTCCACCAAGTTCGTGGACATGCAGCTCGACGTCAACCTGCGGGCGATCATCCTGTTCTACCGGGAGTGCGTGGAGATGCTCCGGGCGGCCGGAGCCGAGCACCGGGGCGCGCTCGTGGTCAACCTGGCCTCGATCGCCGGTAAGTCACCCCAACCGTGGCTGTCGGTGTATTCGGCCACCAAGGCGGCCGTGATCGCCTACACGCAGGCGATGAACAAGGAGCTCAACGGCGAGGGGATCAAGTCGACCGCGCTGTGCCCCGGCTTCGTCGACACCGACATGACCGACTTCGTCAAGCAGAGCGTCTCGCCCGAGGACATGATCCGCCCGGAGGACATCGCCGCCGCGGTCACGTTCCTGCTCGGGCTCTCGCCGACCACGGTGATCCCGGAGATCATCTTCCAGCGCCCCGGCGAAACCGTGTGATCATCGGGCCACCTCTAGGATGCGTGGTGTGGCTGTAACGGGCGATGTACCCACCACGCTGGAGGAATGGCGAACCGCCTTCGGGTTGACGTCTGAGCGCGACGCGCCGTTCACGACGTTGTCCGGTGAGCAGATCCGGCCGTTGTACACGGAGTCCGATCTGCCCGAGCCGGGCCAGATCGGGCTGCCGGGGTTGTATCCGTTCACCCGCGGCGTGTATCCGTCGATGTACCGGGGCCGGTTGTGGACGATGCGGCAGTTCGCCGGGTTCGGCACGGCGGCGGAGACCAACGCGCGGTTCCGGTACCTGCTGGATCACGGCCAGACCGGGTTGAGCACGGCGTTTGACATGCCCTCGTTGATGGGGCACGACTCTGATGATCCGCTGTCGTTGGGTGAGGTCGGGCGCGAGGGCGTGGCGGTCGACACGGCGGCCGACATGGAGACGCTGTTTCACGGGATTCCGTTGGACCAGGTGACCGTGTCGATGACGATCAACGCGCCGGCGGCGATCATGCTGGCCTTCTACGTGGTGGCGGCCGAGCGGCAGGGGATCGGGCCGGAGCGGCTCGGCGGGACGATCCAGACCGACATCCTGAAGGAGTACATCGCGCAGAAGGAGTGGTGCTTCCCGGTCGATCCGGCGATGCGGCTGGTCACCGACATGATCGAGTGGTGCGCGTACCACATGCCGCGCTGGCACCCGGTCAGCATCAGCGGCTATCACATCCGGGAGGCGGGCTCGACCGCTGCTCAGGAGCTGGCGTTCACGCTCAAGGACGGGCTCACCTACGTGGAGCTGGCCGTGGCCCGAGGACTGGACGTGGATCAGTTTGCGCCGCGATTGAGCTTCTTCTTCAACGCGCAGATCGATTTCTTTGAGGAGATCGCCAAGTACCGGGCGGCGCGGCGGATCTGGGCGCGCGAACTCAGGGACACGTTCGGCGCCAAGAAGCCCGAGTCGCTGCGGATGCGCTTCCACACGCAGACCGCAGGCGTCAGCCTGACCGCCCAGCAGCCGCTCAACAACATCGTGCGCACGGCGATCGAGGCGCTGGCCGGGGTGCTGGGCGGCACCCAGTCACTGCACACCAACTCCTATGACGAGGCGATGGCGCTGCCCACCGAGGAGGCGGTCCGGATCGCGCTGCGCACCCAGCAGATCATCGCGCACGAGACCGGAGTGACCAACACGATCGATCCGCTGGGCGGCAGCTATTTCGTCGAGGCGCTGACCGATCGCCTGGAGCAGCACTGCTACGCCTACTTCAAGAAGATCGACGAGCTGGGCGGCATGGTGGAGGCGGTCAAGCAGGGCTTCCCGCAGCGCGAGATCTCCGACGCCGCGTTCGACCTTCAGCGCGAGATCGACACGGGAAGAAGGATCGTCGTGGGCGTCAACCGCTACACCGAGGGCGATGATCAGGAGACCGAGATCCTCCGGATCGACAAGGAGCTGGAGGCCGAGCAGATCCAGCGCGTCAAGGCAGCCCGCACCAACCGCGACGAGCCGGCCGTCCAGCAGGTCCTCGAGGAGATCAGGCAGGCCGCCAGCGGCACCCAGAACCTGATGCCGCTCCTGCTCGAGGCCGGGCGCCGCGGTGCCACCGAAGGCGAGATCGTGCGCACGCTCCAGAGTGTCTGGGGCGGCTACCGCGAGCTGCCGATCTTCTAGGCGAGGGACATAACGTCACCCTCGCCGGATCGATCGTCGGGGTGAGCGCTGAAGCGGCCGCATGGCGGCACAGGGCGAAGCACTCGCCAGCCCCCCACAGCTATGGCTGACGAGCAGCCCCAGATCTAAAGATTCTCCGAAAAAAAGCCGACCTAACACCCATGATCGGGTCCCATAAGGAGGTGGGGGCCTCGGCTGGGCTTGGGCGCCTGTCGGGGGTCATGGAGCCGGTGCGGCTCCTGGTCCTGGGCGTGCTCACGGTGTGGGCCGTCATGTACCAGCTGTCTGACACGGTGCTGCACTCGCTGCTGGCCCCGCTGTCGCCGTTCTCCGGCGTCTGGCAGGACATCCTGTTCATGCTGGCCGGCGTGGTGCTGCTGACCGGCGGTCGCCGCCCCGAGAAGGGCTGGCGGCTGATCGGCCTGGGCTGCATCTGCTGGGCGGCCGGCGACATGTACTGGACGCTGGAGCTCTCCCAGCTGAGCAGCCCGCCGGTACCCTCGTGGGCCGACGCCGGCTATCTCGCCTTCTGCCCGCTGGCCTTCTTCGGGATCCTGTCGCTGGCGCGGAACCACCTGCAGATGCCGTCGAAGACGCTGATCGCGGATGCGGCCGCCGCCGCCCTGGCCACCGGCGCGCTCAGCGCCGCGATCGTGCTCAAGCCGCTGATCGACAACGCCTCCGGGGGCACGCTCTCGATCGCCACCAACCTCGCCTACCCGACCGGTGACCTGGCGATGCTCGGGCTGATCGTAGGGGCCACGGCGCTGGACGAGTGGCGGATCAGCCGCACCTGGCTGCTCGTGGCCATCTCGATCGTGTCCTTCTGGGTGGCCGACAGCTCCTACCTGACCTCGGTGGCCACAAACAGCTACTCGCAGGGCCAGGCCTACAACGGCCTGTGGTACGCCACCCCGGTGATCTTCGCCTGGGCCTCGTGGTTCGGGTTCACACCTGGTAAGGCCAACGCCGTGGCGCGGGGAACACGGGTACGCGGCATCGCCATGCTGATCGCCGTCTCGGTCGCGGCATTGACGATCCTCGTGTGGAGTGGCTTCAGCTCGCTTGGTGTCCCGGCACTCGTGCTGGCCACGATGGCGCTGGTCGTGATCATGGTGCGCCTGGTCATGACCTGGCGGGAGAACCTGGACCTGCTGCACCTGACCCGGCGCGAGGCACTGACCGACGAGCTCACCGGGATGCCCAATCGACGGGCGCTGGTGGGCGACCTGGAGCGCGGGCTGGCGTGCGCCACTCAGGACCAGCCGCTGGCCCTCGTCCTGTATGACCTCGATGGCTTCAAGCACTACAACGACAACTTCGGGCACCCGGCCGGCGACTCGCTGCTGCAGCGTCTCGGCGGCCGGCTGGCCAGTTGTCTGGGCGAACGTGGAACCGCCTACCGCATGGGCGGCGATGAGTTCTGCGCGTTGATCGATCTCTCCGATGTGGATCTCCCGATCGCCCTGGGCGCCACCAGCGCCGCTCTGAGCGAAGCCGGAGAAGGGTTTCAGATCAGCTGCTCGTATGGAACCGTCGTGCTACCAGCCGAAGCTCATGACATCCCCGGCGCGCTGCGGCTGGCCGACCAGCGGATGTACGCACAGAAGCGCGGCGGCCGGGCATCGGCGTCCCGGCAATCCGGCGACGTGCTGCTGACCGCCCTGGAGGAGCGCGACCCCGGACTGCGGGCTCATCTCCACGACGTGGCCGAGCTGGCCGCCGAGACGGCGCGAAGCTTCGGCCTCGGCCACGACGAGGTGGAGCCGATCCGGCAGGCCGCCGAGCTGCACGACGTCGGCAAGATGGCCATTCCGGACGCGATCCTCAACAAGCCCTCGCGGCTGGATGAGTCCGAGTGGCAGTTCATCCGCCGTCACACGCTGATCGGCGAGCGGATCATCAACGCGGCCCCGGCGCTGCACAACGTCGCCGCGCTCGTCCGCTCCAGCCATGAGAACTTCGACGGATCGGGCTACCCCGACGGCGTGACCGGGCGCGAGATCCCGCTGGGGTCCCGGATCATCGCCGTGTGCGATGCGTTCCACGCGATGACCACCACCCGGCCGTACCGCCAGGCCACGTCCGAGGCTGATGCGGTGGTGGAGCTGCGCCGCTGCGCCGGCACCCAGTTCGATCCTGAGGTGGTGGAGAGCTTCTGCCGCGTGCTCGAGCTCAACCGAACTCGAGCACGCTCCGAATCCCGTCCTGACGCTCCATCAGTTCGAATCCCTCGTTCACCTGCTCCAGCGACAGCCGGTGGCTGATGAACGGGTCGACGTCGATCTGACCGTCCAGATACATCTGCACGAACTGCGGGACCTGGTCGCGCCCCTTGACGCCTCCGAACGATGAGCCGGCGACTCGCCGTCCGGTGATGAGGTAGCGGGGGACGATGTCCAGCGTTTCACCCTTGCCCGCGACCCCGCACACCGTCGCCAGCCCCCAGCCCATCCGGGCGGCCTCGACGGCCTGGCGCATCACGCCGACCAGGCCGGTGGCCTCGAACGTGTAGTCCGCGCCGAAACCGCGCGTCTCCTCCAGCACCCGCGCCACCGTGTGCTCGTCGGCCACCCATGTGTCGGTGGCGCCCTGGCCCCGGGCCAGCTCCAGCCGGTCGGAGGACCTGTCGACGCAGATGATCCGCCCGGCGCCCTGAAGCCGGCAGCCGGCCACCGCGCCCAGGCCGACCATGCCGGCGCCGAACACGACGCAAGTCGACCCCTCCTGCACCCTGGCCGTGTTGATGGCCGCGCCCAGGCCGGTGGACAGTCCGCAGGCAAACAGCGCGGCCCGGTCGGGGGCTGCCTCGGCCGAGACCGCGGCCAGCGCGATCTCGGGCATCACCGTGTACTCGGCGAACGTGCTCGTGCCCATGAAGTGGCGGATCGGCTCGCCGTCCCTGGACAGCCGCGTCGTGCCGTCGGGCAGGTGACCCTGGTTCTGCTGCTCGCGGATGGCCAGGCACAGGTTGGTCTTGGGGCTGCGGCAGTGCTCGCACTGGCGGCACTGGGGGGAGAACAGCGTGACCACCCGGTCGCCCGGCCTCACGCTGGTGACTCCCTCGCCCACCCGCTCCACGATGCCCGCGCCCTCATGGCCCAGCACGGTCGGCGCGTAGCCGGACGGGTCGGCGCCGGACGCCGTGTACATGTCGGTGTGGCAGACGCCACAGGCCTCCAGGCGGACCAGGACCTCGCCGGCTTTGGGCTCGGCGAGATCCAGTTCGCTCACGCTCAGCGGCTCTCCGAACTTCTCCAGGACGGCAGCTCTGATCTTCATGGCCGAACCCTATGCGATCGAAGAGGCGGGGACTACGGGCAGGCGTAGTCCCCGTCGAAGCCTCCGGCCGGGTACTGCGTCAGCGCCACGCGGCCGCCGGTGAAGCTCGCCGAGCACTTGCTCTGCGCCTGCTTCAGAGAACCGGCTCCAGCCACCCAGTCGGGCTCGGAGGCGAAGTACGTCCGGCTTGCGCTGGCGCTCAGGCCGGTGATGGCCTGCCACTGGGAGGCGGTGGAGTAGATGCCCACCGGTCCGGCCGCGCCTGAGCCCTGCAGGCCGGCCACGAAGCCCTGGATCGTGGCCACGTTCAGGCCGGTGGATCCGCTGGTGCTGCTCGTGGCCCAGCTGTTGCCAGTTTCGATGTCCAGCCACCACGGCGCACCGGAGGCCAGGCTCTGATCGTCCCCGGCCACCAGGCCGTAGGAGTACTGGGCTCGCGCCTGGCCGTAGGCGTACGCGCACGCCTGCGACCAGCCTCCTGAGCAGGTTCCGTAAGGGTTCGAGGAACTCGAGGTCGGCCAATCGGCCACACCCGGGCCCGGGTCAGCGGTGTTGATGTAGAGCGAGGCGGCGGCCTGTGATGGGCTCGTCAGCCCCTGCGAGCCAGTCGCCCAGGTCAGCTCGCTGGTCAGGCACGGATTGGCGTCGTTGGCCAGACCGCCGTTGACCCCCACCACCCCGAACCTCTGGCCGCTCGGATAGCTCTGGCCGCACTGGGGATAGGAGATGTCATAGCCGCTGGCGGCCGATCCGCCGGAGCCCCGGCCGTGAGCCGCGGTCGCCGTGGCGGCGGTCGCCATCGCCACGGCGAGGGCCAGCGCGAGCGTCCGCCCGCAGAGCCTGATCAAGAACATCGGATCCCCCTGTTTGAGCTTGCCGGCGATGATACGGCCGCGCCGGCCTGAATCTGATCTAGTTCCGTCTGATGACGAAACCATTCGATGGGACCGCCAGCCGGCTCGGACAGGTGGACGTTATCCAGCGCGCGCTGTGGGAGGACGGGCCGCCCCACGAGCTGTTCCGGGACCTGCGCGCCCAGTGTCCCGTGCACTGGTCCCGGGGCCTGGAGGACTTTCCGGAGGAGGACGGCTACTGGTCGGTCACCCGGGCCGAGGACATCCATAAGGTCAGCCGGGACTGGCGCACCTACTCATCCGAGCTGGGCGGCATCACGGCCGCCACGCACGTGCTCCCGCTGGAGCTCTCGCGGGCGATGTTCATCGGCATGGACCCGCCCAAGCACGACCGCTTGAAGATGCTCTTCCAGGCCGGCTTCACCCCGAAGCGGATCGCTGCTCACGAGCCGGCGATCAGAGCCATCGTCCGCGAGACCCTGGATCGGCTGGGCGGGCGTGACATCTGCGAGCTCGTGAACGAGGTCGCGCAGCCGATCGTCTCACGGGTGATCGGCAGCTTCATGGGGATCCCGCCCGAGGATGACGCGATCTGGGCCCGTCTGATGAACGGCACGCTGGGCGCCAGTGACCCCGACCTCAACCCGGACGGCATCCCGGCCGTCGTGGAGAAGGAGATCCCCGAGATCTTCGCCCGCTGCCAGAAGATGATCGCGGCGCGCCGTGACGAGCCCACGGACGACCTGACCTCCGTGCTGGTGCACGCCGAGATCGACGGGGCCAAGCTCGAGGAGCACGAGATCGTGATGGGCTTCTTCCTGCTCGTCGCGGCGGGCAACGACTCCACCAAGGCCACGTACTGCAGCGGCATGCGGGCGCTCCTGGAGAACCCCGATCAACGGGAGCGACTGCTGGCCGACCCGTCGCTGATCCCCAGCGCGGTGGAGGAGTCGCTGCGGATGTTCCCCGCGTTCGCCCACTTCCGGCGCACGACCACCTGCGACACCGAGCTGAGTGGCCAGCCGATCAAGCAGGGGGACAAGGTCGTGCTCTGGTACGTGTCATCCAACCGCGACCACACCCGTTACGAAGAGCCCGATCGCTTCGACGTTACCCGCAACCCAGAGCACCAGGCGTTCGGGGCCGGCGGCCGCCACTTCTGCCTGGGCACGGCTCTGGCCCGGCTGGAGCTGCGGATCATGCTCGAGGAGACGCTCAGGCGCTACCCGGAGATGGAGCTGGCGGGACGGCCCGCGTACGCCGAGTCGGCGTTCATCAACCAGCTCAAGCGCCTGCCGGTCCGGCTCGGGCCCCGATCGTGACCTCAGTGCCAGCCGTCCCGCAGCTGGGCATCTTCGCGCTCGGAACCGCCTCCCACGCGTACCTGGAGTTCGATCTCGCAGCGGGCGCCGAGGCGGGAGCGCTGGTCAGCGCCCTGGCCGATCTCCGAGAGCCACGCACGACGATCGGCGGTGTGAACCTGGTGATCGGCCTGCGCCCCGAGCTGTGGCGCGAGCTCCAGCCCGGCGGCCTGCCGCAGGACCTCACCGGCTTCAACCAGCCGGTGACCGGCAGTGACGGCTTCACCATGCCGGCCACCCAGCACGACGCCGTGCTGTGGCTGGCCGGCAGTGCCTACGACGTGGTGTTCGACGAATCGCGCTCGGCGATCCATGCGCTGGACGGGCTGGCGCGCGTGGCGCAAGAGACCTCCAGCTGGCCCTACCGGCACGACCGCGACCTGACCGGCTTCATCGACGGCACCGAGAACCCCAGCCTGGCCGTGGCGCCCGAGGTGGCGCTGATCCGCGAGGGCGATCCGGGTGCCGGCGGCTCGGTGCTGCTGCTGCAGCGCTGGCCACATGATGTGCGGGCCTGGGAGGCCCTCTCGCAGAGCGAGCAGGAGCAGGTCATGGGCCGCACCAAGGACGACTCGACCGAGCTTGACGACAAGCCGGACACCTCGCACGTGGCCCGCAACGACCAGGACGTGTTCGGTCACGTGTTCCGGCGCAACATGCCCTACGGCACGGTCACCGACCACGGGACGATGTTCGTCGGGTTCGCGGCGGCACGGGCGCCGCTTCAGCGGATGCTCGAGAGCATGGCCGGGGTGGACGGCCCCCGGGACGCGCTGACGCGCTACACGACGCCGGTCAGCGGCGCCTACTACTTCGTGCCCCCGCTCAGCGCGATCCGCAGCTTCGCGTCTGATCCGGAAGCCGGCTGAAAGCGGGCGTAAGGCCCGGCTGCCGAGCCGGCAAGCCGGCAGCCGGAAAGCAAGCGCTCGCCGACCCGCCATCATCTACAGGATGGGAATGTTCGGTGCCATTCACGGAGGAGCCGGCAGCGGCGCGATCCGGCAGACGCGCCAGCCTGAGCGCGAGCCGCCCGAGCTGATGGATCCGAACCGGCAGCGCGACAGCCGGCGGGTCCTGGCCCTGTTCCGTCCCTACCGCCGCCGCCTGACGTTCGTTCTGTTGATGATCGTCATCTCGGCCGGGGTCAGCATGCTGAACCCGTTCCTGCTCAAACGGGCACTCGACGTCGGCATCTTCCGCCACGACGGCACCGTGCTGAGCGAGATGGTGCTGGGGATGATCGGCGTGGCGATCTTCTCCAATGCCACCAGCGTGTGGCAGACCTACATGTCCAACGTGGTGGGACAGCAGGTCATGCACGACCTGCGCGCGGCCGTCTACCGGCGTCTGCAGCGGATGTCGCTGGCCTTCTTCACGCGCACCCGCACGGGCGAGGTCCAGTCGCGGATCGCCAACGACATCGGCGGGCTGGAGAACGTCATCACCACGACCGCTACGTCGATCGCCCAGAACGCCACGACCGTGGTGGGCGCGATCGTGGCGATGTGCCTGCTCAACGTGCGCCTGGCCGTGATCTCGCTGGTGTTCGTGCCGCCGTCCGTGTGGATGACCCGGAAGGTGGGCAAGATCCGCCGGCGCATCACCACCGAGCAGCAGAAGCGGCTGGCCGACATGTCGGCGCTCGTCTCCGAATCGCTGTCGGTGTCCGGGATCATGCTCGGCAAGACGATGGGGAGGGGCCACGACCTGGCCGGTCGCTTCTCCGCGGAGTCACGGAACATCGCCGACCTGGAGGTGCGCTCGAGGATGGCCGGGCGCTGGATGATGGCCACGATCCAGTTCGTGTTCGCCTCCACGCCGGCCGTGATCTACTGGCTGGCCGGGCAGCGCTTCCTGGTGGGCTCGATCTCGATCGGGACGGTGGTGGCGTTCACGACGCTGCAGACCCGGCTGCTGTTCCCGATCCAGTCGCTGCTCGGGGTCGGGGTCGACGTGGAGGCGTCGCTGGCGCTGTTCGACCGGATCTTCGAGTACCTGGACCTGCCGATCGACATCGTCGAGGCGGACAACCCGGTCGAGCTGCACACAGAGAACGTGGTCGGGGAGGTGCGCCTCCAGGACGTCTCGTTCCGCTATGGAGCCAGTCCCGACGAGCCGTGGACTCTCCACGACATCAACGTGGTCGTGGCGCCGGGGACGCGTACGGCGATCGTGGGCGAGACCGGCGCCGGCAAGACCACCCTGGGTTATCTGGTGGCGCGCCTCTACGAGCCCCAGCGGGGACGGATCACGATCGACGGGATCGATATCCAGGAGGCCAGCCTGGCCTCGCTGGCCGCCACCGTCGGCGTCGTCTCCCAGGAGACCTACCTGTTCCACGCCAGCGTGCGGGAGAACCTGCGGTTCGCACGGCCGGAGGCGACTGACGAGGAGATCGAGGCGGCCGCGCGCACCGCCCGGATCCATGATCTGATCGCCTCGCTGCCGGACGGCTACGACACCGTCGTTGGGGAGCGGGGCTACCGTTTCTCGGGCGGGGAGAAGCAGCGCATGGCGATTGCCCGCACGGTGCTGCGCAACCCGCCTGTGCTGGTTCTGGACGAGGCCACCAGCTCGCTGGACACGCAGACCGAGGCGGCGGTACAGGCCGAGCTGGAGCGTCTCGCCGAGGGCAGGACGACGATCACGATCGCCCACCGGCTCTCGACGGTGCGCGACGCCGATCAGATCGTGGTGCTCGACCATGGGGAAATAGCCGAGCGGGGCACGCACGAGGAGCTGCTGGGGCGCGGCGGGCTGTACGCGGCGCTGGTGGCGCGGGACGTGACCGACCTGCCGGTCGGCTGACCCGGTATGTGACCCGGTTCTCGGCTTCAGGGCTTCAGAAGCGCGGTTTCGAGTGCCGCACGTGCCCACTCGGCCCACGCGTCGTTGTCCCAGTGGCCGTCGAGGACGAGCGTGCGGTACGCCTCCGGGTGGCCGATCGCGAAGATAACGGCGGCGGCCTGGTCGACCGTCAAGCCGGCGCGGAGAGCGCCGCGCCGGTCAAGGAGCTCGGCGGCGATGCCGTAGTTGCGTAGCCGCTGCGCGGCCCGGCGACGCTCAATCGCCGCCACTTCGGGGTCGAGCGACGCGGCTTCGCGGATGACGCGGAAGATGGCTGCCGTGCGGGGCAGAGCGTCCCGCCAGAACTCGATCAGCTGCTCGATGATCTGTCGCGGCTCAGGTGCGCGTTCGGCCTGCTCGCGCATGAACTCCGGCACGGGCTGCGGTGCGCGCTCGCCCGCCGCTGCGAAGTCGAGCACTCGCGAGAGAACCTCGCGCTTGGAGCCAATCGAGTTGTAGATCGTCTGAACCGCCACTCCAGCCTGCTCAGCGATCTGCCCGAGTGAGGTGGCGTGGTAGCCCCGCTCCAGGAACAACTGGGCCGCCGCGTCGACAATCACCCGCTGGGTCTCCTCGGCCGCGATCTGCTGCCTGGTCTTGACAGAACCCACTTCACTAGCATATCGTGCCAAGCACTAGAATCAGATTCTAATAGAGGAGGCCGAGATGACCTCGGACCAGCTGAAGTCTCTGACCCGGGAAGGGTTTGAGCGGATGTTCAACGCCGGCGAGCTCGAGTACATCGACGGGGCTGTGGCACCTGGCGCCGTGGACCACCAAGAGCCCGCGGGAACGGACTTCGTCGCGCACCTGAAACAGGTGATCACCACACTTCGGACCGGTTTCCCCGACTTGCATTTCGAAGTCAACGAGATGCTCGCCGAGCGCGATACGGTCGCCTGTCGCTCGACGATGACCGGCACCCACACCGGGCCCCTGAACATCGGGCCGATGGGCGGACTGCCCGTGAGCGGTGCGCGGGTCGAAGTTCCGCACATGCATTTCTTCCGCTATGACGCCGAGGGGCGTGTCACCGACCTGTGGCATGTGTGGAACACCCTGATGCTCGCGCGCCAGCTCGGCGCCCCCGCACCCGACCTGCGAGTCGGTTCAAGCGCTTGAGGATTCGCGCTGGTTCGAGCTGTGTGTCGCCGATGCGGGCGGATGGATGATCAGACGAACTTCGGGTACAGCGACATGCCGCCGTCGACGACGATCGTCGTCCCCGTGACGTAGGCGGCCTCGTCGCTGGCGGCCCAGGCGACGGCAGCGGCGATGTTCTCCGGCTGGCCCATGTGGCCGAGCGGGATTTCGCCCTCCACCTGCTTCTTCTGCGCGGGATCGTCGAGCACGAACTGGTTGATCGGGGTGACGATCGCTCCCGGAGCGACGTTGAGCACCCGGATCTGCTGGGGAGCCAGCTCGCGGGCGGCGGTCTGCATGAGCAGCTTCATCCCGCCCTTGCTGGCGCAGTAGTGGGCAAAGCCGGGCCAGGGGATGAACTCGTGAACGCTTGACATGTTGACGATCACGCCTGGGCGCCCGGCGCTCACCATGACCTTGGCGGCCTCGCGCAGGCACAGGAAGCTTCCCGTCAGATTGGTCTGGATGACCGCCGCCCAGTCCTTCTCGGTCATCTCCAGCAGCGGGATCTTCTTCTCGATGCCCGCGTTGTTGACCAGCAGGTCGAGTCCGCCCAGCTGATCGGTCGCCTGCCGGACCAGCGCCACCACCTGGTCCTCCTCGCCCACATCGGCCTCGATCGCCACCGCTCGCGGGGCCCCGGAGCGCTGAAGCTCCTCGGCCAGCTGCGCAGCGTCGCCGGCCGCCTGGTCGCCGAAGTAGTTGACGCACACGCTGGCGCCCTCGCGGGCCAGCCTCTGGCTCGTGGCCTTGCCGATCCCCGTGTTTGCACCGGTGACGATCGCCCTGCGCCCTTCCAGCAGCATGACTCCTCCCTCGTGGGATGGGGCTCAGCGGACGATCGTATAGGTGAAGCTGACCGGACCGAGCCGGACCACGTCGCCCTCGGATAGGTCGGTGGCGACGATCCGGGCGCCGTTGACGAACGTCCCCTCGGAGCTGCGGTCATCCAGCATCCGGACGTGGTGCCCGTAGCGGACCAGGATCGCGTGCCGGCGCGACACGCGCGGATCCTCGAACCGCAGGTCGGCAGTGGCGGCGCGCCCGATGTGGGTGATCCGGTCCGCGATGGCGATCAGCAGGACGTCGCCGCCGGCGTCCTGGAGAGCCAGGTAGTGACCGGGCGGCGCGTCAGCCGGCGGGATGGCATTGCGGCGGGAGCGATGATCGAGCGAGGCGATCGAGTCGTGCTCGAGCGCGTCCTCGATCCCGATGGGCGCGGTTTCCAAACGGGCATCGTTTGCGCCCTCAGACTGCGGGGATGAGGGAGTCTGTAGCGGCATGGGCGTCAGAAGACCAGTTGGGCTGATGAAGAACATCATGGTTGGAGAAGAAGTCGATAAGAGCCGTTACGCCACTGTTACCTACCATGAGCCGGGTGCCCGCGCAGAGCGCTGGAATCCTCGTCCACCGCCGGCGCGACGGACGGCTGGAGGTGCTGCTGGTGCATCCGGGCGGGCCGTTCTGGGCCCGCCGCGACGAGGGCGCCTGGTCGATCCCCAAGGGCGAGTACGACGCGGGTGAGGAGCCACTCGCCGCGGCCCGGCGCGAGTTCGAGGAGGAGCTGGGCAGCCCGCCGCCGGACGGGCCGTTCGACGAGCTCGGCGATGTGCGCCAGAAGTCGGGCAAGCGGGTGCGGGCCTGGGCGGTGGAGGGCGACCTGGACGCCAGCGCAGCCCACAGCAACACGTTCGAGCTCGAGTGGCCGCCCCGCTCGGGCCGGATGATCGAGGCCCCCGAGATCGACCGGGCCGAGTGGTTCGGGCTGGAGGAGGCCCGCCGGCGGATCAACCCCGCCCAGGTGGAGCTGCTGGAGCGGCTGGCCGCACGTGCATATAATTGAGGCCACAACGTTCATGCTGACTGCGACTCTCTTCACTGATCCGGCCTGCCCGTGGGCCTACTCGGAGAACCCGGCGCTCCGGGTGATCGAATGGCGCTACGGCGACCAGCTGCGCTGGCAGCTCGTCCTGGTCGGACTGAGCGAGGACGTCTCCCGCTACCTGGCCGCCGGCTACACGCCGCTTCGCCAGGCGCTCGGCCAGGCACGCTTCCGCGAGCGCTACGGGATGCCGTTCGCGGGGGCGGTGAAGTCCGGCATGAGCCCGTCGTCCCGGGCCTGTCGCGCCGTCATCGCGGCGCGGCGTCAGTGGCCGGGCAGCGAGTGGCGGGTGTTCCGGGCGCTCCAGCTGGGCAACTTCAATTCGCCCCTTCTGTTCGACGATGACGAGCAGGTGCGCGAGCTGCTCAGCGCCGTGCCCGGCGTGGACGCCGACCAGATCGTGGCCCTGATCGACGCGCCGGAGATCCTCGAGGAGTACCAGCGCGACAAGGCCCTGACCCGCACCGCGGCCGGCTCGCCCACTGAGTTCCAGGGCAAGGCCGGCAACAGCGACGGAGCGGTCCGGTACACCGCGCCGTCGCTGATCTTGGAGGACGAGACCGGACGCCGGCTCGAGGCCGGTGGCTTCCAGCCGGTGGAAGCCTACGACGTGCTGATCGCCAACCTCGATCCTGGGCTCGAGCGTCGCGGCGCCCCCGAGGATCCCGGCGAGCTGCTGGACTTCTTCGACTTCGGCCTCGCCACCCAGGAGGTGGCCGCGCTGATGGCGTCGGGCAACGACAGGCCCGATCGCGACGCGGCCGAGGCGGCGTTGCTGGGGCTGGTGGCCGAGGGCCGAGCCGAGCGCCATCCGCTGGGCGGCGATGCCCTGTGGACCCGCCCGGGTCAGGCGACGGGCGTGGGATCGGTCCACTCCTCGCTGTCGGCTGCGGCCTGACGCAGCTCCGCCGGTCGGCGGTTCACGAGCCGTCCACAAACTTGTAACCCCTGGATCACTCCATCCGGTGCCGCCCTCGCGAGAGTGCTGAGGATCGCGGTTGCGACCGCGACGGCCCCAGGTCTCGGGCCAGCAGGAGTCAACCTCGCGAACCAGGAGAAGACGATGCGCCTCAACCCGAGTGCGATGGTTCCGCTCGGCCTCGCGGTGACGGTGGCTGCAAGCGCTGTGGTCGGCACGGCCGCGGCCAGCACGCGCACGCACCATCAGTCACGCCGGGGTCCGGCCCGTGTCCAGCGCGCCGCCCACCGCACGGCCACCCCGATCAAGCACGTGGTGGTGATCTTCCAGGAGAACGTCTCTTTCGACCACTACTTCGGGACCTATCCGAACGCCGCCAACACGGATGGTCAGACATTCCACGCCGCTCCCGGCACGCCGGCGGTGGACGGCCTTCTGCCCGCCACCAGCTCGACCCTGCCCGCGGACATGCAGCACTCGACCAACCTGACCACGTCCAACCCGAACGCGGACCTTCCGCAGCGGCTCGACTCGAGCGCCACCGGCCTGAGCGGCGACGCGGGGGGCCAGCTGACCTGCGACCAGGACCACGACTACAGCGACGAGCAGCAGGCGTTCGACAACGGCAACATGGACCACTTCGTCCAGAGTGTCGGGACGGCCAGCGGCAAAACGCCATTCGGCACGGCGTGCAACGCGGCGACCGTGATGGACTACTACGACGGCAACACGGTCACCGGGATGTGGAACTACGCGCAGCGCTTTGCGATGAGCGACAACCAGTTCGGGACGACCTTCGGCCCGTCCGCGCCGGGCGCAATCAACCTGGTCTCCGGCGACACGGGCAACGTCGACACTTCCCACGAGTCGGGCGGACCGTCGATCTCCACATCGACATCCCCGGACAACGACCTGACGCCAGACGGCCAGGGCGGCTACTCGCTGACCAGCGACGCCCAGCCCTACTACGACGACTGCTCGACCCGTGACGCGGTGGCGATGAGCGGCCAGAACATCGGCGACCTGCTGAACGTGGCGGGCAAGTCCTGGGGATGGTTCGAGGGCGGCTTCCGGCCCAGCACCTCGTATCAGGCGGCTCTGAGCGACATCGGAGCCAGCGGGCAGCCGACCTCCACGTTCACGCCTGATGAGTTCAAGTCCTACTTCGCCAGTGCCGCCAACCGGCCGGCCAACTCGACCAACCAGGGCTTGTGCGACAGCGTTCATCCGGTCGGGGTAGCGCTGGGTGGCACCGGCCAGTGGGGCTACAAGGACGATTACATCCCCCACCACGAGCCGTTCCAGTACTACGCCTCCACGGCCAACCCGCACCACCTGACGATCCCGACGGGTTCAAACGGTCAGGACACACTGGCCGGCCTGAAGCAGATCGGCCGGGACACCCAGTCATACGCGGACGGACAGCCGCAGTTCAACACTCCCAACCATCAGTACGACACCAGCGATTTCAATCAGCTGGTGGCGGCGATCCGCGAGGGCCAGCTGCCTCCGTCGGCCCTGCCGGCGGTGAGCTTCCTCAAGGCCCCGGGTTACCAGGACGGTCACGCCGCCTATTCGGATCCGGCCGACGAGCAGGCCTTCGTGGCGCGCACGATCAACGCGCTGCAGAAGACGCCGGACTGGCGCAGCACCGCGGTGATCGTCGATTGGGACGACTCCGACGGCTGGTATGACCACGTGCACAGCGGCGTGACCAACCCCTCGGCGAGCGTGGCCGACAACCTGACGAACACCACGTTCAGCGGCGCGACGTCGGGCAAGTGCGGCAGCGAGTCGTCGGGCTCGCAGCCACTGGGCGGTGAGCAGGGACGCTGCGGCTTCGGCCCGCGCATTCCGTTCCTGGTCATCTCCCCGTGGGCCAAGCGCAACCACGTCAGCCACACGCTGATCGACCAGGCCTCGATCATCAACTTCATCGAGTACAACTGGCACCTCCCGCCGATCCCCGGATCAGCCGATCAGGTGCTGGCGGCACGCGATGAGGCCGCCGGCCTGCCGTTCGACATCGCCGGGCTGTTCGACTTCGCCCGTCCCGACATGCACCGGCTGATCCTGGATCCGTCCACGGGTCAGCCCGCCGGCTAGCGGGCTCTCCGGGGTGGCCGGCTTGCGGGCTCGGCCACCCCGGCCCCGCGTTTACGCAGGGCACGTTTCAGATCCCGCCGTCCTGCCTAGACTCAGTGAGATGCCCGCTTCACCACTTGTCCGCCGTCTTGGCCGCGCCGCTGAGCACGCGCCCGGGCTGCGCCGCGTGCCGGTCATGCGGTTGCTGCTGCTGGGCGAGGTGGTCGTCCTGGCTCGCGAGCACATCGAGCGCCTGGAGCCCCGGGAGCGCCGGCGCCTGGTGGTGCTGATGCGCCAGGCCCACGGAAGGCCCAGCAACCTGAGCGGGCGAGACCGCCAGGAGCTGCAGGACCTGGTCGCCAAGGCCGACCCGAAGCTGTTCGCCAAGGAGGCGGCCGAGAAGCTCTCGCCGGTGCCGCTGCCCAAGCGCCTGAGGGCGAAGGGCTGAGCCGCGCTCAGGCGGTGATCGGGATGTGCCCGGGCTGGGCGGACACGCGGTCGATCCAGGCCCGGATCGCCGGGTAGGGCTCGAGGTCGAAGCCGCCCTCGTCGGCCACATGGGTGTAGGCGTAGAGGCTGATGTCGGCGATCGAGTACCGGCCTCCCACCAGCCACTCCCGGTCGGCCAGGCCCCGCTCGAGCGCCTCCAGCGCCTTCCGGCCTCCACTCTGCCTGCCGGCGATGAACTCGTCGCTGGCCGGGACCCCGAACAGTTTCAGGAAGCGCGCCACCGCGATGTTCGGCTCGATCTCGTACTGCTCGAAGAACTGCCAGCCGAGAATCCGCGCCCGGTCATAGCGATCCTGCGAAACGTACGACGTTCCCTCGGCCAGATAGCCGATGATCGCGTTTGACTCCACCAGCGGCCGGCCGTCATCCAGAACCAGCACGGGCACCCGCAGGGCCGGGTTGAGATGCCCCAGCACCTCGGGCCGGTTGGAGCGGTCGACCACGTCGAGCTCGCGCAGCTCAAGCGGGATGCCCAAGTGGGCGCAGATCAGCCGGACCTTGTAGCAGTTGCCGGAGTCGGCGCTGTTGTAAAGGAGCATTCAGGTGCGGGGTGGTTGGTTCTGAACCACTCGCACACCGTGCTTGGGTGACAGCGTGATCACCCGCAGCTGGGGTTTGTCGAGTGCGGGAGAGGCGGGCCGGAGCTCGGTGCGCTCCAGCACCCGATCCTGAACGATCCGCATTTCCATGAGCGCGAAGCTTGCGCCCAGGCACCGGCGCGTGCCGCCGCCGAACGGGAGCCACGTGTACGTGTCGGGAGCGTCCTCCTCGGTGAAGCGCTCGGGGCGGAAGCTGCCGGGCTGCGGGTACAGGTCGCCCCGCGCGTGGATCATGCGGATCGACGGGTTGATCTCGTGCCCGGGCGGGATCACCCATTCGCCCAGCTGGAAGGGCGCATTTCGAACGACTCGGCCCACCCCGGGTATGACAGGTCTGAGCCGGAGTGACTCCTTGGCCACGGCGTCGAGGTAGGCCGGGTCCCGTTCGCGGGCGCGGCTGAGGACGTCGGGGTGATGCAGGAGCAGGTCGAACGCCCAGGCCAGGCCGGTTGCGGTCGTCTCGTGGCCGGCCAGCAGCAGCGTCATCAGCTCGTCGCGCACCTCGCCGTCGGTCAGGCGCTCGCCGGCTTCGTCCTCGGCCAGGAGGAGCGCCGAGAACACGTCGTCGCGGTCGGCGAGCTCAGCCTCGGGGAGCGCCCGGCGGCGCTCGATCTCGGCCAGGAGGATCTCGTCGACGGCCTCGCGGCGGCGCTGGAATCCCTCGGCCTGGACGCTGCGCCGGCTCAGGGCCAGGGCCATCCGCATCAGGTTGCGCGACTGGCTCAGAGGCTCGATGAAGCCGCGCAGCCGGCGGGCCAGCTCCGCCTCGGTCGGTCCGGGCTCGTACCCGAAGACGGCCTGAAGGATCACGTGGAGGGTGAGCGACTGCATGCTGGGCAGCAGCGCGAAGGGCTCGCCGACGGGCCAGCGCTCCATCTCCACGTCGGTCGCCCGCCGGACCACGTCCTCGTAGACGCGCATCCGCGGGCCATGGAACGGCGGCAGGAGCAGCCGGCGGTGGCGCAGGTGCTGCTCGCCGTCCAGCAGCAGCACCGAGCGCTCGCCCACGATCGGGCCGAGCAGGGCATTGGCCTCGCCGGCGTGCAGCTGGTCCGGCGCGCCCCGGAACACCTGCTTGACCAGCTCAGGATCGAACACCATCACGAAGCCCTGGTCGAACAGGGTGCTCATCGTCACCGCGCTGCCGTAGCGGCGCCGGCACAGCTCGAGGTAGCGGCGGCCGCCCACGATGAAGCCGAGCGTCTGCACCCAGCGCGGAAGCCTCGGCCCGGGCGGCAGCCGGGGTGCCGTGCGCTGCGGCGGGGCTGGGGCACGATCCAGGGTGGTGGCCACCAGCGGATGATCGCAGAGCGTCACGGGTACCCTTCCGCGCCATGGCAACGGCTCGAGAAATCGCTCGAAAGGCGCTGGAGCTCGGCCGCCGGGGCGCGATCGAGGCCCGGGCGGCCGTCGTGCTGCATCGGGCCGGGATGATCGGCGGAGGTCCTCCCCGGCAGACCCTGCAGGGGCTCGGATATCTGAACTCGCTGGGTCAGCTCGGGGCGGCGGCTCCGACGGCTGCCCTGCGGTATGGAGATCGGACCGGTCTGATCGACGAGCTGGGCTCGCTCACCTTCCGGCAGCTCAATCAGC
This sequence comes from uncultured Solirubrobacterales bacterium, assembly GCA_963718545.1. Taxonomy (GTDB): domain Bacteria; phylum Actinomycetota; class Thermoleophilia; order Solirubrobacterales; family Solirubrobacteraceae; genus Palsa-465. The sequence continues at coordinate 2,173,513 of CAVQZO010000002.1, read as the reverse complement.
GCTCGGATGCGGTCGCCTGCGTGCTGCGCGACCGGGGCGTGGGGGAGGAGGACTGCATCGGGATCCTGTGCCGCAACCATCGTGGCTTCATCGACATCACCTTCGCCGCGGCCAAGCTGGGCGCTCGGGCCCTGTATCTGAATACCGACTTCGGCGGGCCGCAGCTGCGCGACGCCTGCGCCCGCGAGGGCGTGACGCTGCTCGTCCACGATGCCGAGTACGACCCCCTGGTCGGAGACGTGCAGGTGCCGAAGGGGCGCCTGCTGGCCTGGACCGACGGGGGTGGCGGGCAGGTGGAGACGCTGGAGGATCTGATCGCGCTCGGCGCCGGCCGGAGCCCCGCCCCGCCGTCCCGCCACACGCGGGTCGTGCTGCTGACCAGCGGCACCACGGGCACCCCCAAAGGGGCTCCCCGCAGCTCCAGCCGGTCGCTTGCCCCGGTGGGAGCTCTGCTTTCCAAGGTTCCCTATCGAGCCGCCGAGTCCACCTACGTGGCTCCGCCCATGTTCCACGGGGTCGGCTACACCCAGATGATCCTGTCGGTGTCTCTGGGCTGCACGATCATCACCGAGCGCCGCTTCAATCCCGAGCGCGTCCTGGAGGCGATCACGCGGGAGCGGCCCACGGCCCTGGTGGTGGTACCGGTGATGCTGAGGCGGATCGTGGCTTTGCTGGAGGAGCCCGACGCCGGCCGCTTCGACACCTCCTCGCTGCGCCTGGTGTTCGTCTCCGGGTCGCAGCTGGAGGCCGAGCTGGTTCGCCGAGCCCAGGCCACGATCGGCGACAAGCTCTACAACTTCTACGGCACCACCGAGGTGGCCTACGCCACGTTTGCCACCCCGGAGGACCTGCGGGCGGCACCGGGCTGCGCGGGCCGGGTGCCGTTCGGGGCGGTGGTACGCCTGTACGACTCCAGCGGCCGGCCGGTCCAGGGCCCGGACCGGGTCGGCCGGATCTTCGTGGGCAACAGCTTCCAGTTCGAGGGCTACACGGGCGGCGGTGGCAAGGAGGTGATCGACGGCCTGATGAGCACCGGTGATGTCGGCCACTTCGACGCCGCCGGGCGGCTGTTCGTGGACGGCCGGGACGACGACATGATCGTCTCCGGCGGGGAGAACCTGTTCCCGGGCGAGGTGGAGGAGCTGCTGATCACCCACCCGGGGATCGAGGAGGCCTCGGTGATCGGCGTGGAGGACCCGGAGTTCGGTCAGCGCCTGGCCGCGTTCGTGGTTCGGCGCGCGGACACGGAGCTCAGCTCCGGCGCGGTGCGCGAGTTCGTCAAGGAGAACCTGGCCCGCTTCAAGGTGCCCCGGGACGTGGTGTTCCTGGATGAGCTGCCGCGCAATCCCTCCGGGAAGGTGCTCAAGCGAGAGCTTCGCGAGATGCACTCCGCGGCCCCTGCCGAGTGACCGGCCAGCAGCGGATTAGCAAACTCTCACCGGCCCTTTGGGCCGAGTGATGGCGCCCGCTATACCTATGTGTACACAGAAGGAAGGTGGATCGCCCATGAGATTCCTGCGCACTCTCTCCACTCGCCGTCTCCTGGCCGGACTGGCCGGCCTGCTCATCGTCTGCGTCGGCGGCACCGCCATCGCGCTGGCGGCAGCGGGCAACGGCCCCGTGCCCAAGCGCCGGTCGCTGGCCGCGGCGGTCCATCGAGCGCTCACCGGCCGCTCCGTGCGCGGCCTCAGCGCCACGATCACGTTCACCAACAACCTCATCGGCTCCAGCGAGATCCAGGGCACCGACCCGCTCCTGAACGGCGGTCAAGGCCGCCTATGGGTCGGTGACGGCCGCATCAGATTGGAGATCCAGTCCAACAACGGCGACGCCCAGGTCGTGTTCAACCGTGGCTCGTTCTGGGCCTATGACCCGGCCATGAACGTCGTCTACCGGGGGAACCTCCCGGCCGGCTCCGCTTCGGAAGCGCGGAAGTCCACCACGAAGCATGAAGCGATCCCGACGATCGCCCAGATCCAGAAGGACCTGAACGGCCTGGCCAAGCACCTGTCGCTGTCCGGCGCGCGGCCCACCGACGTGGGCGGTCAGCCGGCCTATCGCGTCGCCGTCTCGCCGAAGTCAGGCGGCGGCCTGATCGGCGACCTCAAGCTCGCCTGGGACGCCAACCATGGGATCCCGCTCGACTTCGCCGTGTACGCCAGGGGCGACTCGACGCCGGTGCTCGAGCTGCAGGCGACGGGAGTCTCCTTCGGGCACGTTTCCCGGTCCGTGTTCCGCATCAAGCCTCCGGGCGGCACCCACGTTGTGAAGCTCTCCCTGCCAACGAACACCACAGCCGCCGGTTCGAAGGCCAAGCACTCCGGCCGGGAGATCGCCGGCGTGAGGGCCGTGCGGAAGCACCTCGGGTTCACCCTGGCCGCTCCGGCCGCTCTGGCCGGCCGGGCCCGCCACTCGGTGTCGCTGATCGGTGCGGCCGGCCATCACGGAGCCGCGCTGTTCTACGGGAAGGGCTTGGGCGGCATCCTGGTGATCGAGCGCCCGGCCTCGGCCGGTGGATCGGCGCTGCCCAGCACCGCCGGCAGCTCGAGCGACGGCCCGGGCCTGACCATCCCGACGGTGCAGATCGACGGCGTCCCCGGTCAGCAGCTACCGACCCCCCTGGGGACCGTGCTGCAGTTCACCCGCAACGGCGTCAGCTATCTCGTGGTGGGATCGGTCAACTCGAGCACCGCCGACGCGGCCGCTCGAGGGCTGTGACCCGAAGCGGGCCGACATGACACCGGTCCCGATCGAGGTCCGCGGGCTGGTCAAACGCTACGGCGAGCTGACGGCGGTGGACCGGGTCGACCTGACCGTCGAAGCCGGCGATGTGTACGGATATCTGGGGCCCAACGGCGCCGGCAAGACCACGTCGCTGCGCATGATGCTCGGCCTGATCCGCCCGACGGAGGGCAGCGTCCGCCTGTTCGGGCGTGATCCTCAGCACACCGTGGAGGCGTTGCAGGGCGTGGCCGGCTTCGTGGAGGCGCCGACCTTCTACCCCTACATGACGGGACGTCGCAACCTGGAGCTCCTGGCCGCCTACGATGGCGCCGGCGCGGCGGAGAGGATCGATCGGTCCCTGCAGATCGTGGAGTTGAGCGATCGGGCCGGCGACCGCGTGGGTGGCTACTCGCACGGGATGCGCCAGCGCCTCGGTCTCGCCGGGGCGCTGCTGCGCGACCCGCAGCTGCTCCTGCTCGACGAACCGGCCACCGGCCTGGACCCGGCCGGGATGCGCGACATGCGTCTGCTGATCCGCCGCCTGGCCGACGAGGGGATGACTGTGCTGCTCTCCAGCCATCTCCTCGGCGAGGTGGAGGAGCTGTGCAACCGGGTGGCGATCGTGCGCACCGGCCGGATCGTCTACGAGGGGACGATCGCCGCCCTGGCCCGCGGCGCGGGGACCTTGTACCGGCTGGCCACCAGCGATGACGTGGTGGCCCGGCGCGTGTGCGAGGCGCAGCCGGGCGTGGGGGAGGTGCGCATCGAGCACCGGAAGCTGGTGTTCAGCTCCGACGAGGGGAGCGTCGGCGCGCTGTCGCGCGCCCTGATCGAAGCGGGCGTGCTGATCCACGAGCTGGCGCCGGTGACAGTCACCCTGGAGGACCTGTTCTTCTCGCTGACCGAGGGCGACGAGGCCGGTCCAGCGCCCTCCCGCGAGCCGGCCGAGGTGCTCGGGTGAGCGCCACCACCGCTCCGGTCCGTGCCCCGGGCGTGCCGGCGGTGCGGCGGCGGCCCGGGATCGCCACCGTGTACCGGTGGGAGCTGACCAAGCTGCGCTACCAGAAGCGCACGTATCTCGGCCTGGGCGCCTCGCTGCTGGTGCCGATCCTGTTCGCCGTGGCGATCCACTTCCACCACAACCACCGCGGCGGCGGCTTTGCCTTCGCCAACTACCTGGATCGCAGCGGGCTGGCCGTGCCGCTGGTCATCCTGCTGTTCGGGGCGGTGTGGATGTTCCCCCTGATCACCGCCCTGGTGGCGGGCGACATCTTCGCCTCCGAGGATCACAACGGCACGCTGAAGACCGTCCTGACCCGGTCACTCGAGCGGCACGAGCTGTTCATCGGCAAGACGCTGGTGGCCACCACCTACGCGATCGTGGCGATCCTCCTCGACGGCACGGTGGCGGTGATAGCCGGAAGCATCCAGTCAGGCTTCAACTCACTGCAGAGCCTGTCCGGCACGATCGTCTCCGCGCCCAAGGCCCTGGAGCTGGTCTACGTGAGCCTGCTCGTCTACCTGATCCCGATCGCGGCGATCGTGTGCATCGGCCTGCTTCTCTCCGTGGTCACGCGCAACAGCGCCGCCGCCGTGGTGGGCACGCTGATGATCTCGCTGCTGATCCAGCTGATCGGGATCCTCCCCGGGCTCCAGGGAGTCCAGCCCTACCTGCTGTCGACGCAGTTCAACGCCTGGCAGGGGTTGCTGCGCACGCCGATCGACTGGTCTCCGATCATACGGGCCGCCTGGGTGTCCGCTCTGTATGGGCTGCCGTCGCTATTCGCCGCATTCCTGGTGTTCCTGCGCCGGGACGTGGCCGGCGGGTGAGAACCGGCGAGGTTCGTCAGGCCGGCAGCTCGTCGGCGTGCATGATCAGCTCCTCCAGCTGATCTGCTCGAACCGGACGGCACAGCAGAAAGCCCTGGGCCGCGTCGCAGCCGAGCATCCGAACCTCCAGGAGCTGCTCGTCGGTCTCCACCCCTTCGGCGACCACCTTCATCCCGAGCGCATGCCCGAGATCGACCACAGCACCAACCACGCCTGTGTGCGCCTCGGCATCCACCTCGCCGACGATGCTGTTGTGGATCTTCAGGACATCCGCCCCGAGGCGGCGCAGATCGTCGAGGGGAACCGAGCCGGTGCCGTAGTCGTCCAGGGCGACCCGCACACCCGCGGAGCGCAGAATCTCAGCGGCTCGAATGGCGGCAGCCGGATGCTCGGAGACCAGCTGCTCGGGGATATCGACGTACAGGTGGTCGGGTCCGATCCCGGTGCTCTTCAGGGTCGCCAGCGCGGCCGACACCTCGGTCTCGCCCAGCCGGTCGTGGGCGAGGTTGACCGAGACGGTGAGCTCCGCCCGAGCCGGAAGCAGGCGGCCCAGCAGCCCCAGGGCCTGCTCGAGGACGAACTTGTCGATCGCCGGCATCAGCCCCAGCTCCTCGGCCAGCGGCAGGAAATCGCTTGGACCGAGCAGTCCTCGCTCCGGATGCTCCCAGCGCACGAGCGCCTCGAATCCGGCCACCTCGCGCCCCCGCTCGAACTTGTACATCGGCTGGTAGACGACCCGCAGCTCGCCCCGATCGACCGCCTGTTGAAGCTGGTGCGCGGCCTGACCGGGGTCGTCCCCCAAGTCCCCTTGTGGGTGCTCGGCCATCGTGGCCCCGCCCCCACCGCGAGCCTTGGCGTGATACATGGCGCCATCGGCCTGGTGGATCAGCTCCTCAGGTGACATCCCCGGGTCGGCAGCGGTGGCCACGCCGATGCTCACCGACAGCGATTCGCTCTGCCCTGAGATGTTGATGGGCTGCCCGGCCACCTCACGTACGCGCTCGGCAATCGTCACCGCTTCCTCGATGCTCGCCAGGCCCTCGAACAGGAACACGAACTCGTCGCCGCCGAACCGGGCCACCGTGTCCATGGGCCGGAGCACCGACCGCAGGCGGGTGGCCATGGCGGTGAGCACCTGATCTCCCACCCGGTGGCCCATCGAGTCGTTGATCAGCTTGAACTCGTCCACGTCGAGGAACAGCACCGCGATCATCAGCCCGCTGCGGCGCAGCCGATCCAGAGCCACGCTCAGTCGATCCATGAACAGCGTGCGGTTGGGCAGTCCGGTGAGCGGGTCCTGGAGCGCCCGGTGCGCGAGCTGCAGCTCCGCCCGCTTGCGCTCCACGGCATGCAGCAGGCGACGACGCAGATGTTCCGGTGTCAGGTCGGCACGCGAGATGTAGTCCTGCGCGCCCGCCCGCAGCGCCGCCAGCGCAGTCTCGTCGGAGTATGTGCGCGACAGGACCAGCACCGGTACTCCCGGGGCCAGGCTGCGGACGTGGTCCAGGGCGCCCAGGTCCTCGTGCTCGCCCAGCAGGACGGCGGTCACCGGGCCGCCCAGCAGCTGCTGAGTGATGTCGTCGACTCGTTCGGTGTGGGTGAACGTGATCGGTCCGGGCCAGGCCGATCGGAGCAGCTCACCGATCAGGGCCACGGAGCTCCGGTCCCGATCGACCAGCAGCAGGTGGGTGGACAGGCTGGGGGAGTTCCGAGGGGTCCATGCGGCCGGGTCGCCGCGGGTCCACGTCTTGCCACCGAGCACGACGGGATCCTCGACGTCGGGCGTCTCGCCGCCGGCGGCGCCGAGACCACTAGGGGGCGGCATCATGTGGATTGGTTCGCTCGCGGCGGCAGCGGGCTCGCGGGCGCGACCATCCGACCCGTCCGGGTTCGGCAGCGCATCGTCACCCGTGGTCCCTTTTTCCCTAGCCATCCGTGCCATACATCCCCCTGAAACCCAGCGTAACGTCCGGTTCCGCGGCGATTTTCCATCGCCCCCATAAATGGTCCAACGGAAAGCATACCTCCGAAACGGCCGTCCAGAACGCGACCAACGCCGAATTCGGCGTCTGGACGATGCCGTGAGAAATTCCCTGCACAGGGGATTCTCACAGTGCTCTTAGCGATTTCTGATGAGGTCACAGGACCATCCGGCCATGGACGAATCCCCCCACAACCGCCCATATCCGTCCACGGCCCGGGAATCCGGGGGTCGCCGGATCGACCAGGCTCGGCTGCTGGCTGCCCGTCAGCGCGACGCCGCTCTGGCCCGCATCGGCAGCACCCGGCGGTGGGCGATTGCCGGCACGGCTGGACTTTCAGCCGCGTTTGCGGCCCTGGTCTACGCCCTGGCGCCCGGACATTCGTTGAGCAGCGCCCGGGCGGCCACGGCCCATCCAAGCCCGTCAAAGTCCACCGTAACCACCCGAAGCTCTGAGCCGCAGTTGCCGGCCCCCGCAGGGCCGTCGGCCCTCGGGCTTGGTGGTGCATCTGGTGGGGGCGGATCCGGTGGCGGCGCCTCCTCCGGATCATCGGCTCCGGCCGCGCCCCAGTCCAACCCGGCGCCCGCACCCGCTCCGGCGCCGAGTTCGCCCCCGGTCACCTCCGGCGGATCCTGAGGGACATCCTTGACGGATCCAGTCAGTAGCGAGTTCCCCCTCTGGGGAGGACGCGCCGTGGTGGCGGTCACCGACGCCGATGCGCTGGCGGAGGCGCTGAGCGTTGTCCACGAGGTGGTGGACCGTGTCGATCAGGCGTGCTCGAACTTTCGCCCGGACTCCGAGCTGGCCCTCTTGAACGGATCGGCCGGCCAGGAGGTGCGGGTCAGCCCGCTCCTGCTGGAGTACCTCGCGGCCGGTATCCGCGCGGCCGATGCGACCGACGGCGACGTGGATCCGACCGTCGGTGAGGTGCTGGTCGCCCTCGGGTTCACCGAAGCCTCCCGCCCCCAGCGGTTCGAGTTGCTGAAGGTACCCGGGTACCGGACGATCGCCCTCGACCCGGCCGCGGGGACCGTCCGGCTGGCCCGGGGCGTCCGGGTCGACCTGGGCGCCACCGCCAAGGCTCTGGCCGCCGACCAGTCAGCCGCCGCCGCTCACCGGACTACCGGAGCCGGCGTGCTGGTCAGCCTGGGCGGCGATCTGAGCACGGCGGGGGACATTCCGGACGGCGGCTGGCGGATCCGGGTCACCGATGATCACCGCTCGGGCGTCGATGCCGCCGGGCAGTGGATCTCGCTGTCTGGCGGGGGCCTGGCCACCTCCAGCACGACCGTGCGCAACCATCGCCAGGGCGACGAGCTCGTCCACCACGTGATCGACCCCGCCACCGCGCGTCCGGTGCGGGCCTGGTTCCGCACCGTCAGCGTGGCCGCCGCCAGCTGCCTTGACGCGAACATCGCCAGCACGGCGGCGATCGTGCGCGGCGAGCGCGCGCCGCAATGGCTGGAGTCGCTGGGGCTGCCCAGCCGGCTCGTCCAGCTGGACGGCCGAGTCCGCCACCTGGCCGGGTGGCCGCGGGCCGGCGAGGACCTGCCGCCGATCGCCGTGCCGATCGTGGCGGCATGACGCCTGTCGCGGCCACGCTCGGGCCAACCGCCTACTGGTACCTCACGCGGGCCACCGGGGTGGTCTCGCTGGTCCTGCTGACCGCGGTCGTCGTCCTGGGGCTGATGGGGCCGATGCGCCTGGCCCACAACCCCCGGTGGCCGCGGTTCGCGGTCGACTCGTTGCACCGGGACCTGTCGCTCACGGCGGTTGTGCTGATTGTGATTCACGTGATCACGACCGTCCTGGACGGCTTCGCTCCGGTCAGCCTCATCGATGCGGTGATCCCCCTTCACTCCGCCTACCGCCCGCTGTGGCTCGGGCTGGGCGCGCTCGCCTTCGACCTGATCCTCGCCCTCGTGATCACCAGCCTCATCCGGCGGCGCCTGGGCTATCGCGCCTGGCGGGGCGTGCACTGGCTGGCCTACGCCTGCTGGCCGGTGGCCCTTCTGCACGGGCTGGGCACCGGATCGGACAGCAAGCAGGTGTGGGCGCTGGGTGTCACGTTCCTGTGTGTGATCGCCGTGTCCTGGGCGATCCTGGCCCGCCTGCAGCGTGGGCAGGACGTCTCGGAGCGCTGGCGGGGCCTGGGAAGCGCCGGCGCGGTCCTGGCGCCGGTCGGGCTCGTCGTGTTCACGCTGGCTGGACCGCTGGCCCCCAACTGGGCCAAGCGAGCCGGCACCCCCGCCTCGCTGCTGGCCTTCTCGCACCGGACGGTCAGCACGGCGGCGACCGTTCCCAAGTCGTCATCCACCACCTCGTCGTCGCGACTGAAGCTTCCCTTCACCTCGCGGCTGGCCGGGACGATCACCCGCACGCAGGCCGGCGGCGGAGCGATCCTCGATATGGAGTTGCGTCTGAGCGGCGGAGCCGGCGGCCTCCTGCGCATCCGGTTGGGTGGGCAGCCCTCGGGAGCCGGGCTGAGTCTGAGCGGTTCGCAGGTCGACCTGGCGCCGGCCGGCGCATCGGCGGCTCTGGTGGGGCACGTGACTGCGCTTAACGGAACGCAGGTGGCGGCCCGGGTGACCGGCGGCCCAAAGCCGGTCGACCTGCTGGTCAACCTGAACATCGACAACCAGAACAACACCGTGTCCGGAACCCTCCAAGCCAGGCAGGCCTGATGAGCTTCACCCAAGATCGCCTATCCCCGCCCCGGGCACTGCCCCGCATCCTCCAGGGGCTCGACGCCACGCCCGGGCCGATGGACCTGATGCGTCACGAGCGGGTTCACGGGCGCCTGCCCACGCTGTCCTCCGAGCGGCTGATCGACGTGGTCGAGCGCAGCGGCCTGCGTGGGCGGGGCGGAGCGGACTTCCCCACCGCCACGAAGCTGCGGGCGGTGGCCAGCCGGCGGCGCATGTCGGCGCTGGTGGTCAACGGTTCGGAGACCGAGCCGGCCAGCCTCAAGGACCACCTGCTGCTGGCCCGGCTTCCCCACCTGGTGCTGGACGGGGCGCTGCTGGCGGCCAAGGCGGTGGGGGCGGGCGAGATCATCGTCAAGGTGGACCAGAACGCCATCGAGCCCGTGGAGGCGCTGGAACAGGCGATCTCGGAGCGCGAATCGGTGGAGATGCCGATCAGCCTCGCCGTCGGCCCCGACGGCTATGTCACGGGCGAGGAGACCGCCGTGATCCAGTTCCTCAACGGCCAGGCCGCCAAACCCCGGTTCGTGCCGCCGCGGCCGTTCGAGCGCGGCTACCGCAACCGCCCCACCCTGATCCAGAACCCCGAGACATTGGCTCAGCTGGCGCTGGTGGCCCGGCACGGAGACGTCTGGTACCGGGAGCTGGGGACCGCCGCGGATCCAGGCTCGGTGCTGGTGACGATCTCCGGCGCGGTGGCGCACCCCGGTGTCTACGAGCTGGCCTTCGGCACCCCGATGCTGGAGCTTCTCCAGGCCGCCGGCGGGGGGACCGAGCCGCTCCAGGCACTCCTGGTGGGCGGCTACTTTGGCACCTGGATGCCCGCTCGTGCCACTCCCCATCTGCATCTGGCGCGCGAGGAGCTGAACTCGGCCGGCTGCTCGCTCGGCGCCGGGGTGATCATCGCGCTCGGGCAGAGCTCCTGCGGGCTGCACGAGAGCGCGCGGATCGTCGACTACCTGGCCGGCCAATCGACGGGTCAGTGCGGCCCCTGCGTGCACGGACTGGCCGCGATCGCCGGCACGTTCGGAGCTCTGGCCGACGGGGTGGCACACGGACGGGAGCAGGATCGCCTGCTCCGCTGGTGCTCCGACGTCCGTGGCCGCGGGGCCTGCCACCACCCGAACGGCGTGGTGCGCTTCGTGGAGAGCGCCCTCGAGGTATTCGGTCCAGACCTGGCCACCCATGGCGCCGGACCCTGTCGGGCCCACCCGGCCGGCCTGCCGCTCGGCCCCCAGGTGGGATGGCACTCGACGTGAAAAGGGGAGCTTCGCTCCCGCCGGCACCGTGCCCAAAGCCGGTGCCGGCACCCGAACCACGAGGCCCCTCATGACAGCGAAACTGCGCGTTAACCCGATCATGTGCGAGGCCCACGGGCTGTGCGCCGAGCTGCTGCCCGAGCTGATCCGGCTCGATGACTGGGGGTACCCGATCATCGACGTGGACGGCGTCCCGCCCGATCTGCTGGGGCTGGCCCGGCGGGCGGTCGATGCCTGCCCTACGCTGGCTCTGCTGCTGGACGAGGATTGAGATCGTCGGGTGGCCCATCTCCGTTTTGGAGAGCCAGCTCCCACCAGCCGACGTCGAACCAGCGGCCCAGCTTGAACCCGATCTGGTGGTAGACGCCGATCGGCGTAAACCCGCACGCCTCGTGCAGCGCGACGCTGGCCGGGTTGGGCAGCGCCACCCCGGCCAGGGCCGTCCACATGCCCCGCTCGGCCAGCAGGGGCAGCAGCTGTCCGTACAGCGCTCGCCCGATGCCGCGTCGCTGGGCTCGCTCGTCGATGTAGACGCTCACCTCGGTCGCCCACCGGTAGGCGGCGCGCTCTCGGTGGGGCGCCCCGTAGGCGAAGCCGGATACTCCTCGCTCGTCCTCGGCGACCAGGAAGGCGTGGGTCGCTGTCAGGCGCCCGATGCGCCTGGCGAACTCAGCGCCGTCCGGCGGGATGGTCTCGAAGCTGACGCCGGTGTGCTCGACGAATGGTGCGTAGATCGCCGCGCAGGCGGCGCCGTCTCCGTTGGCGTCGGGTTGCGCTTGACGGATCAACACCGCATGCACTGTAGAGTTGGTGGCGCGTTCGCCGGGTCCGGCGGCGGTTTTCGGTCTGCGGAGAACTGCGGATGAAGGCTCGGGCCGGGTTCGCGATCATTTGAGGGAGTGGCCGGGCTGGAGGGATGTCGACCTGCCTGGCCAGAAAGGAACTGAATGGGACTCGAGAACCCGCTTCACCTGCTGATCATCCTCGTGGTGGTCCTGATGGTGTTCGGAGCCAAGAAGCTGCCGGAGATGGGGCGCTCGCTCGGCGAGGGGATGCGCGGCTTCCGCGACGGGATCAAGGCTGAGGAGCCCAAGCCGGCAGAGGTTCCGGCCGCCACTCCGCCTCCCGAGGCGTAGTTCCCAACCGACCGGTGACGGCCCCCGCGGTCACATCGATCCGCGAGGCGGCTGAGTACCCGAACTCGTTCATCCCGCTCGGCCGGGGCGATGAGCGGGTCCAGAACGATCGCTACACGCTGTGCCTGAGCATCGGTGCCACCGTGCAGCGGCAGCGGTTCGCCGTCGAGGAGGTGGACGAGGTCCTGGCGGAGGTTCGCGAGCTTCTGCGCTCGCGGGGCCGGACAGGCACGCAGTGGGAGGTGGGCAGCCAGGCGGCTGACCTGGTGGGACCCCTGCTGCAGCGCGGGCTGGTGCGGGACGCCGATCCGGTGGCGATCGCACTGGCGCTGGAGCGTGAACCGCCGGGGGCGCCGGAGGGTTTCGAGGTGCGGACGGCTTCGACGCTGGAGGAGTATCTCCAGGCGGCTGTCGTGCAGGCCGAGGCGTTCGGAGCCTCGCCCGAGGAGGCGGCGGCCCATCGCGATGGCCTGGAGCGCCGCTGGAGCGACTCGCCATTCGTCATGCACGCCGTGTGGTCGGGCGGGGAGATCGTCGGTGCCGGTGCCTGCTCACTCACGCCTGTGGGCCTGGCGCTGTTTGGAGGAGCGGTCCTGCCCCACGCGCGCGGACGGGGTGCCTATCGAGCGCTTATCGCCGAGCGGTGGCGTCATGCGGTGGCCGCGGGCCGGCCGGCGCTGGTCACCCAGGCCGGGTCGATGTCGCGTCCGATCCTGGAATCGTTGGGGTTCCGGGCGGTCGGCCGGGTCGAGATGCTCCGCGACGAGCTGGTGGAGGATTGACCGGCCGGTTCGTTTGCGCAGGCCCTACGAGGTCATCCCGCCAAACTGGCCGCCCGTCACATTGAGCACCTGTCCGTGGATGAAGTTGGACCACGGGGTGCAGAGCAGGAAGATGCCGCCGGCGGCCTCCTCGGGGGTGCCCGGGCGTCCAATCGGGATCATCATCGGGGCCATCTGGCGCAGGTTGTCCGGGATCCCCAGCTGGACCTTCTGACCGCCGATCTCCATCGTGTTCGCCTCATCCTTCGAAGCGGTCAGGCGGGTCTCGATGTACCCGAAGGCCACCGCGTTGACGTTGATCTTGAACTGGCCCCACTCCTTGGCCAACGTCTTGGTCAGGCCGACGACGCCGGACTTGCCGGACGAGTAGTTGGCCTGGCCGGCGTTGCCCATCGTGCCCGAGATCGAGCTGACGTTGACGATCTTGCGGAATACCTCGCGCCCCTCCTCGCGCTCCTTCTTGGCAGGCTCGCGCATGTGCGGAGCAACGGCGCGGCACATGCGGAAGGGGACGACCGTGTGGATGTCCAGCATCCGCTGGAAGGCGTCGTCGGTCATCTTGTGAATCGGCGCGTCCATCGTGTAGCCGGCGTTGTTGACGAGGATGTCGACCTGGCCCCACTCATCGATGACGCGCTGCACGAGCTGCGTGGGAGTGTTGGGCTTGGTCACGTCGCCGGCGAACACGATCGTGTCCCCGGCGATCTGGTTTGCGGCCTCGTTGGCGACATCACTGTCGAGGTCGTTGACGAGGACCCGGGCCCCGTTTTCGGCCAGCAGCTCGGCGGTGGCCCGGCCGATTCCGCGGGCGGATCCGGTGACGATTGCGACCTTGCCGTCGAGGAGTGCCATGTGCAGTTGCCTTTCTTCGTTGCCTGAGACCGCGGGATCATGGCAGGGGGTAGAGTCCGGCGCTTCATGAACGCCCGGGAGTGGATCGACGCCTTCGCGGCCAGGCTCGGGGTCGACTCTCCGACGGCGGAGGAGTGGTCGGCGCTGCTCGATTTGGCCGGCGTGGCGGCTCATTCCTCCGAGCGCGTGGCCGCGCCGGTGTCGTGCTGGGTGACGGCCCGGGCAGGTTTGGCGCCGGCGGAGGCGCTCGAGGCGGCGCGCGCGCTCGCCGGCGGATCTGAGGTGTCCGAGGATGGCTGACGGTGCTCGCGCGGACCGGCCCTACGACGTCGTTCTGTTCGGGGCCACCGGGTTCACCGGAGCACTGACCGCCGAATACCTGGCCGCTCACGGACCTGACGGGCTTCGATGGGCCTTGGCCGGACGCAACATGGCGAAGCTGGAGGCGGTGCGTTCGCGCCTCTCCGGGTTCGGTGACCTGCCGCTGCTCCAGGCCGACATCTCGGATGAGGAGTCGATCCGGGATGTAGCGGGGTCGGCCCGAGTCGTGATCACCACGGTCGGCCCGTATATCCATTACGGCGAGCCGCTGGTGGCCGCCTGTGCGGCGGCCGGCACCGACTACGTCGACCTCACCGGCGAGCCTGAGTTCGTCGACCTCATGTGGTTGCGCTACCACGAGACAGCTGAGCGGTCCGGCGCCCGGATCGTCCACTCGTGCGGCTTCGACTCGATCCCCTACGACCTCGGGGCCCTGTTCACCGTCAACCAGCTACCCGAAGATGTTCCCATCCGCCTCCAGGGGTTCGTCCGCGCCGGCGGCACCTTCTCCGGAGGCACCTACCACTCGGCCGTGCACGGGATGAGCCGCCTGCGCCACGGCATCCGGGTTGGGCGCGAGCGGCGCCGCGCGGAGCACTCCGCTCGCTCGGGCTCTGGCTCGGGCTCTGGCTCTGGCTCTGGGGATGCGCACGCTCGCCGCATCCGTGGCGTCCCCGGCACCCCGCACAATGACAGCACGGTCGGCGGATGGGTTGTGCCCTTCCCGACCATCGACCCCCAGACGGTCCTGCGTTCCGCCCGGGCACTCGACCGGTACGGCCCGGACTTCACCTACAGCCATTACCTGGTGGTCAAGCAGCTGCCCAAGGCGATCGGGCTGGTCGGCGGAGCGGGCGCGCTGATTGCGCTGGCGCAGGTGCCGTTCACGCGGGATCTGCTCCTGCGCGTCAAGGATCCGGGGGACGGGCCCACCCCCGAGCAGCGCTCGCGGGCGTGGTTCAAGGTCCGCATGCTCGGCGAGGCCGGCGAGGTGCGGGTCGTGACCGAGGTCAGCGGCGGCGATCCCGGCTACGGAGAGACCTCGAAGATGCTGGCCGAGTCGGCGCTGTGTCTGGCCTTCGACGCCCTGCCCGATCTGTCCGGGCAGCTGACGCCGGCGGTCGCGATGGGTCAGCCGCTGATCGACCGACTGGTGAAGGCGGGCATCCGGTTCACGACCGTCTCTTCATCACTGGAATGACGGTCACCCCTCGGGACGCTGTCGACGCCGCGCAGTCGGCCTTTGGACGGCACCCCGGGTCCCGGGCGCTGCACGCCAAGGGGATCCTGTGCACCGGGACGTTCACGGCGACCGCCGAGGCTCGGTCGCTGACCACGGCGGCGCACATGCAGGGCGAGCCGGTTCGGGCGACGTTTCGCTTCTCCAACGCGTCCGGGGACCCGCGTAGTCCAGACTTCACGCCGGATCTGCGGGGGCTGGCGATCAAGTTCTATCTGGATGACGGGTCGCGGACGGATCTGGTTTCCGTCACCGCTCCGGTGTTCGCCACCCGCACGCCGGAGGTGTTCGTGGAGCTGTTGAAGGCTCAGGGATCCGGGCCGGCCGCGCTGCTGAAGGTGCCGGTGTTGCTCGCCCGCTATCCATGGTTGCTGGCGCGGCTGGTGAAGGACCTGCCGGTGATGCGGCCGCCGGCCAGCTTCGCCCTGCTGCGGTACTACGGCCAGCACGCCTTCCGGTGGACAGATGCCGGCGGCGTTGAGCGGTCCGTCCGGTACGCGCTGGTTCCGGCGGCGGGGGAGAAACCGTACATCGGCCTGCGCCTGGCGCGCCGGCGGGGCCGGGACTACCTGCAGGAGGAGCTGATGCGGCGGCTGGCGGCCGGACCTGTTCTTTTGAAGCTCGAGGTGCAGATCGCCGAGCCCGGGGATCCGGTCGACGACCCGAGCCGCGAGTGGCCGGCCTCGCGGCGCCGTGTGACGGTGGGCACGTTCGAGATCACCGGGACTGATGTTGAGCGCGAGCGCGATGGGGACGTGCTGGTGTTCGATCCGACCCGCGTGACGCCGGGGATCGGGCTGTCCGACGATCCGGTGTTGCGGTTCCGGTCGCCGGCCTACCGGGAGTCGGTGGCGCGGCGTAGCGGGGGCTCGTGACGCAGCGCCGGTGGACCGCCGCCGACATGCTCGACCAGTCGGGACGGGTGGCGGTCATCACGGGCGCCAACAGCGGCCTCGGTCTGGTCACCGCGCGCTCGCTGGCGCAGGCGGGAGCGGAGGTGGTGATCGCCTGCCGGAACGTGGAGAAGGGAGAGGCCGCGGCGGCGTCGATTCGGCGTGAGGTAGCTGCGGCCCGGCTGTCGGTGCGCGAACTCGATCTGGCGGATCTGGGGTCGGTGCGTGGTTTCGCCTCACGCTTGGCGGCCGAGGGCGTTGTGTTGGACCTTCTCGTCAACAACGCCGGTGTGATGGCGCCGCCGCGCCGGGAGACCGTCGACGGCTTCGAGAGCCAGTTCGGCACCAACCATCTGGGTCACTTCGCCCTGACAGGGCTCTTGCTCGGCCCGCTGCTGGCCTCTGGAGAGCCCCGCGTGGTGACAGTGTCCAGCGGCGCCCACCGGCTCGGGCGGATGAAGTGGGATGACCTGCAGCGCGAGCGGGGCTACAACAACTGGCTGGCCTACGGCCAGTCGAAGCTGTCGAACCTGCTGTTCTGCTTCGAGCTGCAAAAGCGTGCCACCGCCGCTTCTGTGGGCCTGACGAGCGTTGCCGCCCACCCCGGGTACGCGCGAACGAACCTGCAGTTCGCCGGCCCCTCGGCGTGGGAGGGCATGATCATGCGGGCGACGAACGCGGTGTTCGCGCAGAGCGCGGAGATGGGGGCGCTGCCCACGCTTTATGCGGCGACTGTTCCGGACCTCCCGGGAGGCAGCTTCGTGGGCCCGGACGGCTTCGCCGAGCAGCGCGGCTACCCGCGCGTCGTCACGGCCACCGAGCGGGCGTACGACGAGGAGGCGTGGCTGCGGCTGTGGGAGATTTCAGAGGAGCTGACCGGGGTGCGGTACGAGTGGCCGGGGGCGGCTGGGGCGTGAAGGCGCTGGGCCGCGCGGGATTGGCACTGAGTTGGAACATTCGTGACTGACACGTAACGGGGGTCGGGTCTACCGTCGGCGGGGTGGCACCGATTGTTCATTTAGGGGGCCAGGTGACCACTAAATGAACAATCGCTTCGACCGCCTCGCCGCCTTGCATCGGCTGGCTGCGAGGCAGGAGAGCCTCATCACGATCGAACAGCTATTCGGGCTCGGCTTCACCAAAGACGGCGTCCGGGGTCTCGTCGAACGCCGCTACCTCCACCGCATCCACCGCGGCATCTACGCCGTCGGAACGGGCCACCTCGGCCGCCATGGCTGGCTGCTCGCCGCGCTGCTGGCGTGCGGGGGGACGTCGTTTCTCAGCCACCGGACGGGTGCAGCCGTCAGGGGTCTCCGAGCCATCAACCCCTGGGAGATCCATGTGACCGTCGTTGGCACCGCGATCAGGCGGCGGCGTGGAATCGTCATGCACCGGATCAGCGAGCGGCCCCACCGATCCGAGGTCACGACGGTCGGCGGCCTGCGCGCGGCCAGCGTGCCCCTGATCCTGATCCAGCTCGCGCCGAACGAGTCTCGTGACGAGCTCGACCAGTTGATCGAGATGGCGGCACGGCGAGATCTCCTGATCATGAAGGAGATGGACGAGGCCCTCGGCCGGCACCCGGCAGCCCGCGGCGCACGCAAGTTGCGGGCGGCCCTAGAGGCCTACCGCCCGAAGCCGTTCGATAAGTCCGGCTTTGAGCGGGTGGTGGCCGAGGCGATCGCGGCTGACCCCAGGATTCCGCCTCCGCTGCGCAATCAGCACGTGATCGCGGGGGGCATCCGCTGGGAGCTCGACTTCTACTGGCCGGAGCGCCGCGTGGTGCTCGAGGTGGACGGCGATCGCTATCACCGGACCCCCAAAGACCGGGAGCGCGACCGCGTCAAGGACGCCAAGCTGATGGCCGCGGGCCTGATCCCGATGCGGATCACCGACACCCGCTGGGAACTCGACCAGAAGGGGTCGCTCGCTGACCTGAGGGCGATTCTCGACTTGACGAGGAACCCGCCGCCTGATCAGATCGCCTCCTAAAGGGATTCTCAGTCCGCGTCGAGATAACAGATAGATGTGGGGTAAGGCATCGCGTGGGGGCGCGCGCCGGCGAAAGCTGGCGCTTTTGATTTGCGTCGCGACGGCGAGCTTCGCCATGCTCGCCCTGTACGCCGCCCCAGCGATGGCGCTGTCCCGGTCGACTGCCGTCAGCCTCGCGGCGACCGGTGACACGTATACCTGGACCGGCAACGGGTCGGCGACGAACACGAACTGGTCCAACGCGCAGAACTGGAGCTGCTCTGGTCCCGGATGCGTGAGCGGCTCGACGCCGATCAGCGAGACCCCGAGCGACGTGGTGTTCCCGGCCAGCCCCACCGGTGGCAACTACACGCCCACGATCGACCAACCGGCCGAGGTCAACTCACTGACGCTGAACAGCGCGAATTACGTGATCCGCGGCTCGGGGGGGCTGACCGTCGACGGCGCGACGACGCTCGAGGGGGCGATCGAGGTCGGTGGCGCCCAAACCTACGACGGCGCCGTCACGGTGGCCGGGAGCGGAAACGATGAACTTGCGACCTCCGGGTTGGTGACCCTCAACGGCGATGTCAACGCCGAGGTCGCGGGCGACCAATCCCTGCTGCTCAACGCGCCGGCGGTGATCAACGCCCCGATCGGGAACTCCGTGCCGCTCCACGCCATCGGCGACAGCGGCGGGTTTTCGCAGACCATCAACACCTCGCAGATCACCGTCGACGGGGAGGTCCTGCTCGGCGGTCCCGTGACCCTGGAGCAGGACACCACCATCAGCGCCGAGTGGACCCACTTCGGACAGACCGACGGGGGTTATTCGCTGACTGCCGATGGCAGCATCAGCTTCTCAGGACCTGTCGGGAGTGTGACTCCGCTTACGCAACTGACCACTACCGGCGTCGCCTCACTTGGAAGCGTGACCACCACCGGATCCCAGGTGTATGAGCAAGGGATCGCGGGCGCGTCGGAGGTGCCCATCTCCCTATCCGGCACGACAATCACCTCCGATGGTTCGGTCGTGCCCGAAGAAGCGCCGGTGATCATCAATGGCTCGGCCACCCTGGGCGACGGCGGCAGCCAGATCACCGACGTCACCGTGAGCGGCTCCCTGGACCTGACCGGCGGGACGCTTGAGCTGACCGGCGACCTGGATGTCGGAGGCACTCTCGACGCCACCGGAGCGAACGTGGAGTTCGACGGGGACGGCACCCAGCAGATCCAGGGATCGGGAATCAGCTTCGGAGGAGTGGACATCGGTGGAGGCACGACGGTCGATCTGCACGGAAACTCTGTCACCAGCGGGGCCCTGACCGGAGGGGGCGAGTTGACCGACAGCGGTAGCGCAGTGACCATTGCGCTCGCGCCGACGGGAGCGGACTATTACGGCGGCTCGATCACCGGACCAATCTCGCTGAGCATGGCCGGCAGCGGCTTTCTCAGTCTCGGAGGGCCGCTCGAGTACTCCGGAGCAACAGACCTCACCTCGGGAACCATCACCTTCCTGAGCGACCCCCTCAACTCCACCAACATCACTGATAACGGCCACGTCGACTTCGATTTCTCAGGCAGTCCGACGTACAGCGGAGTGATCTCGGGGTCCGGCGATGTAACTCAGAGCGGCTCGGGCGTCCTGACGCTTAGCGGTGCCAACACGTATGGCGGTGGAACGACGATCACCGACGGCCTGATCAGGTTCTTCGACGAAGGGAACTTCGGCACCGGCAACATCACCCTCAACGGAGGCGGTGTGCAATGGGGGACCGGGAACTCCGCCGACATCAGCAGTCGTCTGAATCCGCTCGGTGCGGATGGCGGCGTCCTCGACACCGATGGCAATTACCTGATGTTCCTTACGCCGATCACTGGCAGTGGATCGCTGACCATCACCGGCGGTGGCAGCGCGGTCTTCACCAGCAGCAACACCTACTCGGATGCCACGAACGTCGAGAGCGGATCCGCGGCGTTCTGGAAGAACCTGGCTGGGGCCCTCAACGTGGACAGCGGCGCCTCGGCACTCGCCGAGGGGATCGTCAGCGGCCCAGTCACGGTAGATGACGGCACGCTCACCTGCGACAACGGAACGCTGAACGGTGGGGTCACCAACAATGGCGGCACCCTCTCGGGAGGCCCGGATGCGCCGACAGGGGTCACCGCGACGGGAGGGACGGGCCAGGCCACCGTCCGCTTCACGCCCGGCACGGCGAACTGCTATCCGGTCAGCTACACGGTGGCAGCATCGCCGGGCGGTCAGTCAGCCTCAGGTTCGGGCAGCCCGATCACAGTCAGCGGGCTGAGTGACAACACGTCCTACACCTTCACAGTGACCGAGACCAATCCGGTCGGCAGCACCACGTCATCTCCCTCGGCCTCCGTCCTCACCGGCCCCGGGGCACCGACGGCCAGGATCAGCTCGCCGAGCAATGGCAGGCAGTACACGCTCAACGAGCACGTGGCCACTTCCTTCAACTGCGCCGACGCCCCGGGCGGGCCGGGGATCGCCAACTGCATCGACTCAAACGGCGCCGCAGCCGGCGCCGGCACGCTGGACACCAGCACGCTCGGGCTGCACATCTACACGGTCACTGCCACCTCGCACGATGGACAGCGCGGGGCGTCCAGCATCGCCTACACGGTGGTCTCGCCGCCTCCGGGACCGTCGAACAAGTTCACACTGGCCGCCAGCGATATGAAGCTGGTCAACTCGTGCGGGATCGCCGGACTGAAGCTGACGCTGCCCGGCCCGGGAGCGGTCAAGGTGCTCGAGACGTTCGCCCCCCACGCCAAGGCGTTCGGGCAGACGCAGGCCACTGCGGCCAGGGCGGAGACGCTCAGGCTTACCGTCAAACCGAACCGCCACGGCGCGCGTCTGATCAAGCGGCACCGGCGTCTGAAGCTCACGCTGAAGGTGTCGTTCACGCCCACGGGCGGCACGAGGCGCGCGAAGACGATCAGCGGCATCCGGGTGCGCGGCGAGTGCCCGGCTCCTCACTGAGCCGGCCTTCCGCGGTAGATGCACGCCCGGAGCGGGAAGCAGTCCGCCGTGAGGCGCCCGCGGCTCATCGCGACTCTGGCTGGGATCGCTGGCCTTGCAACGGCAACTGGACCGGGCGCAGGGGTGGCCGGTGCGGCCACCGGGCCCATCCCGATCCCCGACGTCAATCTGCCGCCGGCCACGCCGTTCGTCGGGCACGCCGCGACGCCCCAGCCGGTCACGCACACCGGCCGCATCCCACACAGCCGGTTCATGGCCGCCAACGGCCTGTCGGAGATCCACAACGACGAGTGGCAGAGCGACATCTACACGTACGGAGGACCGCTCGGGCGCAACCCGGTGACCTTCTCGGCCTACCTGGGCGCGGACGTGCCGCCCGGGGCTGGCCGCGACTGTGGCTCCGTGACTTTCGACAAGCAAAACCGGGTGATCTCGATCTGCATCGGGACCAGCGGGCCGAAGCTGTACATGTTCGACCCGAACACGCTGGCGACACTGGCCACGTACTCGCTGCCGCCGCGCACGGCCGAGGATCTGGAGCTCAACCCGGGCCCGAAGATCTTCCAGGACTTCTCGGCCGGCGGCTACTTCTACCTCAACAACCACGACCAGGTCGTGACCGGGACGACCAGCGGGCACATCTACGTGATCGGCGAGACGCCCACGCCCGGTTTCAAGCTGATTCACGATTACGCGCTCGGGCTGCGGAACAACGAGGAGATCACCTCACAGCTCCCCAGCTCCCACGGCCTGCTGTGGTTCACCGCGCGCCAGGACGGCGTGGTGGGAACGCTGAACTTCAGGACCGGCAGGGTGCATCTGATCAGATTGGGCAACGGAGCCAACGGCGAGATCACGAAATCGCTGGCCGCCGACGCACACGGCGGGATCTACATCCCGACCAACCACAGGCTCTACCGGTTCACCGCTCGCCGAAACGGCGCTCCCAGGATCAGCTGGAAGATCACGTATCCCAACGACGGTGTGAGCAAGCCAGGCCAGCTGGACGCGGGCACCGGCACGACCCCCGTGCTCTCAGATCACGGGCGCTTTGTCGGGATCAACGACAACGAGAACCCGATGGACGTGGTCATCTATCGCACCACGACCCATCTCAGACGCAGGCACAGGCGCCTGGTCTGCCGGGTCCCCGTCTTCCATAAGAACAGCAGCGCCGACGAGAACGCGATGATCGCCGCCGGGCGCTCCTACCTGATCGAGAACAACTACGGCTACACAGGGCCGCAATCGCTCGAAGGGGGCCAGGTGAGCCAACCCGGGTTCGCGCGGATAGAGATCAACCGCAAAGGCACCGGCTGCCGGCGCATCTGGACCACGTACGCCGTCTCGGCCCCCAGCGTCGTGTCCAAGCTCTCGCTGGCCAATGGCCTGATCTACACGTACACGACCAACTCCAGCGGCGACTGGTACTGGACGGCGCTCAACTACCGCACGGGCCGCGTCGTCTACCAGCGGTACGCCGGGTCGGGCCTGGGCTACAACAACAACTACGCAGGGATCGCGATCGGCCGCAACCACACCGAGTATCTGGGAACGCTTGGCGGGGTGGTGGCGCTCCGCGACGGCTGATTCACCGCGGAGCGCTTCCGTCATCGCAGCTCGGACGAGGTCTTGCCCAGCAGCAGCCGCGCGACCACCAACAGCTGGATCTGCTGGGTGCCCTCGAAGATGTCGAGGATCTTTACGTCGCGGGCCCACTTCTCCAGCAGCTCGCCCTCGCCGTAGCCGACCGAGCCGGCCAGCGCGACGCAGCGGAGCGCCACGTTCGTGCCCATCCGTCCCGCCTTGGCCTTGGCCATGGAGGCCTGGAGCGAGTTCGGTTTCCGGTTGTCGGCCATCCACGCGGCCTGCAAGGTCAGCAGCCGAGCCGCCTCCCAGTCGGACTCCATGGAGATGAACTCGGCGACCGCGGAGGGCACGGTGTGCAGCGGCGTGTCGTAGTCGATCTCCATCCCCGCCTCCTCCAGAAGCTCGCGGGTGCGCTCGAGACACGCGCGAGCCACCCCGACGGCCATGCCCGCCACCAGCGGCCGGGTGTTGTCGAACGTCTGCATGACGCCGGCGAACCCCTGTTTGGAGGTCTGGATCTCCGCCGAGCCGAGCAGGTTCTCCTTGGGCACGCGGCAGTCCTCGAGCCGGAAGTTGGCCGTGTCGGACGCGCGGATGCCCAGCTTGTGCTCGAGCCGGTCCAGGTGCAGCCCCGGGTTGTCCCGCGGCACCACGAACGACTTGATCGCGCCGCGGCCAGCTTTCCGATCCAGGGTGGCCCAGACGACGATCAACTCCGCCCGGTCGCCGCTCGTGACGAAGATCTTCTCTCCGTTCAACACGTACTCGGGGTGGGCGGGATCCGATTCGTCGAGGCGGGCGGTGGTGCGGATCGCGGCGCTGTCCGACCCAGCCTCGGGCTCGGTGATCGCCATGGCGGCCCATTTGCCGCCGAAGCGCGCCAGTTGCTCCTCGTCGGCCACGGCGGCTATTGCCGCCTGACCCAGGCCCTGGCGGGGCATGGTGAGGAGCAGGCCGACGTCACCCCAGCACATCTCGATCAGCCCGAGCAGGGTGGCCATGTTCGAGCCGTTCCGCGTCGTCGCGCCCGAACCGCCGTCGGAACCGCCCGAGCCGTCGCCATTGGCAGGGCCCGAGCCGCCCCCCACGGTGCCGGCGCCGGCGCCGCTCAGCCCGCCGCCCTCGTTCATGCCGGCGATCAGGGCGGCCAGCATGTCCAGTTCCTTGGGGTACTCGTGCTCGGCCAGGTCGTACTTGCGCGAGTTGGCTCGGAACACGTTCTCGGCCACCTGGTGAGCCGAGTCGATGAGCCCGTTGAACTTCTTGGGTGTCTCCAGGTTGATCATCAGAGCACCAGCGCTCCCTCCATCAGACCCGCGGCGCGCAGATCGCGATACCAGCGCTCCACCGGGTGCTCCTTGGTGTATCCGTGGCCGCCCAGCAGCTGGACGCCGTCGGATCCGATGTTCATGCCGTGCTCGGCGCACAGACGGTGGGCCAGGGCCACCTCGCGGGCGAATGGCAGGCCCTGGTCGATCCGGCTGGCGGCCCGCAGGGTGGCCAGCCGCATGCCCTCCAGCTCGATGGCGATGTTGGCCACCGCGAACGCGACCGCCTGGCGATTGGAGATCGGCTCCCCGAACGCGACCCGGTCGTTGACGTAGGTCTTCACGTAGTCAAGGACCGAGCGGCCGACGCCGATCGACACGGCGCACCAGCCGAGCCGCCCCAGCTGGACGCACTCGGTGTAGACGTCCGGATCCGCCTCGCCGAGCAGTGCGCCCGCGTCGAGACGGACGTCTTCCAAGAGCAGCTTGCCGGTGGCGGCCGCTCGCAGGCCCATGGCGGGCTCGGCTTCCACACTCAGCCCGTCCGCCTTGGACTCGACGAGGAACAGGGCGGGCTGACCGTCGAGCGATGCGGCCACGATGAACAGCTCATCCTCGCCCACCCGGGGCACGAGCGACTTGACACCGTCGAGCACGAAGCCCTCACCGTCGCGGCGGGCGGTCGTCTGCAGCTCGAACGGGTCGAACAGCGGCCGAGGCTCCAATAGCGCCACGGCGGCGGCGGGTGGGTTCTCTCCGACGAACTCGGGAAGGTACGTGGCCTGCTGGTCGGCGTCGCCCCACAGCGACAGGGCGGTGGACACGCCCGCGGAGGCCAGACAGGCCAGCGCGATGCCGGCGTCACCCTGGGCCAGGGCCTCCGCCATCAGCACGGAGGTCACGGCGGAGCGTTCGCTGACCGCGCCGCCCAGTTCCTCCGGAACGCCGATCATGGTGAGGCCGAGCTCGCTGGCCTGCGCCAATAGCTCCTTCGGGGCCGCGCAGGCGGCGTCGGCGTCGACGGCGGCCGGGCGGACGCGCTCCAGGGCGAAATCACGGACCGACTCCGAGAGCATCTGCTGCTCGTCATCAGGGGTGATGTCGAACAGGTCGCTGCGCTTGGACCTGGGCTGCCGGGCCGGCTTGCCGAGGCGCTGGGCGGCGGCGAACGTCCGTCCTGTCGCCGCGCCGAAGCGCACAGTGGTCTTGGATCCGGTGTACAGGAGCCGCTCGGTCTGCGTCCGGATGTTGAGGCGGTCCATGAGATCGGAGGACGCCAGCCAGTTGATCGCTCTCAGGCCGGCCGCCATCCCGCGTTCGGCCAGTTTCTGCTGAGGGGGCATGTGGACGATATCCCTGTTTGGTGTTACGTCGATTGATGTAAAGGTCGAGCCCGGCAAGCTAGCAAAGCTCGCCACGACTTACGCGGGTCTTATGCCGGCGCGGTCATCCTGACTACATGCGCGTGCTGATCGCCGAGGATGAGCGACGGTTGGCCGACGCGATCGCTCGCGGCCTACGGCGCGAGGGGATGGCCGTGGATCTGGCTCCTGACGGCTCCGAGGCTCTGATCAAGGCCCGCGTGATCCGCTACGACGTGATGGTCCTGGACCGGGATCTACCGGTGCTGCATGGGGATGAGGTGTGCCGCCAGCTGCGCGACGAGCGGCCCGAGACGGGCATCCTGATGCTGACCGCGGCCGGCGCTCTGGACGACCTGGTTGACGGCTTGTCGCTCGGCGCCGACGACTACCTGACCAAGCCGTTCCGGTTCGCCGAGCTGGTGGCCCGGATCCGGGCGCTGGGCCGGCGATCGTCTCCGGCTCGTCCGGCGCTCATGCAGCACGCCGACGTGGAGCTCGATCCCGCCCGCCGCGCCGTCACGCGCGGGGGTGAGCCGATCGAGCTCGCACGCAAGGAGCTGGCAGTGCTGGAGACGCTGATGGCCGCGGACGGCGCCACGGTGTCGGCTGAGCAGCTCTTGGAGCGGGTGTGGGATGAGCACACCGACCCGTTCACCAACGTCGTGCGCATGACGATCATGACGCTGCGGCGCAAGCTGGGGGAGCCGCAGCTGATCGAGACCGTGATCGGGATCGGCTACCGGTTGAGCTGATGCCGGCTCGACTCAGGCGCCTGCTGCCCCCCCGAACGATCCGCCTCCGGCTGACGCTGACCTACGGGATGGTCTTCCTGGTGACCGGCGCGGCGCTGCTCACGGTCGGCTACCTGGTGGTCCGCCACAATTTGACCTCCCGTCCGGACATCCGGGCCGAGCTCAAGAAGCTGGGGCTGCCGGCCACGCCGGCGCCGCCCAGCCAGCACTTCAATTCGGGACCGGGACTGGGACAGTTCGGGCCGGGGACGTTTGGCCGCGAGGTGTTCAACGCCGCTCGGGCCCAGGTGGTGAGCCAGACGCTCCATCGCCTGGCCATCGAGTACGCGCTGGCGCTGGTGGCAATGACCGCTCTGTCGGTGGCCGCCGGTTGGCTTTTGGCCGGACGGGCCCTCGGGCCGCTCCGCGCGATCACCGCCACGGCCCGGCGGGTCTCCGGCCTGAATCTGGGCGAGCGGATCGACCTGCAGGGGCCGCCCGATGAGCTCAAGGAGCTGGCGGACACGTTCGACGGGATGCTGGAACGCCTGGACGCCGCATTTGCCAGTCAGCGGCACTTCGTGGCCAACGCCTCACATGAGCTGCGCACCCCTCTGGCGATCATGCGCACCGAACTCGACGTGGGGCTGGCCGATCCGCAGGCCACCACCGAGGATCTGCGCGCCATGGGCGAGGCGCTGCGGGAGACGATCGACCGCAACGAGGGTCTGATCGAGGCGCTGCTGACCTTGGCCCGGAGCGAGGGCGTGAGCAAACGGGCCGAGACCGCGGACCTGACCGAGCTCGCCGCCGTCTGCGTGACCGACCTGACTGCCCAGGCGCACCTCGCCGAGGTCAGTCTCCGGACCGAGCTGGAGCCGGCGGCGACCCGGGGCGAGCCGCACCTGCTGGAGCGGATGATCGCCAACCTGGTCGACAACGCGATCCGGCACAACGTGCCCGGCGGATACCTGGAGCTGACCACGGGCACCTCGGACGGTTTGGCTCGGCTGACCGTCCGCAACTCCGGGCCGTTGATCGATGCGGATCAGGCCCCGCAGCTGGTCGAACCGTTCCGGCGCCTGAACCGGGAGACCGCCGGCTTCGGCCTGGGTCTGTCGATCGTCCGATCGGTGGTGGACGCCCATCACGGATCGCTTTCGGTCAACGCACAGACCGGCGGCGGACTGAAGATCTCCATAAGTCTTCCCGCAGAACCCTTGAAAGCTGGGGTCGGCGGGACGCGAAGGGCGCGGGCGCTTACAGGAAGCTGACGCGGGGGTCGCTAGAACCCCAGCGGTCTGAAAGCTCGCGATCGGCCCCGCCGGGTGGCCGATGAGCGGATCGCTGCCCGACGCACCCCAATGCCATCTCGCACTCCCCGATTTGCCAACTGGCACCTGTACGCACTCGCGGCGGTGGCGGCTGTCGTGATCACGCTGGCGGTCACCGAGCTGGGTACCCCGGGAAGCTCGGCCCGCACGTCCCGAGAGGTCGTCACAGCCGAGGACGGCGTCGTTCAGACGACCGTGTCTGGCACCGGCAACGTGCAGGCGGCCACCGATCAGACGGTCAATTTCGCCACCAGCGGCACCTTGCAGAGCGTCGACGTGTCGGTCGGGCAGCACGTGAAGAAGGGGCAACTCCTGGCCACGCTCGACCCAACATCCGCCAACCTGGCTCTGGATCAGGCGAAGGCCGACCTCACCGCGGCCAAGGACAATCTGAACGCCGCCCGGGACGGCACCTCGACGAGCTCTGGCTCCACCGGCTCGACGGTGGCCTCGGTTCAGCAGAGCTCCACCACCACGACCGAGTTCGTGGGCTACACGGCGGCGGCCAAGACGACCCCCACGCCGACCACCACCACCGGCCAAACCCCGACGAGCCCCACCGGGACGCCAGCCACCAAGAAGAAGAAGAAGAAGTCCAGCACCCCCACGAAGACCCCCACGAAGACCCATCCGACGAGCACCACGGGGACGACGACCCGCACCAGCCCGAGCACCGGCACCTCGAGCACGTCCTCGTCGACCTCGACCAAGCCCTCGAAAGCGCAGATCGCGCAGGACCAGGCCTCGGTGGACCAGGCCCAGGCCACGGTCGACTCCGACGAGCAGACGCTGGCCAGCACGAAGCTGTACGCGCCGGTAAGCGGCACGATCGCCACGCTTGAGAACCTCAGCCCGGGTCAGTCCATCTCCGCCGGTGGCTCCGGCTCCAGCAGCGCGACCGCCAGCAACTCGACCGCCGGCAACTCCAGCAGCACGGGTTCCACGGGCTCCGCTCAGACGGCTGGCAGCCTCGGCGCCTCGTCATCCTCCTCGAGCACGGGCAGCAGCTCCGGGTTCGCCGAGATCATCAACTCCAGCACCCTGACGATGACGGTCGCCTTCAGCGAGTCCGACATCAGCTCGATTCACGTCCGGCAGGCGGCCACCGTCTCCATCGACGCCCTCAGCGGCGTGGAGCTGGGGGCTCACGTGACCTCGATCTCGCCGGTGGCGACGACCAGCAGCAGCGTCGTCTCCTACGACGCCACCCTGACCCTGGACCAGACCAACCCCAAGGTTCGCGCCGGGATGAGCGCCTCGGCCTCGGTGATCACGGCCCAGGCACAGGGAGTCACGGTGCCCAATCAGGCGATCAGCGGCTCGGGCTCGACCGGCACGGTGCAGCTGCAGGAGAACGGCAAGACCGTCCAGCAACAGGTGGTGGTTGGCGTCCGCGGCAGCAGCCGCAGCCAGATCATCAGCGGGCTGCGCGCCGGACAGCAGGTGGTGGTGACCCAGACGCTGCCGGCGCTGGGCACGAGCACGTCCTCCAGCTCGTCGAGCACGGGAACGCTGGGCACCGGCCGGAGCCTGTTCGGCGGCGGAGGCGGGTTCCCTGGGGGTGGAGGCGGCCTCGCGGGCGGCGCAGGCGGGTTCCTTGGCCGCGGAGGCGGCTGATGGCGAGACGCCCATCGATGCCGCGACGCCCACCTTCTGACGGGCGAGGCGGCGCGACGAGGTACGACTGGCGGGCGGCCCGGGCCCGGCGACTGCGACGCCAGCGCCCCGCCCGGACCGAGCGGCGGTCGAACACGAATGTGGCACCCCCCAGGCGCCCGTTCGACGGCCCGGTGATCGACCTCCGGGACGTGCGCAAGATCTATCAGGTGGGGGATATCGCAGTGCACGCGCTGCGCGGCCTGAGCCTGCGGATCAGCCGCGGAGAGTTCGTGGCGATCATGGGCGCCTCGGGCAGCGGCAAGACCACGCTGATGAACATCCTCGGGTGCCTGGACATCCCGAGCGCCGGGACGTACCGGCTGAACGGCCTCGACGTCCAGGGGACGGACGAGGACACGCTGTCCGACCTGCGCAACCGCTACATCGGCTTCGTCTTCCAGAGCTTCAACCTGATTCCCCGCACGCGGGCGATCGCCAACGTTGAGCTGCCGCTCACCTACGCCGGGCTGCCCAGGGCCGAACGCCAGCGGCGAGCCCTGAGAGCGCTGGACGCGGTTGGGCTGACCGACCGCGTCCACCACCTGCCCTCCGAGCTGTCCGGAGGTCAGCAGCAGCGGGTCGCCGTGGCCCGGGCCCTGGTGACGAACCCGGCGATGATCCTGGCCGACGAGCCGACGGGCAACCTGGACACGGCGTCATCCGGGGAGGTGCTCGGCATCTTCGATCAGCTCAGCCTCCAGGGCAGGACGATCATCCTGATCACCCACGAGGAGGAGGTGGCTCACCACGCGCGCCGGGTCATCCGCGTGCGTGATGGTCAGATCATCGCCGACGAGCCGACCGCCCAGCCGGAGCTCACTGCATGAGCCAGTCGGTGCGGATCGCCCTATCCGGGCTGGCCGCCAACAAGCTGCGGTCCGGCCTGACGATTCTGGGTCTGATGATCGGCGTCGGCTCGGTGATCGTCCTGATTGCCGTGGGGACCGGATCCTCCTCGGCCGTTGAAGCCCAGATCAACTCGCTGGGCTCGAACCTGCTCACGGTGTCAACGTCGAGCGGACTGGGTGGCCTCAGCTTCTTTCGCGGCAGCGGCTCGTCGACGTCCAGCAGCTCCGGGCTGACGCCGGCCGACGCCACGGCCCTGCAGAACCGCTTCGAGGCCCCCGACGTCAAGACGGTGGCGCCGGTGGCGCAGGCAGGGAGCGTGACCCTGACCTACGGGTCAACCACGTACCAGCCCTCGACGTTCGTGGGCACGACGCCGGGCTACCAGAGCGCTCGCAACTACAGGCTGGCCGAGGGATCGTGGTTCACCGCGTCCCAGGAGAAGGACCACAGCCGGGTGCTGGTCATCGGCCCCACCGTCGATCAGGAGCTGTTCAGCGGCGCTGACCCGGTCGGACAGACGGTGCAGGTCAACGGCACCGACTTCACGGTGATCGGGGTCACCGCGTCCAAGGGGTCGAACGGCACCAGCAACCAGGACGACGTGGCCGTGGCGCCGCTGACCGCGACCCAGGACACGCTGACCGGCTACGGCTCGCTCAGCCAGATCCTCGTCGAGTCGACCTCGCGCGACTCGCTGGACGCCGCCCAGACCGAGGTGACGGACATCCTCAACCAGCTCGACCCGCCGACGGCCCAGAGCGGCGAGCAGAGCAATTTCCAGGTGGTGAACCAGAGCTCGATCCTCCAGGCCTCGACTTCCAGCTCAAAGGTGTTCACCACGCTGCTCGGCGAGGTGGCAGCGATCTCGCTGCTGGTCGGCGGGATCGGCGTGATGAACATCATGCTGGTCTCGGTCACCGAGCGGACCCGGGAGATCGGGATCCGCAAGGCCGTGGGCGCGCGGCGGGCCGACATCCTCATCCAGTTCCTGGTGGAGGCAGTGCTGGTCTCGCTGTTCGGCGGGATCGCCGGGGTGATCGCCGGGGTGGTGGGCAGCCAGTTCAAGATCGCCGGGGTCAGTCCGGTGATCGCCCCCTACTCGATCGCCCTGGCGTTCTGCGCGGCACTCCTGACCGGGCTGTTCTTCGGGACCTATCCGGCTGGGCGTGCGGCGGGCATGCGCCCGATCGAGGCCCTGCGCTTCGAATGACCATCCCAACCTCAGAGGACTCCAGATGAACGCAATCAGCTACGGGCCGGCGGGCGACACCTGGCAGGAGCCAGCGGACGATGTCGGCGGTCAGCTCCCCGTCCGTCCCCGGCGGCGGTTCCTGACCCCCGCCAGCGCGCTGCTGCTGGCGCTGGTGACGGGCGCGATCGGCTTCTACATCGGCATCCGGGTCGAGAGGGGACAGGTCTCCAGCTCCTCAGCCGCCAGCAGCGGACTGGCCTCGCTGGCCTCCCGGTTCGCCGCCGCGCGCGGGAGTTCGGGCTCCACCAGCGGCAAGAGCGGGACCGCAAGCACCGGCGGCTTTCCCGGGTTCGCCGGGGGCGCCGGCCCGGGCGGCGGCGGGATCAGCGGCACGGTGGCCAACGTCAACGGCAAGACCATCTACGTGACCGAGACCGGCGGCAACACCGTGAAGGTGAAGCTGTCCAGCGCCACGAAGCTGACCAAGGCCGAGTCGGTCAGCCGCTCCAAGATCAATCCCGGCGACCGGGTGGTCGTCTCGGGCGTGACCGGCACGGGTGGCGCCGTCAGCGCCACCAGCCTCACCGACTCCGGCACTACCTCTTCTTCCACCGGCACGGCCGGCTCGGGTTCGAGCCGGACCACCGGTTCGAGTGGCTCCGCCGTCAGCTCGCTGTTCGGCGGCTGAGAAATGCACAGAAAGGAACTCACGTGAACACGACTCCCGGGCGACGGCTGCGGCTCTCCCCACTCCTACTCGCCATCGTCGTTTCGGTGGCGCTCGCCGCCTGCGGCAGCTCATCCGGCGGCGGTACAAAAACATCGACCACGGCGTCGGCTTCCGGCAACCGCGCCAAGCTGGCCGCCTGCCTGAAACAGCATGGCGTCACGCTGCCCGCGCGCCGGCCGGGCAGCGGCGGCGGAGGCTTCTTCGGCGGAGGCGCGCCTCCCGGCGCCGGCGGCGCATTCGGCAACTCCAAGTTCCGCACCGCCTTCAAGGACTGCGGAGGCGGCGCTGGGCGCTTCCGGCCCGGTGCGGGCGGAGCGGCCGGAGCGGGCCACCGCTTCTCCGGGGCGACTCTGGAGAAGTTCGTGACCTGCGTGCGCCAGCACGGCTACAAGCTGCCCAAGCCCAACACGTCAGGCAGTGGCGCGATCTTCCCCCGCTCGATCGAGTCCAACCAGAAGTTCCAGGCGGCGGCCAGGTCCTGCGCCAGCCTGTTGCGTTCCAGCACCTCGCCGGCCGCGGGGACGACTACCACGTCCAGCTCATAGGAGCGTTGAAGAAGCGCGCGGCCCAGGGTTCACCAGCTGTCGACCTGCGGCCGGCGCTTGCCCTGTAGATGTCCGCGGCGCGAGGGCTCGGCGGCGAACAGGGTGGAGATCCACCGCCGCGTGTCGGCCGGGTCGATCACGTCGTCGATCTCGCCGTAGGCAGCCATGTTGAGCCCCTGCCCGCGCTCGTAGGCGGCCGCCACGGCGCCCTCGTACGCCGCCCGCCGGGCCTCCGCGTCCTCGATCGCCTCGAGCTCGCGCCGCAGTCCCAACCGCACCGCGCCCTCCAGTCCCATCGCGCCGAATTCGGAGGTGGGCCAGCCGACGACGAACTGCGGCGCCTTGAACCCGCCCCCGGCCATCGCCTGCGCGCCCAGCCCGTAGCCCTTGCGCAGCACCACCGTCCCGACTGGGATGCTCAGGTTGGCGCCGGTCAGGAACATCCGTGAGAAGTGGCGCACCGTGGCGGTCCGCTCGGCCTCCGGGCCGACCATGAACCCGGGCGTGTCGGCCAGGAACACGAGCGGCAGGCCGAACGCGTCACACAGCTGCATGAACCGGGCCGCCTTGTCGGCGCCGTCGGCGTCGATCGCGCCGCCCAGGTGAGTGGGGTCGTTTGCGATCACGCCCAGCGAACGGCCCTCCACGCGGGACAGGGCGGTCACCATTCCCGCGGCGAATCCGCGTCGCAGCTCCAGCACTGACCCCGAGTCGAACATCGTCTCGATCACCTGCCGTACGTCGTAGGCCCGCTTGCGATTCTGCGGAATCAATTCTCGTAAGAGCGTTTGGTCCGCCGCCTGCTGGCTTGCTGGCTCAGCAGGCGGCGCCGGAGCGTCCGGCTCCGTCTGCCCGAAATACCCCAGATACCGCCTGGCCGCGGCCACCGCGGCGGAGTCATCGGCGACCCGTAGGTCGACCACACCATTCGCCCACTGCACATCGATCGGCCCCACGTCCGCCGGAGCCACCACACCCAGCCCACCGCCCTCGATCATCGCCGGGCCACCCATCCCGATCGAGGCGTCCTCCGTGGCGATCACCACGTCGCAGCACCCCAGCAGCGCGGCGTTCCCGGCAAAGCAGTAGCCCGACGCGATCCCGATCAGTGGCACCAGCCCGCTCAGCTGGGCGAACAGCTCGAAGGCTCGGCAATTCAGGCCGGCCACGATCGGCATGTCGACATCCCCCGGTCGCCCGCCGCCGCCCTCGGCGAGCAGGATCACCGGCAGCCGTCGCCGCTGCGCCAGCTCGAACAGGCGGTCCTTCTTGCGGTGGTTGCGCATCCCCTGGGTGCCGGCCAGGACGGTGTAGTCGTAGGACATGACCACGACCGGCCGGCCATCGATCGTGCCCATGCCCCCCACCAGTCCGTCCGCCGGCGTGCGCTCGATCAGCTCCTGCTTGGGGCGCCGTGCCTCCTGGGCGGCGAACAGCAGCGGCCCGTACTCGACAAACGAGCCCGGGTCGATCAGGTCGG
Organism: uncultured Solirubrobacterales bacterium; assembly: GCA_963718545.1. GTDB lineage: Bacteria > Actinomycetota > Thermoleophilia > Solirubrobacterales > Solirubrobacteraceae > Palsa-465. Next base: position 2,140,069 of record CAVQZO010000002.1, on the reverse strand, counting down.
CCAGGTTCTCCCGGGCCGTGCGGCGTCCCTGTTCGTGTCGCTTGGCCACCGCTTCGGGGCGGGCCTCGTCCCGCGTCAGGCGGTGCCGGTCGAGGACCGCGGAGAGATCGTCTCGAGGCTCCGGATCGGGGGCGGGCGACGTCCCGGGCGCGCTTCGCGCGCCCGGGCCATCCCTCAGCACCGCCAGCGCCTGCCCCTCGCTGACCGCCTCACCCACTCCGACAAGCACCCGATCGACGGCACCCGCCGCCTCGGCGAGGATCTCGTGCTCCATCTTCATGGCCTCGAGCACGATCAGGACGCTGCCCGGCTGCACGGCGGTGCCCGGACCCGACCCGATGGCCACGACGGTTGCTGCGAAGGGGGCGGTCACGCTCTGCTCGGCCACGGCCCGGATGATCCCCGATACTCCAGGATCGTGACCGCACACGAACTTCTCTGGACCCCGTCACCCGAGCGGGTGGCCGCCGCCGCCGTGACCCGCTACCGGCAGTGGCTGAGCGAGTCCCGGGGCGTTCAGACCGAGGATTACGAGGAGTTGTGGCGCTGGTCGGTGGCGGACCTGGAGGGATTCTGGTCCTCGATCGTGGAGTTCTTCGACCTGCGCTTCAGCCGGCAGCCGGAGCGCGTGCTCGGCAGCCGGCGGATGCCCGGCGCCGAGTGGTTCCCCGGCGGCGAGATCAGCTACGCCGAGCACATCTTCCGGGGCAACGAGGGGGGGCGGGATCCGAATTCCTTGGCCATCCAGCACGCCTCCGAGCTGCGAGAGCTGGACACCTGGACGTGGCGGCAGCTCGGCGAGCAGACGGCGGCGATCGCGGCTGGACTGCGACGGCGGGGCGTCGTCGCGGGTGACCGGGTGGCCGCGTATATGCCGAACATCCCCGAGACGGTGGCGGCCTTCCTGGCCTGCGCGTCGCTCGGCGCCGTCTGGTCCTCGGCGGCACCGGAGTTCGGGGCCCGGAGCGTGATCGACCGCTTCAGCCAGATCGAGCCCAAGGTGCTGCTGGCCGTCGACGGTTACCGGTACGGCGGCAGGGACTTCGACCGCCGTCCCACCGTGGACGAGATCGCCGCCGAGCTGCCGGGGGATCCGCAGGTGATCAGGTTCGGCTACCTGGACGGGACGGGCTGGCCGGCCGACATCATCGAGAGCTCAGCTGAGGAGCTCGAATTCACGCCGCTGGCCTTCGACCACCCCCTGTGGGTGCTGTACAGCTCCGGCACCACCGGGCTGCCCAAGCCAATCGTGCACAGCCAGGGAGGGATCCTGGTGGAGCACGTCAAGACGGCACACCTCCACCTGGATGCGCGCCCCGGCGATCGCTTCTTCTGGTTCTCCACCACCGGCTGGATGATGTGGAACTTCCTGATCGGCGTGCTGCACTCGGATGCCTCGATCGTCCTGTTCGACGGCAACCCGGGTCATCCGAGCCTGGACACGCTGTGGGATCTCGCCGAGCGGACCGGGATGACGTGCTTCGGGACGAGCGCCGCCTACATAGCGGCCTGCATGAAGGCGGGAGTGCGGCCGAGAAGCGGTCGGGCGCTGAAGCACCTGCAATCGGTGGGCTCGACCGGGTCGCCGCTCTCCCCGGAGGGATTCCGTTGGATCTACGACCAGCTGGGCTCCGATACATGGTTGTTCTCAACTTCCGGAGGCACCGACATGTGCACCGCCTTCGTGGGCGGCGTACCCACCCGGCCGGTGCTGGAAGGCGAATTGCAAGCGCGCGCGCTGGGCGCGGCGGTGGAGGCGTGGGATGAGTCAGGGCACTCGGTGATCGGCCAGGTCGGCGAGCTGGTCATCACCGAGCCGATGCCCTCGATGCCGATCTACTTCTGGGGGGACGAATCCGGCGAGCGCTACCGGGACAGCTACTTCTCGATGTTTCCCGGCGTATGGCGCCACGGAGACTGGATCGAGATCACGGCTCAGGGCGGCGCGATCATCTACGGCCGCTCGGACTCCACGATCAACCGGGGCGGCGTGCGCATGGGCACCAGCGAGATCTACCGAGCGGTGCTGGCGATCGACGAGATCCTCGATGCGCTGGTCATCGATCGCCCCCGGGAGGGGACCGACGGCTGGCTGTCCCTGTTCGTCGTTCTGCGCGACGCCGACCAGCTGAGCGACGAGCTCAGGGACCGGATCCGTCGCCGGTTGCGCGCCGACTGCTCTCCCCGCCACGTCCCCGACGAGATAATCCAGATCGCCGAGGTGCCGCGCACGCTCTCGGGCAAGGTCCTGGAGGTGCCCGTCAAGCGCATCCTGATGGGCACTCCCCCTGATCAGGCGGCGAGCCGTGAGTCGCTGGCCAATCCGGCCGCGCTCGACGTGTTTGTGAAGATGTCTGTGGATGGCGCCTGAATCGACACGCCTGCAGACGGCCGCGGAGCTGGCCTCGGCAGGGCGGCAGGTCTTGGATGCGATCTCCGGGTGGTTCGGCCGGGACCGCGACGAGGTTCAGGTCACCCTGCTGTTCACCGAGTTGTGTGGATTCTCGAGCTGGGTCCTGGAGGCGGGCGACCAGCGGGCTCTGGAGCTCCTGCGCGAGGTCGCCGCCGTGGTTGAGCCCTGCATCACCGCCAACCGGGGCAAGGTCGTAAAGCGGCTCGGTAATGGGCACATGGCCGCTTTCCCGGACGCGACGGGGGCCGTTGAGGCTGCCCTGGAGATGCAGGCCGGGCTGGATGTTGAGCCGCGGCTCCGGGCCGGCCTGCACTCCGGCCATCCGCACCGCCTGGACGGTGACTATCTGGGCGCCGACGTCAACATTGCCGCGCGGATCACCGACGCGGCCCGGGCCGGTGAGGTACTGGTTTCCGGTGAGGTGCTCGAAGACATCGCGGCCCCGGCGCTGGAGCGCCTGAAGGTCAAGCGCCGCCGGGCGTTTCGCGCCCGGGGAGCTCCACCGGGCCTGGAGGTGTTTTGCGTGGCCCCCAGAGCGCAGGGGTAGGTATTGCCTGGGGACCGGCCGCCTGTCGCCGTCCGGCAGGCCGGTTCTTATGCAGCTCTTCCCGTTTTCACAAAGGTCTTTGAAACGCGGCTGGTCAACTGAAAGGCACCAGCGCCATGAGAACAGCTTCTGACAGGAGTCCATCGCAATGAACTTGAAAATCGCTCTACCCGCCGTGGTCGGGGCGCTCGTGGGGGCGATCGTGGCCATCATCGCGGGCGGCAGCACGACCCACTCGGTGACCACCACCGTGATGTCAAACAGCCCGTCCGCCTCGATCCCCACGTCTCTGTCGAAGACCCAGGGCATGTCGATCAACCAGATCTACCGCAAGGACAGCCCGGGCGTGGTCGATATCACCGTCACCTCCCGGCAATCGACGGGCGGGGGACTGTTCGGCGGCGGAACCCAGCAGACCGAGGGTGAGGGCGCCGGCGTCGTCTACGACAAGAAGGGCGACATCCTCACCGATCAGCACGTCGTCTCCGGGGCCACCTCGGTGACCGTGCACTTCCAGAACGGCGTCAACGCCAAGGCCAGGGTCCTCGGCCAGGACGCGTCCACCGATACGGCCGTGATCCGCGTGAACGTGCCCGCCTCCGACCTGCACCCGATTCCGTTCACCAACTCCGACGACGCCCAGGTGGGCGACGCGGTGGTGGCGATCGGCAGCCCGTTCAGCCTGCCGGAGACGGTCACCTCGGGCATCGTCAGCGCGGTGGGCCGCAGCATTCCGGCTCCCAACAACTACACGATCTCCGGAGCGATCCAGACCGACGCGCCGATCAATCCCGGCAACTCGGGAGGACCGCTGCTTGACGCCAGCGGCGCCGTGCTCGGCCTGAACGATCAGATCGACACGAACTCCGACCAGAGCGCCGGCGTCGGCTTCGCCACCCCCGGCAACACCGATGTCCAGGTGGCGAACACGATCATCGCCGGCCGCAAGGTCCAGCACTCCTACGTCGGGGTGTGCCTGAACTCCAGCAGCGTCGGTGGCGCGCAGATCTCCACGACGGCCAACTCCACCTGCCCCACCCCCGTGGTGGCGGGCTCACCGGCCGCCAAGGCCGGCCTGAAGGCCGGTGAGACGATCACCGCGGTCAACGGCACGCAGATCAGCTCCACCAATCAGTTCATCGCCGTCGTGGGCAAGCTCGCGCCCGGCCAGACGGTGACGATGGTCGTCAGGACTGGCGACTCGAGCCGCCACGTCAAGGTCACGCTGGGCACCCGCCCGGCCACCGCCCCCACCGGCTGAACCTGGCCCGTTGGGCGGCGGATCAGTCCGCGGGGGGTGAGCCAGCGAGCCACCCCCCGCGGCGGCCCTCAGCTCACCGCCGTCGTCGTGCTCTGGGCCAGCGTGCGCTCCATCAGCTCGCGGTGCACGGACCGATGCCGGCCGGTCCGCCGGTGCCATTTCCCTTCGGAATCGAGCGTCCAGGCGTTGGTGTCATCGGCAAAGCAGAGCTCCAGCGTGTCCTCGAGCTCGGCCTGGAGCTCGGGGGAGTCGACCGGGGTCAGCAGCTCCACGCGAGTGTCCAGGTTGCGCGGCATCAGGTCAGCCGAACCGATGTAGTAGGTGCGCTCGTCGCCGAACTGGAAGGAGTAGATGCGCGAGTGCTCCAGGAAGCGACCCACGATCGACACCACGTTGATCGTCTCGCTCACTCCGGGGATGCCCGGAAGCAGGCAGCAGATGCCGCGCACGTTCAGATCGATCCGCACGCCGGCCTGTGAGGCGCGATACAGGGCCTCGATGCAGCGGCGATCGACCAGGGCGTTCATCTTCATGGCGATACGCGCGGGCTGACCGGCCTGATGAGCGGTCACCGTGCGCTCGATCAGCTCGATCAGCGGCTCGCGCAGGGAATCGGGAGCCACAAGCACCTTGCGCTGGCGCTGCGGGTGGCTGTAGCCGGTCAGCGTGTTGAACAGGTTCGCCACCTCCTCGCCGATCTCCCGGTCGGTGGTGAACAGCCCGAAGTCCTCGTAGAGCCGGGCGTTCTTGGCGTGGAAGTTGCCGGTCCCGATCATCACGTAGTGGCGCACCCGGCCGCGCTCGCGGCGAACCACCAGGATCGCCTTGGCGTGGGTCTTGAGCCCGGGGATGCCGTGGACGACGTGGGCGCCCACCTCCTCCAGCTCCCGTGACCAGCGGATGTTCTGGCGCTCGTCGAAGCGGGCCTTGAGCTCCACCATGCACACCGCCTGCTTGCCCTTCTCGGCGGCCGCGATCAGCGCCGGCACCAGCACGGAGTCGTCCGAGGTGCGGTACACCGTCATCTTGATGGCCAGCACGTTGGGGTCATCGACCGCCTGGAGCACGAACCGCTCCACGCTGGTCAAGAACGACTGGTAGGGGTAGTGCACGAGGATGTCCCGGGCCCGCATGGCGGCGAACACCTCGGGCTGATCCTCGCCTTCGCCGGGGCGCGGGCCGAAGGCCGGGTGGGTGATCGGCGTCCAGGGCTCCTGGCGCAGGTCGGGATGGCCGTCGACGCCGGCGATCTGCCACAGATCGCTCAGGTCGAGCAGGCCCTCCACGTCGTAGACCTGGTTGGGCGTCACCCCCAGCCACTCGACCAGCCGGGCCCGCATCTCGGGATCCATGTTGGCGCCCACCTCGAGGCGGACCACCTCGCCGAACCGCCGCCGCCGGAGCTCGTCCTCCACCGCCCGGAGCAGGTCGTCGGCCTCGTCGGAGACGTCGAAGTCAGCGTCTCGGGTCACCCGGAACAGATCGTGGGCGATGATCTCCATGCCGGGGAAAAGGGCGTCGAGGTGGCGGGCGATCATGTCCTCCAGGGGGATGAACACCTCCTTGTCGATCTCCACGAACCGGGGCAGCACCTCCTTGGGCACCTTCACCCGGGCGTAGGCGTCGTGGCCGGTCTCCGGATCGCGCAGGCGGACCAGGAGGCTCAGCGAGAGGTTGGAGATGTACGGAAACGGGCGGCCGGGCCCGATGGCCAGGGGGGTCAGCGCGGGGAAGATGTGCTCGCGGAAGTGCTCCGCGAGTTCCTCCGGGGACGCACCCGACTCCCGAATCGACACGATCCGGATGCCGTTCTCGGCCAGGGCGGGCGCGATCACGTCCCGGAACTGGCGGGCGTGGCGCCCGTCGAGTTCGCGTACCCGTTGGGAGATGCCCTCCAGCACCCGCGTCGGTGAGAGGTTGTCCGGTCCCCGGGAGTCGATGCCGGCGTCGAGCTGGTCGTGCACCCCGGCCACCCGGACCATGAAGAACTCGTCCAGGTTGGAGGTGAAGATGGCCAGGAACTTGACCCGCTCGATCAGCGGCACGTGCTTGTCCTCGGCCAGCTGCAGCACTCGGTCGTTGAAGTCGAGCCACGACAGCTCGCGGCTGACATAGAGCTTGGGATCACGGAGCTTGTGGTGTCCGCGGTGCTTGCCCGTACCCGGCTTGGCGCCGTTTGCGGCCGTCTGGCTGTTCGAGACGGCCGCCTTGCTCACGCCACCGGCTCCCGAGCGCCAGCCATCAGGGTGAGCTCCCTGGGCCTGAGGAGGACGATCAGCTCGCCCTTGTTGATCGCGGCCAGGCCGCCCTTGCTCATCCGCGAGTGCGCGCCGGTGAGGTCGTGCAGAGCCAGCGACATGGAGGGGTCGTGGCCGACGAGCATCGCGTCCTGCAAACCCGCCACCAGCTCCTCAGGCTCGAACGGCCCACCCGCCAGCCGGGGCTCGACGGTGACCGGCACGCCCAGCGGCTCGCAGGCCAGCTCGGCCGTCTGCATGGCCCGCAGCTTGGGCGAGGTCAGGCAGACGTCGAGCTTGACCCCCATCTGGGCCAGCGCCTGTCCTGCGGCCTGGGCATGGCGGATGCCCTTGTCGGTCAGGGGCCGAGCATCGTCGGGCTCTCCGTCGGCCGCGTCAGCATGGCGGAGCAACCAGAGCATGCTGCCAACTGTAACGCCGGTTCTTTTCTGACCGTAAGTCAGCCGATGACCAGCGGGCGGTGGAACACCTTCTGGAAGGCCTCGTCGTCGCCGTAGCGCTCGACGCTCCACCGCGGCAGCGTCAGATCACCCGCCGCGTGCAGGTGCAGGGCGATCCCGTCGCCGTTGGTGCGCAGTGTGGCCTGACTGACCGACTGGTCCCGCCCGCGCTCCAGATGCTCGGCCAGGCGGAGGATCACGGCGCAGCGGTCCAGCATCTCCTCGTCGCCGGGCCGGCCCAGCTTGGCCCAGGGGCCGAGCTTGGGCGCTCCCTTGCGGTGGTAGCGCGTGATCTGAGCGATCAGCGCGCGTTCGCGCGGGTCGAAGCCGGGCAACTCGGCGCTCACGATCAGATAGCGCGAGTGCTTGTGATGGTCGTCATAGGAGATCGTCATGCCGACGTCGTGCAGCATCCCGGCCGCCCACAGGAGTTCGGCCTCTCCGGGCTCGGGGGTGAACAGCCCGTTTTCCGCCAACGACTCGTGCATCTGGAGGGCCAGCCGGGCCACGTGCTTGGTGTGGTCGAGGTCCGACTCGTACTGGATGGCCAGGTTGCGTACCGCGGCCTCGCGCACATTGGGGAACAGCGGTTGCTCCTCGGTGAGCAGCGTGCGGGCCAGGAACAGGCCGTCTCTGAGGCCTGCCTCCGTGGCCTCCATGTCCTGGAACCCACCGAGGTCCAGGACCGTCTCCAGGGTCACTGCGGCGGCGAGGATGATGTCGGCGCGGCCGGGCTTGATTCCCTCGACCTCGGCCCGCTCCGTCGCCGGTAGCGCCGCCAGTTGGGTCACGAGTCCCTTGAGCGCTTCACGGGTCAGCCGATATCCCTGGACGCCCAGGTCGATGCCGCCGTTCGGGCCGAGGGCGGCGTGTCCGTCCGCCGCGGCCAGGTTTCGCACGGCCCCTCCGGTGCCGACGAGACGCCGGTTCGAGCCCTGGCTCAGCCAGGAGACGCCGGCAAGCGTTTCCTTGACGTGGGCGCGGAGCTTCTGGAGGTCCTTCTTGCGAGCCGAGCCGGGATCGGACAGGAATCGCTCGGTCATCCGGACGGCGCCGAGCGGGACCGAGATCACGCTCTGTTGCTGACGGCCGTTCACCTCGATCAGCTGCAGGCTGCCGCCGCCGATGTCGAGGACCACGCCGTCGGTGAGCGTCGTGGTGTTGATCGCGGCCACGTAGCCGTAGTGGGCCTCGGCCTCGGCGGACAGGACCTCGATCTCGAAGCTGCTCTGCTGCTCGGCCCGCTCCAGGAATTCCTCCCGGTTGGTGGCATCCCGGATCGCGCTGGTGGCGATCGCATGGACCTCATCGTCGGCCAGCCGGCTGGCCCGGCAGAACCGCTCGAACACGGCCAGCGTCTCCAGACCACGGGCGATGGCCGGCTCCTGCAACCGCCCTGAATCGCCGATGCCCTCAGCGATCCGCACCGACTCATACAGCTCGTCGGTCCGCTTCCACCAGCCGCCCCTGCCGTAGCTGAACACGACCAGGCGCCAGGAGTTGGAGCCCAGGTCGATGACCGCAACGTGCTTCGCCGTTTCGCCGGATCGGGCGGACGCGCGGGTGGTTCGCCAACTCATGTCGGTGCAATCATCCGGATCGGCGCGGACGCTCCGACTCGTTCGCAGCGGCTGCGCGTCTCAGACGGCCGCCCGGGGCGTCAGACGGGTTGAGGCTCCCCGCGCAGGAACCGGATCCCGGTGAGGACCATCAGGATCGTCATGCAGATCGCGCTGCCCACGCACCACTCGCAGATCTCCTTGAGCGTGAACACCTCGCGGTAGGTCAGGTAGGCGCTGAAGCCGAAGCCGATCAGCGCGACCAGGAAGCCGAACGCCCGGAACAGCTCGCCCCGGAAGGCCAGCGAGACCAGCAGCACGAAGTAGCCGACCAGCCCGAGCACCGAGACGGGGATCCCGTCGAGCTTGGACCAGGTCGACGATTGAACCTGCTCGCAGCTGGAGTGCCCGTGATGGCCTCCCAGACAGATGAGGGTGGCGAACCCGTTGTAGTGCTCGTAGGTGGTGTAGCCGGCGATGATCAGGCCGATCACGCCGAAAACGGCTATCGCGATCCTCAGGCCGTCACGCCGGCGGGTGGTCCGCCGTCCGGTGCCGGGCCCGGCCTGAGAAACGGTGGTGGTCATGCCACCTTGTTGATCGCCTGCTCCATGGAGCTGTAGCTGGGGATCACTCCCGTCACCTCGGTCTCGCCCTTGGGCCCGGCAGCGACCAGGGTCGGCGTCCCGGAAAGTCCGAGATTGTTCGCCTGGGACGCATCGGCCTGCACCTGCGAGAGCAGGCTCGGGTCTGTCTGGTCCAGGTGCCAGGTGGACTGCTTGAGACTCGGTATCTGTTTGGCTAAGCCGTCCAGATAGGCGGTGTTCACGTAGGCCGATGTCTCGTCGCCCTGCTCGTGGTAGAAGAGCTCGGTGTAGTCCCAGAACAGGTGCTGCTGGCCGGCTGCGTAGGCCGCCACCTGCTGCTGGTTGAAGACGCTCACCGGGTGGTTGTTGCACGTGGCAGTGCAGAACGACTTGTAGACCACCTTCACCTTGCCGCTCCGGACGTCGCTCTTGACCAGCTGCGGGAACCCGCCGCCGCCGAGCCCCAGCGTCAACGCCCGGCACACCGGACATTCGAGGTCACCGTAGTAGTACATCGTGATCTTGGCCTTCGGATTGCCCAGCGTGGTGCCGGACTGGGGGATTCCGTGGAGCAGGCTGTTCACCGACGCGTAGGTCTGCTTGGCCTGCGGGCTGTTGGGCGGCGGAGCCTTGGTCGCGCCGCCGGCACCGGCTGAGATCGCGATGACCACCGCGATCACGGCCACGGCGGCCACCAGGACGCCGCCGAGCAGCTGCATGCGGCGGCGGCGCTCGGCCTGGGCGGCCTGAGCACGTTCCTGCTCCAGGCGGCGCTGGCGCGCTTCCTCTTTCTGTTGCTTGCGAGAAGCCATGTGGTCTACCCACGGGTCCGAACAATCAACTGCCAGAACCCGTTCGGGCCGGAGGATAGCGGCGCCAGAACGGGTGCAGGACCGCTCTTAGGCCACTATTAGGTGAATTCTGCAGCGCGAGGGCGCGACCAACTCCCACCACAGCGCCGAAGTCGGACGGGTCTGGCCGCGCAAAGGCCCGAAACAGTCGCATTTTGCGTGTAAACATGGTGTTACCGAGCTTCGGACCAGGCGACCTACCCCGAACCGGTGCACTACAGTGGCGGCCATGTCGCCAGAGACGAGCGGCGCCATGATGGGGACCGCTGGAGCGAGTTCCTCGTCGCCGCGCCACGCGACCGGAGTCAGCCCCCAGCCGCGGCAGAATACGCGGCCGCGGCTGGCAGTCGTGGACCGGGACCCCGGGTTCATCCAGGTCCTCTCCAACCGGCTGCGGACGCTCGGCTGGGACCTGCGCAGCCTGTCGAGCCCCGCGACCCCCGAAGCGCTGGTCGCCATGAGACTCAACGCGCTGGTCATCGACCTGGCGGTGGTCGGTCCAGGCAGCTGGGAGTATCTGGAGCGGATCTGTGCCCGGCTGCCCGGCCTGGCGGTGATCATCTGCACCGGCCCGTCGTCGGTGGCCCAGCGGGTGCGGGGCCTTCGGGTGGGGGCGGACGCGTGGATCACCAAGCCCTGTCACGCGGAGGAGCTCATCTGCGTGATCGAGGCGGCCATCCGGCGCCACCGGCGCAACGAGATGCCGCCGCTCGAGGAGTCGACGCGGGTGGGCGAGATCACGATCCGCCCCGATCTCTACCAGGCCTATGCCGGCGAAACCAGCCTCGAGCTGACCGCGCGTGAGTTCGAGATCCTCAACCTGCTCACGCAGTCCGATCGGGTGCTCCGGCGCGAGGAGATCTACGAGCGCGTGTGGGGTTATGCCATGGCCCACGGGGATCGCTCGGTGGACGTGTTCGTGCGCAAGCTCCGCCAGAAACTGCGGATCGCCTCGCCAGAGTGGAACTACATTCACACGCACTTCGGGGTCGGGTACCGGTTCGCGCCCGAGCCCGACCTGGAGACCCAGACCCCTGACGCGATCACCATGACCGGGCTCGAAGACGCGCAGGCAGACCTTCCGGGTGATCCGGAGATGACGGAGCAGACGCTGGATGAGCTGGCTGCTCCGGATAGGATGACCCCCAGCCTGATCGACTGATCCAGCCGGCGGCACGCCCGTCGCGAGAGCCGCCCCCGCGCCCCTCCAAGGGGTGGGCGATAACAAGCTGTTCACATCTCTTTCACCCCGGGGTAACGCCGGATGACGGCTCTGCCTGGACGATCTTGGCATGGCCGCCACTGTCGCTCCTCGGGGAGACGTACTCGAGGTTGGACCGCTTGAGATCTCCCCCGACGAGCATCTCGCACGGGCGGGCGGGATCATGCTCCGCCTCTCGATCCGGGAGCTGCGGCTGCTCACCGAGCTGGCCAGGCGCCTGGACCGCATCGTGTCCCGTGACGAGCTTTTCCTGCTCGTCTGGGGCAGAACCATGCGCCCGGGCGATCGATCCGTGGACGTCTACATCCGCAAGCTGCGGGTGAAGCTCAACGGCCCGCTGCCGGAGTGGAGCTTCATCCACACGCACTTCGGACTGGGGTATCGCCTATCGGCCGAACCCAGGGTGGAGATCCGGACGATCCAGCCGGCATCCGCCTCCCCGGAGGAGAGGCAGGAGTGAGTCAGGAGACCATCGGCGGGGGCCTTGTCGGGTACCGAATCGCAACCCGGGTTTCACAACTGGTTAACACGAAGGCGAGAGGCCGCATCAACACTGGGGGTTCACAACAAGGCAAGGAGACCACGAAACCGTGAACAAACGACGCATCACAGCGGGAGCCGTCGCGGTGATAGCCGCGCTCGGAGTTGCCGCGTGCGGGTCGAGCAACTCAGGCTCTGGCTCGTCGACGAGCTCGTCCGGCGGTGCCTCGAGTGTCGGATCCGCCACCACCCTGATCGGCGCTGGCAGCACCCTGGTCGCCCCGATCATGTCCCAGTGGCAGGCCGCCTACGAGCAGGCCAACAAGGTGGCCGTGACCTACGGCGCCATCGGCAGCGGCGGCGGCATCGAACAGATCACCGCCCGCACGGTCAACTTCGGCGCCAGTGACGCGCCGCTCACCCCAAGCCAGGCATCCGCCTGCAAGGGCTGCCTGGAGATCCCATGGGCCATGGCGGCGGTCGATGTTGCCTACCACGTCACCGGCGTCCCCAGCGGGCTGCACTTCACCGGTCCAGTTCTGGCCGACATCTGGATGGGCAAGATCACCAAGTGGAACGATCCGGCCATCCAGAAGCTCAATCCGGGCGTGAAGCTGCCGGCCACGACCATCCAGGCGGTGCACCGGACCGACGGCAGCGGTGACACGTATGCGTTCACCAACTACCTGTCCAAGGTGAGCCCGGAGTTCAAGTCCAAGATCGGCAACGCCACCACGGTCAGCTGGCCCGGCGGCGTGGGCGGCAAGGGCAATTCCGGCGTCGGCGGGGTGCTGTCAGCGACCAACGGCGCCATCGCCTACATAACCGCGGCCTACGTGTTGGAGAACAAGTTCAGCTACGGACTGGTCCAGAACGCGGCGGGCAAGTACCCGACGCCCGGCGTGTCCAGCATCGAAGCGGCGGCGAAGGCAGCGAAGTCAGTTCCGTCGGGCGGCACCGAGGGGATCTCCCTGACCGACTCGCCGGCCTCGGCACCGAACGCCTACCCGATCTCCACGTTCACCTACGTGCTCGTGCCGAAGACGGGCGAGAGCAGCGCGGTGAGCGCCGGGCTGAAGAAGTTCATCAACTGGGCGATCACCACCGGTCAGGCCAACGGTCCGAAGCTTGACTTCGCGCCGCTGCCCTCGGCCGTGGTCTCGGCTGATAAGCAGACCATTAATCTGATCCAATAGGCGCGTGCCGCCTAGGCCGATCAGCGTCGTGAACGGGCGGACTCCCGCAGCGGAGTCCGCCCGTACCTTTTGCACGCCTCCCAACCACCGATGAGCGCCACCGCCTCCACCGCCCCACGCCCGTTCGACGCCCGCATCCGCCTGTCCGATCGGATCGGCGAGCCGCTCCTGCGCATCCTCACCGCGCTCGCCGGGCTGGCGAGCGTCGTGATCCTGGTCTGGATCGCCGAGACGGTCTTCGACCAGGCGAGTCCGGCCATCTCGCGATTCGGCCTCGGGTTCGTCGGGTCTCAGACCTGGGATTCGAGCCACGGCGTCTTCGGGGCCGCCGACTTCATCTACGGGACGGTGGTCAGCTCGTTCATCGCGCTGATCATCGCCACGCCGATGGCGATCGCGATCAGCATCTATCTGACCGAGCTCGCCCCCCGGGTCATTCGCCGGCCGGTGGCCATTCTGGTGGAGCTGCTGGCCGCGATACCGAGCGTGATCCTGGGGCTGTGGGGGATCATCATCCTCGGCCCGTTCATGGCAAATCACCTGGAGCCGTTCCTGCACAGCTTCCTCGGCTGGATCCCGCTGTTCGCGGGAACCCCATCTCCGTTCGGAATGCTCCCGGCCGCGTTGATCCTGACGATCATGGCGTTGCCGATCATCACCTCGATCACCCGTGAGGTATTCCAGACCACGCCGGCCGAGCTCAAGGAGGGCGCCTACGCGCTTGGCGCCACCCGCTGGGAGATGGTGCGCACGGCCGTCCTGCCGGTGGCCAAACCGGGGATCACCGGTGCGGTGATCCTGGGCTTGGGCCGGGCGCTGGGTGAGGCGATCGCGGTCACGCAGGTGATCGGGAACGCCACCCAGATCAAGGCTTCGCTGTTCGCCTCCGCCGGGACGCTGGCGGCCCAGATCGCCTCCGAGTACCAGAGCGCCAACCCCGGCCTGTGGCAGTCCTCGCTGCTCTACCTCGGGGCGATCCTGCTCGTGATCTCGCTGATCGTGAACATCGTCGCGCGACTGATCGTGAGCCGCTCACGGGTGAAGACGGTCTGACCATGGAGAGCTCAGCCATACCTGCCCCTCGCAGCGTGCTCGGCCCCGCTCCGGGCGCCGGTCGCCGGCGGCTGGTCAACCGGACGATGATGGTGCTGTGCACGATTGCCGCGGTCCTGGCCGTGGCCGTGCTGCTGCTGGTGATCGTCTCGGTGGTCGTCAAGGGCGCCCCTGCGCTCAACATCAACCTCCTGACCAAGAATGCGGTTCCGTTCGGCTCCAAGGGCGGCGGCCTCAGCTATGCATTCATCGGCACCGCCATCCTGGTCGGACTGGCCACGCTGATTTCGGTCCCGATCGCGATTCTGACGGCGATCTTCACCACGGAGTTCGCGCCGCCCCGCGTGGCGACGGTGATCCGGTTCTGCCTGGACATCCTCAACGGGATCCCGACGATCATCACCGGTGTGTTCATCTTCGGGATCCTGGTGATCGGCGGCGCGCAGTCGGGCTGGGCCGGGGCGGTGGCGCTGGCGATCGTCCAGCTGCCGATCGTCGCCCGCTCGGCTCAGGAGGTGCTGGAGCTGGTCCCGGAGTCGCTGCACGAAGCGGCGCTGGCTCTGGGGCTCAAGCGCTGGCGGGTCGTCCTGCGGATCGTCCTCCCGACCGCGGCGGGTGGGCTGATCACCGGCGCGGTGCTGGGCGTGGCCCGGGTGGCTGGAGAGACCGCGCCGCTGCTGTTCACCAGCTCGATCTACTCCAACTTCACGACCACCACCGATCCCTCCCAGGCCCTGCCGAGCATCCCGGTGGCGATCTTCGGCCTGTCGGAGTCGCCGAGCCCCCAGGACCACGCTCAGGCCTGGGCGGCGGCACTCGTGCTGATCCTGTTCGTGCTGCTCCTGAGCGTGACCGCCCGGACGTTCCACGAGCGCAGCCGCAGCAAGCTACGAAGCTGACACAACCGCCAAGGAGACAAGTGACATCATGGCGTCCACGCCCACGGAGCGCGAAAAAGTGACCAGCGGACCGCAGATCCAACCCGAAGACCGTCCGACGACTTCGGGCACCTCCGCGAACGCCCGCGGCCACTCGGTCGTGGTCAAGGGCCTGCACGCCTATTACGGCTCGAACCATGCCGTGCGGGGCATCGACATCACGTTCCCGGCCAACGAGGTAACCGCCATCATCGGCCCGTCCGGTTGCGGGAAGTCGACGATGGTGCGCTGCATCAACCGGATGCACGAGGAGATCCCCGGTGCCCGTGCGGAGGGCTCGGTGATGCTCGACGAGGAGGACATCTACTCGTCGAAGGTCGACGTCACCGCGGTGCGTCGCGCGATCGGCATGGTCTTCCAGAGGGCCAACCCCTTCCCGACGTTGTCGATCTTCGACAACGTCGCCGCCGGCCTGAAGCTGGCCGGGATGCGCGGTGAGAACATGCGAGAGCGCGTCCATCGATCCCTGCGCGCGGTTGGCCTGTGGGAAGAGGTGAAGGGTCGCCTGAACTCCCCGGGAGTCGGCCTGTCCGGCGGTCAGCAGCAGCGCCTGTGCATTGCCCGCACGATCGCCGTGGAGCCGGAGGTGATCCTGATGGACGAGCCCTGCTCCGCGCTCGATCCCGTGGCCACGCTCAGGGTGGAGGAGCTGATCGACGAGCTCAAGGATCGTTACACGATCGTGATCGTCACCCACAACATGCAGCAGGCGGCCCGGGTGGCCAACACGACCGCGTTCATGCTCGACGGGGAGCTGGTCGAGCACGGGGCCACCACGGAGATATTCACGACCCCCAAGGACGAGCGCACCGAGCGTTACGTCACCGGAAAGTTCGGTTGATCTGATGCCATACGAGGTTCGACACCAGTTCCGGGAGGAGCTGAAGGGACTCGAGGAGCAGGCCCTGGGCGGGATGGACATGGTCATCTCCCAGCTGGACCGCGCACTCGAGGCGATCAGCTATCAGGACGTCGAGCTGGCGGGGATCGTGGTGAACGACGACGACCGCATCGACGGCCGCTACCTGGAGGTCCACCAGGGCGTGCTCTCGCTGCTGGCCCGCCAGGCACCGGTGGCCGGCGACCTGCGGATCGTGGCGGCGCTGCTGCACATCATCCGCTGCGTGGAGCGCATGGGGGACCAGTGCGTGAATGTCGCCAAGCTTGTGCCCCTGTCCGGCTTCGAGCAGCCCAAGGATCAGACCATCCTGGAGGCGCTGGAGCGGATGGGCCAGCTGGCGCGCTCCCAGGTCTCTCAGGCCAAGGAGGCGTTCAAGACCCGCCACGTCTCGCTCGCCCAGGACCTGGTCCGCCAGGACGCCGAGGTCAACCGCCTGAACCGGGAGATCTTCAGGCGCGCGGTCGAGGTGGGCGACGACCCCGAGGTCCGCGAGTGGGCGATGTTCATGATCCTGGTGGCCCGCTGCCTGGAGCGGATCGGTGACAACACCGTGGACATCGCCGAGCAGGTCGTGTTCGTGGTCACCGGGCTGTTCCGCGAGTTCTCCGAGGTGGTCAACTCGGAGGGCGCTCCGGCCTAGCCGGCTGTGTGGGGTGGTGAGGCCCGCTACCGGCGGGCGCTCACCAGCGTCAGCTTGAGAGGCAGTGTCCCCAGGCGCAGGGCCGTGACCAGACCCCTTGCCGCCGACCGCGTGAAGCCCCCCGTGATGTCAGCGCCCTGTCTGCCGGGCAATCCGTCCGGGTACGCCGTGTAGTCGATCTGCGGGACAGTGATCAGCTGATTGTCCAGCGCGATCGCGAAATGCTGGAAGAGCTGCCGGCTTCCTATGCTGTCGAGCTCTCCGCGGCGAGCTACAGCACCGGTCAGGCGCCAGAACTCGGCAGCGCCCGGGGCCCGGAATCCGAACTGCACATCAGGAGCACCGGTCGAGTCGGTGCTGGCCCGCGGATTGGTGATCTGATTGCCGAACAGAGCGACATGGTCATGGAGCACGTAGTAGCCGGCGTCCGGGGCTCCGAACGGCTCAGCGACTCTGAAGTTGTTGGGGGCTGCCTGCACCACAACGGTCCCTTGCTTGACCACCAGCACGTGCCCGTCGTGTCGGGCCGTTCGGCTCACACCCGCCTCCAGCTCGCGTACGCCCTGCCGGCGAGAGACGTTGCCGGGGTCGAGCGGGCCGGCCACCAGGCGACCGTCTTGTGCGAACAGGTAGTACTCGCTGCCATCGCGCGAGCTGTCAGGACTCGGCGCGTACGGTTGCTTCGAGGCCAGCCTGACGGCCTGGTAGAGCCCCCTGGCTCCGGCTGTGGGGCCACCGGGTATGGCCGTGTCACCGTTGCCCTGGCTGAGCTCCAGCGCCGACCGGTGACCTCGCGAGAGCTCGCTGGCCGCGCTTCTCCCGTTGGGGAGCAGGACGTTGATCTCCCAGTCGTAGAAGAGGAGCTGAGCGTCCGATCCGATTCGAGCCTGTACCGGTCCGAGGCCCTCCCGGGTCCTGACATCCACGCGGATGCGATCTCCAGCGAGGATCCGGACGGATGAGAACGAGTGGGGGATCTCAGACAGCCGCAGGTTGATCTGCCTCACGGTCAGCTCGAGCGCCTGATGCGTCACCTTGGGCACCTGGGTGGTGGGCTGGGCCCGGTAGATCAGCTGAATCTGCCGGGCACCGGACGGAGTGGCCGAATGAGTGCGGTTCGCGGTCCGCAGGCTGAGGAAGGCGATCGCCACGGCGCCCGCCACGGCCAGGCTGATCGCTGGAACCACCCAGCTCAGCCGCGGTGGTGGGATCGCGAGTCGCCTCGCTGCACGTTGCTCGGCTGCGGCCATCAGCTGCCGGCGGGCCTCGGGCAGATAGGTCATGGCTTGTCCTCCATTTGCAGTCGCAGCGCGGCCAGCCCGCGGCTGACGCGCTTGCGGATCACCAGTTGGGACGTATCCAGGTCCTGCGCGATGTCCTCGTAGGAGCGCTCGTCCAGAACCCGCGCGCGCACGGCGTCGCGCTGGTCGGGTGGGAGGCGCTCCACGAGCTCGACGACCCAGCCGTTGTCGTCCGCCAGAGCTTCGATCCGCTCCAGGTCCTCGGGGGCGTGGGCCACCGGTTCGCGAATGCCGAGCCGCTGCCTCGCCCTGGCCTCCACGCGCCCGCGACGCAGGCTGCTGCGCAGCACGTTGTGAGCGATCGTGAACAGCCACGGTGCCGCCGTGTCCTCCTGCGCCCGAAAGCGTCGCGCTGCCCTGAGCGCAGCGGCGAACACCTCGGCGGTGAGGTCGGCCGCCAGCTCGGGATCGCGGGTGCGGTTCATGAAGAAGCCGAGCACGGCGCGCTCGTAGCGGTCGTAGAAGACCGCGAATGCCTGGGGATCGCGGCGCGTCCGCGCCAGCAGCTCGGCGTCGGTGGCCGTGGCTCGGATCACGTTCGGGTTAACGCGCGGCTCCCGAACTTGTGACCGCGAACAGCCGGACCTCCTCGGTCTTTCCCTTCAGATGGACGTCCGGGCGCTCCTCCAGATCAGGGTGTTCGGCTGACAGCAGCTCCTTGGTGTGCTCGGCGATGAGGATCCTGTCGCCCGTCGTGCGCGTGGCCGCCTCGACCCGTGCGGCCACGCTCACCGGGTCCCCGATCACGCTGAACTCCAGCCGGCCGGCGCCGCCGACGTTCCCGGCCAGTACGCGCCCGGAGTTGAGCCCGATGTTGAACTCCAGGCCGGCGTCCGAGGACACGTTGGCAGCGATCTTGACGGCCGTGGCCAGCGCCTGGTCGGCATGGTCAGCCATCCGGCGCGGCGCCCCGAAGACGGCGAGCAGACCGTCGCCGACGAACTTGTCCACCCGGCCGTCGTGGTCGTGAATGATCCCCACCATCTGCTCGAACAGGTGATTGAGCGCCTGCACCACCTGCTTGGGCTCGGTGTTCTCGGCAAATCCGGTGAAGTCGCGCACGTCGATGAACATGACCGTCACCTCCACCTCCTCGCCGTCCAGGTGGAGGTCCTCCTCGAGGATGCGCTCGGCCACGTCCGGATCCACGTAGGCGCCGAATGCCTCCCGGATCCGCTCGCGCTCCTGCAGGCCGGCCACCATGTTGTTGAAGCCCAGCTGGAGCTGGCCGATCTGGGTGCCGTCGTAGACGGGCACCCGCACCTCGAAATGACCCTGCTGCACCTGCTCGAGCGCCCGGCGCACCGAGTCCAGGGGGGTGGCCGTGGTCCTCGCCACCACGACCACTGCCAGCAGCCCGACTGCCAGCCCGACGCCGCCCAGCACCACCATGGCCACTCCAAGGGCCGACACTCCATGCTCCGGGTGCGCGGTGAGCGAGGGGCTGTGAGTGAGGGCGAGCAGGCCGATGGCCACGATCCCGAACAGCTGGATGCCGGTACCCAGGAACCAGGCCAGCACCGACTTGGTGGCCACGCCGGGCACCACCAGCCGCTGCGGGACACCGCGATCCATCGCCCGGGCGGCCGCCGGACGGAGCACGAGCTCGGTCAGCAGGTACGCGCAGGACGCCGTCACCAGCCCGGTGGCGGCCACGGCCACGCCGACCCGCAGGCCCAGGCCCGTTGAGTGCAGGCCATTGAACACGCCGAAGACGATCGCTCCCACCAGCCAGAGCGCCACCTGCAGCGCGAACAGATGCATGGGGGCGCGCAGCACGCGGCGGATGTCATCGAGGTCGGCCGGCCGTTCGTCCTGCAGCCAGTCCCGCACCCGGAACAGGCGCTGCGTGCCCACCCACACGCCGGCCAGGAGGGCGAGCAGGAAGTAGGCGAACGCCAGCACGGTGTTGTCCAGCTTGAGCTGCGAGATGCCGCTCACGGAGGGGCTGGGGATCACGAACAGAGCGAGCAGCACGACGGTGATCGCACCGATCAGGTTGGTGAGGACGATCAGCCCGGTGACCGCCGCTCGACCGATCAGCCACAGCTGGGCGCCGGAGGCCCGGCTCTCGCCGGGACGGAACAGCTCGGAGGCCGCTTTCCGGACAAGGCGAGTGCGATGCTGCAGCGCAGACACGGCCGGCCGGACCCTACCGAGGAAAACGGCGTTCACAAGTTGGCAAAAACTGCCGACACGTGCGCGCCTATGGTTCGCGAGTGTTCAAGACGATCGCAGTGGGCACGGATGGCAGCGCCACGGCCGACAAGGCGGTGGACATGGCGTTCGATCTCGCCGAGCGCTACCAGGCGCGACTGCTGATCTTCAGCGTTTACACGCCGGTCGGCGACAAGGAGCTGGCTCGCGAGCGGGCCGAGGCGCCGCCCGACGCGCAGTGGTCAATTCACGCCACCGAGCGCGTGGATGCCACATTGGCCCGGGCGAAGAAACGTGCGCTCGAGCGCGGGCTGGAGACCGAAACCGTGGCTCGCCGGGGACAGCCGGCTGAGGTGATCTGCGAGCTGGCCGCCGACCACGAAGCGGATCTGCTGGTGATCGGCAACAAGGGAATGAACCGCCGAGTGTTGGGGAGCGTCCCCAAGAGCATCTGCCAGCACGCTCCCTGCTCGGTGGTCCTCGCCAAAACCACCTGAGCGCGAAAACCACCTGAGCGCGCGGTCTAACGGCGGACCGGCGGCGCGGCTGGGCCTGCCGCGCCGCCGGGACCCCCGGCCCTTCCCCCGGAGGGACGTTGGGGCGTCCGGGGATCGATGAGACTCAGCGAACTTCCTTGCCCGCAGCGTTCAGGGCGAACCAACGGCCGCCGAACTGAGAGGCCCCGATGTAGAAAGTGCTGGCCGGGCCGCTGTCTCCGGAGTAGCGGTACAACGGATGACCCGCGTATGTCACCTGGTGCCGGCCATTGGGCAGCCTGATCGTCCCGAGCAGCGATCGCCTGACGCCGGTGCCGGCGGTCGGGCGGCCCTTGACGGTGTACGGAGGCCAGATGGAGGTGCAGCCGCTCTTCTTGACGCAGCGATCGCTGTTGCGGCGGTCGGCCGTGAACATGTACAGGGTGAACCCGCGGGTGCTCCCCAGGATCTTCCCCTTCGACGTGTGGATCAGCCTCACCGACGCCGCGCTGGCCGCACTCGCCGTGGTCGAGGCACTGCTGCTACTCGCGTAGCCCGCCATCAGGGCGGTGATGCCGACGGCCAGGATCAGAAGGCCCGCCCGGCGTCTGAGAGTTGATCCCATTGTCACTCCTCTTTAGTCGTGGGCTCGCGCCCCTTTCCCGGTAGGACGCCCCCTGGACGCGGAACTTCCCGCCTGTGTGAAAGTTTTGGGCCAGTTTGTGCGTCTGTAATCCTGTGAGGGGAATGAACAAGGACGTGGATGGCCTGAACACCACCGAGGACCCACGCCGGCTGATGGAGCTGTCGGCGCTGGCGGACGGCACCCTGGACCCGGCCCGGCGTGCGGAGGTAAGGGAGTGGATCGACGCATCGGACGATCTGCGCCGGCGGTTCGAGGAGGAGCAGCGAGCCGTGGCGTTGCTCAGCGCCGCCCGCGAGCGCGACCGTGCCCCGATGGCGCTGCGGGAGCAAATCGAAGCCTCACGGACCGCAGCGGCCCGCGGAACCAGCAGATGGCGCAGATCACCGATCGGTGCCGGCGCCGCGGTGGCGGCGATCGTTGCCGTGGCCATCGTGCTGGCTCTTGCCCTCCCAGCCGGCTCGCCCGGCGCTCCCAGCATCGCGCAGGCCGCTGCCGTGGGCGCGCTGAACCCGACGCTCGCGGCTCCGGCGCAACCGGCCGGGACCAGCCGGCTACAGGTCGCGGTGGGCCGGTTGCACTTCCCCAACTGGAGCGCGACGATCGGCTGGCATGCGGTCGGTGCGCGGCGTGACCGCCTGGCCGCCCGGTCCGTGCTGACCGTCTACTACGCCAAGGGCGGTCATACGGTCGCCTACTCGATCGTCTCCGGACGGCCGTTGCCCGAGCCAGTGGGCACATCCACCTCCGGCACCATGTACCGCTTCCAGGCCTTCCGCCTGCACGGCCGCAACGTCGTCACCTGGCGTGAGGATGGCCATACATGCCTGCTGTCCGCCGCCGGGCTATCCCAGCAGGACCTGTCCGGGCTCATCGCCCACGCGTGAGGTTCTCCTCGGTGAGCTCGTGGGCCACCCGGCGGCGCGCCCGGTGCAGCCGAGTGGTCAACGTCGCCTCGCGCACGCCGAGCGAGCGGGACGCCTCCTGGTAGGACAGCCCGACCACGTCGACGGCCACGAGCGCGTCACGGAAGTCGGGTGGGAGTGAGGCGATCGTCTCGTACACGGCCTGGGACTCCAGGTGCTCCAGGGGAGTCCGAGCGCGGTGGTCCTCGATCAGGTCGAGCGAGTCCGGCAGGGATTCCGTCTGTGGGCGCCGCTGCGCCGTGCGCCGGCTGCTGATGAACGTGTTGCGCAGCACCCGCAGCAGGTACCCGATGTCATCGTCGTTGCGCAGGAACCGCGGCCGGCGCAGCACCCGCAGGAAGGTCTCCTGCACCAGGTCCTCGGCGTCCGCCCGGGAACCGCACAGGGCCAGGGCAGCCCGGTAAAGACGATCGACATGATCGCCCAGTGAGGCGGGATCAAGCTGACGTTGGCGTTCCATCGGCTCCCGGCTTGAGCATATGCCGTGACCCGGGGTCGCCGCGCGTTGGGCGCCACCGTCTGCGGGCCGCTGACGAGCGCTCAGCGCCGCGGCGTGACCGACCCGACGACCACCGGATGATCAGGTGGGGTCGCGCCGGTGCCCGCCGGTGCCGGGTCGCTGGGCGCCGGGAGTCGCTCCGGCACAACCTCGAGTTCGCGCCGCTCAGCCGCCAGCTCCACTCGCCGAGCCCGGCCACCCATGTGATGCCAGCGCGCCAGCACCTCGTGAGCCATGGCGTCAAGGAAGCGATCGCTGTGCAGCGGGTCGTGGTGGAACATCAACACCCGGTCGACGTCGGTGCGCTGCGCGAACATCAACGCATCGCCGATCGGACAGTGGCCCCAGCCCAGGTGGAATCGGTACTCATCGTCGGTGTACTGGCAGTCGTGGATCAAGAGCGAGGCGCCGCGCGCCAGATCGAAACCGGAGATCCACTCGTCGCTGGTCGTGTCCAGGGGAGCCCCCAGGCCTGGTTCGTGATCCGGGATGTAGGCGATCGTCGTCCCGGCGTCCTCGATCCGATAGCCGAGCGTAGGACCGCGATGAGTGACCGCCTGAGCCCGGATCCGGGCCGGTCCCACCTGCCATTCCAGGGCGTCGGTTTCGCGGAAGGTCAGCAGAGACGGCAGCTCCCGGATCTCCACCGGAGCCAGGGGGGCGGAGATGTAGCGGGCCACGCGGTCTCGAAGCGAGGCCTCGGGTGACGCCGGACCCCAGATGTAGATCTCGGCCTGGGGCCGGAACAGCGGCTCGAAGA
Organism: uncultured Solirubrobacterales bacterium; assembly: GCA_963718545.1. GTDB lineage: Bacteria > Actinomycetota > Thermoleophilia > Solirubrobacterales > Solirubrobacteraceae > Palsa-465. The sequence continues at coordinate 2,116,961 of CAVQZO010000002.1, read as the reverse complement.
ACATCAGCCCCTGGATGTGGTCCAGATGCAGATGGGTGAGCAGGATGTGGATCGGCTGCTCGGTCTCGGGGATGGCCATGCCGAGGTCCCGGATCCCGGTCCCCGCATCCAGGATCAGCTTGCTCCCGTCCGACAGGGTGAGCTCCACGCACGACGTGTTGCCGCCATAGCGCATCGTCTCGGGACCCGGAGCCGGAATCGAACCGCGAGATCCCCAGATCTTGAGCTTCACTGGTGGGTCTCCCGGGAATGTTGCCCTTGAAATGGCGAGGTCCGGGGGCCGCTGACCAAGGACGCAGGAGGCATGGAGCAGCAGCGCTGCTCGAGCCTCCGAGGACACCGGTCAGCGGTTATCCGGGGCCGCCATTCCAAGGGGAATGTTGCTGGGAGGCCCACTAGCGGGGGATCTCCTCGGTGCCTGCGGCGCCGAGGTCCGAGCCCACACCGGCGCCGGCCACATCCTCCACCGGCAACGCCGCACCGTCGTCCTCCACCGGCCAGAAGATCACGATCGCGCCGGTGGCCCCGCCCGGGCCCACGATCGGAATGGCGCTGGCGGCGATCTCCATCCGCTTGCCGCCCGCCCCGCGAATCGCGAACCGGCCGTGGTACGGCCGCTTGGAACGCAGGGCAATGGTGGCGGGGATCTGCTCGAACGGGATTGCGTCGCCCTCGGTGTCCAGCGGGCCGAACTCGCTCGTCCAATCGTCGGCAGCCAGCACCGAGGTGTCCTCGAAACGACGGCCCAGCATCACTCCGGCAGCCTCGTTGTAGAAGAGCAGCTTGCCCCCTTCGCCCACCAGGAACGCCGGCGTCGAGATGCTGCAGAGCAGGTTCCGGGCCAGAATCAATTCGAGCGGTCGCTGCGCGCTCATAGCGCAACTCTAGTGCGCAGACAACCTCCGAGCGCAATTGCAAGAGCGGTTACCGTTTCCGCGTGGCCTCCCAGAAGTCGAAACGCCGTTCTCGCAAACCGCATGCCGGACGCCGCGCGGCTCCTCGAGCAGTGGCCTCCAGCCGCCGCCAGGAGCAGGCCGAGCGGGAAGCCGGCAGGCGGCGCGCCACGGCGCAGGGCACGACGGGAACCGTGGGCGAGCGGCCCACGAGTCCGTTCGGTGGGCTCCCGGTCTCCGAGTTCGCGATCTTCGCAGGCATCGTCGGTCTGGTCGTCGGGCTGATCACCAACGGGGAACCGGCCATGGTGGTGGGGGCGATCGTGTGCGGGCTCGGGGTCACCGAGGTGACGGCCCGAGAGCACTTCTCGGGCTTTCGTTCGCACTCCACCCTGCTGGCCGCGGTGCCCGCGGTGGTGGCGGAGGTGGTCTACGCCCTGATCGTCGGGGTGCCCGCGCAGCGGACGCTGCTGCTGCTGCCGCTGATCGTGGTGTGGGCGCCCTGCTTCTGGCTGCTCAGGCGGACCTTCCGGACCGCCCGTCACGCTCGGCTGGCCAGACCTCCGGCTCCGTAGAGGCCGCTGGTCGCCTCGCTCTCGCTGGTCTCGGCGGGCGTCCCGGGCAGCCGCAGCGTGAACACGGCCCCGCCATCCGGGGCGTTGGCCGCCGTCGCGCTGCCGCCGTGGGACTCGGCAACCTGCCGGACGATCGCCAGGCCGAGGCCGCTCCCCTGGCTGGCGCGCGAGTTGGCTCCGCGGTAGAAGCGGTCGAAGATGTAGGGCAGGTCCTTGGGATCGATCCCGCCGCCGTGATCGCGCACCCGAACGCCGTCGGCATCGACCGACACCTCCACCGGTTGTCCGGGAAGGTTGTGCCGGGCCGCGTTCTCGAGCAGGTTGTTGACCGCCCGGCTCAGGCGCTCGGCGCTGCCGCGCACCACGATCCCCTGAAGCGAGGTGACGAACTCGGTGTCCTGCGCGTTGCGCTGCGCTCGCACGACCGCCTCCTCCACCACGTGGTCCAGGCGGATGTCCTCCACCGCACCGGCCGGGAGGTCGCCCCGGGACACCTCGATCAGGTCGTTCACCAGCCGGCTCAGCTCCTCGCTCTGCTCGACCACATCGTCCAGCAGCCGCCGGCGCTCCTCGTCGCCGAGCTCGCCGCCGGCCAGCAGGACCTCGATGTTGGTCCGCAGGCTGGTCACCGGCGTGCGCAGCTCGTGTGAGGCATCGGCCACGAGCTGGCGCTGGGAGCGCACCGACTCATCCAGCGCGGCCCGCGACGTGGCCAGACGCTCCAGCATCGCGTTGAACCGGGCGGCCAGCTGCCCGACCTCGTCGTCGGTGTGCACGGCCAGGCGCAGGCTCAGGTCGTCGGTCTCGCCGATCACCTCGGCCGTCTGGGTGACCTCGGCCAGAGGGGAGAGCACGCGGCGGGCGGCCATGCGACCGAGACCCGCCGCCAGGGCGACGCCGCTCAGGAACACGAGCACCAGGATGAGGCGCAGGCTGGACAGGACATGCTGCGCGTACGCCAGCGGACGCGCGAGCTGGACGGCGAGCGGCTGCCCGTTGTAGACGAAGCCGGTGAGCGGGAATGTGTACTCGCGCACGGACGCGCCACCCACCTTCACGTCGCTCATCGAGGGCCGGGTACTCCCGGTGGCGACACCGGCGGCCTGCGATGCGCCGGGCAGCGTCAGGTCGCCCTGCCGCGAGACGATCGTTCCATTGGCCAGGACAACCTGCAGGTATGGCGCCGAACCCCCGGCGCTGGCCGACAGCCCGGGCAGGGGTGAGTTCAGGGAACGATTGGGGTCGTTCTGGATCATCCGGGCCTGCGCCCGCAACTGGCCATCGATCTGGCTCAGCAGCTGATCGCGCACGACGAAGTAACACACCATGACAGCGATCGCCACGGCGGCGGCCACCGCCCCGGCGGCGGCCAGGCTGACGCGCTTGCGCAGGGGCATGCCTGCGCGCAGCCTACTCCGGGGGTCAGTCTCGAAGAACGTAGCCAATGCCCCGCACCGTGTGGAGGAGCCGCGGCTCCCCGCCCTCCTCGGTCTTGCGGCGCAGGTAGCCGATGTAGACCCCGAGGGCGTTCGAGGTGGGGCCGAAGTCGTACCCCCACACGTTCTCGAAGATGGTGGAGCGGGTGAGGACCTGCTTGGGGTGCTTCATGAACAGCTCCAGGAGCAGGAACTCCGTCTTGGACAGCTCGATCTTGCGCTCGCCCCGGAAAACCTCGTGCGCGATCGGGTCGAGCACCAGGTCACCGAAGCGAAGGCTCTCGGCCTCGCTGCCGTCCTCGGACGTGCGCCGCAAGAGCGCCCGCAGGCGCGCCTGCAGCTCCCGCAACGCGAACGGCTTGACCAGATAGTCATCAGCGCCCACGTCGAGCCCTTTGACCCGGTCATCGATCGCATCCCGCGCGGTCAGCATCAGGATCGGCGTGTGGTCACCGGCCGAGCGGATTCGCCGGCACACCTCCAGGCCGTCCAGCCCGGGCATCATCAGGTCCAGGATCACCGCGTCGGCGGGGCGCTCGGCGAGCCGGTCCAGCGCTTCGCGTCCGTCGGCGGCCAGCTCGACGTCGTAGCTGTCCAGCCGGAGGGCCCGCTCCAGGGCCCGGCGCACCGCGGGCTCATCGTCAACCACCAGGATGTGCGTCATCTCAGGGACTGATCATCGGTCGCGGTTGTAAACGTAAGTGAAGAACGCCCAGAGCCGGGCGGCGGTTACGGCCCGAACTGACCTGCTTCGATCATGGCCAAGAGCTCCTTGGTCTCCCGCCTCACCCACGTGCCGTCCTCACGCTCGATGGCCGGGTAGAGCTTCTGGCCGGTCTTCTCCACCATCTCGCTGCGGCGCCCGCGCAGCAGCGGGCCCGTGACCACCTCGTAGGGGACACCCGCCTCATCCAACGCCTTCTGGACCCGCCAGCACGGGTGCGGCCCCTTGATGAAGATGGTGGGGCAGCGATGCAATTTGACGCTCATGTGGGGAAACCTACAGCGCGAGCTCGATCAGCAGGGGGGCGTGGTCGGACGGCTTCTTGCCCTTGCGGAAGTTGCGGTCGATGCCACAGGACACGAGGCGATCGCGCAGGTCGCTTGACACCAGCGCCAGGTCGATCCGCAGCCCCAATCCCTTGTGGAAGTTCCCGGCGCGGTAGTCCCACCAGGTGAACTGCTGCTCGTCAGGATGGAGCTCCCGGTAGGCGTCGACCATACCCGCCTCGAGCATCGCCTCCAGCCGCATCCGCTCCTCGCGCGTGACGTGCGTCCCACCCACGAACAGTTCCGGGTCGTAGACGTCGATGTCTGCCGGGGCGATGTTCATGTCCCCGACCACGATCAGCGGCCGCTGCGCGGCTCGCACCCGCTGCGCGGCGGCGTCCAGGAACTCGAGCTTTCGGGGGAACTCAGGGCTGTCCAGCGTGCGGCCATTGGGAACGTAGGTGGAGGCAAAGCGGATTCCCGCGACGGTCGCCTCGCACCAGCGAGCCTCCGAGGCGATGGGCTCGCCCGGTAGCCCGGACGACCCGTCCTCCAGGGTCAGGCCATCCCGGGCCAGGACGGCCACCCCGGCCCACTGGCCGCCCGAGTGGTGCTCGGCCCTGTAGCCGGCTCTGGCCAGCTCGTCCTCGGGGAAGGTTTCGTCGCTCACCTTTGTTTCCTGCAGGCAGACCACGTCGGGCTTGTGCAGCTCCAGCAGCTCCAGGACGCGCGGCAGCCGCGCGCGCAGCGAGTTGACGTTCCAGGTGACGACGAGCACGGGACAATGATGACCAGTGGCCGACAAGCTCGACAGCTACAAGCGCAAGCGGGACTTCGAGAAGACCGCCGAGCCTTCGGGGGACGGCGCGGCGCCCCCGGTGGAGGCGCCCCGGTTTGTGGTCCAGGAGCACCATGCCCGCCGCCTGCACTGGGACCTGCGCCTCGAGCACGACGGCGTCGCGGTGTCGTTCGCTGTCCCCAACGGGATCCCGCGGACCCCCAAGGAGAACCGGCTGGCCGTGCACACCGAGGACCACCCCCTGGAATATCTGGAGTGGGAGGGGCAGATCCCCACGGGGGAGTACGGCGCCGGGACGATGTTCGTGTGGGACCACGGCACCTACGAGGTGCACAAGTGGGAGGAGCGCAAGATCGAGGTCACGTTCCTCGGCGAGCGCCTGCGCGGCCGCTACGGCCTGTTCCCGATCGGACGCAAGCCAGGCGATGAGAACGACTGGATGATCCACCGCATGGATCCCCCCGAGGATCCGGACCGCCGGCCGATGCCCGAGCACCTCAAGCCGATGCTGGCGCGGCCCGGCGAGATCCCGGCCGAAGAGTCGAAGTGGTCCTTCGAGGTCAAGTGGGACGGCGTCCGGGCGATCGCCTATTCGCAGCCCGGTCGCTTTCGGATGGAGTCCCGCAACCTCAACGACATCACCGCCGCCTATCCGGAGGTGCGGGGCCTGATGGAGCAGCTGGGCATGCGGGAGGCCGTGCTGGACGGGGAGATCGTCGCGTTCGACGAGGACGGCAAGCCGAGCTTCGAGCGCCTGCAGAGCCGGATGCATGTGACCGGTGCCACGCAGGTGCGGCGCCTGCGCGCCTCCACGCCCGTCGTCTACGCGGTCTTCGACCTTCTCTATCTGGAGGGCGAGTCGTTGCTGGCGCTGCCCTATAGCGAGCGCCGCACCCGGCTGGAGGAACTCGAGCTGAGCGGACCGGCCTGGCGGGTCCCGGGCAACCATCCGGGCCACGGCCGGGAGCTGCTGGCCGCCACCGCCGCCCAGGGCTTGGAGGGGATCGTGGCCAAGCGTCTCGATTCCCGTTACGAGCCGGGCGCCCGCAACGGCGCCTGGCTGAAGATCAAGCACACCCGCCGCCAGGAGCTGGTGATCGGGGGCTGGCTGCCGGGGGAGGGCCGGCGCCTGGACCGGATCGGGGCTCTGCTCATGGGGTATTACTCGGCCGGCGACTTGCGGTTCGCCGGCCGTGTCGGGACGGGATTCACCGAGCGCACGCTGGATGACCTGGGGCGCCGCCTGGCTCCGCTGCGGACCGACCACAATCCGTTCACCCCCAAACCGAAGCTCCCCCGGAACGCGGTGTTCGTTGAGCCGGTGCTGGTGGCGGAGATCGAGTTCCGGGAATGGACTCGGGAGGGGATCATGCGCGCGCCATCGTTCAAGGGGCTGCGCGAGGACAAGCCGGCCGTGGAGGTCGTCCGGGAGGATCCTCCCGGTGCGCCGCCACCCAACCCGCCAGCGGGTGGCGGCGCGGACACCCCTCCGTTTGAGTCATTCGAGAAGGGCAAGGGTGGCGCGGTGTCGGTGGAGGTCGATGGCCGCCAGCTGAAGCTCTCCAACTGGGACAAGGTGCTGTTTCCGGCCGCCGGGTTCACCAAGGGCGACCTGATCACGTTCTACGCGCGGGCGGCCGACGCGGTGCTGCCGCACCTGCACGACCGGGCGCTGACGCTCAAGCGCTATCCGAATGGCGTCAATGAGCCGTACTTCTATGAGAAGCAGTCGCCGTCGCACCGACCGGAGTGGGTGCAGACCCAGAAGATCAAGGACGTCAACTACACGCTCTGCCAGGACAAGGCGACGCTCGTGTGGCTGGCCAACCTGGCCGACATCGAGCTGCACACCTCGCTGTCGCTGGCCCAGGCCCCCGAGCGCCCGACGATGCTGGTGTTCGACCTGGACCCGGGCGCGCCGGCCGGGATCGTCGAGTGCTGCGAGGTGGCGGCCGTGCTGCGCGGCATGTTCGGGGCGCTCGGATTGGAGACGTTGGCCAAGACGTCGGGGTCCAAGGGACTACAGGTGTACGTGCCGCTGAACGGGGATGTGAGCTACGAGCAGACGAAGCCGTTCGCGCGGCGGGTGGCCGAGGTCCTGGAGCAGCGGATGCCCGAGCTGGTCGTCTCGCGGATGACCAAGACGCTGCGCAAGGGGCGGGTGTTCGTCGACTGGTCCCAGAACGACGACCACAAGACGACGGCGTGCGTGTACTCGGTGCGCGCGCTCGAGCGTCCGGGTGTCTCGACGCCGGTGAGCTGGGAGGAGGTGGAGGCCTGCCGGGACGCCGGAGATCCCGCGGCCCTCGTGTTCTCGCCTGACGACGTACTGGACCGCGTGGCCACGCGGGGCGACCTGTTCGCGGCCGTGCTGCACGCCGTGCAGGAGCTGCCGCGGATCTGAAAGTCCGCGGAGCGGCGCCCTTTGGAATGATTGACCCGCCGATGGATCAGATCACGCTGCGCAACCGCCTCCTGGTCGCCACGGGAATGTGGAGGGAGGCGACGGGCGAGCCGCTCCCGAAGCTGCCGCCCGGCGACCCCGTGGAGCAGCTGCAGAACTTCGAGCTGCAGCTGGTGGACCGGCTGTGGCAGAGCGCCACGCCGGAGAACGCCCGGGAGATCGCCGACCGCACCTGGGACCTAGTGCACGATCGCCCGGACTCCGACCCGGTGAAGAAGCGGGTGGTGGAGTGCCACGAGGCGTTGGCCAAGCTCACCCGCCTGGGTGACTGAGCCGCCGGGTTTTGCGCCACAAGCATCACTACTCGCTCGAGGAGGCCACGGCGGCCCGAGGGTGGGTGGCCGAGCGGGTGGGTTGGGTGCGCGACGCTCAGGCCCGGCTGGCCACCCTGGGAGGGCGGGCGAGGACCGCCATGAACGACCTCGATCCCGCGCTCGGAGGCACATATCCGGGCCGCGAGGTGGCCCATCCGCTGGTCGAGCTGAGCCGCGCGGTGGCCGAGCTCGAGGCCGTGGATGTGGTCCTGCGCGACGTGCAGCAAGGCTTGATCGACTTCCCCGCCTGGCGGGACGGGCGTGAGGTGTATCTCTGCTGGCTGCTCGACGATGAGGAAGAGATCGGTTTCTGGCATCCGATCGAGGCGGGATTCGCGGGGCGACAGGCCTTGCCGTGAACCCGCCTCGCGGGATCGGTCAATCAGAGACATGAGCGAGAGCGATCGGGAGGCGGTGGGATCCTCGACGGGCCGCCCGGAGGCCTTCGCCGCCCTGTTCGACCGGCATTACCGGGCCATCTGGCGCTACCTGTGTCGCCGGGCCGGTCCCACCACGGCTGACGACCTGGCCGGCGAGACGTTCCTGCGGGCGTTCGCCGGGCGGACCCGGTACGACGACGCGCAGGAGGATGCTCGACCCTGGCTGTACGGGATCGCCACCAACCTGCTCCGCGAGGATGCCCGCCGGGAGGCCCGGCAGATCCGGGCCTATGCGAGAGCTGCCGAGCCGTCCGGCGGGGGTGGGGAAGTGGAGGAGGCCGAGGGCCGAGCCGATGCGTCGGTGTTGGCGCCCCGGGTCCTCGCCGCACTGGGCGAGCTCAGCCCGGCTGACCGCGACACGTTGCTGCTGTTCGCGCTGAGCGATCTGGACTACGAGGGCGTGGCGGTGGCCACCGGAGTCCCGGTTGGAACCGTGCGATCCAGGTTGCACCGGGTGCGACGGCGGCTGCGGTTGGAGCTGGACTACGAGCTTGTTAGCGAAGGGAGTGCGCGGTGAGCGATGAATTGGCGGTGATCCGGAGGGTGCTGGCCGAACCTGAGGGTCCGAGCGAGCTGGCATGGATGCAGGCACGGGCAGCGTTGATGGAGGAGATCGAGCGGGCATCCAGCCCAAACAGGCGACCAGCGCGTCGCCGGTGGGCACCGGCGGCGGGACTGGCCTGCGCCCTCGCCGTAGTGGGTGTCGTGGTGCTGGTCACCCAGGTGTTCGTGCGCGGTGGAGCTGTTCAGGCCTCGCCGGCCGCTGCGGCCGTGTTGCGCCGGGCCGCCGACGCGGCCCTCGCCTCGCCCCCCCGACAGCTGAAGCCCGGTCAGGTCTGGTACACGGAGAACGTGGGCACATACCGCGACACCGGTGTGACCCGCGGCGGCGAAGTACATGCCTTGGTTTCCGGCATCTCGCAGCTGTGGGTGGGTCGGGAGCGTCTGCTCTCGCGAACGCGAATCGTCAAGGTTGTGCCCGCTGCGGGGAGCCGGCGGTGGCAGCGGCGCACTATCGCCTCGGAGTTCCCCGTGGGCACGCGCAGCACCATCTCCACTGCTCGCAGCATCGACGTGCCGCTGAGCTACCGGCGGATGCTGAGCGCCCCTGGCTCGACGCGGGCTCTGGCCCGCTGGGTGCTCCACGCCGAGAGCCCCCGGGGTTTCACGCCCAAGCCGCAGTACCGGGCCCAGATCATGTTCACCAACATTCACGACGTCCTGATCGAGCCGATGGTCCCAGCTCGCCTGCGGGCCGGCCTGTACCGCGTGGCGGCGATGATTCCGGGCGTGCACATGCTTGGGCACACCCAGGACACGCTGGGCCGGCCGGCGCTGGCCGTCGGGTTCCGTGACCACGCCTCGGGTTACGAGGATGAGCTGCTGTTCGATCCGGTCTCCTACGCGTTGCTGGACTACCGGGAGACCGCGGTGTCACGAGTCGGCGCGCACCTCGCCGCCGGCTCGGTCATGGAGGAGACGGCATTCCTCCACGCCGGCCTGGTGCACCGGTTCGGCCAGGTGCTTCACGCCAGGCCGTGAGCGTCAGCTAGGCTCGGGCTGGTTGTCCCGGCTGTTCAGGGAGCTGACCCGCGCCGTGCTGTCTTCGGCGTGGTCGCGGGTCAGGCCCACCGCCGCGTAGGCGTCGGCCTCATCCAGCGTTTCGTGGTCCATGAGCGCGGTGACGAGGTTGTCCAGCTGAGGGCGGTGCTCGCGCAGCAGGTCAAGGACCTCCCGGTGGGCGCCCTCGACGATCCGGCGCACCTCCTCGTCGACCAGGCGCTGGGTCGACTCCGAGGTCTCGGAGACGCCCGGCAGGAGCATGCCGCCGTTTTCGGAGGGAAGCACTGCGACCGGGCCGATCACGTTGCTCATGCCCCAGCGGCCGACCATGTAGCGGGCGAGCCGCGTGAGCTGCTGGATGTCTGACTCCGCGCCCGTGGTCAAGTCGCCGAACACGATCTCCTCGGCCCCGCGGCCGCCCAGGGCCACCTTGATCTGGGCCATCAGGTGGCGCTGGTCGAAGTTGAAGCGGTCGGCATCGGGGGCCGAGAAGGTGACGCCAAGCGCCTGGCCGCGGGGGATGATCGACACCTTGCGCACCGGGTCGGCGCCGGCGGTGAGCATCCCGACGATCGCGTGCCCGGCCTCGTGGTAGGCGGTGCGGCGCTTGTCCTCCTCGCTCATCATCACGCTGCGGGCGGCGCCGAGCACGATCCGCTCGAGCGCATCGGTGAAGTCCTCCTGGGAGACCTTGTCGTGGCCGCGCTTGGCGGCCAGGAGGGCAGCCTCGTTGACCAGGTTGGCCAGATCGGCGCCCACCATGCCGGGGGTGGTGGCGGCGATCTGCCCCAGGTCAACCTTGCCGTCCAGGGGCACGGACCGCGTGTGCACGCGGAGAATGGCCTCGCGGCCGACGCGGTCGGGCGGCTGGACGACCACCCGGCGGTCGAAGCGACCCGGCCGGAGCAGCGCCTTGTCGAGGATCTCCGGGCGGTTCGTGGCACCCAGGACGATCACCCCGCTGTGCGGGTCAAAGCCGTCCATCTCGGTGAGGATCTGGTTGAGCGTCTGCTCGCGCTCGTCGTGCCCGCCGCTCAGGTTCGGGGCGCCCGCCGCGCGGGAGCGGCCGATCGCGTCGAGCTCGTCGATGAAGATGATCGCGGGGGCGGCGGCCTTGGCCTGAGCGAACAGGTCCCGCACCCGGGAGGCGCCGACGCCGACGATCATCTCGACGAACTCCGAGGCCGACATCTGGAAGAACGGCACGCTCGCCTCTCCCGCCACCGCGCGGGCGAGCAGCGTCTTGCCGGTCCCGGGCGGCCCGCTCAGCAGCACGCCGCGGGGGATCTTGGCGCCCAGCCGCAGGTACTTGTCAGGGCTCTTGAGGAAATCGACGATCTCGTAGAGCTCTTCCTTGGCCTCGTCGATCCCGGCCACGTCGTGGAAGGTGACCTGCTGGTCATTGGCGTCCACCCGGCGGGCCCGAGAGCGCCCGAACGACATCAGCCCGCCGGCGCCCCCGCCGGACGCCGCCCGGCGCATCAGGAACACGAACAGCAGGACGAGGAGGAGCGTGGGGCCGAACCCGAAGATCAGCTCGGTCAGGAACGAAGCACCCTGGTTCGGGTTCTTGGCGTTCACCGTGACGTGCTCCTTCTGGAGCTCGTTGAACAGCTGCTGATTGTTGGCGAACGACGGGATCTGGGTGGAGAAGTAGATCGTCGACGGCGACCTCTGATACCGCACGGCCGTCCTGAACATGCCCTGGACGGCGCCGCTGGTGGAGGAGATGGAGGAAACGTTGCCGCCCTGGAGCTGGGTGTAGAACGTGGGCAGGTAGGGGATCTGGACGCGCTGGTTGGGGGAGAGCGCCTGGGAGGAGACCCAGAGGTTGACGGCCAGCAGCGCGAAAACCACCAGCACCAGAATCATGCGCTGGTTGCGGCCCCGCCGCGGGCCCTCGGGGGGCTGTCCGCGTCCGTCGGGCGCCGGAGTCACCCGCCAGCCCGGCGGGGACGGCGGCGGCTGCTGCCCGGGCCGGGGTCGGCCGGGAAGCTGGCGGCGGGGTTGGTCGTCGGGCATGGTTGACCGAATTGTCGCAAGCGCGGGGAGGCGGCCCGCAGATTTACTCGGCGGCCCCCGCAGCGATGCCCTGGATCGACTCGATCCGAGCCCCCTAGAACGACTCGATCCGGGCCCGGAAGGGCTCGGCTCCTTCGACGGTGGCGCCGGCGGCGTACGCGCGCTCCACCAGGGCCCGATCGGACGTGACCACCCTGACGGCGCGAGCATCGGGGTCCGCCCGAAGGCGGCGGATGATCTCGTCGTCGGCGGCGTTGGCCTTCGGCCTCGGCGCGTGCGTGACCTCGATGACGGTCGAGCGGATGGGCGGCGACGGTGGGCGCTCGAACACCACGATCACGTCCTCGCCCTCGGCGGCCGCCCAGCGCTCCAGCATGTCGACCAGGCGCAGCATCGCGGCGTCACGATCGCGCCACCACCGGTCTGGCCGGGTGCCGATCACGTTCATGCCGTCCACGAGCCAGCGCATGCCCCTAAGGGTATTTCGTAGGTGCGGGCTCAGCCTGAACTGGAGGTAGAGATATCAATCGTTGGCGGGCGGGCGGCGCCGGCGCTTGCGCTCGGCTTGGCGGCGCTTCTGCTCCAGGCGGCGCTGGACCGAGCCGGCCGACGGCCGCGTGCGGACCCGGGGGCGGCGCGGGGCGGCTGCGGTTCTGAGGCGGTGCTGGAGGCGCTCCAGCGCCAGCTCCCGGTTGCGGGATTGGCTGCGCGAATCCTGGGCGACCGCCGTGACACGTGGCCCCAGGCGAGCGATCAGCCGCCGGCGCTGCTCCGGTTCCAGCCCACGGCACGAGAGCAGGTCGAGGACGGCCTCTATCCGCGAGGCCGTGACGTTGGCATGCTGGCCGCCTGGGCCCGACGATCGGCTGGCTCGGAGCTCGATGTCCGACAGGGGGATGGCGGCCCGAGGGCCGATCGGCATCGGATCGTCCATGCCGGGAGCGTGGCGGACCGGGCGGTCGGGTTCCAGTCGGGCGATCGGACGCGCTCGATGTGAGTTGTGAAATCGCTGTGATCCAAGGCTTCGCGGTTGACGTTCTGATTGCCCTCCGTGATACGGTGCGTGCCGTAAGGCCGCCCGTTGGGGCGGTGATAAGCATGTGCAGGCCGTGCGTGGTGCTCAGACGTCCTCCGCGGTAGCAGCACTGAGCAGCGGAGGAGCAGACAGATGCCAACCGGTACGGTCAAATGGTTCAGCGACGAGAAGGGCTTCGGCTTCATCACGCCCGACGAGGGCAGCCGGGACCTGTTCGTCCACCACACTTCAATCACCGCTGACGGGTATCGCTCGCTCGCGGAGGGCTCCAAGGTGTCCTACGAGGAAGAGGCGGGTCCGAAGGGACCGAAGGCGATCAACGTCACCAAGCTCTAGGGCTTGGCCCGCGCCGGCGCGCAGCCGGCGGTTCAGCGAGACTCGGAAAGCGCCGGCGCCAGCCGGCGCTTTTCTCTTCTAGGAGTGCTTCCCGTGTCCCTTACCGCCGTGGTCTTGGCCGGGGTGCTTGTTGGGTCCGGGGCCGGAATTGCCCGCGTTGGCCGGCCGGCAGTTGATGTAGATCTGATGGAGGAGCCACCCGCCGCCGCCCGGCACCACGGCCACCGTGCCGCCGCACTGCTCGGTCCCGTCCGTCCGGATCGACGTGGTGCTGATCGCGACGGTGGCTGAGCCGGCCGTCTGATTGATGACCCGAGCGCTGTCGAAGATGATGCGGCGATCGCCCTCCTGACCGGACACGAAGCTGTCGTAACCCTGGAGCTGGCTCCGGAAAGCGGGGTCGGCCAGCGCCCACGCCGACGCGAATTGATGGGCGGCGGCGAGCTCGTAGAAGCGCTCGACGGCGCTGATCGGAGTCTTGTTCCCGCCCGGCCCGGTGGAGGCCGGGGTAGTGGCGCCGGTCCTGGCCCGAGAGCGGGCGGCCTTGTGCCTGGTCTTCGTCGTGGCCTGTCTGTGCGTCGAACCGGCGGCCGCGGTCTGATGACCGCTTCCCCCGGAGCCGAGCACGGCGGCCAGGACGGCGGCGGCCACCAGCCCGAGAAGCACCGGGGCCAGCCATGCGGGCCGGCGGCGTTGATGGCGTGGTTCCGTGACTCGCGTGGCGATCCGGGTGGAGCGCTCACCAGGATCCGCTGCACCCGAGGCCGGCAGCGGCGAGGCCGCCGGGGCCGAGGCGGCCGGGCCCGAGCCGGCCGGGGCCGAGGCCGCCGGGGCAATGGGGACGCCGGCGACGGCTCCGGCCGTGCTGAGCCCGGAGCCGAATGCGTCCTGGAGACCCTCTACCAGCTCGCCGGCGCTGCCGGGTCGCTGATCCGGTGCGCGGGACATGCCGCGCTTCAGGAGCTCGGTCACGGCTGCGGGCGCCTGCGGCCAGAGCACACTCAGATCGGGCGGCGGCTGCGTGGCGATTGCGTGGGCAAGCGCCAGCGGGTTGTCCTCCCGGCGGGCCCGTTGACCGCTGAGGGCCTCGAAGGCCACTGCCGCGAGCGCGTAGACGTCCATGGCCGGCGTGGCGGGTGCGCCCTCGAGCTGCTCGGGGGCCATGTAGCTGAACGAGCCCAGCACCGAGCCCTCCGTGGTGATGCTGGTGTGGTCGGGTGCCGCTGCGATGCCCAGGTCGGCCAGCTTCACCTCGCCGCCCCGGCCCAGCAGGATGTTGGGCGGCTTGACGTCGCGATGGACGATCCCGCGTGCGTGGATGGTGTCCAGCGCGCTGGCCACTCCGCGCAGGATCGGCAGCGCCTCGTGGGGTGCGAGGCGGCCATCCTGAGCCAGGGCGTCCTTCAGCGTCCGCCCGTCCACGTACTCCATGACGATCACCACGTCTTCGTCGTCGGCCACCACGTCGTAGACCGACACGAGGTTCGGATGCGAGACCGAAGCGCCCACCAGAGCCTCCCGGCGCAGGCGCGAGACTCCGCTCTGGCTGGCGGTCCCCCTCAGCCGTTTGAGCGCGACGAGTCGCCCGAGGACTGTGTCCTCGGCCAAGCTGACTGTCGCCATGCCGCCAGAAGCGATCTTTCCCTGCGGCCGGTACCGGGTGAGGCTGCTCGCCACCGCCACGGAGGGGAAGCTACCCAGGTCCGGGTTGGGCTACAAAAAGCGCCCATTTGCTGGTAGATCAGGGTCTACCGGAGCGTCGGCTCTAGGCGACATGGCCGTCCTCGGGCTCGAGCGGCAGCCCGGCGGCCTCCCACTCGACGATCCCACCCGTCATGTTGTGGGCGTCGAATCCAGCCTGCTGGAAGGCCGAGGTGGCCATCTCCGAGCGGGCGCCGGTTCGGCAGTAGAACACCACCGGCCGCCGTCGGTCGATCGACTCGACCTGCGCGGGCAGCTCGCCCAGCTCGATCAGGCGTCCGCCGGCGATCCGCCCGGCCTCGTACTCGTCCAGCTGGCGCACGTCGATCAGCTGGATCTGGTGCTCATGGAGGAGCTCGGCCACCTGCCGGGGTGTGTAGTCGCTGGCGTCCACCGGATCAGCGTAGTAAGTCAAGACCGGCGCCACGTGCGCCGATGAACCGCGGTGAGCGCGTAAGGAACCGCTCGCGGGCGCGATGCACGAATTTGTCTTGGTGCATCGTTATGTCGTCATCTTCATGTATATTGCCCGCGCAGAAACCCAGCCGAGTCCTCGCCGCACAGTTGGCGGGGAGCGGGGGAACCCAGTTGTGAGCCCTAGCCGGTTCTAGGGGCGAATCGCCGCAAGTTTTGTGGCGTAGCGCAAGCTCTTTCAGCGCGAGCCCGACAGCTAACCCCGTAGGCGCAAGAAAGAGAAGGGGTCTATGTTGTCGAACGCGGTTGGAGTATTGGGTCGTCCAAGACTCGCGTTAGGGGCAATCGCAGTTGTAATCCTGCTCGCCGTCCCGGCGGGGGCGTCCGCCTACACGTTCGGGAGCCGCACGCTGTCGAAGGGCATGGAGGGTCGTGACGTGAAGACCCTCCAGCGCGACCTGACGGCCGTCGGCATCAAGACGTTTGTCAGCGGCGTGTTCAGCGAGGGCACCAAGATTCACGTCAAGTACTTCCAGCATCGCGCGCATGTGACGATGGACGGCGTTGTCGGGCCGAGGACGGCGCGACTGCTCAAGAGGGCCGCCAAGAAGCGTCTGGCCCAGGCCACCGACTCGAGTGGTGGCGAGGGCACGGGTCCCTCGAGCCCCAGCGCTCCGGCTGGTAAGGCCACGCTCAACAGCCAGGGTCTGGCGGTGGCCCCCTCAGGTGCCCCATCGGTCATCCAGAAGGTGATCGCGGCCGCCAACAAGATCGCCTTCAAGCCGTACGTGTACGGCGGCGGTCACTCCAGCTGGGACTCCAGCGGCTATGACTGCTCGGGCTCGGTCAGCTATGCCCTGCACGGCGGCGGTCTGCTCTCCACTCCGTACGACTCCACCCAGTTCGAGTCCTACGGGGGGGCGAGTTACGGCAAGTGGATCACGATCTACGCCAACTCCGGGCACGCGTACATGAAGATCGCCGGGCTGTGGTACGACACGGCGGCGCAGAGCTCCAACAACGGGGATCGCTGGTCGACCACGCGGATCTCGCCCTCCAGCGGCTTCATCGTCCGCCACCCGCGGAACTGGTAGACGCGTTTCGAGGTGCCCGGGCCAGCTAGCCCGGGCACCCCAACGCCTCCTCAGGGTCGAGGCCTCCGGGCCTCGGCTGCGGCTGGGGACCGCGTACGATGAGTGCCAGTGTCCGCGCTGGCTGACATCTACTCGATTCCCCCTGAGCATCTGGAGTTTCGGGACACGATCCGGCGGATCGCCCGGGAGCGGATCGCTCCGCGCGCCGCGGAGATCGATGAGAAGGCGGAGTATCCGTGGGACCTGCGCCGCCTGTTGGCCGAGCAGGACATTCTCGGTCTGCCCTTCGAGGGTCAGGATGGGGGAACCGGCACCGGCACGTTGATGTTGAACATGGCGGTGGAGGAGCTCGCCAAGGCGTGTGCCTCCACGGCGCTGATCCTGATGGTCCAGGAGCTCGGGACCCTGCCGATCAAGCTGTTCGGTTCTGAGGAGCTCAAGAACCGGTTCTTGCCGAAGTGCGCCAGCGGCGAGTGGTCGCCGGCGTTCGCTCTGTCCGAGCCCGACGCGGGAAGCGATCCCGGCGGGATGATCACGCAGGCGCGTGAGCAGGACGGGGAATGGGTGATCGACGGAACCAAGAACTGGATCACCAACCTGGGGGTGGCTGACTTCTATGTCGTGTTTGCGGTGACCGACCGGGAACTCGGACACTCGCGCGGAATTACGGCGTTCGTGGTTGAGGCTGACCGGCCGGGGTTCAGCGTGGGCAGGCTGGAGCACAAGCTGGGAATCCGCGGGGCACCGACCGGGCAGCCGATCTTCGACGGTGTCCGGGTCGGGCCGGACAACATCGTCGGGGAGGTGGGACAGGGGTTCAGGGTGGCGATGGCCACGCTTGACCGCTCCCGGCTCGGGGTGGCCGCCCAGGCGCTGGGCATCGCCCAGGGAGCTACCGATTACGCAGCCGCCTATGCGCGCGAGCGCCGGCAGTTCGGGCAGCCGATCAACAGTTTCCAGGCCATCCAGTTCAAGCTGGCCGACATGGAGACACAGTGCGCGGCCGGGCGGGAGCTCCTGTATCAGGCGTGCGCCAGGGTCGACCGGGGCGACGCCGACCTCGGCAAGTACTCGGCCATGGCCAAGCTGTTCTGCTCCGACATGGCCATGAACGTGACCGTCGAGGCGGTGCAGGTCCTCGGCGGCTACGGCTACGTGAAGGAGTACCCGGTCGAGCGGATGCTGCGCGATGCCAAGATCACCCAGATCTACGAGGGGACCAACGAGATCCAGCGCCTCGTGATCGCCCGCACCTTGAGGTAGTCCCCGCCCATGCCGTTCACGCCGCCCAGCCTGCGCCGCATCCTCCTGTCGGCTGCGGCGGCGCTCACCGTGGCGTTGGGCGCGATCAGCCTGATTGCGGGCTTCAGCGATTCGCCGGCCATCCGGCTCCTCCAGGGCCTGGCGGTGTTCGGACTCGGCGCGGCCGTCGTAGGCGGCGCTGTGGTGCTGGCGCTGATCCGCCTGGCCGGGTGGCGTGACCCCGCTTCAGAGGAGGACTTCGAGGCGCTCGTTGAGCGCACGGAGCGGCTGGCCGCTGGAGAGGACGGCTGGGACGAGGTGGAGGACTGGGAGCCCCTCGACGACGAGGAGGACGAGACCTACCTGGAAGACGATGAGGACTTTCGCGCGCTCGTCCGCTCGGCCCTCGAGGAGCTGCCGCTCGAGTTCCACCGGGCCCTCGAACACGTGGCGGTGGTCATCTCGGACGGCGGGCGCCGGCGGCGCGCCTACGGGCTCTACCAGGGGGACACCGTGGCCCGGGACCACTTCCACGACCGGATCGTCATCTTCAAGGACACGCTGGTGAGGGACTTCGGGGACAACCCCGCCCTGCTGCGGGCGCAGGTGACCCGCACGGTGCGCCACGAGCTGGCCCACCATCTGGGCTGGGACGAGAACGGCGTGCGGGGTCTCGGGTTGTAGCTGGTCTCCTCGGCGACGGTCTCGTAGCATCCGGCGGCCCCACTCCAGAAGAGGATCTTGAGATGCCCGATGCTGTGATCGTCGACGCCATCCGCACCCCCATCGGCCGCGCCGTCAAGGGATCGCTCAAAGCGGTCCGGGCCGATGACCTGGCGGCGACGCCGATTCGCGCCCTGATCGAGCGCAACCCAGACGTCGATTTCAGCCAGACCAACGACGTACTGATGGGCGCCGCCGCCGGGGTGGGCGAGCAGGGCTACAACGTCGGCCGGGTGGCGGCGCTGCTGGCCGGACTGGATCATCACGTGCCGGGCTGCACGGTGAATCGCTTCTGCGCCTCCTCGCTGATGACGATCAGGATGGCCGCACACGCCATCCGGGCCGGCGAGGGCGACCAGTACATCGCCGCCGGGGTGGAGGCGGTCTCGCGCACCGGCGGGACGGGCGGCGAGGACACGAGGCATCCGAAGTTGAACGGCTCCGAGGGCTCGCTCTACGACGTTTACATCCCCATGGGTCAGACCGCCGAGAACGTGGCCGAGCGCTGCCAGGTCAGCCGCCACGCCCAGGACGAGTGGGCCGTCATCTCCCAGAACCGGGCCGTGGAGGCCCGCGACTCCGGGCATTTCGACCCGGAGATCGTCCCGGTCACGGTGCCCGCGCACAGGGAGACCGACAAGGAGGGCAACGAGATCGACGTGCCCGAGACCGTGGTCGACAAGGACGACGGTCCCCGTCCCGGCACCACCATGGAGGTCCTGGCGAAGCTGAAGCCGGCCTTCCGGCCCCAGGGCACCGTGACCGCCGGCAACTCCTGCCCGCTCAACGACGGGGCGGCGGCGGTCCTGGTCATGTCCGAGGAGAAGGCCCGCGGGCTGGGCCTGGAGCCGAAGGCACGGATCGTCGCCTCGACGGTGGCAGCGATCCGTCCGGAGATCATGGGCCTCGGCCCGATCCCGGCCATCCGGGCCCTGCTCGAGCAGACCGGGATGACCATCGACGACATCGACATCGTCGAGATCAACGAGGCGTTCGCCGCCCAGATCGTGCCCTGCCGGGACGAGCTCGGGATCCCGGAGGAGAAGCTCAATCCGTTCGGGGGCGCGATTGCCCTGGGTCACCCGTTCGGGATGACCGGCGCCCGGATCATGACGACGCTGCTGAACGGCCTGCGCGCCACCGGCGGCACCTACGGGATCGAGTCGATGTGCGTGGCCGGCGGGATGGGCCAGGCTATGCTGGTGGAGCGCCTGTCGTAGGGGTTGACCGGGCGCGGCGCCCTGGTGTAGGTTCGGGGCCTGATGAGGCGGACCGGGGCACTCATCCTCTGCTTGCTGGCGTTCTGCGCCCTGCCGTCACTGGCCTACGCGCTCACGCGCACGATCTCCTGGCATTCCACGACCAGCAGCGCGACGATCTACATCGGGTACAAGATCCGGAGCGGGAGCCCGAGGAAGATCATCACCTTCGAGTTCAATAACGTCCCTGCCCCGTGTCCTCCGTACGTGCCGGTCACGTTCTCCGGCACGTTCTCCCAGCACATCAAGGTCGGGCCGGGGCCGAAGTGGAGGTTCCACGCCACCGAGGTCACCAACAGTGGCAAGACGACCTATGTGGTGAAGGGACGCTTCCTCACGCGGCATAAGGCGAGGGGCACGCTGCGCCTGACCGGGACGACGTCCGGCTGCAAGGACGCCGACACGGGCGTCGTGGCCTGGACCGCGAAGCCCAAGGGCTAGTTCCAGCTACGCCAGGCGGTAGCGCAGGTACAGCGAATCGTTGCGCTCGAGCAGCCAGACGAGGCGCATCTGAGCCAGCTCGGGCAGCGGGTCACCCGTGGTGATCGAGGGGTCAGCCGACCCTCCGGACAGCTTGGGCGCCACCGTGAGGAACAGCTCGTCCACCAGCTGCTCGTGGAGCAGCGAGCTGAACAGCGACGGACCGCCCTCGCACAGCAGACTGCCCACGGCGTGTGTCTCGCGGAGGCTGCGCATGATCTGGGTCAGCGAATGCTCGGCGCCCGCGTCATAGAGCTCGACCTGGACCTGGGCGGGCACCCCGGCTAGATCAACCGGCGCCGGGGAGAACACCACCATCCGGGCCTCCGGCTCGGCGAACAGGGGGATATCCAGCGGCAGCTCTCCGCTCCGGGTGATCACACACGCCAGCGGCTCCGCGGTGCGCCCGGCCTCCAGGCGGCGCTGGCGTCGTTCCGCCTTGCCGAGCATCCGGCCGTAACGCTCGGTGCGGAGCGTCCCGGTGCCGGCCAGCACCGCATCGACACGCTCGCGCAACGCGTGGAAGATCCCGCGGTCGCCCTCGTCGCCGATGCCTCCGGAGCGTCCCCGGGAGGAGGCGCTGCCATCGACCGTGGCCACGAAGTTGACCAGCGTGTAGGGACGGTCGGCGGCCGCTTCCACGTCCAGCTTCAGGCCGGCGATCAGGGTGTCAGCATCGACCTCGGCAGGCGCCGGGAGAAGCTGGTGGTAGACGACATCAGGCACGGCGGCGAACGCTACAGGCGACCCGGCAAAGCAAGTAGGCTGCCGGGCCGATGGACTTTAAGCAGCTGGACAGGGGGGAGGCGGTGGCGGTCGTCGGGGGGGTCCTGCTGGGCATCTCGGTGTTCCTGTCCTGGTACACGCTGGGCAACAGGTTTGCCACTCTGAACACCTGTCGAGGTCCGCACACCGCCTGCACGGCCTGGTCGTCCCTGCTGATTCTGCGCTTCGTGCTGCTGGTGGCCGCCGGCGCCCCAGCGATCCTGGCCTGGATCATCGTCCGAGGCCACGCGCTGTCGTGGCCTCGCGGCGAACTCACCGCCATCACCGCGCTGACCGCTCTGACGATGATCCTGTTCCGTGGGCTGGTGGACCGGCCGGGTACGCCACCCGGAGAGATCAGCATCGACTGGGGCTGGTTCGTGGCCCTGGTGGGTGGTCTGCTGATCCTGTTGGGCGCTCTGGCACGGGCACGCCAGAGCGCGGCGCGGCGGAAACCTCCCGGGGTCCTGTGATCCACTCGTTAGGAGCAAGATGATCGAGGAACCGGAGCGGAGCATTCCCGACCGCAACCTGGCGCTGGAGCTGGTTCGGGTCACCGAGGCGGCCGCGCTGGCGGCGGCCCGGATGATCGGCCGCGGCGACAAGGAGGGCGCGGATCAGGCCGCTGTCGACGCCATGCGCTTCGTACTCGACCGGGTCTCGATGGACGGCGTCGTGGTGATCGGCGAGGGCGAGAAGGATGAGGCCCCGATGCTGTACAACGGCGAGCAGATCGGCGACGGCAGCCCGCCCTCGGTGGATATTGCGGTCGACCCGCTGGAGGGGACGCGCCTGACCGCCCTGGGTATGCCGAACGCGATCACGGTCATCGCGCTGGCCGAGCGGGGGGCGATGTTCGATCCCGGGCCGTGCGTATACATGGAGAAGCTTGCCGGGGGCGCAGAGATCGCCGACCTGCTCGACCTGGAGCGCCCGTTGCCCGAGACGCTGAAGCTGATCGCCGAGCGCAAGGGCAGGGACATCCGCGACGTGATGGTGGTGATGCTCGACCGCGAGCGCCACGAAGAGAGGATGCGGGAGGTTCGGGAGGCCGGCGCCCGGGTGCGGCTGATTCTGGACGGCGACGTGGCCGCATCGCTCCTGGCCGTCTCAGACAACTCGCCGGTCGACGTGCTGTGGGGCATCGGTGGCACCCCTGAGGGCGTCATCTCCGCGTCGGCGATCAAGTGCATCGGAGGTCAGCTGCTCGGCCGGCTGTGGCCGCGCGACGACGAGGAACGCTCGGCGGCCGTCGGGGCCGGCTACGACCTGGACCAGATCCTCACCGTCGACGACCTGGTGAAGGGAGAGGATGTGTTCTTCTCGGCCACCGGCGTGACGGACGGGGACGTCCTGGAGGGTGTGCGCTACCAGGGTGGCGGCAGCGCCACCACGGAATCGCTGGTCATGCGAGCCCGCTCGGGCACGGTGCGCCGGATCACCGCGCGGCACGACCGCTCGAAGCTCCGGATCCTGGGTGGCACGACGTACGGGTAGTGTCCTGACGAGCGCTTCGGGACACTAGGGATCGTGTCCCACATCGTGGCAACCGGGCTGGCCTACGCCCATCCCGGCGGCGACCTGCTGTTCTCCGACGTGTCGTTCAAGCTCGGTCCGGGCCAGCACACCGGGCTCGTCGGCGCCAATGGCGTCGGCAAGACGACCCTGATGCGAGTGCTGGCCGGGCAGCTCCCGGCGACGGAGGGCGAAGTCGACGTCGGCCCTTTCTCCTACATGCCACAGGACGTGGGCGTCGGAGCGCAGGAGGCCGTCACGGTCCGCCATCTGCTGCTGCAGACGGCCCCCGCTCGGCTGCGGGAGGCCGGACAGCGGATGCACGCGGCCGAGCTCGAGCTGGCCGGCGGAGCGGATCCGGGAGGTGCCGGACTCCGCCTCGGGCAGGCACTCAGTGATTGGGCCGAGCTCGGCGGATACGAGCTGGAGGCCCGCTGGGACGCGGCCTGCCGGGCGATCGTGCGAGCGGGCCTCGACGATGTCGGTCCGCGCGACACGAGCGCGCTCTCCGGGGGTGAGCGAAAGCGGCTCTTCCTGGAGGTGCTGTTTGCCGGCGAAGCCTCGGTTCTGCTCCTGGATGAGCCGGACAACTTCCTGGACATCCGGGCCAAGCGGGACGTGGAGCGGCGGATCGCGGCAACGAAGAAGACCGTCCTGCTGATCAGCCATGACCGCGATCTGCTGAGCGAGTCGACCAACTCCATCCTCACTCTGGAGGCCAGCGGAAGCTGGCTGCACGGCGGCTCGTATCGGAGCTATCCGCAGGCCAGGGCCCAGCGACAGGAGCGCCTCGGTGATCGGCTCGAGCAGTGGAAGCGGGAGGAGCGCCGTCTGTTCCAGTACTTCAAGACGATGAAGCAGCGAGCCAAGATCTCTGACGTGCTCGCCAAGCGCGCGGCGGCGGCAGAGTCGCGCTGGGAGCGGTTCGTCGACGCCGGACCGCCACCGGCACCGGTGCGCGACCAGCAGATCGTCGTGCGCATGCGTGGGGCTGACTCGGCGCGGATCGTCGTGGCCATGCGCGACCTCAGCATCGACGGGCTGGTCAAGCCGTTCGAGGACGAGATCCACTTCGGCGAGCGGATCGGCCTGGTCGGTCCCAACGGCTCCGGCAAGACGCACCTGATCCGCCTGCTGGCGGGCGAGGATGTGCCGCACGCAGGAGAGCTGCGGATTGGAAACCGCGTCTCTTCCGGTCTGTTCACCCAGCTCAATGTCAATCCCGATTTCGACGGGCGCAGAGTGATCGACGTGGTGCGCGAGCGTGTGGGGGACCTGGAGGCATCGATGCGATCGCTGGCTCGCTACCGCCTTCAGGAGGCCGCCAACCGGCTGACGGACACCCTCTCGGGCGGGCAGAAGGCCAGGCTCGAGGTCCTCTGCCTGGAGCTGGAGGGGCACAATCTCCTGCTGCTCGACGAGCCGACGGACAACCTGGACATCGACTCATCCGAGGCGCTCGAGGCAGCCCTCGAGGGTTTCACCGGCACCGTGCTCGCCGTCTCTCACGACCGCGCTTTCCTGCGCGGTCTCGACCGCTTCCTGCTACTCGCCCACGACGGCTCGCTCTACACGATCCCGGACGCCGAGGCCGCGCTGGATGTGCTGGCTGCTCCTGAGCGCGTTGAGCGGGCACCGTTGGTCAAGCGGTTGAGCTCCGTCTGAACCCGAGTGGCCTTCGCTCAGACGGAGGGCGTCGAAGGCGCCTTGACGTTCGGATCCGGCTTCTCCGGTGAGCCGTCGGCGATCGCCGTTTCCCCCTCCACCGGGAAGCGGCGGACCTTGGATTCGTGCAGCTCGAGCGTGGCCAGCGACCTGAGGAACGCGTGGGTGACCAGGACGTGAATGAACGCCTGAGTGGCCTCGTAGGTCGGGGTGCTGATGCCAACCGCGATGGCCGGATAGAAGTTGGCCACCTCCACCTCGATCGACAGCTCGACCGGGCCGTCAGGGTCAGGCGGCGGGGGCATCCGGCTCACGTCCAGCGACAACCAGCCGGAACCCCGGCCGGAGCGGGCCACCAGCAGCCCGTCGCGGATTCTCCAGGTGACCCGGCCGTGGTCGGGCTCCAGCACATACTCGGGGGTGTCGAAGCGCAGCAGCGTGAGCGGGCGCGCCACGAGGATCACCGAGCGGTCATTCTCGCTGTAGCGCACGCGGATCAGACCGAGGGTCACCCGGGTCAGGAACCGCCAGTAGGTGCGGGCGAGGTTCTCCAGGTTGGCCGGTGACCAGAGACGATCGAGATCGGCCTGCGAGAGGGCGAGGCGGGCCGACTGGACCGAGCGTACGGCGCCGTCCTGGGCGACCAGCGACGACTTGCGCGGCGTGACGATGATCGACCTGGCGGGCAGCCCGCGCCGGTACTGGCGGCGCACGACCAGCCAGGCAAGGAAGGCGGCGATGATCACGGCGATCGCTACCACTGAGCCTCATTCTCCCCCGGTATGGGTGCAGTCCAATCCAAGAGCTGGGTTACGCCGTCGAGGGCCCAGGTCCTCTAGACCGGCAGGGGTTCGAGTTTGACCGGCTGCCCTGCCTCGAGCATCCCCTGGCCGCGCGGCACGATGGCGAGGTAGTCCGCCGACAGCAGGGTGGTGAACACGTGCGAGCCCTGAGCGCCGGCCGGCAGCACCACCGGAACCCCGTCGCGCAGCTCCACGCTGACCCTCAGCGCCTGGTCGCGCTCCGGGTTGCGCCTCACATCCTGGCCGAGCCTGGCCTCGGGCAGGGGTACCCGCTCCGGCTGGGCGCCGAGCAGGGCATCGAGGGCGGGGGCGGCGAACAGCGAGAACGTCACGGCAGCCGAAACCGGATTGCCGGGCAGGGCAAACACCAGCTTCTCGCCCCGGCTACCGAACCACGTCGGCTTGCCGGGCTGCAGGGCGACGCCCCAGAAGTGCTCGGTGACGCCAAGCCGGCTGAGTGCCGGCTTCACGTGATCGTGCGGGCCGACCGAGACCCCGCCCGAGACGATGACCACGTCCGACACGCTGAGCGCTTGGTCGAGGGCCTGCTCGGTGGCCTCCAGCTCATCCGGAAGCAGCCCGTTGGCCGTGCTCGCGTCGCTCGGAAGACCGCCGCAGTGCGTGACGAGCGCCCGTAGCACGACCGCGTTGGAGTTGTGGATCTGGCCGGGGCCGAGCGGGGCGCCGGGGGGACGAAGCTCGTCGCCGGTGCACAGGACGGAGACCAGCGGCCGCCGGGCGACGCTCAGCTCTCCGACTCCCGCCGCCACCGCCGCCCCGAGCTGGGGCGCGCGGAGGCGCGTGCCGGCGGTCAGGACGAGCTGCCCCGCGCGCATATCCTCGCCGGGCATCCGGAGGTTCTGGCCAGGCTCGGGCGGGACATGGATCTCCACCCGTCGATCCTGGGCCGTCGCATCCTCCTGGCGCACGACCGCCGTCGCAGCGTCCGGAACCATCGCACCTGTCGAGATCCGCACCGCCTGACCGGGTTGCAGCTCGCCGGGATAGGGCCCACCGGCACGTGACTCGCCGGCCACCGTGAGCACGGCGCCCGCGGCCAGGTCCCGGACCGCGTAGCCGTCCATCGCCGAGGACGGGAACCGGGGTACGTCGGCGGCGGCCGTGACATCGGCGGCCAGGACGCGGTCGAGCGCAGCCGAGATGGGCACCGTCTCGGTGCCGCGCCGCGAGCCGGCCACCTGGAGCACCAGCGCGCGGGCCTCGTCGATCGGCAGGAGGCGGCGGCTCATGGCCGCTGATTCTCCCGGCTAGTGGAAGAGCGTGCCGACGCGTTCAGTCTCGGTCATCCCCAGCGCCTGCGCCGTGGCCTCGGTGAGATCCCAGTAGACGCCCTTGGTGTAGGGGCCCCGGTCGATCACCGGGACGGTGATCGAATGACCGTGGTAGAGGATCGAGACCTTGGTGCCACATTTGAGGCTGCGGTTGGCGACGCCAAGAGTGGTCTTGCGGAGGACCTGACCGCACGCCGTGCGGTGACCGAAGAAGCCGGGCCCGTACCAGCTGGCCCTGGACAGGCGGAAGACGGTGACGTGAAGCGCCGGAGAGGCTGCGGCGGCGCTGGCGGTGGTGGGGGAGCGGAGGATGATGGCCCGGAAGGCCAGCTTGCCCGCCTTGTTGGCGCGCCAGCTCGTCGCGAAAGTGCCGCCCGAAG
Source organism: uncultured Solirubrobacterales bacterium (assembly GCA_963718545.1). Lineage (GTDB taxonomy): Bacteria > Actinomycetota > Thermoleophilia > Solirubrobacterales > Solirubrobacteraceae > Palsa-465. The sequence goes on along the minus strand of CAVQZO010000002.1, from coordinate 2,090,760 downwards.
CCGCCGTGGTCTTCGTCGCCACCACCCAGCTCGTGCTGCCGGGCTTGGCTGTCCGCTCGATCTCGATGATCTTGCCGGCATCGCGGCTGGGCGTCGTGCCGGAGAACTTCGTGCGCCAGGTGAGGACTCCGCTCTGAATCGTGTGGACGGTGATTCCGTCGCCGCTGGCCGTCTCGGTGCGATTGGCGCGGTGCACCGGCGCTGTGCTGGTGGTTCCACCGCTGGTCCCGCCGCCGGTGGCGGCGAGGCTGGCCGCTGGGACCAGCAGAAGGCCGGTGGCGGCGATCAGGGCACCGCGAAAGCCGCGGCGAGAGGGGAGTGGATGAGCGTGGGCGCGTCGGAGCACGTCGGGTCCGTCTCAGCACTGCTATGTCCGGCTTACTGGGCGCCTACGGGGTGAGCTGACGGGCTCGCGCGGTGTGCGCTACGGATCCAGGCGGATCCGATTCGCCCCTGTGGATCACGCGAAGCGCTTCCACAAGTGGGTCCCCCGTCGACCGTCCGCGGACGGAAGGTCGTTCGGCTGGCGGCGGCCACTATACGCAAATCTCGCGACGGATGCGCCGCGTTATGACACCCGATGTCGGCGGGCACCCGAACCGACTGGGACTCATCGAGTGTCGACTTAGGGGGCTCCTGGGCGCTTAAATCGACAATGGGCGCGGCGGGTCAGGGGCGGGGCAGGCGTGACATCGCGCTGCGTAGGGCGCGCGCTCCCACGGTCAGCCCGATCTCCGCCAGCTCGGCGGCCGCCTGAATGGCGGTTCCGAGGATGTCCTGCTGATCCGGAGACTCGGGCTTGCTTGCGCGTGGTGTCCTGGGAGTGCCGGCCGGCTGGGCGGGCTGGCTGATCCGGGAACGGCCGGCGGGCTTCCGGGGAGAGGCGCTGGGATTCGAGGCGGCCTTCGGGCCTCCGGCGGCCTTCGGGCCTCCGGCGGCCTTGGGGGTTTTGCTGCGGGCGGCCGATTGAGCCTGGGCCGGCGGCTTGGCGCGGGTCCCGGACGCACGCTTGGGCGCGGGCGCGACAGGCGCGTCGGTGTGGTCATTCGAGCCGTTCTCTGGCGCCCGGGCGCCGCGCTTGTCACTGCGGCGGTGTGGCCGCGAGTTGGGCAGGCCGCCGAGGACATCGGACGTTCGTCGATCTGTCATGACCGCAACATCATCGCATCAAGCGCGTTTTTTTCACGAGGACGCCCCATATGGGCGATGAAGACGATGCAGGCGTCCCGCATCCGAAGAATTTGCCGATAAGTTGAAACACGTGCGCAGGAACGGCGTAGTAACTGCACCCATACCTTTGCCTTCAAAAAATAAAGCGATGTATACTTTCCCGCCATGCTTGAGTAGCAGAGCTGCGCTTTCCGGGTAGCGTAGCCCTGCGTATCAAGGGTGGTCGGCGACCCCCTCGGCCCCCTCGCAACACGACGGAACGGAACCAGATGTCAGTAGCGGAACTGCAGGAACTCGAAGAGATCAAGGGACTGGTCAACCGCGGCCAGCAGCTCGGCGTGCTCACCTTCTCCGAGATCAACGGTGCCATCTCCGAGCTTGATCTGGACGAGGCTGACGTAGAGGAACTGCACAACTACCTCGAGCGAGCTGAGATCGAGCTCGTCGAGGAGGTCGATCCGGCCCTGGCCGCCACCGAGGTGGAGCGGGCACCGGACAAGCGCGGTCGGCGCAAGGCCAAGACCACGCTGGACCTCAAGCCGGACATGACGACCGACTCTCTGCAGCTGTTCCTGAAGGACATCGGCAAGGTCCGGCTGCTCACCGCACAGGAGGAGGTCGACCTGGCCAAGCGGATCGAGCGCGGCGATTTGGACGCCAAGCAGAAGATGGTGGAGTCCAACCTGCGACTGGTCGTGTCCATCGCCAAGAACTACCGCAACCAGGGTCTGCCCTTCCTCGACCTTATCCAGGAGGGCACCCTCGGCCTGGTGCGTGCGGCGGAGAAGTTCGACTACCGCAAGGGCTTCAAGTTCTCCACATACGCCACCTGGTGGATCCGCCAGGCGATCGCCCGGGCGCTGGCCGACAAGGCGCGCACGATCCGCATCCCCGTGCACGTCGTCGAGAAGCTCAACAAGATCGGCCGGGCCGAGCGCAAGCTGGTCACCGAGCTGGGTCGCGAGCCGACCGCCGAGGAGATCGCCGAAGTCACCGGGATCGAGCCCGATGAGGTCGAGTCGATCAAGCGCTCAGCCCAGGCTCCCGTATCGCTGGAGAAGCCGGTCGGCGACGAGGAGGAGTCGGAGTTCGGGCAGTTCATCGCCGACGAGCGGGCGGAGTCCCCCTACGAGCGGGCCGCCGAGATCCTCACCAAGGAGGCTCTGCGCGAGGCGCTGGAGAACCTCAGCTACCGCGAGCGCCGCGTGCTTGAGCTCCGCTATGGCCTCGGCGGCGAGCATCCCCGCACGCTGGACGAGGTGGGGCGGACGTTCAACGTCACGCGCGAGCGGATCCGCCAGATCGAGAATCAGTCGCTCAAGAAGCTGCAGTCGCTGGCCGAGGCGCAGAAGCTGCGCGACGTCGCCTAGCCGTCCAGAACAGCCTCCGAGTTCTACTGTCCCGCGACGGCCCGGGCCACCATGGCCTTGGTAATGCCTCCGTGGGAGGCGCCCACGCAGGCATCGCCGGCCTTCAGGGTCGCCGGCTGATGCAGGTTGATCCCCGCGTTGGTGATCATCTGCGGGGTCAGCTCGCCGCTGCGAGTCGGGTCGGGAAAGGTCGGGAACCCGTGCTTGCGCACGCATCTGGCGAACGCCAACCCGTCAGCGAACCGGGTCTGGGGAGATGGCCCAGTGTTCGCTGGGCCGAGTCCGGTTGACGGCATCACGTGTGCGCATGTCTTAGACGCGGCGTTGATCGCGGGGCTGTTCCCCACCGCGATGATCTTGGCCTTGTCGATTGCGCCGCTGGGGCCGGGGTCGGGAAAGTCCGGGACGCCTTGCGCGTGCATGCACTGCGAGTAGGCGAGCACGCTCCGGTGCGCGCCCGTGCCGGATGGTGCGGAGGAGCCGCCACAGCCAGCGGCCATCAAAGCCACCGTGACGGTCGCCGTGACAGGGGTGAGGGTGAATGAGCGGAGAGCGATCATGGCTGCAGCGTGTGCCACGCTGGGTCTCAGCCCGGTTACCGTGTTATCGCGCTGTAACCGGCTATCGCGCATCGTCGTCATCGCCGTGAAGCTGAACCGAGTGCTCCAGGAGCTGAACCTGTCCCACTTGACGGTGCGGTGGCGGCTGACGCTGCTCTATAGCCTCATTTTCCTGGTCTGCGCCGCCGTCCTCTTGGCGATCACGTACTGGTTGTTCGCCAACTTCGCGTACTCACCGCCCAAGGAGCCGTTCAATCCGGTCATGATGCGGCTCCAGGGGGCCATAGGCGTCCAGCGTTCGATTGGGCTGCACCGCCTGCGGCTCTATTCGGAGATCGCGCTGGCCTTCATGGTGATCGTCTCGGTCGCGCTCGGGTGGCTCGTGGCTGGGCGGGCCTTGGCCCCGGTGCGGACGATCACCGCCACCACCGATCGGATCTCGGACACCAATCTCCACGAGCGAATTGCCATGGGCGGCCCGCGGGATGAACTACGTGTGCTGGCAGACACGATCGACCGGCTGCTGCAACGGCTGGAGATCGCGTTCGAGGCTCAGAGGCGGTTCGTGGCCAACGCCTCGCACGAGCTGCGCACCCCGTTGGCGATGATGCGCACAACCCTCGACGTCGCGGTCGCCAAGCCAGGTGGCGTCCCCGAGCAGACTCGCCACCTGGATGCCGAGCTGCGCGTCGATCTCGACCACGCCGATCGGCTCCTGGAGGGCTTCCTGAGCCTCGCCCGGGCGCAGAACGGCCGACTCGACCCGGGCACGCCGGTGGCGCTCGAGCCGCTGATCACCACCGCGCTCTTCGACCGTGCCGACCAGATTGCGGCCAAACACCTCAGTGTCGAAACTCAGCTGGCGACGGTCAAGGCTCCGGGCAGCGGGATGCTGCTCGGCCGGATGGTGGAGAACGTGATCGAGAACGCCGTGCGGCACACCCAGCCCGGCGGCTCGATCGAGATCGCTCTCGAGCCCGTGGCCGCGGAACATGCGCGGATCGTGGTCGACAGCAGCGGCCCGGTGCTCGATCAGCACGCGGTCTCGCAATTGGCCCAGCCTTTCAGGCGCATCAGCCAGGACAGGGTCGGATCTCAGAACGGCCACGGGCTCGGACTCTCGATCGTGGCTGCGGTCGCCGCCGCTCACAACGGACGTCTCGATCTCGAAGCCCGTGCTCAGGGGGGCCTCCGCGTGCAAATCACACTTCCGCTCCTCACGGCTCCAGAGCTCGCCGAGACCACGGCATGAGGGTTCTGGTCGTCGAGGACATACCTCGCCACGCCAACCGGATCGCGGAGGGTCTGCGGGACCAGGGGATGGCCGTGGACGTTGCCTACGACGGCCACGAAGCCATGACGAAGGTAAACGTCCACCCCTACGACGTGGTCCTCCTGGACCGCGACCTGCCCGGCATCCACGGCGATCGACTCTGCCGGCTGATTGCCCGGGCTGAAGATCCGCCGATGATCCTGATGCTGACCGCCGCAGGTGGTCCCGGCGATCGGGTTCAGGGGCTCGCGCTCGGCGCCGACGACTACCTCCCCAAGCCATTTCACTTCCCTGAGCTCGTGCTGCGGATCCGGGCGCTGGCCCGCCGCAAGCCCGGCGCCCGCAGCCGCGTTCTCAGCGCCGCGGGAATCGAGCTGGACCCTCTTTCCGGCACGGTCACGCGCGATGGACAAATGGTTCGGCTGACGACGAAGGAGCGGGCTGTACTCGAGGCTCTGCTGAACGCGAGCCCGGCAGCGCTCAGCGCCGAGCGGCTGCTGGAGCAGGCCTGGGACGAGAACGCCGACCCGTTCACCAACACCGTCAAGGTGACGGTCGCGCGGCTCAGACGCAAGCTGGGTCCTCCGAGCGTCATTCACACGACGCCGGGAGTCGGCTACCGAATCACCTAAATCACCGACAGATCGTCCTCCTAGGATGAGGATGTGAAGCGAATCGGGTTTCTCAGCTTCGGCCACTGGCAGGATGCGCCCGGCTCGGCGACGCGGACCGCGGCGGACGCGTACCTCCAGACGATCGAGCTGGCCGAGGTGGCCGAGGAGCTCGGGCTGGACGGGGCCTACCTCCGGGTGCACCACTTCGCGCGGCAGCTGTCCTCGCCGTTTCCGCTTCTGGCCGCGATCGCGGCGCGCACCGAGCACATCGAGATGGGCACGGCCGTGATCGACATGCGCTACGAGAACCCGCTGTACATGGCCGAGGAGGCTGCGGCCACTGACCTGATCGGCGCCGGCCGGCTGCAGCTGGGGATCAGCCGTGGCTCGCCCGAGCCGGCGCAGCGCGGGTCGGAGGCATTCGGGTACCTCCCTCCGGAGGGACAGAGCGACGCCGACATCGCCCGGCAGAAGACCGACCTGTTCCGGCATGCGATCGCCGCAGTGCCGGTAGCGCACACGGATCCCGCCACCACCGGGACATTGAGCCCACTGGCGGTCCAGCCGCAATCCCCGGGTCTGGGCGAGCGGATCTGGTGGGGCTCCGGCACCCGGCAGACGGCGCAGTGGGCCGCTCAGCAGGGCATGAACCTGATGAGCTCGACCTTGCTCAGCGAGGACACCGGCGTGCCCTTCGGCGAGCTGCAAAGCGAGCAGATACAGCTCTTTCGGGAGGCCTGGGCCGGAGCCGGGTGGGAGCGCGCACCGCGGGTGTCGGTCAGCCGCAGCGTGCTGCCGATCGTCACCGACCAGGATCGGGCCTACTTCGGCCGTCACGGGCAGGCAAATGATCAGCTCGGCTATCTGGAGGGCGTGGTGGCTCGGTTCGGGCGCAGCTACACCGGGGAGCCGGACCAGATCGCCGAGGAGCTGGCGCAGGATCCGGCAGTTCGCGACGCCGACACGCTGCTCCTCACGGTGCCCAACCAGTTGGGCGTGGAGTACTGCGGGGCGATGCTCGAGACGATCGTCCGGCACATCGCGCCGGCGATCGGCTGGGAGTCGCGAATCAGCCGGCGGGGCTGAGCCGCAACTGCGCCGGCGCCACGACCCGCACGATCACCCGGGTGGGGCGGGTGGGGGGTGTCAGCGACAGGAACTCGCGCAGCGGCCCGTGATGCGCGCAGAACGGACAGGTGAGCGGCGCAACGGGCGACAGGGGCGCCTGACCAATGCCGATCGGCGCGTCGCACTCCGGGCACGCGAGGGTGCCGAGGCCGAGAACGCTGGTCCTGGCCTGACGCTCCTCCCGGTGGACGGGCTGGCTTGGCACAGGATCGAGTCTAGAGCCCGCCGAATCACTTCAGTTGGTGAAGCATTGCGCTAGACTGGGCAAAGATGGCTACCAAAGATTCATGTCCCGTCTGCCGCACGGCCGACATCGTCTGTGGCAAATGGACGCTGCTGCTGATCCGGGACCTGGCCGAGGGCCGTTCGCGATTCTGTGAGCTCGAGCGGTCGCTGGCCGGCATCAGTCCCCGCACGCTCTCGCTGCGTCTGCGGGCGCTCGAGGAGGAGGGGATCGTGGAGCGCCAGACGTTCCCCGAGGTTCCGCCCCGCGTCGAGTACGCCCTCACCGAGAAGGGGCGCGCGCTGGTGCCGCTGGTGGAGGACATGCGCGCCTATGGCAACCAGTGGCTGCTCGATGACTGTCGCGCCGACGTCGAGGACGCCATCGCTGACGCCGCCGATCGGGAGCCCGTAGCCGCCGCCGTCTGAGGCGGCCCCAGCTTCAGAGTGCGGATCGCCGTCTCAGCCGACGAGCTGACCGGCGTCGCCGCCGAGCTTCCCGAACAGCTGCGCCGTCGGGGTCACGAGCCTGGACCGGTCCACGGCGTTTACGCCGGCGAAGAGCGCGACGACTGGGCCTGGGCCAGCGAGGCGGCGGCTCGGGACGTGGCCGAGGGGCGGGCGGAGCAGGCGATCGTCGCCTGCTGGACCGGGACGGGAGCTTCGATCGCGGCCAACAAGGTGCCCGGTGTCCGGGCGGCTCTGTGCGCGGACGCCGCCACCGCCGAGGGCGCGCGGCGCTGGAACGACGCCAACGTGCTGGCCCTCAGCCTGCGCGCCACATCCTCGGCCGAGCTGGGCGAGATCCTGGACGCGTGGTTCAGGGCGCAGGCGAGCGCTGAGCCGGACGACGCGGCCAACGTCGAACATCTGGCAGACATCGAGCAGGATCCGGGGGACGGGCGCAGAAACCGCCCCGGGTGAGAAACCCGACCCTCCACGAGCTGCTCGAGACCTTCACGCTGGACGCCTCCCGGCGCCTGTGCGCGGCCGTCGCCGAGGGCGACGAGGTGCCGTTCGAGGTGGTGGAGTCAGACGGGAGCCGGCGTGGCTCGGCCCCGCTCTACTGCTACCGGCCCCTGACCGAGACCTACGTTCGCGAGCGGCTCGGCCTGCTGGTCGCGCTGAGCAGCTACGCGGGGGCGGCCCGCGCCCTGGAGGTGGCCGAGGGAACGGCGGACTACCTGACCGCGATGGGCGAGCCGCGGATCTCCGAGCGCCCGCGCGACCGGGCCGACGCCGCCCTGCGCTGCTTCGTCGGGCGGGTGTTCGCGGAGCGCAACGAGTTCGGGTTCGAGCCGGATCGCTTCGAGGGGGCATACGACGAGCTGGAGCGGGCGCTCTATCAGGGGCAGTGCGTGTTCGAGGTCGTGGCGCCACTGCTCGGGGTCAGCCTGGATGAGGACAGCGATGAGCTGGTGATCGGCGAAGGGCTGTCACTGGCCCGGCCCCGCGCCCTGGCCGATCCGCCCCAGTTCGAGCTGGACGCAGACGAAGACGGCGTCCTGCTCGTCCTCCGCGTCACCCAGGAGCGCTCGGACGCTCCGCCGGTCGCGGTGGCTCGATCGCGGTTTCGCCGGGTGCTCACAGCGCTGCGGCTGTTCGAGCGCGGTGGGTTCGCGCTCGGGCCGATCGGCTCCGTGCGGATCGACGGCGGCGCCTGGCGGCCGGTGGCCCTGGGAGGCAGTGGGCGGCCCCGGCTGACGCTGGTCATCCCGGCCGCCCAGGAGGAGGAGTTTCGCGCGTTCTGCAATCTGATCGCCCGCCGCCTGCCTCGGCCCGGTTCCGAGGACTCCGGGGCGGGTGAGCTGGCCTGGGCGCTGTCCCGGTTCGAGATGGGGTGCGAGCGGATCGCCCCGTTCGAGGCGCTGACCGATTACCTCCTGGCGCTGCGGGCCCTGCTCGAGCCCGAGGGACCGACCAGCGGCCGGCTGGCCGGGAGGCTGGCGGTGATCTGTGCCCCGCTCGAGCAGCGCCAGGCGCTGGCCCAGCGCGCCGCTCACGCAATTTCCTTAGAGCGCGCTGTGGTCACCGGCATAGCGCCGGCCGTCGACCCGGGCTGCTCGGCCGACGGCCTGGTGGAGGAGATGGCCGAGCACCTGCGCGCGATCTTGCGCGACGCGCTGTGCGGCCACCTGAACGCCGACGTGCGCTTCGTGGCCGACGAGCTGCTGGCCGAGGCGGCTGCCGCTGCTACGTCGTGACGGGACAGTGGCAGCGCACGGAGGATCGACCAAACCCGCTACGTGACTGCAGCGTTGGCCGGTTGATGGCCAGCCGCCGGAGAACGGCGGCTGGCCATTGTGCCGTTTGGATCGGAGCCCGTTAGGCGCCGACTGCGATCGATCCGGGCCCGTTCGCCGGGCCGGCGACTTGAGTGATCGTGAAGTCGACGTCATCGCCGGGGCTCAGTGCGGTCGAGCTCAATGTTGCGCTACAGCTCTGCGCCGCTCCAGTGATCGTGCACGAACCCAAAGCGGCTCCGCCATTCACGTTCACTGTGAACGTCCACGACTTGCCTGAGCCGGGCGCCTGCTGAACGTGTGCGTAGACATGCCCGATCGTCATGGCACTACCCGTTACGACATTGACGATGCCCGGTCCGCCGCCCAGGTTCTGGGTCCCGGAGGAGTAGGACAGCGAAGACCCGCCGCCACCTGAACTGCCGGCAGGCCCCTGCGGACCGACGGCACCCCTAGGTCCGGCCGCCCCGGTCGCGCCGCGTCGGCCACGTGCTCCACGTGCCGCAAACACCAGGTTGTGCGTGCCCTTGGCACACGTCCCGGTCGGCTTGATCACAAGCAACTGGTGGTTAGAGCGTACGCACCCGTGGATTTGGCCGTTTGTGCCTACGTACGAAACGGCGGCGTAAGCACCTCCGCCAAGCGCGAAGAACATGGCCGTGCAGGCCATGACATTCGCGAACGTCAATCGACGTCGAATCAGCCCCATCGTCCCTCCTAAAGAAAACAGCGGTCCGCCCGATCGGTTCACGCATCACCCAAAAGGGCCCGAGGCGACGAAGATACAGACCGAACCGGACGCATGGAGGACGGGGAGCTCGGCGAGAGTCTGAAACGGTTCCGTGCCCGGCGTTGTTCGCTGGCAATGCCCGCGCGCTTCTCGGCGGCATGGCACAACCACTGCAGGACCAAATATCTTCCTGGGGTGTTTCACGTAGAGCTCAAGCAGCGCCCGCACACCACCCGGGCCTTCAACCTGACCGAGGACGAGCTCAACCGCAGGTTCCTGGGACCACTGCGGGCCGGGCAGACCGTCTCCTACGCCGAGCGCGAGTGGGAGCCGGGCACGACGCGGCTGACGATCTACGAGGGGCGCGCGCTGGGGCCAGAGGAGATCGGGCTGGGGCGGGGCTGGCAGAACGTGGTGCGCACCGGGAGCGAGGTCACCGAGCGCGTACTCAACACCGCGCCGGCCGCGCAGGCCGAGCGCCCGCCCACGGTCGACCGGCTCAAGGAGCGAATGCTCGGGCGGCTGACCGCCGGCCCTCAGACGCTGGCCGAGGTGGTGGAGATGTCAGACGCCCTGCTGCCCGGCGCGCGACCCAGCCAGCGCTTGAGCGTGGCCGAGCTGGCCGTATGGGAGCTGCTTCAGGAGGGGACCGTCGAGCTGATCGGCGCGCCGGGGCCGGAGGAGTGGGAATCGACGCTGCTCGGCTGGGGGGCCTGGTCTCAGGCCACCACGTCCTCGATCAGTCTGGCCCGCTCGGCGTCCGTGGCGAACAGGTAGCGGTGCACCCGGACCAGCCCGCTGACGTCGTGCACGTCGCCGTCGAGCTGGGGCACCAGCAGTAGCGGCTCGCCGTGCAGCTCCTCGGCCAGGCGCTCCACGTTGGCGTGATCGCGGGCGGCCAGCACGTGGTAATCGGTCCAGTTCTCCAGTACCTGCTCGGCCAGCGGAGGCGCCAGCAGCCCTGACAGGCCCTCGAGCAGCTCGTGGGGATCGAGCGACATGCCCAGATCGTGGTGGAAGCGATTCACCACCACGCCGGCGAACGGCAGCCCGCTCGACCTCAGCGTGCGGCGAAACCAGATCCCCTCGTCGATCGGCTCGCGCTGGGCCGATGTGACCAGCAGGAACGCGGTCTCAGGCGCGTGCAGCAGCGTCTCGACCTCACGTGCTCGGGCGCTGAAGTTCTCCGTCATGTCGCCGAGCAGACCGAAGAACGTCGTCAGGTCGGCGATCAGATCGATGCCGGTGATCCGGCTCAGGCCACCGAGCAGCGGGGCGGCCCCGGCTCCCAGCACGCGCATGCCCAGCCCGGTGGGACGCAGGAAGGCCTTCAGGGCGCGGCCCTCCAGGAACGACGTGAGCCGGCCGGGGGCGTCGAAGAAGTCCAGCGCGCTGCGCGACGGCGGGGTGTCCAGGACGAGCAGGTCGAAGTCCTGCTCCTGGGTCAGCTCGTACAGCTTGGAGACGGCGGTGAACTCCTGAGAGCCCGACACGGCGGTGGACAGCTCCCGGTACACGCGGTTGGCCTTGATCTCCTCCGCGCGCTGGGGGGTGGAGGCGAGCCGCTCTATCAGCTCGTCGAACGTGCGCTTGGGGTCGAGCATCATCGCCCACAGCTCGCCCTTCACGTCCAGCCCGTGGGCCTGCAGCCGCTCGGGCGGTACCTGCCGGGGCTGGTTCTCCAGCTCCTCCAGGCCGAGGGCGTTGGCCAGGCGGCGGGCCGGATCGATCGTGACCACGGCCACGCGCAGACCTCGGGCGGCCATGCCGAGAGCCACCACCGCCGAGGTGGTGGTCTTGCCCACGCCTCCGGCGCCGGCGCACACGCACACCCGCTTGCCCTCGAGGAGCTCAGGGATGTTCACGGGAGGGCCGCCTCCAGATGGTCGGCCAGGAGCTCCAGCTCCTCGGGACCGATCTCCGGACAGAACAGATACGGGAGCGTTACCAGCCGGTCACCGAAGCCCTCGGCCAGGCGCTCCTGCTGCTCGGCCTGGGCGGCGGCGCGGGCGTGCAGGGAGACAGCGGCTCGCAGGGCGGAGCGCACGGGGCGATCCGGCTGGCCAGCGAGAGCAGGTTCGAGCTTCGCGTGGTCAGCGGCGGAGAACCGCTCGGGGTAGCGGGCGTTGACGATCACCAGATCGAGATCGAGCTCGTCTTCCAGAAGCGCCTCGTGGAGCACCAATGTCTCGTTGACCGGCATCTCCTCGGGCGTGCTCACGGCCACCACGCCGGTGAACGACCGGTCGGCGATCGTCCTGGCGATCTGGCCGCCCTGGTGGGCGATCGGACCCACGCGGGCGATCTCCGCAAACGTTCGCGGCGTGCGGAGGATGCCCACGCCATGCCCGGTGGCCGGCGCGTCGACGATCACCAGGTCGTATGGCTCGGCGTCCCGGGTCCGGCGCTCGAACTGGGCCAGTTCCCATACCTTGCCGATGCTGAGCAGCTCACGCATGCCGGGGGTGGCCATCGCGAAGGCCTGAAACAGCCGGGTGGAGCCGAGTGCCTGGCCCACCGGGCCGGTCTTGACCCGCAGGTACTCCTCCATGGCGTGCTGCGGGTCCACGGAGATCGTGAACAGGTTGGGGACGAGCTCAATCTCCTCATACGGGTGATCGCCGTTCACCGGCGCTTCATCGAACAGCTGCTGGAGCCGGTCGCTGCCGGACATCTCGGCCACGATCGTGCGCAGCCCGCGGCGGGCCGCCACCAGTCCGAGCGCCACGGCCACCGTCGACTTGCCCACGCCCCCCTTGCCGGTCACGAAGATCAGCCGTCGTTGCAGCAGGGCGTCCACCGCTCGGGAAACATAGCGGCGCCGGAAATCGTCGGATCAGAAGGAATAGTGCGCGGTTATGCGAATACAGCCGCGAATGTCCTCCTCGACTGAAGCGGAGCTCATCCCGTGACGGCCACCGCAAAGGTGATCGCGTTCGCCAACCAGAAGGGCGGCGTCGCCAAGACCACCACCACGCTCAATCTCGCCGTGGCTTTCGCAGAAGAGGGCCACCGCGTTCTCTGCTGCGACATGGATCCGCAGGGCAACCTGACCATGTCACAGGGAGTTGACCCCGACGGACTCCAGAAGTCGATGTACGACGTGCTCGTTCATAAGCTGTCGATCCGAGAGGTGATCCGCAAGCGGGAGGTCGACGTGGCCTGCGCCTCGATCGACCTGGCCGGCGCCGAGATCGCCATGTCCACGATGATCGGCCGCGAGCGCGCCCTGGAACGGGCGCTGAAGGAGGTGGACGATGACTACGACTTCGTGTTCATCGACACGCCGCCGAGCCTCGGCCTGTTGACGATCAACGCGCTCACCGCGGCTGACAAGGTGATCGTCCCCGTCCAGTGCGAGTATCTGTCGATGCGCGGGCTCATCCAGCTGCAGAACACGCTGGCCATGATCCGGGAGAACCTGAACCCGGGGGTGGACATCGAGGGGATCCTGCCGACGATGATGGACACGCGCACCCTCCACGCCAAGGAGGCGATCGAGCTGCTGGAGGAGAACTTCGGCGATCGGGTGTTCGCGTCGCGCATCCGCAAGACCGTGCGGTTTGCGGAAGCCCCTGTGAAAGGCATGTCCGTGCTCAAGTACGATCCGGACGGACTGGCCGCTCACGCTTACCGGCAGCTTGCGAAGGAGGTCCTCTCAAATGCCAAACGCTAAGCGCGCGAGTATGCGCGAAGGGCCTCTGGCTGCTCTCTTCCGCAAGACCGCCGAGGACGCCGCGCCGGAGGCCGAGAAGTCGAAGGCCCGGAAGCCGAAGAACGAGCCGGCCGCGCCGGCCGAGGTGCCACAGTCCGCCAAGGCTCCGAAGGCCAAGGTCGACGAGAAGCCGGCGCCCGAAAAGGCCGAAGCGCCGAAACCGCGCCGCCGAGCGCCGCATCCATCGGTGTCCGAGCCCCAGCCCGCGCTCGAGCTGGAGGAGCCGCACATCCCGTCTCCCCAGGAGCGACTGCGCCACGCCTTCTCCGCCGACATCCCCCACAGCCTGATGGACCCCCCGCGGCGGACCGCAGCGCCGGTCACCGCGGCGGGCGAGGACGTGTATGCCCGCAGCGACCGGCTGAGCGATGCGTTTGCACCACCGCGCCCGGTGGGCAGCCCCGTGATCCGCGTGGTGGGCGTGGGCGGAGCCGGCGTCAACGCGGTCAACCGGATGATCGAGGCCGAGATCGAGGGCGTCGACTTCCTGGCCATCAACACAGACCTGCAGTCCCTGCAACAGTGCGCAGCGGCCGAGACGCTGCACATCGGGGACTCCGTCACCCGCGGCCTGGGCTCCGGCTCCAACCCCGAGCTGGGCCGGCAGGCGGCGCGCGAGGAGTACGACCGCATCAAGGCGCTGCTGCGCGGCTCGGACATGGTGTTCATCGCGGCCGGGGCCGGAGGCGGCACAGGTACCGGCGCCGCGCCGGTGGTGGCCCAGATCGCCCGCGAGGTTGGTGCGCTCACGGTGGGGATCGTCACCCGGCCATTCCAGTTCGAGGGCTCGCGGCGCAGCGCCCAGGCCGAGGCCGGGATCGCGTCGCTGGCCGCAGAGGTGGACACGCTGATCGTCGTTCCGAACAACCGCCTGCTCACGGTGCTCGATCGAGGCACATCGATGGTGGACGCGTTCCGGGTAGCCGATGACGTGCTGCGCCAGGGCGTGCAGGGGGTCTCCGACCTGGTGACCCTGCCCGGGCTGATCAACCTCGACTTCGCGGACGTCCGGACGATCATGTCCAACGCCGGCAACGCACTGCTCGGCATCGGCATGGGCACCGGCGAGCGCCGAGCCATCGATGCCGCCGAGGCGGCTGTGGCCTCACCGCTGCTGGAGACCAGCATGGAGGGCGCACGGTCGATCCTGCTGTCGATCACCGGCGGTCCCGATCTCTCGCTGTGGGAGGTCAACGAGGCCGCCAAAGCCGTCGCCGACGCGGCCCACCCCGACGCGAACATCATCTTCGGGGCGATGCTCGACGAGAAGCTGGCCGACGGTCAGGTTTGGGTCACCGTAGTGGCGACCGGCTACCGGAATCGCCTCACGGAGCGGGAGGCGGATCCTCTGGCGGCACAGGCCGCCGAGCGTCCCCGCCGGACCGAGCGCCGTGAGATGCGCGAGCCGGACGGTGAACCGCGGGTGTCCCGCCGTGAACGCTCCTTCACGGGCGAGCTGGACGTCCCGGAATTCATCCCCAGGAGATAGGGCTGACCAACCAGCTGGGCGTCGTCGCTGCGGGTCACGAGCTCAGCGCCCGGGCCGGCGCCGATGCGCTGCGGGCCGGGGGTAACGCCGTCGATGCGGCACTGGCCGCGATGCTCACGGCGTTCACGTGTGAGCCGCTGCTCACCGGGCTCGGCGCGGGGGGCTACATGCTGGTCGTGCCCGAGACGGGCGAGGCTCCCGTGCTGCTCGACTTCTTCGTCGAGGCGCCGGGCCGCGGGGGTGGCGCGGAGCGCTCCTGGGCCGAGCTGGTCCCTGTCCCGGTGTCGTTCGGCGACGCCGTGCAGATCTTCAACATTGGGCCCGCCTCGGTGGGGACCTACGGCGTGCCCGCCGGCGTGGCGGTGGCCAGCTCGCGGTTCGGGCGCCTGCCGCTGGCCGAGCTGGTGGCCCCGGCGGCCGAGCTGGCCCGGCGGGGAGCGCCACTGACCCGTCAGCAGGCGTATGTGGTCGAGATCCTCGGGGGGCTCGTGACCTCCACGCCGGAGGCAGCGGCCATCTTCGCTCCGGAGGGCAGCCTGGTGAGAACCGGCGACGTGATCCGCCAGCCCGGGGTGGCCGATGCGCTGGAGCAGCTGGGGGAGGAGGGGGCCGAGCCGTTCTATCGCGGCGAGATCGCCCAGCGGGTGGTCCGGTGGCTGAAGGAGCGTGGAGGGATCGTCTCCAGGGAGGATCTAGCCACCTACCGGGTGATCGACCGCCCGCCGGCGCGGGCCGCATACCGGGGCCGGCAGGTGCTGACCAATCCGCCGCCCTCCGCCGGAGGGATCCTGCTGGCACACGCCCTCAGCCGCCTGGACGGAGCCTCGAGCTCGCTGGAGGCTGTGATCGAGGCCATGGAGGCCAGTCAGGCCGCGCGCACGCCTGAGTTTCTGGAGAGCCTCGGGGATCCGGGGTTCGCGGAGCGGTTCCTCAGGCCGGGGGGTCGATTGGGTTCCACCACACATGTGGCGGTGCTCGACGCCGGCGGCATGGCCTGCTCGGTCACCTGCAGCAACGGCGCGTGCTCGGGTGTCGTGGTTCCCGGCACCGGACTTCACCTCAACAACATGCTGGGCGAGCAGGACCTCAACCCGCTCGGCTTCCACCGCTACCCCCCGGGCCGGCGGCTGCCCAGCATGATGGCTCCAACGGTCGTGCTGCGTGACGGCCTACCCGAGCTGGTGCTGGGCAGCGCGGGATCAAACCGCATCCGGTCGGCGATCCTCCAGACGATCCTTCGCGTCATCGACGACGGGATGCGAGCGGACGAGGCGGTGAAGGCACCGCGGGTGCACTTCGAAGACGGGATTGTGTACACCGAGCCGGGCATCGACGTGGGCGCGATCGACCGCTCGCGCTATGGCCACGCGGCGTTCCGCGAGCTCAACCTCTTCTTCGGCGGCGTCCAGGCGGTGGAGCGCAACCTGGCAGGTCGGTTCTCAGGCGGAGGGGATCCCCGGCGGGGTGGGGCGGCGGTGGTTGTGGAGGCGTGATCCGGATCGCTGTGGCCGGCGACCAGCCTTTGTTTGAAACCTCTCATCTGGACGCCGGATCTTCAGGCAACCGGCACGGTGTGCCGCTACTGTTCGCGCCCTTGTGCTCGGAGCCGGCGCCGCCCACCTGATCACCACCTTCCAGGCAGTCGTCCTGGGCCTTCTCCAGGGGATCACCGAGCTGTTCCCGGTCTCCAGCCTCGGGCACACGGTGATCTTCCCCAACCTGTTCGGGTGGCACAACATCGTCAGCTGGCAGTCGCAGCCGGAGTCGCCCTGGCTGGCGGTGGTGGTGACGCTCCACGTGGGTAGCGCGATCGGCCTGCTCATCTACTTCTGGCGGACCTGGATCGACGTGATCCGGGGCTTCTTCGTCTCACTGTGGCGCTCGTTGAAGCAGCGGCGTTTCGTCGTGGAGACCTCCACCGAGCGCCTGGCCTGGCTGATCGTGCTCGCCACGATCCCCGTGGGGATCCTCGGCCTGCTGCTCGAGCATCCGGTCCGAGTGGCGCTGGCCAAGCCCCTGGCGGCGTCCATCTTCCTGGTCGTCAACGGGATCATCCTGCTGTCGGCCGAGCGGCTCCGCCGGCGGGCGGACGTGCAGGCGCTGGCCGAGCGCGAGGGCACCAAGCGCGACAGCAGGAGCCGGCGCCTGGACACGCTGGAGTACCGGGAGAGCTTCGTGATCGGCGCCTTCCAGTCGCTGGCCCTGATCGCCGGCATCAGCCGCGACGGCATCGTGATGACCGCCGGGCTGCTGCGCGGTCTGGACAACGAGGACGCCGCGCGGTTCGCATTCCTGCTGGCCACCCCGCCGATCCTGGCCGCCGGCCTGCTCAAGTTCGGGGACCTGACCGGCAGGGTCCACCTGGGTCACGGGTACGCCACCGCCACCCAGGCCCATGACCTGCGCGTCGCCTCGCTGATCGCGCTGGTTGTGGCCGCGATCGCCGCCGTGTTCACCGTGCACTTCCTGACCCGCTACTTCAAGCGGGCCAACCTGATCCCGTTCGGGATCTACTGCGTGGTGTTCGGGCTGGCGATGGTCATCTACAACGCGTAGGTCGTCACTTGGGGCCTGGCCAAGGTCGTCCCTTGTTGGTTTTTGGGCGGATCGATCTCGGGAACGGCGCAGTGAAGGAAGAATCGCTCGTTAAACCAGATTCCGGACCTGTTCCAGCGAGCAAATCGTCCCAATCGGCGGCGATTTGCGCGCCCGAACAGGTTTTTCATGTCTGGGCGAGCAATCCTCGCCATGGGCGTACGAATTGCTCGCCCAGACACGTTCCGTCCTCTCGCGGAGCGCACCAACCGCTCCGAATCCACTCCCTTCACTGCCAAAACGGCACCCGCTCGCCGCAGCAACCCCGCAGCGAGAGGTCTACCTACCCGAACCGCACCTTTCCGTTCGACCGCGCCCGCGCCTGCGCCCGGTCGACGAAGTCCAGGCGCTTGATGGCCGCGCGGAACAGGCGCGTGACCAGCCGCAGGCGGGCGTTCTCCGAGCGGAGGTCCAGCAGTCCCTGCTTGGCATCCAGCCCGAAGTCCACCGTGGCCGCCATCTCGTAGGCGCCCATGCCTTCCATCTCCTCGGCCTCGGGATCGCGATCGGTCGCCCGGCGGACCAGGTCGCCGTAGGCCTGGCGCGCCTTGGTCAGCAGGTCAGGCTCGATCGCCTCCTCGCGGTCCTCCAGGAACTCGATCACCCCCGCTGGATAGGCCAGGTTGCCCTGGCGCTCCAGCACCCTGAACGGCCGGGTTCCCCGGGTGAGGATGTTCATCCGGCCGTCCTCCATCCGCTCCAGGACCCGTTCGATCCGGCAGGCGCAGCCCACCTCCCGCAGCCCGTCGTCGGAGAGCCACACCACCCCGAACTCCTGCTCGTGGGCCAGGCACTCACCGATCATCGTCTTGTAGCGCTCCTCGAAGATGTGGAGCGGCACGAACTCGGTCGGCAGCACGACCAGATCCAGCGGGAACAGGGGAAAGTCGTGAGACAGCCGGTCGGGCATCCGACCGGACTATCTCACTTGAGGCGCGCGGTCAGCAGCAGGTTGTAGAAGATCGCCGCCGGCAGGTGGGACTCCAGCGCCCGCTCATCCAGCTGCTGGAGCCACAGGTAGCCGTGGAAGGCGTACTGCTTCCACGCCATCGGCACCTCCTCCGGGTCGGCGGTGGCCTCGAGCGAGCGGTTGAACCAGCCGAACCAGTTGGCGAGGAGCTCCTCGCCCCGCACCCTGACCTCGGAGAATCCCGCCCTCCGCGCGAGTCCGGCCAGATCGCTCGGCACGAAGGCGTGGATGTCCACCACGTGCTCCAGCTGATGGTCGTGGGCATCGCGCTCTCCACCGTCTGCGAGAGGGGGCGCGGGCGCGGCGCGCAGCGCCGCCCGCCACAGCGGGGCGACCACGCCGGCGGCCCGCTTGGGCAGCGAGGCGATCCGGTCGCCCACCCGAGACGGCTCGCCGGCGAACACGATGCGGCCGCCGGGCCGGAGCACCCGACGAAACTCGGTGAACGCTCGCTCCAGGTCCGGCAGGTGGTGCAGGACGGCGTGCCCCAGCACCAGGTCGAAGCTGGCGTCCGGAAACGGCAGCGATTCCGCGTCCGCCCGCGCGGCCCGCACCCCGGGCAGCCCCAGGCGCCGGGCGTTCTCGCCCAGCCTGGTGACCATGCCTGGGGAGATGTCGGTGCAGGTGACCTCGCCGAGCACCCCTGCCTGCATGAGGTTCAGGCTGAAGTAGCCCGTGCCGGCGCCGATCTCGAGCGCTCGGTCATAGCCCCGATCGAGCTCCGGGCCGAGCAGCTTGCGCAGCTTGCCCAGCACCTGGGCCTGTCCCACCTGGCCGAAATCGATGCCCCATTTGGAGTCGTAGGTGGAGGCGGCCACGTCGTGGTAGCGCGTATTCACGTCACGGATCTCGTCCGCTGTGCGCAGCGCCTGCATGACGCGCGGCAGATTACCCTGTCCGCGTGACGGCGAACTTGTACGTTCAGCAGAGCCAGCCGCCGGGGGTGCCGCCCCTCTCGCTGACCGGTGAGCGCACGCTCCCGGATGTTCCCGCGGAGAATTACTGGTATCGCCGCCACCTGGTCGTCTACGAATGGATCGCCAATCAGGTGGGTGGCCGCCGCGTGCTGGACATGGCCTGCGGCGAGGGATACGGCTCGGCCGTCCTGGCCGCCGCGGGCGCGGCGAGCGTTGTCGGACTTGACGCCAACCCGGAGGCCCACGAACACGCCCGGCTGCGCTACACGGCGGGCAATCTGACCTTCGCCCGCGGTTTGGTCGAGACCTACGGAGACCCAGGGCAGTTCGACGCGGTGGTCTTTCTGCAGACGATCGAGCACGTCCAGGACCCCGCCGCGGTGCTGCACCACTTCCGGGAGATCCTGTCGCCCGGCGGCGTGGCCTACATCTCAACCCCCAACGTGCTCACCCTGGCCCCGCCGGGGGCGGAGAAGTCAGGCAACCCCTGGCACCTGAAGGAATACCGGGCCGAGGAGTTCACCCAGTTGTGCAGCTCGGTGTTCGCCTCGGTGGAGGTCCTGGGACTGTTCCATGCCCGCAAGCTCCGCCTGCACGAGTACGCACTGAAGGCCGGGTGGGACCGCATCCACAACGCGCTCCGCATCACCGGACCGTTCTACGACCGCTTCACCCCGGCCATCTCCCAGTCCGACTTCGCCCTCCGCGGCAGGGGACTCGACCGGGCGCTTGACTTCGTGGCCGTCTGCCGGCCCTAGGACGGCTCGGGCTCAGTCGGCCCAGCGGAACGTCCGCGGGCGCTCGCGCATCCGGATCACCTTGGCCGGAACGCCCCCGACCACCGCGTCGTCCGGCACGTCAGCCGTGACCACCGCGCCCGTGCCGACCACGGCGTTGTCACCCACCGTCACCCCGCGCAGGATGCAGGCGCCGTAGCCGATCCAGACGTTGTGGCCGATCCGCACGTCGCGCTTGTAGATGCCCTGCTCCCGGATCGAGCGCTCGACCTCGACCATCCCGTGATCGAAGTCGATCATCATCGCCCGGTCGGCGATGATGCACTCGCGACCGATCGAGATGTGCTGGTAACAGGAGAACGTGCATTCCTGGCCGAGGACGGACTTGGCACCGATCGAGAGCTCACCCTCGTGCACGCGAATCTTGCACCCGTGGCCCACCCACGACCAGCGCCCCAGCTTCACCCGGGCTGAGGAGCCGATCTCGAACTTCACGCCCGGCCCGATGAAGCACATCCCGTCGGTCTGAAGGCGACCGCGCCAGCGCAGCCTCAGCCAGGCCCAGCGCATCGCCAGCCCGGCGTAGCGCCAGCCGAGCATGTGGTGCTCGCGGGCGAACCTCAGGAAAGTCAGGGGGCCACCCCTCAGGGGCGGCGGTCCCGTCCGCGTCACCCTCGGCTTGACCGAGACCTTCTCCACAACGCGCGTCGGCACGAGCCAATCGTAATCGGCATCATGCTCGCGGGATGGCCGAGTCCGAGACAGACACCCAGCCGTCGCTGGCCGAGCGGCTGCTGACCGGCGATCGCCGCGCGCTGGCCCGGGCGATCACGCTGGTCGAGAACGACGATCCGGCCGGCTGGGAGATCGTCCGCGAGGTGTATCCCCGCACGGGCCAGGCGACCGTGGTCGGCTTCACAGGGCCGCCCGGGGTGGGCAAGTCGACCCTGGTGGGAGCTCTGACCAAGCTCGAGCGCGAGGACCAGCGCTCGGTGGCCGTGCTGTCGATCGACCCCTCCTCGCCGTTCACCAAGGGTGCGCTGCTGGGTGACCGGATCCGCCTGGCCGACCACTTCCTTGATCCCGGCGTGTTCATCCGCTCGATGGCCAGCCGGGGCACGCTCGGCGGCCTCAGCGAAGCGGCCCTGCAGACCGCCCTGCTGATGGACGCCTCCGGCCGGGACATCGTCCTCCTGGAGACGGTGGGGGTCGGGCAGGCCGAGGTGGACATCATCGACCACGCCGACACCGTGGTGCTGGTGCTGATGCCCGGCTCGGGCGACTCGATCCAGGCCCTGAAGGCCGGCGTGATGGAGATCCCCGACCTGATCGTGGTCAACAAGGCCGATCATCCCCTGACCGACACGATGGTCCGCGAGATCAAGGCCGTGCTCGCCCTGGGGCCGCGCGAGGGCTGGCAGGTGCCGGTCCTGCGGGCCGAGGCGGCCCGGGGCCACGGGGTGGAGGAGCTGCGCGAGAAGCTGACCGAGCATCGGGCGCACATCGAAAAGGAGGGCACGCTGTCGGAGCGCCGGCGGCGCAACCTGCGCAACGAGGTGCTGGCCATCGCCACCTACCGGATGCGCCGCGAGCTGGAGGCCGCGATCGCGCGAGGACGAATCGGTCCAGGAACTGCTCGAGCGAGTGGTCAAGCGCGAGCTCGATCCGGCCAGCGCCGCGGCGGAGATCCTGGACGCCCGCACACGCTGACACCCGCGCCACTGGCTGGCCGGCCAGTGGCGCGGCCTGAGCCGATCGCTCAGGCCCCCAACGCCCGGGCGATCACCATCTCCTGCACCTCGTCGGTGCCCTCGCCGATCGTGAGGATCTTGGCGTCCCGGTAGAACCGGCACACCGGGTACTCCTCTATGTAGCCGTAGCCGCCGTGGATCTGGACCGCCTCGTCGCTGGCATGGACGGCCAGCCGGCCGCTCTTCAGCTTGGCCTGGGCGGCGGTCAGCGAGAAGTTCCGGCCCTGGTCCTTGAGCCACGCCGCCTTGTACACCAGCAGCCGGGCCGCATCGATCTCCGTCGACAGGTTGGCCAGCTTGGCCTGGATCGACTGGAACTTGGAGATCGGCTGGCCGAATGCCCGGCGCTCCTTGGCGTAGGCCAGAGCCTCGTCCAGGGCGCCCTGGGCCAGCCCGACCCCCATCGCCGCCACGCCGATCCGGCCGATGTCCAGGACGGTCAGGAACTGCTTCAACCCGGCGCCGCGCGGGCCGAGCAGGTTCTCCTCGGGCACGTGACAATCGTCGAAGCTCAGCGGCCGCGTGTCCGAGGCATTCCAGCCCATCTTCCGGTAGGGCTCGCCGGGCGTGTAGCCCGGGGTGCCGTTGGGGACGATCAGGTTGGAGATCTCGTTCTCCCCGGTACGCGCCGTGATGCACACCACACCTGAGATCTCGGTCCCGGCGTTGGTGATGAATTGCTTGGCCCCGTTGATCACCCAGTCGCCGTCCTCGAGGCTGGCCCGGGTACGGACGTTCCCGGCGTCGGAGCCGGCCTCGGGCTCGGTCAGCCCGAACGCCCCCAAGATCTCGCCCCGGCACAGCCGTGGCAGCCACTCGCGCTTCTGAACCTCTGAGCCGAACAGGTAGATGGGCTCGGTCCCGAGTGAGGTGTGAGCGCACATCGTGATCGCCACGCTCGAGTCCACCCGGGTCAGTTCCTCGACCGCCAGCGCGTAGGTCAGCGAGTCCCCGCCCCCGCCGCCGTACTCCTCGGGGAACGGGATCCCCATCAGGTCGAGCTCGGCCAGCCGGCGGACGATCGCGTACGGAAACGAGTGGGTGCGGTCGAGCTCCTCGGCCACCGGCGCGATCTCGCTCCGCGCGAACTCGCGGACTGTGTCGCGCAGCAGGCGGTGGTCGTCGGAGAGCTCGAAGTCCATCAGGCTGTGAGCGTTCGCGCCACCTCGACCAGCAGCCGCATTCCCCAGCCGGTCGCCCCCTTGTCGGCCACGTAGGGCGATTGCACGTCGGAGGCGGTGCCGGCGATGTCCAGATGCGCCCAGGGCACGTCGCCGGCGAAATGATGCAGCAGCTCGGCGGCGCTGATCGCCAGCGCCACTCGGGGCATCGGCATGTTGGTTATCTGGGCGTACCGGCCCTTGACCATCTCGGCGTAGCGCTGGTGCAGCGGCAGGCGCCAGACGTTCTCGCCGCTCCGCCGGCCGGCATCCTCGATCAGGGTCGCGAGCTCATCGTCGTTGCACATCACTCCGGCATACACGTTGCCGAGGGCCGCCACGACGCCCCCGGTCAGGGTGGCGATGTCGATCAGCCGCTCAGCCCCCGCGCGGCGCGCATACGTGATGCAGTCGGCCAGCACCAGACGGCCCTCGGCGTCGGTGTTGTTGATCTCGATCGTCGTGCCATCCAGCGCGGTGACGATGTCGCCCGGGCGCATGGCGTTGCCGCTGATCATGTTCTCGGTGGCGCCGACCAGCCCGACCACCCGGACCGGCGCCTGAAGATCGGCCAGCGTGGCCACCGCCTCCAGCACCGCCGCCCCGCCGAGCATGTCGAACTTCATTTCGTGCATGTCCATCTTTGGCTTCAGCCACAGACCGCCGGTGTCGAACGTGACCGCCTTGCCGATCAGCGCGGTGAGCGGCGCCCGACCGCCGGAGCCGTCGTAGTCGAGGCGGATCAGCTTGGCCGGCTCGGCCGACCCCTGGCTCACCGCCGCGAACGCGCCCATGCCCATCTCCACGATCTCGGCCTCATCGAGGATCGTGGCCTCGAGACCGTGCTCTCCGGCCAGTTCCGTGGCGTACTCGGCCAGCGCTCGCGGCGGAAGGTCGTTGGCCGGCCGGTTGCCCAGATCGCGCACCCGGTTCTGTGCCGTGGCCAGAAGCGCGGCCTCGGAGGCGGCCTGGCCGACATCGTGGTGGGCGCTCAGGATCAGCTCCCCGGGTCGGGGATCCGCGCTGTCAGTGTCCGGCTTGAAACGCTCGAACCGGTAGGCACGAAGCAGGGTTCCCTCCACGAGCCCGGCGACGATCGCGTCGTCCACGTGGTGTGGGACCTCCCAGCACAGGATGCGCGTGCGGAGCTCGAGCGCCCGTGCCGCCGCGCTTCCGGCGGCGATCCGGGCCTGCTCGCCATCAAAGTGGTCCCGGTCCCCGAGGCCGACCAGAATCAGCCGCCGCCCTTCGTGGTGGGTGACGGCCAGGCGCCTAGCCTTCTCGCTCGCCTCGCCGGTTGAGAGCAGAGCCTCCAGTGGCCGGCCGGGTGGGTCGTGGGCGATCCCCTCGCCCTGGAAGACGCCGATCGCGATCGTGTCGGCCTCCGTCCCGAGCGGGCCGTCGGTCGTTGTGGAAACGCGCATGGATTCACCCTACCTGCCTGGTCACTACGATCCTCCGGACAGCCGAACCTCACGCCGAACCCGACCCTGGAGCTGATCCCCAGATGCCCAAGACCGTCGTTCTCTCCGCCGCCCGCACGCCGATCGGCAGGCTCGGCGGCGCGCTGTCCTCCCTGGATGCCACGGAGCTGGGTGGGACGGCTATCAAGGCCGCTCTGGACCGTGCCGAGGTGGCTCCCGAGCAGGTGCAGCACGTGGTGATGGGTCAGGTGCTCCAGGCCGGGCAGGGCCAGATCCCGTCCCGGCAGGCCCAGATCAAGGCCGGGATCCCCAAGGAGATTTCGTCGGAGACGATCAACAAGGTGTGCGCCTCGGGCATCCGGGCGGCCGGTCTGATCGACGCGGCGATCCGCGCCGGCGATCTGGATGTGGCGGTCGGCGGTGGCATGGAATCGATGTCCAGGGCCCCGTATCTCCTCAAGGAGGCTCGCTTCGGCTTCCGGATGGGAGACGCCAAGGCGCTTGACGCGATGGTTCACGACGGCCTCACCAACCCGTTCAGTGGCAAGCAGATGTTCGTCGAGGCCACCGAGGTGGGCGACGAGTTGGAGATGACTCGGGCCGACCTGGACAGGTGGGCGCTTCGCTCCCACGAGCGGGCGATCGAGGCCACCGACGCGGGTCGTCTGCCCGAGGAGATCGTGTCGGTCACGATTTCCTCCCGGAAGGGCGACACCGTGGTCGAGGTCGACGAGGGACCCCGTCGCGACACCTCGCTGGAGAAGCTGGCCAAGCTGCCGGGTCTCGCCGGCAAGGAGGGCTCCCACACCGCCGGCAACTCTCCCGGCGTCAACGATGGCGGCGGGGCGCTGGTGCTGGCCAGCGACGAGTGGGCCAAGCGCAACGACCGCCGTGCGCTGGCCACGATCATCGCCCAGGCCCAGATTGCCGACGACTTCGCCTACCTGGCCCGGACACCGGCCAAGGCGGCTGAGAAGGCCCTGGAGAAGGCCGGACTGAAGGCCGAGGACGTCGACCTGTGGGAGATCAACGAGGCCTTCGCGTCGGTCGCGCTGCACTCGATGCGGATGCTGGGGCTGGACGAGAGCAAGGTGAACGTCAACGGCGGCGCCGTGGCGCTCGGCCATCCGATCGGTGCCTCGGGTGCCCGGATCCTCGGGACGCTGATCCTGGAGTTGCGCCGGCGCGGTGGTGGCATCGGGTGTGCGGCCATCTGTTCGGGCGGCGGCCAGGGCGACGCGGTGCTGGTCGAGGTGAATGGCGGCTGAGGAGCGCCCCGACGAGGCGGCCCGAGCGGCTGCGGTAGCGACGCCATCGACGCGCGGAGCGGCGTTCTTCGACCTCGACAAGACGCTGATGGAAGGCTCCTCGGCCTTCCAGTTCGCTCGCGCGGTCTACCGGGCCGGTCTGATGAGCCGGCGCCAGCTGGCCTCAGACGCCTGGGCGAACCTGCGCTACAGGCTGCGCGGCGCCTCCGACAGCCAATCCCAGGAGCTTCGTGACCGAATCGCCGCCTCGCTGGAGGGCGTGCGGGTGCGCGACCTGGAGCGGCTCGGCTGGCGGGTTCTGCGCGGCATCCTGCCTCGCCTGCACCCGGAGATGCTGGAGATCGCCTACGACCACCAGGACCAGGGCCGGCCTGTGTACATCGTCACCGCGGCCGCCCAGGAGCTGGCTGAGATGCTGGCCCACGTGATGGCCTTCGACGGGGCGATCGGATCGCAGTTCTCCGACTCCGACAACGGCGTCTACACCGGACGGGCCAGCGGCATGTTCGTCTACGGGGAGGCCAAGGCCGTGGCCATCGCCCAGGTGGCCGAGGCCGAGGGGATCGACCTGGCCGCCTCTTACGCCTACTCCGACTCGGCCTCCGACCTGCCGATGCTGCGGGCGGTCGGCCATGCGGTGGTGGTCAGCCCCGACGCCGACCTCCGCCGCCTGGCCCGGCGGGAGGGCTGGCAGGTGATGCACCTGGACCCGCTGCGCCGTCAGGTCACCGTCGCCGGTGGTTTGGTGGGCGCGGCAGCCACCGGCGGGATCGTCTCGGCCGTTCTGTCGTCCCGGGAGCGGCGCCGGGCGCTGGCCCACGCCGTGCCGGCGCCCCGAAAGGTCAAGAGACTCGTACGGCGGGGCAGGGGGCTGCCCCGCCGCTGAGGGGATGGCCACGTAGTGGCTAGTTGCCCGTCGGCGGCGCTCGTGCGGGCATGCAGACATACAATCTCCTCCCGCTGTGGCTACCGCCTCGGAAAAGAAGATTCGCGTCGTCGTGGCCAAGCCCGGCCTGGACGGACACGACCGCGGGGCCAAGATCATCGCGCGGGCCCTGCGCGACGCCGGGATGGAGGTGATCTACACCGGCCTTCATCAGACTCCGGAGCAGATCGTGGAGACGGTTATCCAGGAGGACGCCGATGCGGTAGGGCTGTCGATCCTGTCTGGCGCGCACATGACGCTCGTGCCGCGGATCATGAAGCTCCTCAAGGAGCAGGGGGTCGACGACGTGGTGGTCACGTTGGGGGGCACGATTCCGGCAGAGGACATCGAGGAACTCAAGGGGCTTGGGGTGGCCGAGGTATTCACGCCCGGGGCACCCACGCAGCATGCGATCGACTTCATCCGCGGCGCCGTTCGGGCCTGAGCGGCGCCAGTCGGCGCTCCGGCGGTGCCGGCGAACCACAAGTCGCCGGCACCGGTACACCCGTTCACAAGGACCTGATTGACTCGTCAGTCAACTGGTTAGAATCCCCCCGTCCAAAATGCCAAGTAGGAGGCACTCTTGAAGATTTGCGTCCTGGTCAAAGAGGTCCCGGACGCCGCCGTCGAGAAGCGGATCAACCCCTCGACGGGGCGCATGGACCGATCAGGTGAGAAGAACCTGAACCCCTACGACACGCACGCCATCGAGGCGGCCATGCAGCTGCGCGAGGGTGGCGCGGTGGAGGTCGACGAGGTCGTGGCCGTGACGATGGGCCCGGAGTCGGCCGTGCGCGCGCTCCACAAGGCGGTGTCGCTGGGCGCCGACCGCTCCCTGCATCTGAGCGATGAGTCCCTGGCCGGGAGCGATGTCGCCGCCACCGGCTACGCGTTGGCCCAGGCGCTGGCCAAGGAGTCGCCCGACCTGGTGCTCCTCGGACAGCAGTCAGACGACGGCGAGTGCTACACGATCGGCGCCGTCGTGGCCGACCACCTGAAGATGCCCTCGCTCACGCAGGTCATCCAGATGGATGTAGAGGACGGCGGCCTGCGCTGCGAGCGCCAGGCCGAGTACGGCTACGACACCGTGCAGCTGGAGCTGCCGGCCGTGATCTCCGTGGGCGACGCCATCAACGAGCCCCGCTACCCGTCGCTGAAGGCGATCATGGGCGCCAAGAAGAAGCCGCTCGAGAGTGTCAGCGCCGGCGATGTCGGAATCGACGCCTCGCTGGTCGGCCAGGAGGGCTCGCGCGTGCAGTGCGGCGATTTCCACGATCCTCCCGCCAAGGCGGCAGGTCAGATCATCGAGGACGAGGACACCACCGAGACGGTCGAGAAGATCGTCGCCTGGCTCGAGGAAAGGAAGCTGGTCTAACCATGGCTGACGTTCTGACTTACGTTCTTCACTACGACGGCGAGTTCAACAAGAACTCGCTGGGCGCCGTTTCCGAAGGCGCCACCCGGGCCAAGGAGATCGGTGGCGAGTGCCACGCCGTCGTGGTCGGCGGCGACGATCTCAACGACGAGTTGTGTGCGTCACTGGGCTCCTACGGCGCCACAAAGGTGTTCCGCGCCAAGGGCACCGAGGGGCTGGCCCAGCCGGTCGTCGACGTGATGGCCAAGGTGATCGACGACGGCGGCCACAAGTACGCGCTGTTCGGCGGCGGTCTGCTCGGCTTCGAGATCGGCGCCGGACTGGCCGCGCGCAGGCACGCCGGCGTGACCATGGAGGTGACCGGCATCAAGGCCGACGGCGATGAGCTGCTGGCCGAGCGCCCGATCCTCGGCGACTCCAAGATCTCCGTGTCGCGCTACAAGGGCGACCTGGGGATCATCATCGGCCGCATCAACGCGTTCGAGCTGCGCCAGGACGGGTCCGGTGACGCCGAGGTGGTCGATGTCGAGGTGGAGTACTCGCCCTGGTCAAACCAGGCCAAGATGGTCCAGCGCGGTGAGCAGCGTGGCGCCGACGTGGACATCGAGGGCGCGGACATCCTCGTGGCCGGAGGCCGTGGCCTGGGCAAGGCCGAGGGCTTCGAGCTGATGGACGAGCTGGCCAAGGCGTTCGGCGGCAACACCGCCGTGGCCGCCACGCGCGCCGTGGTCGACGCGGGCTGGTATCCCTACGCCGCCCAGATCGGGCAGACCGGCAAGACGGTGTCGCCGAAGCTGTACCTGGCGGCCGGGATCTCCGGAGCCATCCAGCACAAGGTCGGCATGCAGTCCTCGGAGAACATCGTGGCCATCAACAAGGACGCCAACGCGCCGATCTTCGAGTTCTCCGACCTGGGGATCGTCGGCGATCTGAACAAGATCGTCCCCAAGCTGGCCGAGGCGATCAAGGCCAAGAAGGGGTCCTGAGGCCATGGCTTCCAGCAACGGTCACGGGCCGTACGCTCCGAGCGAGTTCCCACCTCCGGTCGCACCGGTGGATGAGTTCATCAAGCGAGGACTCGACTCAGAGGACGAGCGGATCGATGTGGGTGTGGCCATCGTCGGCGGTGGGACCGCCGGCCTGGCCTGCGCCAATCGGCTGCTCCAGCTGCTGGGTGATGACCCCGAGCTGATGGAGTCGCTGGGCGAGGTGCCGGTCGCCGTTCTGGAGAAGGCCAAGACCTGCGGTGGCCACAACCTGTCAGGCGCCGTGATGCGACCCCAGCCGTTGCTGGAGCTGTTCCCGGAGATGAGCCGGGAGGACTGGCGCAAGGAGCGCTTCGCGTTCGGTGAGGTGACCAAGGAGTCGGTCTATCTGCTGACCAGCGCCAAGTCGAAGGTCTCGGTGCCGATCCCGTTCGTACCGAACTTCAAGAACCACGGCAACGAGATCGTCTCGGTCGCGGCGATGGCTCGCTTTCAGCAGCGCCAGGCCGAGGAAGGCGGCGCCTACATCCTCACCGAGACCTCGGCCACGCAGCTGATCGTGCAGGACGGCCACGTGGTCGGCGTGCGCTCCGGCGACAAGGGGCGCGGCAAGGACGGCGAGGAGCTGCGCAACTTCGAGCCCGGCACCGATATCAAGGCGAACGTGACGGTGCTGGCCGACGGCTGCTGGGGTCATCTGACCGGCACGGCGATCAAGGAGTTCGGCCTGGCCGAGCATCGCGAGCCGCAGGTCTGGGAGCTGGGGGTCAAGGAGGTCTGGAAGGTCAAGAAGCCGCTGGACCGCGTGATCCACACGTTCAGCCAGCCGTGGCCGATGCACGTCTCACCCAAGTACGGCCAGCTGGGTGGCACCTGGATCTACCCGATGAAGGACGAGAAGACCGGCGATGACCTGGTGTCGATCGGCTTCGTGGTCGACCTTAACTACCGCGACGCCACCACCTCGGCCCACGACCTGCTCCAGCTGTTCAAGACCCATTCGCTGGTCAGGGGGATCCTCGACGGGGGTGAGCGCGTGGCGTGGGGGGCCAAGGCGCTTCCCGGCGGGGGCTACTGGTCGATGCCGAAGCTCTCGATGCCGGGTGCGCTGCTGGTCGGCGACGCCGGGGGGATGGTCGATACGGCGGCGCTCAAGGGTGTGCACCACTGCATCCGCTCGGGCATGCTGGCCGCCGAGGCGATCTACCGCTCGCTCAAGGACGGCAAGCCGCTGACGGATTACGAGGAGGCGATCGAGCAGTCGTCGGTCGGCAAGGAGCTCTACGAGGTCCGCAACACGCGGCAGGCCTTCCAAAAGGGCTTCATCCGCGGCAGCCTGCTGGCCGGGCCGGCGATCATGTCCAAGGGCCGCGTGCCGTTCGCCCGCCAGGCGTGGCACCGCGACGATGCGGAGCCGATGTTCCTCGGGGACACTAACAAGGAGTACCCCAAGCCAGACGGCAAGTACACCTTCGACAAGCTGTCCAGCGTCTACATCTCGGGCAACGCCACCCGGGACGACGCGCCCAACCACATCCGGCTCGAGAAGCACGTCCCCCGCGAAATTGCCGAGACGTGGCGGTGGATGTGCCCGGCCGGCGTCTACGAGATCCCCGATGACGCTCCCGAGGAGGGTCCGGTCGACGTGATCGTCAATTACACCAACTGCGTGCAGTGCGGCGCGATCACGGCCAAGGGCGGGCGCCTGACTCCGCCCGAGGGCGGCGACGGGCCGCTGTACACGATCACCTGAGTCGGGTGGGCCGATGAGGGCCAGCAACTTCGCGGCCCGGGGCTTGTTCTACCCACCATGAACCGGCGACCGATCCAGGTACTGGTGGCCGCGACGGCCGCGGCCTGCGCCGTCGCGGCGGTGGTGTGGGGCGCCGGGGTGGCGGCGGCTGCGACTCGAGCCAGCGCCGCCTCCGCGAGCCTGCCCGCGTCGCTCGGCGATCTCGTCTGCCACCACGCGCTCGCCCCGGCCAGGCGCCGGGTGGCCGCCACCGCGTTCGTGCACCCGATCACCGGGTCCAGCAAGGTCGCGGTCCGGTTCCGCCTGCTGCGCCGGATCCCCCCGGGGCAGACGTTCACCGCGGTGCACGGCACCGGCCTGAACACCTGGCTGACCAAGTCGCTGGCGGGCACGTCCGATTCCTGGCGCGTGATCCATACGGTCAGTGACCTGTACGCCCCGGCCGCCTACCGGTTCGCCGTCGGGTTCCGGTGGATCGGCTCGGGTGGCCAGATCCTCGCGCACACCGTGCGTTCCGGCCGGAGTTCCGGCCGGATCTGCCACCAGCCAGAGCTGCGTCCTGACCTGGAGGTTCTGGCGATTGACGTCCTGCCGGACTCCTCGAATGCCCAGGACGACGTGTACCGGGCGCAGATCCACGATGCCGGAGCGACCGGCGCCGGACCCTTCCAGGTGCAGCTGGCCGATCAGGGCACGACGCACACCCGTCGCGTCATCCACATCCGCGCCCACCGGAGCCTGTGGGTCCGCCTGGTCGGGCCCCTGTGCGCCAGCACACAGCCGCCCGTCGTGACGGTCGACCCGCACGATCGCGTCGACGTCTACAGCCGCTCAGAGGCCAGCCTGACCGCCACGTGTCCGCCACCTTCCGGCACCACGGGCAGCGCCTCGGCAGCCTAGCGGGCCGCTATCCTGATAAGGACCATGAAGGCAATTCATCCTGATTACGTCGAGGCGAACGTGACCTGCACCTGCGGGAACCAGTTCACCACCCGGTCTACCAAGGGCGAGATCCACGTCGAGATCTGCTCCGCCTGTCATCCGTTCTACACCGGCCGTCAGAAGCTGGTCGATACCGGCGGTCGCGTCGAGCGCTTCCAGCGCCGCGTGGCCAAGGGCCGTCGAGCCCGCTCCACTACCGGCGCGTAGTGCTGTGAGCGAAGCGGCGGTCGGGGAAGGGCGCCTGACCGCCACTCGCGACGCCCCGGTGGGCGGCCAGGCCATCCTCGAGGGCGTGATGATGCGGGGGGTGAAGCACTGGGCGGTGGCGGTCCGCAAACCGCCGCCCGCGGAGATCAAGCCGGCGCCGGCCGACGAGGCCAGCGCCGCTTCTGATGGGGAGCCCGGAGACGAGCTCACCGTCGATGGTGCCGCGTCCCTGGGGCCGATCGAGGTCCAAACGTTCGATCTGCGCTCGAGTCACCGCCGGCGCGTGCTGCGCCTGCCGCTGATCCGGGGCGTGGTCGCGCTGATCGACTCGATGGCCATCGGCATCCGCGCCCTGGGCATCTCCGCCAACGCCCAGATGGCGGAAATCGCGGGCGAGGATGGCGAGGACAAGGAGATCTCGGGCGGCATGTGGGTCGGCACGATCGTCGTGGCCCTGGTGTTCGCGGTCGGGCTGTTCTTCGTCGTTCCGGTGTCCCTGACCAGCCTGATCAAGCACCAGCTGGGCTCCTCGCTGCTCTTCTGGCTGGTGGAGGGCTGCCTGCGGACGGGGATCTTCCTCGGCTACCTGTTCCTGCTCTCCAAGATGCGCGATCTGCGCCGGGTGTTCGAGTACCACGGCGCCGAGCACAAGGTGATCTCCTGCTACGAGGCGGAGGACGACCTGGTGCCCGAACGCGCGGCGCTGTACTCCCGACTGCACCCACGCTGCGGCACGAGCTTCCTGCTGATCGTGATGATCCTGTCCATCTTCGTGTTCGCCCCGGTCGGGCTGCCGGCCTGGTGGATCCTGGTCCTCACCAGGATCGTGGGAATTCCGGTGGTCGCCGGCCTGGCCTTCGAGGTGATCAAGTGGGCCGGGCGCAACCGCCGGCGCCGCTGGGTGCAGATGATCATGTACCCGGGACTTCAGCTTCAGCGTCTGACCACCCGCGAGCCCGATCTGGACCAGCTCGCGGTGTCGATTGCCGCTCTGTCGGCCGTGCTCGAGCGGGAGACCCCGGGCGAGATGACCGCCGAGGACCTGGTCGGGCTCGAAGTCGTCGCCTGACCGCCCTCCTGGAGGCTCTTACACTCGATGGGGTCATGGTCGATGAGCTGGCGGAACAGATTTTGGCGCGGTTCGGCGGACTCCAGGCGGAGCTGTCCGACCCTGCCGTGATCGGTGATCGCGAGCGCTTCACGGCGACGTCGCGGGCCTACCGGGAGCTGGAGCCGGCCGCCAAGCTGGCCACGGAATATCTTCGGGCGGTCGACGACGCGGCCGGGGCCCGGGAGCTGATGGCCGAGGACGGCGATGACCCTGAGCTCCGCGAGATGCTGCGCACCTCCCAGGAGCGGATGGGGGATCTGGAGGAGCAGATCCGCCTGGCCATGGTCGAGCGCGACCCCAACGACGACAAGAACGTGATCATCGAGATCCGCCCGGGTGCCGGCGGCGACGAGGCGGGCATCTGGGCAGGCGATCTGTACCGCATGCTGACCCGCTACGCCGAGCGCCTCGGTTTCAAGACCGAGCCGCTGAGCATCGGCGATGGCACCTACACCCTGTCGGTCAAAGGCGACGGCGCGTATTCGGTGTTCAAGTTCGAGGGCGGGACACATCGAGTTCAGCGGGTTCCGGAGACGGAGTCTCAGGGGCGGATCCACACGTCGACGGCCACCGTGGCGGTGCTGCCCGAGGCCGACGACGTGGAGGTGGAGGTCGATCCCGGAGATCTGCAGATCGACGTGTACCGGTCCTCGGGGCCAGGCGGGCAGTCGGTCAACACCACGGACTCCGCTGTGCGCATCACCCACAAGCCGACTGGCATCGTCGTATCGATGCAGGACGAGAAGTCACAGCTGCAGAACCGCGAGCGGGCGATGCGAGTGCTCCGGGCGCGCCTGTACGAGCGGGCGCTGGCCGAGCAGCAGGCCGAGCAGGCCGCATCGCGCTCAGCCCAGGTGGGCACCGGCGAACGGGCCGAGAAGATCCGGACCTACAACTTCCCGGAGAAACGGGTGAAGGACCATCGGATCAATCTCCTGGTCCACAACCTGGACGCGATCCTGATGGGAGAGCTGGACGAGTTGACCTCCGCGCTTCAGGACGACGAGAAGCGGCGCCGTCTGGAAGAGCGCGCCGCCTGAGGATGGTGCGTGAGGAGCTGAGTCGAGGCGCCGCCGCGCTGGCGGAGGCGGGATGTGACACGCCGCGCCTGGACGCGGAACTGTTGCTGGCCGAGGCGCTGGGAGTGTCGCGGGCAGCGCTGGTGACGGGGTCACGCGATCCGGTGGACAGCGAGGCTCGCTCGCGCTTCGAGAAGCTGCTGGCCCGTCGTCTTGATCGTGAGCCGGTGGCCTACATCCTCGGCCGCCGGGAGTTCTGCCGCCTCACCCTGGCCGTGGACCGGCGGGTGCTGATCCCGCGGCCGGAGAGCGAGCTGCTCGTGGAGATGGCGGGGGAGCTGGTGCCTGAGGGCGCCCGGGTCGCCGACGTGGGTACCGGCAGCGGGGCGGTGGCGCTGGCGCTGAAGGATGAGCGTCCCGATCTTGACTTGACCGGTCTGGATGTTGATCCGGATGCTCTGGCCGTGGCGCGGGCGAACGGTGAACGGCTCGGGCTGGACGTTCGGTGGATTGTCAGCGACCTCCTGGACGGTGGCGGGTACGACGCGGTTGTGGCCAACCTGCCCTACGTGGCCTCGGAAGAGGTGCTGGCGCCTGACATCGTGCGCTACGAGCCCGCCGGGGCGGTGTTCGCCGGGGAGGAGGGGACCGAGGTGGTGCGGCGACTGGTCGATCAGGCCGGATCGCGAGACGATGTCCGGCTGCTCGGTCTGGAGATCGGGGCCGGGCAGGCCGATGATGTGGCCGATCTGCTGACGGGTGGCGGGTTCGCTTCGGTTCTGCGGCGCCGGGATCTGGCCGGCATCGAGCGCGTGATCGTGGGCCGGCGGTGACAGCGGACGTGCCCGCCCGGACCGAGATGGCCGGCCGCTTCGAACGCTGCATCAGCAACGGCGGGGTCGTGCTGTTCCCGTCCGACACGGTCTATGGATTGGCCTGTGACCCCTCGGATGCCGAGGCGATCGCCAGGTTGTACGAGCTCAAGCACCGCCCTCCCGCCAAGGCCTCGGCGGTCATGTTCTTCGACCTCGACGCCGCGCTGGCCGCCATCTCAGGCTCGCTTGGTCCCCTGGGATCCCGCACGCGGACGGCGCTGCAGTCTCTCATGCCGGGCGGCGTCACCGCCCTGCTGCCCAACCCCGAGCACCTGTTCCCGCTGGCCTGCGGGGCTGACCCGGACACCCTGGGCCTGCGCGTGGTGTCCGTCCCGCAGCTGTCGGGCGCACGCGTCCCGGTCATGCAATCGAGTGCGAACCTGGCCGGCGGGGTGGACGCGCGCCGGCTCGAGGACGTGCCCGAGGTCCTGCGCCACGCCGCCGACCTGGTGATCGACGGGGGTGAGCTGCCCGGCACGTCCTCCACCGTGGTCGACCTGCGCGACTACGAGAAGGACGGCTTCTGGGCGATCGTCCGCCCGGGGGCGGTCAGCGAGGACGGGCTGCGGGAGGTGCTGATGCCGCACTTCCACTTTGTGGCGCCCAACTACGCCTCCGTGATCCGGGAGGACATCCCGCTCTACGACGAGTTCCAGGAGCAGGTCGCCCGCGCCGGTTCGGGCGGCTCGGTGCGGCGCATCCTCGATCTCGGAACCGGGACGGGGGAGACGGCGCTTCGGCTGCTCGAACACCACCCGGAGGCGTCCCTGGTCGGCATCGACGAGAGCGAGTCGATGCTGACCGAGGCACGGCGGCGCATGGATGATGGCCGGACTTCGCTGCGGGTCGGGCGCCTCCAGGACCCGCTTCCGGAGGAGAAGTTCGACCTGGTCGTCAGCGCGCTCTGCGTCCATCACCTGGACGGGGCCGAGAAGGCGGATCTGTTCCGGCGCGTGCGCCGCGTGGTCAGCCCGGCAGGCCGGTTTCTGCTGGGCGACGTGGTGATTCCGTCCCGCCCGGCCGCCCAGCCCGTGTCACTTTCGCCGGGCTACGACAAGCCAGACACCGTGGCCGACCAGGTGGCGTGGCTCAGGGCGGCCGGGTTCAGAGTGGATGTGGCTTGGGAGCAGGATGACCTGGCCGTGATCGTGGCCGCTCCGGTCTGACCGGCGGGCGTCCGGACCGAAGCGATGCTGGTAAGACCGCCTGGGCCGCTGGTATGGTCTCGCGGCCGATGAGCGTCGAGTTGCCGCCCGACTTCTTCAATCTGCCCGTCTCCGATGTCGACCCTGAGGTCGCGGAGGCGCTCGGTCACGAGCTGGAGCGCCAGCAGCGGACGCTCGAGATGATCGCCTCGGAGAACTTCGTGCCCGTCTCGGTGCTCGAATGCCAGGGCTCGGTGCTCACCAACAAGTACGCCGAGGGGTACCCGGGCAAGCGCTACTACGGCGGTTGCGAGTACGTGGACATCATCGAGCAGCTGGCCATCGACCGAGCCAAGGAGCTGTTCGGCGCCGAGCACGCCAACGTGCAACCGCACGCCGGCGCACAGGCCAACACCGCCGTCTACCAGGCGCTGCTCGAGCCCGGCGACACCTTGATGGGCCTCGCTCTGGCCCACGGCGGCCACCTCACCCACGGGATGAAGATCAATGTCTCGGGTCGGCTGTACAACATCGTCGCCTACGAGGTCAATCGCGAGACGTCGCTGATCGACATGGATCAGGTGGCGGAGCTGGCCCGCGAGCATCGGCCGAAGATGATCATGGCCGGCTGGTCGGCGTACCCGCGTCAGCTGGACTTCCCCCGGTTCCGGGAGATCGCCGACGAGGTCGGGGCCTACCTGGTCGTCGACATGGCGCACTTCGCCGGGCTCGTGGCGGCGGGGTTGCACCCGAGCCCCGTGCCCTACGCGGAAGTCGTGACCACGACGATTCACAAGACGCTGGGCGGGCCCCGCTCGGGCATGATCCTGTGCCGCGAGGAGTACGCCAAGAAGATCAACTCGGCCGTCTTCCCCGGCCAGCAGGGCGGGCCCCTGGAGCACGCCATCGCCGCCAAGGCGGTGGCCCTTCGAATCGCCATGTCCGAGCCGTTCCGGGAGCGCCAGCGCCGGACGCTGGACGGCGCGCGGGCGGTGGGCGCGGCGCTGCTGAACGCCGGCGGTGGCGTGAGCGTGCTGACCGGCGGCACCGATGTCCACCTGGTGCTGTGCGACCTGCGCGAGTCCGAGCTCGACGGCAAGCAGGCCGAGGACCGCCTGCACTCGATCGGGATCACCGTCAACCGCAACGCGGTCCCGTTCGATCCTCGCCCGCCGATGGTCACCTCCGGACTGCGAATCGGCACCCCGGCCCTCGCCACCCGGGGTCTCCAGCACGACGACTTCGTCGAGGTGGGGGAGATCCTGGCCTCGGCTCTCCAGCCGGGTGACTTCGAGTCGCGTTCCCGTGAGCTCGGTGAGCGGGCGGGGGCGATCGCCGACCGGTACCCGCTGTATGCGGGGCTGGGGGCCGGCGCTTTGACTGCCTAGATCGCTCGTTGCGGCCTTTCTAGGCCGCGCTTGGTCGAGTTTGGCAGTGAAGGGGGTGGATTCGGGGCGGTAGTGCGCTCTTTAGGGCGTGGAACGTGCTCAAGCGCGCAGAGTGGAGGAGATGGGCGTCGATTGCGCGCCCGAGCACCAAAAGCGTGCCCCAGCGCGAAATCAACCGATCGTGGGCGCAGCGTGCGCGCTAGAGCACGTTCGGGAGACGGGGTCACTGGAGTTGGCGCGCGTTGCGTTGTTGCAGCACGCCTGCATGCATCGAGAGCAACTGTTGGCGGCCGGGATCGGGCGTGGCGCCATCCGGCATCGCCTGAAGACGCAGCGGTATCGCCTGCTTCATCGCGCTGTTTACCTGATCGATCCGCCACGCGCAGACGAGTGGACGGCGACGATGGCGGCGGTCCTGCTGTTCGCCGGCGACGCGGTGGCCGGCGGCCGCGCGGCGGGAGCTCTGTGGGAGATGCTTGATGAGCTCCCACCCAGGCCCGAGGTGATGCTCGTCGGGCGAGGCGCCCATTCGCAGAAGGGGGTCGTCATCCATCGCGTAGATCACCTGGACGGACGGGATGTCAGATGGAGGCGTGGCGTTCCGGTCACGTCTCCGGCCAGGACTGTGGTCGATCTGGCCGCCGTGCTTACGCTGCTGGAGATGGAGGACGTGCTCGCGATCTGTCTGGCGAAGCGGCTCGCCACAACCCAGCAGATTCGGCAGGCCATGGAACGCGCACCTGCCAGGAATCCCGGCGTGGTCGCCGTGCGCCACCTCCTCGACCGCGGCGGCTTTGCCCGCACCCGGTCTGACTATGAACGGAAACTGCTCGACCTGATCGCGGCAGCCGGCCTGCCGCGGCCGCTGACGAACCACCGGATCGTCGGGCACGAGGTGGACATGGTGTGGCTGGATCAGAAGCTCGTCGTGGAGTTCGACGGCTTCAAGTTCCATTCCGACCGGCGGGCGTTCGAGCGTGACCGCCGCCGCGATCAGGACCTCGTCGCACAGGGCTACCGGGTGATCAGGATCACCGGGCGACAGCTGGAGGAGGAGCCGCTTGGGGTCATCGCCAGACTCGCCGCGGCTCTGGCGGCGTGACCGGGCGCCGGTGGTGTCGCAGTATTACCGAGATCAGACGTCTCCGGCTGGCATGCTATGGCCGTCGTCATGCGCTACTGGCACGCCGTCTTCGCATTCGCGGTCGCGATGGGCATCTCCGCCGCGCTGACCCCGCTGGCCGCCCGCCTGGCGCGGCGGGTCGGTGCCATCGACTTTCCCCGCGCGCGGGGGCTGAATCAGAAGCCGACTCCCAAGCTGGGCGGCCTGGCCATCCTCGTCGGGGTGCTCGTGGCGGCGGCGATCTGGTTGCCGGGCACGATCACGCTGCGCCCCCCGCCGCACGCGCCCCACGGCTCGGGGGGAACCGTGCATACCTGGGCGGTCATCGTCGGTGCGGTGCTGATCGCGCTGGTTGGGGCGGTGGATGATTGGCGAGCCCTGTCGCCTCCGGTCAAGTTCGCGGGACAGATCGCGGCGGCCATCATCGCCGTCTCCGGTGGCGTTCGCGTGGACGATCTGACCCTCCCGTTCATCGGGAACCTGCAGTTCCCTCACGAAGGAGGGGTGCTGAGTGCGATCTGGCTCGTGGGCCTGATGAACGTGGTCAACTTCTCCGACGGGGTCGACGGGCTGGCCGCAGGGCTGTGCACGATCGACGGAATCGTCTTCACGATCATCGTGTTCGCGTTGCCCGGGGGCGCCGTGGGAGCGGCGCTGATCGCTGCCTGCACAGCCGGGGCCGCGGGCGGCTTCCTGATCTACAACTTCCCGCCGGCCTCCGTGTTCATGGGCGATTCAGGGTCGAACCTACTCGGCTATCTGCTGGGAGTGGTGTCGGTCGTCGGCACCCTGAAGACGCCCACCCTGGTGGCCTTGGCGCTCCCGCTGCTGATCCTCGCCGTGCCGTTCATGGACACCAGTTTCGTGGTGGCCAAGCGCCTCAAGTACAAGCGCAAGCCGTGGTCGGCGGATGCCAACCACTTCCACCATCGAATGGCCCGGATCGGGTTCAGCCCGCGCAAGACGGTGGCCTACCTGTACGCCTGGACGCTGATGCTGGCTGGGGTGGCTCTGGCGCTGCGCTTCGTGCCATTCGATCCCCAGCACCACGGCCATTACCGGCTGGGCTGGAGCCTGGTGATGGGCGGCATCCTGCTGTTTGCGCTGGCGGCCAGCGTGTATCTGGTCTACGTTCTGGAAATCCTCAAGTTCCGCGGCCTGCGCGCCGCCCAGCTGCGCCGGACGGACCCCGGCACCAGCGAGGACGACATCGACGAGGAGGTTCAGCGCGACGTGGAGACCGGCGAGTTCGAGAGGGTGGGGTAGTCGCCTCCCGTCGCGGAGACACGGGCTGAACCGGCAGCGCAGATGCAGGGCCTGTCTCGAATCGAGAGAGGCCTCGTTGCGCTCGTCGTGCTGCTCACCGTCCTGGCGGGGCTGACCCGCTACCTGTCGGGCGTACCCGAGGTGGTGGCATTCGTGGTGGCGGCGCTGGCGCTGGCCGGACAGGCCTGGGCGGTGTCCCTGGGGACCGAGCAGGTGGGGGCTCGCTACGGCCCGGGCGTGACCGGCGTCCTACAGTCGACGG
This sequence comes from uncultured Solirubrobacterales bacterium, assembly GCA_963718545.1. Classification (GTDB taxonomy): domain Bacteria; phylum Actinomycetota; class Thermoleophilia; order Solirubrobacterales; family Solirubrobacteraceae; genus Palsa-465. The sequence continues at coordinate 2,051,047 of CAVQZO010000002.1, read as the reverse complement.
TGGGCAACCTGCCCGAGTTCTTCGTCGTCATCTTCGCCCTGGAGGCCGGCGACACCGTCGTGGCCCAGACGGCCATCCTCGGCTCCATCCTGGTCAACGCGCTGCTCGTGCTCGGCCTGGTGCTGATCGCCGGAGCGGTGAGATCCGGTGTCCGGCGGATGAGCTTCGACGCGACGCTGCCCAAGGACACGACCACCCTGCTGCTGGTCGCCTCGTTCATCATCGTGCTGCTCGGGTTGGTCAACACGGCCGGCGATCACGCCCGCCACCACAGCGAGACGATCTCGATCGTGGGAGCCGTCGTTCTGCTGTGCATCTACGCGGTGTGGCTGCCCCAGTATCTGGGCGGCGACCAGGCCAGTAAGGACACCGGGGCGCAGACCCGTCTGCCGCTGGTAGTCAGCTTGGGCCTGCTGGTGGCCGCCGGCGTGGGCTCTGCCTTCGTATCGGACTGGTTCGTGCATGCGCTGGAGCCGACGATCCACAAGCTTCACATCTCCCAGGCGTTCGCGGGACTGGTGATCGTGGCGATCGCCGGCAACGCGGTGGAGAACACGGCGGGAATCGCGCTGGCTTGGAAGCAGCAGGCCGATCTGGCTATCTCGGTGGTCAAGAACTCGGTGGCCCAGATCGCGGCCTTCTTGTGGCCGGCCCTCGTCCTGGTATCGCTGCTCACCGCCTCGCGGTTGACCTTCACGCTGCAGCCGGTGTACATCGGGGCGCTGCTCGGAACCGCGATCATCGTGTGGCAGATCACCAACGACGGGTTCGGGACCCCGTTCGAGGGGGCGGCGCTGATCGGTGCCTTCCTCGTGCTGGCCACCGTGGCCTGGTTCGAGTAGCAAAACCGCTGCTAATCTGCCGTTGACGTAAGGATTGCGAGAGATCCATGAGCGCCACCCACGAACGCCTGATGCGGATCGGCGAGGTCGCCGAGCTGACCGGGACAACGCCGCGCACGATCCGCTACTACGAGGAGATCGGGCTGCTGGGCCGTGAGCCCGCCCGTGAGCAGGGCAAGCACCGCGCCTACACCCAGGTTGACGTCGACCGGGTCAAGGAGGTGCTGCGGCTACGGGACCTGCTCGGACTGACCCTGGACCAGCTCGCCCAGCTGGTTGATGCCGAGACAGCCCGGGCCGAGATCCGCAAGGAGCTCGAAACGGCCGAGGATCCGGCCCACCGCCGGGCTCTGCGGGAACAGGCCCTGACCCATATCGGCGGCCAGCTCGAACTGGTGCGCAAACGCTTGGCCGAGCTCAAGTCGCTCGAACGCGAGCTGTCCCAGAAGCAGCGGCTGGTGCGCGAGCGGCTGGCGCAGGACGCATAACACCCACCTAAAGGCCAGTCGGGCGGCGAACCCCGCGGGGAGCCAAGCAGGAAGCGGGCTGTGCTTGGCGTAACCAAACGCCGATAACAACGTAGAGTCAGGGTCAGTCCTCAGGTCTCGCGACGTGCGGGCCATCCAGGCCCCCATCTGCCGAGGCCCCCATACGGGCCAGTCCCAGAAACGCACACCCGCGCGCGCTTTTGACCGCATCTGAACCCAAGCCGAAGTCCTGGATCCCGCGCCTGAGCGCGGCCGTCACCGCGTTGGTCGGGTTGGTCAACGTCGCCTCGGCGCTGACGCCCAACATCCGCTGGCGCGGACATCTGCTGCTGCAGTTCGAGGCGGTTGAGACGATGCGGGTGTTCCATGCGCTGGCGCTGCCGGCGGGGGCCGCTCTGCTGCTGATAGCGCCGTACCTGCTCAAGCGCCGGCGGCGAGCGCTTCAGGCGGCGATCGTCCTCATGCTCGTGCTGGGCGTGGTCAACCTGCTCAAGGGCCTGGACTGGGAGGAGGCGATCCTGAGCTGCGTCTCGGCGGCCATGCTGTATTGGGGCCGGGCGGCCTTCGGGGTCGCTCACGAGCCGATCAGCCTGCGCTCGGCGGTCTGGCGGGTGCCGTTGCTAGGCGCCGTCGGCCTGGCCGTCGTCAGCCTCGCCTCGTGGGCCTCCGAAGGCCATCCGTCGTTCGGCACCGTGGCCCGAGAGACGTGGGACCTGCTGCGCTTCAGTCATGGCCCGCTGCGGTTCGAGCGGCACACCGCCGCCGCGTTCGACCACCACGTGAGCTTCGCATGGATCCCGCTCGCCGTGCATCTGGCGGAACTTGGCACGTTGATCGGGATCGCCTACGTGATCTTCCGGCCGCTCACGGCGCCGCGGTCGCTGCCCGGGCCGATCGTCAGGCGGCGAGCCGCCGAACTGATCCGTGAGCACGGCCGGGACACGCTGTCCTTCTTCAAGCTGCGTCCCGACAAGCACCTGTTCTTCAGCCGCGACGGGCGCTCGTTCGTGGGCTACCGGGTGGAGGCGGGCGTGCTGCTGCTGTCCGGTGACCCGGTCGGCCCGCCTGATGCGTTCGCCGATCTCCTCCTCGAGGTGAGGGCGTTTGCCCGGGCGCGCGGGCTCAAGCTCGGCGCGGTGGGGGCGAGCGAGGCGATGCTGCCGCTGTACGACGGGCTCGGCCTGCGGACGATCTACCTGGGCGACGAGGCGGTGATCGAACTGCGCCGCTTCTCACTGGAAGGGCGGCCGATCCGCAAGGTGCGCCAGTCGGTCAGCCGCCTGACCAAGGCCGGCTTCACCTCTGAGCTGCGGACGTTCCGCACGCTGGACGACGAGACGCTCCGGGCGGTCGAGCACGTGCTCGAGCTGGGTCGCCAGGGAGCTCCGGAGCGCGGCTTCTCGATGGCCATGGACTCGATCCGCGGCGAGTGGGAGGAGGACACGCTGTTCGTCCTGGCCCGTGACGAGGGAGGCGAAATTCGCGGGGTCCTGCACTTCGTTCCGTGCTACGGGCGTCCGGCCGTGTCGCTGTCGTTCATGCGCCGCGATCCGGACACCCCCAACGGACTGACCGAGTTCATGGTCACCGAGGCGGTGGCCCACCTGCGCGACCGCGGTCTGGAGGAGATGTCGCTCAACTTCGCGACCGCGGCCCGGTTCATGCACAGCCCGGAGAACGCGATCGAGAGAGCGATCGGAAAGCTGGCCAAGAAGCTCAACCGGTTCTTCCAGATCGAGAGCCTCTACAAGTTCAACGCCAAGTTCTTCCCGCGCTGGGAGGCCCGCTACTTCGTCTACGAGGGACGCCTGGGCATCCCCAGGGCGTTCGTGGCCGCGATGTGGGCGGAGGGACAGCTGCCCAAGCCGCGTCTGCCCCAGGGCAGTCAGCGCGGCGGTCGTCCCGCGGGCAGCGGGCGACTCGTCCACGGCTAGCCGCATGCCTGAGCCCCAGCGCCGGGTCACCGGGCGCGACGCCGCCGGCGCCGGCTTCCTGATGCTCGCCGCAAACGCCGCCTGCGCCGGGGTCGGAGCGGCGATCGGTGCCGCCCTGGGAGCGCTCGTTCCCGGCCTCATCGCGGGGTTCCTGATCGGCCTGGGCGTGGCCGTCCGGTTGGTGATCAAACGCTTCGGCGCGATGTGACTCGGCGCCCCCCGCACCCCTGCTACGGTCGGCCTGCCCCAGCAGCAAGCGGCGGGACATAACACCCGCTTAATCGGCTACCATCCGCGGCCCTTCCGTGGCGATGTGACCGCCCTACGGACTATGCAGACTTTGTATCAAACCGCCCTTGACGACGAGCGAAGCTTGACGCTTTCGCAATCCGGCCTTGGGCGATCGCAGCTGCCTCCTCACCCGCATGGGGGCCGGCCTTGGCGGTAGGAGCCGAGGCCGTCTCTCAGTCGCGATCCATGCCCATCCGTCGGTACCTCGATGTGGTGGTCGTGGTGATCGCCGCGATCCCGGCGCTGGCGCTGGGCGCGCCCGTGTTCGGCTACGTGATGGGCTCGGCCGGCTGGATCGTGCAGCGCGTGATCCAGGCCAACGAGTACAGGCTGACGGCACGAATCGCCGATCCGCAGAGGGCGGTCGGCGCCCGCCTGTTCGGGTCGTTCGGTCGTGTCTGGCTCCTGGCCGGTGCGATCATCATCGCGGGTGTCGCCGGCCATCGTGCCGACGGCTTGACGGCGGCGATCGTGATCTTCTGCGCCTACTCGATCGCGTTCGTGGTGAAGCTGCTGAGCGGACCGCCGCCGAGCCGGGTGAAGTCATGAGCGCGGTCGCCGACGCACCGAAGGTTGCCCCCAAGGCCGGGGGCGAACAGCAGCCCAAGGCCAATGGCAAGAAGCCGATGAGCCCGGTGCGCAAGGGCCTCTACGCCGTCGGCGCCGTCTGGCTGGGCGGGATCATCTTCTTCGCCGCCGTGTACGGCCTGAAGTCGCAGAAGGCCGCGACGGTGGCGACCGGTGCGTTCTCGCCGATCGACGAGTTCAAGCTTGACACCTGGTTCAAGCTCGGCCCGATCGCCTTCAACAAGGGCGTCTTGTACCTGTTGCTGACGGTCGGCATCACGATGGGCGTGATGTTCCTCGTCGCCCGGCGACTGCGGCAGCGCCCGAGCCGGCTCCAGGCGGCGGTTGAGTGGTTCTACAGCTTCAACCTCGACCTGACCAGGGGGAACCTCGACGAGGGCATGACGAAGAAGTACTTCCCGCTGATCGCGACCATCTTCGTGTTCATCCTCGTCTCGAACCTGATCGGCTATATCCCGCTCCCGGTCAATTCGGGGGAGAAGTTCAACCTGTTCGGGGCGCAAATCCCGTCGTTCCAGATTTACGCGGCTGACACCAATGTCGCGTTTCCCCTGATCCTCGCGCTCGGCGTGTTCATCCTGTTCAACTACGAGGGCCTCCGAGCCCATCACGGCCTGCGCGGCTACCTCAAGAGCCTGATGCCGGGCGGAGTGAAGGGCCCGATCGTGCTGCTGATCTTCCCGATCGAGATCCTTTCCGTCTTCCTGCGACTGATCTCGCTGACCGTCCGGCTCTGGGCGAACCTGCTGGCCGGGCACCTGCTGATCGCGTTCATGGGCGGGGAGCTCGGCGTGCTCGTCGGGCTGCCGGTCATCTCGTGGGCACTGCTGCCGTTCGGGATCCTGATTTTCCTCTTTGAAGCCGTGCTGATCGCGGGACTCCAAGCGTTCATCTTCGCGATCTTGACGGCCATCTACCTGGGTAGCTCTGTCGAGAGCCACTAATCACACAAGGAGCCATCTAGTAATGCTTGTGCACTTAATCAGTCTTCTCCACCCGGTGTTCGGGGCGGCGGCGGCATCCGTTCAAACGACCGCTCAGAAGGGTCTGCAGTCGATCGCGTTGGGCGTGGGTGCCGCGGGTGGCGCCGCCGGCGCCGGTGCGGGTATCGGCCTCGTGTTCAACGCCTCGATCCAGGCCAAGACGCGCCAGCCTGAGTTGCGCCAGGACATCGAGCGCGATCAGTGGCTGGGCTTCGCCCTCACCGAGGCCACGTTCTTCTACGGCCTGGTCGGCGGGTTCATCGCCTTCTTCCTCTAAGCGCCGATGATCGTCCCCTTCGCCAGTAGCAGCGGCTCGTTCCTGATCCTCCCCAATGTGGGGATCATGGTCTGGACGCTGGTCGTCTTTGCCGTGTCGCTGTTCATCCTCTGGAAGTGGGTGTTCCCGCTGATCGGCAGCGCGCTCGACAAGCGAGCCCGCACGATCGAGGACTCGATCGATCAGGCCGACCAGATGCGCCAGGAGTCCGAGGAGGTGCTTGCCGACTATCGCGAGCGCCTCAAGGAGGCGCGCGAGCAGGCCGAGGAGATCATCACCCGCGCTCGCAAGGCGGCCGAGGCCCACGAGAAGGAGGCCAAGGAGACCGCCCGGGCCGAGCGCGAACGGCTGCTGGAGCAGACGCGCAAGGACGTCGAGGCCGAGACCCGCCGCGCCATCGACCAGATCCGCCGCGAGGTCGCGGACCTGACGATCATGGCCACCGAGAAGGTCACCCGCAAGACGCTCACCGACGAGGATCAGCGTCGCCTGGTCGAGGAGGCCCTCGGCGAGCTTGACTTCAGTGCGCTGGCCGGAGGGGCCGAGTAGCTCCGAGCCCCAAGCCGGAGCTACGAGAGCAAACGCCATGGAAGAGATCGCCGAGGTATACGCCCGGTCGCTGTTCGAGGTGGCCACCGAGCAGGACAAGCTGGACACCGTGCGCGAGCAGCTGAACCAGTTCACCGACGCGCTCCAGGAGGACCGCGAGCTGGCGGTGTTCTTCTTCTCCCCGTACTTCTCCACCGAGGAGAAGAAGGACGGCCTGCGCCGGGGGATCAGCGGTGCCGACGAGGCCTTCATGAACTTCCTGGAGGCGCTGATCGAGCGTCACCGGATGCCCGTCATCTTCCGGATCCGCACCCGGTTCGAGGAGATGTGGGACAAGGTCAACAAGCTGCTGCCGGTGCAGGTGACCAGTGCGATCGAACTCGATCCCCAGACGCTGAAGAGCATCGGCAAGCAGATCGGGGAGCAGACCGGCGACCAGATCGAGCTCTCCAGCCACGTAGACCCTGACATCCTCGGCGGCGTCGTGCTGCGCGTGGGCAACTTCATCCTCGACGCCTCGATCCGCACCCGACTCGAAAAACTTCGCCGACAAGTAGCCCAGGCCTAGGCCTGAAGGAGCCCTGAACCGACACATGGACATCAAGCCAGACGAGATCACCGCCATCCTCAAGAGCCGGATCGAAGGGCTCGATACCTCCAGCGCCGACCTGGCCGAGGTCGGGACAGTGCTGTCCGTGGCCGACGGCATCTGCCGCGTTCACGGCCTGGAGAACTGCATGTCCTTCGAGATGCTCGAGTTCCCCCACGGCGTCACCGGGCTGGCGCTGAACCTGGAGTCCGACAACGTCGGCGCCGTGCTGTTCGGTGAGTGGGAGAGGATCGTGGAGGGCGACACGGTGCGGCGCACCAAGCGGCTGCTGGAGATCCCGGTGGGCGAGGAGATGCTGGGCCGGATCGTCGATCCGCTGGGCAACCCTCTGGACGGCAAGGGCGAGATCCGCACCAGCGAGTTCCGCCCGGCCGAGCACAAGGCCCCCGGCGTGGTCCAGCGCCAGCCGGTCAAGGAGCCGATGCTCACCGGGCTGAAGGCGATCGACTCGATGATCCCGATCGGCCGCGGCCAGCGCGAGCTGATCATCGGCGACCGCCAGACGGGCAAGACGGCGATCGCGCTCGACACGATCATCAACAACAAGGACCGCGACCTGATCTGCGTGTACGTGGCGATCGGTCAGCGCAAGGCGACGGTCGTGCAGCTGGCCGCCACGCTCGAGGAGGCGGGCGCCCTGGAGAACACGATCATCGTCATGGCCGCGGCCGACGAGGCGGCGCCGATCCAGTTCTTGGCTCCTTACGCGGGCTGCGCGATGGGCGAGCACTTCCTGTACAACGGCAAGGCGGCGCTGACGATCTACGACGATCTGACCAAGCACGCCTACGCCTACCGGCAGATGTCGCTGCTGTTGCGCCGGCCGCCGGGCCGCGAAGCCTACCCGGGCGACGTGTTCTACCTGCACTCGCGGCTGCTGGAGCGCGCGTGCAAGCTATCGGACGACCTCGACGGCGGCTCGCTGACCTCGCTGCCGATCATCGAGACCCAGGCAGGCGACGTGTCCGCCTACATCCCGACCAACGTGATCTCGATCACCGACGGGCAGATCTTCCTGGAGCCGAAGCTGTTCTACTCCGGCGTGCGCCCGGCGATCAACGTCGGAATCTCGGTGTCCCGGGTCGGTGGTGCGGCCCAGATCGGCCCGATGCGTAAGGTGGCCGGCCGCCTGAAGCTGGAGCTCTCGCAGTATCGCGAGCTGGAGGCCTTCTCCCAGTTCGGCTCCGAGCTCGACCCCGAGACCCAGCGGACGCTGGCCCGCGGTGAGCGCCTGGTCAAGACGCTCAACCAGAACGAGCGCGACCCGATGCCCGTGGAGGACCAGGTGGTGCAGATCTTCGCGGCCACCAACGGCTATCTGGACCGGATCGTCGTCGGCAAGGTGGAGAAGTTCCTGGCCGGGCTGAACGACGCGGTGCGCGCGTCGAGCGGCGATCTGCTCGAGAAGATCGCCGGTGGCGACTGGTCCGACGAGACCCAGAAGGCGGTCGACGAGGCGGTCAAGCAGTACGCCGAGGACTTCGGATACGACCTCGACGAGGAGGGTCATCCGCTGGAGGACGACGACGTGGAGGAGCGCAAGGCGGCCTAGCGCCGCCCGCTTGCGAGGACACCAGGCATGGCCGCAACCCAGCGAGACGTCCGCAACCGCATCTCGGCGGTCGGCAACATCCAGAAGATCACCCGAGCCATGGAGATGGTGGCGGCGGCACGGCTGCGCCGGGCCGAGCAGCGGATCGAGCACCTGCGTCCGTATGCCGACGCGATCCGGCGGATGACCCGCGAGGCCTCGGAGGCGGCGGGCAACGTCGCCAACATGCCGATCCTGGCCGAGCACGAGTCCGTCTCGACTGTCGGCCTGCTGGTCGTGGCCGGGGACCGCGGGCTGGCCGGCGCATTCAACTCGCAGGTGGTGCGCGCCGGCGTGGCCGCCGGGCGCGAGCACGAGCAGGACGGGCACCGGGCCGTGTACTTCGCCTCGGGGCGCCGTCCCGCCTCGTCGCTGAACTTCCGCGGGCTCCACGTGGCCGAGTCCTTCACCGGCTTCACCGACCGTCCGGCGTATGCCGACGCCCGGCGGATCGCCGAGCGCGTGATGGCGGCTTACATCGACGGTGACGTCGACCGGCTGGAGATCTTCTACAACGGCTACGTCTCGCCGATCTCCCAGGTCGTACGGCGCGAGACGCTGCTGCCCCTCCAGCAGGCCTCGATCATGGAGGAGGACGATGATTCCGACGGCGAGGAGCGATCCGACGGCCGCGGCGGGTCCGGCTCGACGTCCGATCCGGAGCGCAAGGCCACGCCGGAGTACGAGCCCAGCGCCGAGGCGATCCTTCGCCGCCTGGTGCCAGACTACGTGGAGATCTCGATCTACCGGGCGCTGCTCGAGTCCACCGCCTCCGAGCACGGCGCCCGGATGACGGCGATGCGCAACGCGTCAGAGAACGCGGGCGAGCTGATCGAGGATCTGACCTTGCAGATGAACCGGGCCCGCCAGGCCGAGATCACGCAGGAGATCATGGAGGTAGTGGCGGGAGCCGAGGGCCTCGGCGGGTAGCGATGGGCCGAACACGAGAACTTTTGAGAGCGAGATCGGAGATCTGAATGTCAGCCACAACTGAACGGTCCAGCGAAGAGGCGCGGCCCAAGGAGCGCAACGTCGGGCGGATCGAGGAGATCCAAGGCGTGGTGATAGAGGCCGTGTTCCCGGACAAGCTGCCGGAGATCAACCACGCGATCACGATCGCGCGTCCCGAGGCCGCCAAGGCCGAGGAGGACATGGAGATCGGCGCGAGCGATGTGCTGGTCTGCGAGGTTCAGCAGCACCTGGGTGACGACCGCGTCCGCGCGGTGGCGATGGACTCCACCGACGGCCTGTCCCGCGGGACCGAGGTGCTCGACACCGGCGCCCCGATCTCCGTGCCCGTGGGTCAGGAGACCCTGGGCCGCATCTTCAACCTGCTGGGCGACCCGATCGACCAGGGCGAGCCGCTTTCTGACGACGTGGAGCGCTGGCCGATCCACCGGCCGGCCCCGACGGTCGAGCAGCTCACGCCCACCACCGAGATGTTCGAGACCGGGATCAAGGTGATCGACCTGCTGGCGCCCTACGCCCAGGGCGGCAAGGTCGGACTGTTCGGCGGTGCCGGCGTCGGCAAGACGGTGATCATCCAGGAGCTGATCCACAACCTCGCCCAGGAGCACGGCGGTCTGTCGGCCTTCTGCGGCGTCGGCGAGCGCTCCCGTGAGGGCAACGACCTGTGGCTGGAGATGAAGGAGTCGGGCGTCATCGACAAGACGATGCTCGTGTTCGGCCAGATGAACGAGCCTCCCGGAGCCCGCATGCGCGTGGCCCTGACCGGCCTGACCATGGCGGAGTACTTCCGCGATCAGGAGGGCCAGGACGTGCTGCTGTTCATCGACAACATCTTCCGGTTCGTGCAGGCCGGCTCGGAGGTGTCCGCGCTGCTCGGCCGGATGCCCTCACAGGTGGGCTACCAGCCGACCCTGAGCTCGGAGATGGGGCAGCTGCAGGAGCGGATCACCTCGACCCGCAAGGGCTCGGTCACCTCGATCCAGGCCATCTACGTCCCGGCCGACGACCTGACCGACCCGGCTCCCGCGAGCGCGTTCGCCCACCTCAACGCGACGACGACCCTGTCACGGTCGATCGCCGAGAAGGGCATCTACCCGGCCGTGGATCCGCTGGATTCGACTTCGACCATTCTGAAGCGCGAGATCCTCGGGGACGAGCACTTCGAGGTGGCCAACGAGGTCAAGCAGGTCCTGCAGCGCTACAAGGAGCTCCAGGACATCATCGCCATCCTCGGCATCGACGAGCTGTCCGACGACGACCGCGTGACCGTGAACCGGGCGCGCAAGCTCGAGCGCTTCCTCTCCCAGCCCTTCCACGTGGCCGAGCAGTTCACGGGCACGCCGGGCACCTTCGTGCCGATCGCTGAGTCGATCCGCGGCTTCAAGGAGATCCTGGAGGGCAAGCACGACGAGCTGCCCGAGCGGGCCTTCTTCATGAAGGGCACGATCGACGAGGTGGTCGCCGACGCGCGCGGGTCCTCAGATGAGCCGGAGTCCGAGGACCAGGAGCGGGAGTCCAAGGACGAGGAGCCGGAATCCAAGGGCGAAGAGGAGACCAACGGCGAGGAGGAGACCAAGGACGACGAGGAGACCAAGGACGAGGAGCAGAGCGACGAGTCCGAAGGCTCTTCGGAGGAGTAGCGGATGGCGCACACGAAGTTCCCGGTCGAGGTCCTCACCCCCGAGGGCGAGCTGTTCAACGACGAGGCCGAGATGGTCTCCACCCGCACGACGCTGGGGGAGATCGGCATCCTGGCCAATCACGCTCCGCTCCTCGCGACGCTCGAGCCCACCGAGCTGCGGATCTACACCTCCGAGAGCGACATCGTGCGCTTCGCGCAGGCGGAGGGCTATCTGCAGGTCGGCGGCAACCGGGCGATGATCCTGGTGGAGGAGGCCCACGACCCCGGCGAGCTGGACACGGGCCGGCTGCGTGAGCAGCTGGAGCAGGCCGAGCGCGAGCTGGGGGAGGCCGGCGACGACACCGAGCGCCGGCGGGTCGCCGAACGGGACAAGCGGCGGGCCGAGGCATTCCTGCGGATCGCCGAGGGCTCGTAGAGCGTTGGTCCTGCTGCCCGCGACTTTGAGTTCGCGGGCACCGGCTGGGCGGTTGCCCGGGGACGTTCTGAGGCGATCCCGATGACCTCGGCCCTATCCTCCAGATGATGCTTGAGGAGCGCGCCCTGGCCGAGGGCCTGATCCGCTACGACACCTCGCGTCCCGAGGAGCTGCCCACCGCCGCCGGCTTCGTGCGCGGGTGGCTGGAGTCTCGGGACATCGACGTCACCGTACGGGATCACAACGGGCTGCCGGTGCTGGTGGCCGAGGTGGGTGCCGTGTCCGCTGAGGCTCCTTGCATCGTTTTCCATGGCCACCTGGACGTGGTGCCGGGGCGGGAGGGGCAGTTCGAGCCGGTCCTCGACGGCGACCGGCTGCTCGGCCGCGGGGCCTACGACATGAAGGGCGCGCTGGCCGCGATGATGTGCACGCTGAAGGACGTGGAGCGGCAGGACGCGGTGCGAGTGCGGTTCGTGTGCGTATCCGATGAGGAATCGGAGGACCTGGATGTGCGATCCACCGCGGCGTTCGTGGCCGACGGTCTGGGCGGCGACTTCGCGATCACCGGCGAGCCCACCGATATGCACATCGGCGTCGAGGCCAAGGGCGTCCTGGTCATGCGCATCAGCGTGGAGGGTCGCGCTGCGCACTCGTCGACGCCGTGGCTGGGCGACAACGCGGTTCTAAAGGCGGTGGAGGTGTTCCGGGGCATCGAGACGCTGCCGTTTAGCCGCGAATCCACGCAGGTGTTCGAGCGTCCGTCGATCAACCTGGGCCGGATCTCCGGCGGCGACGCTCTGAACAAGGTGCCCGACCGGTGCACCATGTGGGTGGACGTGCGCTACCTGCCCGGCCAGGACCCGGCAGACATCCTGGAGGAGGTCCGGGGGATCCGGGACATCGAGGTGGAGCGGACGTTCATCTACCCACCCGTCTCCGTGTCGCCCTCCGACCCGTTCGTGGCGGCGCTGCGAGCGGCGGTCTCCCGGTCGACCCGGGGCGAGACACTGAGCGTGGGCCGTGACGGAGCCTCCGAGGCGGCCGCCTTCATTCAGGCGGGCATCCCGGCGGTGGAGTTCGGGCCCGTGGGCGGAGGCCACCACGGGCCGGATGAGTGGGTTTCGCTACCGGGCCTGGCGCGGTACCGGCGTTCGCTGGGCGACTTCGTGCGCGTGCTGGGGGTGGGCGGCGCAGGAGCCGGGGACCTGCGGGTCGAAGATGTCAAGCCAGGCTTGTCTTTTTCGACCCAGGGCGGTTCGGAGTCCGCGTCATGAAATTGATGCCCAAGACGCGTGGTGGCGCACTGTGGCGGTTCCTGCTCGCCTCCGTGCTGGTGGTCGGCTTTGCCGCGGGAACGACGGCGGTGGCCGGGCTGCTGGAGGTCCAGAACATCGTCAACGACTTCAACCTCACCCCTTCGCTGAAGAACGCTCGAGTAACGCTGCCGCCCAGCGGCGCCCCGCAGACGCTGCTGCTGATCGGCTCAGACCACCGGGCCGGCACCTCGTACAAGACATCCAACACGGACACGATGATGCTGGTCCGGATCAATGACAGCTCCTCCACGATCAACGTGCTGTCGGTCCCCCGCGATCTGGAGGTCCAGATCCCGGTGGGCGGGGTGAGGAGCACCCAGAAGATCAATGCCGCCTACGCGGTGGGAGGGCCCAACCTGCTGATCAAGACGTTGCAGCAACAGGTCTTCCCCGGCCTTCAGGTCAACCACATCATGGACGTGAACTTCCGGGGGTTCTCCGACCTGATTGACGCGATCGGGTGCGTGTACGCGATGGTCGATCGCCGCTATTACAACAACACCGCCTACACCGGCTACTCGTCGATCAATATCCAGCCGGGCTACCAGCGCCTGTGCGGCGACCATGAGGCCGATACGGGCGCGTTGGCCTTCGTGCGCTACCGGCACACCGACTCGGACATCGTGCGCAACGCCCGCCAGCAGGACTTCATCCGCTGGGCCAAGTCCCAGTTCAGCACCAGCAAGATCCTGAACGAGCGAGACAAACTGCTGCGGATCTTCGGCAAGAACGTGCAGACCGACCACTCGCTGCACACCACCGACGGCCTGATCAACCTGTTCAACCTGCTGATCAACGCCAACGCGCACGCGATCAGGAGCATTCCGTTCCCAGCCACCTTCCCGCCCTGCAATCCCGGGTGTTATGTGGCGCCCACCTCCAAACAGGCGGAGCAGCACGCCTTTCACACGTTCATAGCGCCGACGGTGGCGAAGGCCAAGCCGTCCTCGTCCTCGTCCAAGTCCTCGGGGAAGAAGAGCGGTCACTCGGCGAAACCGTCCACGCGTGGCCTGACGCCCGACACCGCCGACGGGAAGTCCCAGGCTGCGGCCCTGGGTGGCCGGATGTCGTTCCCGATCTACTACCCGCGGCTGATCGTCGCGACATCGTCGTACTGCTCCTCGGTCACGGGAAACTGCGACGAGGCCGACGAGCCCGCATACGAGTACGCCCACTCCTACCCGCACGCCTACCTGATCAAGGCGCAGAACACGAGGTACCCGGCCTACGTGATGACGCTGGTGGCCAACCCGGTGCTGGGCGAGTACTACAACATCCAGGGCACCACCTGGAAGCACCCGCCGATCCTGCGAAGCCCGACCAAGACCCAGGTGTACAACGGGCTCAAGCTCTACGAGTTCTACACCGGCGGCAAGCTCAGACTGGTGGCGGTGCACATCGGAAAGGCGGCCTACTGGATCTCCAACACGGTGACCGCCAGCATCCCCGCCTCACAGATGATCGGCATGGCGGCCTCGCTCACGCGGGCCGGTTAGCCCAGCGCCGAGACGCTACCCTCATCCCCCGCTCATGGCTTCTGAACGCGAGCCCATCGCCGTTATCGGGACCGGCTACGTCGGGCTGGTCACCGCGGCCGGCTTCGCTGAGCTGGGCAACGAGGTGTGGTGCGTCGACGTGGACGCGGAAAAGGTCGCCCGCCTGCAGCGCGGCGAGCTGCCGATCTACGAGCCTGGCCTGGCCGAGTCGATCGCCCGATCGGAGGGGCGGCTGCACTTCTCCACCGAGCTGGGCCCGGCGCTGGAGCACACCCGGCTGCTGTTCGTGGCCGTGGGCACGCCGCCCACATATTCCGGCGATGCCGACCTGTCGGCCGTCCACGCCGTGGTCGATGCCATGCCGGCCTCCGAGCGCCATGCGCTGGTCATGAAATCGACCGTTCCGGTAGGCACCGGCGGGTCGATCCGGCGGGCTCTCGACCAGCGGGGTAAATCGGGCTTCTCCTACGTGTCCTGTCCCGAGTTCTTGAAGGAGGGCTCGGCGCTGGAGGACTTCCTGGCGCCCGATCGGGTCGTCGTGGGCGACGTGGGGGACTGGGCCGGGGACGCCGTGGTGGAGTTGTACTCCCCTCTGCAGGCGCCGCTCGTCCGGACCGACATCGCCAGCGCTGAGATGATCAAGCTGGCCGCCAATGCGTTCCTCGCCACGAAGATCTCGTTCATCAACGAGATCGCCAATGTGTGCGAGGAGACGGGCGCCGATGTGCTGGAGGTGGCCCGCGGGATGGGGCTGGACAAGCGGATCGGTACCCACTTCCTGCGGCCCGGGATTGGATTCGGCGGCTCGTGTTTTCCGAAAGATGTGTCGGCTTTGAAACAGCTGGCCGGCAACTCCGGCTACCACTTCCAGCTGCTGACCGCCGTGATTGAGGTCAACGAGCTTCAGAAGCGCCGGGTGATGGCCAAGCTGCAGAAGCACCTGGGCTCGCTGGTGGGCAAGACCGTGGCTCTGCTCGGACTGGCGTTCAAGGCCAACACCGACGACATGCGCGAGGCCTCGTCGCTGGTGCTGGCCGCGCGCCTGCAGGCCGACGGAGCGCGAGTCCGGGCCTACGACCCCGTGGCCACGGCCGAGGCGCAGAAGCTGATGCACGGCGTGGAGTTCGCCGACTCGGCTCTGGACGCCGTTCAGGATGCCGACGCGATCGTGCTGGTCACCGAATGGCCGGAGTTCGCCGAGCTCGACTGGCACAAGGCGGCGGAGACCAGCAGGGGGCGGATCGTGATCGACGGGCGTAACTTCGTGGACGGTGAGCTGGTTCGGGCAGCCGGTTTTGTCTATGAGGGCGTGGGTCGCCCGATTCTGGGCTGAGCACGTGTACCCGACCGGATCTGCTGCATGCAGGCGCTGATCCTGGTCGGAGGAGAGGGCACTCGCCTCCGCCCGCTGACCTCCAGCGTGCCCAAGGCTGTCGTGCCGCTGGCGGGGCAGCCGTTCCTCACCTACATGCTGGAGTGGCTGCGCTCGCACGGCGTGGATGACGTCGTGCTCTCATGCGGCTTCCGGGCCGATGGGGTCAAGGCGGTGCTCGGCGATGGGGAGGCGCTTGGAATCCGGTTGCGCTACGTCGAGGAGCCCGAGCCACTCGGCACCGGCGGCGGACTGAAGTTCGCCGAGGACCTGCTGGAGCAGCGCTTCTTCGTGCTCAATGGCGATCAGCTCACGGACATCGACCTGACCGCCCAGCTCTCCAAGCACGAGGCGGCGGGCGCGCGGGCGACGCTGGCCCTGATGGCTGTGCCCGATCCCTCCCCCTACGGGCTCGTGCGGTTGGGGGAGGACGGCGCCGTCCGGGGCTTCCTCGAAAAGCCGTCCCCGGACCAGATCGATACGAACCTGGTCAACGCCGGCGCCTACGTCCTGGAGCGTTCGGTGCTGGCCGACATGCCCACAGCCGGCACCAACTTCTCGATCGAGCGCGACGTGTTCCCCCGCCTGGTGGGGAACGGGCTGTACGGAGTTCCTGCGGCCGACGCCTACTGGATGGACATCGGGACGCCGGAGCGTTACCTGCAGGCCACCTTCGACATCCTGGAGGGCCAGGTGCGCACCGAGCTCGGGGGCCGCCTGGCTTCCTCGGGCCTGTGCCTGGTGGAGGGGGCCGAGATCTCCGGGCGCGTGGCGCCGCCGGCGCTGGTGGGGCCGGGGTGCCGGGTCGCCGAGCATGCGGTGGTTGGAGGGCGGGCGGTGCTCGGGCGGAGCGTGACCGTGAGCGAGGGTGCGCACGTCGAGAGCTCCGTGGTGCTGGACGGGGCTTTCATCGGTCCGGGCAGCACCATCCACGGCTCGATCATCGGTCCCCGCGCCCGGGTGGGCGAGAACTGCCGGCTGGAAGGGCTCGTCATGCTGGGCGAGGGCGTGGTGGTGGGACGTGACAACGTCCTCGCGTCCGGGGCCCGTATCTTCCCGGGGGTGGAACTGCCCGACGGAGCCATCGACTTTTGAGCACCACGGCCGAGTTGACCCGCGAGGTAATCCGGGCCAGCGACCCCACCGGTCAGGTGGACGACATCCTGGCGATGCCGGAGCACCTGCGCGACGCCCAGTGGCGGGTCGAATCGGCCGGCCTGCGACCGCGGGAGAGCCGTGGTGGCCTGGTCGTGGCCGGGATGGGTGGATCGTCGATCGGTGGTGCCCTGGCTCGCGCGGTCCTGGGTGATCGGGCCTCACGGCCGATCGTGCTGGCCCGCGGTTACGCGCTTCCGTCCTGGACCGAGCCGGATACCACCGTGCTGTGCGCCAGCTATTCAGGTGAGACCGAGGAGACATTGGCCGCCTACGACGCCGCCCAGGCGCTGGGTGCCCGAGTGGTGGTGGTGACGACGGGCGGACGTCTGGCCGACCAGGCTCGACGCGATGGGGTGCCGGTGGTCCCGCTGCCCGGCGGGTTCCAGCCCCGGGCGGCTGTGGCCTACCTGCTGGTCACCGCACTGGAGGTGGCCACCCTGTGCGGCGCCGGCGAGGCATTGCATTCGGAGATCGACGTGGCCGCGGCTCACGCCGAGCGGCTGGTGGAGCGGTGGGGTCCCGAAGCGCCGGAAACGTCGGCCGCAAAGGCGCTGGCGCGCGGCCTGCACGGGACGATCCCGCAGATCGCGGGCGCCGGTCTGACCGCGCCGGTGGCCTACCGGTGGAAGACGCAGATCAACGAGAACGCCAAGATGCCGGCGTTTGCGGGCGAACTGCCCGAGCTGGACCACAACGAGATCGTCGGCTGGGAGCAGGCGCTGCGGCTGGCGCCGTTCAGCGCCGTGTTCCTGGATGACTCGGATCTCCACCCCCGGGTGCGCCGGCGATTCGAGCTCACGCGCGGGCTGATCGCCAGCCACGGCGCCCAGACGTTCCGGATCGACACGGAGGGCGAGACCCGCATCGAGCGGCTGCTCTCGGTGCTGCTGCTGGGCGATCTGATGTCTCTCTATCTGGCTGTCCTGTCCGGGGTCGATCCGGCCAACATCGAGGTGCTGACCTCCCTGAAGACCGCGCTGGCCGGGGGTTGAGCGCGCGGGTGGCGGATTTCTGCGTGGAGGGCGGCTGCCTGTGCGGAGGGGTCCGCTTCCGGATCAACGCGGCGCCCCAGCACGCCGGCTACTGCCACTGCACGCGCTGCCAGAAGCGCACGGGAACCTCGTCATCGGCCCAGGCCAGAATCGATGGGCGGAGCTTCGAGCTGCTGTCCGGAGCCGAGCTGGTGAAGGCCTGGCGCCACCCGGAGGGCGGGTTCGAGAAATGCTTCTGCCGGGAGTGCGGCGCCCAGCTGTTCTCTCGCAATCCGGATGACCCGGCGCAGATGAGCATCCGGATGAGCGCGTTCGACGGCGATCCGGGGGTGCGTCCCCAGTTCCGGCAGTTCGTGGCCTACGCCGCGTACTGGGAGCCCCTGCCCGACGACGGTCTGGAGCGCTTCCCAGAAAGCCGGGCCCGGCCGCAGTTCTGAGGGCGTTCCGCGGTGGGCCATCGTGCTCAAACGCGCGCGGTGGCGCTGAACCGTGTTGATATCGCGCCAGAGCACGAAATGCGTGCTCCAGCGCGATATCAACCGGACGGAGCGCCAGCATGCGCGCTCAAGCACGTCTCTGGCCCGCCTCGGCCAAACCTTGACACACTCGTGGTAATGTTGAGGCTCGATGGACGGCCTGACCATCCACGAGGCCTCACAGACCACTGGCTGGTCGGCGCGGATGCTGCGCTACGTCGAGCAGAGCGGGCTGGTGACGCCGGCGCGCACCGGGTCCGGCTACCGGATCTACGGGGCGGCGGAGCTGCAGCGGCTGCGCACGCTCAAGGAGCTGCTGGTGACGTTTGACGTGGCGCTGTCAGACGTGGCCTTCACGGCCCGGCTGGAGAGCGATCCGGTGCTTCGCGCGGCCATCCATGAGTGGCTGAGCGCGACGGCCGAGCGCCCCGACGAGGTGCAGCCGGACAACTGGCTGAGATTTGAACAGGCCAAGCACGAGCGCCTGCTCCAGGCGGCCTGAGGCGGTCAGCCGAGCGCAGCGCGCCGCAGCTGGACGCCTTGAACCCCGAAAAATCGAAACGGAGAATTTCGCATGAGCACCACCACCGCCGCTGGCACCGACTACAAGGTCGCCGATCTGAGCCTGGCCGAGTTCGGCCGCAAGGAGATCAGGCTGGCCGAGCATGAGATGCCGGGTCTGATGTCCACGCGGCGGGAGTACGCCGACGCCCAGCCGCTGGCCGGGGCGCGGATCACCGGCTCGCTGCACATGACGGTGCAGACGGCAGTGCTGATCGAGACGCTGGTGGCGCTGGGCGCGGAGGTGCGCTGGGCGTCTTGCAACATCTTCTCCACTCAGGACCACGCGGCGGCGGCGATCGTGGTGGGCCCCGCGGGCACGCCGGAGGATCCCCAGGGCGTGCCGGTGTTTGCGTGGAAGGGCGAGACGCTGGAGGAGTACTGGTGGTGCACCGAGCAGGCGCTCTCGTGGGTGGGCGCGGACGGCCCGAACATGATCCTGGACGACGGTGGCGACGCGACACTGCTGGTCCACAAGGGCGTCGAGTTCGAGCGCGCCGGAGCGGTTCCCGATCCGGCCAGCGCCGATAACGACGAGTTCCGGATCATCCTGGAGCTGCTGACCCGCTCCCTGGGCGAGGACCCCCAGCGCTTCACGAAGCTGGCCGCCGGGATCAAGGGCGTCACCGAGGAGACGACCACCGGCGTGCACCGGCTCTACCAGTTCGCGCAGCAGGGACAGTTGCTGTTCCCGGCCATCAACGTCAATGACGCCGTGACCAAGTCGAAGTTCGACAACAAGTACGGCTGCCGGCACTCGCTGATCGACGGCATCAACCGGGCCACCGACGTGCTGATCGGCGGCAAGGTGGCCGTGGTGTGCGGCTACGGCGACGTGGGCAAGGGCTGCGCGGAGTCGCTGCGCGGTCAGGGTGCCCGGGTGCTGATCACCGAGATCGACCCGATCTGCGCCCTGCAGGCGGCGATGGACGGCTACCAGGTGGTGCGCTTGGAGGACGTGGTCGGCCAGGCCGACATCTTCATCACCGCCACGGGCAATCGCGATGTGATCACGTCCCGGCACATGGCGGCCATGAAGCACCAGGCGATCGTCGGCAACATCGGCCACTTCGACAACGAGATCGACATGGCCGGGCTGACTCGCACCGAGGGGATCCGGCGGATCAACATCAAGCCGCAGGTGGACGAGTGGGTGTTCGTGGACGGGCACTCGATCATCGTCCTGTCCGAGGGGCGCCTGCTCAACCTGGGCAACGCCACCGGGCACCCGAGCTTCGTGATGTCGAACTCGTTCACCAACCAGGTGATCGCCCAGCTGGAGCTGTTCACGCGTACCGGCTTCTACGAGAAGCAGGTCTACACGTTGCCCAAGCACCTGGACGAGAAGGTGGCCCGGTTACACCTGGACGCCCTCGGCGTCCGGCTGACCGAGCTGAGCCCCCAGCAGGCCGCCTACCTCGGGGTCCCGGCCGACGGGCCCTACAAGCCCGACCACTACCGCTACTGATCCCCGTCCAGCTGGTCGGGACGGGGTCGGCTCCATGCCTCCGCCCAAGCCGCTTCCGCCGCACGACGTCGCCGACCTGGAACTGGCGGCCGACGGGCTGGATCGGATCGCCTGGGCGGCTGGGCAGATGCCGGTGCTGGCCCGGGTGCAGGAGCGCTTCGGGGCCGAGCGTCCGCTGGACGGGATCCGCGTGGCCGCCTGTCTGCACGTGACGGCCGAGACGGCGAACCTGGCCAGGACGCTGACGGCGGGAGGCGCCGAGGTGGCGCTGTGCTCGGCCAACCCGCTGTCCACGCAGAACGATGTGGCGGCCGCGCTGGTGTCCGAGTACGGCATCGAGGTGCGGGCGCGGCACGGCGAGGGTCTGCAGGCATACCAGGAGCACGTCACGGCGCTGGTGGCCGGACACCCCCACATCACGCTGGATGACGGTGCCGACCTGATGGTGGCGGCCCACGAGAACGCGGGCACTGACCTGGAGGCGCTGATCGGCGGTACCGAGGAGACGACCACCGGGCTGTTGCGGCTGCGCCGTCTGCACGAGCGCGCCGAGCTGCAGCGGCCGGTCCTGGCGGTCAACGAGGCCCGCACGGAGCGGGCGCTGAACGATCGGCATGGCACCGGGCAGTCGGCGCTGGACGGGATCATCCGGGCCAGCCACGTCCTGCTGGCCGGCCATACGCTGGTGGTGCTCGGGTACGGGTGGGCGGGCCTGGGGGTGGCCGAGCGGGCCCGCGGGGCGGGGGCGGCGGTGATCGTGTGCGAGGTCGACCCGCTGCGGGCACTGGAGGCGCGGATGGCGGGCTACGAGGTGATGCCCGCCCTGGAGGCGGCGGAACGCGGGGATGTGTTCGTGACCGTGACGGGCTCCCGTCGCGTTCTGCGCCGGGAGCACTTCGAGCGGATGAAGGACGGGGCGATTCTGGCCAACGCCGGCCACTTCGACGTAGAGCTCGATCTGGATGACCTGGGGGAGCTGGCCGACGGGCCGCCGCGTCAGGTGCGAGCGCTGGTGGAGCAGTATCAGCTGGCCGACGGCCGGCGTCTGAACCTGCTGGCGCGTGGGCGAGTGGTCAATCTGGCCGCGGCCGAGGGACACCCCGCGGCCGTGATGGACGTGTCGTTCGCTCTGCAGGCACTGTGCGTCGAGATGCTCGTCGGCGAGGGGCGCGGACTACGGGCCGGCGTACACGCCGTGCCCGACGAGATCGACCGCGAGGTGGGTCGGCTCAAGCTGGCCGCACTGGGCGTCCGCATCGACGCGCCGACCGCCGAGCAGGCCGATTACCGGCAATCCTGGACGTAGTCCGGCGCCGTTTCTGTAAGGTCGCGCCATGCCTCCGGCCAAACGGACCGCAACGAGAGCGACCTCCAAGCTCCGGGGTGGGATCGATCTCGGCGGCACCAAGATCGAGGCGATCGTGGTCGACGAGCACAACAAGGTGCTGGGGAGCGCTCGCCACCCGACGCCGACCGAAGGCGGGCCGGCGGACGTGGCCGAGGCGATGACCGGCGCGATGTCCGAGGCGGCGCAGGCCGCCGAAACCTCCACCGCAAAGCTTCTGGGCGTGGGCGTGGGGTCCCCCGGAGCGGTGGACAGCGCCGCCGGCACCGTGGCCGACGCGCGCAACCTCCCGGGCTGGAACGGCTCGTTTCCGCTGGGCCCGACGCTGGCCGAGAAGCTCGGCACGGCGGTGACGATCGGCAACGACGTCCAGGTGGCCACGGATGCCGAATTCCATCTGGGCGCCGGAAAGCCGTACGACTCGCTGCTCGGCGTGTTCTGGGGAACCGGCGTGGGTGGCGGCATCATCCTGGACCGCCGGCCCTGGCACGGTCGGGGCGGGGCGGGGGAGATCGGCCACATGGTGGTCAAGGACGGCGGCCGCCTCTGCGGTTGCGGAAACCACGGCTGCATGGAGGCGTACGCCGGTCGCGCATCGATGGAGCGCCACGCCCGCAAGCTGGTCAGCAAGGGCAGGCACACCAAGCTGTTCGAGATCATGGAGAAGCGGGGTCGGCAGCGGCTGACCAGCTCGGTGTGGGGGCGGGCCCTGGAAAACGACGACGAACTGGCCACCGAGTTGATCGCCGAGGCGATCGAGGCGCTCGGCGCCGGGATCGCCTCGGCGGTGAACCTGCTCGATATCCCCGCCGTGATCATCGGCGGTGGCCTCGGGGTCCGGTTCGGCGACGGGTACGTTCGCCGCATCGAGAAGGCCATGCACCCCCACCTGTTCGTGGGGCACCAGCCGCCGGAGGTCCACCTGGTCGCGCTGGGTGACCTCGGTGGGGCGATCGGCGCGGCGCTGCAGGTTCTGAACCGCTCGTAGGCCCGGCTCCCGCGCTCCGGAGGCGCTCCGGAGGCGCCCGGCGGCTACCGCGCAGAGGCGGCAGCCCAGGCCGTTGCAGGGATCCCCCGGCTGACCGTCAAACAGGTCCTCCAGCGGGGCGGGCCGGAGATCGCAAATGGCGCCACAAAGGACAAAACACGGACGCCAACCTGCAAACGTGGCAGAGTGGCGGGTGCGGCGGGAGGCCGCAAGTAGGAGGAAGAGACTCATCGAAAGGCATAGCCCGAGGCCCCTCGTGGCCAGGGCTCCAGACGCATCACTCCCGGGCGGGCGCGGCCGGACGTGAGACAACACAACCGAGGATTCAGTCCCGTCGCCCGCCTGAGCGCGGGAGGGGCGCTGTTGCTCGCGATCATCCTGGTCGCCGCGATCCTGCTGACCGGCGGCTCGAGCTACCACGTGCGCGCCCTGTTCACGGATGCGGGCGGTCTGGTGACGGGAGACGCCGTGCTGGTCGGGCCCTCGCAGGTGGGCACGGTGGATTCGGTCTCGCTCACCCGGGCCGGGCAGGCGGCGATCGTCATGTCACTGAGCTCGGGGGCAGCGCCGCTGTACCGCGGCACGGTGGCCCGGATCGAGGAGAACGGGTTGGCCGGGATCGCCAGCCACTACGTGACCCTGGAGCCGGCGCCCTCGTCCCACCCGACGATCCCGTCGGGCGGGACGATCACGGCCACTGACACGCACTCCGAGGTCAGCCTGGATCAGGTGTTCGACTCGCTGGATCCGCTCACCCGGGCCGGTCTGCGCAACCTGATCCGCGGGGAGGCCGCGGCCATTCAGGGCAAGGCCGTCCAGGCCAACCGCACGCTGCACGTGCTGGCGCCGGCTCTACTCAGCACCAGTCAGGTCACCGCCGAACTGACCCGCAACGAGCCGGCCTTCGACGGCCTGCTCGTGCAGGGGGCGCGAACGATGCAGGCGCTGGCGGCTCGCAGCAGCCAGTTGAGCGAGCTCGTTTCCGACACCGATACGGCGACGGGGGCGATCGCCCGGCAGGCCCAGGCGCTCCAGACCGCCCTGAGGCTGCTTCCGGCGACGCTGCGCCGCTCGGTTACGACGTTCGCCGGCCTGCGGACGACGCTTGACCGCCTGGATCCGGTGGTGGCGGCCGCCAAGCCGAACGCGCGCCGCCTCAAGGCGTTTGCGGTCGCTCTCGATCAGGCCGCCGTGACCGGCCTGCCGACGGTCACGGAGCTGGCTGGACTACTCCACAACCCATCCGGCACGGGCGACCTCACGGAGCTGCTGAGACAGGCTCCCACGCTGGCCCGCGTGAGCCGCACCGCCTTCCCCGAGCTGATCCGGGAGCTGAACGGCTCGCAGCCACAGCTCGACTATCTGCGGGAGTACACGCCGGACGTGATCGCCGCCCTGACGAACATCGGTCAGGCCTCTGGCTACTACGACGCCAACGGCCACTACACGAGGACCCAGCCGTTCTTCGGAGCCTACGGGCTGAGCGCCGCCAACCAGCTGGTGCCCCGGCTGCCGGCGGACCGCTACGACGGGCTCCAGGTGGTCCACGCGCGGTGCCCGGGCGGCGCCGTCCAGGCGAGTAGCGCCGCGAGCGCGCCGAAGGCTGTGCCCGGCTGTGACCCGACCGCGACCCCCCCCGGCCCATGAGACGGGTTTTGGCCACGGTTGTGGCTCTCACGCTGGCGGGAGCGATGCTGATCTCGCTGACCGGCGCCGGCAGCGGCACGCCGAGCGGCGCCTACCAGGTCCGGGCGATCTTCGACAACGCCGAGTTCGCCGTGTCCGGCGAGGACGTCCGGATCGCGGGCGCCGACGTGGGCTCGATCGGATCGCTGGCCGTCACCACGCACAACCAGGCGGCGGTCACCCTGGACATCTCCAACCGCGCCTTCGTCCCGTTCCACGCCAACGCCACCTGCGCGATCCGGCCGCAGTCGCTGATCGCCGAGAACTACGTCGACTGCACGCCGGGAACCACGGCGGCACCGCCGCTGCAGCGCATCCGGAGCGGTGGGGGCACGGGCAGCTACCTGCTGCCGGTGACCCGCACGAGCTCGCCGATCGACCCCGACATCGTCCAGAACATCTCCCAGGAGCCGGTGCGGCAGTCGCTCTCGATCGTCCTCGACGAGCTCGGCACCGGACTGGCGGCACGAGGCTCTGAGCTGAACGCCGTCATCCTGCGCGCCAATCCCGCCCTCGGCTACACCGACCGCGTGTTCAAGATCCTGGCCGAGCAGAACCACACGCTGGCTCGGCTGGCCTCCGACTCGGACACGGTGCTGGCGCCTCTATCCCGGGTGCGCAGCCAGGTCGCGGACTTCGTGGTGCAGGCGAACACGACGGCGGGTGCCACCGCCCAGCAGCGCCAGGCGCTGAGCAGCAGTATCCACCGGCTCCCGGGATTCCTGCACGCCCTGCGGCCGCTGATGGCCGACCTGGGACAGCTGGCCGACCAAGGCACCCCACTGATGAACTCGCTGTCAGCGAGCGCCAACGGACTGAACCAGGAATTCACCAATCTGACGCCGTTTGCCGGCGCCGCCCGGACGGCTCTGATCGAGCTGGGGAACGCCGCTCAGCGTTCCCAGCGCTCGCTGGTCGGCTCCGAGCCGCTGGCCCGACGGCTGCTCTCGCTGGGCCGCGCCGCCCAGCCCTCCAGCCACCTGCTCAGCCGGCTGACGACCAGCCTCAACAGCACCGGCGCCATCCAGCAGCTGATGGGCGTCCTGTTCCACGCGGCGGAGGCGACCAACGGGTTCAACCAGGACGGCCACTATGTGCGCACAAACATCCTGACCGGGAGCTGCACGGGTTTTGCCCGGACCCCGACGGCTGGCTGCTCCGCCAACTTCGCCTCCAGCAAGGCCAGTGCCGCCGTGGCGCGGGAGGCAGTCAGAAACACCCGCAAGAGCAGCTCAAACTCCCGCCTGGGCGGCCTCCTGCACTACCTGGTGGGGAGCGGCGCGTAATGGCCCGTCGCCGCGGACAGCGCACCCTGGCCGACCCGGTGATCATCGGTGCTCTGACCGTGCTCGTGGCGATCGTCGCGGTCGTGCTGACCTTCCAGGCAAACAACGGGCTGCCGTTCGTGCCGCGCTACGGGCTGCATGTGCGGGTCAGGAACGCGGAGGAGCTGAGCCGGGGAGGCGAGGTCCACATGGGCGGAGCGCTGGTCGGCATGGTCGACAGCGTGACGGCCACCCGGGAGCACGACGGGCAGGCGATCGGGGTGCTCAACCTGGAGCTCGACAAGAGCATCCAGCCGCTGCCGGTGGACAGCCGCTTCACGATCCGCGAGAAGGACGCGATCGGCGAGAAATACCTCGACATCTCGCCGGGATACTCGAAACGGACCTGGCCGCAGGACTCGACTGTCCCGATCTCGCAGACCGGCGCCACCACCGACCTGGACCAGGTGCTCTCGATGTTCACCCCGCCCACGCGACGCGGCGTCAAGAACTCCACCGAGGGATTTGCCGAGGCGCTGGCCGGGCGTGGCGCGGCGGTCAACGACGCGATCGGGGCGTTCGTCCCGCTGGTCGACGACCTGGGGCCGGTGATGCGCAACCTCTCGTCGTCCCGGACCCAGCTCGGCGGCTTCGTGCGCGGCCTCGGGGCCTACACGGGTGCGCTGGCCCCGGTGGCTCAGCAGCAGGCCTCGCTGTTCGGAAACCTGGACGGCACCTTCCGCGCGCTGGCGTCGGTGGCCCACCCGTACCTGGAGCAGTGGATCGCCCAGACGCCGCCCACCTTCCAGACGGTGACACAGGACAGCCCGGCAGAGCAGGCGTTCGTCAAGGACGCGACCGGGCTGTTCGCCGACCTGCGGCCGGGAGCGGCCACGCTGCCCTCCAGCGCACCGCTGCTGGCCGCGGCGTTCGCGGCCGGGACGCGAAACCTCCCGGGAACCGCCGCGCTTGACCGCCGCACGGTGACGCTCTCCCAGGACGTCTACAACTACGGCACGAGCCCCGTGGTCACGCAGGGCCTGGCCCGGCTGACCCTGACCGCCAACCGCCTGACCCCGCCGCTGCGCTTCCTCACGCCGGCCCAGACCCGGTGCAACTACGTGTCGCTGTTCCTGCGTAACGTCGCGTCGGCCACGTCAGACCCAGCCGCGAACGGGACGGTTCTGGGGGTGGTCATCGTCGCCATCGACGACGTACTCGGCGGCGAGGCGGTGCCGTCCCAGTCGCCGTACCTGACCACCGGGACGGCCGGCGGAACCAACCACGCGCCGCTGCACGTTGATCCCTATCCGAACACGGCCGCTCCCGGCCAGGTGGCCGAGTGCTCGGCCGGCAACGAGCCGTTCTCGGCTGCTCATCCGGTGATCGGCAATCCGTCGGGGAATGTGGGCGCCTCGACCCAGATGACGACGGGGAGCAAACGGTGAGAAGGCACAAACCGCGCATCTCGAACCTCCAGGCCGCCCTGGCCGCCGCGGCGGTGATCGTGATCGCCGCTTACTTCGTGTTCGGCGGCCCCGTCCCGTTCAGCGGCGCGGGCTTCGTGCTGAAGGCGGCGTTCACGGCCAACACAGAGCTGCACATCCCATCGCCGGTCCGGATCGCCGGCGTCGACGTGGGGGAGGTCACGTCGGTCAGGCATATCGCCGGCTCGCCCTCAGCCGGGGTGGTCACGATGCAGATCGACCGGCAGGGGCTGCCGATCCACTCCGACGCCACCGCTCAGATCCGCTCGCGCATCTTCCTGGAGGGGAACTTCTACGTCGACCTCCATCCGGGCACACCGGAGGCGCCGGTCCTCCACTCGGGGGCCACGCTGCCGGCCGCCAACACGTCGGGGCCGGTGCAGCTCGACCGGATCCTCTCGCAGCTCAACACGCCGATCCGGAGCAGCCTGCAGCGGCTGGTGCGTGGGTTGGGCGGCGCGCTCAACGGATCGCCGACCGCGGCCCAGGACGCCTCCCAGGCTCCGAGCGTGCGCGGCTTGACCGGCGCCCAGGCACTGAACCGATCTCTGGACTACTCGAGCCAGGCGTTCACCGCCTCAGCGATCGTCAACCAGGCACTGCTGGGAGAGCGTCCCCACGATCTGAGTGGAGCGGTGGCCGGGAGCGCCGCCGTGCTGCGGGGCCTGGCCAGCAGCCCGAGCCAGCTTTCCGGGCTGGTGGACACCTTCCAGCGGACGATGGGCGCCCTGGCCGCCCGCCAGCGCGCGCTGGGCGCCAGCGTGGCCGCCCTCCCGGGGCTGCTCAGGAGCGCCAACGCGGCCGACACGGCGCTTGACAACTCGTACGCGAACACGCAGCGCTTCGCCGCGAAGATCCTGCCGAGCGTCCGTCAGCTCGGGCCGACGATCAACGTGGCACTGCCCTGGCTGGGGCAACTCACCGCGCTCGTGTCCCACAAAGAGCTCGGCGGGCTCCTGGCCGACCTGACTCCGGCCATCCAGGACACCTCCGCAACCGTGCAGGCCAGTATCGGCCTGATCCGGCGCAGCGGTCAGCTGGCCCAGTGCCTGGCCGCCGACGTGATCCCCACCGGCAACCAGGTGATCAGCGATCCCCCGGTGGGAGACGGCCGGAAGGTGTACCAGGAGCTGTTCCAGAGCGCGGTCGGTCTGGCCGGGGTGAGCCAGAACTTCGACGGCAACGGCCGCTACCTGCGCTCCACCGTCGGTGGCGGCAGCATTCTTGTCCAGACGCCGACATTGCCGACGAACGGCCCGCTGTTCGGCGACGCCGTGCTGGCGCCGCTCGGCACCCGGCCCGCCTTCGCCAGCAAGGCGCCGCCGCTGAACAGCGGCCGGGCCTGCGACCGCAATCCGGTGCCGAACCTGAACTCGGCGGCCACGGGGGTTGGGCCGTGAAGCGCGCGCTCAGCGTTCACCGCCTGGACCTCGCCGCCATCGCGGTGCTGGTGATCCTCGCTGCGGTCACGGTCGTCTACATCCTGGAGCACCAGCCGGCGTTCACCTTCGGGCGCAGCTACTACACGGTGAGCGCGCCGTTCTCCGAGGCCGCCGCGGTGACCCCCGGCCAGGGGCAGGCCGTCACGATCGCCGGGGTTCAGGTCGGGCTGGTCGGC
Organism: uncultured Solirubrobacterales bacterium; assembly: GCA_963718545.1. Lineage (GTDB taxonomy): Bacteria > Actinomycetota > Thermoleophilia > Solirubrobacterales > Solirubrobacteraceae > Palsa-465. The sequence continues at coordinate 2,022,640 of CAVQZO010000002.1, read as the reverse complement.
GGGGTCCAGCTCGAGAACGGCCAGGCCGTCGTGACGATGAACCTGTACAAGCGCTACGCGCCGATCTACCGCAACGCCACCGTGCTGCTGCGCCCGCGCACCCCGCTCAAGGACATGTACCTGGCGCTTGACCCCGGCACGCCGAGCGCCGGGAAGATTGCCAACGGCGGCAGCCTCAGCGTGGCCAACACGGCTCCGGACATCGACGTCGACCAGATCCTCGGGTCCCTGGACTCCGACACCCGCAACTACCTCCTCCTGCTGCTGTCCGGCGGCTCCCAGGCCTTTGGCGGCCGGGGGGCGGACGGTGGCCGGCCCAGCCCGATCGCCGTCGCGCAGCTGCGGGGCATCTTCAAGCGCTTTGCGCCGCTGGATCAGCACACGGAGACGTTTGCCTCGCTGCTGGCCGAGCGCAGCGCCAACCTGCGCCGGGCGATCCACAACCTCGATCTCGTCACCACCGCACTGGGTGGGGTGAGCGGCCAGCTGGCGTCGCTGATCCGTGCCTCCAACACCGATTTCGGAGCGATCGCGTCCCAGGATGCGGCACTCGAGTCCGGGCTGTCGGCCCTGCCCGGGACGCTGCGCCAGACGGACCAGACGCTGGGCAAGGTGAAGGGCTTTGCCAACGCCAGCGGCACCGCCCTGGGCCGGCTCGAGCCGTTCGCCCAGAAGCTGGGACCGGCGCTGGCCGCCGTGCGACCGCTGGCCGAGGACACCACCGGCGCGATCAAGAATCAGCTGCGGCCGTTCTCTGAAGCCGTGCAGCCGCTGGCCAGGACGCTGGCTCCGGCTGCCGCCCACCTGAGCCGGGCGGCGCCGGATCTGTCGCGCTCGATCGGGGTGCTCAACACGCTGTTCAACACGCTGGCCTACAAGGCGCCGGGCAGCAACAGCTACCTGTTCTGGGGTTCCTGGCTGGCGCACAACGCCGACACCCTGACCACGCTTCAGGATGCCAACGGCCCGGTGATCAACGGCATGTTCATGGCCACCTGTCCCGCCCTTTTCGTGTTCGAGAAGGTGCTGATCAAATCAACCCCGTCGCTGACCCCGCTGCTGGATCTGCTGAACGCCCCGGACGTGACAAAGCTCAAGTCCCCCTTCTGCCCGGCAACCTGATGAACACTCGAGCACCAAGCCGCAGCCGGATCGCCGTGATGATGCTGTTCGCGGGCTCATGCCTGGGGCTGCTGCTGTTCCTGTGGATCTCGTTCGGAGGTTCCGTGCCGCTGTCGCCCCAGGGATACCGGTTCGCCGTGGAGTTCCCGCAGGCCACCGAGCTGGGCGCGCAATCCGACGTGCGGATCGCCGGCGTGAGCGTCGGCCACGTGGTGAGCGTGAGCCTCGACCGGCACACCGGGCTGAGCCGGGCGGTCATCCAGATCGACAGCCAGTACGCGCCGCGCCCGGTCGACACCCGAGCGGTCCTGCGCCAGAAGACGCTCCTGGGTGAGACCTATGTTCAGCTCTCCCACGGCAACCCGCGCGGACCTTTCCTGCGCGACGACGGCCGCCTGCCCGAGGCCCAGGTGGCGCCGACGGTCCAGCTCGATCAGATCCTCTCCACGTTCGATCCCACCACGCGACGGGCCTTCGAGACCTGGCTGCAGCAGGACGGCATGGCCTTCACGAACCGCGGTCAGGACTTCAACGACGCGCTGGCGGAGCTGTATCCGTTCGCCACCAACGTCGACAACGTCCTCACCGTGCTGCGCCGCGACGGAGCGGCCACCCGCACGTTGCTCAGCGACGGCAGCCAGGTGCTCGGGGCGATCTCCCGCTCCCCGGCCGCGCTGCAGGGGTTGATCCGCAACTCGAACGCGGTGTTCGCGGCTACGAATGCCCGAAACCGCTCCCTGGCCGCCGCCGTTCGCGCCTTCCCGAGCTTCCTGATCGCGACGCGGCAGACGGTCGCCCGCGTGGACACGTTCGCGGCCACGACCAAGCCGCTGATCGACGAGCTGAGGCCCGCCGCCGTGCAGCTGACGCCGGCGCTCAAGGCCCTCAAGGCGCTGGCACCTCAGCTGCGCACCACGCTCGTATACCTCGGTCCCGTCACGACCGCCTCCCGCAACGGCGTACCGGCGCTGGACAGCTTCCTCAACCAGACAAAGCCGCTGCTGGAGCGGCTCACACCGTACCTGGGCGGCGTCGTGCCGGTGCTCGACTACATCAACGCCTACCGGCGCGAGCTGGTGGCGTTCTTCGCCAACGGCACCGCCAGCACCCAGGCCACCGCCCAGAACATCGCTCAGAACAAGCTCCTGCACTACGTGCGCGTGTCTGCACCGGTCAACCCGGAGTCGCTGACCGCCTATGCCCACCGTCCCTACAGCAACCGCTCCAACCCCTACCTGGAGCCGGGTGGCTATTCGCAGCTGCGCAACGGGCTGCCCGTGTTCGGGCGCTACCTTTGCTCGAGCAACCCACTGCCGACGATCGGCGCCTTGACCGGGCCGTTCGCCTCGATCCTGCGATCCGTCTACTACACCGCCAATCCCGGCGGACCGGCGTGCAAGGCCCAGGCGCCGCTCGGGACGACGATCGCGAATCTGACCGGCCTGTCCGGGCTCAGCCCCACCTTTCCACAACTTCAGAGCCTCCCGTAAGGTAACGGGCGCACTCCCTGAAGAATCCGTCCAAATGCAGTGATCAAGGAGGAGCAGTTGCGAAGGATCATCATCATCGGGACCGCGCTCGCGGCCCTGGCCGGCGGTACCGCCGCGTTGGCCTCGTCGAGCGACCCGAACAACTACAGCGGGTCGTCGCTCAGCGTGTCGCCCGCAAAGGCCGGAAAGGCCAAGAAGCCGGTGATCGACGCCTGGACCCAGACGATCAACGTGTCGTCCAACCAGGCCGGCAAGGACTCGGCGCCGCTGACGGACATCAAGACCTGGATCTACGGGCTCAAGGTCAACTCGAAGGTGGCTAAGACGTGCAGCTCGTCCAAGATCGAGGCCAACTACACGAGCTGCCCGGGCAAATCGCTCGTGGCCACCGGACATGTGACGTCGCGGCTCGGTACTCCCGACCGCAACCCGGCGACCTCCGAGAACTGCGGTCCGCTGACGCTGAACGTCTACAACGGCGGCAAGAACTTCGTGTGGTTCTTCTTCATCGTCCCGACTCCGGCGACCTGCCCGGGTGCCCAGACCGGCTCGGCCGCGCCGTACAAGGGCACGTTCTCCCGCTCGAACGGGAGCCTGGTGTTCAACGTGCCGCTACCGCCCGACGTCTCGACGGACGCGGCGAACATTGGCAGCTACGCGTCGCTGACCAACGAGCACCTGGTCTGGAAGAAGCTCACCAAGAGGATCAAGGGCAAGAAGGTCGGCTACTTCTCGTCCGTCGGCTGCAAGGCCGGCAAGCGGCCGGTCAAGGTGACCTTCACCGATACAACCAACGGTTCGAACCGCTTCTCGACCACCAAGACGAGCAAGCTGACGTGCTGAGCTGACGTGTCTCTCCGGCGTCGTGGCTGGCCGGCCACGACGCCGGGTCACGCCGTTCTCAGCGCCGTGTCCTCGTAGTGCTCGGCCCGCTGAGCCTCACGCTCTGACTCGGAGAGCATCTTGACGAACAGCCAGGTCAGCGCGATCCCCATCACGATCGACTGCTCCAGCGCCATGACCAGACCGGCCATGTTCTGATCCTGGCCGTGGGTCAGGCCCCAGAAGAGGGGCTGGTGGCTGTAGAAGCCGTAGATCGCCGCCGGCGAGAAGGCGAGCAGCACGCCGAGCACGCCGACCCCGAACTTGGTGGTGACCATGTACATGACCGGGCCCATGCCGCCCAGGCGCATGCGGCTGCGGATCGGCGAGAGCAGGTGCCACCAGTAGAGCGTCCCGGCGGCGGCGAAGCAGATGTGCTCCAGCACGTGCCAGGTGTGCTCGTTGCGCAGCGCCAGGTCGTACATGAACGGGATGTGCCACAGCCACATGATCCCCACGTAGAAAATGACCGCGAAGGCGGGATGCCCGAAGAAGCCGGCCTTTCGCTCCAGGCGGGTCAGGCGGCGGGTGACCGGGCGCAGGATCCCCTTCGTCAAGCTCAGGATCAGGAGGATCGGCATGATGTCCAGAAGCAGGATGTGCTGGACCATGTGGATGACCATCAGGTCGTCTGCCATCGAGTCGATCGGCGAGATCAGCGCGGCCAGCGCGACCAGCATCGCGCAGGCGAACACGGCCAGCCGGCCGTAGCCGGGCGGGTGGGGCATGCCGGGCCGCCGGGCGCGCCGCCACGCCCACGCGTAGAGGACGGAGAGGATCGTCACGCCGGCGATGACCTGCGGGTCGGCGGACCAGACGATGGTCGGGGTCATCTCGGAAGATTGTCCCATCGACAAATGTGCGGCGTGTCCCTACGCTGGGTACCCACAACACATCTACTCCATCTCAGTTAGGGAGGTCCGTAATGCGGATCGAGGTCAAGGGCCGAAACGTCCCCGTTTCTGACGAGCTGAGGGAGCACGTGTCGCGACGGTTCCGGGTCGTGGCCAAGCAGGTCTCGGAGCTGGCCGAACTGGAGGTGGAGGTGTTCGAGGAGCGCAACCCGGCCAACCCGGACTGTCACGTGGCCGAGGCGACCCTGCACCTCAAGGGAGTGACCCTGCGCGCCCGCAGCGCCTCGCGGGACCTGATGCACTCGGTCAACGAGGTCAGCGACGAGCTGGCCGTGCAGGTCAAGCGGCACCGGGAGAAGCGTCGCAAGCGCCGGGCTACGCGTGCGGCCAGCGAGGCCGCAAGCCAGGCGGCGGGTCCGCCGGCTGACCTTTCCGTCGCCCAGTAGCACCCGCTCCTCCAGCCCGGGATCCGGGGTGCCGATCCTGCTCTGAGTGAAGCGACTCTGCCTGCTGATCCTGGCCGCTGGCCTGATGCTGCCCGCCGGCGCGCTGGCGGCGACCGGCCTGCGGGTCCGGGCCAACCACCTGGTGTTCGGCCGCGGTCACGGGCGGGTGGTGCAGCTGCGGGGCGTGGATCGCTCGGGCACCGAATACGCCTGCATCCAGGGGTGGGGCGTGTACGACAGCCCCGCGCCGATGCAGCCGGACAGCCCGCAGATGATCCGGGCCATGCTGAGCTGGGACATCGACGCTGTCCGCGTGCCGCTCAACGAGGATTGCTGGCTGGGCCTGGGGGCGAGGGCGCCGTACGGCGGCGCCGGCTACCGGCGGAGCATCGAACGCTACGTGCACCGGCTGAACGCGGCCGGGCTGTTCGTGATCCTCGATCTGCACTGGGCCTCGCCGGCGGCGGGCGGTGCCACCGAGCAGCTGCCGATGGCCGATGCCGCGCACGCCCCCGCCTTCTGGCGCTCGGTCGCCCGGAGCTTCAGGCGCGACCACGAACTCATCTTCGACCTGTTCAACGAGCCTTACGGGATCAGCTGGTCCTGCTGGCGAAATGGCTGCCGGATCCCGGCGGGGAGCGGCTATCCGGCCTACCGCGCGGCCGGGATGCAGCAGCTGGTCCGGGCGGTGCGCGCCACCAGAGCCCCCCAGCCACTGATGCTGGGGGGCATCAACTGGGCTTCCGATCTGTCGCGGTGGCGGGCGTTTGCGCCGCATGGCCCCCGCCATCAGCTCGTCGCCTCAGAGCACAGCTACGGCGGCCTGTCTCCGTGCGGAACCGGCTGCCTGAACGACGCGGTGGCAACCGCTCGGCGCGTCCCGGTGGTGTTCGGAGAACTGGGGGAGACCGATTGTGGCACCGGCTACATCCGCCCGATGATGGACTTCGCGGACCGGCACGGGATCAGCTACCTGGGCTGGGCGTGGGACAGCACGGCTAGTGGGTGGAGCTGCTCGACTGGCCCGGCGCTGATCAGCTCGTACGATGGCGCGCCCACGGCGTATGGCGCCGGTTTCAGGGCGCATTTCCGGGCTCTGGGCAGGCCGATCCGGCCCTGACCCATTGCTACGCTTGACCCATGTCGCTGCTCGACCGCGCGCTTCGCATGGGCGAGGCCAAGAAGTTCAAGATCTATCAGCAGCGGGTCGGCCGGATAAGCGCCTACGAGGAGGAGATGGAGAGCTCCACCGACGAGGAGCTCCGGGAGCTGGCCGACGAGCTGCGTGAACGCGCTCGCGGCGGCGAGACCCTGGAGGAGCTGATGTACGAGTGCTTTGCGCTGGTGCGCGAAGCGGGGCGGCGCACGATGGGAATGCGCCACTTTGACGTCCAGCTGATCGGCGGCATGGTGCTGCACGACGGCTGCATTGCCGAGATGAAGACCGGCGAGGGCAAGACGCTGACGGCCACGCTGGCCGTGGTGCTCAACTCGCTGGGCGGGCGCGGCGTCCACGTGGTCACCGTCAACGACTACCTGGCCCGGCGCGATGCCCTGTGGATGAAGCCGATCTATGACCTGCTTGGCGTCTCGGTGGGCGTGCTGCAGAACATGCAGCCCTACGAGGAGAAGCGCGACGCCTACGCGGCCGACGTGACCTACGGGACCAACTCGGAGTTCGGGTTCGACTACCTGCGGGACAACATGGCGACGGCGCAGGAGGAGAAGGTCCAGCACGGCGGCCGGCCCAAGCCCGAGGGCGGCGGCTCGCCGTACCACACCTACGCGATCGTCGACGAGGTGGACAACATCCTGATCGACGAGGCACGCACGCCGCTGATCATCTCCGGCGCGCCCGAGCAGGCGGCCGACCTGTACGTGCAGTTCGCCAAGCTGGCCCCGCAGCTGCGGCTCGGCAAGACGCCGGAGGGGCTGCTGCCCCAGGAGCGCAAGGCGTTCGTGGCCGACTTCGACTACGAGATGGACGAGAAGCACAAAACCGTCTCGATCACCGAGCTGGGCGTGGCCAAGGCCGAGCGCTTCCTGCGCATCGACCACCTGTACCGGGCCGAGAACGGGCACCTGGTCAATCACCTGATTCAGGCGCTGAAGGCCGAGTCGCTGTACAAGCGCGGCTACGACTACGAGGTGATCGACGGAGAGGTCAAGATCATCGACGAGTTCACCGGGCGGATCCTGGAGGGGCGCCGCTGGTCGGAGGGCCTGCACCAGGCGGTGGAGGCCAAGGAGGGCGTGCGGATCCAGGAGGAGAACCAGACCCTGGCCACGATCACGCTCCAGAACTACTTCCGGATGTACGACAAGCTGGCCGGGATGACCGGCACGGCCCTGACCGAGGCCACCGAGTTCATGAAGATCTACGAGCTCCCGGTGGTCCAAGTCCCGACCAACCGAGACATGGTCCGCGACGACAAGAACGACCAGGTCTACAAGACCAAGGACGGCAAGTGGAGCGCGGTGGCCCGGGAGATAGAGGACCGCCACGCCAAGGGTCAGCCGGTGCTGGTGGGAACGATCGCCGTGGAGGTCTCAGAGCTTCTCTCCGAGGAGCTGAAGCGTAAGGGGATCCCCCACACAGTCCTGAACGCCAAGCCCGAGAACGCCGCCCGCGAAGGTGAGACGGTCGCCGAGGCCGGGGCCCCGGGCGCCGTGACGATCGCCACCAACATGGCCGGTCGCGGCGTCGACATCAAGCTGGGCGGCAACGCCGAGCACCTGACCGACCTGGAGATGCGCAAGCTCGGGCTGGAGCCGGGCATGCCCGACTACGACGAGCACCACAAGCGCGTGCTGACGGAGATCGAGCGGCGGGTGGAAGCGGCGCGCGAGGAGGTCCTGGAGGCCGGTGGCCTGTTCATCCTGGGCACCGAGCGCCACGAATCCCGGCGGATCGACAACCAGCTGCGCGGCCGCTCGGGCCGCCAGGGCGATCCGGGGGAATCGCGCTTCTTCCTGTCGGCCGAGGACGACCTCGTCCGGCTGTTCGCCGGGGACCGGATCTACAAGATCCTCGACCGGCTGGGCACGACTGACGAGGAGGGCAACGAGGAGCCGATCGAGGCCGGGATGCTCTCCAAGCAGATCGAGAAGGCTCAGCGCAAGGTCGAGGAGCAGCACTTCCTGATGCGCAAGCACACGCTCGAGTACGACGACGTGCTCAACCAGCAGCGCGAGGTCATCTACACCTACCGCGACGAGGTGCTGGAGGGTCGCGACATGGGCGATGTCTCCCGTGAGGAGGTCGTCAACCTGATCGACCGGCTGGTGGCCGAGTACACGGCGGGCGACTACGTGGAGGACTGGGATGTGCCCGGCCTGCTCGTGCGGATGCAGGAGATCTTCACCCCCTCGGGCGAGATGATGTCGATCGACCCTGACCGCATCGACCGCGAGGAGTTGATCTTGAGTCTGCAGGGGGAGGCGCTGGCTCAATACGAGCGGCGCGAGCAGGAGCTCGGCGAGGAGCTGATGCGTGCGCTGGAGCGCTTCCTGCTGCTCCAGATCATCGACCAGCGCTGGCGCGAGCACCTGTACGACATGGACTACCTCCAGCAGGGCATCCACCTGCGCTCCGCCGCGCAGATGGACCCGCTGGTGGCCTACAAGAACGAGGCGTTCGAGCTGTTCGGGGACCTGATGAACACGATCTGGGGCGACTTCGCCCGGATGATCTACCACGTCGAGGTGACCGTTCAGGAGGGCCCGGGCGCCGAGGCGGCTCCCCCGATGCCGGCGCGGCGGCCGAGTGCCGCGTCGAGTTCGTCCACGGGCGGCGGCCGGGTGAGCTACTCGGGTGGCGGAGGCGTCGGTGCGGGCGCGTCGGCCATGCGGGCCGCTGCGGCGGCGGCGCCGGTCCTGGGCACAGGCGATGAGTTTGATGATGAGCCGCTGCCGCCAGTGGAGCAGCATCGCAGCGAGGGCGAGCCGGGGCGGAACGATCCGTGCTGGTGCGGGAGCGGCAAGAAGTACAAGAAATGCCATGGTGCGTGAGCACCGGGCGTGCGATCTGTGGATCAAAGCGTCGCTATAGCGACCTTTTGATCCACCGATAGCTGCTTTGGCCGGGCGTTAGTCTTGCCGCCGATGGCCGACCTCTCATCGCTGCGCGTCTCTGACCAGGATCGGGAGGGGGCGGCGTGCGAGATCCGCGACCACTATGCCGCCGGGCGGCTCACCGAAGACGAGCTCAATGAGCGGCTCGATGCGGTCTACGCCGCGCGCACACAGGGCGATCTGTCCAGCATCCGGGTCGATCTGCCGGCGCTGCCGGCCAGCCGCTCGACCGAGCTCACCGAGCTGCGCGTACGCCGAAGCCAGCTCCAGCGGCGACTGCTGCAGCAGAGCGGCGGCGGGCTGGCCCTGTTTGCGGTGTGCACGGTGATCTGGCTGGCCAGCAACGCGCACCGCGGCATGTTCTGGCCCGTGTGGGTGCTGATCGTCGTGCTGATCCCCCTGCTACGCAACGGCTGGCGGCTGTACGGTCCGGCGCCCGAACTCGACCGGGTCGAGGCCGAGCTGGAGCGGCGCGAGCGCCATGCCGAGCGGCAGTCCCGGCGGGCCGAGCGGCGCGCCCGACGGCGTCGCTGAAGCGGCTACTGGACCGCTGCTAGGCTCACCGGCGCATGGCCACCGCCCCCTCAGAGCCGCTATCCCAGCGCCTCGCGTCCATCCGCGAGCAGCTCAAGCTGCTGGCGGACTATCTTTGACCCGGCTTCTCTGAGCGAGCGCGTCCAGGCGCTCGAAGGCGAGATGGGGGCAGCCGGCTTCTGGGACAACCAGGAGCGGGCCGCGCAGGTCAGCGCCGAGCACTCGCGTGACTCACGCCGGCTGGAGATGTTTCGTGCCCTGGAGCGTGACGTGGCCGACCTGGAGCCGCTGGCCGAGCTGGCCGAGGAGGATCCGGACATCGCCTCCGAGCTGGACGAGCAGATCCAGAACGTCGAGGAGCGACTGCAGGAGCTCGAGGAGCAGCGGCTGTTCTCCGGGCACTACGACGCGGGCGACGCGCTGGTCACCGTGAACGCAGGTGCCGGTGGCACCGACGCTCAGGACTGGGCCGAGATGGTGCTCCGGATGGAGATGCGCTGGGCCGAGCGCCGCGGCTTCAAGGTTGAGCTCCTGGAGGTATCGCCCGGAGAGGAGGCCGGCATCAAGTCGGCCACCTTCCGGGTCAGTGGCGAGAACGCCTACGGTCTGTACGGCAGCGAGAAGGGCGTGCACCGGCTTGTGCGCCTGTCGCCCTTCGACGCCGCCCACCGGCGGCAGACCAGCTTTGCCGGAGTCGAGGTCTCACCGGTGGTGGAGGAGGCCGCCGACGTGCAGATCGACGACGACGACCTCCAGATCGACACCTACCGGGCCAGCGGAGCGGGTGGACAGCACGTCAACAAGACAGATTCCGCCGTCCGGATCACCCACAAACCGACCGGGATCGTGGTCCAGTGCCAGAACGAGCGCTCCCAGTCCTCCAACCGGGCCGAGGCGATGGCGATGCTGCGCTCCAAGCTGGTGGAGCGCCAGGAGCGGGAGCGGCGCGAGGAGATCGCCCGGGAGAAGGGCGAGGCCCAGGACGTCAACTTCGGCTCCCAGATCCGCTCCTATGTGCTGCACCCTTACTCGATGGTCAAGGACCACCGGACCGACTTCGAGATGGGCGACACGTCCCGGGTGCTGGACGGCGACCTCGACGGCTTCGCCCGCGCATACCTGCACCGGACGGCGAACGCCGCCTGAGGACGGACGTGAGCTGGGTGCTGGGCGAGGTTCCGGCCGATCCGGCCGGAACCTCGCGATCAGCGAATACTGCTAGGGCTTGACGCGATACACGCGTCCGGCTAGGTCACCGAAGTAGACCGAACCCCTGTGCGTGTTCATGCCGACGATCGGCACCACACCGGTGACGATCCGCTTGGGCGTGCCCTTTCCGTTCACCGGCAGCGAGGCCACGGCCGGGGGCAGGGCCGCTGTCCCCGCGAAGCCGAACTCCGAGAAGTACATCTTGCTGCCGATGATGCCGATGCCACCCGCATCGGTGTGCGGCGCCAGCCAGGTCAGCGGCGCCGTGAACGGCTTGCACTTCTTGGAAACCGTCGTCTTCTTGTGCTTGCCGTGCCCGGTGGTGGTCTGCGTCCAATCGCAGGTGGGGAACCCGAAGTTGTCCCCCGACTTCACCTTCATCAGCAGATCAGGCGGATTGCCGTTGTCAGGTCCGAGGTCCGTGACGATCGGCGAGCTGGATCCGGCCGGGAAGGCCATCTGCCAGGGCTGCCGGATCCCCCTGGCGAACACCTTGAAGTTCTTGCCGCGGGTGTTCATCGACAGGATGTCGTACAGGAAGGGCGATGTGGTCGCAGGACCGTGGTCGTTGCCGTTGAACAGCCCCACATCAGAGCCGACGTAGATCCGGCCGTCGGGCCCGAAGGCCAGGCCGTTGAATCCCTGATAGCCGGCAGGCGCGGTATAGATGGCGTGCCGCTTGGTGAAGTTCTTGCCGTTCCAATGCCGCCAGGCGAGGATCTGGTTCTTCAGAGTGCCGCTCTTGGTCTTGGTCACGGCGCTGACGTACAGGACTCCCTTGTGGAAGGCCAGGCCGCTGGCCCAGACCACCGAGTCCTTGAGTTTGCGTGCCGTGCCGTGCTTGAGCTGGTAGACCCCTCCGGCGAAACTGGTGGGGGCATTCTGCGTGCCGTCGGCCGCGAACATCGCCCGGTGACCCCAGGCAAACGATGTGGGCGTCTGCAGGCCGGTGGCCACCTGATGGATCTTCAGTCCGGTCGGCGAGGTGGGTGCCGGCGGCCCGGCGGCCAAAGCCGTGCCGGCCAGGGCTCCAGTCGCCAGCAGTGAAGCGACGAACGCTCCCGTGGCTGCGCGTGTGCGCATATTGTCTCCTCCAGTGAAGTAGGTTTGCCCCATGGTCCCGGCGCGTACAGGCGCCTGTACGTCACGCTAACACGAGTGACTCTCGAGAGTTGCCCCGTATGCTCGGGCCCGTGAGCACCACCATGGGCATCGTGGAGCGCGCGCTCGACGAGGACGTCGGCAACGGCGATGTGACCACCGCTGCCACCGTGCCGGCAGAGGTCCGGGCCCGAGCGCGGATCTCCCAGAAGGCGCCGGGCGTGATCTTTGGCCTGGAGATCGCCGAGGAGGTCTTCCGGGCCCTGGATCCAGAGACTGGGTTCAGCCGCCAGGTGAGCGAAGGGCGGTGGCGAGAGCGCGGCCCGGTCCTGGAGATCGACGGCCACGCGCGGGCGATCCTGACGGGCGAGCGGACGGCGCTGAACTTCCTCCAGCGGCTCTCAGGCGTGGCCACGCAGGCTGCCCGGTACGTGAGGGCGATCGAAGGGACCGGCGCGACGATCCTCGATACCCGCAAGACGACGCCGGGGCTCAGAGATCTGGAGAAGCGGGCGGTGGCCGCCGGGGGCGCCACCAACCACCGGGCGGGCCTGTATGACGCGATCCTGATCAAGGAGAACCATGCCGCGCTGGCCGGAGGTGTGGCCGAGGCCGTTCGGAAGGCTCGCGAAGCGGCTCCGGACCTTCCCGTGGAGGTCGAGTGCCGGTCCCTCGAGGACGTCGCCCGGGCGCTCGAGGCCGGCGCGGGCTCACCCGGCTTCAAAATCCTCCTGGACAACATGTCCACCGATCAGCTGCGCCAGACCGTCCAGCTCGTCAACGGGAGGGCGAAGCTCGAAGCCAGCGGCGGCGTGACCCTGGAGACGATCGGGGAAATCGCCCGTACCGGCGTAGACTTCATCTCGGTCGGCGCGCTCACGCACAGCGCTCCCGCCCTTGACCTATCTCTCCTGCTGGAACCGCTCCCGTGAACCTGCCGATGCTCACCGCTCCCTCCGATGGGCCCCTCCTGCTGGAGAACATCCCGGCGCTTCAGGCCGAGGTCAGGGTGCTCGCCGAAGAGCGCGGAGCGGTCATCCTGGCCCACAACTACCAGCTTCCGGAGATCCAGGACATCGCCGACTACGTGGGCGACTCGCTCGGCCTGTCCCGGCAGGCCGCTCGCTCCGACGCCGAGATGATCGTGTTCTGCGGCGTGCACTTCATGGCCGAGACGGCCTCGATCCTGTCGCCCGGCAAGCGCGTGCTGATCCCGGACCCGGACGCCGGCTGCTCGCTGGCCGACTCCATCACCGCTGAGCAGTTGCGCGAGTGGAAAACGCAGCACCCTCGCGCGGTCGTCGTCATGTACGTCAACACCACGGCTGCGGTCAAGGCCGAGACCGACTACTGCGTGACATCCGCCAACGCCGTCCAGGTCGTCGAGCACATCTTCCGCGAACACGGCCCGGACACCGAGATCCTGTTCGGACCCGACATGTTCCTGGGCGCCTACGTCGAGAAGACGCTCGGGCGAAGGCTCCACGTCTGGGACGGCGAGTGTCACGTGCACGCGGGCATCCGGCCGGACGACATCAACTCGGTGCGAGAGGCACACCCGGACGCCGACTTCCTGATCCACCCCGAATGCGGGTGCTCGACGAGCGTCATGGAGTACGTCGCCGCAGGAGATGTGGCCTCCGAGGGCGTGCACATGCTCTCGACCGGCGGGATGCTCGGCTACGCCCATCAGCACGAGCACGACCGTCGCACAGCGATCGTGGCCACCGAGATCGGGATGCTCCATCCGCTGCGCCAGGCGGCGCCCGACGTCGACTTCATCGCCGCCAACGAGGCCGCCTCATGCCGGTACATGAAGATGATCACGCTGCCCAAGCTCCGAGACGCGCTGCGCGACGGCGTGTACGAGGTCAAGGTGCCGGGCGAGATCGCCGATCGGGCGCGGGTGCCGATCGAGCGGATGATCGCAATCGGCTAGCGACTCAGGTCACTAGGGGGCCAGCAGATCCAGCCCGCGCCACACGGTTTCGCGCACGGCGGGCATCGACACGCACTTGCGGGAGAACTCGGCCTTCGTGTAGCAGTGGAGGTCGGCCGGAGCGCCCATCTCCAGGGCGTCCCATAGCGATCCCGCGACGTAGACCCGCTCGAGCCAGGGCACGCCCTGGTAGGCGTCCGAGACGAGCACCACGATGAACTCGGGCCCGCGCTCACGCTGCGCTGGCGCTCCGCGCTCGTCGGCCACCCGGGCGCCGCCGAGGTACGCCGCCTCGATCTCCCAGCGGTCGCTGACCCGAGCCAGGTAGCGACGCAGCTCGGCCCGGTCCAGGGCTGTGCTGACCACCTCCACAGGAGGGGCATTGTCGCCTCCGGCCGGGCGGTACGCAAGGGGGTAAAACCCAGCGCTAACGGGGTCCGCTCAATAGCCGGCGATCGCTCCCACCATCCGGCTGAGGATCGGGATCGCCTGCCAGTTGTACGGGCCGTCGATGAACAGCACGAAGCCGAGCTCCTGCCCGCCCCGCGCGGCGCATACTCCGGCCAGGTTGGTGACGGTGGCCAGCGTTCCCGTCTTGGCCACACAGCGGCCCTGGGCCGCGCTGTGCAGCCCCATGCCGGCGACGGTCCCGCTCACCCCGACCACCGGGAGCGCAGCGTCCAGCATGTGCCCGATCGACGTCGGCCACACCTGGCGGAGCAGCGACATGACCTGCGCCGGCGTGGTGCGATCGGCCGGCGCCAGGCCTGAGCCGTCGTCGAGCCGCGGCGCCACGTGATAGGGCCGCAGGGCAGTGAGGATCTCCCGTGACCCGGCGTTGAGCGTGCCGTGCCCGAGCAGCCGGTAACCCAGTTGCTTGGTCAGCAGATCCGCGAACAGGTCATCGGAGGGCACATCCATCAGCTTGAGCAGTTCGGTCATGGGCGGCGAGGCGACCACGGCCAGGCGCCGGGCCCGCCGGGGCGTCCGGGCCGGATGGGGCGCGGCCTGGGCTCGGATGTGTGCGCCGCGCATCGTGCGCGCCAGCTGCCGGGCGGCGTAGGCCGGCGGCGACAGGCCCTTCGCGGTGGCGCCGTGGTCGAACGTCAGGGCGCTCATCTCCCCGCCGTAGTCGGGAACGTCAGGGGCGCTGCCGGTGAACGGCCCGCCCGGCAGATCGTCGAACCGCGACCCGTCCCCGTACACCCGGCCGGTGACGCTTCGTAACCCGCGACGGCGCAGCTGGGCGACCAGCGTGGTCACCCGGGCGCCGTACCCGCCATCCCAGTTCCTGATGAAGCCGCCGTCGCCGAACGTCGGATCACCGCCCCCACGCAGATAGAGATTTCCGTGCCAGACGCCGTGCCGGTGGAGGTGCCCGGTGGCCAGAACGTCGGTGTGCAGGCGAACGTTGGGACCGAACAGCCGCAGGAGCGCCACCGTCGTGAAGATCTTTGTGACCGACGCGGGCGGGCGGGCCACGGTGGCGTGCTGGGTGAACAGGGTCCGCCGGGTCGTCAGGTCGTAGACGAGCAGGCCGGTGTGGGCTCCGGCCCGGCGGTCAGCCCGCACCAGCAGTGCCTGCAGGTGGCGCAGGGCGGGAGGCCGGCCATCGCTGGACCTGGGGCGGTCGCCGTGCGAGGTGGTTGACGTGGCCGTCCCGGTCCGGGCCAGCGGCGCCGTCGGGTTCAGCGACGGATCGGTGCTCGGCGCCCGCCCGGTAAGACCGGAAGCGCCGCCTCCGCCGCAGCCCGCCAGCAACAGAACGCCCGCCGCCGCGAGGACGGCGACCGATCCCCTGAGAACCTCAGGCCGCCTCAAACTCCTCCACGGTGTGAGGACCCACGCAGGCGGTCGAGAGCTCCTCGGGAATGCTCGCCGCCAGTTCCCGGACGTCGGAGAAGCTCACGCCGTCCAGCAGTTCGATCGTCTCGTCGGGGTCGATGTTCTGGCCGTAGACGATCGCCTGCTGGGCCGCGTGCCGGGCGATCGCTCCCGAGTTCTCGAAGGCGATGGCTCGGGCGCCCGCCGCGTAGGCCCGCGCGCGCTCCACCTCCTCCTCCCGGGGACCCTCTTCGCGCAGCTCGGTGACGATCTCCCGCATGCGCTGGAAGGCCTCGATGCATTTGGCTGACTCCAGTCCGGCGCTCAGCTGCAGGATGGAGGTGTCGGCGTAAGCGTGGGGGTAGGCGTTGACCGAGTAGGCCAGTCCCCGTTGCTCGCGGATCTCGTCGAACAGCCGAGAGCCCATGGACCCGCCGAGCAGCGTCGAGTAGATCGTGAGCGCCGCCCGCTGGTGGGGATCCCGCGCGTCGATCTGGGGCCGGTAGGACATGCGCAGGTGAGACTGCTTGGAGTCGCGTTCACGGACCAGCGTGCGGGCGGCCGGTGCCGGGGCCGGGTCGTAGCCATCGGGTTCATCGACGGACGGGAAGCGTGAGAACAGGTCATCGAGAGGTGCCTCGTCGTCCAGGGCCTCCAGGTTGCCGACCGCAAACGCCGCTCCCCGCCGGGGTGACCAGCGGCGCTGGCGGAAGGCCACGATCCCGTCGCGGGTGAACGTCTCAGATAGGTGCTCGGCGGGCCCGAGGACCGGCCGGCCCAGGGGATGGTCCCCGAACACCGCCTCGTCGATCAGGTCCTCGGCCAGTGACGAGGGCTGGTCATGGGAGCGGTTGATCTCCTGGATGACCACGCCGCGCTCCCGGTCGAGCTCCTCCGCGTCCAAGCGTGGACGGCCCACGAAGTCGGTCAGCAGGTCGATGGCGTCCAGCGCGTAGGTCGACCGGGAGGTGATGTGGAAGGCCACCAGATCATGGCTGGTGTAAGCGTTCAGCACGGCGCCGTTGCGCTCGGCCGCCTCGTTGACATCGCGGTAGGTGACGTACTTCTCGCCCCCCTTGAACACGAGGTGCTCCAGGAAGTGGGCCATGCCGTTCTCCTCGCGCCGCTCGGTGCGCGAGCCGGCGTCGAAGGCGATCAGCAGGGTGACGGCTCGCGTTCCCTCCAGCGCGATGCGGTGCAGAGGGAGGCCGTTGGACAGGGTGGAGGTGGTGATCTTGGGCACACCTCACACGGTATCCGGTCCGGGGGCGCCAGGACCGCAGAAGTGGGCGCCTGGCCAGGCGCCCAAATCGCCCACCGTTTTAGCGGCCCTTTAGCGAACGGCGGGAAATCGCTGCAAATCGCGTTGCAGGACCCGGACCGGGGTCCTGGTGGGTGGGCGGGGTCGCTAGTCTGGCCGGACCCTATGGCTAGATCAAAGACCACCACCCACGGCCGGGTCGAGTCGACCCCCGGGGCCGCACCGTCCAACCTCAAGCGACCCTCGGGACCACGGGCCGCCCGCCGCCCGGTGATCGAGTTCCGGGGCGTCAGCATGCGCTATCCGAGCGGCGACGTCGGGCTGGACCAGGCGACTTTCTCGGTCGATCGAGAGGAATTCGTGTTCCTGGTTGGCGCCACGGGCTCGGGCAAGTCGACCGTGATGCGGCTGCTGATCAAGGAGCTGGAGCCCACCGAGGGGACGATCCGCGTGGCCGGGCATGACCTCCAGGAGATCGTCCGCCGGCGGGTGCCCTACTTCCGGCGCAACCTCGGCGTGGTCTTCCAGGATTACAAGCTGCTGCCCAACCGCACCGTGTACGACAACGTCGCATATGCGCTGCAGGTGACCGGCGGCACCCGCAGGGAGATCCGGGACAAGGTGCCGGACATCCTGCGCCTCACCGGGCTGTCCACCAAGCTGCACAACTACCCGGACCAGCTATCGGGCGGCGAGCAGCAGCGCGTTTCGATCGCGCGGGCGTTCGTCAACCACCCGCCGCTGCTGCTGGCCGACGAGCCGACCGGAAACCTCGATCCGGAGACCAGCATCGACATCATGCGGCTGCTCTACCGGATCAACCGCACGGGCACGACGGTGCTGGTCGCCAGCCATGACCACGCGATGGTCGACAAGATGCGCCGCCGCGTGCTCGAGCTCTCCCAGGGCCGGATCGTGCGCGACGAGGCCACGGGCCTGTACGCCCGGGACGAGTCCACCCGCGAGTTCGCCCAGCGGATGCGCTCCACCGGGCAGCGGCCCGACGGGATCTAGCGACACATGAAGCTCGGGTTCTTCCTCAAGGAGGCAATGCGCGCCATGCGGCGCAGCGCTGCCCCCAGCTTCGCCGCACTGGCCACGGTGGCCGTGACGCTCGTGGTGGTGGGCGTGTTCATCCCGATCGTGCAGGCCACCCAGGGCGCCGCCAACAGTGTGCGCAGCCGGGTGCTGGTCAACGTGTACATGCAGGAGAGCGCCACCTCCACGCAGGAGGCGCGGGTGCTCAAGGAGATCCAGGCGGTGCCGCATGTCCGCCGTGTCGTGTTCGAGTCAAAGGCCCAGGCGCTCAAGCAGGAGTACAAGAGCGATCCCGCCGCCTTCCAGCTGCTGTCGACCAACCCGCTCCCCGACACCTACCACGTCTATCCGGCCAACGCCTCGTATGCGCTGGCGATCCGCAGCGCGCTGACGCCGGGCGGCAAGATGCTCGATCCGGCGATCCAGAGCGTGTCCAACCACCGCACCGACACCAAGCGTCTGCTCGAGGTGACCAACCTCGTGACGATCACCGCCGCTCTGCTCAGCGTGCTGCTGGTCCTGGCCTCAGTCCTGCTGATCGCCAACACGATTCGACTGTCGCTGTTCGCCCGGCGGCGTGAGGTGGAGGTCATGAAGCTGGTGGGCGCCACGGACTGGTTCATCCGCTGGCCGTTCGTGATCGAGGGCACGGTCGTCGGCGCGGCCGGGGCGATCCTGGCCATCGGCGTGCTGGGCCTGACCAAGATCGCGCTGCTCGACCCGCTGGCCCACAGCTGGACGCTGATCGCGGCGCCGCGGACGATCCCGTTCGGGCCGCTGGTCGCCGTGCTGGTCGGGGCGGGAGTGGTCGTCTCCTCGCTGGGCTCGGGCATCTCGCTGCGCCGGTACCTGCGCGTTTAGACCGGGTCGCCGTTCGGGGGCGTTCCCCTTACTTATGGCGGCTACCCTCAGCGGTCGATGTTCTCCTCACCGGCAAGGTCCCGACGCATCTGGCCGTTCGGGCTGATCGCCGTGATCGCGGTGGTGGTCGGACTGTGGTTCGGCGGCCACCCGAGCTGGCTGCCCTCGCCGCTGCGCAACGTGTTCGTCTCCCAGACGACGAACGAGCGCCGGGTGCAGCAGGTCCTCGACCTGATCTCCCACGACTACTACCGCAAGGTGAACACGGCGTCGCTGGTGAACGTCGGCCTCCAGGCGGCCGTGGCCAGCCTCAACGATCCCTACTCGCACTACATCCCGCCGAGCGGCTACAAGTCATTCGAGAACGAGACCAACCCTCAGGACAGCGGAATCGGGGTGTACGTCGCACCCGCCGCTGATGGTCTGAACGTGACCGAGGTATTCCCGAAGTCCCCGGCGGCCGTAGCCAAGCTCGTGCCGGGTGACGTGATCACGGCCGTGGGATCCGTGTCGCTGAAGGGGCACACCACCACCTTCGCCTCCCGGCTGATCCAGGGCCGGCCGGGAACGGCCGTCCACCTGACCGTGAAGACGGCGCACGGGGCGCGTCATGTGCGGATCGTGCGGGCCGACGTGACCGTGCCCGTGGCTGAGTCGAAGCTGCTCAACTACCACGGTCGCAAGCTGGGCTATCTGCTGTTCGGCGCGTTCACGCAGGGGTCCGCGGCTGAGCTGAAGGCCCAGGTGCAGAAGGTGCTGAGCCGGGGCGCCCAGGGTCTGATCCTGGACCTGCGGGACAACGGTGGCGGTCTCCTGGAGGAGGCCATCCGGGTGGCCAGCCTGTTCATCCGGGACGGGACGATTGTCACCACCCGCGGTCGAGCCCAGCCGACGATCGTCTACACGGCGCTCGGCCATCCGATCGCGCCGACGATCCCGATGGTCGTGCTGGCCAACCGTGACACCGCGTCGTCGGCGGAGATCGTCACCGGTGCCCTGAAGGACCGCGGACGCGCCGAGGTGGTCGGCACCAACACGTACGGCAAGGGCGTCTTTCAGGAGATCCAGAATCTGCCCGGAGGCGGGGCGCTCGACATCACCGTCGGCGAGTACTTCACCCCTAACGGCCAAAATCTTGGTGGCGGTGGCGTCAAGGAGGGACCGGGCATCCAGCCGACCGTGTTCGTTCGCACGGAGTCACGGGATCCGGAGCGCGCGCTGAAGGTGGGCGAGCGCGTGCTGGCCGCCAAGATTCGGTGACCCCGCCCGGGCCGCGCGGGAGTGGCGCTGCCGCCCCCGGCTTTGAGCACGGGGGCGCGCGAGTGGCGGTGATCGAGCGGCGGGGCAAGTTCCTGGTCGCAGAGCCGTTCCTCTCGCCGGGTCCGCGGATGGCCGTCAGCCGGGACAGCCGGTACGGGATCGGAGACCTGGTGGTCGTGCGGCCGGGGGTGCCGGCCCGGGGCGGTCGCGGACGTGGCGGCGGCGGGGGGCGGGCTCGTGTCGTGCGGCGGCTGGGGAAGCCGGACGTGGCGCGCCATGTGCTCGAGGCTCTGATGATCGACCGGGGCCTGGCCCGCGGATTCGATCCGGCCGTGTCGCGCGCGGCTCGGCAGGCCTCCGAGGCGGCGGTCGGCGTGGGCGACCGGAGGGATCTGCGATCGCTGCCGACGATCACGATCGATCCGGCGAGCGCCCGGGACTTCGACGATGCGATCTCGGCCAGGACCGAGGACGGCGGCTGGCGCGTGTGGGTGCACATCGCCGACGTGAGCGCGTACGTGACCCCCCGCTCCCCGGTGGATCGGGAGGCCTACCGGCGCGGGACGAGCGTGTATGTACCTGGCGCGGTTGAGCCGATGCTCCCCGTGGAGCTGTCCAACGGCGCCTGCTCCCTGGTGCCCGGCCAGGACCGCTTCGCGGTTACGGCGGAGATGGTCGTGCGCGGGGAGGCGGTGGTCTCCGCATCGTTCTTCCGCTCGCTGATCCGCTCCGATCGGCGCCTGAACTACGGCCAGGTGGACGAGATCTTCGCCGGGACGGAGCGGGCGGAAGAGCCGTGGGGGGAGGCCCTGGCCGCGGCCCGGGCGGTCGCCGCGGCGCTGGAGTCCCGGCGCGAGGCCAGTGGCGCCCTGCAGGTGGAGTCGGCCGAGCCCGAGTTCTCCTTTGACCGGGCCGGCCACGTGGTGGCGATGGAGCCCGTGGCGCAGACTGAGTCTCACCGGCTGATCGAGCATCTGATGATCGCGGCCAACGAGCAGGTGGCGCGTTTCCTGGACGCGCGGAAGGTCCCGGCTCTATATCGGGTCCACGAGCGGCCGGAAGGGGCGGCTGCGGAGCGGCTGATCGAGCAGTTGGCGTCGCTGGGAGTGCCGACGCCTCCGGTTCCGGGTGGGTTCTTGACGCCCGAGCTGGCGGCCGAGGTGGTGGGGGAGGCCTCGCAGCTGGTGGCCCGCTGGGTGGCCTCGCGGGGCGGTTCGGGGGCGGTGGCGTTCAACCGGCTGGTGCTGCGGTCGTTGAAGCAGGCCTACTACGACGACGTCAATCGCGGCCACGCCGGCCTGCAGCTGGCCAGCTACTGCCACTTCACCTCACCGATCCGGCGCTACCCGGACCTGATCTGCCACCGGGCCCTTCTGTCGGCCCTGTCGGGCGAGGAACCGCCGCCCGAGCGCGCCTGGGTCTCCGCCGCCGGTCCGATCTGCTCGGCCCGGGAGCGTGAGGCGATGATGGTGGAGCGCGACGCGGATGACGTGGCGCGGTGTTTTCTTTTGGAGCGGGAGCTGGGCCGGGCCGGCGGTGGGCGGGCGCCGGTGTTCGAGGGCGAGATCGTCGGCGTGATCGGTGTCGGTGCGTTCGTCGCGTTCGGCGAGCGCGGCGCCTTCGAGGGACTGCTCCCGGTACGGCGGATGCGAGACGACTGGTGGGAGCTGAACGAGGAGGGCACGGCTCTGATCGGGTCCCGGTCGGGGCGGGCGCTGCGGCTCGGAGATGCGGTGGGGGTGATGGTCGATTCGGTCGACGCGCCGCGGGGGCGCGTGGACCTGGTGCCCGCCGAGTTGTCGGAGGATCAGTGAGTTCCGGCTAGATTCGGTGTTGATCATGGCCAAGACGAAGAAACGTAAAGCTGCACCCGGCGATGTGGCCACCAACCGGCAGGCCTCGTTTCGCTACAACCTGCTCGAGCGCTTCGAGGCGGGGCTGGTGCTCACCGGCACCGAGGTCAAGTCGCTGCGCGACGGCAGCGCCCAGCTGAAGGACGCCTACGCCACGGTGCGGGACGGCGAGGTCTGGCTGATCGGCCTGTACATCGCGCCATATCCGGCCGCTGCGCGGGACAACCACGACCCGGAGCGGCCCCGCAAGCTGCTGCTGCACCGCGGGGAGATCGCACGGCTGATCGGGCGCAGTCAGGAGCGCGGGCTGACGCTCGTTCCCACGCGGATCTACTTCTCAGGGCCCCGGTCGCGGGCCAAGGTGGAGATCGCCCTGGCGAAGGGCAAGGACCTCTACGACAAGCGCCAGGCGATTCGCAAGCGTGACGTGGCACGGGACATCGAGCGCGAGCTGCACGGCTGAGCCATGCCTGGGGGGAGCGGAGGCATGACCCGGCGCGTCGTCCTGCTCGACCCGGCCGGTGAGCTCGACGCAGTGGCGGAGGGACTGGGTGAGCTGCCGGGGATCGCTCTGGAGCGGCGTGATGTGCTGCCGGCTGAGCCGGGCGTCGTGGCCGTGCTGGTACCCCCGGAGATCCCGGTGGGGGCCCCCGAACTGGCCCGTCTGCCGGACGTGCGGCTGGTCGCGGCGACCGCGACGGGGTTTGACCATCTGGATCTGGAAGCCATCGCCGCTGCCGGCGCCTGGGCCACCCACTGCGCGGGGTACTGCGACGACGAGGTGGCCGACCACGCGATCGCGCTGGCGGTGAACCTGCTGCGGGGCGTCAGCGCCCTGGACGGGACCGCCCGGCAGGGCGCCTGGGAGATCAAGCCTGTTCTGCCCCGCCGGATCGCCGGCTCGGTGCTGGGCGTCGTGGGCCTGGGCCGGATCGGCCGTCAGGTCGCGATGCGGGGACTCTCGCTGGGCATGCGCGTTCGCGCGCACGACCCGCTGCTCGAGTCTTCGCCAATCGCCGGCGTCGAGCTTGTGTCCGTGCCGGATCTGCTCTCCGAGGTCGACGTGCTGACGCTCCACTGCGTGCTCACGCCGCAGACACGGGGGATGATCGATGCGGCCGCGCTGGCGGCCATGCCACCCGGGTCCTACCTGGTCAACTGCGCCCGCGCGGCGCTGGTCGACCACGCGGCACTGGGCCAGGCGTTGTGCTCCGGGCATCTCGGGGGCTGTGCCCTCGACGTTCTGCCCGTCGAACCGCCCGGTTCTGAGGAGCCGGCCTTCACTTGGCCGCGCACAATCATCAACCCGCATGCCGCCTACTACTCCGAACACTCGGCACGGGTGCCCTACCGCCGGGCGGGGGAGGCGACCGCCGACGTCCTGCAGGGACGTGAACCGCGCGACGCGCTGGCGCGGCCGCTCAGGGGACCTGAGCCATCAGCCTGACCAGGGCGGCTCGAGTGGCCCCCGGCCCGTTGATTTCCAGCCAGCTCACCGCCGAGCCGGTGGGCACCAGCCCGAGATAGGCGGGGTTGGACAGGTGGCACTGGCAGGGTTGCGCGATCAGGAGCTTCCCCGCCCGGCCCAGGGCGCGCACGCTGGCAAACGAGCCCACATACGGCGTGGGATGGGTGGTCACAAAACGGATGAAGGCGGCGGCGCCCGAGGCCGCCCGGAAGCGCAACATGCGTGAGTCGACCACCTGCAGGCGGCGCGACTCCCCCTGGAAGTAGCGCTCCGAACCTCCCCGAAAGCCCCAGGCCCGGAGATCGCGCTGCAGCGTCTGGGTGCCCGCCTCCTTGGCCAGCTTGGCCGCGGTCACTGATCTGGTCGAGCTCGGGAGGTAGGCGACGGCCCGGGGGGGCAGCACCGTGAGTGCGGGCTGGCGGGCGACCGAGGCCGCGCTTCCGCAACCGGCCGCCAGGAGGGCGAGAGCGCCGGCGGCGAGAAGGGGGCGAGACCGGCGCGGCGTCATGCTGTCGCCGGCGCCTCTCCCGGGGTGGCCTCGATGCGGCGCTCCGCCCACCGGCGAAAGCCCTCCGCAGCCACGACGATGACGATCGAGAGCACGATGACCAGCGCCCCGACCGCGATCACCTCAGGAAGCAGGGCCGGCGTGCGCGAGCCCGCGTAGAGGAACACCGGATAGGTCGGGGTGCCGGCGGGAGCCAGGAATGAGGCGATGGCGAACTCGTCGAAGCTGATCGTAAAGGCGATCAGGAAGCTCGAGACCAGAGCCGGGGCGAGCAGGGGAAGCGTCACGAACAGGAACGCCCGGAAGTGGCTGGCGCCGAGGTCGAGAGCGGCCTCGCCGATCGATTTGTCCAGCGTGCGCAGCCGGGGGAGAATCACGAGCACGCTGTACGGGAGCGATATCACCACGTGCCCGGCCAGCACGGCGCCGAGCGAGGTGGCGATGCCGAACTCGTGCAGCAGCACCACCAGGCCCACCGCCAGCACGATGTAGGGCACCACGAGCGGCAGCAGCATGAGCGTCACCACGACGATGCGCAGGTGCAGCTTGCGACGCGCCAGGCTGACCGCGGCCATCACACCGAGCAGCGTGGCGGCGACCCCGTTGATGAGCGCGATGATGAAGCTGCGCACCAGCGCCGAGGTCAGCTCGGAGTCGGCGAAGGCGGCGTGGAACCACTTGGTCGAGAAGCTCTTGATGGGCAGCGTCGGGATGTTGCCGCTGTTGAAGGCGAACACGAGCAGCACGACGAGCGGGGCGTAGAGGAACAGGATGAGCACCCCGAAGTACGTGCTCAGCACCGTCTTCCCGAGGCGTCCGACGGTGTTCAAGCGGTGCCCTCCGAGTCGGTCAGGTCGGGACTGATGTGGCGCCCGAACACGGCCAGGAGCACGACCACCACGGCGACCAGCGCGATCGCCAGCACCGACCCGTAGTTCCAGTCCGGCGTATCGCTGAAGAACGCCTGGATCGAGTTGCCGAACATCTGGCTGCTCGGGCCGCCCACGAGCAGCGGAGCGATGAACTCGCCGGTGGTCGGAATCAGGACGAACACGAAGCCGGCCACCACGCCGGGGAGGGAGAGCGGGAGCGTGACGCGGAAGAAGGTGGAGAAGCGCCCGGATCCGAGGTCGTAGGCCGCGTCGATCACGCGCGTGTCGAGGTTGTCCAGCACGACGAAGATCGGCAGGGCAACGAACGGGACCCAGGCGTAGAAGAGGACCAGACCGACGGAGAACTTGGAGTAGATCAGCCATCCGATCGCGTGGCCGTTGGCCCGCAGTCCGAGCTGCCAGAGCAGCGAGTTGATCACCCCGTTGTTGTTGAGCATCACCTGCCAGGCGACCACCCGCAACAGGTAGCTGGTGAAGAACGGCGCCATCACGGCCAGCAGAATCGTGTACCGGTGTCGGCGCGCCACGAAGGCCAGGAAATAGGCCAGCGGGTAGGCCCCCAGCACGGCGGTGCAGGAAACGACCAGGGTTATGAGCAGCGAGGTGAAGAAGCGGCTGCGGAACGGGTTGTTGGCGCCGGTCAGGAAATCCGACCAGTTGCTGGTGGAGAAGGCCGTGTGCGCCCCGGGCACGTTGGTCATCAGCCCGAAGCTGTAGAGGACGATGAGGATGATCGGCGCGACCAGCAGCAGCAGTACGTAGAGCGACGGGGTGGCCGCGATCAGGAACCGGGCCATGGAGCCCGAGCTGAGCCAGCCCAGGCGCCGCCGGGGCGACTTGGGCGCCGCGGGGGAGACGGAGGCTGCGCTGGTGGCGGTCGCGCTCACAGAGGATCCGGGCGATCGGGTCCCCGACGCGGCGCCCGACCGGGCGCCGCGCCGATGATGATCAGCTCGCCAGCACCTCCTGCCAGGCCAGCTCGTACTGGGAGCGATTCGGCTGGTAGCTCTGCAGGTGGACGTCCGAAGCCTCGATGGCCGTCGGATTGCCGACGTTCAGCTGCTTGGCCAGGTGCTGGTCCTTGACCTCCGCCGGCGTGATCGTCTTGTCGGCGGTTCCGTAATAGAACAGGTTGGTCATCTGCACGCAGGCGTGGTGGTTGATGAACGACTCCACGTACTTGTGGGCGTGGAAGTAGTTCTGGGTATGGGCGCCCAGAACGAATCCGCAGAACCAGCTCAGCTTGCCCTGGCTTGGGTTCAGGTAGGCCACCTTGAGGTGCGCGTTGCTCATCGAGACATACGCGTCCTGCCACGAGTAGGTGATCCAGATATCGCCCGACTTGAACGCCGGCTGCATCTGGCCGTACTCGCTTGACCAGTAGAACTTGTTGAGCGGCTTCTGCTGGATCAGCGCCTGCTTGGCGTTGTTGATCTGCTCGGTGGACATCGTGTCCATGTCCTTGTAGCCGAGCTTCAGCGCGGCCACCTCCATGTTGGATCCGGATCCGTTCCAGAGCGAGATCTTGCCCTTGTACTTGGGATTCCAGGCCAGCTCCCACCCGGTGGCGTCTGCGGGATCGATCTTGTCGGAGCGGTACAGCAGGCTCGCGTAGCCCCAGTCCCAGGGGATCATGTACTGCTTGCCGTCAAGCTGGGCCTTGTCGACCAGGAACGGGTTGAGGTTCTTGAAGCTCGGCAGCAGGCTGGTGTCCCAGGGCTGGATCAACCCCTCCGAGACGAAGCTCCGCAACATCTCGTTGCACGGGTGCATGATGTCGAAGGGTCCGCCGTTGGCGGCCTTCGCGAGCGATTGGTCGTCGTTGACGATGTACGTATAGGTGACTGAGTGCTTGCCGAACTCTTTGGTGTACGGAGTCCCGGCCCACAGGCCCGAGGTTTGCGCCGGGGTGCCCCCGGCCTCATAACCACCCCATTCGAGAATCGAGAGCTTCCCCGGCTCCTTGCCGATCGCCGGCCGTTTGCTCAGCGGCGTCGTCTGCCCTGCGCCCGAGCCCGAAGAACCCGAGGAACCGCACCCACCCAGCAGTGCCGCGCCGCCCAGGGCCACACCGCTGGCCAGGAAGTCACGACGATTGATGTCCTTCATCCGATCCTCCTTGTGAGTCGGTCAGGTGCCGACCTTCTGTCCCATTTCCTGCCTACCTCGCGCGTCCTCTGGCGTCTGTGCCGACGGCGAGGTGTCGGCGAGCACTCGCAGGGAGTCCGGCGGCATGTACACCGACACAGGATCTCCCCCGCGAAATTCCACGGCGTCCCCGATGTTCTGCATGAGGACCTGGATCTGCTCCCCGTCGCTCAACCGCACGAACACCTGATTGCTGTTGCCCCGGTAGACCGTCCGCTCGATGAGGCCCGGCAGCCGGTTCTCCCCCGCGCTTCCGTGCGTCTCCAGTCGCACGCGCTCGGGGCGGACGAGCAGCTTGGTGGCGCCGGTGGTGTCCAGGAGTCCCCGGGAGGCGTGGAGTGTGTACTGGCCCACCCTGACCCGGCAGCGCCCGTCCTGCCGGGCCTCGGCGACGGCGGGCAGGAGGTTGGCGATGCCGAGGAAATCGGCGACGAAGGTGGTCTCGGGCTCCTCGTAGAGCTGCTTGGGAGGACCCAGCTGCTCCACGCGACCGCGATTCATCACGGCGAGGCGGTCGCTCATCGTCAGCGCCTCCTCCTGGTCGTGCGTGACGTAGACGAAGGTGAGACCGACCTGCTCCTGGAGGGCTTTGAGCTCGACCTGGAGGCTGCGGCGAATCTTGGCGTCCAGGGCGCCGAGCGGCTCATCCAGGAGCACCACCGCCGGACGCAGGACGAGCACGCGGGCCAGCGCCACACGTTGCTGCTGGCCACCCGACAGCTGGGCCGGCTTGCGCTTCTCCAAGCCCGTGAGCTCGACCTGAGCCAGCGCCTCGCCCACGCGCCGTCGCACCTCCTGCTTTCCCACGCCCGCACGCCGCAGCCCGAAGGCCACGTTGTCGAACACTCGCAGGTGCGGAAACAGGGCATAGCTCTGGAACACCGTGTTGACATTGCGCTTGAACGGAGGCGTGTGCGCGACGTCGGCCCGGTCGAGCAGGATCTGACCTGCATCGGGCCGCTCGAAGCCCGCGATCATCCGCAGCGTCGTCGTCTTGCCGCAGCCGGACGGCCCGAGGAGTGAGAAGAACTCGCCCGGCGCGATTTGCAGGCTGACCCGGTCGACGGCCGTGACGTCGTCGAACGTCTTGGTCAGCTCTACGAGCGTGACCTCACCGCCGGCCATGCCGATGCCTCCTCTGAGATCCAATGAGCGAACCCAGGCCGTGCATCAGTACGAGGGCGGGCTGACGACGAACAGGACCTGCGCCGGTGAGGCGCCCACGTTGACGATCCGATGCGGGACCGAGCTGCGGTAGTCGATCGAGTCGCCCTCGCCCAGCGCAAAGGCGCGGCCGTCGAGCTCGATGCGCACCGTCCCCTCCAGGACCAGGAGCAGCTCGTCCGAGTCACCGTGGGTGTAGGGCTCCTTGCCGGTCGAGCCCTGCGGTGCGAAGGTCACCTGGAGGGCCTCGATGTTCTCCCGCTGGGGAGTCAGGAGCGCCTTCGTGGCACCGTCGCCGAACGGCAGGGTGGGACGCGTGTCGCGATGCAGGACCCGCGGTTCGGGATCGGTGCCGCTGACGAACAGGTCGCTGACCTGGATCTCCAGGGCGTCGGCGATCCGGCGCATCGAGCCGATGCTGACCTGAGCCAACCCACGTTCGAGCTGGCTGAGGAAGCTTTGGGAGAGGTTCGCTCGGGCGCCCAGCTCGCGGAGCGTCATTCCCCGCCGCCGGCGGATCCGGCGGACCGTCTCGCCGACTCCGTCATCAGGCGATTGACGCCGGTCACGAGGAATCGAGTCGATGTGCTGAAGCGAGGGCATCCCGGTGAAGCGGCGTTCAGTATCGTCGAACCCGTCTTCTGTGGGGAAGAACTTTCAGGGCCCCGCGCGGTTCTCGCGCCTTCAGGGGTCCGCGTGATGGTCGCGGCCGGGCGCGCGCTCTCGCCCGCTGACCTCGGCGATGAAACCCACCGCCTCCTCCTGGGCACGATCCAGGAACACGCGGCCCTTCTCGGCCGTGGCCACCGTCGGATCCCCCATGACGCCTGACTGCGAGAACCCGCTCCAGTGCGGCCAGTAGGACAGCGGGCCGCCACCCGGCCAGTCATTCCAGACGTTCTCGTTCCAGTCCGGGATCTCCTTCACCGCCCTGTCCATCTGCACGAGCTCGGGCTCGAGGGCGAGGTACATCGAGGTCTCGAGCTCGCAGGCGTGGGACATTCCGCCGGGTCCGCTGTCGCGCTCACGCTCGAGCAGGGCCACCGACTCCGGGGTCGTCAGATACAGGGTCGAGACCATGCAGACGGCGGATCGGTGCTCGAGATTGATGAGGCGGCCGGCCAGATCGACCAGAGGTGCGTTGGAGCCGTGGCCGTTGAAGATGAGGATCCGATCAAAGCCGTGGTGACAGAGGCTCCGGCCGCAGTCCAGAAGGGTCTCGACGAACACGTTCCATCTGAGGCTGATCGTCCCTGGGAAGTCAAGGTGGTGTGGGGTATAACCGTGCACCGCCGTGGGGAAGAGCAGAGCTCGACCAGAACCGCTCGCGTTGAACCGCTCGACCGCTCCACGTGCGATGGCCTCGACCAGGCGGACGTCGGTGTCGATTGGCAAGTGGGGGCCGTGGTCCTCCAGGGTGGCGGTCGGGATCACCACGACGATGTCGTCGCGTTTGGCCAGTTCGCGGAGCTCGAGCCAGGTGTGCTCTGCGTACAGGGTGCGCATCATCGCGCGGGCTCCAGCGCCGCTCGCAGCGCGCGGTTGCGTCGCACGAGGTCGAGGGCGTATTCGCCGCGGTCATCGGTCAGCCCGTTGGGGATCAGCAGGCGGGCCTGGGAGCCGATGGCGTCGGCACCCAGGGCGGCGGATGCGAACGTCGTGGCGGTGGAGAAGAACACAACCGTGCCGCGGTCGTGGGTGGCCAGAAGTGCCGTGCCTTCGGCTCCCGGCGTGGTGGCACACAGGACGGTCAGGTCCGCCCGCGCCTGAGCATGCTCGGCCAGTGCTCCCGCCACCACCGCGGGACTGGTGACGTCCGCGGTGATCGCCGTGACCAGCGGATCCACCGCCCGGGCACGATCCAGGGCAGCAGGAGCGACGTCGACGGCGCTGACGCGGCCTCGTTCGCCGACCGCCTCCCGGGCAGCGGCGATCGCCAGCAGGCCGGCCCGGCCAGATCCGAGCACGAGCACGTGCTGCGCGGCGCCCGCCAGGTCGCGAACGTGCGAGGCGGCCGGATAGATGTCGAATACCGTCAGCGCGAGCTCCAAGGGGAGATCGGTCGGCACGCGGGCGCAGAGCATGGCCCCGGTGACGATGGCCCGCCCCCGGACGGCCAGGTGTCCTGTGTCCAGGTCGATGCGCGTGACCTCGTCCAGGCGCAGCGGGACGGCGATCAGGGATGCCAGTGGAACCACGCGGTCGCCGACGGCCAGATCGCCCGGCCCGTAGTCCGTCCCCACCCACTGCACCCGTCCCATGAGCACGCCTCCCGAGCCCGTCCACGGGTTCTGAAGCTTGCCGCGCTCGGCCACGATGCCGGCGATCGTCTGCGCCACTTGCTGCGGATCCCCGGCGCACCGGCGGCGGATCACCGAGAAGCTCGTGGCGTCGACCGCAATCCGTTCCACGTCGATGGCCGCCTCGTAGGCGGTGGGGTCCGTGGCTGCGTCGAGCACTCGAGCGGCGTGCAGCAGGCTGCCCACCGGCTCAAGCGAACGGGCCAGCCCGAGGCGGGCGGCCTCTGGAGCCCAGCTCATGGCGGGGATTGGGTTCGTGGTCGGGGACGGTACGGCGGCACCCTCTTCGGGGGCGGCCACTCGATGAGAACTCCAACCGCCCTGCAGGCGCGCTTATATTGCGCGCCCATGTCAAAAGTCAATCCCGCCCCGGCGAATCGGCATCCAGGAGCAGTGCAGTCGAACGGCCGGCTCGCGATCATCGGGGCGGTGCCGCGATGAAGGCAGCCGCGCCTGCCCGCATCGGCGGTCACCTCGTCGCCGAGAGCCTGGAGGCGCTCGGCGCTCGGGCGGCCTTCGGCGTGCCCGGCATACACGCGCTGGCCATGTGGGAGGCACTGCGCGATTCATCCCTGACGGTGGTGGGCACCCGCACGGAACTGTGCGCCGGGTTCACGGCCGATGGCTATTCCCGGAGCAGCGGGCGACCTGCGCCGCTGCTCCTCTCGACCGGTCCGGGAGCACTCAACTCGCTGACCGCGATCATGGAGGCGGCCAGCTCCCACGTTCCCGTCGTGGCCATCTCCAGCCACGTGCCCAGCGAGCTGATCGGACGCGGGCGCGGCTACCTGCACGACCTGCCAGATCAGATGGCCAGCTTCCGGCCGCTGGTCAAGTTCGCGGCGCGGGCCCCGAGTGCGCAGGCGATCCCCGAGCTGCTCGCTGAGGCCTTCACGGTGGCGCTCACGCCTCCGAGCGGGCCCGTGTACGTCGAGATTCCCGTGGACGTGTTGACCGCGGCGGCCGAGGGTGCGCAGGCGAACGGAATCGCCGTCGACGTTCGTCCGAGGGCCGCGGCGCCCGAAGCCGTGCGGCGCGCTGCCGACCTGCTTAGCCGGGCGCGGCACCCCGTCATCTGGGCCGGGGGTGGGGTGATTCGGTCCGGTGCCGCGACCGAGCTGCGCGCGCTGGCCGAGGCACTGGAGACCCCGGTGGCGACCACCTACATGGGCAAGCAGGCCATATCCGACGATCATCCCCTGGCGGTTGGCTGCGGATGCGACGAGGCGGCTTTCCAGGAGCTGCTGCGGGAAGCCGACGTCGTGTTATGCGTCGGTACCGAGCTCGGTGCGGAGACGACGGGGCAGTACGCGCTGCAGTTCGAGGGCCAGGTCATCCACCTGGATGCGGCGCCCGAGCGGATCGGTGCCACCTACCCGGCGGTGGCGCTGGTCGGAGACGCGAGGTTGACGCTGCAGGCGTTGAGCTCTGAGCTCTCGGCTCACCGGCCGCCGGCGGCCGGGGCGGGCGCTGACGGAGCGGCGGCGCGGGAGCGTGTGGCCTCGGTTCGCGCGCGGATCCGCGCCGGTCTGGAGACTCAGGGGCGCGAACTGGAGCTGGAGCTTTTGGGCATGATCGAGCACGCCCTGCCTGCCGGCACGGTGACCGCCTGGGACATGACGATCCTCGGCTATTGGGCAGCGCCCCATCTGCGCATTCGCGCCGGACAGCAGTTCCTGTATCCGCTCGGTTCCGGCACGCTCGGTTATGCATGGCCTGCCGCTCTGGGGGCGGCGGTGGCGGATTCCCGGCGGCCCGTGCTCGCCGTCGTGGGGGACGGGGGTCTCCAGTACGCCTTGGCCGAGCTGGGCACGGCCGCCCAGCACCGGATCCCGGCGAAGCTCCTGATCATCGACGACGGGGGCTATGGGATCCTTCGCGAGTACCAGCAGGCTCAGTTTGGTCGCACGGCTTCGGTCGACCTGCCCGGGATGGATCTGCCGGCGATCATCGCCGGATTCGGAGTGCCGGTGCGGGAGACCCGCCCCGATCAGCTCGCCCAGGAACTCGGCTGGGCCCTGGACCAGGATGGACCGGCGGCGGTCGTGCTCCGAGCCCAGCTGACGGCGGCCCGGCCCACGCGGTGACGGCGACCGGCCTCACCGATCTCCTTCGCCGATCGGTGCTCGGCGTCGGCCCCTACGTGCCGGGAGCGAGCGCCGCCGAGACCAGGGCGCGACTGGGCCGAGACGACCTCGTGCGGCTCAACTGGAACGAGAACCTGTTCGGACCCCTAGCGGGGGTGCTGGAGGAGACGGCCGCCGGGCTCGCCGACGCCTGGATGTATCCCGAGGAGGCCTACGGGCAGCTGCGGGAGGCGATCGCCGCGTGGTCGGGGGCGGAGACGCAGCAGGTCATTCTGGGCCACGGCATCCAGGCGCTCACACTCGCCGTGGTCGGCGCCTTCCTGGAGACCGGCGACCAGGTCGTCATTCCGCGGCCGACGTACGGCCTGTACGCGCAGGCGTGCGCCGTGGCCGGCGCGGAGGTGCACCGGGTCGACACGAGTCCCTCGCTGGCGCTCGATCTGGAAGCGATCGCGGCCGCCGCCGAGCGTCTGTCCGCCAAGCTCGTGTGGATCTGCGATCCCAACAATCCGACCGGGCTGCGGTTGGCGAGGGCCGACTGGGACGCGTTCCTGGAGGCGCTGCCGGACGGCTGCCTGGCCGTGGCCGACGAGGCCTACATCGACTACGTGGAGCCCGCGGATCGGATCGATCGGCTGGCCGACATCCGGGCCGACCGGCCCGTCATCGTGCTGCGCACCTTCTCCAAGATCTTCGGCCTGGCCGGCCTGCGTCTCGGCTACATGCTCGTGCACGATTCCCTGGCTCGGCACATCGATGCCGTCCAGGAGCCGTTCAATGTGAACCAGGCCGCCCTGGTGGCCGGCCTGGCCAGCCTGCGGCGTACCGCGCTGGTCCCCGGCCGCCGGGAGCAGGCGGCGCGGGCGCGGCGGCGGCTGGCTGCGCCGCTCCCGGAGGCGGGGATGCAGCCGGTGGCTTCTGATGCCAACTTCGTCCTGTTGCGCATTCCGGGCGACGACCTCCGGCTGGCCGACAGGCTGGCCCGGGGTGGCCTGCTCGTTCGGGCGGGCAGCGAGTTCGGGCTTCCCGGCTACGTGCGGGTGACTCTGGGCGAGGAGGAACTGATGGACACCGTGGCCGCTGCTCTGGTCAGTGCCGCCGAGGAGCTTCGCGAAGCCGGATGACTCAGGGGATCGTGCGAGTCAGGGTGGTGGCGTGCATGCCCACGACCAGCAGCGCGATCAGGGCGATGTAGACCGCCGCCACCAGCACGCGGTCGAGCGGAGCCACCCGGTAGTAGGCCTGCTGCTCCAGTCCACCGTGCCGGCGCGCCTGCCAGCGGCGATAGGTGGAGTAACCGCCGATGATCAGGATGATCAACAGGATCGGGCTGGGGGTCACGAACATCAGCCCGACCAGCCCGGCGAAACCGAGGACCCACATCCATGGGGCCATCGCCGCCATCGCCCGCCCGCCGTCCAGCGGAACCACGGGGATCAGGTTGAACAGGTTCAGCAGGAAGCCCGTGTAGGCGAGTGCCCGCCACATTTCGTTGCCGGTGGCCTGCCAGATGAGGATGCACGCGGCCGCGCCGATGCTGCCGAGCACCGGGCCGGCCAGCCCAACGCGCGCCTCGGCGAGCGCGTTGTCGCCCAGCGAGCGGGCGCCGATCACCGCGCCCATGAAGGGGATGAACAACGGGGCGCTGGCCTTGATGCCCTCCCGGCGCAGGGCGATCACGTGGCCCATCTCGTGCACCAGGATCAGCACGACGAAGCCGGCGGCGAATGGCAAGCCCCAGATCGCCGCGTAGGCGACGATCGACACGGCCATCGTGCCCGCCGTGGCCAGCAGCTTGATCTTGGGCAGCAGCAGAAGGACCGCCTTGAGCTTGGCCAGCAGGGCGATGAGCGCTGCACCGGCGGCGCCCAGCTTGCGACGCAGCCAGGACTGGTTCGTGTGGTGGTCCTGGTGCCCCGGGTCAGCATCGATCGGTTGCAGATCGGATGGATGGGTCGGCTCGGCCGGTGGGACGGCCCACGCGCCGAACGAACCGCCCAAGGGCGGCGGGGTGGGTCGCTCCGGCGCGGGCGGCGAGCTGCCCGGAGGCAGCGATGAAGCCGAGCGTTCCATGTCTAAGCCAAGTCTCGCAGGCGCGGGCCTCGACCCGGCCCCCTTCTTATGCTGCTTTTCGGCTTGATGGCCGGGGTACAATAGATCTGTAGACATCTCCGGGGACGACAGGCTTCGACGTGGTCGGCTCGTGGGGATGGTTGCGAGTCGAGGTTCCAGGAGGCCTCGTAAAACACCTGGAAAACAATAAGTGCGGACTCGCACGAATTTGATCTTGGCCTCGCTGCTTAGGTAGCTGCCATGAATCGCTCGGCCCCCGTTAGCCTGCGGTGGGGGACCCGGGATCAGAAAGCAGGCTCGCTCAGTGAGGATTTGCTCCCTCCGATCTGAGGACTTTCAGGGAGCTGGCTTCTCACAACCCCGCCGGCGTGGCGAGTGGGAAGCGAGATCAGAGCGCCGGCTACGCTCGTAGACGCCATTTCTTACGCGACCGCGGACGCGGGTTCAATTCCCGCCGTCTCCACCTTTGCAAGGAATTCGAACCGCCCTCCGTACCGGGGGGCGGTTCGTCTATGAGGGCGAGTGCGTCGAAGGGTCGTGACGACCCTAAAGAAGGGCCGGCCGATGTCCGGGGTGACGATGTCGGAGCGCGTCGCGGGGCACGTGGCCGACTCCTTGTGGAACCCGACATGGGCATGCCCGGAGCGCGCCGTCACCGGCTGGCGAACGCCCCGGCTGCCGTTCAGTGGGTAGCCGCCGGCGCGCTTGGCTGTGGGCGACAAGGATCGCGATCGTGGTGACGCCAATGCTCACCGGGCACAGAGCTTGGTTCGTGCCTTCGAAGCGCGTGTGATGGGTCGACACGATCTGATCCTTGCCGCCGTCGGTTTGGGCTCGGGTCAGCTGGTTTGGGCGGGGCCGTGGGTGCGGCGACCGCGCCGTTGTGACGCTACGAGTGTGCCCCCTAGGCCGATCATCGAGAGCGCAAAGGCGGCTCCGGCGCCGATGCCGGCGTCGCCCCAGTCGAAGCCGCCGTTGCTCGCGTTGACGCGCACGATCGTGGGCGGGGTGGCCGGGATGGTTGCCTGTCCGGTCACGTAGGGGCTCCCTGCGGGGACTTCTGAGCCGTTCGGGGTGAGGTCAGTTTGATAGGCCAGAGCGGGAGCGGCGCTCATGGCGAACCCGAGCGAGACAAAGACGGCCGTGGTGATGCGGCGGCGGGTGGTCATGTGGTGGCCTCCTCTTGGTTTGTGAACCGCGGGCTGCGGTTCGATCGGGGAGGACTGTGCTCGTTGCCGGTCCAGAGGCGGTCGATGGTGGTCAACGGCTGGTAAACGTGCCTGCAAAATGCGGCGTTTCGAGATCCGAGGGAGCGGTGGTAGCGTTCTCCCGGGGCCGCAGCGGTGATCGAGTTTCGAATTCTCGGGTCGCTTCAGGTCGTCGAGGACGATCAGCAGCTGGCGCTCGGCAGCCCCCAGCAACAGGCGTTACTGGCGGCGTTGCTGGTGCACCGCCGTCATCCGGTCTCCTCGGATCATCTGATCGATGAGCTTTGGGGAGAGCGCGCGCCGCCGACCGCGCGCAAGATCGTCCAGGGTTATGTGTCCAGTCTGCGCAAGGTGCTCGGCGATGGGGTTCTGGTCAGCCGCGGGCGCGGGTATCTGCTCCAGGTCGATCCCGGGCAGACGGATGTCGACCGCTTTGAGTCACTGGTGGCCGAAGGGCACCGCGCGCTCGCGGAGCGCGATCCGCACACCGCGGCGGAAAGGCTGCGGGAGGCGTTGACCCTGTGGCGCGGGCCGGCGCTGGCGGACTTCGCCTACGAGTCCTTCGCGCAGTCCGAGATCGCACGGTTGGAGGAGGCACGGCTGGCCGCACTCGAAGAGCGGATCGAGGCCGAGCTGGCACTGGGCGAGCACGCGCGGCTCGTGGGCGAGCTCGAGGCGCTGGTCCGCGAGCACCCCCTGCGCGAGCAGTTGGTAGCTCAGCTGATGCTGGCCCTCTACCGATCGGGGCGCCAGGCCGATGCCTTGGCGGCCTTCCGCGCAGCCAGGACCAGGCTCGTTGATGAGCTCGGCCTCGACCCCGGCCGCGAGCTCCAGGAGCTCGAGCGGGCGATCCTAGCTCAGGACCCGACGCTGCAGGCGCCGCCCGGCCGACGCAAGGCCTCGGCGCCGCCGGCGGCTGTGCGAAGCCGGCGCCCGGGCGGGGCGCTGATGGCCATGGGCGGAGCGGTGTTGCTCGCGCTGCTCGTGGCGGTCGCAGTGAAGCTGTCGGGCTCCGGCGCGAGCACGGTGACGGTGGCGCCCAATTCGCTGGCCGCGATCGACCCGGCCAGCGATCGCGTGGTCGGAGCGGTCGCGGTAGGGGCCCGTCCAGGTGCCGTCGCGTTTGCCGCCGGGTCGGTGTGGACGGCGAACCTCGACGATCAGACGATCTCGCGAGTCGACCCGGGCACGCTGCGCGTGCTGCGCGCGATCCCGCTCCCCGGTCCGCCCACAGGAATCGCGGGGACGTCCCATGCCCTGTGGGTGGTCCAGCCGAATGTGGATCCATACTCCAACACCGCGAGCAGCATCTCGGTCGTCCGCGTCGATCCCGAGTTCAATTCGCTGGGGTCTGTGGTGCGGATCGGCAACGTGATCCCAGACGGCCCAGGGGCGATCGCGGCGTGGGGAAACTCGATCTGGGTGGCACCACACACCGGCTTGTTGACGCGCCTGGACGCCGTGACCGGCGCGGTAATCCAGCCCCGCATCGATCCCAACGCCAGCCCGGGCGGGATCGCGATCACCGACGACGGAGCGCTATGGCTGACCGACTCCGAAGCCGACGAGGTCGTGCGCGTCGATCCGACGGGGTTGCTGACATCGATCCCCGTCGGCAACACACCAACCTCGATCGCCGCGGGCGCTGGCGGAGTATGGGTGGTCGATTCGCTGGACGACGCGGTGCTGCGAATCGATCCGGGCAGTCGCTCGGTGACCGAGAAGATTTCCGTGGGTGACTCACCGGCGGGGATCGCCGTCGGCGACGGATCGGTGTGGGTCGCGAATGCCGGCGACGGCACGGTGACGAAGATCGATCCGGTCACCGGCCACATCCAGGCGACGATCCGGGTGGGCGGCAGTCCTGCCGCGCTCACGGTGGCTCACGGACGAGTCTGGGTCGCGGTCGATGCGCAGTCGATCGCGCCGAGCCGCCGCGGCTCGGGCGGCGGAACGCTCCGGATCGTGTCCGGGAGCGACGTCGACTACATGGACCCCGCGCTCGCCTACGAAAGCCTGTCGTGGCAGCTGCTGTCCGCGACGTGCGCCAAGCTTCTCAACTATCCCGATCGGGCGGGAGCAGCCGGCTCGCAGCTTGTGCCCGAGGTCGCGCAGGCACTCCCCACCCGCTCCCCCGACGGGAAGACATACACGTTCACCATCCGGCCCGGGTTTCGGTTCTCTCCGCCCAACGATCAGCCGGTCACCGCGCAGACGTTCAAGTACACGATCGAGCGCACGCTGAACCCCAAAACCAAGAGCCCAATGGCCCAATTCCTCGGCGACGTCGTGGGCGCCGACGCCTACATGGCCGGCAAGGCGACCGGCATCTCCGGGGTGATCGCGATCAGGAACAGGCTCGTCATCCGCCTGCGCGCGCCGGAGCCGGACTTTCTCTCCCGGATCGCCCTGCCGGGGTTCTGCCCGGTTCCGACGGACACCCCGATCAAACCGGCGGGCGAGCCCACGGTTCCGTCGGCCGGACCGTACTACGTCGCCTCGTACACGCCGGGGCAAGGCGTAGTCCTCCTGCGCAATCCCAATTACCGTGGCCGTCGCCCGCGTAGCTTCGCGCGGATCGAGCTTGCCGTCGGGGTTTCGGCGCAACGCGCGGTCAGCGAGATCGAAGCCGGGACCGCCGACTACGCCCCGCTCGATGCGGACTCGTACAACGTAACCCCCGGGATCGCCGCCCTCGCCTCGCGCCTCGCGGCTCGCTTCGGGCCTGGCAGCCCGGCGGCTGCGCACGGCCGGCAGCAGTATTTCGTAAACCCGGACCTCCAGGTCGACTTCTTCTTCCTGAACACGCACCGACCGCTGTTCAGCGACGTCAGGGTCCGCCAGGCGGTCAACTACGCGATCGACCGCCGGGCCCTGGCCGCCCTCGGAAGCGGCTTCCAGGCTCTTGCGGAGCAGCCCACCGACCATTACCTCCCGCCGGGGATGCCGGGCTACCGCGCCGCCCGCGTCTATCCGCTGGTCCCCGACCTGACCAAGGCACGCCAGCTCATCAAGGCGGCCCACGCCGCCGGGCGCACTGCGGTCCTCGACACCTTCGACATCTTCCCAGCTCCGGAGCAGGCCCAGATCGTGAAAAACGACCTGGCGAGAATCGGCCTCCACGTCGAAATCCAGACGTTCCCTAGCACAACCTACTTCGCGCGTCTGGACACACCGGGCGAACCATTCGACCTGGCATACGACGGATGGATCGCCGACTACCCCGATCCGGACGACTTTCTGAACGGTCTGCTCGATGACAGCGCCAACGGACCCACGTTGGACGATCCGAACACCCAGCAGAAACTCGCCGCCGCCGCACGCCTCGCCGGCCCAGAGCGATACCTGACCTACGGCGCACTGGATCTCGACCTCGCGCGCAACGCCGCCCCGCTGGCCGCGTTCGGCAACGTCTCCAGCCATGACTTCTTCTCGGCGCGGATCGGCTGCCAGACCTTCGGGATCTACGGGATGGACCTCGCCGCGCTGTGCACCCAAGCGCGCGCCCGCTGAACGGCGCGGACACCGGGCCTTCGGCGCCCTGCCGGTCCGTGCGAAGTCTCGTGACGGTGACAAGATGTTCCTCGGCTATGGCTATCTGTGCACGGTGCGGTGCTGAGAGTCCGGAGGGGTTTCGTTTCTGTGGTGGCTGTGGTGCGGCGCTTGAGGAGGCGCCGGCGTCGCGTCAGGCACGGAAGGTGGTGACGGCCTTGTTCTGTGACGTGACCGGGTCGACAGCACTGGGGGAGGAACTCGATCCCGAGGTGCTGCGCGGTGTGATGAATCGTTATTTCGCGGAGATCCGGGCGGTGATCGAGCGCCACGGCGGGACGATCGAGAAGTTCATCGGCGATGCTGTGATGGCGGTGTTCGGGATCCCGCGGGTGCGGGAGGACGACGCGCTGCGGGCGGTGCGAGCGGCGGCCGAGATCCGCGAGCGGCTGCCTGCGATCGCGGAGGAGGTCGGCGTTGCGCTGCAGTTCAGGACGGGCGTGAACACGGGTCCGGTGTTGATGGGCGAGGGTGAGAACCTCGCGATCGGGGACGCGGTGAATGTCGCCGCTCGGTTGGAGCAAGCGGCGGCGCCCGGGGAGATCGTGTTGGGTGACGAGACGCTGAGGCTCGTTCGCGACGCGGTGCAGGTGCGGGAGCTGGAGCCGTTGCAGCTGAAGGGCAAGTCCGAGCCGGTGGCAGCCTATCGGTTGCTGTTAGTGGATCCAGCGGCGGCTGGGTTCGCGCGGCACCTAGACGTGCAGCTGATCGGCCGCAAGGATGAGCTGGAGCTCTTGCGCCAGGCCTGGCGCCGAGCGGTGCTGGAGTCGGGCTGTCACCTGTTCACGCTGCTGGGCGAAGCGGGGGTCGGAAAGTCGCGGCTCGTTGCTGAGCTGCTGACGGGCGTCGGCGAGCAGGCGACCGTGCTTCGTGGTCGCTGCCTTCACTACGGCGAGGGGATCACGTTCTGGCCGCTGGTCGAGGCGTTGATGCCAATAGGCGCTGGCGCCGGGCAGGTGCTTGAGCATCTGAGCGGCGGCGGCGCGGCGACGCCGGAGGAGCTTTTCTGGGAGGTTAGGAAGCTGCTGGAGTCGCTCGCGGCCGAGCGGTCCGTCGTGCTTCATCTTGACGATCTTCAGTGGGCCGAGCCGATGCTGCTTGACCTGCTCGATCACGTCGCCGATCTTTCGCGTGGCGCTCCGATCCTGCTTTTATGCACGGCCCGTCCGGAGTTGCTCGACAATCGGCCCGCATGGGGTGGCGGAAAGTTGATCGCCACGACACTCCTGTTGGAGCCGCTAGCCGCATGGGAATCGGAGGCAATGCTGGATGTGCTCGGCGACGGCTTGGACCCCGAGGCTCGGACGCGTGTGATCAAGGCAAGCGAGGGAAACCCGCTGTTCTTGGAAGAGATGGTCGCGCTGGCCCGTGAGCGCGGGACGGTCGAGGTTCCCCCGACGATCCAGGCGCTGCTTGCAGCAAGGCTCGAGCTGCTGGGCGTGGAGGAGCGCGAGCTGCTTGAGCGCGGGGCGATCGAGGGCGAGGTCTTCCATCGGCTGGCTGTCAAGGCTATGGCCGGTGCGCGGTTGGCGGCCGAGGTCGAGCTGCGGCTGACGGGCTTGGTACGCAAGGAGCTGATCCGCCCGCACCCGGCGACAATCAGCGGCGACGACGCGTTTCGCTTCCGGCATCTGCTGATCCGCGACGCCGCCTACGACGGGCTGCCGAAGGCCACGCGGGCAGAGCTTCACGAGAGGTTCGCGCGCTGGCTCCAGGACACGGCCGCTGATCTGCGCGAGCTCGACGAGATCGCCGGCTGGCACCTGGAACAGTCCGTCCACTATCAGCAAGAGCTCGGCCGCGACATAGACGCCGCGCTCGCGCGCAGCGCCGTCGGGCACCTGCGCCGCGCCGCGCGGCGCGCGGGCGATCGCAGCGACGCTAGCGCCGCCACCAACTTGTACGAGCGTGCCCTCGCGCTCGTCGCCGAGACGGATCCGCTGCACCCCCAGATCGCGGTCGAGCTGGCCGACCAGCTCAACGCGGCCGGAGAGTTCACCCGGGCGCAGAAGCTGGCCGCGGCGGCCGAGAACGATCCGCACAGCGGACCGCTGGCGGGCCTCACGCGATTGGAGGCGACGTTCCACATGGACGCCGAGCAGGCGCTCCGTGAGATCGAGTCCCACTTACCGCGGTTGCTTGACTCCGTCACCCAGGCTCAGGATCACCGGGGCATCGCGCAAGCGCACATGCTGTTGCACCGCAAGTACCTCATGGACTGCCTGTGCATGCGCTCGAGCGAGCACGCTCGGCTCGCGGCTGAGCACGCAGCCAAGGCGGGCGATGACGGCCTGAGTGCCCGAATGCTCGGCTGGGCGATTTTCTCGTTGATATGGGGGCCCTCTGACGCTACGACGATTGCGAGCGCGACGGACGAGATCGAGCAGTCGAACCCCGGGCCCTATCTCGCGGCGTTCATCGACCTCGGGCGCGGCGCAGTCCACCGGCTTCGAGGGGATTTCGGTGAGGCGGTGCGCCTCACCGAGCGCGCGATTCAGCAGCTGGAGCAGCTCGGCATGCGCGCGACGGCGGGCGCGGCGGCACTTGAGCTGGGGCTCGCGCAGATCTCGGCCGCCGACTACCCTGCGGCCATAAACGGGCTGCTTCGAGGCGACGCAACCCTGGCCGAGCTAGGCGAGCGCTCGTTCAGATCGACCGTTCAGGCCATCCTGGGCTGGGCCTACTCGCTGCTTCCGGATCCTACCGGCGCCCTCGCCGCGTGCGAACGCTCCGACGAGCTGACCGCGCCCGAGGACGTGATCAACTTCGCGATCACGCCGCGAGTGCGTGCTCGGGTGGCACTTGGCGCGGGAGACCTGGAACAAGCCGAGGAACAGGCGAGGCTTGCTGTCCACCATGCCTTTCGAACCGATTGCGTGATCGTCCAGGCCGCGGCCAAGCTCGAGCTGGCGCGGGTCCTAGCGGCGCTCGGCCGCCGCGAAGAGGCGCTGGTTGAGGCGCACGAGGCGCTTGAAATCCACGAAACCCAGGAAGATCGGCCGGGCATGGCCGAGGTACGGGCACTGCTCCAAGAGCTCTCGAGCTCGGACACCTGACCTCCCAGGGGCGCGGCTCGACGTAGCGCGCTGACGTTGAAGCAGAGCCTCACCCTCATCAATCCGAGGTCCTGGAATTCGCCAGGGCCGATACGATCGTTAGTCCTCGCGGGCACCCAGCTATCGCCGCATCGCGGTCAGGTGTCCGTGCGAGATGACCAGCTGCTCCCCGCCGTTCCAGGCTCGTGAGTCAGGCTGTAGGCGAGTTCAGGCGCAGCATGGGTACGAAGACACCACAACTGCAATCGATCCGCGTTCTCGTCACCGGTGGCACAAGCGGCCTGGGTCGGGCGATGGCTACCGCACTGGTCAGTGCGGGAGCCCGGGTGGCGCTGACCAGCCGTGATCGCGCACGCGCCGAGGCGGCTGCTGGCGCGATTGGCGCGATCGGCGTCGAATTGGACGTTCGGCACGAGCACTCAATAAGTTCAGGCCTCGAGGCGGTTTACGAGCAGCTTGGGGGCTTGGATGTCCTGGTCAATAACGCTGGGATCGGCATGCGCACCGTGAACCCGCGCTTCATGACCAATCCCAGTCCCTTCTGGGAAGTCTCCCCCGACGCCTTTCACGATGTGATCGCAACGAAGGTCACCGGCTCGTTTCTGGTCGCGCGCGCGGTGGCGCCACGAATGCTCCAAGCCGGGGGAGGCAGGATCGTGATGATCTCCATGAACGAGCAGACGATGATCCGTCGTGGGTTCGTGCCTTACGGACCGTCCGGCGCGGCAGTTGAGGCGCTTGCGCGGGTCATGGCAGCCGATCTCGACGGGACTTCGGTGAGGGTGAACATTCTGCTCCCGGGGGGCGCGACGGCGACAGGCATGATCCCCGACGAGGTCACAGATGAGGCACGAGCGCAGCTGCTGGACCCGGCGATCATGGGTCCGCCCATCGTGTGGCTCTGTTCCGAGGCCGCCGCCGGACTTCACAACCAGCGGGTCGTCGCAACGGAGTTCGACAGCTGAATCGCCGGAGCACTCGTGCCAGGCTCGTCGGCGCGAAATCGCGCGTCGCATAGGGATCTGGCCGATTCCCTGGCGTTGACGGTCGGAATCCTGGGAGTCTGGAATGCTGTGAGGCGATGAGTCCCCGTCCGTTGGTGCTGGTTCCGGGCGCGTGTCTGGGAGGCTGGGCGTGGCGAGACGTCACCCAGCAGTTGCGTGCTCTCGGTCACGATGTCTATCCGGTCACGCTCACCGGCCTCGGCGAGCGTGTTCACCCGGCGGATGAGAGCATCGATCTCGACGCCCACATCGCCGATGTGCTCGGCGTCCTCGACTACGAGGACTTGAGCGACGCTGTCCTCGTCGGCCACAGCTACGCCGGCCTCGTGGTCGCCGGCGCGGCGGATCGCCGGCCGGAGCGACTCGACGCGGTCGTGTACGTCGACTGCTCGCCGTTACCCGACGGCTTGGCGATCAGTGACATTCAGACCCCTGAGCAACGCGAGGCTCAGCGCTCCGCCGTCGAGAGCGACGGCGACGGCTGGCGCTGGCCGGTCCCCGACCGCGCCACGCTCGAGACGGGGCAGTTCGGCAGTACTGCAGGACTGACCGACGAACACTTCGCCGCGATTGCGGAACGCGGCACGCCGCAGCCCTACGCGACTTTCACCTCGCCGCTGCGGCTTGAGCACGAAAGGCCGCCAGACGTGCGTCGGTCGGTGGTCTTCTGCACGGCAGGCGGGATCACCGTCGCCGCTGTTAGAGAGATGATTGAACAGCGAGACCCTCGCGCCGCCCCTTTCGCTGATCCGGACTGGGACCTGCGTGAACTCCCGACCGGTCACTGGGCGATGTTCTCCGCCCCCGACCAGGTTGCCGAGACACTGCACGACATCGCCGGCTGACTCCGAGCGGATCGGTGACAGACGCGGGCCCCCTCGCGTAGCCTTCTTCTCGTGGAGCTGCGTGCGTTTCCAGTCATCTAGCGGGTGACTACGGGCGGGTGTGTGCCTGACCGAGGCGGGGCAGCGCCGCCAGGCAGACGATCGCGACGAGAGTGTGCATTGCCATCAGTGGCAGGACCGTCGCGGCTCTTGTCTGTGGATAGTGTGCAGTCAGCCAGATCGCTGCGTCAGGGATGAAGGAGAGCGGTAGGGCAGTGAGGGCGACCAATCGAAAGGTCGCGAGCGGCCGAGCGCTGATTCGGTTGAGCCACAGGCAGGTGGCGGTGGCCAGGAGCACCCCGACCACGGTAAGCGAGATGACGCTCCCGGGCCGGAGTGGTGAGAAATGGCTCGTGTTGCTCGTGCCCGAGACCGCGAGGGCGCGGATCGCGAGGACTCCGACCAGCGAGGCGGCGAGCGCTGCGCCAGTGGCGGGGATCAGCCGCCGGGGCGAAAAGGCACCGGCCGGCAAGTCCGGCGCGGAGCGGCCATGGGCGGCGGGGCTGAAACTGGAAGCGTGCAGCGACATTGTGATCCTTTCCTGCGTAGGCTCAAACCTAAATATAGGTTAGAGCCTAACATAACGGCTGTCAAGCATACGCTGCTACCCCGGCCCGCATGGGCGTCATTCCCTAGCCGACGGCGCGCGGGCTGCGTCGGTGGATCCTGCGGTCAGATGACGATGCGGCCCCCGTTGACTCAGGCGTTCAGCCGCGAGATGCGACCGTCACTGAGACGGCCGGCCGAGCTAGCCAGTGCCGAGCACCGCGAGCCGGCGTATCAACGTGTCTGGAGCCCGGCCAGCACCAACTCAAGT
Source organism: uncultured Solirubrobacterales bacterium (assembly GCA_963718545.1). Classification (GTDB taxonomy): domain Bacteria; phylum Actinomycetota; class Thermoleophilia; order Solirubrobacterales; family Solirubrobacteraceae; genus Palsa-465. The sequence continues at coordinate 1,977,730 of CAVQZO010000002.1, read as the reverse complement.
CGCTCCGCGAGGGCCTGGGTAAGGTCAAACGGGGGTGGGCCATCGATCAGCCAGCGGCTGACAGTCCCGACGTACACGGAGGTGAGGATCTCGGCCGCGACGCTCGGATCGACGGCCGAGCTGAACTCGCCCCGCTCTTTGCCTCGCTCAATCGCGGCGGCCGGGACAGCACGGATGTACAGAAATATCTCGGTCGGCCTCAGGCTGTCGAGCATCGCGCGGGTCAAATCGCGCTCGCGCTCATTCATCTCGGCGGCGGCGGCAAAATAACCGTGCACAAGCGCCCGCGCCGACTCATCGCTCGCGACGCCCTCGCCGATCGCCGCTAGCTGGTCGCGACGTCCCTGGCCCCATGCTCTGGCGAAGTCAGTCTTGTGAGGAAAGTGGTTGAGCACCGTCTGGCGCGCCACGTCAGCTCGTTCAGCTATCTGATCGATCGTCGTGTCAGCGAACCCCTGGGCAGCAAACAGATCAAGCGCCGCCGACAACAGCCGCTCGCGCATCCGCAAGCGCTGGCGCTCCCGTCGCCCCGCAGACTGCTCGCCACCAGTGCTAGGTCCAGGACTAATCTTAGGTTGAAGAATAGCGGTCAGCCGCAACCCGCGCTCAACGTTGTCTACCGGGTGTTTCTCAAGGACCGCTGAGTCTTGCGAACCGCAGCGCTTCCTCGAAGATCACAAACAGCCCGATCTGCTCGACGCCTGGGACAACAGTCACAGGCGGGTCTCCGCCGAGCAGTTCGGCGACACGGCGGGCGTGTGACGGCGGGTGCATCCGGTCGAACTCGCCAGTCCAGAGGGAGGCGCGGACCGCGCCGGGCGTGATACCCCACGGCTTGCAGAGGATCCGGGTCTCCTCGATGAACCCGTTTGGGTTCGCAAACAGCTCCCCGGTCGTCGGTACGAACACTTCGTTGACCCACGGAATCTGGACGACCTCTGCGTCCGGTCCCTTGAACAGTCCCATAGCTGAATCTGGCAACTTCTTGTACTGCTGCTTGAAGGCCGCCCGCAGCAGAAACGGCGCGCGCCGTGACAGGAGCGCCGCCATCTTCAGATCCTTCCCGGCCGCGCGCCACTGGTCCTTCTCCGCGAGCGGCGCAATCGCTCCGAGCAGTGAATGGGCGGAGACGCGCTCTGGAGCCACGCCGGCAACGGCGATCCCGTAGGGGGTCCCGCCGGATTGCGTCACGATCCCGAACCGTTCAATGCCAAGCGCGTCCATGAGGGCTAGATGATCGCCGGGCCAATCGGCGACCGTGCGACCTGGTTTCGGTGTGCTGCCGAATGATCCCGGGCGATCCGGAATCACAAGTCGGACCCCTAGATCGCGCGCGGTCGCGGCGAGCGCCCGCCCGAGCCCGCGGCTACATGGACCGTCAAGCACGGTCACGACGGGCCCACTATCGGCGCCCGCGATGAGGTACGACAGGTAGCGCCCGTCCGGGAGGGTGATCTTGGTGTCAGGCTCTGGTTGCGACATGGTGTCGCGTAGTGTTGCATACACTGCGACATGGTGTCGCAAAGAGTTCCGTCACACGAAGCCCGGCGTCGGATCCTCGAGGCCACGCGGGAGTTGCTGCTCGACCGGCCGTTTGCCGCGTTGACCGTCGGTGACGTAATGGCACGTGCCGGCCTGACTCGCACCGTCTTCTACCGCCACTTCGACAGGCTGGCGCAGATGGCGCCCGACTTACTACCGGACGCGGAGGATCCGCTGCTCGATCAGCTCGTGCGCAGTCCTGCGGAAGACCTGATCACAGCGATGGTCGCTGGCCTGGTGCAGCTCTATGCCGACAACGGTCGGTGGCTGCGCGCGCTTGACGCCGCTGCTGCAGCCGATCCGACAGTTTCGACCGAGTTGGACCGCGCGCTCGTCGGCCCGCGCCAACTGCTCGAGCAGCTAGTCGCGAACGCTCCGCACCCACCGGCCAACCCACACGAGTTCGCGCTACTACTGATGGCCACCCACCGGGCATATCTGCTCGACACATTCGGCGGCGGCCACGACTCCCCGGAGCGACGCGCCAACGCTACGGCCGCGCTGATCGCGCTCTGGGACCGACTCCTGGCTGAGTAATCCGACCCCGTTGCCTGGCGTGTTTGCTGTCCCGCATTGCGCGGCAGGCAGGGAGCCGCCGCGGCTTGGCAAGAGCGTTGAAATCGCTCAGGTGCCAGGCGGCTGGTCGCGAAGCACGCCGTAGAGCCGCTTGACCTGCAGTCGCACGACGAGACGTCGGGCCTTGATCATCTGCGCAAAGAACGCGGCCTCGTCCGCGATCTTGCCGTAGAACGCCGAGTGGACCTCAAGCAACTCGCGACATGCCTCATCTCCTGGCGAAGTCGCGACCTCTGAGACCGTCGCGTCACACTCCGCCACGGCAAAGGACCAGAAATGCGATCCCGAAACGTGCAGCGCTGCACGCGGATCACGTCTCAGGATGCGACCTTTGACGCGATCAGCCGTGGTTGAGACGCTTGCGATTCGCTGCGCCGGATCCCAGACGTACAGGACGTTTGTCAGGTGCGGATAGCCAGCGCGGGTCACGGCGGCGAGAATGCCCTGGCTGTTGTTCGCGATCAGGTTGAGCAGCTGCTGGTCGTCAGGCATGCCATGTCACCTCGCTTGATACCGAGTGGTCGTCGACGCGAGATTACGCCAGAGCACGCGCTTCTCCCTTAGCCCGGATCGGAACGTCGGCCGGACTGCCGGGCGGTGAGCGGGAAAGTGTTCAGGCCGGGACGGCGTCCTGGTCGGAGTCGTCTTGACGGTGGCGGCGCCAATCAACGACGAGCCCCACGAGCATCACGATCACCGCAGCGTTAATCGAGAGATCTGCGAGGTTTAGGCTGCCGCCCGAGAGCGTGGGCTTGATCCAGTCCACGACACCGCCTCGGAGTGGACCCGGGGCACTGAAGAGCCGGTCCAGGAGGTTGCCGACACCGCCGCCGAGCAGCAGACCAGCCGCGATCGCATAGCTCCTGCTGCGCACTGACCAAGCTGCGATCGCGATCAGGGTCACGGCTATCAGACTCAAGACCGACACGAGGACGGTGTGTCCTCGCAGGACATTCCCGGGGCCGGCGAAGTTTCGGTAGAGCTCCAGATGGAAGTGGCCGCCCAACAGGTTGACCATGCCGCGGCCAGCCAGGGCGTGGACTGCGATCGCCTTGGTGGCGGCATCGAGCGCCACCACACTCCCGGTGATCATCACCACGAGTCTTCGCCTGGCGTTCCTGGAACCGGCACTCTCGGTCGAAGACATAACCAGAATCGTCTCACGCTGAGCAGGGCGAAGACGAGCGAGTCCGGTCAGATAGGTCCGCCCCTGAGCGTGGCCGCGGTGTCCTCGGGCTAAGCGTAGGTCGCTTGGGCGACGTCTCGCTTTCGGTCTGCTTGCGGCTCAGACAGCTCCCAGTGATGCTTGCCGGTTCGTTTGACTTGGTAGAGGACGCGGTCTGCCTCACTCAGCAGCTCGTCGATTGTTCCTGACGAACTTATTGCGATCCCGATACTGGCGCTCACTGCGATGTCGCGTCGCGGCTGAGAGCCGAATCGGACAGGTTCTTGGAGCCCGGTGATGATCCGCTCTGCAACTCGCTCCGGGGCGCCTGCCGTCCGTCCAAGATCGGCGAGCAGGACGATGAACTCATCTCCGCCGAGTCGCGCGACGGTGTCGTTGCCGCGAACTTCGCCGGCGAGACGACTCGCCACGACCCGCAACACCTCGTCACCGGCGGCGTGCCCGAACCGATCATTGATGCCCTTGAAGTCGTCGATGTCAACATAAAGCGCCGCGACGTTGGCTCCAGTTCGACGAGCCCCGGCGAACATCTGCCCCGCTCGATCCGTCAGCAGCCTCCTGTTGGGCAGTCCGGTCAGGATGTCGTGTAGGGATCGGTAGAGCAGCTCGTCCTGCGTTTGAGCGAGGTCTCGCTGCGTCAAGAACTGGCGGGCCGAAACCAGCGCGGTGAGCACTACAGCGCTGAGCAAGAGGGTGAAGTCCGGCAGCAGGTGGATGTGCCGCTCGTTGAACAGCAGAAGACCAAACGCAATCGCGAGGGCAACGTAGGGAGACCAGTGCGCCGATCGGACCTGCCGCTCGTCGATCGGGGTGTGTGCTATCGACGACGGCTGGGTTGCGGCTCCGATCGCGAACAGGGCCATCGCGATCATCCACAACGTGTCAACGGGATCGCCTGCGTGATAGGTCGAATGCAACGTGATGTAGCCGTAGGCGAGATCGGCGGCGACAAAGCAGACAAGACCCGCTGCGATAACCCGGAGCGCCGTCGTGCTGGATCCGCAGCGCCGTATGAGCACCACCGCGAGGCCGACGAACAGAACCATGTCTCCCACCGGGTACGCGACCGAGAAAGCCGTCTGCACAGGGTCGGCACCGCTCTCGAGGAGAGTCGGGCCCAGGACAAGGTAGATCACCACGACAGCACCACTGATCGCCACGACGGCCATGTCGAATCCAAATCGGATCCTCGACTCGAAAGTCTGCCGCCCCGCTGGAAACCGTAGAAGCCCCCACAGCGTCAGCGGATAGAAGAGCAGATAGAAGCCGTCAGCTACAGACGGGTACGGTGGATCACCGAGCAACGTGTACAGCATCCACACCAGATCTCCCACCAGATAGCTTCCGAAGGCCAGGGCCAACAGTCGCCATCCCGATCGGAGCCGGGGCTGATCACCACACCGTCGAGACGCCCCCCACGCGGCCAAGACTGCCCAGACGCTCACCGGAACAAACGACAGATCGCTGACCAGCTCGGGATGCCAATCCGGCCAGCGGAAGACCTGCCACGTCCCATACAGAACCATCATGGCTGCCATCGCCACCGCAGTGGACCGCCAACTGCTTCCCGCAATCCGGCGCACGATGGGCCTCAACGTGCCACCTGGGCGCGGAGCCTCACGGACATGCCATCAGCAACGGACATACCATGAGCATCGACACCCTCGATCCTCGGGGGAACCGTAGTTTGCCCCCTGCCCGCCCAAGAGACTCCGCACCCGGCGATGCGCAGGCACGTGCGAGGTCGAGAAGCACCGAACCACGCAGCGCGCGAATAGGATGGTGACTGCCGCGTAGCCGACGACCAGGAGCGATAGCTGTGGGTGCAGTAGCTGGTAGGCGGATGACCGTCGAGATTGATGGAGACTTTGTGGTCTTTCTGATCGGCGCTCGTTTCGACAAGTTCCACCTCGCGCGCAGCGTCCTGGACTTGGGCGGGCGACGCGGTATGAAGCACATGCTGGATTACCTGGTCGCTCGCCCCGAAAAGGGACTCCTGGCATACGAGCTGGGCATCCCCACGATCGTTCAGTATTGGAGATCGTTTGAGCAGTTGGAGGCATTCGCCAAGGACAAGGACGATCCGCACTTGGATGTGTGGCGCAAATACTGGCGCCGGGTAGGGCGGACGGACCGCACCGGCATCTGGCATGAGACGTACCTGGTCAAGGCTGGCGACTACGAAGCCATCTACGGAAACATGCCTCCGCATGGGCTTGGCAAAGCCGGGCGCCTGATCCCCGTCTCGGAGTCGTCAAGCGCTCGCGCTCGGCTCGGAGCTCCCAGCGCTTGAGGCGCGACCTCAACTGATTCCTTAAGGCAGCACGCCAGGCAGCGCCGGGTGCAGCCGGTTGGGCCAGCGCCGAGGACGAGGTCTGATACGGCGCGACACCAGCCCTGGCCTGTTGTCCGCAGAGAACCGTTTGGGGCGTGTGGAGGGTCTATCGGGCTGAATTCATTTTCCGTTGATTGCGAGGAACCTGATGACCCACCTGAGTGATGACCTTCCTGCCACCTCGGTACGCCCCGACGGCGCTCAGCGCGCGACCTTCGCCGCTGGCTGCTTCTGGGGCGTCGAGGCTGCTTTCCGCGAGCTCGACGGGGTGCTTGACGTGACCGTCGGCTACACCGGCGGCACGACTCCTGATCCGACCTACGAGCAGGTCTGTGGCGGCCGCACTGGTCACGCTGAGGCCGTCGAGGTCGTGTTCGACCCGGCCAGGGTGAGCTACCGGCAGCTGCTGGACACCTTCTGGCACATCCACAATCCGACCACCCTGAACCGTCAGGGATGGGATCTCGGAAGCCAGTACCGCTCCGCGATCTTCTTCCATGATCCGGAGCAGCAGCGGCTCGCTCTCGCCAGCCGCGAGTCGGAGCAGGAGTCGCTTGTCAAGCCGATCGTGACCGAGCTCGTCCCGGCGCCGATCTTCTACCGCGCCGAGGAGTACCACCAGCGCTACTTCGAGCGCTCTGGGTACGCGGCGTGTGGCGTCACTATCGAGGTCCCGTCGACCCGCTAAGCCCGCCCGTTCGTCAGGTCGCCTGCTCGAGCCGGAGGTATGGCTCGAGCAGGACGCGCAGCTGCATCCGCCCGCGATGGAGGCGGCTCTTGAACGCCGCTTGCCGGACGCCGGCGACCGACGCGGCCTCCTCGGTCGAGAGTCCTTCGAGGTCGCGCAGGACGACGGCAGCGCGCAGCTCGGCGGGCAGCTCAGCTAGCGCCCGCTGCAGCATCTGCCCGAATTCACGATCGAGTGTGCGGGCCTGCGGGCCCGCACCAATCGTGGCTGGTAGGGCGGCGATCGCGTCCTCGTCGCCGGGCCGGCGCAGTGCCCCCGGCGGCGGGCGCCGGGCGAGCCGCCGCTGGGCCTCGTTGAACGCGATCCGGTAGAGCCAGGTGGAGAACTGCGCGCGCTCTTCGAACCGCGCCAGTCCCCGCCAGGCGCGCAGGAAGACCTCCTGAGCGACCTCGTCTGCCTCCTGGGGATCCAGCCCGAACCGCCGCAGGGCACCGTAGACACGGGCCGCATGCTCGGTCACGAGTTGCGCGAAGGCGCTCTCGTCCCCGGCTCGGGCGCGCGAGATGAGCGCGCGCTCGTCACGTGGATCAGCGCTCGGCGGGTTCATGGAGCCGCGCCATGACGGCGCCGGCGATGAGCGATACGTCGGCGACCGGTTCCGGCGACGGCGTGCTGTGGAGCAGAGCGAGCGTGCGTCGCAGGTCCTCGAGAATGCTCCGGCACTGCGAGCACTCCGCCGTATGGCGCTGAAGCCGCGCTCGGGCTCGCGCCGGGATGGCGGAGTCGAGGTAAGCGGACATGTGCGGTGGCGTCCACCGGTGGTCTCGGCGGAACCGCAACTTGTGCCAGAGAGCGCTCATCGGTGGTGTGACCCGGTCATCGAACGAAAAGGTTCGCAGACCGCCCCGGCCGGCGCCGGCGATGAACCGTTTGGGCGACGACGGGGTCAAAGTGAGTAGATCACGAAAAGGAGCGCAATGACCAATCGCATCGAGAAGACCGACGAGCAGTGGCGCCAGGAGCTGACGCCGCAGGCCTACAAGGTGCTCCGCCGTAAGGCGACCGAGCGACCCTTCACCGGCACCTACGTCCACACCAAGGAGGACGGCATCTACCGCTGCGCCGCGTGCGGCGCCCAGCTGTTCTCCTCGGACACCAAGTTCGACTCGGGCACCGGATGGCCGAGCTTCACCGACCCGGCCAACCGCGCCAACGTCGAGCTCCACGAGGATCGCAGCCTGTTCATGCGCCGCACCGAAGTGACCTGCGCCACCTGTGGCGGGCACCTGGGCCACGTCTTCAACGACGGCCCCGGCGGTTGCGATCGCTACTGCATCAACTCCGTCGCGCTCAAGCTCGACCCGACGCCGGTCGAGTAGCCGCCAAGGCACTTGTCGCTGACGCCGATCGCGACCTTGGCAAGTAATTCGAGCCGCCCTCAGTTGAGGGCGGCTCGAATGATGTACCGGAGGACCACCGCTGGCTTAGTTGGCACCGACCACCTGGAACGCAGTGTTCACGAAGATGTGGTGGGGCCAGTTGACGCCGATGTTGTGGACCTCGTACTCGCCGTTGCTGAGCTGGACGACCCGATCGACGATGCCGCCCGGGTAGGTATCCAATGCGGCTTGTGTGGCCATGTTGGCCGTGGTTCCGCTGACGATCGTGCCGGACCCCTGCTTGTAGCTCGACGGGATCTGGCCAACGGTCTTTGACGTACTGGACGCGCCGCGCGTGAACGGAACCACCTGCGACGAGCCATTGGAGCCGCTGTTCGGCGGTTGGACTATGACCTTGGTGGCCGTGATCGTTGTGCTGTCGGTTGTGCCCAGGACGAGGGCGGTCTTGCCGTTACTCACAGCGCCCGCGGACGCTGCTGCCGTCCCGCTCTCATATGTTGTGGACGACGTCTCTTTGACGGTCACCTTTTGACCGGCGGAGGTCGACAGGGTGAAGCCTGAGCTCGAGAGGTTGCTAACAGTTCCGACTGATCCGCCCGCGGCGGGTCCCGATCGGGCGTTGAAGCCGGTGCCAGCAGATCTGGAAGATCCGAGGAAGCCACCATGGGGGGCCCCGCTGTGTGCTGTCGCCCCCGGCAGCGTGGCTGCGGCGCTGGGCGTACCGCCGGACGCCGCGCTGACGATTCCGAATGTGCCGCCGGCGATCACGACAGCCGCGATGCCGGCGGCTAGAAATCTGGTGGACCTGCGGTAGGAGCTGAGCTTGTGGGAGAGCATTGGAAGCGTTCCTTTCGGTTGACTGGAACCGAGATTCGCGCCGGATGCTTGGGCGGTCCTGTGAGGAAGCTGGGAGAGTGCTGAGACCGAAGCCCAGCTCACGCGCCGGGGCTCTCAGGGTTTTCACAGCTTCCGGACCGATAATCGCGCTGTGATTGATCAGCCGGACACCGCGCGGGTGCTCGTCGTCGACGATGAACCGAGCATCGCCGAAGTGGTCTCGATGGCCCTTCGCCACCATGGCTTCGAAGTTGAGACGGCCGGGAGCGGACGCGATGCGCTGAACCTGGTCCGGCGGTGGCACCCGCATGTGATGGTTCTCGATGTGATGCTCCCGGACATGGACGGTTTCGACGTGGCTCGTCGCTTGGCGGCCGAGCACGCCGAGCTTCCGATCCTGTTTCTGAGCGCGCGCGACACCGCCGCAGACAAGATCCGGGGCCTCACCACCGGCGGGGATGACTACGTGACCAAGCCGTTCAGCCTCGAGGAGCTGATTGCGAGGTTGCGGAACATCCTCCGACGCACCGGTGTTGCCAAGGAGGCCTCAGGTCGGCTGCAGTTCGCCGATCTAGAACTGGATGAAGAGACCTTCGAGGTTAACCGAGGCGGCCGGAGTATCGAGCTCACCGCCACCGAGTTTCGTCTCCTGCGTTACCTGATGCTCAACCCCCGCCGGGTGCTCATGCGGGCGCAGCTGCTCGATCACGTCTGGAGTTACGACTTCGGTGGCGACGCCCGGGTGCTCGAGACCTACATCAGCTATTTGCGTAAGAAGGTCGACGCCACTGGACCGCCACTGATTCACACGGTTCGCGGCGTCGGCTATGTCCTGCGGCTCCCGAGAGAATGAACCGCCTGTCGCTGCGGGCGCGCCTGCTGATCGGTCTTGTCGCACTGACCGTGATCGGGCTGGCCGTGGCCGCGGTCGTCACCTACGAGGAGCAGCGGTCATTCCTCCTGACGAGAGCCGACCAGCAGGTTGGCGACTCGCGGCTTCCGGTGTCCGTGGCGCTCAACCTGATCCACCCAAAGAAAGCGACATCCGGCTCTGGGGCACGGGCCGGCGGCAGCGCGCCCGGCACTTTCCAAACCTCCGGGACCTACGCGATAGTGCTCGCCCCCGGCGGTAAGACGGTCGAGGTCCATTCGTTCACTTATGGAGAAGCCCCGGCATCCCCGCCGGCGGTTCCTCGCCATTTCCCGATCTCGGCGTTCAGCACGCATCACCCACGACTGTTTACGGTGGCCTCACAAGCGGGGTCGAGCCTGAGCTATCGTGCCGCCGCGTTCGTACTCAAGGACGGTCGCACGCTTGTCATCGCGGTTCCTCTGCACGACGTCGACCAGACGCTTCACCGGCTGATCGAGGTCGAGGGTCTCGTGGGCGGTGGCGTGATCCTAGGCCTCGTCGTGATGGGCTGGTTGGTGATCTGGGTGGGCCTACTCCCGCTCGAGCGGATGGGACGGGTGGCAAGCGAGATCGCCCGCGGGAACCTGTCCCGCCGTGTGACCCCCGCGGACGACCGCACCGAGATCGGCCGGCTCGGGGTGTCGCTGAATGAGATGCTCGCCCAGATCGAGCGCGCGTTCGCCGATCGCAGCCGAAGCGAGAGGCGCCTTCGCCGCTTTCTCGCCGACGCGTCCCACGAGCTCCGTACCCCGATTGCCTCGATTCGCGGGTATGCCGAGTTGTTTCGCCTCGGGGCGGCGAGGGGGCCCGCCGAGGTCGAGCATGCAATGGAGCGAATTGAAGCCGAGGCAACGAGGATGGGGAGGCTCGTCGAGAGTCTGTTGCTCCTGGCGCGTCTCGATGAACTGCCGGAGGCGTCGTTGGTCGAAGTCGATCTGGCCCAGCTCGCCGAGCAGGTCGCACAGGACACCCGTGCAGCAGACCCGGACCGTCAGGTTCTGGTCCATCTCACCAGTCAGGTCCTGGTTCTCGGAGACCCCGAGCAGCTTCGTCAGGTGCTATCCAATCTGACCCGCAATGCCGTTGTCCACACACCTCCGGCGACAGCCATCGAGATCACAGTCATGTCGGATGACGGACAGGCGGTGATGGAGGTCCGCGACCACGGCCGCGGTGTCCCCGAGGATGCCGGTGGCCGCATCTTCGAGCGATTCTGGCGACCCGAGAGGGGCCGGAGCCGCGGGCCCGGAGGAGCCGGACTCGGCCTGGCGATCGTCAAGGCGATCGTGGAGGGCTACGGCGGCACCGTCCACGTGAACAACGCCGACGACGGTGGGGCGGTGTTCCGCGTGACCTTGCCGGTTACGCAGGACGACCAAGCAGCGCGCTCGAGCTCCGCGCGGGTCTGACGCGCACTACCAGGAACCCCTCAGGGTTCTCCCAGTCGGTCTCAAGCTCGGCGGGCGACACTCAGTACATGCGAGACCACAAGTCAACACAAACGAATCAGTCGCCAGTCCGGGTGCGGCGCATCGCCGTCATCCGTGCGGACGGGCGGCGATTCAGCATCCACCCAATCAGGTGACTGAAGGAGACGAAACCATGTTCCCGCCACTGACCTACCCGTCGATTGAGGCTCACCGAGTCGATCGCTTCCGCGACGCTCGCCGTCGTCACAGGACCGAGACTCGCGTCCGCGAAGAGTTCAGACGCGCGCGACCACGCGCGGTGACTCACAGCCCGCGTTCGGCGCTCGGGGCCGCCCCGTAACCGTCGGCCAAGGTCCGCGAGAGTGCGCTTGACGTAGGGACTCAGCGAGCGTCAGCTGCTGTGGCTCGTGATCTTCTCCAGGAGGGCCCGGGCTGCGGCGGTGAGCCGGCGGTTGGAGGGGGAGGCGATGGCGGTCAGGAATTCGGGTGCACGCCCGCGGATCGGCACGAGTGCCAAGCCGTCCTCGTCTTTGACAAATGAGGCGGGCAGCATGCTCAGCGCGAGCCCGTGACGGACGAATTCGATGAGACTCTCGGTGTCGTTGACCTCGTAGATGATGTTGCGGTCCAAGCCCCGGGTTGCGAATGCTCGGTCGCTGGCCAACCGCATCCCCCAGCCCTCGGGGAATTCGACGAGCGGCACGTCGGCCAGCGCGGCGATCGGGACGCTTTTGCGCCGAGCCAGTGGGTGCCCAGCGGGAGCGATCACCATGATCGGCTCCCGCACGAGCGGGGTCAGGTTAACCCCCGGAAGTTGGTCCGCCGGAAGCGAGACGAACGCTAGGTCGAGCTGACCGTCGCGCACCTGGGCTGCCATCTCGCTGGACCCGCCCGCGGCATGACGGATGCGCACGTGGACGTGCGGGTGCTCGTCGTGAAACTTGGCGAGCAGGCCCGGGACATCGATTGCCCGCATGCCCTGCGCCTGCATGGTGCCAAGCAGGACCGTGCCGCGCACGCCGCCACGAACGGCGTCCACCGCGTCGCGGGCGGCCGTGGCTGCCGCGAGAGTCGCCCGGGCCTCGGGGAGCAGGGCCTGGCCGGCGTCGGTCATCTGAACCCTGTGCGTCGAGCGGTCAAACAGGCTTGCTCCGAGCTCTCGCTCGAGGGTGCGCACTCCGGCCGAGACTGCGGATTGCACCACGTGCAGGCGATCTGAGGCTCGGGTGAAGCTGCCCTCCTCGGCCACCGCCACGAACACCGCGAGCTGCCGGAGCTCCACGCGCGTCACCTTATCGCCAAATGCGATAACGGTCAGCTTTCTTTTGCGTTGAACGTGATCGCACCGAAGCGCAGACTCAACTCGTGACCCGCCGGCCCACCCGCAAAGGAGCTTGAGATGGTGATCACCGCTGCACCTCGAATCAGACACCGTGACGGTCTCGCCGTATGGGCGGTGGCGTTCGCGTTCACCATCGTCATGGCGTTCACCACGGTGCCGACGCCGCTTTGGTCATTGTTCGCCCAGCGGGATCGGTTCTCGTCGCTGACGATCACGATCGTGTTCGCTGCGTACGCAGTGGCCGTGGCGCTCAGCCTGTTCCTGGCCGGTCACCTGAGCGACTGGTACGGCCGCCGGCGGATGGTGGCTCTGGCACTGGCGCTCAACGTGCTCTCGGCGATCGTGTTCCTGGCGTGGCCCCAGCTGCCCGGGCTGCTGGTCGCGCGCGTCGTCAGCGGACTCGGTATCGGTGTCGTCACCGCGACGGCCACCGTGTGGCTGACCGAGCTTGAAGCGCGCCGCGAAGCGGGCTCCAGCCGCCGCGCGCAGATCATCGCCACCGCCGCCAACCTTGGCGGCCTGGGACTTGGCGGCCTGATCGCCGGTGTCCTGGCCCAGTGGGCGGGGCACCCGCTGACGCTTCCCTTCGTGGTCCTCGGTGGCCTGGTTCTGCTGGGGCTGTTCGCGATCAGCTTCGCCAGCGACGATCGGCTTCCGGCTTCGCCGCGCCCGCGCTACCGGCCGCAGCGCGTATCCGTCCCGCCCGCCTCGCGCGGACGGTTTTTCGCCGGCGCAGCTGGCGCGCTCATCACTTTCGCGATCTTCGGGCTGATCACGTCGTTGGCCCCCAGCTTCCTGGCCGGGACGCTTCACGAGCCTTCGCATGCGCTCGCTGGAGGAGTTTCCTTTGCCTTGTTCGCCGCCGCCGCGGGGACGCAAATGTTGACCGGGGCGCGCTCTCCGCAGAAGCTCCTGGCCACGGCGATCCCGGCGCTACTCACCGGAATCGCCCTTCTCACCCTGGCGGTGTGGCTGCCCACCCCGAGCTTCGGACTGTTCCTGGCGGGCGATCTGATTGCCGGCGCCGGGGGCGGGCTGATGTTCAAAGGGGCGATCGGGACCGTCTCCGAGATCTCGCTTCCCGGACGCCACGCCGAGGCGGTGGCCGGCATCTTCCTGGCCGCCTATCTGGGCCTGGCCGGCCCGGTGATCGGACTTGGCGCGCTCACCCAGGTCCTCTCCACGCGGGTGAGCCTGCTCGTCTTCTCCGGGCTGCTCGCCCTGGGGATCCTCGCCGCCGCACCGGCGTTGCTCGGCGGCCGCCGGCGCGGCCACCGCGCATCGGCGCGACCCCGGCCAATCACTGCGACCTCATCCAACCACTGAACACAAAAGGAGTCGTCATGGAAACCACCACACAACTGAACACCGCGCCGCTCGGCAGCACCGGACTGGACATCACCCGCGTCGGATTCGGCGCCTGGGCAATCGGCGGTGGAGGCTGGGAGTTCGGCTGGGGCCATCAGGAAGACGACGAGTCGATCGCCGCGATCCACCACGCGCTCGAGCTGGGAGTCAACTGGATCGACACTGCCGCCGCCTACGGCTTCGGTCACTCCGAGGAGGTCGTCGGGCGCGCGCTCGATGGTCTGTCTGTCCGTCCCTACGTGTTCACCAAGGCTTCGCTGCTGGAGGGCCCAGAGCGTCGCGTCGTGCACAGCCTGAAGCGTGACTCGATCCTGCGCGAGGCGCACGCCAGCCTGGAGCGCCTCGGCGTGGACGCGATCGACCTCTACCAGATCCACTGGCCGATCCCCGAGCTCGACATCGAGGAAGGATGGTCAGCATTTGCCGAGCTCAAGGAGCAGGGCCTCGTGCGCCACATCGGCGTATCGAACTTCGATGTGGAGCAATTGCGGCGTATCCAGCAGATCGCGCCGGTCGAAACCCTGCAGCCGCAGTATTCGCTGATCGAGCGCGACGTCGAGCGTGACATCCTCCCGTTCACCGAGCGAGCTGGAATCGGCGTGATCGTCTACTCACCGATGAGTTCAGGGCTGCTCACAGGGCGGATGACCCGTGAGCGGATCGCGACCATGCCCGACGATGACTGGCGCAAGAACGACCCGCGCTTCATCGAGCCTCAGCTCTCCGGCAACCTCGAGCTCGTCGATCGCCTGCGGCTGGTGGCCGAGCACCACGACACCGTCCCGGGAGCGGTCGCCATCGCGTGGACGCTTCGCAACCCCGCAGTGGACGGCGCGATCGTCGGCTTCCGCTCCCCCGAGCAGGTTGACCCGCTGCTCGAGGCCGCGAGCCTCGAGCTCTCAACGGACGACATCACCACAATCGAAGGAGCGCAGTAGCAATGCAGACGATCGGATTCATAGGACTCGGGAATATGGGCGGCAACATGGCCGCCCGCTACCTCGCCGCCGGATACACGGTGTACGGCGAGGCACGCAATCGCGACACGGCGCAGTGGCTGGTCGACGAGGGCCTGCGCTGGGTCGACACCCCGCGAGAGGTGGCGCAGGCGGCGGACGTCGTGATGACCTCGCTTCCCAACGACGAGGTTCTCCGGTCGATCGTCTCAGGCCCCGACGGGCTCCTCGCTGGCCTGGGCAAAGGCAAGATCTGGGCTGATCTGAGCACGATCAGCCCAGGCGTGAGCCGCGAGCTGGCGGCGCGAGTGCGCGAGGAGGGACGGGGGGCAGCGATGCTCGATACGCCCGTGTCCGGCAGCGTCCCCCAGGTCAAATCCGGAACCCTCACGATCATGGCGGGCGGCGATGAGGGCGCCTACCGAGAGGCCGAGCCCGTACTGGGCGTCCTGGGAAACCCCGAGTACGTCGGTGAGAACGGGCAGGGACTCGTGCTCAAGCTGGCCATCAACATCAGCCTGGCGGTGCAGATGCTCGCGTTCTCCGAGGGTCTGTTGCTCGCTGAACGCGACGGCATCGATCCCCACCGCGCCGCGGAGATCATGCTCGAGAGCGCAATCGGCTCGCCAATGCTCAAGGCGCGCCTCCCGCTGGTACTCGATAGGCCCGATGAGACCTGGTTCGCCGCCGAGCTGATGCACAAGGACATTCGCCTTGCCCGTCAGGCGGGGGACGAGCTCGGAGCACCGCTCCCGACGGCCGCCGTGGCCGACGAGATCCTGGAGCGCGCGGACCAGCTCGGGTACGGCCACCGAGACATCGCGGTCCTCCACGAGGTCCTCTCGGAGCTCCCCGCCGAGCCCGTGGCGACCCGCTGAGGTCGATTTGCCGAGCGAGTACCACCGAGCCTCGGAGAATCCGCAATAGTCCTGATCACAAATGTCACCGATCAGCCGAGGTTTCATGGGTCGGCGGCGCCCTGTCGCCGACCCTTCGCGTGTTCCGCCGGGCCAGTACGTGACCTCGGACTTCCCAGTCCTGTCGGCCGGCCCCACACCGCATACCCCGCTGGATGACTGGAGCTTCACCGTGGATGGGGCGGTCGACACCTCAGTCTCCTGGCCCTGGACGGATTTCATAGAGCTGGCGTCGGAGAGGTTCACAGTCGACATCCACTGCGTGACCAAGTGGTCAAAGCTCGATACGAGCTGGCGAGGGGTGTCAGTGGACACGCTGCTCGAGCAGGTCGACACGGAGGCCGAGTATGTGACCGCCTGGTCGGATGGTGGCTACACCACGAACCTGGCGCTCGAGGATCTCATCGACGGGAAGGCCTGGGTCGCCTACGAGTTCGACGGACAGCCGCTCGATCCCGAGCACGGCGGCCCGGCGCGGCTCGTGGTCCCGCATCTGTATTTCTGGAAGAGCGCCAAGTGGGTGCGAGGCCTGACGCTGACGCTCGATGACGAGCCCGGGTTCTGGGAGACCTACGGCTACCACAACCACGGCGACCCATGGCTCGAGCAGCGCTATCAGGGAGATTGACCTGGCAGCTCGGGCGGGTCGTCGAGATCGTCGATGAGACGCCCCGGTGCCGGAGCCTCGGGCTCGAGCTGCCGGCCTGGTCGGGGCACCGCGCCGGCCAGCACGTCGACGTGCGGCTGACTGCCGAGGACGGGTACCAGGCCCAGCGCAGCTACTCGATCGCCTCGGCCCCAGAGGATCACGACCTCGTGCTGACCATCGAGCGGCTCGAGGACGGGGAAGTGTCGCCCTATCTGGTCGATGAGCTCCGCGTGGGCGATGAGCTTGAGCTGCGCGGTCCGATCGGCGGGTACTTCGTTTGGGAAGCAAGCCTCGGCGGCCCGCTGCTGCTGATTGCCGGGGGATCGGGAGTCGTTCCGCTCCGGGCGATCCTCCGCCACTGGGCGACCGGCGACCGCGCGGTCGACTCGCGGCTCATCTACTCGTCTCGCTCGCTCAGCGACGTCATCTACCGCGACGAGCTGCTCGGCTTGGCCGCCCAGGACGGCGCTGAGATCCACCTCGCGTTGACGCGGACGTGGCCTGAACGCTGGGACGGCCATCGCGGACGGATCGACCGTGAACTGCTGGAGGACCTTGCGTGGGCACCGAAGGACCAGCCGCTCGTGTACGTGTGCGGTCCCAGCTCTTTGGTGGAGAACGTTTCCTCGACGCTGGTCGACTTGGGGCACGGCGCCGGCCGGATCAGAACCGAGCGCTTCGGACCCACGGGAACCTGATCGGAGCCAGATGGAGCCACTCGACGGAAACGCGATCGCGGGCGAGCTGTTCGATTACTTCGGCGTGGAGATGACCACGGTCCGCGGATCGTGCGCGCACTGCGGCGCGGCAGCCCTGATCGCCGAACTGCGCGTCTACTCGCGGGCCCCGGGCAGCGTCGTGCGGTGCCCCAGCTGCGACAACGTCGTGATGGTCCTCATCACCACTCGAGAGATACGCCGGCTCGACTACCAGAGCTTTCGTGCGCCGTACCCCGCCCAAGAGGACGGCGGACGGTGATTGAGGTGATGGCCACAGGTCCCGGCACGCCTGCGGAGCGGTCACTGGCCGCCTGCGTGGCCTCGCTGCTCGAGCTCGAGCTCCAAGTGATCCCGGTGCCCGGCGAGCCGCCGCTGCTCGTCATGGTGCGTCAGTGGCTGGCCGAGCGCGGGCTCGGTCTGGCCGCCGTCGCCGATCCGCAGGCGTTCTCCTGGGCGGGCCCGTGGATCGGCCAGCTCATCGATCGCGAGGGCACCGATCGCTACGTGATCATGTTCGGCGTTCCATCGGGCGTGATCTTCGACCCACTTGGATGGCCCGTGGATGCGCCTGCCGAAGTGCAGGCTGGGTATGTGCTCGCGGCGCTGGAGCCACCGCGCCCCGATCCGCCGCCGGCCCCCGCCCAAAACGGGTGGGTCGAGGCGATCTTCATCGCTGCCCAGGCCGGTGCCCAGATGCGCCCGCTCGAGGAGGTACGCGCGATCGCCGCTCACGGCCTGGACGGAGATCGCTATGCAGCCGGGAAGGGCACGTTCTCGGTCACCGGAGGCCGCGGCAACGACCTGACGCTGATCGCCGGCGAGGTTCTCGATGCGCTGGAGCTGCCCGATGGCCGGCCCCTCACCGGCGCTGAAGCGCGGCGCAATATCGTCACCCGCGGCCTGGATCTGAATGCGCTGGTGGGCCGGGGCTTCAGGGTCGGCGAGCTGGAGCTGATCGGCCGCCGTCGCTGCGAGCCGTGCGCGCACCTCCAGCGCCTGACCCGGCCGGGCGTCCTGCGTGAGCTCGTCCACCGCGGCGGCCTCCGGGCCGACCTGCTCACCAGCGGCACCATCAGAGTCGGCGACGCGATCACCCCCGTCGGCAAGGATGACTAATCCCGATTGGCACGCCGAAGCGTTTCCCGAGCTGCGGCCGGGGCCGCCGTGGGTGATGGAGGAGATGATCGCCGCCCAGCCTGCGCTGACCCAGGCACTTCTGGACAGCCCACCGCCCGGGACCGATCACGCCGCCGATCTGATCGGCGCAGCGCTCGAGCACAACCATCCGCTCGTCATCTGCGGGTGCGGCACCTCTGAGCACGCCGCGCACGCAGTCGCCGCACTGATCCGGGCGGCTGCCGGCCCAGCACTCGCCCCCCTGGTTCGGGCGCAGCCCGCGCTGACCGCCGCGCTCGACCCCGAGCCCGGCGCCTGCATCGGGATTTCGCACGACGGCGGAACGCGGGCCACCACCCTGGCCCTGCAGGCTGCCCGTGGCGCCGGCGCGCACACGGTCGTCGTCACCAATCAGGCGGGCGCCGGCGCGGCCCACGCGGCCGAACACGTGCTGGTCACCCCTCGCCACGACGACTCCTGGTGCCACACCGTCGCCTACACGTCCGCCGTGGCGGCCGGGGCCGCACTCGCCGCCCGGCTCGGGCCCCTCGAGGCGGACCCGGCAGCGGCCGGCCAGCTTCTCGGGCACTCCACGCTCCGGGACGGCGCCGCGTCGCTCGCCGAGCGCCTCGCCGAGCGGCGCATCGTGCTGTGCGCCGGGGCTGGGATCGATCACACCACCGCCCGCGAGCTGGCGCTCAAGATCGCGGAGGGTGCGCAGCTCCCGACGCTCGCGCTCGAGCTCGAAACCGTCGTGCACGGCCAGCTGGCCGCGCACGAGCCCACGGACGCATTCATCCTCGTCGCGATCACCGACCATCCCGACCGGGACCGCCTCGCGCGCCGCGCAGCGGATATCGCCCGCGCCGCTGCCGCCATAGGGCTACCGGTCGCCGGGCTCGTGTCGGACGCATACGATCGAGCACTGCCCGGCGAACTGACGCCCACCGGACGGCTCGTCATCGAGCTTCCGGACCCCAGCCTCGTCGACCCGGGACTGGCCGGGGTGCTCGCCGGAGCCTGCGCGCTGCAAACGCTGACGGTCGAGCTGGCCCGCGCCCGCCATACCAACCCTGACCTCATCCGTCGCGAGCAGGCCCCCTACCGCGACGCGGCACGACAAGCCGAGAGTTCCGCCGACTGGTAGGCATCCGCGTGATCGTTCGCTCACGCCTCGCGTGTCCCGGTGACGACCCGCAGACCCGCTGGCAGCGTCTCCTCCCCGAATGCATCGCTGACGCGGGCGCTGATGCCGTGACGCCTGAGGAGTCCGGGAATCGCGGCGGTATCGACCAGCGTGTTCTCGTGGTGCTCGCTGTCCCGTCGCCAGGACCCGTCGGGGTTGGGGACGAAGGTCGTCATGTCGCGAACGAAACGATCCGGCTCCGGGCTCGAGAACTCGGTGATGATCGCCCAGTCCGGGCCGGCTCGGCCGAGGCTGGGTGCGTCGATGCGGGCTCGCCCCCATTCCAGATCGCAGATATCGAGTGCGAGCCGACCTCCCGGGTTGAGAGCCAGCGCGATCGCGACCAGGCCACGGTTTATCGATTCGGCGTCCGCGAGGTAGTTGAGCGGATGTCCAACGGCCACCACCGCGTCGACCGCCGGAAGCGGATCATCGGGCAGCGTCAGCCGGCGAATCTCGAGCGCCCGCTGACCAACCCGTCGCTCGGCGAGCTTCAGCATTGCCGGCGAGCCGTCCGTGGCGATCACGCGGTGTCCGGCTTCGACCAGCTCGCGGGTGAGCAGACCACTGCCGCAGCCCACCTCGAGCACGGTTCCGCCGGCTGACCGGATGGGCTCCAGGAAGGCAAGGACACCGGGTGCGCACGCCGCGGCATGAAAGCCGTAACCCCGGTCGTGAACGAGCGCGAGATCCTCGCGGTAGTAGGGCGGCGGGGCGGCTCCCACCGGCGAATCCTTTCATCTCACGGACAAGACCGGCACACCGGGATAATTCCTGCGCCTGGCCTGGTGGTCCGGGATACTCAGCCGTGCCTGAGGGGCGCCGGCACCCGCTCGATCCGCTGTCGGCCGAGGAGATCCAGGCGGTCGCCGCGATCCTGCGGCGGGATCAGGGCGTGGGACCGGGCTGGCGGATCGCCTCGATCGAGCTCTGCGAGCCCTCGAAGGAGCTGATCCGGGGCTTTTCGCCAGGAGATGCCATCGAACGTCTCGCCGAGGTCGTGTGCTGGAACCGCGCGGACGGCCGGACCTACAAGAGCCGGGTGTCACTCGATGCCGACCGGGTGCTGTCGTGGCAGCACTGTCCCGGCATGCAGGCGAGCTTCACCGTGGACGAGTACCACGAGTGCGAGGAGGCCCTCAAGCAGGATCCCCGCGTCATCGATGTCCTGGGGCAGCGCGGGATCCGGGATCTCAAGCGGGTGCTGATCGACACCTGGGCCTACGGCGGCCTGCTCGTCCCCGAGCGCTACCGCGGCCGCCGCGTGGGGTGGACCGACCTGTGGTATCGCACCGAGGAGGGCGCCAACCCGTACGCAAATCCGATCAGCGGGCTGCACTTCGTGGTCGACATGAACTCGCTCGAGCTGCTGGACATAGAGGACTCGGGAACCGTGGCGCCGCCGGAGCCGATGGGCGAGTACGTGCCGCGTCTGGTGCCCGGGCAGCGACTGCGAGACGACCTCAGGCCGCTGGAGATCGTGCAGCCGGAGGGGGTGTCGTTCGCGCTCCAGGGCAACCTGCTGAGTTGGCAGCGCTGGTCGATGCGGATCGGCTTCAACCCCCGTGAGGGACTGGTGATCCACACGCTCGGCTACCAGGACGGCGACCGGCTGCGTTCGGTCGCCCACCGTCTCTCGTTTGCGGAGATGGTCGTCCCGTATCGCGATCCGACCGAGGACCACAAGGCCCGGACCGCCTTCGACATCGGCGAATGGGGGCTCGGATTCATGACCACGTCGCTGGAGCTCGGGTGCGACTGTCTTGGCGAGGTCACCTACCTCGACGCGGTCGTCCATGACACGGCGGGCGAGCCTCAGACGCTCCGCAACGCCATCTGCATCCATGAGGAGGACGACGCCGTCCTGTGGAAGCACGTCGATCCGCACGCCGGCACCGAGGTGAGGCGAGCGCGGCGGCTGGTGGTCTCCTTCCATGCGACCGTCGCCAACTACGAGTACCTCGTCTACTGGCGCTTCTACCAGGACGGGAGCATCCAGTGCGAGGTGCGTGCGACCGGGATCATGGTCACCACTAACTTCTCCGGCGGGGAAGCGCCGCCGTACGGCACGCTGGTCGACGACCGCACGTACGCACCCTTCCACCAGCACTTCATCGTCGCTCGCCTCGATCTCGACGTGGACGGCGAGTCCAACACCGTCCACATGACGGAGTCCGAGCCGCTCCCGACCGGCACCGGCAACCCGCACGGGCTGGCGATCGTGCAGCGCAGCACACCGCTGCGTACCGAGGAGGACGGCAAGCAGGACTACGACTGGGGCACGCAGCGAGCCTGGAAGGTCGTCAACGACAGCGTCCTCAACGGACTCGGGACCCCAGTGGCCTACAAACTCGTTCCGGACGCGTGCTTCCCGGCGATGATGGACCCGTCCTCACCGGTGTTCCGCCGGGCCCGGGTGATCGGTCACACACTGTGGGTGACACCACATGACCCTCACGAGCGCTGGCCGTGCGGCGAGTTCGTGGTGCAGAGCGACGAGGACGCCGGCCTGCCGGTGTGGACGGCCGCGAACCGATCGATCGAGGACACGGACGTCGTGCTCTGGTACGTGTTCGGGATCCATCACATCACCCGCCCGGAGGACTGGCCGGTGATGCCTGTCGACACGGTGTCGTTCTGGCTGAAGCCCGCTGGTTTCTTCGACCGCAACCCGGCGCTCGACGTGGCACCGAGTCCCGGGCACTGCCACGACGCGCCGACTGGATAGCCGCACGCATTTCTGAAAGCCTGGGTCTCACCAAAGTTAGAATCGGCGCGTCTCAGCAGCGGCACATGGACCGGCCACCGCGGAACGCGGACGGAGGAAATGAGATGGTCAAACAGACGGCGGCGCTCTCCGGGATCTCGGACCTGCGCGGGTTCTTCAGAACCAACGAGACGCCGATCTACTTCATCTCGCCGATCGCCTTCAACCTGTTGGGGATCGACCGCTGGGTACGGCGCTTCTATTACGTCAACTATTTCGATTCGTTCGACGGCGGTCACCCGTGCGCGTTCGTGCCGGCGCGCACCCCGCATGCTCAGTTCGGTTCGATCGAGGATGTCTGCAATTACCTGCTCGGCCACCCGCAGGTGGCCGAGTTCGTCGGCTCCCACAAGTTGGCAACGGCGGGGGCGACGCCCGGAGAGGCGCTGTTCGTGTTCTTCGACGAGGAGAGCGAGCGGCTCGCCGCCCAGGTGGGCCTGAAAGTCGCGCTGCCTCCGGCCGAGCTCCGCCACCGCCTTGACTCCAAGATCATCACCACCCAGCTGGCCGACGAGGCCGGCGTCCCCAGCGTGCCCAACCGCCTCGGTCGCGCCACCAGCTATCTCGACCTGCTGGCGCTCGCCGCCGAGGCGGACCTGGGGGAGGACCTGGTCGTCCAGACGCCGTACGGCGACTCCGGGAAGACGACGTTCTTCGTGCGCGCCGAGCGCGATTGGAACGCCGACGCCGACCAGATGGCCAGCCAGGAGCTCAAGGTGATGCGCCGGATCAATCCGCGAGCGGTGGCTGTCGAAGCCTGTATCACGCGGCACGGCACGGTGGTGGGGCCGCTGATGGTCGACCTGACCGGCCATCCCGAGCTGACTCCGTACCGGGGGGGCTGGTGCGGCAATGACATCTTCCCCGGCGCGTTGTCGCCGGCTAACCGCGAACGCGCGCTCCGGCTCACCCGGCAGCTGGGCGACCGGCTGGCGACCGAGGGATACCGCGGGCTGCTCGAGGTCGACTACCTGGTCGACGCGGACACCGAGGAGCTGTATCTCGGGGAGGTCAACCCACGGCTGAGTGGGATCAGCTCGATGACGAACGTGAGCGCCAGCGCCTACGCCGACATGCCGCTGTTCCTGTTCCATCTGGCTGAGTACCTCGACGTCGACTACGAGGTCGATGTCGATGATCTCCGGCGGCGGTGGGGCAACGATCGGCTGACCGACGTGTGGGGGCAGATCATCCTCAAGGAGCCCGATGACGGGGTCGAACTGCTCACCGCCGCTCCCCGCACCGGCATCTGGCGTCTGGGCAAGGACGGCCGGATCAGCTTCAGCCGCCCGGCCGCCGATTGGCACGACCTGGGGGACGAGTCGGAGGGGTTCTACCTGCGGGTTCTCGGTCCAGGCGACTATCGCTACCGGGGGGCCGACCTGGGCATCCTGGTCACCCGCTCGCGGCTTCAAGGCGACGACGGCAAGTTGACCGACCGCTGCCAGACGTGGATCCGGGAGCTCCGCTCCAGGTTCGCCGGCGCTCCGATTCAGAGCCAGGAGCAGATGCCGATGCCCGACGCGCTCGCGTTCAAGGCCGGCTGAGCACCCGTGGCACGAAAGCCGGCGGTCGGACAGGGGGAGGTCCTTGCGGCGGTCGAGGCGGAGGCCCCGGCGATCGAGGAGTTGCTGATCGACCTCGTCCAGGCTCCCACGCTGCTGGGCGAGGAGCGCGCGGGCCAGGACGTGATGCGCAGCGCCTTCGGGGAGCTGGGTCTCGAGCCCCGTGACGTCCCGCTCGACGCCGAATCTCTGCGGTCCAGTCCGGGCGCCTCGCCGTTCAGCTGGTCGGTCGAGGGGAAGGTCAACGTGGTTGCCTCTTGGGGACCGAGCAAACCGGCCGCGGGCCGGTCACTGATCCTCAACGGCCACATCGACGTGGTCCCCACCGGCCCGCCCGACATGTGGTCGTCCCCACCGTTCGTCGCGCGCCGGGACGGCGACTGGCTCTACGGGCGAGGGGCTGGGGACATGAAGGCCGGCCTGGCAGCGATTGTTGGCGCCGTCCGCGGACTGCGGCGCCTCGGTCTTACGCCCCTGGCTCCGGTCGAACTCCAGTCCGTGGTGGAGGAGGAGTGCGGTGGAAACGGCGCGCTTCAATGTGTGCTCTCGGGCCACCGCGCCGATGCGGTGATCATCACCGAGCCGACCAGCCTGACTCTGCAGACCTCCCAGGTCGGCACGCTGTGGTTTCAGGTGATCGTCCGAGGCCGTTCCGCGCACGCCGGTGATGCGCCGATCGGTTTCAACGCGATCGAGATGTGCTTTCCGGTGATCTCGGCACTGCGCGCGGTCGAGACGGAGCTGAACATCGCCCCGCCGCCTCCCTACGACGTCTACGAGCACCCGATCAACCTCAACGTGGGAATCGTCGAAGGTGGTGACTGGGCCTCGACGGTGGCGGCCGAGAGCGTCCTGCACTGCCGGCTGGCGCTGTTTCCAGGCGCGTCGGTCGACGAACTCCGCGCCCGGGTTGAAGCGGCGGTGGACGGAGCGCTGGCCGGGCTCGATGGGTTCTCGGCCCGGGTTGAGTACGACGGCTTCGGCTGCGCGGGCTACACCGTGGAGGACGATTCGTCGCTGGTCACTGCCCTGGGTGCTGCCGCTGAGCGAACGATCGGGCAGCAGCCCGCGCGCATCGCCTCGACCGCCACCACCGATGCGCGCTTCTTCGGGCTATATGCCGGCACCCCGGCCGTGTGCTTCGGGCCGCACGCCGAGGGCAGCCACGCCGTCGACGAGCGGGTGTCGATGCCGTCGGTGACTCAGACTGCCCAGGCCCTGGCTCTGTTCATCACCGACTGGTGCGGGGTGGAGCGGAGCTGACCGTCCGTGACACCGCTAGCTTTGAGCCGGTGCGGATTACCGAAGCACTCAAGCTCGCCCTGCTGCCCGTGCGCCGGGGCCTGGCGTCCGAGCCGCCCGAGGCCGGCGCCGATTACGCGCTCACGTTCCGTGCGATCAGGGAGTCCGAGCCCGGCGACAGCTGGCGCAAGGCGTTCCGCTCGATGTGGCCGGCGTACCGCGAGTGGTACCTGCAGGAAGGAGAGGCCGCACGCCCGGACCTCGACACCTGCCGGTCCATGCTGGACACATGGATGCCCGAACTGGTGCCCACGTTCGAGCGGATGGTCGCCCTGGCCGACGGCGATCCGCTCGCCGCCCGCTTTCTCTCCATGTACCGCCCACCCGCGTTCGTCGTCGGCTGCTCACAGGCGGCGTTCACCGGAACCGGCGGTCCGATGCTGGCCCGCAACTACGACTACGCACCCTCCCGGGCCGAGGGGATCGTGTACGACACCGGTTGGACCGGGCGGCGGGTGATCGGGATGAGCGACTGCCTGTGGGGTCTGCTCGACGGCGTCAACGATGCCGGTCTGGCGGCCTCGCTCACCTTCGGCGGTCGCCCTGCGGTGGGCGACGGATTCGGGATCCCGCTGGTCATCCGCTACGTGCTCGAGGTTTGCACGGATGTCACGAGCGCGTGCCGCGTACTCGGCCAGATCCCGGTCCACGCGGCCCAGAACGTCACGCTGCTCGATCAGACGGGTGACTTCGCGACCATCCGCCTGAGCCCCGACCGCAAGCCGGAGATCCTCACCGTGCCGGTCGCCGCCAACCACCAGCACCGTGACGACTGGCCGCAGTACGCCGCCGCCGTGGATACGTTCGGGCGCGAGCAGCGGCTGCTCGAACTGCTCCGGACGCCGGCGATGACACGCCAGGGCCTGATCGATGCCTTCCAGGAACCGCCCCTGTATCGCACCGAGTTCGGCGGCGGCCTGGGAACGCTGTACACCGCCGCCTACTTCCCGGCTGAGGGGCGAGCTGAGTACCGCTGGCCGGGACGCTGCGTCGCCCAGTCGTTTGAGAACTTCGTCCCGGAGCGTCACACGCAACGCTATGCCGACGCTCCGCTCCAAGCAGGCCCACCAACGTTATGAGGTGACGTATGCGCCGGGGCACCAGGCCATGACCGCCCAACCGGAAACGACTCCAGGCGCCCCCAAGGCAGCCGCCGGTGGGCACGTGCCCGAACAGCCGGTGGCCCCCTATCTCGACGCGGTGGTCGAGTACGCCTTCCGGGGGGCCGCGCGCTACCACGTTCCGGGTCACAAGGGAGGCTCGGGCGCCGATCCCGGTGTCGTCAAGGCGATCGGACTCGATGCGCTTGCCGCTGACGTTCCGCAGCTGATCCACGGGATCGACGTGGGGCCGTCGCCGACTCCGTACGAGCGCGCCGAGGCGATGGCCGCCGAGGCCTTCGGAGCCGCCCGGACCTGGTTCCTGACCAACGGCGCCACGCAGGGCAACCATGCGCTCTCGCTGGCGCTGGCACCGCTCGGGACGCGGGTGGTGGTTCAGCGCAACTCCCACTCCTCGGTGGTCGATGGGCTGGTGCTGAGCGGCGGCCTGCCGAGCTTTGTCGTGCCCGAGTACGACGAGGAGCTGGGGATCACGCATTGTGTGACACCGGGGACGCTTGAGGCGGCGCTGCGCGCGGCGCCGGACGCACGTCTCGCCTGGATCGTCTCGCCCACCTACTACGGGATGGCCGCCGACATCGCCGGGCTGGCGGAGGTCGCCCATGCGGCCGGCGTGCCGCTGGTCGTCGACCAGGCCTGGGGGCCGCACTTCGGCTTCCATGAGGCGCTTCCCCCGACCGCGCTGGAGCAGGGTGCCGACGCGATGCTGACCAGCACGCACAAGATCGCCGGCTCGCTGACCCAGAGCGCGATGCTGCATGTGGGACTCAGTGGTCGCATCGATCCCGAGGGGGTGGCCCGGGCGCTCCGCCTGCTGCGCTCCACGAGCCCGTCCTCGCTGCTGCTGGCCTCGCTCGACGGAGCCCGGCGGCAACTCGCGCTGCACGGCGAGCAGCTGCTGCACGAAGCGCTCGAGGCGATCGCCGTGGCCCGGGCCAAGCTCGAGACGATCGAGGGGATCCGCCTCGTCGATGCCTCGCTGATCGGGCGCTCCGGGATCGCGGCATATGACCCGATGCGGATCGTGCTGGACGTGCGCGGCACGGGCTGCACGGGGTATGAGGTTTCGGATGCGCTGCGCCGCTCCTACGATGTCCACGTCGAGCTCCCGACGCAGGCGACGATCGTCCTGATCGTCGGACTGGCCGACTCGGTCAGGGCGCTCCGGCGGCTCGCGGGTGACATCGAGGAAACCGTCAAGCGGATCGCCAAGCCGGGCCGGACGGCCGCGATCGTCGGTCCCGCCCAGATGCTCGTCGGCGAGATGGCCGTCCCGCCACGCGAGGCCTTCCTGGGAGAGGCCGACGTGGTGCCCGTGGCCGATGCGGCGGGCAGGATCTCCTGCGAGTCGATCGCCAGCTACCCGCCCGGAGTGCCCCAGCTCCTGCCCGGGGAGCGCATCACCGCCGAGATCGTGGCGCACGTCAGCCGGCTGGCGGAGACCGGCGCCCGCCTGCACGGGGCCAGCGACCCGCGCTTCCGGACGATCCACGTCCTGCGCGAGTCCGGTTAGCTCTTAACCGCCCTCCGCAGGGCCACGCCAGTGAGGATCTCACGCACGATCCGTTCGCCGACCAGCGCGGCGCCGTCCGAGGAGCCGATGCCGGTCGGAATCACCTCGACCACGTCCGCACCGACGAGCTCGAGGCCGGCCGCCACCGCGCGAGCCGCCCAGAGCAGGTCGACGGCGGTCATCCCGCCGGGCTCGGGGGTCCCCGTGCCGCTCGGGATGAAGGCCGGGTCAAGCACGTCGACGTCCACGGTCAGGAACACCGGGCCTGGGCCGACGAACTCGATCGCCTCGCTCACCACGTCGCGGATCCCGCGGTCACGCACATCGTGCATGAACAGGCTCCTGATTCCCCGCTCGGCCTGCCAGGAGAACTCGGGCTCACCGGGCCAGTAGCCCCGCAGCCCGATTTGCACGTAGCGCTGTGGGTCGATGTGGCCGGCCTCGACGAGCCGGCGCATCACCGTGCCGTGCGAGAGCCTGGCGCCGAACACCTCGTCCCCGGTGTCGGTGTGGGTGTCGAAGTGAACCAGCCCGAGCGGGCCGTGTCGCCCGGCGCAGGCCCGGGCATCCGGTTCGGTGATGGAGTGATCGCCCCCGATGGTGAACGGCAGCAGGCCGGCATCGACGACCTGGGCAACCGTCTCCTCGATCGCCTCGTGGCTGCGCTCCGGCTGCGCCGGCACGATCGGTGCGTCACCGAAGTCGACGATCCGCAGGGCATCGAACGCATCGATCCCGGCCTCCAGATGAGGACCGGGCGGGCAGCTGGCCGCGCGGATCGCCCGGGGGGCAAACCGTGCCCCGGGCCGATCGGAGACCAGCTCGTCCATGGGCGCGCCGATGATCGCCACGTCGAACCCGGCCAGCTCGGCCGGGTCCTGCGTATAGGGAACGCCGCCGAACGTGAGCAGCCCGGCGTAGTCGGGCTTCTCGCCATACTGGCGCCAGCGTTCCATCGGATCGATCATCGCCGGGCTAGCCTAACGCCGCCCGCCCGCGATCAGGCGGTTGACGCTGGTCAGCCGCGGCGCATGAGCCGTCCGACCGCCGCCATCAGCTCTTCGGTCTTGGCGCCACGCTCCTCCTCGGCGGCGCCCATCACGCAGTGGCGGGCGTGGTCGTCAAGCAGGCCGAGGGCGACCTTGTCCAGTGCTGCCTGAACGGCGCTGATCTGGGTGAGGACGTCGACGCAGTAGCGATCCTGCTCGACCATGCCCTGAATGCCGCGAACCTGCCCCTCGATGCGGCGCAGGCGTCCCTGCAGCTGGGGTTTGGTGGCGGTGTAGCCCCGGGTGGGTGTTGCTCCGGTGGTCATGCCGAACAGCGTATCCCAAATACCCCCCGGAGGTATGTGGTACGGTCGGGGAGGTATCTCTGGGCGAACGATGGGTTCTGTACTCGACGTCATCTGGCACGGCTTGCGAGACGCCTTCCTGATGGGCTGGGAGGTGTGGTGGGCGCTGGTGTTCGGCTTCTTCATCTCGGCTGTCGTGCAGGCCTGGGTACCTCGTGAGCGCATCGAGGCCGCTCTGGCCGGAGGCGGTGTGCGTCCCGTGGCGGTGGCCACCGGCCTCGGGGCCGCCTCCTCATCGTGTTCCTACGCCGCCGTCGCGATCGCCAAGAGCCTCTTCCAGAAGGGTGCTTCCGCGGCCTCGGCACTGGCGTTCCAGTTCGCCTCCACCAACCTCGTCTGGGAGCTCGGTCTCGTCCTGTGGGTTCTGATCGGCTGGCAGTTCACGGTCGCCGAGTACATCGGCGGCGTCGTGATGATCGTCCTGATGGCGGTGCTGCTGCGAGCGTTTGTCCCCCAGCGGGCCGAGGAGCGCGCCCGCGAGCTCGCGAGGGACGCCGATCCCGGCCACCATCATCACATGGCCGGGGAGCAGATGAACTGGCGTGAGCGGCTGAGCAGCGCGTCGGCATGGTCAGATGTCGCTGAGAACTTCCGCGGCGACTGGCGGATGCTGTGGAAGGAGATCGCCATCGGCTTCGTCCTGGCCGGGTTCGCCGCCCAGATCGGCGACGGCTTCCTGCACTCGGTGTTCCTCACCGGCTCCCCGGCCGCCGTCCAGACCGTCTGGGGGGCGTTGGTCGGCCCGATCATCGCCGTGCTGTCGTTCGTCTGCTCTGTGGGCAACGTGCCGCTGGCCGCCGTGCTGTGGAGCGGCGGCATCAGCTTTGCCGGCGTGCTGGCGTTCATCTTCGCCGACCTCATCATCCTGCCGATCATCGCCATCTACCGGAAGTACTACGGCAACGCGTTCGCGCTGCGAATCACCGTCCTGATGTTCGTGACGATGGTCGCCGCCGCGCTCGCCACCGACGGCATCTTCAGCGCTGCCGGGCTGGTTCCCAGCGGTGCACGTCCAACCCGCACCGACATCTTCGGCGCCGTCACGGTCAACTACGAACTGGCCCTCAACCTCGCCGGGCTGGCGATATTCGCCGGTCTGTTCTGGCTGACGACCCGCCGCGGCGCCAGCGACCCCGCGTGTGCCGGCGAGCAGGCTCAGGGCGCGTAGCGGCGGTGGTGTCAGGCGCGAGCGGCCAGCACGCGGGCCAGGAACCGTTTGGTCTCCGGGCGCGAGGGAGCGCTGAACACCTGCTGCGGAGGCCCGCTCTCGACGATGCGGCCCTTGTCCAGAAAGCAGACGAGGTCAGCCACGTCGGAGGCGAAGTTCATCTCGTGCGTGGCGATGATCATCGTCATCCCCTCGCGCTTGAGGTCACGGATCACCTCCAGCACCTCGCCCACCAGTTCCGGGTCCAGGGCGCTCGTGACCTCGTCGAGCAGGAGCGCCCGCGGGTTGGTCAGCAACGCCCGAGCGATCGCCACCCGTTGCTGCTGGCCGCCGGACAGCCGATCGGGGTAGTCGCCGCTGCGATCGGCCAGGCCGAAGCGCCCCAGGAGCGCCATTCCCCGTTCGCTGGCCTCGGGTCGGGTCATCCCCTGCGCCTTGACGGCGCCCAGCGTCACGTTGGCCAGGACGGTCATGTGCGGGAACAGGTTGAACGACTGAAAGACGAGTCCCAGGCGGCGCCGGATCGGGACCGGATCGATCCCGGGGACGGTTATGCACTGACCGTCCAGGTAGACGTCGCCGTCGTCGATCTCCTCCAGGAGGTCGATACAGCGCAGCAGCGTCGACTTGCCCGAGCCGGACGCGCCGATCAGGGCGACCGCCTCGTGCTCGCCGATCTGCAGGTCGATGCCCTCCAGCACCTGGTGGTCGCCGTAGCTCTTCGTGACCCCCCGCAGCTCGAGGACGGCGCTCATCGCCGCCGCCTCAACGGATGCCCAGGGCCAGGGAACCGCCGCGCTCGCGCATCGCCCGGATCTGCAGGTGGTCGACGAAGCGGGTCAGCGGGATGGTCACGCACAGGTACAGCAGCGCCGCAGCGATCAGCGGCGTGTAGTTGAAGCTGGACGCGGCGTAGATCTGAGCGGCGCGGAACGCCTCTATGGGACCGATGATCGACACGAGCGCCACGTCCTTCTGCAGCGAGATGAAGTCGTTGAGCAGTGGCGGAGCCACCCGTCTCACCGCCTGGGGCACGATCACGAATCGCAACGACTGTGCGCGCGTCAGACCGAGGGCGAGCCCGGCCGCGGCCTGGCTGGGGTGCACCGACTCGATCCCGGCACGGAACACCTCTGACACGTAGGCCGAGTAGCACAGCGCCAGGGCCGCTCCCCCGAGGACGGTCGCGCTCGTGGGCAGGCCGCTCAGCTGCAGCGCCGGCACCCCGAACCCGATCAGGAAGACGACCAGGATCGTCGGCACGCCGCGCATCACGTCCGCAAAGACGACCGCGAGCATCCGTACTGGGAACAGCGCCGGGACGCGGATCGTGCGAACGAGCGCGATCAACAGGCCGAGGGCCAGGACGATCACCTCGACGATCAGGAACATCTTCACATCCAGCCAGAAGCCACTGAGCACGCTTCCGAACGACCGCCCGAAGTAGGTCACCGAGAAGAACGCCCGCCTCACCGTGGGCCACCCCGGGCTCGTGAGGATCCAGGCGGCCAGGCCTCCGATCACGATCACCGTGGAGACGCCCGAGGTGCCCAACGCGCGCCGCCGCCGCCGGCTGCGCTCGGCTGCGCGCTCCGCGCGGGTCGTGGGCGGAGCCGGTGGCGTCAGCGGGATCTCGGTGGACATGCCTCGTGCGGCCGGCTACCGCCGGGGTCGCTCAGTGCAGGACCGGCACGCTGGCTGCGGACGCGATCCACCGCTTATCCAGCGCGGCCAGGGTGCCGTTCGAACGGAGCCTGTTCAGTGCCTTATCGACGCATTTGGTCAGGCCCGATCCCTTGCTCAGCAGCAGCCCCCAGTTATCGCCTCCCGGCGCACTGAACTGGCCGGCCACCGTCGTGTGGGGCAGCGATGTGGAGGTGAGGGTGAAGGCGGTGGCGAGATCCGTGACGACCGCGTTTACGCGGTGGATCTTGAACGCGCTCACCACATCATTGGACGTGTTGAAGACGTCGGGCTGCTGGTTCGGCTTGATCAGCTGAGTGACGGCGGTCAGGCTGGTCGTGCCGATCTGCACGCCGATCTTCGCGCTCTTGTAGGAGGCCAGGCTGGTCGGGTGAGCCAGCGGCGACTTGGCGGCCACGATGATCCCCTGTGGGTTGGTGTAGTAGGGGACGGAGAAGTCAACCACCTTGGCCCGGGCCGTCGTGATCGAGATCTCGTTGATGTCGAAGTCGAAGGACTTGGGCCCGGGCGCGTACGAGGAGTCGAATGGTTCGACCGTCCACTTCACCTCCGAGGGGCGAGAACCCGAGCTGCTTGGCCACCGCGTAGGCGACGGCACTCTCCAGGCCCTTGCCGTTGCGCGGGTTGTTGTTCTCGAAGTAGGGCGGATAGGCCGGCGAGTCGGTGGCGACGGTCAGCACGCCCTTGGTGTGCAGCGGCAGGTTCGACTTGGCGCACGGCGCCGAGGCCGAGGCCGAGGAGCCCGAACCGGCCGACGAGGTCTTGGTTGGAGTTCCACACGCCGCCAACGTGACGGTGGCGCTGAGGGCGGCGGCTACAGTGAGGACGGCTGATGGGCGCACGGGGGGAATCTATACCGGTTCAGCCGGCTCCCGGCCCGGGCAGGATCCCCTCGAGCTGGAAGACACGGCGCAGTATCGCGAGTGATGCAGCGTACGTGGAATCCATTCCGAAGTAGCTCAGGCCGCGGGCGCCGAGCGTTCGGGCTTGCGTGAACGGCGTGTCGGAAGCGTAGTGGACGAGGCCGAAGTCGATCGGCAACTTGGCGAAGTTCACCGCCTCGCCCATCGGATGGCGTTCCAGGTTGACGATCTCGTAGATGGCACTGCAGTACGGGCCGGCCTCCATCTCGATGACCGTGAACGCCTCGCGGTAGTAGACGTCAAGGTAGGTCCGGTTCTGCAGGAACGTCGAGCGCACGGTGACGGCCCGCTGGTTGTCCAGCCCCGACCCGAAGCGCAGGGCCGGCTGGATGTCGTCGACGCTGAAGGCGTTGTCCAGCCAGAACGTCGTGCCGGTGTGCTCGTCGTATACGACGTTGGAGATCATCACGTCGCCGACGTCGGCATTCAGCGTGGCGGCCTTCCCCAGCAGGTACACGCCCCGGAGGTTCTCCAGATCGATGGCGACCTCGCGCAGGATGTTGTATGCAGCGAGTCCGAGGGGGTAGTCGATGTTCGCGATCACCGCCGGACTGGACCGCAGACGGGCACCGTCCACCGCGCCCAAACGGGGGTCGATCCTCTCCGGCATCAGGCGATCCAGCGCGATGATCTGCACCGGTACGCGCAGCGAAGTGCGGGCTGGGAGGTGGATCAGTCCGGCCGCCCGCTCGGCGTGGCGGCGTTCGGCGCTGAGCTCCGCCGTGGCGTCGAAGTAGTCCCGCGCCGCGAAGTACAGGAAGTTCTCCCAGGACCCCGAGGTCTTCCCCTCGCGAAACGCCGCCAGCTCCTCCCGCAGGTCCGGCGGACCGTCGTTCTCCACGAAGCTGATCAGCTCCGGCTCGCGCTCCCTGACGATTCCGGTCATCAGATTGGCCAGCGAGTGGCTGTTGGAGGACACGAAGTAGATCGGTCGCTCGGCCAGCTGCTCATCGACCAGCAACCTGTGCGCCGGGGCCCACCAGTTCCGCGTCAATCGCGCATACCCGATGTGCGACCCGCCCAGCATCCGGATTCGCATGTCAAGCCGGTGATCGGCGATCGCCTCGAGCCGATCGGCAAACCCGGATCCCCATGTCTGTTCCAGCGTGAGCCAGTCCGCAGGGGCGCCACCCAGCGTCTCGGCCGCCTCGCGGGCGGTCTCCGGGCAGTGGCTGGAGCGCGAGGTGCGCAGCCGGGCGTTCAGCTTGTTCCACTCGATCTGGAAGGCGACCAGCGTGGGGATGAGATCGTCCACGTCCGAGGCGCTGGACAGCAGCACCCCAAGAGTTCCGGTACCGCTGTCGAACCAGTGGCGGCGCCGCGCGGCTGCCTCCGCGTCCTCCCAGTCCGACAGGTCGATGCCGGCCGCGGCGAAGACCTCGCGGTCCTGGCCGAGGAGGACCAGTCTGGCGCCGAGGATGCCGTCGGGCAGCCGGCGTACGGCGTACAGGAACGCGCCCAGATCGAGCTGCTCGT
The DNA here is from genome assembly GCA_963718545.1 of uncultured Solirubrobacterales bacterium. Classification (GTDB taxonomy): domain Bacteria; phylum Actinomycetota; class Thermoleophilia; order Solirubrobacterales; family Solirubrobacteraceae; genus Palsa-465. Next base: position 1,943,677 of record CAVQZO010000002.1, on the reverse strand, counting down.
CCGCCGCCATCGGGTGCAGGCTCGAGTGCATCGCCCGGTGCGAGGGCTCCAGCACCCGAAGGTGGGTCTCGCCGCTGGATCGGAGCAACGTCGTGTAGGTGCGGTGGTAGAGCTCGACCGCATCGAGATCGATGCCGTCGAGCTCGCCCTCGTCGCCCCGGCGCCCGAGCGCGAACCGTCCGACGCCCATCAGATATTCACCGGCCGGCTCATGACGGCGCATCGTATCCACCGCCCGGGGAGCCGGGAAGACGTGAGCTGGCGTGGCTGGCCGGCCACGCCAGCCGGAATTCCAATCCCGAGTTGGCGGCCCTCAGCCGCCGCTGACGCGCAGCTTGGCTGACGGCGTGGGGTTGGGGCCGCCGAACGTCGTGTCCCGTTTCAGCGCGTTGCAGCGGGCCGCGGTGCCCGGTGCCAGGTTGAAGACCCGGATCTGCCAGCCGTCGTCGTGCGGCTTGAACACCACGACCGGTTTGCCGGCGCCGATCGACTTGCCCGGCCGGAAGCTGACCGAGCCGACGTTCTCGCCGATCACCCAGGCCAGCTCGCTCTGGTAGCCGAGCAGGGTGGCCGGCTGGCCGCAGGACTTCATCGCGGCGGCGCCCCCCTCAGCTCGAATCACCCGCTGCAGCCTGTCCAGCTCGACCTTCGCCTTGCGGTCGACGCGGATCTCGTAGCGGACCACCACGAGCCTGAACTTGGCGCCCGGAATCAGCCCGATCAGCAGGGCGATGACCGGAATCACAGGGGCCAGGCGCAGGAACCGCGGGCCGGGCGGGACCCAGGCCAGAACGCGGCCGATGGCCGCCCCGGCCAGGACGAGCAGCAGAGCTCCCGCCTCGACCAGGTACCGGATCACCGCCGACCAGCCGTGCAGCGCGAACGCCGTCTCGATGATCAGCCAGAAGAGCGCGGCGCCGGCCACCCACAGCCAGGTTCGTTCTCGCCGCACCACGGTCATCCCGAGCGCGAACAGGATGGTCAGCTGAACCGGCACTGCGAACAGACGGCGCAGGCGGTCGAACACGCCGATGATCTTGCTCCCGTGGATCGCCCGGTGGGAGCCCAGGGCCAGATCGCCGGGATGCAGCCAGCTCTTCGAGGTGAGGCCGGGAACGATGAACCAGGCGGCGGGGGTGGCGATGAACAGGAGCACCACCAGCCAGCGCATGCGTGGGGTTTTGACGAAATGCCAGAGGCCAAACAGGCCCAGGAACCCCCATAGCTCCGGACGCCCGAGGCCGGCGAGGAAGATGGCGATGAAGGCCAGCCGCGGGCGGCGGTGCAGCGCGAGGTCGACCGCGGCCAGGCCCAGCGTGACGATCATCGGGTCGGAGTTGGTGATCATCAGGAGCTGCGAGTAGCCGGTGAGGCCGAGCAGGCCGATCCCGGCGAACAGCGCCGCGGCCCAGCGCGCCCAGGGCCGGCCGGGGGTGCGGCCGGTCAGGTCGAAGGCCAGGTGGCCGGCGATCACGCAGCCGGCCAGACCGGACGCCGTGGCCGTGACCATCCACAGCCACATCTGCGTGTTTCGCCCGAACAGCGCATAGGGCATCGTGAACAGGAACGTCAGCGGCTTCCACGACGGCGCCCCGTCGGTGTTGAAATGGCCGGCCAGGACCTGCTGACCCCAATCCAGCCAGCCGAACGGGTCATAGGAGGGTCGGAGGTCCGTCGCGAGAATCCATACCACTGAAATGGCCACCAGGACGAGGGCCGCGGCGAACCACACGGCGACAGACCAGCGCCGGCTGGCTGTCGGGCGGCCTGATCGGTTCCGCTTCTCCCACCGGCGGGGCTCCTGGGCCCGGGCGCTCGTGGCGGTGGTCATCGGGTGCAAGCCATCCGCATCTCGGGTTGAAAATAGGCCAAAGCGGCGACAGATGGTGACGTGCCGCCGGTCCTGCCACTATGTAGGACGGCGGTTTCGGCGTGATCCAGGGGTCTCAGGCCCAGTTCCGAGGCCGTCCCGCCCAATTGTTTGGGCCAGCGGTCGGCCGCGCAACGGCTACGAACCTGGCATGCCACGTACGTTCACCGGTTTGACAAGCGAGCAAGCAGCGGGCTCATGTCCCTCCTGATCCAGCCCACATCCGCGGCCCGGAGATCGCGCCCCGCCGGCCGCGCCCGGCCCAAGGCGGGCGGCCGGAGACCGGAGCTGCCGCATTTCGGTGGGCTGGACGGGCTGCGCGGGATCGCGGTGATCGCCGTGATCCTCTATCACGGCGGCGTCGTCTGGGCCTCCGGCGGCTTCCTCGGGGTGGAGCTCTTCTTCGTCCTGTCCGGGTTCCTGATCACCTCGCTGCTCGTCGAGGAGTGGGCCGCGAGCGGCACCGTCCGGCTGCGGGCGTTCTGGGCCCGCCGGGCCAGGCGCCTGCTGCCCGCCCTGTTCGTCCTCGTGGTCGTGATCGGCATCTACTACGCCGTGGCCGGGTCAGACCAGGCGGTGCCCGGCTTCTCGGGGGACGGGTTGTCGGCCCTGTTCTACTTCAGCAACTGGCACCAGATCGCCGCGGGCACCAGCTACTTCGCGGCCAGCGGTCCGATCTCCCCGTTCCAGCACACCTGGTCGCTGTCGATCGAGGAACAGTTCTACGTCGTCTGGCCTCTGCTGATGCTCGGCATCCTGGGCTGGAGCCGGCGGCGGGGCGGCCGCAGATCGCTGCTCGGGCCGCTGCGGCTGATGCTGGTGCTGACCGTCCTGGGCGTGCTCGCCTCGGCGATCGAGATGGGCCTCCTGTTCAACGGTGGGCACGGCCTCGATCGGGTCTACTACGGAACCGACACGCGGGCCACCGGACTCTTGGCCGGTGCCGCGCTGGCCCTGTGGCTGGCCATCCGGCGGCGGGTGGCCGACCGGGCGGCCGCGCGCGGGACACCGGGCGAGACGGCACCCTCCGTCGCCTTCAGCCGAGGCTCGGCGCTCGTGCTGCTGGCACTGCTGCTGCTCATGTACCTGGCCAACGGCTCCTCCGCCTGGCTCTATCCGTACGGCTTCCTGCTGGTGGACGCCGGCACCCTCCTGCTGATCCTCGCCGTCGTCCAGCGCCCCCGAGCGCTGGGCGCCCGCGCCCTGTCGCTCCCCGGCCTCCAGGCGCTCGGCCAGATCTCCTACGGCCTGTACCTGTGGCACTTCCCGCTGTTCCTGTGGCTGGACTCCGCCACCACCGGGCTGAGCGGCCTCCACCTGCTGATGTTCCGCCTGGGCGTGACGCTGCTGATCAGCGCCGCCTCGTACGTGCTGATCGAACAGCCGATCCGGCAGCGCAGGCTGCCCACCATCCAGGTGCGCCGGCTGGCTCCGATCGCCGCGCTCGCCGCGCTCGTGTCGGTCCTGGTCGCCTCCGCGGTGTCGGTTCTCCCCACCGCGGTGCCGGCGGCGGCTCATCTGCCCAAACCCACGGACAAGCTGGTGGGCTCCGACCCGGCCTGCTCGGTCCAGCTGATCGATCAGCCCGGCTATGGGCTGGCGCCGGTGCCGCTCAGCCAGGAGGCCCAGTTCGAATACTCGTCGCTGGGCAGGCACGTGCTGACCTGGGAGGGCAAGACCAGCCAGGTGTTCCACACCTGTCCGCCCAAGCGGGTGATGATGATCGGCGACTCGCTGGCGTTCACGATCGGCGTGCCGCTGATGGGGGACGAGCAGCATTACGGTATGGAGATGGCTAACGCGGCCACGCTGGGCTGTGCCTTCGCCACACGCGGGGAGATGAACGTGAACGGAGCCTGGAAGCTGCCGGACGCCGGCTGCCAGACGGCGCTATCCACCTGGGCCGAGGACGAAGCCATCTTCCATCCGTCCGAGGTGGTGGTGGAGATGGGTTACCGGGACGAGTTCGACTGGAGCTGGGGCGGCACCCTCGAGCATCTGGGCGACCGCGTGTTCGACGCCTACGAGCTGGCGCAGATCGAGCGGTACGTGACCGTGCTGAGCCGTGGCGGCACGAAGATCCTGTTCCTCACCGTCCCATACACCGACCCCCCGGCCCAGGCCAATGGCGCCCCAGCTCCGGCCGCGTCGCCCAACCGGCACTTCGAAATCAACTGGCTGCTCCAGCACGTGGCCGCTCAGCACCCCGGCGTGGTCAGCGTCCTGAAGATCGATCAGACGATCTCACCCGGCAATAGCTACACCGGAACGCTGAACGGGCAGGACTGCCGGTTCGACGGGATCCACTTCACGGTTTATTGCGCCAAGCTGCTGGAGCCGCAGATCATGAGTGCAGCGCGGAAGCTGATCGGCTGACGGATGCGCCAGGACTGGCTTCACAAGCTCGAGGCGTTCGGGAGACGGGGACTCGTTGAAGGACGGAGGCCTGTGGCGGTTTGCCTGGTGGCCCTGGGCGGGTTCGCCCTGGCCGGCGCGCTGACCGACATCGACCTGAGCAGCCCCGCAGGAGCGGACGTCCCCACGGCCGTGGCCGCGGCCGCGACCACCGGCACGGCGACAACGGGGACCGGCACCACGACGACGCCGGCCGGCACCCCTCCCGCGCCTCAAGGGCCGAGCCACTGGATCACGAGCTGGGGTGCGGCCACCCAGGGACCCAACCCGGCAGCGCCGATGTCGGAGTCCGGTTTCCGGAACCGCACCCTTCGCCAGGCGGTCTTCCTGACCGCCGGCGGATCGGAGCTGCGGGTCCGCTTCTCCAACGTGTTCGGGCGGCGGCCGCTGAAGATCGGCCAGGCCACCGTGGGGGTTCAATCCCGCGGGGCGGCGGTCGCGGCCGGAACCATGCGACGCCTGACCTTCGACGGACGCCAGTCTGTGACCATCCGGCCTGGCTTTGATCGGATGTCCGATCCGGTCAGGCTGTCGATCGACGGGTTGCATCGACTGCTCATCAGCGCCTACCTTCCCGGGCCAACGGGGCCGGCCACTCAGCAGGTCAACTCACGGGAGATCAGCTACTCCGCTCGAGGCTCCCGGGCCCGGCAGCGGCTGGGCACGGGGTACCGGCAACGGCTGCACAACTGGTACTTCCTGTCCGGGGTCCTGACGCTCAGCCCGGCTCGGGACGTGGGAGCCGTGGTCGCGCTGGGCGACTCGATCACCGCGGGTGTCGGGTCCGCGGTCGGTGCGAATGCGAGCTGGCCGGACGACCTGGCGCGTCGGCTGAGCGCGCTCACCGGCGCCACGCTCAGCGTGGTCGACGCGGGAATCGGCGGCAACCGGGTGCTCAACGATTCGTCGTGTTGCGGGATCAGCGCCGTGTCTCGCTTCGGCCCGGATGTGGTTCGGCAGACCCGGGTGCGCACGGTGATCCTCCTGGAGGGCATCAACGATCTGGGTTTCAGCCAGAAGCGCGACAGCCTGTCGGCGCCTCACACGAACGTCTCCGCCGCGCAGGTCATCTCTGGCTACAAGCAGATCATCGCCCAGGCCCACGCCCACCGGCTGCGGATCATCGGCTGCACGCTGACGCCGTTCAAGGGGGCCCGCTTCTGGACGCGTGCAGCCGAGCAGAAGCGCGAGGCGATCAACAATTGGATTCTCACCAGCGGCGCATTCGATGGCGTCATCAACTTCGCGTCAGCTCTGGGAGAGCCCGGTGACCCAGCGCGCCTGAACCCGGGGTACGACAGCGGGGACCATCTGCATCCCAACGACTCCGGCTATCGGGCGATGGCGAACGCGATCGAGCTGGGCCTGCTGTTCCCGGGCTGAGCAGGTCGGCGACGACGTCGGCCGCTGAACGGCGGCGGTGCGGGCCGGACGGCGTGCTTTTCCGCGCATCCTGGACCCAACGGCCGTTGATTTCGCGCGCGAACACGTTTTTCGTGCTCTGGCGCGATATCAACCCGTTCAGCGGCCACGACGCGCGGAAAGTGGGCCTAGAAACCGGTCTGTCCACCTTCATTGCGGATGTTTCAATCCCAACACTTACGTTCTCCACCCGGTAAGCCCGCTAGCATGGCCCGCGCCGATGGCCACTACCGCCACCGACCCGCGCGCCGTCACGCCGGCGCCAGGCTCTGAACCGGAGACGCACCTCGAAGAGGGGGCTGTACGGCCGGTCAGCATGCCACTTGTCGACCGCGTGGCCAGCGGGCTGGTCACCGGCGTCCCGCCGATCGTCCTGGTGATCGGCATGATCCTCGGCTGGTCCAGCGGGCTGCTGGTGTGGCAGGACCTGCTGATCCTGGCCGTCATGTACTGCGGGATCGGGATGGGGATCACCGTCGGCTTTCACCGGCTGCTCACCCACCGCAGCTTCAAGTGCCACCGCTGGGTCCGGGCGGGGTTCGCCGCGCTGGGCTCGGCCGCGGCCGAGGGACCGGTGATCGACTGGGTGGCCACGCATCGCAAGCACCACCAGTTCTCGGATGTGGAGGGCGACCCCCACAGCCCGCACGTCGGCCACGAACACGGTTTCAAGGGCGCCCTGAGGGGGCTGGCCCACGCCCACGTCGGCTGGGTTTTCAGCGATATGGAGGTGGCCGACGAGACCCGCTACGCCAAGGACCTGCTGGCCGACCCGCTGCTCCGATTCGTCGACCGCACCTTCGTGCTCTGGGTCGTGCTCGGGCTGGCTGCGGCCTTCGGCCTCGGGGTGCTGCTCAGCGGAACGATCACCGGCGGCCTGACCGCGCTCCTGTGGGGCGGCGCGGCCCGGATCTTCCTGATGCACCACGCCACCTTCTCGATCAACTCCCTGTGCCACTTCTTCGGCAAGCAGGAGTTCGACACCAGCGACGAGTCGCGCAATCTGGCCTGGCTGGCCATCCCCACCTGGGGCGAGGCGTGGCACAACACCCACCACGCCTTCCCGACCTCCTTCCGCCACGGGATCGGTCGCCGGCAGATCGACCTGTCGGCTGCTTTCATCCGGCTGATGGAGATCGTCGGCCTCGCCTATGACGTGGTGCGCATCGATCCGGTCCGGATCCAGCGCAAGGCTCTGCCGCAGACGTACTGACGCGTTGCCCTTCGCTCGTACCGCACCTCTGCGCGAGGCCATAGAGCGCGCGCTGCCCGAGCGCCCGTTCGCGGTCCGCTTCTGGGACGGCACCCAGGTCCCGGCGACCGAGGAGCCCGCGCCGACGTTTCACATCAAGTCTCCCAAGGCCCTGGCCCATGTGCTCAAGGCGCCCGGCGAGCTCGGGCTCGGCCGCGCATATGCCCAGGGGCTGATCGAGGCCGACGACATCGATGGCGCGCTGCTCCTGGTGGACAACTTCGAGCCGCCCCGCCCGGGCCCGCGGGAGATCCTCAAGCTCGTGAGCGGGCTGCTCCAGGCCACCGGCCTGACGCTGCCTCCGCCCCGGCCGTCCACTGAGCTGCGCCTCAAGGGCGAGCGGCACACGCTCGCCCGTGACCGCCGCGCCGTGCGCCACCACTACGACGCCGGGAACGATTTCTTCAAGCTGTTCCTGGACGACTCGATGACCTACAGCTGCGCCTACTGGCGTACCGGCGCCCAGACCCTGGATGAGGCGCAGGATGCCAAGCGCGAGCTCGTCTGCCAAAAGCTCGCCCTGCAGCCAGACGAGCGCCTGCTCGACGTAGGGTGCGGCTGGGGCAGCATGGCCATCCACGCGGCCACGCGCCACGGCGCGCGCGTGCTCGGCGTGACCCTGTCCGAGCCCCAGGTGGAGGAGGCGCGGCGCCGGGCCCAGGAGGCCGGCGTGGACGGGCGGGTGGAGTTCCGGGTCGCCGACTATCGCGAGCTGGACGAGGACACCTTCGACGCGATCTGCAGCATCGGCATGGTCGAGCACGTGGGGGAGGAGCGGATCGACCTGTACATCCGCACCCTGCACGGCCTGCTCAGACCGGGTGGGCGGCTGCTCAACCACGGGATCGCCAAGCTCCAGGACTTCGACACCAAGGATGAGGGACCGTTCTCCGAGCGCTTCGTGTTCCCCGACGGCGTGCCCCTGCCGCTGTCCCGGATCATCCAGGCGATGGAGCGCACCGGCTTCGCCACCCGGCACGTGGAGGGCATCGCCGAGGACTACGCGGAGACGATCAAGCACTGGATCGAGCGCTACGAGAGCCGCTACGACGAGGCGGTCCGCCTGGCCGGCGAGGAGCGCGCGCGAGTATGGAAGCTCTACCTGCACGCTGCCCGCCAGGGCTTCGTGACCGGCTGGGCATCGGTCTACCAGGTGCTGGCGACCCGTCCCTGACGGGCTCCCGGTGCCGCCGACTTTGGGTTCGGCGGCACCGCCCTACCGGGTGCCTCAGGCGGCGAGACCGAGCGTCTCGCGCCGCGCCGGGGCGGCGAAGTCGAGGGCCGGCATCGCCGCCACCAGCCGGTGCGGGTTGAGCATCGGGTGGGTCACGTAGTAGTGGCGGCGGATCTCGTCGAAGTCGACCGTCTCGGCCACACCGGGCCACTGGTAGAGGTCGCGCAGGTAGGGCCACAGGTTGGGGTACTCGGCCACTTTGCGGATCGAGCACTTGAAGTGGATCTGGTAGACGGCGTCGAAGCGCACGAGCGTCGTGAACAGCCGCCAGTCGGTCTCCAGCGGCCGTTCGCCGAACAGGAAACGGACGTGAGCGAGCCGCTGATCGAGTTCGTCCAGCATCGCGAACACCCTGTGTACCTCGCGGTCATAGATCCGCTGGCTGGTGGTGAACCCGGTCTTGTAGACGCCGTTGTTGAGGTCCTCGTAGATCCGCTCGCTGAGCTGGTCGATCTGAGGAGCCAGCTCGTCCGGGTACAGCTCCACCGGATGCTCGGCCAGCGGCGCGAACACGGTGGAGAGCATGCGCAGGATGTCGGCCGACTCGTTGTTGACGATCGCTCCGCGCTCGCGGTCCCACAGGACCGGGACGCTCACCCGTCCCTCGAACCCCGGCTCGGTGGCCTCGTAGGCCTGCGCGAGGAACTCGAACCCGTTGACCGGATCCACAAATCGCTCCCCGGTGAACGCCCACCCGCGGCTGTCCCGGATCGGGTCCAGGAACGAGATCGAGATGGCCTTCTCCAGCCCCATCAGCCGGCGCCCGATGATCGTCCGGTGCGCCCACGGGCAGGCCCGGGCCACGTACAGGTGATAGCGACCGGCCACCGGCGAAAAGCCGCTCGACCCGTCGCCCGTCACCCAATCGCGAAAGCGGCTCTCCTGCCTGCGGAACGCCCCGTCGTCGGCGCTCTTGCGGTCGAGTGTCAAAGAAGTTGAGTTCTCAGCCATCCTGCCTCGGAATGTAGCTACCCCGTGCAGAGCTCAGCCGGCGTACAGGCGACGGAGCAGGTTGAGCATGGCCGGCGAGGTTGCCTTGTACCCGGGGCAGCAGGTGGGGCCGTTCACGGCGCTGATGCCGATCTCCAGATGAGGTCCGGTGGACAGGCCGACGTCGCCGCAGCCCACCTCGGCGATCGGCTGGCCGGCCTGGACGACGGTTCCCACCGGGACGAGGGCGGGCTTGGCGTGGCCGTAGTAGATGAAGCGGCCGCGCAACGGTCCGCCGCCCACCTCCAGAACGGGAGCCGCCGGACCGAACCCGGAAATACCCTCCTCGACGATCGTCCCCGTGGTCACCGCGACCTCGACCGCCGCCTTGCCGCACGCTCCGCCCTGAGTGGCGATGTCCACCCCCTGATCGGGCTCCCATGTGGGCGGCGGGAGGGCGAGGGAGACAGGCTGGATCGGAAAGACCCAGCCGCTGCCGCTGCCCAGCTGGTTGAGCTCATGGACGATCTTCAGCTCCCGGCGCACCTCGGCCAGGGGGGTTGCGTGGGCGTTCGGGTTGCCCACGGAGACCGAGGAGGTGGTCGACTGATCCGGCTGCCCGGAGCCGCCGGCGACGCCGGCGGTGGGATTGACCGCCTGCGGGCGGCCGTGCAGGGGGACGGAGGCGTGCCACCGCTGCCCGGACCGGACCCTGCCGATCCGCCCGTCTGCGCCGCGGTGCCGCAGCCGCCCAGGGCCACGGCGAGCAGCAAAGCACTGGCCAGGCGCCGCACGGCTCAGGCGGCGGCGCGCAGCCCCGCCAGCGGCGGGCGCTCCACCAGCGGGCTCGGCTGGGTCACGGGCGACAGCTCCCCGGGTTGCATGAAACCGGTTGGCAAAGGGCCACGCAGGCGTCCCTCGCGCTCCAGCCGCGCGCTCACGGCCTGCAGCACCGCGTACGCCATCGCTCCGAGGTCTCGCAGCGGCTGGTGGTCGTTCTGGCGCACATCCAGGTCGACCTGGGCGATCCCGTCCAACCCGACGGCGCCGTAGGCATCGATCAGCAGAGCGATGTCGACTCCATATCCCGTCACGAAGGGCAGCTGCTCCAGGAGCTTGCGCCGGGCGGCGATCTCCCCGGCCAGCGGCTGGCGTACGGCGGCGAGCTCGGGATAGAACAGGTTGAGCAGGGGACGGGCGCACAGTTCGGTGACCCGCCCGCCGCCGTCCGGCAGCACCACGTCACCCACCCGGAAGGGGCGCCGGTAAAAGCCCTTCACGAAGGCGAGATCCGGATCGGTCAGGAGCGGTCCGGCGAGACCGAGCGGGAAGTGAGCGCCGAACTCCTCCGAATCGGCGTCCAGGAAGCAGACGATCTCGCCATGCAGGACGGGCAGGGAACGCCACATGGCATCTCCCTTGCCGAGCACGGGGCCGTGCTCGGGCATCAGCAGCTGCTGGTCGTAGACCTCGGCTCCGGCGGCGCGGGCCAGCTCGCCGGTGCCGTCGGTGGAGTCATCCACCACCACCAGCTGATCGATCAGCCCCCGCTCGAGCAGCGGGGTCAGCTCGGCCAGGATTGGCCCGATCGTCCGGGCCTCGTTGCGGGCCGGCAGGCACACCGAGATCGTGGACTGCCGGTCGACCGGCCAGGTCCGGGCGGAGAAGTCCGCGTGCGCGTAGGTGTTGGTCTGAAACCAGGAGCGCAACCGCAATGGCATCGCACAAGGATGGCAGTCGGCGGGAACGCTAGGCCACTAGTTGCTGAGCCCGGCCACGAACCGCTTGAGCTTGCTGGGATCACGAAGGGGACGGCCATGGCCGAAGCAGACGAGCGCGGGCTCGAGCTCGGCCAGCCGGCGCATCGACTGGCGGTTGCGGGCCGGGTCCGGGGTGAAGAACGACTTGGGCTCACGCAGGCCGGGGATCCCGGTGACGGTGTCCATGTTGGTGAACACGTCGCCGCAGATCAGCGCGCGGTCGGATTCCCGCCAGAAGGACACGTGGCCGGCGCTATGACCGGGCGTGTCGAGCACCTCGAACCCGGCCACCACATCGCCTTCCCGCAGCCGCCGGGCCACCGGGTGGGGCGGGCCAGGGAACACCCGCCCGATCAGCGAGTTGATCAGCTGGGGTGGCATCCGCTCCCGGATTCGGCCGTCTTCGGCGGCCGGCGCGTCCAGTTCGCCGCACCACAGCGGGATGTCCAGCGTCTGGCAGATCTCGTGGCTCGAGCCCTGGTGATCGGCATGAGCGTGCGTGAGGGCGTGGGCGGTCACCCGCTGGCCCTTCAGCTGACGGAGGATCCTCCCGGCCGCATGGCGGGAACCGGCGTCGATCAGGACGTCCCCGGCGAGGTACTCGTTGATCGCGTAGGGCGGAAAGCCACGCAGCAGGTACAGATCCTCGGCCAGGTGTTCCAAAACGGCGCCCGAGCCTACTGTAGGCTGCGCGGCGGGTGAGGCTGGAGCGCACAGTCATCTGGCGTCGGAGGATCGCGGCCATATCGGCGATCCTCGTGCTGGGTGTGGCGGTGCTGGTCCTGGTCCTGGCCGTGGGAGCTGACGGGGCCGGGAGCGGGTACAACCCATCGCCAATCAGCTCCAAGCTGAGCCCGTTGCAGCTGGCGGGGCAGCGGGTGATCTACAGCTACAAGGGGCTGACGCCACCGGCCTCGCTGCTGCAGGCGATCCGAAGGGGTCAGGCGGCGGGAGTGGTGTTCTTCGCGGGCAACATCTCGAGCCCCTCGCAGCTCCACACGGTGGCGACACAGCTCCAGAGCGCCGCGCAGCAGAGCCCGGTCAAGCTCCCCCTCCTGTTGATGACCGACCAGGAGGGCGGTCAGGTGCGCCGGCTGCCGGGCGCTCCCATCTACTCGGAGAAGCAGATCGGTGAATCCGCCGATCCGGCGTCCGCCGCTCGCCGGGCCGGGCGCGGAGCCGGTTTGAACCTGAAGAAGGCCGGGCTCAACTTGAACCTCGCGCCAGTGCTCGACGTCTACCGCAAGGCCGGCAACTTCATCGATGAGTTCGGCCGCTCCTACGCCAGCAACCCCCACGTGGTGGCCACACTGGGCGCGGACTTCATCACCAAGCAGCAGCAGGTGAACGTGGCGGCCACAGCCAAGCACTTCCCGGGCCTGGGAGCGGCCGCTCGGACTCAGGACACCGACAGCGTTCCGGTCACTCTCCACCTGACGAAGAGCCAGATCCGCAACATCGATGAGCTCCCGTACCGCTCGGCGATCGCCGCTCATACCGATCTGGTGATGGTCTCCTGGGCGCGGTACCCAGCGCTGGACTCCAAGGATCCCGCCGGGCTGTCCGCCACGATCGTCCGGGGGGAGCTGCGGGATCGGTTGAAGTTCAAGGGCGTCACGATCACCGATGCGCTGGAGGCTGGGGCCCTCAAGGGTTTCGGCGGGACCTCCGAGCGGGCCTTCCTGGCCGCGCGCGCCGGCATGGACGTGATCCTGTGTGCGGCCAAGAGCGCCGGCCAGGGAGCCGTGGCCGACAAAGCGCTGGCTAACGCCCTGACCAGCCACCATCTCGCCCGGAGCACGTTCGTCATTGAGGTCAACCGGGTCCTGACGCTGCGCCACAGCCTGAAGGGCTGACGCACCGGCACCAGGCGGATAGCGCTCGGTCCCAGGTGCGAGTTGCCTGCATCGACATCGGGTCGAACACCACGCGATTGCTGGTGGCCGACTGCGACGGCAAACGCTTGCGTGGGCTGCATCAGGAGCGGGCGTACACCCGCATCGGGCAGGACCTGGGCAGTGACGGCCGGATCAGCACGCCGAAGCTGGCCGAGGTCGGGGAGGTGGTGGCAGCTCAACTGGAGCGTGCGCGGGCCCACCATGCAGAGCTGGTGCGGTGCGTGGCGACCGCGGCCGTGCGGCGGGCGAGCAATCGCGGCGAACTCGTCAGGTGGATCGAGAAGCGCTGTCCGGGGCTGACCGTGGAGATCCTCAGCGAGCACGACGAGGCGCGACTGGCGTTTCTCGGCGCGTCCCGGACGCTGGGTGAGAGGCCGAGCGGCCTGCTCGGGCTGGTGGATGTGGGTGGTGGGTCCTCCGAGCTGGTGGTGGGGGACCCGGACGGCTCGGTGCAATGGTGGACGTCACTGCCGCTCGGTTCGGGCGATCTGACGGCCGCCTTCGTCCACTCCGATCCCCCGACCGCAGCCGAGATCGACGCGATCCGAGGCCACGTCAAGCGCGCGCTGGCCGAGGTCGAGCCGCCTCGGCCGGCTCTGGCTGTGGCGGTGGGCGGCAGCGCCACATCGCTCCTGCAGATGGGCGGTCAGGTGCTGGATGCGGGGTCGTTCGATCGGGCGCTGGGCCTGCTCAGCAATCACCCGGCGGCTCAGGTGGCACGGGAAACCGGGCTGGACGCGGAGCGGGTGCGGCTGCTGGCCGCCGGAATTCTGATCCTGCGGGAGGTCGCGGGCCGCTTCGAGCAGCCGCTTGTGGTGGGTTCAGGAGGCCTGCGGGAGGGAGTGCTGCTGGGCGCGGCCGGCAGTTGAGGCCCGCTACCAGCCGCCGCGCCAGTCGGCGCTGACGGCCCGGCGCTTGGCCGCGTCCATGCGGGCGTGCTTGCGATGATCGAGCCAGCTCTGGATCAGTGAGAAGACCACGATCACCGTGGGGAAGAACGCGATCACGATGAACATCGAGGTGGTGATCGTGGGGTCGTTCGTCTCGCCGTAGATGCCCTGACCGGAGTGCGTCAGCGCGAGGGCGTCCGGAGCGAACACCAGCAGGGTGGCCAACGGCGAGAACAGGAGCGCAAGAAGGCGAGCGCGACGCATCCAGACGGGAAGATATCTCACATTCAGCGGGACCACTACGCCGCTTGCGCTTGACGGCCGTTCCTGACCGCCTCCAGCGCCCCGAGCAGAGGCTGGTTGAAGGTGGCTCCGGCCGTGGTGACCTCGATGTGGCGGATCGGCGCGTCGTAGATCTCGGCCTCCAGCGCCTGAGCCAGCTGACGCTGCTTCTTCGGGGGCACCAGGTCGTCCCGGGAGGTCAGGACCACCGCGGAGGGAACATCCAGTTTCTTCAGCCACGGTCGGGAGTCGAACCGTCCGAGTTCCCGTCCCGCCTCGGCCACGTCCCGGGCGCTGTGCCGCATGAGCTCGGACTCCAGCCAGGCGGTCCTGGGGGTCTCCGGGATGCCGCTCCGGCGGAGGCCGGCACTCCAGAAGCGCGCCGGGGACACAGCGAGCCCGAGTCCCATGGCGCCCATGGCCAGCCAGTAGCGCCGGAGGGCGGGCTCCTGCCAGTGCTGGGCCGTGCCGCTGAGGATCACGCCGGACACGGCATCTGGCTGCTCGCGGGTCATCAGCTGGGCGATCGCGCCGCCCATCGAGTAGCCGACCACCAGCGCCGGAGCCACGCCCAGGGTCCGCAGCACCCCGGCGGCGTCCGCAGCGCAGTCACTCAGCCGGAACCTGACCAGTGGGCGCAGGCCCCGCCCATGGCCCCGGTGGTCGATGGCGAGCACACGATAGCCGGCCTCGTCCAGGGCCCGGTAGGCGCCCACCCAGTTCAGATCTGCGGTGGCCATCCAGCCGTGCAGCAGCATGACCGCCGGGCGATCGGCGTTCGGGTCGAACAGACCACTGTCACGGACGAAGAATTCGCCGCGGCCCTTCACGTGGACGGTGCGGGCGGGAGGGAGCTCGATTGGCGGCTCGGGAGGGAAGTCGGAAACAGACATGACGCCAGGCTATCCAGCCCGGGCCTCCTCCTACCATGAGAGCGTCATGGCCGTAGTAATCGCTTCGGATCTGGGCAAGGACATCTCGGGAGAGCCGCTGCTGCGCGGCATCTCCTTCAAGCTCGAGCGCCGGGACCGGATGACCCTGTCCGGACGCAATGGGTCGGGCAAGACGACCCTGCTGCGGATGCTGGCCGCTCAGGCGTCGATCGACGCGGGAGAGCTCGTCCTGGCCAAGGGGGCCAAGCTCTCCCTCCATGACCAGCGCCCCCCGCGGGAGCGCGGTCTCAGCCTGCGGGACTACATCCTGTCGGGGGCGCCCGAGCTGGTGGCATTGGAGCAGGAGCTGAGCGCCCTGGAGCAGCGGATGGCCGACGGCGACTATCCGGACGGAACCCTCACCCGCTACTCGGATGCCCAGGCCGCCCTGGAGCATGCAGGCGGTTACACGTGGCGAGAGCGGGCGCTGTCCACGTTGCACGGTCTGGGCTTCCGCGACGGAGATCTCGGACGCTCGCTGCAGACGTTCTCCGGCGGTGAGCTGACTCGCGCCTCGCTCGGGCGGGCGCTGGCCGGCCAGCCTGACCTGCTGCTGCTGGACGAGCCGACCAACCATCTGGACATAGCCTCACTGGAGTGGCTCGAGGCGCACCTGGTGGCGCTCGACGCGGCGATCATCCTGGTTGCGCACGACCGCTGGTTCCTGGAGGCGGTGGGAACATCGGTCCTGGAGCTGGAGGCCGGACGAGGCAAGTTCTTCCCCGGCACCTGGCACCAGTGGCGCAAGGAGAAGGCCACGCGGGACCTGGCCCTGGGGCGGGCGATCGACCGTCAGGAGGCGGAGATCGCGCGCTTGGAGCGGTTCGTCACCCGGTTCCGCGCCGGCACCCGGGCTCGCCAGGCCCAGTCGCGGGTCAAGAAGCTCGAGAAGATTGACCGCATCCACCGCGATCCGCGCGATGGCGAGTCGCTGGTCTTCGCATTCAAACCGCCGGAACGGAGTGGGCGGGTGGTGTTCGAGCTGGAGGACGGGAGGGTGACGATTGGCGACCGGGTGCTCCTGGACGGCGCCGAGCTGTGGCTGGAGCGCGGGGAGCATGTGTCGCTGGTCGGTCCCAACGGCGCGGGCAAGACGACACTTATCGAGACCCTGACCGCGAAGCGGGAACTGGCGGCGGGCAAGCTGCGCACCGGGCACAACGTCAAGGTCGGCTACCTGTCCCAGCACGCCGACGAGCTGAGCGCGGGAAACGCCCGGACCGTCCTCGAAGCCTGCCAGCACGCCACCGGACTGACGCCGGGCAAGGCGCGCGCGCTGCTGGGGCGCTTTCTGTTCAGCGGTGAGGACGCCGAGAAGCCGCTGGACGGCCTGTCAGGCGGAGAGCGCCGCCGCCTTTCGCTGGCCGCCCTGGTCCACTCGGGCGCCAACGTGCTGATCCTGGACGAGCCGACCAACCACCTGGACATTGAGAGCCGGGAGGCCCTGGAGGACGCGTTGCACGGGTTCCAGGGATCGCTGCTGCTCGTCTCCCACGATCGGGCGCTGCTCGATGCGGTCGGAACCAGGACGGTGGCGTTTGAGGACCAGACGCTGCACTCGTACGTGGGCGGCTGGGCGGAGTATGTGCGTGTGAGAAGTGACCGTGAGGCTGTGCGGGCGAACTCAAAGTCGCCCGCACAGAGGAAACCGCCGAAGCCGAAGCCGAAGCCCACCGCGGGCGAGGACGATGTGGAGGAGCTGATCGAGGCGGCCGAGGAAGCGCTGCGCGCGCTGGAGGACGAGCTGGCCGACCCCGGCGCCTGGGCGACGCCGCAGCAGACCGCCGCATCGGCCCAGCGGCACGAGCAGGCCAGGCGCCGGGTAGAGGAGCTCTACGAGCGGCTCTAAGCGCGCAGTGCTTCGGTCGGACTGAGGCGGGCGGCGCGGAGGGCCGGATAGAGGCCGGCGAGAGCGCCGATCACGAACCCGGCCGCGGGAGCGGCGACCAGCACGTAGACGGGGACAATGAACGGTTCGTGGCGGCTGATCGCGTAGATGTACGTGGCCCCGGCACCCAGGGCCAGGCCGGCCACGCCGCCCAGCACGGCCAGGAGCGCCGACTCGGCCAGGAACTGCACGCCGATCTGCCTGCGGGTGGCCCCCAGCGCGCGGCGCAGGCCGATCTCGCCGCGGCGCTCCAGCACCGAGATGACCATGATGTTGGCGATCCCGATCGCGCCGACCAGCAGCGCCACCGCACCCAATCCGAGCAGCAGCGTGGTGAACTGACCCTTGGCGGCCGCGCGCGCCTCAAGAGCATCCGACGGCCGGCTGATCGACACGCCGCTGGGGTCCTGGGGGTCGGCGGTGGCCGGCAGCAGGTTGGACACCGGGATGACGTTGTTCTGATTGGCCCGGACGTAGATCTCCGACGGATTGGGCGCCACGCTGAACAGCTTCTCGGCCACGGGCAGGGAGATGAACACCGTGGAATCCAGCGAGGAGTCCAGCACCACCGGCTTGAGCACCCCCACGACCAGGAACCAGCGGTTGCCGATGTACACGAGCTCGTGCCCGCCCACGTGCTGGATCTGGAGGATCTGGGCCGCCTGGGCGCCCAGCACCGCTTCCGGATAGCCGGCGCTGACGGCGTTGAGGAAGTGCCCCGAGGCCATCGAGGTGCCCACCACCCGGGGCAGGTTGTCACCGGCCGCGTCCACGCCGATCCCGCCGGTCTGGGCGCTGGGCACGTACGGCGAGCGGTAGACGTTCTCGGTGGCCTGGTAGATGGCCACGGCGCTGAGCACACCCGGGTGGTGGGTGATCGACGGCACCGAGGTGGGGGGGAGGACCTCGTTCTGGCCGAGGAAGCTGGTGCCGGGTGTGAGCGTCAGCAGGTTCGTGCCGAGCGCGTCGATCTCGGCCAGGAGGTTGGCCTGGGCGGAGGCGGACACGCCGACCACGGCGACCATCGCGCCGATCCCGATGGCGATCCCCAGGGCGGACAGGGCGGCCCGAAGCCGGCGGGTCCCGATGCCCTGGAGCGCGCTGGTGAGCAGCTCGCGGAGGGGGAGGCGGGCTTCAGCGGCGGCGGTCATCGACGATTTCCCCATCGCGCATCTGCAGCTGACGGCGGAACCCGGCGGCGATCCGTTCGTCGTGGGTGATGAGTACCAGCGTGGCTCCGTCATCGGCCAGGCCGTGGAGCAGATCGATCACCTCGCCACCGGCTTTCGAGTCGAGGTTCCCGGTGGGCTCGTCGGCCAGCAGGATCAGCGGCCGCTTGGCGACCGCCCGAGCGATCGCCACCCGCTGGCGCTCGCCGCCCGACAGCTGCTTGGGGCGGAAATCCAGGCGGTGCTCGAGACCGACCCGGACCAGGGCGGCCTGGGCGGCCTCGCGCCGGCGGCGCAGGGGCTGGCCGCTGTAGAGCATGCCCATGGCGACGTTGTCGGTGGCGCTCATCGACTCCTGGAGATGGAAGGCCTGGAACACGAACCCGATCCCGTGGGCCCGCAGACCGGCCAGCTCCCGGTCGGAGGCCGGGCCGACGGGGTGCCCCAGCACCTCCACCGATCCGCTGGTGGGACGCTCCAGGGTGCCGAGGATGGTCAGCATCGTCGTCTTGCCCGAGCCGGAGGGTCCGACCACGGCCACCTGGTCGCCCTCCGGGATCTCCACGCTGACGTGGTCCAGGGCGGTCACGTCGCCCGGGTACTGCTTCACCACGTCGCTCAGGCGAAGTGCGCTCATCCCTGGGAGTCTGTGACCTGGAGGCCCTGGTAGATGCCGGCGCCGGAGATGGCCACATAGCCCGCCGCGAACAGGCCTGTTTTCACGGGGACCAGCCTGTGGGGCGCCGCCGCCGCCTGCACCGCGTAGTTGCCCCCGGCGGTGGCCACGAGTGCCGTGACCGGCACCGACAGGACGTTCTTGGCCTTGGCCTGGGCGAAGTTGACGCTGACCGGGGCCTGGTCCAGGCCGGCCCCGGTGACGTGCCCGAGCAGCCTGATCGTCACGGGGATCGTGGCGGAAGAGCCGCTGCCTCCGTTCCCGCCGCCTGCACCTCCGCCCGCGCCCGCGCCCGCCCCGCTGTTGCCCGAGGAAGAGGTCTGCGCGACCTTGCTCACCTGGCTGATCACTCCGTTCACCGTGGTGTTGTTGGGCATCTCAACCGTGACGTGCTCGCCGCGCACCGCCTCGCTCTGCGAGCTGGCCGCCAGATCGACGGTCACCACGAGATGCGTTGAGGAGCTCTGAAGAATCTCCGTCGCCGTGCTGCCGCCACTCGACGGGTTGTTCGAGCACGAGTTATTCGAATTCGAGTTGTTCGACGAGGAGTGGTTATTGGACGAGTTGTTGTGTGAGGAGTTGTTGGAGTTGTTGGAGTTGTTGGAGTTGTTGGAGTTGTTGGAGTTGGACGGGCTGGACTGGTGCTGCTGGGTCTTCAGCTCCTGGATCTCGGCTTTCAGCAGGGCGACGAGAGCCCTCAGCGACGGCGAGCCCTTGTGTCCCTTGTGGCCGCCATGCCGGCGTTTGGGCGAGTGACCCCCGCGGTGGGGGGGTGTGGTGGGGGTGGTCGTCGGTTGGGTGGTAGTCGATGTCTGCGTGGAGGTCGTCAGGCTGACGAACTCGATGTGAGATCCGGTGGGGTCGTACGAGGTTCCGGTGCTCCCACCGCTGCCCCCTCCGGTGGAGCCGACAGTGCCGTCCACCGTGGAGATCAGCTGGGCGCCCGGCAGGAACACCACCTGGCCCAGCGTCAGGATCCCGGTCTCCGTCTCGCCCAGCGACGCCTGGAACTGCTCCACGCCGGCGGTGGTGGCCGCCTGCCATATGTCGTCGTCGACGATGCCGTCGGGGTTGAAGCCGAGCGCGATCAGGTTGCGATTCAGCTCCAGGACGTCAGGGCCCTGGACGTCGGAGGCGCTGAGCTCACGGTAGGCGGGCGTGGGGCCGTTCATCAGGATGATCGGCTGGTTGTCGATACGGAACAGCGCCTGCCCGGCCCGGATCTCCTGGCCGACGCTGGGCAGCCAGGTGATGGTTCCGCTGACGCGGTTGTAGATGGTCTGCGCGTTGGCGTAGCTGAGCGTGCCCGATTCGGTGTCCGTTTCCACCAGATCGCGGCGCTGGACCGTCGCTGTGCCGGCCCCGCCCGAGTTCTGAGCGGCGGCATTGCTCGAACCCGGCGAGCGGGTGAGGAGGACGATCGCCACCACGACGGCGATCACGACGATCAGGGCAAGACCGGCCAGCAGCCGCTTCTCGGCGCGGATGGCCGGGTGAGGGAAGAACTTCACGCGCCGCCTCCTTGGATGGACGCAGCATGCGACGGTCCGGTACCGCCGCATGCCGCGATGGTGAGATCGGCCACGCGTGCCTTCACGATCACAGTCCCACGAGCCGGTTGCACGTCTTGACCGCCTTCTGCGTGGCGGGTGAGCTGCGTTCGGCGGGGTTGGATGTGCCACCGTCCTCCACGCCGCCACCCGCGGGGAACGTCGGGTCCGCCCAGCCCCGCACCCCGTGTGCACGCATGCAGCGTGCGAAGCTGACCAGCTGCTGCTTCTGCTTCTCACTGATCGGTGGCGGGCTGCTGCCCCCGCCGAACAGCTTGCATGACTTCTCGGCGCTCGTGAAGGTGGGGCCGGCAAACGTGGTTCCGTCAACGGTCAACGTAGAACTGCCGGGGACCGCCGTGATGGACAACCCGACGCCGCCGCCCGCTCTCTGGGTCGGGTCCGGGAAGCTGGTCACCCCGTGGGCGCGCATGCACTGTGCGAGCGCCACCTGCTTGTTCTCGTGCCCCGACGATGAGCCGGCTCGGTGCGAGCCGCCGCCACATGCGGCGAGCACGACCGCTGCCAGGACGGGAAGACCGATGATCGTCGTCAGCGGAGGCATGGGCGGATTGGTAACGCCCGACGGGTTACGGCAAGGGAACAACCGCTGTGACGCCTCGCAGATTCGGGCGGTCACCGTGATCAACCTCCCTGCGGCTGGCCCCCGCGTTGTGTTACTCCGCACGTGGCATCGGCCTGCTGGAACGCGGGCGCCTGCGGATCGATCGACGAACCCAGCGGGAAGAGAATCGCGCCGTCGACGATGACGTTGACGTTGTGATTGGACAGCGAGGTAACCGGGTCAGGGAAGCCCGGCACCCCGTGAGCACGCATGCACCGTGCGTACCTGAGCGCCGCGGCGAGCTGGGCACCGCTGGGGGCGTGTGGAGAACGGCCGCCAGCTTTCAGGATCGGCAGGCAGGTCTTGAGTGCCGCCTGGGATACCGGCGATTGCGAGCCGTTCGAGCCACGCGGGAAGCCGCCCGTGCGCAGGGGATCCGGGAAGTTCGACACCCCGTGTGTGCGCATGCAATCGGCGAACCGCACATCCGCGCTGCTGCCGGCGCCCTTGGCCGCCCCGCCGGAGCCGCATCCGGCAAGTGTGGCTATACAGGCAATTGCGGCGAGGATCCTGAACGAAGCGGCGTGACGCGACACTATCCGCCGCCGAGGCCGCCATCTGGACCGCCGCCGTGGGGGCCGCCGCTGCAGTTCTTCACGTCGCAGGGGTAGTTGGCGAACGTCTGCGTCTGCGGGCCTGTGGCCGTGGTCAGCTGCGCGGCGGCGACATGGTGGGCGCCGGGCCACCACGCGACGGCCCAGCCACGCTCGACGGTGGCCGTGACATCGAGTCCGTCCTCGAGCCTTACGGTGACCGCGCGGACGGCACGACCCACGTTGGCGATCATTGTGCCGTACGACTGACCGTCGGTGATGAACGTGTGATCGGTCCACAGAAACAGCCGTCCGGCGGCCGGACGAACCGGCGGCGAGCTGGTCCATCCGGATGCGTTGTGGATGGAGGGGCCGACTGTGCAGAAGTCGCTCGCGCCGCCCCTGGAGTACACGAGGATCGTGAACGGCCCGCGCGCGTCAGCCAGCCGCAGCGGCAACCCGGGCATCGGAATGTTCCTGTCGCAATAGGCCATGGCGGTTGCCAGCTGCGCCTTGGCCGGTGCTGTCGGCGTGGGCGTCCACCCGGCGAACGCGTTGCTGGCACCGCCGGTCAGCGACAGGGCGGCAACCACGGCAGCAACGGCGCCAGCAAGTCCGCCGCTGATGGCCAGCCGGGTGCGCAGGGCGTGGGTACGCGGGTGGTAGTCGCCCCGGAGGAGCTTCGGGGAGGCGTGCACGCGCGCTGCCCGACCGTGCATCCACGTGCCCAGGTCAGTCTCGAGGTCAGTCATGACGCCACGCTACGGCTGGATTCGGTAGGGCGCAGCGTCTGCTCGAGCCGCGCCAGGGCCCGGGAAGCGGTGCTCTTGACGGTGCCGACGGAGCAGTGCAGCGCGGCCGCCACCTCGGTCTCGGGAAGGTCCAGGAAGTAGCGCAGGACCAGTACCGCACGCTGGCGTGGAGGCAGCCCGGCCAGCGCATTGTGCAGCTCGTCGTGGGGGTCTAGCGCAGTGGCACTGACACCAGGTTGCTCGCCGCCTGTTTCGCTCAGCTCGGTCCGGCGGCGGGAGCGCTTCGACCGGTCCCGCAGCGCGAGGTTGATCAGGATCCGTCGCGCGTACGGCACCGCATGATCCATTCGCCTGACCCTCGGCCAGCGTCTGGCCACCTTCAGCAGCGTCTCTTGGACGAGGTCCTCGGCCTCATGCAGGTCGCCCACCATCAGATATGCGGTCCGCAGGAGGCCCGTGGTGCTCTCAGCGACGAAACGGTCGAAGTCGCGCTCGTTCATCTCATGTACTTAAAGCCCCGATGACCGATAAAAGGTTGAGTCGCTCGTGGTTAGCAATCGTGTCAGCCGCGGCATCCGGCGGCATCTCCTGTAACGGCGTGGTAACCATATTCCGCCCATCCTGCCTGCGTGGGCGCCACACTTAGGCCAGAGTCGCGATGCGCGTCCTGATTGCAGAGGATCAGCAGGAGCTGGCCGAGACCGTGGCGCTCGGCCTGCGCCGCCAGGGCATGGCGGTGGATCTGGCCGGCGACGGCGAGGCCGCGCTGGCAGCGGCGCACGTCTATGACTACGACGTGATCGTGCTCGACCGGGACCTGCCCAAGCTGCACGGGGACCGGGTGTGCCGGACGCTGGTCGAGGAGGGGGGACGCGCGCGCGTGCTGATGCTGACGGCCTCGGGAGGGATCGAGGACCGGGTCACCGGCCTCAGCCTCGGAGCCGACGACTACCTGCCCAAGCCGTTCGCCTTTGCCGAGCTCGTGGCGCGGATCCGCGCCCTGGCCCGGCGCAGCCAGCCGGCGTTGCCGCCGGTGCTGGAGCACGATGGTGTGCGACTGGACTCGGCGCGGCGGGTGGCCACCCGGGACGAACGGGCGATGGACCTGAGCGTCAAGGAGTTCAGCGTGCTGGAGCTGCTGATGGCCGCCGGAGGAGCCGTGGTCTCAGCCGAGGAGATGCTGGAGCGGGTCTGGGACGACGCAACCGACCCGTTCAGCAACGTGGTCAAGGTGACCGTCAGCCGGTTGCGGCGCAAGCTGGGGGATCCCCCCCTGATCGAGACGGTGGCTGGTGTCGGGTATCGCATCTGAGCCGATCGACCGGCCGATCGGACGGTGGCGGCGGTTGCGGCCCACGCTGCGCTTCAGGTTGACCCTGCTCTACGGAGCCTGCTTCATCGTGGCGGGAGCGGGAGTGCTGGGGATCACCTACGTGCTGTTCGCCGACGCCACCTCTCCGGCCAACACCTCGTTCGTGCGCGGCACGCAGATCACGATCCCGGCGCCCCCTCGCGGGGTCCGGGCAATCAAGAGCTCCGGGGTGGGCGGGAACGCCAAGACTCGTCTGACCTCCAGGCCACCGTCCGGCAGCGGGGGGGTGCGCATCCGACAGACGCCGGGCAAAGGATTCATCCAGGCCTTCCGCTCCTCCGGGCAGAAGCAGATCGACCTCCTCGTGCGCCGGGCCAACTTCACGATCGCCGCCCAGCGGTCGCAGTCGCAGTCCTCGTTGCTGGCCGAGTCCGGTATCGCCCTGGCCGTCATGGCGCTGCTCTCGATCGCGCTCGGATGGCTGCTCGCCGGCCGGGCGCTGAGCCCGCTGCGCACGATGAATCAGCGGGCACGTCAGATCACCGAGGACACACTGCACGAGCGGCTGGGTGGGACGGGGCGCCAGGACGAGCTGGACGAGCTGGCCGCCACCTTCGATGCCGTGCTGGCCAGGCTGGAGCGGGCGTTCGAGTCACAGCGGCAGTTCGTGGCCAACGCCTCCCACGAGCTGAGGACTCCGATCACGCTCGAGCGCGCCCTGCTGGAGGTCGCCCTGGCCGATCCGGAATCCAGCGTGGAGTCCCTGCGGCACACCTGCCAGCGCGTGCTGGCCGCGGGCGAGCAACAGGAGCGGGTGATCGACGCCCTGCTCACCCTGGCCCGGGGACAGGCGGGAATCACGGCGGCCCAGCCCGTGCGTCTCGACGAGCTGGTGGGAGACCTGGTGGACGAGCGGGAGCCACAGCTGGATGGGGTACGCGTGGTCACGCGGCTCGAGGCGGTAACGGTCAGCGGCGATGCGGCGCTGCTGGAGCGGCTCGCGTCCAACCTGCTGGACAACTCGATCGTCCACAATTCGGGGTCCGATCCGTGGGTGACGATCGAGACCAGAGTGCGGGACGGCGCCGGGGAACTGTCGGTGGCCAACGGTGGTCCGTCGATCCCCCCCGAGCGAGTGGGCGAGCTGTTCGAGCCGTTTCGCCGGCTGGAGGGGGAGCGAATCGGGCCTGCCCAGGGCCTGGGACTGGGACTTTCGATCGTCCGGGCGGTGACTCTGGCCCACGGCGGACAGGTCGACGCTGAGGCGCTGCCCGCCGGAGGTTTGAGGGTGGTGGCGCGGCTGGGTGCCGCGGAGCCCTCGGGGGAGCGTCGGATGCTCTCCCTACACTCTGTCGGAGATGCCAGCACCGACGGAGTCCTCGCCGGTCCGGATCGCGCTGATCGATGACGACAGCGGTCTGCTGACCGTAGTCACCCGCCGCTTCGAGGCGCTGCGTTGGAGGAGCCAGATCCTGCCGTACCCGCCTGCCTCGGAGCACCTGGCCGTCATGCGCCTGCACGCCCTGCTGGTGAACCCGGTTCTGAGCGGTCTCGAGTATGTGGAGCGGGTGGCCGAGGCGCTGCCGGGAATGGCCCTGCTGGTGGTGAGTCCGCAGGTCACGGTGGCCCAACGGGTGCGTGGACTGCGGGCCGGTGCGGACGACTGGATCACCAAGCCCTGTCATCCCGAGGAGCTGGTGGCCCGTGTCCAGGCGGTGCTGCGCCGGCGCCGGCTGGGTGACGTGCCGGACGAGGAGCGCACCACCGAGGCGGGCGAGCTGGTGATCCGGCCGGACCGCTTCGACGCCTACGCGGGAGACCAGCCGGCTGGGTTGTCCCGCCGCGAGTATGAGTTGCTCCGTCAGCTGGCCGTGGCCGAGGGCCGGGTCCTGGAGCGCGAGCGCGTCTACGAGCGCGTGTGGGGCTACACGATGGTGCGGGGGGACCGCTCGGTGGACGTGTTCGTGCGCAAGCTGCGGGCCAAGCTCGAGCGCGTCTCGCCGGAGTGGCGCTACGTGCACACCCACTTCGGGATCGGCTACCGATTTGCGGCCGAACCGGTGGAGGGGTCCGCCGCGGCTAGGCGGATGGAAACTGAGGCGGCGGCGGCTGAGCCGGTGACGGCCAAGGCGACAACGGCGGAAGTCGCGAGCGGCGCCGAACCCGATGTACCCTTTGATCTGCAGCTGGCTCGCTAGCCGCAGATCCCCATGAACAAGGAAACGGCCCGCAATATCGCGATCGTGCTGCTCCTGGCGGCGCTGATCGACGTGGTGCCGGGCGGCGGACCAGCCGCCCGCACGCTGATCCAGCTGATCACGCTGGCCTTCCTGGGTGCGATCGCGTGGGTGGCCTCGCGGCTGTACCGCGAGCACCGGATGACGCTCTACGGGCTCGGCGACCGGCGCCGGGCCATCGTGTACGCGGCTGCAGGAGTGGCCACATTGACGTTCACGGCCTCGAGCCGCCTGTTCCAGACCGGGCTCGGCAGCCTGGCCTGGTTGCTGCTTCTGGCCGGGTGCGCCTTCGCCGTCTTCCGGGTGTTCCGCTCGGCGCGCGAGTACTGAGCCACCGCGGACGCCCGGGGTGGTTGTTACGGCTGAGGAGACCGCGCTGAGGCGGGTCAGCGCGCTTCGACGTGGTTGAGCGAGCAAACCGGACGTCGTGGGCGCGATTTGCTCGCCCGACCATGAAAAACCTGGTGGGGCGAGCAAATCGACGTGCTCAACGCCGATTTGCTCGCTGGACCAGGTAATCCCGCCCCGTCCGCCGCCCGTCGTGGCGGGATGTTTCGCCGGTCAGGCGGCCACCAGGTCGAAGCGGTCCAGCGTCATCACCTTCGCCCAGGCGCTGGCGAAGTCCCGAACGAACTGCTCCTGCGCATCGTCACAGGCGTAGACCTCGGCGATCGCCCGCAGCTGGTCGTTGGAGCCGAACACCAGGTCGGCCGCGGTGGCCGTCCACCTGACCTCGCCGGTGGCGCGGTCCCGGCCCTCGTACACCTGCGTTCCGGCTCCGTTGGTGGCGGCGGAAGCTTTGCGCCACTCAATGCTCATATCCAGCAGATTGACGAAGAAGTCGTTGGTCAACGTCTCCGGCCGGTCGGTGAACACGCCGTACTTCGACTGCTTGTAGTTGGCGTTGAGCGCGCGCAGACCGCCGACCAGGACCGTCATCTCCGGAGCCGTGAGCGCCAGCAGATTCGCCCGCTCGACCAGCAGCGTCTCGGGCGACAGCGCGTGCTCGCCGTGCAGGTAGTTGCGAAACCCGTCGAATGTCGGCTCGAGAGGCGCGAACGAATCGACGTCGGTCTGCTCCTGGCTGGCGTCGGTGCGGCCCGGGGTGAACGGCACGGTCACCTCGTGACCCGCCTTGTGGGCCGCCTCCTCGATCGCCGCCGATCCGGCCAGGACGATCAGGTCGGCCAGTGAGATCCGCTTGCCGTCGCTCTGAGCAGCGCCCCACTTCTCCTGGATGCCCTCCAGAGCCGCGAGCACCTTGGCCAGCTCGGGCGGGTTGTTGACCTGCCAGTCCCGCTGGGGCGCCAGGCGGATCCGTGCGCCGTTGGCGCCGCCCCGCTTGTCGGTGCCGCGGAAGCATGCCGCGGCCGCCCAGGCGGTGGACACCAGCTGCGAGATGGACAGCCCGGAGCTCAGGATCTCCTGCTTGAGCGATGCGATGTCCTGCTCGTCCACCAGCGGATGGTCGACCGCGGGCACCGGGTCCTGCCACACCTGCGCCTCGGCCACCCACGGGCCGATCAGGCGCTGGACCGGTCCCATGTCGCGGTGGATCAGCTTGTACCAGGCGCGGGCGAACGCGTCGGCGAGCTCGTCCGGCTTCTCGTAGAAGCGCCGGCAGATCGGCTCGTAGATCGGATCCAGCTTCAGCGCCAGGTCGGTGGTCAGCATCATCGGCGCGTGCCGCTTGGACGGGTTGTGGGCATCCGGCACGGTGTCCTGGGCCTCAGTGTTCTTGGGCGTCCACTGCTGGGCTCCGGCCGGGCTCTTGGTCAGCTCCCAGTCGTACTCGAACAGATTCCTCAGGAAGCCGTTGTCCCACCGGGTCGGCTCGTTCGTCCAGGCTCCCTCCAGGCCGCTGGTCATGGCGTACTCGCCCACGCCGGTGCCTTCGGGGTTGCTCCAGCCGAGCAGCTGCTGCTCGATCGGCGCCCCCTCGGGCTCAGGCCCGATCTTGTCCGGATCCACCGCGCCGTGAGTCTTGCCGAACGTGTGCCCGCCGACGATCAGTGCCGCCGTCTCCTCATCGTTCATGGCCATCCGGGCGAAGGTCTCCCGGATGTCCCTGGCGGCGGCCAGCGGATCGGGGTTCCCGTTCGGGCCCTCCGGATTCACGTAGATGAGACCCATCTGGACCGCGCCCAGCGGCCCCGACAGCTCCCGGTCGCCGCTGTAGCGCTCGTCGCCCAGCCAGGTGTCCTCCGAGCCCCAGTAGATCTCCTCTGGCTCGAAGATGTCCTCCCGCCCGAAGCCGAAGCCGAACGTCTTGAATCCCATCGACTCCATCGCGCAGTTCCCGGCGAAGATGATCAGGTCGGCCCAGGAGACCCGGCGGCCGTACTTCTGCTTGATCGGCCACATCAACCGGCGCGCCTTGTCCAGGCTGGCGTTGTCCGGCCAGCTGTTGAGCGGTGCGAACCGCTGAGCGCCGGTGCCGCCACCGCCTCGGCCGTCGGCGATCCGGTATGTGCCGGCGGCGTGCCAGGACATGCGGATGAACAGCGGGCCGTAGTGGCCGTAATCAGCCGGCCACCAGTCCTGCGAATTGGTCATCACCTCGAACACGTCGCGCTTCAGCTCCTCGACGTCGACCGTCCCGAACTCCTCGCGGTAGTTGAAGTCGGCCGGCAGCGGCGTGGGCTGAGGCGAGTTGTGGTGCAGAACCCGCAGGTCGGGCTGGCCCGGCCACCAATCCTGGTTGGTCCGCGGCCGGTCCCCATCGGGGGTCGGGGGCTTGATCGAGGGGTTCTCGCTCTCGCTGACGCTGCTGGTCTGGCTGTCGGCCACGGGGTTCCTCCTACTCGCTGGCGGTTTCGTTCTGATGGGGGGATGCGGCGGCCGCCGCGGTGCACGCCGGGCATCTCCCCCAGAAGATGACCTCGGCCTCGTCGATCTCATAGCCCGCATCCTCTGGGGCGGTCAGACAGGGGGCGAAGCCGACGGCGCAATCGACGTCGAGCATCTGGCCGCAGGACCGGCAGATGAGGTGATGGTGGTTGTCGCCCACCCGGTCCTCGTAGCGGGCCGGTGACCCAGCGGGCTGGATCCGCCGGATGATGCCGTTATCGGCCAGGGTGCCGAGCGCGTCGTAGACGGCCTGCGGCGACACGGCGCCGATTGACTCGCGGACCTGAGCGCCGAGTTCGGTGGCGGTGCTATGCGGGCGCTCGGCCACAGCGCGCAGGACCGCCAGACGCTGGGCGGTGACCTGCAGGCCGTGGTGGCGGAGCAGGGCGGCTTGGCTAACGGATGGCTCCACGAGTCCCGCCGTACCCTAGCGCGATACTGGAGTCGATCCAGTTCTGGAGGCGATCCTCACGCGGGAGGCCGGTCCTAGACTGAGGTTCCGTGTCGATAGTGCCCTCCGACCGCCACCGCGAGCTGCCCGACGAACCCGGCGTCTACCTGTTCCGCGACAGCGGCGGCAAGGTCATCTACGTTGGCAAGGCCAAGTCGATCAAGAAGCGCGTGGCCTCGCACTTCTCCAACCCCAGCACTCGCGCGGGACGCGATCTGCTGCCGATGATCGACCACGTGGAGGCGCTGGTCGTGCACACCGAGGCCGAAGCGCTGCTGGCCGAGCAGAACTTCATCAAGCAGTACAAGCCCCGCTTCAACATCCGCCTGCGGGATGACAAGTCATACCCGTACATCGCGATCAGCCTGGACGAGGACTTCCCCCGCGTGTACTTCACCCGTGAGCGCCACCGCCGCGACCGGGCCTACTTCGGCCCGTTCTCCAACGCTGGCCGGGTGCGTCAGACGCTTGAGGTGCTCGGCAAGGTGTTCCTGTTCCGCTCCTGCGTGGGCACGACCCCGGGCCGGCGGAGCGGCTCGCCGTGTCTCGACTACTACATCAAGCGCTGCGGGGCCCCATGCGTCGGCTACGTGACGAAAGAGGAGTACCGCGAGTCGATCGACGGGGTGATCGCCTTCCTGTCCGGGCGCTACCGGGAGATCGAGCGGCGCCTCAACTACGAGATGAACCTGGCCTCCGCCGAGAAGCGCTACGAGGACGCCGCCCGCGAGCGCAACCGGCTCCGGGCGGTGCGCTCGCTGCTCGAGCGCCAGCGCGTGGCCAACGATTCTGTGGGCACTCTGGATGCGATCGCCGTGGCCGTCGACGGCAGCGGCGATGCCAACGCCCAGGTGTTCCAGGTCCGCGACGGCGTGCTGTCGGACCGCCAGAGCTTCTACCTGGACAACGCGTCTGAGGCCGACCTGGCCGATGTGGCCGAGGCGTTCATCCTCCAGTACTACGCCTCGACGATGGTGATCCCGGCGCAGGTGATGGTGCAGGCCGAGGTGGGCGCGCACTCCGAGATCCAGGCGCTGGCCGAAGCGCTCACCGAGCGCCGCGGGGCGCGCGTGGAGATCCGCGTGCCGGAGCGGGGCGACAAGCGCCGCATCCTCGAGCTGGCCGAGCGCAACGCGCGGCTGGCGCTCGATCAGGAGAAGCTGCGGGCCGAGCGCCGCCGCCAGCAGCGGGTGGAGGCTCTGGAGGGACTGCAGGAGGCGCTGGGGCTCGACACGATTCCGCTGCGCATCGAGTGCTTCGACATCTCCACGCTGATGGGGACCAATACCGTGGCCTCGATGGTGGTGTTCGAGGGGGCGGCGCCCAAGAAGTCGGATTACCGCAGGTTCAAGGTGCGCACGGTCGGCGACAACGGGCCCGACGACTTCGCCGCCATGGAGGAGATCCTCGGCCGGCGGATGGCGCAGTTCGAGACCCAACTGGACCTCTCCCCCCACGACAAGGACTACGACCCGAGCTTCGCGGCATTGCCCAATGTGATCGTGATCGACGGCGGCCGGGGGCAGCTGTCGGCCGGCCTGCGGGCCCTCCAAGGGTTCCGCGAGCGCGGCGTGCTGGTGGTTTCGCTGGCCAAGCGGATCGAGGAGGTGTTCATCCCGGGGCGTCAGGCGCCGCTGGCGCTCCCGCATGACACGCCCGAGCTCCAGTTGCTCCAGCGACTGCGTGATGAGGCCCACCGGTTCGCCATCACCCACCACCGCCAGCGCCGCGACCGCGCCATGACGGCCTCGGTGCTCGACGAGCTGCCGGGCGTCGGCCCCGCCCGCAAGCGAGCGCTGCTCACCCACTTCGGCTCCCCCGACGCGATCATGGCCGCCTCGCGCGAGGAGCTGGCGTCGGTGCCGGGGATCCCGGGGAAGGTGGCGCGGGACCTGCACCGGGAGCTGCACAAGGCAGGGGTATGAGGTAGCAGCTTCGGCGGCTCGCCAGCCGCCGAAGCCGGGGGTTCAGCGGGCCGAGCGGGTCAGCAGCACGGCGCTTCCCGCCGGCACGGACACGCTGTAGTAGCCCTGCACGGAGGAGATCGCCGGTCGCCGTTCCGCCGGCAGCCGGCCGGCTGACGTTGAGGGGCCGAATGTCTCACCGCCCAGGCTCACCTCCCGGGTGGCCGACACCGAGGGGGCGAGCAGAGCCTGGCTGCTGAACGCCGACTGGGGTCCGGGGACCCTCACGCGCACTGTCACCGGAGCGATCGAGTCCTGGTTGATCAGCACGACCCGCAGCCGCCCGTCTGGGCTCCGCGTGGCCCAGGTCTTGACCGGCCCGGGCGGATCCGTCACGCCCAGCAGCCGGGCGCCCGGGGGGAAGGCACGGGAGAACATCAACATGCCGTAGTAGACGGGGGAGACGGAGGCGCTCCAGCGCTGGCCGGAGCGCTGCACCGAGAACGCTTGGTAGGCGGAGCCGGGGAGCATGTGCACGTTGACCCCGTCGACGCCCACGGCGCGGACGCTGAACAGTGTGTCCAGCATCCACAACGCCGAGGCGAAGGTGTTGCTGACCCCGAGCTTCCCCTGACAGGAGACCGAGTTGAGCTCGTCCAGGCGGAACGGACGGCGCGCCCGATGCGCGATCGTCACATACGGGGCGACCACGGCGGCCAGCCCGGCGGAGGAGGGGTCGCTGAGCAGGCGGGAGATGGTGGGATAGTCGGAGGCCTGGGGATCGGTTTCGCAGGCCCGCAGCGGATAGCGGTGGAAGGTGACCAGGCTCACCGGCCGCGAGCCCCCGAGCTCGGCACGAAGCGCCGCATTCATCCACTGCGTGCGGGCCAGCGCCGGGCCGGCCACGGGAACCGAACGCGGCATGACGGCCCGCCAGGCGGCGAACTGTCCCAGGTAGTTGCTCACGCTGTAGGTGCTCGAGCGGGCGAACACTCGCTGGTCATGCTTCCAGTACCAGGCGGTGACCCCGTAGTCGTCCGGTTCATTGCCGATTTCCAGCGCTGCGATGTGGTCGGCACCCACGCCCGCCACCAGGCGGCGGGCCTCGATTGCGGCCACGCGTCGCCGTCCGGTGGCCAGGTTGATGCCCAGGATCAGCTTGCCTCCGGTGTCCGCCGACAGCGCTCGGGCCAGGGCGGTCCATCGGCGGGTCAAAGCGAAGTCGATGGCCGCCGGGGCTCGCATCCCGCGAATCGGCCACCAGGTGCGGTCGGTGCTGTCTCCACCCAGGCGGATGACCAGGGACCGCCGGGGAGCCAGTGCGCGGACCAGGGCCAGGAAGACCGGATCCAGATGCCGAGGGTCGGTGCCCAGGTAATGCTCCAGGGTGGGGTACTCCAGTGAGAGCCCGAGGAAGCCGCGCGGCATCGGCGCCCCGATGGTCTCGGGCGCGACGTCGACCGTGATCGCCGGTCCGAGCGCGACCGGCTGGCCCGGCGCGCCACTGGCTCCCGCCGCAGGCAGTCCCTGCGCGGTCGTGGAGGTCGAAGCTGATGGGGCCGGCGCTCCCGAGCCCTGCCCTGGTCGCGGATCGCGGCTGCTGCCGCCGCACGCCGTCAGCGACAGCGCGGTTGCGATCCCAGCGGCCACCGCCAGCACGGCCAGACGTACGGGGCGCGGGCGCACCCGGCCATGGTAGAGGTCCGCCCCAATCGTCAAGCTTCATGAAAGCTATGGCGGCGAAGTCCCAAGTCGCGCTCCGCGACCTGGTAGTGATCACCGGGTTCTCCGGCGCGGGCAAGTCGACCGCCATGGCCGCATTCGAGGACGAGGGCTACTTCTGCGTGGACAACCTGCCTTCGGAGATGATCCGCTCGCTGGTCGACCTGTTCATGCATACCGGCTCGAAGGTGGCCAATGCCGCCGTCGTCTGCGACGTGCGGGCGGGCAGCTACTTCGAGGGGCTGGCCAGCATCCTGGACAGCCTGGGGGCCAGCGGCGTCTCGCACCGGGTGCTGTTCCTGGAGGCCGACGAGGCCACCCTGCAGACCCGGTACAAGGAGACGCGGCGCCGCCATCCGCTGGCCCCTCGGGGGAGCGTGGCGGACGGGATCGCGCGCGAGCGTGAGCTGCTCACGCCGCTGCGCAACCGGGCTGACGTGGTTATCGACACGTCAGGTCTCACGGCGGCGATGCTGCGTCGCAAGCTGACCGACGAGATGCTGCCCAGCCACACGCCGGGGCGGCTGGCGGTCACGTTCGAGAGCTTCGGGTTCAAGTACGGCCCGGTGCGCGACCCAGACCTGATGTTCGACGTGCGCTTCCTGCCCAACCCGCATTACGAGCCCGATCTGCGGCCTCTCACCGGCGATGATTCGCGGGTGGTGGAGTTCATCAACCGCACCGGCGAGCTCGACCGCTTCTACGAACGGCTGCATCCGCTGCTGGACTACCTGCTCCCCCAATACCTGGCCGAGGGCAAGGCGCACCTCGTCCTCGCCCTGGGCTGCACCGGGGGCCGCCACCGATCGGTGGCCATCGCCGAGCACCTGGCCGACCGCTACCGCGACTCCAAGGACTTCCTGGTCGAGGTGGTCCACCGGGACGTGAGCAAGCCGGCGTGATCGACCACGTCGGTTACGAGGTGTCCGACCTGCAACGGTCGGCGCGGTTCTACGACGCCGTGTTCTACGCGCTGGGCGTCCGGAGGATGCTCGACTCCGAGCAGGCGATCGCCTACGGGATCAACGCCCCGCATTTCTGGATCGTGATGCGCGGCCGGGCGCCGGCGGCCGGGTATGGACACGTGGCACTGCAGGCCAGCGGCCGGGCGGCCGTCGACGCTGCGTATCGGGGCGGGCTGGCGGCCGGGGGAACCGACGATGGGCCGCCCGGACCTCGCCCGCAGTACGGCCGGCGTTACTACGCGGGGTATCTGCTGGATCCGGATGGGTTGCGGGTCGAGGTGGTCTCGCAGTGACGTTCTGCTCTGTCTGAACTGCCGCGATGAAGGGTGGACGGAGCGTGGGCGTGCTTAAGCGCGCATCCTGCCCTCGAAACGATTTGATATCGCGCCAGAGCACGAAAAACGTGCCTCAGCGCGATATCAACCACCTTCTGACTCACGATGCGCGTTTGAGCACCATGTCCCGCCCCGTCCACCCTTCATCGCGGCAGTTCAGACGGAACAGCGGCGACAGCCCAAGCTTGGGGTAGCCTTATCCCGCCGGCCCGGAGCAGTCCAGAGCCGGCGTTCCTTTGAATTGACATGGAGGCCGGTGCATGGCGGTACGAGTAGGCATCAACGGTTTCGGGCGGATCGGGCGCAACGTGTTCCGGGCGGCGCTGGACAAGGGTGCCGATATCGAGTGGCTGGCGGTCAACGACCTGGTCGACCCGCCCACCATCGCCCACCTGCTCAAGTACGACTCCAATTACGGCCCCTTCCGCGGGAAGGTCGAGGTCCAGAGTGACCGTCTGATCGTGGGCGGCCAGGAGATCCGCGTGCTGGCCGAGCGCGATCCGGTTGCGCTGCCCTGGGGAGACCTGGGTGCGGACGTGGTTATCGAGTCCACTGGTCTGTTCACCGATCGGGAGAACGCGGCCAAGCATCTGGAAGCCGGCGCGAAGAAGGTGGTGATCTCGGCGCCGGCCACCAACGCGGACGTGACGGTCGTGCTCGGGGTCAACTTCGACGAGGCCTACGACCCGGCTCAGCATCAGATCATCTCCAACGCCTCCTGCACCACGAACTGCCTGGCTCCGGTGGCCAAGGTGCTGCATGACACGCTCGGTATCCGCCACGGGCTGATGACCACTGTCCATGCGTACACCTCCGACCAGCGGCTGCAGGACATGCCTCACCGTGACCTGCGCCGAGCCCGGGCTGCCGCCGTCAACCTGATTCCGGCCAGCACGGGCGCCGCCAAGGCGATCGGTGCGGTGATCCCGGAACTCAACGGCAAGCTGCACGGCTTCGCCATCCGGGCTCCCGTCCCCACCGGCAGCGTCGTCGACCTGACGATCGAGGCCGCCCGTGAGACCAGCGTCGAGGAGGTCAACCAGGCCCTGAAGGCCGCGGCGGAAGGCCCGATGAGCCCCTACCTCGAGTACACCGAGGATCCGATCGTGTCCCGGGACATCGTGGGCAACCCGGCCTCCTCGATCGTGGACTCTCAGCTCACCTCGGTGATGGACGGCACGATGGTCAAGGTCGTCTCCTGGTACGACAACGAGTGGGGCTACTCGAACCGGGTCGCCGATCTGGTCCAGAAGCTCTAGCGCGGTGAAAACGCTCGACGACCTCCCCGAACTGAGGGGGAAGCGGGTCCTCGTGCGCGTGGACTTCAACGTCCCCCTGAAGGATTCCGACCCACCCTCGCCCCACCGCCAGGTGGCCGATGACACGCGGATCCGCTCCGCGCTGCCCACGCTCGAGGAGCTGCGCCGCGCGGGCGCTCGCCTGATCCTGGTCTCGCATCTGGGCCGTCCCAAGGATCGAGAGCCCGAGCTCTCACTCGCCCCGATCGCCTCCCGGCTGTCGGAGCTGCTGGGCAGCCCGGTGCAGATGGCGCCCGACGTGGTGGGACAGGACGTGGAGCGGCTGGCCGGCGAGCTACCGGACGGTGGAGTCCTGCTTCTGGAGAACGTTCGTTTTCGACCGGGGGAGACGAAGAACGACCCCGAGCTGGCTGAGCAGCTGGCGAAGCTGGCTGACGTGTACGTGAATGATGCCTTCGGCGCGGCTCATCGCGCCCACGCGTCGACCGAGGGGGTGGCCAGGCTCGTCCCTCACCGCGCCGCCGGCCGGCTCCTGGAAAGCGAGGTCCGGACGCTGACCGGGTTGCTCGAGCACCCGGCCTCGCCGCTCGTGGCCGTGCTCGGCGGGGCGAAGGTGAGCGACAAGATCCAGGTGATCGAGCGGTTCCGCACGCTGGCCGACACGATTCTGATCGGCGGCGCCATGTGCTTTCCGTTCCTGTCCGCCCAGGGCCACGCCGTCGGCAACTCGTTGTGCGGGGCCGAGGACGTGGAGCTGGCTCGCCGGGCCTTGGACTCGTGGCCGGGGTCCCGCGCCAAGCTCGAGCTGCCCGTCGATCTGGTCGTCGCACCGGAGCTCACGCGCCAGGCAACGCCGGAGGCGCTCGACGGGGTCGACGTACCCGACGGCCAGATGGGCCTTGACATCGGTCCCCGTACGGCCGCCATCTACGCCCAGGCGATCAGCGATGCCGCCACGGTATTCTGGAACGGGCCGATGGGGGCCTTCGAGTACGAGCCGTTCGCGGCGGGAACCAAAGTGGTGGCCGAAGCCGTGGCACGGTCCCCGGCCACGACCGTGATCGGCGGCGGAGATTCCGTGGCTGCGATCCAGCGATTCGGGCTGGCCGGCTCCGTCACCCACATCTCCACCGGGGGCGGCGCCTCGCTGGAGCTGATCGAGGGCAAACGCCTGCCCGGCGTGGAGGCTCTGGCATGAACGCCGACAGAACGCCCCTGATCGCCGGGAACTGGAAGATGTACAAGACGGTCGCCGAGGCCGAGCGGTTCATCCAGGCCCTGCTTCCGCGTGTGTCCACCGCCGATGGCGTCGAGGTGGCCATCTGCCCGC
Organism: uncultured Solirubrobacterales bacterium; assembly: GCA_963718545.1. Lineage (GTDB taxonomy): Bacteria > Actinomycetota > Thermoleophilia > Solirubrobacterales > Solirubrobacteraceae > Palsa-465. Next base: position 1,907,234 of record CAVQZO010000002.1, on the reverse strand, counting down.
CGTACCCGGCGCTCCAGGCGATGGTCGACTCGGCTCGGGGCTCCCGGGTACAGGTGATCGCCCAGAACATGCACTACGCCGACGAGGGCGCCTTCACAGGAGAGGTGTCGCCGCCGATGCTCACCGAGATCGGCGTGCACGGCGTCATCCTCGGCCACTCGGAGCGGCGTGAGCTGTTCGGCGAGAGCGACAAGGCACTGCTCCAGAAGGTGCCCGCCGCCCTGGAGGCCGGGCTCATGCCGATCCTTTGCGTGGGGGAGACCGAGGAGGAGCGCGAGCGGGGTGACACCGAGCGCAAGCTGCGCCACCAGGTCCAGGAGAACCTGGCCCGCGTGCCCGATGAGCGGCTGGGTGACGTGGTGATCGCCTACGAGCCGATCTGGGCGATCGGCACCGGCCAGGTGGCCACGGCCGAGCAGGCTCAGGAGGCGATCGCATTCGTCAGGGCACTGGTGGCCGATCGCAACCGGGAAGCGGCCGGCCGCGCGCGACTCCTGTACGGCGGCAGCGTAAAGCCGGACAACGCTGCCGAGCTGCTGGCGCTGCCGGACGTCGACGGCGCACTGGTGGGGGGCGCCAGCCTCGATCCGGAGTCATTCGCGGCGATCGTCGCCGCGGTGTGATGCCCTCCGGGGCCAACACGCCGCAGCTGCCCGCTGGGCCGGACCGGATTCCCGTGCCACGCTGCGCGCTGATCGTCCTGGACGGCTGGGGGCTGGCCGAGCCTGGCCCCGGAAATGCGATCTCGCAGGCTGACACCCCCGTGATGGACGAGCTCTGGGACGCCTACCCGCACACCCAGCTGACCGCCTGCGGCCGCGCGGTCGGGCTGCCGGACGGTCAGATGGGCAACTCCGAGGTCGGACACATGAACCTCGGGGCGGGCGCGATCGTGATGCAGGACCTGACGCGGATCGACGCGGCGGCGGAGGATGGCAGCCTGGCCGAAAACGGGGTGCTGCGCCAGGCGATGAGCGGCGCCGGCCGGGTTCACCTGATCGGGCTGGTATCCGACGGCGGCGTGCATTCCGGCTGGTCGCATCTCCAGGCCTTGATCCGGATGGGGGCTCAGCTGAACGTCCCCGACCTGGTCCTGCACGCGTTCACCGACGGCCGTGACACGCTGCCCCACTCCGGCCAGGGCTACCTGACCGAGGTCGAGCAGTGGATGTCCCAGGCAGGCGCCGGACGGGTCGGCAGCGTGATCGGGCGCTACTACGCGATGGATCGTGACCGCCGCTGGGATCGCGTACAGCTGGCCTACGACCTGCTGGTCCACGGGCGGGCCGAGCACACGGCCGAGACGGGGGCCGAGGCGGCCGGGCAGGCGTACGAGCGAGGCGAGACCGACGAGTTCATCAAGCCGGTGCGGGTCGGATCCGAGGCATGCATCCGGGCGACGGACAGCGTGATCGCGTTCAACTTCCGGCCCGACCGGATGCGGGAGATCACTCGGGCGCTGGCGGACCCGGAGTTCAGCGAGATCGACCGGGGCGGCGCCGAGCCCGTGCAGCGCTATGCCGCGATGACCGAGTACGAGGAGGGCTGGCCCTACCCCGTTGCATTTCCACCGGCGCACCCGGAGATCACGCTGCCGATCGTGATCGCCCGGCACGGTGGCCGCCAGCTGCACGTGGCCGAAACCGAGAAGTACCCCCACGTGACCTACTTCTTCGGGGGTGGCGAGGAGAAACCCCAGGACGGCGAGCGGCGCGAGCTCGTTCAGTCTCCGCGCGACGTGCCCACCTACGACCACAAGCCGCAGATGAGCGCCCGCGAGGCGGCTGACGCGTTCATCGCCGCGTGGCGCGAGGACGAGCCGCAGTTCGGGATCATCAACTTCGCCAACCCGGACATGGTCGGGCACACCGGGGTGATCCCGGCCGCCGTAAAGGCGGTGGAGACGGTCGACGGGTGCCTGGGAGACGTGGTACGGGCCGTGCACGAGACCGGCGGGGCCTGCGTGATCACCGCCGACCACGGCAACTCCGACCACATGCTCGAACCGGACGGCAGTCCGAACACGGCGCACTCACTGAACCCGGTGCCGCTGATCCTGACCGTCGACGGCCGGCCGCTGGCGCTACGCGACGGGGGAGTGCTGGCCGACGTCACACCCACGGTCCTTCAGCTCCTGGGGATGGAGCAACCGGCGGTGATGACCGGGCGCTCGCTGATCGACGCCTGAACTCGCTGGCCGGCTCAGTCGAGGGATTCGGGGTGACCCACGTGGAAGCCCTGGATGAAGTCGACCCCCAGCTGGCGCAGGAGTCTGATCGTGGCGTCGTCTCCCACCGACTCCGCCACCGTGCGGATCCTCAGCGCCTTGGCCACCTCGACGATCGAGCGCACCAGCCGCTGGTCGACCCGACTGTGCGGGAGGTTGTGCACGAATTCCCGGTCGATCTTGAGGAAGTCGACCGGCAGATGCTTGAGGTGGTAGAAGGAGCCGAACCCGGTGCCGAAGTCATCCAGGGCCAGGCGACAGCCCAGCCGGCGCACCCCGAGCGCGAACTCGCGCGCCTCGATGATGTTGGCGATCGCCGCCGTCTCGGTCACCTCGAAGATCAGCTTGGACGGGTCGACCTGCGCGGCGTCCAGCTCGGTTCGGATCAGCCGCAGGAGTTCAGGGTCGCCGGCCACCGACTCGCCGGACAGGTTCACGCTGAGCGGCAGGTCGGCAGGGGCCCGGCCGCGCGCCAGGAGCCCGATGGCCTGACGCACCACCCAGCGGTCGATGGCGTGGATCAGTCCCAGGCGCTCAGCGGCACCCAGGAACTCGCCCGGTGGCAGCAGCCGGTCGCCGCTGCGCATCCGCAGCAGCAGCTCGCCATGCGATGGCCGGTTCGTGCCCAGGTCGACGATCGCCTGCCAGTGCAGGACCAGGCCGTCATCGTCCAGCGCCTGGCGGATCCGCTGCGCCCAGCTGAGCTTGGCGTCGGCGCGGGCGATCCGGGCCTGCTCGGAGCTGAACACCACGATCCGGTCGCGGCCCTGGCGCTTGGCCTCGTACATGGCCAGGTCGGCGTTGATCAGCAGCTCGTCCCAGCGGGCCGAATCGGCTGAGAACAGGGCCACGCCGATGCTGGCGGTGACCGGGAACGGCGTGCCGTCGACCTCAGGCCGGCAGGAGTGCAGGGCGTCCAGCAGATGCTCGGCGGCGGCCCGGGCCTGGCTGCGGTTGCTGCCGGGCAGCAGCAGCGCGAATTCGTCGCCGCCCAGGCGGGCCACCAGGTCGCTCTCCCGGGAGCCTGTAGCCAGGACGTTGCCCACCGAACGAAGCACCTCGTCGCCGGCGGCGTGTCCGACGGAATCGTTGATCGCCTTGAAGCCGTCGAGGTCGACGCTGACGACGGCACCGGACTCGCCCGAGCGCCCGGCCCGGCTGAGCTCCCGGCGCAGCTCCGCCTCGAAGCGGCGGCGGTTGAGCAGGCCGGTCAGGTGGTCGTGCTCGGCCAGGGCCCGTAGCCGGGCCTCATAGCGGCGGCGCTCGGTGACGTCCCGGGCGATGACCGCGGCCGACACGATGTTCCCGTCGGTGTCGCGCACGGGTGAGACGCTCAGGGAGACCGCCACGTCGGTTCCGTCGCGACGCAGTCGGGTCGTCTCGATCTGATGGATCGACTCGCCGCTGAAGACATGGCGGGTCATCTCCTCCTGCTCCTCCTCGCCGCCGGTCGGCACGATCAGCGAGACGTGACGTCCGATCGCCTCCTCAGTCGAGTAACCGTAGAGCCGCTCGGCTCCGCGGTTCCAGCTGGTGATGATGCCGTCGCTGTTCTTGGTGAGGATCGCGTCGTCGGATGACTCCACCACGTAGCTGAGCAGGTCCCGGTTGCGCCGAACCTCCCGCTCGTCCGTCACGTCACGGGCGGTTCCGACGAGGCGCTCGGCCTCGCCGAAGTCGTCGAACACCACCTTGCCGCGCAGCTCCACCGCCCGCTCGGATCCGTCCGGGCGCATCACCCGGACCTGTTCTGAGAAGGCGGGTTCGCGTTGCTGGATGATCCGCTCGAAGTTCGACCGGATCACGGGGCGGTCGTCCGGGTGCAGCAGGTCAATCGCGTCCGGGAGCTCCGGCGGCCGGCGAGCCGGGTCGAGACCGAGGATCCGGTAGATGCCGGTTGACCACACCACGCTGCCCGAGTTCAGGTCACGCTCGAAGCTGCCGGCTCCGGCCAGCTCCTCGGCTTCGGCCAGCAGCGCCTCGCTGGCCGCCAGCCGGTACTCGGAGAGCCGGCGGTCGGTGATGTCACGCAGGAAGCAGACGAGCTGGGCCTCGTCGCCATCGCCCGCGCGAACCGCCAGCATCTCCACCGGGAAGTGCGAACCGTCAGCCCGCACCGCGGTCTGCTCGCTGCGGCCCATGAGCGGGGAGCGGGATGCCCGCCGCCCGCCGGCTCCCCGGCGCAGGGCGCGCAGCCGCGGCGAGATGATCAGATCCGACAGGGCCAGCCCCACAGAACGCTCACGCTGGCGCCCGAACATCTCCTCGGCGGCAGGACTGAACTCGACGATCTGCCAGTTGTCGTCAAGGGCGATCACCGCCGCCAGATTCGACCCGAGCAGGGCACGGCCGATGCTCGCGGCGTACGCGCTTGTCGCGACCGATGGACCCACTGCTCCGGATGGCGTCATGGTCTCCCGCTCCATGCGTCCTCCCTGCAATTTACCGGAAAACATACCCCTGTGACGGCCTGAGTAACACGACTACGCTGCGTGTCACGTTCGCCGTTGGCGGCGCGCGCCCTGCTTACGAAGCGGCAGAGTGGCTCATCGCCGCCGCATGGCGGCGGCGATGGACGGCAGCTTGATGGCGTGTGGGATGTACCGGGAGGCCAGCATCGCCGCCCGCATCGGGAGCCCGGGCACGACCACGCGGGCGCCGGCCTCCAGACCCTGAACGCCAGCCCGAGCGGCATCCTGCGCGGTCACCCACGCCGGACCGGGGACCGCCTGCTCAAAGCTCTTTCCGCCGGTGGTCTCCCAGCCGGCCACGTTCCAGAAGTCCGTCGCCACCGGCCCGGGCGCCAGAGCGGTGACGGTGACGCCCTCGGGCGCCAGCTCATAATGAAGCGCCTCGGAGAACGAAAGCACGTAGGACTTGGCGGCCGCATAACCCGCCGAGAACGGCATCGGCTGCATCCCCGCCGTGGACGCCACGTTCAAAACGGCGCCACGGCCCCGCTCGACCATGGGGGGGATGAACATCGAGCTGAGCGCGACCACCGCCTCCACATCCAGGCGCACCTGCTCAAGCTCTCGCTCGGGGTCCGACGCGTGAAACGGCCCGCCGGTGGCAAAGCCCGCATTGTTGATCAGGATGTGCACCTCCAGGCCGAGCTTCTCCAAGCGTCCGGGCAGCCGCCCGCGCGAGGCCGGCTTGGCCAGATCGCAGGAGACTGTCTCGGCTCGGACTCCGTGGGCCTCGCTCAGCTCCCGGGCCAGCGTGGTCAGCTTGTCCTTGCTGCGGGCCACCAGGATCAGGTTGTGATCCCGAGTGGCCAGCTCCCGCGCGATCTCGGCGCCGATGCCCGACGAGGCGCCTGTGACAAGGGCCGCTGAGGACTTGGATGCAGGGGGAAGGGTCACCGCGCCGGGGATTGTAGGTGGCCGACCCCTCCTCGGGGCTTGGGTAGGCTCGAGGTGATGCTCGAGCCCCGCACGTCCGGCGACGCGGAGATCACGGCGGTTCTATTCGACTTCGCGGGCACGCTCCTGGTGCCCCGGGCCCCGGGCGAGTTGCTGGCGGGCGTGGCATCGCGAGCCGGGATCAGCCTCAGCCCGTCCGAGCTCGACCAACTGGCCCAGGCATATCTGGCCGCGGGCGTGCCCGGGGCTCCGTACCCGCGCCGGGTCCCGGAGCATCTGGTGGAGCTGTACGAGAAGCGCGACCTGACGGCGGAGAACCATCGGGGAGCGTACGTGGGGCTGTTCGAGACGATTGCCCACCCGCGGACCGGCCTGGATCGGCTGCCCGAGGCCGTGTATGAGCAGATCCTCCGTCCGGAGGGGTGGGTGCCCTACGCCGATGCGGTGGAGACGGTGGAGGCGATCGCCGGCCTGGGTCTGCAGGTCGGTCTGACCAGCAATGTCGGGTTCGACATTCGGGACATCCTGCGCCACCACGGGCTCGGCCGGCTCGCCGACGCGTGCATCCTGTCCTTCGAGGTGGGATGCGTCAAACCCGACCCACGGATCTTCAGGATGGCCCTGGAACTGATCGGGGCAACCGCGCCCGCCACGCTGATGGTGGGCGATCACGAGCGGGCCGACGGCGGCGCGAGAGCGCTTGGCATGAGGACGCTGATCCTGCCGATGACCGAGCCCGGCAGCGTGCACGGGCTGGGCCAGGTGCTGGAGCTGCTCGAGCGGGGGCAGGCCGATTCCGGCTGATCGGCGGGCGCCTCAGGGGTCGCGGCTGCGCCTGCGGGACGGGTCGACCGTCCGGGTGCGGCCGATTCGCCCGGACGATCGGCAGCCGCTGGCGGAGGCGTTCGCCCGGCTCAGCCCGGAATCCCGCTACCGGCGGTTCTTCACGCCGATGAACCAGCTGTCGGAGGGGACGCTGAGCTACCTGACCGAGGTCGATCATCGCCAGCATGAGGCACTGGTCGCCCTTTCGGAGGACGGCAGCCTCGTGGGCGTGGCGCGCTATGTGCGGGCGGCGCCGGACAGCCGGGTGGCGGAGGCGGCCATCACGGTGAGCGACGACTGGCAGGGGCGCGGCCTGGGGCGCCGCCTGCTCCAGCGCCTGGCCACCCGGGCCCGGCAGGAGGGGGTGCGGCAGTTCAGCGCGCTGGTCAAGGCGGAGAATCCAACCGCCGTTGAGCTACTTCGCGGTGTGGGGCCGTCCGAGCTCAGCCGGCACGGTGACGAGTACCGGCTGCTGATCGACCTCCCGGAGCGGGGAGTGGGAACCAAGCTGGCACACGCGCTGAGGGCCGCCGCGGCGGGCACCGTCAGTCTGGTGGACACCGTGGCCCGGGCGGCGGTGCGGCGTTAGCCGGCCTCAGCCGAGCCGGGTCACGAACAGCCCGTAGCTGGTCAGCGGCGTGCTCTGCAGGGCGGCGGCGATTCGGCCGCGCGTCACGCGGATCGGGTGGAGCGCCGCCAGCCGCAGGATGGCGAACTGACCGGTCTGGCGGGGCCGGCCGGCGGGTTGAAAGCCGGCGAGATGCAGTCTCGTATCGAGCGGCTGGTGGGTGAGGTGGCAGGCGGCGCCCCACCAGCACAGCGGGCTGTAGGGACCGCGAACGACGGCGATCAGCGTAATCGTGCGGACCGGCGCGCCCCACGGCGGCAGCCCGTGCAGCGTGGGGGAGTAGAGGCCGAGCGGCTCCAGAGAATCGTCGTCCTCGACGATCACCAGCTGACGGTAGCCGTGGGGCTGCGTCAGGCTGGCGGCCCGGGCCACGCCGGCCCAATCCGGCCGCTGCCACCTCCAGCTGGTCGCGACGGCGACCGCGGCGAGGACGCCGACCGCACACAGCACCGCGGCGCCGGCCAGGCCGATCCGCCCGGCGCGTGGGGCTCCGAGACCCCCCGCCACTCCCACGATCAGCAGCACCAGGACGGAGATGAGGTTCCGCGTGATCAGGTAGTCGACGCCGGCCAGGGCGAGGACGAGGCTCAGCAGGTAGCCGCTGAGGCCCAGACCGGCGGCCAGCACCGCTCGTGAGCGCTCGAGCCCTCCCGCCCGCGTGACTACGAGTGCCGCGCCCAGGGCCACGGCCAGGCCGCCCGCCAGGTCGAGCCACAGTTCGGCCGGGGCGCCCGTCCCGCGCACAAATTGAGCCGGCACCTGGGCCAGACGCGGTCCCAGGGGCTCCCCGGCGATCCAGGCCGTGTTGTGCCTCTGGTGGAGGGCCAGCGGGGCCAGTGCCACCCCCACTGCCGCCACCAGCAACATGGCGTACCAGACCCGGGGGTCCCGCCGGTGGATCCACAGCAGCCAGGTGCCGGCCGGGACGAGGACCACCACGGCGTAGTAGTGGGTGGCCAGCGCGAGGCCGGCGAACACCGTCCAGGCGATGATCCACCGGCCTCGTGGCCTCGGCGACAGAAGCTGCGCGAAGGCGAGCAGTGCCAGGCCGGCCATCAGCGCCAGCAGTGAGTAGGCGCGCGCCTCCTGCGAGTACCAGATCAGGAACGGATTGCACGCCACCAGCCATGCGGCCACCAGCCCGGCGCGGGGGGAGATCAGCCGGGATCCGATTCCGTAGGCACAGAGGATCAGGGCCACTCCCGCCACGGCCGACAGCGATCGGATGCCGGCCGGGCCGAAGCCGAACACGCGGGCCCACACCCAGGCCACGCAGTAGTACACCGGGGGAGTGCCCTCAACGTTTGGGAGCGCGCCCAGCATCCCACCCAGCGAGTGGTGGAGCAGCCCGACGGTGACCGACTCGTCGTACCAAAAGCTCTGATGCCCGATGCGCCAGAAGCGGAGCACCGCGCCCAGCGCCACTGCGGCAAGCAGGATCACGCCTACTCGGGACGCGCCAGAGCCTGTCGGAGGAACTCCACCTGCAGCTTCAGGAGATTCTCCGCGACCAGCTCCTGGGGCGTCATGTGGGTGATCCCGCTGAGCGGCAGGACGCTGTGCAGGCGCCCGCTCTCCGTGAGCCGCTGGGAGAGCTGCAGGGTGTGCGCTACGAGCACGTTGTCGTCGGCCAGGCCGTGAATCAGCAGCAGGGGCCGCCGCAGGGACGCCGCTTCGGCCAGGATCGAGGAGCGCTCGTAGGTCTCGCGGTCGGCACCGTCCGGCTCGGTGCCCAGGTAGCGCTCGGTGTAGTGGGTGTCGTACAGGCGCCAGTCCGTCACCGGAGCGCCCGCCACAGCAGCATGGAACACATCCGGCCGCCGGAGCACTGCCAGGGCAGCCAGGTAGCCGCCGAACGACCACCCGCGGATGGCGACCCGGGCCAGATCGAGCTCAGCGGTTTCGGCGGCCGCCGCCTCCAGCGCCTCCACCTGGTCTTCCAGCGGGGGTCCGGCCAGGTCACCGCGGAGTGCCCGGCTCCACTCCAGTCCCCGGCCCGGGGTGCCGCGGCCATCGCAGACCAGCACCGCGAAGCCCTGATCGGCCAGCCACTGGGATTCGAGCCACAGGTTGCGAGCCTCGGCCACGCGCTGGAAGTGCGGTCCACCGTAGGGATCGAGCAACACGGGCAGCGGCCGGCCGGGCTCGTGGCCGCTGGGGAGCAGGAGACCGGCCCGCAGCTCACGCGCACCCAGCGCCATCAGCCTGACATCCGGCGTGACCAGCGGCGTCTCGGTCCGCGACTCGAAGCGATGGGATCCGAGCGTCCATCGGGTGCCGGCGTGATGCAGAGCGCCCGAACCGATCAGGGTCTGCTCGCCGCTGGCCACGGCGGTATGGACGCCGGCCTCGGAGGTCAGCTGGCGGACTCCCGCGCCGGGTTCCCAGGTGAACACGTGGGTCTGCGTCGGCTCCCGGCTGGCGGCGAACACGACGCGGTCGCCATCGACGTGCAACACCTCCCGGATCTCCAGGTCAGGCGGCGTGACCGGCCGGCCATCGACCAGCACCGCTGGGACATCTCCGTGGCGGCCGACCGTCACGAGGCGGCCGTCGCCGAGGCGACGGGGCAGGGCGGGAAACAGGTCCACCCAGTCGGGATCGGTCTGGTCGGCCAGTGGGCTGGCCTGCCCACTGGCCGGATCGACGGCCAGGCTGAGCAGGCGGCGCTGATCCCGAGTCTGCACAGCGATCATCGGGCCGTGCTCATCCCAGTGGGCCGCGGCAAGGTACGGGAACGCGGTGTCGTCCCAGGTGACCCGGGTGGGGGAGAAGGCGGGCAGGCGGAGCAGATGAATCTCAACGCGGGCGTTGGGCGTCCCCGCCCGGGGGTAGCGCACCGCCCGGCCCGGGGCTGCGGGGTCCACGGGAGCCGCGATCCACAGCTCCTCCACCGGGGTCTCGTCGACCCGCGCGGCCATCAGAGAGTCACCGCCGGGAGACCACCAGTAGCCGCGCCCGCGCTGCATCTCCTCGGCGGCCACGAACTCGGCCAGCCCCCAGCTGACCGCCGGGTCATCCTCGCCGGCCAGCCGCACTGCCTGGGCGCCGGTCAGCTCGAGCGCGTACAGGGCGCGGTCGTGAACGAAGGCCACACGCTGCCCCGATGGATCGAGGCGGGGGTCGAACACCGGGGTGGGGACCTCGAGCTCCCGGACGCTGTGCTCGTCAAGCGCGGCGAGAAACAGGCGACCCGCCTGCGCGAAGACGGCCCGATCGGCGGCGCGGTCGATCGAATAGGAGACGATGCCGCTCGCCGTCTCGCGAGCGCGTTCGCGGCGCGCCTGTTCCTCGGGGGAGAGGGAGCCGGCGTCGGGGGCTCCCCCGAGATCGTGCGGATCAGCCACGCAGCGTTCCCGCCCGTCGGCCGGGTCGAACACCCAGAGGCCGGTTGCGGGATCGTCGCCGGCCGGGGAGCGGAGGAAGACGATCCGGCGCCCGTCGGCTGAGATCTGGAAGCTGCGCGGCGCGCCCAGGGTGAAATTGCGCGTGCGCGCCTTCTGGCGTGGAAACGAATCGGCCACGATCAGCGCCGGGAGTCTAATCGCCCCCGAGCGCCTGGCTCAGTTGTTCTTGAAGGCCACGTAGCGCCGGCAGGGCTCGTTGCGCAGGCTCGGGCAGGGCGGGTAGCCGGTGGGCACGCTGACTCCCGGCACCACAGGGAGGATCAGGCTGGACGGCATCCGCCGATCGAAGGCGACCGTGACCCGCGCCGTCGCCTTCTTCGGCGCGGTCTGGGCGAATGACCAGATTGGCTGCGTCCCGTTCGGGGCGGAGATGGTCACGCGAATGCGTGAGCCGGCCCGATAGGCGTGGCCCTCGTAGTACAGCGGGATCACGGCCTCGACGAACCGGTTTCGAGGCACCGAACGGACGTCCCTGGCCCGCATCGTGAGAATCGGAGCCAGCAAGGTGGAGCGCTGCTTGAGGATGTTGTGGGCCGTGGTGGCCAGCTTGCGCTCGTTGGCCCGCAGGTAGCCGTTCTGGACGAACACCTCCTTGCCGTCGGGGCGGACCTCGCTGACCGTGGCCAGGAGATCGACATTCGGCTTCGAGGACTTGATCCACAGGTGCACGGCGCCGCCGCCGACGACCGTGGCGCTGTGCTTCAACGGCGAGGAGATGTAGGAGACCGCGGTGCCCTTGGGATTCTGCTTCCACTTCCAGCTCCACTCGGAGGCGTTCCCCCACAGCCCGCCGCTGCCGGTGTTGGAGCCGAAGTCATTCAGCGGCAGAGCCCTGGCGTTGGACGTGTACCAGTTGACGGTCCGGTGGCTCGGCGGCGTTGAGCCGAGCGAGCCGCCGGCGCCCAGGTACCAGGACTCGGCCTTCGTCCCGGGGACCGGCAGACTGGAAAAGCCCTTGACGAAGCCGGCGTACGGATTGCCGTTGGCCTGGGTGGCCCCGGACGGCGATTTCCCGGCGCCGTTGTCGAAGGCGACCGACACCTCGGGCAGCTTGGCGAAGTCGCTGAGCGCCTGCGAGTAGAGCGGTGTCTCCTGGATCGGGTCCTGGGGGAGCGTGACCACGTCGCTGTGGGGCAGGCCCATGGCCTCCTGGTAGATCACGGGAGCGGCGGCACGGGTGGTCGCCTGGTTGTCGAACGGCGCCTGGTGGGCCACGAACAGCTCCAGGAAGTCGTACCAGTGGTTGTAGGTGTATGGGTCGAGAGAATCGACGTGGGCGCCATTGGTGAAGGTGAACCACTTCTGCCGGGTTCCGGTCATGTGCTGGACCAGGTCCGGACAGTGCCCACCCGTCTGTTCGTCCTCCCACTGGCAGGCCATGAACACGGGCACGTGGATCTTGTGCACAAAGGAGATCGGGTCCAGCTGATCGGCGACCTTCGGCTTGTAATGCGAGTTGGCGTGGATCTTGGCCGTCAGGTTGGCGGCCTCCCCGTGCAGCGTCTGATTGGCCTTGCACGTCTTATCGCCGCTCTTGATCTGCGAGTAGGCATAGGGCTGGCCGCCGTGGGGCCCGGCCGGCTTGGCCTCCTGCTGGCGCTGCTTGGCCCAGGCCACCGCGAAGCCGGTGTTGAGGATGCCGCCGGGATACAAAGTGGTGGCGGTGGCGTCGATCGTCGAGAGCGGCGAGATGGCCTCCAGGCTCGGCGGGTCGAGCTGGCCGGTGAACAGCTGGCTGATCGCCCCGTAGGAAATGCCCATCATGCCGACCTTGTGATCGAGCACCCAGGGCTGGTGGGCGATCGTCTGGACGACGTCGTAGCCGTCCAGGTTCTGGAGCGCTTCGAAGAAGTCGTAGGCGCCAGCCGAACAGCCGGTGCCGCGCATGTTCACGTCAACCACCGCGAAACCCATCAGGTTGGCCAGCACGGCGATGCCGTTGACCGGTCCCGCCGGGTCGGCATACCCGTAGCCGGAGTACTCGATCAGAGTCGGGTAGGGGGGCGTGTAGTCACCGCCGGGGAGGGGGGAAGCGTGACGCCGGAGGGCAGCCCGGGCTCGCCGGCCGGACTGTTGGGCGGATGCACGTCGATGGCCAGCTTCGTGCCGTCCCGCGTGGTCAGGTACTGGTAGCCGTTGTCCTTGATCGTCTGGCTGTAGATCCCCGGATCCCACGGCTTGGCGGCATCGGTGTGGACCGTGAGCTTCCCGGACCTGGCGCCGTGCGGATCGAGCTTGACCCGGTAGCCGCTGCCCGGCCGGACGTTGCGGAACAGCAGCCCGCCGAGTGAGTCGGCGCGCTTGATCCGCACGACGCGTCCGTGGCGATTCAGGAGCGAGATTCGGGCGTGCGGCTTCAGGCCGATCACGTACACCTGCCGGGCACTGCCGTGGGCGCTCCACTTGGTGGCGGCCTGGGCGCCGGCCGGCGCGCACACCGCAATCAAAAGCGCGCTGCACAGCGCGCCGAGCAACCACCGGTTCATGCCTCTCCTCCCTTGGAGCCCGCCGCCTCGCCTCACGGCCGGGAACCCTGTCACATCTTGAACAGATGTGCGCTGGTCAGGCGCCGGGCTGGGGCTCGTGCCCTTCGGCGTGAACGATCAGCACCGCGGAGGGCGCCGCGTTGAGCACGTGGTGGCTGACGCTCCCCAGCACGAGCGATCGAACGTTGCCGCGCCCGCGGGAGCCCATCACCAGCAGGTCGTGACCGCCCTCGTGCAGCTCCTCAAGGATCCGGTCGCTGGCCCGGCCGTGCAACAGGCGGCTGCTCACCGACACGTCCTCGGGCACGGAGGCGACCGCCTGTTCGAGCAGATCCCGGTACTCCCGCTCGATGTCCTCGAGCAGCGCCCCCTGATCGATTGCGCCGCCGTACGCGCCGCCGGTCAGAAGCCAGGTCGAGGGATCTGGAACGCAGGTGATGACGGTGAGCCGGGCGCGATTCTGCTCAGCCAGCTCCACGGCTTCGGCTAGCGCCCGCGAGCCGTGGGCTGAGCCGTCGATGGCCACGAGGATCTGGCGAAACATGGCCGTGACCTTAAAGGTTTCCGACGCGCACGAGCGATTTGATCGCTCGGCGCTCATCCATCGCCGCGTAGGCGTCGCCGATCGCCTCGAGGTCGGTCTCGTAGTCGAACACGCGCCCCGGGTCGATCTTCCCGTCCAACACGTCGCCCAGCAGCTCCGGGATGTACGTGCGAGCGGGCGCGGGCCCTCCGTGCACGCCGACGTTTCGCCGGAACAGCATCGGGACCGGCAGCTCGACCCCGTGGGGGACGCCGACGTAGCCCACCATGGCGCCGGGCCTGGTGACGGAGATTGCCGTGGTCATCGCCTCTCCGGTGCCCACACATTCGAGCGCGGCGTCGACCCCGATGCCGTCGGTCAAGTCCATGACTCTGTTCACGGCCCCGTCCCCGCGCTCCTCCACGACGTCGGTGGCGCCGAACGCCGTGGCCAGCTCCTGGCGAGCCCGGTGCCGGCTCATCGCGATCACGCGCTCGGCACCGAGGCGTTTGGCGGCCAGCACCGCACACAGGCCAACGGCGCCATCACCGATCACGGCCACGGTGTCACCGGGCTGAACGTCGGCGCACACGGAGGCGTGCTGACCGGTGGACATGACATCGGACAGGCTCAGCAGCGAGCGGAGCATCTCATCTGAGTGCCCAGAGCCCGGCACCGGCACCAAGGTGCCCTCAGCCAGCGGTACCCGCACGGCCTCGCCCTGACCGCCGTCGCCGTTCATCGGGAAGAACCCGCCGTGCTGGCAAGCTGTGGTGATGCCATGCAGGCAGTGCGGGCAGGTCCCGTCGCTGAACGCGAACGGCGCGATCACCAGGTCGCCCTTGAGGATCGTCCTGACCTCGCTGCCGACCTCCTCGACGACTCCGATGAACTCGTGCCCGATCGGTCCGGGCTCGAACGGCGTCTGGCCACGGTAGAGCCACAGGTCCGAGCCGCATACGCAGGCCAGCACAACCCGCACGATCGCGTCGGTGTCCTCGCGAATGGCGGCATCGGGACGATCGCCGGGGGTGACCTGGTATGGGGCGTGAAAGACGGCGGCGCGCATCTCGGGTGTCCTCCGAAGTGGTGTCTGCTCACCATGGCAGATGACGCCCAGACGTGGATCAGCCGGTGTGCTCAGCCGGTGTGCTTGCGCAACCCGCGCAGCTTCGACACGGTCCGAAGAAGCGGGAGTAGGCCTGTCCGGAGCCGCCACCACCCACCCTGCTCGATGGCCGACAGCGTCTCGTCGCGCCGGCGCAGGAAGGCCAGCCTCTCCCACTCGGGTCCAACTGCCGCTCTCAGCCGGGCCAGCTCGGCTCGATCGAGCCGGTTTCGACGGGCGTTCAGGAAGTCGTCCAGCTCGCCATGCGCCCTGACACTGGCCACCCACTCCGCCCCCTTGGCAATCGTCAGCTCCAGCAACAGGCGGGCTCCCGCGTAGTCGCAGGTGCCGTCGGCGGCCCGCATCTCTGGAACCAGGTCGAACAGCCACGGCGCGACCAGGACGCCGTGTCGCTCGTAGAAGCGGGCGTGGGAGGCCAACCAGGCCGCCCAGCGCGACTGAGCCTGCGAATCGGCCCAGTCGAACGGCTTCGGAACCAGATGGTGAAGCACAAGAGCCTCGCGGGAACAGCGAAACTCCCCGGTGCGCTGCGCCCGCACGCGGTAGCTCCACTCGTTGTCCTCGTAGTAGCCGACCATCCCCTCGTCGATCGGGAACTCCTCCAGGACGTCCCGCCGGATCAGCGCGGCGGTGCCGGGGACCCAGGCCACCGTTCCGCTGGGAGGAAGCCCGTTGTCGGCAATCGGAGCGTCGGCACCGATCAGGGCAAAGGTGGCGACGCCGTCCTGCACGTTCAGGGAGCCGCCCGAATGCAGTATCTGCCCATTGCTGGAGACGACGGTCGCGGTCACGGCGTCGGCTTGGGGATGGGTCTCCAGCTCGGCGCAGAGATGCTCCAGAGCCCCCGGCATCAGCTCGGCATCGTCGTCGAGGAACAGGATCAGCTCACCCTCGGCCAGTTCCACGCCGAGCCGGCGTCCTCCGGCGCAACCCTGCGGCTGATCCGATCGATGCAGCCGGACGCGTGGCCGTCCGGCGCATTCGGCGACCACGCGGCGCGCCGCCTCTGGAGTGGAGGCATCGTCGATCACGATGACGTCCGGCTCCACCGACGCGCCGGTGAGTGAGTCCAGGGCGCCGCGGAGGAGCTCCGGACGATTCTGGGTGAGAACCACCGCGGTCACACGAGCGTGGCTGGTGCCGTTCGAGCGCGGCGGGGCCGCTCGGGCGCTGTCCCGGAGGCGGCGCAGCGGACCTTGGGCGAGGGGATCAAGGAGCTCGGCGGCCAGCGGGGCGGCGGTCGCGGCGTCGATCCCCAGGACATCGCGCAGGAGGCGCTCCAGCTTGGGCTGGACATCCTGCCCGTCCGAGTCGCCCGCGTGGTGGACCACGACACGGTCGATGAACCTCAGCATCTGCCGTCCCACCACCTGGGGCTCGAACCGCTCTTCGTAGGCCCGGCGGGCCGCCGAACCAAGCTGCCGGCACAGCTCGGGGTTGTTGATCAGGCGACGCAGCTGCCGCGCCACTGAGGCGCCATCATCGGCGGACCCCAGGAGCGCCGTTCGCTCGGGAACGACCACCTCGGCCAGGCCGCCGCGGCCAGAGGTCACGATGGGCTTGGCGAACATCATCGCTTCGACCACGGCGATCCCGTGCGACTCGTGCCGGGAAGGTAGGCAGACGATGTCGGCGTGCTCGTACAGCTCCCACAGACGCTCGTCGGAAACGGTGCCGGTGAATTCGATGGCTTCTCTCAGCCGAGGCCGGGCCGTAGCGTCGCTGAGAAATGGCTGGAGGAGGGCGCGGTCAGCTTCTGGGCCCACGAACTTGAAGCGCACATCCAGCTCGGCCTCCAGCAGTTCGCTGGCGGCCATGAGCAAGGTGTCCACCCCCTTGCGCTGCTCGATGCGCCCGACGAACAGGATCTCCGTTCCGGAATGCCGGGGCGGCTGCGCTCCGGACCAGTGGTCGCGGACTCCCCGGTTCACCACCCCGGTGTCCAGGGGATGAAGATCGTGATCGGCGATCGTCTTGTCCAGTGCCCATTGCGTCAATCCGTGCAGATAGGTGCTGCGGCGCAGTGCCTCGTGTTCGAGCGCCAGTCGCTGATCTATATCCGGGAGGTCGCGGCACCCATGATCGATTTCGGCCAGAGTGGACAGTGATGTCATGCAGGAGACGATCGTCGGGAAGCGCTCGTCGAGTACGCACAGCGATCCGACGGATCGCCACAGCGGCGCGAGCACCGCGTCAACCGGGTGCTCGAGTTCGTGGATCCGCCTCACCTCCCGATAGAGCGCGGCCGCATGCACCAGGTTGTCCAGAGCGCTGTCCGGCGCGGTGCCTGCGGGCGGATCGGCGAGCGGGACAACCGGCAGCCTGCGGATCGAGACGCCCGGCAGCGCCGGTGCTGGACCGGCGGCAAGATCGGTCAGCAGGTCAACCTGATGACCGGCGGCTGCCAACGTCTCAGCGAGATCGCAGGTGGCGCGAACAAGTCCGCTGGGCGCACTGGGAACGAGCCCGCGGCAGGTCAAGCACAGATGCACGGGTGCCCCCGGTTGATTGGCTGAGTCATAAGTGAATACTTACATCGAGGGCGGGGGTGGGTCGGACCGGGCTGGCCAGCTCTCCTCGAGTCTGGCCCCGGGGGATGATGGTTGTGCGTGCAACTAGATCTGATATAGTTGCACGCACAACGACTTTGAGTCATGGTTCTAGGAGCGAGAGATGAAGCTTCACGGCATGCACCACATCACGATGATCACCGGCGACGCGCAGCGGAACGTCGAGTTCTATGCCGATGTTCTGGGTCTCCGTCTGGTCAAGCAGACCGTCAACTTCGATGCGCCGGAGGCCTACCACCTGTACTTCGGGGACGAGCAGGGCTCGCCGGGGTCGATCCTCACGTGGTTCGAGTTCGCCGGCGCCCGGCCGGGACGTCCCGGCGCTGGGATGATCCACACGATCCAGCTCGGCGTCGCCTCCGAGGCCGCCCTTGACTTCTGGAGCGACCGGTTGGCCGGCAAGGGGTATCAGAGCTGGCGCGGCGAGGGCAAGCTGGCGTTCGCCGATTACGACGGGCTGCAGTTCGAGCTCGTGGTCGCCACGGAAGGGGCTTCGCTGGTCGCCCTCCATCCCGAGATCCCCGCCGACCACTCGATACGGGGGGTCGAGGGTGCCCGGGCCTTCGCCGGCCGGGGACTCGAGGCTGACCGGGACCTGCTCACCCGGACGCTGGGCTTCGTCGACCTGGGTGATGGCGAGTATCGCCTCGACGGCGAGCGCCGGCGATTCCATTGGGGCTATGACCCGGCTCCGGAGGCGCGCGGTCTGCCGGGCGCAGGCACCGTCCATCACATTGCCTGGCACTCCCGGGACGAGGACCATCGGGCCTGGCAGGCGCTGGTCGCACAGGCCGGGATGCAGGTCACGCCGGTGATCGACCGTGACTACTTCCTGTCGATCTACTTCCGCCAGCCGCAGGGGGTCCTGTTCGAGATCGCCACGACCTCGCCGGGTTTCGCCGTGGACGAGGACCCCGAACATCTCGGCGAGCAGCTCCGGCTTCCGGCTCAGCATGAGCACCTGCGCCCGCAGCTGGAGCGCCTCCTGACCCCGCTCACCAACCCGCGCACGAGCCAGCGCTCGGAGGCGGCGTCATGAGCGCCCTCATCTACCGCGAGCGGCCGGCGGCGGGGGACCCGGCCGGTTTGCTGGTTCTCCATCATGGACGGGGGGCCGACGAGCATGACCTCCTCGGCCTGGCCGACGTGCTCGATCCACAGCGGCGATTGCACGTCGTCACTCCGCGCGCCCCGCTGGCGATCGCCGGCGGATATCACTGGTATGTCGTGCCGCGGGTCGGTTATCCAGACCATGACAGCTTCCACGCCGCCCACGACCGGCTCGCCGCCTTCCATGACGA
Source organism: uncultured Solirubrobacterales bacterium (assembly GCA_963718545.1). Classification (GTDB taxonomy): domain Bacteria; phylum Actinomycetota; class Thermoleophilia; order Solirubrobacterales; family Solirubrobacteraceae; genus Palsa-465. Next base: position 1,888,773 of record CAVQZO010000002.1, on the reverse strand, counting down.
GTTGTGGGGTCGTACCGGTCTCGGTCCGGCGGAGACCGTCCTGGGTGGCTTCTCGATGGGTTCGGTGATGAGCTACGCCCTGGGGCTGGACGCTGGGCGCCCGGCTCCGGCGGGCATCCTCGCCTTCTCCGGCTTCATTCCCACGGTTGACGACTGGCGGGCGGACCTGGGGTCGCGTTCCGAGCTGCCGGTGTTCATCGCCCACGGCCGCCAGGACCCAGTCATCGACATCGGGTTCGGCCGTCAGGCTCGGGCGTCGCTCGAGGCGGGCGGTCTGCCGGTGGAGTATCACGAGTCCGAGGCGGCCCACCAGATCGATCCCGCCCACATCCCGGCGGCGGTCCGCTGGCTGGCCCGGGTCACAGAGGGCGATTAGCGCTCAGGAGTTGGGAGGAGCGCGGGCCTGGGCGCCGGTCGCTAACCGACGACTCAGCTGTCACGGACCACGAAGGCGAGTTCGTCTTCGTAGCACCACAGCCACTCCTCACCCGGCTCCAGCGAGCGGATCACGGGGTGCCCCGTGGCGTGATGATGGGCCGTGGCATGGCGGTTCAGGCTGTCGTCGCAGCAGCCGACCTGTCCGCATTCCGTGCAGCGGCGCAGGTGAACCCACCGGCTGCCGATCGCCACGCAGTCCGGGCACACGGCCGGATCAGGCCGGCCCTCCATATGGTGGATCGTGTCCAGATGGGAGCAGGTCTGTGCCACCGGACCAGGATCCTACGCCCCTTGGGTCCGGCGCAGGGGTCGCTCCGCACCAGCGAGGAGATCCGGAGCGTGGCTCAGACCGGTTTGTGCCATGCGGCCGGCGAGCGGCTCGCGGCGGCCGCGACGCCTGCGGCCACCACGAGCAGAAATGCGGCCAGGCTGAGCGCGGCCACATTGCTGACGTCCAGGACGAGCAGCGCTCCGGCTACGGCCCCTATGAGCATCGCCGCAACCGCCAAACTGCGACGCAGAATTGCGAACCGGTCGCGCCCTCGCAGGTCGGCGGCAATTCCGGTCAACGTCATCGTCAGAACGGTGGTTGTGAGGTCGAACACCTTGAGCTGGCGAACTGCGGCATTCTGGAGCCCCATGGCCAGGGCCAGCACTCCGGCGATGCAGTCTTTCCAGGCTGGGCCGGGGTGTGACCCGGCTCCCACCGCGAGGAGAAGGCCGATGACGACCAGCACGAGCTCGGAGCCGGCGACAGCCGTGGTCAGCCGACCGCGATGCGCATCAACGCGCCGCACGCCGGCCCCGCCCAGCCCCGCCCCCACCAGGAACCCCGCGAGCGCTGACAACGACGCCGACAGTGAGAAGCCCTTGGCGCCTGCCAGCGCAAAGCCCACGAAGACGACGTTGCCGGTCATGTTGGCAACGAAGACCCGTCCCAGGCTGAGGATGCTGACGGCATCAACCACGCCGGTGAGCACCGTGAGCACGAGCATGAGCGCCGGGAGCGGGCCGTGCACAGGATCTGCCACCAGGCGCCCGAACGACGAACTCGTGGTGGCATTGCTCGATCCGGCAGACCGCTCCATGTCGGCCGCCAGGCTACGCCTCGGCGTGACATTTTGGCTCGCGTCGACCGGTTCCGCCTTCTCGACCGGCCCGAGCCGGTGTGCGCATGACTAGGTGGAGGGACTTCGAACGGGCAGAGCCGAGGTTCGCGCAACGGGTCCGGTCCCTGTTCGACGCTCATCGACACAAGACGATCGCCACCCTGCGAGCCGACGGGTCGCCGCGGATCTCTGGGATCGAAGCAGCGTTCGAAGATGGCGAGCTCGGGTTTGGCTCGATGGCCCGCTCGCGCAAGGGCGCGGACCTCCGGCGGGATCCGCGGTTCGCCCTGCACAGCGCCACTGTCGACCCGGTCGACGGCCATGAGGCGCAGTGGCCGGGCGAGGCGAAGATCTCTGGCCGGGTGGTCGCCGTCGGGCCGCCCACCGGAGCAGCGGATGGAGACCGTTTCCAGGCTGAGATCGCCGCGGTCGTGCACACGCACCTCAACGACGCGGCGACGCTGCTCGTCGTCGAGTGGTGGACGCCGGCGCACGGGCTGCGGAGGATCGAGCGCGAGTGACTCAACCCCGCCGGGTGGCGGAAGCGGCCGAGTCGGTCAGCTCAGCTCGTAGTCGAGCAGCAGATAGCCGGTTGGAGAGGTCTGGCGGCGGGTCAATGACAGCCGCCGTGTGATGCCACGATCAAACAGCCTGCGCCCATGCATGTTGAGTGCGGGAGCGATGACAAGTCGGAGTTCGTCGATCAGGCTCGCCTCGAGCAGCGATTGGGTGAGCGAGATGCTCCCGTGGATCCCGATGTCGCCGCCGGGCTGCCCTTTGAGCTCGATGACCAGATCTGCGAGGCCGCCCGCGACGACGTTGGTCTGCGGCCACTCCCGGTCGAGTGGCGTGGATGTCGCCACGAACTTTTGGACGCCATTGATGAAGCCCGCAAACGGCTCGATGTCGCTGGTGGGCCAGAAGGCGGCCCACTCGTCGTAGGTGTTGCGCCCGAGGAGCACAGCGTCTTGGGCGGCGATCACGCGACTGAGGTTCTCCTCCATTGCGTCATCGAAATCGGTCACGAACTCGTCCGGCTGCTCGGCCACGCCGTCGAGCGACAACAATTCGTAGGCAACTACGTTCCGCATCGGTAGGCCTCCTTTCAAGACGTCGGTTTGTTTGATCGGACCAGCCTGGACTCTCGTGTCACCATTGTGGCCGTGAGGCGGCATGCCGGCGGATAACGGGGCTAGGCATGTGAGCCACATCGCCCACGCGTATGTCGACCGGGTCGAGGTGCGAGGGCGAGATCTCTGTGGGGATCTGATGGGGCGGTTGAGCTTCACCGACTATTTCCACCTGCTCCTGACCGGGCGCGAAGCGACGGACGATCAACGCTTCTTCCTCGACCTCCTCCTGGTGTCGATCGCGGAGCACGGGATGATGCCCTCCAATGTCGCCGCTCGAATGACGCTGGCCGCTGACCCGGAAGCGCTGCACGGCGCAGTCGCCGCGGGCATCCTCGGTTGTGGCCCGGTGATTCTCGGTACTGCGGAGGACTGCGCCGGGCTTCTCCAGGCTGCGCGGCAGGAGGTGGACGCAGGACGGGAGCCTGGCGACGTGGCGAACGAGCGGGCGCGGGCGATGCACGCAGCCGGCACCCGGATTCCGGGCTTCGGGCATCCGGTACATCATCCGGTGGATCCTCGTGCGGAACGGATCCTCGAGTTGGCTGATCGACGTGGGGTGAGCGGGCTCCATGTCGAGCTCGCGGGCTGCTTCCGCGACGCGGTCAAACAGGCCTGGGGCAGGCCACTGACGATGAACGTCTCGATGCCGATCGCCGCGGTGATGCTCGACCTCGGCTTTGCTCCGAGGACCGTGAAAGCGATCCCGATCCTCGCCCGTACGGCGGGGCTGCTTGCGCACCTGGCCGAGGAACGGGACGATCCGCTGGGGTTCTTCATGGCCGAACGGGCCGACGAGGCGGTCGAATACGAGCGAGGGTCCGAATAGGCTTGGCGTTGACCGCGGTCTCGAACGTCGAAGCGATCCCCTGGTCAGAGCAATCCGCCCGCGACGACGAGGCGTACCGCGCCCAGATTGCCTACCTGCTCCGCCATTCGCCCTTCTATCGCGAGAAGCTGAGCGCAGCGGGGTTCGGTTCGTCCCGGGCGGTGGGCGGCCTGTCGTACATCGGGGAGCTGCCGCTTACCGAAAAGGCCGAACTCAAGGCGACCTGCACAGCCGAGAACCCGCTCGGAGCGCACCTGTGCGTGTCCAGGGGTGAGATCGTCCGGATCTACTCGACCAGCGGGACCACGGGCGTCCCCAGCTACATCCCCTTGACGGCCGGCGATCTGGATAACTGGGTCACCGCTTCGTCGCGAAGCTACGGCGCCTCCGGAATCACGGCCGGCCAGCGCGTCGTCACGACGTACAACGCCGGACCATTCGTCGCCGGGGCCGCCCTCGCCGCGTTCGAGAGGCTCGGGCTTTCGCACATCCCCGTCGGGACGGGCAGTACCGAGCGGTTGATTCGCGCGGTGGAGCTGCTCCGCCCCGAGGCGGTGACGCTCACCCCCTCCTACGCGTCCCACGCTGCCGAGTGGAGCGAGGAGCGCGACTTCGATCTCGCCGGCTCGAGCGTGCTCCATGTTCTGGTGGCGGGCGAACCGGGCGGCGGCGAGCCGGCGTTCCGAGGCCGTCTCGAAGCGGGTTGGGGAGCCCGCGTCACCGAGGCCATGGGCGTAGGCGACGTCGGCCCCTCGTTGTTCGGCGAATGCGAGGCCCAGCAGGGGATGCACCTCGGTGCGCGCGGATTCGTCCATGCCGAACTGATCGACCCTGAGACGGGCATGGCGATCGAGCTCCAGGACGACGCCGTGGGCGAGCTCGTCCTAGCCCACCTTCACCATCAGGCGGCCCCGGTGCTGCGCTTTCGCACGCGTGACCATGTACGCGTATCAACGAGCCCGTGCTCCTGTGGTCGCACGGGCCCACGCCTGCGATGTATAGGGCGCACGGACGACATGCTGATCGTGCGGGGGGTCAATGTGTTCCCGGCGGCGATCCGCGAGGCGGTGAGCGCTTTTGCCCCGTCCGTCAGTGGCCACATCCTGGTCAAACCGGCGGCACCCGGGATCAGGCAGGACCCGCCTCTGCGGGTCGCGGTCGAGCTCGGGCGCGGAGGACCCAAAGATTCCGGTCTGGCGCAGGCGATCCGTGACAGACTGCGCGAGGTACTGCTCGTCCAAACACTCATCGAATTGGTGCCGTGGGGCAGCCTGCAGCGCAGCGAATACAAGTCGACGCTCGTCGAGCGCTGAAGCCGGTGCGAAAGCTCCAGAGCCAGGGCGTTCACCACATCACGCTGGTTGGAGCCGGCAAGCAGACCTCGATCGACTTCTGGGAGGGCGTGCTCGGGATGCCCTTCGTGTTCGAGCAACCCAACCTCGACAACGCTACGGATAGCCACCTGTACTTCGACCCGGGGGACGGGCGGCTGATCACGGTGTTCACGAACGAGGATCGGGAGCCAGACCCAGCTCGTACGTCTACAGACGTGGGATGCGTTCATCACCTGGCGTTTGCCGTCTCTCAGTCGACCTTCAGGCAAACGGTGGAGCGACTCGACGAGCGCGGAATTCGCCACAGCGGCATCAAGGACCGAGGGTTCATGGACTCGATCTACTTCGAGGATCCGCTCGGGCTGCTCATCGAGCTTGCGTCCTACCGGTTCGAGCCGCCGTCCGGCTACACGCATGCCGACGTTCTGCTCGAGGCGCACAAGCTCCGCGTCGGCCGCGGGGATTACAACATCGATCAAGTCCACCTGGCCGACGCCATCCAGGAACTCGTCGAGCGCTCGCGGGCGACGCTCTCGCCCGACCGGGCGCCCAAGGACCCATACCGGCGGCAGGGGGGAGAGTGAGGATCACATGCCCGACAACAGACTGAGCATCCTGACGCCGAGCGTCAACAACCTGACGGTTCGGATCCTGGTGCGAGCCGCGGGTCTGAACTTCGAGGAGCTGGACGTCTGGGGCAAGAAGGACGAACCGGAGTTCGTCGCCAAGGATCCGGCGCAGCTGACGCCGCTGCTCGAAGAGCCAGGCCTGCCCAACGGGTCGCTCTGGGAGAGCTGCGCGATCATGGCCTACCTGTGCGACAAGCACGGCCTGGATCGCTTCTATCCGAGGGACATCGCCGAACGGGCGATGATCAACAGCGCGATGTTCTACCTCGTGGGCACCCTGTATCCGTTTGTGGCCCGTGCGACGTATCCGGTCCTGGGCTTCCCACAGTATCCGGGCGAGGTCGCTACGGCGCCTGACGCCGACGGCGGGATGAAGGCTCGGGCACAGGACGATGCTGCGGCAGCGATCGCGCAGCCGCTGGAGGCGTTCCGGACGTTCTTCATCGCCGGCAAGCAGTTCATCGGCCGCGAGGGCCCGTCGATTGCCGACATCCGCCTGGCCGCCACGCTCGAGTTCCTCCATGCGATCGACTATGAGCTGCCCGGCTGGGCGGAGGACTACATGAGCTCAGTCGAGGAGGCCCTTGGCGAGGCCTACTCGCAGCCGGCGGCGGACGTGCGCGGTTACGTCGCCTCGGTGAAGGCGCCCGCCTAAAACGAGGTCGATGATGTCTCGGCGTGCTGATGTCAGCCAGCCGGACATGACCACGCGACGCCGGCGCCCGATAACACCGGCGTAACCCCGCCGAACCGCAGCGCGCAGGAACGGGCCATGCCGCTACCGCGGCCGCGGATGATGTCGGCACTATCGTTTGAACACGAGGGGCCTCGACCGGGGTCCCAGCCGGTTCGTCCTGTAGATCCTGGTCCAGAAGATCGCCGCATGCCTAGAACCCATCTGACCGCCCGTATGGCGGCACTCGCCGCCGTGTGCGCGGTGAGCGCGCCGGTGGCGCTCGCCGTCGCTTCGGGTGCCACCTCGCCCCCGACGACCATGGCGAGCAGCCCGACCGTGCGCACTCCCGCCTCCGAGAGCGCCACCGTCAGGGCGGGAGGCACTGCCGCCTTGCCAGCGACCTCAACGGCTCAAGGCTTCGTCGGGCTCGCCACCGAGCTGACCACCATCACCACCCTGTCCGGCTCCCCCGCCGATCCGGACACGCCGTTCATCAACTTGCTGAGGAACCTCTCCCCAGGCGCACCGTTCCTGCTGCGCCTGGGCGGGAATTCCGCTGACGATTGCTACTGGCCGATCCGCGGCATGAAGAAGCTGCGCTATCTCTGCCGGCTCACCCCGCGGTGGGGCACTGACGTCCACGCGCTGCTGACGGCGCTGGGGGGCAAGGCCCTTCTCGGCGTCAACCTCGAGGAGCCTCCCAGGATCGACTCGAAGATCGCCAGCGTTGAGGTCGCCGACTTCAACCGGTATGTCGGAGCGAGTCTGATCGATGCCTTCGAGCTGGGTAACGAACCGGAGTTCTACCCGCTGTCTGTCGTGAACGGTGGACACGGTCACGACAACTTCACCGCCTACGGCAAGAAGTTCGCAAAGGTCGGCTCGGCGCTCGGTGGGGCTCCGCTTGCCGGACCGAGCTCCGGCTCGCCACATTGGCTTCCGTATCTGCGCACGGTGCTGAGCGACATGCATTCGCGTCTGAAGCTGGTGACAGTCCATGCCTATCCGCTGAAGGATTGCTCGCGCGGCGCGCACAACTCGGTGTCGAAATTCTTCGATCGCAAGTCCATCTCGGGCCTGGCCGAGTCGATCCACCGGACGGTCAGGGCAGCCGCCGCGCACGGCGAGCCGCTGCGCGTGGACGAGATCAACGGCATCCCCTGCGGGGGTGAGCGCAGGGTTTCCAACACCTTCGGCGAGGCGCTGTGGGCACTGAACATGCTGCCGGCGCTGTGGTCGGCGGGCATTCAGGGCGTCAATTTCCAGACGGTCGACGGCAACCTCAACCAGGTGATCACCGCCAAGCACTCCGCCTCCGGCTGGCGCGTCTCGGTCGAACCCGAGTACTACGGCCTCCTGGCCTTCGCTGACGCCGCACCCGCCGGATCGCAACTGCTGCGCATCTCCAAGCCCGGCCTGGCGCACTTCTACGAGTTCGCCGTGCGCGCGCCGGACGGGTCAGAGCGGGTCGTGCTCACCAACGTCGGGGCCACCGCTCGAACGGTCGGCGTCAGCGCCTCGGGCGCCCGCGGCACGGGATCACTGGCGCTGCTTCGTGCCAAATCGCTGAGGGCCACCCGCGGCACGACGCTGGCCGGCCAGAGGCTGTCCTCCCGCACGGGTCAGCTCACCGGCACACCGAGCCTGACGCTGGTCAGCCCCAACGCCAAGGGTGTGTACGAAGTTCGGGTTCCGGCGCACGCCGCCGCGATTCTGACGCTCTCCGGGTGAGCTGCCCCACCTGGTCCAAGCACCTCGGCGAGGCGATCTCTCAGGTCACCCGTAGGCCGTGCCGTCGATCTGCACCGGGTAGCCGCCGCGGAGGACCTTTACCGACGACGGCGGGGTAATCACGTTCGCCTCGCCACGGATCGGGCGGGGACGACGTGCGCCGTAGCCGTCGCGCCTCCACTCCACCAACTCGCTCCCGAGGACGACGTACGGAGCGCCTTGTGCATCCATGATGAACACCCCGTCGGGAAGTCCGCGCCACGACATTCCATGCAGACGACGCCGGTGCGTGCCGCGGACGAGCCGCTCGGCGTGCAGCTGCCGGTTCATGTCTCGTGCCGACGGTGGTGGCCGACTTGCATCCGCGGACGCCCAGGCGTCGCGATATGCCATGTAACTGGCGTGACGGCACTCGCCGCAGGGCCGGTGACCGGCCGCCAGGGCCACCGCCTCGTCGAAGAAGAAGAGCCATGTGAACCGTCGAGGCAGCCACTGCTCGTTCCACCTGTCCCTAAAGCGCAGCGCACAGATGATCCACAGGTCACCGGCGTGAAAGCGCACGATCCGGCGCCCCTCATGCAAACGACCGCGGTTGCCGGTGAATGCTCCACGCAGCGGAAATGCCTCGATATCTCCGAGCGGCGTCACGCGATTCTCAGCGGGCACACGCGAATCATCCTGCGCTCGATCGTCGGCCTCTATGGGCGCACCGGCACCTTCTTGATCGCCAGAGCCGGAATCGTCACGTGCGTGATGGGTCCGATCAGCAGTGCGTAGGTGAGCGTGCCCACGCCGATCGTCCCGCCGAGGATCACCCCGGTCACCAAAACAGTCGCCTCGACACAGGTGCGCACGACCCGCATCGAATGACCGCGGCCGGCGATGCCGACGCTGAGACCATCACGCGGACCGGGACCGAGTCCGGCGCCGATGTACAACCCGGTCGCGAGACCGTTGCCACCGACGCCGCCGGCGAGCAGCAGCACGCGCGCCCACAGCTCGTGTGGCGGATGTGCCAGCGCGAGCAGGAGGTCGATGACCGCACCGACGACCAGTGCGTTGGCCACCGTGCCGATGCCGGGACGCTGGTTCAGCGGGATCCACAGGAGCAGCACGGCGAGGCTGATGATGATCGACCACGTCCCGATCCCGAGCCCGAACGTTCGCGCAAGCCCTTGGTGCAGCACGTCCCATGGATCGAGCCCGAGCTGCGCGAGCACGATCATCCCCGCTGTCGCCCCGTAGAGCACAAGACCAGCGGCGAGCTGCGCGAACCGGCGGACGCGATGGTCGGGTGGGATGGGAAGCAGTAGGTGAGGCAAGCCGGAAGCCTCTCACGAGCGCGATCGTCGACGGCAGGCTCAGGTCCAGCTGGGCACAATGCGGCCGGATGGCGGCCACCAGACAACGGAGCCAGCTGCACGTTGCTGCGCGTGGGCAGCCTCGCAGCCGCTACCGCGCCGATATCCAGGGTCTGCGTGCGGTGGCTGTGCTGGCGGTGATCGCGGACCACCTCGCCGGCTGGCCGAAGGGGAGCTTCGTCGGGGTCGACGTCTTCTTCGTGATTTCCGGCTACCTGATCACCGGAGTCCTCGTGCGCGAGTTCGAGTCACGGCGGACGATCTCGTACTTGGGCTTCTATGCCCGGCGGATCAAGCGGATCCTCCCCGCGGGCCTGTTCGTCATCGGTGCGACCCTGTTGGCCACCCGGGTGCTGGCGGGCGTGGACCGGTACCACTTCGCCGCCAAGGACGCGATCGCTGCGGTCCTGTTCGTCGCCAACTGGCGGTTCGCCCACACGGGCGTCAACTACTTCAACCAGGCGCTGCCGCCGTCGCCGCTGCAGCACTACTGGTCGCTGTCGATCGAGGAGCAGTTCTACTTCGTGTGGCCGTGGCTGATGCTGAGCCTGCTGCTGATCGGCCTACGGCTGCGGTTCTGGCGAGCGGAGCACGCCCGTTTGGTTGCGGGTATCGCGATCGCACTTATCTCATGCGCGTCACTCTGGCTCGCCTTCGCACAGACCGCCAGCGACCCTACGGTCGCCTACTTCTCGACGTTTGCCCGGGCGTGGGAGCTGGGTTTGGGAGCGTTCGTCGCGATCGCCCTGCGACCGCTCGGCCGCGGCGACGCGCGTCTGCGTCTGGTGGTCACGCTGGCGGGCCTGGCCGGCGTGCTCATCTCGCTGTTCGTGGTCCGCTCGTCCCCGGGTTTTCCGGCACCGTGGGCATTGCTGCCGACCCTCTCCACCGCCGCCGTACTCGCCGCCGGCGCCGGCCTGGAGAGTCCGTTGCTGCTGCCACTCACAAACCGGGTCAGCCAATACCTGGGCGATATCTCGTACAGCCTCTATCTGTGGCACTTCCCGGTCGTCGTGCTGATCGTCGCCGTCGTTCCCCGGTACTCGGCGACCTACTGGGTGGCGGGCGTGGCGCTGATCTTCGGGCTATCCGCCGCCTCGTTTCACCTGATAGAGGATCCGGCGCGACGCGGCACGTGGTTCCGGCGGCGCCCGGGACGCCTTCCGATTCCCTCTCTCGGCTGGCTCAAGTACGCCGTGGCGTGCGCGGGTGTGGCGCTTGTCGCGGGGGCAGGTCTCCTCCTCGTGCGAGCGACCGGACCGACCAGACTCGAGCTGCCCACGCCGGTTCTGGTGGGGCATACCGAGGCCGATCCCGGCGACTGCTTCGGGGCGGCGGCTCTGGACCCGCGACATCACTGCCCGAGGCTGAACACCGGCGACCGGGTCGCGCCGCTCCCCGGTGAGCTGCCCGACGACACCGGCGGAGCCTATGCCTGCTACGCCTACCTGCGCCAGCCGATGCATCCATGCGTGTACGGAAGCAAGCGTCCGGACGCGACCCGGGTGGCGCTGATTGGCGACAGCCACGCGGCGGCGCTGCTCGCGGTGCTCGAGCCTCAGCTCGACGCGGTGAACTGGCGCGTCACCGTATTCGTCGGACAGACGTGCGGATGGCTGCCACCCGCGCTGTCGCCGAACTGCCCGGGCCAGAGGCTGATCCAGCGCAGCCTGCTTCACGACCACTACTCGGTCGCGATCGCGACCGAGCTGCGTCAGTACACGAGCCCGGTCGCTCAGCACCTCGAGGTGATGCGGCCCGTTGCGGCCACGGGCACTCGGATCGTGGTGGTCGAGGACGACCCCGGCGTGTCAGCGGCGAGCACCGCGTGCGTCGACCGGGTCACCTACAGCGCGACCGGTAACTGTGGAACCGCTGCGGCCTATGCCTACCGGGACCCCGATCTCCTGGCGTCGGCCGCCGAGCACATCCCCGGAGCGGTCGTGATCCCCACCCGCCAGTACTTCTGCCGCGACGGCTTCTGTCCCGCCACGATCGGCAACGTGATCGTGTATCGGGACACGGCCGCCCATATCACCGCCAGCTACGCCCGAACCTTGAGTCCGTACCTCGTCGGGGCGATCGAACACGCGCTCAACACGCGCACCCGGTGAGCTGCTGCATGAGGCTCGAGTTTGGCGATTTGCGAGACCGGCGGCGCCCTTCATGTTGAGACCTGAACTCGTTGTCGCGCAGGCAGGGCAGCCACACGCTTGTGCGGCAGCGCGCGGTCGGTGTCAGCTGGCGTGGCCCTGCGCCAGCTTCTCAGCCTCGCGCAATCGCGCGTCGATCAGGTCGAGCCCGAGATTCCAGAAGCCCGGATCTCTGAGATCCAAGCCGATCAGCTCGACGAGCCTTTGTGGGTCGCGTGAGCCGCCGGCGGCGAGCATCGCGAGGTAGCTGTTTACGAATGGCTCCCCGATCTGTTGGTAGTGCGCGTACGCGGCGAGCGCCAGCAGCTGCCCGAAGGCGTAGCTGTACACGTAGCCGGGTGTCTCGAAGAAGAAGTGCGGAACGGTCGACCAGCAGTGCTCGCTGCCGGGGGTGGGCTCCACAGCCTCGCCGTAGTAGTCACGCATAGCCTGCGAATACAGGTCGCCCAGCATCTCGGGTGAGAGTTCCCCCTCAGCTCTGCGCGCCGTGTGCGCGGCATCCTCGAAGCGGTTGAAGGCGATCTGCCAATGCACGGGCAGCAGCGCGTTGTCGATGCTGCGGCCGATGATCCCGAGTCTCTCCCGATCGTTCCCGGCACTTGCAACCAGTCGCTCGATCAGCAGTGTCTCACCGAAGGTCGACGCCGTCTCGGCGATGGTTGTCGTCGGCATGAAGTCAAAAGTTCCGCGGGGCGCGGCGAGCACAGCGTGAAGGCCGTGGCCGAGTTCGTGGGCCATCGTCAACACATCACCGATGCGGCCGCGGTAGTTCAGCAACACGTGTGGATGCACGGTGCACGACCAGTCACAGAACGCCCCTGGAAACTTCGTCGGCCGCGGCGGCGCGTCGATCCAGCCCTCATCGAAGAAGCGGGCGACGATCTCGCGCGCCTCCGATGACAGCGAACCGTAACTGTCGAGCACAAGCTGTCGCGCCTCGCCATAGGAGTAGCGGCCTTCGAGGTCTCCGACAGGTGCCATCACGTCGTAATCGGCGAGCTGGTCCAGTCCGAGCAGCCTCGCCTTCAGCCGGTGCCAGCGGTGGGCGATGTCGTACCGGCCGACCACCGCGTCGACTAGTGCTTGCACCGCCTCACCGGAGATCTCGTTTTCTCGGTTCTGCGCATCAAGCCAATGGCGCCGTCCTCGGAGCCGATCGAGCGTCGCGTGCCCCTGCAGCAATGCGTTGTACGCGAACGAGCGGGTTCCAAGACCCGGCTCCTGCGCCTCCACAAACCCTTCCATGAACTGCTTTCGCACCCCACGGTCGGGATCCTCGAGCATGCTCAGAAACGCACCGGCACCGACCTGCTCACCGCCGACCTCACATTGCACCTCCGAGATCAGCTCGTTGGCCAGCCGGACCCACGCAAACCGGCTCGTCGCCGACGTCTCGGACAGGACCCGCTCCTCGGCAACGCTGAGCTGCTCGCCCGCCGCGTCGTGCACCCGACGAAGATGATGGGCCGCGAACTCGACCGCCGGACCCGCCTCCGCGAGCAGCCGCTCCACGGCGTCGTGCGATCCAGCTCCCCACTCCAGCTCAAAGAACCGCAGCTTCTGCTCGATCTCGGAGCGCCGCTCCGCAACAAGCCCATACAACGCGCCGGCAGCCGCATCCGAGAGATCCTGCTGATGCGAGAGCGAGGCGTACAGAAACGCTCGCATCATCGTTTCACGAATCCCCGACCACTCCTGCGCCGCGGCAGCGAACTCCGGGGCGTCAAGCTGCAGCACGCGCCCGCCGTACCGCCCGGCGAAATCAGCGGCGCGCCGCGCGGCGTCGTCAAGCAGCGCGCGCGCGCCGTCCGCACCGCCACTGCCGACGAGCGGGTCGAGATCCCACACGGCCGCCGCCAAGCCCGCGTCACCGATCTCTCCCGGAAGGGCGGTCACGCCGCGATCCTATCCGCGCGCGACCTGAGTTGTGAGAGGCTTCGCGGCTCCTCGAGGCCGACACGAGCGCAGCCTCCCCCGCGAAGAAAGGAACTCGATGACGGAGACATCGTCGCCGGTCGCGTTGATTACGGGAGGCGGCACCGGCATCGGCCGCGCGACCGCTGTCCGTCTGGCCGAAGAAGGACACGCCGTGGTACTCGCCGGACGGCGGCCGGAGCCGCTCACTGACGCAGCTCGTGAAGTGGAGGCGGCCGGCGGATCGGCGAGCTGGGTCGCAGGCGATGTCTCAAGCCCCGCCGGCGCTGAGCAAGCGGTGGACGCCGCGACCAGCGCGTACGGTCGCCTCGATGTTCTCGTCTGCAACCACGGCGTCGGGGACTCGCTCCCCGTGGGAGAGGACACGCCGGAGGCGTGGAATCGGACGCTGCAGATCAACCTGACGGGAGCCTTCCTGGTCGCACGGGCCGCGCTGCCGCATTTGCTTGAGCGCCGCGGGTCGGTGGTGACGGTCAGCTCGACCAGCGGCTGGCTTGCCGGTCCGGGGTGGGCGTCGTATTGCACCTCCAAGGCCGGGCTGATCATGCTGACGCGCTGCCTCGCGAACGACTACGGCCCGCGCGGCATCCGGGCCAACTGTGTCTGCCCCGGATGGGTTCGAACGCCGATGGGCGACACCGACATGGCTGCCGTCGCCGAGGCGTGGGGAGTCTCGACTGACGATGCCTATTGGCTATGCAACCGCGACACACCGTTGCGGCGTCCTGCTGTTCCGGAGGAGATCGCCGACGTGATCGCTTTCCTCGCCTCTCCACGCGCTGCCTACGTGACCGGTGCGGTGATTCCCGTGGATGGTGGCGACAGCGCGGTGGACGCCTCGTCCGCTGCTTTCCACGGGCCAGACGAGCGCCTGCGCGCATTGCTCCACGCTTCCTGACGCAAACCGCAGCGGCTGCTCCTACTTCCGAAGCGGACGACGGGTCTCGAACCCGCGACCTTCGGCTTGGGAAGCCGACGCTCTACCAACTGAGCTACGTCCGCGCGGGTCGCAGTGTACGCCCGCGGGGGCCGGGTCAGGCCTTGACGGGAGTGCGAGCCGGTTCGGGCTCGTGGTCGCGTCGCGGGCGCTGCGGATGCAGGTCGGCCAGATTCTCGCCCACCCGGAGCCGGCGCGGGGGGAACTCGGTTTGATCCAGAGGCAGCCCGCCACGTGGCTGTACCGGAGCGGGCTCCAGGGGCGGCTCCAGCCCGCCGCCGCCGTCGGCACCGTCGGCACCCTGTTCGTCACCCCGCCCGGGCTGGACCATCGCGGCGAACGCGAACAGCCCTCCCAGGGCGACCAGGTGGGGGATGATCAAGAGGAGGTAAAACGCCACCGCTTGACGGGAAGCTAGCGGATCCCGGCCCGGGTTTCGACCGTCATGTCGTAACAGCGCGCAAATCGCTGGCGGGTACCCTTTCAGGGGCATGCGTCGGCTTCTGGTGCCCGGTCTGATCACCTGCGCTGCGGTGGCGCTCCTGGCCGTCCTGGCCTCCGGCGTCGCCGACCAGGGTACGAGCAACTCGATTGATGCCCAGGTGGCCCGCGGTCACGATCCGGTGGCGCCAGGTCTCCACCAGCAACTCCCGCTCCTCGGCGTCCACCGCAATGAGAGCCTTGCCGCGCTCCGCGGCAAGGTGGTGCTCGTCAACGTGTTCGCCTCGTGGTGCCCGCCCTGCGCGGCCGAGGCTCCGCTCCTGGAGCGCGCCGAGCGGCTGCTCCAGCGCCACGACGGCACGGTCCTTGGCGTCACCTACCTGGACGCGGCCTCAGATTCGGAGGCGTTCATGCGCCAGCATCACCTGACCTATCCGGTCGTGCGCGACGTCAACGGGAACTTCGTGCGCAGCCTCGGCGTGAATGGCGTCCCGGAGACGTTCGTGATCAACCGGGCCGGTCATATCGCGGCTCTGAACCGCGCCCAGCTGACCGCTCAGTGGCTCAACCAGACGCTGCCGAAGCTCGTGGGGGAGAGCTCGTGAGGCGCGGGCGTGACCTCCGGCGAGGACTCGGCGCCCTGATGCTTGTGATCCTGCTCCTGACCGTCTGCACGCCGCTCTCGATCGCGGCCCAGCCGAAGGTCTCGCTGACCGGCACCGAGAGCCAGTACATGTGCACGTCCTGCCACGAGCCACTGCCTCTGGCGCAGTCCCCTCAGGCCCAAGCGGAGAAGCAGTTCCTGGCCAGCCTGGTCGACCAGGGACTGACCGCCGGTCAGATCCGCGCGCAGATGGTGGCCAACTACGGCGTGGCCGTGCTCGGCCGCCCGCCGGCGCACGGCTTCAACCTGACCGTGTACATCCTGCCGCCGGCGCTTGTCGTGGTGGGTCTGGCCGGGCTGCTCTACACGCTGCCCAAGTGGCGGGCCCGCTCGAGGCGCGCCGCCGCCGAACATCCCGACGGCGCTCCGCCGCTCGAACCCGAGGACGCCGAGCGCCTGAATCGGGATCTCGCTCGGTTCATCTAGCAGGTCGCGCGGCTCACATCGATTCCGGGGCGCTGACGCCCAGCAGCCCGAGCACCAGCGCCAGGACCCGCTGCGAGGCCACACAGACCGCCACCCGGAAGGACTCGACGCCCTCGGGCGTGGCTCCCACCACGTGGCAGTCGCGGTAGAAGGCGGTGAAGTCCTGGGCGAGTTCGAGGGCGTACACGGCGATCCGGTGAGGGGCGCGGCGCTCGGCGGCCTCGGCCACCTCCTCCGGGAGTGCCACCAGCTTGCGGATCAGCGCGCGCTCGGACGGGTGGAGGTCCGTCTCCACCGCCCACTCGGCCTCCGGCGCCAGCCCCGCCTCGACCCGGGCCTCGCCCACCCGGGCCAGGACCGAGGAGATCCGGGCGTGGGCGTACTGCACGTAGTAGACCGGGTTCTCCTGCGACTGCGAGCGAGCCAGAGCCACGTCGAGCTCGAGCGTGCGGTCGTGGGAGCGCTGCAGCATGAAGAACCGGGTGGCATCGACGCCGATCTCATCGATCAGGTCGTCCAGCGTCACGAAGTCGCCCCGTCGCTTGGACATTGCGAACACGTGACCGCCCTCCACCAGATGCACGAACTGGATGATCAGCGGCTCGAGCAGGTCCGGATCGCCACCCAGCGCCGCGAAGGCCGCCTTCAGCCGGGCGATGTAGCCATGATGGTCCGCCCCCACCGGCACCAGCTGGCGCTCCCAGCCACGGGAGCGCTTGTTCTGCATGTAGGCCACGTCGGCGGCGAAGTACGTGGGCTCGCCCGCGCTGCGCATCAGCACGCGGTCCTTGTCGTCTCCGAACGTGGTGGTCCTCAACCAGACGGCGCCCTCCGAGCGATACACCTGACCGCCCTGCTCGAGCAGCTCCAGGGCCCGATCGAGCTCACTGGGCGAGCCCTCGTGCAGCGTGCGCTCGCTGAAGTAGCGGTCGAAGTGCACCCCGTAGCGCTCCAGGGTGCCCTGGATCTGCTTCAGCAGGATGGCCACGGCGCCGGCCGCCACGTCGTCCACGGGGACGCTCTCGTCGGCCGCGCCGGCCACCTCGGCGGCCAGATCGGCCACATATTCGCCCTGGTAGCCGTCCTCGGGAACCTCACCGCCCAGCGCCCGCGCCCGGACCGACTCGCCGAGCCGCCGGATCTGCGAGCCGGTGTCGTTGAAGTAGTACTCGCGCGCGACCGTGTCGCCGTGGTGCTCCAGGATGCGGGCCAGCGCATCGCCGTAGGCCGCATGGCGTCCGCTGGCTGCCACCAGGGGGCCGGTGGGGTTGGCCGACACGAACTCCACAAGCACCCGCTCGGGAGCATCGGTCCCATTCCCCCCGAAGCCTTCCCCAGCCTCCAGGACCGCCCGCAGCGCATCCCGATACCACAGGTCCGACAGCACCAGGTTGAGAAATCCGGGTCCGGCGACCTCGAAGCGGAGCAGCCGCTCGTCCAGCCGTTCGGTCAGCGCGTCGCCCACCCGCGCTGCGATCTCCCGGGGGGCGGCACCGAGCACCGGCGCCAGCAGCATGGCGGCGTTGGTCGCGTAGTCGCCCTGATCGGCCCGCTTGGGCCGCTCGAGCCTCAGCGCGCCCGGAGGGCCGTCATCACCGCTCGCGCCCCGAACCGCAGTGACGGCCTCGAGCACCGCAGCACGCAGGTCGGTCACCGGATCTGAGGAGCGAACGGAGCTCACCTGCCGAGCGTACCGACCGGGTCAGTAGTGGTACGGCTCACCGGCCAGGATCTTGTGCGCCCTGTAGATCTGCTCCAGCAGGACGACCCGAGCCAGCTGATGGGGAAGCGTCAGCTTGCCCAGGCACAGCCGGTGGTCGACGTGATCCAGATCGAGGCCGAATGGCCCGCCCACGACGAAGCACAGGTCTCGACCGCTCTGCCGGCGAGCCTCCAGGAAGCGACTGAACCCGGGGGAGTCGTAGACCATGCCCCCCAGATCGAGGAGCGAGACGAAGGCCCGCTCGGGCAGCCGGCGCGCCACCCGCTCGTCCTCACGTACCTCCACCAGCTCCAGGCGCGCGTGCCTGCTTAGAAGCTTCTGGTAGTGCTCGACGTCGTCGGCGAATGGAGGGCGCAGCCGGCCGATGGCCACGACGATGATCCGCACGGTGGGGAATACTAGGTGTCATATGACGACACCCAATCCCCCTGAGCGCCACATCAACATCCACTTCGCCCCCGAGCTGATGGCCGGGCACTACGCGAACTTCGCCAACGTGAGCCACTCGGATTACGAGTTCAGCCTCACCTTCGCGCGCGTGGACCATGAGATCGAGGACGAGGAGGTGCCGGGCGTGGTCGTGTCCCGCATCAACCTCTCGCCCAAGTTCATGCGCGAGCTGATCGACGCCATGCAGGACAACTACTCCAAGTGGCAGGCCCGGGAGAGCATCAAGAACCTGCCCGAGTACGGCGGCCTGGACTCGCCGGGCGACGACACCGACGTCGTCGGCGACGACGGCTGAGCCCCGTCCAGCGACTTCTTCAGTGGGCGGCCTTTGAGGCCGCCCGTCTCTCGTAAGCCAGAGCCGCCCCGATCCGCTGATCCGTCGGCGGGTGCGACGCCAGGAGGTTGAGGATCCTGGGCGGCGCCGGGTCGGCTACGTTGCGGCGCACGATCTTCTGCTCAAAGGAGATGAACGCATCCGGCCGGTCTGCCAGGTCCAGAGAGAAGGCGTCCGCCTGCCTCTCTATCTGACGCGAGAGCCGGCCGGCGAGCAGCCCCAGGGGTGAGGACACCAGCCCGGTCGCCAGGGCCAGTGCCGGTAGGGCACCGGGCTCGCCGCGGGCCGGCGACAGCGCCCAGCTCAGCCGCTGGACGGCCAGTGCGGCGGCGGGGGCGGTCAGGGTGGCCAGGGCGATGCTGCGCACCACGTCGCGGTGACGCACGTGCCCCAGTTCGTGCGCGACGACGACGCGGACCTCCTCGCGGCTGAAGTTCTCGATCAGGGTGTCGAACAGCACGACCCGTTTGGTTGGACCCAGGCCGGTGACGTAGGCGTTGACGGCGGTCGTGCGCCGGCTGGCATCGACCGAGTACACCTCGCCGACCTTCACTCCGGCCGCCGTCGCCAGGTCGAACACGTCCTGTCGGATCTGGCCCTCCGGCAGGGGAGTGAAGTCGTTGAAAACCGGGTCGAGCACGACGGGTGCCAGGGCGGCCAGGCCGGCGCCGAACGCCACCGAGCCGCCGGCGGCGACGAGCCACCAGCGTTGCGGCCAGCGCCGGGCGGCTGCGGTGACGGCAGCTCCGCCCCCGGCGGCCAGGGTGGATTGGATAGCGGTGGCCTTGACCAGGTCCTCCAGCCAATCCGTCCATGCCTGGGTGGAGAGCCCGATGGCCAGCGAGCGTCGGCGCGCCAGGGCCGCCAGCGGGAGGCCCGGAAGGGACAGTCCGGCGGACAGTCCCGCGGCGTGGGCGGCGCTTCGGAGCACCGCTGCCCGGGTCGAGCCCGGCCGGCGCGCTGGATCGTGGCGCCCCCGGGACCTCAGGACGACCCAGGTGAGCGCGGCCGAGTCCAGGACAGCTCCCGCAAGCGACAGGGCCGTCTGGGGGCGCTGGTAGCGGCGGGCACGATGTATCTCGTCCGGGCTGAAGAAGTCCGGAAGGCGGACGGGCTCAGGAGGTGGAAGCCGCTTCCGAGGAGCCAGGAGCCGGGTGGCGAGTTCGGCGGAAATCAGGGCCAGAGCGCCGGTGGCGGCTACCTGGAAGCCCTCGGAGCGCTTCACCGGGGACACTGTACGCGGTGCGGGTCGCCATCGTTTCCGACATCCACGCCAACCGGCACGCCTTCGACGCCGTGCTCGAGGAGATCGCCGGCTCCCCCTGTAGCGAGGTCTGGTGCCTGGGAGATCTGGTCGGCTACGGCGCGGAACCCGACGCCTGCGTATGGCGGGCCGAGGCCCATTGTGCGGTGACGCTGGCCGGCAACCACGATCTGGGCGTGACCGGAGATCTTCCCCTGGGGGACTTCTCGGCCGGAGCTCGCCTGGCCGCCGAGTGGACCCGGGCCACGGTGCGTCCGGAGACGATGACCTACCTGCGGTCGCTGGAGCCGCTCAACGACGGGGAGGCAGTCGGGCTCTACCACGCCAGCCCCCGGGATCCCGTGTGGGAGTACGTGCTCTCCCCGCTGCAGGCGGATCTTTGCCTGAATGCGCAGGCCCGGCGCGTGTGCCTGGTCGGTCATTCCCACGTGGCCCTGTCCTTCCGGCGGCCCGAGGGCGGGACGACCACCGGGGAGACGCGGACCAACGGCGAGGATCTGGACATCGGGTCAGGGGAGTGGATCATCAACCCCGGGAGCGTGGGGCAGCCCCGGGACGGGGATCCCCGCGCTGCCTGGCTGGAGCTCGACCTGGACGGGTGGCGGGCGATCTACCACCGGGTGGAGTACGACGTCGAAGGCGCGGCCCGGGCGATCCGGGACGCGCGACTGCCCGAGTCGCTCGCCGAGCGCCTGCAGTTCGGGCAGTGAGAGTTAGCTCACAGTGGCCGTCAACCGTGCTTCCTAACTCTTTGTCAACCGCCCCACCGGCTAAAGTCAGTGGGCCGATGCGCTTCGCTAACAGGGCACTCAGCGTCGGCGGCCTTCTTCTCACTGTCACGGGCCTGGCAGCCTGCGGAACCAGCGGCAGCCTCCTGTCCGCCGACCAAGCCAGCGAGCTCAAGGGTCAGCTCACCCAGGTCTCGCAGTCGCTCAATGCCCGGCAGTGCCAACAGGCCGCCAACCAGATCACGACCTTCCGGAGCACCGTCGACGGATTGAATTCCGTGGACCAGAGCCTCGTGGCCAACCTCGACCAGGGCGCCTCGCGGTTGAGCCAGCTCGCGGCCAACAAGTGCCCGGCGCACACTGTGCACCACACGACGCCAAAGACCACGACGACCCCGGCCACCACCACCCAGACCACGACCACCACGACGACCACGCCGACGATTCCCACCCAGACGTCCACCACGCCGACGACCCCCACTCAGACCACGACGACCCAGACGACCCCCACCGGCCCCGGCAGCGGCGGGGTCGGCCTGTCGGGCGGCGACGGCAACGGGAATGGCAACGGCCAGGCCCAGGACAACGGTTCCGGCACGGGCGGGGCGCACTCGTGAGCAGCGCCACGTTCACGATCGCCGGGCGCTACCGCGTGGAGCGTCGGCTCGGGGTGGGTGGCATGTCCACGGTGCACCTGGCGTTCGATCAGCGACTAGAGCGCTACGTGGCCGTGAAGCTGCTGGCCGAGCATCTGGCCGACGACGCCACTTTCGTCTCGCGGTTTCGCCGCGAGGCCCTGGCCGCGGCCCGGCTGGTGCACCCCAACATCGTGCAGGTGTTCGACTTCGGCCTCGACGAGTCAAGCCATCAGCACTTCATCGTGATGGAGCATGTCGACGGCGAGTCCTGCGCGGAGCTGCTGCGTGACCGCGGCCACCTGGACGTCGATCAGGCGGTCGAGATCGTCTCCCAGGCCTGCCGCGGCCTGGAGTACGCCCATCGCAACGGCGTCGTGCACCGCGATGTCAAGCCCGGCAACCTCCTGGTCTCAACCTCTGACGTGGTCAAGCTCGCCGACTTCGGCATCGCCCGGGCCACCGATCAGTCCAGCATCACCCAGGTCGGCTCCGTGCTCGGAACGGCCGCGTATCTGGCGCCCGAGCAGGCGAGGGGAGAGGAGGCGGGCCCGCGGGCCGACCTGTACTCGCTTGGAGTCGTGGCCTACCAGCTACTGAGCGGGCGTCTGCCCTATGAGGCCACATCGCTTTCGGAGCTCGCCCTCAAGCAGCAGCGTGAATCTCCGCTGCCGCTTCAGCAGCTCAATCCCCGGGTCCCGCCTGAGCTGGGGGAGGCCGTGCTGGCGGCGCTGGCGATCGACAAGGAGGAGCGACCGGGCGACGCGCTGCAGCTGGCGGAGGCGCTCAGGCAGGGCGCACAAGGCATCTCGCCGTTTGGTAGCCGCCGCCCAACGCAGCGTCTGGGAACCGGAGCCACTCGGGTTCTGAGTCCGCCGGACAGTCCCACTCAGGCCACCCGTGTCGCTCGCCCGGCCACCGAGGAAACCCGGATCAACCCGCGGCGTCCTCGCACGGTCCCGGCCGGGGCACCGCTTGCCCGCGCCCGCGAGCCGGAGCCGTCCCGCCGCCAGCCCCGGCGGCGCAGCCCACTACGCCGGGCGCTCGGCCTCACCCTGCTGCTGATCGTGATCATCGCGATCGTCATCATCATCGTGGTGGTGGCGACCGGCACGTCGTCGAGCCTCGTGCACACCCGTCAGATAATCGGGCACGACGCCCAGAGCGCAATTCATCAGCTGGATGGGTTGATCGGGGCTAATACGAAGAAGTAGGGTCGCCCAGGCGCCCTGCACGGCCTCCGGCAGTTGCGCTCGGCCAAACGGGTGAGGCCCGATGCATCGCACCGGGCCTCGCAAGACTGCCGGACGCCGGACAGGGCGCCCTCGCTAAAACGAACTACGCCGATGCTTGAGCTAGAGCGGGGTCGGAGCTGTTGCCGGCGCTGCTCTCTGTGCCCTCGATCGTGTCCTGTTTCTCTGAGCCGCTGACCGAGATCTCGACCTTTTGGGGCTTGCGGACCTCGGGCTTGGGAACGTGGATCTCCAGGACGCCCTGCGTGAAGGTGGCTGTGACGCTGCTGGCGTCGACCCCTTCAGGCAGCGTGAGGGAGCGGGAGAAGGCTCCCGAGGCGCGCTCCAGGCGGAAGTAGCCGTCCTTGCGTTCCTCGTGCTCGGTCCTGCGCTCGCCCGAGACCGTCAGAACGTTGTCCTGCAGCTCGATCTTCACGTCCTTCTCGCTCAGGCCGGGTAGATCGGCGCGCAGCACGAAGTCGCTGTCGGTCTCCACCAGGTCCATGGCCGGGATCCAGCGTCGCTGGCCCAGGCCTGTGGCCGGCGCCGGAGCGTCGAACAGGGTGTTGAACAGGCGATTGATCTCGCTCTGCACGGATTGGAGCTCGCGAGCGGGCTCCCAGCGGATTAGTGCCATTGATATGACCTCCTGAGCAGCAAGTCTACGACGACATCGACAACTATAAAATCTAAGTCGCTTGCTGTCAAGTCTGGCCGAGGTCAGACTGTCCCGGGAGACGCGGTCGGAGAGGCGCCGGCACGAAGCGCGGCGGCGACCTCCGGAAGACGGTCTGCATCGATCCCCTCACGCAGGTCTCGCATCAGGCGCGCGATGAAGCTCAGGTTGTGCAGGGTCAGGAGCCGAGCGCCGGTGGTCTCTCCAGCTCGCATCAGGTAGTGCAGGTAACCCCGGGTGTGCCCGGCCCGGCAGGCCGGGCAAGGGCAATCCGGTGACAGGGGCTCCTGAGAGTTCCGCCAGCGGCCCTTGAACAGATCCACCCGCCAGCGGTTCGCCGGGTCGGGTACGACCGCCACACCATGGCGGGCCAACCGCGTGGGCATCACGCAGTCGAACGTGTCGATCCCCATCTCGACCCCGGCGATCAGATCATCGATCTCGCCGATTCCCAGGAGATGGCGGGGGCGATCGGGAGCCACTTGCGCCAGCGTCTGGGTCGTCCAACCCACCACCTCGTGCATCTGTGGCTTGTCCTGTCCCAGGGAGCCGCCGATCGCGATTCCCGGGCAGCCGCTGGCGGCCACCGTCTCGGTCGATTCCAGGCGCAGGTCGGGCTCCACGCCGCCCTGCACGATCCCGTACACCATCTGCTCGGGTTCTCCGTGCTCGGCATGCCAGCGCAGGCAGCGCTCGAGCCAGCGATGGGTGCGGGCCATCGACGCGGCCGTGTAGTCACGGCTCACGTGGAACGGCGTGCACTCGTCGAACACGAGGGCAATGTCGGAGCCCAGGGCGGCCTGGACCTCCATCGAGGTCTCCGGTCCCATGAACCGCTCCGCGCCGTCGACGTAGGAGCGAAAGCGCACGCCCGCCTCGGCGATCTCCAGGATCGCGCCGTTCGACTCCTGACCCCGCCGGCGCCCCTTTATCTCGTCCGCCACCCCACCGTGCCCGAGAGAGAACACCTGAAAGCCTCCGGAGTCGGTGATGATCGGCGCGCTCCAGCTCATGAAGCCGTGCAGCCCCCCGAACTCGGCCACCAGCTCGTGGCCGGGCGCCAGGAACAGGTGGAAGGTGTTGCCCAGCACCATCTCAAAGCCGAGCTCGATGACGTCTCTGGGCTCCAGGGTCTTCACGGCGCCCCGGGTGGCCAGCGGGACGAAGGCTGGGGTCTCGACGGTGCCGTGAGCCAGCCAGAGCGTTCCGGTGCGGGCACGTGAGGTGGAGGAGCGGGTGCGGATCTCGAACAAGGAGCGTCACGCTAGCGTCCCTCGCCAGTCGCCTCGCTCGGGTAGCGTGGCGGGCTGTGGAAACCGCGCCCACGGGACAGCTAGCCGACCAACTGCATGACCTCGTCAGGGGCCTGGTCAACGCTGCCCGGGCGCTGGCGGCCTCCGACCTCGTGACAGGAACGGCGGGCAATCTGAGTGCCCGGGCCGGCGGGCTGATCGCCGTGACCGCGACGGGAGCCCGGCTGAGCCGGCTGGAAGCCGAGCAGGTGACGATCGTCGACCTCGACGGCCACGTGGTCGGTGGGCGTTTGGCGCCCACCTCGGAGCTGGCGCTTCATCTGGAGATCTACCGGCGATACCGGGCGGGCGCCGTTGTGCACGCTCATCCGCCGGTGGCCACGGCCCTGGCCTGCGTGCTGGACGAGCTGCCATGCATCCATCCGGACATGCTCGACCTGGGCGGTGCGGTTCGAGTCGCCGCCTACGAACCCTTCGGGAGCCGTGAATTTGCCCGGGTGACCGCCGAGGCGCTGAGTGATCGCCACGCCGTCCTGATGTCCAACCACGGGACGCTGGCGACCGGCGATGCCGCCGAGCAGGCGGTGGAACGGACGCGACTCTTGGAGTGGGCCGCCGGTCTCTACTGGCGAGCCGCCATGATCGGCACGCCGCGGGTCCTCTCCAGCCGACAGCAACAGGAGCTGAGAGAAACGGTCAACCGGATCGGCTACGGCCGGTTGCATCCGCTCGAGCCCTGACCGGTGGCGATTCTCCTCGCGCTGCTGTCCGCCGTCTGCTACGGCACCGGCGACTTCTCGGCGGGTCTGGCCTCCCGTCGGTACACGGCTGCGCCCGTAACCGCCGCGGTGACAGCGCTGGGAACGCTGCTGGCCGTTTTGGCGGTACTGATTCTCGGCGCTCGAGCGCCCGATTCCGCCGAGCTCCTGTGGGGCGCGCTCAGCGGCGTTGGCAGCGCGGCGGGGACCTTCGCCCTGTACCACGGTCTGACGGTCGGGCGCATGAGCGTCGTGGCTACCCTGTCGGCGATCCTGACCGCGGTCATCCCCGCACTGCTGGGGGTCATCCTGGGAAACCGGCTCGGGGTAGTGGCGGCGGCGGGGATCTTCATCGCCATTCCGGCCATTGCGCTGGTCTCCTGGCAGCCGGAGGAGGATCGGAAGACTGGGCAGCAGTCGGGCGCGCGGTTCGGCGTCATCGCCGGGCTGGGATTCGCGCTTCTGCTGATCGCGCTCGACCGGGCCGGAACCCGGGCGGGCGCCTGGCCGCTGGTCCCCGGGGAGGGGATTGCGGTACTCCTCCTGCTGCCGGTGGCGATTCGGGGCGTCGCCGGGCACGGTCGCCCGACCCGATCAGCTGCCGGACTGACGGCGCTCGCCGGCACCTTGGCGGGCTCCGGCAACCTCCTGTACCTGGCCGCCACCGGTCACGGACAGCTGGCTGTCGTCGCCGTGCTGACGGCGCTGTATCCCGCGATGACCGTGCTCCTGGCGCGAGTCCTGCTGGCAGAGCACTGGAGCCGGCGTCAGATCGCCGGGCTGATCAGCGCGGCCCTGGCCGTGATTCTGGTCAGCGTGCGCTGAGCTTCAGTTGCAGATCGCGCACAATCCGTGCGCGCAGCCACAGTGCGGTTGGTCAACCACCACCTGCACCGGACCCCACATCCGCAGCCAACCCCGGGCCACCCGGTCCGTTCGGTCGGCCGCGCCGCCGGGCCACAGCGCCGTGGTCAGTACCCGCAGCAGCCGCTGACTCTCGGCACTGGGTTGCGATGCCGCCCGAATGTGCAGCGCAAGCATCTCGGGAGGCTCTGGGTAATTTGGCATCTCGTCGGGGGACTACCCATTCGGAGGCAAAACCCATCGCGTGAGATGAGTCACGCATGTGCGCTCGACGGCCACCCGCCGCATGTCGCTCGCAGCGAAGAAAAAGAGGTAGGGTCCCGCGTAACACCACCAAGGCAAGGAGAAAGATCGAATGCCGCAGCCCAAGCGCGGTACCTCAGGTTCGAGCGGTTCCAGTTCTTCGTCGTCCCGGTCCACGCGGTCGCGGTCCGGTAAGTCGAGCGGCGCTTCGGCCGGACGGTCCACCACCCGCAAGACCAGCTCTTCCCGCTCGAGCTCAGCGTCCGGCTCGCGGTCAGGGTCAGCGGCTCGCTCCAGCGGCGGGTCCCGGTCCACCCGCACCACGAAATCGGGCAGCAGCACGGCCAGCCGCTCCCGCTCGACCTCAGGAGCCCGGTCCACCGCCTCCAAGGCGAGCGCCGGTGCGGACGCCCGGGTCGAGGCGATCGCCAACCGAGTGCGCAAGCTCAACGAGCGCATCATCGAGGCGGGGCGTGATGCCGGCGAAACGACGCTGAGCACCTACGAGAAGGCCCTCAAGACGATCGCCAGCGGGATCGAGAAGGGCCCGGGCAGCAGCGACATCGACTGGATCTCGAACCTGGCCACGGCCCAGGCCAAGTTCATCCGCGACCTGACGAACAGCTGGACCTCCAGCGCTCGCGGGGTTCTCAAGCACTAGCGCCACGAACTGCAGGGGGCGTGGCAGATGCCGCGCCCCCGCGGGGGCCGTCCTTGCTACCAGGCCTGCTGGCCGCCGCAGTGCGGGCAGTCAACCGACGTGTTCACGGGCGCCTCGAACACCATTCCGCACTGGCACGTGTAGACGGCGGTGTCCTGGCTCGGGTCCCGGTCGCGCCGCTCCCGTGAGGCCTGGGGGGCCTCACGCCCGCGGGGCCACCGGTTCGGACTCGCCTGCCGCGGGCGGATCCGGCGTCCGAGCTTGTTTGCGCTGAACGATCGCGTGGTCATCTATAACCAGTAACGGGACAATCGGGAATTGGTTTCGCGCGGCGGGGCGGGATTCACCTGCCGCTAACAAAGCTTTCACCTCGGGTCGGACGGATGGGGAGGGCTCCTGTGGGAGAATGGCCAGACGCATGGATCCAAGCCGTAAGCGCGTCATCCGGCTGACCGTGGCGTTGTCCGCCGCCCTTCTTCTGGCCACCGCCCTGATCTACGTCAGCTTCAACGCAGGCCGCGACGAGTTCACCGCGTCGCAGCTGCTGGCCAAGGCTCGTCCGGGCGGGACCTACATCCTGGCTGGCACGGTGCTGGACGGCTCCGTCCACCAGCAGGGCACCACGCTGCTGTTCAGCATCCGCGATCCCAAGCAGCACGTCGCCGTGCCGGTCCGCTACAGCGGGATCGTGCCCGACCCGTTCGCCCAGGGCCGCGCCGTGCTGCTGGACGTGACCGACCGAGACGGAAAGTTCGTCGGGCAGGCGAACTCGCTGACCACCAAGTGCCCGTCGAAGTACCAGGCCGCTTCGGGCGCCTATAACTAACCCCCATGGCGCTCTTAGGCCGCACGCTGCTGCTCCTTGGACTGGCGATCAGCCTGTACGGGATCGGCGCCTCCATCTACGGCGCGCGAGCCCGTCGCCGCGAATGGGTCGCCTCAGGCCGCCGGGCCGTCTACGCGCTGGCCGGAGTGATGGTCACGGCATTCGTGCTGGTGGAGATCGCCTTCCAGCGCAACGACTTCTCGCTCAAGATCGTGGCGCAGACCTCGACCACCACGCTGTCGACGTTCTACAAGCTGACCGCGCCCTGGTCCTCTCAAGCCGGGTCCCTGCTGCTCTGGGTGATGCTCCTATCGCTGTGGTCCAGCCTGGTTCTGTTCGCCACGCGCCGGCGGCTGCGCGAGATAGCGCCCTACGCCACGGCGGTGCTGATGGGGTTCGCAACCTTCTTCGGTGCGCTGGCCTGCTTCGCCGCCAATCCGTTTGACACCTTCGCCCCGTCGAAGGTGCCGACCCAGGGCGCGGGCCTGGACCCGCTGCTCCAGCACCCGACGATGATGTTCCACCCGCCGATGCTCTACTCGGGGTACACGCTGATGGCAATCCCGTTCGCGTTCGCCGTCGGCGCGCTGATCACCGGCCGGCTGGGCTCGGAATGGATCCGCGACACGCGCCGGTTCGCACTGGCCGCGTGGCTGTTTCTGGGCGTGGGCATCACCTTGGGCGCTCTGTGGTCCTATACCGAGCTCGGCTGGGGCGGGTACTGGGGTTGGGATGCGGTCGAGAATGCGGCGCTGATGCCGTGGCTGTGCATCACCGCCTTCATCCACTCCATTCAGATCCAGGAGAAGCGAGGGATGCTGAAGGTGTGGAACGTCTCGCTGATCCTCCTCAGCGGAACGCTGGCCGTGTTTGGGACGTTCCTGGTTCGCTCCGGTGTGCTCGACTCGATCCACGCGTTCGGCGCCTCCACACTCGGCGTGCCGTTCGTGGCCATCCTGGCTGTGATGATCCTCGGGTCGATCGGGCTGGTGCTGTTCCGGCGCCCGGCGCTTCGGTCCGAGCACCGGATCGACTCACTCCTATCCCGCGAGGCGATGTTCCTCTTGCAGAACCTCGTCCTGGTGGCGATGGTGTTCGTGATCTTCTGGGTGACGATGTTCCCGCTCATCTCCCAAGCGATCACCGGAACCAAGGTGTCGGTCGGACCGCCCGCCTTCACGCCGTTCGTGGTTCCGCTGGCGCTGATCCTGGTGGCGCTGGCCGGAATCGGGCCGATCATCTCCTGGCGGCGCGCCACCGTCGCCAACCTGCGGCGCAACTTCACGTTCCCGGTCGCACTGGCCGCTGTCGTGCTGATTGCCGTGCTCGCGCTGGCCCACGCAACGAGCAAGCCCCTGGCGATCGCGATGTGGACGCTGGGCGCGTTCGTGATCGGAACCGTGGTCCAGGAGTTCTACCGGGGGACCAGCGCCCGGCGGGCGATCACTCACGAGGCGTGGCCGGTCGCCCTGGGATCCCTGGTTCGCCGCAGCCGCAGGCGCTATGGCGGGTATATGGCCCACCTGGGCATCGCCGTGCTGCTGATCGGGGTGGCCGCATCGTCCTCCTTCCAGCACTCGCGGGATGTCGTGCTCAAGCCCGGACAGGCCGCTCGGGTCGATGGCTACCGGTTCACCTATGTGCGCCCAACCGAGGCGGCCACAGCGTCCAAGATCCAGTTCGGCGGAGTTCTGCGCGTGACCAGGGGCGGCAAGCACGTGACCACCATGCTCACGACGCGTGGTTACTACCCGAGCACCGACTCGACCACGGGCGTGATCGGCCGCTTCTTCGCGGGCTCGGCCGACAGCTCGGTCGGTCTCGACGCCGGGTTCACGCGCAATCTGTGGGCTGTCACCTCAGCCAACCCGCAGCCGCTGACCGGATACATCAATCAGGGCAACCACTACTTCTCGGCCTACCTGTCCTCGGTGATGAGCAAGCTGTCGAGACTGTCGCGAACCCAGCAGAACCAGTTCCTCCACCAGTACTACGCCTACAGAGACGCGGCGGTGGCTGGGATCGCCCGCCGGTTCATCACCCACACCTGGCCAGTGGAGTTCCTGATCATCGTGGCTCCGCTGGTCACCTGGGTCTGGGTGGGGGCGGGGATCGTGGCGCTCGGGGGACTGATTGCGCTTTGGCCGATCCCGGCCCTGGCGCGCCGGCGCAGCGCGGCCGTGTATCGCGCCCGGCTGGCTCGCGAGCTGGCCTAGCCGTTTAGCGCGGAGGCGAATGTGGTCTACGTGATCGTCCTGGTCATCCTGTTCGCCGTCGTGTTCGTGATCACGGCGCCGCTGCGCCGTCCACCGGAGGGAGCCAGCGGCGAGGCCGAGCTCGAGAATCCGGAGGTCTCCTCGGAGGTGCTGGAGCTGGAGGCGCAGCGAGACGCCAAGTACCGGGAGATCCGGGACACCGAGCTGGACCACCAGACTGGCAAGCTGTCCGACGAGGACTTTCAGGCCGTTGACTCGGCGCTCCGGAGTGAGGCGATCGAGATCCTCCGCCGGCTGGATCAGGCCAAGGCCGGCGAGCCGTAGCGGCGGTCCACCACCCAGGCGGCAGCGGCTACCATCCCTCAGACATGGTCACCATCCTCGACATCGTTCAGGTGTTCGTCAGCGTCATGCTGATCTTCCTCGTGCTCATGCACTCCGGGAAGGACTCCGGACTGTCAGGTGCCTTCGGCGTCGGCAGCGGTGCCGGACCGCTGGGCGGCGGCTCGCTGGTGGAGCGGAACCTGAACCGCTGGACGATCGGGTTCGCCATCGCGTTCGCGGCCGTGACGATCATTCTGATCAAGATCTCGTAGGCCGGCTCTGCGGTAGCCGGCCTGTCCCCGGCTGACCCGGGGGCGCTGGGCTGGCTGGCCCGGCGCCGCAGCGAACTCCCGGATCGGCAGGAGTCAGCCGGATCGGACGTGCTGCGCGAGTCGCCCAGCGGCGCCGTTCAGTCCGGCGAGGATCCGCAGCAGCTGGAGGGGACTGAACGGCTTGGTCAGGAGGATGTCGGCGCCGCCCTCCTCAGCCAGGCGCTCGAAACCGTCGCGACGATCGGCGAGCAGCACGATCGTCGCATCATCCCCGCCCGGCGCGCTGCGCAGCATCTGGCAGGCGGCAAAGCCGTCAAGCCCGGGCATATCAACATCCAGAAACACCAGGCGAGGCTCGATGGTGTGGGCCAGTTCCACCGCCGCGACCCCGTCGGCGGCCTCGTACAGGTCGAAGTGACCGACATCCTCCAGGGTGGTCGTGATGAGCCGGCGGGTGAAGGGGTCGTCGTCGACGACGAGTACCGACTCGCTCATTGAACGGCCTCCCCGATCACTTGGAATCGCTGGTCGGGAATGCGCTGGAACGCTTCCACGACCTGGGGGTCGAAGTGCTGACCCGACTGCGCCACGATCATGTCCCGCGCCTCGGCCACGGGCGAGCCGGGACGGTATGGGCGGTCGGAGGTGAGCGCGTCGAGCACGTCGGCCACCGCGAACACCCGGGCAGGCAGCGGGATCGCCTCGCCGGCCAACCCGTCCGGATACCCGTGGCCGTTCCAGCGTTCGTGATGCGAGCGGACGACGGCGGTACCGTCGCCGAGGAAGTCCCGCACGATCGTCTCGCCGATGATCGGGTGCTGCTCCATAAGCGCGCGCTCTTCGTTCGAGAGCGGGCCGTCCTTGAGCAGGATCGCGTCGGCGATGCCGACCTTCCCGACGTCGTGCAGCAGGAAGCCGAATTCGGTGGTCGGGTCATCGGCCAGCCCCGGGTCGACCTGGTGCAGAATCTCCATGCCGTATGCGGCCACACGCTCGGCGTGCTTGCCCGTGTAGCGATCGCGAGCCTCCACCGCGTTGGCCAGCGCCGTGACCGTGGCCCGGTAAGCCTTGATCAGCAGCTGGGCCCGCGAGCGCTCCTGCTTGTAGATCTCCCGCACGTCGGCGGCGTAGACCTCCAGCTGGCGCTCCTTGTCCTCGGCCTCGCGCTCGCGACGGGTCAGCTCGGCCGTGAGCCTCGCAACCTGGTCGCGCAGCTCCTCGAGTTCGGGGTCCCCCTCAATCTCGAAGCGCTCCGCGGTGTCCCCTGGCACCGACATGGACGGAAAGCCTACCGCCTCCGTGGTGGGAAACCAATCAATTGTCCACCGGTGAGCGACACGGCCCCAACCGTTCGTGGAGCGCGGCAGGGCTACGATGACGCGAAGATGCTTCTGCGTCGAGCACTTGTCGCGGCGGCGGTTTCCGCGGTCGCAGCCGGTCTGGCCGCCTGCGGTGCTCAGCGCACTGAACTGGGCTCCGGGGGCCCGGTGGCTTTCACCGCGTCGATCCCCGGCGGGGACTGGATGCAGTTCGACTTCAACGCCCAGCGCAGTGGGGTAGGCCCAGCCGACACCGGCATCACCGCAGCCAACCTGGACAGGCTGCAGGCGCGCGTCGTGGATCTCCCCGGGACGGTCGATTCTGCCCCGGTCGAGTTGCACGCCGTCAGAGTGGGACGGCGGATCCGGGATGTGGTCATCGTGACGACCTCCTATGGCATCAGCCTGGCCATCGATCCGCGAACCGGCCGGAAGCTGTGGAAGTACGTGCCCCACGGAACGGCGCGTCTGGAAGGCAGCCCACAGATCACCGCGGCGTCGCCGATCGTCGACCCCGACGCCCGCTTTGTCTACACGCCCAGCCCGAACGGCTACATCCACAAGCTGCGCATCTCCGACGGTCGTCAGGTGTGGGGCCGGAAGATCACCTTCAATGCCAGTCGCGAGAAGATCGAAGGGGCGCTGAACATCGAGGGCGGCAACGTGATTGCGGCGACCGGTGGCTACAACGGCGACATCCCCGTCTACCAGGGCCACCTCGTGCTGATCAGCCGCAGGACAGGGCACATCACGCACGTGTGGAACTCCCTGTGCTCCAACCGGCGGCACCTGATCGATCCGCCGACCTCCTGCCCGGCCAGCGACTCGGCGATCCTCGGCCGGGCGGGATCGGTGATCGAGCCGGGAACCGGCCGGATCCTGATCGCCACCGGCAATGGGTCGTTCAATGGCTCAACGGATTGGGGGGACAGCGTTCTGGAGCTGTCGCCGACCCTCCGCCTGCTGCACAACTGGACGCCGCGCAATCAGCAATTCCTCAACCAGAGCGACAGCGACCTGGGCAGCACCGAGCCTGCCGTCCTGCCGGTAATCGGTGGCCTGCATCTGGCCGTGCAGGGTGGCAAGGACGGAATCCTCAGGCTGCTCAACCTGAGGCGCCTGGACGGCACCAGGCATCGAGCCGGCCGGCGGACGGGCGGGCAGCTGGAACAGATCGCGGCGCCCGGATCCACTGATGTGTTCACCCAGCCGGCGGTGTGGAGGCACAGCGGCCACATCTACGTGTTCGTGACCACGGGAGGCGGCACGGCTGCCTATGAGCTTGGTGGCAACCGCCGGCTGTTCGTGGCCTGGCACGACCCGCAGGCGGGCACGAGCCCCGTCCTGGCCGGTGGCCTGCTCTACGTGTTCGACCCCGACGGACGGCTGATCGTCCGCAATCCGGTGACCGGGCACACGCTGGCTTCGCTGCCCGCCAAGGCTGGGCACTGGAACAGCCCGATCGTGGTCGGCGGCCGGATCATCGCGCCGGTGGGCGACGACAACAACCATCTGACTTCCGGACGGCTGTACATCTATCACCTGCCGGGTCGCTGAGCGCCCGGTTCAGACCACGTGGAGCGGCACGCCCAGCGTGATGTGGTGCGCCAGCCAGGCGTCGGCCGCCACCTCGAGCCTGATGCAGCCATGCGAGATGTGGCCGGGGATCCCCTTGGGGTCGAAGTACGGCCCGTGGATTCCGACCACGCCGCCGCCCGGCCAGTCGGTCAGGGTCGAGTAGTCGGTCGTACCGAACGCGAACGGGTAATAGCCGGAGCTCGGATTGGTGATCTTGAACCGCTCGCGAATCCAGAAGTGCCCAGTGGGCGTGGGGGTCGACCGCTTGCCAACCCCGATCGGGGCGCTCCAGATGCGGTGTCCATGGCGGTACAGGTACATCCGGGCCTTCTCACGGTTGACCACGATCAGCTCGTGGGTGAGGTGGAAGTTGCCCAGCGCGCGCCGGGGCACCCAGCCCACCCGGCCGTTCGGCCGGCCGGGAACCCGCAGCTCGACCCACGCGTGACCCTGAGAATCGTAGCTCTGCTTGAGCAGCAGATACAGCTCCGGGAACCCGTCCGGGGTGTACCAGTTGGTGCGCACGATCCGCCTGGACGTCGCCGACGGCTGCTTGTGAATCCAGGCGATCTGGTTGGTGTAGGCCCAGTGGCTGAAGCTGTTCTCGTTGGACAGGACCACCGTCTTCTTCTTGGGCGGAGGCGTGGGGGTGGTCGTGGTCGGTGTCGTTGTCGTGGTGGTGGTCGTCGTCGTGGTTGTGGCCGAGGCCGAGGCCGAACGCGCCATCGACCCATGGATCGCCGCGGTCCGGGCGTGCTGGAATTGCGCCGGCACCGGGTCGAGGGACTGGATCTGGGTCCCGTGCCACGTCCGAGCTGGACCGAGCAGCTGCGGCGAAGCGCCTGACGGTACCGCCAGCCAACCGCCGGCCCCAATGGCCGCCACACCGGTGACCAGCGCTCCGCACCAGATGCTTCGTCTCATGTCGACACCTTTCTCAAACTGATCATCCCGCCGTGTCCTTCGGCACCGTCCCCGACACCACGAGCTGCCCCGACAGGATATAGATCGGCCACACCCCTCCGGCGCCGTAGTCCAACTGCTGGAACAGATGGCGGCGGCGCAGGTTGCGGTGCCCGGCCTGCGGCCGCAGATCCGCGGGCCCTATCCAGCGGCCCGGCCTGGGCCCATGTGATCGTCCAGCGAGCCGGGGTATTCGCGTTCGGCCTCGGCCTCCAGCCCCTTTTCATGCCGGCGGAGCCAGACGATGAACGAGACCACCACCACCACGGCCAGGCCGCCCAGGATGTAGTCGACCGGACCGCGGACCTTCGAGAGACCCGATCCGGCGTAGTAGAACGCGATCGAGTAGATCCCGGACCAGACGATCCCGCCGGCGGCATTGAACAGCAGGAAACGCACGTAGGTCATCTGGTTGGTGCCGGCCAGGAAGGCGGCGTACGTGCGCAGGATCGAGACGAACCGCCCGAAGAACACCACCTTCCCGCCCTGACGGTCGAAGATCAGCCGGCCCACCTTCAGCTTGGCCTCGTCGAGGCGGACCTTGGATCCGTAGCGCCGGAGCAGCGCGTAGCCACCGAAGCGGCCGATGGCGAAGCCGATGTTGTCACCCACGATTGCCCCGGCGGCGGCGGTCAGCCAGATCAGCCAGACGACCAGGTGATGCGTCGCGCCCGCGTAGAGGGAGGCGGTGATCACCATCGTCTCGCCGGGAAACGGGACTCCCAGGCTCTCCACCATCACGAACAGCGCCACCGCCAGGTAGCCGTACTGGTTGAGCAGGTCGTGCAGCGTATGGCTGGCGAAGAAGGCGGCGAGCACCACTCAGCTACTCCGGTCCGCCGTGTACGGGCGGCTAATCCCCTGGGGAGGCGGGTCGGCCATCCCCAGGGGTTTTACGCGATTTTGGGCTTGTCTAACCGGTGAAGACCGGGCTGGCCGCGCTGACCCGGATGCGGGCGGCTGCCGTCCTGTAGCCGGACTTGCTGGCGTGGGCGGCGTACGTGCCCTTCTTCAGCGTCAAGCACAGCGTGGCCATCCCGGCGCTCGAGGTGTGCCCGGTGTGCCCGGCCAGCTTGATCGAGGCGCCCTTGACGGCGTGACCGCCCGAGGTGGCGCTGAACGCGTAACACGTCCGCTGCCCGGCCTTGGCCCGGCTTGGAGTCGCCTTGAGCTTCAGCGCCTTGACCACCACCTTGACGGTATGGCTGGTCCGGGCTGCCTTCGTCCCGTTGCAGTAGGCGTTCTGGCCGGTGAACACCAGGCTGATGGAGCAGCCCGAATCATCCGTCACGGTGAGCGTGACCTTGTGCTTGGCGCCCTTCTTGTAGGTGTGCGAGACCTTCGACTTGGTCGTGGTCAGCGTGTGGCCGTCCCCGAAGTTCCAGTGGTAGGACACCACGTTGCCGTCGGAGTCGGAGGACTTGGTGGCGTTGAACTGGGCCGTCCTGCCCTTCACCATGGTCGAGAACATCGCCACCGGACCCTGGTCCGGCGCGATCATGATCGAGATCGGCGACGTATTGGCGCCGGTCGGCACGGTTGCTTCGGTTTTCGGGGTGAGCTCCCCAGTCGAGGCGACGTCGTACTGGCTGATCGTGTCGGCGCTGTAGTTGGTGACGTAGGCGTTCTTGCCGTCGGCGGTGAACCAGATGAAGATCGAGCCACTGCCGGCTGCCACGTAGGGCGTGCTTTTCGGCGTCAGCTCGCCGTTCGACGCGATGTCGTACTGATCGACCGTATCGTTTCTGTAGTCAGGCGCGTAGAGGCTCTGGCCGTCGGGGCTGACCGTCAACGCATAGAAGTAGGGCGTTTCGGTGAGTGCCTCCGGAGCCACCACCGACGGCACGGCGTCGCGGGACAGCTCGCCGCCACTGCCCACCGTGTACTGGTCGATCTTGGCGTTGTCCTCGCTGGCCGCATAGAGGCTCTTGCCGTTCGGGGTCATGACGATGAAGGCGACGTCGTCGGTGAAGCCATCATCGGAGGGAACGCTGGCTGTCGGCTTAGCGGTCAAGGTACCGTCCGTGGCTCGGTTGAATTCGCCGATTGTGCTGTTCCCGGTGTTGTCCACGTACACGCTGGAGCCATCTGGGCTGACGGCCACGCCCACCGGGTTGGACACGCCCGTGGTGAGTTTCTGGATCTGAGTCAGCGTGCCGTCACTGCCGATCTGGTAGACGAACAGCCCGGCGGAGCTGCCCAAGTAAACGTTCTTCCCGTCTGGGCTGACCGCGATTTCGTACACGCCGCCTCCCGGCGACGCGGTCGCCAGCGGCGTGAGGTTGCCACCGGTGCCGATGCTGTACTGGCTGATCGTGCCGGCAGCGTAGTTGGCGACGTAAAGGTACTTCCCGTTTGGTGTGATCGCCTGCATCCACGCCTCTTGGCCGGCGGGCTGCGAGTTACTGAACGACAGATCGCCGCCCGCGCCGATCAGGTAGTGATCCGCGGTCTGAGCCCCGTATTCGGCCACGTAGGCTGAGTTCGGTGCGGCCTGCGCGATGGCGGGTACGGCAAGCATGGCCGCCGCAGAGAGCGCTAGGGCGGCGAGGCGGGCACGACAAGACACGGCGACCTCCGTAGTGGCTGTTCAGGCGATCCCAGACCTAGGCGAACCTAAACGGGCGCCTGCTCGCTGTCAACTGAACTCGGCGGTCAGTCCATGTTGATGGCCACGTACTTGGTCTCCAGGTACTCGTCGATCCCCTCAACGCCGCCCTCGCGCCCGAAGCCGGACTGCTTGATGCCGCCGAACGGCGCGGCAGCGTTGGACACCATGCCCTGGTTGAGGCCCACCATTCCCGTCTGGAGGCGCTCGGCCACACGGATGGCTCGCTTGACGTTGCTGGTGAAGACATAGGCCACGAGGCCGAACTCGGTGTCGTTGGCGGCCGCCACCGCCTCGTCCTCATTTGTGAATCCCTTCACCGGCGCCACGGGCCCGAAGATCTCCTCCTTGAGCAGCCGAGCCTGGTCCGGCACGTCAGTGAGCACAGTCGGGTCGAAGAAGTACCCAGCGCCATCTCGGGCGTGGCCGCCGACCAGTGCTCGGGCGCCCTTGCCAACGGCGTCGTCGACCAGCTCGGCCACCTTGTCGCGCTGGGTGGAGTCGATCAGGGGCCCCACCTCGACGCCGTCCTCGGTCCCGCGTCCCACCTTCATCGCCCCGAGACGGTCGGCCAGCCGCTCAGCGAATTCCCCGGCCACCGACTCGGCCACGTGGAAGCGGTTGGCGGCGGTGCAGGCCTCGCCGATGTTGCGCATCTTGGCGAGCACCGCTCCCTGCACGGCCGCATCCAGGTCCGCGTCCTCGAAGATGATGAACGGTGCGTTTCCGCCCAGCTCCATTGAGAGCCGCAACAGCCCGTCTGAGGCCTGCTTCATCAGAGCCCGGCCGACCTCGGTGGATCCGGTGAACGACAGCTTGCGCAGCCTGGGGTCCGCTATCAGCGGCGCCATCGTCTCGCTGGAGGAGCTGGCGGTGACCAGATTGAGCACGCCGTCGGGGAGGCCGGCCTCCTGGAGGATCTTGGCCAGCATCAGCATCGACAGCGGCGTCTGCTGGGCCGGCTTGACCACCATCGTGCAGCCGGCGGCGATGGCCGGGCCGACCTTGCGGGTCCCCATGGCCAGCGGGAAGTTCCACGGCGTGATCAGCAGACAGGGCCCCACGGGCTGGCGCATCGTCAGAAGCCGTCCCTGGCCGTTCGGGGCCACGGCATAGCGGCCGTCGATCCGCACCGCCTCCTCGGAGAACCAGCGCAGAAACTCGGCTGCGTACGTGATCTCGGCCTTCGACTCCTTGAGCGGCTTGCCCATCTCCAGGGTCATGATCAGGGCGAGGTCGTCGGCCCGCTGGATGATCGTCTCGAAGGCCCGCCGGAGGATCTCGCCCCGCTCCCGCGGTGGGTGCTCGGCCCACTCCGGGCCAGCCGCCACGGCGGCGTCGAGGGCGGCTCTCGCGTCGTCAGGAGAACCATCGGCAACCTCGACCAAAGTCTGGCCTGTTGACGGGTCCTCCACGGCTAGCGTTCCTTGCTCACCTTTTTTCCAATTCCCGCCGATAAGTAGTTGAGTGGGTACTTCGGCGAGGACCTTCTCTTCGTTGGCTGCGCTGATCGTGCTCATGCAAGGAACCTACCCATCCGCTTAGTTCGTGTCATTGGTCCAAATGGAAACTGATAGCTGGTCAGGCGCGCCGCGCCGACTTTTCGCGCGCCTCAACCTGCGTCGGGCGGGCGCTCCACTTGCCGTTCTGGCGACCGCCGCACTGCTGGCCGGATGTGGCACCGCCTCGTCCGGAGGCGGGTCAAGCACCACTGCTGGGACATCAACCACGGGCACCAACGCGTTCAACCCCAATCTGGTGCCGGCGGGCGGAAGTTCTCCGGGCACGGCGCCGAAGGCGGCCAAGGGCAAGTCCGGTAAGAGTAAGTCCGGGTCGAAATCCGGCTCGAAGTCCACTGGTGGCACCCACGCGGGTGCCGGATCCATTGCGGCCGGTGGAGGCTCCGGATCCGTCGCCAGCCCGGGCACCTCTGGCGGCGGGACCCAGACCGTCACCGTCAGCCACACGAGAACCGTCACCCACACGGTGACCCACACCAAGTACGTCCGCCCGAAGGTTCCCTCCGGCGCCGGGCTCCCGTCGCGCTCCGCCGCCCTGTCCGTCAGTCGCTTTGATGCCGAGGGAGGCAACGTCGGCTGCCGGATCTCCAACGGGACCGTCCGCTGTGACGTCGGCCACCGCGTCTGGTCGCCGCCGCATCGGCCCGCTTCGTGCCATTCGGGTTCCTCCGCCTGGGGCCAGGGCCTGATGATCGGATCGTCCGGATCCTCCCACTTCGTATGCGCCCGCAACAGCGTGCTCGATCCCACCGGCACCTATATCCGGGCCGGCCATGACGACAAGGTGGGGTCCGTCACCTGCCAGGTCCGCTCCTTCGGCGTGACGTGCTTCGAGTCCGACGGCCACGGATTCTTCATCGGGCGCACCGGCTACACGAGGTTCTGACAGACCGGCGGGCCGAATGGTCCGCCGCGGGGGGCGGTGCCCGCCTCGCTGCAAGGGCCCGGCGTCTGGGGAGACACCGGGCCCTTTTCTATGCGTTGGGATGGAGATGGGAATCGTTCGCGCCGTGCGGAGAGGAGATCAGGCGGCCGAGTTGTGATCAGGCGGCCGAGCTGATCACCGCGGGCTCGAGCGCCACGGCCAGCACCTCGTCGATCGTCATCGCGAAGTGGAACTTCATGGCCTGCCGTACCTCCTCGGGCACATCGTCCATGTCTCCGCGATTGCGCTCCGGCAGAATCACCTCGGTCAGGCCGGCGGCGTGGGCGGCCAGCACCTTCTGCTTGACCCCGCCGATCGGCAGCACCCGACCCTGGAGCGTGACCTCGCCGGTCATCCCCACCGTATGCCGGACCGGCCGGCCGGTGAGCAGGGAGGCGAAGGCCGTGACCATCGTCACGCCAGCGCTGGGGCCGTCCTTGGGGATAGCTCCGGCGGGCACGTGGACGTGGAACGTGCGGTCCTCAAACGCCGAACCGTCGATATGCAGGTCGTCGCCATGGCCGCGCACATAGGACAGCGCGATCTGGGCCGACTCCTTCATCACGTCGCCGAGCTGGCCGGTCAGGGTCAGGCCGGGACGGCCCTGCATGGCCGTGGCCTCCACGAACAGCACCTCGCCACCGGTGCCGGTGACCGCCAGACCAGTGGCCACGCCGGGCACGGCCGTGCGGATCGCCGACTCCTGGAAGAACTTCTGGCGTCCCAGGGCGGCGCGAACACTGTCCAGGTCGATGGCGATCGGCGCCTGCTGCTCGCCGGAGGCGATCTTCGTCGCCGTCTTGCGCAGCAAGGTCCCGATCTCCCGCTCCAGGTTGCGCACCCCGGCCTCCCGGGTGTACTCGGTCACGACGGTCCGGAGCAGGTCGTCTGAGACCTCCACCTCGTCGGTACGCAGCCCGTTTCGCTCCAGCTGGCGCGGCAACAGGTACCCGCGGGCGATGGCCACCTTCTCGGAGGTCGTGTATCCGTCGAAGCGGATCACCTCCATCCGGTCCAGCAGCGGTCCGGGGATGCCGTCGGCCACGTTGGCTGTGGCGATGAACAGCACGCCACTCAGGTCGAGTTCCACGTCCAGGTAGTGATCCCGGAAGCTGTGGTTCTGGGCGGGGTCGAGAACCTCGAGGAGGGCGGAGCTCGGGTCGCCACGCCAATCGGCGCCGACCTTGTCGACCTCGTCGAGCATGATCACCGGGTTCATCGTTCCGGCATCACGCAGGGCCCTCACCAGCCGGCCCGGCAGCGCGCCGATATAGGTGCGCCGATGGCCCCGGATCTCGGCCTCGTCGCGGACGCCGCCCAGCGACATGCGCACGAACTTCCGGCCGGTGGCCCGAGCGATCGACTCGCCGATCGAGGTCTTGCCGGTGCCGGGAGGCCCGATCAGGGTGAGGATCGCGCCTCCTTCATTGCGGCGGCGTGGCGCGGGGGAGGGGGTGGCATCGCCATCTGGTTGATCCGCGGGTTGATCCGCGGGTTGATCCGCGCCGCTGTCACGTTGATCCTCGCTGGTCTGTGCCGGCTGGTCGTTCTGGGTGCCGAGGCCGCGCTCCTCGCGGAGCTTCTTGACGGCGATGTACTCGACGATCCGGTTCTTCACATCCTCCAGTCCGGCATGGTCGGCGTCCAGGACCTCTCTGGCGTACTGCGGATCCAGGCGCTCGTCGGAGCGCTGATTCCACGGCACGGCGATCAGCCAATCCAGGTAGGTGCGGATCACGCTGGACTCGGCCGACTGCTCGCCGACTCGCTCCAG
Source organism: uncultured Solirubrobacterales bacterium (assembly GCA_963718545.1). Classification (GTDB taxonomy): domain Bacteria; phylum Actinomycetota; class Thermoleophilia; order Solirubrobacterales; family Solirubrobacteraceae; genus Palsa-465. Next base: position 1,847,834 of record CAVQZO010000002.1, on the reverse strand, counting down.
GCGTCCCAGCTCCTTCTCGGCCTGTTCCCTGACCTCCTCCGGCATGCCGGCCTCGGCGATCTTGGTCCGGTACTCCTCCAGGACCGATGCGTCGTCCTCGCCGAGCTCCTTGCGGATCGACTCCATCTGCTTACGCAGGAAATAATCGCGCTGCTGCTTCTCGGCGCCTGACTCCACGTCCTCGCGAATCCGCTTGCGGACCTGCATCTCGGCCAGCCGCTCCTTCTGGAAGCTGAGTGCCAGCTCCAGCCGGTCCGCCACCTCGACGGTCTGGAGCAGCTGCACGCGCTGCTCGTAGGTCAGGTCCGGGGAATAGCCGCTGGTATCAGCCAGGGCGCCGGGCTCGGTGATGCTGCGCAGGAAGGCCTGGACGCGACCGTCGTCGCCGCGCAGGTCAAGGATCTCCTCGACCACGGCGCGGTACTCGCGCTCGAGCTGCCGCGTGCGGCCGTCGGGGACTCCGGACGGATCCGTACGCTCCTCCACCTCCACGAACAGCCGGCCGTCGGGCATCGTGTGCGCGGCACCGGCCACGCCGCGATGCAGGCCGTTGAGCACCGACGCGCGAGCTCCGCCGGGCAGGCGGATGCGGTCGGACACCTCGGCCACCGTGCCGATCGCGGCGAAGTCCTTCTCGTGGCGCGGCACCAGAAATACGCGCTCCTCGTCGGTCCCGGTTTCGACAGCAAGGGTTACTGACATGCCCGGGAAGACGACAGCGTCATCAAGGGGAACGAGTAGAAGACGGGTCATCAAGACTTCACTTTCGAGAGGCACTTATCAGAAGTAAGCAAAGCTTAGCACTGCTTGCGTAGGGATCTTAGTCCCTGCGACTGAGATTATCGCAAGCGGATACGGATACCGGGGGTTCGGGTCCTGCGAGGCTCGAACCTGTGCGAACATCCGGCCATGGACCGTGAGCGGGACGAGGCCCGCGAGCGCGGCTCCGAGCCGCCGCACGACATCCTGGCCGCCGAGGCATTCGCGATGGGCGAGGGCGATCCCGGTCTGCACCGGGAGCCGGCCCACGACATCCTCGCCGCCGAGGCGTTTGCCATGCCGTCCGCCGATCGCGGCAGCCGGCATGCCCCCCGCGACGAGCACAGCGACGATCCCGCCCCGCACGACGTCCTGTCGGCCGAGGAGTACGCGATGCCGGCGGGCCGCCACCACGCGTTGCCGCCGGATGGGGCGGGTGGCCAAGCGCGGCGGCGGTCGCGGAAGCGGCTGCTGGGGGTGGCGGCCGGGCTCGTGGTGGTGCGGGCGGTGAGGCGGCGCCGGGGGCGCTGATCGCGACCGCGGCTCGTTTGTAACGGAGGCGCGGGTGAATTGGCGCAGGGTTGGTGCTGTCTGTAACAGCCGCGACGAAGGGGGGATGAGACGCTTGGTCAATGACCGGGGTGATGCATCGAGTGCTGGCTATGGCAGCAATAGATGAATCACCCCGGTGGAGGCTCGCGAAGCTGGCTTCGATGCAACATGGCGTCGCTGCGAGATGGCAGTTGCTCATGATTGGGTACTCGCGGAACCAGATCACCGAAGACCTGGCGTCCGGCCGGCTCCACCGCCTGTACCGCGGCGTTTATGCGGTCGGCCACACTCGCCTCACGCTCAGAGCACGCTGGATGGCGGCGGTTCTGGCCTGCGGGCCCAACGCGGTTCTGAGCCACCGGGCGGCGGCGGCGCTGCACGCCCTTCGACCGGCTCCCAAAGGAGACATTGATGTGACGGTGCCGGGGCATCGGGCCGGGCAGCCCGGGATCCACGTCCACGGCGTCCGCCATCTCCACCCCGACGACTGCACCACGATCGATGGCATCCCGGTCACCTCGTTGGAGCGGACGCTCCTGGACTACGCCGAGACCTCGGATGAGCAGTGGACGCGGCTGGCGATCGAGGCTGCCCAGCGACAGGAAGGGCTCGACGCCGCCCGCTACCAAGCGATGCTGGCGCGCAACCCCGGCCGCTCCACCAGGACCCTGCGCGCGATGATGAGTCAGGTAGCGGACGAGCCGCCCTGGACCCAGTCGGACGTGGAGCGGCGGCTGCTGGCCGGCCTGCGGGCCGCCGGCATGCCCGAGCCGCAGGTCAACACGCTGGTCGAGGGCGAACTGGTGGACCTCTACTGGCGGCGGGAGCAGCTGGTCGTCGAGGTCGACGGCGACTTCTGGCACAGGACGCCGGCCGCCCGGGAGAAGGATCGGCGCCGGGACGTGAAGCTCCAGCTGTGCGGCACGATGGTGGCGCGGTTCGGAGACCGGCGCGTGATGCAGGAGCTCCAGGCTGTGGTCAGCGAGATTGCGGCGCTGCTCGCCCGCCGCCGCGCGGGCGCTTCGGCATCAGGTCTGTGATCGTGCCGGTCGCCATCTCGGCCGCAAAGGCGACCGTCTCGGACAGGGTGGGGTGGGGGTGGATGGTCAGGCCGATGTCCTCGGCATCCGATCCCATCTCCAATGCGTGCACCGTCTCGGCGATCAGCTCGCCGGCGTTGACGCCGACGATGCCCGCGCCCAGGAGCCGGCGCGTCCCCGGCTCGACGAGCAGCTTGGTCATGCCCTCGGGGCGGTCCAGGCCGAGGGCTCGGCCGGACGCGGCCCAGGGAATGGTCGCCTTCTCGTACTCCACGCCTTCGGCCTTGGCAGCCGTCTCGGTGAGGCCCATCCAGGCCACCTCCGGGTCGGTGTAGGCCACCGACGGGATGGCTCGGGGATCGAATGCGGCGCCGGCATCGCCGGCGATCACCTCGGCGGCCACCCTGCCCTCGTGCGTGGCCTTGTGAGCGAGCATCGGCTCGCCGGCGATGTCGCCGATCGCGTAGATGTGATCGACGTTCGTGCGCATCTGGCGGTCGACGGGGATGAAGCCGCGCTCCGTCACGGTCACGCCGGCCGCATCGGCACCGATCTCCGCACCATTCGGCCGCCGGCCCACCGACACCAGTATCCGATCGAAAATCTGCGGCTTGCCTTCGGAGAACTCGGCCCTGAGGCCGTTCTTCTGAGCCTTGACCGACGTGACCTGCGTGCCGAGCAGGATGGCCTCGTAGCGATCCTGGATGCGCTTGTGCAGCGGGCGCACGAGGTCTGGGTCACAGCCCGGGATCAGCTGGTCCATCATCTCGACCACTGTCACCCGTGATCCCAGCGCGTCGTAGACGGTGGCCATCTCCAGTCCGATGATCCCGCCGCCGACGACCAGCAGGCGCCGCGGGATATCCGGGGGAGACAGGGCGCCCGTGGAATCGATCACCCGATCGTCGTCGGGAAGAAATGGGAGCCGGACCGGTTCGGAGCCCGCGGCGATGATGCAGTGGTCGAAGGTGATCTCGCGCTCGCCGGCGCTGAGCGAATGAGGGCCGGTGAACCTGGCCGCGCCGGTGACCACCTCGACTTTGCGCTGGCGGGCAAGGCCGGACAGCCCCGAGGTCAGCCGGTCGACGACGCCCGTCTTCCACGACAGCAGCGCGCTCAGGTCGATCGACGGCTCTCCGAAGCGAATCCCGTGCGCCGCCATCTCCTCGGCCTCGGCCAGCACGCGTGCAGCGTGCAGCAGCGCCTTCGATGGGATGCAGCCGACGTTCAGGCAGACACCCCCCAGTCGGTCGTAGCGTTCGACGAGCACCGTCTTCAGCCCGAGATCGGCGGCGCGGAAGGCCGCCGTGTAGCCGCCCGGACCGGCGCCCAGCACGAGCACCTGGGCATCGCGGTCCGAGGGTGGGGGAGGACCGGGAGCTCCGCGGCCGGGGGGTAGGTCGGGCGCCTCAGTCGTGCCGGCGGGAGCCTGCGCACCGGGGGGTGCCTGCTCGCCGGCGGCCGGGGGTCCGGCGCCCTCGGCGACTGGATGCGCCGCGCCGGCAGCTTCGGATTCGGCGCCGGCAGCCTCGGATTCGGCGCCGGCGGCCTCGGATTCCGCGCCCGCATCGTCCGCCGCCTCCATCGTGAGCAGGACGCTGCCCTCGGAAACCCGGTCGCCCACGGAAACCCGCAGCTGACCGACCTTGCCGGCGACGGGGGAGGGGACATCCATCGTCGCCTTGTCGGACTCGAGCGTGACCAGCGAGTCCTCCACCGCCACCTCATCGCCGGCCGCGACCAGGATCTCAATGACCGGGACATCGGCGAAATCCCCGATGTCCGGGACGCGCACCTCGACTGGAGTCACAGAAGGATCCGGCGCAGGTCGCTGAGGCCGCCGGCCAGGTGCGAGACGAAGCGCGCGGCGTCGGCGCCGTCGATCACCCGATGGTCGTAGGAGAGCGACAGCGGGAGCATGAGGCGCGGAACGAACTCGGATCCATTCCACACGGGTCGCATGGCGGAGCGGGTCGCCCCCAGGATCGCCACCTCAGGAGCGTTGATGATGGGGGTGAACGAGGTGCCGCCGATCCCACCGAGCGAGGAGATCGTGAACGTGCCGCCGTTCATGTCACCCGGTGCCAGCTTGCCCTGGCGGGCCTTGCCGGACAGTTCCGTGAGCACGCGGGCGATGTCCAGCAAGCCGAGGCTGTCGGCGTTCTTGATCACCGGCACCACCAGCCCCCCGGGGGTGTCAGCGGCAAAGCCGACGTTGTAGTAGCGCCGCAGCACCAGATCGTCGCCGTCCAGCGAGGAGTTGAACTTGGGAAACGCCTTCAGGCTGGCCACCGAGGCGGCGACGAGGAACGACACCATCGTCACCTTGACCTCGCCGGAGTACTCCTGGTTGAGCTCACGGCGCCAGGACTCCAACTCGGTGATGTCGGCCTCGTCGTTCTGGGTGACGTGGGGGATCATCACCCAGTTGCGGGCCAGGTTCGGAGCCGAGATCCGCTGGATGCGCGAGCGGGGCACGCGCTCCACCGGCCCGAACTTCTCGAAGTCCACCTTCGGCCAGGGCGCCAGGTCCAGCTCGCCGGCGCCGACACCTCCCGGCGCCGGTGCGCCCGCCGGCTGGGCAAAGTCTCCGTCACCCGCCGCTCGGACGTCGTCGGGCGTGATCCGGCCCTTCCGTCCGGTGCCGGTCACTCGACTCAGGTCGACGCCGGACTCACGGGCCAGGCGGCGCACCGACGGGCTGGCGTAGATGTCGCCGCGCCCGTTTCCGCTCGGGGCAGCAGGCGTCGTGGGCTCGATCGGTGCGGTCGGTGCCGGAACGGAGGCTGGGGGCGTGGGCCCGCTTCCGGCGCCCGCGTGCGCGGGAGGCGCCCCGTCACCGAACGCGCTGGCCGCAGCCTGCTCGGTATCGGCCTCGGCCGGGGGTTCCGCAGGCGGCTCAGCCTGGGCAGGTCCGGCCGCGGGCTCGGCCTGAGCAGGTCCGGCCGGTGGCGAGGCTCCGTCCGCCGGCTCCAGGTCCAGGACCAGGCTTCCCTGTGAGACGTGGTCGCCCACCGATACGTGCAGCGCCCGCACCAGTCCGGCGGAGGGCGAGGGAACGTCCATCGTGGCCTTGTCGGACTCCAGGGTGACCAGCGGGTCCTCCGCTGCCACCGAATCGCCTTCTGCGACGAGGATCTCTATCACCGGAACATCCTCGAAGTCCCCGATGTCCGGCACGGTTACCTGGACGAGCTCAGCCGTGGCCATCAGACCTCCGTGGGGATCGGCGCGTCGGCGTCGATCCCGTACTTCTTGATCGCCTGCGCCGCCAGCTTCGGATCGACCTCCCGCAGCGCCGCCAGCGTCACGTAGTGGCGGTCGACCTCGAAGAACCGCCGCAGCGCCCGCCGGAAGTCGCTGCGGCCGTAGCCGTCGGTGCCGAGCACGCGGTAGGAGCCGGGGACCCACTGCCGGATCTGGTCAGCGTAGGCCCGGATGTAGTCGGTCGAGGCGACCGTCGGCACCGAGCGCAGCGTCTTGGCGACATACGATCGCCGGGGCTTGTCCGTGGGGTGAAGCATGTTCCACCGCTCCACCTCGAGCCCGTCCCGGCGCAGCTCGGTGAACGAGGTCACCGAGTACACGTCCGCGGTGATCCCCCAGTCATCGGACAGGAGGTCAGCGGCCGCCAGAACCTCGCGGAGGATCGTGCCCGAGCCGAGCAGCTGCAGCTTGGCCCCCCGCGATTTGCGCAGCGGGTGGATCCCGCGCAGGATGCCCTCCTCGGCGCCCTCGGGCATGGCCGGGTGCTGGTAGTTCTCGTTCATCAGCGTCAGGTAGTAGAAGACGTCCTCCTGCTCGGAGACCATCCGGCGCAGGCCGTCCTGGATGATCACCGCCACCTCGTAGTTGAAGGTGGGGTCATAGGCGCGGACGTTCGGCACGACGGAGAACAGCACGTGGCTGTGGCCGTCCTCGTGCTGGAGACCCTCACCGTTGAGGGTCGTCCGCCCGGCGGTGCCGCCGAGCAGGAATCCCCGAGTGCGCGCGTCGCCCGCCGACCAGATCAGGTCGCCCACGCGCTGGTAGCCGAACATCGAGTAGTAGATGTAGAACGGCACCATCTGCTCGCCGTGGGCGCTGTAGGAGGTGCCGGCGGCAATCCAGGACGAGACCGAGCCGGCCTCGGTGATGCCCTCCTCCAGGATCTGGCCGTGCTCGTCCTCCTTGTAGAACATCAGCTGCTCCGAGTCCTGAGGCTGGTAGAGCTGCCCGTGGGGTGAGTAGATCCCCACCTGCCGGAACATGCCCTCCATGCCGAACGTGCGGGACTCGTCGGGGACGATCGGCACGATGCGCCGCCCGATCTGCTTGTCTCGCAGGAGGGTGGCGAGGACGCGCACGAATGCCATGGTGGTGGAGACCTCGCGCTCGCCGGTTCCCTCGAGCTGGGACTTGAAGGCCGCCAGGTCGGGAACCGGGAGGGGCTCGGCGCGGCGACGCCGGGCGGGCAGCGAGCCGCCCAGCGCGGCCCGGCGCTCGCGCAGGTAGCGCATCTCCGGCGAATCCTCGGGCGGCTTGTAGTACTCCGCCGCGCGCACCTGCTCGTCGGTGAGCGGCAGCTCGAAGCGGTCCCGGAACGCCAGCAGGGCGGCCTCGGTCATCTTCTTGGCCTGGTGGGTGATCATCTGACCCTCACCCGAGACGCCCATCCCGTAGCCCTTGATCGTCTTGGCCAGGATCACCGTCGGCTGACCCGTGTGACGGGCCGCCTCGTGATACGCGGCGTAGACCTTCTGCTGGTCCAGGCCGCCGCGGTTGAGCAGCCAGATCTCGTCGTCGCTCATGTCGGACACCCGGTCGAGCAGGACCGGATCGCGCCCGAAGAAGTGCTCGCGCACGTAGGCGCCGTCCCGGGACTTGAACGTCTGGTACTCGCCATCCAGGCACTCCTCCATGACCCGCTCGAGCCGTCCGTCCACGTCGGCGGCCAGCAGCGGGTCCCAGCGCGAGCCCCAGATCACCTTGATCACGTTCCATCCGGCGCCCCGGAAATCCGACTCCAGCTCCTGGATGATCTTGCCGTTGCCGCGCACGGGTCCGTCGAGCCGCTGCAGGTTGGCGTTCACCACCCAGATCAGGTTGTCCAGCCGCTCGCGCCCGGCCAGCCCGATCGCGCCCATCGACTCCGGCTCGTCCATCTCGCCGTCGCCCAGGAAGGCCCAGACCTTGCGACCGTCCGTGTCCGCCACGCCCCGCGCGGTCAGGTACTTCATGAAGCGCGCCTGGTAGATCGAAGTGATCGCCCCGAGGCCCAGCGAGACGGTGGGGAACTGCCAGAAGTCCGGCATCAGCCACGGATGGGGATAGGAGGCCAGTCCGTCACCTCCAACCTCCTGACGGAAGCGGTCCAGGTGCGCCTCGGTCAGCCGGCCCTCCAGGAAGGCCCGGGCGTAGTTGCCCGGCGAGGAGTGCCCCTGGAAGAACACGAGGTCGCCTCCGTGAGCCTCGGACGCGGCGTGCCAGAAGTGGTTGAAGCCCACCTCGAGCAGCACGGCCAGCGACTGGTAGGAGGCGATGTGGCCCCCGAGCTCCGAGGACTCCTTGTTGGCGCGCACCACCATCGCGATGGCGTTCCAGCGGATGATCGAGCGCAGTCGCCGCTCGATATCTGCCCCCTCCGCTCCGCCGGGAAGCTTGGCCTCCCGCTCAGCCGGGATCGTGTTAACGTACGGCGTGTTGAGGCTGGCGATCGGACCGGTGCCGGAGTGCTGGGCGCGCTCCACGACGCGGGTGAGCAGGTGCCGGGCGCGGTCCGGGCCGTCGTGCGAGACGACGGCGTCGATCGCCTCCAGCCACTCGCTGGTCTCGATCGCATCGATGTCCGACGCGGCTCCGTTGCGGCTGATGACTTCGGTGCGATCTGGCAAAGCGCAACTCACTATAACCCGCTACGGCGGGCTGACATGGGGCTTTCAGATACGGTGCCAGCGTGCCTTTGAAGGAGGTTTCCGATCCCGTCGGCGCGCCCTGGGAGCGCCCGCTGCGCGGCAGCGTCGACACGCTGGTGGTCGAGTCGGAGATCCTGGCGGACAACCCCCTGGGCGATCCGGCGCGGCGCCCGCTGTACGTGTATCGCTCCCCCGGCGTGGGCGAGGCCCCGGTGCCCGCCGTGTATGTGATTCAGGGCTTCACCGGGCAACTCGATCGCTGGTTCGCGCGGGACGCGTTCGAGCCGACGATGTTCGAGCGGCTCGATCGCCTGTTCGAGACCGGAGACACGCCCCCGGGAATCGTCGTGTTCGTCGACGCCTGGACGTCGCTGGGCGGCTCACAGTTCGTCAACTCGCCGGCCATCGGGCGCTACCAGGACTATCTGTGCGACGAGGTGGTCCCGTTCGTCGATCAGCGCTACCCGACACGGGCCGACCGGGACCACCGAGCGCTGGCCGGCAAGTCCTCGGGCGGCTACGGCGCGATGACCGTGCCGATGCGCCGGCCGGACGTGTTCGGTGCCCTGGCCTCGCACGCGGGCGACGCTCTGTTCGAGGTCTCCTACCTGCCCGAGTTCCGCGACGTGGCGCGGGCCCTGCGGGACGATTTCGACGGCTCCTTCGAGGTGTTCTTCGAGCGTCTGGCGGCGGCCGAGAACTTCGATTTCGGCCGCTACGGGGTGACGCTCGAGATGTACGCCTACGCCGCCGCCTACTCTCCCGACCCTGCCCGCCCCGGCCAGGTGCTGCTGCCGTTCGATCCGGCCACGGGCGCCCTCGTGGACGAGGTGTGGGCCCGCTGGCTCGAGCACGACCCGGTGCGGATGATCCCCCGGCACCTCGACGCGCTGCGCAGCATGCGGCGGATCTACCTGGATGCCGGAACCCGCGACGAGGCGTATCTGGATCTGGCGGCGCAGGCGGTGTCGGATGCGCTCGACGCCCACGGAATCGAGCACTCGCTGGAGTTGTTCGAGGGTCGGCACGGCGGCATCACCTGGCGCTATCCGCTGGCCGTCCGGGAACTGCTGAGCGCCCTGCAAAGCTGAAACACTCCGGCATCGATGACCTCCACCTCCGATCTCGAACTGGCCTTCGCGGGACCGGGTGCGCTGGCGGCGGCCGTCCGGGCGCGGGAGGTCACCCCGCGCGAGCTGGTGGAGATGTATCTGCGGCGGATCGACGACATCAACCCGCGGCTGAACGCGTTCCGTACGGTGATGGCCGAAGAGGCTTTGGCGGCGGCTGACCAAATGGGTGCGGTCGACGCCGGGGACGCCGGCTTGCTGGCCGGCGTCCCCGTGGCCGTCAAGGACGACCAACCCGTCCAGGGCCAGCCGCTCACGTACGGCTCGCGCGCCACCAATCGCACCCCGCAGGCGGCTGACGCCGAGGTGATCGGTCGCCTCCGGGCCGCCGGCGCGATCCCGATCGGCATCACCAACGTGCCGGAGCTGATGATCTTCCCCTGGACGGCCAGCGATGCCAATGGGATCACTCGCAACCCGTGGGATCCATCCCGGACGCCGGGAGGCTCCTCAGGTGGATCGGCCTCGGCCGTGGCCGCCGGGCTGGTGGCGGCGGCCACCGGCTCAGACGGGGGCGGCTCGATCCGCATCCCGGCCGCCTGCTGCGGTCTGGTGGGGATGAAGGCCAGCCGGGGGCGGGTGTCCATGCAGCCCTACGGTGAAGGCTGGCTTGGGCTGAGCACGTTCGGCGCCCTCACCCGCACGGTCGCCGACAGTGCGCTGCTGCTGGACGTGCTTCAGGGGGCCAGCCCCCAGGACCGGTACCGCCTGCCCCCGGCCCGGGAGACCTTCACCGAGGCGGCCGGACGCGAGCCCGGACGGCTGCGCATCGCCGTATCACGCAAGGTGCCGTCCGGACTGATCGCGCCGCTGTCGGCCGATCAGCGCCTGGCCTTCGACCGCGCCTCCCGGCTGCTGGCCGAGCTCGGACACCAGGTGGAGGAGCGTGATCCCGCGTACGGCTTGCTCAGCCTCGAGTTCACCCAGACCTGGATCGCCGGTATCGACCACGAGTTCTCCCAGCTGGCGCACCCCGAGCTGGCCGAGGCGAGCACGCGGCAGATGGCGGCCGCCGGGCGTCGCCTGGTCCCACCGCGCCGGCGGGAGGTGCTTCGCGCGCGCCGGGACGAGAAGGTCCGGCGCGTGCTGGCGCTGTGGGACGAGGTGGACGTGCTGCTGACACCCGGGCTGGCCCGCACCGCCCTGCCCGCCGAGGGTGGCTACAACCGGGCCGCGCCGGTGGCGTTTGACCGGGCTGGACGCTTCACCCCGTACACGCCGGTCTTCAACCTGACCGGACAGCCGGCCATCTCGCTGCCCGCCGGCGAGGGCTCCGACGGCCTGCCGCTGAGCGTCCAGCTGGTGGGGCGAATCGGCGAGGAGGCGACTCTCTACTCGCTGGCCGCCCAGATCGAGGCGGCCCGCCCGTGGGCCGCTCAGCGCCCGGCGCTGGCCGTCGCCTGATCGCTCGCCAAACTCCGCGTCAGCTCGGGGAGCAGATCAGCCGCGGCCTCCGCAGCCTCGGCCCGCCACGCGGGCACGAGTCCCAGCCGGCAGCGACGGTCGAGCACATCGTCCAGGGTCAGCGCGCCCTCGCGCTCGACCGCGGCCAGCCACTCGAGGGCCAGCACATCCGTTCCCGGGATGACCGGCTGGCGGAGCTCCGGGCGGTGAACGGCCACGGCGAGCAGCTCCTCCGCCTCCGTGCCGAATCGCCGCCACAGGCCAGCGGGCTCCCCGTGCCCCGCGTCTGCTCGGCCGGGCGCCGGAGCGCCGACCAGCTGAATGCTCCGGGTGCGGCACGGCAGGAGTGGTGCCGAGTGCCGGGCGGCCACGCGATCGACGGCGGTCTCGGCCATACGCCGGTAGGTGGTGAGCTTCCCGCCGACGACGGTGATCAGGCCGCCGTCCGGATCCTCGAACACCGCGTGGCGCCTCGAGAGATCGGCGGTTGAACCGGCCTGCCCGGCCAGAAGGGGCCGGAGGCCCGCGAAGCGCCCGACCACGTCGGCCGAGCTCAGATCCACATCCAGGGCCGCAGACAGCGAGCGGAGCAGGAACGCCTCATCCTCCGCCGGCACCGCCGGCGCGTCCGGAATCTCGCCCGGCTCGATCGGCTCGTCCGTCAGGCCGAGCATGACGAGCCCGTCCGGCCGCGGGATGGCGAACACGAAGCGGCCGAGGTGCGTTGGATGGGGAACGTTCAGCATCGCCCGGGGCCGGCCGAGCCGAGCGGCCGGCACGAGCAGGTGGGAGCCCCGGCTCGGCTGCAGTGCAACCTGAGGCGCCAGCCCTCCGGCCCAGACACCGGTGGCGTTGACGACATGGCTGGCGGTCACGTCGAACCGGTCTCCGGAGCACACGTCGTGCACGCGCGCTCCCCCGTCGCAAACCTCGGCGACCTCGCAGTAGGTGATCACGCGAGCGCCGTGTGCGGCTGCCGTGCGGGCCAGCGCGACGACCAGCCGGGCGTCGTCCTCCAGCTGCGCGTCCCAGGAGAGGATCGCTCCGCGAAGCCCGGCTTCCGACAGGGATGGCGCCCACAGGTGCGCCTCGGCCGCGCCGATCCGCCGCATCGCGGGCAACCGCCGGCGGCTGGTGCCTGACAGCGCTCGCATCGCGTCACCCGCGCGGATGCCGGCCTCCATCAGGCCAGTGCGACCCGAGCCGCCACGTACGGGGATGAGCTGAGGAAGGGCCCGGATCAGGTGGGGGGCGATCAGGCCCGCCAGCGCCGAGCGCTCGCGGGCGGACTCCCACGCCACGTTGAACTGGCCGCGAGCCAGGTAACGCAGGCCGCCGTGGACCAGTTTCGAGCTCCACCGGCTGGTGCCGTGCGCCAGGTCGCGGCGCTCGAGCAGGGCGACACTGAGGCCGCGCGTCACCGCGTCCAGCGCGACCCCGGTGCCGGTCACGCCACCTCCGATCACCAGCAGATCCACCTCGAGGCCGCCGGCCAGCGCGTCCAGGTCGCGGCGCCTGCGCTCCGCGTTGAGATGGGAGGCGGGACCCTGCGGGGCGGCGATCACCGGCATCAGACGAGAACTCCCGGATTGAGGATCCCGGCCGGATCGAGCTCGTGCTTGACCGCCCGCAGCGCGGCCAGTGGAAGCTCTCCGAGCTGGCGGTGATACCACCCCCGGTGCTCGGTGCCGATCCCGTGGTGGTGGGTGATCGACCCGCCGGCGGCGAGGATCGCCTCGCTGGCCGCAGCCTTGGCGCGGCGCCACTGCGCCATGGGGTCCTCGGCCTGCGCGCAGGCCACGGTGAAGTAGAGGGAGGCGCCCGATCGGTAGACGTGTGAGATGTGGCAGAGAACCACCGGCGGCGTTCCCGCGGCCCCGAGCGTCTGGACCAGCGCCTGGCGAACCCGTTCGTACAGGTCCGGAACCCCTGACCAGAAGCAGGCGGTCTCGAGCGTTTCGACCAGGGCACCGGCGTCGAGCAGCGCATCTCGCAGGTACGGAGCCGAGTAGCGGCCCGCCGCCCAGTCAGGGCCGGCCCCGTCCACCGGCTCGGCGCCCGCGTCACGCAGACGCAGGCGAGTGGCCCCGGCGGCGTTCTCGACCTGATCCAAGGTGCCCTCCCAGCCGGCGATCAGCAGGCACCCGGATCCACCGCCGGCGCCCACGGCCTCGGGCCTGGCGAGGTTCAGCGCGGTCTCGGCTTCGTCGGACAGGCGCAGGACGGTGGGAACCGGCCCGTCCTGGATCAGCCGGCGCACGATCCCCGAGCCGGCGCCGAAGTCGGGCAGCCGCCATCCCTCGTAGAGCCGCTCCGCCGGTGCCGGCCGAACCTCGACGCTCAGCGAGGTGATCACGCCGAGTGTCCCCTCGGAGCCCAGGAACAGCTGGCGCAGGTCGGGCCCCGCGGCCGACTTGGGTGCCTGGCCGAGCTCCACGGTGCCGCGGGGCGTGGCCGCGGTGAGCGCGACGACGCGCTCGTCGAAGCGCCCGTAGCCGGCCGAGGCCTGACCGCTCGATCGCGTGGCGGCAAAGCCGCCGATCGAGGCGAACTCGAACGACTGGGGGAAGTGTCCGAGCGTGTACCCGCGCTCGGCCAGCTGAGCCTCGGCGTCAGGTCCGCGCAGGCCCGGCTCCAGAATGGCCAGGCGCGAGATCTCGTCCAGCTCCAGCAGGTGGTCGAGCCGCCTCAGGTCGAGCGCGAGCGTCGCCCGGTATCCGGCTCGCTCGGGCGCGAGTCCGCCGACGACGGAGGTGCCGCCGCCGAACGGGACCACCGCGATGAGCTCCAGGCTGCAGATTCGCAGGAGCTGGAGGATCTCCTCATGGCAGGACGGCCAGACGACGGCGTCCGGGGTGTCGGTGAGGTCGCCAAGGCGCAGAGCCAGGAGATCTGGGGTGGACTTGCCGCGGAGATGGCGGATCCGGGCCTCCGACGCCAGGGACACATGATCTGGCCCAACGACCCGCGCGAGCTGCTCGAGGAGGGCGGCGGGTAGGCGCGGTTCCGGGGGGTGGAGGTCCTCCAGGCGGGGTGTCGCCGGGCCGTCGGCTCGTACCCCGAGCGCGTCATGGAGCAGGCGCCGCATCTCGGGCGACAATGGTTGAGCCCGTTCCGGGTCTCCCCACCCACTCCAGGACATCTCTGAGATACGCTGTGACATCTGATGCCAGAACGTAACATACAGGAGGCGCCGCCGGATCCAGTGCTCGAGGCGGCTCGGGCCACGGTGCTTGACTTCGGCGTCCGCCGGGCCACGCTTACCGAGGTGGCCAGACGGGCGGGGCTGAGCCGGATGACCGTATACCGCCGCTATGCGGACGGGAACGAGCTGATGCGGGCACTCATGTCGCGCGAGTTCGGGGCTGTGCTGCTGGAGGCCCAGACCCGGGCGGCCGGCGTGGCGGACCCGCTCGAGCGAGTGCTGTCAGGGATCACCGGCACCGTGCGGATGCTCATGGAGCACCCGCTGATGGCGCGCCTGCTGGAGATCGAACCGGAGATGCTGCTGCCCTACCTGACCGAACGGGTGGGTGAGTTCCAGCGCGCCGGGCGGCGAGCGCTGGCCGATTGGATCACCCAGGCCCAGCGCGAGGGCGCGATCCGGCCGGGAGATCCCCAGGTTCTGGCCGCCACCGTTGAGCTATCGGTACGCGGGCTGGTCCTGTCCGCCCGGACCTTCACGCCCGAGGCCCGGGACGCGGCTCTGGCGGAGATCACCCAGATGATCCGGGGCTACCTGGCGTCCGCATCGGGACATACTCCACTTTCCGGCTGAACCGACGTTCCAGGCACAAAACCGCCGTGTCGGCGCGTCTTGAAATTGCGGTTTCACCCGAGCGAGGCCATGGGTAATTACTACGGACATGGCTCTCGAAACTCTCTCAACACGCACCAACGTCGGATCTGCACTTCGTCCTGCTGAACCCGACGAGCTGTTCGCGCGCTGGCAGAAGTTCGGTGATCGGCGCGCCCGGGACGAGCTGGTCGAGCGTTACATGCCTCTGGCCCGGCGGTTGGCCCGCCGGTACCTCGGCGCTCGCGAGCCGTTCGAGGATCTGGTCCAGGTGGCCAGCCTCGGCCTGGTCAAGGCGATCGATCGCTTCGACGCCGGCCGCGGCAACGCGTTCACCTCGTTCGCCGTGCCCACCATCCTCGGCGAGCTGAAGCGGTACTTCCGCGATCTCGGCTGGGCCGTCCATGTCCCGCGCGGCGCGCAGGAGCGGGCGCTCAAGGTCGAGGAGGTCCAGCGCCAGCTGACCTCGAAGACCGGTCGGGCCCCGACGATCGCCCAGCTGGCCGAGTACATGGAGCTCAGCCTGGAGGACGTTCTGGACGCCCTGGAGGCGGCCGGCGCCCATCACTCGATGTCCCTCGACACGCCCCGCGACGACGGTGAGTCCGACGGCGGCACGATCGCCGATGTGCTCGGCGAGGAGGACAAGCGCTTCGAGTACATCGACGCTGGCGCCAGCATCGCCCAGGCTGCCGAGCAGCTGAGCGAGCGCGAGCGTCGGATCCTCGCCCTGCGGTTCATCGAGGATCGAACCCAGACGCAGATTGCCGAGATCGAAGGCGTCTCCCAGATGCAGGTCTCCAGGGTCCTGCGCCGCGCTCTGGCCACGCTGTCAGAGCTCGTGGAAGCGGGCGATGCGCCGAACACCCCGACCTCGGGGCGCCGGCAGCTTCGTCGGTAGCTCGCGGTCGCATCTTTCTAAACGCAGGACGTACGGCCGGCTCTTTCGAGCCGGCCGTCGTTTTTCCGCGGCCGCGGATCACCTCATCTCATCCCGGTAGTCCGCCGCGGAAGTTCCACAGCCGGACCATGGGGACATCGTCCTCGCGCTCCAGCACCGACACCGCGGCGGGATCCATTGGCAGCGATGTGCCGAATTCGATGCCCTGGCCGATCCACACCGCGGCCAGAGCCCGCAGGAGCTTGCCGTGCCCGACGAGCAGGCAGGGTCCGGACGTGGACCGCAGGCGGAGCAGGATGCGGTCGACGCGAGCCGCCACCTGAGCCGGGCTTTCGCCGTCTGGAGCCCCGTCCCGGAACAGGTTCCAGCCGGGACGGCGTTCGTCGGTGTCGTCATCAGTCAGTCCCTCGTAGGTGCCGTAATCCCATTCCACGAGCTCGCCCCACACCTCGGCCTGATCGCCGAAGCCGGCCAGGCGGCAGGTTTCCCGGGCGCGCAGTTGCGGGCTGACCATGACGCCTGCGAACCGGCGTCCCTCCAGCAGGTGGCCAGCGGAGGCGGCCTGCTCGCGCCCCTCGGCGCTCAGCGGTGGGTCGGCTCGGCCGGTGTGGAGCTCGTGCTCGCTCCATTCGGTGGCGCCGTGCCGCAGCAGCCACAGGCGGTCAGTCATGCGGGCAAACGGCGCCTGAGGTCATGAGCGATACATTCCTACCCGCCGCACGCCAGAAAGCACGATTGATTCCAGTCCCGGACCGCTTGTTTCAGAGCGCGGGCCGGGGGGAAGGCGGAAGTCACCATAAAACCCTTGGCGACGGTCCAACTAGAGCTGGAGAGCCTGCCTGAATCCGTCACGCTGGTGCGATCGATGCTGGCCGGACTCGGTCAGTACCTGGAGTTCGATCCGGAGCTGATGGACGATCTCAAGACGGCCATCAGTGAGGCCTGCAACAACGTGGTCCTGCACGCCTACCGGGACCAGACCGGACCACTCCTGGTCTCGATGACCGTCACCGAGGACGACTTCCAGGTGAGCGTGCGAGACGAGGGCATCGGCATCCAGCGGATATCGCCGGCGGTCAATAGGATGGGGGTCGGTCTGGCCGTCATCAGCGCGCTGGCGCGCCGGGCGGAGTTCCTGAGCGAGCCAGAGCGGGGGACCGAGGTGAGGATGTCGTTCGGAAGCGACGGCGTGGGAGCCCACGCCGAGCTCGCCGCCCGCGGAGGCGTGGCGACCGTGCCGCGCCCGGCGGAATTGACTGGCGACGTCGTGGTCACCGTGGGCCCGTCCGACCTGATGCTGGAGGTGCTGGGCCGGCTGGTCCGAGCGGTGGCGGCGGGCGCGCACTTCTCGGTCGACAGATTTCCCAGCCTGCACCGGCTCACCGGGGCAATCAGCGCCCGGGCCGTGGAGGTCGACCGCGGTGGGGAGGTGAGCTTCTCGATCGCCGGCCGCTCCAAGGAGCTGGAGCTGAAGGTGGGACCCCTCCCGGGGGGCAGCGCCGAGGACCTGTTCGATGGCCCGCCACCCGCGGGATTGGACGATCTCATCGAGCGCCTGGAGAGCGTCTCGGTCCCCGACGGCGAGATGCTCGAAGTGACGGTTGTGGACCCTCGCCGGTGACCGGACGGCGGGCTCAGCTGTCCGACTGAGGCAGCTGATCCGAGACCGACTGATCAAGGGTCAGCCGCTGGGTCAACCCGGTCAGGCTGAGCAGCCGCTCCACCTGGGCGCCCGGGTTGACCAGACCCAGCTGGAGACCAGTCTCCTGGGCGCGCTGGTGAGCCCGTACGAGCACGCTCAGACCGGTGGAGTCGATGAAGTCGAGGTCCGCTAGGTCGACCACGATCACCTCCGAGCCTGACTCGAGGGCCTGGCCCAGCTCCTCCTCCAGCGACGAGGCAGCGGCCAGGTCGAGTTCCCCGCTCACGGCGAGGACGTACGTCTTTCCCTCACTGCGCGCCTCTACCCGAAAGTGACTCTGCACCGCGCGGCAGCCTACACCGTTTCGCGGCCATTCGCCCCAGGTGACGCCGGGCGCTAGTCCTCGACCTCAGGCCCCAGCTGCGCGCGCAGGCGGTCCAGTGCCCGGCGGAGCATGCGCGACACATGCATCTGGGAGACGCCCAGGTGGGCGGCGATCTCGCGCTGGCTGAGGTCCTCGCCGAAGCGCAGGTAGAGCACCTCGCGCTCCAGCTTGGGCAGATGCTGGACAGCAGCGTCAATCGTGGCCCGATCATCCACCCGCTCGAACTCTGCGTCGTCCGTGCCCACCTTGCCGGCCAGGCTCCATTCCTCGTCGCCTCCGCCCGGCTCCACCGGCGCGTCCAGCGAGATCGGCGAGTGGGCCAGCGCTGCCTGCAGACCCTCCAGGACCTCCTCGGCACCACACTCCAGGAATTGCGCGATGTCCATCACGGTGGGGGCGCGACCGACGGCCATGATCGCGCGCTGGGCAGCCAGGACGGAGCGGGCACGCTCCTGGGAGCGGCGGTCCACCTGCACTGTCCAGCTGGTGTCCCGGAAGTGGCGCTTGAGCTCGCCCAGGATGGTCGGCACGGCAAATGAGGTGAAGGCGGCCCCGTGATCGGGATCGAAGCGCTCGATCGCCTTTATCAGCCCGACGCTTGCCACCTGCACAAGGTCCTCGTAGGGCTCGTTGGAGCGCGCATAGCGGGACGCCAGCTTCCGGGCCAGAGGCAGGAAGCGCTCGATCAGCTCCGCGCGGGCCTGCCGGTCCCCGTGCCGATGCCAGGCTTCGAACAGCTGTCCGGTGGTGGCGGAGCCGGGGGCGTGAGGCCAGGGCTGTGTCGACATCTGCAGTTCCCCTTTGGACCGGGCTTCGGCGGCACCTCCGCCGCCGGTGTGCTGCGCCGGGCTGAGGGGAAGCATAGGTGGTAGGGGCCGTCACGATCAAACCTCTCGATGACAGATGGAGGACGAACTCATGGCAGATGAACTGAACGGCAAGAAGGTGGCGTTCCTGTTCGCGGAGGGCGTGGAGCAGGTTGAGCTGACCGAGCCGCTCAACGCGGTTCGGGAGGCCGGCGCGGAAGCCACTCTGGTCTCCCTGGAGAAGGGCGAGGTTCAGATGTTCAACCACCTCGACAAGGGCGACACGATCGAGGCCGAGGTGGCCGCCGGCGACGCCAGCGCGGACGACTTCGACGCTCTCGTCCTGCCGGGGGGAGTGGCCAATCCGGACTTCCTGCGCCAGGACCAGCACGCGGTGAGCTTCACCCGCGGCTTCTTCGAGCAGCACAAGCCGGTCGGCGTGATCTGCCACGGCCCCTGGACTCTGGTGGAGGCCGACGTGGTCCGCGACCGCACCCTGACCTCATGGCCGAGCCTGCAGACCGATCTGCGCAACGCCGGGGCCAACTGGGTGGACGAGGAGGTTCATGTGGACCATGGGCTTGTGTCCAGCCGCAACCCGGGCGACCTGCCGGCGTTCTGCGCCAAGGTGATCGAGGAGATCGCCGAGGGGAAGCACAGGGATCAGACGGCCGGCCGGGAGGCCGCCGTTCCGGGTGCCGGCGCGACCCACTAGACCATCTAGCCGCAGATACCGTCACCGATCGGCCGCCCAGGCGAACTCAAAGTCGCCTGGGCGGAGGTCACGCCAGGCCGCAGCTGCGCAGCATCGCGTGGGCCTGCCTGAGGATCGTCGGTATCCCGACGCCGTCGAACCGCCACTCTGGATGTGCCCGGTCGATTGCCGTCAACTGTCGGAGCGCTGAGGCGGCGCTGGCCCGAAGGACCACCACGTCGTGGTGGGGCGGTGGAGGAAAGGCGTTCAGCTGCGTGAACAGGCCACACGCGGTGGAGATGTCACCCGTCACGGTGTTGATCTTCTGGGCGCCCGAGAGGGGGGCCTGCGGGCCGGCCTCTGAGCAGCCGGCGAGGGCGAGGATGGCCAGGAGGGTGAGCGCGGACCGTTTCATCGCAGCAGGAGCAGGGAGCTTGCGCCCAGCACTGCGGCGCCCGCCGTCCACCAGGTGATGTAGTCGCCGATGTGCCCCGAGTGCAGGCGCCGGAAGCGCATCAGCGCCATCGATGCGGGGTCGAGCAGTGCCGCCGGGACGTGCCGCCGGAGCGGGCGACCGAACAGCGCGAGCCCGGCCAGCCCCAACGCACCAAGCGCCGCCCCAGCTCCGTAGATGAAGTCGTAGCTCTCCAGCGGGCTGGTGTGCGCCGCCGGGAAGTGCACGTGACCGCGCAGCACCCAGTCGAGGTACGCGGCGTGGTTTGTGAAGTGGGCGGCGGCAACCTGGATCGCGGGCACGGCGCCCGGGATCAGACCCACCGCGATCGCGCCGGCCATGAGCACACAAGGGACCAGCAGCATCAACAGGGGCGTACGACCCCGCGCGGCGTCCCCCTCATCCTCCTCGCGGGCCTGACCCCAATCGACGTCCTCGTCGCTGCGCCGCCGCGCGGGACCCCAACCGAGGAACACGCGCGCCCCCACGCGCAGGACGGCGCCGCCGGTCAGCGCCGAGGAGACCAGGAACACCGCGGGCAACCAGGCGTAGCCGGCCTTGAGTGAAGCGGCCTCGAGCAGCGACTTGCCGAAGAACAGGGTGACGCTGGGAACGGCGCTGAGCACCAGGCCACCAACGCCCCAGAGTGCGCCGGTCAGCCACAGCGGGCGTCCCCGGCCGTGCAGCCGGAACTCGTCGATGTTGCCGAAGCGGTGGATCAGGACGCCGCAGAGCATGAACAGCGCTGCCTTGACCAGGCCCTGGCCGATCACGTAGACGGCGACGCCGGCGATGCCGCCCGCGCTGAGCAGGCCAACCCCACACAGAAACACGCCGACGTGACTGACCGTGGAGAAGGCCAGCATCCGCTTGATGTGCCGCTGGGTGAAGCACATGACGCCTCCCCACAGGGCAGACACGGTCCCGAATGCGACCAGGATCGCCCGGAACGCGTCGGCGTGTGGGCCGAGCGGCCCGGCGAATATGACCCAGTACAGACGGGCGATGGCATAGATGCCGAGCTCGGTCATCACGCCAGCGAACAGGACGCACACCGGGGTAGGAGCAACGGCATAGGCGTCGGCCAGCCAGAAGTGCATGGGCACAGCAGCCGCCTTGGTCAGAAAGCCGGCGAACAGCAGCGCCATCGCCACGAGCACCAAGGGATCGGTCCCGTGTCGATCCAGCACGGCGCCGATCTGGGTCATGTTCAGCGCCCCGGTATGGGCGTACAGGAGGCCGATGCCGGTGAAGATTGCGCAGCCGCCCACGCTGTTGGAGATGGCGAAGTTGATGGCGCCCTGGAGCGGGCCGCGTTCCTCGACCCGGTAGGCGGTCAACGCGAAGGCGGTGGCACTCATCAGCTCGAAGAACACGGCAAGGTTGAACAGGTCCCCGGTCAGTGAGAACCCGACCATCGCGGCCAGGAAGACGAGCATCAGCCCGTGGAAGATCCCGTCCACGGAGTCGAAGTAGCGCCACGAATAGATCAGCGACGCCGTCACGAGGACCGCGGATAGGGTGGCCAGCCCGGCACCCAGCGGGTCGATCGACAGCGCGATCCCGATGCTGACCAGGCGGTTGGGTCGCCAGCCGCCCATCCAGTAGGCGAACGGGCCGCCATGTGCGGTGTGGGCCAGGAGCAGCGCGCAAAGCGCGACCACGCACACCCCGATGCTGCCGGCCCAGATGTCCTGGACCAGGCGGGGGGTCCAGGGCCGGATGGCCACGAGCGTGGCCGAGCCGAACAGGGGGATGACGATCGGGAGGGCGGTGATGTGCACGGCGCGGGTCGGGTCCCGGCGGGAGCTAGTCCCGGAGGGCTCGCAGCTTCTGCGGGTCGAGGCTCCCGAAGCGCTTGTGGGCCTGGATGGCCAGTGCCAGCAGGAGCGCAAAGAGCGTGGCCTCGATGACCACGTCCGTGAGAACGAGGACCTGGACCACGGGGTCGACGGCGTTGCTGGTGGACGGGATGTCGGCGTAGACCGGGGCCTGGCCGCCGGTCCGGTACCCCACGCCCAGCAGCAGGATGTACGTCGAGGCCTGGATGATGGAGAGGGCAATGATCGTGCGGATCAGATTCTGGCTGGAGACGATCCCGTACAGGCCGACGAGGAACAGCCAGGCGGCCACGGCGAAGGGCAGAAAGCTCACGATCTGGGCTCCCTCCGGCCGCGGATCAGCATGGCCTGGTCCAGGAACTCGGTCCACCCCAGGAGGAAGGCGCCGCTGACCTCCAGCCCGACCGCGACGCTGGCCAGCGGCTGGACGCCGGCGGACAGGAGGTGCCCGGCGGTGCCGAAGGGCAGGAAGTTCTTGAAGAAGATGCCGGTGAAGATCAGCCCGCCCAGCCCGATCAAGCCGAAGCTGATCGCGCCCAGTGACTCGCCGATACCCAGGACCGCGTGGGGCACGAGCCGCTTCATCCGCATGTAGCGCCCGCCCACGAACACGGCCAGCGGCGCCGCGGCCAGGATCACTCCGCCCTGGAAGCCGCCGCCCGGGGTGATGGCGCCGTGAACGACGATGTACACGCCGAGCGCGATCATGCTCGGCACCAGCGCCAGAGCCATGGCGCGCAGCGCCTCGCTGGCGCCCCCGAACGTGTGCTCCTCGGACTCCTCCTCGCTGGGGCGGGCGTGCTCTCCCCGTAGCTCGCGCAGGAGCAGGATCACCCCCAGGATCGAGGAGAACAGGATGAACTCCTCGCCCAGCGTGTCGAACGCGCGGAAGTCGAAGTTCAGCGAGGTGACCAGATCGGTGGCGTGGCGGAGGCTCACCCCGGCGCCGTTCAGGACCTGGCCGTACGTGCCGTTGTAGTCCCCGAATGGCGGCAGTCCGACGAAGCCGATCACCAGCACGGTCCCGAAGGCGGCCACCGCTACTGCGAAGAAGATCAGGCGGGTGCGGCGGCTCACGTGGCGTCCTCGTCCCGGCCTTCGTGCTCCTCCTCCTGCTGGCGGATCTTGCGAATCGCCAGCAGCACCATCACCGGGAGCCCCACCGTGGCCACGACGATTTCCGAGAGGGCCACGTCGGGGGCCTGGAAGACGAAGAACAGCATGGTCAGCGCGAACCCGAAGATGCCCAGGAGCAGCGTCTGCTTGAGGGGGTCCGGCGAGGCCACCACGGCGGTCCCGGACAGCGTCACGGCGACCAGGGCGGAGATCTGCAGCACGGTCACGCCGCGTCCTCTTCGGTGGCCTTCTCGATGGGTGCGCGCCAGTCGCCGTGCTGGCGGATCAGGAAGCTGCGCATCGTCGTCTGCACCAGCACCGGACCCGTGAACACCAGCACCAGGCCGGCGAGCAGGGCGCCGTCGCCGATCTGCGAGAAGCCTTCCCGGAACAGCACGGCCAGTCCGACCAGCAGCGCGCCGACGCTGGCCAGGCCGACGTAGTGCAGGCGGTCGTAGGTGTCCTTCATCAGGCACAGGCCGAGCACGGACAGCAGTTCGATCCCACCCCCGGTGACGATCAGCACGGTGGCCACCACCTCACGCCATGTCATAAATGGCGCTCCATCAGCCGGGCGAAGACCAGCGATCCGATCACCGACATCGGGGCCAGCACATAGGCCATCTCGATGAACGGCTGCCGGCGGAAGCCCTCGGAGAGCAGGATCAGGATCGTGCACATCAGCACGCCGGCGACCTGCATGGCCACCAGCCCATCCGTGGGAGGTGCCAGCAGGCACACGGCGATGCAGGGGATCAGCGCGAAGCCGAGCACCGCAGCGGCGATCTCCCACTCGTTCATCCCAGCTCCAGGATGTCGATGGCCTCCCTACCGCCGCCGCATTCGAGCTGGTGGCCGAGGATCATCTCGCTCTCGTAGTCGACGCCGACGATGATCGTGTTTGGGGTGAACGACCCGAAGAACTCGGCCATCGCGTGACGTCCGCTCTCCAGCTGCCGCACGTCGGCGCAACGGAACGGAAAGGCGCGAAACCTGCCCACGTGGGCGGGACGGCGGCGGATGCTCAGCAGCTGGCGGATGGCAACGCTGGAGACGGCGACCACGTCGCCGGGCAGCTTCAGCAGCGACCGGTGGATCCGCAGCAGCCAGCGGGCACGGATGCTCTCCCCGACGATCCCCTGGGCTCGCGCGAGTTCGGCCCCGGTGGCGGCGATCGTGGCCGCGACGGCGCCGACGATCAGCTCCGGCAGCTGTCGCGTGTCGATCAACAGCCAGTAGAGAGCGGCTGAGAACACCCAGGCGATGCTCCACGCGAGCACGCGGCGGGCCGGACGCAACGACTGCGAGCGTTCGGGTGATCCAGAGCGGCTCACACAGCGGCCGGTTACCCGGCCCCCACCGCTGTCAAACGCGAGTGGAGACCGGCCAGGAGCTAGTGCACGACCAGCCGCTGCAGGCGACGGCGCCGGTCCGGATCCGTGGCCACGACCACGGCGACCGCGACCACGGCGACTGCGCCCGCGGCGGGCAGCAGCCGACGGCGGCGAGGCGGATCAGACGTGAGCAGGGCGACCAGATGGCTGAACGTGTCTGTGGCCTCGTCGAGCTGCTGGCTGGCCATCCGCTTGGCCAGTATGTAGCCCAGGCGGGCCACCGGTGGCGCGGCCCTGACGGCCGCGCGGCGGAGCTCGGGATCGAAGGCCAGTCCTGCGGCGGCGGTCCTGCCGAGTCCGCGCCTCTTCTTGGAGCTCATCCGGCGCTCTGCGGGTTCCCGGTGGCCTGGGTGGACTCTCCGGCGCCGCCCTCGCTGCCCGCATGGCTCTGGCTGGAGCGCTCCGAGTCCGGGGGATGGCTTCTGTCGGCGTCCTCACTGGGCCCCGGATTGCCGTGCGCGCCCTCGTGCGGGGCTGAGGGTTCCTCGCCGTTCTGGTTGGAGACGTCCCGCGGAGCGTGGTCGGGCCGCGGCCCGTCGGGTTCTGATTCGGAATTCGACATGGCACTCGCCTTTCAGATGACGGCCGGGCCGGGGTCCGGCATGGGCGGCGGATCCGGATTGGGTTGCGGATCCGGCGTGGGTGCGGGATCCGGAGGCGGCACCGGATCAGGCGTGGGGGTCGGTGGCGCGGGCTCCGGACCGGGACCGGGACCGGGCGGGGTCTCTGGGTTCACCGGGGTGGCCGGCTCCTGGGGTTCGGGCACGTGAGCGGGCTGCGCCGGGTCCGCAGGCGTACCGGGGTCGGGGTCGATCGGGGTGACCGGAGCGCTGGGCACGGCCGGCGTGGCCGGTTCGGTGGGCTGAGGGACCTCGAGGAGGGGAGAGAGAGCTGGCATGCCGGAGGGCTACCCGAGCCGGGGCCGGGTCACTCGCCCTGGACGAGCGAGCGGTGGGCTGATCCCGCCCTGGCCAGCTGGTCCGGCGAGCCCAGGAGCAGCCAGCCCCGCTGGTTGCGGCGAATCAGGCCGGCGTTAGTCAGGTTGCCGAGCGCGAGCGTCACCGTCGGCCGGCGGGCCCCGATCAGTCCAGCCAGAGCGGCGTGCGTCAGGCTGATCGGCAGAAAGGTCCCGGCGGGAGTGACCTGTCCCCAGGACTCCGCCAGGAGCCACATGAGGGCGATGATCCGCTCGTCGACGCGCGGCAGCTGGCAGAGCATCAGCTGGGTGACCAGACGCTCTGACTGCTCACCGGTGTGGGCATGCAGGCCGGCGGCGATCTGGGGCCAGCGGCGGACGGCCATCAGCATCTCGCGCTCCAGGAGGACCAACCGCGTGGGCACCGTGGCTCGGCAATTCGATTCGACGACCAGGATCGACTTCGGCGCCTGGGTGATCGAGAGGATGTCGCCCGGGCCGAGCAGCCGGAGGCCCGAGTGGTTTCCGAGGCGTAGCGACTGCAGCAGCATGCCCTCCAGCACCAGGGCGCCGAACGCTCCTGTGCTCTCGAATAGGGCCTGGACATCGGCGTCGCCCTTGTTCAGGGAGTGGACCGGCAGCTGCGTCTCGCGAGCCTGCTCGGAGTCCTCCGGGCCGAGAAAGCGAATCAGGTCCGGCTCGGCATCGAACAGGCGGATAGTCGGTGTCAACGCCATTACATTCGACTTCCCCGACGAAAGCGACCTCAAGCAGTATTTGTTGCTGATCGAGGCCGAGAGCAGCGAGATATCCCGAGATTCCTAGACGAGATCCTCGGCTCTCTTGTAGGCGATCTGGAGCAGCTCGCTCCCGAGGAAGATCGAGAACACCGACGCCACCCAGCGGGTGAACCGCGGCAGCGTCAGGAGACCCGCGACGAATCCGGCACTGGTCCACATGCCGAGGCAGTACGGGCACAGCAGCAGCTGGCCGATGGCCCGGCGCAGGCCGCGACCCCGGGAGGTCTCCTCCACCTCGCCCGGCCCTCCCTCGCCCTGGGGCTGCGTGAACGGGGCGCGGATCGGGCTGGTGATGCGGTCCTTGGAGAGGAGGCGCGCGAGCTTGTGGGAGGCAACCGTGAGCAGCACCAGGTCGCGGGTCTCGATGCGCTCGGGCAGATCCCGGCCGGACCGCCCGAACCAGACGGCGAAGCCTGCCGTCAACGACCCGAAGACGGAAAGCAGAACGGCATAGCTGCCCAGCGGCCGGTCGTCTCCCGGCGGCTTGAGACCGAGCTGCACTGGTTTTTCTCGTAGTGCGGTCATCCAGACGACCTACCCCCGCCTGGATGCGTTTACGCGCGCGGGCTCGCCTGACAGGTCCCGCACCCCCGTCTGACCATTTTTGCGAAAGCGCCTTCACAAACTGCAAGGATCCGCGAGCCATGGCGCCGCTGGGGAAATCAGTGCACACGCCAGAGCCAGTGGCGAATGGAGAGGGTGCCGGCGGAGGTGATGGAGGGTGACCGCGGGTCAGCGCCGGGCAGGACTACCCGCGGAGCTGGTCGAGCGCCTGGGCGGAGCGGGCGTGGCGGACATCCTCGACTCGCTGGCCGAAGCGGTCACCATCCGGGATGCTCACGATCGGCTCCTGTATGCCAACAGCGCCGCTGTGCACAGCATGGGTTTCACGACGCTCGAGGAGATGCAGGCCCATCCCCTGCAGGAGATCTTCGGGGAGTACGAGGTGACCGACGAGCACGGCCAGCCGCTGACCATGGGTGACATCCCCTCCGTGCGGCTCCTATCCGGCCAGTCCGGCGACCCCCTGGTCATCCAGACGACTCACCGGGACACCGGGCACCGGAAGTGGCAGATGCTCAAGGCCTCGCCGCTCCACGCGCCCGATGGGCGGCCGGTGGCCACGGTGATGATCATCGAGAACATCACCACCGAGAAACTGTCCGAGCTGCGGGAGCGCTTCCTGGCCCGGGCCTCCGAGACCCTGATGTCCACACTCGACCACCAGGAGACGCTGAGAAACGTGGCCTGGCTGGCGGTGCCGGCCGTGGCGGATTGGTGCGCGGTGGATCTGCTGGACCCGAACGGTGACCGCGAGCTGGTGGCGGTGGCTCATCGTGATCCGGCCAAGGCCGAGCTGGCCGCCGAGCTGGCGCGCCTGCGGCCCACCCGGCCGGATCCGGGCCGAGGAGTCGCTCAGGTGCTGGCGACCGGCGGGTCCGAGCTCTACGCCCACGTGGACATGGAACCGGCGCTCCCCGGGTCCGGCGCCGAGCCGTCGCGCTACCGGCAGCTCCTAGCCGAGGTGGGGCTCCATTCGGCGATCATCTGTCCGCTTCGAGCGCGCGGCCGGATCTTCGGGGCAATGACCCTGATCAACGCCGAGTCGAGCCGAGCGTTTGACGAGGGTGATCTGAGCCTCGCCGAGGAGCTGGCCGCGCGAGCCGGCGTGGCGGTGGACAACGCCAGGCTGGCGACCGCCCGCCGGACCACGGCGATGACGTTGCAGGAGAGCCTGCTGCCCGCCCGCCTGCCGGACATCCCCGGGTGGCGGGTCGCCGCGCTGTACCGGCCCGGCGCCACCGACGAGGAGAGCGAGGTGGGGGGTGACTTCTACGACCTGTTCGAGACCGAGGCCGGCTGGATGGTCCTGCTGGGTGACGTGACCGGCAAGGGAATTCAGGCTGCGGCCATGACCAGCCTGGTCCGGCATGGTGCGCGGTTTCTCGGCCGCCACGATCCCGATCCGAGCGCCATCTTCACCCAGATCGACGAGGCACTGCGGGAGCGGGATCAGTTGTCCCTGTGCACCGCCGTCTGCGCGAGCCTCGGGCCAGACCACGTGCGGCTGGGAGTAGCCGGGCATCCGGCTCCGCTGATCCTCGGCGACGACGGGGAGCTGCGCGAGGTGGGTTCGGCCGGGCAGATCCTGGGCGCGTGGCCTGGCGGCACCTGGCCGGCCAGCCAGGTGCCGCTCGGACGGCACCAAACGCTGATCCTGTACACGGACGGCGTCACCGACCTCCCCGGTCCACTGCGGGCGGACCGCCGATCGCCTGTGCGCGAGCGCTTCGGTCTGAACCGCCTGCGCCGCGTGCTGGAGGGGGCCGCTGGCGGTTCTCCTGAGGAGTTGCTGACGGCGCTGGAGGCCGAGCTGACCGCGTTCCAGCAGGGCGCCCCAGCGGACGACACGGCGGTGCTCGTCCTGCGCCCGGCCGCCTGAGGGGACCGCTCAGCGAGGCGTGGTGCCGGACACGGCAAACCGGGGATACCCGACCCATGAAACCGGTACACGTCGGCTGCTCCGGCTGGAACTATGCCGACTGGCGGGGCAGGCTGTATCCGCCCGGAACGCCGGCCCGGAAGTGGCTGTCGGTGTATGCCGAGCAGTTCGGCACGGTCGAGGTGAACTCGACTTTCTACCGCCTGGCCCGCCGGGAGGCCGTGGCCGGGTGGGTCGAGCAGACCCCGCCCGAGTTCCTGTTCTCGGTCAAGGCCAGCCGCTACCTGACCCACGTGAAGCGGCTGACCGATCTCGACCGCGGGTTTCGGCGCTTCTACGACCCGCTGGAGCCGCTCATCCAGGCAGACCGTCTCGGCCCCGTGCTGTGGCAGCTGCCGGAGAACTTCCACCGTGACGACGAGCGCCTGCACGCCTGGCTCAACGCGCTGCCGCCGGGGCGGCACACGATCGAGTTCCGCCATTCGAGCTGGTTCGCGGCCGAGGTGCTGGGGGCGCTGCGTCTGTTCGGCGTGGCGCTGACGATCGGCGACCACCCGCAGCGCCCCTTCCAGCTCCGCGAGCCGACCGCCGACTGGTGGTTCGTCAGGTTCCACTGGGGGTCGCGAGGCCGGCGCGGCAATTACTCGCGCACTGAGCTCGAGGAGTGGGCCCAGCGGATCGTGAGCTGGCGGCAGGAGCGCGAGGTCTACGCGTACTTCAACAACGACTGGGAGGGATTCGCTCCGGCCAACGCCCGGCTCCTGTCCCGCCGGGTGAAGGCGATCTCCGGTTCGGAGGCGACTGCCGGGGCGTGAGCCAGGTCCAGCGCCCTAAAGAGCGCGCGCCAGGCCCCCCACCGCGAGCAGGATCATTTCCACGATCGTCTCCACCGGGAATGCCGTGGCGTCCAGGACGAGGTGGTAGAGCGCGGTGTCGTCGATGTCGAGCCCGTAGAAGCGGCGCAGGTAGCCGGCGTGGGCGGCGTCGAGCCGGCGCTGCGCGGCTCGCGCAGTCTGCTCGTCGCTGCCGCCCAGCTCCATGGCCACCCGGAGGCGGGCCGCGGGCGGACCGGACAAGCGAACCCGGAGCACTCGCGGGTCCTCGCGCAGTGCCGCCACCGCTCCCCGGCCCAGGATCACCCCGCGCCCGGCAAAGGCCAGATCTCGGATCACCTGTTCGGAGGCCCGGTGGAAATCCTCCTCGGTGACCAGCTCCGGCGCGGGGCCTGCCGGCAGCGCGCTGTCGGCGGCGGCAAAGCCGGCCAGCAGCCGCTCCAGGAGGCTCCGTCCGCCGGGCGGGTGATCCAGCTGGGCGATCGCGTCGTCCAGCGGTACATCCAGCCGTTCGGCGACGGCGATCGGGATGCCGCGGTCGATGAACGGAACGCCCAGTCGTTCGGCCAGCTCCGGACCGACGCGGCTACCGGCCGCTCCATAGGCGGCGGATATGGCCACCAGTGACATCAGCGATCACCGGTGGCCTGCCCGGGTCCCGCCGGCGGCAAACCGGTCCCGAGCTGGCCGGGACGGAGTCGGTTTGGTCAGCTCCGGCCGACGGGTAGCTCGCTCGCTGATGAGACGAGCGCCGCGGACTCCCCGGCTGCGGCGGTCCGACTGCTCGGCGCCCGGCCTGCATCGCGTTCGCCGAGGGCGCGGCTTTGCCTATGTGGACTCGGAGGGTCAGCGCGTCGAGGATCCCGAGATGCTGGAGCGCGTCCGCGGTCTGGGGATACCGCCAGCCTGGCAGCAGGTGTGGATCTGCGGTGATCCTCACGGTCACCTGCAGGCGACCGGGATCGACGGCGCCGGGCGCAAGCAGTACCTGTACCACCCGGTGTGGAGGGAGCTGCGGGATCGCCAGAAGTTCGAGACGATGGAGGAGTTCGCCGCGGCCCTCCCGCGGCTGCGCCGGCAGGTGTCGGCTGACCTGGAGACCACCGATCAGCTGAGCCGGGAGCGCGTGCTCGCCTGCGCGGCGCGGATGCTCGACATCGGCTTCTTCCGGGTCGGCGGCGAGGAGTACGCCAAGGAGGACGGGGGGATCGGTCTGGCCACGCTGCGTCCCGAGCACGTCACGTTCGAGGGTGACTCGGCGGTGTTCTCGTATCCGGCCAAGAGTGGCGTCCAACGCAACCACTCCGTCACGGACCGTGACGTGGTGGCCGTCCTGAAAGCGCTGCGCCGCCGGCGCAGAGGCCCGGCCGAGCTGCTGGCCCACCGGACCGGCCGGCACTGGCACCCACTGCACAGCGACGACGTCAACGACTACGTGAAACGGCACCTTGGAGACGAATTCAGCGCCAAGGACTTCCGGACATGGAACGCGACTGTGCTGGCCGCGGTGGCGCTGGCCCGTCGCGCGAAAGACGAGAAGTCCCTGCGCACACAGACCTCCCGCAAGCGGGTGCAGAGCGCGGTGGCCCGTGAGGTCGCCGAGCTCCTGGGAAACACTCCGGCCGTGGCCCGGCGGTCATACATCGACCCGCGCGTGTTCGACCGCTATCTGAACCGGTGGACGATCAACGACACCATGGAACCGCTCGAGCTCGGCCGTCTGGACGAGACCAGCGATGAACGACGCCGGCGGGTCGAGCTGGCCGTGCTCAAGCTGCTCGACGACGATCGCGACGATCGGGCCCTGCGCCATCTCCCCGCTGCCGCCTGAGGGATCGCGAGTAGTCAGGCAGGTCGTCGGGTAGGGGCCATGAACGTCATCAACGATCCAGGTTAGGAGGACTTAGCGTGGCGGGAGACCTCAACCAGCGCGACGCGCGCTTGGTGCAGTGGCTGCAGGAGGCCCACACCAAGGAGGCGGAGCTGGAAGCAGATCTGACGCAGCACATCGGGTTGACCCAGAAGGCTTCGTACAAGAAGCGCCTTCAGGATCACCTCAAGGAGACGCGGGACCACAAGCGGCGGGTGGAACGCCGGCTGAAGCAGCTGGGTGGCTCACCCGCCAGCGGCCCGCTCCCCGGACCGGTGGGGGAGGTGGCCGGCAAGACCGTGTCGCTGGTCAAGGGCCAGATCGGCGTGGCCCGTGCGGCCGTCACCGAACAGGTGGAGACCCACCTGCGCAACGCCCAGGAGGAACTGCGCGAGGAGCACGTTGAGATCGCGCTCTACAGCCGCATCGAAACGTTCGCAACCGAGGTGGGTGACAAGGAGACGGCCAGCCTGGCCAAGGCGATACGCCGGGACGAGGAACGGATGGCCAAGTTCCTGGATGCCGAACTTGGCCGCCTGGTCAAGGAGCTGGTGCGCAAGGAGATCCCGCGGGATCAGCGCGGCGGGACGACCTCCAGGTCACGCTCGACGCGCAGGTCCGGTGCGCGGCGAGGCACGTCCTCGCGCAGCTCGGCTGGCCGCACCTCGAGCCGGAGGTCGTCCAGTTCGCGCAGCTCCGGCGGCTCGTTGCGCCGGAAGACCAGCACGCGCTCGAGTTCGAGCTGAGCTTGTTGGCGGCGAGGCCTGACGGCCTCGCCGCCTGAAGCCGGCGCAAGCGGCCGGGCCGGCTGCGAAAATCGTCACTCGATCACCGGCGGTCGTGGCCGGTGCGCGCGACCCTGGACGCCACGCGTCCAGGGACGGTGTAATGATCTTTACCATGCGTCGCGCGTCGCCCGAGGGGGCGGGTACCGGCAATGCCCTGTCGGCTTCTGTGGAGGCGGTCCCTGAGACCGCCGTGCTGGAGGGCTCCCAACCCGGCGGTTGGGAGGCGGCCGAGGACGCCCTGCGGCGCGCCACCGAGCACCTGCTCGGGCTTCAGCAGGCCGAGGGCTGGTGGAAGGGTGAGCTGGAGACGAACGTCACGATGGACGCCGAGGACCTGCTCCTCCGCGAGTTTCTGGGCATCCGGGACGAGGCGACGACCACCCGGGCGGCCGCCTGGATCCGCTCGCAGCAGCGCGAGGACGGATCCTGGAGCAACTTCTGGGGAGGCCCCGGTGACCTCTCGACCACGATCGAGTCCTACGTCGTACTGAGGCTGGCCGGGGACCCGGCCCAGGACGACCACATGCGACGAGCGGCTGAGTGGGCGCGCTCCCAGGGCGGCCTGGAGAAGGCGCGCGTGTTCACGCACATCTGGCTGGCGCTGTTCGGTCTATGGCCGTGGGACCGCGTCCCCGTGGTGCCCCCCGAGATGATGCTGCTCCCGCCGTGGTTCCCTCTCAACGCCTACGACTTCGCCTGCTGGGCGCGCCAGACGATCGTGGCGCTGTCGGTGGTGCTGACCTACCAGCCCACCCGCTCGCTCCCGTTCAGCCTGGATGAGCTGAGCGGTCCGCATGCGTGGAGCCCGCCCCCCGGCGGCTCCCTGGCCGGGCAGGCCCTGCTCGGCCTGGACCGGATTCTGCGCCTGTACCACCGGTTTCCGTGGCATCCCCTGCGCACAGTGGCGCTGGACCGGGCGGAGCGATGGATCCTGGATCGCCAGGAGGCCGACGGCTGCTGGGGCGGAATCCAGCCACCCTGGGTTTACTCGCTGATCGCGCTGCACCTGCGCGGCTACCCGCTTGACCATCCGGTGATGGAGCGAGGGCTGCGCGGACTCGACACGTTCACGCTCGACGACGAGCGCGGCCGGCGGCTGGAGGCCTGCCAGTCACCGGTATGGGATACCGGTCTGGCCATGATCGCGCTGCGCGACGCCGGGATATCACGTGAGGACCCGGCGATGGTCGGGGCCGCGGACTGGCTCCTGGGCGAGGAGATCCTCAGCCGCGGGGACTGGGCGGTGCGCCGTCCGCAGCTCACTCCCGGAGGCTGGGCGTTCGAGTTCCAGAATGTCAATTACCCCGATCTCGACGACACCGCCGAGATCGTGCTGGCGCTGCGCGCGGTGGATGTGCCGGACCGCGAGCGGCTGCTGGGTGCCATCGAGCGGGCATGCACGTGGATCGAGGGCATGCAGAGCTCCGACGGAGGCTGGGGAGCGTTCGACGCCGACAACTGCCGCGCGCTGGTTCGGGGTCTGCCGTTCTGTGACTTCGGCGAGGTGATCGATCCGCCCAGCGCCGACGTGACCGCCCACATCGTCGAGATGCTGGCCGACGTCGGCCGGAGCCACACCGCTGCGGCGCGGCGGGGACTCGACTGGCTGCTGAACGCGCAGGAGCCCGACGGTTCCTGGTTCGGCCGCTGGGGGGTCAACTACGTGTACGGGACGGGAGCCGTGGTTCCGGCGCTCGTGGCGGCTGGGGTGGACCCGGCCGCCGAGCCGGTGCGGCGCGCTGTGAAATGGCTAGAGGAACACCAGAACCCGGACGGTGGCTGGGGCGAGGACTGCCGCTCCTACGACGATCCCGCCTGGATCGGGCGAGGTACGAGCACGGCCTCGCAGACTGCCTGGGCCCTCCTGGCCCTCCATGCCGCCGGCGAGAAGAAGTCGCTGGCCGCCCGCCGGGGCGTCCGCTGGCTGGCCGACAACCAGCGCGACGACGGAAGCTGGGACGAGCCGCAGTACACCGGTACAGGGTTTCCGTCGGACTTCTACATCAACTACCACCTGTACCGCCTCGTGTTCCCGATCATGGCGCTCGGCCGGTGCACCCGATGACGGTCACCGCCGAGCCGCAGCCTGCATCGGATCCGCTGCCGGCATCCCGGGAGGTCCTGGCCCAGGCGGCCAGCGAGAACTTCCCGGTGGCGATGGGCATTCTCGGGCGGCGGACTGCGCGGCACCTGATGGCGATCTACGGGTTCGCCCGGCTGGTGGACGACGTCGGCGACGAGGCCGGTGGCGACCGATCGGCGTTGCTGGACGAGCTCGATCGGGAGGTTGGATCGATCTTCTCAGGCGGCGCGCCGGCGCATCCGCTGATGCGAGACCTGGGGGAGACCGTGCGCGAGCGCTCGCTCCCCCGCGATCCGCTGGACCGCCTGATCCAGGCCAACCGGCAGGACCAGCGCGTCAACCGCTACGAGTCCTTTGAGGCGCTGCTCGGCTATTGCCAGCTGTCGGCTGCGCCGGTCGGCGAGCTCGTGCTGCATGTGTTCGGGAAGGCCACCGAGGAGCGGATGGCGCTGTCTGACCTGGTGTGCGCGGGCCTGCAGGTCATAGAACATCTGCAGGACGTGGTGGAGGATCGCCGGCGAGGACGGATCTATCTGCCCCAGGAGGATCTCCGGCGCTTTGGCTGTGCCGAGGCCGACCTGGACCGGGCTCCGGCCCCGCCCGAGCTGCGGGCGCTGGTCGCTTTCGAAGCCGATCGCGCCGGGGCTCTCCTTCAGGCGGGTCCGTCGCTCACGGCCACGCTGTCGGGCCGGGCGAGGCTGGCTGTGGCCGGGTTCGTGGCCGGAGGACAAGCGGCGCTTCGCGGGCTGGGGCGGATCGGCTATGACGTTTCCCGCCCCCGCCCTGACGCCAGCCGGCTGGCGTTCGCGCTCTCGTTCGCTGCTGCGGTGGCCGGGCGATGAGGGTTGCCGCCCTGGAGGTGGAAAGGGCGTACCGGCTGTGCGAGTCGACCACCCGGGAGGCCGCGGCCAACTTCTACTACGGCATCCGCCTGCTGCCGCGGCCCAAGCGCCAGGCGATGAGCGCCGTGTACGCGTTCGCCCGCCGGGTCGATGACATCGGCGACGAGATGGAGACCGGGCCGGATCCGGCCGGCCGGTTGAACCGGCTCACGGCTGAACGTCAGATGGTGGCGGCGCTGGCGACCGGGGATGAGATCGACGTCGAGGACCCTGTGGCCGTGGCGCTCGGCCATGCCCGGGTTGTCTTCGACCTGCCGGTGGACGCCCTGTCGATGCTGATTGACGGCGTCGAGCTCGATATCCGAGGGGCGAGGTACGAGACCTTCGAGGAACTGGTCGTCTACTGCCGTGATGTGGCCGGCTCGATCGGTCGCCTGTGCCTGGCCATCTTCTCCGGAGGGCGGACGCCAGTCTCCGCGAAGGCGGATTCACTGGCCGACGATCTGGGCGTGGCCATGCAGCTGACGAACATCCTCCGGGACATTCGCGAGGATCTGGAGCGCGGGCGCGTATATCTCCCGGCCGAGGACCTGCGGCGCTTCGGCTCCGAGAACCTGGAAATGGCGCCGCCGGATCAGCTGGCCGAGCTGATTCGCTTCGAGGGCCGGCGGGCGCGGGAGTGGTTTGACCGGGGTCTGCGGCTGACCGAGCAACTCGATGCCCGCAGCGCCTCCTGCGTCATGGCGATGACGGGCATCTACCGCGAGATCCTGGACCGCATAGCCCGGGACCCGCTCGAGGTCATGCACCGGCGGATCAGCCTGTCCACCTGGGAGAAGGCATGGGTGGCCACGCGCTGCCTGGCCACGGCCGAGGCCGCCGCCGCGATCCGCCAGCGGGCGCCGGCACGCTCCGGAGGTGGCGGGTGATCGCCCCCGAATCCCCGGGGACCACAGACCACCCGACGGTGGTGGTGATCGGCGGCGGGCTGAGCGGGATCGCCGCCGCCCTTGACTGCGCCCGGTCCGGCGTCTCCGTAAGACTTATCGAGTCGAAGGGAAGGCTGGGCGGCGCCGCGTACTCGTTCGACCGGCACGGGATCTACGCCGATAACGGCCAGCACGTGTTTCTGCGCTGCTGTACCGCCTACCGCCAGCTGCTGGCCGATCTGGATGCCGAGACGATGGTGACCCTTCAACCCCGGCTGGACATCCCGGTCCTGGCCCCCGGCGGTCGGCGGGCGCGGCTGCGCCGCAGCGGGCTTCCGGCGCCGCTGCATCTGGCCGGCGCGCTGGCGCGGTACTCACTGCTGACCCCACGCGAGCGCCTGTCCCTGGTGCGAGCGATGCGAGCCCTGCAGCGAATCGACCCGGACGACCCGGCGACTGACGCCCGCTCGTTCGGCGACTGGCTGGCAGAGCACGGACAGGGCAGGCGGGCCGTGGAGGCGATCTGGGAGCTGATCTGCCGCCCGACGGTGAATCTGAAGGTCGAGGACGCGTCGCTGGCCCAGGCGGCTCAGGTGTTTCAGGTGGGACTGCTCGGGGATCCTGCGGCCGGCGATGTGGGACACGCGATCGTGCCGCTGTCGGACATTCACGATCGGGCGGCCCGGCGGGCGCTGGGGGTAGCCGGCGCGGAGGTGATGCTGCGCACCGGCGCGGCGCGGGTCACTGCCGGGAGCGATGGATTCCGAATCGAGCTGAGCCGCGGAGCGCCGCTTTCAGCTGATGCCGTCATCGTGGCCACGCAACCCCAGCGAACGGCCCGCCTGATGCCCCCGGAGGCCGGGATCTCGGCGGCTTCTCTGGAGTCGCTGAGCAGCTCGCCGATCGTCAACCTCCACGTGGTGTTCGAGCGCCCGGTGCTCGACGTTCCGTTCGCCGCCGGCGTCTTCACGCCGGTCCAGTGGATCTTCGATCGGACCCACAGCGCGGGGGTGCCGGACGGCCAGTACCTGGCGGTGACCCTGTCTGCGGCCGACGAGGAGCTCGGAACGCCGGCGGAGGACCTGCAGGCTCGCTACCTGCCGGCACTGAGCGAGCTGCTCCCGGCCGCGCGCACGGCAGGGGTGCGGCAGTTCTTCGTGACCCGCGAGCATGCGGCGACGTTCCGCGCTGGGCCCGGGGCCCGAGCGCACAGGCCCGGCCCGGCCACGCGCCTTCCCGGGCTCGTCCTGGCCGGGACATGGACCGACACCGGTTGGCCCGCCACCATGGAGAGCGCCGTGCGCAGCGGCCGGGCGGCTTCCGCGGAAGCGCTGGCCTGGCTGGGCCAGCGCGCCGTGCGAGCAGAGCAGCGGGTCAAGGAGGCCGTGTGAGTCCGGTGCCGGGCGCATCCAATCTGCTGGTGCTCACGCCGCTGCGGATCGAGGCGCGGGCGGTTCGGCGCGGAGCGCCCCGGGCCGACGTCCGTCACATCGGCATGGGCCCCCGACGGGCGGCGCGCGGGGTCGACGCCGTCCGCGATGCGGTGGCGCAGGCCACCGTGCTGGCCGGGCTGTGCGGAGCACTGCAACCCGATCTGCGGCCGGGCGACGTGGTGCTGGCCAGCGAGATCCATGGCCCGGCCGGGGTAATCCCATGCGCTGATCCCGCCGTGCTGGCGGGAGCACTGAGGCGCGGGGGGCTGAACGTGCATGTCGGACCGATCGCGTCCAGCTCCCGGGTGGTGATCGGTGAGCGCCGGCGGGAGCTGCAGCGCACCGGCGCCCTGGCCGTGGACATGGAGTCTGCCTGGGTGATGGAGGCGCTGCGGGATCGCCGTCCCGTGGTCATGCGCGTGGTGATGGACACGCCGAGCCACGAGCTCTACCGGCCGCTGCGAGCGCTGGCCGCGCTTACCGCCGCCCGCCGCAGTCTCCGCCGGGCGGCCGAGGTGGCCGACGAGTGGGCCCGCGCGGTCACGCCGCGGGAGATCGTGCTGGCGTCGCCCCGGGCGTCATGCGCCGGGGTGCTGCGGGCGATTGAGGCGGTCCGGCGGGCGCTGAGCGACCGGGGGGCACCGATCTACGTGCGCAAGCAGATCGTCCACAACTCCCACGTGGTCGCCGACCTGGAACGGCAGGGCGCGCACTTCGTGGAGGAGCTAGACGAGGTTCCGGCCGGCTCCACCGTGATCTTCTCCGCACACGGCGTCTCTCCCGCCGTGCGGGCGGAGGCGGCTGCACGGTCGCTGGAGGTGATCGACGCCACCTGCCCGCTGGTGTCCAAGGTGCACGCCGAGGCCAGGCGCTATGCCGCAGCCGACTTCGACATCGTCCTGGTCGGCCACGCCGGACACGAGGAGGTGGAGGGGACCCTGGGCGAGGCGCCCGAGCGCATCCAGCTGATCGCGGGGCCCGAGGAGGTGGGGGAGGTGCAGGTCCGGGATCCCGAGAAGGTCGCCTACCTGACGCAGACCACGCTGGCGGTCGACGACACCGCCGCGGTGGTGGAGGCGCTGCACCAGCGGTTCCCGGCGGTGGCCGGTCCATCCACCAGCGACATCTGCTACGCCACTCAGAACCGCCAGGATGCGGTCCGGTCGCTGGCCGAGGACTGCGACATGATCCTCGTGGTGGGATCTAGGAATTCGTCCAACTCACGGCGGCTGGTGGAGGTGGCTGAGCGGGCTGGATGCCCGGCGCGACTGATCGATGGTGCGTCGGAGATCCCCCTCGAGTCCCTCACCGGCTCCGGGCGAGTGGGCGTGACTGCCGGGGCCTCGGCCCCCGAGGAGCTCGTCCAGCATGTCGTGCATGCTCTGCAGGGCCTGGGCCCGGCCACCGTCAGCGAGCGGACGGTGGCCACCGAGGACATACACTTCAAGCTCCCCGCGGAGCTCAGAGCTAGGGGTCCGGCACAGCCGGCCCGGAAGGAGGTCACCTGATGGCGGTGCCAGTGAGGCAATCGATACGAGTGGCCACCTATCTGGCGGAGCAGAAGCTGCGTCGCCGGGACAAGTTCCCCCTGCTGGTCGAGCTGGAGCCACTATTCCAGTGCAACCTGGAGTGCGCCGGGTGCGGGAAGATCCAGCACCCTGAGCATGTGCTGCGCCGGCGGATGCCGGTGGAGCAGGCGGTGGGCGCGATCGAGGAGGCCGGGGCACCGATGGTGTCGATCGCCGGCGGGGAGCCGCTCATCCATCCTGAGATCGACGAGATCGTCCGCCAGCTGCTGGCCCGCAAGAAGTTCGTCTACCTGTGCACGAACGCGATCCTGATGGAGAAGAAGCTCGACAAGTTCAAGCCCTCTCCGTACTTCGCGTGGGCCGTGCACATCGACGGCCTGCGCGAGCGCCACGACGAGTCGGTATGCCGCGATGGCGTGTTCGACAAGGCCGTGGCCGCCGTGCACGCGGCCAAGGAGCGCGGCTTCCGGGTGACCACCAACACCACGTTCTTCACCCACGACTCCGCGAGCACGGTCCGGCGGGTGCTGGACTTCCTCAACGACGAGCTCAAGGTCGATCAGATGATGATCTCGCCGGCCTTCGCCTACGAGAAGGCGCCGGACCAGGAGCACTTCCTGGGCGTCCGCCAGACCCATGAGCTATTCCGGGAAGCGTTCGCCGACGGCCGGCGCAAGAAGTGGCGGCTCAATCACTCACCGCTGTTCCTGGACTTCCTGGAGGGCAAGGTCGACTTCCAGTGCACGGCCTGGGGAATCCCCAGCTACTCCCTGTTCGGCTGGCAGCGGCCCTGCTACCTGATGGCCGACGGCTACACGAAGACCTACAAGGAGTTGATCGAGACCACCGATTGGGACAAGTACGGTCGGGGTCGCGATCCGCGCTGCGACAACTGCATGGCCCACTGTGGCTACGAGCCGACAGCGGCGTTCGCCACGGCAAGTTCGCTGAAGCAGTCGCTCCGGGCGCTGGTGAGTTAGCTCCAGGGCCAACGCCTTGGCCGAGGTCGTCGCCCTCACATCGTTGTCCCACGGGGCCGGCTGCGGTTGCAAGCTCCCCGCGGCCGAGCTCCTGCCGATCGTGCGCGGGTTACCAGGGTCAGAGGACCCACGGCTCCTGGTCGGATCGGCGACCGGGGACGACGCGGCCGTGTTCCAGGTGCGCCCGGACCTGGCGCTCGTGCAGACGGTGGACTTCTTCACGCCGATCGTCGATGACCCCTACGACTTCGGCCGGATCGCCGCGGCCAACGCGCTGTCCGATGTCTACGCGATGGGTGGCACACCACTGACCGCCTTGAACCTGGTGGCGTTCCCACTCGAGCGGCTCGGCGGCGAACTGCTGGCGGAGATCCTGCGCGGGGGTCTGGCGGTGGCCGGCGCAGCGGGTTGCGCGGTGGTGGGGGGTCACTCGATCGACGACCCCGAGCCCAAGTACGGGATGGCCGTGACCGGGCTGGTGGATCCGGAAGCGATGCTGACCAATGCCGGCGGCCAGACCGGCGACGCGCTGGTGCTGACCAAGCCGCTGGGAGCGGGAGCGATCACCACCGCCCAGAAGCGGGGAACGGCGGACCCGGCCGAGCTGGCCGCGGCGGTAGAGGCGATGGTCACCCTGAACGACGTGGCCGGGCAGGAGGCAGTGGCCGCCGGGGCGCACGCCGCCACCGACGTGACCGGGTTCGGGCTGCTCGGTCACCTGCACAACCTGGCGCGAGAGAGCGGGCTGGCGGCCGAAGTCGAGGCGGCGAGGCTGCCCGTTCTGGACGGGGCACTCGAGCACCTCGAGGATGGCCGCGGGCACTCGGGTGGGGGGCGTCGCAACAGGTCCTACGCCGAAGGCTTCACGACGTTTGCCGAGGATGTTCCCGAAGCCTGGCGCGGGCTCGCCTGCGACCCGGTGACCTCGGGAGGGTTGCTGATCGCCGTGGCGCCCGAGCGCGCGCCGCAGATTGCCGGCGCAGTTATCGGCCACCTGGTTGACGGGCCGGCGGGCGCCATCTCGCTTATATGATCCGGCGGCTTGGAGCGGCCGGGGCCGGTGCCCCATCCGGCCTTCAAAGCCGGCGAGCCGCGGCGACCCCGCGGTGGGAAGGTTCGACTCCTTCGCCGCTCCGTGTCCGCACCGGAAAGGCGACGGGGGCGTGACGGAGGTTCCGGGCGGCCCGCTGACGGTGGGAACCGCCGGGCACATCGACCACGGGAAGACGGCGCTGGTCCAGGCGCTGACCGGTGTGAACACCGACCGGCTGCCGGAGGAGCAGTCGCGCGGCATCACGATCGTGCTCGGCTTCGCGCAGTTGCGGCTGCCCAGCGGCCGCGTGATGTCGCTGGTTGACGTCCCGGGGCATGAGCGACTCGTGCGGGTGATGGTGTCCGGAGCGACGGGCATCGATCTGTTCCTGCTGGTGATCGCCGCCGACGACGGGGTCATGCCTCAGACCCTCGAGCACATCCGCGTCCTCCAGGCCCTGGAGGTTCGGACGGGGGTGGTGGCGGTCACGAAGGCGGATCTGGCCGACCCCGCGCCGACCCTACGAGCGGCGGCCGAGCTGTTGCCGGCGGCCGAGCGGACGGCCTGCTCGGCTCGCACCGGAGACGGGGTGGCCGATGTCGCCCAGGCGCTCGATCGAGTTGCGGCCAGCCTCAGCCATCGCGAGCCCCGCCAAGGGGAGGCGATCCTCCATGTCGACCGGGTGTTCACGATCCGGGGCGCCGGCACCGTTGTCACGGGCACGCTGTGGAGCGGCGCGATCGCCCGGGGCGACCGCCTGCGGCTTCTGCCCTCGGGCCGGGGCGTCCGAGTGCGCGGGGTTCACGTGCACGACCACCAGGTGGAGAGGGCTGAGGCGGAGCAGCGGGTGGCGGTCAACCTGATCGGCCTGGAGTTGCGGCAAGTGAGCCGGGGGGATGTCCTGGCGGGGGAGGCGGCGCCAGTGGCCGCCACCTTCCGGGTGGACGTGGAGCTGACGCTCTACGAGTCACTCCAGCCGGGCGAGCGCGTGCAGGTCCACCACGGGACCCGCAACGCCCCGGCGCGAATGCGGCGCCACGAAGACGGGCTGTGGCAGCTGCGACTGGAGCGGCCGCTGATCGCCGGCGACGGAGATCATCTGGTGATCCGCCGGATCAGTCCGCCCGGGACGGTGGCCGGCGGGACGATCGTCCGCGCGACGGCTCCTGGAAACCGGGCGGCGGTGCGGGAGGTCACGCTGCCGGCGTCCGCCCCACGCCTGGCGCCGGCGCTGGACGCGGCGGCCCTGTCGCTCGAGGAGCGGTTGCGGGCCGCTGGCGCAGAACCACCGAGCGAGCAGGAACTGGACGGTCAGCGAGCCAGCCTGCGGTCACTGCAGGCTTCGGGGCGGGCGGTCCGCGTCGGGAGGATGTACGCGCACGTGGACGCCGTCGCGCGGGTGCGGGCGCTGGTGGAGCGGATCATTCAGGAGGAGGGAAGCGTGACGCTGGCCCGGCTGCGTGATGAGCTGGGCACCTCGCGCCGGTACGCCCAGGCGTTCCTCGAGCACCTCGACGCAGCCCGGGTCACGCGCCGGCTTCCGGACGACAGCCGGGTCCTGCGCGCCAGAAGCCCGGAACGTGCCGGTTGAACGCCTCCTCAGTCGAAGTCGCCCGGCATCCGGTCGGCACCGACCACGTCCCGGTCGGC
Organism: uncultured Solirubrobacterales bacterium; assembly: GCA_963718545.1. GTDB lineage: Bacteria > Actinomycetota > Thermoleophilia > Solirubrobacterales > Solirubrobacteraceae > Palsa-465. The sequence continues at coordinate 1,805,897 of CAVQZO010000002.1, read as the reverse complement.
CTCCAGGCGTGGCTCGAGGCGGCACGCCGCGGACAGCAGATCCTCGAAAGTGCTGGCCCCAACCGTCCGCACGATTCCCGTCTCATCGATGAACACATTGGTCGGCACGCCGCGCACTCCCAGGCGCCGGGCGTACTCGGACGTCTCGTCGAGCAGCACGGTGCCCTCGAGCGACCACCGCGCGCAGTATCCGGTCGCCTCCTTGGCGGCACCCGTGCCCTCCCACACGTCGATGAGGATGATGTCCAGACCGAACCGGCCGGCACGGCGGCGCAGGCTCTCGATGACCGGCGCCTCCGCGTTGCAGGGTCCTCACCAGCTGGCGAAGAAGTGCAGGATGTACTTGCGCTCGGACCATTCACGGCTATGGCGCAGCGACTGCGTCCGCAGATCCGGCAGGGCAAACGGGGGGAGGGGTTGCCCGACCAGTGGGTGGGCGACCTCGACGGCCCCCAGGCTCGGCCCGGTTACCAGGTCCTCGATCACGCTGACCGTGTGGCTGCCTGCGTTCGATATGAGCACATAGCCGGTGGCCGGGTCGACAGCGAATCCGGCCGGTGCCTCGCCCACGGGGATCCGGCTCCACTCCTGGTGGTCAGCGGCGCCGACCACGCTGATTGTGCCCTCGGCGCGGTTGCCGGCGTAGATGCGCTGCTGGTCGGCGGAAACGCTGATCCCCACAGGTCCCCGGCCGACCCGGATCTCCCCGACCACCTGAGACTCGTCGAGGTCGATGCGGCTGATCGTGTCCGACGCCGAGTTCACCAGGTAGGCGTTGCCCGTGGTGGGGTTGATCGTCATGGCGCACGGCGCTCGCCCTACCTCGAGCGTGGCGAGTGGGGTCCGCTCGGCGGCGTCGATCACCGTGACCGTGTCGGCCAGGAAGTTGGCGCAATACACGCGCTGACGGTCGTGGTCCAGGATGATCCCACCAGCGCCGAACCCCGCGGGGATCGTGTCGAGCAGTTCGAGCGTGGTGCTGTCGATCACCGCCACCGCCGACCCGCCGGCACAGCCGCAGTAGACGAGACCGCGGGTGGCGTCGAGCACGACCGACGACGGATAGCCGGGCACGTTCACGGTCTGCAGAGAAAGGCCGGTCTCGAGGTCGATGACGGTAACGGTGCTGCCGAGCAGGTCGCAAACGAACATGCGACGCCGCGCGGGATCCAGGGCCACATCGGTGGGCTCGCGACCCACGCCGATCGTGCCCGTGGCCTCGAGCGAGTCCAGGTCGACGACGGTCAACTCGTGGCTCCGGGAGCAGGCTATGTACGCGCGGCGCCGCTCGGCGTCGACGACCGCTCCCTCCGGGCCAAGGCCCACCGGGATCTCCGCGACGAGCCGGTGCGTGGGCGCTCCGGCGGCAGGCATGAGGCACGCCGCGCCCTCTGGGATGCCGGGCTCGTCGGCCGGCTCCTCGGGCTGGGGTGCGCTCATGCCGTCCACGATGGCAGGGCAGCCTATCTGCACATACGAGTCGTCGTGCCGGTGAGCTTCTGGAACGGCGCTCATGCGTGACCGCCCCGGCTTGTTACGGTGAAGCACCGCGACGTGAGCTCATCAGGAACCCCACCCGAAGGCTGGCGGACTGCGGTCGAGACGCTGGCCGCCACAGAACGTGAGTCAGCCACCGAGGGCGAGCACCGAGCCGCCGAGTGGATCGCCCAGCAGCTGGGTGAGCAGGGGTGTGCGGTGCAGGTGGAGGAGGAGTCGGCTCACGGTGGTTACTGGTGGCCGGTGGCTCTGGCCAACCTGCTCAGCGCCGCCGGTGGCCTCGCCGTCCTGCGACATCGCGGTCGGTTCGCCCGCTGGCTCGGAGCCGGGGCATCGGCGGGCGCGGCCGCCGCGCTGTGGGACGACCTCGGACACGGTAAGCGGTGGTTCCGGCGGGCGCTGTTGCCCCACCGCTCGACCTGGAACGTGGTGGCCGAGACTGGAGACCCCCGGGCCTCCCGGACGGTGGCGCTGGTGGCCCACCATGACGCCGCTCACTCGGGCCTCGTGTTTCACCCCGCCCTGGGCCGGATCGGCCCGAAGCTGTTCCCGCGACTGCACGAACGGGCCGATCGCACCTTCCCGGTCCTGTACCTCGTGTGGCTCGGCCCAGTCCTCGGAACGCTGGGCACGCTCCTGCGCCGGCCCGGGTTGATCCGCTCCGGTCTGGCGCTGTCGCTGGGTGCCACCGCCGCGATGGTGGACATCTCCGCGCGGCCGGTCGTGCCCGGGGCAAACGACAACCTCAGCGCGGTGGGCGTGGTGCTGGCCCTGGCCGAGCGACTGCGCGCCGAGCCGGTCAGCGGCCTGCGCGTCCTGCTCATCTCGACCGGCTCCGAGGAATCGTTCAGCGAGGGCATGCAGGGCTTCGGCCGCCGGCATTTCGCCGACCTGGACCGAACGCGGACCGAGTTCATCTGCCTGGAGTGCGTGGGAGGCTCGAGGCTACTCGTGGTGGAGGGCGAGGGAATGCTGCGGATGCGGGACTACCCGAGGGCCATGCGCGACGCTCTGGCGCGAGCCGCCGACGCAGCCGGCGTATCCGTCGGGCGAGGCCTGCGCACGGTGGCCGCAACCGACGCGATCATCGCGCTGCGGGCCGGCTACCAGGTGGCCACGCTGGCGTCGATCGAGGACACGGGGCTGCCACTCAACTACCACTGGCCGACCGACCGCCCCGAGGAGCTGCACTGGGACACGATCGAGCAGGCGATCGACACCTGCGAGAGCTTCCTGCGAATGCGGGCTGCTGAGGCGGCCGGCGATGCAGACCGCTGAGGTGGATGACAGCATGTCCGGTATGGCGTCCAGCTCACCTGAGCCGTCGCTGCCCGATGTGGCCGATCTGCTGAAGCTCCGGGCCGGGGAGGCCATGGAGCTCAACCAGCGCTACCTGAACCCGCAGCTCGGGCGGGTGATCCGGACCCTCGGCTTCGACCGCGACTGGGTGGCCGGCCGGGGCTCGTACCTGATCGACCGTCGCGGCGACGAGTACCTGGATCTGCTGGCCGGGTACGGCGTGTTCTCGCTCGGCCGCAACCATCCCGAGGTCAAGCGTCAGCTTCAGGGCGTGCTGGAGCTGGATCTGCCGACCCTGCCGCAGCTGGGCGTCTCGACGCTCGCCGGCGTGCTGGCCGAGTCGCTGGTCGCCCGCGCTCCTGACTCGATCGACGCGGTCGTTCTCACCAGCTCAGGGACCGAGGCAGTGGAGGGGGCGATCAAGCTGGCGCGGGCCGCGACCGGGCGCGACCGCATCCTCCACTGCGATCGTGGCTTCCATGGCCTGACCCTGGGAGCCCTGTCCGTGAACGGCAACCAGGAGTTCCGAGAGCGATTCGGATCGCTCCTGCCCGGGTGCAGCCCGGTGCCGTTCGGAGACGCGGCAGCTCTCGAAGGCGAGCTGCGCCAGGGGGACGTGGCCGCTTTCATCGTCGAGCCCGTGCAGGGCAAGGGCGTCTACCTGGCCCCCGACGGATACCTGGCCGAGGCCCAGGAGCTCTGCCGGCGCCATGGCAGCCTGCTGATCGCCGACGAGGTGCAGACCGGCCTCTCACGAACGGGCCGGTTCCTGTCCGTCCAGCACTGGGGGATTCAGCCCGATCTCATCACCCTGTCCAAGGCGCTGTCCGGGGGATATGTACCGGTCGGTGCCCTGCTGGCCAGCCGGCAGGTGTTCGCCGGCACGTTCGACTCGATGGAGCGCAGCGTCGTCCACGGCTCCACGTTCGGCAACGGAGAGTTCGCCGCCGCCGCCGCCCTGGCCACGCTCGCGGTCATCGATCGCGAGGGGCTCACGGAGCGAGCCGCCCGGCTCGGCGATCTGCTGCTGGAGCTCACCCGGCCCCTGGCGGAGCGCTTCGAGATCGTGCGTGAGGTGCGCGGGCAGGGATTGATGTGGGCGATCGAGCTCGGTCCTCCGGCGGGCCGCGCGGGGCGCCGGCTGTGGGAGGCGATCGAGCGTCGCCAGCCCGGCCTGTTCGCCCAGATGGTGACGGTGCCGCTGTTCCGGGACCACCGCATCCTCACCCAGGTGGCGGGCCACCACATGAACGTCATCAAGGCGCTTCCCCCGCTGGTCATCTCGGAGCCTGACCTCCGCCGGTTCGTCGTGGCGCTGGAGGACGTGCTCAGCGGAGCGGAACGACACCTGTTCCGCAATTACGCCAGCCTCGGCCTCGGGCTCGGCCGCCGTACCCTCGCGGCGCGCTGACGTCAGCCGGGCAGGCTAATCAGCCTCGTCCTCGGCCGCCTCACCGTGTTCGACGATGTCGCCGTCCTTGAACAGCACCCCCTGGGCGATCTCGCGCCACACCGGCTTACGGCGGAGCAGGAACTCGAGGTCCATGGAAAAGTGCTTGAACTCCTCCTCCTGGGCATTGCGCATGATCGCCCTGGCCTCACGATCACCCTCGACGGCCAGACGCTGCTCGTACCAGCCGATCGCCTCGGCCTCCTCGGTGAGCGAGGCGCACATGCGCGCGAACGTGCGCGCCTCCTCGGAAAGGTCGTGCGCGGGTTCGTGGTATTGGTCAAAGCCCATCGTTCCTCCTCGTCGTATTCAGGGGCGGGTTGTCTCTGTCCCGCGCGGTTGCAGCAGCCGGTCGCGGAGCCGGGCGGCGCTCCCGGACTCCGCCGCTCGGGAGGCACGCTCGTCGCTCAGCTCAATGCTCTGCCGGGCCGCCAGGTCGAGCAGCTCCTGGCGCTCGCCCTCCTGCCGCAGCCAGCGGATGAACAGCCAGGTGAGCAGCCCTGCGGTGAGCACCATCTGCTCCACCATCATGATCCCGCCGGCGACGTTCTGGTCCGACAGGGGATTGAGGCCACGGCTGGCATCGGATGCCCGGTAGACGGGATAGAGCAGCGTCTGCACCCAGATGAGCAGGTTGCCCAGCACGGCCCCGACCGTGCGGACGCCGATCACGTACGACAGCCGCGCCCAGCCGTTGAACCAGCGGGGTTTGGGCAGCGGACCGATCAGCGCCGCCCACAGGAGGATCCCGAACCACAGTAGGCACGCGTGCTCGAGTGCATGGACCAGGTCGTGGCGGATGGCCAGCTGGTAGAGGAGCGGCAGATGCCAGGCGTACAGGTCCGCCGCCCAGAGAATCAGCGCGATCACGGGGTGGGCGAGCGCCCGGATCGGGCGGGTCACCCGGATCCGCAGCAGCGGCGCGATCATCGGGCCGGAAACGCCGAGCACGATCAGCAGCGAACAGACGTCGCCGATGATGATGTGCTGGACCATGTGGGCGAGCAGGACCTGGTCACCCAGGGAGTCCAGCGGGCCGATCTGAACGATCGTGACCAGCAGGACGCCGGTGGTGAACGAGAAGATCCGCCACCGTCCCACCGGTGTGCCCCGCCTGGCCAATGTTCGGGCGCGCTTCAGATACAGACCCAGGTACACGCAGCACGCGATCAGCGGCGGCAGAAACTCGCCCACGTGTGGACCGCCGAATGGCAGCACCGCGGCGATCACCAAGGCCGCACCCAGAAACGCCTCGGTTTCAGGTCTGGAGTAGCTGGCGCTCGTGCTCACGCCCCTCCCCCTCGGCCTCCTCCTGGATCTCCTGCACGCGGTCCGCCGCCTGGAGGTCACGGCAGATTCGCCGGGTCAGCAAGAACAGGATCAGCGGAACCGCGACGATTCCGATCCTGAACGCAGTCAGCTCCGTGGCGTAGCTGAGCCCGAACAGCACGTACAGCCGGTCGGCGGCGCCGAACATGAACACCAGGAAGACGAATGACAGGAAGGCGACGCCGAACCCAGTCCGGAACGGGTGATCGCGGGGGCGGTCGGCGAGGTTGTGGACGCCGTAGTCGCGGGTCAAACGGCGCTCCACCCAGGGGAACGTGATCAGCACCCCGAGCACGATCCCCGGGAACAGGATCCCGCCCCAGAACGGATTCGGGATCAAGGTGAAATGGCCGATCGTCACATCGAAGCTCGGCATCAGCCGGAGCGCGCCGATCAGCCAGCCCAGGTACCAGTCCGGCTGGGCCCCGTTGGTGCCGAGCCACGGCTCGTACGGACCCCATTGCCAGATCGGGTTGATCTGCACCAGGCCGCCGAGCAGGAACAGGATCCCCACCACGAAGAACATCAGTGCCAGCGAGCGGGGCGCCTGGCCGGGAAACAGCGGCACTCCGATGATCCGCTTGTTGGTGTGTCTGCGGCTTTCCTTGAACTGCGTGTGGTGGCGAGCCATCACCAGCAGCAGGTGCACGCCGATCAGCGTGGCGAGCAGCAGCGGTAGGACGAACACGTGCATGATGTACATGCGGGACATGAAGTGGCTGCTGCCCGGGAACGGGGCCCCGAAGATGCCCAGCATCAGCGGGCCGCCAATAACCGGGATCGACAGCCCGACTCCGTAGCCGATCGCCAGGCCCATGCCGGACAGCAGGTCGTCGCCCAGGGAGTAGCCGAGATATCCCTCCAGGAACGCGGTGAACAGCAGGATCAATCCCACTGTCCAGGTCAGCTCCCGGGGCCGGCGGAATGCACCCGTGAAGAACACCCGCATCAGGTGCAGGACGATCGAGGCCACGAACACGTCGGCCGCCCAATGGTGGGTCTGGCGCATCAGCAGCCCGGCCTTGTAGCTGAGCGAGATCTTGACCACCGACAGGTAGGCGCCGCTCATCGTCTGACCGTCGAGCGGCCCGTACGGGCCGTGATAGACGGTCTTGGCCGTGGAGGGATCGAAGAACAGCGCCAGGTAGGTGCCGGTGACGATCAGCACGATGAACGCGTATAGCGCCACCTCCCCGAGCAGGAACGACCAGTGATCGGGGAACAGGTAGCGCAGCGCCTGGCGCAGCGCTGGAGCGGCGGCGGTGCGCTGGTCCACGAAGCGCACCGGATCGAGGACCAGGTCCCGATCCCGCTTGCGCTTGGACAGTGGGCTCATGTCGGGCGGCTCCTGACGTTCCACCAGCTCGGCCCGACACGAGCCGAGAAGTTGCCCGCGGCCCGGAGGTGGCCGGCCGCGTCGATCTCCAGGGGCAGCTGGGGGAGCGGACGCCCGGCCGGGCCGAACAGCACGGTGCCGCCGGTGAACACGTCGAAGGTCGAGTAGTGGCAGGGACACACGAGCGCCGGCTGGGGCTCGACCGTGGGGAACGTCGGCTTGCGGTACAGCGCCACGGCGCAGCCGGCGTGGGTGCAGATCTTGGAGTAGGCGAGGATCCCGCCCGGCGCCCAGCCGGCTCGCCCCGGCGGCAGGCGCAGCTGGGCGGGCGGGACGCGGACCACGACCAGCGGCGATCCGATCAGCTCTGGGTCGGCTCCCTCCGGGAAGGCGGTATAGAACGTCCCCTGGGCGATCGCGCCGGCCGCGATTGGCTGGCCGGTCTCGTCGATCAGCCGCACTCCGCGCCGCCACGGCGTCTCGTCCAGCGGTCCCGTGTCCCAGAATGGGCCTAGCGACACGACCGTGGTCAGCGCGGCCAGGCTGAGGGCGCCCCCGGTGCCTGCCGCGGCCGTCATCAGCAGGCGCTTGCGGGTGATGCGGCTGCCGCTCTCGTGGATGATCTCGGCGATCTCCTCCTGCTTGTCCGGATGCTCGGTCGGATAGTCGTCCTCGACCTCCTCGGTGACCACGAGCCGCTTGGCCACGACGGTCAGGGCGGCGCCGATCCACACCAGGGCGCCCCCCATGCAGATGCCGAGCAGCACGGTGGGCATGCGCTGGGGGCTGAACTCGGCATAGGTGACGATGAAGCCGATGGCGAACAGAGTCGCCAGGCTGAGGAACACGAGGACCAGATTCTCGGCCCCCCGCGCGGGCTCGCCGGCCGGGACGATCCGCTCGGGCCGCTCCGCTTCTGCGGAGGCAGCGGACTGGGCGGCGCCTCGGCGCCTTAGCCAGCGGAACGCGACCAGCGCGGCGAGCCAGCGCAGAAAGGTCATCGGCGCACCTTTCGTCCCAGCAGCAGGCACGTGAGCAGGAGCAGCGGCACGGCGATCCACCAGGTCACGAGGCCCTCCGGGATCGGGCCGATGTTGCCGATTCCCCAGCCGCCGCGATTGTCCGGGTGGTTCTGGCTGAGGACGTATCTGATGATCGAGTTCAGCTGGTCGTCCGAGATCTGGGAGACGGGGAACTTGGGCATCAGGTACGGGCCGACCCGAACGGCTTCGGCGATCTGCGTGGCGGTCACGCCCTGGAGCGGCGGTACCCGGGCGCCGGTCACGTAGCCGCCGCGGGCGTCCTCCTGATGGCAGCCGGCGCAGTGCTCGGTGAACAGCTGGGCGCCGTCGGCCAGGCTTCCCTGGCTCGGCTGGGGATTCGGGACAGCGGGGCCGCCGCCAAGCGAGGCCACGTAGTCCTGGATCGAGCGGATCTCCTTGGTGCTGAACAGCACGCGCGAGGTATACGGCTGCTCATGGGGATTGGCCAGCGGCATATAGCCGGTGGTCAGGTAGAAGTTGGCCGCCATCGCGCCCACGCGGCGCAGCGGCGGGCCGAGCCCGATCACGTCGCCCGCTCCCGGGCGCCCCCTGGTGATGCCGCTGCCGGCGATCCCGTGGCAGGTGGAGCAGTTGGCCGCGTACAGCTCCGAGCCAAGGTACGTCGTGGCGTGGCTGGGCTCGATGTCGGGTCGGACGATGCCAGATCGCGGTGCCGCGGCCGCCCGCCCGGCGGTGCCGGCGGCCGCGACCAGCGTGGTGCTCAGGGTGAGCGCCACGAGCGGCGCCAGCCCGAATTTGTGCAGCCATCTCCGCATCGTGCTCATGACTGCTGGCAGATCGTCAACAGCGGCGCACCGATGGCCGTCATGACGATGATCGCGATCGACAGGAAGTTGACGGTCAGCCCCACGACCGCCAGGAAGTTGACCCGGGCCATCGGCGGGGCGCCGCCGAACCCGCGCCTCACCGTCGGGGCCAGATCCTCGATCCGCGAGGTCTCGCGGTAGAGCCGAAGCGACAGCCACAGGGCAGCCAGCCCGACGGCCAGCGCCCCCGCCGACAGACCGATCTGCCAGCCCCGGATCGGCAGCTGCCAGCGGCCGGCGGGGTTGCACTGCGCGTAGGTGAAGAACAGGTTGGCCACGAACTGGACCCCCCAGGCCAGCGGACCCCCCAGGACGGCGAACCAGACCCGCGCGGTTGACGGCGTCCGGCTCACAGCGAGGGTGCCAGCAGGGTCAGGGTGACGAACACGGCGACGGCGCCGACCACGTACCAGTACAGGGCGAGCCCGCGGACGGCGATCAGCCAGTAGTCGGTCAGGCCCTTGGTGGCGAGCTTCCAGGCGATCACCAGGTCCAATAACAACCCGAACGCGACGTGCGCGTGGTGGGTGGTGAGCAGCGTGTAGTAGATCGATGCGTAGGCGCTGCTCTGCGGGCGGAACCGGTGGAAATCGTCGATGTAGAGGATGATCTGGAAGGCCAGATAGCCGGCCTGGAGCAGGAAGCCGAAGGCGAGCAGGCGGACCGCCCAGAGCCGCTCACCGAGCTGGGCGCGGCGGGACCCGATCCCGATCGGTACGAGCGTCAGCACCAGCCACACGGTGGCGATTGCCGGGAGGGGGATCGACTCAGGCTTGATGTGGGCCTGAGGCCAGCTGTGGGCCTCGAAGTCCAGGTAGAAGTAGGACCCGATCATCGTTCCGAACAGCGCCACCTCCGCGCACAGGAACAGGGCCATGCCCCAGATGCCGTTGGGCGCCGCGCGGCGCGCCCGGGTCGTGCTGACAGCGCTCATATGCCCGCCACCTGGCTGTGCCAGCCGAGCAGCGCGAGTCCGACCAGCGCCCCACATCCCGCCGCGATCCAGAAGTGGGCCAGGAGCAGGGCGACAAACAGCAGGGTGAGCGCGAATGCCGTCACCGGAGGCCACCAGGAGTACGAAGGCATCCCCAGGATCTCGTCCAGCGTCCCGTCCTGGGCGGTGCTGGCGGGCGTGTGGTGGCCGTCGGCGAGCACGCCCTCACCGCGTTCCAGGCGGCGGTTGTCACGCTCGCGGTCATCCTTGTCGTACATCCCGTAGGGCGTGGTCACCGTTGGGATCACGGCGAAGTTGTAGGGCGGCGGAGGAGAAGAGGTGGCCCACTCGAGCGTGTCGCCGTGGAAGGGATCCTGGGCGAGCGGCCCGCGGAAGCGACTCACCAGCAGGTTCAGGACCAGCAGTACCAGCCCGGCCGCCAGCACGTAGGCGCCGATCGACTCCATGAAGTTCCACACGGTCCAGCCGAGGTGGGCCGGATACGTGTAGTTGCGCCGGGGCATCCCCAGCAGCCCGACGATGTGCATCGGGAAGAACGTGAAAAAGGTGCCGATGAAGATCGTCCAGAAGCTGAGCTTGCCCACGGTCTCGTGGTACATGCGGCCCGTCAGCTTCGGGAACCAGTAGTACATCCCGCCGAGGATCGGAAACACGGCGGCGCCGAAGATCACGAAGTGGAAGTGCGCGACCACGTAGTAGGAGTCGTGCACCTGCTGATCGAACGGGATCGCCGCCAGCATGATTCCTGACAGCCCGCCGATGATGAAGTAGACGATGAACCCGACGATGAACAGCAGCGGCGTCTTGAAATCGGGCTTGCCGGTGAGGATCGTGGCGATCCAGGCGAAGATCTGGATTGCCGACGGGATCACGATGATCAGGCTGGCCGCCGCGTAGTAGATCGTGGTGATCGTCGCGAAGCCGACGGTGAACATGTGGTGCGCCCACACGCCGAAACCGAGGAACGCCACCATCACCTCGGCCAGCGCCACCAGCGGGTAGAAGACCATCCGGCGGTGGGTGAACGTGGGGATGATCGATGTGGCGATCCCGAACGCTGGCAGGATGATGATGTAGACCTCGGGGTGGCCGAAGATCCAGAACAGGTTCTGCCACAGCAGCGGCTGACCTCCGGCAGCGCTGTCGTAGAAGTGGAAGCCGAGCTGGCGGTCGAGCTCCAGGAACAGCGTCGCGCAGCTCAGCGCCGGCAGCGCGAACAGCAGCGAGAAGGCAGCGGCCAGGAATGCGTAGCAGAACAGCGGCATCCGGTTCAGCGACATCCCCGGTGCGCGCATCTTGAAGATCGTCACGATGAAGTTGATCGCCGCCGCGGTACTGGAGATGCCGTTGAAGATCAGGCCCCACCCGTAGAAGTCGATGTTGGTGCCCGGATCCGCCGTCCTCGAGGCCAGCGGCACGTAGTCAAACCACCCCGCGTTGGGCGCGTGGCCGGTCATCAGCGAGACGTACATGAAAATGCCCGAGCCCAGGAAGATCCAGTACGAGACCGCGTTCATCCGCGGGAAGGCCATGTCGCGAGCCCCGATCATCAGCGGCAGCAGGTAGTTGCCGAACGCCCCCGTCGTCATCGGGATGACGAACAGGAAGATCATCGTGATCCCGTGCATCGTGAACACCTGGTCGTAGACCATCGGCGAGAGCACGTGACCGTTCGGCCCGATCAGCTGCGTACGGATCAGCAGCGCCTCGATGCCGCCCGCTCCGAAGAAGGCCAGGGCGGTGAAGAAGTAGAGGATCCCGATCCGCTTGTGGTCAGTGGTAGTCAGCCAGCCAATCAGGCCAGGTCTTGGCGTCCACACGCGCTCCAGGCGTTCGACGTGCTCGCGCCCGCGATCCGTGACGACCGTGGCCATCAGGCGTGCTCCATCAGCGCAGGCTGTCCAGGTACGCGACGAGCTGGTTCACCTGGGTCTTGGAGAGACCCAGGTCGGGCATCCGCGAACCCGGCTTGATCGCCTGGGGGTTGCGGATCCAGGCGGCCAGGTCGTGCGGGTTGTTGGGGATCTCCTCGCTGGCCAGGCCGACCCGGGAGGCCAGATGCGTGAGATTGGGGCCGATCGTGCCCCGGGCGGGTGTGCCGGCGATCGTGTGGCAGCTGGCGCACTGGTCGCTCATGAACTGCTGCTCACCGGCTGCCTGAAGCGGTGTGGCGGGCCTGGCCGCGGCCCGCTCCTGCCCGGCCAGCCAGGCTCGGTAGGCCGCCGGACGCTGCACGAACACCTCGAATGACATGTTCGCGTGCTGAAAGCCGCAGAACTGCGAGCACTGACCCCTGAATTCCCCGATCCGGTCCGCATCGAGCAGGATGCGGTTGTGCATTCCGGGGATCATGTCGATCTTCCGGTTGAGCTCCGGCGCCCAGAAGCTGTGGATCACATCGCCGGTCGTTGCCAGGACGTCGACGCGAGCGTGGACGGGAATGTGGATCTCGTTGGCGGTCACCACGTCGGTCCCGACGTAGCGCGCCTCCCACCACCACTGATGCCCGATGACATGAATCTCCATCGACGAGGTGCGCGGCTTCGGCGGCGACGTCTCGCCGATCAGATAGATGTTGGAGACACCGAACAGGGCCACGAGGACGACCACGGGAATCGCCACGCCGAACACCAGCACCATGCTCTCGGCGATCCCCTCGCGCTCGCCCAGGAAGGGAATCCCGCGGACCCCGCGTTTGACATACGCGATCCCCAGGAGCGCCACCGCACCGATGAATACGATCGCCGCGGCGCCCAACATCCACCACCAGAGGAGCGCAATGTCGTGGCTCTGCTTGCTGGCGGCATTGCTGACGATCGACTGGCGCCCGCCGCAGCCGGCCAGCAGAAGCACCGCGGCCCCCGCCGAGATCGCCGAGTGCGGACATCTCCGGATTGCCGGTCCTCGCCTCACGGCAAGTCGATGTGCGGTCGAGAGACATCGCTCGTGGACATGAATGGCAACGGCGCGCATCGGCGAGGAATGGACCTGGACGCCTGCAAAGTATTCGCTCGGCTACCGCGTCGCGCCGGTTGCGTCCGGTGGCCTGTCTGAACGCTGACCGTGGCGATCAGCGGTGGTCAATCTCAGCGTCCGCGACGGTGGCGAAGGATCACAAATCCGAGCGCGAACGCGCCCAGAACGAGCACAGCCGGCATCTGCCTTGCCGGCCTGATGGCCTGCTCAGCCGCCGCCGTGGCCGACTCCGGGGTCACCTGCCTCAGCCTGCGTTTCGCCCGGCCCGCCACGTCGGTCTTGGCGGCCAGGGCCTCGACGGTCTCGCCGAGCTCCGCTCGGGCGGCCTCGATGTCCTCGCGGATCTGCTCGGGATTTCCCGTGCTCACCGGCGCCCCGCCTGCGCCCTGGCCTTGGCGTACTCGAGATCTTCGCGGACCGTCTCGACCGTCTGCTCCGGGATCGGCGGGACGGCTTGGGCGACCGTGCGAGCCCCCGCCACGGCGATGATGCCGGCCAACAGTCCGAGTGCCGCAGCGACGATCAGCGCCGCCAGCCAGGGAGCCACCGCGTGACCGAGACCGATGATCGCGGCCGCGACCAGCGCCCCCAGGGCAAACAGGCCGAATACGCTCGCGCCACCGAACATGCCGGCGCCAAGGCCGGCACGCCTGCCCTTCTGCACGAGCTCTGCCTTGGCCAGCTCCACCTCCAGGTGGGCCAGCCGGCTGGTCTGCTCGGAAAGCCTGTTGACCAATTCGGCCACCGAGGCGGCCTGGCCGTTGCTGGGATCCATGTGCGCTCCTCCTGAATCTGGTGCCGGACTTCCCTCACTGGGCGGGGCGTAACCGGGTTGGTCAGGATCGTTCTGGCCGCTGCCCCGTCCCACGCACGCCCGAGGCGTGCTCGGACTCGTCGTCGGGACGCTCAGCGCGATATGGATCCGAGTCCGCGATGGGGTCCGGCTCCCCCACCGGCGTGTTGAGGCGGTGGTGGGGATCAGGCTCAGGCGGCCCGCCGGCGGGCTCGTCCCGCGATGCCAGAGGCGCCTGCGAGTCCTTCGGCTCCAAGGGCCGATCCGCCGTTTCGGCTGGGTCGGCTGCTCGCTCATAGATCCGTTCTGTGCGGCGTTTTCTGCCCGTGCTTGGATTAGGGGTCATGATTCGTTGACTACCCCATCGCGCCGCAGTTTCTCGCGGGGCATTGTGGGTAGGCATCGAATGCCGGTCCCGATATAGGAGACGCGAGATGACAACTTCGCTGGAACAGCTTCGTGAGCACGGGCAGAGCCCGTGGATCGACTACATCGCTCGCGACTTCGTGCGCGAAGGCGAGCTGGAGAACCTCATCAAGCAGGGCATCGTCGGCCTCACATCGAACCCCACCATCTTTCAGCAGGCCATCTCTGAGGGCAACACGTACGACGACCAGCTCCGTGAGGTGATCCAGACCACCGAGGATCCGCGTGAGGTGTTCCTCGCCCTGGCCAGCACCGATGTGCGCGAAGCCTGTGACCTCATGAGGCCGGTTTTCGATCGCGGCGAGACGACCCGCGACGGGTGGGTTTCCCTGGAGGTGGATCCCGATCTGGCCCACGACCCCCAGGCAACGGCCAAGGAGGCGCAGCGCATCCACGAGATGGTCGGGCGCCCGAACCTGTTCGTCAAGATCCCCGGTACCCAGGAGGGCCTGGACGCGATCGAGGAGACGATTGCCGTTGGAATACCAGTCAACGTGACGCTGCTGTTCTCACTGCAGCGACACCGGGATGCGGCCGAGGCCTACCTGCGTGGCGTGCGCCGTCTGCGCGACGGTGGCGGCGATCTGAGCACCGTGGCCTCCGTGGCGTCCTTCTTCGTCTCGCGCGTGGACACCGAGGCCGACAGGCGGCTGGATGAGATCGGCGGCCACGACGATCTGAAGGGCAAGCTGGCGATCGCCAACGCGAAGCTGGCCTACCAGACATACCTCGAGCTGTTCAGCGGCGAGGAGTGGGAGGAGCTCGCCTCAGCCGGGGCCTCACCGCAGCGCTGCCTGTGGGCCTCGACGTCGACCAAGAACCCCGAGTACCGGGATGTGGTGTATGTGGAGGAGCTGATCGGCTCCTCCACGGTCAACACGATGCCGCCGGCCACGATCAAGGCTGTCCTCGACCACGGCAAGGTGGAGGACACCCTGCAGCGTGATGTCGACGAGGCCAAGCACACGCTGGAGCGCCTCGCCGAGGCCGGGATCGACTACGACGACGTCGTGGAGACGCTCGAGCGAGAGGGCGTGGAGAAGTTCGCCAAGTCATTCCAGGACCTGATCGACGGTGTCAACGGCAAGCGCGAGCAGCTGGTGGCCGCATGAGTGCCTCCGAGCAGACCACTCAGGGGGCCGGGCAGAGCGGCGAACTACGGCAGGGCACTCCGGAGTTCCGCCGCGAGCTGGGCCAGCAGTTGCGCGTCGATTCGGTGCGCTCCAGCTCAGCCGCGGGTTCGGGGCACCCGACCTCGTCGATGTCAGCCGCCGACCTGATGGCCGTCCTGATCGACGGGCACCTCAAGCTCGACTACTCAGAGCCCGATGATCCGCACCGTGACCACCTGATCTTCTCCAAGGGTCACGCCTCGCCGCTGTACTACGCGATCCTCAAGGCCGTCGGGGCGATCGACGATGAGGAGCTGCTGACGTTCCGCAAGTTCGGGAGCCGTCTGGAGGGCCACCCGACCCCGCGCATCCCGCCCACCGACGTGGCCACCGGCTCGCTCGGGCAGGGACTGCCGATCGGCGTCGGCGTCGCCACCGCCGCCGAGAAGCTGGACCGGCTGCCCTACCGGGTGTGGGTCCTGTGCGGCGATTCGGAGATGGCCGAGGGTTCGATATGGGAGGCCTTCCAGCACGCCGGTTGGGAGAGCCTGAGCAACCTCACCGCGATCATCGACGTCAACCGCCTGGGACAGACCCGGGAGACAATGCTCGGCTGGGACATGGAGGGCTACGCCACCCGTGCCCGCGCGTTCGGCTGGAACGCGATCGTGATCGACGGTCACGACGTCGAGGCGATCGACGCCGCCTACCGCGAGGCCGAGGAGACGACGGATCGCCCCACGGCGATCCTGGCCCGGACCAAGAAGGGCAAGGGCGTCAAGGCGGTGGAGGATCAGCCGGGCAAGCACGGCAAGCCGCTGGATGACCCGGAGGAGGCCATCCGGGAGCTGGGGGGCGAGCGCAACCTGCTGGTCGAGACGGCCAAGCCGGACACGAGCCAGGAGGTCCACGGCTTCCCGACCGAGGGCGCCGAGATGCCCAGCTGGGAGCTGGGTGAGGAGGTCGCCACCCGCAAGGCCTACGGGGAGGCACTGACCGCGCTTGGCAGCCGTCGCGGCGATGTCGTGGCCCTGGACGGCGAGGTGTCCAACTCCACCTTCTCTGAGCTCTTCCGGGAGGCGCATCCGGACCGCTACTTCGAGATGTTCATCGCTGAGCAGCAGCTGGTGGCCGCCGCTGTGGGCATCCAGGTCCGCGGGTGGACTCCCTTCGCCTCGACGTTTGCGGCGTTCTTCTCCCGCGCCTACGACTTCGTGCGCATGGCGGCGGTCTCCCAGGCCAACCTTCGCCTGGCCGGCTCGCACGCGGGCGTCTCGATCGGCGAGGACGGCCCGTCGCAGATGGCGCTGGAGGACTTTGCCTCGCTGCGCGCCGTACACGGCAGCGCCGTGCTGCATCCATCCGACGCCAACCAGACGTCGCAGCTGGTGGCCCAGATGGCGGACCGCCCAGGGATCACCTATCTGCGGACGCTGCGCGCGGCCACCCCGGTGCGGACGCCGGCCGAGGAGGAGGTGCGGATCGGCGGCAGCCGGATCGTCCGTTCGGGCGATGACGACGATCTGGCGATCGTGGCGTGCGGAATCACCCTGGATGAGGCCGTCAAGGCCGCCGAGCAGCTGGAGGGCGAAGGCATCCGCGCCCGCGTGATCGACGCCTACTCGATCAAGCCGATCGACGCGGCCACCCTCCGGGCCACGGCCGAGGAGGTCGAGGGGATCATCACGGTCGAGGACCACTGGCCCGAGGGAGGCCTCGGCGATGCGGTGCTGGGGGCGCTGGCGGAGCAGGGCGACCGGCCCCCGCTGGTGAAGCTGGCCGTGCAGGACATGCCGACCTCCGGCAAGCCGGCCGAGCTGATGCACGCGGCGGGAATCGACGCCGAGGCGATCGTCGGGGCAGCCCGCAGCCTGGCGGGAGCGCAGGCGAGGGCCTGAGCCATGCCGGGACCCCCCATCGGGCTCGGAACATCGCTGTTCATGATCGCGGCCGGAGCGGTCCTGCGCTTCGCCATCACCGTCACGACGCACGCCGTCAACATCCAGACGATCGGCGTGATCCTGATGATCGTGGGCGGGATCGGCCTGATCATCTCGGTGTTCTGGCTGATCATGTCCACCGATCGCCGGCCGGCCTACCCGCGCGAGGACGAGGTGCCGCCGCCGCGTTACCGCGACCCGGGCAGCCGTTACTGACGAGCGCCGGGTGGCGGGCCAGCCGCCCGAGCTGACAATCAACCCCTACGCCAGCGGGCCAAACGGACCGGTGATTGCACCTTAGGTCCGCGCGCTGACCCGCGAGCACACGCGGGGTTTCACGGTTTGTTAACGCCGGGTAGAAAATGCACCGGACGGTTTTTCTGAGTGAGGAGGGCAGGGGTGTCAGCGCCAAGATCACGTCTGGAGACCGAGGTGCTCTCGATCATGAGGTCCCTGCGCGAGCGGGGAGAGCTCGAGCGGGGCGCGCTCGCGCGCCGGCTGCAAAGGGGAACTGGCGAGGAGCTGGAGCAGGTGCCCACGCTTGCGCTGACCGGTCCGCCTGAGGCGGGATCTGTCAGCGGCCCGGTGCCAGACCGGCCAATGCCCGGTTTGCGGGCCGGGCTCGCTTCGTCGCGTACAGGGCGTCGTCAGCTGCCTTGAGAAGCGACTCCGGTGTGTCCCCGGCCGCAGCCTGGGAGAGTCCGGAACAGAACACTGCCTCCGGGCACGCTTCCTGCATCCGATTCAGGACCGCCGCTGCACCGGTCATGTCGCACCCGGCCAGCAGCAGGGTGAACTCGTCGCCTCCCCAGCGAGCCAGCACGTCTGTCCCCCGGAGCTGGGATTGCCAGGCCGCGGAGGCTGACTTCAGGAGCCGGTCTGCGGCCATGTGACCATGAGTGTCGTTGTAGTCCTTGAACCCGTCGAGATCGAGAACCACGACCGTCAGGGCCAGTCCGGTCAGCTTGGCCCTGCGCAGCTCGCGCTCCAGGATCGAACACCAAGCGCGGTGGTTGAGCAGGCCGGTCAAGGCGTCGGTGTGGGCGAGCTGGGTCAATTCTCCGACCAGCGTCCGGACGCGCTCCACGAGCTGGAGGACGAGCAGGCCCAGCGTCGCCGCGATGATCGTGAAGAGCAGGCCGGCACGCCAGTTCCCGGTCGGGTAGCGCGGCGGTCCCACCAGGATCTCAGGTGCGAGGTATACCGCGGCCACACCCGCAACCGCCACAGCGAGCTCCAGGCGCCGACCCCGGAGGGCACTCCACATGACCGGCAGCAGGACGAGGGGTCCGAACCCGGCCTGTGCTCCCGCGGCGTCGCGAAGCAGAGCGACCGAGAACAGGTACGCGACCACACTGATCACGCCGGCGATCCGGGACTCCGTGTCCCGCAACCGGTTGCCCCACAGCAGCCCGAGGCCGACCGTCAGCTGCAGCACCACAGCCGCGGCTACCTCCTGCCAGCGCACCGCGTGAACCGGCGTAAGGAGAAGCGCCGGCACCAGGCATACAAGCCCCACACCGACCGATAGCCCGTCCACGGTGAGGACGGTTCGCCACTTCGAACGTCCGGCCGCGATGAGCTTGGTGCCGTGAATCAGCCGAACAGTTCCGGTGAGGGCCGGGAGGCGGTCAAGAATTTCAGACACGCGCTGCCCTTCGACCAGGACAGCCATGGAATCGACCGTAGTTTCCCGTAACGGGGACGAGCTATCCCGGGGACGCCGCGTTCCGACGGGGAGTAGCGATGCAGACTGGACGGATGGATGAGGGGCGCAGGCCGCTCAGTGGCTGACGAGCAGATGGCTCAGGCGCTGGAGGGCGCCCTCAGGCTCCGCACTGTGACGGCGCAGAGCCTCCTCGAACACATCCCCGTAGAGGTCGCGCACCGCCTCGAGCAGGTCAGTGCTGCGTGTCGTGGTTTCCCCGCGTGATCGGACGGCTCGGTTGGCGTGTGCGGTGACGGCGTCAACCGGATCCTCATCGGGTCCCAGAGACAGGGATGCCGCGGGGGTCGAGGGCGTTCCCATATCAGCGCTCGAGTCCCCGATGCCCGCGGCGTCGAGCACGAACCCCGCGTCGCCGTTCCTGGAGAGAACCTTCAGCCACCGCTCGACCTGATCGGCCGGACCGTCGGCAAACGGCATCGCCGTGGAGACGAGCCCGACGACGGTGGCGGCGTCTTCGCTCAGCTCACATGGTTCGAGGGCGGGCGTGGGGGACGTCCCGCCGCTGTCAGCCACGACATCTGCCTCCCGCTCCGATCGCCAGACGACGACCGGCCGGCCCAATGGAGTCAGCTCGTCGTCGATCTGGAACGTCTGCTCGAGACCGGTGAAATGCAGCAGTCTGCGAGTCACATCAGTCAGGTTCCGGAGCCGCAGAATCGTGGGAGGCGTCAGGTGCTGCTGGAAGGCAATCAGGACGCTGATCGCCGTCGAGTCGATGAACGTGACCTCGGACAGGTCGATGACGACCGTCCGGGCGCCCGAGTCAGCATGGTGCAACGCCCGCTTGAGAATCGGAGCGCCCTCCAGATCCAGCTGGCCCGCGGGCCGCACGATCAGCGTGTGGTCGTACGCGGCGAGGGTTATGGACAACTTGTCGGACATGCTCGTACAAACGCCCGGCCGCCCCAGAGGTTGGAGGGTTGGCAAATAGATTCGGCTACACCGCGAAATGGCGCTCCAGCGCGCAAAGTGGGCGCTACGTGGGTGATTTGCGCGTTGGGGCACGAAAAACGTGTTCGGACGCGCAATCCACCGCGCGCCCGGCGAGCATTGCGCGCTCAGACACCATCCGAAGCCTCCCCGACCCGCTGGTGCCTCCAACAAGCGTTGCGGAGAGCGGGTCCCCCGGCCCCCAGAAACGCACCACGCCCAGTGCTGCACTCCAAGGCAGCACTGGGCGCGGGAAGCGAAATATCAGGTGAGGCTCAGGTCTTCCGCTCGAGGTCGGCGACCTCGTCGGCCTTGCGGTCCGCCTTCTCCTCGGCGCGGGCCAGCTCGTCCTTGGCATCGCCCTTGCGCTCCTCCTGGCGCCCTTCGCGCCGGAGTGATGCGTCGCCGGCCAGATCGCCGGCGGCCTGCTTGACCTTGCCACTTACTTTGTCGGTGATGTCACTCATGCAGTGCCTCCTTTTCGTTGGGGGGTACGTGCGGTTACTGCAGCTCGCGGCGCGTGTCGGCGAGCGCCTCGGGAGAGTCGCCGGCCGTGGCCGGTGAGCGGGCGAACGAGTGGGGCAGCCCAGAGCCACTCGTGCCGGTTTCGGTACGGGTGCGCCGGTTGGCGCCGGGGGCCCCGGCCGCCCGGGCCGAGATGGCCGACCAGATCGCGCCGATCACCGCGATGATCGCCAGCGGGATCAGGATGATGGTGAAGATGCCGCCGCCGACGGCCGCCGCGATGATCGCGAGGATGACCAGCGGGACGGCGATATAGAACAACCACATGCCAGCGCTTTACCCGGAGAGGGACTTCTCCACACGAGTGGGTAGAAGGCGTCGGGATGTCGGAATCCAATCCCTACCTGCGCATCGAGGACTATGGTCTGATCGGCGACTGCCATACCGCGGCGCTGGTGTCCTCGGCCGGCTCGATCGACTGGCTGTGCCTGCCCCGGTTCGACTCGGGCAGCGTGTTCGCCCGCCTCCTGGATGAGGAGCGAGGTGGCTTTTGCGCGGTTACGCCGGTCGACATGACGGGCGGCGAGAGCAGCCGCACGTACGAGGGCGACACGCTCGTGCTGCGCACCAACTTCGACGTGTCAACCGGGAGTGCCCAGCTGATCGACTTCCTGCCCGTCCCACCTGAGGAGGAGAAAGAGGGCGGCCACCGGAGGTTGATCCGGATCGTGGAGGGTCAGCGGGGAACGGTCGAGTTCGCCGTTCGCATCGTGCCGCGGTTCGACTACGGGGATGTCCGGCCCTGGATCCGCCGTCATGGGGACCGGCTGCACAGCGCGATCGGCGGCAACGACGCGCTGATGTTCTGGTGTGAGGCCGGCCTGGACCAGGAGGGCAACCACGCGCTGACCGGCAGCTTCAAGGTCCGTGCCGGGGAGCGGGTGCGCCTGGTCATGACCTATCTCGCCCCCGAGCAGGTTCCGGCCGACCCGCCCGACCCCGACCCGGGAGATCTCGACCAGGCGCTCCAGGACTCGATCTCCTGGTGGCAGGAGTGGTGCGGACGGATCCAGGTGGGCTCGGAGAGCCTCGACGTCCGGCGCTCCGCCATGGCCCTCAAGGCGCTCACCTACGACCCCACCGGGGCGATCGTGGCCGCCCCCACCACCTCGCTGCCCGAGGCGATCCCCGGAGAGCGCAACTGGGACTACCGGTACTCCTGGGTGCGGGACGCCAGCTTCAGCTCGCGGGCATTCGTCGAGGTTGGCTGCGCCGAGGAGGGGGATGCCTTCCGCCGGTTCATGATGCGCGCGGCGGCCGGCCACGCCGAGGACCTTCAGATCGTGTACGGCGTCGGGGGTGAGCGGCGGATCGGGCAGTCGGCATCGACCAACCTGCGGGGCTACCGGGGGACCTCGCCGGTGAACATCGGGAACACGGCGGCGGGGCAGCGGCAGCTGGACGCCTACGGGGAGCTGGTCAACCTGACCTGGCGCTGGCACCGCCGGGGCCACTCGCCAGATGACGACCACTGGCGGTACCTGGTTTCGCTGATCGACCGGGCGGCCGAGCAGTGCACCGAGCCGGATTGCGGCATCTGGGAGTGGCCGGGCGAGCCGGACCACTTCGTGCACTCCAAGGTGATGTGCTGGGCGGCGCTCGATCGCGGGATCCGGCTGGCCGACGAGTGCATGCGCCGGGCGCCGACCCGGCGGTGGGCCAAGGTGCGCGACCAGCTGCGCCGGACGATCGAGCGGCGCGGCTACGACCGCAAGCGCGGGGTCTTCGTCCAGGCCTTCGACCGGCCGGACCTCGACTGCGCGCTGCTGCTGCTGCCCACCGTGGAGTTCGTGGACTGGGGGGACGAGCGCATGGTGCGCACCGTGGACGCGGTCCGGGAGGAACTGGACGCCGGTAACGGGCTGCTCTACCGATACCGGCGCAAGGATGGTCTGAAAGGCGAGGAGGGGGCGTTCCTGTGCTGCTCGTTCTGGGCGGTCGAGTGCCTGGCCCGGGCGGGCCGGCTGCCCGACGCCCATGAGGTGTTCGATCAGGCCGAAGCCTCGGCCAACGACCTGGGACTGTTCTCCGAGGAGCTCGATCCGAAGACCGGAGAGCTGCGTGGCAACTTCCCGCAGGGGCTGACCCACCTGGCGCACATCTCGGCGGCGGTGGCGCTGGCGGAGTCCCAGGCGGCCGTCGCGGCCTAGGTGGTTGGCTGCAACCCCCGGGTTAGAGCCGATCGCGTCCGGGTACGTCGCAAGAGACCGGAAGACGCGAAAGGAAGGATCGGAACGGATGAGTGAAAAAGTCGCTGACTTTCTCCTCGAGCGGCTTACCACTTGGGGCGTCCGACGGATCTACGGCTACCCGGGCGACGGCATCAACGGGATCCTGGGCGCGTTCGCCCGGGAGGGGACGAACAAACGACCGGAGTTCACGCAGGTCCGTCACGAGGAGATGGCGGCGTTCATGGCCTGTGCGCACGCGAAGTTCACCGGCGAGCTGGGGGTCTGCCTGGCCACCTCCGGTCCGGGGGCGGTGCATCTGCTCAACGGGCTGTATGACGCCAAGCTCGACCACCAGCCCGTGCTGGCGATTGTCGGTCAGCAGGCGCGGGCCGGGATGGGCGGCCACTACCAGCAGGAGATCGACCTGGTCTCGCTGTTCAAGGACGTCGCGCACGAGTACGTGGAGATGGCGATGGTGCCGGCCCAGATTCGCCATCTGGTCGATCGGGCCTGCCGGATCGCCCTGGCCTCGCGCAGCGTGACCTCGCTGATCATCCCCAACGACCTTCAGGACGCGCCGGCCGTCGAGACCCCCGCGCACGCCCACGGAACCGTCCACTCCGGGCCGGGTTATAGCTCGCCTCGGGTGGTGCCCACGGACGCCGATCTGGACCGCGCGGCGGCCGCCCTCAACGAGAGCTCGAAGGTGGCCATGCTGATCGGCGCAGGCGCCCTGCACGCCGGGCCTGAGGTGACCGAGGTGGCGGACCTGCTGGGGGCCGGCGTGGCCAAGGCGCTGCTTGGCAAAGCGGCGCTGCCCGACGATCTGCCCTGGGTGACCGGATCGATCGGGCTGCTCGGGACCAAGCCGAGCTGGGACATGATGCAGGACTGCGACGCGCTCTTGATGGTGGGGTCCAGCTTCCCGTATTCGGAGTTCCTGCCCCAGGAGGGCCAGGCTCGGGGCGTGCAGATCGATCTCGACGGGCGGATGCTCTCGATGCGCTACCCGATGGAGGTGTCGCTGGTGGGCGACAGCGCCGAGACGCTGCGGCTGCTGGCCGGGCGCCTCGAGCGCAAGCAGGACCGCTCCTGGCGAGAGCATCTGGAGAACGAGATCCGCGAATGGTGGCGGCTGATCGACGACCGGGCGCACATGTCGGCCGACCCGATCAACCCGCAGCTGGTCTTCCACGAGCTGTCCGCGCGCCTGCCCGACGGTGCCATCATCGCCTCTGACTCCGGTTCGTCGGCCGACTGGTACGCGCGCGACGTGAAGCTGCGCGAGGGCATGATGGCCTCTCTGTCGGGCACGCTGGCCACGATGGGACCCGGTGTGCCGTACGCGATCGCGGCCAAGTTCGCCTATCCGGAACGGCCAGTGTTCGCATTGGTCGGCGATGGCGCCATGCAGATGAACGGGATCAACGAGCTGATCACGATCGCCAAGTACCGGCATCTGTGGTCCGACCAGCGGCTGATCATCCTCGTGCTCAACAACCGCGATCTGAACCAGGTGACCTGGGAGCAGCGGGCGATGGAGGGCAATCCGAAGTTCGAGGGCTCGCAGGACCTGCCCGATTTCCCCTATGCGCGCTACGCGGAGATGCTGGGTCTGAAGGGGATCAAGGTCGAGTCGCCCGAGCAGGTGGGGCCGGCCTGGGACGAGGCGCTGAGCGCCGGCGTGCCGACGCTGGTCGAGGCGGTGACCGATCCGAATGTCCCGCCGCTGCCTCCGCACATCACCATCGACCAGGCCAAGGCCCTGACCAAGGCGATGCTGGCCGGAGATCCCGATACGCCGGAGATGATCCGCCAGTCCTTCAAGCAGAAGATGCAGGAGTTCCTGCCCGGTCGATGAGCTCGGTGACCCGGGCAGCCGAGGTTTCCATACGGGAGCTGTGTATCGGCGCCTACGAGGTGCCCACCGACGCCCCGGAGGCGGACGGCACGCTGTCCTGGGACTCGACGGTGATCGTCGTGGTGGAGGCACACGCCGGCGACGCGGTGGGCATCGGCTACACGTACGCCGACCCGTCGACGGCCAAGCTCGTGGACTCGAAGCTGGCCGGGCTGGTCAACGGGTTGGATGCGATGGCACCGCAGGCCGCCTGGCGCAAGATGGTGGGTCAGGTCCGCAACCTCGGGCGGCCAGGGATCAGCTCGATGGCGATCGCGGCGGTCGATACGGCGCTCTGGGATCTCAAGGCGCGGCTGCTGGACCTGCCGTTGTGCCGGCTGCTGGGCGGTGGGCGCGAATGCGTCCCCGTGTACGGGTCCGGGGGGTTCACCGCCTACGACGATGCGCAGCTGTCCAGTCAGCTGGCCGGATGGGTGGAGCAGGGGATCCCGCGGGTCAAGATGAAGGTCGGCTCGCACCCCGAAGACGACCCCCGGCGGGTCCGGGTGGCGCGGGAGGCGATCGGCCCGGACACCGAGCTGTTCGTGGACGCCAACGGCGCCTACTCGCGCAAGCAGGCGCTGGAGCTTGCGGAGGTGTTTCGATCTGAATCGGACGTCTCGTGGTTCGAGGAGCCGGTCAGCTCAGATGACCTGGACGGGTTGCGGCTGGTCCGCGACCGGGCGCCGAGCGGGATGGACGTGGCCGCCGGTGAGTACGGGTACGACGCCGTCTACTTTCGGCGGATGCTGGAGGCTGGGGCGGTCGACGTGCAGCAGGCCGACGTCACGCGGTGTGCCGGGGTGACCGGGCTGCTGCAGGTGGCCGGGCTGTGCGAGGGCTTTCAGGTGCCTCTGTCGCTGCACTGCGGCCCGTCGATCCACGTGCACCCGGCCCTGTCGCTCGATCGCCTGCGCCACCTGGAGTACTTCCACGATCACGTCCGGATCGAGGGAATGTTGTTCGAAGGGGGCGCCAGCCTCGAGGCAGGCGCCCTTTGGCCCGACCTTGAACGTCCGGGGAACGGGCTCGAATTCAAGCGAGAGGATGCGCAGCGCTATGCGGTCTAGAGGTCATGGAGGTCCGGTGGGTCGATGGTGGGGGAACGTCCGGTCAGGCCGGGCGCAGAGGACATTGGCGGCGGCCACGGCGTTCAGTGCGCTGCCGCTCGGGCTGGAGATCTACTTCGAGCACTTCCGGGGGTCATTCGGCGACAAGTGGATGTGGACGCCGATTTTGCTGAGCCCGCCGCTGACCCTGGCCGGGCTGGCCGGGGTGCGCTCGGAGCGGGCGGCGCGGACCGTGCTGCCGGTCCTGTCGGCGCTGTACTGCCTGGACGGGATGATCGGGGTGATCACCCATGTCCGGGGGGTGGCGCGCAAGCCGGGCGGGTTCAAGGAGCCCCTGTACAACATGGTGATGGGCCCACCGCTGCTGGCCCCCGGCTCGCTGACGCTGGTCGGCGGGATGGGCTTGGCCGCGGCGGCACTCGGTCGCGAGCAGTGAGCGGAGCGGCGTAGCCGATGCCCGCCCGCGACTTCTCGCTCCCGGATCATCTGCCCAACAAGCGCGAGGACGGCCAGCCCGCCTCTCCGGACGAGCTGCCCCGGCAGCGCAACGGGATCACGCCGCAGATGCACGGCCGCTACCCGGAGTACAACGTGCTGAACGAGGTGGACCACTGGGACGAGCTGACCCGGGACCTCGTCATGAGCCGGGTCGATGACGTGCCTTCGATCCGGTTCTTCACGGCGGCGGAGGCGGCCTGCCTGGGGGCTTTCTGCGATGTGGTGATGGCGCAGGACCGGGAGCCTCGGATTCCCGTGCTGCCGATGGTCGACGCCAAACTGTTCACCGGCCAGCTGGACGGCTTCGTGCACGCGGACATGCCCGATGACCGGGAGACCTGGCGTCGAGTGGCGACCGGATTGGACGCGGCCGTCGTCCAGCACGGGGTGACCGACGGCGGGTTCGCCCAGGCTCCCACGGACGTCCAGCACAAGGTCGTGCAGGCGTTCTCGGAGGGCAAGCTGCACGGGCAGGTGTGGGACGAGCTGCCGTGCGCCAAGGCCTGGAGCGTGGTGATGCGGGCCGTGCTGAGCGCGTTCTACTCGCATCCCTGGGCGTGGAACGAGATCGGCTTCGGGGGGCCGGCCTATCCCCGCGGATACGCGAGGATGGGGGCCGGGCAGCGGGAGCACTGGGAAAGCGGACCGGCCCAGAACGACGATCCGGTGCGAGAGGACCTGGGCCCGTGAGCGTCAAGCACACCCTGCACACGCTCGTCCGCGGATCGCTGCGCCCGCCGGACAACGATTCGGCCTTCCTTCTCGATGTGCACCGCCGGGCGGTGCCCACCGAGCGCATGGCCCGCTACGACGACTCCTTCGAGGTCGACCTGGCGATAATGGGCGCGGGGGCGGGTGGCGGGGTGCTGGCTCAGCGCCTGGCCCGCCAGGGCTGGCGAGTGGTGGTGCTGGACGCCGGTCCGTTCTGGGACCCGGACGCCGACTGGGTGTCCGATGAGGCGGGTGCGCATCATATCTACTGGACCGATCCCCGCGTGATCGGAGGCACCGACCCGGTCGAGCTGGGCAAGAACAACTCCGGGCGGGGCGTGGGCGGCTCGATGATCCATTACGCGGGCTACGCGCCGCGCTTCCACCCCTCGGACTTCGAGGTCCGCACGCGGGACGGGGTGGGCGAGGACTGGCCGATCTCCTACTGGGACCTGAAGTCCGAATACGAGCGGGTCGAGCTGGAGCTGCCCGTGGCCGGCGAGCCCTGGCCCTGGGGCGATCCCCACCGCTACCCGCACAGCCCGCATCCGATCGCGGGGGGAGCCGAGATGGCCGTGGCGGGTGCCCGCAAGCTGGGGATCGAGACCAGGGTGGGACCGGTGGCGATTGCCAACGGGGCATTCGGGAACCGGCCCCACTGCATCTATCGCGGCTTCTGCCTGCAGGGCTGCAAGGTCAACGCCAAGGCCTCGCCGCTGGTCACGCACATCCCCGACGCGATCGAACACGGCGCCGAGTTCCGCGCCAACTGCATGGTCGCCTCGGTGGAGCTCGACGAGACCTCCGGCCGGGCGACCGGGCTGCGGTACTTCGACGGCGACGGGACCGAGCGGGTGCAGCGGGCGGCGGCGGTGGCGGTGTGCGGGTACTCGATCGAGACCCCGCGGCTGCTCTTGAATTCGACGTCGCGGCGGTTCCCGCACGGGATCGGCAACTCGAACGATCAGGTGGGGCGCCGCGTGATGGTCCAGGGGGCGCCACAGGTGGCCGGGCGGTTTCCCATGGAGCTGCGCATGTACAAGGCTCCGCCGCCCGAGTTCTGCTCCGAGCAGTTCTACGAGACGGACGAGACCCGCGGCTTTGCCCGGGGATTCGCCATACAGACCGTGGGACCGCTGCCGATCGAGTGGGCCCAGCACGTGCAGGCGAGCGGTCACTGGGGTCACGCGCTGCGGGAATACATGCGGGACTACAACCACTGGTACACGATCGGTTGCCTGACGGAGCTCCTGCCGCTGCCCGAGAACCGGGTCACGGTGACCAGCGACGTGCTCGACCGCCACGGCCTGCCCGTCGCGCGGATGGACTACTCGCAGTGCGAGAACGACCGCAAGAACATCGCGTTCGCCAAGCAGACGCTGCGGGACATCCTGGACGCCGCGGGCGCACAGGACATCCTGGAGATAGATCGCTACGCCCACCTGGTGGGCGGCTGCCGGATGGGCAGCGACGCCGAGCGCAGCGTGGTGGACGCCGACCACCGGGTGTGGGACCTGCCCAACCTGTACATCTGCGACGGCAGCGTGATGCCCACCCAGGGCAGCGCCAACCCGGCGCTGACGATCATGGCTCTGGCCTCCCGGCTGGCCTCGCGGCTGGGGTCAAAGCACGCGGGCGCCGGGAGCGGCGCCGCATCTGGGTCCCAGGCGCGCGTCAGTCGCCGCGCCACTGGTGGCGCAGTGCTTCGACGCCGGCCGTGATGGCGTCGTAGCTGGAGCTCTGGGTCGACCACATGCTCCAGTAGGGGAGCGTGGCGCTGGCGGGATGGCGGTCCGGTGCGTCGAGCTTGATCCGCAGAGGCAGCAACAGGGCATCGCCGACCACGATCGTCTCGCCGACGTCGAGAAGCGGCAGCAGCCCGGTGATCGCGGCCAGGGTACCGGGCACCACTCGGGCGACGACGTCCTGGTCCTGATCGTTGGTCAGGCGCATGATCATGAAGTTGTTGCACTGGCTGAGGATCGTGCGGCTGACGTCACTCGGGCGCTGGCTCACCACGGCCAGGCAGATGCCGTACTTGCGGCCCTCCTTGGCGATCGTCTCGAACGCCTCCAGCGCCACCCGGTGCACCGCCGAATCGGAGCGGTCGGCCGGCAGATACGTGTGAGCCTCGTCGCAGACGACGCACACAGGCGTGCGCTCGGAGGCCTCCATCCAGAACTGGATGTTGTAGACCAGGCGTACCAGCACCCCTGCCACCATGGGCAGGATCGGGGCGGGCACCTCGGAGAGGTCGATGACCTTGATCCCCAGATCCGCCGGGCCGGCTGACAGCAGCTTGTGGGCGGTCTCGAGCAGCCAGTCGTCGACCGTGGCGGCCTCGGGGGGCTGGAAGATGAACGCGTAGCGGGGGTCGGCCAGCCGGGCCTCGAGGCGGGAGATCAGGCCACCCAGCTTGCCCGCGAAGGGACCCGGATCCACCCGGCCACTCGGATGGCGCACGATGATCTCTACCTCGTCGCGGCGGGCCCAGTCGAGCAGGTGCTCCAGCTGGTAGGGGACGGGTGAGTCGGCCGTGGCGGTGGTCAGTCCCGCCGTCGTGCCCTGCGCTGAGAGGGTGGAGCGCTTCAGGGTCTGCACCCGGTCGGTCAGCCACAGCAACTGGTCACCGGCCTGGGAATCGCTCTCGCTGAGCACCAGCGAGGCCAACTCGTCCCGTTCCAGCAGCCAGAACGGAACGTGCAAGGCTGCATCGGCGGCGTACAGCAAGTCGGCCGGACCGGCCACCCTGAGCTGGCGGGCGATCGCTTCATGCTCGTCGGTGGCCTCGGTGAGGGGCACATATTCCCCGTGCAGGTCGAGCACCAGGATGTTGGCGTGGCGCAGGCGGGCGGCCTGTTCCAGCAGAAGGGCGACGCCCCAGCTCTTTCCGGTGCCGGTGGTTCCGAGGATCGCCATGTGTCGCTGCAGCAGGCGGTTGCCGTCGGCGATCGCGGTGCTCGCGCGGTCGGCCAGATAGTGGCCGAGCTGGAGCCGCTCGTTCTCGGGCACATCCTCGCCCAGAACGGCCATGAACCTGGTCAGGTTGGAGCCTTCCACCAGGTGGCACGGGGCTCCCAGGTGCGGGTGCTTGGACGCGCCCAACCCGAAGGTGCCCAGACCGGATGGGGCGGGGTGGTAGGTGCCCACGGGCATCATCTGGGCCTCGACTCGCTTATCCGCGTGCCGGGTGACGCTCTCGACCAGGCCGATGAGGAAGCCTTCTTCGGCCGGTACCGCCACCAGATCGGACACGGTCACGCGGCTGGCCAGCTTGGGGTCAGCCAGCTCGATGAGCATGCGGTCGGCGTCGACCGCGGCCAGCGTGCCGAGCTCCAGGCCGTCGGCGAGCGACAGCGGCTCGTCCGTGGTGGCGGTGGATGGGGTGGAGGCGGTGGCCATACGGCTCTGCACAGCCTAATGTCCTGGGGCGGCCAGACTGGCAACGAATTTCCGCATCACGACACTAGATCGGCAGAACCATCGCGGGGCGTTACCTGTTCCGGGCTAAGATCCGCGCCCGTGCCTGAGCTCGCGCCCGCGATAGACACCGTCCTGCGGCGCTGCCTGCGGGTGAATGCCGGGGATGACGTGCTGGTGATCGTCGACCCCGGAACGCGGGAGATCGGCCTGGCGCTGTGGGATGGCGCGCGCGGGCTCGGAGCCGATGCGGTGCTGGCCGAGATGGACGAGCGTCCGACACATGGAAGCGATCCGCCGCGTTCGGTGGCCGCCGCCATGCGAGCCACCGATGTGGTCATTGCGCCGACTACGAAATCGCTCAGCCATGCCGCGGCTCGCAAGCAGGCGACGGACGCGGGCACGCGAGTGGCCACGCTGCCCGGGGTGACCGCCGACATGCTGGCCCGGGTCATGGCGGTGGACTTTGAGCAGATGGCGCGCCGGTCGCGGGCTGTGGCTGAGCTCCTCACGCAGGGGACCCGGGCCCGGGTCACCTGCCCGCGCGGCACCGAGCTTCAGCTGGATCTGGGCAGGCGAGTCGGGATCTCCGACGACGGCGAGCTGGGCCAGCCGGGAGCGTTCGGCAACCTGCCCTGCGGAGAGGGCTTCATCGCCCCGCTCGGCGGGCAGGGACGGATCGTCGCCTCCAGCCTGGCGCCGCTCGGGCTGAGCGACCCGCCGGCCACGCTCACGGTTGACGGAGGGCGGATCACCGGCGCCGTGGGTGGTCTCGGCCCCGAGTTCCTGTCGCGCCTGCAGTCCCACGGCGACCCGGGAACGAACCTGGCCGAGCTCGGCGTGGGGACGAACGATCGGGCGACGCTGAGCGGCAACATCCTGGAGGACGAGAAGATCCTCGGGACCGTGCATGTGGCGTTCGGCGCCAGCGCCGCCTTCGGAGGGTCGGTCTCGGTGCCCATTCACCTCGACGTGGTCGTGCTTGACGCCAGCCTCGAGGTGGACGGACGTTCGGTGCTGGACGGCGGGCGCTTCCTTCTCTGAGTCGCCGAGGGACCCGGACGATGATGAATCTGCTGGCCGTCCCGAATGTCTCCGAGGGGCAGGACCTGGCGGTGGTTGAGCGGATCGGCGCCGCGTTCGGCAGCGGCCTGCTGGATGTGCACAGCGACCCGGACCACAACCGCAGCGTGTTCACGCTGGCCGGCGAACCGGGCCGGCTGCACGAGGCGGTACTGGCCGGCGCCGCCGTCGCGGCGGCCCGGGTCGACGTCACCCGCCACCAGGGCGCCCACCCGCGCGTGGGTGCCATCGATGTGGCTCCGATCGTCTATCCGGCGCCCGAGCTTCGGGGCGCCGCCGCCGCCGAGGCCCTGGTACTGGCGGACCGCCTGGGTGAGGAGCTGGAGCTGCCGGTGTTCCTGTACGGCACGCTTTCGGCGGCCGGCCACACCCGCGCGGAGCTGCGTCGTGGCGGCCTCGAACGTCTCGCCGAACGGATCCGGTCCGGAGAGCTCCAGCCGGACTTCGGGCCGCTGCGCCTTCACCCGACTGCCGGTGCCGTGCTGGTGGCGGCCCGGCCACCGCTGGTCGCCTTCAACGTGGAGCTGGCCCCGCCGGCCACCGTCGAGCAGGCCCGCCAGATCGCCGCACTGATCCGGGAGGGAGGCGCGGAGGGGCATCGCGGGCTGCGGGCGATCGGGCTGTGGCTGGCGGCGCGCGACCACGCGCAGGTGTCAATGAACGTGGAGGATCACGAGCGCACGCCGCTGCGCGACGTGGTTGCGGCGATCGCCCGGCACGCCACGCCGGTGCGAGCTGAGCTGGTCGGTCTGGCCCCGGCCAGCGCCTTCGAGGGCTTCCCGGAGGATCTGCCGGTGGCCGGTCGGCGATACCTGGAGGATGCGCTCCGCGAAACACAGGCCGACAGGCTCTAAAGTCACCGGTTGAACACCATGGCCCAGACCAAGCGAAAGCGCCGTACCAAGCACCGCGGCAACGCCGCCGGAAGCATCGAGGCGCGGGGACGCACCGGTCGACCACCCAGCGCCCAGGAGAAGAAGAAGGTGGATCGGGCCAAGCAGCGCGAGGAGCGGCTGCTGAAGGAGCCCACCTGGAGCCAGTCGTTCCGGCGCGCGTGCTTGGCGGCGGGCCTGATGTTCGTGTTCCTGCTGGTCACCGACCACACCAAGCACGGCAGTCCGATCATCACGGCGGTCCTGTTCGCGATCATCGCAATGGCCATCTACGTGCCCGGCGGCTACTACCTGGAGCGGTTCCTGTGGCGCCGGCGAATGCTCAAGATGGGCAGGCCGGTGGGACGATGATCGACGTCCGCATGTTCACCGTCGGGGCGCTGCAGGAGAACTGCTACTTCGTGCGGGCCAAGGACTCCGACCGCGCGGTGGTGGTCGATCCGGGCGAGGAACCCGAGCGGCTACTAGAGGCCCAGCGGGCTCTGAACGTCACCACCGTCGAGGCGATCCTGCTCACCCACACCCACTTCGACCACGTCGGGGCGGTGGCCCCCCTGGCCCGCGCGACCGGCGCTCCCGTGTACTGCCCGGAGCTGGAGAAGGACGTGCTGGCCAACATCATGGACTACGTGATGTGGCCCGGGATCGGCCCCTTCGAGAGCTATGACGCCGACGATCTGGTCGCCGGTGGCGAGGCGCTGGAGCTGGCCGGACTGACCTTCGACGTGCGCTTCACCCCCGGCCACAGCCCGGGTCACGTGACCTATGCCGTGCGCGACGAGAATGCCCTGCTGTCCGGCGACGTCCTGTTCCAGGGCTCGGTCGGCCGGGTCGACCTGCCGGGCGGCGACTGGCCGACGCTGCTCGCCTCGATCGAGTCGCTGATGGACGAGTTTCCGGACGAGGCGGTCGTGTATCCGGGACATATGGGCGTGACCACGCTCGGTCAGGAGCGCGCCACCAACCCGTTCCTGCGCGAGCTCGCCTAGTCACCGATGATCCAGGCGCCCAAGGGGACGTTCGACGTCCTGCCACCCGATGCCGAGCGCCGGTCGGTGCTGGAGACCCAGGCTCGCAAGATCCTCGGCGCCGCCGGCTACAAGCGCATCGAGACGCCGGTGTTCGAGTCCACCGAGCTGTTCGCCCGCGGCGTGGGCGAGGCGACCGACATCGTCCAGAAGGAGATGTACACGTTCGATGACGACGGCGGGCGCTCGCTGACCCTGCGCCCCGAGGGCACCGCGCCGGTGTGCCGGGCCTACATCGAGCACGGCATGCACAAGCTCTCCCAGCCGGTCAAGTTCTGGTACCTGGAGAGCTTCTTCCGGACCGAGCAACCCCAGAAGGGTCGATACCGCCAGTTCTGGCAGGTGGGTGCCGAGGCGATCGGTACCGACGCGCCAGAGACCGATGCCGAGCTGATCGTGTTGCTGGCCGAGCTGCTCGAGGCGATGGTGGTCAAGGGCGTGCACCTGCGTCTGTCCAGCCTCGGCTCGCCGGAGACGCGGCTCGAGTACCGCGAGCGCCTCACCGGCTACCTCCATGAGCACGAGGATCAGCTGGCCCCTGAGGTCCGCTCGCGGATCGATCTGAACCCGTTGCGGGCGTTTGATTCGAGCCACCCCGGCACCCGCTCGGTGATGGGCGGTGCGCCCAAGCTGCTGGATCAGCTCTCCCTCGAGGACCAGGAGCACTTCACCGCTGTGCGGGAGCTGCTGGACGCGGCAGATGTGCGGTACGAGATCGACCCCACCCTGGTCCGGGGGATCGACTACTACACGCGGACGCTGTTCGAGTTCACCAGCGACGCGCTCGGGGCTCAGTCGGCGGTGGGTGGTGGCGGCCGCTACGACCGCCTGATCGAGCAGATCGGCGGCTCGCCCACGCCGGGCTGCGGATGGGCGTCCGGGGTGGAGCGGATCCTCCTGGCCGGGGCCCAGGCGCCGATCGCCCCAGATCCCGTGGACCTGTTCATCGCGCTGCCGGTCCATGAGACCAGCAGCGCGACTGGGGCGTTCGTCCTGTCCCGCGAGGCTCGCCGGGCCGGGCTGGCCGCGCAGCTAGAGCTGGCAGGCCGTTCTCTCAAGGGCCAGCTCAAGTACGCCGACCGGATCGGGGCACGATTCGTGGCGATCGTGGGGAGCGACGGCGAGGCGACCCTGCGGGACATGAGCAGCGGCGATCAGACCGAGGTCCCGCTGTCGGCGGTAATCGCCACCGTCCTGCGGGGGAGCCGACTCACGTGAACACGCCGCGCGGCAACGCCTTCCGGGACGCCTGGGCGAGCGAGCTGACCGGCGAGCGGGCCGGCACCGAGGCTCGGGTGGCGGGATGGGTGCATCGGCGCCGTGACCACGGCGGACTGATCTTCATCGACCTGCGCGACCGCAGCGGGATCGTGCAGCTGGTCTTCCACCCGGATTCGGCACCTGAGGCACATCAGGCGGCGCACGCGCTGCGCTCGGAGGACGTGGTCAGCGCGGCCGGGCGGGTGGTCCGGCGCGACCCGCAGAACGTCAATCCCAACCTGGCCACGGGCGAGATCGAGCTGGCGGTGAGCGAGCTGGCGATCCTGGCCGACTCCGAGACGCCGCCCTTCCCGGTGGACGAGGACGGCCCGGTCGACGAGGCCCTGCGGCTGCGCCACCGGGCGCTCGACCTGCGCCGGGCCGGCATGCAGGCCAACCTCACTCTCCGCCACCGGGTGACGGCGACGATGCGTGAGGTCCTCAACCGTCGCGACTTCCTGGAGATCGAGACGCCTGACCTGACCCGCTCCACCCCCGAGGGCGCCCGGGACTACCTGGTGCCTGCCCGGATCGCCCCGGGCTCGTTCTACGCCCTGCCGCAATCACCCCAGCTGTTCAAGCAGCTGCTGATGGTGGCCGGCTTCGAGCGCTACTACCAGATCGCCCGCTGCTTTCGCGACGAGGATTCCCGAGCCGACCGCCAGCCCGAGTTCACCCAGCTCGACCTGGAGATGTCGTTCGTCGACGAGGACGACGTGATCGAGACGATGGAAGCGGTGATGGCCGCGGTGTTCGAGGCGGCCGGCTTCCCCGTCGCCGCTCCACCGTGGCTGCGGATGTCCTACCAGGAGGCGATCGACAGGTTCGGCATCGACCGGCCGGACACGAGGTTCGGCCTGGAGCTCCGGGACCTGGGGGAGGCCGTGGCCAGCTCGGAGTTCCAGGTATTCGCCGGGGTGCTGGCCTCGGGCGGGTTCGTGCGCGGGATCAACGCCGGCCGTCGGGAGCTGCCCCGCTCCGAGCTCGACGCGCTCACCGAGGTGGCCAAGCGACGTGGCGCGCGGGGCCTGGTGTGGGCGTTCGTCCAGGAGGACGGCACGTTGCGCTCCCCGGTGGCGAAGTTCCTCTCAGACGCCGAGGTGACGCAGATCAAGGCGCGCCTGGATGCCGGGCCGGGAGACCTGCTGCTGATCGTTGCCGACCAGCTCCCGGTGGTGAGCGCCGCGCTCAGTGATCTGCGCCTGGAGCTGGCGCGCCGCTTCGACCTGATCCCGGAGGGGGCACACGAGATCCTCTGGGTGGTCGAGTTTCCCGCCTTCTTCTGGAACGAGGATCAGAAGCGCTGGGACTCCGCCCACCACCCCTTCACCGCGCCGACGGGTGATCTCGACGACCCTGGGCACCTGAGCTCCCGCGCCTACGACCTGGTGCTGGACGGCTGGGAGATCGGCGGCGGCTCGATCCGTATCCATCAGCCCGACGTGCAGCGGCGGGTGTTCGAGCTGCTGGACATCGGACCGGATGAGGCCGAGGCCCGCTTCGGGTTCTTCCTGGACGCGCTGCGCTACGGCGCCCCGCCCCACGGGGGCATCGCCATGGGCATCGACCGGATCGTCACGCTGCTGGCCGGAGCGGAATCGATTCGCGAGGTGATCGCGTTCCCCAAGGCGGCCAGTGGGACCGACCCGCTGACCGGTGCTCCCGCTCCGGTCGACCCGGCGCAGCTGCGCGAGCTGGGGATCCGCCCGGCATAAGTCGCCCGTTACCCGCGTGTTATGGGCGCTGGCGTAGCTTCGGGGCGGTGAAACTGGTTGTGCTGGCGACGTGCTGTGCGGTGCTCCTGGCGGCCTGCGGAGGGTCGGGTAAGTCCGGCGGGCACCGGGCGGTGTTCGACGCCCTCAAGTTCTCCGAGTGCATGCGCGCCCACGGCGTGAGTAGCTTCCCTGATCCGTCTGACACTGGCGGCGGCATCCAGATCCCGGTCGGAAATGCTTCCTCTCCCGCCTTCCAGTCCGCCCAGAAAGCCTGTTCGAAGGATCTCCCCGGCCCGGGATTCCGGGGCCAGGCCACGGGCGCGCAGAAGAAGCAGATGCTGGCCATGTCGACGTGCATGCGGGCGCACGGCCTGGCCAACTTCCCCGATCCAGTATCGAGCGCGCCCTCGCCCGGGAGCGGATTCGGGCTGGCCTTCGGCCGCCCGGGCGCGTTCATCGCCATCCCCCAGAGCATGCTCAACTCGCCTGACTTCAACCGGGCTGCATCCGCCTGCGGCCTCCCCGGCGCCGGCCGTCTGCCCGGCAAGGCCTCACAGGCGCCGGTAACCAAGCCCTAAGGTTCAGAGGGATGAGCACGGTGATGTACGTCAAGCCCGGCTGCCCGTACTGCGAAGCGGCCCGGGAACACCTGGCCGCCGAGGGCGAGACGGTGGAGGAGCGGGATGCGACTGTCAGCGGCCAGTGGAAGGCTGAGCTGATGGGTTTGACCAACGGCCGCGGCACTGTGCCGACGATCCTCTGGGAGGACGGGCGCAAGCAGGTGGGCTTCCCGCCCGGCCGGGGCTGACGCGTGTACTGAGTGGGCGGTCGCCCGCTGGTTTCGGGTGCGATGTGTGGATCAAAGGGTCGCCATAGCGACCTTTTCTTCCACCGATACCCTCGTGAGCACGATGGATGCGCTCACCTTTGAGCACCACCTAACCTCGCCGCAGGGTCACGGTCACGTGCCTGCGGGCGCCTTCACCGCGCATGTGGGGGGCGGTGCGTGCTGCGACACCGTGTCGGTCAGCGTCGCCACCGACGGTCAGCATGTGACCGACGCGGGATTCGAGGCGCGTGGCTGCGGCGCGGCGACGGCCGCCGGCAGCGCGGCCGTGGCGCTCGTGAGAGGGCTCTCGCTGCTCGACGCGGCGTGCATCGGATCGACGCAAATCACTGACGAGCTGGGTGGCCTGAGCCCCGGCAAGCGGCACGCTGCCGATGTGGCCGGCGAGGCGCTGGCCCGTGCGCTTGGGAGCGCCGCGCGGGCAAGCGGAGCCCTGCCGGCCTCGCCACTCAGGAGGCTGGTGGCCATGTCGGGTGGCGTGGACAGCGCCGTCGCCGCGCTCCTGTGCGCACGCCGGGGCGAGACGGTTGCCGTGACCCTCGAGCTGTGGGCCGACCCGGAGAACGACTCAGAGCGCAGCTGCTGCTCGGCCTCGGCCGTTGCCCAGGCCCGCGCCCTGGCCCACCGGATGGGCCTGCCGCACTTCACGATCGATCTGCGCGAGGAGTTCCGCGCCGGGGTGGTGGCGCCGTTCATGGCCGGCTACGCGCAGGGTGAGACACCGAACCCCTGTGTGGGCTGCAACGGGCATGTCCGGCTGGACGCGATGATCGAGCTCGCCGATCGGCTCGGGTGCTCTGAGCTTGCCACCGGGCATTACGCGCGCGTCAGCGATGGCCTCCTCCGGACCGCCGCTGACCCGGCCAAGGACCAGACCTACATGCTGGCCGCCCTGTCCCCAGCCTCGCTGGCTCGCATGCGCTTTCCGCTCGGGGAGCTGACCAAGCCAGAGGTGCGGCGAATCGCCGCCGACGCCGGGCTGCCGGTGGCCGGCAAGGCCGACAGTCAGGACCTGTGCTTCCTGGCCGGGACCAGCCGGGCCCGGTTCCTGGAGCGCCACGGCGGGATCGGCCGGCGGCCGGGCCACGTGGTGGACCGGCGGGGCAACGTCCTCGCCGTACACGACGGTCACGAGCGGTTCACGGTGGGCCAGCGCCGGGGCACAGGCGTCGCCTCCGGCGACGCCCAATACGTAATTGAGAAGGACGCGGCGCTCAACCGCGTGGTCGTGGGACCGCGAGAGGCGCTCCTGACCCGCGAGGTCAGGGTGCGCGGAGCTCGGCTGCACGCGGCGGGCGGCCGGGTCGACCGGGTGAAGCTCCGCTACCGGTCGGCGGCGATCGGCGCCCGGGTGCGGGAGGCGGTGGCGGCGGGCCGGCATCGGACGCTGACACTCGAGCTGGACGAGCCGATGGCGGGCGCGGCACCGGGCCAGCTGGCCTGCCTGATGGACGGCGAGCTGGTCGTTGGGTGGGCGGTCATCGCCCGCTGACCGTACCTACACTCAATGGCCCCATGGCGATGAACTCGGACGAGATCCGCCGGACCTTCACGGCCTTCTTCGAGGAGCGCGACCACCTGCGCCTGCCCGGCGCTTCGCTGATCCCGGCCGCCAATGATCCGTCGGCGCTGTTCACGATCGCCGGGATGCACCCCCTGAAGCCGTACTTCTCCGGAGCCGAAAAGCCTCCGCATCGGCGCGTGACGACCTGCCAGCCCACGTTCCGGACGGTGGACATAGAGAACGTGGGCATGACCCCGCGGCACCTGACGATGTTCGAGATGCTGGGCAACTTCTCGTTCGGTGACTACTTCAAGCGTGAGGCGATCCAATTCGCCTGGGACCTCACCCGGAACGGCTTCGGGCTGAACGAGGACGACATCTGGGTCACCGTGTTCGGGGGCGACGAGCAGCTCGGCCTCGGACCCGACCAGGAGGCGATCGACCTGTGGCTCGAGGTGGGCATGCCGCGCGAGCGGATCGTCGAATGCCCCCGCTCGGAGAACTTCTGGGAGTCTGGGCCGACCGGACCGTGTGGGCCCGACTCCGAGCTGTACCTCGACCTGGGCCTTGAGCGAGGTCGGCCGGACGACCTGCCCGGGGGCGAGAACGATCGCTTTCTGGAGTTCTGGAACCTGGTGTTCATGCAGATGAACCAGGACCCGGAGAACGTGGTCGCGCCGCTGCCGGCTCGCAACATCGACACCGGCATGGGGCTGAACCGGATGGCCTCGATCCTGCAGGATAAGGAGACGATCTTCGAGACCGACCAGTTCGCGCCGCTGATCGAGCTGGGGGAGCAGATGTCCGGCCTGCGCTACGGCCAGGAGTTCCGCTCCGACCGGGCGCTGCGCATCCTGGCCGATCACAGCCGGGCCATGTCGTTCCTGATCGCCGATGGGGTGGTGCCCTCCAATGAGGACCGGGGCTACGTGCTGCGCCGGGTGATGCGCCGGGCGATCCTCCAGGGGCGGCAGACGCTGGGGCTCGACCCGGGCTTCCTGGAGCGTTACGCGGACCTGGTCACCGAGCTGATGGGCGGCGAGTACGGCCAGCTGGTGGCCCAGCGCGAGTCGGTGCACCGGTGGCTTCGCTCCGAGGAGGAGGGATTCGGGCGCACGCTGGAGCAGGGGAGCCGGCTGCTGGACGAGCTGATCGAACGGGCTCGCGCGCAGGGTGACGAGGGGATCTCCGCGACCGACGCCTTCCTGCTGCACGACACCCACGGCTTCCCCATCGACCTGACCCTGGAGCTCGTCACCGAGCATGGACTGGGCGTGGACGAGGAGGGTTTCGAGGCGCTGATGGAAGACCAGCGCAACCGGTCGCGACCCAGCGCCGGACGGGGAGGGGAGGGCCGCGGACTGCGCGAGCGGGCAGCTGCTCTTGCCGGCCAGGCCGGCTTCTTGACGGACTTCCGCGGATACGAGACGACCGCGGTGGAGACGTCGGTGGGCGCGCTGGAATCGCACGACGGCCGCGTCCTGGTCAAGCTGCGCGAATCACCGTTCTACGCCACAGGTGGCGGACAGGTGCACGACTCGGGATTTGTGGAGTGTGAGGACGGGGACTGTCTGGCCACGGTGGAGGACGTGCTGCGGCTGGGCAATGACCAGGTGCTGGCGCTCGTGCCCGAACGCGGCGAGCTGCGCTCGGGCGAGCGCGTCCGGGCGCGCGTCGACCGTCTGAGCCGCCACGCCACCGAGTGCAACCACACGGCCACGCACCTGCTCCACGCGGCGCTGCGGGCACAGCTGGGCACTCATGTGCGCCAGGCCGGCTCCTACGTCGGTCCCGACAAGCTGCGCTTCGACTTCACCCACGGGGGTGGCCTCGCGCCGGAGGAGCTGGCCGGCGTGGAGGACGCGGTGAACCGATGGATCGTCGAGGACCATCCGGTGCGCGCCCTGACCACGACGCTTCCGGAGGCCCAGGCCCTCGGCGCGATGGCGCTGTTCGGCGAGAAGTACGGCGACATCGTGCGGATGGTGGAGGTGGGCGATGGTTCGTTCTCCCGCGAGCTGTGCGGCGGCACGCACGTGCACACCACCTCGCAGATCGGGGTGTTCAAGATCCTCAGCGAGACGTCGAGCGCGTCCAACGTGCGGCGCATCGAGGCGGTCACCGGCCCCGAGGGCGTGGCGCTGCTGCGCTCGCGCGATCGCGCTGTGACCGAGACGGCCCGGCTTCTCCGCGTGCCGCCCGAACGTACCCCCGAGGCCTCCGAGGAGCTGCGCCGACGCTTGCGAGAGCTTGAACGCGCGGTCAAGCGCGGGGGAGCATCCGGTGGCGGAGCGGTGGACGTGGAGGCGCTGATCGGCCAATCCGTCACCGTGGCCGACGCCCGCGTGCTCACCGCCGAGGTGCCGGGCGTGTCCGCTCAGGACCTCCTCGGTCTGGGCGATCAGCTGCGGGCACGCCTGGGCCAGGCGGCCGTGGTGCTCGGAGGCGTGCGCGACGGCAAGGTGGATCTGGTGGCCGCGGTGGCGCCGGAGCTGGTGGCCCGCGGCGTACGAGCCGACGCGGTGGTGCGGGAGGCGGCCGCCCTGGTGGGCGGCGGTGGCGGGGGGAGGGACACGCTGGCGCGGGCCGGCGGACGCGATCCCGGCAAGCTCGCAGAAGCGCTGGCTGCCGCCCGACAGATGATCGAAACCGCCCTGCGCGGCTGAGTGTCGGCTCCATTGCGCGTGCTGGCCCTGGATTACGGCAGCGCACGGTGCGGGGTCGCCGTGAGCGATCCCACCGGTGTGCTGGCCACCCCGCTCGAGCCGGTGGAGGCGCCCGCCTCCCGGTCGGGAATGGCGCGTCTTGTCGCGCTCGTGGATGAGCTGGGAGCACAACGGGTAGTGGTCGGCCTGCCGCTCACGCTGGCCGGGAAGGACTCGG
This sequence comes from uncultured Solirubrobacterales bacterium, assembly GCA_963718545.1. Taxonomy (GTDB): domain Bacteria; phylum Actinomycetota; class Thermoleophilia; order Solirubrobacterales; family Solirubrobacteraceae; genus Palsa-465. Next base: position 1,764,747 of record CAVQZO010000002.1, on the reverse strand, counting down.
AGCAGACGCGCGAAGCCCGAGGGTTCGCCGCCCGCCTCAAGCGGCGACTGGACGTTCCAGTGGAGCTATTTGACGAAAGATTTACTACCGTGCTGGCTCAGCGCAGTGCCCCCGATGCGCGGACCAGTGAGGATTCGCGCGCGGCAGCCCACCTCCTCAGCGGATGGTTGGATGCCCGCGGCGAGAGGAGGAGTGACCGGGAAGATGGCTGAAGACTTCGGACGCTCTGCGGCCGATCGAGAAGCGGCAAGGCAGGCGCGGATGGAGCGTCGCGCCGCCACGCTGGCCTCGCGGGACCGGCGTGCCGACGCTCGCCGGCGCGGGATCCCTACCCGAGCCGCAGCGCCCCGCGAACGAGCGCGGCCCTCGGGGCGCCGCCGGGCCGTGGCACGTGGGCTGGCTGTGGCGGCCCTCGTGCTGCTGGTGGCGGTGGTGTGGTTCCTGGTCGAGCTCTTCCAGCCGTTCACCGGATCCGGGCATGGCCGGGTGGTCGTCGACATTCCCCGCGGCGCGGGCACCAGCCAGATCGGCGACATCCTGTCCCGGGACGGGGTCGTGTCCTCGGGCTTCTTCTTCAAGCTGCGGGCCAAGCTCGACGGCGACGTGGGCAAGCTCCTGCCGGGCCGGCACGTGATGGCGCTGGGGATGAGCTACTCCAGCGCTCTGAGCGTTTTGATCACGCCGCCGAAGGCGGTGCCGACGACGAACGTGACGATCGTGGACGGGCACGACCGCTGGCAGATCAATCAGATCCTCAAGCGCGAGAAGGTGAAGGGGAGCTACCTGGCCGCCACCCGGCATTCGCCCCTGCTGAATCCCGCGGTCTATGGGGCGCCGAAGAGCACGCCGTCGCTGGAGGGGTTTCTGTACCCCGACACCTACCAGCTGCGCAAGCCGATCAAGATCTCCGAGCTGGTGGCCGACCAGCTGAAGACCTTCAAGCAGGAGTTCGCCACGGTCAACTTCTCCTACGCGAAGTCGGCCTTCCATCTGACCCCTTACGACATGCTGATCATCGCCTCGCTGGCCGAGGCGGAGGCGACGACCGCGCACGACCGAGCGCTGGTGGCCTCGGTGATCATCAACCGCATGCGCATGGGCATGACGCTCGGGCTCGACACGACGGTGGCCTACGCGGTGAACAACTACACCGGGAACCTGACGCAGTCGGAGCTGGCGACGACATCGCGCTGGAACACCACGAAGTATCCAGGCCTGCCCCCGACCCCGATCGACAGCCCCTCGATCGCAGCGATCCGCGCCGTGTCCCACCCGCCCAAGACCAACTACCTCTACTTCATCGTCAGGGTATGTGGCAACGGGGCGCTGGCGTTCACCAACAGCTACTCGCAATTCCTGGCGGACTCGCGGGCATATTCGAACGCGCTTGCCCAGCGCGGATTGAAGAAGACCACGTTCTGTAAGAAGAGTGGTTGACGCCAGGCACCGGCTCGGTGTCGTCGGCTGGCCGGTGGCACACAGCCTGTCGCCTCGGTTCCAGAACTCCGGACTGGCGGCGGCCGGGCTCTCCGACTGGCGCTACCAGCGACTGCCCGTGCCACCGGACCTGTTCGACGAAGCGATGCGGGCGCTCCCAGGCATCGGTTTCCGGGGGGTCAACGTGACCTTGCCCCACAAGGAGCGGGCGCTGGCTGTGGCCGGTGGCTCGACCGCGCGAGCTCGAGGGATAGGGGCCGCCAACAGCCTGGTGTTCCAGCCGGACGGCGGCATTTGGGCCGACAATACGGACGCGCCGGGCCTGATCGCCTCGCTTCCTTGGCCGGTGGCGGGTCGTAGCGCGCTGGTCCTGGGGGCCGGGGGGGTGGCCCGCGCCGCCGTGTGGGCCCTGCGCGACGCCGGGGCGGCCGATGTTCGCGTCTGGAACCGGACGGGTCCGCGCGCCGAGCAGCTGGCCGCCGAGCTCGGAGCCACTGCGGTGCGCCAGGCGGAGCCGGCCGACCTGCTCGTTCACTGCACGTCGCTCGGGCTGCGCGGGGAGCCCGGGCTGGCGGGATTGCCGCTCGGCGAACCTGACCTGGGCGCCTACGGGGCGGTCGTCGATTTCGTGTACCGGCCGGGCGGGACGGCGCTGATTCAGGCGGCGCGGCGGATGGGCACGGCGACCGTGGATGGACTGGAACTCCTCCTGGCCCAGGGTGCTCTCAGCTTCGAGCTGTTCACCGGGGCCCCGGCCCCGGTGGCCGAGATGCGGGCAGCACTTCGGTCAACCTGAGCGATTCCGGCGGGCGCCACAGCTATCTTCCTGGGACGTGAGCACGGGCCGCCAGCCAGAGCAGGACAGGAGCCAGTGCACCCCCTGCCGAGGAACCGGCCGGCTGATCTCGGCCAAGGGCGGCTCGCGGCATGAGGTGACCTGCCCCTGGTGCGGTGGCACCGGCCGGTTTCAGCCGGGCCGCGACGCCCAGGCCGAGGGGACCGGCGAGGGCAGCGGTGAAGGCTCGGGGGGTGACGCGTGAGGTACGTGCTGGCTGCGGTCGGGGGCCTGATCGCCGGCGCGCTCCTTAATCTGGTCATCGAGAAGCTGCCCAAGCGTGAGGCCACCTCTCCGCCTCCCAGCTGGCGGCGGCGCGTGGTCACCGTCGCCACGGCCGCTCTGGCGGTGCTGACCGTGCTGGTCCGCCATCGCACGCACGATCTGGTGCTCGGCCTGGTCCTGCTCGTGGTGCTGATGCCGGTGGTGTTCATCGATCTGGAGCACCGGCTGATCCCCAACAAGATCACCGCCCCGGCGGCGGTGGCAGCGATCATCATCGGATTGGCTACCCGGCCCTCAGGCTTCGGGGCGCAGGTCGTCGCGGGCGTGGCCGCCTTCGCATTCCTGTTCCTGTTCGCCCTGATCTCCCCCAAGGGACTCGGGATGGGCGATGTGAAGCTGGCCGGCGTGATGGGCCTGTACCTGGCCGCCTCAGTGGTGGTGGCCCTGTTCACGGGCCTGTGTGCCGCCGCGGTGATGGGCGTCGGCGTACTGGCCCGGCGCGGGATGGCCGCGGGGCGCAAGACGTACATCCCGCTGGGGCCGTTCCTGGCGCTGGGTGGCATCGTCGGCATCCTGGCCGGGCCGCAGATAGTGCACTGGTACGTGCACTCCGTGGCCAAGTAACTCGCCGGAGCGCTTTGCCAGCGGCCGCGTCCGTAACCTAAACCCCCTCCATGACGTTGCGCCTGATCACCGCCGGGGAGTCGCACGGCCCCGGACTCACCTGCCTGGTGGAGGGGATGCCCGCCGGCTTGGTGCTGGATCGGGCGGCGATCGACCGCGACCTGGCCCGGCGCCAGCTTGGGCACGGGCGAGGGGGGCGGATGAAGATCGAGAGCGACCGAGCCGAGGTCACCGCCGGGGTCAGACACGGGCGCACGCTGGGCGGCCCGATCGCCCTGCAGGTGATCAACCGAGACTACGCCAACTGGGAGGAACGGATGAATCCCTGGCCGGTGGAGTCAGAGGTCCCCGAGGTTCATCTGCCGAGGCCCGGCCACGCCGACCTGGTCGGCACTCAGAAGTACGGGCTGACCGACGTGCGGGACATCCTGGAGCGCGCCAGTGCCCGCGAGACCGCGGCCCGCGTGGCCGGCGGCGCGGTGGCCAAGGAATTCCTGCGCGCTCTGGGAGTGGAGGTGTACTCCCACGTTCTGCAGATCACATCGGTGAGCGCCGCGCGTCCGGACGACCTGGGCCCGGAGGACTTCGCCGCCGTCGACGAGTCTCCCGTGCGCTGCCTGGATCCGGAGGCAAGCCGAGCGATGGTGGCGGAGATCGACCGCCTGCGCAAGGCCAACGAGTCGCTGGGTGGAATGTTCGAGGTGCGGGCGTTCGGCCTCGTACCCGGCCTCGGCTCTCACATCTCCTGGGAGGAGCGCCTGGATGGCCGCCTGGCCCAGGCGATCCTCTCGATCCAGGCGATGAAGGCGGTGGCGATCGGAGACGGGTACGAGGTCGCTGGCCTGCCCGGCTCCCAGGCGCACGATGAGATCTTCTATGACGAGGCCCGCGGCGGGTATTACCGCGAGACCAACCGGGCGGGCGGGATCGAAGGCGGTATGACGACGGGAGAACCCGTCGTGGTCCGCGGCTCGATGAAGCCGCTGCCCACGCTGACCAAGCCGCTGCGCTCGGTGGACATCGCCACCCACGAGCCGGCCGAGGCGCTGCGTGAGCGCACCGACTCGTGCACGGTCCCCGCCGCCGGGGTGGTGGGCGAGGCGATGGTGGCCTTCATTCTGGCCGACACCTACCGGCGGAAGTTCGGCGGCGACCACATCGACGATGTGCGCGCCGCGGTGGCCGCGTATCGGGAGCGGATCGGATGGCCGGAACGGCACTGATCGGCTTCATGGGCGCGGGCAAGACGACCGCGGCCCAGACCCTTGGCCAGCGGGCGGTCGACGTGGACGAAGTCATCGAGGCCCGTCTGGGCCGCCAGGTCCAGACGATCTTTGCCGAGCAGGGTGAGGCGGCATTCCGCGAGGTGGAGGAGCAGGTCAGCCTGGAGCTGCTGGACGACCCGTCGGTCGATGTCGTGGCTCTGGGCGGCGGGGCGGTGGGGTCAGAGCGCGTCCGCAGCGCGCTCAGCTCCCGCCGTGTGGTGTGGCTGTGGACGGTTTGGGAGGACGCCTGGCAGCGGGTGGCTCAGGACGGCGGTGAGCGGCCGCTGGCCCAGGAATCGGCGCGCTTTCACGAGTTGCACGAGGCGCGCATGCCGATCTACGAGTCGCTGGCCGACGTGGTGGTGCCGGCCAGCCGCTCGCGCCAGCTGCCGGCGATCCTCGAGACGCTCGACGGGCTGCCGGCGGACGCCAAGATGCTCTGGGCCACCACAGCCTCGGCGGACTACCCCGTGTACATCGGATCGGGCCTGGTCACCGAGCACCGTTTCTGGCCGGGCACCGTGCCCGGCCGGCGGTTGGTGGTGACCGACTACAACGCTGGGCGCCACTACGCCGAGTTCCTGGAGCCCGTGTTCGCGCGCGTGCCGATCATGCCCGGGGAACAGTCAAAGACAGTCGCCCACGCCGAGATCGTGTGGACGGAGATGGTCCGGCACGGCCTCACCAGATCAGACGTGGTGGTGGCGCTGGGCGGGGGCGTGGTCGGGGACCTGGCGGGCTTCTGCGCCGCCACCTACCAGCGCGGCGTGCGCTACGTCCAGGTGCCCACCACCCTGGTCGCCCAGGTCGACTCCGCCTACGGGGGCAAGACCGGCGTCGACCTGCCGGAGGCCAAGAACTACGTGGGGGCATACCACCAGCCGGCCGCCGTGATCTGTGACCCGCTCACGCTGAGCACGCTGCCTCTGGAGGAGCTGTCCGCCGGTGCCGCGGAGGTGATCAAGACCGGGCTGATCGCCGGGGGAAAGCTGTGGGAGCGGCTGGAGGGCGGTGCGGAGGTGACCGATCCGGAGGTGATCACCCGCTGCGCTGCGACCAAGCTGCGGATCGTGGCGCAGGACGAACGGGATCAGGGGCTCCGGCAGCTGCTGAACCTCGGACACACGGTTGGGCACGCGATCGAGACGGCGACCGGCTACGCGCGCTACCGGCATGGGGAGGCGGTTGGCCTGGGCTTGCTGGCGGAGCTGCGCCTGTCGGACGCCGGTGAACTGCGGGAGCAGGTGCGTCAGATGCTGATCGCCCAGGGGCTCCCGACACGCCTGGACGACGCCGACGTGGAGGAAGTGGTGTCCGCGACGAGCCGGGACAAGAAGCGCACGGGCGAGCAGCCGGTGCCGTTCGTCCTGTGTCAGGCCCCCGGGCGCGCGGTCCTGGGGCAGTCCGTCGATGCGGAGGATCTCCGGGCGGCCGTGCAAGAGTTGACCATCCGATGACCGCCACCCCCCGCAACCGCATCGAGGTGATGCACGGAGTCAACCTGGATCAGCTGGGCCGGCGTCCGGCCGAGCATTACGGCACGGTCAGCTTCGAGGAGCTGGAGCGGCAGGTGGGGCGCTTCGCCGGGGATCTCGGGCTGGCGGTGCGCTTCTTCCAGACCAACCACGAGGGGGAGTTCGTGGAGCACCTGCACGGGCTCGAGGGCCTGGCGGACGGGATTCTGCTCAACCCGGGCGCCTGGACGCACTACTCGTGGGCGATCCGAGACGCGCTGGAGCTGACCGGGCTCCCGGCGGTGGAGGTGCACCTTTCCGACATCGAGAACCGGGAGGAGTGGCGGAAGCTGTCGGTCATCCGGGAGCTCTGCGTCGCCAGCGTGGCCGGCCGGGGCGCGGATGGGTACCGGGACGCTCTGGAGCGGCTGGGGCAGGAACTCGACCGGCGAACCGCCGGACCTAAGTGAGTGCGCGGACCGAACGGCTGCTCGCCGAGTTCGAGGCGGCCGCGATCGACCAGCTTCTGGTCACCCAACCGAGCAACCTGCGCTATCTGACCGGTTTCACCGGCAGCAACGGTGTGGCTGTCGTGGGGCCCGAGGAGCTGCTGTTCGTCACCGACTTCCGTTACGTCGAGCAGGCCGCCGTCGAGGTCGATCCGGCATTCGAGCGCATACGGGCCACGGGCGAACTGTTGCGCACCATGGTGGAGCGCCTCGACGGAAAGCGTCTGGGCTTTGACGACGGACACCTCTCGGTCCGCGCCCACGAGCGCTTGCGGGATCTGCTGCCTGACGGTGTCGAGCTGGTTGGGGCGGCTGGTCTGGTGGAGCGGCTTCGGCGGGTCAAGGAGGCCGGCGAGGTGAATCGGATCGCGGCTGCCGCGCGGCTGGCCGACGAGGCTCTCGAGGAGGTGCTGGACCGCGGAGTGGTGGGGCGCACCGAGCGTGAGCTGGGACTGGCGCTCGAGGTGGCGATGCGGAAGCGCGGCGCCTCCGGGCCGTCGTTTCCGCCGATCGTCGCCGCCGGGCCGCACGGGGCGCTGCCCCACGCTGAGCTGCGGGATGTGGCTGTCCCGGCGGGTGAGCTGCTGGTGGTGGATTGGGGAGCGGTGCTGGATGGCTACTGCTCGGACTGCACGCGGACGTTCGCCACCGGTTCGCTGAGTGAGGAGGCCACCGGGGTCTACGAGCTGGTGCGGGCGGCCCAGGAGGCGGGACTGGCTGTGTTGCGAGCCGGAGCGGCCGGGCGGGAGGTGGACAGAATCGTCCGGCAGGTGATCGCCGACGGTGACTACGGCGAGGAGTTCGGGCATGGGCTGGGACACGGTGTGGGCCTGGAGACGCACGAAGCCCCCGGTCTGTCGCCCCGCAGCGATGACGTGCTGGAGGCCGGGAACGTGGTCACGATCGAGCCGGGGATCTACCTGCCGGGGCGGTTCGGGGTGCGGATCGAGGACCTTGCGGTCGTCGGGGACGACGGCTGCGAGGTGCTGACCGGTTTGGCGAAATCGCTGCGAGTGGTCACCTGACGGGGGATGAATCAGGTCCCCTTCTACACTGGCCCGCCAGATGATCTCGACCAACCAATTCCGCAACAACAGCCACATCGACGTCGACGGCACCGTCTTCAAGATCCTGGAGTTCCAGCACGTCAAGCCCGGCAAGGGCGGGGCGTTCGTGCGCACCAAACTGCGGCGGGCCAGTGACGGCGCGGTCATCGACCGCACGTTCCGGGCCGGCGAGAAGTTCCGCCCGGTCCGCACCGAGGTGCGCAACATGCAGTTCCTCTACAAGGACGGCACCGACGCCCACTTCATGGACACCGAGAGCTACGAACAGCTGACGATTGCGGAGTCCAGCCTGGAGGATCCGCTGCGCTGGATGAGGGAATCGCAGGAGGTCGAGGTCCTCTACATCGACGAGGAGCCGGCCGACGTCCAGCTGCCCAGCGCCATGGACCTGGCGGTGACCCAGACCGAGCCGGGCCTGCGGGGCGACACCGCCTCGGGCGGCGGCACCAAGCCCGCGGTGCTCGAGACCGGCGCGCGAATCCAGGTGCCGCTGTTCGTCAATATCGGCGACAGGGTCCGGGTCGACACCCGCTCGGGCGAATACGTGTCGCGTGCGTAGAACCGATCAGCGCCGCGAGGCCATCTGGGCGCTCTACCAGAGTGACCTGCTCGAGCGGCCGCTGGAGGAGACGTTTCCCCGCGATGTGCACGGGTTCAGCCGGGCGCTCGCCGAGGCTGTTCGCCGTTATCAGCCCGAGCTGGACGAGTTGATCTCCCGGTACGCGGAGGGATGGTCGCTGGGCCGGATCGCCCCGCTGGAACGGTCGATCCTCCGGGTGGCGCTGCTCGAGATGACCCACCCCGAGGACGTGCCCGCAGGGCGGCCGATCCCGCCCGAGGGCGCGATCGACGAGGCGGTGGAGACGGCCAAGGAGTTCTGCGGAGCCGATGCGCCCGGTTTCATCAACGGGATCCTGGCCGCGGCGCTGCGCGACCGCCAGGCCGTCTGACGGACTGCACGACCATAAGCCTGGCGTAGGAACCGGTGGCGGCGTTCCGCCCGGACCACGACAATCAGGTCATGAAGATCCTCGTGGTGGACGATGACCGCGGCCTGCGCGACGTGCTCCGGCGCTCGCTGCAGCTCAGCGGCTATGACGTCGAGCTGGCTCAGTCCGGCGGCGACGCGCTGGCCCAGCTCTCGTCGAAGAACCCGGATGCCGTGATCCTGGACATCGGGCTGCCGGACATCGACGGGCTGGAGGTGTGCCGGCTGCTCCGGCGCGAGGGCAACCGCATCCCGGTGTTGATGCTCACGGCCCGGGATGCCGTCTCTGACCGGATCGAGGGCCTCGATGCGGGCGCCGACGACTACCTGGTCAAGCCGTTCGACGTGGACGAGCTGAAAGCCCGGATGCGGGCGCTGATGCGGCGGGCCGGATCCGACGAAGACGGCGAGCGGGAGCTGGTGTTCGGTGAGCTGCGCCTGGACCCGGACCGGCACGGCGTCGTGGTCGGGGAGCAGTTCGTGGAGCTCACCCGCACCGAATACCAGTTGCTGGAGCTGCTGATGCGCAACCCCAGGCGCGTCCTCCCCCACAGCCTCATCTACGACCGGGTGTGGGGCTATGACTTCGGCCCGACCTCCAACGCGCTGCGGGTGTACATCGGTTACCTGCGTCGCAAGCTGGAGGACGCCGGCGCCGTCTCCGAGATCTACACGGTGCGCGGCGTCGGCTACGCACTGCGCGAGCCCGAAGTGAGATGAACCTGCGCGTCCGGATGGGGCTGGTGGCCGGGGTGGCGGTCGCGATCGCCGTGGTGGCGGTGTCCGTTTCCTCCTACCTGGGCACCCGCTCGGCCGTTTACGGCCAGATCGACGGCTCGCTGAGAAACCTGGACGCCCAGATCCTGCACCCCCACATCCCGAGCAGCGACGGTGATCGGGACAAGTCGGGTCGACAGAATGGCGGCGGCTCGCCCCCGGGCAGCCAGGGAAGCCCGCTGGCCGCGCTGGCCGGTGGCACGGGCGGGGACTGTGATCACGGGCTTGGGATCAACCGACCCGGCCAGCCGTTCGGGGGACCCCGGGTGTTCGTGCAGTTGCTTGCGCCCAGCGGGTCGATCTGCCGCGCCACGGGGGAGACCGTCACGATCCCGATCAGCGCCCGGGCGCGGACGGTGGCCTCGCGCGGGTACGGGCGCTACTTCGAGAACCAGGACGTAAACGGCACCGACATCCGAGTGCTCGTGCATGGAGTGCCCGGGACGGGAGCCTTGATGCTGGCGCTGCCCCAGGCCGCGGCGGACAAGACGCTCGATGACGAGCTGATCCTGATGGTCGTGATCGCCGCCGCGGGCATCGCTCTGGCGGCCGTGCTCGGCTTCCTGGTGGCCCGGGCAGCGGTGGCGCCGATCACCACGTTCACGCGCCGGACCGAGCGCATCGCCCACAACGTCAACCAGCTCGAGCGCGAGCGGCTCGAGGTCACCGGCACCGACGAGCTGGCCCGGCTGGCGCTCACCTTCAACGAGACGCTGGACGCGCTGGAGGCCTCGATCGAGGCCCAGCGCAACCTGGTGGCCGATGCCTCTCATGAGCTACGCACGCCGATCGCCACACTGCGGGCCAACCTGCAGTTGCTGCGGGAGGAGGGCCGGCTGCCGCTCGAGGAGCGCGAGGCTCTGCGCCGCGACATGATCGACGAGCTGGACGAGCTGACCAACCTGGTGTCCGACGTCGTCGAGCTGGCTCGCGGAACCAAAACCTCTCAGCAGCCGGGGGATGTCCGGCTGGACGACATCGTCTCGGCCGCCCTCGAGCGGGCGCGCCGGCGCGGGCCCGAGCTGGAGTTCCGGGCGGAGCTGGAACCGGCTGTGGTCCACGGCGACGGTGAGCGGATCGCGCGGGCGGTGAGCAACCTGCTGGACAACGCGATCAAGTGGAGCCCGCCGGGCGGTGCGGTGGAGGTGGGAGTACAAGCTGGCGTGGTGAGCGTGCGCGACCACGGACCCGGGTTCCACGAGGAGGATCTGCCGTTCGTGTTCGATCGCTTCCACCGGGCCCGGGAAGCCCGCTCCAAACCCGGCTCCGGCCTGGGGCTGGCCATCGTCCGTCAGGCGGCGGAGTCCCATGGCGGCTTCGCAGAGGCGGCCAACGCCCCCGGCGGGGGGGCGCTGATGCGCGTCAGCTTCGGGCCACCGATCGCAAGCGACGACCGACCAACGGTTGGACCGGCCGCGCTGGCCGGCTAGCCAGCGCGGTCCGAGAGGAGCGGCTCCAGAGAGGGAGTACAGCCGCAGGCGGCGCCGCCGAGCCGGGGCAGACCCAGCAGGTCCTCGATCGTCTGCAGAACCGAGTAATGGTCGACTGGCGTGCTCAACCGCGCGTGCGGCCGGGCGCCTGCGCCCGCCACGATCAGCACGATGTGCCCGCCGGTGGCCAGGCGGCAGCAGCCATCGTCGGAGCTCCCCTCGTCCCAGGTCAGGAACAGCAGGCCGCGAGGTCCCAGGGCGCGCAGCAGCCCGGGGACCAGCGTCCGCAGGAACGTGCTGCCGGTCTGCAACGAGCAGTCGTGCATGTCGTGGCACAGATTGGGCGTGATCCACGCGAATCGAGGGAGCCGGCGGGCGGCGATCGCCGCGTGGAGCGCCGAGAACGGCAGCACGTTGTGGCAGGCCGCCCCGGCGATCGCCCGGTAGTACAGGAAGGGGTCGTGCTTCTTGGCGTACTCGCCCGCCGAGGCTCCCTGGAAGCAGCGGCCGGGATAGCCCTCCAGGTAGGCCCGCCACGAGATGCCATGTGAGCTGAGCTGTCCGGCGAGGCCGCCGCCGGGCACGGTGCAGTCGGTGCAGTCGCTGGTGATGCCGTGGGTGGAGCCGCCGGTCAGCGCCAGGTAGTTGGGCAGCGAAGGGTGGGTGATCGCGTAGTCCTGAGTGGCCAGTGCGTAGCGGTGGCCCAGGTCCGTGATGAACCGGGCTCCGGGCTGCCCGATGACGGATCCGTACTCGGCGTTCTCCATCACCAGGACTGCGATGTGACCGGGGCCGCCGGCCGTCATCCGAGCCCGAGAGGAGGGCGTGCTCTGGGTAGGGCGCCGGATGTGGGCGCCACAGCCCGCGAGCACCAAGGCGCCCAGCGCAAACAGGCTCATCAGGACCCCCCGCCACCTGGTCACGGAGGGGTGTTGCCGCGGTTGGTTTCGCACTCCCGGCACAATCACGGGATGTCATACACGACTCGGTCCGGCCGGGAGCAGATCCTCGAGGATGTTGCGGAGGCCGCCGAGGAGCTCGGCAAAGCTCTGGCCGATCTGGGCGAGGCCTACGAACACCTGGACGAGCAGAGCGCGGAGCGGATGGAGGCCAACGTGTTCCGGCCCCTGCAGGGCGCCTTCGGGCAGCTGAAGCGGACCTACGAGGAGTTCGCGCGGCGCTACGAGCTCCAGGGCCGCGACTTCCCGCCCGCCCCCGTGCCGCTCCCGGGGGACCCTCGCCGTCTGTTCGAGCGGGCGTCCGAGTCGGTTCGGGCCGCCGACGACACACTGGCCTCCCTGCAGGACTCGATGTTGCCCGTGGAGGTGGGCGACGAGGCGCTGCGAGCCGGGCTCTCGCGGGTCAGGTTGCTGATCGCGCCGCTGCCGCAGGCCAGCGAGCAGCTGGTCAGGACGTTCGGGCGGTAGGAATCGGGTCAAAGCTCAGTAGTTGACCGCACGCACGTGCGGGCTTCTCACGGCTGCCGGTTGGGCTCGCAGGCCGTAGGTTCGACTCGATGAAGGGCGAACCAGGCCGGCCTTCGGGCTGGTCGTGACGGGGCGGTCATGAGCAACGCGGCGACTGTGATGGCCCAAGACGAGATCCATGTGGTGCTGGCCGACGACCATTCGGTGGTACGTCACGGTCTTCGCCAGCTGCTGGAGACCAGTGGGGGGTTCTCGGTGGTGGCCCAGGCGGCCGATGTGCCGTCCACTCTGGAGGCCGTGAGGCGGTGGCGGCCCGACGTGCTCGTCCTGGATCTGAACATGCCCGGCGGTTCGAGCCTGGACGCGGTGCCCCAGCTTCGCCAGGACTCGCCCGGGACCCAGATCGTCGTGCTGACGATGCAGAGTGAGCCCGCCTACGCCAGACGAGCGCTGAGCGCGGGCGTGGTCGGGTATGTGCTGAAGGACGCCGCGGACGAAGAGGTCGTGGACGCGATCCGCCGGGCGGCGGTGGGGGAGAGGTACCTGCATCCGCGGCTGGGTGCCCGCGTGGCCGCCGAGCCCCATCCCGCGCCGCCGGAGACGCTCAGCGAGCGCGAGCTGCAGGTCCTGCGGATGGTGGCGCTGGGACACACGAACAGCGAGATCGCCGACCGCCTGTACCTGTCGGTGCGCACGGTGGAGACCCACCGGTCTCACATCCAGCAGAAGCTCAGGCTGCGCAACCGCTCAGACCTCGTCCGCTACGCGCTGGCGCACGGGTTGCTGGACGGACACTGAGCCGCCCGTCGCCCAGCCCGCTCAGGCCGGCAGGAACAAGCGGGGGTCTGGGGTGGCGACGCCGTGCACGCCCAGCTCCTGCAGAGAGGACATCAGCCGCCGGTCGTTCACCGTCCACGCGTAGAGCCGGGCTCCGTGCCCGCTCACCGAGGTGATCAGACCCCGGTCGACGAGCCGGTGCTGGACCATCAGGACATTCCAGCGGCCGGACGCGAGTCCGGCCAGCACCGGTCTGTGCCAGCTGCCCCACCGATGCGTAACCCGGGCCGCCCACCGTCCCACCGAGATCCCCAGCCTCAAGTCCTGATCCAGAGCCCGGAAGCGGTCGAGCACCAGCGGGATCTGGCTGCACACGAGCGTCCGGTCGAGCACGCCCTCCTCGCGCAGCTGCTCGAGGATCTCGTTCTCGCACCCGGTCCCCTTGACGTCCAGGTGCAGCCCGATCTCGGCGAACGAGTCCCCGGCCAGATACCTGAGGGCATCTCTCAGGCGGACGCAGTTCCCGAGACGGGCGTGAAGTCGGGTGTGTGCCAGCACGAGATCCCCGCCCCAGGACCTGACGTCGAACTCGATGTGATCGATGCCGACGGCCCGGGCGGCGTCGAACGAGGCGAGCGTGTTGGCTCGCTCCAGGGCGCTTGCGCCGCCGTGGCCGATGCGCTCCAACGCCATCACGGGCAAGATAGCCCCCGCCCGGGTCGTTCACGGGTGATTCAGGCGGCGCTAGTGTTTCCGACGAGATGAGGGCAATGGATCTGCCGGCTCCGATCGGCGCGGCCGAGCCGCTGCGCATCGCTGGGCTCACGGCCGGGGTCAGTCCCAGCTTCGCACTGACCGACATAGACATCGCGGTCGGGGCGGGAGAACTGCTCGCACTGGCTGGGGAACCTGGGTCGGGCAAGTCGACGCTCATCCGGTGCCTGGTCGGGGACCTCGCTCCGGTGCACGGGGAGATCCGGGTGTGCGGCGAGGGGCTGGCCGTCAGCCCTGTCGACGTGGAGGGGCAGGGGGTCTCCGTCGTTTGGCAGGACCTGTCGCTGTGCGACAACCTGGATGTTGCGGGCAACCTTCTGCTCGGCCAGGAGAGCCGGCGCATGATGCTCTCCGAAGCCCGCTTCCATGCCGCGGCCAGGTCGATCCTGGATGAGTTCGGATTGCTCTCCGTCAGCACCACGCAGCTGGCCGGCTCCTTGTCGGCGGCCCAGCGCCAGATGCTCGCCATCGCCCGTGCGGTGAGTCGCAGTCCGCGGCTGCTGGTTCTGGACGAGCCAACCGCGTCGCTCGGCTCGATCGAGACCGAGCTGGTGGAAGCCCTGATCGCACGTTTGCTCCAAGACGGGACGGCGGTGCTGCTGGCCAGCCGTGATGTCAAGCAGATGTTCCGGGTGGCCGACCGCATCGTCGTCCTGCGCCATGGTCGGCTGGTGGGGGAGATCGCCCCCGGCGAGAGCCATCCCGACGAGCTGGCTGCGCTCATCTCCGGGCAGCCGGTCGACTCGACGGCCCGGCGCCAGCTCACGCGGCTGCACGGGTTGGCCGGCCGGCTGGTGTCCGCTGATCCTTCCTCCAGCCTGTCGTTGATCCTCTCGGCGCTGGGCGGCGCCCTCGGCGTGGAGCGGGCGTGCATCCACGTGGCTCGCGGAGACGGGTTGCATGGCGCGGCCTGGCTGGGTCTGAATCCGCGTGAGATGGAGATCAGGAGCGACCTGCCGTTCGGAGGCGGCGGGGGAGCCGTCGGGCGGGCCGGCATGTCCGGCGAGCGCGTGGTTGAGGCCGGCCAATGGTCGGTGCCGGTGAGTGACGGGGAGCGCGTGTGCGCCGTGATCACCGTCTTTCAGGACGGCGATCGCGAGCCGCAACAGGACGAGCTTGATCTCCTGACGCTGTACGCCGGTTACGCCGCCGCAGCGATCGAGCGCGACCGCCTGCTGCACCAGGTGACCGCCCGCAACCGGGTCCTGGAGACGATCCGCGAGATGCTGGAGACCCTCACCGGGACGGTTCCGGTGGGGAACGGGCTGCCGGTGGCGCTGGCCTCTCTGCGCCACGGCCTGCGCGCGGTGGAGGTGGGGCTGCTGTGTGAGGATCGCATGGCCACTCCGGTGTGGCGGGCGTTCGCCGGGCCTCAGGGAGCCGACCCCGCCGGGGCCACGATCGCGCTGCGCCACGCCGCGGACCGGGTGCTGCGGAACGGGCCGCGGGACGGCACTGCCGTGGAGGTGAGCGTCGAGCCGGCCGGCCACATCCTGGCGGCGGGGTTCGAGGCACCCGAGGGTCCGGCGGTGCTGCTCGCCGCCTGGCCAGACCTGGCCGATCCCCAGCAGGAGAAGGCCCTGATCGAGAATGCGGCTCACTCGCTGAGGCTGGCCCTGGAGCGGGAGGAGGCGGCCGTGGCCCACCAGGAGGCGGCGGCGCTGCGCCGCTCCCAGGAGATGCAGCGGGACTTTCTCTCCAGGCTCAGCCACGAGCTGCGTACGCCGCTCACGGCGATCCGCGGCTACGCCACAAGCCTCCTGCAGACCGACGTCACCTGGGACCGCGATTCCGAACAGCGTTTCCTGCGCCGGATCGCGGCCGAGGCGGCGCGCATGGGACGCCTGGTCGGAGACCTGCTCGATTTCTCGGCGATCGAGTCGGGCGTCATGCGTCTGATCCCCGACTGGTGCGACATCGGGCTGGTGGCCGAGGCGGCCGTGGCTCTACTGCCGGCGGACGGGCCCGAGGCAGTGGCCGTCAGCTGTCAAGCGGGTCTGCCGCCGATCTGGGCCGACCATGACCGCCTCGAGCAGGTGTTCGTGAACCTGCTCGGGAACGCCCTGAGCCACAATCCCAAGGGCACCCAGATCAACGTCTCGGCCCGCCTGGCGGGCTCCGAGGTGGAGGTGGTGGTGTCCGATGACGGCGCCGGCCTGCCCGAACGCCGGCGGGTGGCGCCGTTCGAAGCCGCCCGTCGTGCCCGGACGCGGAGCGGCGGGGCCGGCCTTGGCCTGTCGATTGCCAAGGGGATCATCGAGGCCCACGGGGGGAGGATCGAGTTGGTGCCAGTCGGCTCCGGGACCCGCTTCCTGATCCGGCTTCCGGTGGAGGGGGCGGCGGAACGGCCCTCGATCGACGTGCCGGAGCTCGCCGAAGCTCTGGCCGGCGATCCCAACCCGCGGGAGGCGAGCATGAGCTCCGGCCTCCGAGGCACCGGAAGCCCGGTTGACTGAATCACGCAGCCATACGCGGGCGCTCCTCGTGGAGGATGACCCCAACATCGTCGACCTGATCCGCTCCAACCTTGCGGTTCGGGGGTTCGACAGCGTCGTCTCCTCCGACGGCCGGAACGCCCTGCGCCTGCTGGAGACCGAATCCCCTGACATCGTCCTGCTCGATCTGATGCTGCCCGACGTGGACGGCTTCGACCTGTGCCGTCAGATCCGCCAGCGGTCGTCCGTGGCTGTGATCGTCGTCTCGGCGCGAGGCGGCGAACGGGACAAGGTCACCGCGCTCAACATGGGCGCCGACGACTACATGACCAAGCCGTTCAGCGTCGAGGAGCTTCTGGCCCGGATCACGGCGAACCTGAGGCGCACCCGGGCGCCCGAGCTTTCGGACCCCGGACCGGGTTTGATCACTGCGGGCGACGTGGTCGTCGATCTGGCCAGCCAGCAGGTGACGAAGGCGGGGCGTGCGGTCCACCTGACCCCCACCGAGTTCGCTCTGCTGCGCGAGCTGGTTCTGAATCGGGGAAAGTTGCTCAGCCACGCCCACCTGCTGCGGCACGTTTGGGGCCCTGGCTACCAGACGGAAACGGAGTATGTGCGGGTGTACGTCCGGCGGCTGAGGGCCAAGCTCGAGGACGGCGATGGCCAGGCCCTGATCCTCACTGCGCCGAGGGCCGGCTACCGGTTCGTGGCCGAGTGAAGCGGCCTGCGTTTACGGAATGTTTATTGACGCCGTGTTTTTAACGCCTCGTTCACAGGTCCAGGCTTAGTGTTCGCCTCCAATTCGAACCAGCGGCGGAAGGTCCCTTCCCCAGGGTTTCCGTCCCAGGCTGAGCAGTAAGAGGAGGTAATACATGCACTTGCTGAGAGGCAAGTCTCTGACGGTGGTCGTGGCGCTGGTGGCTGCCCTCGCCGTCGCCGCCTGCGGCAGCTCGAACAACAAGAAGGCCAGCACGAGCAGCAGCGGCTCCACCGGTACGACCGCGACACCGACGTCGATCTCGACGTCGTCGTTCACCAACAGCTTCAGTGCGATGGCTTCGCTGAAGTCCTTGGCCAGCTCGGGCAAGGGCAAGGTGGCGGCGATCCTGCCGGACACCACCAGCTCCACCCGCTACGTCGAGTTCGACGAGCCAGACCTGAAGAAGGCCATGGCGACGGCCGGACTGCCCAGCTCGGACATCATCGTCCAGAACGGGCAGGGCAGCGACTCCACGTTCCTCACCGACGCCAAGGCGGACATCACCAACGGGGCCAGCGTCCTGCTGATCGATCCCGAGGACCCGGGCACCGGTGTGACGGTGGCCAACTACGCCAAGGCCCACGGTGTGGCGGTCGTCAATTATGACCGTCTGACGACGCCCAACGGGGACTACGTCTCGTTCAACAACTACGTGGTCGGCCAGGACATTGGCAAGGGCTTCGTCACCTGCGCCGCGGCGTGGGGTGTCAAGCACCCGAACGTGATCATGATGCGCGGAGCCCCGACTGACAACAACGCCACGCAGTTCTACGTCGGGTACTACAACGACGTGCTGAAGGCGAACTTCAGCTCCGGCAAGATGACCGAGGTGGCCACGACGGCCGGCACGTGGACTCCGTCCGACGCGCAGACCGAGTTCGAGCAGGCCTACACGGCCCACAAGACCGCCAACTCCGCGGTCATCCCGAACGACGAGAACGGTGCGCCGATCATCACGTATCTGCGCAGTCACGGCATCAAGCCGAAGACGTTCCCGACCACGGGCCAGGATGCGACCCTGACCGGTCTGCAGAACATCCTGGAGGGCTACCAGTGCGGCACCGTCTACAAGCCGGTGTACGCGGAGGCCCAGGCGGCCGTGGCGCTCGCGATGTACCTGCGCGCGGGCAAGACGGCCCCGACGAGCCTGCTGAACGGCTCGACGACGGACCCGACCAGTAAGAAGAAGGTGCCGTCGGTGTTGCTCACTCCGTTCTGGGTGACCCCGACCAACATGAAGGACACGATTGTCAAGGACAACTTCGTGCCCACCAGCCAGCTGTGCAGCGGTGCCGCCAAGGCGGACTGCACGAAGTACGGCATCAGCTGATCCATCCGCCACTCGTCTGACGAGGGGCGGCCGGTCAAACGCGAACCCCGCTCGGACCTCTGGTCCGGGCGGGGGTCGTGCCTTAGGATTGGATAAACATGAGCACCACCGAAAGCCGGCCTGCCGGCACACCCCAGCCGTCCGACTCAAACGGCACTCTGCTGTCGCTTCGAGGGCTGAGCAAGAGCTTCGGGCCGGTCCAGGCTCTGAGCGGCGTCGATCTCGACCTCCCCGCGGGCCAGGTCACCGCGCTGATCGGTGACAACGGGGCCGGCAAGTCCTCGTTGATCAAGACGATCTCCGGCCTTTGGGCCCCGGACAAGGGGGAGATTCTCTGGGAGGGCCGCAAGGTCGCGCTGCACGGTCCGCGAGACGCGGAGGCACTCGGGATCACCACGATCTACCAGGACCTGGCGCTGTGCGACAACCTGGACATCGTCCAGAACATGTTCCTGGGCCACGAGCCGCTGCGCCACGGGTTGATGGACGAAGCCAAGATGGAGAAGGCCGCCCGCCAGACGCTCAAGGACCTGTCGGTCACCACGGTGCGCTCGATCCGCCAGCCGGTGGCCTCGCTGTCCGGTGGTCAGCGCCAGTCGGTGGCGGTGGCCAAGGCGGTCATGTCCCAGGCGAAGCTCGTGATCATGGACGAGCCGACCGCCGCCCTCGGTGTGGCCCAGACCGGGATGGTCCTGGAGCTCATCAAGAAGCTGTCCGGTCGCGGGGTGACCGTGATGCTGATCTCCCACAACCTCAACGACGTGTTCGAGGTGGCCGACCGCATCGCCGTGCTGTACCTCGGCCGCCTCGCGGTCAGCGGACCAGTTTCAGAGTTTGATCGCCAGAACGCCGTCGAGTACATGACCACGGGCGCCGCAGGGCGCAAGGCTGCGTAGCTCGCCGGCTGAGGAAGGAGAGACCAGTGTCCGATCCGGTCAGCACCGGGACCACGCAGGACCCATCCGAGCCGGACCCGCTGGCGGGAGATGCCGCCGGGACGTCCACGATCACGCCCGACGACACGCCCGGCTCCGCCCTGAGCGACGCGGCGGTGGTCGACGTCGCGCCGGAGGTGCTCGCAAACTCGCTGGGTGAGTACTTCGCGGCCTGGGGCCGGCGCATCCGCAACGGTGAGAGCGGCGTGCTTCCCGTGATCGCCGGCCTGATCATCATCGTCATCTTCTTCCAGCTCGAGCGCTCGACGTTCCTGACCGCCCAGAACCTGGTCAATCTGTTCGTCCAGGCCACGATCTTCGTCGTGTTCGGGGCGGCCGAGATCTTCGTCCTTCTGCTGTCGGAGATCGACCTGTCGCTCGGCTACGGCGGCGCCATCGGCGCGTTCGTGATCTGCGAGCTGATCGCTCCGCCGGTCAGCCTGCCCTGGTGGCTCGGGATCATCTGCGGACTGGCCGCGGTGAGTTTTCTCGGCCTGGTTCAGGGATCGCTGATCACCCGGCTCGGGTTGCCGTCGTTCGTCGTCACCCTGGGCGGCTACCTGGGCTTTCAGGGGATCATGCTGGAGGTGGCCAACGTCGACAAAACCGCCGTTGGCGGGGTGATCAACATCGATCCCAACAGCCCCGTCGCCAAGCTGGTCACCGGCAATATGAGCGTGACGCTCGGCTGGATCGTCCTCGTCGTGGTCGTGGCGATCTACGCAGCCTTTTCCTTGATGCGCTCCAGACAACGGAAGGCCCAGGGACTGACCACCCCGCCACTGGGCGTGACGCTGCTGGGGGTCGGGCTGGTGGCGGTCGGCGGCGTCGTGCTGATGCTGATCTGTACGGCCAACCGCGGGCTGGCGCTCACCAAGATCAACGGCGTGCCCTGGGTGATCCCGGTCGTGCTGGTGGTGCTCCTGATCTTCAGCTGGATGATGGCCCGCACCCGGTTGGGACGCTACATCTACGCCATCGGCGCCAATCCCGAGGCGGCTCGCCGAGCCGGCATCAAGGTCAACCGGATCAAGACGATCGGGTTCGTGCTGGCCGGCTTCATGGCCGGCATCGCCGGGCTGATCTACGCATCGAACCAGGGGTCGATGTCGACCGATATCAACGGCGGCCAGCTGGTGCTGTACGCGGTGGCGGCAGCCGTCGTCGGCGGCACGAGCCTGTTCGGCGGGCGCGGGAAGATCATGCACGCGCTGCTCGGGGGGATCGTCATCGCCGCCGTGTTCAACGGCCTCGGTCTGATGGGCGTGAGCGCGGCTGTGCAATTGATGGCCACAGCGGTCGTGCTGATCGCGGCCGTGACGCTGGACTCGCTGGTCCGGCGCCGGGCGACCGCCCGCTGAGCTGGGCTTCGGTTCAGAGGAGGTGCGCCCCCGGCCCGGGCGCCACCTCCGTCGAGCCCTGGGGTGGCTCGGCGCCGGGAGGCAGCAGCCCCAGCACGTGGCCGCCGAAACCGCCTCCCATCAGCCGTGCCCCCAGCGCCCCCGCCGCCTTCAAGCACTCCACCGCTCGCTCGACGGCGGGCGTGGACACCTGGTAGTCGTCGCGCTGGCTGGCGTGTGAGGCGTCGAGCAGCTGCCCGACTTTCGTCAGATCCCGCCGGTGCAGTGCCTCGACCGTCTCGTCAACTCGCTGATTCTCGGTGACCACGTGGCGAACCCGCCGGTCCAACGGGTCGGGCAGCGAACCGGCGTCGTCCAAAGTCACCTCGCGAAGCGAGCTCACCCCCAGCTCGGAGCAGGCCCGCTCACACTCCGAGCGGCGCTCGTTGTAGCCACTGTCCGCGAGGGTGTGCTGCTCGCCTGAGTCCAGCGTGACCAGCCGGTGGTCGCCCAGCTCCAGGGGCAGCTGCTCCACCTCCAGGCTGCGGAAGTCGATCCGGACCGCCTGGTCGCGCTCGCCGCACAATGAGGCCAGCTGGTCCAGCAGGCCGGTCTGGGCCCCGACCCAGTCGTTCTCGATCCGGGAGCACAGCCGGGCCAGGGCGATCCGATCATCGATGCGACCGCCGCCCAGCCCGATCAGCGCCAGACAGAGCGAGACCTCCAAAGCGGCCGAGGACGAGAGCCCGCCGCCGCGGGGCACGGTGCCGGTGAAGCTGAGCGAGGCGCCTCGGAGCGGGTAGCCGGCGCTCGCCAGCTCGGCCACGGCTCCGCGCACGAACCCCCGCCAGCCCTCGCCCGGTAGACGGTCACCCAGCGCGAACTCATCGTGCTCGTCCAGGTCCAGGGCGATGGCCGCGATCCGGGGTTCGCCGAGGGCACTCGCGCTGACGAGCACGCCCTCGGTGGTGGCGAACGGCAGGGCCAGGCCCTTGTTGTAGTCGGTGTGCTCGCCGATCAGATTGACCCGGCCGGGAGCGAACGCGCTGACCGCTTGGGGCAAGCGGATAGCTTCGCACGCCGAAAGCGCTACGTACTTCTCCGCACAGCTTTCCGCCCGCTCTGCGGATGGAAGCCGAGTCCCGGTCCGGCAGGCTGAGCGGATGAGCGTGACGACCGGCAGGGTGTCCGCGCCCGAGCAGGCAGGTGACGAGGTCCCGCCCGGTGTGTACGTCACCGATGGCACCCGCCTGTTCCGCGTGGTCTCGCCGGGCCGGAGCCTGTTTCCCTCCGCCGAGCTGGAGGACTGCCAGACCCTGGAGATCGATCGCTACTTCTCCGATGAGCTGTACGCGATGCATCTGCACCGCGTTGGCTCGGCGATGCACTAGTCCTGGATCAGGCCTGCCAGGGTATTACCCTGAACGGGCCGGGCGGATCGGCGGGGCAGACCGCCCCGCTCCGTGCCGGCGCCCCGACCGATGCCTGCTCGCCCTCCAGGTAAAGCCGCCGCCGCGCTCCTCCTCCTGCTGGTCACGGTGCTGGCCGTCGCCGGCTGCGGCGGGTCGGCGAGGTCGGAGACGCGCCTGCTGGCCGACAACCCCAACGTGGACCCGGGCAGCTCGCTCGGGGGCCGCCCGGCGCCGAACTTCACCCTGAACGACGAGCGCGGGCACAGGCTCAGCCTGGGGTCCTACCGCGGCAAAGTGGTCGTGCTGGCGTTCAGCGACTCCGAATGCACGACGATCTGTCCGCTCACGACCCAGGCCATGCTGGATGCCAAGCACTCGCTCGGCTCAGCGGCCCGGGACGTCCAGCTGCTGGGCGTGGATGCCAATCCGCACGCCACGGCCGTCCACGACGTCCTCAGCTACACCGAGTTGCACGGCATGCTGGGGCAGTGGCACTTCCTCACCGGGTCCGTCGAACGGCTGAAGGCCGTGTGGAAGGCCTACGGCATCGACGTCGAGATCGAGCGTGGCCAGATCGACCACACCCCTGCGCTGTATGTGATCGACCGCCGCGGACGCCTCCAGAAGGTGTACCTGACCACCCAGTCCTACGCCTCCGTTCCCCAGCTCGGGCAGGTCCTGGCTCACGAGATCTCGACCCTGCTACCCGGCCGCCCGAAGGTGAGCAGCAAGCTCTCCTACCGCGCGGTCCGCGGCATCACCCCCACCGCGCAGACTGTCCTGCCCCGGCAGGGCGGCGGCTCCGTGAGCCTCGGTCCGGGCCGCCCCCGGCTCCTCGTGTTCGTCGCCACGTGGGACAGCGAAGTGATGAACCTGCGCCGTGACCTCGCGCAGCTCAACCGGTACGCCGCCGCCGCGCGCACCGGTCGCCTTCCCGACCTGACCGCTGTGGACGAGGCCAGCGTGGAGCCGTCGGCGGGCGCGTTACCGCGCCTTCTGGCGAAGGTGGGTTCGCGCAGCTATCCCGTGGCGCTGGACCGCGCCGGGCGGGTGGCCGACGGGTATGAGGTGCAGGACGAGCCGTGGTTCTTGCTCGTCTCCAGCACGGGCAAGATCCTCTGGTACCGGGACGCCTCCACGTCGGGCTGGCCCAGCCCCGCCACACTGGAGACCCAGGTGCGGGCGGCGCTGGCCAAGGTGCCCGTGTCGAGCTCCACGGCCCAGCTGAGCGGGTCGCCGGCCCCGCTGGCGGCGCTGCACGCGCAGGGCAGCCAGCTGGTGGGGGGTCGACTGGTCAACCGCCTGCACAGCCTCCACGGCTACCCGGTGGTGGTGAACATCTGGGGCTCCTGGTGCGTCCCCTGCCAGCGCGAGTTCGGGGTGCTGGCCAGCGCCGCCAACCGCTACGGCAAGCGGGTCGCGTTCCTGGGCGCCGACTACAACGACCAGCCCGGCAATGCCCGCGCCTTCATGCGCACCCACCACGTCAGCTACCCGAGCTACACCGTGACCCCCGGGGGACTCAGCTCGCTGCTGCCCGGCGGAATCCAGGGCACCCCGACCACGTTCTTCGTCAGCCCCCGGGGCAAGGTCCTGTACGTGCACACCGGGCCCTACGAGACGCAGGGCACGCTGGACCAGAACATCCAGACCTACGCACTCCACGGCTGAGGCCGGGATGGCCGCCCCCCGGCGGCACACCCCGGCCCTCGCGGCCGTGCTTGCGCTAGGAGCCGTAGTTGCTCGGCACCACAGCGACGCCGCCGTACCGGACCCGGTTCTTCGGCGGAGCGACGACCTGGAATGACTCGTCGCCGGCTGTCAGCGAGGCGATGTCGTCGGTGACGGAGACGACCTCGTTCGGATCGGCGCCGGGATCGCCGCTACCCGAGACCGTTGAGGTGGTGGCGTAGATCGTCGCCGTTCCATCCGAGTTGACCTGCCCGGAGATGTTGCGCAGCCCGTCGGTCGCCGGCGCCCAAGGCTCGCCGGTGTAGGAGTTGTTCCCAGTCGGATAGCCGGGCACGGTGTACGGCTGACCCAGGTTCAGACCAGTCTGCAGCGTGTAGTCGTACTCCCACTTGCCGGCGATGGTGCTGAACGACCACTTCTCCAGGCCGGCCATCGTGTCCGCGGACGCACCCGTATACGGGCTGCCCGAACTGGGGTTGAGGGCTCCCTCATCGGCCACGTACAGGGTGGTCGGGTTGGCGAACCAGATCCCGAACGGGAAGATGTCCGGGGCTGAGGTGCCCTTGGCCGACAGGTTGTTGAAGCCCTTGAGGATGCACATGTTGTACGGCGCACCGCTGAGCGTCGGCAGCGTCGCCCCCGGCACCGGCAGGCCCTGGCCATCCGGCGTGGAGCAGGCCGACTGGGTCGGGCTCGTGTCGATGAAGTACACGGAGTTCGTGCCGTTCGAGCCCGAGCCCTTGGTCAGGTAGACGACGTTGTTGTAGACGGCCAGACCGCGGAAGTTGGTGTCCTTGCCGAACTTGTCCGAGGTCTTGTACGTGAAGTTCCCGAGCCGGGTGACTGGGGCGCCCAGGCCCTGGTCGGCCTCGCTCGCCGTCGACTGATCGAATCCCTGGGCCCCGCCCGACAGGGTGATCGGGTTCTCGGTCGACGTGCCGCCGTTGTTGGAGTTGCCGGCGGCGTAGAACGTGCCAAGGTCGTTGTTCAGGATCACCGCTCGTCCGTTGTCTCCGCTGAACGCGTTCGACAGGGTGAACGACCAGGTGCCGTCGCCCGACAGGTCGGCGGCCACCCGGTTGAATGGGCCGGCCGTGTCGGGATTGGTCGAATCGCGGACCAGCGGTGTGTCGGAGTTCGACGCGTCGAGCGTGTTCGGCGCGGCGTTGTAACCGAGGAAGCTCAGGTCCTGGCCGTCGGTGGAGAAGTTGATCGCCATCTCCGACTTCGAAGAGAAGCTGGTCGTCACCTGGTCAGTGGGCACCTTGAACGCGTTCAGCTGGTCCCCGGATGGGGTCACGTCGGTGAGCTGGATCGGCGTCTGAACCGCGAAGCTGCCGTCGGCGCTCACGTCGTTGTTGAAGGCCTCCGGATATTTGCCGTCCGCGATCGCCGGCGAGCCCGAGGGGAGGTTCTGACCGACCCGGACGGCCGGATCGCCCTGAGCGGGATATTCCGTGGAGGCGATCACAACGCTGGCGGGAACGAACGGGTGCGACGGGAATGCTCGGGCGCTCGCGGCCGGCGCGGCGGCGAGCAGCCCGACTGCCGATGCCGCGATCGCACCAGTGGTCATCCTTGTCTTGCTCATGTGTCTCCTGAGGTGGGAGGTGGACGCGGCCAACCTATTTGGAGCAACCCGCACCCCGGTATCCACGCTGTTACCGGGGTGTTGGCAGGTCGTGGCCGAGTCAGAAACGCTCTGCGGTGGTACTGGCCGGCCAGCCAGTACCACCGGGCTCCCGCTAGACCAGCCGGACGATCGCGACCACGCCCACGATCACGATGATCGCCCGCAACGCGTTCGCGGGAAGCCGGCGGCCCCAATGGGCGCCGGCCGTGCCACCCAGGATCGAGCCGGCGGCGATCAGGCCCGCGGCGGCCCAGTCGACGTGCGCGGCGAACACGAAGATGATCCCGGCCACCAGGTTGTTGAGGCCGGCCAGCACGACCTTGAGGGCGTTGATGCGCTGGAGCTCATCGTCGATGGTGAGGCCGAGAAAGGAGAGGAGCAGGATTCCCTGGGCAGCCCCGAAGTAGCCGCCGTACACGCCGGTCAGCGCCGTGCCGGCGGTGGCGGCCGGGCCGGCTGCCTCGTGGGCGGCGCGGCGGCGGCTCTGGAGCATCCGGGTGAGCTGCGGTTGCAGGACGATCAGCAACACCGCCAGGCCGATGAACACGGGCACGATGTCCTTGAAGGCGGAGGCCGGCAGGCTGAGCAGGAGGACGGCCCCGATGATCGCTCCGGCGGCGGAGGCGATCAGCAGCGGCACCGCGCGGCGGCGCTGGCCGCGGAGCTCCTGGCGGTAGCCGATCGCCCCGGCAGCCGAGCCCGGGACCAGGCCGACGGAGTTGGTCACGTTGGCCGTCACCGGTGTGTAGCCGAACGCCAGGAGGACCGGGAAGGTGATCAGCGTGCCGCTGCCCACCACCGTGTTGATCGTCCCCGCGGCGAGGCCGGCCGCGAAGATGGCCAGAGCGTGGAGCGGCGTCACGGGCCGGCTCGCGCGCCCGAGCGCTCAGCCGCGCGCGTCCATCGGGACGAACTGCCGCTGGCCGACACCCACATAGAGCTGCCGGGGCCGGACCGTCGTCTGCTCGGGATCGGTGACCATCTCCACCCACTGGGCGATCCAGCCGGCGCTGCGAGCGATCGCGAACATCACCCCGAACATCGTCTGGGGGATCCCGATTGCCCGGTAGGTGAGACCCGAATAGAGGTCGACGTTGGGATAGATGGCGCGCGAGGCGAAGTACTCGTCCTCGGCCGCCTGGCGGGCCAGCTCATCGGCGATGCTCAGCAACGGATCGGGAGCTCGCTCGGCGTACAGCTCGTCCAGCTGGCGGCGCAGGATGGAGGCCCGAGGGTCAGGGGACCGGTAGATCCAGTGCCCGAAGCCCATCAGCCGCTCGTCGCCCTGCTTGACCCGCTCCAGGTAGCCGGAGACGTTGTCCACGCTGCCGATCTGGCGCAGCATGTCCAGCGTGCGGCTGTCGGCCGAGCCGCGCATCGGACCCGACAGGGCATAGACACCGGCGGCGACAGCCGCGTACGGATCCACGTGATTTGACCCGACCGCCCGCACCGCCGTGGTGGCGGCGCTCTGCTCGTGGTCGGCGTGGACCATCAGCAGCACATCCAGCGCTCGCTCCATCTGGGCCTGCACCTGATACTGGAGCTCGCTCATCCGGAACATCATCGAAAGCAGGTTGCCGGTGTAGCTCAGCTCGTCGGAGGGATACACGAACGGCTGGCCGTTGGCGTGGCGGTGAGCGTAGGCGGCGAGCGTCGGCATCTTGGCCACGAGTCGCAGAATCTGGAATTCCCGGGCGGCCTGATCGTCGATCTGGCCGGCGTCGGGATAGAAGCTGGCCAGAGCGCCCACCGAGGCGGCGAGCATGGCCATCGGGTGGGCGTCGTAGCGGAAGCCCTGGATGAAGCCCTTCACGTTCTCGTGCACGAGCTTGCGGACCGAGAGCTCATGCTTCCAGCGGTCGAATTGGTCCTGGGTGGGCAGCTCGCCGTGGATCAGCAGGTAGGCGACCTCCAGGAACGTCGAGTGCTCGACCAAGTCCTCGATCCGGTAGCCCCGATGGACCAGAACCCCCGGGGCCAGCTGGATGTTGGTGATCGAGCTCATGCAAGACGCGGTGTGGTTGAAGCCGGGGTCGTAGATGACCAGCCCTGGCCCGTCACCCGTGGCCGAGGGTCCGGTGAGCTGGTCGGCCCGGATCGCCCCGTGCTCGATAGGAACCTCGTAGCTCTGGCCAGTCCGATTGTCGGTGACCGTCAACGTGCTGCGGCTCATCCGGGGTCTCCTGTTCACCGCGGCGGGTATGGACGGGGCAATGGTGCCAGCCCAGGCTGAATCATGTCGTGGCCGCCGATGAGCAGGGCTAAGCTTCGCGGCTGATGCCGGAGCCCCGCCAGTTTCGCTCCTCTTCCACGTTCGCTCTGTCGATCCTGATGATCGTGATCGGAGTGATCTTGTGCATCCGTACCCTGGCGGCGGGTGGGGGACCCCTGGCGTCCGGCCTGCTCTTGGGTGTCCTGTTCGTGGTGGCCGGGGCCGCGCGGATCTATGTCCGCCGGCTCACGCGGTGAACCAGCGCGGAGGAGACTTAGTGGAAGGCCAGCGCCAGGTAAACCTCCGTGCGCTGTTCGCGGTGGTGTACGCCACCTCGGTCAGCTCGGTCTACTTCGGGCTGGGGGTGGTGGCCCACCACGCCAACGGGCTGACCCCGGAGGTGTTCGTGGCGGCCGGGATCTTCTTCCAGCTCACGGCCATGACCTACGCCGAGGGAGCCTCCCGGCATCCCGAGCGTGGCGGCTCGGCCGTGTTCGCCCGGTACGCGTTCAACGAGCTGGTGAGCTTCGTCGCCGGCTGGGCACTGGTGCTGGACAACGCGATCCTGGTGGCCGTGGCCGCGCTCACGGTGCCGCCATACCTGGCCGTGTTCTGGCCCGCTCTGGGCAACGGGGTGGCCCAGATCGTGGCTGCGCTGCTGGTCATCCTGTTCGTCAGCCTGGACAACCTCACCGGAATCAGCGCCCGGCGCCTGCGCCGTCGGGTGCTGGCCACGGGCCTTGACCTGATCGTCCAGGCCGCCGTGATCGTGCTCGGGCTGGCGCTGGTGTTCCATGGCAGCCACCTCACCCAGTCAGTGCACCTGGGCACGGCGCCGAGCGTGAAGGATCTGGCGTTCGCGTTCCCGGTGGCGGTGATCGCCTTCACGGGTCTGGAGGCCGCGGCCAGCCTGGCCGGTGAGACGTCAGCCACCCCCGCCCAGGTCAGGCGGCTGGTCGGGTCGGGGTCGGCGGCGATCGTCCTCGTCTACGTGGGAATCGCCGTGATCGGGGTGGCCGCGCTGCCCGTCCATCACGGTCTGTCGGCGCTCGGCCACCAGCACATCAAGGCGCCGCTGCTCGGGGTGGTGGAAGCCTTCCATCCGCGGTGGGTGGCCGACATTCTCAAGTACGTGGTGGGTGTTGCCGGCGCGGTCGGGCTGGTCGGTGCGGCGGGCGGCGCCATGCTCGGGGTGTCACGGACCGGGTACTCGCTGGCCACCAACCGGCAGATCCCCAGCGCGGTGGGCCGGCTGAGCGCCCGGTGGGGAACGCCCTGGGTGCTGATCGGCGGAGCGGCGGTGATCGCCGCGGTGTTGGTGATCCCGCAGAACCTGTACTTCCTGGTCGGCATCTACGCGTTCGGGGCGCTGGTGGCGTTCGCGATCGCCCACGTGTCCGTGATCGCCATGCGCTTCCGTGAGCCGCTGGAGGACGACGGCTACCGGGTTCCGTTCACGATCCGTCTGTGGGGCGCGCAGGTGCCACTTCCAGCCGTGCTCGGAGCGGTGCTGGCGATCCTCGGCTGGGTCCTCCTGATCATCTTCCACAGCGGGGCCCGCTACCTGGGTGTCGGCTGGCTCCTGGCCGGGATCCTGCTGTACGTGGTCTATCGCCGGACCCAGGGAAAGCCGATCTTCCGGCGGGTCACGATCCCGGAACGGGCGTTGCGTCAGGAGCGGGTTGACCCCGACTTCGGCTCGATCCTCGTGCCGATCTTCGGAACACCGATCGATGACGACATCGTCGGGACGGCCGGACGGCTGGCCGGTGACACTCGTGATGACCTGTCAGAGCACGGCGCCACGATCGAGGCGATCTGGGTGTTCGAGATGCCGATGGCGCTGCCCCTCGACGCGCCGCTTCCGCAGGCGCGACTCGACGCCGCCCGGGCGGCGCTCCACCGGGCCAAAGAGGTGGGGGAGGAGTACGAGGGCGTGGAGGTGGCGACGGCGACGGTCCGGGCACGGAGGGCCGGGCAGGCGATCGTCAATGAGGCCCGCCGGCGCGGCGTGGAGGTGATCGTGCTGGCCGCCGAGGAGCCCTCGGGCATCCGGGGGGGAGGGCTGCTGGGCGGACGGCCGCTCGAGAACTACGTCGGCGAGATCACTAAATACGTGGTCTCCCGGGCGCCGTGCCGGGTGATCGTGACCGCGCCGCCCGCCGACTGGGAACGACGCCGTGAGGGCCCGAGCGAGCAGCGGTCGGCGGAGAAGCCTGAGGCTTCGAGGAACTGATGGCCGAGCGCCGGATCCAGGGACTGCAGCGCGTGCTGGGCGTCTACCCGCTGGCGTCCAGCGCCTACGGGAACGTCGGCTCCTCGATCTACTACGCCCTGGGGCTGGTCGCCTCCCTGGCCCTCGGGCTGACCCCGATCGTATTCATCCTGTCCGGGTTCGTCTTCTTCCTCACCGCCTCCACGTACGCGGAGGCCACTGCGATGTATCCCGAGGCGGGCGGCTCGTCCAGCTTCGCCCGGCGCGCCTTCAACGAGTTCTGGTCGTTCTTCGCCGCCTGGGGCCAGATGCTCAACTACATGCTGACGGTCGCCATCTCGGCGTTCTTCGTGCCGCATTACCTGGGCGGGCTGTTCGACAAGGGCCTGACGCATCCGCCGGGGGACGTGCTGGCCGGGATCGTGGTGATCGTCATCCTGGCGGCGATCAACATCCGCGGTGTCAAGGAGTCCGCCGGCATCAACCTGGTTCTGGCCCTGATCGACTTCGCCACCCAGGTACTGATCGTGCTGGTCGGCCTGGTGCTCGTCTTCTCGCCCTCGACCCTGGTCAACAACGTGCATCTGGGGACCGCGCCGCGCTGGAGCGACCTCCTCGTCGCGATCCCGCTGTGCATGCTCGCCTACACCGGCATCGAGACGATCTCCAACATGTCCGAGGAGGCGACCGATCCAGGTAAGACCGTTCCGCGCGCGATCAACCGGGTGGTGATCGCCGTGTTCGCGATCTATGCGCTGCTGCCCGCCATCGCGCTCTCCGCTCTCCCGGTCAAGCGGGTCGGTCACCACTTCGTGACGCTGCTCGGGGTCGATGAGCAGCACGGCGGCTTCGCGGGAGACCCCGTGCTCGGCGTCGTGCGCTCCCTGCACCTGGGGCCGCTGCAGCACGCGGGCGAGATCTACGTCGGCCTGCTGGCGGCGACGATCCTGTTCATCGCCACCAATGCGGGCATCCTCGGCGTGTCCCGCCTCGTCTACTCGATGGGCATCCACCGCCAGGTTCCCGACCGTCTGCGGCGGCTGCATCCAAAGTTCGGGACGCCGTGGCTGGGGATCATCATCTTCAGCGGAATCGCGGCGCTGACGCTGATCCCCGGCCAGGCCACGTTCCTAGGCAACCTGTACGCGTTCGGCGCGATGCTGTCGTTCACGATCGCCCATGCGTCGGTGACGCGCCTGCGGATCGCCAAGCCTGACGTCGAGCGGCCCTACCGGCCGCCGGGCAACCTGCGCATCCGGGGTCTGGATCTGCCGCTATTCGCGATCGTCGGCGGGATCTGCACGTTCGCCTCGCTGTGCGTACTGGCCGGCCTGCACACGACGGTGGCGATCGCCGGTGTGGGCTGGCTGATCCTCGGCCTGACCATCTATCCCATCTACCGCCACCGGCACGGGCTCGACCTGACCACGACCACCCAGGTGGTGCTGCCCAAGCCGGCGGTGGAGCAGGAGGCGGAGTACGGCTCGGTGCTGGTGGCCTTCGACTGGGATCACTACGTACCCGAGGTGATGGCCACGGCGGCCCGGATCGCCGCCCGGCGACGGCGAGGGATCTACGTGCTGGTGACGATTCCGGTGCCATCGTCCAGCCCGATAGATGCGGCCATGCCCACACAGGAGAGCCAGGCCGCGTCGGTGGTTGAAGAGGCTCGCGTGCAGGCCGGCTCGCGGCGAGTGGCCGGAAACTGGGAGAAGGTCCGTGCCGGACAGACCGGCCGGCTGATCGTGGATACCGCCAGGACGATGCACGCCGGTGCGATAGTGATGCCGATGCCTGAGAGCGGCGGATTCGGCCGGACCCTGGAGACCGTGCTCCGGGAGCGGCCGTGCCGGGTGATCGTGGAGTCGATACCGCACCAGGCCGAGTCGCAACCCGTTCCGGTGTGATGAGCGGCCGGGCGGCCCGTCTGGCGCGGATCGGCGGTGAGATCGCGGTGTCCGTGGCGGTGGCCAGCGGACTGGTGGCGCTGCTGCTGCCGACGGCCTCCGCGGCCGGCCTGGAGGTGCTGTACCTGCTGGCGGTGCTGGCGATCGCCATCCGGCACGGCGAGCGTCCGGCCCTGGTCACGGCGCTGATCAGCGTCCTGACCGTCAACTACCTGTTCATCCCGCCCCGCCACGAGCTCCTGGTAGCGCGCTCGCAGGACGTGGTCGACCTGATCGTGCTGATGGTGGCGGCGGCGGTCGTCGGGCGTCTGGCCGCGATCGCGCGCCAACGGGCGGCCGAGGCGGAGGCGAGGGCGATCCTGGCCGGTGCCCGGGAGCGGGAGGCCGCGCTGCTGGCCCAGGTCGCCTCGGCGATCCTGGCCGGACAGGGCCTGACCCGCCAGCTGGACAGCGTCGGGTCGAGCATCGCCCAGGCCGTAGGTGCCAGTGCCGCGCGAGTCGTGCTCGAGCCCGTGCCCTCGCCGGCCGGCGGTGAGCTGGCCCACCCGCTGCACACGCGGTCCCGTCCCGCCTGGCTATACGTGTCTCCAGACGCCGAGTGGGATCGGCCGGACATCGAACGCATCTGTGAGCCTCTGGCCCGGCTGCTGGACGTGGCCGTGGAGCGCGAGCGGGTCGCCGACGCGGCCGCCGAGGCCGAGGCCACGCGACGGGCCGAGGTTGCCCGCACGGCGGTCCTGCACGCCATCTCGCATGACCTGCGCTCCCCCCTGACGGCGATCGCCACCGCGGGATCGGGACTGCGGGGACGGCTCAGCGCGGCCGACCGCGATGAGCTGCTGGGGGTGATCGAGGCTGAGACGGCGCGCCTGGCCAAGCTGGTGGACGACCTCCTGGACCTGTCGAAGATCGAGGCCGGCGCGGTGACCCCGCAGGCGGACTGGTGTGACCTGCGAGATGTGGTCACCGGGGCGGCCGCCCACCTGCACAGCCGCCATCCGCTCCGGTTCACGCTCCCCGACGATTTGCCACTCGTGCGGGCGGATGCCGCGCAGCTGGAGAGGGTGTTCGTGAACCTCCTCGACAACGCGATCAAGTTCTCGCCGGCTGAGGTGCCGGTTGAGGTGCATGCCGCCGTGGCGGCGGGGCGCGTGACCGTACGGGTGGTGGACCAGGGAAGCGGGATCCGGGGGTCCGATCGCTCCCGGATCTTCGAGCCGTTCTTCCGAGGCGAGGACGGGCGGCGCCGGGGCTCGGGGCTGGGCCTGGCGATCTGCCGCGGCTTCGTGGAGGCCAACGGCGGGGAGATCGCGCTGTCCGGCGACCGCCGCCGGGGGACCTCGTTCGCCGTGACCTTTCCGGTGGTGAACGCGCCGGCCCGGGCACCGGCGTGAGCACGCGGGCGCGGGTCCTGGTCGTCGACGACGAGCCGCAGATCCTGCGCGGCCTGAGGATCGTCCTGCGCAGCGCCGGATACGCGGTGGAGCAGGCGGAGAACAGCGGCCAGGCCCTGGCCTCCCTGGCCGACCACATTCCTGACGTCCTGCTGCTCGACCTGGTGCTTCCAGACGGCGATGGGGTCGACGTGTGCCGCCAGGTTCGCCGCTGGAGCAAGGTTCCGATCGTGGTGCTGTCAGCCGTGGGGGACGAGCGCCAGAAGGTGCGGGCGCTGGACGCAGGCGCCGACGATTACGTGACCAAGCCGTTCGGGACCGAGGAGCTGCTGGCCCGCCTGCGCGCCGTGTTGCGGCGCACGCCGGAGGCGGACGGCAGCGCCCGGATCGAGGTTGGCGATCTGTGCATCGAGGTCTCAGAGCAGCGGGTCACCCGGGCGGGGACGCCGATTCACCTGACGCCGACCGAGTTCGAGCTGGTCCGGATCCTGGCCAAGCATCGCGGCCGGCTGGTCACCCAGCGGCAGCTCCTGCGGGAGGTATGGGGGCCGGAGTACACACAGTCCACCCATTACCTGCGGGTCCACGTGGCGAACATCCGCGCCAAGCTGGAGGCTGATCCGTCGCGGCCGCGGTATCTGATCACGGAGCCGGGCGTCGGCTACCGGCTTCTGGACGCCCGGCCTGGTAGCGATCGCTGATTTGCTCGCCTGACCAGGTTTCTGGCCCTTAGCGGGATCTTGATGTGAGCGGGCCTACCGTGCCAGGGCACCATGGCACGGATCGGTTCGCAGCGGGCGCCGCAGGGGGCCGGCGTTGAGGAGCTGGGGTATCGCTCGGCGGTGGTGCCCATTTTCGGGACCGACCTCGATGCCTCGGCCCTGCGCACGGCGGCCAAGCTGGTGGGTGAGCACGCCCAGGTGGAGGCGATCTACGTGCTCCGCGTCCCGAACCACCTCCCCCTGGACTGCGTCCTGGAGGATCAGGAGCAGCAGGCGATCAGTGTGCTGGAGGCAGCTAAGTTCGCCGGACGCCGCGCGCACCTGCGAGTGAGGACCCAATTGATCCGCACCCGCAATCCGGGCGCGGCAATCGTCGAGCAGGCACAGCGGGTCGCTGCGGAGATCATCTACTTGGGAACCGCCCACGCGCCTCCGTCCGAACGGGCGCTGGGGCCGACCGCCACCTACCTGCTGGCCCACCGGCCCTGTCGGGTGCTGATCGAGGCTCCGCCGGCTGACGGATCAGAGGCGGGTGGGCGTTCCCGGCTGCGCCGCTGGACGGGCTGACCGCCACTCCTGAGAAGGAGTCCGAGCGGGGGGCACGAAACCATGGCCATGCTTCTGCGCAACCGCCCTCCCCGTCTCGATTCCCGCCCCACCGTCGCCTCTGAGGGGTTTGAACATCTGCCCGCCGAGGCCGTCTCGGTGCTCCGCTGGCTGAACGCCAACCGCGTCGACTACGTGCTGGTCGGAGCCGTGGCCCGGGCGATCCGGGGCGAGAGCGGCGTCAGCGGTCCGGTGGCCGTCGTGCCTGCGCCGTACGGCCGCAACCTGGATCGTCTGGCCCGAGCGCTCGTCTCGGCCCACGCCCGGGAGCGCTACGACGCCGAGATGTGGGGCACCGGGGGCAGCGACGGCCCGCCGATCAAGTTCGATGTGGAGAAGCTGGTCCGCGAGGATCGCTGGGCCCTGCGCTGCGGCGACCACGACCTCGACGTCGAGGGGCGCTCACCCGAGAATCCTCGTTTCCAGGAGCTGCTCTACGAGTCATCGCGCTTCGAGGTGGCCTCGGAGGTGATCATCGAGGTGGCGGCTCCGGAGGACATCGAGCATTACGACCACGTGCGCCGTACCGGCAGCGCTCCGCAGATGAAGGTCAGCCGCGCGGTGCGCGACCCGGACCAGGCGTCCTGATCAGTCGCGGTAGCGCCCGGGAGCCCACAGCGGCTCCTCGCCGCCGTTGGCGCCGCGGGCCAGGATGAACAGCAGGTCCGACAGCCGGTTCAGGTAGCGGACGACCTCGGCGTTCACCGCCTGGCCGCAGGCGATCGCCAGCCGCTCGGCGCGCCGGCACACGGTGCGGCAAACGTGCAGGTGAGCGGCCGACGCCGTCCCACCGGGCAGCACGAATGACTTCAGAGGGGTGAGCGTCGCGTTGACCTCGTCGCAGCGCTGCTCGAGCCACTCGGTCTGGGCCGGCACGACGCGCAGGCGCTCGCGGCCGCCCGGATCCTCCGGCGCCGAGATGTCGGCCCCGACGTCGAACAGGTCATTCTGGACGCGCTCGAGCCAGGGGCGGTAGGCCTCCGGGAGGCTGTCGATCGTCAGGAGGACCCCGATGTGGGAGTTGAGCTCGTCGACGGTCCCGTAGGCCTCGATTCGGGGGTGCGTCTTGGGCACCCGGCTCATGTCGCCGAGATGCGTCTCGCCACCGTCGCCGAGCCGCGTATAGATGCGTGTCAGGTTGACCGTCATACGGATTAGTGTGCCACCAGTGGGCGTCCGCAAGGTCAACGTGATCACCTGCCCGGTGGAGCAGGAGCCGGTGCCGGACGGGTTCCGCCACCGGGAGACGGTGATCGGCCCGGCAATCGGGGCCGAGCGGATGGGCGCCAGCGTGTACGAGGCGTACGCAGGCGTGCCGATCTGGCCCTACCACTACCACTACGGGGTGGAGGAGTGGCTCTACGTGCTGTCGGGAACCCCGATCCTGCGGGACGCCGGGGGCCGGCGGGAGCTGCGGGCCGGGGACGCGGTCGCTTTCCCGTCCGGGCATCTGGGCGCTCACACGGTGGAGGGACCGGGCCGGTTCATCCTGCTCTCCAGCGATGACTCGCGCACGCACCTGGCGGTCTATCCGGATTCCGACAAGATCGCCGTGGCACCCGGCGACACCGCGCAGGGCGGGATGGACTTCATGGTCGTCCAGCGAGATGCCGGGGTCGAGTACTGGCGGGGCGAGGCGGAGGACGCGCCCTCCGAGGGGGTCGAGATGGTCCGCCAGCCGGGCTCAGCCCCGAGCCCTCCGGTGGTGAACGCACTGGAGGTTGAGGGCGCCCTGGGGCTGCGGCTGGGCGCCTCACTTCTGGACGGGATCGTGGTGACGCTGGAGCGTGGGGAGGAAGCCGCCCCGTATCACTACGTGGTCGGGCGGGAGGAGTGGGCTCTGGTGCTGGAGGGATCACCCAGCCTCCGCTGGCCGGACGGGGAGGAAGCGCTGGTGGAGGGCGACGTGGTGTGCTTGCCCGAGGGACCGGCGGGCGCCCGCCGGCTCACCAACCTGGGGCACCAGCCGGCACGCCTTCTGTTGCTGTCCACGACGGGACTTCCGGCCAACATCTGCTATCCGGACAGCGGCAGATGGGTGATCCGGAACGCCCCGGACGAAGAGCTGCTCCTGCGCCCGGAGGACGCCGGGTAAGCGTCCGGACCTGGCCGAATCGGCGCCCGATGGTCGCCCTCGGCTTCAGCCGCTAGCATCCTCGCCGTCCAAGGTCGAGAGTGATGGGAAGCCGGTGCGATTCCGGTGCGGACCCGCCACTGTGACCGGGGAGGCCGGCGGCAGCATGGCCACTGGTGTCGTCAAGGCACCGGGAAGGCGCCGCAGGTGGGCCCGGAAGCCAGGAGACCAACTCCGACCACAAGCCGACAAGCCCTCGTGGAAAGGGGTGGCTCCTATGAATACCAAGAAGATCCTCGGCGGCGCGACGATCGTCGCGGCGTCACTCTCGATGTCCGCAGCACACGCGCTGGCGGGAACGCTTCCCAGGGTCAGCGTCCGGGTCGAGGGCAAGACGAAGACCCTGCTGCGCAACAAGGTCGTCCGTCCCAACGGCAAGCGGGTGCGCAAGAGCGGCCACTCGTGCGGCGGCAGGACTCTGCTCGACCCGTTCAACCTGGCCACCAGGGGTCGCTGGTCTGGGCCGTGGTACACGGGACTGGGCTTCGAGCCGTCCCGAATCCTGGGGGAGACGGCCAGCTTCACCAAGACCGGGGACTACTACGAGGTGTTCATCAACAACGTCGCGGCCACCGAGGGCCTCTGCAGCCTCAAGATCACCAAGGGCGAGCACATTCTGATGGCGGCGGTGCCCGACACCGGGACAGAGTTCCCCACCCGGATCTCCGGACCGAAGACGGCCACGGCCGGCACCGCGTTCACGGTCTCGGTCGTGCAGTACAACGCCAAGGGCAAGCCACACGCCCTCAAGGGCGCCACCGTCCGCGGCGGTGGCGTGAAGACGACCACCAACGCCAAGGGCAAGGCGACGATCAAGACCACCCACACCGGGCGGGTCGTGCTCACCGCCAGCAAGAAAGGCGAGATTCGGTCGGAGCTCGTCGTCAAGGTCGCTGCCTGAATGAGGCGCCCGGGCCGCACCGGTCCGGCGATCGCCGCCGCTCTGGCAGCGGTGGCGATCGCCGGGTGCGGCCTGGGGGCGGGCGCGGGCACCAGTGACGTGAGCCTGAACGTCACCCGCAATTTCGGCGCCGAGCCGATCGGGCAGGTGACCGAGAAGCAGGTCCCCGGAGCGGAGACCGTGATGCGCCTACTACAGCGGCACTTCCAGGTCGGGACCGAGTACGGCGGGGGGTTCGTCGAGTCGATCCGGAAGTGGTCAGGGAGCTCCTCGCGCCGCGACTGGTTCTTCTACGTCAACGGGATCCAGGCCCCGAAGGGGGCGGCCTCCACACAGGTACACAAGGGCGATCACGTCTGGTGGGACCTGCACGATTGGCAGGCCACCGACACCATCCCAGCGGTGGTCGGCTCATTCCCCGCGCCGTTCACCACGGGCATCGGCGGGCGGCGCCTGCCCACCGTGCTGGACTGCGCGACCAACGTGCAGGCCGCCTGCAACAAGGTAGGCAGCGAGCTGGGCAAGGAGCACGTGCCGTACGCCGACCAGGAGCTGGGTGGTGGGTCAGGCTCTGACTCGCTGGCCGTCGTCGTGGGCACCTGGTCACAGCTCAAGGGCGTCCTGGCGGCAGAATTGATCGCCGCCGGACCCAGCCACAGCGGTGTCTACGCGCAGGTGGTGGGCCCTCAGGGTCAGGTCATGGAGCTCGACAATCCCGCCGGGCAGGTGGTGCGGACCCTGCACGGCTCGACCGGTCTGATCGCCGCCACCGAACAGCCATCACTCAACCAGCCGACCTGGCTGATCACCGGAACCGACGTGGCCGGGGTGAACGCGGCGGCCGCGGCGCTCACACCGGCCAGGCTGAGAGACCATTTCGCGCTCGTCGTGTCCGGCGGGCAGGACCTGCCGATTCCTCTCGCGCCGTCCCAATGATCTACCGGCGCCGGGTCAGCCCACTGCATGCCGCCCGGCCCGCCGCCGGGATCGTCTGGTGTGCCGGCCTGGCGGTGGCAGCGCTGATGCTCTCCAACCCGGTGGTGCTGGCCGGGGTGCTGGCCGGCGTGCTGGGCGGAGGAGCCGCCGCCCGGGTCGGGCATGAGCTCCGCCGCGCCCTGTGGCTGGCCGTGCCCCTGGCCCTCACCGTTCTGCTGATCAACGCGCTGGTCACCCGGAACGGCCTGACGGTGATCTGGAGGTTCGGGAACCTGCCCGTTCTGGGTCAGACCGACGTGACGCTCGAGGCCACCGTCTACGGAGCCGTCCTCGGCCTGCGGGCCGCCGTCCTGGTGCTGTGCGGAGTCCTGTACTCCACCTGCGTGGATCCCGACGAGGTGCTGCGCCTGCTGCGCCGGTGGTCGTTCCGCTCGGCGCTCACCGCCAGCGTCGCCACCCGGATGCTCCCGGTATTGCTGCGGGACTCGGCTCGCCTGGCCGAGGCCCAGCGGTGCCGGCCGGGGGCGGCACCCGGGCGCCTGGCGCTGATGCGGGCCACCACGGCCGGAGTGTTCGACCGGGCGCTGGACGTGGCGGCGGCGCTCGAGGTGCGCGGGTATGGCGCCGCCCGGTCCGGGGTGAAGCGGAGCGGAGGGCCGTGGTCACGGCATGACCTGGCCTTTCTCGCGTCTGGGGTGGCGGTGTTGGGGCTGGCGGTGTTCGCGCGTGTGGCGGGAGTGGCCGCGTTCAGCGCCTATCCGGCGCTGCACATGAGCGTCGGGGCCGGAACGTTCGCGCTCGCCGCGGCCCTGGTCGGGTGCGCGCTGGCGCCGTTTGCCGATCGCCGGGGGATCGAGCCATGAGCCGCGTGACCGTCTCGGGCCTCTCGTTCACCTACGCCGGCGCTGACCGGCCGGCGCTCCGGGATGTCTCGGTCGAGGTGGAACCGGGCGAACTGGTCGTGCTGGCCGGGGTGTCCGGATCGGGCAAGTCGACTCTGCTTCGTGCCGTGTCCGGGCTCGTGCCTCACTTCCACGGAGGGACGGTCCAGGGCCGGGTCTGCGTGGGGGAGATGGACACCCGTGAGCACGGTCCCGGCGATCTGGCGGCCGAGGTGGCAACGCTGTTCCAGGACCCCGAGACCCAGGTCGTGATGGGCACGGTGCGAGCTGAGCTGGCCTTCCCGCTGGAGAACCGGGGCTGGGGGGAGGCGGCCGTGGCGCGCGCGGTGGAGGAAACCGCTCTGGCCCTGGGGATCGACGGCCTACTTGACCGGTCGACGTCCGAGCTGAGCGGCGGCGAGCTCCAGCGCGTGGCGCTGGGCGCGACCCTGGCCGGCCGTCCGTCCGTGGTTTGCCTTGATGAACCGACCTCGCAGTTGGACCCGGTGGCCGGAGACGAGCTGATCGGGCTGCTGCGCCGGCTGAACGAGGACCTGGAGCTGACCGTGCTGCTGGCCGAGCACCGGCTGGAGCGGTGCCTGGGGGTGGCGGACCGGGTGGTTGCGCTGGACGGCGGTCGGGTGGCGTTCGACGGGGATTCGACGTCGTTTTTGGGATGGGCAGTGAAGGAAGCGCCGTCGCTGGCCACGCCGGGGGCGCGGCTGCTGGCGGGTGTGGGTTTGGCTCCGGTTTCGGGGGTTCGCAGGGCACGGCTGGCAATGAGGGCAGCGGATCTGGGGACCTTGCGCAACTCTGGGAGAGAAAGTGACCGTATAGGTGGAAAACCCTCCCAGAGTGCGATTCCCGCTCTGAGATTCGATCGCATCTGGCATGAGATCAAGAACGGGCCGGCAATCCTCCGGAACGTGTCCTTCGCTGCAAATTCCGGAGAACGCATCGCTCTGATGGGCCGGAATGGGGCGGGCAAGTCCACGCTTCTAAGGCATGCAGCACAGCTCCTGAAACCGACCCGGGGCAAGATCGCCACAACCGGCCGGGTCGCGCTACTCCTTCAGAACCCCAACGACTACCTGGTCCACGACCGGGTCGCGGACGAGGCGTCGGCACAAGCCCTGGGTCGGTTCGGTCTCACCCATCTCAACGACCGCCATCCACGCGATCTCTCCGGCGGAGAGCGCCAGCGCCTGGCCCTGGCGATCGTCCTCGGCGATCCGGACGACCCGCCGGCGGTCCTGTGCCTGGACGAGCCCACGCGCGGGATGGACCGTCACGTCAAGGACGAGCTGGCCTCGCTGATCAGCGGACTGAGCTCGGCGGTGATCGTGGCCACCCACGATCCCGAGTTCGCTGCCCTGTTCGCCGACCGCGTGATCCTGCTGGGCGGCGGGCGGATCGTGGCCGACGGCAGCCCGCCCGAGGTCCTGGCCGGCGGCACGTACTTCGCCACCGAGACGGCCCGCATCCTGGACGGGGCGGCGCTGACCCCGGCTCAGGGCATTCGGCTGCTGAGGCGCCAGGAGGTGCCGGCATGAGTTGGCAGGCGGCGTCGTTTGGCATCCTGGCGCTCGGCCTGCTGGCTGGGTTCGCGTGGTACGAGCGCGGCCGGCCGGACGCCCGGATCGTCGCGCTGGTGGGGACCTTGGCGGCCTTCGCGGCACTGGGGCGGATCGCCTTCGCGGCAGTGCCCAACGTCAAGCCGACGACCGACATCGTCCTGA
Organism: uncultured Solirubrobacterales bacterium; assembly: GCA_963718545.1. Classification (GTDB taxonomy): domain Bacteria; phylum Actinomycetota; class Thermoleophilia; order Solirubrobacterales; family Solirubrobacteraceae; genus Palsa-465. The sequence goes on along the minus strand of CAVQZO010000002.1, from coordinate 1,723,971 downwards.
TCGCGGGGTACGCTCTCGGGGGGGACCCGGCTTTGTGGTGGGGGCAGTCGCGGCGCTGACGTCGAACTTCTTCTTCGGGCAGGGACCCTGGACGCCGTGGCAGATGGCCGGCTGGGGAATGACGGGTGTCCTCGGAGCGGGCTTGGCCACCGTCACTCGCGGACGGATCACCAGATGGCCGCTGGCCGGGGTCAGCTTCGCGATCGGCTTCGGGTTCACCGCTCTGCAGGACTTCGGTGACTGGGTGACCTACAGCGACCACAGTCTGGACCAGCTCGGGATCTACGTGGGCAAGGGCGTCGGCTTTGACCTGATCCACGCCACCGGCTGCCTCTTGTTCGCGCTGGCCTTCGGGCCAGCGCTCCTGCGCTCGCTGTCCCGGTTCCGGCTGCGCCTGAACGTGACCTGGGTGACGCCGCTCCTCCTGGCGGTATGCGTTCTCGCCACGGTCACTCCGGCCCGGGGGGCGGACTCGCCCGTCACCTACCTGCTGCACGCACAGAACTCGAATGGCGGCTTCGGACCGGCGTCGGGGCAGCCGTCGGCCTCCCTGTTCAGCGGCTGGGCGACGCTCGCCCTGGCCGCGGCCGGCCAGGAGCGACCCAGCGCGGTCGCCTATGTGGAGCGCCACCCCGGCTCGGATCCGGGGTCGCTCGAGCGCTCGATCCTGGCGATCCGTTCCGGCGACGGGCCAGTGAGCGGGCTTCTGACCCGGCTCGAGCGGGACATCAAGCCGGACGGGTCGGTTCGCCAGCAGACCAACCTGACGGCGTTCGCCGTGCTTGCCGAGCGGGCGGCGGGCGTCTCGGCCGCCGCCCGCTCGATCCGATGGCTGCTCCGCCAGCAGGACACCGACGGCGGCTTCAACTTCGCCACGGCCGGCGGCCAGTCCGACGTGGACGACACGGGCGCCGTGCTGGAGGCGCTGGCCGGCACGCGGCACCACCGGGCGATCCGGCGGGCCGTCCGCTTCATCCGCCACCAGCAGCACCGCAACGGCGGCTTCCCGTCCTACCCCGGCGCGGGCTCGAACGCCCAGTCGACGGCGTTCGCGGTGCAGGGATTGGAGGCGGTCGGCATCTCCCCGGGCAGCCTGCGCCACTCGCCGATCGCCTATCTGGACGGACTGATCGCCCCCGGCGGCCAGGTCTCCTACGCGCGCGGACAGAACCAGACGCCGGTGTGGGTGACCGCCCAGGTCGAGCTCGCGCTGGCCGGCAAGCCGCTGCCCCTGGCGGCCGTGAAGCCCGCCCGGGCCGTGCCGGTGAACCACAAGTCACCGGCACGAAGAACCCCGCCGGCGATCCACCGGACCACCGCGCGGCCGCGCGTGCACCGAGTGGTGGCGCACCCGCGGCGGACCTCTCCGGCGCTGCGGGCGCTGGGCTCGGTCGCCGGGGTGGCCACGGCGCTGCTGCTGGCTCCGGTCGGTATATGACCTAGGAACGTGAACGTTTCTCAGTCGGTAGGCTCCGCCGCCCCATGAAGATAGGAGTTCCCAAGGAGACCGCGGCCGGGGAGCGGCGGGTGGCCATGGTTCCCGAGGTGGTCGGCAAGCTGACCAGGGCCGGCCATGAGGTGCTGATCGAGCGTGGCGCGGGGGAGGCGGCGTTGATTCCCGATCCGGCTTTTGAGGAGGCGGGCGCGCGGCTGGTCGATCCCGGGGCAGCGTTCGATGCCGACGTGGTCGTCAAGGTGGCTGCGCCCAGCGACGAGGAGGTGGGCAGGCTGGGCCGGGACACGACCTTGATCGGGTTTCTGGCGCCGCTCACCAACGGTGAGGGGATCAGTTCGATCGCCAAGACCGGGGCGACAAGCTTTGCGATGGAGGCGATTCCGCGGATCAGCCGCGCGCAGTCGATGGATGCGCTCTCGAGTCAGGCCAATATCGCCGGCTACCGGGCCGCACTCATAGGCGCGATGGAGCTCGGGCGCTACTACCCGATGCTGATGACCGCGGCGGGAACGATCCGCCCGGCGACGGTCCTGGTCTTGGGTGCCGGGGTGGCGGGATTGCAGGCGATCGCGACGGCCCGGCGGTTGGGTGCGGTGGTGCAGGGGTTCGATGTGCGCGCGGCGGTCAAGGAGCAGGTGGAGTCTCTGGGGGCGAAGTTCCTGGAGTTCGATCTGGGCGAAGATCTGGAAGGGGCGGGCGGTTATGCCAAGGAGCTGACGGCCGAGCAGCAGGCGCGCCAGCAGGAGTTGATGGCCGAGGCGATCGGCAAGGTGGATGTGGTGATCACGACTGCCCTTGTACCGGGAAGGCGGGCGCCGATCCTGGTCACGGCCAAGGCGGTGGAGCTGATGAAGCCGGGATCGGTGGTCGTCGATCTGGCGGGGGAGCAGGGCGGTAACTGCGAGCTCTCAGAGCCGGGCGAGACGGTCATCGAGCACGACGTGAAGATCATCGCGCCGCTCAACCTGCCCTCGACGCTGGCCGAGCACGCCTCCGCCCTGTATGCCCGGAACGTCGAGGCGCTGCTGAAGCTGATGACCTCGGAGGAGGGGCAGCTATCGCTCGACTTCGAGGACGAGGTGATCAAGGGCGCGTGCATCACCCGGGATGGGGAGATCGTGCACGAAGGCGCCAAGTCCGCGGCGGGTAGCGCGGTCAGCTAGAGGCCTAACGGGAGGACGTTGTGGACAGTCTGGTGATCGATCTCGCTGTGCTGGTTTTGGCCGGGTTTGTCGGTTACACGGTGATCTCGAAGGTCCCGAAGACGTTGCACACGCCGTTGATGTCGGGGACGAACGCGATCCACGGGATCGTGGTTCTGGGCGGGCTTCTGCTGATGGCCGAATCGCACGGGTGGTTCGAGAAGCTGATCCTGGTCATCGCGGTGGCGTTCGGGACGATCAACGTGATCGGCGGCTTCCTGGTCACCGACCGGATGCTCGAGATGTTCAAGGCGAAGGATCCGCCGAAGACCGGCACCGCCGACGCGGTCGGTGGTCAGGACGCCGGGCCGGGGGGCGAGGCTTAGATGCCGCTGCCCTTGGCGGTGATCGGCGTCAACGCGATTGACGCCCTGTACATCATCGCGTTCGGCCTGTTGATCTACGGGATGACCGGGCTGACCGGGCCGCGCACGGCGGTGCGGGGTAACAAGATCGCGTCGATCGGGATGGCGATCGCGGTGGTCGCGACGCTGCTTCGCAGCCATGAGTTCAGCGGGTCAGGCACGTGGGCGCTGATCCTGCTCGGGCTGGTGATCGGGACGGCGATCGGGATTCCAGCGGCCAGGAATGTGCGGATGACCGCGATGCCGCAGATGGTGGCGATCTTCAACGGCGTCGGCGGCGGCGCGGTGGCGTTGATCGCGTGGGTCGAGTACCGGCACGCGTTCGGCGGCGGGTATCCGCTCAGGGCTGAGATCTTCGAGCTGTTCGGGGCGATCGTGGGGTCGGTGTCGTTCTGGGGGTCGAACATCGCGTTCGGCAAGCTCCAGGAGATCCTCCCGGGGCGTCCGATCAAGCTGCCCGGCCGCGCCCAGTCCGTACTGAACCTGACGTTCTTCTTGATCGCGGTGATCAGCGCGATCGTCCTGTGCGCGGGTACGCACTCGCAGGCGCTGTTCATCCTGGGCATCCTGGTGGCCGCGGCGATCCTCGGCAACGCGGTGGTGCTGCCGATCGGCGGGGCGGACATGCCGGTGGTGATCTCGCTGCTCAACGCGTTCACCGGTCTGTCGGCGGCGGCCACGGGTGTGGCGCTGGGCAATACGGTGATGATCGTGGCCGGGATGATCGTGGGGGCGTCGGGCACGATCCTGACCAACCAGATGGCCAAGGCGATGAACCGCTCGGTGCCGGAGATCGTGGCCGGCGGGTTCGGCGGCGCGGTGGCGGCGCCCGCGGCCGGCGCGGGCACAGAGGGCGGAACGGTGCGCTCGACCAGTGCCCAGGACGTCGCCATCCAGCTGGCCTACGCGCGGCTGGTGGTGATCGCGCCGGGCTACGGCATGGCCGTCGCCCAGGCCCAGCACGCGGTGCGCGAGCTCGAGACGGCGCTGGAGGCCAAGGGCGTGGAGGTCAAGTACGCCATCCACCCGGTGGCAGGACGGATGCCCGGGCACATGAACGTGCTGCTGGCCGAGGCGAACGTGCCCTATGACCTGCTCAAGGAAATGGACGACATCAACCCCGAGTTCTCCCGCACCGACGTGACGCTGGTGATCGGTGCCAACGACGTGACCAACCCGGCGGCCAAGAACGAGCCCGGCTCGCCGATCTACGGGATGCCGATCCTGGAGGTCGACAAGTCCGGGGCGGTGGTCGTGCTCAAGCGCTCGATGGCGTCCGGGTTCGCCGGGATCGACAATCCGCTGTTCTACGAACCCAAGACCTCGCTGCTGTTCGGTGACGCCAAAGCCTCGGTCAGCGAGATCACGTCCGAAGTGGTGGAGCTGTGAGATATAGAGTCGCGGTTCCCCTCGTGCCCGAGATCGACATCCAGGAGCGCTCATGAGCATGGACCCCGCGCGGCTGACCGCGATTCCGCTGTTCTCGCAATTGTCAGAGGACGAAGCCAAGCGGCTGGCTGCGTTTGCCAGCGAGACGAGCATCGCCGAGGGGCAGATGCTGATGAAGCAGGGCGACTACTCCACTGAGCTGATCGCCATCGAGGAGGGGACCGCGGACATCATTCAGGACGGGAAGAAGATCGCCACGGTTGGCAAGGGCGACCTGATCGGCGAGATGGGACTGCTGGCCCGGGAGCCCCGCAATGCGGACGTGATCGCCACCTCGCCGATGATGGTCATCAAGCTCACCCACTGGGAGATCCGCCGGATGTCCGAGGAAACGGTGTCCCGGATCGAGGAGATCGTCAAGGCGCGACAGCAGCAGGGCGTCGCGGACCCCGCGCACGGGAGAGACTGACCGGACTCTCCCAGCCGTCGCTTTCCGCCCGCTCCTGTGTTAGGTTTGGCCCGCCGAATCTCCGGCCCGCCGAGCTGGAGAACGGGGAACCCAAGATGGGGGAGACAACAACCCCCGCAGGGGCGAACCCGGTGGTGATCCGCCGGAAGCGCTTGAACACCGAGCGCGAGCCCGTCAGCTAACCCCGCAGGCAAACAGGCCCGAGCCTGCGTCCCACCGCGGACGCGCCTGCGATGTCACGAGGAGAGCCAAACCGCACCATCCGTCGCGTGCTCGTCACGAGCCTGGCGATGCTGTGGCTTCTGGGTGCGGCAGCCGGGGCGCAGGCGGCCATGGCAGCGGCTGACGGCGCCGGAAGCGGCGGGGCGGGGACCGGCTCGCCGCCGGGCCTGGTCAAGCCCACCAAGCAGATCTTCAGCCGCGTTCTCCACCTCGGGGACCGGGGCAACGACGTGAAGACCGTGCAGATCTGGCTCGACGACCTCGGCAGCAAGGTGCCGCAGGCCGGCGTGTTCGGACCCAGGACCAAAGCCGCCATCGAGCGCTTCCAGACCAGCGTCCATCTGCGGCCGAGCGGGATGGTGGGGCAGCGAACGGCGTTCAGGCTACGGCGGAAGGTGCGACAGGCGGCCCTGGCGGCAAGATTGACGAGTGGTGCCGCGGCGGGCAGCGGCGGGGCGGCATTGCGCAGCCCGATCAGCCCGGTCAGCCCCGCGCCCCGGTCGACGAAGTGGGTTTTTCCGCTCAAGCCGCTGCGGCGCGTACTGCCGCCGCGCGACTGGACGCTCGACCAGGGCGTCGACATCGGCACCCTGAACAACATGTGCGGGCCACAGGTGGTCGAGGTGGCGATGACCGCGGGGACCGTCGTGCAGGAGGGGATCAGCGGGTTTGGCAGCTACGCGCCGATCATCAAGGTGGCCGCCGGCCCCTACAAGGGCCGCTACATCTACTACGGTCACGCGGCGCCCGCCCTGGTGGCCGTGGGGGCGAAGGTCAGAGCCGGCCAGCCCGTGGCCGAGATCGGCTGCGGTGACGTGGGGATCTCCAGCGCACCACACGTGGAGGTCGGGATCAGTGAGCCGCGCGGTCCCACCTGCTGCCCGGCATACCAGGCGACCTCTCCCGGCATGTACGAGATCCTGGTGAAGCTGTACAACACGGCTCGCCGCTACGCCCGCCGGCGGGCGTAGCCTCGCCGGACCTCGGCTTAAGGGCTCTAAGCTCAGATAGATGCTGAGCCGTGAGGCGGCTCTCCAGATGCTGGAGAGCGAACCGTTCGACGTCGTGGTAATCGGCGGAGGCGTGACCGGTGCCGGCGTGGCGCTGGACGCCGCCTCGCGGGGGTTCAGCGTGGCGCTCGTCGAGAAGGCCGACTTTGCCTGGGGGACGAGCAGCCGGTCCTCGAAGCTGATCCACGGCGGATTGCGCTACCTGCAGAACTTCGACCTGGGGCTGGTCCGGGAAGCGCTGCTCGAGCGCCAGCTGATGGTCAAGCTGGCCCCCCACCTGGTGCGCCCGCTGAAGCTGGTCGTTCCCGCCTTCGACGGCGCCCGCCCCGACCGGTTGATGGGGATCGGGCTGAACATGTACGACGTGATGGCCACGCCGCGCCTGCGCGCGCGTCGGGCCTCGCGACGGGCGGCGGCCGCAGGGCTGGAGGAGGCGGACTGGAGCCCCGAGCGCCACCGGGTCATCTCGGGCTCCGAGGTGCTGGAGCTGCTGCCGGCGCTGGAGCGGCGCAACCCCACCGGCGGCTACCTGTTCTACGACTGCCAGACCGACGACTCGCGCCTGGTCCTGACGATCCTGGGCGAGGCCGAGCGATTCGGTGCCGTTGGCGCCAACCGGCTCGAGGTCACCGAGCTGGCCTACGAGGAGGGCCGCGCGGCGGGTGTCTGCGTGCGCGACCGCGAGGACGCCGACCGGAGACTGGTCATTCGAGCCGACAATGTGGTCAACGCCACCGGCGTGTGGGCCGACCGGATCCGGCCCGAGGAGCTGCATTCGGAGGCGGAGGTTCCCACCATCCGCCCGAGCCGCGGGACCCATATCACCCTGAGTCAGCGCGACCTCCCGCTGATGTCCGGCGCGATCGTGCCGGCGGGCGAGAACCGCACGATCTTCGCGTTGCCGTGGCTCGGCCGGTCGTTGATCGGGACGACGGACAACAACTACTCGGGCGATGTGGACCGGGTGCGCCCCGACCCGGACGACATCACCTATCTGCTGGATGCGGTCAACCGCTTCTTCGTCACGGAGCTGACGCCAGACAACGTGACCGGGGCGTTCGCCGGCGTCCGGCCGCTGATCTCCACCGGTGACAGCCGCAAGTCGGTGGACATCTCGCGTAAGGCCGAGCTCTATGAGACCTCCAGCGGCATGGTCACGATCACCGGCGGCAAGCTCACGACCTGGCGGCGGATGGCGAAGCTGGCCGTCGATCGCCTGGTGGAGCGGGAGGGACGGCTGGCGCCGTGCCGGACGCACGAGATCCCCCTGGGCCAGATGGTGGCCGCGGACCGGCTCACCCGGGTGCCCGGCGTGCCCGAGCCGAGCTACGCCGCCCTGGCCGGGCGCTACGGGCATGATGCCGAGCGCGTCCTGGCACTGGCCGCCGACCGGGCGGAGCTCGCGGCCCCGATCCTGAGCGGCCAAGGTGACCTGCTCGCCGAGGTGGTCTACGCGGTTCGGCACGAGCAGGCTCGCTCGCTGAGCGATGTACTGATGCGGCGCACCCGGCTGGGGATCCTGGACGGTCGCGCCCTCACCGATCCCGAGCGCCCCGAGGCTCTGCACGTGGCTGAGGTGATCGCCGGCGAGCTGGGCTGGAGTCAGGATCGCGTGGCGGAGGAGCTGGCCGGGTTCCGCGAAGACGCGTCGTTCCTGGGTGCGGTGGCGGTGCCGTGACCCTCGCCTCGCAGTCCGGCGAGGCGCTCACGCTGCACACGGCGCGTGGCGAGTTGAGCTTCGGTGGCCGGATGCAGATCATGGGCATCGTCAACGCCACGCCGGATTCGTTCTCCGACGGGCCGACCCGGCGGAGCCTGGAGGATCGCGTGGCGCTGGCCGCGGCGCAGCTCCAGGCCGGAGCCGACGTGATCGACATCGGCGGCGAATCCGGGGTCACCAACCGGCCGCCTGTCTCGCCGGAGGAGGAGATCGCTCGGGTGGTCCCCGTGATCCGGCGGGTGGCGGGCGAGCTGGGAGCGACGGTCTCGGTGGACACCTACAAGCCGGCGGTCGCCCGAGCCGCGATCGCCGCCGGGGCGGCGATCGTCAACGACGTGAGCGCGCTGCGCGACCCGGAGCTGGCCGACGTGTGCGCCCAGACCGGCGCCGCTCTGGTCATCATGCACACGCGCGCGCAGCCCAAGCAGAAGCTGCTTGACCGCTCCTACGACGGGCGCATGCTGGCCGACGTCAAGCAGCTGCTGGCCGAGCGGATCGACACCGCGCTGGCCCGCGGGATGGCGCTGGAGCAGTTGATGCTCGATCCCGGCCCGGACTTCGGCAAGACGCCGGCGCAGACCGTGGAGGTGCTGCGAGGCCTGTCCGAGCTCCACGAGTTCGGGCGCCCGATCCTGCTGGCCATCTCCCGCAAGGACTTCATCGGCGCAGTCACCGGCAGCCGTCCGGCCGAGCGCCTGGCCGGCACGCTGGCCGCGCTGGCCTACGGTGCGGACCACGGCGCCCACATGGCGCGGGTGCATGACGTGGCGGCCGCCCGCGAGTTCCTTTCCGTCCGGGCGGTGCTCACCGGAGAGGAGCGCCTCGACGCCGAAGCTCGCCTGGCGGATTCTGTGCGCTGGGAGGCCCAGGAAGGCTGAGGCGTCGCACCGAGCCGCTAGCCTTCGAAGCTGATTCGCCGGCCGCTGCCCCAACGCGGCCGGAGCCCACCGAGCAATCGAACCCCGGGAGGACCCATGACCGTGCTTGACCGCGATGCCCTCGAGGGCAGCCCGCTGGCTGACCTGCACACCATCGCCAGCGAACTTTCGATCGACGGCTTTCGCCGTCTGCGCAAGGCCGACCTGATCGACCGGATCGTCGCCCGTCAGGAAGGACGGGCGGATGCCGACGTCGCCGAGGAGGAAGCCGAGCCAGCGGCCGCGGCTTCGGAGGAGGCCGGCGAGGAGGACCAGCCGTCGAGCCGTCGCCGCCGGAGCCGGCGGGGCGGGCGCAGCCGCTCGCAGCAGTCGGGTGCCGAGGCGTCGGGTGCGGCGTCGGGTGCCGAGGCCGAGTCCGGCGCCGAGAACGGTGAGAAGAGCGACGCCGCCGAGTCTGAGCCTGAGAGGCCCGCGTCTCGCAGCCGCCGGGGTGAACGCTCGGGGCGCGCTACGGAGAGGGCGGAGAAGACGGAGAAGGCCACTTCCGAGCCCGAGCCAGAGGAGACCGTGGAGGGCGTCGTCGAGCTGCTCGGCAACGGATCCGGATTCGTCCGCATCTCGCCGCCCGATCCGAGTGACGCAGACGTGTACATCTCGGCGGCGCAGGTCAAGCGCTGCGAGCTGGTCAACGGCGACCGGGTGTCCGGCCCCAAGCGCCCGCCGCGGCGCTCGGAGCGCTTTGCGTCGCTCGTGCGGGTGGACACGGTCAATGGGCGCCCGGCGTCCGAGCTGAGCGAGGGCGCCCGGTTTGACGAGCTTCCGGCCGCATTCCCGGCGGATCGCTTCCGGCTCGGATCCGAGGACGCAACGCTGAAGGCGATCGAATTCCTCACCCCGTTCGGCCGAGGCTCCCGGGTCGCCGTCGTCGGCGGACCCCGGGCCGGGAAGTCGTTCGCACTGCGCAACCTGGCGCAGTCGCTGGCCACCGTCGAAGGCCTGCAGCTGTTCGTGGCGCTGGCGGGAGTTCGTCCGGAGGAGCTGGCCGACTGGCCGCGGGAGGGCGCCCTGACCCCCAGCGGGGCGCTGAGCTTCGCAGCCTCGTCCGACGCGCTCGACCACGTGGTGGAGCTGGTGGTGGACCAGGCCAAGCGAATTGCCGCACGTGGTGCCGACGCCGTGGTGTTGATCGACACGCTGGACGGGTTGCATCCGCAAGCGGCTCGGAAGGCGCTCGCCGCGGCTCGAAACATCGTCGACGGCGGTTCGCTGACCGTGATCGCCACGTCCTCGCACGCGCTCGGCGGCGAGACGACGGTCATTGCCCTGGATTCCACGCTGTCCGCCGCGGGCCGGTTTCCCGCGCTCGACCTCGTGGCCAGCGGGACGATCCGCCCCGAGCTACTGGTCGGCGAGGCCGGTGCCCAGGCGATCGCCGAGGCCCGGGCGCAGGCGCTCGACCGGATCTCCTGAGACCTCGTCGGTGCCGCAGCGTCGGTGCCGACGATTCCGTAGAAGCCCGCAAACCGTCTAGATCATCCGTCCAGGCAACGGCCGTTGCGTGGGCTGAGTCGTGGGGATTGACGACCGGGAAGGAGGGCCCGGTGCATCCGGAATGCATCGCTGCCCCCGACCCGGATGTCGACCACGAATGCCCCCACCTCTGTCGGACCGCCGATCCGGCCCGCCGGTCCCCACCACCCGGACTGGCGCCGCTGGTATGTCCCGCTGCGGGCCCGGGTGTGGTTGACCTTCGTCCTCGGCTTCGCCTGGCTGTGCCTATCCGCCTGGCTGTCCCGCCACTGGATCGTCCAGCTCGGGCACGACATCACCCTGCCGCTAGCGATCCTGGTGATCACCGGCGTGGCGCTGATTCCGGGCTACCTGAACGTCCAACTGCTGAGCGGCATCCTGCTAGACCGGCCACGGCCCCTCCGCCTGACGGGGATCGAGCCCGGTATCACGCTGATGATCGCGGCCTACAACGAGCAGGCCTCGATCGAGGAGACCATCAGCTACGCCCTCCGATCGGATTACCACGGCGAGCTCCGGGTGATGGTGGCCGATGACGGCTCCACCGATCACACCCGGGAGCTGGTCCAGGCCTACGCCGATTGCGACCCGCGCGTGCAGCTGTTCTGCGCGGACCACGCCGGTAAGGCCAACACGCTGAGCTCGGCTCTGATGGAGGTCGACACGCCGCTGGTGGCCACGATCGACGCCGACACCCTGCTGATGCCCTACTCGCTGTCGCGCGCCGTGGCCCGCCTGCGCGTTTCGCCGGCCGACACGGTCGCCGTGGCCGGCTCGGTCCTGGCTCGTAACTCACGGAAGAACCTGCTCACGCGGGCGCAGGAGTGGGACTACTTCCTCGGCATCGCCTCGGTCAAGCGGGTGCAGTCCCTGCTTCAGGGCACCCTGGTGGCCCAGGGCGCGTTCAGCGTCTATCGCACCGCCGCGCTGAAGTCGGTCGGCGGTTGGCCCAACCGGATCGGCGAGGACATCGTGCTCACGTGGCGACTGCTGCTCCGGGGCGGGCGCAGCGTGTTCGAGCCGACCGCGGTGGCCTTCACCGAGGTGCCCGACAGCTGGTGGGGGTTCATCCGCCAGCGCCGCCGCTGGGCCCGGGGGATGATCGAGGGGCTGCGTGACCACGGCGTCAGCCTGGTCAAACAGACCAAGCTCTACTCCCACGCGGTGGGCGCGAACTTCCTGTTTCCCTACCTGGACTGCTGCTTCACGTTCGCCTTCCTCCCCGGCCTGGTCCTGGCGTTCACGGGCAACTTCATGCTCGTCGGACCGATGACCCTGCTGGTCCTGCCTCTCAACGCACTGATCAGCGGAGCGATGTACGTCCGCCAGCGCACGATCTTCGGCGAGGTGGGTCTGCGGGTGCGCCGCAACCGGTCCGGGTTCCTGTTCTACGTGCTGCTCTACCAGTTCGTGATGGCGCCGGTGTCCGTGGCCGGCTACTTTCTGGAGTTCGCGGGCGCCCGGCGCAACTGGTAGTCGTCGTCAGTAGGCGGTGCAGCGGGAGCGGTGCCGTGGCCGGGCCTTGTAGCGAGCTTGGCCGCCGCGCTCCCAGAGCAACTGGTCGAGCTCGGCCGCGGTGCGCCCGGTGGCCTCGGCGATCAGCTCGACCGCGTGGACGGCGCAGGCGCGGATCTCCACCTCCTCGGGCGACCCGTGTTCGAGCAGCTCCTGGCGCTCGATCCGGTCTGCGAGCTGGGGATCGAATTCCAGCACCCCATCGAGACGCAGCACGTGGGGGACCAGGTTGTCGGCGAACATGGTCAGCCGATGCAGGTCTGAGTAGTTGGCCAGTCCGTTCCGGGACAGGTCCGCGGCGGCGATCTGGGCGCGCTTGAGGAATGGAATCTCGCGGCCTTCGTAGGGCGATGAGTCGGCAAAGCAGTCCCAGGAGGCAAGCCGCTTCACCAAATCGACGGCCGAACCTCCCACGGCCGCCGGGAACGAGCCCTGACACTCCGTCAGGAGACGCGCTCCGAGATCATTGAGCGAGGTGGCGAACAGCGCCATCAGCTCATGCTCCGGATCCTGATCCAGGGTCGCGGCGATCTCGCCGGCTTTGAGCACGGCGAGATCGCCGGCGGTCCAGGGACCCTCTGCGTCGAAACGGCGGCGCAGGCCGTCGTGAATCGTGAAGTAGCCGGAGCGCCCGGGCGCCTTGCGGAGCGTGGGGAACCAGCCGGAGCCGAAGTTGATCGCGTCCAGGGTCAGCCAGAACGAGCACTCACGTGGGGCGTCTGGGGCGGCGGCGGGCGATGGCGCGGGAAGCGCGGCCCCGTAGGCCGCGATCCGCTCTTCGTGGATGCGCACGTGACGGGCACGGCCGGCCACCCAGGCGCAGTCCATCCTGATCTGATCAACGACGCTGCTCACGGTTTCGACATCCCGGCAAGCTACCGTTGCCTGAGTGGTTCCGACTGAGCAGAGCGAGGAGATCAAGACCCTCCTGTCGGGGTTGAACGAGCCCCAGCGTGAGGCGGTCACCTACGGTGAGGGGCCGCTCCTGATCCTGGCCGGGGCGGGCTCGGGCAAGACCCGGGTGCTGACCCACCGGATCGCCTACCTGGTGGCCACCGGGCAGGCGAAGCCCTCGGAGATCCTGGCCATCACGTTCACGAACAAGGCGGCCGGGGAGATGCGCGACCGGGCCGAGCTGCTGGTCGGCCGCCGGGTGCGCGCCATGTGGGTGATGACCTTCCATTCGGCCTGCGCCCGGATGCTCCGTGCTCACGCGGATCGGCTCGGGTACACGCGCCAGTTCACGATCTACGACCAGGCCGACTCGCGCCGCCTGGTGAAGCGCTGCTTGGAGGAGAACAACGTCGACCCTAAGCGCTTCACCCCGGCCGCGATCCACTCGCAGATCTCCGACGCCAAGAACCGCATGCGAGACGCCGAGGCGTACGCGCAGATGGTGGGCTCGTTCTTCGAGCAGACCGTGGCCGACGTGTACGCGAGCTACGAGCGCGAGCTGCACCGGATGAACGCGATGGACTTCGACGACCTGCTGCTCCGCGCCGTGAACGTTCTGGAGCTGTTCCCCGAGGTGCGCGACAAGTACCTGGAGTCCTTCCGGCACATCCTGGTCGACGAGTACCAGGACACCAACGCGGTCCAGTACCGGTGGCTGCAGCTGCTGACGGGGATCGAGCGCAACCTTACGGTTGTCGGGGACCCAGATCAGTGCCTTGTAGAAGGAACGATGATCACGATGGCCGACGGAACTCAGAAACGAATCGAGGACATCGAAGCAGGTGATCAGGTTCTGTCTGGGTACGGGAGCGGCGACTTTCGTGCGGCCTCAGTCCTAAGAACGCACCGATCGGAGCGCACCGACGGGATCGCGATAACGACTGAGTCAGGGCGTCGAATCGTCAGCACCCTGGAGCACACCCACTTTGCCGGATATCTACCGGGACGCACACCGCAGCAGTACGTGACGTATTTGATGTGGAAACGGGATCGGGGGTTCCGCGTCGGGATCTCACGCACCTATACCAACGGACAGCCCAAGGCGATTCTGGGAGTCGCTACTCGGCTCAGCGGAGAAGGGGCTGATTGCGCTTGGGTCGTAACGACCCACGCGACAGAAGCTGATGCTCGGTTCAGCGAGGCCATGCTTGCCGCTCGCTATGGCCTGCCTACGGTTCCGTTCTGTGCGCGCCCTAAAAAAGAGTGGCCAGGGCGATCCCTTGTTGGAGATCAATATCTCCTCGATCGCCTGTTCGGCGAGCTGGATACTGAAACGGGAGGCCAAAGCCTGCTCGCTGACCAGGGTCTCTCCTTGTCTCAGCCGCACTTCCAAAAAGGCACATACACAAAGACAGACGTGAGAAGACGGCGTCTCGCGATTTCGTTGTGCGGTGACCGGCGAGGAGCTAGACCGAGGCACCGGCTGACGCTCTTCGGGTACGACGACGACGGTCGACAGGCTCTGCGCGCCGCGGGGTTCAGAGTTCGACCGGCACGGAAGGGTTCGGAAGGTTGGCGGCTCGAGACGGCCTGCAGAGATATGGGGACGATTCGCGACATGGCGCAACGCGTCAGTTCGGTGCTTGATGGCGTTGTCGTTCGTCCGACAGCCAGGTTGGGATCGAACCAGGAAGGGCTGGCAGGCAACTCCCTGCCATTTACTCAGGCGTCATCTGTACGACCCGGGATGCTGATGTTTGACGAGCACGGCGGCTACGACGTGGTTGTAGCCGTAGAGCCAGTACGGCTCAAGCGGCCGGTCTACGACCTCGACATACAAGACACCCATAACTTCGTCGCCAATGGGCTGGTCACGCACAACTCGATCTACGGGTTCAGGGGATCCGACATCCGGAACATCCTCAACTTCGAGGATGACTTCCGGGATGCATACGTGGTCAAGCTGGAGCAGAACTACCGCTCGGTGCAGACGATCCTCGACGCGGCCAACGGGCTGATCGCCAACAACCGCGGGCGCAAGTCAAAGCGGCTGTGGTCGGAGCTGGGGCAGGGAGACCCGATCCACGTGCGCGAGCTGGACGACGAGCTGGCCGAGGCCCGATTCGTCACCGGCGAGATCCAGCGAATGGTGGACGAAGGGATCTCCAAGCGGGAAATCGCGGTCTTCTACCGGACCAACGCCCAGTCCCGGGTGCTCCAGGAGGTGCTCGGTCGCGCGGAGATCGCCTACCAGGTGATCGGAGGGGCGAAGTTCTACGAACGGGCCGAGATCAAGGACGCGGTCGCCTACCTGACCGTGCTGGTCAACCCCCAGGACGCCGGTGCGTTTGCCCGGATCGTCAATTCACCACGGCGGGGGATCGGTGCCACCTCCATGTCGCGCGTGCTGGGATTCGCCAACACGATGGGCATGCCGATCTGGGACGCGGCAGCCGATCCGGCCCAGGTGCCCGGGTTGGGCGGTGCCGCCGTCAAGGCGATCGGGCGGTTCATGCAGACGATGACGGTGCTGCGCGAGCGGGCCGGGAGCGAGGTGCCCGTGGCCAAGCTGCTCGGCGAGGTCCTGGAGGAGACGGGGTATCGGGAGGCCCTGCGGGCCGAGCGGACGATCGAGGCGCAGGGCCGGATCGAGAACCTGGACGCGCTCGTCAACGGAGCCGCAGAGTACGACGCCTCCGGGGGAGAGGACCTGTCGCTGGCCGGCTACCTGCAGCAGGTCTCGCTTCTGGCAGACGCGGACGCGCGGGTCGACGACGAGGGCCTCGTGACGCTGATGACGCTGCACAACGCCAAGGGCCTCGAATACCCGATCGTGTTCATCATCGGCGTGGAGGACGGGGTGTTCCCGCACTCGCGGGCGCTGGAGGAGGGCGACGTGGAGGAGGAGCGGCGCCTCTGCTATGTGGGCATCACCCGAGCCCAGCGTGACCTGTATATGACCTACGCGCGCCAGCGCACCGTCTTCGGGGCGCGCACGTATGCGATTCCCAGCCGGTTCCTGGCCGAGATCCCGGCCGAGCTGACCGACCGCGATGAGCAGCGGCCTCAGGGGTTGGGCGGCTTCCGGGAGCGGCTGACGTCCTGGAGCTCCAGCGTGGATCGCGAGGCCCCGGCGCCGGTGGCCTACCGGCTCGGCGACGACGTGGCCCACCCGTCGTTCGGCGAGGGGGTGGTGACCGGCCTGGAGCCGGGTGGCATCGTCGTCATCCGCTTCAGCAAGGACCGCTCGGAACGCAAGCTGGTGGCCGATCTGGCGCCGATCACGAAACGATAGGTTTCCAGCATGGCGGCGAGGATCATCGACGGCAAGTCGACCGCGCAGAGCGTGCGCGAGCAGGTGGCGGCTGACGTCCGCGCGCGGGTGGAGACTGGACGGCGTGCGCCTGGACTGGCGACGATCCTGGTCGGTGATGACCCGGCGTCGGCCGTCTACATAGCCAACAAACGCAAGGCGTGCGCGGAGGCCGGGATCGGCGATTTCCATCGGCACCTGGATGCCGACACACCCCACGCCGATGTGGCTGCCCTGATCCAGCAGTGCAACGCCGATCCGGAGATCAGCGGCATCCTGCTTCAGCTCCCGGTGCCGGAGCACCTGAACGGTCAGTCACTGACGGGGCTGATCTCCCCTGAGAAGGACGTAGATGGACTCACGACCCTGAGCGCCGGGCTCTTGTCGCAGGGCGCACCGGGGTTACGGCCCTGCACTCCATCCGGGGTCATCGAGCTGCTCGACCGGTACGAGGTGCCGATCGAGGGTGCCGAGGCGGTGGTGGTGGGACGCTCGGATCTGGTCGGTAAGCCGGTGTCCTTCCTTCTTCAACAACGGAATGCCACTGTGACCATGTGCCACTCGCGGACACGCGACCTGGCCGGGGTGTGCTCCCGGGGGGACATCCTCGTTGCGGCCGTCGGCGTGCCGAAACTGCTGGGGCGAGAACACGTCAAACCCGGAGCGGCGGTCATCGACGTGGGAATGAATCGCCTGGAGGAGGGCCTGCGCGGCGATGTGGACTTCGAGGCGGCGGCCGAGGTGGCCGGGCTGATCACTCCGGTGCCGGGTGGCGTGGGGCCGATGACCATCGCGATGCTCCTGCGCAACACTGTGCTGGCTGCCGGCCTGCAGGACGCCTGAGGGGCCATTCGTGAGCTTCCGGCTCTCGCGCCTGCGCGCTGGGGAGTGGCTGATGGGGGTGGCCTCGCTGGCGCTGCTGGTGATCCTGTTCGTGGTGCCCTGGTTCGGGCTCCCCGCCACCTATGCGCACGCGGCGGCGTCCCTGGGCGCGGCATCCAGCTTCAGCGGCTGGGAGAGCCTGACGGTGATCCGCTATCTGATCCTCGTCCTGGGGCTGGGAGGTCTGCTCTGCTGGTACCTCCAGGCCCGCTGCGTGGCGCCTGCCCTTCCCGTATCCGCGACCGTCCTGGAGACGGCGCTGGCCGTTGTGGTGGTGATCGCCCTGTACTACCGGGTGATCATCTCCGGCCCGGTGGTGCCGGTGACTCACGACGATCCCGCCGCATTCGTCGGGCTGGCCCTGGCCGTGGCGATCCTGGTCGGGGGGTACCTATCGTTGCGCCAGGATCAGGCGCCCCCGCCCGGTTCGGTGGTGGAGATGGAACGGTTGTCGGTAGCTCCGCCGAGCGCTCCGCGCTAAGTCGTCTCACTGCCTCGCCGCCTAGAATCGGCCGGGATGCTCTCTCGCGAACAGGTCCAGCACGTGGCCCGGCTGGCCCGGCTTCAGCTCAGTGACGAAGAGCTCGATCGGATGGCCGTCGAGCTCTCGAAGGTGCTGGATCACATCGAGAAGATCCGCGAGCTCGATCTGGACGGCGTCGAGCCGACCTCGCACGTGGTCGAGGTCGTGAACGCATTGCGGGCCGACGAGCCCGAACCCTCGCTGCCGCGAGACGTGGCTCTGGCCGCTGCCCCCGAGCCCGTGGCCGGAGGCTTCGGCGTGCCCAGCCCCGGCGCGGGCGCCGATCCCTCATGAGCGCCGAGGTGCTGGAGTTGACCGCCGCTCAGGCGGCCGCGGCCGTGCGGAGCGGGGAGGTGGATGCGGCTGAGGTGTTCGAGACGTACCGGGCCCGGGCGGCGGCGGATTCACTGAATGCGTTCACGTGGGTGGCCGACCAAGTGCCGGCGAGCCCGAAGGCCGCCGGCACCGAGCTCGGTGGTGTTCCGGTGGCCGTCAAGGACCTGTTCTGTACCGAGGGGATCCCCTCACAGGCTGGCTCGCGGATCCTCGAGGGCTACCGGCCGCCCTACACGGCCACCGTCGTCCAGAAGCTGGCTGACGGCGGTGCGCCGCTGCTCGGAAAGACCAACCAGGACGAGTTCGCGATGGGGTCCTCGAATGAGAATTCGGGTTTCGGGCCGGTGTTGAATCCATGGGATCGCGCGCGCGTGCCGGGGGGCTCATCCGGCGGCAGCGCGGCCGCGGTGGCCGCCGGGCTGGCCCCGTGGGCGATCGGCACCGACACGGGTGGATCGATTCGCCAGCCGGCCGCGCTGTGCGGGATCGTCGGGATGAAGCCGACCTACGGGGCGTGCTCGCGGTTCGGGATGATCGCGTTCGCCTCCTCGCTGGATCAGGCGGGACCGCTCACGCGCGACGTGACCGACTGCGCACTGCTGCTGCGCCACATGGTCGGCCACGACCGGCGGGATTCGACCTCGCTGGAGTTCCCTGAGGAGATCGTGCTGCCGTCCCGGGGCGATCTGAAGGGGATCCGCCTGGGTGTGCCCGAGGAGCTCGTCGGGGCCGAGGGTGGGGTGGACCCCGGGGTGCGCAAGAACTTCGATGAGACGGTGGCGCTGGCCGAGCGTCTGGGGGCGACCGTGGAGCCGTGCCGGCTCCCGCACGCGCCCCACGGCCTGTCGGCCTACTACCTGATCGCTCCCGCCGAGGCCTCGGCCAACCTGGCCCGGTTCGACGGGGTGCGCTACGGGCTTCGCGTGGATGGCTCCGCCGGCCTGGAAGAGATGTACAGCCGGACGCGGGCCGCCGGGTTCGGCGCGGAGGTCAAGCGGCGGATCATGCTCGGCACCTACGCCCTGTCGAGCGGCTACTACGACGCCTACTACGGCACGGCGCTGAAGGTGCGCACGAAGATCGCCGACGACTTTCGCGAGGCCTTCTCGCAGTTCGACTTCGTGGTCACACCGACCAGCCCCTGGACAGCCTTCGAGCTGGGGGCCAAGCTCGACGATCCGCTGGCCATGTACCTCAACGACTTCTGCACCGTGCCGATGCCCCTGGCCGGGATTCCGGCCCTCTCGATCCCGTCCGGGCTGAGCCACGGCCTGCCCGTCGGCTTCCAGCTGGCCGGACCGGCGTTCAGCGAGAACCGGCTGCTCGAGGCGGCCTTCGCGCTGGAGCAGGCGATCGGGTTCGACGGCAGTCCAGCTCGTCGTTCGGGAGGTGAGGCTTGAGCCTCGCTGACTACGAGCCCGTGATCGGCCTGGAGATCCACGTCCAGCTCGGCACGCGGACCAAGATGTTCTGTGGATGCGAGTTGTCGTTCGGGGATGAGCCGAACGTGCACACCTGCCCGGTGTGCCTCGGCCTGCCCGGGGCGCTGCCCGTGGTCAATGCCCAGGCGGTGCACTACGGGATCATGATCGGGCTTGCGCTGGGCTGCGACATCGCCGAGCGCTCCCAGTTCCACCGCAAGAACTACTTCTATCCCGACCTTCCCAAGGGCTACCAGATCTCTCAGTACGACGTGCCGCTGTGCCGCGGCGGTCGGCTGGGCGACGTCCGGATTCATCGCGTCCATCTCGAGGAGGACGCGGCCAAGCTCGTGCATGTGGGTCAGAGCGGCCGGATCCACGGCTCCGACCGCAGCGTGGTCGACTTCAACCGAGGCGGGACACCGTTGGTGGAGATCGTCACCGAGCCCGATCTGCACTCGGCCTCGGATGCGCGGGAATGGCTCGGCCTGCTTCGCACCACGCTGCGTGCGCTCGGGGTCTCCGACGTCGACATGTCGCAGGGCTCGCTCCGCTGCGACGCCAACGTGTCGATCCGGCCGCGCGGTTCCGATGTGCTGGGGACGAAGACCGAGCTGAAGAATATGAACTCATTCCGGTTCCTGCACGACGGGGTGCTGGCGGAGATTCAGCGGCAGGCGGATCTGTTGGATCGGGGTCAGCCGGTCGTCCCGGAAACGCTGCACTTCGACCCCGCTACCGGCCGGCTGACGCCGCTGCGCTCCAAGGAGGAAGCCCACGACTACCGGTACTTCCCGGAGCCCGACCTGGTACCGCTGGTGGCCACGCCCGAGATGCTGGAGGCGGCGCGGGCGGCGCTGCCGGAGCTTCCGGCCGCCCGCGCGTCGCGGTTCGAGCGCGACCTCGGGTTGCCCTCCGAGCGCGCGCGTGAGCTGGCCTTCCGAGCCGAGCTGGCCGACTACTACGAGTCGGCTCTGGCGTCTGACGGGGGATCGGTCGACCCGGTGGCCGTGGCCAACTGGATTCCGCAGCTGGTCGAGCGGATCGGGTCCGAGACCGATCCAGCCGACTCTCAGGTCAGTCCAGCGAGCTTCGCGTCCTTGGTGGGGCTCGTCAGCGCGCGGCGGATCAGCCGCGATGCGGGGCGTCAGGTGCTGAGCACGCTGGTGGCCGAGGGTGGGGAGCCGGAGGCGATCGTCGAGCGCGAGGGCCTGGCAGCGGTCAGCGGTGAGGACTCCGGACTGGCCGAGATTGTGGCCGCGGCGATCGCGTCCGAGCCGGATGCCGCTCAGAAGGTTCGCGGCGGGAACGAGAAGGCGTTGGGACCGCTGGTCGGCCACGTGATGCGCGAGACCAAGGGCCGCGCTGACGGGGGAGAGGTGAGACGGCTGATCCTGTCTCAGCTCGGGCTTTAGCCAGCTGGAGTTCTGCGCATCTTCCTAGGTTGCCAGTGGGGCCGAGCGCTACGCTTCGGCTATGCGAACAGATGTGCAGAACGTTCCGGAGCGCCATCCGTCGATCGTGAGGCGCGCGGTGGCCGCCCTGGTGCTGGTGGCCGGGGTGGTTCTCGTCTTCCACTTCGTCGTTGGCCTGATCGTCACGGTCTTCTATGTCGTGGCTGCCGTGGCGGTGATCGCGGCGGTGCTCTGGGCGCTCAAGACACTCGTCTGGTGACCGGGTGTCCGGCGCCGGGCTCAGCTACATAGTCATCTGTTTCTTCTTCGGCCTGGCCGGCGGGATCGTGGGCCGCATCAAGGGGAGCTCCTTCCTGATGTGGTTCATCATCTCGGCCTGCGTGCCGTTCCTCGGGCTCCTGACCGCCGTGCTCTACAGGTTCGAGGACAAGGAGCTCCGCCGGCAGTGTCCGCGATGTCACCGCGTCGTCCGGTTGCACGATGCCGTGTGCATGACGTGCGGGGAGGAGCTGGCCTTCCCGGACACGGCGATCGCCTCTGAGTCGGCGATTCGCGAGCGCCAACTGGCCGCCGGACGTCAGTAGTTCACCGCGAGTCAACCCGGACTGACAACGGATGGTTGCCGGGGTGGCATACCGATAGGCTCCGCTGCGGGGCGATATGACGGCATCGACAGCTGCACGTCAACTTGTAATGAACCGGATAACGGTAGACATGCACCCGATCTTTGGGTACGCTTAGGCAGTCAGGGTGGGTGCAACGGAAGCACCCGATTGGGTTCAAAATCTCGCGCTAGGGGCGTCGGGACCGAAAAAAGGTTGACGAGTGCGTGTTCTCGTAACGGGTGGGGCAGGCTTCATCGGCTCCCACATCGCGACGCGGCTCCTTGAGACGGGCCGTGATGTGCGGATCATCGACAACTTCGCCACGGGGCGGCGATCAAACCTCTCACACCTGGTCGGCGACGTCGACCTCGTCGAGGCAGATATCCGCAATTTGGAGGAATTGCGTGGAGCGGTGAGTGGATGCGACGCCGTCGTGCACCTGGCCGCCGTGCCGTCGGTGCCGCGGTCGATCGCCGATCCGGCCACCTCGCATGAAGCGAACGCGACCGGCACATTGAACGTGCTCATAGCCGCACGCGACGAGGGGGCGTCCCGAGTGGTGTTCGCGTCGTCATCTTCGATCTATGGCGCCGCGGTCGAGCTGCCCAAGCACGAGGGGTTGGCGCCGCTGCCGATTTCGCCGTACGCGGTTTCCAAGCTGGCAGCCGAGAGCTACTGCCGCAGCTTCTATCAGGTGTACGGGCTGGAGACGGTGGCGTTGCGCTACTTCAACGTATTCGGGCCTCGCCAGGATCCGCAGTCTGAGTACGCAGCCGTGATCCCCCGCTTCATCTGGGCCTACCGGCACGGCGAGCCGCCGGTCATCTTCGGTGACGGCGAGCAGTCGCGTGACTTCACCTACGTCGAGAACGTGGTGCGGGCCAACCTCGCTGCCCTCGAGGTCAAGGCGATCGGCGGGCGGGTTTACAACATCGCCTGTGGTGATCGAATCACCCTCAACCAGCTTTCTGAGAGCCTGCGCCAGGAGATCGGCTCCGACATCGAGCCCGTACACGGCCCCGAGCGGGCCGGGGACGTGCGTCACTCGATGGCCGATATCAGCAAGGCGCGGGCCGAGCTCGGTTACGAACCGGTGATCAGCCTGGAGGAGGGCGTCCGCCTCACCGTCGAGCACTACGTCACGGTCGACGACAGCACAGCCCGCCCGACCGTGATGCGCCCTATCCATCAGGCGCCGGTACGGCGGGTAGAGGCTCGGACGCAAGCGACTGCGCCCCGCCGTCGCCGCCGCCGATTCCTGATCACGGGTGGGGCCGGCTTCATCGGATCCCACCTCGTGGAAGCGATGATCGAGCGCGACAAGGCGGACCGCATCGTGATCCTGGACGACCTGTCGACCGGGCAGCTGGGGAACATCGAGCATCTGCTGGAGGCCGACCGTGTGAGCTTCGTGCATGGCTCGGTCAGCGACGCGCAGCTCGTTGACGAGCTCATGGGGAAGGTCGATATCTGCGTGCACCTGGCGTCGGCCGTCGGAGTCCAGATGATCGTCAACGAGCCCCTGGACACGCTGATGCGCAGCGTCCGAGGCAGCAACGTGATCATGCACGCCGCGTCTCGCCATGGCGTCAAGGTGTTGTTCAGCTCCACCTCCGAGGTGTACGGCAAGCAGAGCCACAGCAGCCTGACCGAGCAGGACGATCTCGTGTTCGGTTCACCGTCGAAGGGACGCTGGACCTACGCGATCGCCAAGACGTTCGGCGAGGCGCTGATCAACGGGTATCACCGCCAGCGTGGCACCGACGCGACGATCGTGCGCCTGTTCAACACCGTCGGTCCGCGGCAGACCGGGCAGTACGGCATGGTCCTGCCGCGTTTCGTCCGCCAGGCGCTGACCGGGCAGGATCTCACCGTCTACGGAACCGGCGCACAGACACGGTGCTTCACCCACGTCCGAGACACGGTTGCCGCGCTCATCGCCCTGTGCGAGAGCGAGGACGCCAGCGGCCACACGTTCAACATCGGCAGCTCGACGCCGATCGCGGTGGTCGAGCTGGCGCGCCGCGTCATCGAGCGCGCCGAGAGCCAGAGCAACATCATGCTCGTGCCCTACGAGGAGGCGTACGGGAGCGGCTTCGAGGAGTTGGGGAGCCGCCGTCCTGACACCACCGGCCTGCGCAACCTGACCGGCTGGCAGACGCACCTGACGGTCGACGATGCGATCGACGATGTCATCGAGTGCGAGCGGGCGCGGCTGGCGTTGATCAGCGAGCCGGTCGCGGATGTCGCCTGAGCTCAAAGCGGCCGCGGCGTTTCTGATCGCCGCACTGGTCACCTACCTGGTGACCCCGATCTGCATCAAGGTCGCCGTACGCACCGGTTTCTTTGACCTGCCCAAGGGCTACAAGGGCCACAAGAAGGCCACCCCCTACCTGGGAGGCACGGCGATCGTCCTCGGGGTGCTGGCCGCCGTCATGACGATGGACGGCGGTGCTCAGGCGCACCCGGTGATCATCGGCTGCGCCGTGGGCATCTGGTTGATGGGTACGATCGACGATCGCTTCAATCTCCCGATCTCGCTGCGCACGTTCGCCGAGGTCGGGATCGCGGTGCTGCTGTACGCGACCGGACGGGGATGGGCTGTCTTCCACTACGGGCCTGCCGATCTCGTGTTGACGGTCGTCTGGGTGGTCGGCGTGATGAACGCCTTCAATCTGATGGACAACATGGACGGTGCCGCGGCATCCACGGCTGCGGTGTCGGCGCTCGGAGCCGGCGCGCTGGCTCTGATTTCCGGCGACGGCACGCTGGCCACGCTTTCGTTCGGCGTCGCCGGTGCCTGTCTTGCCTTTCTGCCGCGCAACCTCGCCTCGCGGATCTTCATGGGAGATGGCGGAAGCCTGGTGATCGGCCTGCTCGTCGCGCGGGTGACGATGGCAGCGGTGACGCCGGGCTACCTCGGGCCGAGTGGCGTAGTCATGGCCGCGTTGCTGGTCGGTCTCGTCATTTTCGACACGACGCTGGTCGTGATCTCTCGCAGCCGCGCTGGCGTGTCGGTGCTCAGCGGTGGCCGCGATCACACCACCCATAGGTTGGCTGGCCGCATCGGACGGCCCCGGAATGTCGCCCTGGTCCTCGCGGTAAGCCAGCTCGTCGTCTGTGGCATCACCATCGGCGTGGCGCAGGCCGGGCAGGGTTGGGTGTTCCTCACCGGCGGGGTCGGACTGGTGTTCGGACTTGTGTTGATTTGGGAGTTCGAGCGGTCGCCACTGTGGCGAGTTGAGCGGACGACCGGAGGGACCGAGGCCAGCCAGCCTGCGGCTGAGACCTCCGTGATGTCCAGTGTGCCGCTCCCGGTCGTGGATCCAGCTCCACGCTGAGACGGAACGCCTCGAACTCGTCCCGTAAGGTTTCGCGTCGGTGCGCACGCTCGTGGTGATCAGATCGAGTCCGCCTGCCATGGGCGGCGTCAATACGCAGGACTGACGAGAACCGTGTGCGGCATCGCCGGATATGTGCAGCCGGATCCGATATCCGGCGACGACGCACGCCAGGTGCTGAGGCAGCTGCAGCTGCTTCAGCACCGCGGCCCGGACTCGGAGGGCATGGTCCTGAAAGGCCGGGCCGCCCTGGGCCAGGCGAGGCTCGCTGTGATCGACCTCGTCACCGGCGATCCACCGATCACAAACGAAGATGGCAGCATCGCCGTGGCGTTCAACGGCGAGATCTATAACTTCCGTACGCTCAGGGACCGCCTGAAGCGGAATGGGCATTCACTGGCCACAGACGGTGACACGGAGGTGATAGTTCATCTCGCCGAAGAGCTGTCGCCTGTGCAGCTGGCCCGCGAGCTTGACGGCATGTTCGCGTTTGCGCTTTGGGACGACCGGAAGCGCCAACTGGTGCTGGCGAGAGATCGTTTCGGTAAGAAGCCACTGTTCTGGTGGCGACGCAACAAGACGCTCGTCTTTGCGAGCGAGATCAAGGCGGTGCTCGCCCATCAAGCGGTACCCCGAGAGCTGAACGAGCAGGCGCTCGTACCGTACCTGACGTTTGGTTACGTCCCAACTCCGGACACGTTCTTTGCGGGAGTTAATTCGCTCGCACCGGGACATGTGCTCGTTATGAGCGATGGTGGTGAGCCAGAGGTCAGCGAGTACTGGCGACCACCGCTTCCGCCGAGGAGGAGCCGGCTTAACCGCGGCCCGACTCTCGATGAGGCAATCGGAGAGACGAGACGGCGCGTGCGGGACGCGGTCGAACGGCGACTGATCTCCGACGTACCTCTCGGAGCCTTCCTCAGCGGGGGGATCGACTCGAGCGTAATCGTGGCGGCAATGGCCGAGCGCAGTACGGGCCCGATCAAGACGTTCAGCGTCGGATTTGAAGACACCGAGGGATTCGACGAACGTGTGCACGCCCGGTTAGTCGCAAAACGGTTCGGGACCGAGCACGTGGAGTTCGTCGTTCGTCCAGACGCCGCTGAGCTCGTGGAGAAACTCGTCTGGCACCACGATCAGCCATTCGGAGACTCCAGCGCGATCCCCACATACCTGCTGTGTGAGCGCACGCGCGAGCATGTCACAGTGGCGCTGTCGGGAGATGGTGGCGATGAGCTGTTCGCGGGGTACGAGCGTTTCGCCGCGGGTCTCATCTTCGCGAATTACCTTCGACTGCCCGAGAGAGGTCGACACAAGCTGTCTGAGATGGCCGGCCGGCTACCGCCGGCCTCATCGAAGAGCCGCGTCGACAGCGTGCGAAGACTGCTGTCCAACGCCGGACCCGACCTGCTTCAGACATACGCGGAGTGGATCGCCCCCGTTCCGGCGCCCTTGCGTTCGGTTCTTGTCGGAACTGATCAATCCGGCGCCGACGGTTTGCGGTCCTACCGGGACGTCTGGACGCAGTCTGAGGGCGCCCCGCTACTGGCTCGTCTGCTCGACCTCAACGCGAGGACGTACCTGCTCGATGATCTGCTCGTCAAGGCGGACCGGATGAGTATGGCGCACGGACTCGAGGTACGGTCACCCCTGCTCGACCATCAGCTGGCGGAATATGTATTTCGATTGCCTGGTCACCTCAAGATTCGTGGTCCGCGACTCAAGTATCTGCTCAAGCGAGCGTTCGCCGACGTGCTTCCGCCCTCGACCCTCGGCCGGCGCAAGCAGGGTTTTGGAGTCCCGCTGGATCGCTGGTTCCGCACCGACCTGCGCGCATTCGCCCATGCAAAGCTTGGACCTGACGCGCGGGTCCGACACATGCTGAGTTCGGCAGCGATCGACGAGATGTTGGTCAGTCACGACAGTGGTCGCCGCAATCTTGGCCACGCGATCTGGACGCTCCTCACGCTTGAGCTCTTCCTGCGCCGGGAGGGCTGGTAGACCGAGGCGTGCGGATCGCCCACTTGATCAGCAGCCCCGCCGGAATCGGTGGGGCTGAGCACGTCCTCCTCCAGCTGCTGAGCCGGGGGGTAGACCGAGGCTGGGAGCAGCGAGTGCTCCATCCCTTCGTCGAACCTGGGGAGAGTGCGCTTGCCGAGGCATGCCCAGCAGGGGTATACCTCGGTCGATCCTGTGCGGGTTGGCGGCAGGTACCTGCCCTCCGCGCATGGGTCAATCGGGAGCTACGGGGATTTCAACCTGACGTCGTGCATGTGCATCTGTTTCACGCGCTCGTTCTGACCGGTACCCTGCGCCGGGTTCCCGGGTCGTACCGTCTTCTCACACACCACCACGGAGCCCGGTACGTCGACGACGGCAAGCCCCTTCGCGACTGGCTGGACCGGCTATGCGTCCGCCGCTTCGATGGTGTGGTGGCCGTCTCTAGATCGACTCACGACCTGCTGATACAGCGGTACCGGTATCCGGAGGACAGGCTGTGGACGATTCCAAACGGCTGGTCGGGAAATCCGATGCCGCGAGACACGACGCGGAACAATCGACTGATCACGGTCGCCAACTTCCGGCCGGAGAAGTGCCTCGACGTTCTGCTGAGAGCGTTCGCGCAAGTCCTCGACCTGCGTCCTGACGCTGAACTGACTCTGGTGGGAGACGGCCCACTCCGCCCCGCGCTCCAAGCTCAGGCAGGCGAGCTGGGGATCTCAAGCCAAGTCAGGTTCCCCGGCGCGGTGTCAGACATCTGGCCACTGCTGGCAAAGGCTGACCTCTTCGTCCTTCCATCCCGCTACGAGACACTGGGAATCGCAGCGCTGGAAGCCATGGCAGCCGGGCTTCCCGTGACGGCCTCGAACGTCGGCGGCCTCAAGGAGCTGATTGCGCCCGGGGTGACCGGCGAGTTGGTTGAACCGGGTGATTCCGAAGCGCTGGCGGAGCGGCTGATTGCTCAGTTGGATGCTCCCGAGACGCTCTCGAAGATGGGCCGGGCTGCGCAGGAACGCGCGGCCAGTCAGCGAGCAGATGGCATGGTCGACGCGTACGAGAAGCTGTACGCACAGATCGCCCGCTCACCTCTCTGACGGATGGTCGGGGATCACTTCCCGCGGGCGAGGACGCGTCGAGCTTGAGCCTGCTCGTGAGAGATGACCTCGGCGCGGTTCATGCGGCGTTCTGCGGTTCTCCGGGCGTTCTCAGCAATGCGGGCAGCCTCGCCAGGATCATCTAAGAGGCGCAGCACGGCCGCCGCCATCGCGTCCGTGTCGCGGTAGGGAACGAGCAGGCAGTCGTCTCCGGAGGTGAGGAACTCTCCGTGCCATTCGACATCATAGGCAACGATCGGTGTCCCGCTTAGCGCAGCTTCAACCAGCGAAAGCCCGGCCAGCGGAGCCAGCACGACCTGTGCCGCCGTAAGGATTCCGGCTACCGACTGCTGGTCGCGTTCCCCGGCGAAAGTGAACAGGTCCGCGGTTCCCAACTCGGCCGCGAGGTCCTCAAGCTCGGCCCGAAGGCTCCCATCGCCCACCAGCAGGCCTTCGATGTCAGGTCTCTGCTCGCGAGCCTTGGCCACTGCTCTGATGACGTCCTCTGGGTGCTTGATGCGCTCCAGCCGGCACACGGCGACGACGAGCGGCCCCTTCCCTCTCCTCAGATCTGGGTTGGGAAGCGATCGGTCGGCCGGCAAGCGATGGTGATCAGGATGGATGATCAGCCAATTGCCGCTGTAGACGACCGAGTCGGGGGCGGCTCCATTGTTTGTCGCGTAGGTCCGGTTGTCCTCGCTACCTACCACCACCTGATCGGCACGGGAGAGGATGAAGCGGGAGAGCGCTCGCTCCAGCCGCCGCCATCGCAGCAGCCGGGGGTAGGCAAGGATGCCGACCGACTCGTACATCGTGTCGTAGTTGGCGTTGATGCGAATTTCCAGAGGGAGTTTGCTAAGACGGGCGAGGCACCAGGCGATCATCCCGGAATAGAACGGATCCCATGCCCGGACGAGCCCGATGCCTTCGCGACTGACGATGACGTCAAGGCGCCGGATGAGCTCCAGCTGAGCAAGAACAAAGTTGAGGAGCGGGAAATGGCCCAGTCGGCGGGATCTCGCCACACGACCCTCGATGAATGTGTGTCGGTCGGCCAACCGCTCAGCGGTCACGGGACCGACTGACGTGGGCGGGGGTTCTTCGGGATCTGCTCCGACAAGCGGGTGAACGCTCCAAACGTGGTCGAAAAAGCCGTCCAGGTCGCGGTGGGTCACCGTATGCAGGGCGTCCCTTCCCCGGAGGACGCTGAGTGAGTAAGCCGGATTGATGACCAGCAAGCGAGGCTCGGCCCCAGGGCGGGGGGGTTTGTGGCGCGCAAGAACGAATGCCACGCCTACGGCGGCAGTGAGCACGGACAGGGCGAGATCGATCGATCGCGTTAGGGCGGCAGCGGGCTTGGAGGGCGAGGAGGAGTACGAGGAATTCAAGGGGTAGATGACCGAAGGGCGTTTGGATCCATGCTTTGCTCGAGATCGTCCATGAAACGGATCAGCCGCGGGTCCTGGAGGGCCGGATTCGCGCGGTCGGAGGCGGTTGGTTGACCTGTGAGGGCAATTGAGCCGGCACTGAGGTCAACTGTGAGGGCTTGACGCTCTGTCAGTTCGACCGCAGTGAGGGCCAGATAAACGCGCTGGACGAACGAAATGTCCTGGAGTCTTTCCATCGAATGGACTCGGTCCACCGGGGCGCACACCTGGGCGATGATGGGTCCTGCGTCGGGACGCTCGTTCACGAGATGCAGAGTCGCTCCCACGAACCGAACGCCCGTCGAGTATGCATCCCCGATTGCGTTCAGGCCTGGGAAGGCGGGGAGAAGCGAGGGATGGATGTTGTAAGTCGGGATCGCACCGAACAGCGCGGCGCTCACGAGCCTGTTGAACGTGAGGAGCACAAAGGCCACCTCGCGTTCGAGCATGTGCTGTGCGGCGGATCGCGAGAACGCCTCACGGTCAGGGTCTTCGATGCGGGCGTGCTTCAGCCCCATCTGCCGGCTCACTCGTTCGGCGCCGCAGGGCCGGTCGGTGACCACCTCCAACTCCACCTCCCGATCGCTGAGGCCAAAGGCAACCTTCTGCAGCGTGTGACCAGCTGAGCTGGTCACGACTCCCACTCGCAACGTCATACCCTGGTCTCGAGTGCAGCGAACGGGAGGACGAAAAAGCCGGGGTAAGCTGCCTGGATCTCATCACGCGTGGCCTGCAGGAGGGCTGGGTCATTCAGACGGGTCCAATACCGGTATTCCACCGACCTGCCTCCCCATTTGGCCTTGAAGCGCTGAAGCGAGGTATGCGTTGGCCAGCTGCCTCCCCAGTTCCAGGATTCGTAGCCACGCTCAGCTGCGTTCGTCATGGCGTGGAGTAGCACCACCGCCATGGGCTGGAGAGAGCGGCTTGCGGGGTTAGTTGCCGGCACGTAGTACTCGACCGTCCGAGCGGCATAGAAGACCAGCAGAGCAGCCACCGCATCGCCATCGATGCGGCCAACGAAGAGGTCAAAATCCTCGTTTGCGCGCAGATGACTTGGCACGGCGCTGAAGAAGTCCGGAGACTTGATCACCGCGCCGATCGCATGCATCGATGCAGCGTGCAGACGCTGGAGCACATCGAACGATTCCGGCTCGGACCGGACCACGGTCCCCGCCCGAATAGCCTTCTTGACGTTCCTACGAGCCGATGGCTCTATCAGCTGAAGCAGTCGCTCGCTCGCCGGGCCGTTTCCCTGGAGCGGGGTCAAGTGCCCGATCCGGGTGTCCACGAGATCGTGGGCGGGTGCTGGGATGGGAGCCAAAGGGTTCTCAATCAGCGTCGCGGCCAGGACGTTCGGCCCGCTCGCAAGTTCCTCATATCGCCGCAAAAGCGCGCTAGACACCTCTGTTGAGACGGCCAGCGGACTCCCGGGGGAACCGAAGTACGGCAGTGAGTTGAAAACGCGGCCGCGGGAACCCTCCAAGGCCATCACCGGGAGCCCACCTACTACTTCACCGCCTTTCAGGACGACGAGATATTGGGGCGTGCCGTGAGTCAGCTCGACGAGGAGGTCACGAAAGCGCAGCGAGTAATAGACGAGCCCGGCGGCGTGGGACTGGACGAAGCGTTCCCAGCCGGACTCGTGCTCGGCGTCGAGGGTGACGACGGTCGTCATCAGATCGCGAGATCTGCCCCGAGTCGCGTGCGGGGGTTCGGTCACCGGAACGAGCCACCGAAGGATGATCGCGCGCGCAAAGGTTTCATCGCGATTCGGCGTGAAGCGGCAGCAATGACCTCACCGTCCTCGCGGGCTCACGCATGAAGGCTGCGGAGCATCGGCCTCAAGCGGCCTACAAGCAGCTCCAGGTCGGCGGGACGAGGGATGAACTCTTTGAGGGCCAGGCCCTCCTTGTGGTAGGCGCCCAGCGACACAGCCAATCCCACGGCGGCTGCCACGACTGATCCGATTGCGGCACCCAGGGCTCCGAGGGAGGGCACGATGGAGAAGTCGACGGCCAACATGGCCACCAGATTTAGCGCGTATGACCACATGAGCACGGAGGGGTTTCCGCGAGCCGCCAATGCTCGGCTGGTCAACCACTGTCCACCCCACAGGACGTTCGCTCCCAGCAGTACAAGGGATGGAACTATTGCGCCACGGTAGGCGGTCCCAAGCACCCCCGTGATGAGCGGCCAGACGATCGCCGCAAGCGCCAGGGACAGGAGGATCGAGAGAACGAATCCGGCGCGAGTCAGCCGGGCGGTGAGCGCAAGGGCTTCTCTGTCGTCCATCTTGGTCATGCGAGGAAAGGATGCGTAGGACAACGCGATTGCCGCGAAGCCTGTGAGGGTCCCGATGGTCAGCGCAACGCTGTACAGGCCGGCCTGTGAGCTGGCCGCCAGGGCATAGACGATCAGCAGATCAAGCCGGGCAGACGAATATGCCAGGACATTTGCGAGTTGGGTTCGCATGCCGAAGCGCAGGGCTGGCCTGAGATACGCTCTGGTCAGGCGGGGACGTAGGGAGAGCCCTGCTCGCCGAAGAATGAACGCACCGGCAACCACGCTAAAGACCCCAGCCCCCAGACTGCCGAGTGCTCCGCCGAAGACATTTAGGTGTATGACCGCACAGAAGGCAACGGTTCCGATGGTCGTGATCGCGGCCGCTGCCAGGTTCAACATGCTGGCCCCGAGAATCGTCCGCTTGGCGTAGACGACCAGGAGGACGATCTGTGCAACAGCGGAGATGGCTACCGTCACGCAGGCGGTGATCGTTCCGAGGAGCACCCAATGATTCGCGAGCGGCAATTGGGCAACGCTGTAACCAAGGACGGCCACCGCCCCGATGCAGCCGCTGACGAGGACCGCGCCGATCCCGCCCGATAGAGCCATCTGTGCGGTCGCTCGTCCCTTTCCGATCCAGACAACGGCGGCGTCGCCGAGCCCAAGGGACGCCGCCTGAATGGCGAGAAGAGTTACGAAGCTGAGCGCCGCAAGCGTCCCCTTCCCCGCTGGTCCGAGCACCCGGGCGGTGACAATGCTCGACACCGCGCCGAGCGCCAACCCCGCGCCATCGGCCCCAAAGCGCGCCACCGAATTCCGCGCCAGACGGTCCGTTTGAGGAGTCTGTACGGGAGCCTCGGTCGAGCTCATCAAGCCCCTCCGACGGCGCGGTTGAGGCTATGCACCACGCGCGAGATGACCTCTTCTGGGATGCCCGGCCAGAGGGGGAGTGTGAGGGATTGCTGCTGGGCTCGAAACGAGTTGGGGAGATCCCCTGCCTTGAGCCCGTATTGCGCAAAGGCGGGCTGGGCATGCATTGCGTAGGTGCCGAGCGTCACCTCGATGCCGTCGCCGAGCATCCGGTGGATCACGCGGTCTCGATCCACGGTGGCGTCAAGCAGGATCACAAACGACTGAAAGGTCGCTCCGCTGGTGTTACTCGCCGGAATGCTGAGCCAGTCGTGCTGCGCCAGTTGAGACGTGTAGAGGGCGGCCGCAACGCGCCGTCCGGTGAGCATGTCGTCGAGCTGGCGCATCTGAGCACACCCGATAGCCCCCTGAAATTCCGTCATGCGGTAGTTGAATCCATGCTCGTGGAATTCCAGTCCCACGTCCCTCGTGTTCACTCCGCCGTGGTTCCGCAGGAATCTCGCGCGTGCAGCCAGCTCCGGATCATCGGTCGTGATCATCCCGCCTTCGCCGGTGGTGACGATCTTGCGGGGATGGAAGCTGAAGCAACCTGCGCCTGGCCAGGAGCCACAGCGACGGCCTTCGCGATCGCCGCCTAGCGCACACGCCGCATCCTCCACCATGGTGAGTCCGTACTCGGCCGCCAATGCGGCTGCCTGGTCCAGATCCGCGGGCTCGCCGAACGGATCGATAACCATGAGCGCCCGGGTCCGTTTGGTGACCCGGGCAGCGGCGTCCTCTAGGTCAAGATCGAACCGGCCCGGTCGGCAATCGACAGGGACTGGGCGCGCGCCCAGTTGAGCGACCACATTGCCGCTGGCGGGAAAGGTGAAGTCCCCCACCAGCACCTCGTCTCCCTCGGATATTCCAGCGGCCGCGAGCACCGCGTGGAGAGCGGTGGTCGCAGACGTCGTGGCGATCCCATGTTCCGTCCCAACGTATTCCGCGACGGTCGCCTCGAATGCACGGACATACGGGCCATCGGTCAATCTCCCGGACTGCATGATTCCGCGCAAATCGTCCGCGACGTCGTCAAACGCCAGCAGCGGCTTGGTGAGCGGAATCATGATGTGGCTAGCGATGCGCCGACGTACCAGTCGTACGTGCGCTGCAGTCCGACGGCAAGGTCTGTCCGTGGCATCGTGCCCAGCAGCTCCTCGGCCCGCGTCACGTCGGCTCGATGTCGCCTCACGTCGGCTGGGCGTTCGGGACCATATTCGATCTCACCCTCGAAGCTCGTGACCTGGCACAGAGTCGTGACCAGCTCGCGGATCGAGGTTTCCTGCCCGGTCCCGAGATTCAAGGTCACACCGCGAAGATCGCCGTGGGCGGCTATGCGAACAATGCATTCGGCTGTGTCACCGACGTACATGAAATCTCGTGTCTGAGAGCCGCTGCCCTCGATCAGGGGAGGCTGACCGTTGGAGATGCGGCGCAGCGTGGCCGGAACGATCGCAGCGAAGGTGCCCTCGTTCTGTCTTGGTCCGTAGTTGTTGAACGGACGGGCGGTGACTATGTCCAGATCGAACATCCTCACGTAGGAGGTGAGAAGCAGATCCGCAGCGGCCTTGCCAGCGGCATAGGACGTCTCTGGGACCATCGGATGGTCCTCGCTCATCAGCGTCGTGCGAGCCGTTCCGTAGACCTCGGAGCTCGAAACGTGCACCAACCGCTCGAAGGATCCCGCCCGGAGAAGCTCAGCGAGGTTCGTGGCGACCTCCACGTTGACGCCAAACGCTCCGGCGGGATTGAAGAACGAGTACAGCAAGGCCTTTGTCGCCATGTTGATCACGACCGAGGGACGGTGGCGCTCGCAGATAGTTGTCATCGCGCCCCGGTCGCCGGCATCCTCGCGGTACACGTGAAGTGACGCTTCGTGAACAGCCTGAGCCTGCGAGAGGTTCGTCTCCCGGCCGAGGAAGAAGGTATCGACGACCACCACGGACGAGACCTGGGCGTCGAACAGGGCGTCCACGACGTGGCTGCCGATGAAGCCGGCGCCACCGGTTACGAGCACGACGCTGCCAGCCAGATCAGACACGCGACGTGAGGGTGGGGGAGGCCGAGATCTGAGACTGGATCTCCCAGACCAGATTGAGGGCGCGCAGAGCGTCCTCACCCGACACGAGCGGAGTGGCCTCACCCCTGACCGCCTCGACAAAGTGACGGAGCTCCACTCGAAGTGGCTCCTCGGCTCTGATCAGAACCCGCTCAGTGGCGAGGTCGAGGACGTAATTGGAAGGATCTGGGGCGGAGCCGAGTGCCGAAACGCGCCCCCGGCGGTGAACCAGTAGTTCCTGGGTGCTGAAGTTCGCCGTGATAAAGCCGAAGTCCGTGGTTAGCTGGATCTCGCGCATTTTGGTGTCGGTAATGCGGCTCGCGGTGAGGGTCGCGATCCCACCTTGAGCGAAACCGAGCATCGCCGAGACCAAATCCTGGCCGGATGTACCGTTCGTCGAGACACCCTGGGCGGCGACGCTGGTGACCTCTTGGCCCATGAGCCAGAGGAGGATGTCCAAATCGTGGATCATGAGATCCGTCACAACGTTCACTTCGGTGCTCCGCACGCTCACGCTGAGCCGACGGAAATCTGCTGCGTAGATGAGACGGTCTTTGACAATTGCCGCCAGCTGCCGCGTCACAGGATTGAAGCGTTCGACGTGGCCAACCAACAACACCCTTCCGTGCTCGCGGGCCTTCCCGATCAGCGTCTCGCACTCCTCACGGGTCGGGGCAAGCGGCTTCTCGACCAGGCAGTGGATGCCCTCGTCGAGGAGAAAGCTCGCGATTTCGGCGTGCAGCATCGACGGGGCAGCGATCGTTGCGGCGTCAATGTGACCCACGACCTCCTCGAGGGACTGACACGCCTTGGAGCCGTACATCGAGGCAGCACGCCGAGCGCGCTCCACGTCGGGGTCGACCACCGCCACGAGCTCTATCCCTTTCATCTCGCTCAGGATCCGTGCGTGATGAGAGCCCATGTGTCCGGCCCCGACAACGGCCAATCTCAGCGGTGACATTGGCTGGCGCCCTCAGCGATGCCAGATCAGGCTGGACTCCCCGCCCACCACAGCGCGGAAGCTTCCCTTAAGGCTCTTGGCGATTCTGTGCGAGAACACCGAACCGCCTGAGACGTGCTTGCGAAACAGCGTTCGCCAGCCTGATCCCGCGCGTCGCTGTACGAGGACCTCGCCACCCGCCGGTGAGATGCCCCATGCGGTAGCAGACCGTCCCGACGACATGACGACAAAAGGAAAGTGATATGCCACCTGAGCCGGCTTCGGCTTCCCGGAGTAGGTGTAAAGCCCGGAAAACCACAGATCGGGGCTGTACTTCGCGGCCTGGTCGCGAATGAGATACCAGATGGCGTCCTGTACGTTTTCGCGCCACATGATGTACAACGACTCCTCCAGCCACCGAGCCTGTTTGCTCGTCGAAACCGCGTACGGATTCGGTGGACTGGACTGATAGGAAAATTCCGTCACCCACAAATGCTTACGCCCACCGGGGGTGTGCCCGGCTCGCTGGGCCTTTCTGAACAGGCGGCTGTAGCGCGGGAGATCCGGAAGGGAGATGTCCGCAGACCACGGCGCGTGAGTGGTTGGCGATCCGGCCTCGTAGGGGTCGATGGCGTACACGTTGAAATGGGAGGAGGCTGAGCACCCTGTACCGGAGAGGCAGAGCATCCGTTTTGCGAAGATCATCGGAGCCGTTCGACAGCCCGGTCCGACGCCGATCACCTTGTTGGTGCATGTCCCCGGACTTGGGTCACCGTAGGGGCCCAAGCCAGAGGCGACCACGATGTTCTTCCGATTAACGCTTTTGACGGCCGAGTAGAACGCGTTAAGTAGAACGCGATAGATATCGGCACCCGTATTGACCCAGTGCCCATTGACTTTGGTCCACTGAGGTGCGAGGTGAATGGAGAAGTTGGCTTCTGCCCAGGCTTGGTAGTAGCGGAGCCGCGGCAGGTTATGCCCGGGTCGAAGCGGATCTGGGGTCGATCCGGAGTACCGCTGAGCCAGTGCGCGGGCAAACTGGCCGTACGCGGTAGGACTGGGCTTCCAGGCTCCGTCGGACTCGAACGCGGCCGGTCCGCCATGGGTTTCCGCCCATGCGGGTGCGTCTGTGATGTTGACCACCAGCTGCAGCGGTGTCCCCTCGAACTCCCGGACTACCTGGTCGAGGCCACCCCACTCATAGTGGTTGTGGCTAGGTTCGAGGTTCACCCAGCTCTCGGCCAGAAGCACGAGCCGTGCGCCGCTGGCCTGTGTGCGGTGCACCCAAACGATTGGGCCAGTGTCCCCGTAGACATCATCAGTGATACCTCTGGTGAAGCTGTGCGCAGAGGGGGGGCCGATCAGGGAAAAGGCGAGAAGGGTCGCCGCGGTCGCAGCCACCGTGGTCAGTCTCCGGCTTGTCAGGTGGCTTCGTGTCATCCCTACTCCGTGCGCTCGGCGTCCGGCATGTCGAGAGGACTGATCTCAGTGAGTCGAACCTCGCGGTTGCGGTCTCGCCTGCCGGCCGAAAACCGTCGCTTCGAGGAACCGTCCGTGCCGTTGGTGGTGGCGTAGTACGTCGGGTGGTAGTGCTCGTATCCCGGCCCGGCCGAGACGCCCGTGGCTACGACTCCGAGCAGCTTTCCGTGTGCCTGGTCGATGATCTTGCGGAGACGGCGCACGGTCTGCCGGCTGGAACGGTTCATCCGGGCGACCATGACGATCCCGCTGACGTGCCTCATAAGGGGCACCGGGTCACTCACGGCGAGTGCCGCCGGGGTGTCGATTATGACGAGGTCGTGGTCTGCTCCGAGCTCGCGCAACATGTCCAGAGCCCGGTTGGAACTCAACAGGGCTGACGGATTGGGTGGTGGATGGCCCGCAGGCAGGACGAGCAGACGGCCCTCCATCGTCCCCTCCACCGCGTACTCGTGCAGGGCCTCGGAGAGCGGAAGGCTGCCGGCCAGGACGCTACCCAGCCCGGCGCGGTGCTGGATCCCAAGCTTTGCGCTGACCTGAGCGCGCCGGAGATCGCCGTCCACGAGGACCACGTTCAGCCCAGCCTGTGCTGCGGCTAGCGCCAGGCGGGTGGCCACCGTTGTCTTGCCGTCCTTTTCGCCTGGACTCGTGACCATCACGCTCGTGAGTGGCGCATCGACGTTGAAGTACATCAGGGCGGTTCTCAGCATCTGGAAGGCCTCGTCGTCCAGCGGACCCGTCATGAGTGACCCCGAGAAAGCACTGGGCGCGATCGCGGCAAGGAGAGGAAGCTGGGTGAAGCCCTCCAGGTCCTCGGGCGTTCGCAGCCTGCGGTCGCCGCTCTCCGCCAAGGCGACGGCGCCGATTGCCAAGAGGATTCCGATCAGGAGGCCGAGCTCGATCGCGCGGCGACGGTGCGGTCCCGAGGGCGTGGACGAGGGAGTGGCAGCTTGCAGGATCGCCGCTTCGCCACCCTGTGTTTTCTTGGATGCTATGAGCTGGTTGAGTTGCTGCTGCAGTGCAGGTCGCGTGGCGTCGGTCTTGCTCAGGTGCGACAGCTGGAGTTGGAGGCCCTTTACGGTGGTGGTGATTTCGCTTACGGCCGACTGCTGCAGATGCTTCGAAATAGCCTGTGCGAACGCGTTGGCGATCGCTGCGGCCCTCTGAGGGCTTCTGTCGGTCGCCGTGATCCGGATAAAGTTCGTCGTCACATCGCCCGTGGCCGAAACCTCTCCCGTGATCTGCGCTGGGTTCGCGGGAGGCTTCATGAGGCCTGCGGCCAGGTCAGCCACCGGCGACGTCGTGACAAGGTCGGCGATCGCGGTCACGTTTGTGGTCTGAAAGCTTCCGGAGCTGTTGAGGACCGACGCGTTGACGATGGTCGAGTTGACGCCGACCAGGGCGCTCGACTGGTAGACGTTCGGCTTGCCGAGCTCCAGAACGTAGGCCACCGCGGGTGCGGCCACCACGAAGAACAGGATCAGGAACTTCCACCGCCAAACCACGCGGAGGTAGCCCAACAGATCTTTTGTCCCGGTGAACTCGGGCATCACAAGCCTGCGCTTCTAGTTGTCATTCTGTTCGCCGCTCCTCCGGCAGCAGGTACCAAGCCCCCGGCCCGCGGGCCGCTACCTAGGCCACGCGTCGTGCGTGGCGAGGCTTCCCAGGGTACATGATCGGCAGCCGGGCTCAAGGTCTATACCGGAGACGCAACAGATGCTGTCAGCTGAGGCTCGGCAGGTTCTACCTGGACCACCGGACGGCCCGCCTTCAGCTGCCTGGCATGCTCGCGAAGAATTGCCATGGCCGCAACGGCCAGTGTTACCAGATGGGTCCGGTAGCGGAAGCCGGTGCCAGCGTTTCCAACGCTCAGGGAGTATGCGACCAGCAAGAACAACAGCGGGTAAAGCACTGGCCCCGCTCGTCCGAAGACCGCGCCCCGGTTGATCCAGGCGTAGCGGATCAGGAGGATCAGGACCGCGTACGCCACGAGCGTTCCGATCGCGCCGAACCGTTGGCTCGTGTCACCGAGCTGCCAGGGGTATGGCTCGAGGATGAGATCCCTGACGCGCTTCGGTAGGTTGGTGATGATCGCCCCGCGGCTCGAGAAGTTGACCTGCTCGAGGGCGAGGTTGTTTCCGTTTGGGCCGCTTTGGCCGGTGCCGGCAACCTGAGTGTTGGCATTCTGCGAACCCTGGAGGCGCTTGAGGCTCGATTTCGAGCTGAGCTGGAGCAGCACGGGAGTGGCGACGAATGCCAGCACCAGGACCCCGTAGATCACCGGCATCGCGCGGAGGGGACGGTCGATGTTCCGGATCGCTGCGTGTAGAAGCAGGAGGATCACGGCAGCCACCAAGAACCAGCCAGCGTACGAGCGAGTCTCCACGGCGATGAAGCCACCGAGGGCGCAGAGAAGAAGCCCTCTCAGATCAAGGCGGCGCCAGATCCACGAGCCACCAAACACGATCAGCCCGGCCGCGAGCTCCATGTTCGGATCTTTGTGTAGAGCGCTGTTGAAGAAGATGCTTCCGGGCTCAAAGGCGAAGATCCAGGCCGCGAAGCGAGCGGCGGAAGGGCCGCCGAAGTCGTACACCACCGCCAGCACGAGAATGACGCCGGTGAGAGCAATCCCAACCTGGACGATTCGCATCGCCCCTTGCGTCAGGACGCCCAGTTTCATCTCCAGAGCGAAGATGACGACGTGCAGCTGGTACAGGCCGTGTGGAAAGTCCCCATGGCCGAGAGGCTGGTTGGCGAGGTTGCGAGCCAGGCTCAGGAAGGTGATCTCGTCACCCCCGCGCAGCGAGGAACTCAATCCGGCTGCTCCAATTCCAGCGATGGCGGCCAATCTGAGACCGAAAGCGACCGCGATGGGCACGCCCACCGCCAGTCCTGGTCTGGATCGCCCGAACCGATGAAGCAGCATCCAGAACACCCCGCCAACCACCAACGTGACGAGAATGACGCCCTCCACGTTGGTGATCTCCATACCGCTCATCTCAATCCCCACCGGGCATGAGAGGCCAGCTCGGTGCCGCTGACACTCGTGAGGGCATCGACCGGGCCCGGTTCTACCTTGAGCCTCTCACCCCCCGGCGCGAAGGATACCCTCGCGGTCGGTGGGTGCTGCTCAGCCAGGTCCGGCGAGCGCGTCAAGAAGCACGGGGGCCAGCTCGGCGGCCTCGCCCCGTTCGCCGATGAGCACCTTTGCGCCCTCCACCATCCTCCGCAGGGCCGCCAGTGTGGCGGCTGGCCGGTCGCGAGTTTGTGCCGTGTGCCGAAGCAGTTTGAGGAGTCCATCGCCGTCCGATAGGTGAGTCGGCCGCCATGTCGCGCCCTCCCGATAGGTCGAGAGTACGACGAGTCGCACCGGAAGCGCGGATGTGACCGCCGCACCGCCGGGGGCAGGAACTGAAAGCTGGCTCACGCTTCCGTCCTCCCTGCGTACCGAGAGTGGCTTCGAAAACGGGTGCACCAGCCCCTGGGTGTCCAGGACGGCGTACTCGTCAGAGAGATACGTCGCGCCGGCTTCGAGGAGCGCGGCAACGAGCGAGGTCTTGCCGCTGTGGCTCAGGCCGGGCACGACGATCGCCTGGTCATTGAAGCCGACAACCCCGGCATGGATGAAGATCTTGTCCGGCGAGCGCATCGAGACCTGTTGTCTGATCTGCGTCTCTAGGTAGTCCACGGCTCCCTCGCCGGTGGCTCGGATCAGCTCCTCGCCATCTCTGCTGACGAAATATTTCCCTTCCCTGATCGCCGAGATGTCCATCCATAGGCTGACCTGCGCCTCGAGGCCCAGGTCAGCGCCCCCTGGCCGGCTTAGCTCGGACGCGTATCTAAGACGGGCTTTGATATCGCCCGCGAGCTCGTCTGGAGCAGTGATGCGGACGTGCACACCGTAAAGGTCGAGCTCAAGCCCGACCTTCACGGCAGCATGATTTCAGGCGCGGCTACGCCTTGCAGGGCGGCGTACCGTCCGCACAGGACGGATTGCAGTGTCCGCCGGAGGAATCCGGCGAGTGGAAGAAGCAGATACCCGACTTGCCTGCCGGCGGCTGCGGACAGGGTGACGGGAACGTCTTGCACCCGCAGGTGCCCGTGCCCGAGAACGGCGACCCTCCGGAGCAGTCCGAGGCCGTATTGCAGCCAACTGCCGTCGAATTCGAGGACGTCGTGCACGTGGCCGTCGCGAATGCGGGGATCGGCGCGACAGCACTTGCGATCAGCGGGACCGCCATTGCGGCACCGCCGACGGTCGCGGTGCGGCGCAGCATCTGCCGGCGGGAAACCGTCAGAACGTCCGACTCGACTTGGTCTTTGAGCAGCCCGTGCTCGTGGAGTTGGGCCACGGCGTCCTCGACCGCCTCGACGGTGACGGACTCGCCGAGATCGGCTGAAACGAGCTTGCTGATCTGCGCCGTCGAACGCCGACCGTCGCAATGGGCGAACACCGCCGCCGCAACGGGCTTGAGGCAGTGCGCCTCCGCTGTCTCCGTGTCGTAGAGAACCGTTTCCAGGCCTACCCGCTCAGCTAGCAGACCGTCGCTCCGCGCGTCGGGATTTGCCCTCTTTCGTTCTTGCATGAACTTCCCCCAGATGTAGTAACGCCCCGATGCTTAGCCTAGAGCATCCCCGGTGGCGCGTGTCTGTCAAGGCGCTATGAACCTGGGCCAGTTTAGCCGAAAAGCGGTCCGCTGGCAAACGCATTGCTCGCTGACGCCAAAATTGCCTCGGCGGCATCTCGTGCCTCGCCTCGGTCGCCTCTTACGGTCACGGTGCCAGTCACCGCCTTCCGGAGCACGGACATAGTCAGTGCTGAGCGGCCGCGTGCCGGTATGGCCTGAGCGAGCATCGCCAGCAGGGAGTCGCCGTCGCTCAGTCGGCTTGGGCTCCAATCCACACCCGGACGGAACGAGGTGATGACTACCATGCCCAGCGGGGCGTAGCCGGCGTTGTCATGCAAACCATGGCTTTGCGACCGAACGCCGAACCGGCCGACGCGGCCATCCTCGTCAAAGACGGCGTATTCGTCTGACCAAGGCCACGCTCCGGCCCGGGTGAGCTCGGCCACAAGTGTCGTGCGGCCGCTGAGGGGCGGGCCGATGACGACGATCGCTCGCTTCTCATGCACGACGGAGGCCCCCCTGACA
The DNA here is from genome assembly GCA_963718545.1 of uncultured Solirubrobacterales bacterium. Taxonomy (GTDB): domain Bacteria; phylum Actinomycetota; class Thermoleophilia; order Solirubrobacterales; family Solirubrobacteraceae; genus Palsa-465. Next base: position 1,682,140 of record CAVQZO010000002.1, on the reverse strand, counting down.
AAGATTCCGGTGGCGGCGTGAAAGGCAACGTACTCCCGAGCCAAACCTCCGAGGGTCCAAAGGGCGAGCTCTAGGTCGGAGCAGGTCAATGCCTCCTTATCACCTTGGTCGACCCGGAAAGTCCCTTGTCGTGGTGCAAGGAGGCTGTAGACGGCGAGCTCCTCGTCTTCAGCACTCGACTCGTGCCTGGAGGATGTTGGTGGCACAGGCGCTTCGATTCGCTCAACCGAAGTCGCCGCCGATGGCAGCAGTGCCTCGGTACGCTCGAGCAGGCTCCGGTCGAATAGATCTATGGCAAACGTGACGCCGAACGCTTGATAGATCGTGCGGAGCCGCTCCGGGGCGCTCCGGTCGGTTGCGAAGTCGGCGGCCACGCACACGATCGTAGACGCGGCGAGGACGGATCAGGAAGCTGCAGTTGCGCTTGCGCAGCATCGAGTGCCCGTCGGCTTGGACTACGATATGCCCATGGGGACTGCGCTCGTCGTACTGCGGCTGGGGCTGGCCGCCATCTTCGCGACCGCCGGCGTGGGGAAACTCCTCGACCGATCCGGCTCGCAGCAAGCGTTGCTCGATTTCGGGCTTCCGGCGCGATGGGGACCTTCCGGCGCCGTCGCCCTGCCGGTCGCTGAGCTGCTGGTCGCCCTCGGGCTGATCATCCAGCCCACCGCGCGATGGGCGGCCGTGCTGGCCGCCCTCCTCCTGGGGGCGTTCATCGCGGGAATCAGCGTGGCTTTGTCCAAGGGTCAGGCTCCCGATTGTCATTGCTTCGGCCAGATCCACTCGAGTCCGGCCGGGACGGGAACGCTCGTTCGAAACGCGGCCCTGGCGGTCGTCGCGGTGTTCGTGATCTTCGCGGGTTCGGGTCCCGCCATCGACAGCTGGGTCTCAGCGGGCAGCGGACACCCGTTCGTCCTCGCCGCCCTGATCCTCGTCGGTTTGGTCACGTTGGGGCTCGCCCGAGAGACCGAACGCCGAGCTCAGGTCCGAGCGGCGGAGGCGCCGGCGCCCGGTATCCAGATCGGCGAACCAGCTCCAGCCTTCGAGATCTCGGACCTCGAGGGCGGGACCGTCTCCCTGGAGAAGCTGACGGCACGTGGGAAACCGGTACTGCTCGTGTTCACGCATCAGGGTTGTGGCCCGTGCACTCTGCTCCTGCCTGAGCTCGCGCGGTGGCAGGCCGCGCTTTCCGAGAGGATCACCGTAGCCGTGGTCAGCGGGGGGTCCGAGGAGCGCCATCAGGCCCTGAAAGTCGAACATGGCTTCAGTGAACTGTTGCTGCAGGCGGAGATGGAGGTGTTCGAGCGCTACCAGATGGCCGCCACACCCGGCGCCGTTCTGATCTCCGCTGACGGCAGGATCGATGGGGCCAGCGTGTTCGGCTCGTTCGCTGTCGAGCAGCTAACTCGCTTGGCCATCCGGCGGGCGGCGACGGACTCCGCAGATGGTCGCACGCCGGCACCGTTCAGCTCTCAGCGTTTTGCCGGACCGGTCGTCAACCCAGCCTGAGCCGGGGGGAGTCTCCCAGGCGCATCTCGCGGCGCTCGGCCGGCTGCGAGTCGATGCAGTCGTGGTCGAAGTAGCGGGGGAGCTCGAGCGCGCCGAGGTGCCGTGCATCCTCCTCAAGGGCCGGAGCATCGCGGACTGGCTATACGACAAATCAGAGCCACGCGCCTACGGGGACGCGGACCTGCTCGTGCGGAGCAGTGACCGCCCGCGTGCCGAGGCAGCCCTCCAACGGCTCGGTTTTGTGCCTGAGCGGGATGCCAGCTGGATCGAGGGGTGGTCGAATCCGGCGCAGCCATGGCTGCGAGCCTCGGACGGATCCCTGGTCGACCTGCATGTCAGCCTCGCCGGGGCCGGTGTGCAGCCTGACACCCTCTGGGGGGTTCTCTCGGGCGAGACGGAGCCGATGCGCATGGCGGGCGACGAGGTTCGAGTCCTCACTGAGCCCGGACGCGCGGTTCACCTTGCGCTGCACGTCACTCAGCACGAGGGCGAGCGGGGTCAGGCGCTGCGAGACCTCCAGCTCGCCGTCGAGCAGGTGGAAGAGGAGATCTGGGTAAGGGCCGCCGAGCTGGCCAACCGGCTCGAGGCGGTTCCGGCCTTTGGACTCGGCCTGCGTATGGTCTCGCACGGTGGCGCGCTGGCCGATCGGCTCGGACTGCCGCGTTCTGAACAGACGCGCAATGCGCTCGAGTTGTCCCGTTTGCGGCAGTCGGTGCGCGCGGTGAAGGAGGCTCCGACGATCGGCGCCAAGGCCAACATGCTGCGCCGGAAGCTCGTGCCATCACCGCGCTTCATGAGGAGCTGGTCGGCACTCGCACAACGGGGCTTCGGAGGTCTCGCTCTCGCCTATATATGGCGACCGTTCTGGCTTTTGGGAAGGACCGCGTCGGCGATCGCCGGGCGCATGCCGGGCCGTCATCGTCTATCGCGGGATTCGAGCAGCCCGCGATAGAGCCGGTCGTGGTCATCCACGAGCCGCTCGACGCGGAAAAGTGCGGTTGCTCGGTCTCGCCCAGCACGGCCCATCCGTAGTGCTGCCTCCGGGGCGTCGAGGATCGATCTGGCCGCTCCCACCAAAGCTTCCAGGTCATCCGGACCGGCCACGAACCCGGTGTTCCCGTCAGCTACCACGGAACGCACGCCACCAACGTCTGTGGACACGACCGGCACGGCGGCTGCCTGCGCCTCGATCAGGCTGACAGGCGTGCCCTCGTTATCGGATGTCAGCATGATGAGATCGCTGGCGAAGCAGACATCCGCGACGTCGAGACGAAAGCCGGCCCAGACCAACCGCTCGCCCAGGGCAACGGCCTCGGCCGACCGCCGGAGGGACGCGTTCAGTTCGCCGTCTCCAACGATCGCGAAGCGAATCCCGGGCCGGCTGGCCAGCGCGCCCGCCACCCGGAGAAAACGGTCCACCCGTTTGATCGGAACCAGCCGAGCGATGAGGGTCACGAGCTGGTCGTCGTGGGCGACTCCCCATTCCTCGCGCAGCCGCTTGCGGCGCTCCTCTCGATCACCGTCGGCCGTGAAAGGAGAGAGGTCGAACCCGAGGGGGATGACCTCGAACTTCTCCGCAGACGCCACGCCCAGCTCGACCAGGTCGTCCCGGACCTCTGGCGACACGGCGATCAGACGATCGGTGAACCTGGCGAGGAACCGCTCAATCAACCGGTAGACGCCGGCAGTGCGTCCGGAGAAGTACCCGGACAGTGAGTGCCCGTGAAAGGTATGAACCAGGACCGGTCGTGTCCGTCGTCGCGGCCAGGCCAGGAGGGTGGCCAGCCGCCCGAGCGTGCCGGCCTTCGCGGCGTGCGTGTGCACGAGGTGAGGGCGGTCCTGGCGCAGGATCGAGATGAGCTGCCGCAGGGCATCGATGTCACTGAGGCTCGGATCTCGGCGGAGGCTGGGGATCAGAGTCGGGGCAACTCTCAGCTCACGGGCGAGATGATCCATGTTTCCCTCTGCCGCTGACTCCTGGCCCCGCACGAGCCGAGTGGCGTAGCCCCTGTTCTGGAGGAGACGGGTGAGGCTGATGGCCTGAATGGCTGGGCCGCCGATGTTGAGGCGGGCGATGATTCGCGTGACTCTGTACATGCGTGTGTCCGGCGGGTCCGTCATCGATACTGCCAGCCCATGGGTGACACGGACCGGGCCAAGACCTCCATCGTTATCCCAGTGTGGGACGCGTATGCCGGTGCCTCGCTGCGAGAAGCGCTGCAGAGTGTTAGCGGGCAGGAGCGCCCTTTTCGCCTGATCGTGGTCGACAACGCCTCACATGTCCCGGTGGGGCCTGTCGACGAGGGCGTGGATCTGGTTCGCGCCAACGAACGCCTCAGCCTCGGCGCTGCACGCAATCTCGGACTCTCACACGTGGCCACGCCGTTCGTGATTTTCTGGGATGCCGATGACGTGATGCTCCCCGGAGCGTTGGCAGCGCTCGAGGACGGGATCGAAGCCTGCCCGCAGCGGGTTCTGTTCGCTATGGCCATCATGGAGTCCCCATCCGGGGCGCGGCATCGCTGGCCCCGCCAGTGGTTGCGACGGCTCACGCGTTTTCCACACGTACTGGCGGTCGTGCAGTGCATCTGGTCACAGTTCCCCACCACCGGGGCGACCATCATCCGAACCAGTGCCGCCCGCGGCGGCGGCGGATTTGCCGACGCCGAGAGTGGGGAGGACTGGTGTCTAGGCGCGTCGCTGGCCTTCCGCGGGCGAGTTGGATGGTCGGAGCAGTTCGGCAGGATCTACCGGCTCTATCCCGAGTCGGTTTGGGCGCAGCACCTGACCGTCTCCCATCAGCGCGAGCACGCTCATGCGGTCCGGCAGAGGATTCGTCAGGACCCGGGCATACCTGATTGGGCGCGGGGCCTGTTGCCTCTTATCTGGCTGGCTCAGTACGCTGCCCTCGGCATCCACGCCCTCGTGGTCGCGTGGCGGGCGAGGACCAACAGGTCAGGTTGACGGTCCGCCGCTGCGGCGGACTCGCGTGGCGCCCGCGGCGACTGCAGCTCCCAGCAGCACTCCCATGAGAACCGGGAGCAGTGTGCCGAGACCATCACCCGAGGATCCGGTCAAAGCATCGCCGAGTGCGGCGGCGCTCGAGCCATTCACCGAGCTCGAAGCTCCGAGGTGACCAAAGGAGGCGCTCCCGTTGCCCGGCCCGGACGCCGTCGACCCCGAAGCGGCGGAGGACTGAGGAGAGGCTGTGCCGGATGGGGGCGCAGTCGCGGCGGCCAAAGTCGCAGCGGCTCGACCCTGGGCGCCCAGGTGCGAAAGGTGCTTGAAGCCGGCACCTCCGTGACCAATTCGGCCGATGGACCCGCCGGAGCCGTGCGAACCGCCAGAGCCTGAACTCCCTGTCCCGGCGTTGGGTGCGGTAGCGCTCCCGCATGTTGTCGGGATCACCTCGACGTACTGACTGGTCCCGGACTCGCCGGGAGGAACGATCTCCTTGTAGCAAGTCTTCGCCATCGCCGGCACGGCCGCCACAACTCCCACCGTGACCAAAGCCAAGACGGTGAAGAAACCCCCGACGAGCACCCGCGCCCGATTGCCCATGCGGACGATGATACCGACCCGGCCGACTGTGGCGGCATATCGACCGCCCGCACCGCGTCAGCCATTGAAGATCGGCGACCGCGGGTTCAGGCTGCGCGCCTTCTGGTAGTCGCGCAGGGCCAGCCGAGGCCTGTCCTGCTCGGTGGCGATGCGGGAGGCCACGAGCCAGATCTCCCAGTCAGTTGGGGCACGCCCTATCGCTGCGGCAATTGCCTGAGCCGCCCCGGAGGTATCTCCCAGTTGCTCCAGCACAAGCGCTCGCTGCAGTCTGGGGGTCGCCGCGTCAGGCTCGAGCTGCTGCGCGTTGGCGGCATCCCGGAGGGCGGCGGCGAGCTGTCCTCGCCCGGCCGCCTGCTGGCTTGCCCGTACCGCAGCCGTCGTACCCAGGGGAACGATGATGACCCAGAGAGCCACTAGGCAAGCCACGACCAGAACAATCCGGGTGGCGACGATTTGGCGAAATGCAGGCCGGGTGCGGTCCAGTACGGACGTGGGTTCAGAGCCAAGCTCGCGCGTCAGGGCAAGTGCGGCCAGCATCATGGTGATGATCGGGATGACTGCTATCTGCCAGTCCCAATCAAACGCGGCCGCCGCGCCGAAAGCCGCTACCGCGGAAACCGCAGCGACCCGGAGGGCTCGGGTGTCTGGCTCTGATGCCATGGCTCGGACGGCACCGTTGACGAGGGTCCAGAGAAAGAAACCGGCGAGCAGGACCAAGCCAATGATTCCGAGCTCGGCCAGCGTCTCGATCCATAGCGAGTGAGCGTTCAGAACGTACTCGCCGAGCTTCTGATGCTGAGCCCAGTAGAACTGGAACGTACCGGGGCCGATTCCGTGCCATGGGGAGCTCCGGAACGCGCGCAGGGCCACCTGCCAGTACTGATAGCGGTGGCTTCCGGCCACGGAGAGGAGTCGGAAGTACGTGCTGCCGCTGGTTGGCACATTCGGCTGCTTGAACTCTTCCCACAGGCTGTGGGCGGCACCCGTGGCGAAGAACGCGACCATGCCGGCCACGATGAGCGCAGCAATGACTATGCCGACTCCGCGAGCGGTCGTTCGGCTTACCTGGCTCCATCGGGGGCGGGCCCGCCGCCGACCAAGAATGGCGACACCTGTCTGAAGCAGAGCTGCGGCGACGACCACTACGACGGTGATCACAAGCATCGAATGGCGCTCGCCGGCCGGCGCAACCGTCAACCCCTCCGCCAGGGCGTTGCGAGCCAGCAGAACCAACATGAGCACCAGGGTCGCCAGTGCCGCGATCACACCCGAAGCCAGCCTGGGCAGGCGATCGGGCGAGAGCGCCAAGAACACCAGCCCTCCAACCACGGCGGCCAGGATTCCACCCCGGGAGACGGTCATACCGAGGCAGAGCAGAACAACGGGAAGTCCCGCCCCTCCCAGCGCCCGTCCCCACAGTGTGCGAGCGCTGCTTGCCCAGTACCAGAGGAGCGGAACGCCGAGCGCAGCAAACTCGCCGACGCCGTCCGAGTAGTCGAACGGGTAGCTGAGGCGCGGCGTGAGGTAGACCCCGGCCGTCGGATTGGCCGGGAAAAACGACGGGACGAGCTTCGACAGGACGGCGACACCACAGACAACGGCGATCCCGCTCGCCAGACCGGCGAACAGGGCACGGGCCGAGTTGCGAGTGAGTGCTCCGGCGGCGAGCACAAACGCACCGGCATACGTGGCCACGCGCCCTACCTCGACCAGAGTCTGCTCGGTGTTCGTGGTCCAGAGCGTCCCGACCCAGGTCCAGATGAAGAAGCCCGTGAGCAGGGCAAACGCTCCCCAGGTTCTAGGCGCCAAGCCACCCCGCGGCAGCATGCCCAGGATCACTCCGAGGAGAACGAGCCACCAGATGATCAGTCCGACCTGGCTGCGAATGACCAGGTCATACCCGCCCCCCGAGAGGGCTACGTACACGGTCACGGCGAAGGCCCCGAGCCACACGCCGGTCGTTTCAACGGACCGGAGGTGGTCGAAACGTCGCGGCCGCAAGAGCGAGTACTGCTTGGGCGTGGCGGCGGTGCGTTCCAAGGAGCGGCGCAAGTGGCGGCGGGCTAGGGCAGCCTTGCCCTGAGATCCCTCAGGATGGTAGATTGGCCCACCTTCATCAAGCGGCGCTGTTCCAGGGGGTTCATCAAAATTATGCGGAAGGTCCTGTCAACGCTTCTCATCGCTAGCGCCTTGGTCATAGCCATGACCAGTCTGGCGTCTGGCGCTGCGGGCAAGCGGTGCGGCACGCTGTACAAGCCGCCGTGCACCAAGCCCACGATCACCGTACGGTCGCTTCCGACTGCCTGCCGGGCGCCGGGCTCCACCCTCACGCTTCCGAACATCAAATTCTCGTCGAACGCCGGGATTCGGAAGGTCACCGTGAAGCTGGGATCAAAGGTTCTGAAGTCGAAGAGCTTTACTGGTCGCGGACCGACTCACTACACGATCAAAGGGCTCAAGGTTCCTCTGACTGGTCTCTCAAAGGGAGCCCACTCGATCAAGATCTTCGTGAAGGACATAGGCGGCAGAACGGCAACGCGCACACTTCGCTTTACCGTCTGCCCACCGCCTCCGTTCACGGGATGAATTGACCGGCCCAAGCCTCAAACGTCACGCCCGTTTAGGCGTACGGAAAAGCGCCCGGCTCCGGCCGGGCGTTTTTCTGATCGGATTTGCCGCCGCCACCACGTTGTATTGGCCGGCTGGGGCAACCGCTGCCGGCACTCCGCGCCCGGACGTTGCCCTCTCGAACGAGACAACGCACACAACATGGGCGCTCACGAACGTGGCGGGGGCCATCCGTTCCAGCCCGAGCACCGCAGCGCACGAGATCACCAAACTCCACTTCTTCACGCCCGACGGGTTTCAGCAGAGCTACATCCTCCTGCGCGAGCGCTGGGTCGGCTCGCACAAGTGGGTGAGATTGCGCATTCCGATGCGGCCCAATGGGCGAACCGGTTGGGTGCCACGCCGGGACCTTGGTCAGTTCCACGTCACGCACTTGCAACTCGTGGTCAACCGGTCAACCCGGAGGCTGACTCTCTACCGGTTCGGGAAAGCCATCTACCGGGCACCCGTGGGCGTCGGCAAGCCGAGCACGCCGACCCCGCCAGGCCACTTCTGGGTCACGGAGGCCTTCCCATCATCGGATCCGTTCTACGGTCCCTACGCATTCGGCACCAGCGACTACTCGAACCTCACCGAGTGGCCGGGAGGCGGCATCGTTGGCTTGCACGGAACGAATCAGCCGGGGCTTGTTCCCGGGGATCCCTCACACGGCTGCATCCGGCTGCACAACAAGGACATCCTCGCCCTGTCTCACAGAGTCAAGATCGGCACTCCGCTACTCGTCAAGTAGCAAACCTGACCGGCTGGGAGCGGGTTATCAATTCTCAGATCAGACGGCGAGGGTGGCGTAGCTGAGACCTGTGGTGCCGGTGACGGCGGTGGTGGCGCCGGCGATGATGGCGGTGATGGCGCTTGTGGTGGTGCCTGCTGGCCCGCCTGCTGTGCGTCAATTGCACCCTGGGGTCGGGGGCGTTGATCGCAGCCGTCAGTGCGGCCCAGTGGGCCGCCGCCGCCGACCCGGTGGGATACGTCGAGTAGGTGTCTCCGCCCGCCTGGCCGTAGGTCCCCATGAATGACCACCAGAGGATGAGGCTGGGATTGGCGTGCTTGAGGACTTCGTTGCGTAGCTTGAGTTCGTCGCCGCGCGTGGGGTAGATGAGGGAATCCCAGCACTGCTGCTGACTCATGGACGGGGTACAAACTCCGATCGCCTCCCCGTCACTCATGTTGTCGCCCCAGCTGAATGACTGCAGGATGAACGCGCTCGACTTGCCGTGCTTGGTCGCCGTGCGCTGGTCGTCAGACGCCTCCTGTGCGACGGCGCCCCACATGTCCTGGTTCTTTGAGACCGGCATCAACGAACTGGTGGTGATGGGGTAGATCTCGGCCGCGTTCATGTCTCCGATCGACTCGTACTGAGAGGTCTGGCTCTCGTCGGCACTCGAAAGGACCACAGGATGGGCTGGGTCGAGCGTCTTGATCTGCGACACGTAACGTGAGACGCCGGCCTGATCCCCGGAGGAGAGCATCGAGTCGTCGGCTGCGTAGTAGCCATACGTAGCTGGAAGCGACCCGAGAAAAGTGATCATGTAGCTGAGCAGACTGCTGTTGTCGGAGCACCCGCAGGCGCTGGCGAACTGCGGAAAGTCTCCAGAGGCGGTGGTGGTTGCCTGCCACCAATCGGGAGCGCTGATCTCCCACATGACCTTCATGCCCATCGAATTAGCGGCGGCCGCGTAGGTTGAGATCGAGCTAGGACTACCATCGTTCGCGTCAATCACAACGACCTGGAACCCGCCGCTGTGAATCACGCTGAGCCGCTGGAGGCAGGTGGACATCTGGGTATCGAGCTGGCAGAAGTCGAAGATCCCCTCGGGAGGTAGCGCCCTCGCCGCCGCTCCGGCCGGGAAGGCGACGGCCAGCAGACCGACCGCGATCAGGAACGGAAGCAGGCCTCGCCGCGTGATACGGGAGACCAGACGCTCGAGACGGTTCGGATCAGGCTGCGTGAGAGACCGTTCTGAGGGCATGTCCCACGCATCGACCCGGGCCGGGAGCTCCCGGCACCCGACAGGCCGGTTCCTGGACGTTTGTCCGGAAGCCCACTGTTCGGCCCAGGGCCGCTGACGGACGTCATCGTGGGATCGTCTAGTCCGCCAGATGCGTCCCGGGACGCGGGAGTTGCGGCGCCCAGGCCGTTAGTAGACTCGGCATCCGCCGCGCCAGCCGCGGCTTTCGGCCCCGTGCAAGCTCTCCCTCAGGGCTCGCGGGCGTCAGCCAACATCACGAGAACTGAAAGGAAAGGAGGCGAGCGCCATGCGTGCAGTCGATGCTCTGATGGAATGTTTGAAGGCAGAAGGTGTCGAGGTCGTATTCGGCCTGCCCGGCGGCGCCAACCTCCCGACCTACGACGCCTTCTATGACGCGGGGATCCGGCACATCCTGGTCCGTCACGAGGCCGGCGGAGGACACGCCGCCGAGGGCTACGCCAAGGCGACCGGCAAGGTCGGTGTCTCGCTCGGCACGAGCGGCCCCGGCGCCACGAATCTGGTTACGCCGATCTGCGACGCGATGATGGACTCGGTGCCGGTCGTGTTCCTGACCGGCCAGGTCCGGACGGAGCTGCTGGGCACCGATGGGTTCCAGGAGGCCGACACGATCGGGATCACGATGCCGATCGTCAAGCACAGCTTCATGATCCAGCACCCGCTGGAGCTCCCCCGCTCGATCCACGAGGCATTCCACATCGCCCGGACCGGGCGCCCGGGCCCGGTCGTGGTGGACATCCCGCAGGATCTGAGCCGGGCCGACATTCCCTACGAGCCGGTCAATGACGTTCATCTGCCCGGGTACCAACCGACCACCGACGGCAATCAAAAGCAGATCCGCCTGGCTGCCAAGGCGCTGGCCAACGCTCGGCGCCCCGTGCTGTACGGCGGCGGGGGAGTGGTCAGCTCCGGAGCCTCGGAGGACCTGGCGGAGCTGGCCCTGTACGGGAATTTCCCGGTCACATGCACGGTGATGGGACTGGGGGCGTTCCCCGCTCCGCACTCGCAGTGGCTGGGCATGCTCGGAATGCACGGCACGCGGACGGCCAACTACGCCATGGATGAGGCGGATCTGATCGTGGCGATCGGCGCTCGGTTCGATGACCGGATCACGGGCAAGCTTTCGGAGTTCGCGCCCCGGGCCAAGTTCATCCACATCGATGTCGACCCGGCCGAGATCTCCAAGAACGTTCCCGCTCACATCCCGATCGTCGGAGACGCTCACAACATCCTGCCCCGCCTGACCGCCGAATACCGGGCGCTGGCACCGGATGCCAAGCGCCTGGAGGAGTGGTGGACCCGGATCCGGAGCTGGCAGAAGCGGTATCCGCTGGGCTACGAGGACACGACGGACAGCGAGATCAAGCCGCAGTTCATGATCCAGGCGCTGTACGAGGCCACTGGCGGCGAGGCGATCGTCACCAGCGATGTCGGTCAGCATCAGATGTGGACGGCGCAGTACTACGACTTCCCGAAGCCGCGCCGGTGGATCAACTCCGGCGGCCTCGGCACCATGGGTTTCGGCCTGCCCGCTGCCATGGGAGCGAAGGTCGGATGCCCCGACCAGACGGTCGTCTGCATCGCCGGCGACGGCTCGGTCCAGATGAACATGCAGGAACTGGCCACGTGCTCCCAGGAAGGGATCGCCATCAAGGTGTTCGTCATGAACAACGGCTACCTGGGAATGGTTCGCCAGTGGCAGGAGCTGTTCTGGGACAAGCGCTACAGCCAGGTCGACATGGGCCAGTGGCCCGATTTCGTGAAGCTGGCTGAGGCCTACGGCGCGACCGGGATGCGGCTGACCGACAAGAAGACGCTGGTGGATGGGATGAAGGAGGCGCTCGCCACCGAGGGCCCCGTCATCGTCGACGTGCCGGTCACGCGGGAAGAGAACACGTACCCGATGATCCCGGCCGGTCAGGCGGCTCGGGATATGGTCGGTTAGCGAGCTATGCGAGCGAACCGACCGGTTACGGGAGGCGTGACGCCGAACATTCTCATCAAATCGCGGGTCCGGAAGACCCGCGGGGGAGACCTTTGATGGGGGAGCCAGGCACAAAGGAAGTCCTTTCCCTGGACGAGCTGGAGGCCACCGCCAACCTGCGCACGGGACGCAAGCACGTGCTGTCGATCCTGGTGGAGAACAAACCCGGCGTTCTGACGCGGATCACCGGACTGTTCGCCCGGCGCGGCTTCAACATCGACACGCTCGCTGTCGGCCCGACCGATGACGAGGCCTTCTCCCGCATCACGCTGACGCTCGACGGGGCGCTGCACCCGATCGATCAGGTGACCAAGCAGCTGCACAAGCTGGTCAACGTCCTGAAGATCCGCGACCTGGAGCCAGACGAGGCACTCTCCCGGGAGCTCGCTCTCTTCAAGGTGTCAGCCGATGGAGCCAGCCGGTCCGAGGTAATGCAGATCTGCGAGATCTTCCGGGCCAAGATCGTCGACGTGAGCAAGCGATCGGTCGTCGTCGAGGTGACGGGAACGCATGACAAGATCGAGGCGTTCGAGGGTCTTGTGCGCCCGTTCGGCCTGATCGAGATGGCCAGGACCGGCGAGATCGCGATCGCGCGCGGACGGGGCGAGACCTGAACCCGTATGCAGCCGGGGGCGCGCCGGACGCAGCAACCTAGCTGCGTGCCGTTTCGAACGTCTCGACCAGCGCCCGATAGGTCTGCCTGAGGCCTTCCTCGACCTGGATCTCAGCGCGCCAGCCAAGCTGCTCTTCCGCTCGCCTGGGGCTGAGCCAGCTGCGCTCGAGCTCACCCGGCCGCAGCGGAGCCATCTCCGGCTCGAGCGAAGTTCCCGCCTCATCCTGGAGGATCTCCAGCAGCCTCGACACCGGCGTCTCCACACCGGTCGATACGTTGAACGTTCCGCCCTTGCCGACCGCGGCCACCAGCGCGCGGACCACGTCGTGGACGTGCACGTAGTCCCGGGTCGGCTCGCCGAAGCCGAACACCTTCGGGCGCTCGCCGCGCCACAACAGGTTGGAGAAGATGGCCACCACGCCGGCCTCGCCGTGCGGGTTCTGACGCGGGCCATAGACGTTGCCGAGCCGGCAGATCGAGTGGCCCACGCCGGTGGATTCGCGCCACGTGTTGACGTAGGCCTCACCGGCCCATTTGGATGCTCCGTAAGGGGACTGCGGGGCGGGAAACGAATCCTCGCCGGTGGGCATCGGCGCCTCGTTGCCGTACAGCGCGCCACCCGTGGAGGTGAAAACGACCGGGGCCTGGTGACGGGTGGCGGCCGTCATCACGTTCAGCGTGCCGTGCACGTTGACGTCGCAATCGCGCTCGGGATTCTCGACGGACACCACCACGCTCGCCTGCGCCCCCAGGTGGAACACCACCGATGGCTGCGCGGCGTCGATCACCCGATCGAGATCGCTGCGACAGCTGATATCGACCACCTCGAGGTCCGCGGCCTCTGGCACGTTGGCTTCCGATCCGCTGGAAAGATCGTCCACCACGACGACGCTCATTCCCTCGGCGAGCAGCGCATCCACCACATGCGAGCCGATGAAGCCCGCCCCTCCGGTAACCACGGCGCTGCGGCCGGAACGGGCGTCTGAAGACATCGGGCCATTCTAGGTGGGCAGCCCGAACGGGTACCTTGCCGGTATGTCCGCTCTCGGTGCGACCTCGCTGAGCATGCTGGATCGCCAGCGTCCGGCGCGCGTCAACCTGAACCAGCGGGTCGAGACAGCGCTCCGGAAGGCGCGGGGCAGCGGACGGTCGACCCCGCTCAGCCTGAGCTTCAGGCTGAAGGATGCCCTTGACCCGCTCAGCGTGATCAGCGCCTCCCGGCGTCCCGGAGAGCCCTGGTTCTGCCTCGAGCAGCCGGACCGCCAGCGCTCTGCCCTGGCCGGCCTGGGATCCGCGATGGAGCTGACTGCCGCGGGCCGGTCCCGCTTCGCGGAGCTGGCGGTTTCCTGGCGCGAGCTCGTGTCGGAGGCCGTCGCTGACGAGGCGAACGGACCTCCCGGCTCCGGTCTCGCCGCCCTCGGTGGGTTCGCGTTCGCCTCACACGGAGCCCAGGCCACCAAGTGGGCCGGGTTCCATGCCGCCTCGCTGATCGTCCCGGAGCTCACGCTGGCTCGGAAGGAGGACGACACCTGGCTCACCCTCAACACGCTGGTTGCGCCCGATGACACGTCGGCCGACCTGGTGCACCGGCTCGAAGGCCGCCTCGCAGCTCTGGATAGCCGGCCTCTCCCGCTGCTCGACCCCGACCCGGTCGGACGATTCCGGGTCACCAGCACGATGCCGCCAGCCCACTTCGAGGAAGCGGTGGCGAGAGCCGTGGAGCGCATCCGGGCGGGCCGCCTGGAGAAGGTGGTGCTGGCGCGCGAGGTGGAGGTCCAGGCCCCCACTCCGCACGACCCGGCGGCCATCCTCGGGGTCCTTCGGGAGGGCTTCCCCTCGTGCTACGTCTACGCGGTGGGTCGGGGAGACTCCACCTTCCTCGGGGCGACGCCGGAGCTGCTCGTGCGCAGGGAGGGACAGCGGGCGACCACGGTCGCTCTGGCCGGCTCCATCGGGCGCAGCGCCGATCCGGCCGTCGACGATCACTTGGGCGAGCGGCTGATGGGCAGCGACAAGGATCGCCATGAGAACGCGATCGTGGCCCGGCGCATCGCACGGAGCCTGTCGCCGTACTCGGTGTGGGTGGCGGCGGCTCCGGAGCCCAGTCTGGTCAAGGTGGCGAACATCCAGCATCTGGCCGCTCCGATCCGGGCCCAACTCGCCTCCCCGATGAGCGCGGTGGAGCTGGCGGGCATCCTCCATCCGACGCCCGCCGTGGGCGGTGAGCCCTGGCCGGTGGCTGAGCCGCTCATTCCGGCGCTGGAGGGCTTTGACCGCGGCTGGTATGCGGGCCCAGTGGGCTGGATCGACCAGACCGGTGACGGCGAGTTCTGCGTCGCGCTGCGCTGCGCCCTGCTGACCGGGCAGACGGCGACCTGCTACGCCGGCGGGGGGATCGTGGCCGATTCCGATCCCGCCGCCGAACTGGCCGAAACGGAAGTTAAGTTGCAGGCGCTGCTGCCCGTCCTGTCGGGCTGAAGCCGTCCCCACAGCACGGGGGCCTACGGGTTCGAAGCCTGAGCGGCGACGGCCACCGCCGCCTGCTCCAGTTCGCGGTGCAGTTCCCGGTTGGCCACACGGTCGGTGCGCACCTCGATGATCGTCGTCCGATCGCCCTTCAGGCTGCGGGACGCCGCTTTCCCGAACTCGGCCAGATCGAGCGGGTGCTCGTAGGCGCAGCCGAACAGCCCGGCGACCGCGCTGAAGTCGACCCCGGTCGGAGTGGCGATGTGCTGCTCGAAGGCTTCCCCCTGCGAGGCCACCGGTAGGAAGTGGAAGATGCCGCCCCCGTCGTTGTTGAGCACCACGATCGTCAACCGCAGTTCGCACCGGCGCGCGGCCAGCACCCCGCCGAGATCGTGAAGCACGGCCAGGTCGCCGGTCAGCAGGACGACCGGGCCGCCGGCCACGGCGGCCGCGCCGAACGCGCTGGAGACCGTGCCGTCGATGCCATTTGCCCCGCGGTTTGAGAGCACCCGCGGCGCGTCGTCCCGGGCCGGGAAGTACCCCTCGAGGTCGCGCACCGGCATCGATGAGGCGACGAACAGCGATGCCTCACCGGGGAGCTCACGGCCCAGCCAGGCGGCCACTGAGGGCTCGGATAGTTCGGCATCGAGCACCGGCGCGACCGCACGCCTCACCGCCTCGTCAGGATCCCGCCATGACTCGAGCCACCCCTCCGCCACATCCAGACCGTCCGGCTGAGGCAGGCGGCTGCGCAGGCGCATCCCCACTACGCTGCCGGGGTCGTGCCAGTTCCACTGGGGGTCGAAGGCGATCTGGGGCACATCGGCCAGCCCGGCCAGCCAGGCCCGGAGCGGCTTCGAGGTGGGCAGGTCGCCCAGCCGGAAGATGAAGTCCGGCCGGTGGGTCTGGGCGAACTCGGCGTCGCGTAGAAGCAGGTCGTAATGAACGATGGCCGCGTCCCCCCTCCGGGCGCCGGACATCGGGTCGGCCAGCACCGGAATGCCGGTTCGCGCCGCGTATTCGGCCACTCCCCTTGGATCAACCGCGCCGGTGCCGGCCACGACCAGCAGGCGACCGGACGGGTGTGGCCCGGGGCCACTCGCGGCCGGGGCACCACCAGGTGGTTCCACGACCACGTATGGGTGACCGTCCGGGCGAGCCGTGTCGTCATCTGGGAGCGGCTCGTCGAGCACGAGCGGCTCGCGCAGTGGGATGTTCAGATGCACGGGTCCCGGCCTTCCCTCCAGCGCTGTCCAGAACGCGCGGCAGGCCAGCGTCCGCACCCAGCGCAGCCGCTCGGCAGTTGCCTCCGGGATGCCCAGCTCGAAGAACCACTTGACGGCGTCGCCGTACAGCTTGATCTGGTCGATCGTCTGCCCGGCACCGATCTGCCGAAGCTCGGGGGGCCGGTCGGCGGTCAGGACGATCAGCGGCACGCGCGCCTGGCTAGCCTCGATCACGGCGGGCAGCAGATTGGCGGCGGCCGTTCCCGACGTGCACGTGACCGCCACCGGACGGCCACTGGCCTTGGCCGCGCCGAGCGCAAAGAACCCGGCCGAGCGCTCATCCACGTGTGACCAGCACCGGATCCGCTCGTCGCGGACCAGCGACATCACGATCGGTGTGTTACGCGATCCCGGGCACGTACAGGCATGCTCCATTCCCGAGCGGGCGAACTCGTCGACCAGGGCGCGGAGGATCAGGTAGGAGTCGAGGGCGGTCATGATGGGGGAGATGACGGTGCCGCCCACGCTCGTGCTGCTGCACGGCTTCACCAACACCGGGGCCAGCTGGCAGCCGGTGATCCGGGCGCTGGGAGAACGGTACCGGGCGATCGCTCCGGACATCCGCGGCCACGGCAGCGCCTCCGACAGGGTCCCGGTGACGCTCGAGGCGGTGATCGCTGACATCGCCGGGCAGACGGAGGACCCGTTCACCCTCGCCGGCTACTCGATGGGCGGGCGGATCGCCGTGCACGCTGCCCTGGCACTCCCCACCCGGGTCGAGCGTGTGGTCCTCATCGGTGCCAGCCCAGGGCTGCACGACCCCGGGGAGCGCACGGCGCGGCGCGAAACCGACGAGCGGCTTGCGGACCAGCTTGAGCGATCGGACATCGAGAGCTTCGCCCGCCGGTGGGCGCAGACGCCGGTCCTGGCCGGACTGCCGGCTGAACTCGCCCGGCAGGTCCACCGGGACCGTCTGAAGAACACGCCGCAGGGACTGGCCGCTGCTCTCCGAGGCCTCGGCACGGGAGCACTCCCCAGCCGGTGGGACGAGCTTCACAACCTCGCCATGCCGGTCACGCTCGCCGCCGGCGAGCGGGACGCGAAGTTCCGCGCCATCGCCGTCGAGATGGCCGCGCGGATCCCGGAGGCAGAGGTCCGCACGATCCCGGCGGCCGGTCACGCGGCCCACGTCGAGGCGCCCGAGGCGGTGGCCAGGCTGATCGATCCAGCCTGAGCCACTCACCCCGGGCCACTCCGCCCTCAGCCCTACAAGACCGGGACCGACACCTTCCCGCTCGCAATCGACACCTCAGCCGTGCCGCGGTTCGGAACGTAGGAGTTGCTCGACGTCGACACCTGCAGCTCCAGCGTGTCGCCCTTGGGCAGGATGTAGGACACGCCGGCCAGGTTCAGGCTGACCTTCTGGGGCTTGGGCATCGAGGCACCGGTGCCGTTGTCCACCAGGTCCAGGTTGTCCAACCGCAACGCCGCCGTCTGCAGGTCGATCACGTCGCCCGTGCTCTTGTCGATCAGCCGGAGGAACAGGTTCGCGGCGTTCCCGTTGACCGTCACATCAGCCGTGACGCGGCCGATCCCGACGATCGGCAGCGCGCCGTTCGAGGCCGTCAGCACGGGCACCGTCACCTGACCCGGATCACCAGAGGGCGTCGGCCCGTCGGTAACTGCCGTGTCCTCGCCCGCCGGCGTGCCCGTGGCACCGGTGGGCAGCCCGTGCGAGACGAGCGTGGCACTGAACGGCGCACTCACATACCGCGCCCCACCAGGCCGCGACGGCGTCGGGAAAGTGGAGGCCCCGTAGAAGCCGCCGTTCTCGGACTGCCACACCAGGTTGTCGTGGGCCGGCACCAGCCGATCGAGCGCCCGCCCACTTCCGCGCTGACCGCGCAGGTAGTGGTTGAACCAGGCGAGCATCGCGTTCTCGTCAAATGTGGTCGCCGACTGACCGGGTGCGATCGAACTGGACGAAGGCGCCGTGTCGCTGTAGTTCGCTCCGGTCGGCGCACCGCCGGTCGGGCAGCTCACATGACCGCCGCAGAAGGCGATCATCTTCAGCGGGATCGATCGGTAGTGCGAACGCGTCTCCACGAGGTTGTTCCAGCCGTCAGTGAGGTTGAACAGCGTGTCCACGCTGCCCTGCTCGGCCAGGACCGGGATGTCCGGCACGTGGCCGGCCGGCCCGGCCCCGAACTCGGCCATCGAGCGCTGGTGGAACCAGGCGATCGTCTCGCGCGTCCAGTAGCCCAGCGCCAGCCCCTCGGCCTCCGCCTGGTCGACGGCCGGGTCATACCCGCCGTACTGGTTGCCGCCAGTTCCACCCGACGGCAGCCCCTGGACATCACTCGGGATATGGGTGCTGCCCTGCTCGGCCAGGCCGGCCCCAAACAGCAGCTCGCCCCAGCCCAGCTTGATCACGCCGCCCGGATCGAGCGAGTAGTCCAGGTCGTTCCATGACCAGCCGGGAACGATCGCCTTGACGCGCCGGTCGAACGAGGCCGTTGACCACTCGATCCCGCCGCCGTAGCTGACCCCGGTCATCCCGACGACGGGCTTGCCGCGCGTGTTGGACCTGCGATGGTCATTGGTGTAACGGGGCTGACCGTGCCTGCCCACTGTGTCGGTGGCGATCGCGCGCCGGCCGGTCAGCACCTTGGAGATCAGCGCCGAGACGTCGCGGCCCTCGGCGCCCGGCGAGTCGACCTCAGCCACGCCGCCCGACTGTCCGAAGCCGCGGGGATCCCAGGTCAGCTCGGCATACCGGTCCTTGATCAGCAGCTCATCCGGCGTGGTGGCGCCGGCGCTGCCCCAGCCCGGACCCTCCAGGATCGTGTACAGCGAGTGGCGCTTGGGGTGCAGCGGCTCGAACAGGTTGTAGACGATCGGGGTCCCGTCGAGGCTCGTGATGCACCCCCGCTCGTACGTGTAGGACGGGTTGCCCGACACGGTGGTGACCGAGTGGTTGGGGCACGACTGCGCCAGGGCTGGTGCCGCGGATATTCCGGTCGCGGCGAGCACGCCGAAGACCGTCCCGGCCACCAGCGTCGCCGCGCGATTGCGCTTGGACACTTCCTTCTCCTTGTCCGCTATGAACTGCCGTCAGTGATCAGTGAACGTCTGCGTTCACCAAAACTGGCGGTAATCCGATACCCGGTGCGGACGGAGCGCCGATGGCTCCGTCCACAGGAGGCAGCGGGTCCAGCGCGGCAAAGCGCTCGAGCGTGGCCAGGCCGCACGCCCGGTCGGGTTGGACGAGTCCGGCCGCATGCAGGGCGGCGGCGATCCCCAGCGGTCCATCGAGCGTGGAGGCGAGGTAGACCTCGTAGCCGAGTGCCCGGGCCCGCTCGGCGTCCCGGCAAACCCCGGTGATCCCGCCCGAGGCGGCAACCTTCAGGCAGACAGCCGCGCAGACCCGCCGGTCCAGCACCCGGGTCTCATCCGCGGCGATCGCCACCTCCACAGCGTCCGCCACCCGGGACAGCCCATCGGCGCCGTGGACCGGCTCCTCGCAGCACTCGATGTCAAGCGGCGCCAGCTCGCCCAGCACGGCGATCGCCTGACCGGCTGTCCAGGCGCCGTTGGCGTCGAGCCGGATCTCGATGTCCGGTGCCGCGTCGCGCACCGCGGCCACCCGTGCCACGTCGTCACGGGTGCCGACCTTGACCTTGACGCACGTAAACCCCGCGGCCCGGGCCTGCGCGGCCTGGGCCGCGGCTGTGGCGGGAGCCTCGGCGCCGATCGTGGCGTTACACCGCACGACAGGGGGCGCGCTCCCACCCAGCAGCCGCCACACCGGCTGTCCGGCCCGGCGACCCCGCAGGTCCCACTGAGCCAGGTCGATGGCCGCAGCGGCCTGCGCTAGCCCGGGCAGCGGATCCCCTGGCCTCCAGGCCTCCAGAGCGGCCAGGACCTGCTCAACGCTCACCCCGTCGTAGGACTCGAGCGGCGCCGCCTCCCCGTACCCGGTCACGCCGTCATGGTCGGTCAAGCTCACCTGCACCAGCCGCCGCACGCTCGTGGTGCCGTGAGCCGTGGCCAAAGGCGCCCGCAGGGCCGCCTCCACCACAGACAGACCCACCTTCACCGGCTGAGCAGCAGCCCGGCCGCCAGCAGCACACAGAACGCCAGCTGCAGCTGCCCGTTCATGGCCAGAGCCCGGTTGAGCGAGGGACCGTCGGCGTGGTTGCGCACCAGCTTGACCACCCGGACCGATAGTGGAGCGGTCAGCCAGCACAGCCACAGCCAGGGCTTCAGCGGTCCGAAGATCCAGGTGATCAGGGCCAGCGGGTAAGCCAGGTAGACGGTCGCGGCGTACAGATCCCGAACCCGGGCGCGACCCAGGCGGACGGCCAGCGTCCGTTTGCCCGCCCGCCGGTCGGTATCGATGTCCCGGGTGTTGTTGACGACCAGGAGCGCCGCCGCGAGCAGTCCCACCGGGACGGCCAGCGCGAACGACTCCCAGTCGAACGAGCGGGTCTGGGCGAAGTACGAGCCCGCCACCGCGGCCACTCCGAAGAACAGGAACACGAACACCTCGCCGAGCCCCTCGTACCCGTACGGTCGCGGCCCCCCCGTGTAGAGCACCCCGGCGAGGATCGAGGCCACTCCGATCAACAGCAGCTGCCAGCCGGCCACCACGATCAGGTAGACGCCGCACAGCACGGCCAGCCCGAAGGTCACGTAGGTGGCGATCAGCACCTGCCGGGGCGGGACCAGGCCCCCGGCGGTGACCCGCACCGGGCCGATGCGATCCTCGGTGTCGGCGCCGCGGCGGGCGTCGGAGTAGTCGTTGCTCAGGTTCGTACCCACCTGGATGAACACCGATCCGAGCAGCGCGGCCACGAACCTGAGAGGGTGGAACACGTGGAAGTAGCCGGCCAGCGCGGTGCCGACGAGCACCGGAGCTACCCCGGCAGGCAGCGTCTTGGGCCGCGCCGCCATCATCCAGATGCGGAGACTGCTCGGGCGGGCCGGCGCCGCGCTGACGGACGGGGCCATCAGGCGCGGCGCGGGAACTGGGAGAAGTCGGGCTTTCGCTTTTCCAGGTAGGCCTGCCGGCCCTCCGCCGCCTCCTTGCTCTCGTAGAAGAGCAGGTTGCTGTCGTGGGCGAGCTGCTGGATGCCGGCGTAACCGTCCTCGTGGGCGTTGAAGCTCGCCTTCACTAGCCGCAGCGCGAACGGGGAGAGCTGGAGCATCTCCCGGCACCAGGTGACCGTCTCGCGCTCCAGTTCGGAAAGTGGCACGACCGTGTTGACCAACCCCATCTGCAGTGCTTGCTGCGCGTCGTACTGCCGGCACAGCATCCAGATCTCCTTCCCTCGCTTGGGACCCACGAGATCGCGCAGCAGCGAGGTCCCGAAGCCGCCGTCCCACGAGCCAACCCGAGGCCCCGCCTGGCCGAAGCGGGCGTTGTCAGCGGCGATCGTCAGGTCACAGCAAACGTGGAGCACATGCCCGCCACCGACCGCGTAGCCGGCGACCATTGCGATCACAGGCTTGGGCAGACGGCGGATCTGAATGTGCAGGTCGGTGATGTGGAAGCGCCCCACGCGCGCCCCCTTGGGCATGTATCCCGTGTCGCCTCGGACACGCTGGTCGCCGCCGGAGCAGAACGCGTCGGGGCCCTCGCCGGTCAGGATGATGACGCCGACGTCGGGGTCTTCGCGAGCACGCTCGAAGGCGTCTGAGAGCTCGATCACCGTCTCCGGGCGAAACGCGTTGCGCACCTCCGGGCGGTCGATCGTGATCTTGGCGATGCCGGCATCATCGCCTTGCGACTTTTCGTACCGGATGTCCTCGTACTCCGCGGCAGCTTCCCAGGTGGTCATGGCGGGTCAGACTACCGTTCGAGCATGGACTCCTGGCTGTACACGGCGCGGGGTCGGCATCCCGGGCGGACGGCGATCGAGGCTGCCGGCGGATCGCTCAGCTATGCCGAGCTGGCCGACCGGGCGCAGCTGGCGGCGGCCGGCCTCTCGGGCGGTCAGCGCGTGCCGCTCGCCATCGAGGACCGGCTCGAATTCGCGGTGGCCCTGCACGGGTGCCTGCTGGCGGGCGCCGCCGCCGTGCCGATCGACACGCGCCTCAGCGAGGCCGAACAGTCCGAGCGAGAGCACAGCGGTCTGGCCACCCGAGGCGAGGGGGCGGCCACGGTGATGCATACCTCAGGCACCACCTCAGCGCCCAAGCCGGTGGAGCTCACGTACGGGAACTGGCAGGCCAACGCGCTCGGCTCGGCCGTGATGCTGGGCCTCGACCTGCGAGAGCGGTGGCTGTGCGTGATGCCGCTCGCCCATGTGGGCGGGCTGTCGATCCTGGTGCGCTCCTGCGTCTATGCCACCACCGCGGTCGTGCACGACCGCTTCGAGGCCAAGGCGGTTCTGGATGAGCTGATGGACCCGAGGCGGCGGATCACCTTGGTCTCGCTGGTGCCGACGATGCTCGCGCGCCTGCTGGACGCCGGACTCGAGCGCCCGCCCACGCTCCGCTGGGCGCTGCTGGGCGGCGGCCCGATTCCGGCGCCATTACTGGAGCGGGCGGCGAGCGCGGAGGTACCGGTGGCACCCACCTACGGGATGACCGAGGGCTGCTCTCAGATTGCCACGCACGGGTTTCCGCTGCCCGGTGTCGAGCTGAGGACGGTGGAGGGCGAGCTCTGGGTCCGGGGGCCGGTCGTCGCGCCGGGCGCGGTGGCCGCGGACGGCTGGCTGCACACGGGAGATCTCGCCGAGCTGGACGAACATGGGCGCCTGACGATCGTGGGCCGCAAGTCGGACACGATCGTCAGCGGCGGCGAGAACGTGGCGCCGGCCGAGGTAGAGGCGATCCTGCTCGAGCATCCAGCGGTGGCCGACGCCGGCGTGTTTGCCCGTCCCGACTCGGAGTGGGGAGAGGCGGTGATCGCGCGCGTGGTGCTACGCGACGGCGCCGGCGCGACGGAGGAGGCGCTGCGGGAATGGTGCGGGACTCGTCTGGCCCGCTTCAAGTTGCCCAAGCAGGTTGAGTTCGCCGAGGAGCTCCCGCGCTCGGTTTCAGGAAAGCTCCTGCGCCGCCACCTGATGTGACATCAGACGGCGATATGCTGCACCGCTGGTGTCAGATAACGCGGCCGATTCCCCCAATCAGCTGACCATCGAGGAACTGGCGGCCCGCTCCGGCATGACGGTCCGCAACATCCGCTCGCACCAGGCGCGGGGACTGCTGTCGCCCCCCGAGGTCCGGATCCGCGTGGGCTACTACGGACCGGACCACGTGGCACAGCTCCAGGTGATCAGGGATCTGCAGCGAGAGGGCTTCAACCTGGGCGGGATCAAGCGCTTGATGGAGGACACCGAGGGAACTGCGGACCGGCTCATGCGGTTCAAGTCGGAGCTCAGCCACCTGGCCGAGGAATCACCGGAGCGGCTCACCGTGGCCGAGCTGGGCCGCCGGTTCGGGGTCGGCCCGGACCGGGCCTCGTCCGTGCTGGCTCGGGCGGAGGCACTCGGCCTTCTCGTGCCCGCCGAGAAGGGCATCTACGAGGTCCCGAGCCCCTCGCTGCTCGCGGTGGCCGAGGAGGCGGTCGGTGGAGGCGTCGACCTGGAGGCGGCTCTGGATGTGTTCGACGAGCTCCAGCGACAGTGCGACGCCGCGGCCCGGGCGTTCGTTGAGCTGTTCGTGACCCAGGTGTGGCAGCCCTTCCAGGAGGCCGACATGCCCGCCGAGCGCTGGCCGGAGCTAGACGAGGCGACACAGCGCCTGCTGCCGCTCACGTCCAACGCGCTGGTGGCGATCTTCCAACGGCGCATGCGGGAGCAGATCGGCATCGCGTTCGCCCAGGTAGGGGTGGAGAATGGAGCGCCGTGACCACCGTTGAGGAGCCAGACGAGCAGCGCGCCAGGATGCGGGAGGCCTGGGAGGTGGTCTCCCTGGGCTGGGCCCGCCAGGCGGATAACCTGCGCCAGGACGGCATGCCGGTGTCGCTGTGGATGCTGGAGCACGCCGGATTGCAGCCCGGCATGCGCGTCCTGGAGCTGGCCGCCGGACCGGGCGACACGGGCTTCATGGCGGCAGAGCTGATTTCCCCGGGCGGCAGCGTGATCACCAGCGACGGGGCCGAGGGGATGCTCGCGGTGGCTCGCGAGCGCGCCGAGGAGCTCGGCGTGAGGAACGTCGAGTTCAAGCAGCTGGAGCTCGAGTGGATCGACCTGCCCACAGCCGACGTCGACGTCGTCCTGTGCCGGTGGGGGGTGATGCTGGCGGTCGATCCGGCTGCGGCGGTGGCCGAGTGCCGGCGCGTCCTCAAGCCGGGAGGCCGGCTGGTGCTCGCCGTCTGGGACGCCCCGGAGCACAACCAGGCCATGTCGCTGCCGGGGGCCGTGCTGGTGGCTCTCGGCCTGACCGAGCCGGCGTCCCCCGGCGGCCCCGGACCCTTCGCACTGTCGTCTCCCGGAGCATTGGAGGAGCTGCTCCAGGACGGCGGTTTTGTGGAACCCCGGGTGGAGAGGGTGAGCATCGAACGTCGCTATCTATCGGTGCGGGACTGGATCGGCGAGTCCGTCGATCTGTCGATGCTGTTCGGCCGCGTGTGGGCTCAGCTGGACGGCGATCAGCGTCAGGCGGTGCTGGCCGAGGCGGAGCAGCGTTCGAGGGACTTCGTCCAGCCCGACGGCTCGCTGCTGATCACCGGACGCTGCCTGACCGCGGTCGCCGAGGCCTAGCCCCTCGGGCGCCGTCCGTCTGGCTCGGCTTCCAGAACCCTTCAAGCGCAGCCCGGCTTGCAGAATGGGCCGTGTTTTGCAGGGGTTTCACCAGGGGCAAGGCTAGGCGACATTGAACACATGCAATCTCGAAAGTTCGCGCCGGCTGTGGCCGCTTCCATCTTCCTGCTCACCCCGGCCGTAGCGTCGGCCGATTACTCGCACCTTGTGGCGCGAGGAGAGACCCTCACGTCGATCGCGGCCGCGGACGGCCTCAGCATCTCGGCCCTGGCGGCCGCCAACGGCTTGTCGCCCAGCTCCACGCTGGTGGCCGGAACGGTTCTCCAGATTCCGCCCCAGTCAGGCAGCAGCGCCTCCCCTACGACGAACGGTCAGACCGTGGGCACGTCGTCGCCCGGGCCCTATGTGGTCCGGCTGGGCGACACGCTGACCTCGATCGCCCAGCGGATGGGCACCACGGTCTCCCAGCTGGCCGCGGCCAACGGCCTGAACCCGAACGGCGTGCTGGTTGCCGGCACGAAGCTCAACCTGTCCGGCGGCGGGGCGGTCTCCAGCGATCCCGACCAGGACGGCGACAACGATGCCGGAGCCTCCGGCTCCGCCGGCGTGACGTCCTCCGCGGGCTCCTATGTGGTCCGGCCGGGCGACACCCTGACCTCGATCGCACAGCGGGCGGGTACCACCGTGGCCCAGCTGGCTGCGGCCAACGGGCTGAGCCCGAACGGCGTGCTGGTGGCGGGCCGCGCGCTGACCGTGCCCCAGGGGGGAGTGGCCTCCACGACCTCGGGATCCTCCCACTCTGTCTCTGGCACAGCGTCCTCTGGCGGCCCGTACCCGACGCCGGAGACGGTGAGCGGCTCGGAGATCGCCAGCATTGCCGGCGCCAACGGCGTCCCGGCCTCGCTGGCCCAGGCGATCGGTTGGCAGGAGAGCGGCTGGAACAACAGCGAGGTGTCGTCGGTCGGCGCGGTGGGCGTCATGCAGATCGTCCCCTCGACCTGGCAGTGGATCCAGCAGAACATGGCCGCAAACACCCTGGCTCCGGCCTCGGCGGCCGACAACGTGCGGGGTGGCGTGCTGCTCCTGCACTCGCTGCTGTCGCTCACCGGCAGCGACTCGATGGCGGCGGCGGGCTACTACCAGGGCCTGGCCTCGGTCCGAGCGCACGGCCTGTATTCGGACACGCAGCAGTACGTGAACAGCGTGATGGCGCTCCAGCAGCGGTTCGGCGGAGGCTGATCGGACGGGGGCGCCCCAGCCGCGCCGTGTAGGCTGCGGCGCCATGTTCTACGACGACGACGCTGACCTCCACCTGCTTGACGGCAAGACCGTCGCGATCATCGGCTACGGCTCCCAGGGTCATGCCCATTCTCTGAACCTCAAGGACTCCGGCGTGAACGTCGTCGTAGGTCTGCGCAGCGACTCGAAGAGCGCATCGCGCGCCAAGGACGCCGGCTTCCGCGTGCTGGAGCCCGCAGACGCGGCCAGCGAGGGAGACGTGGTCATGATGCTCGTTCCGGACGAGCTGCACCAGAAGGTCTGGGAGGACGGCGTCAAGGACGGGGTTGCCTCGGGGAACATGCTGATGTTCGGCCACGGCTTCTCGATCCATTACGAGCAGATCGTCCCGCCGCCCGACGTCGATGTGACGCTGGCTGCCCCCAAAGGTCCCGGGCATCTTGTCCGGCGCCAGTTTCTGGAGGGCTCCGGCGTGCCCGGGCTGGTCGCGGTCCACCAGGACGCCACCGGACAGGCGCTCCAGCTGGCCCTGGCCTACGCCAAGGGAATCGGCAACACCCGCGGGGGGGTCATCGAGACGACCTTCAAGGACGAGACCGAGACCGACCTGTTCGGCGAGCAGGCCGTCCTGTGTGGCGGCGCCACCGAGCTGGTCCGGGCCGGGTACGAGACGCTGGTGGAGGCCGGCTACGACCCGCGCCTGGCCTACTTCGAGTGCCTGCACGAGCTCAAGCTGATCGTCGACCTGATGTACGAGAAGGGCATCGCCGGGATGCGCTACTCGATCTCCAACACCGCGGAGTACGGGGACCTGACCCGGGGTAGGCGGATCATCAGCCAGGCCACACGGGACGCCATGAAGGAGGTCCTGAACGAGATCCAATCCGGTGACTTCGCGCGCGAGTGGATCGCCGAGAACCGGGCCGGCCAGGAGAACTTCAAGCGCATGCGCGAGGAGCAGGCCCAGCACCAGGTCGAGGTGGTGGGCAAGGAGCTCCGCGAGCAGATGGACTGGATCGAAACCTCGTTCGACGAGTAAACGGGACCAAGATGGTCGGCGCCGAGCGGTTCCGCGAACTCCACCACGCAGACGAGCTGCTCCTGATGCCCAACGCTTGGGACGCCGGGTCGGCCAGGATCCTGCAACACCTGGGTTTTCACGCGCTGGCCACGACGAGCAGCGGCTCGGCGGCCGCGCTGGGCCTGGGCGACGGAGACCTCGGGCGAGATGCAGCGCTTCAACACAGCGCCGATCTGGCCGCGGCGGTGGACGTGCCGGTTTCCGCCGATCTGGAGAACTGCTTTGCCGATGACCCCGCCGGAGTGGCTGAGACGATCCGGCGGGCGATCGACACCGGCGTCGCCGGGGCTTCGGTGGAGGACTGGAGCGGGACGGCGATCTACGAGCCAGGGCTTGCGGCGGAGCGCGTCCGGGCCGCGGCGGAAGCTGCGGCCGGCGAGCTGGTGATAACCGCGCGCGCCGAGAACCACATCCACGGTGTGGACGACCTCGACGACACGATCGGACGGCTGCAGGCGTTCGCCGACGCCGGCGCCGACGTCGTTTTCGCGCCGGGGATCAGGAGCGAGGAGCAGATTCGCGCGGTGGTGGGAAGCGTCGGGATCCCGGTCAATGTGCTCGCCCTCCCGGGCGTCCCCCCGGTGCCGCGACTGGCCGAGCTCGGCGTGCGGCGCCTGTCGGTCGGCGGAGCGTTCGCGTTTGCCGCCTACGGAACGCTGGTCGGGGCCGCGGTGCAGCTCCAGCAGACCGGGACCTACGGCTACTTCGAAGCCGCCGCCCGCGGCGGTAAAGCAGCCCGCGAAGCGTTCCGGTGAGCTGGTCTCCCCCTCCCGGGGGAGGTCAGCGTCACCTACCAGGCGGATGGACGTGTCAGGCCTGCGGATTTACGCTCCGGGCGTGGATCGACCACTGAACACGGCGCTCGGCTGGCGCATCCCCAACTGGCTGCTGGATTACGGCCCGGTCGCGTTCATCTTCGTAATCGCGGTGGGGGAGACGTATGTGCACAGGACCCAGCCGCACTCGGCGGGTGCCGGCCTGGTCCTGGTTGCCATGGCGGTGGCTCTGATCGTGCGCCGCCGCTGGCCGCTCGAAGTTTTGGGCGTGCTGCTCGTGCTGACGCTGGTCGGCCGGTACCCGGCGCTCGACCTGCCGGTCCTGTTCGCCGTGTTCACGGTGGCTGAGTACCTGGACCGGCCGCGTGTCGCCATCGCCGCCGTGGTCGCCGCCGCGGTGCTGATCTTCGCCACCCCTCTGCACACGGGACACATTGCCCCCCGTGGGGTCATCCCGCAGCTGGTGGCGGTCGGTCTGGCCGTCGCCGCCGGCCTTTACCTGCGCACCCGCGCCGACTACATCATCGGGCTGCGTGAGCGGGCCTCACGGGTGGAGCGGGAGCGGGAGCTGCTCTCAGACCAGGCGGTGGCGGATGAGCGGGTGCGGATCGCCCGTGAGCTGCACGACGTCGTGGCGCACAACGTGTCGCTGATGGTCGTCCAGGCGCAGGCGCTGGCCGCCACCACCAACGGCGATGGCGAGCAGACCGAGGCGCTCAACCGGATCGGCGACCTGGGCCGGGAGGCGATGTCGGAGATGCACCGGATGCTTGGCGTCCTGCGCCTGCAGGACGACCCCAGCGCCGAGCGCGAGCCGCAGCCCGGGGTGCGGGACCTGGAAGCCCTGGTCTCGAGGGCGCGCGAGACCGGACTGGAGGCCGAGCTGGCCGTGGTCGGGGAGGCTCGTGAGCTGGCACCCGGTGTCGACCTGTCGGTCTACCGGATCGTGCAGGAGGCGCTGACGAACGTGATCCGGCACGCGCAGGCCGGCCGCGTCTACGTACGGCTGGCCTACCGGCCGGAGCGGCTGGAGGTGGAGGTGGTCGACGACGGTTCGGCCGCCGTGCCGGTGCCTGGCGCCCCGACCGACGGGCACGGCCTGGTGGGCATGCGCGAGCGGGTGGGGTTGCTGGGCGGGGAGCTGATCGCCGGACCGCGACTGGACTCAGCCGGCTACCGGGTCTACGCGCTGCTGCCGACGGACTGAGCGATGGCGAAGCTGCGGGTCCTGATCGCCGACGACCAGCCGCTGATGCGGGCCGGGTTCCGCGCCGTGCTCGAAGCCACTGGTGAGATGGAGGTGGTGGCCGAGGCGGCCGATGGACTGGAGGCGGTGGCGAACGCCAAGGCCGCCCACCCCGACGTCATCCTGATGGATGTCCGGATGCCGAACCTGGATGGCATCGAGGCGATCAAGCGGCTGCCCAACCACCGGGTGCTGGTGCTGACCACGTTCGGCCTGGATGAGTACATCGTCGAGGCACTGCGAGCCGGGGCCAGCGGGTTCATCACCAAGGATGTGCCGGCGGCGGAGCTGGTCAGGGCGGTCCGGGTGGTCGCCGCCGGGGACGCGCTGCTGACCCCTGCCGTGACCCGTCAGCTGCTGGACCGCGTGGCTCGGCGGCTGCCGGCGCCGGTCAGCGCCACGCCCAGCACCCTGGAGCAGCTCACCGAGCGCGAGCGCGAGGTCCTGGAGCTGCTGGCCCGCGGGATGTCCAACGCGGAGATCGCCGAGTCACTGATCGTCGGCGAGGCGACGGTCAAGACGCACGTGTCCAACGTGCTCATGAAGCTCGGTCTGCGCGATCGCGTCCAGGCGGTCGTCCTGGCCTACGAGATCGGCCTGGTCCAGCCGGGCTCCACGAGCTGACCCTCTCCCCCGCGCGGGGGAGAGGGTCACACGCGATCCGACCGCGGGGGTAGGTGCGGCTCGGGCCGGCGGGCGACGACATCGCGGGCGGGCGGACATAGCGTGGCGGCCATGACAAACACGCCGATCATCGAGACGCAGAACCTGAGCAAGCGCTTCGGCGAGCGCCAGGCCGTCTTCGATCTCAATCTGGAAGTCCCCCGGGGGAGCGCGTTCGGCTTCCTCGGTCACAACGGAGCCGGGAAGACGACACTGATCCGGATGCTGCTCGGATTGACCGCGCCCACCGCCGGGACGATGCACCTGCTGGGGCGACGGCTGCCCCAGGCCCACTCGGAGGTGCTGGCTCGGGTGGGAGCGATCGTCGAGGAGCCGCACTTTCACGGCCACCTCACGGGAAGCGAGAATCTGCGGGTCATCGCGGCGGCACGGGGGCCGGAGGCGATCGGCAGGATCGACGGCTCGCTGCGCCGCGTCGGTCTGCTTGACCGCGGCAATGACCGTGTGCGCACCTACTCGCAGGGGATGCGCCAGCGGCTCGGGGTGGCGCGCTGCCTGCTGGCCGATCCGGAGCTGCTGATCCTGGACGAGCCGATGAACGGCCTCGACCCCGGCGGCATCCTGGAGCTGCGGACGATGATCCGCGACCTGGTGGGGGAGGGGCGGACCGTGTTCCTGTCCTCCCATCTGCTGGACGAAGTGGAGAAGACGTGCGACGCGGCGGCGGTGATCGACCGCGGGCGTCTGATTGCCCAGGGTCCGATCGACACGCTGCTGGCCCAGGACCGGGCCGAGCTGGAGATTGGGTGCGGGCAGACCCATCTGGCATTGGATGTGCTGGACGGTCACCCGGCGGTCATCAATGCCCGCGAGACGCTCGACGGGCTCCGGGTGGTCCTCACCGAGATCGACGCGGCGGCTCAGATCAACACCGCGCTGGTCGAGTCCGGCGTGCCGGTGTTTCGCCTCGAGCCGGTCAGGCATTCGCTCGAGCAGCGCTTCCTGGAAATCACCTCACGAGTGGGAGAGGTCAAGTCATGAATCTCAGCATCGCGCGCCGTATGCTGGCGGCGGAAATCCTCAAGCTCCGGCGCAACCGCACGATCATGGTGGTGGCGTTCCTGCTCACCTTCGGGGTGGTGGCGATCATGTTCGGCTACGACGCGATCGAGCATGCGTCAGATCCGGCGCAGAATGCGCCAGCCGGCGGCCTGCTCGGCTTCGGGCGAGCGGTTAAGTCCCTGGGCGTGTTCTTCGGGCTGCTGGCCGCCTCGCTGATCGGGACGGAGGCCGGGACCGCCGACATCTCCAGCGGGGTCTTCCGTGACCTGGTCGCCACAGGGCGCTCGCGCTTGGCGCTGTTCGGGGTGCGCGCTCCCGCGGCGATCCTGGTCACGTTTGCCCTCACGGGGCTCACGTTCCTGCTGAGCCTCGCCGTCAGCTTTCTCCTGGCCGGCGGGTCTCCGACCCCAAGCGTGTCAATGATCCTCGAATCGGCCGCCTGGCTGCTGCTCTGCAACGCGGTGGTGTGCGCGTTCGCCGTGGGCGTCGGGTCACTGACCGGATCCCGGGGCGCCACGCTGGTGGCGGTGATCGGGTGGCAGACGGTGGCCACGCAACTGCTCCTGCACATCCAGTTGCTCGGCGCGGCTCGGGACTGGCTGCCCACGGCCGGCCTGGGACAGCTGATGCCGGTACCCGGGGACATCGCCGGAATCACCATGGCGGCCGGACTGGCGATCGCCGTCGTGGCCGCCTGGGCGGTGGTGCCGTCTCTCATCGGAGGCTGGCGCACCCAGACCACGGACGCCTGACCCCAGCCTCACCCCGCGGGCGTGCCCCAAGCCGCCCGCGGGACCCGACCAGGAGTCCGTCAAAGGGTCCGGTAGAGTTCTCTGAGCCGTCGTGACTGGCGCGAGAAGGTGGAGCCGACCACCGTGGAGCGACGGTAGAAGCCGTATGCCGCGCGCCTGGGCAGCCTGTTTCCCCGCCGACCCCGAGGAGCCCGTGTGCCCCAGACCCTTCTTGAGATCCCGCAGCAGCTGAAGCCCAGCGACGGCCGGTTCGGCTCGGGACCTTCCCGCCTGCGGTCGGGCCAGCTGCCTCGCCTGGCCGAGGAGGGCGCCGGGGTGATGGGCACCTCGCACCGGCAGCCGCCGGTCAAGGAGCTGGTGGGACGGATCCGCAGCGGGCTGCGGGAGCTGTTCTCGCTGCCGGACGGTTACGAGGTCGCGCTCGGCAACGGCGGAACCACAGCGTTCTGGGATGCCGCCACGGCCGGGCTCATACGCGAGCGGGCGCTGCACCTGACCTACGGGGAGTTCTCCGCGAAGTTCGCCTCCGCCACCCAGAGGGCTCCGTTTCTGGCCGACCCGATCCGCCTGGAGGCCGACCCGGGTGACGCTCCGGACCCGGCCGCCGCGCCCGTCGCGCCCGTGGACGTGATCACCTGGGCGCACAACGAGACCTCCACCGGGGTGATGGTTCCCGTGTGCCGGCCGTCCAACCTGAGCGATGACACGCTGGTTCTGATCGACGCCACCTCGGGGGCGGGTGGCCTCCCCGTCGATGTCGCCGACGCGGACGCCTATTACTTCGCGCCGCAGAAGGGGTTCGCTTCGGATGGAGGCCTGTGGCTGGCGCTGCTCAGCCCGGCGGCGCTGGCGCGGATCGAGCAGGTGGCGGGCGACCGGCCGACCGTCGGCCCGGAGCGGTGGATCCCGGAGTTCCTGTCCCTGACGATCGCCCTGGAGAACTCGGTCAAGGACCAGACCTACAACACGCCGGCGATCGCCACCCTGTTCCTGCTGGCCGACCAGATCGAGTGGATGCTGGAGCACGGCGGGCTCTCGGGGATGGTGGCGCGCACGCGAGCCTCGTCGCGGCATCTGTACGGCTGGGCGGAGGAGCATGAGGTGGCGACGCCGTTCGTGACCGATCCGGCCAAGCGCTCGATGGTCGTCGGCACGATCGATTTCGACGACTCGGTGGACGCCGCTCAGCTGGCCGCCACGCTGCGGGCCAACGGCATCGTCGACGTCGAGCCCTACCGGAAGCTGGGCCGCAACCAGTTGCGGGTGGCCATGTTCCCCGCCACCGACCCGGCTGACGTCCAGGCCCTGACCGCCTGCATCGACTGGGTTCTGGAGCAGAGGGCATGAGCATCGCCGGGACTGAGAACGGCGGTGGGGTGATGACGACGCCGCCCGGCGGTCGGGGTGGGCGGGTCCGAGTCCTGGTGGCCGAGAAGATCGGCCAGTCCGGGATCGATCTGCTGCGCGACCACTTCGAGGTGGAGCTGGGATTCGGCTGGGACCGTCAGGAGCTGGCCCAGCGTCTGCCTGAGTTCGACGGCATCCTGATCCGCTCGGCCACGAAGCTGGACGCCGAGCTGATCGATGCGGCCACCCATCTGCGGGCCGTCGGGCGCGCCGGAGTGGGGGTGGACAACGTGGACGTCCCCGCCGCGACCAAGCGGGGAATCGTCGTGGCCAACGCGCCCCAGTCCAACGTGATCACGGCGGCCGAGCACACGATGGCGCTGCTGCTGGCGCTGGCCCGCAACGTGCCCCAGGCCCACGCGTCCCTGACATCCGGCAAGTGGGAACGCTCCAAGTTCTCCGGGGTGGAGCTGTGTGAGAAGACGCTGGGGATCCTGGGGTTCGGGCGGATCGGGCAGCTGGTGGCGCAGCGCGCGCGGGCGTTCGGGATGCACGTGATGGCGTACGACCCGTACGTGGGCGCCGAGCGCTACCGGGAGCTGGGCGTGCAGAAGGCCGAGTCCTCGGACGAGATCTACGCGGCGGCGGACTTCCTCACCCTGCACCTGCCCAAGACTCCGGAGACCGAGGGCTGGCTGGACGCCGACGCCCTGTCCAAGTGCAAGGACGGGGTGCGGGTCCTGAACGTCGCCCGGGGACCGCTGATCGTCGAGGAGGATCTGCAGGCCGCGCTGGACAGCGGGAAGGTGGCGGGCGCGGCGCTGGACGTGTTCCGCTCTGAGCCGATCACCGAGCATCCCCTGTTCGGCTATCCGGCTGTGATCGTCACCCCGCACCTGGGCGCCTCGACGGCCGAGGCGACCGACCGGGCCGGGTACCAGGCGGCCGAGCAGGTGGTGGCGGCACTGACCGGCGGCGTCGTGACCAGCGCGGTCAACGTCCCGGCCGTGTCGGCCGAGGACATGGAGGCCGTCGGCCCGTTCATGAGCTTGAGCCGCTCGCTGGGCCGGATCGCCGTGGCCCTGGCCGAGGGCTCGTCCATCGACACCCTGCAGGTCGAGTTCCTGGGCCGGATCGCCGAGCACGACACCCGCCTGCTGACCATCCATGTGCTGCTCGGAGCCCTGACCGGCCACACCGAAGAGGACGTCAACGAGGTCAACGCCCAGACGGTCGCCGATGAGCGCGGGATCGAGGTGCGGGAGATCAAGCAGACGGGCGTGCGCGACTACGCGGACCTGATCCGGGTGAGCGTGATCGGGGGCGAGGATTCGCTGCGCGTGGCCGGGACGCTGATCGGCCGCCGCTTCCGGCCCCATCTCCTGGAAGCGTGGGGCCAGCGCTTCGACGTCCAGCTTGAGAAGCACCTCACGCTGTTCCGCTACCAGGACGTGCCGGGGATGATCGGCCGGGTGGGCACGATCTTCGGGCAGCACGGGGTGAACATCGCCTCGGCGGCCGTGGGGCGCCAGCCGGAGGACTCCGGGTCGGCCCGCGAGCCGTTGGCCGCTATGGCGATCACCACCGACCGGCCGGTTCCTCGGGAGCTGGTGGAGGAGATCGCGTCAGGGGAGGGGTTCGTCGCGGGGCGGACGGTGTCGCTGTAGCTGCGGCGGTCCGTCCTCCCTGAACACCCGCGATGAAGGGTAGATGGGGCGGGCCGGAGCATGCTTAAACGCGCATGCTGGCGCGAGTTCCACTTGATATCGCGCCAGAGCACGAAAGACGTGCTTGAGCGCGATATCAACGCCCTTCACGTGCAGCATGCGCGTTTAAGCACCCGCCGCGGGCGGCCCAAAGACAGAAACAGCTCAATCAGGCCAAATCGCCGCCCGCTCGATCCGCTCGAGCGTCTCGTCCGTTCGCCGGTCCGCCACCATGGCCTCCATCGCCTCGGCCACGGTCGCGGCCCAGACCCGGCGCACGATCACCGCGTCGTCGCCGTCCGAGTCGAGCTCCGCCCAATCCAGTGCCACCCGGGCCCGGGCCCCGGGCGGCGCATCGGCCGGGAGCTCGTCCTCGGGCCCGAACAGAGTGATATGGGCGCGCCAGCCGTGCGGACAGAGCTCGCTCATCGCCGCCCGCAGGCGGTCCTCGAGCTCAGCTGCGCCGAGCAGCTCGACCTGCGGCGAGCGGCGCCGGCGCAACATCCGTCGGCCGAAGCCGGCGAGGAGGGTGGCAGCCGCAGCGGCCCCGAGCGGGACGCCGATCAGCAGCGCGACCACGCCCAGGGCGGGCCGCAGCGTTCCCACGTGATGCCAGGGCAGCAGTGCTGCCCTGGTACCCAAAGTGGTCACGGCGGCGAACAACCCCACTTCCACTCTCAAATTACCGCGTCACGGGCGCTCGTCAAGCGCGCGGCGGCGACAGGGTTTGACTGTCTCACGGTCGCGGCCGATACTCTGTGGCGAAATGACGTTCCCGGTGGACCTCCGACTTCTCCTGCTCCCCCTCCGGGGGGAATGAGCGTGGGCGGCCGCACGTAGCCGCAAACCCAGCACCGAGAAGCCGCAGGCCCAGACCGACAGGAGCGACATGAACCAGCAGGACCCCAACCGAGTACTGATCTTCGATACGACGCTGCGTGACGGCGAGCAATCGCCCGGCATCTCCCTGAACACCCAGGAGAAGCTGGAGATCGCGCACCAGCTGGCCCGGCTGGGTGTCGACGTGATCGAGGCCGGGTTCCCGATCACCTCGCCCGGAGACTTCGAGGCGGTCCAGGCGATCGCCCGCGAAGTTGACGGCCCAGTCATCTGCGGGCTGGCCCGCACCGCGGCAGGCGACATCGATCGCGCCTACGAGGCCGTCAAGGACGCCGAGCGCCGGCGCATCCACACGTTCATCGCCACCAGCGACCTGCACATCCGCCACAAGCTCCAGACCACGCGCGAGGACGTGCTCGGCCAGGCCCGCGCGGCGGTGGCGCATGCCAAGCAGTACGTGGAGGACGTCGAGTTCTCGCCCGAGGACGGGTTCCGTTCGGATCGGGAGTTCATGGCCGAGGTCATCTCGGCCGCCATCGAGGAGGGCGCGACCACGATCAACGTCCCGGACACGGTCGGATACGCCACGCCCGAGGAGTACGCGGCGATGTTCACCGAGCTGTTCCGCCTGGTCCCGGCGCTGCATGAGGTGACCGTGTCCGTGCACTGCCACGACGACCTGGGTCTGGCCGTGGCCAACTCCCTGGCCGGGCTGCGCGCCGGCTGCCGCCAGGTGGAGGGCGCGATCAACGGGATCGGCGAGCGGGCCGGCAATGCAAGCCTGGAGGAGATCGTGATGCTGATCCAGACCCGCGAGGCATACCTGGACCTGCGCACCGGGGTGAACTCGCGGGAGATCGCCAAAACGTCCCGCCTGGTGTCAAGGCTCACCGGCTACCCGGTGCAGCCGAACAAGGCGATCGTGGGGCGCAACGCGTTCGCCCACGAGGCCGGCATCCATCAGGACGGCGTGCTCAAGGAGCGCACCACATACGAGATCATGGACGCCACCACGGTCGGCCTGGATGCCAACTCGATCGTGCTGGGCAAGCACTCGGGGCGCCACGCGCTGCAGCAGGCGCTCAGTGAGCTGGGTTTCGAGGTGACCGGCCAGAACCTGAACCTGGCGTTCAAGCGCTTCAAGGAGCTGGCGGACAAGAAGAAGCAGGTCACCGCGATGGATCTGGAGGCGCTCCTGACGGACGAGCTGCGCGAGGGCGCCGGGCTCGGCTACACCATGGAGTGGTTCGAGGTGGAGGCCTCCTCGCGGCGGCCGCCCCATGCCCGGGTGGGAATCAACACGCCCGATGGGGACCAGCTGACCGGCGCGTTCACGGGCGATGGCCCGATCGACGCCATCTTCCGGGCCATCAACGCGGCCGTCGGCGTCGAGGCCAGGCTCAGAGAATTCCGCGTCGACGCGGTCACCGGTGGCCAGGACGCGCTGGGGGAGACCTCCGTGGTGCTGGAGGTCGCCGGCATGACCGGCTCCGGTCAGGGCGTCTCCACCGACATCCTGGAAGCGGCCGGACGAGCGTACGTCAGGGCGGTGTCGAACGCGCTGCGGCGGCAGCGGCTGGCGGACGAGGTGCAGGAGACCGAGCCCGGAACGGTGGAGGCTCCGCTAACCACCCCCTGACGCAGTTCCGGGCAGGCCGGCTCAGCGCCTTGTCCGGATCCGGGCCAAGCGGGCGGTGGCGAGCCCAGCTCCGTGCTTGCCCCTGACTGACAGCATGAATGCGGCTGATTCGGGCTTGCCAGCTTTGAGCTCGGCCAGCGCGCGGTGGGGCAGCTTGACCCGCAGACGCTTGGTCTGGCCGGCCTGGAACGAGACACGGAGGGCCCGGATCGCGAACCTCCGGCGGGATCCAGGGCGCAGCACGGCCGTGGCGGTGCCTTCGAGCTGGCCCTTCGCCGCGCTGGCGCACCTGGCGATCAGGGTGAGAACCCCCGGCCTGGCGCCGGTGCCCGTCTTAAGGGCCACGGTTCGGCTCTTGACATGTAGCGCGCAGCGGATCCCAAGCGTGGTGAACCGCTGAGTGGATCCGGTAACCGTCTGGCGGGACCCATCGCTCCCGAACGCCCGGAAGTAGTAGCGCTTGTTCCGGGTCAGACCCTTGACCCGGATCGAGAGCGTTGACATGCCCGTTCCGCTCGTCGTCTTCAGGGCGGTGCTCTCGCCGAACGCCGGGGTGCGGCCGTACTGGAAGCCGAGCGGAAGTCCCACGCCGTAGTCGTCGATCCGAGCCGACAGCACGGCTCCCGTCAGGGCCGGCGTGGCCGACTCGGAGCTGATCTGTGGCGTCAGGCGCTTGGCGTAGACCTCGGAGACGAACTTGGACGTGCCCTCGGCGGTGGCCACGTAGGGCACGCCGCCGACGGATGCCAGCGAGTAGCCCCAGGTGGTGTCATCCGGGCTCAGGCTGACCAGGCTCCCGACCGTGCTCCAGCTGCCGCCGTCCCACCGGCGGACATACACGGGTTCGCCGGCGGGCTCGTACTGGTCCACCCCCAGCAGCGGCTTTCCGCCGACGCTGGCGATCCGGGCGAACGCATCCTGGCCTGTGTCGATGTTCGCGCTCGTACCTACCGCCGTCCACGAGCTTCCGTTGAACGTCGCTACGTGGATCTCGTAGGCTCCGAAACCTCCTCCCACCGGGGGAGCCTCGGACCAGCTCAGCCACGGAGTTCCCCCGATGTCGGCCAGGCTCGGCGACTCGGCGTCGTCAGCGGCGCTGAGGTTGACTGGACTGGAGCCGACGGGCTGCCAGCTCCCGCTGGTGAAGCGGTCGACGTAGAGCTGGCTCGGCGCGGTGGAAGTGCCTGCATTCTCCAGCCAGGCCAAGTACGGGACGCCGCCGACCCCGGTGAGGACATCGAATTCAGCCGATGAGGTCGGGCTGACGTTGAGCGAGCCTGAGCCGACCTGTGTCCAGCTCGACCCGTTGTAGCTGGCTACATGCAGCTGATAGGCGGCCCCGTTGCTCTCCGACCAGGCCACGTAGAGGCTGCCCCCGATGTCGGCGATCGCCGGAGATCCCGCCTGATCTGCGGTGTTCAGGTTGAGCGAACTGCCGCCGACGTCTACCCAGCTGGTGCCGTTGAACCGGCGGACGTGGATCTGCGAGACGGACGAGCCGTTTTCCTCGGAGTAGGCGACGTAGGGCTGCCCGGACAGCGAGGTGGTCGATACGGAGGAGGTGTAGTACAGACCGTCGTTGACCAAGCCGCCGACCAATTGCCAGCCGGAAGTGGTCAGGCGCTTGATCCGGACCGCGCTGTCGCTCGCCTCGATCCACGTCACCCAGGGGGCACCGTTGATGGCTGTGACCTGCGTGCTGGAGGCAAAGCCGGCGGGGTCGACGTTCAGCGAGCCGGCCACCGGTTGAGTCCAGTCGGCCGCCGCCGCGGCGGGGAACACGCACGCGGTCAGCGCCGCGACGGAGACGATCCTTCTCAGGCGCGCACTCAGCTCGGGGTAACGGCGTACCCGGCTACGGCTCCGGAATGCCCCCAGAAGCCCCATGGAGGCGATCCTCTCACCGGGCTCATGCCGGAGTCAACCCCCCGCGCGGGTTCGATCATCCGGCGAGACGGCGCCCCTGACGGTAGGCGGCGGCGAGCACGCGGCTGCTCGGCTCGGCTGACATCAGGTTCCAACCCATCTCCGCGGCCGACTCCGCGTCCGGGGAGACCACTCTGACCGCGGCTCCCCGGCGCCGCAGCGCGGCCGCCTCGACGGCCATGACGCTCCGGGACGTGAACCGCGCCGCGGTCAGCAGGCCGCCGTAACCGGCCAGGCTGGCGGTCGGATTGAGACACAGAACCTCACTGCCGCGACCCGCCGGCGCGGCGTCCAGGTTGGTCGGACTCCACACGCCGCCGTCCACGTACTCCTGACCTCTGATGCGCACGGGGGCGAACAGCCAGGGCACCGAGCAGGATGCCGCCACCGCCGCACCGACCGAGGCGGGTGGAGCGCTGGGCCGCCCGAAGACCACCCGCCGGCCGTTGCGCCGGTTCACGGCGGTGATCCTCAGGCGGCCGTCGAAGCGCGCGTGCAGCCCGTTCACCTCGCGCTGGAGCCGGTCCAGCGACATGCTGCCACGCCCCATCGCCCGCAACGCCGCGGCCCGGGCCACGGCGCCCCCCGAGGCGGTGGCGGCCAATGACAGGGACACCGCCGGAGTGGTGAGCGCGACCGCCCACTCACCGGCGCTGCGGGCCAGCTGGACGGCGCGGGCGGGCGCCGACGGGGTGGCCTCATCCTCGGCGTCGCCCCAGACTTCGCGCAGATCCGACGGGCGGCGGGGAGACTGGCCGGCGGCCAGCCTGGCCGCCACGATGCTTCCGGCCGAGGTGCCGACCAGATACTCGCACCGCCGCATGTCCACGCCGGCGCCGTCCTCCAGCCCGGCCAACATCCCGGTCAGCCAGGCTTCGCCCAGCACGCCACCGCCTCCGAGCACGAGGATGTCCGGGCGGGACGGCACCTGACCGAGGCTACCCATCTCGTCCGCCTCCCCCGGAGGCCGCTCAAGTAGGCCTGCCCAGCTGCCGATTTGGACTCGATGCCCACCCAGTTCAAGAACCGGCTGTTCCCGACCCTGGGCGCCCTCGCGGCCGTGTCAGCTTCGCTGGCCTGCGCCGCGCCGGCCAGCGCCCACCACTTCCCGATCCCGCGCTGCGGCTGGGTGTCGAAAGCCCGTGTTCAGAGAACTTTTGGCGTCCAGGTCAAGGCCCGCAAGCCCTACTGGAGGACCAGCATCGCTCCGGTCCTGCACTGCAATTTCATGGAGAGACAGTCCAGCCTGCAGGTTCCGGACAAGCCGATCATCCGCGTCCAGTTCCGTGAGCTGCAGCGTCTCCAGCCCGCCTCGGGGTTCGTCCCCGTGGCGCATCTGGGCGACTGCCGGAGGCGGGTTTCGTGCACCGGTGGCCGTTCCGCATGGCTCTACACCCAGCGGGCCAGCACCAGTCTCAGCCCGACGCCGTTCACGGCAGGTGTGTCGCTGGGTGTGGTGGCGGGCCTCAACAGCATCGTCATCCAGGTCGACAATCCGTTTGGTGCGCTGCCTGTGAGCAACGAGGTGGCGGCGGCCGAGCACCTGGCGAGAAGGCTGGTGCGCCGCTTCCGCTGGAAGTGATCGCATACGGCCGTACGTGATAACGTACGGCCGTAGTGACTGACCTGCTGACCCCGAGCCAGGGCGCTGACGCCCTCGGCGCCCGGATCCGGCTACTGCGCGAGGCGATGGACCTGTCGCTGCGGGAGTTGGCCGAACGCTCGGGCGTGAGTGCGCCGATGCTAAGCCAGGTGGAGCGGGGCGAGACCTCGCCCACGATGCAGGTGGCCGGTCGCATCGCCGCCGGTCTGGACCTTCGCCTCTCCCAGCTGCTGCGCCTCGACGAAGATGGGGCGGTGACCGTCGTCCGGGCGGCCGATCGCCGGCAGGGACCTCGGGCCGGTAAGGGCCACAGCTACGAGATCCTCAGCCCGCCACTGCCGGGCCAGCGGGCCGAGCTCTCCCGGCACCGCCTCGCGCCGGGAGCCCGCACCGGGGGGCCCGGTGATCCGCCCAGGCACGAGCCCGGCAGCCGGGAAACGGCGCTGGTGCAGTCCGGCCGGCTGGCGCTCGTCTTTGACGGGCGCAGTTACGAGCTGGCCACCGGTGACTGCGTCACCTTCGATGCCGACCTGGACCACCACTTCGAGAACCCTGGGAGCGAGGAGGCTGTGATGCTCGCAATCGTGAGCGCCGGCCTGCGAAGGAGCTGAGAGACAAGGAATGCCCAAGACGCTGTTCGACAAGATCTGGGAGCGCCACGAGGTGGCTCCCGGCCTTCTCTACATCGACCTCCACCTGGTCCACGAGGTCACGAGTCCCCAGGCTTTCGACGGTCTGCGCCTGAACGGGCGCACCGTGCGCCGGCCCGATCGCACGCTGGCCACCGCCGACCACAACGTCCCCACCGACGGCACGCCCGTGGCCGCCCGCATCAAGGACGATCTATCCCGCGTCCAGGTGGAGACGCTCGAGCGCAACTGCGAGGAGTTCGGGATCCCTGTGTACTCGCTGGGCTCAGAGCAGCAGGGGATCGTGCACGTGATCGGGCCGGAGCTGGGGGTGACCCAGCCGGGCATGACGATCGTCTGCGGCGACAGCCACACGGCCACCCACGGCGCGTTCGGGGCGCTGGCCTTCGGGATCGGGACGAGCGAGGTGGAGCACGTGCTGGCCACCCAATGCCTGGTGCAGTCAAAGCCAAAGTCGATGCTGATTCGCTTTGAGGGTGAGCCCGGCTTCGGCGTGACGGCCAAGGACCTGATCCTGGCCACGATCGGCCAGATCGGCGTCGCCGGGGCCGTGGGACATGCGGTCGAGTACGCCGGACCCGCCATCGAGGCGCTGTCGATGGAGGGACGGATGACCGTCTGCAACATGACGATCGAGGCGGGTGGCCGGGCGGGAATGATCGCGCCCGACCAGACCACGTTCGAGTACGTCATCGGGAGGCCGGGCGCGCCTGAGAACGTGCCGGACGAGTGGCGCGAGCTGTACACCGAGCCGGGCGCCACGTTTGACCGCGAGGTCGTGGTCGATGCCTCGCGGGTCAGCCCGATGGTCACCTGGGGGACCAACCCCGGGATGGTCGCTCCGGTGTCCGACGCCGTCCCCCAACCGAGCTCGGAACAGGACGAGCGAGCGCTCGACTACATGGGCCTGGCGGCGGGCACGCCGATCGAGGAGATCCGCCTGGACCGCGTGTTCATCGGCTCGTGCACGAACTCGCGGATCGGCGACCTGCGGGCTGCCGCCGAGGTGGTGCGCGGGCGCCAGGTGGCCGACGGCGTGTACGCGATGGTCGTGCCGGGCTCGGCGCAAGTCAAGGCGCAGGCGGAATCCGAGGGGCTCGACGAAGTGTTCCGCGCCGCCGGGTTTGACTGGCGGGGTGCCGGCTGCTCGATGTGCCTGGGCATGAACCCGGACATCGCCGCTCCCGGCGAGCGGGTGGCCTCCACCTCGAACCGGAACTTCGAAGGACGTCAGGGCCGCGGCGCCCGCTCGCACCTGGTTTCCCCGCAGATGGCGGCCGCGGCGGCGATCGAGGGCCATTTCGTGGATATCCGTTCCTGGAGTCGTGAGGTGGTGAACGCGTGATGAGAGCGATCGAGACGATCACCGGCCGGGTGTCCGTCCTGGACCGGGACGACATCGACACCGACCAGATCATCCCCAAGCAGTTCCTCAAGCGTGTCGAGCGCACCGGATTCGGGGAGTTCCTGTTCTTCGACTGGGCCAAGGAGCCGGGCTGGGATCTGCCCAAGAACCCGGTGCTGGTGGCGGGGCGCAACTTCGGCTGCGGCTCGAGCCGCGAGCACGCCCCCTGGGCGCTCGAGGACTACGGCTTCCAGGCGATCATCGCGCCCAGCTTCGCCGACATCTTCCGCTCCAACTGCACCAAGATCGGGCTGCTCCCGGTGGAACTCCCGGCGGAGGCGTGCCGGGCGATCGCGGCGGCCGGCGAGTGCCAGGTCGACCTGCGCGCGCAGGAGGTGCGCTGGCCGGGTGGGTCGGAGTCATTTCAGATCGATCCGGAGATCAAGCACCGGCTGCTGGGCGGGCTGGACGACATCGGGCTGACGCTGGCCCAGGAGGATGCGATCGCTTGTTATGAGAGCGAGCGCGAGCGGCCGGGGCCGAAAACGACCGCGTTGCCGTGACGGTCAGCGGCTTTGGGCACGCTGACCGTCCCTCACGTGACTGGGACGCCGGAACCTACGACCGCGTGTCCGATCCGCAGTTCAAGTGGGCGGTGGAGCAGCTGGCGCGACTCGAGCTCCGCGGCGACGAGGTCGTGCTCGACGCCGGCTGCGGCAGCGGGCGGGTCACGGCGCTGCTGGCGGATCGGGTACCGCGGGGACGCGTGTTCGGGGTCGACGTGGCGCCCTCGATGGTTGAGCATGCCGCACAGGCTCTGGGGGGCCGGGCCGTCGTCCTGTGCCAGGACCTGGTGGAGCTGGACCTGCCTGAGCCCGTCGACGTGGTCTTCTCCAACGCCACCTTCCACTGGATTGCCGACCACTCCGCCCTGTTCGCGGCGCTGCGGAGGAATCTGAAGCCGGGCGGCCGGCTCATGGGCCAGTGCGGCGGCCAGGGCAACATCGAACGCTTCCGGCGCACGGCGGACCAGGTGGCGCACGAGGAGCCGTACGCGGAGTATTTCCGGGACTGGGTTGGACCGTGGAACTACGCGGATGCGCCTGAGACGGCGGAGCGGCTCCAGGCGGCCGGGTTCGCCGACGTGGAGACCTGGCTGGAGGAACGTCCGACGCCGCTGGAGGACCCGGCACCGTTCGTGCGGACGGTGTGCCTCGTCCGGCACCTGGACCGGCTCCCGCGCGAACGGCAGGGGGCGTTCGTCGACGCTGTGCTGGCTCGCTGCGAACGGCCGTTCGTGCTCGACTACGTGCGGCTGAACATGACCGCCCGGGCCACCTGACCAAGCAGCTGTTCGGCCGGAACGGGCCGGCTCCACAGCCATCCGGCGGCCATGCCGCAACCCTGCTGGGAGAGATGGTCGCGTTGCGCCGCGGTCTCCACGCCCTCGGCCAGGGTGGCCACGCCGAGGCTGTCGGCCAGCAGGATGATCGAGCGGACCAGGGCCGCGGCGTCCTGTGAATCGGGCAGATCGGCGACGAACGAGCGGTCGATCTTGAGCATGTCGATCGGCAGGGCACGCAGCCGGGACAGGGACGAGTAGCCGGTTCCGAAGTCGTCGATGGCCAGCCCGACCCCGATCTTCTTGAGAGTCCGCAGGATCGGCTCGGTCTGCTGGGCGTCCATCAGAGCGCTCTCAGTGATCTCCAGCTCCAGCGCCGTGGCGGGCAGCCCGCTGTTCTGGAGAGCGCTCCGGACGATGCCGGCCAGCGCAGGCTTGAGCTGCGCGGCGGAAACGTTGACGGCCACCCGCAGGTTGGTGACCCCACGGGCGCGCCAGGCGGCCAGATCGCGGCAGGCGGCTTCGATCACCCACGCCCCGAGGGACACGACCAAACCCGTCTCCTCGGCGACCGGGATGAACTCCATCGGCTGGATGAAACCCCGCTCCGGGTGCTGCCAGCGCACCAGCGCCTCGACCGAG
Organism: uncultured Solirubrobacterales bacterium; assembly: GCA_963718545.1. Taxonomy (GTDB): domain Bacteria; phylum Actinomycetota; class Thermoleophilia; order Solirubrobacterales; family Solirubrobacteraceae; genus Palsa-465. Next base: position 1,637,631 of record CAVQZO010000002.1, on the reverse strand, counting down.
ACGATGTCCTGGCCGGGCAGCGAGACCTGGGGCAGGTAATGGAGCACCAGCTCGTCGCGCTCCACCGCCCGGTGCAGGTCGGAGGACAGGCGCAAACGATCCTCCGCGGCGGTGGCCATGGCGGGCTGAAAGAAGCGGTACGTGTTGCGGCCGTCGCGCTTGGCGGCGTACATCGCCATATCGGCGGCCTTCAGGAGCTCGCGGCCGGCGTCACGCACCTGCGAGGAACGGGCGATGCCCAGCGAGGCGCTCGGGAACAGCTCGTGGTCGGCCATCACCATCGGCTGGGCGATGGCGTCCAGAATACGCTGGGCGACGGCGGCGACGGATTCGATCGGGAGGTCGGAGAGGATCACCGTGAACTCGTCGCCTGACAGCCGGAACACCTCGTCGCTGTCCCGGACACAGCCGCGCACCCGGTCGGCGACCAGGCGCAGCAGCTCGTCGCCGGCGTCATGACCGAGCGAGTCATTGACCTGCTTGAAGTTGTCGATGTCCAGGAAGACCAGGCTCTGCTCGCGCCCGAGATCGGGCTCCCGAATGGAATCGTCGAGCCGCTCGCGGAAGGCATCGCGGTTGGGCAAGCCGGTCAGGCTGTCGTAGCGGGCCAGGCGGCGAAGTTGCTGGTGGGCGATGTGCTCGGATGTCACGTCGCGCGCGACGAGCACTGCGGCGTACGGGCTGTCCCCCTCGTCGAACAGCGGCGAGACCGTTGTGTGAAATGCGCGGTCCTCATACTCGGCCCGGTACTCCTGGTGATCGCCTTCCAGCGCGCGACGGACGTGGCGCACGAGGTTGTCCCGCCGCCCGGCAGAGAGATGCGTGATCTCGTCAAGCTGTTGCCCGACGGCCGCCAGGTGGGTGAGCATCCGTTCACCGGACCCCTCCACAGCCAGAACGCGGAGGTGTCGGTCGATCAGCGCCACCGTGGTATCCGGCAGATTGCTCGTCAGGGTGTGCTGGAGCTGGGCGGCGCGCCGGAGCTCCTCCTCTGACTGCTTGTTCTTGGTGATGTCGGCCATGTGCCCGAGGACGTACAGCGGCTCCCCGTCCAGACCGCGGATCATCGCGCCCGTGACCAGCAACCAGACGTAGTGTCCGTCCCGGTGGTGGTAGCGCGACTCCACCTGGAAGTGGTCCCGGCCTCCCTCCCGAAGCTCTGCCAGGAGCCCGCCCGCCCCCGGATCCTCCGGATGGAGGATGTCGCGCAGACGCTTGGAGGACAGGTCCTTCTGCGTGTAGCCGAGCAGGCTCGCCAGGCCCTCGCTGACCACTCTGCGGCCGTGATCGTCCCACGGATCCAGCAGGACCATCGCGATCGGGGCGTGCTCGATCAGCTCGAACAGCCGGTTGGTCGAGAGGGAGACGATCTGGTGTGGCTGAAGTGACAAGAAGTCCGTTTCGCGAAAGCGGCCCCCCGGCCCCCGACACGTATCGGCCCAGACCCGGGCCGGACTTGAGGGGGTCCGTCGCTACCATCGCTCCAGTGCGCCCGACCGTCACGGTAGATGCCCTCTATCAGGCGCTGGGCCGGTTCGTCGTGCGCTTTCGCTGGCCGATCGTGGCCTTCTGGATCCTGGCGGCGATCGTCTCCACCGCCGCGCTCCCGTCGCTGGCCAGCCAGATCAACGACAACAACAGCTCGTTCCTCCCCACCAACGCCCCGAGCGCCAAGGCGGCCGATCTGGCCACTCCCATCCTGGGAGCGGGAGCCAATGGACGCGTGGCGGACATCACGATCATCGCCACGCGGCCGGGCCCCCTCAGCGGCGGCGATCTGGCGGCCATGCAACGCGAGGCGGCGCTGGCCGCGCGCGTGCACACGGTCGTCTCGAGCCAGCTGACCGGCGTCTCCGCCGACGGCCAGGCGGCGGTGATCCGGGTGCGCGCCAACTTCAACGTCAACGACATCAACAAGGACAGACCGGTCATCGCCGCCCTGCAGCAGACGTTCAAGCAGGCCAATCCGCCGGCGGGGCTTCAGCTGCACCTCGCCGGGCAGGCCGCAACTGTAGTGGCCAATCAGGCCTCTTCCAACAAGGCCGGCGGCAAGGTGCAGATGTTCTCGTTCCTCTTCATCATCGTCCTGCTGCTGTTCGTGTTCCGCTCGGTGCCGGCGGCGATCATCACGCTCCTGCCGAGCGGCCTGGCCCTCGTGATCGCGGAGCGACTGGTCGGCGGACTTGGTTCGGCCGGGCTGAAGATCTCCTCGATCACGGAGATCCTGATGATCATCCTGCTCCTAGGGGCCGGCACCGACTACGGGCTGTTCCTGGTGTTCCGGGTCCGCGAGGAGCTGCGGGACGGATCGGAACCCAGGCAGGCGGTCGAGAATGCGCTGCTGCGGGTGGGCGAGTCGATCACCGGCTCGGCCGGCACCGTGATGCTGGCGCTCCTCACCCTGCTGCTGGCGACGTTCGGGATCTACCACGACCTGGGCATCCCGCTGGCGATCGGGGTGGCCGTGATCCTGAGCCTCGGCCTGACGCTGCTCCCGGCCCTCCTGGCGATCCTCGGCCCCCGCGCGTTCTGGCCCTCGAAGATCCGTGCCGGGAGCCAGCGAGAGGGACTGTGGGGCCGGGTGGCCGCGCGCCTGGTCCAGCATCCGGGGAAGACCCTGATCGCCGGGGTCCTCATCTTCCTGGCCCTGGCCGCCGGTGCCCTCGGTTACAAGGCGGGCGGGTTCGGGGGTGACCAGAGCGCTCCCAAGGGATCGGATGCCGCCGCTGGCAACGCCGCTCTGGCCAGCCACTTCCCCCAAACCTCCAATAACCCGGCCAACCTGATCCTCGCCTACCGCCAGCCGGTCTGGGACACCCCGGTCCGGTTGCAGCCCGCCGACCAGGTGCTGCGTTCCTCGGGAGCGTTCCGGGCGCTGGTCGGTCCGCTCAACCCGAATGGCACGGCGCTGACGCCGGCCGAGCTGTCGCTTCTGCACGCTCGGCTGGGGCCCCCTCAGCGTCTGCCCGTGGCCAAGCCGGCCTCGGTGCACATCCCTGCCCGGCTGTACAACGCCTACCGCTCGGAGTCCGCGCTCGTGTCCGCCAGCGGCACGGTGGTGCAGTTCGAGGCCGCCCTGATCGCCGGCGGCCAGGGCTCCACCGGGGCGATGACCGCGACCCCTCACATCCGATCGGTGCTGCGCTCCGCCGCGAACCGGTCAGGCGCCCGGGACAGCGGCGTGGCCGGGGAGGCCGCGGCGGTCTACGACATCAACAGCACGGCCAACCACGACCTTGCCGTGGTCGTTCCGGTGGCCATCATCGCGATCGGGATCCTGCTGGCCCTGGTGCTGCGCAGCCTGGTGGCCCCGCTCTACCTGATCGTCAGCGTGGGCCTGTCCTACCTGGCCTCGCTTGGAGTCGCCACGATCGTGTTCATCGATCTGGCGGGCGAGGGCGGGATCAGCTTCATCCTCCCGTTCCTGATGTTCGTCTTCCTGCTGGCGCTGGGCGAGGACTACAACATCCTGGTCATGACCCGGATCCGCGAGGAGGCCCGGACGCTGCCGCTGCGCGACGCGGTGGTCAAGGCGATCGGTCGTACCGGCTCCACGGTCACCTCGGCCGGGCTGATCCTGGCGGGCACCTTCGCCGTGTTCGCGATCGTGGGTGGCGGTGGCTCGGGGGGCAGCCAGCTGCGGGCGATCGGCTTCGGCCTGGCGGCGGGGATTCTGATGGACACGTTCCTGGTCCGCACGCTGCTGGTGCCCTCGGTCGTGATCCTCCTGGGGCGCCGGAACTGGTGGCCGTCTCATCTGAGCCGCGCCCCCCAGTCGAGGCCGCCGCGGCCACTCGACGAGCCAGAGGCGGCCCGCGTTTAGCGTCCCGATGCAGGAGTTCGCGAACATTCGAAGGCACCCAGGGCGCGCTGTGCTGCGTCCTCGTCGGCTCGCGCAGCGCTGCTGCCACCAACAGCTTCGCTGTCGGTGCCGGCCTCCTGCGTCCTTGCTCAGCACCCCCTTGGCACCTTCTCGGTGCTCACGAACTCCTGAATCGAGACGCTGATGTCCAACAAGGTCGTGCTCCTGCCCGGCGACGGGATCGGGCCAGAGATCCTGCCGGCCGCGGTCGAGCTGCTGGGCGCCGTGGGTGCCGAGCTCGATTACGAGCAGCAGGTGTTCGGGGGCGCTTCGATCGATGCGCACGGCATCGCGATGACCGACGAGACCCTGGAGGCCTGCCGCCAGTCGGACGCGGTGCTGCTGGCCGCCGTCGGAGGGCCGAAGTGGGACACCACCGATCCGGACAAACCCCGGCCCGAGCAGGGCCTGCTCGGGCTGCGCAAGGGGCTCGGGCTGTTCGCCAACCTGCGGCCGGTGAGGCCGTCTCCGGCCCTGTACGACGCCAGTCCGCTCAAGCGGGAGGTGATTCAGGGGACCGATCTGCTCGTCGTGCGGGAGCTGACCGGCGGGATCTACTTCGGGGAGAAGACCCGCACCGACGATCGGGCCTCTGACGCGTGCGTTTACACGCGCGAGGAGGTGCAGCGGATCGCCCGGGTGGCGTTTCGGGCCGCCCGTTCGCGGGTGGCCAGCGTCGACAAGGCCAACGTGCTGGAGACCAGCCGCCTGTGGCGCCAGGTGGTGCGCGAACTGCACGCCGCCGAGTTCGCGGAGCTGGAGCTTGAGCACATCCTGGTCGACAACGCGGCCATGCAGCTCGTGTCCAACCCGGCTCGCTTCGAGGTGATCGTCACCGAGAACATGTTCGGGGACATCCTCAGCGACGAGGCGGCGATGCTCACGGGCTCCATCGGCCTGCTGCCCAGCGCGTCGCTGGGAGAGCCTGGCCGACCCGGCGTGTTCGAGCCCGTGCACGGCTCGGCGCCTGACATCGCGGGCACGGGGGCGGCCAACCCGCTGGCCATGTTCCTGTCCGCGGCGCTGATGCTGCGCCACGGTTTTGGCTGGGAGGAGCAGGCGGCGGCGGTAGAATCGGCGGTCGATCGGACGCTGGCGGAGGGCCTGCGCACGCGAGATCTGGGGGGCAGCGCGAGCACTCGCGAGGCCACCCAGGCCGTTCTCAAACTCATCTAAGGAGCATTTTCGTGGAACAAGCCGACGTCATCTGGCACAACGGCGAACTGGTTGCCTGGGAGGACGCCAAGGTCCACGTACTGACGCACGGCCTGCACTACGGCACCGGGGTGTTCGAGGGTGAGCGGGCGTACGACACCGAGCACGGCCCCGCCATCTTCCGCCACACCGACCACCTGGACCGCCTGTTCAAGTCGGCCGAGCTCTACTACATGCCGATTCCCTACTCCCTGGAGGAGCTGCGCTCGGCCACGCACCAGCTGATCTCGGCCAACGGCCTGCGCGAGTGCTACATCCGGCCGATCGCGTTCCGGGGCTACGGCCAGATGGGGCTCTATCCGCTGGATGCTCCCGTCGACGTGGCGATCGCGGTGTGGCCGTGGGGGGCGTATCTGGGCGAGGAGGGCAAGACCAAGGGCGTGCGGGCCAAGGTCGCCAGCTGGCGGCGGATCCCGCACGACTCGCTGATCCCGCACGCCAAGGCCTCAGGCCAGTACCTGAACAGCGTGCTGGCCAAGATCGAGGCCACCAAGGCGGGCTACCAGGAGGCGATCCTGCTCGACCCTCGGGGGTTCGTGTGCGAGGGCAGCGGCGAGAACATCTACGTGGTGCGTGACGGCGTCATCCTCACCCCGCCTCAGACCGCGGGGATCCTCGACGGGATCTGCCGCCGGTCGATCCTGCAGATCGCCCGTGACCACGGCTACGAGGTGGTGGAGCGGGATCTGGCCCGGGCCGAGCTGTACCTGGCCGACGAGGTCTTCCTGTCCGGTACGGCCGCCGAGCTCGTGCCGGTGCGGGAGATCGACGACCACGCGATCGGCTCCGGCCAGCCGGGACCCGTCACCCAGGAGCTCCAGCGGGTGTTCGAGGACGCGCTGCACGGCCGCGATCCTCGCTATCTCGAGTGGCTCGACGTGGTCAGCGTCCCCGTAGACCACCACGCCCCGGCGGCCGGACCCGCGTAGGTCCGCGTAAGACACCGATGAGCCGGATCGAGCTCTACGACACAACCCTGCGCGACGGCATGCAGGGGGAGGGGATGTCCCTGTCCGCCGCCGAGAAGGTGCGGGTCGCCCATCGTCTGGACGAACTGGGGATCAATCTGATCGAGGCCGGCTTCCCGAGCTCGAATCCCAAGGAACTGGAGCTGTTCGGCCTCCTGGAGGGTGAGCGGTTCCGGCAGGCCGAGATCGCCGCGTTCGGCATGACCCGCAGGCGCGATGTGGCCGCCGACAAGGATCCGGCGCTGCGCATCCTGGCCGACTGCTTTGCCCCGGTATGCACGCTGGTCGGCAAGACCTGGGGCCTGCACCTGGAGAAGGTAGTCAAGGTGACCGCGGAGGAGAACCTGCGGATGGTCTCCGAGTCCGTGGCCTTCCTGGTCGGCGCCGGCAAGCGGGTCATCTACGACGCCGAGCACTTCTTCGACGGCTTCGCCGACGATCCGGACTACGCGCTGCGGTGCCTGCGCGCCGCTTCACAGGCCGGCGCGCAGACGGTCACCTGCTGCGACACCAACGGAGGCACGCTGCCCGCGGCCATCGCCCGGGCGATGGCGGTGGTCGTGCCGGAGCTGGCCGGCGAGGGTGCGGGCGTCGGCATCCATTGCCATGACGACTCCGGCTGCGCGGTGGCCTGCACGCTGGCTGCGGTCGGTGAGGGAGCCACGCACGTGCAGGGCACGGTGAACGGCTACGGCGAGCGGTGCGGCAACGCCAACCTGGTCACGATCATCCCCAACCTCCAGCTCAAGCTCGGCCACGAATGCGTGACGCCGGCGCAGCTGGCCTCGCTGACTGAGACCGCGCACTTCTTCGACGAGCTGCTCAACTTCACGCCGGATCCCGACCAGCCCTACGTGGGCCGCAACGCGTTCGCCCACAAGGGCGGGATGCACGTGGCGGCAGTGGCCGCCGAGCCCTCCACCTTCGAGCACATCGATCCCGCCGTGGTCGGCAACGACCGGGAGGTGCTGGTCTCCGAGCTGTCGGGCAAGGGAACGGTGCTGAGCCGAGCCGCGGATGCCGGCATCGAGCTGGACGGCACGCAGGCGGCTCGCGTGATCGAGCACGTCAAGGAGCTGGAGCACCAGGGGTACCACTACGAGGCGGCCGGCGGCTCCTTCGAGTTGCTGTTGCGCAAGGAGACGGGCGAGTACGAGCCGCTGTTCCGGCTCGAATCCTGGCGGGCGATCGTGGAGAAGCGGGCCGACGGCCGGGTCGAGACCGAGGCGACGATCAAGATCTGGGTCGCCGGCGAGCGCTACGTGCGCACGGCCGAGGGCAACGGCCCGGTCAATGCGCTGGACCGAGCGCTCCGCGACGCGCTGGTGGAGATCCACCCCCACCTGGCCGACATCGATCTGGTCAACTTCAAGGTCCGCATCCTCGATGAGGCCAAGGGCACCGGAGCGGTGACACGGGTTCTGCTCGACGCCTCAGACGGCGAGACGGTGTGGGGCTCTATCGGCGTATCCGAGAATGTGATCGAGGCCTCCTGGGAGGCCCTGGTCGACTCCCTGGAGTTCGGCATGCAGGGTGCGTCCCGGCGCCTCAGGGGAGAGGCGGCGGCCAGCCCGGACGCGGCGCGCACCCAGTGACCGCCGGGGAGGACGGGGATATCCCGCTGGCTCGCCCGGTCCTGGGCGAGCGGGAGGAGCAGCTGGTGCTGGAGGTCCTCCGCTCCGGGCAGCTGTCGCTCGGCCCGCGGCTGGGGGAGTTCGAGCGAGCATTCGCCGCGCGCGTCGGCGCCGGCTGGGCCAGCGCGGTCTCGTCCGGCACGACCGGGCTGCACCTGGCCGTCCGCGCGACCGGGGTGAGCGACGGAGGCGAGATGATCACCTCCCCGTTCTCGTTCGCCGCCAGTCCCAACGTGGCCGTTTACGAGCGGGCTCGGCCGGTGTTCGCCGACATCGACCCCGTGACGCTCAACCTGGACCCCGCCGCGGCCGAGGCGGCGATCACCTCGCGCACCCAGGCGATCATGCCCGTGCATGTGTTCGGATATCCGGCCGACATGGTGGCCTTCGAGCGGCTCGGCGTTCCGCTCGTGGAGGACGCATGTGAGGCGCTCGGGGCCCGCTACGAGGACGGCGGAGAGGTGGGCGGGCGCGGTCACCTGGCCGTGTTCGGCTTCTACGCCAACAAGCAGCTGACGACCGGGGAGGGTGGCGTCATCACGGGATCGGCTCCCGAGGTCAAGCCCGAGATCGATTCAGAGCGCAACCAGGGCCGGTCCCCCAACATGGACTGGCTCGACCACGACCGTCTCGGCTACAACTACCGGCTGTCGGACATCGCCTGCGCGCTGGGTCTGGCGCAGCTGGAGCGCCTGGATGATCTGCTGGGCGGACGGGCGCGTGTCGCCGGTCTCTACCTCGATGCCCTGAGCGATGTGGAGGGGCTTGGGCTGCCCTGCCCGGAACGGGGGCAGGCGCGCCGCGGCTGGTTCGTGTTCGTCGTGCAGCTGCCGCGCGGGGTCGATCGCGACTCGACCATGCAGGCCCTGGCCGAGCGTCACATCCCCAGCAAGCCCTACTTCCCGGCTCTGCACCTGATGAGCTATTACCGGGAGGCGTTCGGCTACCGGCCGGGCCAGTTCCCGGTGTGCGAGGACGTGGCCGAGCGGGCGCTGGCCCTGCCGTTCTTCCCGGAGATGACCGATGGCCAGGTGGCGCGGGTCGTGGAGGCTCTGCGGGAGGTGCTGAGCGCTCGCCGCTCGGTCGTGGCGTGACCCACCCGCCGCCCGGCTGGCCGGCCGGGCGGCGGACCGAGCGTCGGCTTCGCCCTAGTATCACCGGGCCATGTCCCGGTTCAGCGAGCCACCCAGCGAGATCTTCCGGCGGATGAACGACTCGCTGGCCTTCGACCGCCGCCTGGCGCCGTTCGACATTCGCCAGTCTGAGGCCCACGTGGCGATGCTGGCCGCCCAGGGCATCATCACGGGCGAGGACCGTGACGCGCTCGAGCGCGCGCTGCGCCAGGTGGCCGGCGAGCTGGAGTCGGAGAGCTTCCCGTTCGCGGACGGGGACGAGGACATCCACACGGCCATCGAACGGCGGGTCACCGAGCTGGCCGGCCGGTCCGGCGGGCGGCTGCACACCGCGCGCTCGCGCAACGATCAGGTGGCCACGGATGTCGCCATGTTCGTGCGAGAAGCCATCCTGAACGCGGAGGCGGGATGCCTGGAGCTGGCCGAGACGCTGATCGAGCTGGCCGAGCGCCACCTCGACTGGCCGATGCCGGGCTACACGCACCTGCAGCGCGCCCAACCGGTGTATCTCAGCCACCACCTCCTGGCCTACGTGTGGATGCTGCTCCGCGACGCAGCCCGGTTCCGGTTTGGACTGACCGGCACGGCGGCGCTGCCGCTCGGTGCCGGGGCCCTGGCCGGGGTGAACTTCGACACCGATCGCGAACGGGTGGCGCAGGAGCTCGGCTTCGAGCGCCCGGCTGAGAACTCCATCGACGCTGTCTCGAATCGCGACTTCGTGCTGGACTACCTGGCCGCCGCCACCGTCTGTGCCACACATCTGTCGCGGCTGGGCGCCGAGATCGTCATGTGGTCGAGCGAGGAGTTCGGCTTCTGCGAGGTCTCGGATGCGTGGGCCTCGGGCTCCTCGATCATGCCCCAGAAGAAGAACCCTGACGTGGCCGAGCTGCTGCGGGCCAAGGCGCCCCGGGTCAGCGGTCATTTCTCGGCCTTCGCCGGGGTCCTGCACGGCCTGCCGCTGACCTACAACAAGGACATGCAGGAGGACAAGGAGCACCTGTTCGACGCGGCGGACACCTTGGAGCTGGCGCTGGCCGCCGCACGCGGGATGACCGGATCGATTCGCTTCGATCGCGAGCGCCTGGCCGCCGCCGCCGCCGATGAGTTCCTGGCCGCCACCGACATCGCCGACCTGCTGGTCAAGCGGGGCCTGCCGTTTCGGGAGGCGCACGGAGTGGTGGCGGGGCTGGTGCGGCGCGCCCTGGAGGAGGGCAAGTCGCTGTCGGATCTGGGGATGGAGGAGCTGAAGCAGGCCAGCGACCTGCTGGACGAGGGGTTCTACGAGGTGCTCGGGCAGCGGGCCTGGCTCGAGTCGAAGACCTCGGTGGGGGGGACCAGCCTGGCCATGGTCAGCCGCCAGATCAAGCAGGCCCGTGAGCGGATGGCGGCGGCGCGGGCGGGCGGATGAACGCTGGCCCGCCGGGCCTGCCCGCGGACTTCTATGACCGGCCCGTGCTCGAGGTGGCCCGCGAACTGATCGGCTGCATGGTCACGCACGGCGCCTGCTCGGGAGTGATCGTGGAGAGCGAGGCCTACCACGACTCCGAGCCGGCCTGTCACGCGTTTGCCGGGCTGACCGCCCGCACGGCGACGCTGTTCGGGCCGCCTGGGCTGGCCTACGTCTACCGCTCCTACGGGGTCCACGCCATGCTGAACGCCGTCTGCGAGCCCCCGGACGTGGGGGCGGCCGTCCTGATCCGCGCGCTCGAGCCGGTGTCCGGACTCGAGGTCATGACGCGGCGGCGCGGGATGCCTGCCGCGCGCCTGCGTGACCTGTGCTCCGGCCCCGGGAAGCTCACGCAGGCACTGGGCATCGGGCTGAGCGACAACGGGTGTGACCTGGCTTCGGGCCCGGTGGTCATCTCGGGCCGGGAACCACCCTGGGCTGACCCCGAGGTGGTGGTCGGGCGCCGGATCGGGATCACCAAGGCGGTGGAGCTGCCGTGGCGCTTCTGTGCCGCCGCCAACCGGCACCTGTCGGCGCCGGTCCGCCCGGGGTAGACGTTGGGCTGAGCGCCCGGGAGTGAGCCGGCGTCAGCCGCCGGGTGCGGCGCCGCCCGTGCCCGCACCGCCGGTTCCGCCCGTGCCGCCGCCCGTACCACCGGTTCCTCCGCCGGTGCCGCCTGTCCCACCGGTGCCACCGCCCGTTCCGCCGGCTGTTCCGCCGCCGCCGCCCGTGCCGCCCCCGGTGGTGGGAGCATTCGTGGTCGGCGCCGCGGGTGTGGCCGGGGTCGTGGGGGTGACGGTTGCCGGAGTGGTACTGACCGTGGGTGTCACCAGCGTCGGCGTGGTCGTCGGGAGCGTGGACGTGCTGGACGGGTGCTCGTCGGCCAGGATCTGCAGCGCCTGGACCATGAAGTTCTTCCAGATGATCGCCGGGAAGGTCCCGCCCTCGACCGGAGCGCCGTTGTAGAGGGTGGTCATGGGGACGGCCTTGTTGGGATAGCCGACCCAGACGGCGACGGTCATCTGGGGGGTCCAGCCGACGAACCAGGCGTCTACGTAGTTTGTGGTGGTACCGGTCTTGCCCGCCACCACCACCCCCGGGATCGCCGCGTTCGGCGCCGTGCCACCCGGGCCGACCACGCCCTCCAGCATCGATTTCATCGTGGCCGCCACGGAGGCGGGGAGGATTCGCTGCATTTTCGGGCGGTTGACCAGGCGGTGGTCTGGACAGGACGGGCAGACAATCGAGTGGATCCCGATCGGCCCGCCGCCGACATCGCCGAGAGCCGGGTTGTAGACCTTCAGGCCTCCGGTGGCGATCGTCTCATAGGCGTGGGCCATGTCGAGCGCGGAGACGCCGGTATTCAGGCCGCCGAGGATCATCGACGGGTTGGTGGAGATCGGCGAACGGATCCCCATGCGCTGGGCGTAGTGGCGGATTCGCCTGGTGCCGACGTGCATCCCGACCTGCGCGAACACGCTGTTATCCGAGATCGCCGTGGCCGCGTTCAGCGAGATCGGCCCCGAGTACGTATTCCCGAAGTTGTGGACGATGAAGTGGCTGATCCTGCCGTCGGGCAGCTTGAACGGGATGTCCTGCGGGGCCGAGTCGATGATCGAGTCCGGGCCGTACTTGCCGCTCGTGAGTGCCGCCGCCAGCGTGAACGGCTTGAACGACGAACCCGGCTGGCGATGTCCCATGGTGGCCAGGTTGAACGGGTCGGCCGCGTAGTTGCCGTTGCCGCTGACCATCGCCCGCACCTCTCCCGACCTGTTGTCGATCGCCACGAGCGACGCCGTGGGTCCATTCGATCCGGGCGGGAACTCGGCGTCGATGGCCTGCTGGGCGGCCTGCTGCATCTTCAGGTTGATGGTCAGCTGCACCTTCAGACCGCCGTAGTAGGCGCGGTACTGGGCCACCTTCGCCGGCACGTGCTCGCGCTCGAGGGCGTCGACGATCTGCGGGCGCACCCAGCTGGTGAAGTAGGGCGCCGCTGCCGGCTCCTGGGGTTGCTGGATCTGGTTGTCCTTCGGCAGCGGCTCGTTGACGCCCTTCTCATACTGGGCGCGCGTGATGTAGTGCTGTTGCAGCATGAGATGGAGCACCAGGTTGCGCCGGCCCGCGGCCTGAGAGGGGCTGGCGATGGGATCGAACTCGCTGGGGTTGGCGACCATCCCGGCCAGCATCGCCGCCTCCCACGGGTACAGCACCTGCGCGCACTCGGGCCGGCGCGGGTCCTTGGTCGTGGGGTCCCCGCAGGCGCCCGGGGGCTCGCTGCCGGGGTTCGCCGCGTCATAGCCGTGATCCCATCCGAAGTACACGCGCGCCGCGGATTCGATCCCGACCGCCCCGTGGCCGAAGTAGATCGTGTTCAGGTAGGAGGTGAGGATCCGCGTCCGCTTCCAGCGGTGCACCAGCTGGAAGGCCAGCGCGGCCTCGCGAAGCTTCTCGAAGATCGTGCGGTTGTTCTGCTCGAGCAGGGCGTTCTTGACGAACTGCTCGGCGATCGTCGAGGCCCCCTCCTTGGGGCCGCCGGAGACGTCGGATATGACGGCGCGGGCGACTCCCCTGATGTCGATCCCCGGATCGCTCCAGAACCGCTTGTCCTCGACCGCGATGATCGCATGGTCCACGTTCGGGGAGATCTGCTTCCACTGGTCGATCGCCTGCTGTGTGGGCGGCGCGATCGCCCCGATCGGCTGCCCGGTGTCGTCGTACATGTAGGACTCGACATTCGACCTGAATTGGGTGCTGTTGGCCAGCTGAGGCAGGTCGGAGGCCACCGAGGTGAGCATTCCGAACACGGCCGAAATGAAGGCCAGGACGACGAAGAAGACCAGGATGAACAGGAACCGCAGCTTGCGCACGCGCACGCGGGGGCGATCGCGGTTGCGGCTCAGCAGGCTCAGCGGCGACCGGCGGCGTCGCTGCGATCCCGCAGAGCCGCGGGGACGGCCATTTCGGGGGGTGCGCCCGCCGCGGCGTCCCGGGATGGAACGCGCGGGAAGCTCAGCCGGAGTCTGGGTGTCCTCGGTCAGGATGTCGTGGTCGACGCTCATGCAATCACTGACGCTCCAGTGGGGCGCTCGGGCCGGAAGCCACGGCAAGCTGACCCCTGGAGCGGACCCCACCCTGACGGCGACGGGCATCGGGTCCTGCCGGGGGCGAGAGTCTAGCATTGCGCCCCGTGACTCGAGCCTCTCCCAGGGACGCCCCAGAGCCCGAGCGCGCCGGCCGCCTGGAGGCCGTGGAGCCGCTGCTCGGAGCTGATCGGTGGGCACCGGAGAAGGCAGCCGGCTGGCTGGCGCGCAATGCGGTGGATTGCCTTCCCGAGGGAGCGCTCAAGGACAAGCTCTCCGAGGACCGGCCGCTGCGGGTCAAGCTCGGAATCGATCCCACCGCCCCGGACATCCATCTGGGCTTCACGGTCGTGCTCCAGAAGCTGCGCGAGTTTCAGGATCTGGGGCACGAGGTGGTGCTGATCATCGGGGACTACACGGCTCGGGTGGGGGATCCCAGCGGCCGCTCGAGCACACGGCCCGTGCTGGGCGAGGCGGAGATCCTGGCGAACGCCCAGACCTTCCGCGAGCAGGCAATGAAGGTGCTGGATTCCGAGCACCTGGAGGTTCGGTTCAACTCGGAGTGGCTCGACATGCGGATGGAAGAGCTGTTCGGTCTGCTCCGCACGACCACGGTCGCCCACGTGATAGAGCGCGACGACTTCGCCAAGCGGCTGGCCGGCGGGGTCCCCATCTCGATGCTGGAGCTCCTCTACCCCCTCCTGCAGGCCTACGACTCGGTGGCCGTGCGAGCCGACGTCGAGCTGGGCGGCACCGATCAGAAGTTCAATCTCCTCCTCGGCCGAGATGTCCAGCGGGCCTATGGACAGCCGGGCCAGGTGATCCTGACCGTGCCGCTGCTCACGGGAACCGACGGTCAGCGCAAGATGTCCAAGTCATTCGGCAACTACATCGGCGTGACCGACTCACCCGGCGAGATGTACGGAAAGACGTTGAGCATTCCGGACAGCTCGCTGGCCAGCTGGTACTCGCTGCTGCTCGGTCAGCCAGCCGAGGACGGACTGTCGCCTCGGGACGCCAAGCGTGCGCTGGCCCGGGCGCTGGTCACCAGGTTCCATTCGGCCGACGCCGCCTCGGAGGCCGAGGCAGGCTTCGATCGGGTTCACGTCCGGGGCGAGATCCCGGCTGAGATCGAGGAGGTCCGCTGGGAGCCGGGTGAGGGGACGGTTCATTTGCCGGCGCTGATCGCGGCGGCGTTCGGCGTCTCGAGCTCCGAGGCGCGGCGGACGCTGGCGCAGGGCGGCGTGAAGCTGGACGGCGAGGTGGTTCCTGCGGACGCTCTGGATCTGGCGCCCGAAGCCGTCGACGGCACGGTCCTCCAGGTCGGCAAGCGGCGCTTCAAGCGCGTGCGGATCGCCTGATCGCCGTGGCGGTCAAAGGCGGCATGCTGCGGCTCGACACGCCCGGTCACGGCGCGATCGTCGACATCACCGAGGGGGTGGCCCGGGTCGTGGCCAGCTCCGAGGTCGATCGCGGTGTGGTCACCGCGTTTGCCACCGGCTCCACGGTGGCGATCACCACGATGGAGTTCGAGCCCGGTGGGGTCAGCGACCTCCAGGCGCTGCTCGAGCGGCTCATCCCGACGAGCGGCGCCTACGAGCACAACACCCGCAACCACGACACCAACGCGTACGCCCACCTCCGGGCGGCGGTCATCGGCCCCTCCGAGACCGTCCCGGTGGTGGATGGGCGGTTGGCGCTGGGCACCTGGCAGCAGATCGTCCTGCTCGACTTCGACGACCGGCCGCGCTCGCGGACGGTGACCGTCAACGTCGTGTCCTAGGCAGGCGCT